>FWXP01000019.1 GCA_900176545.1 Oscillospiraceae bacterium
GATTGTGTCAATAATCTTTCGCAAAATGCTCGGCCAGCCATCGGTTAAATGTCAGTTAGCTATCTCATCAAGTGTTGTATATTCCAGATAGTTCAGATGTGCCATATTAAGATATTTCTTCATTCCCCAACTGGAGGATGCTACATGTCTCAGTCTGGCACATACAAGCATTAATGCTGACTGTCCGTCAGGAAATGCTCCTATCGCTCTCGTTCTTCGTTTTATCTCTCGATTGACTCGTTCCATAGTATTGTTCGTTCTGATCCTGGTCCAGTGCTGTGTCGGGAAGTCCATGTAGGTCAATGTTTCATCTATGCCTTCTTCAATCTTCTTGGCCGCTGCCTGCAGCTTCATGTCTCTTAAGTTTTGTGCTACAGCTTTGGCTTTCTGGCGTGCAGCTTCCTTATTCTCCTGAGCATGTATTGCTTTAAGCATGAGACTGACTTCTCTGACCTTGCCTCTCGGAACTGTTGTAAATACATTCCTGTAGAAGTGAACGGTACATCGTTGGTACTTGGCATCCGGGAATGTTTCAGGTATCGTCTCGAGCATGCCTAAACACTTATCTCCGATTATCAGCTTAACTCCGCTAAGACCACGTTCTTTGAGCCATACAAAGAAGTTCTTCCAGCTTTCCTTATCTTCTTTCATGCCTTCACAGGCACCGATTATCTCTCTATATCCGTCCTTGTTTACTCCGATAGCTACTAAAACAGATACGTTACAGATCTCACCACCCCAGCTGCGCTTGAGATACACTCCATCAACAAAGACATATGGATACTCTCCTGTTAACGGTCTCGAACGCCATTGCTCGATATTCTCGTAAGCTTTCTTATTCAGGTTACTGATTGTGCCGGGAGATACCTTGGTGCCCCAAAGAGCTTCGGTTATGTCTTCAACTCTTCGGACTGATACACCCGCAAGGTACATCTCGATTAGAGCTTCCTCGACAGAGCATTCTCTTCTACGGTAACGTTCGATTATCGCTGTCTCGAACTTTATCCCTTTTAGCTTGGGAACGTGAAGTGTTACATCTCCGGAAGTAGTGCTGAAATTCCTGTCGTAATGACCGGATCTATAGCCTTGACGGCCATCGGTGCGTTCGTATTTTTCTGCGTTTATAAGTTCATCTGCTTCGTGATCCAATAGTGCATTCAGGGTCTCTTCTACGCTGTCTCTTACGAGGTCCTTCAGGTTGTTCTTTATGAGATCCTCGTTAAGCTGTATAATCTTCTCAGACATGGTATATTGCCTCCAGTAAATAGTTTGTTTAGCGATTAACATTTTACCGATGGCTTTATGCCTTGTCTATTTTTATGCCTCCTTTCAGTTTTTGCGAAACTTATTGTACGTTATC
>FWXP01000020.1 GCA_900176545.1 Oscillospiraceae bacterium
CTGAATTTTGCACAAAATACATCCATTGACTTGTGTCCTCTGTAGTTTCCGGACTTTACCTCTATGGGACATATCTTGCTTCCTTTTGATGTGAGAAAATCAATTTCGTATAAATGATTTGACGTCTCGCTTTCCATCGTATAGTAAAAAAGATTGTTTCCCTTGACTACAAGCATCTGGGCAACAGCATTTTCATATACATAGCCAAGATTTACATCCAGCTTATCTGAAAGGAGCTTATTGTAGATCACATTCTCTGTATATTGCTTATCCTTGAAAGCCAGCGTTACAAACAAACCGACATCAGAAGTAAACAGCTTATATCGTCCCTCGTCCTTTTCCAGCGCCATTCCAACGGTTGGATTATTAGCGTGATATGCAATATTTACCGTGTAAGAGCTCAACATATCAGGTAACAATTCACGCACCTGTTCAGAGCGTGTTCCTTCTCTTGCACTTGACAATACATACCGGGATGCATTGCCTGTAAGATTCGAAGGAATCGCCTCATATATATCACCGGCCAGACCCGAACTGTCGATCTTTGTAAAATCTTCTTCGTAAAGATCTATTATTTCTCTTTTGGTTTCATCTACTGCTTGAAGATTATTCTGTTCAAGATATGTTTCGATTGCCTGTGGCATTCCGCCGATAAGCATATATAATCTGAAAACACGCATAAGATTTCTATGCAATGCGTTTCCGGCAGGCTTTCTTTTGGTCAATAACGTTTTTATGGTTTCAGCAGTAATCTCATCTCCGATTGCCCACAAAAACTCCTCAAAGTCCATTGGATACATAGAGATCTTATGTTCTTCACTAGGTATCAAGATGTCTTTTGTATTCTTTTTTATAGAAATTAGTGAACCCGTTTCAATGTATTTATATCTGCCGTCAGCCACAAGATACTTAATAGCTTGCCTGGCCTTGGGAAGCAGTTGAACTTCGTCAAATATGATTACAGACTCTTTATCATATAATCTGGTTCCTGTTAACTGTTGCAGCTGCAAAAAGAAAAAGTCCAAATCATAGGTATCATCAAATAAGTCTTTGATTGCTTTGCTGGTATGAGCGAAATCAATCAGTATATAAGACTTGAACTCTCTTTTTGCGAATTCTTCGGCTATAGTAGACTTTCCGATACGTCTGGCACCTTTTATCATAAGTGCATACTTGTCACTTTTATTCTTTTTCCATTCAAGGATTTCATCATATATTTTTCTTTTAAAAATACTCTTTTTCATAGAAAACAGCCACCTTTCAAATGGAGTATAGCTCAAATCCCCGTTCGAGTAAATCAATTTTCTGCGCAAATCCCCATTCAAATATCTT
>FWXP01000016.1:5000-9372 GCA_900176545.1 Oscillospiraceae bacterium
CGAGATATTTACTGCTATAGCAGGTGAAGTTCCCGACACAGCTAAGGTAACAAATATCAAGGCTGCCTTGGAAGACGGCTCGATAACGGGTATCGAAGCGGCTCACAGGATCGTATTCAGTACAGAAGGCTTTAATGCCAACAGGGATGACGAGACTTTTATAGAGTCCATGAAGAATGCTGCCAATAATGATCTGTCTTCTCTTATGGGACTTCCTACGTTCATCTTCTTCGGCGAGCTCGAGAACCTTACCAGGGAAGATGTATTCGAATGGTATGTAAGCACTCACGGTTTCCAGCAGCTTTGTGTCGATTACGGCATCGATCCCGGTGAATACGGCGACGGTAATTTTACTGATCCCGAAGCACCCATGATCGCACTGACATTTGATGACGGACCTTCCCAGTACACTGATATGATCCTTGATTGTCTTGAGGAATACGGTCAGCATGCTACTTTCTTTGTCGTCGGTTATAACGCCGTCGATTATATGGATCAGATCGCGAGAGCTGATTATATCGGATGCGAGATCGGCAACCATACGGCAGGTCACGCGAACCTTACGACCCTTGATACAGTAGGGATCTTCCAACAGCTTCGAAGGGTAGACAAGTATATCTACATGGCAACAGGTCATAATGCGACGGTCATAAGACCGCCCTATGGTGCTTTCAACGATAACGTAAGGTTGGTGGCACAGGCTCCACTTGTGCTTTGGAATGTTGATACACAGGATTGGGAGACAAGGGATACCCAGTCTACCATCGATAACATAATGAATACGGTTCAGGACGGAGATATCGTCTTGATGCATGATATATACGAATCGACCGCGGAAGCGATGCTCACCGTAATACCGGAGCTTACAGCCCAGGGTTATCAGCTGGTCACTATGTCCGAGATAGCCGAGGGAAGAGGCGGTATGGAGCCCGGAGGAGCATATTACCGCTTCAGGCAGCTGGATGAGATCTGATGGCAGCTGTAAGGTGGCTCATCGATCCCAAGAAGGAGCAGTACAAGGCTAACCTTCACTCCCACTCAGTATTGTCTGACGGCAAGCTGACACCCGAGGAACTTAAGGATGCATATAAGGATAAGGGCTATTCCATACTGGCGATAACAGACCATGAATATCCCAAGAGCCATAATGATCTGACTACGGACGATTTCCTTATGCTTACAGGCTACGAAGCCTATATACGTCCTTCCAGGATCTGCAGGTTCGATCGCTTTAAGCCTGAGATACATATAAACCTGATCGCAAAGGATAAGGACAATGAAGGTATAGTTGCATATGACCCCTTGTACTGCAAATATATGCCTCTGCCTAAAGCCTTGCTGGCAAAGCATTTCGGAAATATAGGCAGCAGGAAGTTCACTTGTCTTTATATACAGAAGTTTATAGAGGTAGCTTCGAAGAACGGTTACCTTGTAAGTATTAATCACCCGTGCTGGTCTATGCAGGACACCAAGGACCTGAAGAAGCTTCACGGTTTCTGGAGCATGGAGATCTTCAACACGTCCTCCATGAAGACCAGCGGTTATGCGGAGAATATGCCTGTATACGATGCGCTCCTTCGAAGCGGTGAGAAGATGTTCTGTCACGGCTCTGACGATAACCATAACAAGAGACCCCTGGAAGATCCCTTGAGCGATTCCTTCGGAGCGTGGACTATGGTGAGCGCGGATAAGCTGGATTATAAGAGTATTATAAAGGCTATGGAGAAAGGCGACTTCTATGCAAGTACGGGTCCTTCCATACACTCTATCGGAATAAGCGGAAATGAGGTCACGGTAAAGACTTCCGAAGCAAAGTACATAAGGATGCATATGACTCCCAAGTACGCGAAGACCTCTTATGATAAGAAGGGCGGAACTATTACGGAAGGCAAGTTTAAGCTCCCGGAAGATGCTTCCTATATATACTTCTCGGTTACGGATAAAAAGGGCAACAAAGCCTATACACATGCTTTCGACATTAAGTAAGGCGGATGGTATAATCGTTTATATTTTGCAGCAAGGAGAAAGAAGCAATGCTCATAGATCTTAATAATATGGAAGAAAAGTGCATCCCCAACTTCAAGGGAGGCGAGATCGCATATAACGTAAAGATGTTTACTGACGATACCAACAAGATAATGAAGGGTCGTCTCGTGCCCGGAGCTTCCATCGGTTACCACACACACGAGGAGGACGAGGAAGTCATCTTTATCATCTCCGGACACGGCACAGTGAAGAACGACGACGGAGAGTGCCCCGCTAATCCCGGAGAAGCACACCTCTGCTCGAAAGGCAGAGCACACAGCCTTATAAATACAGGCAACGAAGACCTGATCTTCTACGCAGTTGTAGCTAAGGTCTGATATAATAGACAAAGTTGTTTGTTAACGGAGGCACATTGTAAATGGGAAAGATTATACTTACCGGAGACCGTCCTACAGGAAGACTTCACCTGGGACATTATGTAGGCTCCTTGAGAAGAAGAGTGGAGCTTCAGAATTCCGGAGAGTTTGATAAGATATTCATCATGATCGCCGATGCTCAGGCATTGACCGATAACTTTGATAACCCGGACAAGATCAGGGATAACATCATCGAGGTAGCTCTTGATTACCTCTCTGCAGGTCTTGATCCTTCAAAGTCCAACATCTTCATTCAGTCGGAGGTGGCAGAGCTCACAGAACTCTCCTTCTACTATATGAACCTTGTCACATTATCAAGGCTCGAGAGGAACCCTACCGTTAAGACTGAGATACAGCTTCGTAACTTTGAGACGAGCATTCCCGTCGGCTTCCTGACTTATCCCATAAGCCAGACGTCCGACATCACTGCTTTCAAGGCTACGACTGTTCCCGTAGGTGAGGATCAGCTTCCCATGATCGAGCAGGCAAGAGAGATCGTTCGTAAGTTCAATTCAACATACGGCGAAGTACTTGTCGAGCCCAATGCTCTCCTTCCCAATAATGCAGTATGCTCACGTCTTCCCGGAACAGACGGTAAGGCTAAGATGAGTAAGTCCCTTGGTAACTGCATCTACCTTTCTGATACTCCCGAGGATGTTAAGAAGAAGGTCATGAGCATGTTTACGGATCCCAACCACTTGAGAGTTGAAGATCCCGGCTCACTTGAAGGCAACACGGTATTTACGTATCTTGATGCTTTCGCTAAGGATGAGCATTTCGCTAAGTATGCTCCCGACTACAAGAACCTTGACGAGATGAAGGAGCACTACCAGAGAGGCGGTCTGGGCGACGTAAAGGTAAAGAAGCTCTTGATAAACGTACTCGAGGAAGAGCTCTCTCCCATCAGGGCAAGAAGAGCAGAGTATCAGAAGGATATACCCGCTGTATACGAGATCCTCAAGAAGGGTACCGAAGTAGCAAGAGCGGAAGCAGCACAGACCTTGAAGGAAGTTAAGGCTGCAATGCGCATCAATTACTTCGAAGACACGGAGCTCATCGCAAGCCAGCAGAAGAGATTCAACGGCTGACCGAAGATATAATATCAGAACTTATAGACGGGACCTCGCGTATTATGCGGGTCCCGTTTTGTTATATAATACAAGAGGATAAAGGAGGATATGATATGGGTGATCTGTCGATACTGTTTTATATAGCAGCTTCATTTCCGGGGATGACATTTCTTACGCTGCTCATTATCTATCTTGTCGGCGGTTGTTATAAGATGACCGGAAAGGCAAGAGGGAAAGTAACGGATGCCTACAGGCACGATGCATCGACCGATCTTGGCAGGAAGGACATCGACAGTGACCGCGGCACATATTATAAAGGTCATATCGCCTATGAAGTGGACGGTACAAAATACAGGAAGTTCGGAACCATCGGAGCTGTAAGTGCCATGACGCGCAAGGTGACTGTCTGGTACGATCCCAAGGATCCGCAGAAGGCTTCCTGGGGCAAAGGCGCTACAGTTACCATAATGGTCATCTCGGCGCTGCTCACAGTATTCCTGCTGGTATTTCCGACCGTCTATCCGCTTATCTCAGGCACATAAAGAGATAACGTACAATAAGTTTCGCAAAAACTGAAAGGAGGCATAAAAATAGACAAGGCATAAAGCCATCGGTAAAATGTTAATCGCTAAACAAACTATTTACTGGAGGCAATATACCATGTCTGAGAAGATTATACAGCTTAACGAGGATCTCATAAAGAACAACCTGAAGGACCTCGTAAGAGACAGCGTAGAAGAGACCCTGAATGCACTATTGGATCACGAAGCAGATGAACTTATAAACGCAGAAAAATACGAACGCACCGATGGCCGTCAAGGCTATAGATCCGGTCATTACGACAGGAATTTCAGCACTACTTCCGGAGATGTAACACTTCACGTTCCCAAGCTAAAAGGG
>FWXP01000014.1 GCA_900176545.1 Oscillospiraceae bacterium
TTTTCATAGAAAACAGCCACCTTTCAAATGGAGTATAGCTCAAATCCCCGTTCGAGTAAATCAATTTTCTGCGCAAATCCCCATTCAAATATCTTAATTTCCTGCTCGAATCCCCGTAAAAGCACCAATAACATGCTCTTACGATTTAACAATCAAGATAGCAAGTTCCATGATATTCCCAATAGTTTGTTTAGTTCAAGAATAATCAATCTTGCCCTATGACGACACTCAAACTTACATTATGTTGCCTCAGCAACTGTCATTATTCTCAAAACCACTGAAAAAAAGCATTAAAGGCAAACCAACGAGAAATGTGTACACAGTTTGTACCCATAAATCAGCCCGAAAGTCGTTCCTGCGTGACATCTGCCATTGAGAAATGGCAGTTTTTATGGGTGCAAATCATCAGCCCGGAAGCTTGAAATCATAATAGATATCTTCTGGTGCTTCTTCTGTCAAACGTATATTGAACAGGTGTGCTCCATTGGGCTTTTTAGATCCTTCTATGTACTCCATTTTTCCGGATCCGATATAAGTGAATGGCAATTGGATACCATCTTCTGAATCAGTCTTTCTGACAAATAAATGCATTTCACTTGAATTCTTCAGAGAAGATAATTCTTTATCGGTTATATGAGCTACTGTTTCCCACTGGAATGTCCTTGAATCTATGTATCCGTCTACATACTTAAGATTCTCTTTGGTGCTACTTGCTTTATGAATAGTAACGTATGCATATGCAACACCATCGTATACATTAGTACCAAGCTGAATATCGTCCGGATCTTTTTGCAGTAACTCTTTGATCTGACGTTTCTTGAATTTGGCCCAAAGTTTAAACAAGCGCTCAGT
This sequence comes from Oscillospiraceae bacterium, assembly GCA_900176545.1. Classification (GTDB taxonomy): domain Bacteria; phylum Bacillota; class Clostridia; order Saccharofermentanales; family Saccharofermentanaceae; genus Saccharofermentans. The sequence goes on from FWXP01000014.1 coordinate 853, forward strand.
CGAATTGTTGATTTCGTAGAACTCTACATCATATCTTCCTATACCGTAGTTAATGAGATCTCTCAGGTATTCATCGAATTCGACGGTTATGTTGATATCATTAAATCTTACGATCCGATCAGAACAGAGAACATGGCCTTTCTTATGCATATATTTCAAGGCATGTTTAAACATGGCAGGAGAATAATGTTCCACACTGTTTTTGACATATTCTTCAAGTTCATCCACCCTGCATTCACCAACGTTATCAAGCAGCTTTTCTATAATGAGATATTCATCAGGACGAACGATCGGAAGCATATCGGAAACATAATCTATAAATGCCTCCTGCCTCTCATCAAACGACGGAATGTTCTTCTCATCTATTGCTTTCAAGAAGCTGTAGTACGATTTGCTCTTAACCCCATGTATCCTTGACTGCATGAACTTCATAATATCCGGCGCGTAGTCATTATTAAGATAGTCCACGTGTCGTGGATACTCTTCAGATCCAATATATTTCTTGAAGTTCAAATAGTCCTGTTCAAGGTACTTCTTAGTATTGAAGTTAACCTCGTCGATAAAGCAGATGATGTCTTTCTTACTCAGATCATCGATGTGTATCTCGACACCATAATCCATTAGGCCTATGGATCTGAAATCGTCCTTTACCAGAGCACTGATCAGCTTCTTCTCTACAACAAAGTTCTCGGATAATCCACCGAGTGCGAAAGCGATCTGAACGCTCCTCTTATAGTCATTACCGATAAAATCAAGAACCGTTACGAAGTCTTTATTCTCATACTTTCGAAGACCTCTGCCGAGCTGCTGAATAAAGATCGTCTGCGAATCAGTAGGTCTCAAGAAAAGGACCATATTAACGCCAGGTATATCTACACCCTCGTTCAAGATATCTACAGTAAACAGGATCTCAAGATCGTCGTCATCATCCTGCAGTTCCTTATACGCACGAACTCTTTCTCCGACCGTATTCTTCCCTGTCAGATAACGTGTATTGTAATACTCTCCCATAGCTTGAGACATACGGATAGCATGTGATACATCTCGACAGAAAGCCAATGCTTTAAGCTTCTTTCCTCCGGGAAGTCTGTGCTTCTCGATCATATTGTAAATAAAATCACAGTGCTTCTCGTCGGAGAACTGTTCTACAAACTTATGTCCCTTGGTAGCTGCTATTCCATATTCGATAAACTCATCACGTATACCGTAGTACTTAAACGGAACGACAAGGCCGTTAACGATAGCATCTCTAAGACGAAGCTCATACGGAATATTCTGATCGAAAAGCCCGAATACATCTTCCCCGTCCATTCGCTCCGGTGTAGCGGTTATTCCCAGAAGGAACTGCGGCTCAAAGTATTCGATGATCTTTTTATACGTCTCTGCCGTCGCGTGGTGACACTCATCAATAATGATGTAATCAAAGTGCCGTCTGTCGAAAAGCTCCAGTGAATTAGCCATCGTTATGTTGGTAGAGAAAAGGAAATCGGCATTGATCTCTTTGAAATCCTTGTTGTAGATTCCATACGTCTTATCTGCGCCGAATACTTTACTGAAGGTCTCATATGACTTCATCAGTATTGAGCCTTCCTGAACGATATAAAGAAGTCTGTCAGGATTAAAGTTACGGGCATCAAATGCCGCAAGGAATGTCTTACCGCTTCCGGCTGCAGCACATACTAATGCTTTAGTATTACCCATAGCGCGGATCCGGTTCAGTTCTTTAAGAGCCGTCCTCTGCATATAGTTGGGTTTGGTATCGGCATTCGCGACATCATAATCCATATCCCATCTCTCAATAGCGTAAAACAGACGTGTACGGTATTCAGCTATAAGATCACGAGACAAGGAATGTGTCTTATCCCACAGATAGTCAAACTCAGTCATTGCCTGAGAATAGATGTCATCATCGATCAATGACACATCCCACTCAACATTCTTAAGGAGTGCATATACGGTTATATTGGATGAACCCACAAGAAGTTCATTGTGATCATAAAACTTGAACAGATATCCCTTGGAATGGAATCCGACTTTGTTTCCTGACTTATCGATAAAGCAATCCTTATCAAGATGACAATCAAACTGATCCGGATACTTAGTTTTAAGGCTGAAGAAATACTCCAATGAATCTATATCCGTGAAGTTCTGATAAGTTGTGGTAATAAGTCTTCCCTTGGCTCCTCTGGCAAGAGCAGCATCAATATTGGGAATGATGAGTTTTAATCCTGCCTTCTTGATAAAGCTGACGGAAAAGCAGAAGCTCTGACAATCATCCAGATTCTTTTTGAGCTTATCGATGAATCTTACATCGGTGTAGTTTGTATAAAACCTGTTCATATGATCACTTATCCTACTTAACTCACGCTTCGGATCCTTCTATATAAGGATACGAAACATATTATTGTTTATCCGTTCAGATTACAAATATCCCGAAGATCTGTTATTGATCTAAAGAACCGTACCCTGCTACAGCCTCATCTATACTCATGGAACCTGTTCCTACTTCGTATACGGCCTGTCTCATCTGATTGATAGCATCGTCAGTAAGACCGATCTCTTCAAGGGAGAGGATACGTGATTCGGGAACCTCTCCGAATGCCGCGTACATACTGTTGAAGGACAGGTCTTTGGTGGGTGACATAAGACCCTTAAGCTGAGCCATATTGCTGAGTTCTTCCGATGTGATCAGGAAGCGCATGAACTCGTTAGCCATACCGAGGTTCTCGCTGTCTTTGTTAACGGAGAACTGAAGGTTCGACATATCGAGGAAAGTAGCACCATCGTCCGACATGGGAACAGGTACAAAAGTATAGGAGAAAGGATTAACGGCAAATGCCTCCGATCTGCTCTCACGCTTTGCTGTTCCGGACACCGTATCTCCCGAAGCGGTCATCATGGGAACATCGCCTTCGAAGAAGCGGAGGATAACGGCATCGTAGTTATTCTCGATCTCACCGCAAACACCCGTATCTATACCGCAGTCATTCACGAATGCAACTATCTTCTCTAGGGAAGGACGAAGATACTCACCTGCAGAAGAATCTAAGGAATTAAGAGCTGCCACAGCATCAGGATCATCTGCAACTGTACCGCAGTAATAAGGATAGATCGACACGGTGTAAAGTGACGTCGTCTCTTCCTGAGTGAATCCCATCAGAGGAGATTCGTATCCCTTTGCGCGAAATGCTTCACATACCTCTACCAGCTCAGTATAAGTAGTAGGCACTTCAAGGCCTTCTTTCTCAAAAAGGTCGTTATTTACGAGCATACCGTAAGTATTGGAGAAGATAGGCACCATAGGAAGGGAGCCGTCGTCCGTATTCAGGATGATGTTGCTTCTTATGCAGCCCAGATCAAGTCCCAGTGCGGGATCGGATAAATCCTCCGCATGTTCTATGGAAGAACTGTACTGGTCTCTTCCGTACATCCAGGAGTAATTAACATAGATGTCGGGAGCATCGTTGCCGTTTAAGACCATACCGATCATGTTGTTGTAGTCGTCGATCTTTGTGTATGTCAGCTCCACATTGGGATAGTACTCGTTGAATCGGTCAAACTCTGCTTCCAGCGCTTCGAAATTATCGTAGCCGCCTGCGAAATTAATATGGCAGCTTGTAGAAGTATCCAGAGCAGGTACAAAACCTTCCTCGGTCGTAACATCCTGTTTGGTATTGCCGCACGCGGCAAGTTCTGCAACCATCAGCACGGATAAAAATACAGACAACAACTTTTTCATGATTATCTCCTTCCTTCTCTTATCCTTCGTATCTCCTTAATGACGAGTTTCATATCGATAGGCTTGGAAATATGTCCGTTCATTCCTGCGTTAAGACATTCCGTAACATTCTCGGAGAATGCATCCGCCGTAACCGCAATGATGGGAATGGAAGCCTTGGGCTCAGACATATTTCGTATCTCCCTTGTTGCATCAAGACCGTTCATCTCAGGCATCTGTACATCCATCAGGATCATCTCGTAGCAGCCTTCCGCCGCTGCACTCACCATATCCACACAGACTCGTCCGTTCTCCGCACGTTCTGTAGTGATACCGAACATCGAGAGCATGGCGGAAACGATCTCCCAGTTGATATCGTTATCTTCAGCTACAAGGATCTTCATGCCTTCAAGATCGGAATAATCCTCTTCAGGTTCAATGGATCCCGGATCTTTTCCGATAAGAGCATTGATCGTGTCGTAGAGTGTCGAAGGGAAAAGAGGTTTGTTGACGATACCGTTAGCACCTGCTTCTTTTGCTTTCTCCTCAACATCCGATCTGTCATAAGCCGAGATAAGTAAGATCGGTATCTTTGCATCTATCTCCGAACGTATCCTGCGGATAGTCTCAACGCCGTCGATATCAGGCATCTTCCAGTCAACGATGATGATGTCGTAATCCTTTCCGGATTTATGATGCTGTTCGATCTTACCGAGAGCTTCCTTACCGCTTCCTGCCTGCTCGGCAGAAGCTCCAAAAGATACCAATGTATCTGCCGTCGTCTTAAGCGTGATATCATCGTCGTCAACGATCAAGACATTAACGGGATCAAGCTTCATCTCATCACGTTGCCTATCGGCTACAGGTATATCCAATACAACAGTGAATGTTGTTCCCTTACCCTTCTCGCTTTGGCATTCGATCGTACCGCCCATCAGCTCGACCATCTGCTTTGTAATAGCGAGACCAAGACCTGTTCCCTCAATGCTGTTAACACGGCTGTCTATCTGACGTAAGAACGGCTGATACATATTCTCGACGAATTCAGGACTCATGCCGATACCTGTATCTGCTACCACATATGTGAGCCTTACGCATCCTGACTTGGGACTGTCTTCTTCGCTCATATCGACACGGACACTTCCGCCGGGCTCCGTGTACTTGATGGCATTAGAGAGGATATTGATATAGATCTGGTTCAGACGGAGCTGATCCGCATAGAGATATTCTTTTTCCATTTTGTTGATATGGAAACTGAATTCCAGATTCTTTTCCTTGATCATAGGTTGCGAGATATTAACGAGATTCTCAACCGTTTCAACTATCGAGAACGTAAGAGGACTAAGGTTCAGCTTACCGCTTTCAACCTTAGATATATCCAGGATATCGTTTATGAGCGTCAGGAGGTGATTACCCGCAAGACTGATCTTACGAAGGCTTTCCTTGGTAGATTCTTTATCCCCGAGATTCTTCTCTGCAATAGCCGTAAGTCCGATGATCGCATTCATGGGAGTTCTGATGTCGTGAGACATTGTAGAAAGGAAATCAGTCTTTGCCTTATTGGCGGAATCAGCTTCTCGTGCAGTGATCTGAAGCCTCTTATTGAGGTTAAGCATATAGAACATGTCGATGAGGAACAGGATAAGCAAGCCAACAGATACTACGCCGAACAAGAGTCTGTTCTCTTTATCTACATTGAGATCATTTGCGGGTACATAACCTAACAATGTCCATCCGGAAGTTGCATCGATAGGAGTATATGCAAGTATGCACTCTTCGCCATGGGAATTAAACATAGAGACAGAGCCCGTAGATGAAGTAACAGTCTCGAACAACTGATTCGTGGATTCGAGATCCTTTGCGTTATAGGACTTGTAGAATTCGAAGAAGTTGGAATTCTTAAAGCTCGGACCCTTGATGATGTAATCTCCGTCAGCATCGATCATGGCAAGTTCGGCATTCACCAGCTCGGTCTCAGGGAAGATCCATTTCTGCTCAAGCTCCGAGATAGGAAGCACTCTCATCAGGATCGCATCTTTATTTGTTCCGTTCTCAGGATCGTACAATGAGATCCTGTTACAGAAAGCCAGCGATTGCTCACCGTTCATGGGATTGGTATATGCACGGGTGATCTGAATGGAAGTTCCTATCTCCTCGTCCAGGTTCATGTTATTCAAAATATTCACACGGCTGTAGGATACTTCATAGTCATCGTCTGTTCCCTGCATCGGACGTGTAGAAAGACCGGTCAGCGAGTCAGCGAAGACAAGATGAGCCGAAGTATGAGCAAGAACATGAGATGAGCGGATATACTCTACCGCTTCTTCTATAGTCATGTTCTGATTGTTGATATAGCGGGCCCAGACATCGCAGATCCTCTGCTCTCCTTCCAGGTAATTCTGAGTCACCTGCTCCATAGTTACGGTTGTAGTCTGGAAGTGTTCGATCTGTATTTGATATGAATCTCTGCTTTCAAAGCCTGAGTAAAGAACCACGAATCCTAAGATCGCAGCTATGATGAGCACATTAACAAATATTATTAATATCTTCCTCATATGTTGATTGTACTTGATGATCCTAGCCTAAAGTCTCAATTTTCTGTTAACATCTGTTAACTCGACTTGTCAATTTTCTGTGACATATAATAAAATAATGGTATTCTCCACCGATAACTCCAAGGCTGAGGAAGGGGGAAATGATGAAACGCTCTACAGAAGTCTTTCTTGACGGAAAGAGACATATCCTGATAGCTGATGACGAGTTCGTCAACCGCGAGATGCTCGAGAACATCCTGTGCGACAAGTACGATGTCCTCAAAGCCGAAGACGGTCTGATCGCTTATGATCTGATAAGAAAGAACCGCAAAACACTCTCGCTCATATTACTTGACCTCATGATGCCTAATCTCTCAGGTCTTGAGTTGCTCGACAGATTAAAAGAAGATCCCGACACCAAGAACATCCCGGTAATAGTCCTTACTTCAGACCAAGCGTCCGAAGTAGAAAGTCTGCGCAAAGGTGCCGCTGATTTTATCCCGAAGCCTTACCCGCAGCCTGATGTTATAAAGGCACGTATCTCACGCTCCATAGAGCTTGCCGAAGACAGGCAGACGATAAGTGCTACGGAAAGAGACGATCTGACAGGTCTTTATACTTGCGAATATTTCTACCGCTATGTCGAACAGTTCGATAAGTACCATCCTTCTACGGAGATGGACGCTGTCTGCTTCGATGTAAATCACTTCCACATCTTAAACGAACGATTCGGAACGGCTAAAGTAGCTGAGATCTTGCAGAGCATTGCAGACTGCCTTGCATCTGTTTTCTCTTCTTCCGACGGAGTTCTTTGCAGAATGGGTGAAGATACTTTCCTTTGCTACTGTCATCACCGTGATGACTATCCGAAGATCTTAGAGAAGATCTCCTCTGGTTGCGGTATTAAGATGCGTGCAGGTATCTACGCTTCATGCGATAAGAATCTCGATATCCAGTCACGCTTTGTCCGCGCGAAGATAGCAGCCGACAAGATCAGTAATGCCTATTCCGTCTTTACGAGCACTTTTGACGAGACACTTCTGAAGGAAGAGCTCTTTGCGGAGCAGCTGCTGGAAGAATTCCCCAAGGCACTTGAAGAGAAACAGTTCCAGGTATTCTTTCAGCCTAAGTACGATATCCGAGGCGATAAGCCCGTCTTATCAAGTGCAGAGGCTCTTGTACGCTGGTTCCATCCTACTCTGGGCATGATCTCACCCGGCAAATTCATACCTCTTTTTGAAGGTAACGGTCTCATCGCTCAGCTGGATGAATATGTATGGAGACGAACTGCAGAAAGGATCGCAGATTGGAAAGAACGCCTGGGTATTTCCGTTCCCGTATCAGTCAATCTTTCCCGTGCCGAGATGTACGATTCCGCACTTGTAGATACATTTGAAAAGATCACGGGAGATACGGGCATAACACCCAAAGACATCTACCTCGAGATAACAGAATCCGCATATGTCAGCGATTCCAACCAGATCGTAAACAGAGTCTCACAGCTCAGGGACCACGGCTTCTTCATTGAGATGGACGACTTCGGTTCAGGTTATTCGTCTCTCAACATGATCTCCGAGCTTCCTATCGATGCTCTTAAGCTGGATATGTTGTTTATTCGAAATGCTTTCGATAAGCAGAACGACACCCGCATGATCAGCATCGTAATCGATATCGCAGAATATCTCGGAGTCCCCGTCATCGCAGAAGGAGTCGAGACCGAAGAACAGTATCTGGCTCTTAAGAAGCTCGGCTGTGCCATCATTCAGGGATACTATTTCTCAAAGCCTCTCCCTGCAGATGAATTCGAGAAGCTTCTAAGGAGTTAACAATGCTTACGATAGATTCACTAAAAGCTTTCGGCGCAGATACTGACGACGCACTTGCACGCTGCATGGGTAACGAAGCTTTCTACTTCAAGCTGATTGGAAAAGTTCTGGACGACAAGAATTTCGAAGTACTTGAACAAGCTATCCATGCCAAGGATCTGGATAAAGCTTTCGAAGCAGCCCATTCCCTTAAAGGCGTGCTCGGCAATCTGTCACTCACCCCTGTCTATGATCCCGTAAACGAGATGACCGAACTTCTCAGAAGCAGAAATGATGTAGACTATACGACTTATCTTAAGGCGATAGCTGATAAGAAAGCCGAACTTACCAAGCTACTGGAATAACTTTACAAGCTATCTTAGCACTTCGTGAACCGTCTGAGCAGTTCCACATGCATTCGTCCCAAGAACGATTATACCCATATTAATAATCAGCCTCTCTTTATACGGCATGCGGGAGCAACAGAGACAGATATATCACAGTAAGGGATCAACGTAGCCTGCAGTGCGTGATAGATGTCTGATTTACCCGGCCATACTGTACCGATGACATTGTTCTCGCGGTCAAGCTGATGGAACCAGGAACCGTTCTTGTGATCTAATACCTTCTCATCCAGGTACATTAAAAACTCAGAATACATATCAGCATATTTAGTCTCACCGGTTGCTCTGAAGAGAACCGCTGATGTATTGATCGCTTCTGCCAAAGTCCAGTGCATTCTGTCGTGGACCACGGGCTTGCCATCCCAGTCGGTGGTATAAACGATCCCCGGAAAGCCGTCCGCATTCCATGCGTCATTAACTGCCCGGTTGAACAGATCAGCAGCGGCATCTGTATAATTCTTTGCTTCTGCCTTATCTTCGTAAGTTGATACTGCCCACTGAGTTATCAGCCTTGCCCATTCTATGCCGTGTCCGGGAGTCGCACCGTAAGGCTTAAACTGATCTGCAGGCCTGTCTTTGTTGCAGTCAAGGTCAACATGCCAGTCAGTTGTAAAATGTTCGGGAATCCTCCAGTTGTTGTTCTCCGCCCAAGCGATCACGTGATCGATTATCCTGCCGGCACGCTCTCTGTAGACTTCGTTTCCCGTAACATCCGCTACAGCGAGAAAAGCTTCAACTGTATGCATGTTGGCATTAAGACCCCGGTAAGGATCACAAACGGTAAATTCCGTGTTCCAGGTATCGCAGGATAATCCTTCTTCATCGTTCCAGAATCTTTTGTCATAAATGTCCATAGCCTCTTTAAGGAGTTCGGATGCTCCGGGCCTTCCCGCCAGCACAGCGGAACTTGCCGCGAGGATTACGAAAGCATGCATATAGCACTGCTTGCCGGTAAGGATCTTGCCATCAGCGGTTATACCCGGATACCAGCCTCCGTTGATATCGTCGTGAAGCTCGCCCCTTATGCCTTTAAGAGCCTGATCCACCAGATCCTCTGATCCCTTGTGACCCAGGATGTAACCAATACTATATACATGTGCCATACGGCATGTGATCCATGTCTCGCGTGGTCTGTCTGTCCAGGGCGTACCGTCGTCACCAAGGTAATATGAAGAACCTGTGGGAGCCGGGAATCTATGACCGAACTTAAGAAGATCTTCCGTAAGCTCATTCATAAACGCCTTGTTCTCTTCTGTATCGATAATGTATTTCCTGTCCATCGAAACCTCCTTAATTAATGTCATATACACTTCTGAGTCTTAAGTCCGTTATCTTGCCGCTTAATACTTTGACGGTCTTTGTTCCTGCGTTCATGTCAAAGAAATTATCGGTAAGGATAAGATCATCGTTATCGTTTCTGATCTCAACGCTGCCGGCATAACTGTCTGCATGTATAGTGATCATGTTGCCGTCTACCTCGTACCTGAGATTCGGGTCTATGAATCTGAAGTACTTCGGCAAAGAGAATATGACGGTTCCTTCTGAGATGACCTCATCTCCGATCGATGCCTGATAACTGACATATTCGTTATAGATATCGATCCCGGGCAGTTCCTCTTTATCGAGCCAAAGCGAAGTTTGCTTAGGGACTGATCTCACGATCTCCGAAGACTTAAGAACACTCGCTTTGCTGTCTCTGATCTGCCAGCTGATCTGAACCGCCTTGTCTTCTAATGTCTCATTAGAAACGCAGAATCTGACGGACTTATTAAAGCTGAAAGGCAGTCTTACCAGCTCCTGTGAACTACCGAGCATTCCTTCTTCTTTGCATGAGATCATTACTGGAGCAAAGAAACGTCTTGCATAATAATGAAGTGCCTTAAGGCGTCCTTCGTAGTCGACACTTGACCATGAAGCGACGGGCCAGCAATCGTTAAACTGCCAGTAGACCGCACCCATACATCTGTCATCATTACGGTTTCTTCTGAAGTGCTCGACACCGTAACGTATTGCATCCGCCTGCAGTAATTGAGAGGCGTAGATCAGCGTGTCAAAATCCGTCGGGTATCTGTAGGTCTGCTGCATGTAATTCATTATCTTACCGTTGGCTGAACCGTTGCGCTGATGCCTCTCCATGATATAGGAGAAGATATTCATATCGCGTTCATCATCAGTAATAGTCTCAATGGTCTTAACCGACGGAAATGACTGGAAACCGAACTCCGACAGATACCTGAAATGAAATTTTCTATATTCGGAGAAAGGCTTGTTGCCATGCCATACGTCCCAGTAGTGAACGTCGCCTCTGTTCTCATCCTGCGGCTCATCAAATCCACCGCCCGAAGAAGGACTTGCCGGCCAGTAGAATACCTGCGGAGCCAGTTCCTTCATCATCGAGGGTAGGATCTGCTCATACATCCTGGTATAATCTTCGATCTCACTGGGTTTAGTTACCCATACACCCTCCTTAACGAACTGCTCCATCTCGTTATTACCGCACATAAGTCCGAGTGATGCATGGTGCCTTAGCCTAATGATGTTGTCCTTAAACTCGGCTCTGATATTCGCCTCGAATTCAGGCGTCAGATCATATACCGCGCAGGCGAACATAAAGTCCTGCCAGATAATGAGCCCCATCTCATCGCATAAGTCGTAGAACCAGTCATCCGGATAATATCCGCCGCCCCAGACTCTTATTGAATTGAAGTTCGCGAACACTGCTTTCTCCAGCAGCTTACGGGTAGTCTCGGGGGTAACTCTGCCGAGCAGGTGATCCTCGGGAATATAGTCAGCACCCATGGCAAAAATATTAATCCCGTTCACACATACGCAGAATCTCTCACCCCATTTATCAGGAGTCCTGTCCATGGTGATCGTTCTTATGCCGACACGTCTGGTCATTGAATCCAGCATTGATTCTCCATCATATATATTGACCGTGACTGTGTACAGATTCTGCTTGCCGTAACCTCTCGGCCACCAGCGGTTATCAGGGGAGATAGATATCATATTATCCTGACCCCTGTATGTACTAACCGTGCCTTCGGGAGCCGTAACTTCATATTCCACAGTCAGTTCTTTGCTGCCGTCTAACACATCGAACTCGGGAATTATCTCCAACGTAATATCATTACCATGATGCTGAATGAAGTTAACGGAATTAAGTCTGACTGAGTTGTAAGAGATAAGCGATACATCTCTCATGATGCCCATGTCCGGAAGGTGAGCTCCCCAGTCCCAGCCGAACATATAGTGAGCTTTTCGGAGATGAACAAAGCCTTGCATACAGTCTTCGGTACCGAGAGTAGGCGCCTCGGAGAACGCCTTGGCGATAAACTTTGTAGGAGAGTGGAAAACAACTTTTAATGTATTTCCCTTACCCTTAAGAAGATCCTTTACATCTTTTTCCCATATTCTGTGCATATTGTTCGCGGTAATGATATGTTCACCGTTAAGATATACATCCGCCAGGGTATCAAGGCCTTCGAACCTGATTACTGTCTGTGTACTGTATAAAAATCTCTCATCCGCATCAAAGAACGTCTCATATTCGTAGTCATAATCCATCAGCTTGAGAACTTCAATCTCGTTGTCCTTCCAGAACGGATCCTCAATCTCACGGTTGCTTAGAAGATCACCGTAAACAGATCCCGGAACTGTCGCAGGGAGTCTCCTGCCGGAATCTGTTCTTCGCATTGTCCAGTTGTTGTTAATTAGCATCTTGATCATGTTTACATTATTCCATAACCCTCAGCTGGAAATGTGTTAAGAATGGCGCAGAAAATTGTAAGAATCTATTATTGCCGGATCTTCCTGCGCTCCCTGATCGGTGTGATCCCTCGCCATTTCTTATATGTTCTGATGAAGTGGCTGCAGTCGTAGAAGCCGGTCTCCATAGCTATATAGTTAAGATCGTATTCAGTGTTGATCAGCAGTTCCTGTGCTTTGTTAAGCCTGATGTAGTTTATATATTCTTTGCATGAACGGCCGTATTGTTCCCGGAACAGCTTGGCAAAATTAGAATAGCTCATGTGGCACATAGAAGCCAGTTTGTTTATTTCCAGAGGTTCGTTGGAGTGAGTGTCGATGTATTCGAGTATATGGAAAAATGAGAATTCTTCATCCTTGTGTTTCTTTGCGACAGGTAAAATAACCTTGTTAACGTTTCTTGCGATGAGAATCAGAAGATTCTGGATCAGAGCCTGTACGCTCATAAGATGAAACTCATTCTCGGTTCGATATTCATCGATAATAGATGATACAGTCTTTTTGATCTCTTCACTAACAGAAAGTGTATTCCTCACAATGAGGCAATAGTCATTATCATTCGTTCTTCTTACAAAATAATCGAACATTCTCGATAAGTGGGCTTTAGGGATATTAATGGAATGGATATCGAATTTAATTACTGAATGACAGACTTCGTTGTGACCGGAGCAGGTGATCTCATGGAGCTGCAGAGGATAGAAATAGCACAGATCTCCTTCATTAAGAGTGAATTCCCTGTCATTGCACTTTACATTTACCGATCCTTTATCGATATAGATTATCTCGCTGTAGTAATGCCAGTGCTTCGGTGAATTGACTGAATCTGTCTGGAATATGTCATAAGGCTGGTTAAGCATATCTATATATTCGAACAGCTGCATACGGCAAACTCCATTCATAATAGATTTGTACTATATTATAAGTCATTTCTAATAGTTAGAGAACGTCCCGAGTGAGATAACTTGATTGAGGATCCGTGCGGATATCAAGGCACACCTGGAGGTACTGTACTATGAATAAGAATGAATTCAGTGAACATTTATACAATGATCTCATCTCGTTCTGGGCAAGCATGAAAGATGACGACTGCAGAGGCTATTACGGTTATGCAGATGCTGATGGGATTCCCGATAAGACAAGTTCTAAGGGCGTAATACTTCAAAGTCGTATTCTGTGGTTTTTCGCATCTTCTTACATTCTTAACAAAGATCCGAAGATCCTCTTACTGGCAGATCATGCCTATGAATTCATCAAGGAGCATTGTTACGACCGGGAATTCGGCGGAATGTACTGGTCGGTAAATTATGACGGCACGCCATGTGAGGATATGAAGCATACGTACTGCCAGTCCTTTGCCATATATGCGCTGTCAGCTTATTATCGCGCCAGCGGCAGGATCGAGGCTCTGGATCTTGCTAAGTCCATTTACGAAACTATTGAGAAAAATTGCAGGGACGGCGGGGGCTATCTTGAAGCATTCGAAAAGGATTTCTCCCCTTCAGGCAATGACAAGCTTTCCGAGAACGGCGTAATGGCCGACAGAACAATGAATACGCTCCTGCATCTTCTCGAATCCTACACGGAACTGTTGTGTGCTGAGTATTCTGCGAACGTAGAGTCCTCGATAAAACAGATACTCTACCTTTTTAAGGCCAATATTTATGATCCTGAACGTAAGATATGCAAAGTCTTCTTCGATAAGGATTATTCATCATTGATCGATCTGGAGTCATACGGACATGATATCGAAGCATCATGGCTTATTAGCAGAGCATGTGAAGTGCTGAATGACGATAAGATAAAGAAGACTATGAATCCTTTGATAATCGGTCTTGCTGAAGAAGCTCTGGAAAACGGGATCGATATAGATACATTTGCCATGAATAACGAACGTGAGAACAGTACAGTCGATCATAAGAAGGTTTGGTGGGTTCAGGCCGAAGCTGTAACAGGCTTTTACAATGCATATACTTTAACAGGTGACGAGAATTACCTAAAGGCGTCGGAACATATCTGGGATTTCATCAAGAAAAATGTAATTGACGGTAAGCATCGTGAATGGATCGAGAATATCTATGATGAAGGTCAGGAGAATCCTGACCAGGCCCTAGTCCACGAATGGAAGTGTCCTTATCACAACGGCAGGATGTGTATAGAAATGTATGCAAGGCTGGATAGAGAATAACGGCAGTTTTTTAGTACCATAAAAAGTGTAATTGTTAGAGAGTAATTAACTCTGACGGTTGCACTTTTTTCTTATAATGAGGGGAAGTAATTGGCCTGAC
>FWXP01000012.1 GCA_900176545.1 Oscillospiraceae bacterium
ATCCCTCGTATTATCAGATTTGTAGTTTTTATAGACCCTCATCAAGGTCTTATAATCTCTAACAGACGCTGTGGATTAGTATTCTATCCCTAACGCTTTGACGTTTTACAGGAGGCTATAACCACAGCCGTTTGTTTAAGCGGTAATTAGTTAGATAACGCATGACGTTTCATTTAGCACGAGGTTACGTAGGAACAAACAAGTCTGTGGATGAAAGCAGTGTCAAATATTCATTTGGAGGTTCTGCTATGTTTTACGCAGGAATTGATGTGGCAATGGATAAACACGATTGTGTTGTCCTTGATTCTGACGGTAATTGTATCGTTGAGGTTTTTACTTTCAAGAACAACCGTGACGGATTTAAGACCCTTAAGAAAGTTCTTCTATCTTGTTCCAGAAATCCCAAGAAAATAAAAGTAGGGCTGGAATCTACCGGTCACTACAGCGATAATCTTCTGGCTTTCTTGAACAGTATCGGTTTCGCCCCCGTGTTGTTCAATCCGTTACATACTAATCTTTTCAGAAAAGGTCTAAGCCTTAGAAAGACGAAAACGGATCACGTCGATGCGCATACCATTGCGACTATGCTGAGAACTGAAGATCTCAAGTCCTACTCGCAACAATCTTACCATCTTGCGGAATTGAAATCACTAACTCGTTATCGTTCAGCCCTGGTTTCTGACTGTAGCCGTCACAAGGTAACGCTCGTCAGACTCTGTCAGATATTATTTCCTGAGCTGAAAACTGTTGTTTCTGCATTGCACGTAGCTTCTGTGTATGCCCTGCTTTCTGAATTACCCTCAGCAGATAAGATTGCTAAGTGTAACCTTACTCACCTTACAGCATTGCTATCTTCAGCTTCAAAGGGACACTATAGTCGCGATAAAGCTATTGAGATAAGAGATGCTGCCAGAGCATCCATTGGCATCAAGAGTGTCGTCAAGGAATTAGAACTTCAGCAGACCATCGAGCTTATTCAGATCTACCAGCAACAGATCGAGGCTGTTGAGGAGCAGATTAATAATCTCATGGATGAAATTGATAGCCCAATCACTTCCATTCCTGGTATTGCCAATCGAATGGCTGCTGTAATCCTTGCTGAGACAAATAACTTTCAAGATTTTGAACGCGCGGAACAAGTCCTCGCATTCGCCGGATTGGAACCGTCTGTATACCAGTCAGGACAACTGACGTCAACGCATTCAAAGATGGTTAAACGCGGTTCTAAATATCTTCGCTATGCTATCTTCAATGCAACAAAGTATGTATGTCATTGGGATCCAACATTCAGATCCTATCTAGCTAAGAAACGAGCAGAAGGCAAACCGTATAATGTTGCCGTATCGCATGCAGCCAAGAAGTTAACAAGGGTTATGTTCCATCTCGTAAAAACAAACAAGGAGTTCGTTCCGCAAGCATAAACCACATCTGATCCATACCACTTGTTTTCCCAAGCACCTCGTGGGTGCTTGATTCGTTATGCAATTATCAAGGTTCAATGCAACTAGCGTTTACGCTACATTTTTCTTATTGACTTTTAATAGTTAGTCTCCTGTATAAATACAGCTTTGATAATACTTTGATTATCAAAGCATATGCTAACATATCAAATTGATTAGATAAATAGCAAAATCCCCTACAAAAATGAAATAAAGGCAGGACAAATTATACAAGTATGACCAAACACCCTAAAACCCCTGAAAACACTGCATTCTACCAACGGTCGATTGTTTATTTGCGCGGTTACTGATAGGTTTAGAGTAGATAAATGTACGGGGAGGTACCTTATGAGACCACGTAAAATCCTAAGCATGTTACTTGCTATGCTGATGGTCGTCGTATCATTCTCATCTGCAGTTCTTGCTGAAGGTGACACTACGACTTTCACGCTGTCGACCGGCCTGTCGCTGACACTGCCGTCCGAATATAATACCATCTGGTATGGCATGAGCGAAGATGATCCTGTCTTTGATGAGGGTATTGGTATAGATCATTCATTTACGGTAAGTATGTATGAAGAAGGCGGAATAGAGCTTCAGGGTAATTATCAGTTCGAAGAAGACACTGATCATTTCCTCTTCGTGATGTGCGAAGAGGTGGAAGCTCCTGATACGCTTGATGATGATACATTCCTGGGAATATTTGCCGATAACGGAGCAAATCTCGGAATGGAGACCGGCGGAACTCTGGATCTTGAAGAGGATATCGACGGTGATATCAGATACGGAACGATAGAAGCGGGCGGAATGACCCTTTATAAGGTATCCGGTGATATCGTAACAGATGAATGCTTTTTCAAGTGCACTCAGTACTACCTGATAACCGAATCGGGCAAGATGCACACTATTACCGCATTCCTTATGAGTGAACCCGAGTCGGACCCTTTTACTGACGAAGAGCTGGAGTTCCTTGATTATACTAAGGACTGTATCGAGAGTTACATCGCATTTGACGATGCTACCGTAAATATCGACGCTGAGCCTTATGTATCCGCGGATGGAGCAGCTGCTCCCGACATTGAGATGACGACATATACGACCTTAACAGGTCTTACTGTGGATGTACCTTCGGATTTTTCTATCATGTGGGATGCCATGAGCGAAGATGATCCGATGTTTGAATACGTTAGCATCGATCATGATGAAGTTGTTGATCGATATCGTAATTTCGGTGTTGAATTGCAGGGCGGTTACCTCCCTCAGGAAAATACGAACGGTCAGCAATATATGATCACGGTCCAGGAACTTGATGCTCCCGCTACTATCGATGAGGAGACTCTCCTTACTGATTTCCGTGACGGAGTAACTGAGTGGTGCGGCGGTAATCCTTCCGGATTTGACCTGGAAGAATATGCTGACGGACTTTATGGTTACGGAACAGTAGAAGCGGGCGATAATACTTTATTTCATATAACGTATCAGATAGATGATACCTTACACATCAGTTTACGCACGTATTACCTTTTTACCGATTCGGGAAAGATGTACATGATCGAATTGGTATTCCTTGATGCCAATCATACGGGTGATCCTTTCAGCGAAGAAGATCTTGCATATCTTGACGCAGCAGCCGGAGAGATCGCCGCTTCACTCTCGTATAAAGGCGATACGATAAGCCCTCAGTTGCCGCCTTTCAAGATGGTCGTAGGCGATGCCTCAGCCGGCGAGATCGTAAGCACAGATGCATCAGTAGATCCGGCTCCCGTTAAGGAACCTTCCACGACCTTCTTCAAGAGCTTTACGGAATTTGAATTCCCTGTCTGGATCCTGGCAGGAGCTCTGGTTCTCATGTTCCTTATCGGCACTAAGGTGAATAAGAAACTTGACTGGCAGGAGGAGCCCCTGGCTCTTGATACATCCAAGTGCATACAGGGCTTTGCCGCAGTGGCGATCATATTCCACCACATGACGCAGGATCTAATGGACAGATCAGGTCCTCTGATGTTCCTTTCGGAATGCGGCGTACTCTTCGTAGGCGTATTTTTCTTCTTCTCGGGCTACGGCCTTTATACGAGCCTTAAGACAAAGAAGGATTACCTCAAGGGCTTCCTTAAGAAGAGATTCGTAACGGTACTTATCCCCTTCTATATGTGCAACTTCGTATTCGTTATCGCAGAATGCATAGGCGGTGCGAAGTTCGAAGGCAAGGAGCTCTTCTATGTACTCTCAGGATGGTACTTACTTAATACCCATATGTGGTATATAGTCGAGATCGCTATCCTCTACATCGTATTCCTTATCCTCTACAGCCTTATAAAGAACAGGACGGTCGCTACCATTCTCATGAGCGCTTTCGTTCTTGGCATGATGTACTTCAGCCTTCAGCTGGCACACGGCGAGGACTTCTCCTGCCGCTACTGGTTCATGGGTGAGTGGTGGTACAACGCCTCCTTCCTCTTCGTTGTAGGTATCATCGTATCCAAGCATGCGGATGCATTTCGTAAGATCGCACGCAAGGCATACTGGGCACTTGTCCCCATCTTCGGATTCCTCGTATGGTTCCTGGGCAAGAAGACTTTCTTCATGCTTCAGACTGTCTCCTACTGGAGTGAGGTACCGGGCGGCGATAAGGCGATCGGTGATAAGCTTCGCTGCCTGTCGGTACAGCTTCCCTGGATCTTATGCTTCGTAATACTCCTCCTTCTTATCATGATGAAGGTCAGGTTCGGCAACCCGGTACTGAAGTTCTTAGGCTCCATCTCCCTAGAGCTCTACCTTATCCATAACCTCTTCCTCAAAGGTCTTCAGGACGGCACCATATTCAGGGTCAAGAGCGCTTCCATGTACATGCTCCTTACTGTCCTCATGGCTATCGGCTTCGCTACGATAATAAGCGGCGTGGATAAGTATCTCGTGGCACTTATAACAGGCAGGAAGAAAGGTGACCTTGCCCTTACTTCAACAGACCGCATCCACTCTATCGATGTTATGAGGATCGTCATGGCATTCCTTGTAGTAACTATCCACTTGCCCTTCACGGGTAAGGCGGGAGATGTATTCGTTACATTCGGCAAGACTGCGGTTCCTTTCTTCCTTGTAGTATGCGGATACTTCCTCTTCCGCGAGGACAATGCCGAGATGATGAAGCGTCTTATAAAGCAGACCAAGAGGATGTTCATCTTCTATGTACTGGCAAACGTATTCTATGCAGGAATGTTCGCTCTTATGTCATGGAAGATGGAAGGCTCACTTGCTTCCTTCAAGGCATGCTTCGAGAAAAAGCCCCTCATGGACTTCCTTCTTTATAACTTCTCGCCCTTCTCAGAGCATCTGTGGTACCTGGGCTGCCTTCTGTATGCACTCCTTATAATGCTCGTCTTAAATAAGCTAAAGGTATTAAAGCATGTGATGTTCATATCGCCTGCGCTCATCGCAGCTTATGTAGTTATGGCTCATATGGGAACAGGTGAGTTCTATCAGCTTCGAAATGCACTCTTCATAGGCCTCGGCTACACCATGACAGGAATGCTCATAAGAAGGTATGAGAAGAAGATCCTTTCCATTAAATATCTTGGTATCATCCTTCCCCTGCTCTTTGTCGCATGCACAGTGGCAGGTATCTATGAGCTTAACCACTATGAGCAGGGAACGGGCGTACCCTTCATAGGATGCGAGATCATGACATATGTTATCGTTCTCCTGTGCCTGAGATTCCCTAACTTCGGCATCGGCACCTTCGCTGAGAAGTTCGGCAAGGATTGTTCGCTTCCAATATACATCATGCATATCGCAGTAATGATGCTCTTCATGATGACAAGCTTTAATAAGTTCTTCGGCAACTACGGCGCCGTTACAATCTTCGTCGCGACTGCCGCCATCGCAGGAGCTTATGTGAGCATAAAGAAAGCGATCATCGCAACAGGACGCGAAGACAAGGCGCAAGTTGCGGCCGAGTCCTCTGAAGTCGCAGCCGAGAGATCATAGTCTTCATAATAACAACCTATAAACAGAAAAGGTCGCGATCTGACGGTCGCGGCCTTTTCTTTGTCTTTCTAATGCGGGGCGATCGCGGCATGTTTCCGGTGCTGTCTCCATTTTTTGAATTTGGAGACGCAGGTGGAGAATAATTTCTATTTTTCTCGGATTTTTTCTCCAGTGGTGTCTCCCTTTCCCAAAATCGGAGACATGGGTGGAGACACGCACATTCCGATCATTCGCGAGACGGTCCCCAAAAACTCACGCCAATCACTGATAATCAGCACATCTAAAGGGCCAAGCCCACTTATCCGACGTCGCCGTCGAAGAGCCCCGAGCGTCTCTCAAGGACCAGGTTCTTGATGAGATATACAACTGCGGCGGCCACGATGGTGCTTATAAGGACTGCCGGAAGGTAGACCGCGATGCCGTACCTCTTATAGATGAAGATAAGATTCTCGATCATGAAGAAGTTGAGCATGATGGTCTCCAGGGATATCTTGCCCATGAACTTCAATAAGGGATTGCCGATCCTGACCTTGGACACGATAGTGATGACAAGGATGATGAATATAAGCTCGAACAAAGTCTCTTCACTAAGTCCCTCCAGCCTGTAGAGGATCTCACGAAGTGAATTACCGTCGCCTTTATAGTAGATCGTATTCTCGACAAGTCCCCTGTGAATATAGTCCAGAAGCACAAAGAGCACAGAGGAACAGAGGATGATCGCCGTAAAGGCTTTCCTGATGATCCTGTTGATCCTGTCTTCCTTATAGGCATAGAACATTCCTACAGGGAACATAAGGATGGTGTTGTACCACCACTCGCCCTTGAACCAGTACGACATCGTAAAGGACTGTGAATGGCCCGACAGTAATCCTATGGTCACCATGATAAGGACAACGGCGGTCATAAGGATGATGCCGGGGCCGGCTTTCTTCACCTTGCCGAATATGAGCCTGAAGGCGACGTACAAGATCATGATCTCCACTGCGAACCACATCTGATTATTGACCAGGTAGAGACCGAAGAAAGCACAGATGACCTCCGTGAAGGTAAAGTGATTGCCGTATCTGATGTTGCCCAGGAGGGCTTCCGTCAGATAGATATAGTTGCAGATAAAGTAAGGGACAAGGACCGTGAATATCCTTCGCTTCATGAAGCCCTTGGTGTAATCCTGATCGGTCATCCATCTCTTTATAAGGCCGAAGCCCGAACAGAAGAAGAAGAATGCCACCGCCAGGATACCGTAGTAGTAGTAATTGAAGAACTCCTTCATGAGAGTTGTGGATATCCCGAAGTTCATCATCGTTATGACTGTCTGATGGAGAATTATGAAGATCGCAAGAAATCCCCTGATCTCCTTGCTCAGGATCCTGTCGAAGAAGGCATTATCTTCCGAAGGCCTTCTCTTGGAACTTATCAGCAGCAGTGCTCCCAGGAGAGCCAGACTGATGTAAAAGATCAATGTAAAATTCACTTTGGCTTCTCCTTATTATTTCGTTAGACTTATGACGTTCAGCGTCAGGGATATCAAGAGCAGTGTTATGACCACCAGGATGATTATTATCAATCGACTTCGTTCTTTCTTGTGCCGGATCTCTTCGTCACTTAATTCGACTGATTCCTTTATCATCTGTTGGGCTTCTTCACGAGTGATGGTCTCATCTTCGGACTTCTTCTCACCTGCCAGGATCTCCATTATCGAGATATCCAGGACTTCCGCTATCGGTTCGAGCATCGAGATATCAGGGAAGCTCAGGCCTCGCTCCCATTTGGACACAGCCTTGTCGGTGACGTTCAGCGCGTCCGCCAGCTGCTTCTGGGTGAGCCCTTTCTCCTTACGAAGCTCAGTTATCAGTTGTCCCGTTCTTTCCTTGTCCATTACTCCTGATAACATTCCTTTATATCTTCTGCGTACCTGGACGACGAAGTGAAGACGCGTCTGTAAAGGCCGTCCTCCCCTACCCTTCGGATCCATTCATCCACAGGCACATCGCCGCCAACGGTAAGCACATTGCCTTCCGTCTCATCCACATGAGTCAGGAAAAGCGCAGGAGTGAATAACGTGTCTTTGATATCGGGTCTCACATATTCGTTGAACTCCTCTTCGCTGCCGTGAGGCGCGAATCTCAAGGAACCCTGCCACTCGTTCTTTATATTGGTCTCGTCCATGAAGAAATTTCCTTCCTTAAGGAAGATATCCTCGTAGGGAAGGTCGCCTGCGCCGTGGCGCGTGACATATGTCCTGGTGACATAAAGCGCTGTAGCTCTCTTAGTGATCCCGAGCCTTCTTAAGATGGCGTCGGGGTTGGTAAGTCCGGTCCTGGAAGACGTCAGATGAGGCGCGTACTTGATATTCTTCTCGTCCAGCATAAGCCCCTGGGCGCCTTCAAATATGATGTCGTCGTAAGTCGTCAGTATGTCTTCGGAGAGCAGCCTTATGTGCTCGCAGTTCCTGCACATCTGCTCGGAGTATTTGTAGAGGACATTCCTGTCGCGCAGCATTTCGCCGTATGCCATCATGCTGAAGGGGTCCAGGTTTAATACCTCCAGCCTCGCGGGAAGATATTCCTTTCGAATGAATAAGAGTTTCTTAAAGAAAGCTTCTGCGCCGCTCGAAAGGATATCGTACGGCGTTATCTTGAACTCAGGGTCGGAAGACCTTCTGGAAGCTTCGTCTATTCCCATGCCGCAGCTGCCGTGACGCTTGTCGCCGCGTCTTGTCTCCAGTGACATATTGATAAGGACGTCATCTATATACGTCAGTGAGCAATCAGGCACGGATATTATCTTAGGGATCTTTTCTCCCAATGCCATCAGCTGCTCTTTCTCCTCCGAGAGCTTATAGAGGTCAGGCATGAAGGTCTCCGCCCAAAATGTAACGGCGCCTCTCATCGATCCTGATGATAGTTCTCTGAAGACGAAACGCTTATCTTTTCTCTCCACGGTATGTCCCGCCTGGGCACCGCCGTTATGGCGAACTACTATGCAGGAGCGGTCGGCTTTCTGTGAGAGCATGGCAAGATAATCCGTTGCCAGCCCCTTACCCTCATCTCCGAAGTTCTTGCCTACGACTGCCGTTATGCTCATGACTTACCGAAGATCTTCTTGATGAATGACTTGGGCTCAGCTTCAGAGCCGACACGCACATCCTTGATGGCATCGGAGATATCATGTCTTACCTCGGCGGGCCACTGTGCGATTATATCCTTCCTGTCCATTCCGTTTACCAGCTGCATTATGGAGATGATCACCATATAAAGGTCCTTCACGTTCTCCTCGCGTACCAGGGCGGTACTGTTCGGGAGCAGTGTTTCCCAACTCTTGCACACGCTCTCCCTCAAAGGCTTGGTGATTATATGAAATACGTTGTACTTCTCCTGTGCCATAGTAAGCACCTGCTTAGGCGTCAGGGCATCGTTCACGTCGATATCGCCGAATACGGTCGCTATCTGCTCGGAGGAAAGAGTCCTCTTGATATCATCGTCGCCGATGGTGAACAGAAAGCCTTTCTTTCCTCTCTTATCGAAGGAATCGATCTTGGTATGCTTTGCTGCAAAATACCATACCAGAGGATCACCGCTGTCTCCTCTTCCGCGAAGTACCAGCCAGAGATCCAGAAGCTGCTCTACGATCCTGATATCAGCCTCGTACTGGGTCACCTGCAAGGGAGCGGGATCGCCGCAGTTACCGAAGGCCGCGCACATGACGTGAGGGTTGGTAACGGGATTCTTGTCGTAGATCTCGGTGATGGTCTTGTTCAATGAGCTCTGTGCTATCTCCTTAGCCAGGTATCCCATGGAACTCGTATCGTCAAAGGCGATTATGATAGGTGTCGACTCAGGTGAATCCGCACTGTCGACAGACTCTCTCATATTGATGTTCCTGGGGTCGTACTTTGGGTTCAGCTTAGTGTTCTTGAATATCTCGTTAACAGCTGTTGCGTGGCTTATGCCCCTGCTGTTACGAAGCTTGTCCCAATCCGATGCTCTGTAACTTCCGTATCCCATTATTTGTTCCTCCCGAACTTAAAAACTTATCGTATTGCTCTTACCTGTCTTTATCTCTATATGAGACAATGACCTGGCAAGCCGCTCAGCGATATCCTGGTCCATCTCCTTCAGCACGTCGTTATGTGACTTGCCGCTTCGAAGGCGCATTATCGCCACAAGAAGGTTAGACAACAAGGATATATCCTTCTTGTCTATGGGGGCACTCTTTCCCGGGATAAGATCATTCCAGTAAGATGCCACAAGTCTGTCCCGATCCCTTCCGTTCTCTATATAGATATGAAAGATATCGTACTTCTTTTGAACCTCCCAGAGGAGCTCCTCGTTGGACAGATTGTAAGGAATATCGTCTCCGAAGGCCTTCCTGATCTCCGCTACGGAAAGATACGGATGGCACTTGTCGTCACCTATGGTAAAGAGCACACCCTTCTTGCCGCGCTTATCAAAGCAGTCCGTCTTGGTATGCCTTGAAGCGAAATACCACAGAAGGTTATATGACTCGCCCTCGTTGCCGCCTCCGCCTCCTTCAAGGCAAAGTGTCATGAGCTGGCTTACCATCCTGATATCCGATTCGAACTGCGTCACCTGAAGAGGTGTCACATCGCTCTTGACATCACCTATGGCTGCGCACAGCACCTGAGGGTCGGTAACCGCCTTATTCCTCAATATAGTAACGATCATGTCGTTCAAAGCGTTGCGTGCGATCTCACCTGCCAGATAACCCATGGATGCAGTAACGTCAAAACCTATGATCACCGGAGTAGACAAAGGAGAATCGGGATTGTCCCTGCTCTCTCTTATATTGATAAGATCGCTCCTGTTATCCGTCCTGGCGGCACGGCTGTCGAAGATCTGGGCTTCGGTAGTATCACCTGATATCTTCCTGCTGGACCTAAGAGCCGCCCAGTCCGCGGCGCGATAGCTTCCTCTTCCCATCAGGAGTCCTCCTTGCCGTATACGTCGGAATCCGTGGTCTCCATCTTGATGAACTTTCTCTTACCGAATGCCCTTATCAGCATATCGTCCCAATAAGCGAAGTCTTCGTATGCGTCGACCCTGGGAGACGATCTTATGAATTCCAGAAGTGCCTTGGGCGTATCCTCGGTGACCTTATCGGTCTTAAGCAGCGCCTCGGCCGTCTTTCTTAATCCTAGAAGGTTATCAGCGGAAGATAAGAGCTCACCTTTTACATCTCTCGTATTCATCCTCTCTACATCCCACCAGTTGCAGTAAAGGCAGGCAGTATGGTTGTTGGGATTGATGTATACGGAATCAAGGCTTATATCGGGATGTACGAGTCCGTTATATTCCAGAACGCAGCACAGGTTCTCGAGCCTGCTTATGACCCATGCGATATGTCTTCCGCCAAGCTTGCCGAAGAGCCTTAAAGGGTACTCGCCCTCCCTCTTGTTGATGACTACGAGCATCGTGCCGTCATCCAGGACGAAGGCACCCGTTACCCTCGGAAAGAAGTCGGAGAGCGTTCTTGTATCTGCGGAAGGATAGTCCAGTGAAGATACCATCTTCCTCATATACTCTGCCTTATGTCCCTCACCTTTCCTGAAGTGAAATGCGATATTTCTTCTGGTGACATAGACATCACAACATTTATCCGAATAGGAATAGAGATAGCGAAGCTCAATATTCTGACCTTCCGTCGTAGCGAAAGTTATGACACTCGCGTTGTCCCAAAGCCTGTCGTCTCTTTCCTTGCTGTTCTCATCCTTGGCGGAGGATTCCACCATCTGTCTGTAGAAGGTCTTGTAGTAATCCGTATCCTTGTGATCCAGCACATAGGATGTACCGCAGTATCTGCAGTAGGCTGTCATGGAAGATACATCATATACCATGATTCCGCCGCAGTTCTTACAACTAAGATCGCGCATATCCCTAACCCCTTAAAAGCTTAGTTTTTCTTAACTTCTAATATAACAAAGAACCGGATGGAATGCCATCCGGTCCCTATATCTTATCCCTTACTTTTCATGCTGCTTAAGTGGCTGTGGAGAACGCTCCGATAATGTCATCTGTATATGCCTGATCTGTGGTCGCGATAACCAGCAGATAGCAGACATCTTCATCACCGAAAGCTACGATATAGATCTCCGCATGATATACGGAGTCAGAGTCTTCTGTTATCCATCTTGCAGGATAAGCCGTGCCGCCTATAATGAATTCAGTATCCGGATTCTGGTAGATATATCCGTAAGACTCATCCCAGTCGCTGAAAGTCTCCGCGATAAACTGATCCATTACGGCAGCTCCATAGGTAGGATCGTAACCGCATACACCTTCTGTCGTTATCCCGTACATGTAAAAATCAGTATCCTCATCAACAAAATAGCCGCACCAGATATCGACGTCATTACGTAAGCTCCTGTCCTCGACTTCAACACCTTCGGAAACAGTAACCAGAAGATCGGTCCCGGGAAGGGTATAAGTATCGCCTTCGCCGATAGTTCTGTGATTCGGATCGCTGAGATCTATCACCCCGCCTTCATCTTCTTCCTGCTCTTCAGTTCCTTCTATGACCGCAGGTTCATCTTCGATGACGGGTTCTTCTTCCGGCTCCTCATGAAATTCTATCTCCTCATCCGCATAAGGATAGAGCTTCTCGATATCTCCAAGGTTCATGAAGAAGATATCCGATCCATCCTTATAGAACAGCATGGTTATGGTAACTTCGATAAGATCACTTGAATCCTGTATGCCGTTCTCGAAGTCATCTGCCGATACGATGCTCTCATCTTCAAGGACCGCCTCATGATCTACAAAAGAGAATGTGACATCGATGCTGTAATTCGTCTTGTCGATCTTCTGAAGGCTGTCCGCATCGATCTCATATGCAAGAGTGTCCGCGACCATCTCTTTGGCTTCATCTTCGCCTATCATGTCAAAGATCTCTTCCAATGCCTCATCTTCGAATCTGGATGCATCCATGAGCTTATCGTAGTCACGAACCTTCACATCCCCGCATATATTCGCGGCCAGCTCAGGTATCTGATCCATGGTCTTATCTGCGCACGAGCATAACGGCATCAGCATAGATGCCGTCAGCAGGAGCGCCACAGCCTTTGTTGATCTTCTCATCTTGATCTCCCTTCTTTATCTAACACACATCACATAAAAGGTTAACGCTTGTTAACCACACGTGAAGATTATACATAAAAAGATCCGGATGGTGTACCATCCGGACCTTAAAAAACTCTTAATCTTTATCTGCCGTCAGCCTTCGACAAGTGTGAAGTTCTCACCGAACGACGTGATATCGTCCATATTACGTGTCCTTATGTTGATCGTATAGTAGAAGTCGTCATTACCGATAAGGACGCAGAAGTGGTATATGATCTCGCCGTTGGACCTCGTGATCGTAGAGAGGATACCTTCGTATGTAACTCCGTAATATGTGACTTCCATATAGGAGATCTCATGTGATACATATCCGGGCTCACTCTCTGAGAAGAGATCGATATTTCCGAAATGCAGTTCCCTCGCACTCTCGCTGTAGCAGCTCTCGTCAGTACCGTCTACGATAGAATAGTAATCCTCGTAAGTAGTACCCCAATAGCCTCCGAGCATGAAGAAGCAGTCATCGACACCGTTGTAATCAAGTCCGCTGATGGGAGCATCCTCAGGTACCGTAAAGAGGATATTCGTGTTAGGAAGAAGATACTGCTCGCCGTCGATAAGATATGGAGCAGGATCGGGATAGTTATCATTATCCCATACTCCGCCGAGGTCGTACTCAGTAAGTGACGGAGTAGTATCGGAAGGCTCCGTATCTTCCGTAGCTTCCGTGATGTCGGAAGGATCGGCGGGAGACACGTTAAGGTCTCCGCTGGCGCCGCCGTTTACCGCGGGAGAGAGCTCCTCATCCCAGTAAGGGAAAAGATCCTCAAGATCATCTATGTTCACGAAGAGGATATCGGAACCGTCCTTCTCGAACTCCAGCGTTATGGTCTCTTCATTGATATCGTCGCTGTCCTTGACCATATCCTCGAACATGTCGACCGTAACGATCTCTTCTACATCAAGGACCTTCTCGTAGTCTACATAGGTGAACGTAACGTCTACCGTGTAGCCGGTCTTGCCGTCCTTCTCAAGGCTGTCCTCGTCGATCTCATATTCGAGAGTCGAAGCGACGATCTCCCTGAAGCCGTCATCTTCGACACCTTCGAAGATCTCCTCCAGCTTGTCGTCACCGTCTTCAGTCATCTTGGAGAGCTTCTTGTAGTCAAGATCTGATGTATATTTGCAGACATCCTCTGCAAGATCCAATACCTCGTCCATGCTCTTATCCTTAGTAAGATCGCAGGAGCAAAGAGATGTCATGACGGACGCTGCAACTAATACTGATATTGCTTTAGTAAACTTCTTCATACCTATCCCCTCTCATTAATTACTTCCATGGGTATTATACAAGAAAAATATCCGGATGGAATACCACCCGGATATCAGTTCTTATCTTATGTCAGACAACTTATCAGACCAGTGAGAAGTTGGAACCGAAGTTCGAGATGAAGTTAAGATCAGAAGACTCCAGCATAACGATGTATGTCTCGTCCTGACTTCCGATCATGACAACATAGATATAGTAAGTAGATCCGTCGGTCCTGGTAACCGTAGCGAGCCTGCCGGGGAAATGCATATCACCTATGGTCATCTCAAGATCCGAGATATCGTAAGTCTCAACATCGTCCAAATATTCGATCTCTGTCTCGATCCTAGAATCCCTGAAGCCCAGCACGAACTCATCATCATAAGCAAAGCTCAAGAATGTTGAGATATAGTACGAATTCTCGTCGAAGTTGCCAGTAGCATGACCGCCTATCAGGAACGTATCATACTCAATACCGTCCATGAGGCACGAATTCATATTGTTCTCTGTAGGGACATTGAATACGATATTTGTCTCAGGGAGAAGATAGCATACATCTTCAACCGTAATATCTTCAGGATTCGGATAATCGGTATTTGCAGCAGCTGTCGTAGCAGAAGGCGTTGTCTGAGAAGGTTCAGTCGTCTCGGAAGTCTCTGCTGCCGATGTCGTCGCAGTGGGCTCATCGTCATCTTCATCACCCGTATACTCTGCCACACCGTTGGTAATGACGCCGAGATCCTCATCACAGTAAGGGAAAAGATCCTCAAGTTCATCTATGTTAACGAAGATGATATCCGAATCGTCCTTCTCGAACTCCAGTGTGATGGTCTCTTCATTGACATCATCGCTGTCCCCGACCATATCCTCGAACATGCTCAGGGTAACGGGCTCTTCGACATCAAGGATCTTCTCGTAGTCGACATATGTGAATGTGACGTCTACCGTGTAGCCCTTCTTGCCGTCCTTCTCGAAGCTGTCCTCGTCGATCTCATATTCCAGAGTGGATGCGATGATCTCAAGGACCTCATCATCACCTACAGCTTCGAAGATCTCCTCCAGCTTATCGTCGCCGTCTTCCGTCAACTTGGAGAGCTTCTTGTAGTCAAGGTCTGCCGTATATTTGCAGATATCCTCGGCAAGGTCCAACACCTCATCCGTATCCTTGCCTCCGCCAAGATCGCAGGAGCAAAGAGATGTCATAACGGATGCCGCTACTAATACTGATAGTGCGCTTTTAAACTTCTTCATAACTATTCCCTTTCATATCGCGTATAACACGCGTTATTACCAACGGATATTATACATTAATGCGCAAGAATGCATACCAAAAGTACGCCGCACATTTATAGCGGAATGCACAAATGCCGCCAATACTGCATTTCGGGCACTTTATAAATTCTTTACCATACTTTCTGCACGAAATGCATTGACTTTTATATCGGAAGCCGATATACTCAGCTTACGATATATCGGTAGCCGATACAACGGAAGACGATATAACGACAAACGATACAAATCAGATACAGAAAACGGAGGACAGGGAAATGACAAAGAAGGCAGCAACAGGAATCATGGCAACAGGAGCTATCTTAGCAGCGATCGCAGGAGCAGTACTCATGATGAATGACAACATGGTATCAGGACTCGGACTTATCGTTACAACAAGCCTCGCACTCTCGATATACAACATCTATAAGAACACAAAGGCAGCAAAGGAGAATAACTGATGCCACAGCAAGCACTTACGGAAGCGGTATTTTACATATTACTTTCGCTTATAGAGCCGCTTCACGGATACGGAATAATCCAGAATGTGGGTGAACTTTCCGGCGGAAGGATAAAGCTCGCGCCGGGTACATTATACGGAGCACTGAACTCTCTTGTCGACAAGGGATGGATAGATGCCCTTCCGGAAAACCCCGAGAGCAGGAAGAAGGAATACGTTATCACAGGTGCCGGCAAGGCTGTTCTTAAAGACGAGATCGACCGTCTCGCCGAGCTTGTAGATAACGGAAGGAAGATCCTGGGGGAGGGCCTTATATGAGAAAGACCGAACACAAGCTCTTCTGGCTCTGGGAACTTCCCAAAGAAGAAGCCTGGATCAACGATATGGCTTCTCACGGATACGGTCTTGTTGATGTTGGAAGGATCAGGTACGAGTTCGAAGATATTGAGCCGGGCAAATTCAGATATAAATCCCTCTTCCTCAAAGGATCTTACACTTCAGAGAAGATAAGAGATTTTATCAGATTCATGGAAGATATGGGGATAATGAACGTAGGTCATGTCTCCTACCCCGGGCGCACATGCGTATATTTCAGATATGAGAACACGGGAGAAGAACTTGAAGTATTCTCCGACCTTGATTCAAAGATCGAATACGAGAAGACTATGTCCTCATATCTCGTATTCGCAGGAATCCTGAACCTGTTCGCATGGATCTACAATACGGCAGTATTCATCATGAACTGCATTCACGGACATCCTACATTCATCAGCTTCTTGTGCATCATTAACCTTGGACTTGCTATAGCGATGGCCATAGCGCTTGTAAGGATCAATAGAAAGATAAAGAAGCTGACACAAGAACGAGAGATACACGAATAACAAAGGGAGGTTATTATGGAAAGATTAACGAATCAGGAGAGGCTCAAGCCCTGGATGGGCGTAGTCTTCTTCGCAGTATTGATGGGACTTTTTGTCACGGTATGCGCATGGATGCAGGGTACGTGGGGCGTCCCGGGACTTATCGCAACAGAGCTTTTATTCGCTGGAATGTCAGTTCTTCTTTGTGTCATAAGGAAAGTCAGGATCTCTGAGGTATTCCCCATAAAGAAGATCACCTTAAGGGATTTCTTCGGATGCGTAGTGCTGCTTATAGGAACTTATATGCTCTCTATTGCATCGATCATGCTGATGCAGTACCTGGTACCTTCCAGCATGGCAGAAGCCGAGGGCATCTCAGGTATGCTTTATGGTCCCGAAGCGAACTTCTTCTACATTCTCTTCGCGGTAGGTATCCTTCCCGCGATCTGTGAAGAGATGGCACACAGAGGAGCTATCTTCTCCTCCTTCAGAGGCGTGAAGCACGAGTGGATCCCTATCGTAGTCGTAGGTCTGTTCTTCTCGATCAATCACCTCTCCGTCTTAAGAGGTCCCTTCACGTTTATCCTCGGCGCAGTCTTTGCTTATGTAATGGTCAAGAGAAATAACATCCTTCTTACCATGATGATGCACTGCATGCTCAACAGCTTCTCCGTATGCCTGTCATTCATCACGGGACTTGCTAACAGCGAGACTACGGGAGAAGTTGCAGCAGCCGGAGGTTCCCTCTCCTCACTTGGCCTTGGTCTTATACTCGGATGTGCTGGCCCCGTGCTCCTTGTAACGGGTATGATGATCATCAACCCTAAGGAACACAAGGCAAAAAGATACATCTGGGCAGGTATCACAGGCGCCGTTATGCTCTTTACGGGTATCGCACTCTTCGGAACATCCATGGCCGAGAATAAGATCTTGAGCTCCACCATCTCATACGAGATCACCGAAGCAGGTGAGAGCGAGCTTGTCGACTTCACCGTAGAGGAAGAAGGAACTTATGTAGTCCAGGTCATGCTGACAGGAGCTGAAGGTGATTACCACGTTACCGTTGCCGATACCGAAGGCAACGTAGCCTGCCAGGGTGACATCAGCGACGGTATGTTCAGGATCTATCAGGAGAATATCTCTCCCGAACCTGACGACTATGTCATTACCATAGACTCGGGCGACAACGCGGTCGGCGAACATCCGTCATTCACCGTCACGGTACAGAAAGCTTGATAAACAATGCCCCGTTACTTCAAAGGTAACGGGGCTTACTTTTTACTTCAGGTCTTCCCTTCTTATCACCGATACACGGGTGATCTTATTTGCTTCATCCGGGTATTCCTTCTCGAAATGCATCCCTATGGATTCCGCCGTCTTATAGGAAGGAACGTTGGTATATTTGCAGTAGGAATAAAGCGCAGGATAGTCGGTATTGGTAAAGGCCCAGTCTCTTACTGCGGCAGCAGCCTCCCTTGCATATCCCTTCTTCTGCTGATCTGCTCTTATATGGTATCCGATCTCGGGGAGCATCTCGCCTTCAATATTCTGCAGAGTAAGACCGCAGTCGCCGATCATCTCACCCGTCTCCTTGAGGCACACGGCCCAGAGTCCGAAGCCGTAGTCCTCATATCGCTTCATGTTCCTCTCGATCCATTCCCTTACTTTCGTATCGTCGAAAGTATAAGGGTAGTGCTTCATTATCTCTTGGTCTGCCAGAACCTTATAAAGCGCGTCGAAGTCGTCCATATTCATTTCGCGCAGAAAGAGTCTTTGGGTCTCGATCCTCATCCGTGTCACCTCTTCTCTCTTGATATGGGAGTGACATTATAGCACACTTCCCGGAGGCTGCAAGCCGACGTCAAATACAGGTAAATCCGGCATGCGGAGCAACTTCCTTCAAGGTCTTCAAGAACTCAGGCATATCTTCATCCAGGACTGACACCAGCTTCCTGTTATTCTTACCGTCCGAAGATACTATGTTCGCGTAATATACATTGCTCATTATAAGGCGCTGGTAAGGTTCACGGTCGATCCTCCTGAGCTGCTCCTCTGTAAAATGCCGTCTCGAGAAAGTGATGGCCCTTACATCCTTAAGAGGCAGTATCAGCTCGTTGGCATTTATAAGATAATCCCTGGTCACTATAGTCAGGCTGTCGTACAGTTCAGGCGCCAAGAAGAATGCCTTTGTCTCGGGATCTGCTATCTGACTCATGAGCTCGGCACGTCCGAACTTCTCAATAGCAGCATTGAACTCCTTGGGAAGGAATACTCGTACCCTTATATAAGTGTAGGCAACATATACATCCATAGCAATCAAGAACAGGATAGCTATATACATACTGGGTGCAGACTGTTCCTTCGCCAGGATCTTCATTACGACCATCAAGATCAATAAGACATTCGGTATAAGGAGCATAAGAACTATCTTCGTCCACATGGGATTTTTCTCCTTTGAACCATCCTCCTTGATATACGGCGGATCCAACACCCTGGAAACCTTATTAGTTGCAACTTGTCCTATCATTTGTATTAATACCCCTATTTTGTTTATCTTTGTAACATAGTTACACTGCTTTATTCTTGGAAACCCAACTTACATTCAGTTCTCAAAATCCTCTAAGTCCGGGAACTCTCCGGAGAATCCTCTCTCGGGAAGAGACATCAGGAATGACATATCCTCATCGCTTATGGTGAAGTCGTAGATATCCAGATTGTTCTTCATGTTGACTGGATTGTTAGCCTTGGGTATCACGGATATCCCCTGCTGCACCAGGAACCTCAGCATCAGCTTCTGGGGACTTACAGCATACTTGCGCGCGAACTTCTGTATGATCTCATCTTCATTAAGCCTTCCTCTGCCCAAGGGGCTCCAGGCCTGAACGTGGATATCGTTCTTCCTGCAAAATTCCACAGCGTAGTTCTGCATATATCCTATATGAAGCTCCAGCTGGTTCACCATAGGCTTGATATCGCAGTTATCAAGTATCACCTTCATATGGTGAGGCATGAAGTTGCTGACGCCGATGGCTCTTATCTTACCTTCCTTATAAAGCTCCTCCATAGCCTTCCAGGTAGCGATCAGCTTACGCTTCCACTGAATATCATCCTTCGTGAGCTTAGGCCAGTGCACAAGGTAGAGATCAAGATAATCCGTACCGAGCTTCTCTATAGATTCACCGAAAGCTTTCTTGGTCTCTTCGTATCCGAACTGAGTAGGCCATACCTTACTTGCTATAAAGATCTTATCTCTTGCTATTCCCGAAGCCTTTACCTCAGAACCCACTACATCTTCGTTAAAGTAGTACGAAGCAGTATCAAGATAGGTATAGCCTGCGTCGAGTGCATTTCGCACGGCGCCTTCACTGCTCTTATATGTGCCGAATCCTACAGGCTCCACTTCAACGCCGTTATAAAGCTTGAATGTCTCCTTTGAAGGCTTGATCCTGTATCTCATCTCGTAGAATTCAAAGGGAGTCGTGCCGTCGAGCTTGGTCTTATTGCCTTCGCCTATTATCTCGAATCCGCACTTCTCCAAGACATGTCCAGACACTACATTCTCCTTATGGAAAGAAGACTCCAGGACAGTCTGGTGCAGCACTTCCGTTCCGAACTTAACGAGAGCCTGCATGGTCTCTGTGCCGTACCCCTTGCGCCAGTGATCCCTAGCGAAGTTATATCCTGCTACGAAGCAGTCGATATCCTTCTTGTAAGAAAGGCCGCAGCTTCCGCACATATAGTTATCCTCGTCCTTGACGCATACTGCGAAGTCGAAGTCCGTGTCACTGTCTATATCTATAGTCGAGAGCCATCCCTTGGTATCCTCGATGCTCGTATGGGTGTTATAGATCATGTACTTAGCTACTTCAGGATCGGATGTCCATCTGTCGTAAGCATCCTGACAGTCGTCCATGGTAATAGGTCTTAAGATAAGTCTTTCCGTCTCGATAACAGGAGTTCTCATATGATTTTCCTCTATTCCATAAGATTCTTACGGTTAATCTTACCACGAATTAAGAACTATTTAAGAGTTATCTTAGAGGCCTTTAAAGACTGCCGCTTCCAAAGAAGATAGACTAAAGCCATACAAGCAAAAAACTTCTATAAGGAGGATAAAACAATGAAAGATTTTGATATAAAGTTCAAGGGCAGCTGTGAGGCAAGGATATTCGGAACAGGCGACGAGACTATGGTATTCCCCTCTAATGCAAAGATCGACACAGCCAGGGATAAGGGCGATATCACGACGGATACGAAGGAAGTTAAGATAGGTCTTCCTTCTTGCGCAGAGAAGGTGGAGATAGAGGCGGCAGGTTCTGATATCACCATCGAGAGCTTAAAGTTCGAGACACTTGAGATCGACGCCAAGGAGAAGATCACCATAAGGCTCATCGATACAAAAGGAAAGATCGACATCAATATGATCGGCGGCGAAGCAACTCTTATCGTTCCTGAAGGCTATTCCTTCACAACATCGAATACGGGAAGGAACAATAAGATCTTATGCGACCTCTCTCAGGATGTGACTTCAAAAAATATAGTGGAATTCGGAGGAAAGGAAAGCAGCCTTAAGATCATCAGGCTATGAGATGATCTTACGACTGCCATATAAAAAAGGTATTGAGTCAGGGAATGTATTTATCAGGCCTCAGCTGCCTTGGGTGATATCTCCTTATCCTTCTTCTTCGAATTAAATACGGGAAGAAGGATGAATGCTATGAAGCATATACTTGCGATGATCTCAGGAGGTATATCCTTCCAGCTGGAGGACTGGTTCTGCATTCCCTCAAGTCCGCCCATAAGGACACCGGCGATATTGTTGTTCAGGAAGTGCATAATGACAACAGCCCAGAGATTCTGAGTCTTGATCATGACATATGAGAAGAAGATGGAGATGGAGATACATGTGATGATCTGGGATACGAGCATCGCAGGACCACTCTCCTTTGTGTAATACATAAAGTCGATATCGATGTGCCAGATACCCCAGATAATACCGAAGAAGAGGATTCCGAGCCGGTAACCGAACTTCTTCTCCATCAATGGCTGAAGATAATATCTCCATCCGTACTCCTCACCGAAGAATGTAAGGTGAGCCATAAAGAAAGAGAAGGGGAGCATTATAAGTGTAGCTACAGAATTAAGTGAAGTGCAGGACTTAAGTACCGCAGCTATCGAGCCTGACGTACCATTCATTGCATCTCCGAGTGCCAGGGCCACTACCACCCTTATAATGAGCAGTACTACGAAGAGCACGATAAGAAGTGCGCTCTTCTTGATATTCTTATGTGCGATACCGGCGCTCTCGTTGATCTCCTTCTTACCTGCAAAAGACAGGATCAATACGATCATGCTTCCTATTGCAAGAGGAGCAGAAAGGATCAGTGTCCATACATCCGTCTTGGTCCCGGCCATATCCAAAGGTTCGATATGGATAAATACCGCTGCGATGCTTATCGCCAGCATAGCTGCTGTAGTGAGAAGTGTCGTTACATATACTCCCATAGGAAGCTTTGTGCCTTCTTTGCGTGTAAGTATCCTTCCCAGGATAACTCCGCATGCGGGATACATCATGTGCGTGTTGACCAGGGCCGACAGATCGTACTGTTTACTGTAGCCGATATACATAAAAATGCTCATCAGGGCTACCATGCCGTATGCCACCGCAATGAAGATCCACAACATCTTTTTGTGATCTTTTTCCATTGTGATTACCTCAAGTGAATTATTAGTTTCCGATCTCAACGGCGACTATACTAACACACGAGAACTGCAAAAGATCACGATATACGATATCTGAAACATATCTTTATATTTTGTTAAACCGGACTCAAGTTCCTTTAATAATTCGGCTCTTATCCGCCATATCGTATCTGCGCCTTGAATATGCCGTCTTCGCAAGACAGCTTCAGCTTATAGCCCAGGATATCAAGATCATTCTCTGCTATGGCAAGGCCCAGACCGGAGCCCTTGCTGCCCCTGGAACTGTCACCTTTCACGAAAGGCTTCTTGAGCGCATCAACATCCTTATATACCATGGAAGTCTTATTACTTATATTGAGTGCTTCATTAGTATTCTCGATAAAAACAGTACTCCCTTCTTCCCTGTATCTGTATGCATTGAGAAGAAGATTATCCAGTGCCTGTGAG
Organism: Oscillospiraceae bacterium; assembly: GCA_900176545.1. GTDB lineage: Bacteria > Bacillota > Clostridia > Saccharofermentanales > Saccharofermentanaceae > Saccharofermentans. Next base: position 22,545 of record FWXP01000012.1, read on the forward strand.
AAGAGCTTCCTGTCAGTTATCTTACTTACATCTTCGCCCTTTATCTCTGCCTTCATATCGGGGAACGCAGCAAGTCTCTCTTCTATAAGGGATCTTATGGCTATACTTTCCTTCTTCACGGAAAGTTTTCCGGATTCTCCCCTTGAGAGCATCAGGATATCTTCGATCTTACGATCCATCAGGTTAACATTCTCGCAGATCTTCCTTGAAAGATCTTCAGACTTGGAAGGATCGGGATCCGTCTCCATGCTCTCGGCACATGCCATGATGGTAGCAAGAGGAGTCTTGAGGTCATGGGCCATGGCTTCCGTAGTCTTTCTTCTGTATTCGAAGATCTCCCAGATGGTCTTATCCTTCTGGAAACGTACGACCGACAATATGAGCGCGGCAACGACTGCGCTTGCAGCACAGAGGATGATGATAACAGTACACGTATAGGATGCATACTCAAATACGCCTCCGTGTTTATCTTCGATAAAGCCTATATACCATGGTGCATCAGCCTTACTGAACTCGCCTTCCTCCCGGATGACCGCATTACCGTTCTCATCCGTTGTCTCGAAGAATCTTACATCCGCCGACGACAGCTCCGGCGCCATCATGTAGGATATGAAGAACAGACTTGCTCCGCCTTCCCCGAATTCGATATACTCATAGCCGCTCGTATCGGAAGGAGTACAATCTACTTCATATATCTTGCCACTGTCTTCGATACTTATTACGCCCGGGATAAAGGTATCAGTCTCACGATCTATATAAGCGCTCATGAGCTGATAATATCTCGAGTTATCCGCCTCATACATGATCTGCGCTACCGTATCGTAAGCATGCTCATTCTCCCAATAGGTATACTCTTCCAGCGAGAGCTTACCTCCCATGAAGCTGTTGACGGGATCAAGATAAGATATATCTTCCAGGAAACACATCATATTATCATCACCCGGCAACCTGAAGAATGCAGTATCCTTATCAGTATTCAAAATCACATCACCCACGACGATCTCGGCGTAGTTACGGTCAACTAACTGATATATAGCAAGAGCGGTCTTTAATCTGTTCAGTGCAAATTCGTATTCTTGGCTTCCGGGTTCAGTCTCACTTAGCTGCATTGTATATTCCACCAGCTTATCGTGGTAGGAACCGGTAGTGTTGTACCTCTGCTCGATGACATTATCTCCTACCTTCTTTATAAGCACTGTCGTGAGCACCGCAAAGAGCAGCAGGCATATGATCAGCCTGAGCAAAAATATCTTTTTGAACGAGGGCTTAACGATGGAAGTCCTTCTCATATTTCCTCCTTAATCGACGATCTTATAACCGCCGCCGATAACAGTCTTGATCTTATCTCCGGAACTTCCCAGGCTCTTCCTTAATTTCTTGATGTGGTTATCGACGACTCTGTCTGAACCGTCAAATCCTATACCCCACACCAGATCAAGGAGCCTGTCTCTTCCGAGGACATGACCTTTGTTCTCCATTAGTGTCTTAAGAAGGAAATATTCTTTGGGAGCCAGTGTGAGCTCGTGTCCGCCTGCGATTACATCCATCCTCAGCGGATAGAGCTCTATATCGCCGCACTGAATGCTGATCTCACTTTTAAGATCGGCTTCAGTCCTGCTTAGCAGCGCTAAGCATTTGGCATAGAGCACCTTAAGTGAAAAGGGCTTTACCATATATTCATCCGCACCTATCTCATAACCCTTGAGGATATTATCCTCGTTCCCCAGTGCGGTAAGAAATACTATTGGGCAGCTGCTCTTCGCTCGAAGTGCCTTGCAGACTTCAAAGCCGTCGGCCCCCGGGAGCATGATATCAAGTATAGCGATGTCGTATTCATTCTTGTCGATAAGATCGAGCGCTGTGTTGCCGTCAGGCGCCGTATCGACTTCGAATGATCCTTTGCTCCTGAAGAAATCGGCAACAAGAGTCAGTAATTCTTCAGAGTCTTCAACTATCAGGATATCTGCCATCCGTAATACTCCTCCTTTATCACCATGCTACCGAACCGATGTGTCCATAGTATATCCATTCAAGGTAAAGTATAAACGATTCACACGAACCGGCACACATTTCGTCGTTTTGTGTGCCATTATGTGTGTCGCGGCAGGATGCCGATCGGGTAAAGATTCGACAACACGATAAGCAGAACAGAAAGTACAATGTAAACAGACTTCTTCATATCCCTCATAACCATCCCGGCGTTAGTATACGTAGACTTGATTATAAGAAAGGAAACAGGAGAAGTAAACACACTATCGGTATCGGTAGAATGGATATCATTATACTGTTAAGCATAAAAGACAATAAAAGAACGGGTACCCCGAAGGATACCCGTTTCTGTATAGATCATTTATAAGTTCAGGACTCTGCGATAAGAGGGATCTCTTCCTTCTTCTTGTTAAACAGAGGCATGAGGATGAAGAGCGCGAACAAGAGGCTTGCTACGAAGAACGGAGGGATATCGCTCCACTTCGCAGACTGGTTCGAAAGGCTATCAGCGCCTTCGAATACTGCAGCCATATTGTTGTTTATGAAGTGCATTACGACTACCGCCCAGATATTATTTGTCTTCATCATGGTATAGCCGAAGAAGATGGCGATGACGATACATGTGATTATCTGGGATGTGAGCATTACCAAGCCGGAATCCTTCGTGTAGAACATGAAGTCGGCATCCCAGTGCCAAAGGCCCCATACGATACCGAGAAGTACGATACCGCCTCTAAGACCGAACTTCTTCTGCATAACGGGCTGAAGGTAATATCTCCATCCGTATTCCTCACCCCAGAAAGGAAGGAATGTCATGAAGTAATTGATAGGAAGAGCAAAGAGCGTCAAGATACCGTTAAAGGTGGCAAGATTTCCGAGAAGATCCTTGACCCAGGCATTAGCACCTGCGTCAGGAGCTGCGAGCACGATATCGATAAAACGTCTTCCCAGATAGAGGATACAGAATACTACTACCAGGATTATGCTCATCTTCATGTTGTTATGAGCAAGACCATGCTTCTTACGAACTTCCTTGCCGCATGTCCAGAAGAGGATATAAGCGGCTATACTTCCGATCATTACGGGGATGGATATGATCATTGTCCAGGCACCCATCGTTGTGCCTGATACATTCATATCATCCAAAGGAATGAAGACTGAGAGGATACTTATCACCATCATAGCAGCCGTTGTGATGAGCATGGTGATATAGGCACCCATAGGAAGATTCTCATCCTTCTTGCGTGTTAAGATCTTGCCTAAGATAACGCCGCACGCGGGATACATCATCTGCGTATTGACGAAGGAAGACAGATCATAATCATGCCTGAGTCCGATGAACATGAAGATACTCATCACGATGACTAATCCGTACGCGATCGCGATGAATATCCAAAGCTTTTTCTTGGATTCACTTTCCATAACTGATAACACCTCGATAGATAATTATGGGTTTCCGAACGTAACCACGTTCATACTACCACAATATCGAGGTGTCAGTTTCCATATTAGGCAATCTTTAACTAATCTTAAAACTTGTCACATCCAGGGCCTGGCACTACCGATCCATTCGTTGTTCTTCCAGTACTTAAAGTCGGTATATTCAGGGTTCTGCTTGCCGAGATTCGTCTGTAGCATACGTACTATGTAGAACTTGCCCTTTGCAAGAAGTCCCGCACGTGCAGGTACCGAGTAGTCGATAGCGGCACACTTAGCAGCGAGTTTCTTAAGAGAAGAAGTCATGTCGCCCTTCTTCTTATCCGGTATCTTGTCCCAATCGATCTCGCTCATGAGCTTAAACTTGGCAACCTTGATCCAGGATACTCCCCACCAGGACAGACTGTCCTTTATGTCCTTGACGGTAGATGAGTCTCCTCCGCCCAGGCACTGTGTGATGATCACGGCCCTCTTCCCGAACATCTCCTTGGCGGGTCTGTGGGGCATCCATCTGTAGCCGAAGTGATCAAGGAGATTCTTCATGGCACCTGTAGCGTGATATACGTAGACGGGAGATGTGAATACCAGAAGATCAGCTTCAAGGAGCGCCTTCTCGATGGGCGCTATATACTCCCTGTCCTTGCACTTTTCTTCTTGTGCCCGGAAGCACATGGTACATCCCATACAGAAGTTCGGGCAGTCCCTCGGAAGATAGAATTCCGTTATCTGTGCCTTATCTCTTAAAGGCTCCAGGAATGCCTCCTTGAGCTTATATGTAACACCCTTCTTCTCACATCCGTTTATGACCGTTATCTTCATGTGTTCCTCCCATAGAGTTCATCGAATTTTCTTATATGTTCTTCCAATAACTTAAGACACTCTTCTTCCCTTGAAGGATCCCTGTCGCATACCGTCAGCAGCGTATAGATCGGCGCGTAGAAATGAAGCGTCATTACAGGTATGTTGTCCGTCTTAAGAAGTCCCTGCTGTACGATAAGTCCGAATAACATCCCCTGATAAGATAGAGGAGCATCGAAGTATTGATCCATATAGACCGTGCTCAATGCTTTATCACGGAACTGCTCTATGGTGAGCATCTTGCGGAACCTCTTAGTATAGTCATCGTGCAGATAGTAAAGGAATAAGTTCTTTCCCAGCTGCACCAGGTCGGTCTCCTCCATGGACTTGTAGATACCGGCATCTACGTCCGCATTGTCGCCTGCGATATTGAGGCTTCCTGCGGTCTCCTTGAACCTTGCATACATCACTTCAAGGATGGCATCGAATATCGCCTGCTTATTCTTGTAGTGCTTATATAGTGACGGTGCCTTGATGCCGACAGCCTCAGCTATATCATTTACATAAACATTGGCATATCCCTTCTCAGAGAAGAGAGTCAACGCTTCGTCCAGTATCCTCTCCTTGGTATTCATCTTATCCTCCGCTCTAATAGGCTAATTCGAGTTAGCCAGATTATAAGCTAATTCGAATTAGCCGTCAATAGCGAAATGCACATAAAGAAAGTGCGGAGGTCTTTGGGCCAACCGCACTTTCTTCAAGGAAATATTGATTAAGAGTAAGATTTACAACATCATCTTATAGATATTGGCACAGTCTTCTTCGCTTAATGTAACAAAGCCGGAGATAGTTCCGTCCCTTCCGTCACCATAGCAGAGATTCTTAACGAGCTCGGGGATATCCTCCTCCTTGCCGCCGAATTCAGAGATAGTCTTCGGCATGCCGATCTCCGTAAGGAAGTTCCTGAAAGCTTCGATTCCTTCAAGAGCAGTCTTCTCGGGATCTTCGAAGTTCATCTCACAACCCCATACTCTTACCGCAGCCTGGGCAAAGCGCATCACGTTGTGCTTCAGCACGTACTTGAAGACTGCGGGCATGGTAACTGCAAGGCCTGCACCGTGTGCACAGTCATAAAGAGCGGAGAGCTCATGCTCGATACAGTGGCTGCTCCAGTCCTGGGACCTTCCTACACCGCAGGAATTGGTGTGAGCCATCGTACCTGCCCACATGACGTTCGCCCTTGCTTCGTAGTTCAAAGGCTCCTTTATTGATCTCATACCTTCCTTCTTCATTGTAAGAAGGAGTGCTTCGATAAGCCTGTCAGTTACTTCTACATCAGTTGAATTAGTAAGATATCTCTCATAGAGATGAGCCATGATATCAGTGATACCGCAGGCTGTCTGATAAGGAGGAAGTGTAGTCGTAAGCTCAGGGTTCAGTATAGAGAACTTAGGTCTGATGCCTTCTCCGGAAGCGCCTCTCTTATACATTCCTTCTTCCTTGGTGATAACGGAATCACCGGATCCTTCGGAGCCGGCCGCGGAGATAGTAAGGACAGTTCCTACGGGAAGAGCCTTTGTTACAGGCTTACCCTGATAGAAGTCCCAGAAGTCTCCGTCGTAAATGGTACCTGCTGCGATAGCCTTTGCCGAATCGATGGAAGATCCGCCGCCTACTGCAAGGATAAAGTCGATCCCTTCCCTGCGGCAAAGATCGATACCTTCGTATACGAGTCCGCTCCTGGGATTGGGCTTAACGCCGCCAAGCTCGATATAAGATAAGGAAGCCTCATCAAGGGATGCCTTGACCCTGTCAAGAAGACCGGATCTTACGACACTTCCTCCGCCATAATGGATAAGGACCTTAGATCCGCCGAACTCTCTTATAAGCTTTCCTGCTTCCTTCTCCGTGCCCTTGCCGAATACGAATTTCGTGGGTGAATAAAAAGTAAAATTCTCCATTTCTCATTTCTCCTCTTCTTTTTTATATTCAGATCTCTTCTTTAGCTTTCTCAAGAGATCCGATCACGCGGTCGCACCAAGAATCGAACTCGGGATCTTCTACCTGAAGCTCAGGCGTAGACAGCACATTATCCAGGGCGATCTTTACGCCCTCAGAGAAGCATACATAAGTCCCCATATAAGGAACCGCCCTCTTGAGCTTACTGTTGTCAAATACTACCGATACGGACTTATCTCCCGTGAGGCTTCCTTCGAAGTCAAAGCCGTACTTATCGCCTGCCGCGGATAAGAAGTCGGAAGATACGTGGTAAGGATGAAGTTCCTTGCCCAGTGTATCTGCAATAGTCTGATATATCTGATCCCATGTAAGGGTCTCGTCGGATGTGATCTGGAAAGCTTCGCCTATCGCATGAGGATTAGCCATAAGACCGATATATCCGACGGCAAAATCCTCGTTCCATGTAACTGTCCAAAGGGACGATCCGTCGCCCTGGATGATCACGGGCTTATCTTCAAGGATCCTCTTAATCACCTGATAGAAGCCCTTCTTGCCGTGAACTCCGAGAGGAACATTTCTCTCATCGTATGTATGGCTCGGGCGTACGATCGTTACCGGGAAGCCTTCTTCCCTATACTTCTTCATGAGGAATTCCTCGCACGCGATCTTATCCCGGGAATACTGCCAATGAGGATTAGAAAGAGCCGTACCTTCCGTGATGATGTAGCTTCTTGCGGGCTTATGGTAAGCAGATGCCGAGCTTATGTATATATACTGCCTGCATCTTCCCTTGAAGAGCCTGTAGTCTCTTTCCACCTGAGGTACCGTAAAGCCTATGAACTCGCATACGCAGTCGTATACCGCATCGCCGATCTTACTTAAGACATCAGCCTCGTCGTTGATATCGGCCTTTATAAGGGTTACTCCCTCGGGAATGACTTCTGTCCTGTTGCCTCTGTTGAGTACAGTGACTTCCCAGAGAGGGTCTTCTGCCAGCTGTCTTACGATAGCCGCACTGATAGTGCCTGTGCCTCCGATAAATAAAGCTCTCTTCATGGTATTGGTATCCTTTCGCAGAAAATATCCGTAACCTTCCTAACTTGTAATATAGTCGGAACCTTGCTATCATTCTTCTTATATATCGGTGTAGGAACTTCTCATTTTTTGACATCGGAGAATTGCTCATGGATACATCAGGTTACGAATCATTCTCATTCAAGAATTCACGTGCGATCAATGTAGCGGACGGCTCTGAAGAACGCACATTTCCTCCCCACCGCCATGCCTACGGCGAGATCATCCTGACAGGATCGGGAGACAAGAATCTTTATAAGATCAATGACTCTTTGTACTCACTTCAGGAAGGTGACATACTGCTGATCTGGCCCATGGAGCTTCACGAGATAACGGATGCCGACAGGATGGGATCTACCCTGATCCAGTACAGCAACAACTTCGCAGATTCACTCTTCGACTTCAAGCGCATAATGAATCTCTGCCACGGGCTTCACGTCATAAGAAAGTCGGCTCATCCGCGCCTTGTAAATAAGCTTACCGGAGAGATAGACAAGATGAGGAAAGTCTTCTTCGACTCTAAGGGCAACAACGAGATGAGATGCGCTTCACGTCTTATGGAATTCATGCTGATAATAGATAAGAACCAGGAAGACATCATGGGGGATGTCATAGACGACGGCACCAAGAACGTATCGGAGAATACTCTCTGGAATATTATTTCCGTTATGGACTATATAAAGAACAATCTGACTGCAGACGACCTGTCACAGACAGCCATGGCAGAAAGAGCAGGTATCAGTAAGGATTACTTCTCCCGCGCCTTCAAGGAGGTAACGGGCATCGGCTACAGCAAGTGGCTCAATATCGTAAGGGTAGAAAAAGCGATCTCCCTGCTGCCCGAAGAAGGGCTGTCGCTGACGGAGATCGCTATGTTGTCGGGATTTAAGAGCATCCCCAGCTTCAACAGGGTATTCTCGGAATATGAGAATACTTCGCCCTCAAAGATGAGGAAGAAGATCACCAGCAGTTATTGACCAGGCTCGCTCCTGCATACTGCCAGGAAGATCCGTTCCATTCAACGCGGACAAATGCCGCGGAGCATGCATTGGGGAAATAGTACTGGGAATCCTCGATGATGCCCCTGTGACCGTCTGAACCCAGGAATGCATTGTAAGCAGCCTCATTATCCGTAGCAGAGTAGATTATCTCTCCTCCTGATCCGCCGAAGAGCGAGAGGCATGACTGGCCGTTGGGTCTCGTGTGAGAGAAGGATACGGAGCACTCGATAGCTCTAAGTCTCGTAGCATCGGAATAAGTATAGTTCCAAGGCGTAAGGCCCAGCTCGGATCTGTGGTTATTGATAAGTGAATTGAAGTAGGATGTATCGACGAAGTAACCGTAGACAGTACCCACTCCCTCTACTTCATATGCTCCTATGGCATTGCCGTTATATGTGACATTAAGGTCAGGTCCCGCGGGAGCCGCAGGAGCAGGAGCAGTCTCAGGCGCAGCTGTCTCGGCGGGAACTGCCGTGGTATCGGGAGTCGAAGGCGCCGCAGAAGGAGCAGCCGTAGAACCGGCCGTTGTCGTGGCAGCGGGAGCACCCTCAGAAGGTGCGGTCGTCTCTGATGAACCTTCAGAAGGATCCGAAGTATCAGAAGGGGCGGACTCTTCTGAAGCCTCTGTCTCCTCCGTCTCGGAAGGCTCGGTAACTTCCGAGACCTTGCCCATAACGATAAAGCCTGATGTTCCGTCAGGCATCTCTACTACATAGAAGTCGCCGGCTATACCGATGACGTGGAATTCGTCACCTTCCTGGAATACGCCGACCGACTGTGACTGAAGGGATGCTTCACCTCTGATGATGCCTCTTCCCGTAGCACTTATTACCGCGTCGTAAGCTTCGATCTCCACTACTACGCGGCGTGCTGCGGTCTCACGTGTCTCTTCTTCGGAAGTCTCGGATGAAGTCGCCTCTATGACGACCGTCGTATCGGACGATGAAGCCTCGCTCTCCCCCGTGTCCTTATCACAGGAAGGAGCCGTCATGATAAAAAGCGACGCGATCAGTAACATCGCCGTAAAGCGCTGAAATCTCTTTGTTCGTAACATTGTTATTCGTAACCCACCTTTATACTTGGGGGTATTATAGCATAGGAATCACGAATAAAAAGTCAGAATAATCGGACATTTATGTTGAAGATCCTAAGATGATAAAATCACTCAGATATCAACGCTCTCCCATGACACCTGAGAGTCCCACTCAGAAGTATCGAATACGGCTCTTATACCTCTTCGAAGCTCATCAACCTTATTCAGGCATTCGGGAGTAAGAGAAGCAGGCATGGTACCGGATGTCGCCTCGGACAATGCCGCCAGCATCATGTATTCGTACAGGAGCACGCGGTCCGTCTTTGGGGATATCACAGACTCCCTTCTAAGCAGATATTCCTCCCTGTCATACTCCAGGGCATTATCGATCCAGAAGTCTTCAGAGGAATTAGCGTAGTAGAAATAACTGTGGTTAGTATCCTTCCAGGTCTGCTCACTGACGGGCGGCTCGGAAAGATGTACGCAGTAAGCCCCGAAGAACCTCTCTGTGCAATCCCAGATACCGACTATAAGCTGCGCTTCATTAACGGATATACCGCTAAAGCTCTCCGTCCTCACCTCTTCTGCACCGAGATAGCCGTGTACCGAAGACTCTGAGATACTGAGGAAGATCGTCATATAATATCTTCCTTCGATATATATGGTATTACCAAGGGATGCGTCATAGGGCCCGTCGTAAAGACAGATCACGAAGCCCGAATAGTATTCAAACAGGAGCTGGTCGAAGTAATCCTCGGGATAAAGTGATAATACTGCCTCTATATCGTCCAGGGTCTCATCGATCTTGCCCGGATCACCGGCATACTGTTCCGGTGACAGAACACCCGAAGGTACAAGATCTGCGAACCAGATAAAGACACCGTGATCGTTACCTATATCGCAGGCGCGCTCGTACTGCGCACTAAGCTCGGTAACGGTTCCCGTGACAGACTGACCGTGTGCATCTGAATTATCCACTGTATGTTCAGTTATATACTGATCCGCTTCAGCAGGATCATCGAACTGCTCGGAAGGCTCGGGCGGTATCCAGTCATGCTCGACGATCTCATAGTCGATGACCGTATCCGTATCAAAGTCATAGTTCAGGACTAATGTTCTCTCATTGATATCAGATCCGCCTCCGAAGAGGAAGAACAAGACTACGAATCTCGTCTCTCCGTCGATCTGCACGGGACAGAGAGGTGTCCTGAAGTTGACTTCGGTACTGCCGTTATAGTATTCATCAGCGACCTGAACTTCAAGATCGTCACGTATGGAATTGAGCGAACTTTCAGAACCGGGTACGAGTGCATAGGGAGATGACAGACTGTCGAATGTACCTCCGTCTGCTATACCTGCCAGTATCTCTAGAAATATTAGATCGTCCTGATAGTCATCTCCTATATTATTGATATAAAGCCTTATAAGGACTTCCTGAGGGCGTATCATACGATCCGCGGGATAAGAATTGCCGTATACCCAATAAGTAAGAGAATTAAATGTCCTGATGACTTCATCTTCCGTAAATCCGTTATCCAGCAAAAGCTGCGCGAATCTATAACCCGTATCGTGATGGAAGAAGATCTCGTCCACAGTATCAGAACCGAATATATACTCGATACCGCTCATGAAGTTAGCGGCATCAAGATAATAAATAGCCGTAGGAGCAGCATCAAAATAACGAGTAAGATAATACTCGGATCCGCCTTCCACAAAGCCCGACAGTTCGAGCTTCATTGCTACTTCGTTATCATCAACAACCTGCGACGAATCGATTATGCTGCCGTCCTGCATATAGCACATATATGTCACTTCGCCGTCGATACTAAAGTCGATAAAATGTACCAGCTCATGGTAGATAGTAAGAGCATATATGCCGTCTCCGCCCTCATTGCCGACATGCTCGCCTATAGTGACGGAATTCTCGGCGGGTGAGAAGTAAGCACCCGTACCGGTCTCGGTAAGATCGTAGGAGATACGAAGGGTTCTTACCTTTTCCATAAAGTAGACTTCATCTTCACTTTCCAGATGATCTGCTACCATCGGGAACAGGTGATACATATAGCCCTTAAATCCCAGAAGGTCGGGATTGCTCTCTATATTGCCCGCATATTCCAGGAAGAGATCGTATTCTCCCCTTAAGTCTTCCTCAGTAAGGCCGACACGTTCTGCGATCTCAAGTGCCTCTTCCTCCGAAGAGACTGAAGGATCGTCAGACTGAAGGCTGTCCGGAAGCGCGCTGTCATCAGCATCATCAGGATCGTCGTCATCGCCGTCAGTTGTCTCTGTGGTTCTTTGTGAAGCGGAAGTCTCGCTGCTGTCATCTTCGTCTCCCCTGTCCCTGATATCACAGCCGCACAAGGAAAACGATGCGGATCCTAATACGAGGCACAGAACAAGACTAAGAGTTTTCTTAGTGATCTCTTTCATAAAGATTCTCCCTTATTCCTATGGCATATAGCCACGAATTATCTATACCCCAATAAGATTATAAGTGCAGATCCCTGATATGACAATCACCCTAAGATCTCAGTCTCCACTATCCTGCTGTAGGCACGAAGCGCATACATGCCGTCGTGAGCCTCTCCGCTGTTCATGCGGGACATCTTGCCGGCCGACGTTATACGTACTACACCGACATCTCCGAGCCTTCTTGCAGTACGGGCGAAAGTCTCCTTATCGGAAGTAAGTACCGCCGCCGTCTGAAGGTAGTCCTTGTACTTTTTAAGCTCACCTGTCTTGTCGAAGGGGAGCCTCTTTACCCATACATTTCGATAGAGATAGGAAAGCTCCAGCGAGCTGTCGTCAGATATTATCACGCTGACGCCGTCTTCTGATATTATCTCGTGTCCGGTATCGTCGCTCTCGAGCCTTTCGTTATATATGGTGATGGCATTCTTGGCACGCATGCCGTAGCTTACCGAACCAAGCCTTGAGTTAGCTTCCTTAAGACAGGAGAAGAAGCGCCCTGCTACAGAAGTCTGTTCTTCTTTGCTATCCGTAGCCACGAATATCCCCTGACAGGAAGAGCACAAGAGCTGGTTGGTAACACATATGGATTCAGCCAGCAAACGAAGATCCTCGTCGCTGCAGTCAGGATATACATAGGCAAAGGAGAGCTTATGTCCCCAGGATATTATCTTCGTATTGGTATTTGCCATGGTCCTTGCAGCACGGACGGCCATATCCCCTCCCCATACGACTACGGCGTCACTTAGATCAGCCAGGCGCTTTATGTTCTCCGTATCCGTAGAAGGCACATCGAATACATAGACGAAGTCCGATATGGAAGGCTGTGCCTTGATAAGCTCAGTAAGAAGCCTTACAGACAATCCGGAGTCACCCATGGGAAGCTTTAAGATATTTATATTTCCTGCAAGAAGTCCTTCCACTACGCTATAAGCGGGAAGAACATCCACATTACCTGCCGCTATATGAAGGAGCACTCCCAGGGGATACCGTTCCCTTGTAAAGGATCCGTCTATTACTTTGGTATCGTCAGTAAGCTCTATGGAACATTTATATTCCAGCTTCTCCCTTGTAAACATCCGCGCCATGTCATTAAACTGCTCAGAAGATATATTGAATGCCTCGATAAAGGGATCCGTTATCTCAGAGAAATCCCCTGCCATGACGCGCCTTGCGAGCTGATCACACGCATCGATGACCGTCGATACATCAAGCTTTCTGCCTTCAGATATAGGTGTATAAAGATCTGTCGGAAGCTTATCCAGGAGCTCATCCTGGGAGCTGTTATCATATACTTCGCCTCTATAGAGGATCATGACTTTCCTCCCTTCAGATACTCGTCGGCACCTGCGGCACATGTGACTATATCGCCTATACCTACGCGGCCTATTATCTCAAGCCAGGGAGACTTCGCGCCGCAAGGACATTCTTCCGAATGCAGTACCCCGAGGTCGTCCGTCATTATGCTGGTAACGGGAGTCGCGTGCATCATGGGTGTCATGAGATTCACAAGTCCCGGCTGCCCGTCAGGAAGCGGAAGGAAAGTATCCGGATCTCTTATTACCACCCTGCTGTAGACAGGAACATGGAAGTGGTGACACTTGCAGTCAGTATAAAGGATCGGATGCTCTACGGCTCCGAAGAATTCCACTATATGGTCCTCGTCTATATCAAGGACTTCCTTCACAAGCGAATAGAAATCCTCCTTTTCCACCTTCTCCGTATAGAACTGCTTCCAGCCTCCGCCTAATGTCACCATAGAACCCTTGGGCATCTTATACTTTATCCCCTTGGCCTTCATGTCGCGAAGTAGGAAGTATGTATATGCGGGAAAGCCGATGGTCCTCATGGGAAGCTTAGACTTCGAAGCCTTCTCCATAGCCTTGAGAACACGATCCCAGGAAAGCTTATAGCCCGAAGAAGTATTCTCCAGGGCAAATGTCCTGCCGGCCGCAGGAGCAAAGAAAGTAAAGCCCAGCGCCGTCTTACTTACGGCAGTCTGATTGGACTTGGTGGGCTGATATCCGAATATTATGTAGTTTACGGGCTTTATGGACCACAGCTTATGGTACCTTCCTACGTTTATCACCATCCTGGCGCCGTCGGTTATGGTCTTCATATCAAGGCTCACGCGGCTCATCCTGCCGCTGGTGCCCGAAGACGTAGCCTTTATAAGCTGCTTCCTCTTCGGCACGCTCTGAAGGTCGTGGTGCTTTAAGTAGAGCGTAGGTATAAAAGGTATCTTTACGACATCGTCAAAGGAGGATATCGCCTTAGGGTCGAACGAGAACTTATCAAGTATCTCCCTGTATCCTTCGCAGTTGCCATAGTGGTGGATACAGTTCTCCTTCATGGCCTGCACGAAAAGCTCCTGACTGCCTTCCGTATCGTAGATATCCTTGTATGAGAAAAGCCGGGTAGTAAAGCCCATAAGAAAAGCTTATCTTGCCATTATCTCCGAGATAGCATCCATGATCTTATCATGGCATCCGCCGCATCCCGTGGAGCAGTGTGTCATAGCCTGGACCGCATCGAAGGACTCCTGTACGTCAGAGAACTTCTCATGCTTGTTAAGAGCATCCTCTACATCGAAATAAGTAACGTTCATGCAGTTGCAGATAGTGTAATTTTCCATAAGGACCTCCATAAGCCATCTGTAACATCCTATTGTCGGATGTTTTTGATATATGCTTAGATTATACAGAAGAGAATAGCCCTTAAACACCCGATAAAATCTAGTAAATTGGCAATTTGAACAATAATCATTCGGATATTTCCTAATATCTGCCAAATGTAAAATCTATTTGTCATGATAATCTTATATGTATGTTTGACCTGTCCGATCCGGCGCGGTCCTACACTCAGAAAAGAAGGAGCAAAAGGAGTCACTATGAAACTGTTTTTAACATCGAATCCCTTTCTGCCCGACGGCAGGATCAACGACGAGAACGAATTCCTCTGGAATATCAAGTACAGCCTTCCCTATGAGACGAATGCTCTCTACATATCATCTTCCTACAAGGATGCAATGACCAACGACAGAGAAGCAAGCAGGATCAAGGATGCCTTTAACTCCAACGGAATATTCTTCAGGACAATGGATGTATTGGACTACCGTACTGCTTCCATGAAGGACGATGAGATCAAGGCACATAACTTCATAATCATCGCTGACGGTCACGTACCTACACAGAGCGACTTCATGAGGATCATCGGCCTTAAGAGAAAGCTCCAGGGCTACGACGGCACCATAATGGCTATCGGTACAGGTGCCATGAATGCCGCTGAGGAAGCATATATCCTCCCTCAGCTCGAAGGCGAGGCAATGAATAACGAGTTCATGAGATTTACCGAAGGACTCGGCCTTACAAAGACACAGGTCATCCCTCACTACGATACTACTATCGTTAAGAATGTGGACGGATTATCCATTCGCGACCGTATCCTCTTCGACAGCAAGCACAGAAAGTTCTTAGGCCTTCCCGACGGCAGCTATCTCATGAGTACAGACGGCGTAGAACTCATCTACGGCAGATACTACAAGATCGCAGATCGCCAGACCACCATGGAAGACGCAGGATTCCTGGCTAAGGCTTTTGCCTGATAGAAGTATCGACATAGAAAGCAGCAAACAAAAACGACGATCCTTCATACAAGGGTCGTCGTTTGTTATATCTGAACTTATCTTTATCACTCTTCGTCGAGCTTCAGAACGCTCATGAATGCTTCCTGAGGTACATTTACCGAACCTACCTGACGCATTCTCTTCTTACCTTCCTTCTGCTTCTCAAGAAGCTTCTTCTTACGTGTGATATCACCACCGTAACAC
The DNA here is from genome assembly GCA_900176545.1 of Oscillospiraceae bacterium. Taxonomy (GTDB): domain Bacteria; phylum Bacillota; class Clostridia; order Saccharofermentanales; family Saccharofermentanaceae; genus Saccharofermentans. Next base: position 38,134 of record FWXP01000012.1, read on the forward strand.
TTGGCAAGAACGTCCTTACGGAATGCTCTAATGGTCTCTCTGGCGATTACCTTTCCGCCGATACAAGCCTGAATCGGGACTTCGAACTGCTGCCTTGGGATATTCTCCTTGAGCTTTTCTGCCATACGGCGTCCTCTTGCATATGCCTTATCGGCATGTACTATGAAGGACAATGCGTCTACGGGATCACCGTTTAAGAGGATATCCAACTTCACGAGCTTGGATCTCTCATATCCTGCCATCTCATAGTCGAGGGAAGCATAGCCTCTTGTCCTTGACTTCAGTGCATCGAAGAAGTCGTAGATTATCTCGTTTAACGGCATCCTGTAGTGGAGCATGACTCTCTTGTCGTCAAGGTACTTCATGTCCTTATACTCGCCTCTTCTGTCCTGGCAAAGCTCCATGATATTTCCTACATAGTCCTTGGGGAGCATTATCGTACAGTTGACCACAGGCTCTTCCATATACTCTATCTCGGATACATCTGGAAGGTTCGTGGGGTTATCTACCTCCACCATGGTACCGTCCGTCTTATATACCTTGTAGATAACGGAAGGTGCCGTAGAGATAAGGTCGAGGTTGAATTCCCTTTCGAGCCTCTCCTGAATTACTTCGTAGTGAAGAAGTCCTAAGAAGCCGCATCTGAAGCCGAAGCCCAGAGCCGCTGATGTCTCTGCCTCAAAGGACAAAGCCGCATCGTTAAGGCGAAGCTTCTCAAGAGCGTCACGAAGGTCTCCGTACTTGGCACCGTCTACGGGGTAGATACCGCAAAATACCATCTGCTGGATGCTCTTATAACCCGAGAGAGGCTCTGCCGCAGGTGTCTCCGCAAGAGTTACGGTGTCACCCGGAGCCGTATCGGATACGTTCTTAATAGAAGCGCAGATGTATCCTACTTCACCCGTTAACAGGCAATCGGAAGGAACATATTCACCCGGGTGGAAATAACCGAGCTCTGTTATAACGAACTCCTTACCCGTATGCATCATGCGGATCTTATCGCCCATCTTAACGGAGCCTTCCTTGATCCTTACAGATACGATAACACCCTTGTAGGAGTCGTACTTGGAATCGAATATAAGTGCACGAAGGGGCTTGTCCTCATCACCTGAAGGTGCGGGAAGATACTGTATTATCCCCTCCAATACATCGTCGATACCGATATCGTTCTTAGCGGAGATACAAGGCGCATAGGAAGCTTCAAGTCCGATGTCGTCCTCTATCTCACTTCGAACCTCCTCGGGACGAGCCGAAGGAAGGTCGATCTTATTTATTACCGGAAGTATCTCAAGGTCGCTGTCAACCGCGAGATACGCATTGGCAAGGGTCTGTGCCTCTACGCCCTGAGCAGCATCTACTATAAGTATCGCGCCGTCACAAGCTGCAAGGGACCTGGATACCTCATAGTTGAAGTCAACGTGACCGGGAGTGTCTATAAGGTTCAGGATATATTCATTGCCGTCCTGCGCCTTATATGCCATCCTCGTAGCCTGAGACTTGATCGTGATGCCCCTCTCACGCTCGATATCCATGTTATCCAAGATCTGCGCCTGCATCTCCCTCTTCTCGACAACACCCGTATGCTCGATAAGACGGTCGGCAAGAGTAGACTTACCGTGGTCGATGTGCGCAATTATACAAAAGTTCCTTATGTGTTCCTGTCTTTCCATTAATACCCCATCTATGTGTTCTTTATTACTTGAGCAAGCCGAGATGCTCGAAAGGATATATGCATACGATGGCCGTACCCTTGATCCTGTCGTCAGAGAAAGGACCTAACACCCTGCTGTCCTTACTTACGGAACGGTTATCGCCGAGGCAGTAGTACTCGTTCTCGCCGAGTGTTATCTCATCGTAACCCTTCTCGATACCGATGTTCATCATAAGTGTCTGGACGCTCTCGTCAAGGTAAGGCTCTTCCAGGAGCATGAACTCCTCAGATCCTACTTCCTTGATATATACGTGTCCGTCTGCGATCCTTACGGTCTCGCCGGGAAGGCCGATCACCCTCTTGATCAGGTACTCCTCCCTGTCATATCCTTCCATATCCTCACCGTCTAAGATGACGATATCGCCTCTGTGGTAATTATGGGTATACGTAGGTATCTTGAGCGTATATACCATATCACCGCTATAAAGCGTAGGCTTCATGGAATCTCCGTACACGTTATCCCTCTGGATGACGAATACCACCAGGAATACTCCGACGAGCACACCGATCGCTATAGTCCTGACCCAGGAGAATACCTCCTTCAGGATCTCGTTCCTGCCATCCTTCTTAGCCGGCTCTTCCGTTATCAGCTCTTCCGGCAGCTTCTCTTCCCTTATCTCCTCATTCTTATCGTCCCCGAAGAGCACTGATACGGGCTCTTCCACGGGCGCTGCGGAAGACACGGGAGACTCATCGCCGAATGAGAACTCATCAGCCTTGAACTCCGTTATCTCCTCATCAGAGAAGTTGTTAATATCATTCTCGTTCACTTAAAATCCCTCATTTTCAAATAATCGCACTATATTCTAACACTTCAGGACCGATATTTGTATCATAAATGAGGCACATCCTAATGAGCCTTGATCCCGCCGTGAAGAGCCAAAATACTACACTACACCCTACAATCAGGGTCAAAGTGTAGGGTGTGATGTAGAATTACGAGCAGATGCCTCCGACGGGGTTTATAATATAAGGGAAATGACAGAGCTCATAACCAATACCTTAGACAAAGACAAAAGTCCGCAAGAAGTCAAAGAATATCTAAGGATAAAGCATAATATAGTGATAGGAAGAGATCTCGAGGAGGATATAGATTGTATGTGTAATTTTGCAGATGTTATAGAAGAAAGAGGTATTATCAAGGGACGCGCAGAAGGTCTCGAGCAGGGCGCTCAGCAGAACAAGCTGGACAATGCTCTCCGATTGATAGCTAACGGCAAATTATCTCTGGAGGATATTGCTTCTTGCACCGATCTTCCACTCGAGAAAGTACAGGAGCTGGCAGCGGGCAAGTCTGCGTAACGCTTAGGATAATGATATAGATCGACCCGCCCTGTCAAAGGATAAGGCGGGTCTTTTTTGCCTGTTTGCCAAGGATAACAATTGCGAGCATATAAAGATTCATCCGATTTATGCATATCATCGTATGAGAATATCTTGAATATAAATATCAAATATCATTATACTTTATATCAATGATAGGGGTTCAGAGGGGTAGTTTTATATGAAGAAGTTTTACAGGGTCATGTTGATCTTGTTTGCGATCCATTTCGCAGTTGCGTTGACTGTAGGGATAGTCTTCCTGATCAAATACAGGGCGATCCCCGAAGCAGGCGGATATGTGCTCACAGACGAGTTCATCAGAAGTGATTGTACAAGGAGCGTATATCTTCTTCACTATTGGCTCAGCTATCTTTCTGCGTTTATCGGATCGATCGGCATACTTACCGAAGTGTTAAGCATACGTTTTGCCGGAATCCCGAGGAGAAACAGACCACGAACAAGCTTACAGATCAGAAGAGAACACAGAGCACGCTTCAGATCTGTCATAACTCCGATAGCGATGCTGATACTCTCAGTATTCGTTTTTATCATCCCTTGGGCAGATACCTTGGCATTGCTTACCCAAGAACCAAACATCATTAGATGCGAGGTCGAGAGCAAGTACGAAGAGGAGAGCCGCGACGGTAAAGCAAGATACTACATCGTCTATGTCAGTGGCAGACGTACAAAAGTATCCAGGACAGCGTACGATGCAGCCGATCCGGGCAATCAGTACTATCTGGTGTATTACGGGAATAAACACATAAAGACCTACGATGCTTCGGTATACGCTTTACCGTAATAACAGAATAAGGGAGGAAATGATATATGATACTTTATTCAGACAAAGGCAAGGAAGTCTATGACGATAACATAAACAGTGCTCCTAAGTACTGGCACATTATCGTCTTTGCAATATTGATGGTTCTCTTCGCAGGCATAGGAATATACTTCATCATGAAGTTCAGATCTTATGACAACATCACTGGCTATGTACTTACAACAGAATATGTCAGCAGCTATTGTCGTAAGACTGCATGCGTGCAGCAGGGTATGTTTTCGTGTGTAGCTTCTCTCATGATGTTCTTTACGATAGCCTCTGAGTTCAGTAAGCGCAGCAGAGCAAGAAGAGCAGGAGGAAAAGCTCTTGCGATCTACGTGGCGGGCACGATCCTTATATGTCTTATCCTCACGGGATATCCTGCTATAAAGACTTACAAGGTAATGACCAACGAACCGGAGATAAGCACAGCACAGATAACGGATATGTACGAAAGAAGAGGCAGGAGCACGAGCTACTACTTCAAGTTCTCAGACGGTTCCAACCTGAGTGTATCCTACAATGAATACAGTAATGCAAATTGCGGCGATACATATTACATCGCATACTTCGGCGGCAAGGCAGTAAAATGCTTCAACCCGTATACCTATTCCCTGCCGGAGTAAGAAAAGAGTAAACAGACAAATGAACTACTACACTATAGAAGATGAGATGACAGTCTTCGACAATACCGAAGAAAAGAAGGAGATAAAGAACAAGAAAAAGAAAAAACTCGTTCGCATCATCCTTACGATACTGCTTGTCATCTTCGCGATACTTGGAATATGCTTCCTGTTGCAAGCACTATTCTATGACCACACCGTGGGATATACACTCACCAACAAATACGTCCGGAACTACTGCCGCAGGTCTCAATGCCTGAGGCAAGGAGTCTTCATCCTTCACTTAGCGGTCCTCATGCTGACAGCGATCATCTATACCCGCACAAAGATAGATAATGATCCCCGAAACATCGAGCCGAAGTTATTCGTATTTTTAGCGGCTATAGCAATAACAGGGATTTCCTTTACTTGTATATTCACAGGAGATTACTGTCCTATAGTTGTTCATCATGTGGTGCGCGGATTCATGATCTTGCTGACAGCTATTTGTATTCTGGCCTACAACCTGGTCTATAACCTTGATCGCTACGCTGCGAAAAGCATCGTCATGTACCTTATAGCTATAGTAATATTAGGATCATCCTTCACAGGTATATCCGCACATAAGACATATAAAGTGCTCACTAACGAACCGACAGTAGAAGCTGTTACAATAAAGGAAAAGTATTTCACCCACCACAAAAGCTCCGGTACACACTACTACTTCAGCTTCTCTAACAGTCGCAGGACCGGAGTATCAAAAAGAGAGTTCTATCAGGCACATGTCGGAGAAGAATACTACATAGCCTACTATGAGAGCACGATCGCCGGCTGGGACAACACATATGTATATAAATTCGATGCAGATACCTATTCGCTGCCGGATTATTAGAGAAAGTAGTAAAGATAAACATGAATAACAATACGATCAAGAACATGACAGTCTACACTGAGCATGATAAAGGCCCTAAGGACTATAGGGCCGTGAAGATCTACGCGATCTTTCTGGTTATCTTCGCAGTTGGAGGAGTATTCTTCCTGGCGCAAGTCATTTTTTATGGCAACATCACGGGGAATGTACTCTCTACAAGATTCGTCAGGGACTACTGTCGTAAAGACCTGTGCGTCAATCAGATGATCGCCAACTTCTTCTCAGCCTTTGTCATTTGGTACGCTATCATATATGAATGGTCAAGCCAAAACAGCGACAAGAAACTGGACAACATACCATTATTACCGAAGGTTATCCTCGTCTTGATAATATGCCTGGGCTTCTCGTGCATTGATACTTATATGACAATCAAGGTGTTTAGCTCTGAGCCGGTGATTAGCACCGCACAAGTATCAGATAAGTACACTAAGCCTTCACTCAGCAGAGGCGGCCGCACCAGAAGATACTATTTCAAGTTTTCTGATGGTGCCAAATACAAGACTACATCCGAAGAGTACGAGGAAGCCAATATCGGTGACACCTACTACATCGCCTACTTCGGCGGTACGGCCGTAGAGATCTTCGACGCGGACGAGTATTCGCTGCCCGGAGAATATACACTAAGATAATCTGATAACGAGCAAGAGATCCCGTTTGCCCTATGGCAGGCGGGATCTTATATTAATCCCAAAGCATCTCCATCACAGGGCCGTCTTCACTCTCGCCTCCGCAGTATGGGCAGGTAAGGTACATGAGCTCGCCATCGGATGCGATATGCATAATATCCCCGCACTTCCTGCACTTATGGATATATTCGCGAACGAGAGTACAGTCTTCACCGTCAGTTGCCATGACGGCGCGGGAAATCTCTTTTTCCACACCGGGGACCAGGTAGAGTGACAGGCTTCTTAGGGATGACCAATGTCCGCAGGAAGAACAACAGTAGATCTTATAGGATGCGTCTACCGTAACATATGGATCGCTGTCCATAAGATCCTTCATGGAGGAACCGTAATTCCCCTTACGGATCTTGACGACGACCTCTTCGTATTCCTTAGGATAGAGCATGCCTATACCCTGATGAGCAGAATAGTTCTTGCCGCACTTACTGCACTTAAATCCGAGATCTCTTCCCATGAGTCCACCCCCTGTCGGTCTTATTTTCTTAAGTCTAACACGGGTTATATTCCATTATTCGTACAAATCAGGGATCAGCAGGTGTATTCCAGGCTCGAAGGCTCCACATGGCATCTTATGAAGACTACTTCGACTCCTGCCTTTCCGGCCTCGGACATGGCATCTCCGAACTCCGGATGCGTCTCGATATTAGGACGGACTTCCTCTACCCCGTCCATCTGGATAACGAAGGCCAGCATGGCGTGGTATCCTTCTTCGCGGGCACGGATGAGCTCATGTATATGCCGTACTCCGCGCTCAGTAGGAGCATCGGGGAAATATCCGACACCGTCTACTTCCAGCGTACAGCCTTTGACCTCCATAAGGTATCGCTCGGATCCTTTCTCCATATAAAAGTCGATCCTGGAATCCCCGTATCGGTACTCGGGACAAACCTTATCGTAGCCTTGAGATGTGAGCCACTCGGCGGCCACTTTATTAGGAGCCTGGCTGTCGATATTTATGAGAAGGCCGTTGGATTTACGGACCGCCACCAGGTCGTAGCGGGTCTTGCGCCCCGGGGAATCGGGAGCCGTCAGGAAGACTTCGCATCCGGGGATCAGGAGCTCCTTGCACCTGCCGGTATTCTTCACATGTACTGTCTCAGGACTGCCGTCTACCGAGACCTCTGCAATGAAGCGATTAGGCCTTCTGACAAAGACTGCAGGAGTTATATTGTCGTATCTCATAACTTAGTGACCCCCATTAAGACAGATGATACCACGGGGCATCATTCAAAGAAACTTTACATATTGTATACCGTTTCTAACAATTGTTAACTGATTTATTTATATCCCGTTTATCTGCCATTAACATCTCTCATCTAGACTAATAGTATAAGGTCAAAGCAGGAGGTGATACATATGGCATATTCGAAGAACATCCATACAGGGCGTTTTATATCAGTCCCTGCGCCTACAGATCTCCTCGTTGAGGATCACGCTGCGACCTTCTGCCCCGATCCTTTGGAGCTTGAGATAATGGCAGATCTCCTGGTAGAGTCCTTTGAGGCCTATAACATCAAGATAAGTGTAGCAGGCATAATCCCGGGACCTACGATAATAAGATTTGAAGCGACTCTCGGAAGAGGCGTTCGTATCTCGGAAGTGAAGGCTATTCAGGACAACATAATGGCGGCATTGGATCTCCCTTCAATGGACATCGAAGCACCGATCCTGGGGACCAACCTTATAGGGATAGATATTCCTAATACCCATAAGAATGTCATCAGGCTTAGAAGCATACTGGATTCGGAGAGGTTCGTTCGAGCTTCCAGAACCAGCGTAGCTCTTGGCATGAACATCAACTGCGATCCGATACTCTTTGATATCGCGACCAACAGGCATCTTCTCATCACTGGAAGCGACCCCATAGAGATCGAGGCTCTCTGCAACTCCATCGTTGCCAGCAGCCTTTGCAAGGCATACCCTTACGACATCCGCATGGTGATGGTAGATCCCGTCTACAATTCGTCCAGGCACTTTAACGGTATACCTCATCTTCTTATGCCGGTGGTCACCAATCCCATAAAGGCCACCAATGCCATAAGAAGAGTAAAGGATGAGCTTACAAGAAGGATGGAGCTTCTGAGCAAGTACTCCATAAGGTCCATAGACAGCTTGAGGCTTACAAGGAACGCACTTCCCCATATAGTGCTGTTTCTTAATTCCATAGATTCCCTGTCGCCCTACCTGATCGACAACTGGATGGATGATCTGAGCGAGATCTTATCCAAGGGGCCCGGATTCGGAATACATCTCATAGCATCTTCGAGAGTCAATACGGACAACAGGCTCTTCCTTGAGCTTAATGACCGTATAACTCACAAGGTGATCTTCAGGGTCAACGACGAAGACGAGAGCAGAGCAGTCATCCACTGCGGCGGCGCAGAGCAGCTGGCAGGATTCGGAGACATGCTCTTCTACGACAGCAGCACGAATATCTCCATAAGGAGCAACTGTCCTACCATCACTCCTATCGAGATACAGGACCTGGTCTCTTACTTCAGGAAGAAGACCAATCTCTACACCATAGGAGATCAGCCCATCGAGGCCAATACCCTCTTTGAGCACGCCGTAGAGATAGTCCTTAGAAGCGGAAGGGCGACAATACCTCTTGTGCAGCGCTCGCTGAACCTGGATTACTCCGACGCGGTAGTACTTATCTACCAGATGGAGCAGGAGCATATCACAGAGCCTTTGGGAAGTGACGATCCCGGCAAGGTGCTCGTCACGAGAGAGCAGTGGAACACTATCAAGCAAGGATAAGAAGAAGAAGGGGAAAAGAAGAGGAAGGATGCAAAGAGCGTGTGGAGAATATCCGCACGCTCTTTGCTATCCTTATAGATCGAATGCCATATCTATTATCGCGTTAAGTTCTTCGTTATCGGTTCCGCAGCAGTCGTAGAGGACTTCGAAGAAATCTTCTTCGTCTGCGTTAGAGAATGCATTTCGCCGCACATATTCTCTTAAGACTGCAGTAAACTCATCCCTGCCGATTATCTCTTCTATCCTTCGAAGGACCAGCCTTCCTCTAAGGTAGACATCCGCAGAATAAGTTGACACTTCGAACTCGTAGTAGGGCCTGTTAAGAGGGAACGAAGAAGAGTAGTATTCGTTCGTTATATCCATATCGGCGTAGGGATCAGTGTCGTATTCTCCGTATATGTCGGCATAGTAGGTGCAAAACAGCCACTCGGAATAGGAAGTAAGAGACTCGTCCAGCCACGGCTCGTTATAGCAGTCGCTTCCTACGATACCGAAGAACCACTGGTGTCCTATCTCATGGACGGTGATCAGCTTGGGCCCCCACGGGTCCAGAAGATCCGGATCCATAGTAGGAGCCGAGACTATAACAAGGTTCGGATATTCCATACCGCCCGCGAAGATAGGCGAGATGATCACATCTAATTCTTCGTATGGGTATCGCCCCAGCATGTCAGAGAAAGCCTCTAAGGATTCCTGCGCAGTAAGAAGCGTCGACTCTACATATTCGTCCGTGATATGCGACGTCTCCGAAGAATATACCACATTGATGTGAACGTCCTCCCAATCGCCTTCTTCTACCACGAAGTTCTGAGATGCGCAGAATACAAAGTCTCGCACAAAAGGCGCATAGTAAGTATATGTAGTAAGATCCCCCTCCTCTTCGCGGGACACTTCAGTACCCGTGGTGACCAGGATATAGTCAGAAGGCGCCGTTATCCTGACGTCGTAATCGGATACCTCCGAGTAGTTGCAGTCGCCCAGCAGGAAGTAAGGAGAATGCGCCCACTCGCCGTCCTTATATTCAGACAAGATAGGATAGTAGTAGGTAACGTTATAGACGCCTTCGTATACACCGTCACGGTCCGGCACCGTAGGTATGGTGGCGGTAAAGTCGTACTCCAATGTCATCCTCTCACAAGGCTTTAGGGGCTCCTCGAGGGTCACCCATATGACCGATACGTCTTCGTCCCTTATATATTCAAGAGAAGTCTCTTCCCTCATGTCAGTTATATTCTCGATAACGGTAAAGGCCGCATTGTTCCCTTCAGCTCCTTCTACCCCTACAATATCAGGCTCCGTATACATGGCGGAGTGATCTCGAAGGCAGAGCTTATCCCAACTGTCTTCCGAATCGTTATAGAAAGTAAATACCACATGCCCGCCTACGGTATTGCTCTCAGGATCGAAAGTGAGGTCCATATCGTAGTGATAAAGCTCCCGGTCAGGACGCGTTATCTCAAAGCCGGGCTCAGGCGCCGTGAAGCCGTTATCTCCCACGGGCACTACCGGAACCTGCTGCGACATATCTGAAGGCAGTTCCACGAAGTCATGTGTTGTCTCCGCCGGAAGCTCGAGTATAGTCTCAGCAGAAAGAGTACTGACAGCAGAAGACACCGCCGGCTCCTCGCGCGAGCAGGAAGATATAAGCGACACCAGGAGCAGCATGCTTACAGCCTTAACTTTGAATCTTCTATCCATAGGATCCTCCCTTATACTTTTATCTACCACTAAACTAGCAGTTCTACCACAATAACTCAATCGACCGTCGGTAGAACCCCGAAGAAAGGGGCAAATAAACCTGCTAACAAAAATCAAGTACTTGTTGGTAGGTTTTCGCCTTGTTAATTCCGAGCATAGCAAACAGACAGGAATCTATTCCGGTTATGGATACCGACTATACGCTTTATACAGACTGATATACTTCCATTACTCTCACGTAATATATGCGCAGAAACTTGTTAAGACCTGCGATTTTGGCCTGCTTCTTACTTTTGCCTTCAGCTTCCTTTTTCAGAATATAGTTATATACCGTACAGTCTTCAGGTGCTCGGTGACTTTTGAGGACTCTCATAACCTCATAGCCTGTCTTACGTAATGTAGCCGAACCTTTCTTTGAGA
>FWXP01000001.1 GCA_900176545.1 Oscillospiraceae bacterium
CCTGTCGTAATGACCGGATCTATAGCCTTGACGGCCATCGGTGCGTTCGTATTTTTCTGCGTTTATAAGTTCATCTGCTTCGTGATCCAATAGTGCATTCAGGGTCTCTTCTACGCTGTCTCTTACGAGGTCCTTCAGGTTGTTCTTTATGAGATCCTCGTTAAGCTGTATAATCTTCTCAGACATGGTATATTGCCTCCAGTAAATAGTTTGTTTAGCGATTAACATTTTACCGATGGCTTTATGCCTTGTCTATTTTTATGCCTCCTTTCAGTTTTTGCGAAACTTATTGTACGTTATCAACGGTATTGGACATAAACAGAGAATGCCCGTATTTCTTAGCTTTCAGCGGATTCGCTGTCTATGGTAAAGACTTTTAAAGTTTTGGGTGTAGATTTAAGCCATCACAAAACGGAGGTAACGTTAATGGACATGGTAAAAATGGGAAGTTTCTTAGCAGAGCTTCGAAAGGAACACAATCTTACACAAGCTGAGTTGGGCGAAAAACTGGGAGTGACTAACAAGACGATCTCACGCTGGGAGACAGGAAATTATATGCCGCCGGTTGAGATGTTGGAGGAACTCAGCAACATGTATGGTATGACTATTAACGAGCTCCTGAGTGGTAAAAAATTATCCGCGGAGGAGTACAAAGAGATGGCAGAAACAAACATCAAAGAAACATTAAAGGCAAGTACATTTGAATTAAAGGAAAAGCAGGAATACTTCAAGAAGAAGTGGCTTCGGGATCACGTGGCGGTCATGGTCTTTGTAGGCATCTGCATTATTGGGGTTTTCGTTGCAGGTGCAATCATGAGGAATTCCCTGGTCGGCTACGTGGCTATACTAATGCTGGTTTTGGCACATGGCTGGAGAAATAACGCCATGATGACCTATGTTGAGAGATATGCCTTCGATGGTAGTGAAACTTCAAAAAAGCCTGACATGTAAACATGACGGGATAATGTGTTGGCACTTTATATCGGAATATAATTGACTAAGACTGGAGTTCGATCCTTTCCGGAATAGGACATGTATCCAAATAGAGTCACCTCTACAACGACATTAAGATGTTGCTTGATCTTATTGGGTTGGGCGTTGTTTTTGTAATGATATAATCAGAGTGTCAGTAAGAAAAATCTCACTCTGTTATGAGAATCTGTTGTGAGTAGGGTATGGATATGCATAGATTGATCATGCTTCGTGGTAATTCCGGGAGCGGGAAAACAACGGTAGCAAAGGAACTTCAGGAGCTTTTCGGACGAGGTACTATGGTCCTTTCACAAGATATGATCCGAAGAGAAGTGCTTAAAGAAAGGGATGGGATAGATCCTCCGGCGCTGCCTCTTATAAAACAGCTTCTTGAGTATGGAAGCGAACACTGCGAAGTGGTCATATTGGAAGGGATATTTATCGCAGACTGGTATCGAGAATTGTTTGAAGCAGCAATTGAATTGTATGGTTCGGACATATATGCGTACTATTTTGATATTCCTTTTGAAGAAACCGTAAGACGCCATCAGACCAGATCAAAAGCAGCTGAGTTTGGAGCCGATGAGATGCGTGAGTGGTGGAAAGAAAAGGATTATCTGGACCTGATAAAAGAAAAAACCATCACAGAGGACATGAGCAAGGATGAGATCGTAAACGAGATCTATTCAAGAGTATGTAATGGGTGATGGTTAGTTATATAGGAAGTTGATCGTATAAATTCAATGATATAGTTCTATAGGGGATTAATGAGTTGGGAGAATGTGATCTATAGTCATTGGAAAGGAGTAACGAGTAATGGATAAAGGTTTTATACTCTTGGAAGGAATTGTCATCTTTATATTGGCTGCTTATGCTTTTTTTGTCATAGGCATTCCGATCATCCTGGATATCATATGGATCAATAGAGTAAAGAGGGGAAAAAGCAAGAGATTCGGACCTCTTGGTATCATATCCATTATTGCTACTGTTATCGGTCTTATGAATCTGCCGCATCTGTTTACCATGATAGGAGAATATTTCGGCTGGATATGATATTGATGATCCGTATATAGAAGGTGGCTCAATCGGGCTCTTCCGTAAGATCAACAGATACCGCTTGATCCGGATAGATCAGGCGGTATTTTTGTAATGGTATAATCAGAGTGTTATCAAGAATAATTAACAGAGTTATGGGGAAGGGTGCATGAGAAAGAGAAATAAGAAAGCGATAATCATTACTGCGATCGTAATGTTGGTAGGGATCCTTCTTGTTTTGGTCGGATTTTTTGGTGGCTGGTTTATCTCGCTGTTCAGCAAGGACTTCGATTACAAGAATATTAAGCCTGATGATCTCGGCAAGACCATCAGGACTGACGTATTTGTTTTTTACGACGACATAGATATCGAGAATAAGACACTGCAGTTACTGGGAGACATGAATAGCGATGATGATTTTGCGTTCATCCTGCTGGACCTGTCTGCTTTGAGCGAAGAAGACAGGGAAATGTACTATTCGAGGACTGCATCTTATATGACCATCCAGGGCAAGCTAAGAGCTGTGGATGATGCTGAATATCAGGAAACGATCGAGAGCCTTTACAGGCTTTATGACGATATCCTTTATGAGAAACTAAACGATCCCGAGAATAACTATTCAGAAGAAGAAAAGGCAGAGAAGATGGAGACCTACCATCAGTTTTTAAGGGATCAGGTAATTCCTTACTGCATTGAGCTTGATTCCATAAGCGGCTTTGACTGGACGCCTTTTATCCCTGCAGGTATCATTGTCTTTTTGGTCGCGCTTATCTTTGAGATCTGCTTTATCTTTAAGCTCAAAAAGAGGATCGTGCTTCCATTAGTATTCGGTCTCATGATCGCCATTCCTGCGGTCCTGTTCTTTGATCATATCCGCACGATATTGAGCATCAACAAGATCGAAGATGACCTGTATACCATGAAGAATTATGAATGCACCGATACAGCGGGGATGCTCGATTCTAATGCTACTGACATCAACGGACTTATGGACTGGATACTTGCTAATCACTTTTATGGTATGCCTAATCCCCTGGATACTGACTTTGATTTCGGATGCGCGACTTTCGCTGCCGTAACGCCTGAAGGAGATCATCTTTTCGGAAGGAATTTTGACTTTCCTGAGACCGATACACTGCTCATCTATTCACATCCTGACGGCGCTTACGAATCCATCGGAATGGCAGATCTCGGTGTCTTTGGTGTAGGCCATAACTATCCCATCAGCCCTGATGCACCGCTTGGAGAACTAGTCATGATAATATCACCGTATATTGTCGTAGACGGCATGAACGAGATGGGTGTCGGTGTGGGTATCCTGCAACTAAATGTCGAAGAGACACACCAGGATAACGGCAATCCTGACCTTCTTGTATTCTGTGCGATAAGAGGAATCCTCGACAACTGTGCTTCAGTCGATGAGGCATTGGAATTTCTCGAGTCCTACGATATCCACTCCGATACGGAATGTGACTACCATCTGTTCATAACAGATACTTCCGGCAGATATGTCGTTGTTGAATGGCTGGATGGCCAGATGGTCGTAACTGAACGTCCGAGCTGTACTAACAGTGTCGTTGCTCCGGGAGAATTCTATGATATGGGATGCCCTGATAGTAGATTAGGAACGATAGATGCATGCCTGGATGAAGACCCCGTCGTAACTGAGCAGGAAGCGATGGATATCCTGGAACTGGTTCAAAATGAGGAGGGAATGACCGAATGGTCCTGTGTCTATAATCTTGATGACTTCACCGTTACCGTCTGCCTTGATGGCGATTACGGGAATCCATACACTTTCAGCGCAGAAGATTTCAGATGATCACTGATACCGCTCGATCTTATAAGGTCGGGCGGTATTCTCGTTATGATATAATCCAAGAATAACGTAACGGCGGATGTAGTAATGAGCAAATATGATCTTCTTTGGGATTGGGTACATAAGAGCGGAACTGACAGGTTCAGTCTGACTTTTGCTGAGATCGAAAGTATGTATTAGCGTGATCGGAGGAACGATCAATGGAAAAAACATTTGTTGAGATGAAGCTCTTTCAGGTGAGACCTGATAAGCTCGAAGAATTTGAAACTAAGGCCAGCGAAATGTTCGAGGAGCAGATGAAATGCGAAGGCTGTGTATCGCTTAAGTATTTCAAGCGATTCTATACTATAGACGGTATCGAGCTGGGTGAACCTCCAAGAGAGCTTACCAGAATAGTAAAGTGCGTTAAGTACTATTCATTCTGGGAGTTCGACTCAAAAGAAAACTATGGCAGAGCTATAAAGGTCTTCTTCGAAAGATACAATAAAGAACTGCAGAAACTGTTGATAGCGCCTTTCGATATCAATCTGGGGTATTCACTCTAAGCTTTATGGAAGTAGTAAGAGATGGATAAGACTCTTCTGATCGGCTTTAAAGGAAAGAATAATGCTTCGAAGATGTTGGTAGAGCATATATCTTCCGAGCACGTGCTTATCACAAATTCTTACGAGGGCCTTAAAAGGGATATCGACGCTATAAGTTCAGGCTGCTATCGTGTCTTTCTGTTTGGTATAGATAAGAAACTGGCGTCTTCAGTGAGGATCGAGAAGTATGCGCAGAAAGATGGAGAAAAGATCTGCTCAGTACTGGACCTGAATAAGATATCTGAGAATTTGAAGAAGGCGGGAATTGAAACGCACATCTCAGAGAAGCCTACAGCATACTTTTGTAATGAAGCCTATTGGCATCTTCTTCGAAAGTATTCAGGGAGAGCAGTTCTTATTCATATACCGACGATAAAGCATATGAACGAGACTTTAAGCAATAAGATGAAACTTGCATTGACAGGAGGTCCGGAGGATTAAATGAATAATACATATATGATCAGAGAGGCAGTTCCGGATGATGCAGAGAAGATGATCTCGTATCTGAATCAGGTTGGCGGAGAATCCGATAACCTACTACACGGAGCAAATGAGTTTACGGTCCCTGTTGAAGGCGTAAAGCGGAAACTGGCTATGAGTAATGATTCAGAGAACAGTGTTGTCCTGATAGCTCTTGATAACGAAGAGATAATAGCGAGAGCGGAATTACAGGGATATTATCCGGCAAGGATCCGTCATAGAGCAGTACTCTCGATCTCAGTAAGAAAGGATCACTGGGGTCAGGGAATAGGAACAGAGATGATGAACAGGATCTTCGAGCATGCAAAGCAGATGAAGATCAGGGTCATAGAACTGGAAGTAATCTCTGATAATGCAAGAGGCATTAATCTGTACCATAAGATGGGATTTGTCGATATAGGCACATATAGAGATTATTTCTGTGTAAACGAGATCCTTAAAGATGCTGTAGTTATGCAGAAAGTATTATCTCATATAGGAGAATAGGATATGGCTATAACGACAAAACAATTTCAATTATTGACTGATATTAACCTTGTTTGGGATTTCTTAGTCGACATATATGATAAACCTCAGCTGTTTACTAAGTCTCACGATGACCTTTGGAACGATATATTTCATTGAGCGGATAGATTGACTCAGGGTAGGGGTTCCTGGATATACGGAAAGGAATAGAGATCGTATGAAAGTATATTTGTTGTGGCATGTTTATGAGTTGACGGATGATCATGGAGAACATGATGAAGAAAAACTGATAGGAGTATATTCTACTGTAGGGAAAGCAGAAGAAGCGATCCAATGCCATAAGGATCTTGAGGAATTCAGAGATCATTCGCCTGATTGTTTTGAAATACATGAATATGAGTTGGACAGGTCGGGGTGGAATGATGGTTTTACGACAATACGTTATGGAAGATAGAATGAATAACGAAGCATACATGAGAAAGTGTTATGAACTGGCTATAAGCGCAGGAAAGAAAGGTTACGATACCTTTGGCGCTATTCTGGTCCATAACGGAGAGATATTAGAGGAAGCGGAGAATACCGCTGATTTTGAGAGAAAGATATTTGGTCATGCCGAATTCAACCTTGTACATAAATGTGCAAATAAGTATTCTGACGATGTATTAGCTGAATCTGTTCTATACACGAGCTGTGCTCCGTGCGAGAGGTGCCTTGGAGCTATCGCATCACTTGGTGTTCATAAGGTCGTCTGCGGAGTCTCATATAAGGAGTTCAGTAAGTTATGTCCTCTTGACTATGAGGAAGTGGATAGAGAGGGTTTGCTAAAGAAACTGGGTATCGACATGACTATTACCGAGTCCGTTCTTGAAGATGAAGGAATGCATGTCTTTGAATGGTGGGGCGGTGAGTATCGCCCGCTGGCAGAACTGATCGCCGAGATGGACGAAGTAAAGCGTAGCCTTGATAAGAATGCTTGATCAGGGAGGCGGAATGGTTAGTTCAGAATCAAAGCGATCGATCCGATATCTGATCCTTGCATTCGTAATAACATACCTGTTTTGGGGATTGGATATAGTCTTAAGTTGTTTGGGCCTGTATGTGCATCCTTCGTACAATATCGGTATAGTTTTTTACATGATCGCTGCCGGTTCTCCTGCGATAGCGGTTTATACCCTTTGGCAGAAGGAGTCGGACAAGAAGGGTTTACGATATTTTCTGAAGACGGTCTTCGGACTCAAAAAGCCTGCTCTTGAGTTGTCTTTGCTCTTGGCTTTTCTGGTAGTACGATTCGGAATACCAATGTTGTTCGGAGATGTAACATTCACAGGTGCCTGGTGGCTTGTGCTGGTGTTTAGCCCTGTTATGCTGTTCTTTGGCGGATTTGAAGAGGTTGGATGGAGAGGATTCCTGCAACCCGGGCTGGAAAAGAGATTCGGATTTGTCGTGGCTACTTTGATCAACTGTGCTATATGGATAGTCTGGCATATCCCGCTTTGCTTTATCAAGGGCACTTATCAGTACTCGGGAAGCTATCTGTGGTTTGCGATCTCATTATTGGGTTCGGCATTCTCTGCGGCTGCGCTTCATAAAGTAAAAGGAAGCATAATGCCTTGCATTCTCTTCCATGCTATAGGAAATTCAGTTGTAAGTTATGGTCTGTCGATCAGTAATGGTACGGGAGCAGTTGTTTCCTATATCGCTCAGATCGTCTTTGCCATAGTCGTTGCTATTCTGATCAAGAAGAACAATGCAGCTCAAAATAGCTGAGATAGAGCAATACGAACAGAATTCTATTACATAATTGAAATACCTGTTGACTTAGAGTCAACTCCAAGTTGTATGATGTAAACATCAGCTGATGAATATGTCGCTTGGAGGTGATCCATATGACCATAAAAGAAGTCTGTGAGAAGTACGATATTACCGCTGATACTCTCCGCTATTACGAACGTGTCGGGGTGATCCCGGCTGTTACGAGGACAGCAGGCGGTATCAGGGATTATCAGGAAACGGACATCGCATGGGTCGAGAATGCTATATGCTTTCGCGATGCGGGAATGCCTGTCGAAATGCTCATAGAGTATGTAAAGCTCTTTCAGGAGGGTGATTCCACGATAGATGCCCGAGCAAATCTTCTTAAGGAAGCACGGGAAGCGATAGTAGAAGCAAGGAAGAAATACGACATTGCTCTCGAGAAGCTCGATTACAAGATCGGCAGATACGAGATAGCACAGAAGACAGGAGTCCTTACATGGGACGACCAAGAGGAGGAATAGATCATGTTAGGTAATTTTAGCTACAAGAATGCAACTAAGCTCTATTTCGGTGATGATTCGCTCAAGTATTTAAATGATGAGCTTCCCAAGTACGGTAAGAATGTTCAGCTTATCTACGGAGGCGGTTCTATCAAGAAGAACGGTATCTACGATGAGGTCGTAAAGATACTTAAGGATAACGGCAAAAATGTCATCGAAGACGGCGGGGTCATGCCGAATCCCACTGTCGAAAAGCTTTATGAAGGTATCCGTATAGCACGTGAGAATGAGGTCGATCTTCTCTTAGCAGTCGGCGGCGGTTCGTGCTGCGACTATGCAAAAGCTGTATCAGTTTCTGTTAATTGCGATGAGGACCCGTGGGATAAGTACTACCTGAGATTCGAGGAACCGACCTGTGAGATAGTTCCTGTCGGATGCATTCTTACGATGGCAGGCACAGGCTCTGAGATGAATGCAGGAGCCGTTATCACAAACCATGAGCAGAAGCTCAAGATCGGTCATGTCTTCGGAGAAGATGTAATGCCGAAGTTCTCTATCCTGAACCCCGTATTTACTATGTCGTTGCCCCTTAGGCAGATGTCCGCAGGTATCTACGATATCTTCAACCATATATGTGAGCAGTATTTCTCCGGTGAAGATGATAATACCAGTGATTATATCGCTGAAGCTCTTATGAAGTCTCTTATCCACTCGTCGCTTATCGCGATCGAAGATCCGAAGGACTATGAGGCAAGATCCAATATCATGTGGACAGCTACATGGGCACTCAACACATTGATCTCCAGAGGAAAGTCTACCGACTGGATGGTGCATATGCTCGGTCAGGCTGCCGGTGCCTATACTGATGCTACACACGGTATGACCCTGTCAGCTGTATCACTCCCTTATTACCGCTATATCATGCCCTATGGATTGGCAAAATTCGTAAGATTTGCAGAAAACGTATGGGATATATGTTCGGAAGGTAAGACTGACGAGCAGGTCGCAGAAGAGGGCCTTATCGCCATGGAAGATTGGATGAAAAAGATAGGTGTTGCCATGAACCTTACAGAATTGGGTGCGACCGAAGGTATGATCGACGGTATTACTGATGCCACATTAATCCTTGAAGGAGGATACAAGGTCCTTAACAAAGATGAAGTAAGACAGATACTGAAACAGAGTTTATGATACAGGAGGTGTGAGCATGGCAAGGATATTAGTAGCATATTTCAGTGCAAGTGGAGTTACGGCTAAGGTAGCAGAGAAACTGGCCAAGGCGATCGATGCTGATCTTTATGAGATAGCTCCGGCAGTTCCTTATACCAAGACTGATCTTAACTGGATGGATAAAAAGTCCAGAAGTTCCGTAGAGATGAATGACAGATCCTGTCGTCCCACTATCGCCACCACAGTCGAGAATATGGCTCAGTACGATACGGTTTTTGTCGGGTTCCCCATCTGGTGGTACAGAGAACCTTCGATAATCGACACGTTCATGGAAGCATATGATCTTACCGGAAAGACTGTTGTGCCTTTCGCGACATCAGGCGGATCAGGTCTTGGTGATTCTTATAAGAATATGCAGGCACTTGCTCCCGGAGCGAAGGTGTACGATGGAGAGAAGTTCTCTCAGACTGTATCTGAGAAGACTCTGAAGGAATGGGCAGATAAGTATATATAAGGTGAAGTTCCAGGCAGAGGATAATATGGAATTACATGAGTTATTGAATCGGTTTAATAGAGGCGGGGCGATAAATGATCCCGAGATCTATGTTGCTATGCGTAAGTATATTGCCGAGAATCGCCGGCTTCTTTTTGATATGAACCATAACTGGCATGAGAGTGAGTCGGAGATAACAGAGCTTTTCTCAAAGATAATCGGAAAGCCGGTAGACCCGAGTGTCAGGATAACTACTCCGTTCTATACTGATTTTGGAAAGAATATTACTGTAGGCAAGAATATCTACATCAACTCAGACTGCAAATTCCAAGATCAGGGAGGGATCGTTATCGGCGACGATGTCCTTATCGGTCACAACGTCGTATTGGCAACACTTGATCATGAGATAGATCCGGATACAAGAGGACTTGTACCTGCTCCTATCAGGATCGAGAATAAGGTCTGGATCGGATCGGGCGCGATAATAACCAAAGGGGTTACGATAGGAGAAGGTTCGATCGTTGCTGCAGGAGCAGTGGTGACTAAAGATGTTCCGGCAAGAGTTATTGTCGGTGGTGTGCCGGCTAAGGTCATAAAGCAGATATAGCAGAAACAAAGTATATAATCGAAAGTGTCATGGATAAGCTTTATATAACTCATTACTATTTTCCGGGGACAGACCCTTGGAAGAACATTATGCTACTTCCTGAGAAAGAAGCATTTCGTAAGGCGGAAGAACTCTCCAAAGCTCATCCGGATACTACCTGTTTTGGCCGATTCGCTGATTTTGTGAACTATTATCCTGCTCGTAAGAAGGCAGATGCATTTGTTCGTGACGAATTCATTCGATTAGGCGGAGATCCGAAACTGATGCATCCGTATTCATTTGCCCTTATGGAATGTGAATATCTAAGAGAATGGTTTAACAGTAGTGATAAGCTGGTCTTTGATCTTGATGAGATCCCTGATGATCAGGTCAGCTTCACGCTTGGTGACAGCTGTGCTCTTATAGTGCAAGGGAAGGAACCGGTCGTTCTTACCAAGCGTTTACTGTTGGAGCGGATCGAAGCCTGTGACGGCTCAGTTGATGCCTTCCTCAAAGCCTCTCTCGACAGGTGTGCTTATGTGGAAGTTCAACTATGGGATAGGATATGAAGGGGAACAGGATGAGTTATTACAGATATACAGACTTGATCTTATACCTGGGGATACTGGAGTTCTTGTTAAATGAGCGAGCTTTAGAATTGTGATATAGAGTGGAGAAATAAATGAGTATCTATGATGATGTAAGCAATTGGGAGAAGACGGAAGGTGCAGAGATCTTCTCTTCTATCCTCAGTGTAAGTGATCCTGTGATCCTTGATTACGGCTGCGGTTGCGGCAACTATTCTCTTGCCGTGGCACATGCTTTCGGACAGAAGTGCAAAGTGTATGCCGTTGATACCAATAAGCAGTGCCTGGATTATGTAAACAGCCGAGCTAATGACGAGAAGGTAGACTGTATAACTACTGTTGAAGGCAGGGAAGATTACCGTCACGACTTTGAAGATAACTTCTTTGACCTTGTCATATATTCAGACATCTTCCACGGAGAAGAGAAGATATATAACGGACTTCACCGATTTGTGATGCTAGAAGAAGCAAAAAGAACTCTAAAGGCAGGCGGCATTCTTGCTGTCTTGCCTTTCCATATGTCGAATTTCCGCGATAAGGATAAGAAGAAGTGTAAGTATTCATATAGGAAGCTGATAGATGAGATAAGCGAATACGGATTTAAGTATATCGACAAGGATCTTGAAGGGGTGCATTTCGAGAAAGTATACAGCCCATACTATCAGCAAAAAGGCGGGGTCACTTTCGACAGCCTCGAGAATGGCAAATTCCTGATATTCGAGAGATCTTGATCTTTCATTCGACAAGCTTTCGCGGACCTAATATAATTATGTTAATTATTCTTGATGTGCGGAGGTACGCTTTATGCCTGAATCAGTCAAACCCTTTCTCGGGATCGGATTAGTAATAGGTTTTGTAATCATCATCATCCTTTGTGTGATCGCTGATTCCAATTCCAAGAAGAAGTTCATGAAGAACATCAATGAGAACTATAAGGCAAAGGATAAGTGCGGCAGGCGCCTCTTTATCACTGAAAATGACGACGTCCTTCTTGAATTAGGTTCAGGAACGCTTCCGGGATATAAGAAGTGGAATATAGATGACATCGCTTATGTCGGTATGTCGACCACCAACAGGAAGATGGTCTCTTTCTGCTTTATGGATGAGACTAAGAAGGCTATGAAGGGAGAATATCTTACTCCTTCCAAGAAGCCGGTTACGCAGAGAGGTATGAAGGCCTTCTCTCCTGAATACTATGATCAGTTAGACGAGATCTACCAATTTATTAAGAAGTATAAGCCCGACGTTCAGAAATGCGTGAACGGTGAGATAACAGATTGATGCAAAGTACAGCCTCGGTTCATCCCGGGGCTGTGTTGTATTGTCGAGCGATAATGACGGGTTGTATCTTCGATATGTTATAATTCGGGTGTCAGTGAGATACTTCATCAGGAAAGATGCAGCAGATGGAAGAGAATAGAAAAGGCGGCCTTTGGACATTACGATATACGCTCATGAATTCCACTTATTTTGTGGCATTCTGTACGATCCATGCCTGTGCGGCTGTGTTCCTTCTGGACAGGGGATTCTCCAATACTGAGGTCGGTATCCTTCTGGCGCTTGCTAATATCATCTCGGCTGTGTTCCAGCCTTTTATCGCAGGTATTATAGATAGGAAGGGTGCACTTACCAACAGGCGGTTTATCATGATATCGGTTATCGTGATCCTTCTGGGCTCTGTGGTACTACTCTTTGTAAAAGATATCAAGGCAGTGATCTTTGCCGTTTATGCTCTTATCTATATGATCCAGTTCGCATACCAGCCCGTCATGACAGCCCTTTGCTTCGAGTACCAGAAGGCGGGCAGCAGGATCAATTATGGCCTTGCCAGGGGACTGGGGTCTGCCAGCTTCGCTTTTACCGCATTCTTCATAGGAAGGTTCGTTGAGAGTAACGGTGTAACAGTCCTTCTTATCGTGAATATAATTACCATGGCTCTGTCTTTTGTATTGGCGCTTACTTTCGTTAAGCCCGAGAGTTCTGAGAGCATTACAGGCGAAGACTCTTCAAAGGCAGCTCACAACGGACTTATCAGCTTCGCCAAGGCTTATCCCGCTTTTACGCTCTTTTTGGTAGGTACTATTTGCTTTTACTTTGCACATAACATGATCAATGATTTTATGATCCAGATCATAAGAAACCTGGGAGGAGGCGAGACCGAACTCGGTTATGCCAATTTCCTTCAGGCAATCCTGGAGCTCCCCGTAATGGCTCTTATAGGATTCGTCCTTAAGAAGATCTCATCCAATAAGCTTCTCGTTATATCGGGATTTGCTTTCCTGGTCAAGATAGTTATCCTCATCTTTGCTGCTAACATGGCCATGATGTATCTGAGCCAGTCTTTCCAGCTCTTTGCTTATGCCGTATTTATACCTGCGGCGGCATACTATGTCAGCACTACGATGGAGGAATCAGATCAGGTCAAAGGCCAGGCATACGTAACCAGTGCCATTACTATTGGAGGTGTTTTCTCTAACCTTATAAGCGGCGTCATACTGGATCATTTTGGTATCAGGGTCATGCTAATAACAGGTACAGTGGTCTGTGCAGTCGGAGCCGTGATAGGTACCATCGCAATGAATTCAATGAAGCATAGAGCAACGGGCATAGCTAAGGAGCTTGAAACGGAGGGATAGCTTATTAACGCTTTGATGTGGACAGGGATTCTCATATTAAGTTTTGTCCTGATGTTGATCTTTATTATCGGATCTTCGGTGAAGAGATCTGCTTCCAGGAAGATCGAACGTGAGCGATATGCGAAGATGACGAGCGTTGCGGACGGTAAGGTCCTTGAGCGTAGAATGGTGAAGAAAAACGTTCGTACTACTCGTGAAGGTGAAGATTACGATCTTAAGTGTATGATCAGGTATGAGTTTGAAGCTGAAGACGGCAGAGTATACACGAACGAAGGCGAGGGTTCAGGAGCTATATGGAAAAAGGATTCGCAGAAGATACGCTATAATCCTGAAGATCCAAGCGATAACTGCACAGAGTATGTCTATAAGAACAAGATGGGAATATCCGATATCATTGGCGGAATATCGTTCCTGCTGATAATGACAGGAATAGTACTGGTGATCTGCCTTTTATTCAAGAGCCGACTTTGAGGTATCTGATATTTATCGGATAATGCTCCTGTAGATCATCTTCGGCCTTCCGCCGGTCTCATAGTTCATATGTGATGTGACTTCGTGTCTTGCGATAAGATAATTCATATATCTTCTGACTGTAACTGTAGACAAGCCTATCGCCTCGGAGATCTCTTCTCCTGTAAGTTCTTTATTCTCATTATCGGTAAGATACCTGATGATCCTCTCGAGGGTAGTCTTCTGGATACCCTTGGGAAGATCTGATATCGAATCAGTAGTCGCTGCGGCCAACAGTCCGTCGATCGTATACTGATCTACATTTGCTTTATCCTTGAAAGCTTCTGTTCTTGCTATAAATGACATCAGCGCCTGGTTGAACCTTGCATTGGAGAAGGGCTTGACCAGATAATCTACGATACCGAGTCTTAGTGCTTCTTCCACGGAAGGGGAATCGTTAGCTGCGGTTACCATGATCACCTGGACGGGTATCTTGTTCTTGCGGATCTCCTGAAGAAACTCCAGTCCTGTCATTCGCGGCATATACTGGTCAAGGATTATCAGGTCCACATGCTCGTTCTTCAGGAATTCAAAAGCGGAGAGACCGTCCTTACATGTGCCGCATACCCTGAAGCTGCTGTTGTTCATGACATATTGCTTGTTGATCACTGCTACCATGGGATCATCTTCGACTATCAGAACATCATACATTATCTTTATCTCCTGTCTTGCTTAGCATTGTGACCGTAAACAGGGTACCTTCACCCTCTACTGTATCAAAAGTTATGGTGCCGTTACATCTCTTAACGATCTGATCGACCTGGAACAGACCAGTGCCGTGTTCCGATCCTTTGGTCGTAACACCATTGTCGAACAGTTCATCCTGTATCGTCTTCGGGATGCCGGGACCGGAATCGTCAACTCTTATTATAATGGCTCCGGGTTCAGTAAATATACCTACAGATACTTCCTTATTGTCAGTATCTGAACTGTCTATAGCTTCAAAAGCATTCTCGATGAGATTTCCCGTGACGGTTATAAGATCGTTGGAATTGAAGCTGACATCTTCTCTCGCATAGTGACTTCCGGCCTCAAGAGCAAAGCTGATATTTAATTCTGATGCTCTTGAATACTTTCCGATAAGGAGGGCGGCGAGGGACGGATCTTCGATATTTCTCATGATATTAGATATCGTTTCCTGCTGGATCGAAGTGATATTGGATATATATTCCGCAGCTTTGGAAGATTCTCCCATCTGGATAAGCCCAAGGATGACATGAAGCTTATTGATAAAATCGTGATTGTTGGCTCGCATGGATTCTACCAGGAACCTGACTCCGGAAAGATCCTCTGCGATCTTCGTATATTCTGTCCTGTCTATGAGGACACACAGTGCTCCGATAAGACGTCCGTTCTCATTAACGGGATAGTAGTTTATAAGAACATCGGCATTCTCGGAGGTCCTTGCCTGTTCTCCCAGGATCCTCGTATTCTCGCTTAAGACCTTACGGATCAGCTTGCGAGAGAGGACAGGATAGTCCTTGAGATTAAGGGAATAATCTTCGCCTGTTCCCAGGATATGACATGCCGCCTTATTCATGAAGAGCATCTTCTCATCGTAATCGATGGCGATCACGCCTTCTTCAAATGATTCAAGTACATTATTGCGGACGCTGTACATTGCACTGAAGGCATCGGGTTCATATCCCCATAGCTTGTGCTTTATCTTATGGGCGATCTTAGTGGAGATATATGCCGAGATCACGATGACTACCAGACCAAGAAAGAGATAGGTCAGTATAGTCCTTAAGATCATTCTGTTAATATTCTGGTTGAGGATGACTACGAGGACAAACCCCAGGAATTCACCGTTGTCGCTGTATATAGCTGCGTATACGCGTCTCTGAGCACCGGAAGGGCCTGTGTCATTGGTGATGTACATATTTCCGTTCTGCTCAAAATCCGGAACGGTTCCGTCATATGTTGTCCCTACCAGATCTTTATTGGTGTGATAGAGCCTGGTGCCGGAAGAAGATACTATCGAGATGACATCGACATTTGAAAGAGATGACTTAAGTGAATCAAGATAATCGGTGCAGGAAGGATCTTCAAACCTCTCATTTTGCATCTCGTTCTTGATCGCCGAAGATTCCGTTATCGTGTAGGCGATATTCTGAAGGTTATTATCTATATTGCTCTTCTCGGATCGTAATTCAATACAGATACTTACGATGATAGTAAGGACTGTCATTACGACAGTCAGAATGATCATCGCCCCAAGAATATCGTTCTGGATCTTTGTTATCGGTCTTCCTGTATTGTTCTTCATATGAGATTCTCACTTATTACTACGCTCATTATACTTTTGTAAGTGTATTAGCCAAGCTTTTGAAAGTAAAAAAATCGCAGACGCCGTAAATATGCATTCATTATTTTCATATTATTGTGGCGTGTATAAGCGAATGATATAACGAGACCATCAAAACGAAAGAGGAGTAAAAATGGATACTTTTATCAGCATTATGGAAACCATGATGGTCATCCTTTTTGGTATCTCATGGCCCATCAACATCAGGAAAGCATGGAAAGCAAAGACAGCGAAAGGCACCAGCATCCTTTTCTACATGTTCATCTGGTTCGGTTATGTCTTTGCACTTGTAGGTAAGTTTGCTCTTATCAGCAACAACAGACCTGCACCCTGGTATCAGACAGTCCACTGGTATGTATTATTCTTCTATATCCTGAACATAATCATGGTAACTATCGGAATCGCTATCTACTTCCGTAATATACGCTACGATAACAGGATAAAGACTGAAACAGTCAATGCTTGATGAGGAGGGACCTCGGTATGTGTGTCAGTGAAAAGGAAATAGCAACTTATAATACTCTTAACCGTTTAAGCCGCAGGGATTCTGTCGTTATACTCGGATCAACATATTTCAGGGAAATGCCCGTAGGTGAGCTCAAGCAGGCTTTCGGCATTCTTTCCGATATCTATAACAGAAGCCTTACCGATCTTTCTGTATTTGAAGCTAAGGATATAGCGATCGATATCGTTAATGAGATGAGTCCTCGAAAGCTGATACTCCAGCTTGGTGAGACAGACCTTCGAAGCGGAAAGCATACCGTTGATGAAGTAATAGATCAGATCGAAGCGATAGTGCGTGAACTTCGTAAGGTAGGCAGATCTGTTCAGATCGTATTGGTATCGCTCAACAACATTCCCGATAGAACGATCGAAGAAGAGTTTAACAGAAAGCTCGAGAAGCTGTCCCGCAGATGTAAAGCACTCTATGCTGACATCTCATCCGATGAGCAGGATGATAAGTGTCATATTCAGGCATTCCGCATGCTGAGGTTCTTTATGTCAGACGACAGGCTTCTACAGATACTGTAAGTTATAGTGCCCCCGAAGATATGAAGAGAGCCGCCGGATCCTCTAAGGATCGGGCGGTTTTCTTTATGTTATAATCTGAGTATTGGAAATATCGAAATAAGAGGGATAAAGATGATCAAGTTAGTCAGGCCAAATAGCGGATTAAAGGATAAGGCATTGGATTTTAAACAGGAATTCCTGGATAACAACGAACATACTATCAACGGCAGTGAACTTCTGGATCAAATGGATGATTATGATCAATGGTTAAGATCTGTAACAGATAACACAAGTCCTGAGGCTGTGAGTCCTGATTGGGTCGTTACGGATACTTTCTTTGCTCTTGATGAGAATGACGAGATAGTCGGCATCATTGACCTGCGACACACTCTCAACGATTTCCTGAAGGATTTCGGTAACAGCGGATACAGTGTCAGACCTTCCGAGAGGCAGAAAGGTTATGCGACGGAAATGCTCAGGCAGATATTAAAGATAGCTGCAGAAATCGGCATGAACGAGATGCATCTGTCGGTAGAACGCTCGAATGAGCCTTCTGTCAGGACTATCAGGAAGAACGGCGGTGTCTACGAGAGAAGCTTTGAATTCGAGAATGAGATCGCTGATATATATGTTATACAGTTAACTTGAAGCTGATCTTTTGTCACAACATGAAGGAGAGAACTAAGCATTATGCGTTGTCCGCCCGGTTTTTGGGAATTGTTTTTATCAGATGAGCATGCTGACCCGGTCTATACCTGTCCGTCATGCGGTAATGTCGGATTTGCACTTGATCATACTAAGATATTAGGCAATAATGGGAAGACATCTGAATCGTGCAGAGTATGCGGCATCCCGGATTTTTTGTCCAAATACCCAAACAATGAATGGCACGAATGCTGGAAGGAAAACGGTTCCAGGCACGTCTTCGAACTTCCTCTGACCGAGAGGATCGAATATGCCGACCATATCTATGACTGCATGTATCGTAAGGAATACGTTATTCCAAGCGAGGAAGATGTTAAGGCTAAGCGCCTGGACAGAAGAATCTTTAGCGACAATGATCGAGATCTCCCGTTTGTCAAAGACGACAGCAAACTGACTATTACCAACGACAAAGGTGAGAAGTGGGAATTTCCCTATGAGACAAACAGGATCTTTGAGCTGGATAGTGATAAGAGATACGTGATGCTCATTGAAGAGTGCGGTTACGCGAGGCTTCTGGCAAGTGATCATCTGGGTGTAAGGGAATCCCCAAGATTAAGCTATCCTGGACTTACACCTGATCTTTTTACCTTTATCGGACTCTTTGAACCTGATTGTGTATTCGAAGACCGTGACGGAGTCATCTACACGGCTTCAGTTGCAAAACACAAGAGGGAATATGTTTTTGAAGATGATGATTTCCACAAGAAGGTATCTTCGTTGGTGGAAAGGATCAACAATATCATAAATGATCTGCCTAAGAAAGATTTCCGCAACAGGGGCATTCTTACGTATTGCATTATGGAACTGGAGTCAATGGACAGGCGAGGGGATCCTTCGAGATTTATTCCGCACAATCTGATAAGCATCCTGGAGGAAAGACCGGATACCTTTAAAGATAATCCGGGACCAATAGGTGAACTGTACGATGAACTGAAAGAGACAGTTCGTGATTATGAAGCTCTGAAGAGAGGATAGAGGATCTGTGACAATGGCTGATAAGATGGATATAGCATTCAGAGAAGAGCTACTTGCAGGTCTCAAGACAGAATCTGACCTGAGTGAATTGGCGGTAAAGTATAAGGATCTGGGTATGGATAATGAGAGCATGTATCACAACCTTGAAGTATTGAGACAAGAGATGAGAGCAAAAGAGGATGAAGCATCCGAGGATCTTATAATGGATTTGATGGATCGAGTCGTCGGCTGGTGTCATACTGATTGTAGGATATATCCTGATCCATAAGCCGATTATGGATGGTAAACAATACTTGTTTGTAAATGGAGAATAGCTAATGTCTATCATCAAAGATATAAGGGTATACAGATGTGCAGTTCCAAATGTGGCCGGAGTTAATCCGGAAGCTTTTGCTAATCCCGGATTGCAAGCTGTTGCAAGCAGGATCTGTATGAAGCTTAGAGAATGTGAGTTCTCTCTGGGGGATTTTGATCACCTCTATATAAATCTGAGCACATGTCTTGCTGAAGGCGATATAAGACCTGCCGCCAAGGAACCTGACAGATATCACCCTTGGTATCGCTACTACGATGTAGGGATCAGTAAAGAGTTTTACGGCAGTCTGGAAAAGCCGGATTGTGTACCGACTGTTGCCTTGTTGATAGAAAAGGTCTTGAAGACCCGGTTCAGTACTTCAGCATTTGATGGCGACAGGATATCCGAGTGCGTTAATGAAGCGGTAACGCAAGGCGAAGCCATGTTGATGAAGTATAAAGAGAAGATATCTTCTCAAAGAAGAGCTGTTCTTTACCTTAGATATCTGGATAACGGCAAGTATTTTCCGTTGTTGAGGGTATACGATAATGAAGATAATATCCTCCTTGAAGAGGATCTTCCTGAATCTCAGACATTGGATCCCTATGGTCAGATCAGTGTAAGTTCAAAAAGGGTTACGATCAACCCTCGTAAGAGCAGTTGGACTGGAAGCGAGCCTATCGTGTTTAATTTGTAAATCAACAAGCATAATGGAAAGATATTCGAATAGGATATCATTCATCTTCAGCTATATAGAACCTCATATCATTCCTGAACTCGAACTTTCTGTTGAGGAATGTCATGCCCCATATGAGAAACGCAAAGTTGGCGAGCATAAGCAGGATTCCGATGATGGTAAAGAGTACTGTAGCTGAGTCGAATATCATTATCTTCGCGCATTTGTATAGGATGATGATACTTACGGGTATCTCTGTGATGCTGGTAATAACTGAAGGTATGTATTTCCTGATTTTTATCGATAATCCTATATGGACAAAAAAGTGCGCCGTAAGAGCCAGAAAGAAACCGTACCAGATCGAGAAGAGTATGTTGCTCGGGAAGTAATATGCCAGGAGACTTACACCGAAGAAAGGGATGAACTCCTCGTATACTCCCAGCTTCCACGGCATCTCCTTAAGGTCGCGATACATGTTCATTACCTTGGGGTAACGGTCAAAGAGCCATTGGTTATTCCTGAAGAACCAACCGAATCCAACGATCTCTTCCATGTCGTGAATGATGAACATGATGGGCAAGAGCAACAAGTATTCCCTCATATGAGCCTCCTGTAAAAGTGATACTGTAGTGTCATTTATGCTATAATGAAACTACGCCTCAACCTTAAAGTAAATAGAAAACGCCAAAGATACACCAATTCGCGGGAAAGTGTCACTTATATGTTTGAATCCAGGAATCCTTCGGCCATTAGGTCTCAAAGAGAGATAACGGAAGCATTGCTCTCGCTCATGAAGAAATTTCCTTACGATGAGATATCGGTAAAGCAGATACTTCTGGAATCAGGGGTTGCAAAGAAGACTTTCTACAGGAACTTTGATTCCAAAGATGATGTTCTCTTCTCTAAGATAAGAGCAGAGCTTTGTGAATACTTCAGTGTCGTAGACGGAGGGAGTGCTGATGTGCTAACCACCATCTTTGCTTTCGCGAAGAAGAATAAAGATCTGCTCCTTATACTGGACAGGAACGATATGCTTCATGTGGTCCTTAAGTGCATGAACGAGAATATCAGATCGCATAAGCAGGGGAAGGTGAGTGAGACCAATCCTTTTGTACAGCTTTTCGACGGATTGGATTCCGAATATCTGATCGCTCTTAACATAGGAGCCGTATGGAATGTTATCTCATTCTGGGTACATGGCGGGATGAAGGAAAGCCCGAAGTATGTCAGAGATACGATATACCAATACTTAACGAGGCTGGATCCGTCGGTATGTTATAATCCGAGTATCTGTAAGAACGATCAGCATTAAGTAATACGAGAGGCGTTTGAACTAATATGAGACGGAAGATCACAGTATTACTGATCACTATATTTGTTCTCGGGGTATTCGGCTGCAGCAAGCCTGAACCTGAACCGGATCCTCATCAGCTGACCCTGGATAAAGTCGTTGAATTGTCTTCCAAAGGTGAAGAGCTGACCTGGGAAGACTTCGAGGAATACCATGGCGTAGAATGCGGCTCCGGTCTTTATATCGTTCGTTACGATATCGATGACGATTATGAACTGGTGATCGGCGGAACCTCTGCAGTAGGAAGCCCTATGTACATTAATCTTGTTCGGAAGGATTCGGAGGATGAGTCAGGGGTCATCGATATAAGGACAGAGGATGTACAGGAATTTATTGAAGAAGCCTGATGGAACTTAAGGAACTCACATTAGAAGAGATACGAGGTATCTACAAGGAGCATCTTTGCAGGGATTTCCCCGCAGATGAGCTAAAGCCCCTGGACAGGATAGAAGTCTCCTTAAGGGATGGTACTTATCGCTGTATAGGAGCTTATGAGGAGGGTGCATTTCGAGCATATGCATTCTTTGTGATTATCGGGGACAGATGCCTTCTTGATTACTTCGGTGTTGTGCCTTCTGTAAGAGGTACAGGTGTAGGTACGACTTTCCTGAAGAAGGTGCTGTCTTCACTTGATATGAAGATGATCCTTATCGAGATAGAAGACCCTGAAGAGGGTGAGGCGCAGATCAGGAGCAGAAGAAAGAAATTCTATCTTAATGCAGGGTGCAGGGATACTAACGTACGC
The DNA here is from genome assembly GCA_900176545.1 of Oscillospiraceae bacterium. Taxonomy (GTDB): domain Bacteria; phylum Bacillota; class Clostridia; order Saccharofermentanales; family Saccharofermentanaceae; genus Saccharofermentans. The sequence continues at coordinate 21,659 of FWXP01000001.1, forward strand.
TTTATAACATTCGGTGTAAAGTTCCTTCTGCTGGAGTATCCGACTTCTATAGCACATTCTCCTGAGGAGATAGAAGGGGGATACAGGGGTATCTACAGGGCGATCCTGCCCGGGAGTATGTATGAAAGGAATATAAGGGACCTAAGAGTATGAAATCAGTTGATAATGGAGATTTGCTATGGAACTTAAAAGACTGACAATAGAAGACAAAGAAGCGATAAAGGAACTGTTCACCGGTGTATTTACGGGAGAACCCTGGAACGACGACTGGTCTGATGCTAAGCAGCTTGATCTTTATATAGAAGACCTCTGCGGCCAGAACTATTCACTGACTTACGGTCTCTTCGACGGGGACGAGATGATCGGCCTTTCTATGGGCTATATAAAGCACTGGTACACGGGAACTGAATACATAATAAACGAACTGTGCATCAAGACTGACCGTCAGGGAAGCGGAGCGGGATCATTCTTCCTGGAGCAGATAGAAAAGGCCATCAAGGAGATCGGCCTCAAGCAGATATTCCTTCTTACAGACAGGGACGTACCTGCATATAACTTCTACAAGAAGAACGGCTATGTAGAGGTGAGCAGCTTAGTTCCTTTCTCGAAATGCTTTAAGGAGAACTAAGTATGGGACTTAAGAAGCTTACAGAACATATATGGTATATGCCTTACGAGGAAGAACGTGACCGTCCTAATCTCTGCTATATCAAGGGAGATAAGAGAAGCCTTGCTGTAGATGCAGGACACTCGGAGACGCATATAAGAGAGTTTTACGATCTTATCAGTAAGGAAGGTCTGCCGCTTCCATCTCTTACGGTGCTTACACACTGGCACTGGGACCATACATTCGCGATGCATGCGGTAAACGGTATTACTCTTGCTAACAGAAGGACCAACGAGCATCTTCTGGAATGTATAAAGAAGATAGAGAAAAATGGTCCTGATGAGTTCATCAATATGTATGACAGTATCAGGAAAGAATATGAGGGCGGCAGGGAAGTCGTAGTAGTACCAGCGGATATCGTATTCGAGGGTGACATGACTATCGACCTCGGAGGATGCACTGTAAGACTCCTTCAGACTAAGGCTCCTCACACCGACGATTCAACGCTTGTCTATGTATGTGAAGACAAGACTCTCTTTGTCGGTGATGCCACCTGCGCACAGTTTCCTAACGGAACCAAGGATAAGAAACTGGCAAATGAACTTGCAGATAAGATAAGGTCGACCGGAGCCGTCACCTGTGTAGAAGGACATTGGCAGCCTGTAGAGGTGGAAGATACATTAGGAGATCTCTTAGCATGAAAGATCTATTCTTTGAAGGACTTATAGAGAATGATACAGAGAAACTCTTAAGAGTTCCCAAGAGTGATATCCATGTTCACTCTACCAAGGGATGCAGAAGAGAATGGCTGGAAGAGAGATTGAATGTAGATCTTCCTAAGCCCCCGCCGAAGTTTGACGGTCTTTGGGGCATGCAGGGATGGTTCACTTCTACGATAAAGCCTTATTGTTCCGGCGCAGAAGGTATTATCGTCCGCTGGGAAGGGTCCTTTGCAGAAGCCGGAAGGAATAACATAACAAGACTTGCAATGAACTTCGGAGTCACGGAGATAGAACTTGTCGGAGGCATGGAGACATTCGTTCCGATGATCGAAGGTTTCCACAAGAAGTATTGTCCCGATACCGTCTTTGAACCCGAGATAACATATGTCGCTGCATGCGATGTTCAGATGGAGACTGACAGGATGGATGAGTATCTCTCATCCGGATATTTCAGATCCATAGATGTCTGTGGCGGTGAAGATATCAAGCCGGTAGAAGACTTTATACCGTTGTATCGTAAGGCTGAGCAGTATCGTCTGATCAAGAGGATGCATGTAGGAGAGAGCGGCAGCGCTGAAGATGTCAGGCGGGCAGTGGAAATCCTGGGACTTGATGAGGTCCACCACGGGATCGGTGCGGCAAGCTCAAAGGAAGTTATGAGATTCCTTGCTGATAACAAGATACAGCTTAATGTATGCCCAAGCAGTAATGTCATGTTGGGATATGCGAAGAGCTACAAGGAATATCCGATCAGGACGCTTTATGAGAATGGCGTTAAAGTCACGATCAATACGGATGATCTTCTCCTGTTTGACAGCTCTATAGAGAATGAGTATCTGCTACTGTATAACGCAGGGGCTCTCGGTCTTGAAGAGCTCAACGATATACGTATGCAGGGACTGTGCTCGCTTCCTTGAGACAGTCTTAAAGAAATGAGGTATAGAAATGAACAGTAATAAAAAACATGTATCCGAATTAAATCCTCAGGAGTTCCAGAAGTTATTTCCGATCGTACTTAAGGATGTCCTTCCTGAGTATGCGGACTGGTACGAGGAAGAGAAAAAGGCTATCCTCGGTGTTATAGATGCTAAAGATGTCGTCAGGATAAACCATATCGGAAGCAGTGCCATTCCCGATATCAAGGCAAAGCCTGTCGTTGATATCCTTCTTGAGATAGACGGAACATGTATCGTAAGTAAAGTTGTCGAAGCTCTGAAGAGCATCGGATTCGGTACGGAAGTCTGCATGAAGAAAGAGGAGCCTTATGAGTACCTTCTGGCAAAGGGCATGACCGTTGACGGTTTTGCAGAGAAGGTATTCCTGTTACATCTTCGCTATGCAGGTAATTGGGATGAACTCTATTTCAGGGACTATCTGCTGGAGCATCCTGATGTTGCCGCAGCGTACAGCCGTCTCAAGGAGCAGATACTGGATGACATCAGCGAAGGCAGACTGGAGAGGATGCCTAATGGTCAGCCCAACGGATATTCTAATGCGTAGTTCTCCTTTGTTAAGGATATATCGCAAAGAGCAAGGGATCTGTATCAGGGTAGATACGAACTGAGATAAGATCAGGTCAGCAGTGAGTGATATACGACATCCTCGTATTCAGAGCATTTCTTTGCTTTGATGATGCGCTTGATGTCGCGTTCGTGTCCGACGAAGAGGACCTGCCAGTAAGACCACAGTTCTCTCATCTTGTGAAGGATATTGATGTCCGGTGACATGATCTCCTTAAATTCGTTGTAGAGAGTATCGTGCAATCTCCTGAGCTTTATAAGGTCAGTCTCCGTTGTATAGCCCTTGAGCTTATCTGCAAGGGAAGGATCTGATATCAGGCCTCTTCCGAGCATTACGGGATCAAGGTCTTTGTGAAGCAGTGTTGTTAGTTCCTCGTAGTCCTTGGACGCGAATATATTACCGTTATATACAAGTGGTGCATTGGAATGCTCCAGAGCGTATGCGAAGTATTCCTTGCGGGTATCACCCTTATAGAAGTCGCCTCTTATCCTTGGGTGTACGATCAGTTCGCTCACAGGGAATGTATTGAATATATCCACAAGATCGTAGAACTCATCGGGATCGTAGAAGCCCAGCCTGGTCTTTATGGATATTTGGATCCCGGGTTCTCCTGCATAGGAATAGATATCGTCAAGAAACCTCTGAAGGGCCAATGTCTCAGGAAGGAACCCGGCGCCTTTTCCCTTGGCGCAGACAGTTCCCGAAGGACATCCGAGATTAAGATCGATCTCCTTGTATCCCATATCGTGAAGCTCTTTGGCTGCTTCGATAAAAAGATCGGATCTGCATGTTAGGATCTGTGGGACCATGTATATCCCATTGTTATTTTCAGGATCGACATCGCGTCTCTCACGGGGAGTCATGGGAGCTTTCTCAGACGGAGATATGAACGGAGCGAAGTACTTGTCTATGTTGCCATAGATCTTGCTATAAGCATTACGGTATATATGATTAGTGATACCTTCAAGAGGTGCAAGATATATCTTCATCTGATATGTATTCCTTTGTAACCGATATCGTGCTCATTTCTTATTGTATTCTATCTTATTATCGATTCTAATAGTACTCGCTCCATCGGGCTCTGTACTCGTTATGCTATAATCCAGGTGTCGAACAGCGGTATATCAGTCATAGAGGGATGAGCATAGTGGTGAATATCAGGAAGAGACTTACATGTATCGGCATAATGATCCTCGTAGTGACCATGTCTGTCTGCGGGTGCGGTGTTTCTTCGACAGGGCAGCCCCGGGATACAGAGATAAGTTCGCAAGTGACTTCGATTGTTCAGAATACACTCTCAGTTCAGGAAACAGAGTGGAGTGAGCTCGGCTCATCGACAGCTGAGCCGGTCGTATTTACACCCCTTCAGCAAGGTGATGTTGTATATGACAGCCGCGATACGAAGATAACCATAGGAGAAGTCGATGACAGCAAGATCGTACTTATCATTGACGGGTATATGGTCGAGAAGGGTGACGACGGAACGATAGATCTGCGCGCTGATCCGCTGGAGGAGATAGAAGTGGAATACGGAAGCTCGGTTGAACTGGCTTCTCAGAGTATGAGTTCAGGATTCGACCTTATCATCTCGTACGAATAGTTAGCTGAGTTCTATGGAAGTAAGGCGTATCAGCGTCCAATCGGAGGAAACTAAATAGATGGAAGACAGAGATATTCAGGTAAAGAACTATTGGAATGAGATCTCCGATTCGGAATGGTATCAGTCATTAAGAACAGAAGATCGACTCGGAAGGTTAAGGAAAGAGCCCGGATCTGCGTTTTATTCGGGGGTGTTAGAGCTGATCGAGAGATATGTCGGTGACCTTAGAGGGAAGAAGATCTTACTTCCTTCGAGCGGAGATAACCATGCTGCATTCGCGCTTGCTCTGATGGGAGCGAAGGTGACATCTGCGGATATCAGCGAACGACAGCTGGAGAATGCCCGTGAGATATCGGATAAGTGGGGACTTGATATAGATTATGTATGCTCCGATACGACTTATCTGTCTGAATTCGAAGACGGGGCCTTTGATATGGTCTATACGTCTAACGGTACATTATCCTGGATAACTGACATAGATGAGATGTACAGAAATATCGGAAGAGTCCTGAAGATAGGCGGATACTCGGCGATGTACGATGTTCATCCGTTTACAAGGCCGTTTACTATGGAAGCATGGAAAGAGCCTAAGATAAGGAAGTCCTATAGCGATGTGATGCCTGATCTTCACTGGAGAGTTCAGGATATAGTAAATGCCAATTCCAAGGCAGGGATGATGGTATTGGAGATGGCGGAGATCGATTCATCGGATGCATCGTTCTGGTATACCTACGATGAACTGAAGACAAAGACGCCTGAGGAGATATCTGATATAAGCGACTGGAAGCATAATCCGATGGCCGCGATACCTGCATGGATCGCGATAGTCGCACAAAAACAGTAATTCAGGAGAGATTTCTATGAGAGTATTTATCGTTTATTGTCATCCGTCAGAGGATTCCTTTACAAGGAACATGAGGGATGCATTCATAAAGGGAATAACTGATTCCGGTAATGAATACATAATGTCCGATCTTTATAAGATGGGTTTTGATCCGATAATGACAGAACAGGAATACCTAAGAGATGCAAATTACAGAACTACGCCTGATGTTGCGCCTGATGTCCTGGCTGAACATGAGAAGATAAATTCAGCTGATGCAATAGCTTTTATCTATCCCGTATTCTGGACTGAGGCTCCCGCTATGCTGGTAGGTTGGTTTGACAGAGTATGGTCTTACGGATTTGCATACGGTGAGAAGACCATGAAGATGCTGGATAAGGCGATGATACTTTGTTCTGCCGGTAATCCTATAGAGAGGCTTGAAGAGTTCGGCCTCTTGGACAGCATGAAGAAGGTAATGTTGGGTGACAGATTGTTCGGCAGAGCAAAAGAAACTGAATTTGTGGTCTTTGACAGTACTTCCAGGGAGAAAGAACTTCGCGAAAAGAATTGGGATCTTAATCTTCAACGCGCATATGAGTATGGTAAGAATCTCTTTGATTGAGCATAGAAGATCCCCGGCATTTCTTCGAGATACCGGGGATCAGTTATGTAAGAAATGAGAGGGATTTTACTTGAGTTCCTGATTCCTGAACTTAGCATACGACAGTGCGATTACTGCAGCGAATGTGACTACTGAGCTTGTAAGTGCAATTGCGATATTGCTGTTGCTTATATCGTTCATAAGGATCATGCTCTGGCCTACGGGTGTTGCTCTTACGATAGGATAAGACCATTCGAAGCACAGGAGGATCTGAGCGATAACATTAGACATGAGCATAAGTATAAGGTTGAATCCGATAGCACCGCCCTGATGCTTGATGAACATGGAAGAGAGGAAGCATGCTGCGGAATATGCGATCTCGACTATGATGAAGACCAGCGCTCTTGCGAAGATGACTCTTAAGATGTTGCCGTCTAAGCCGGTCATGCCTTGCATCGATATTGCTATTAATGTGGATACAAAGATGGATGTGATGCCGTAGACTACTGCAGCTGCCATGAATGACAGAAACTTCGACATAAGGATGTTGAATCTGCTGTTGCCTGCCATTACAGCGGCCTGGATCTTGCGTCCTTCAAATGCACCTGTTACATGTATTCCTGCGAATACTCCCATAAGGAAGATAACAAAACCGTTGTAGTTGTTGAGCCCTTCAATAAATGCCTGGTAGCCCGTATACTCAGGAGCGAACCTTAATGTAAGCAGCAGGAATATTGCGGGAAGAGCGACCATGCACGCTCCGATTATCTTGAATGACTTGGATGTAAATGTCTGTTTGAGTTCCCATTTAAGTAAAGTGTTCATTATGCGCCCCTCCCGAGAAGTTCGATATAGTATTCTTCAAGTGTTCTCTCGTGTTTGGTCAGGTGAGTGATAAGTATCCTGTTATCGTACATGAGCCTTGCGACATCTGATGTATCGACCTTATCGTAGATCCTGATCGAATCTTCATCTTGGTCAATCGTGCTTATACCGCTAGAGTTAAGAACTCTCAAGGCTTCATCGTTATGCTCCGTCTCCATTACGATATGAGTAGTGCAAAGATCGTCGAGTTCCTCTTTGGAGAGAGTTGATATTATATGGCCATGTGAGATTATTATGTAATCTGTTGCAAGCTGGTAGAGCTCGGCAAGGATGTGCGAAGAGATGACTATCGTTATGCCGTCATCCTTACAGAGGGATATGAGGAGCTCTCTTACTGCTACCATTCCCATGGGATCCAATCCGTTTACGGGTTCGTCCAGGATAAGAAGCTCGGGATCGTTTATCAGTGCCAGTGCGATGCCCAGTCTCTGCTTCATTCCGAGAGAAAAATCGCCGACCTTCTTATCCTTGACGTCGCCAAGTCCTACACGCTTTAAGATCTTGTCTGCCTTGGCAGCGTCTTCCTTGCCGTATAAGAGCTGCTGTGACATCAGGTTGTCCTTTGCCGTCTTATTAAGAGCCAGTATCGGCTTCTCTACAAGGCATCCTATCTTCTTTCTTCCTTCTTCAAGGCCTTTCTTATCCGATCTTCCGAAGAGTTCTACTTTTCCGTCTGTAACGTGACTTAATCCCGTGATCGCTCTTATGGCCGTTGTCTTGCCTGCGCCGTTCTCTCCTATGAAGCCGTATATCTTGCCTTTCTCGATCTCAAAAGATACATTTTCCAGAACTCTCTTAGCGCCGTAAGACTTTGAGAGTTTGCTGATCTTCATGATGGTGTCACTCATTGTTATCTATCCTCCGTTTGTTTGTATGATCCGATGATAAAACACCATTCTTAACGAGAATATGGCTGAACCTTAACGTAACATTAACTTAAGCTGCAAATAAGCTTATAAGCGAAAGGCAGTGTTTATGAATATATTAAGTAAGGTAGTAAGAAAACTCTTCATCGGTATCATACTGATCACATGTCTTATGTTCATCTTCTTCGGAGTAAGAGACTTTATAGTATCCCGAAGATATGTATCTACCACAGGTGAGCTTAACAAGCGTCAGAATCACGTAGGAGAGCAGTACGCTGATCCCGATGAGCCATACAAAGGTTTTTACGTTTATTATGTAGAAGAAGACCGATATGTCGCATATTCTAATTCGGGCAGGAAGAGCACTACGATAATGTACGATCCTGAAGATCCCGGGAAATACATCATTCCCCACGAGGATATTATCTTTACTTCGATAGGGATAGTCGGGCTTGCTTCTGTTATCCTTATAGAGAAGAGGCGTAGGCACGTTGCCGGAAGGATTATTACAGCTAAGGAATAAGGATATGGTTACTAAGAAAGATATAACGGAATTTCTAAAGGATAACGGTATAAGACACGATGACAAAGTCGCAGTCCACGCTGCGCTTCGTTCAGTCGGTCCCATAGAAGACGGTGCTGACGGTCTTATAGACGCCATGTGTTCGTACCTGGATAAGGGACTTCTTATTATCCCTACGCATACCTGGGATGAAGTAGTAAGGTCAAACCCCTACTACGATGTAAGAACGTCGGTTCCATGTATTGGTACTCTCTCCAGAGTTGCTTATGAGCGTAATGATGGGGCCAGATCCTTACATCCTACGCACTCTGTGGTAGCGTTCGGTGAGGGAGCTGCCGAGTATGTCAGGGGAGAAGAGAAGTGTGCTTCGCCTGCTCCTTTGGGTTCGTGTCTTAGCAGACTGTACGAAGAAGGAGGCAAGGTTCTCCTTATCGGTGTAGGGCATGAGCGTAATACATATCTTCATTCAGTAGATGAGAGGCTTGGAATACCTGACAGGTTAAATTCCGATCCTTTTGTTATCACTATAAAGGACTACGACGGAAATGAGTTAAAGTCTCCTCCATTCCATGCTCACTTTACGGCTGCATCCGACTGCTGTGTATCAGAGTATTATCCTAACTATAAGGAAGCGTTAGAATATACGGGAGCGGTAAGCTACGGTAAGCTCGGAGATGCACTCGTATACATATGCGATGCTCGTAAGATGACGGATACCGTTAAGATGCTGTGGGAGAGAACTGACCATGATCTGTGCATAAGGAAAGAGGAGATACCGCGAGAGTATTATGTGGAATAAAAAGGTAAGAGGTCAGAGAAGACGATTAAGAGCTCTTATAAGAGCAATAGAGGAGAAAGAAGTTTCCTTTGAAACGGAAGATGACATGATCTGCCTGGAAGTTCCTTCTTCACCCTGGATAGAGATGCCAAAGACTTACGGTAAGGTCAAGACAGCATTCTGTCGTGCATGGATCTCAAAGACTGAAGAGCTTATAAGACAGGTGCCTCAGGATATCGGCTTTTGTAAGGTAGTTGGGTTCATAGTCTATCCTGAATTCTGGAATTCACAGATAATCATCTTTAAGGATGAGGAGTATTATAGGAACTTCTGGGATCGTAAAGGCCCCTATCAGACATGGACTCTCATTAACGACCGATCTTTTGCCAAACAAAGAGGTATCAGGACAGGCTTAAAAGAGGTAGGATATGAGGAGGTGCTGGAGGATGAGGACTTCAGACACAGATCCGATATCTGGTGCTATATGGAAGAGAACTATGCGTGACAGAATAGATAACTATATATATGAACAATACGGCGTTGAAGCTGAGTTTCCCTGGGACCGAGACGATACCAGTGCCGTATACCGCCATAAGGACAATAAGAAGTGGTTTGCTCTTATCATGAACGTCAGAAGGGATAAGCTGGGGCTTTCCGGGGATGGCGTGGTATCCGCGATCAACTTGAAGATCGACGATATCAATATGCATGAGATGCTCGTTATGGAAGACGGTATCTGTCCTGCGTATCACATGAATAAGAGAAGCTGGATCACTGTCGTTCTCGACGGTACGGTTCCTGAGGAGCAGGTCTTATCGCTCCTTGATATGAGCTACTCTTCGACCTCGAAGAAGTACAGGAGAAGAGCAGTACGTGATCCTAAGGAGTGGATCATTCCGGCTAATCCTAAGTTCTACGATGTGGAAGGGGCTTTCGAGAAAGAAGATATCATTACTTGGAAGCAGGGTGCGGGGATAATGGCAGGCGATACGGTGTATATGTATGTGGCTGCTCCCGTGTCCGCTATTCTTTATAAGTGTCGCGTATTGGAGACGGATATCCCGTACGAGTACAGTGATAAGAATCTTAAGATAACCGCTCTCATGAAGATAGAGCTCCTGAAGCGATATGAACGTGATGAGTTTACTTTCGCTTATCTTGGCGAAGAGTATGGTATCTATGCTATAAGAGGTCCCAGAGGTATCCCTCATTCTCTTAGCGTGGCTTTGAATAAGAAGTAAGAGAGAAGCAGTATATGTCGTTTCAGATGGTACATATGGAGATAGCATACCGCGTGTCGGAGATCCTTGATATCAAAGAGGGAAGAGCGGAGTTTATCCTGGGGTCCGTGCTTCCGGATTCAGTTCACATGAGAGAAGGTTATTCTATCGATCAGAAGATAAGATCCCATCTTTTTGAAGGATGCGGTCCGTGGGGTGCCCCCGAGGATTACGACAGATGGAACAGTAATATCCGAATGTTTTGGGATGAGTACGGTACTTCGGAAGATCGTATGGTCGCTGCAGGAATAGTAGTTCATTGCCTAACTGATGTAAGAAACGATATTGATATATGGAATGGTACAAAGGATCAGTTCGTGCCTCCTGAAGATCCCGGCAGATTTAAGGAGGATTTCTACAGGGAAGCAAAGGCAGTCGATCAGTGGCTCTATCAGAACAGTAGGAATACTGAAGAGATAATGTCTCTTCTTGAAGTTTCTCCCGAGATGGATATGTTCGGTTTCTATACTTCGGAGGATATAAGAAGGATGAAAGATAATCTCATCCGTGTTCAGTACGATGTTCCCGGTGCGGATATAGAAGAATTTAAGTACTATACGAAGGATAAGCTCATGTCTTTCCTTGAGGAAGTATCTGTTAAGGCGTCTGAAGCTCTTAGTGAAGTGATGTGAGATTATGGTATTTGACGGTTCGGAGAAGCTGATAGGAAGAGGTGCCCAGGCGGATGTATTATCCTACAGGGGATATGCTTATAAGATCTATAAGCCGTCCTATCCTGCGGAATGGATAGCATTTGAGAAAGATCAGCAGCGTGCGGTCAATATGGCGGGCTTGAGTAGTATACGTTATTACGATACTGATGACGATCACATAGTGAAGATGGATCTTATCGAAGGAGAAACCCTGGAGACCCGCGCCTCCCGAGGGGACCTTACTTGCTTTGATATACTGGCTGATTCCTTCGCTAAGATACATTCAGCCGATATCAACGGTATTTCTATGCCGTGCATTGAAGATACCGCATGTATGAACCTGAGCATTCCCGAGAGGGAAGAAGTCTTACCTATCTTAAGGCGCCTGTCAGATCGATACTCATCCTGCATCTGTCATCTTGATATGCACTTTCTTAATATAATGGTGAGCGGATCGGGAGAGCTTCATCTTATCGACTGGATGAATGCCAGGATCGCACCTGCCGTCTTCGATTATGCAAGGACTTATGTTATATTTGACGAGTTCTCCGCAGCGGGACTGGAAGTATATAGAGCGAAGGTACTGCCACGTATGAGGGATGAGGGGATAGAAGATGATGATCTGGCGGATGCCGTCAGGGCCTGCTACATATTAAGACAGCATGAGAAAGGACAGGGATGATGGTAGAAGTCAGGTTTTACGATAAGGTAGATGACAGCCTTCTGAAGTTTGCGGTGATCATAGCAAAGACAGATAACAGATGGGTATTCTGCAAGCATAAGGACAGGGATACATATGAGGTCCCGGGCGGACACAGGGAGCCGGGTGAAGATATAGAGGAGACGGCAAGGCGTGAACTCTATGAAGAGACAGGTGCGATAGACTTTTCTATTGTACCTGTCTGTGTGTACTCTGTAACTGCTCCTGATAACTTCGACGGTGTGGAGACATTCGGTATGCTCTTCTATGCGGATATCTCATCCTTTGAACCTGAACTTCACAGCGAGATCGAACGAATAGAGATAACCGATGAATTACCTTCCGCCTGGACTTATCCTCTTATACAGCCTAAGCTCTTAGAGGAAGCAATGCGAAGAGGAATCCTCTGACAATATTCATTCTGATTGATATGTGATAAATAATTGCCGATAAACGATAAAAATATATTGAAAAACGCTTAGCGTTGGTGTAGCATCTATTCCATGATATTGGAGGTGTGCACACATGATGCATGATGTGATGTCAATTATATATGCAGTGATATTTTTTATCCTGTTGCTTGCTGTTCCCGGATTCCTGACATTATGGAATCTTGCTAACTGCTTTTTCAAGAAGCCTAAGGGAGAGAAGATATTGGCACCGGTCGGAGTCATCGGCGGTGGTATCATGTATTGTCTCATGCAGAGTATCTTTGATTATGGCGGAGACTGGTATGAGCCGATCTATTCTTTCCAGACGCACTATTCTCTGTCTCCAAGATATCCTGTCGTATATTTTGCACTATTTCTCGGAATAGTAGCATTGTTCGTACTCCTTTATGTGAAGGCTGAGAATATGCCGCCTCTTGTATCGGCGATGTGTATCAGTCTTCTCGTGTTATTTAATATCTATCAGCTCTTCTACATGATCCAGTTGGTCGATCGATTGAACATCCAACATATGTTCCTGTACCTTTACCAGATCAACTTGCTGATCCTCTCAGGAAGGATCATCCGAGATCACATGAAGCGGACAGTAGAGATGTTCCGTAAGGATGAGAAAAAGATCAAGGTGAACAGCTTCTTTTATAAGCTCTTTGGTAAGATGGATACGTTATCCAAGTATTCCGCGTTCGTATTTGTTGTATTCTTCTTCGTAGTAGCGATACTGGAGATCATATTCGTGCTGACGGGTCAGGGGATAGATGCTCCCGTCAAGACGTTTACTGATACAGCTGATTGGACATTCTCACAGCAGACGCCGCCGCCTCCGCTTGAATATGACGGACATTATCTCTGTACTGTAGCAGCGGGAGGACATAAGAAGATCGTAAAACCTTTAAGATACGGCACGAGGATAGACCATACGATAATAGTCAACAGGCAGCTTTGCATTGCGAATGCATTCGAAGATGTCATAAAGGAGAGGACGCCGCGCTTTCACAGATTCATTAGGGGAGTGTATGACAGATACGGATATCCCGTATCCAATCTGATCACATCTCCCTGGAAGGCCGATATCGTATATATCATGATGAAGCCCCTGGAATGGATATTCCTCCTTGTCCTCTATCTTGTCGATACGCGTCCGGAGAAGAGGATAGCAAGGCAATATATATACAGAGGATGAGGTGTATAATCGACTGAAGAATATATTATAGCGGAGGCAGGATGTTAGGTTTTCTCAAAGGGTTGTTGCATCGGTCGGACAGGGTTGTTCGTGAACAGAATAAAAGTGTTCATACTACCAATCATATTTCTGACAGCGAATTTCTTGACATGCATATAAAGTCCCTGCGAGAAGGTCGTGAATTCTCTCTTGCTCCCGTGTACCAGTTCATTACTTCGCGTGATGATCTTCTTGCCTGCAGAGCAGGCGTTGCTGCCGCAGAATATGTGTCACGCCTTGACAGGAAAGGGTGGCTCAGGCTTAATGATCGCTTTCGTGCGACAACTTCACTTGAATGGTCGGTGGATTGGAAATATGTTGATCCTGTGGATATTGAGAGGAAGATCGGTGATACGGATGCTTTCGTATGGCTCATGCGCCTGGGTACCTTGCATCCTAACGGATTCTATCGTGAGAAGTGCCTTCGAATGCTGTCATCTGACACCGGTTCTTATCTGTTCTTCCTTTTAAGGCTCAATGACTGGGTCGAAGAGGTACGAGATGTTGCCCGCGAAGCGTGTCGTAATATCTGTGCCGATAATATGGATCTGTCCTATGATGAACTGGTCGAACTGCTTCCGGTGCTTAACAGAGTCAGAAACGGCAAAAGAAAAGATGAAGACCTAATGCAGGAATTAGATCCTCTCTTTGCCTCTGCATTGAGAGCAAAGCTTCCTTCGATAGACAGGGCTTTTACACGTAAGTATGATACAAGGAGAAGAGTAGTCTTATATCGTCTGTTTACGGCTAACGGGCAGCTAAGTAAAGAAGATATCCTGTCTTTGCTGGGTATAGAGAAGAACCTGCAGATACAAAGGCTTCTGGCCACATCGCTGATCAGGCATTATGATCTGACGATTGAGGAGCTGGACGGATTGATCGCACATAAGAGTTCGGTCGTCCAAGTAGCAGCAATGGATAAGAAGTATGAGATCTTAAAGGCTCCATGGGACGGGATTGAAGAGAAACTCCTTTCTCCTTCAGGACCTGTCAGGCAGACCGCCAGGTTTATATGCAGGAAGCATTCCTATGTCGATGTACGTCAGTACTATATCGATCAACTGGACTCCGATCAAAGAGCAGGAAGCATCCTCGGACTGGCAGAGACAGGGAAGAAGGAAGATGCTGATCTTCTTACGGCATACCTGGAGGATGAAGACCCTCGTGTTGTTAAGAATACGCTGTATGCCTTAGGTGAACTCGATGCACTTCGATATATTGATGTCTTTGAGAGATTTCTTAAGGATAAGGATATCACTGTTGTAAAGCAGGCCTATGTAGCGATGACCGTGCATAAGCTGAAGATCGGTGCCGATAATATCTACAATATGTTTCAGGAGACAGATTCTCATTATCTTAAGGCCAGATTGTCCGTATTATTGGGCCATGAAGCATACTGGGACAGGATCCCGTATGCGCTGATGATGTATTCATGCGAAGACGAGGAGATCTTAAGGCATATCAATGTCACATGTGCCTGGGATTCAAGAAATGTCTCAGACGAGCGACTGGAGTGGATAAGTAGTATCTTGAAAGATGACAGCTATAAGATCCCTGAGAAGGTCAAAGAGTATGTCGAGTTCAATATGAGATCTGTTCGCAGGTGATCCTAATCCGACAGTTTTCACTCATTTGCTGTTCTTGCAGTGATATAATTATCGAAAGTTTATTAAGTTATGAATAGAGGCCTTTATGGAAGAACCCCGATATTACGGAACAGTCAAAGAACTTATTACTGCAACGTCAGAGACCTATAAGGATGACGTCGCTTTCAGAGTGAAGATAAAGCAGGGTAAGGATCCCGAATATATAGATCACACGTATAAGGACTTCATAGAGAATGTCAATTCTCTCGGAGCTAATCTATACGACAGCGGCTTCAAGGGCGGAAGGATAGCAATTATCGGACGTAATCAGTATTACTGGGTAGTTACTCATCTGGCATGCCTCTTCGGAGGTATCGTATCTGTTCCCATAGATAAGGAGCTGCCTTTAGGTGAGATGGAGGATTCCCTTATCAGAGCCGGAGTCGATGCGGTGGTATTCGATGTCAAGAACAAGGAGCAGATCGAGCAGATAAAGGCCAACGGCAAGACCAATATACGTGAGTTCATATGCATGAACGATAAGTCTGAAGAGTACAGATGCATAGAGGATATGGTCGCTGCAGGACGTGAACTCACTGAGTCTGTACGTCAGGAGTTTATAGATTTCATGCCTTCTCCGGAGGCGATGGCTATACTTCTCTTTACATCAGGTACTACTTCAAAGTCTAAGGCGGTAATGCTCTCCAACAGAGGTCTTGCCTGCAATGTATCTGATCTTCTGGTATTCGAGGTGTTTGATGAACACTCTACCAATATCGCATTTCTGCCTTTCCACCATATCCTGGGATCCACCGGAATGCTCTTTGCCCTTGCGGACGGTATGCGCACAGTCTTCTCAGACGGTATCCGCTATATCAAGCAGAACCTCACTGAATATGGTGTTACGTTCTTCCTGGGTGTTCCCGCGCTCATAGACAAGATGTATGAGACTGTAGAGAAGGGTATAGAGAAGCAGGGCAAGACTGCGACGGTAGAACGCGCCAAGAAGCTTGCTAACTTCCTTCTTAAGTTCGGTATCGATATAAGGCGTAAGCTCTTCAAGGAGATAATCGCTCAGATGGGCGGACAGCTCAAATACATTATCTCAGGCGGAGCTCCATTATCCGCAACCGTAGCACAAGGTTTCACGGACTTAGGTATCGAGATCTATCAGGGTTACGGTCTTACCGAGACTTCTCCCGTATTGGCTGCAGAGAATAAGGGCCATATACGTGCAGGCTCCATAGGAAGACCTCTTCCTTCGGTTCAGGTAGAATTCAGAGATAAGGACGAGGATGGTATGGGAGAACTATGTGCCAAGGCTCCTAACGTCATGATCGGCTACTACGAGAATGATGAGCTTACCGCGGAAGTCCTGGAAGACGGCTGGTTCCATACAGGTGACCTTGGATATATGGATAAGGACGGATATATATTCCTTACGGGAAGAAAGAAGGACATGATCGTTCTAAAGAACGGTAAGAAAGCCTTCCCTGAAGAGATTGAGATACTTCTTAATAAGATCCCTGAGATACAGGATTCCTTTGTATTCGGAGAGCCTATTGACGGAGACTGGACAGATCTTCGTATCGCAGTTCAGGTTCAGTATTCCGCTAAGGAACTGGAGTCTTCTCACGGAGCTCTGACGGAGGATCAGATCCGTGATCTGATCTGGGAGAAGATAAAGGATGTCAATCAGACCATCCCTCACTATAAGAGAGTGACGGATCTGTATCTTACGGAGGAACCTTTTATAAAGACTACCTCGCTTAAGATCAAGCGTAAGGAGCAGATCAAGAAGGTATTGGAACTTTGATGACTTGATCGATCGTGGCCCTCACTTAGCGTGGGGGCACTTTTATGCCCGTATATTGCCGTTTTTTCAATAATCGGACATAATTGTCAGGTAGGAAATGTCATTTTCTCACTTTGTGACATGGACTTTTATGAGCCGTTAACGGAAGATCAATCTTGAAAGGAGGGGCTTACGTGATAGATCAGGTGAAGATCGGTAATTTCTTAAGAGAGCTTCGCAAGGAAAAAGGCAAGACTCAGGAAGAGATAGCCGGTATGTACAATGTATCATCCAGGAGCGTATCCAGATGGGAGAACGGCATAACGCTGCCCGATCTTGGAACACTTGTTGAACTGGCTGATTATTATGAAGTCGATATCAAGGAACTGATCGACGGTGAAAGGAAAAGTGAGAATATGGACAATGAGATGAAAGATACTCTTTTGAAGGTTGCAGATTATGCGGACAGGCAGAAGAAACAGGCGATAGTAAGAGCAGTGATATTCTTTGCATTGGAGATGGTATGCTGCGGTATTACGATAGGTGCTGCTATCCTGGTATTAAGAAGTAACGGTACTATAAGTGCGGGATTTGCCGTGATCCCCATGTTTATATCGTTCCTGATGTCTGCGGCGCTGATCATTAATGCCAAGGATTATACAAGCAGGATAAAGAAGGATCGATAAGAGATATAAGATGAAGGATATTATCATTGCAGGAGCTTCAAGAAGCGGTAAGTCAACTCTGTCCAGGATGATAAACGACAGATACGGACACTATGTGATAAGTATAGATAAGCTCGTAGCCGTATTCGGACAGGCCTATCCCGAACTTGATATAAGACTTAACTGGAACAGGGATAAGACAACGGGAAATATTGCGCCGTTTCTCGGGCACTGTCTTGGTGTGTTCTCATCTTCTGACGGTAAGGGATTATCAGATTACAGCCATGGTGAAGTTCCGGGTAATAAGTTCGTATTAGAAGGCGCTTACTATGGCTTCGATAAGATAACACATATCTTAAGAACTTACGGTATTAAAGATATGCGTGACAGATTCTGCCTTATAGGTCTTGTGCAGCGTGAGAAGGACGAAGCCGCTTTTATACGTGACTTCAGAAAGTACGATACGAAGAAAGACTGGACATATGATCTTTCTGACGAAGAACTTAAGGGCGTGGCAGCAGATATGGTTGAATTTAATAACGAGATGTACCATAATCTCGCCTCATACGGGTTTAATATATATGATACTTCCGAGGACAGGGAAGAGGTATTTGAATTGATATTATCAAGATTAGACAGTGAGATGAGTCAGAAGTAGCTTAGACGGAACTCGCCGATTTTGCGACGGGTTTCCGTTTTGCTCGAAATCCTCAAATGCCTGCAAATAGGGCGTTTGAGAACCTAAAACGCTTCCGTGTGTGAAAACTGTACAAGAAAAGTCCGATGTTTTGTGTGAACAATACAAAATGTTGGATTTTTTTAAGAATTTATTCATAAATTGTTTAGGTTTCCCGAAAATCGTTATGCTAGAATGAGGCTGGTTGGATGAGTTTGGCGCGTGAGATGGGTTTTGAGTGTGTTCGCGTCACCGGCGGGAACATAACAAGTTTCTATTGATACTGCATTTATGTTGGGTGGTTTCCTTGTATTTCTCCTAAGAGACAGCTTGGAAACTAATTGGGTTATCGTAGAGTTGGCAGCATGAGCTGCAAGGGGATTGTTGATTAAGAGGATAGGATTATGATAAAAGCGTTCTTTATTGATTTCTATGGTACGGTGGTACATGAGGACGGACACGTAGTAAAGAAGATCTCGGAGATCTTGAGCAAGACCGGTAACGGAGCTGATGTATCTGAGATCGATCGTTACTGGGGAAAGGACTTCAGGGATAAGTTCCAGGAGGCTTACGGAGATAATTTTGAGACTCAGCGTGAGCTTGAGAGACAGTCGTTACAAGACACTATAGAGCATTTCGATTCAGATGCTGATCCCGACGAACTTGCGGATATGCTCTTTGAGCAGTGGGTAAAGCCTCCTATCTTTGAAGATTCCAAGGAGTTCATGGAACAGAGCCCTTTGCCTGTATATATAGTATCTAATATCGATAAGGCTGATATCGAGGAAGCTATCAAGTATCACGGACTTAATCCCGCGGGTGTTTTTACATCTGAAGACGCGAAGTCTTATAAGCCCTGCGGCAAGATCTTTGATATGGCCCTCGAAGAAGCAGGACTTAGACCTAATGAAGTCATCCATATCGGTGATTCCATCGGAAGTGACGTTAAGGGCGCGGGAAGAAAGGGTATCCGTGCACTGTGGATAAACAGAAACGGCAGAGATGTTCCTAACGGAGTCGAGTGTATTTCTTCTTTAACTGATGCGCTGTCTGTGCTCTGATTGTGTTATCCTTTAACTGATAAAGACCTTAAGCGACAGATATCTTCGGATATCTGCCGTTGTCTTGTATACGGGTCTTCAAGGAGTAACGTGATGTCGGAACATACTAAGCAGAGTATAGAGGACAGCATAAGGAGCAGATACCATAAGGAACTCTTTGCTCCTTTTACGAAAGCCTGCAGGGATTATCGTCTTATTGAAGATGGCGATAAGATCGCAGTTTGTATCTCAGGCGGCAAGGATTCCATGCTGTTAGCAAAGCTGTTCCAGGAGATACAAAAGCACGATAAGGTGCATTTCGAGCTCTTATTCCTTGCTATGGATCCGGGATATACCGAAGAAAACAGAGAACTTCTTCTGCGAAATGCAGATCTTATGGGGATACCTCTGACCATATTCGGTAGCGATATCTTCGAGACAGCGGATACTTCCGATAAAGGCACCTGCTACAGGTGTGCGAGGATGAGAAGAGGATATCTTTATTCCAAGGCAAAGGAACTGGGGTGCAATAAGATCGCTCTCGGGCACCACTACGATGACGTTATAGAGACTATCCTTATGGGGATGCTCTACGGCGGTCAGATACAGTCCATGATGCCTAAGCTTCGAAGCAGGAACTACGAAGGGATGGAGCTTATCCGTCCGATGTATCTCATAAGAGAAGAGGATATATGCGCATGGAGGGACAGTAACGGACTTCGGTTTCTTGACTGTGCCTGTCGTGTGACGGAGCGCAGGGAAGAAAGCTCCTCTAAGAGAGCTGAGATAAAAAGGTTGATCGCGTCCATGAAGAAGGATAATCCGGCTGTTGAAGCAAATATATTCAGGAGCGTAGAGAACGTAGATCTCGATACCGTTATCGAGTACAAGAAGGATGGGAAGAGGCACAGCTTCCTGGAAGATTACTAGGGAGGAGATAGGATATGCAGATCAAGACAGGTGAGAATATAAGGCGATTACGTAAGGAACACGGCATGACGCAGGAGCAGCTTGCCGATTCCCTGGGTGTCACCGTAGGAGCCGTGTATAAATGAGAGGCAGGCTTGTCTGTACCGGAGGTCAAGCTCCTTATGGATATAGCAGATCTCTTCGACAGTTCGGTGGATTCACTTCTCGGGTATGTTCAGCATACAGGTAATGTCGAAGGCAGGATCAGGCGCCGGTCACAGACGCCACAGGTATAAGGTTTATCGACGATCCTAACGCGAAGCTCATAGACTCATTCGGTAAGACCGTTAGAGAAGCTGGCGACACATATGTATTCGATAAGGTTTCTAAGAACAAGGCTTTAAAAAAGATCTGGGATAGTCTGATGACAGATCAGGAAACTGTGGTATAGTATACGAACCCCATTTTTGAAGCCATATATGTGAAAGGAAGTGATACAGATGGCAAAGCAGAATATCTACGACAATGAGACCTTCTTTGAAGGATATAAGGAACTGAGGTACCGTGAGGTCAATGCGAACGTTCTGTTCGAGATCCCGACTTTGCTGTCATTACTCCCTGATCTTAAGGGCAAGAGGGTACTGGACCTGGGTTGCGGATTCGGTGAGCATTGTAAAGAGTATATAGACAAGGGTGCCTCAAGAGTCGTCGGCGTCGATATATCCGAGAAGATGCTCAAGGTAGCAAGGGAAGAGAACAGCGATCCCAATATCGAATATATGAATATCGCCATGGAGGATATCGGTACTATAAATGAGACTTTCGATGTAGTGATAAGCTCTCTTGCGATCCACTATATCGAGGACTTCGAAGGAGTCGTGAAAGCCGTATACTCACTCCTGTCTGACGGAGGTATATTCATCTTCTCGCAGGAACACCCCATGAATACCTGCTACAGCGCGGGAACCGAGAGGTGGACACGTGATGAGAACGGCAGGAAGATCCATGCCAATATCGCTAATTACTGCGTGGAGAAGAGATACGATTATTCATGGTTCGTTGACGGAGTACAGCATTACCACAGGATGTTCTCTACGATCATCAACAACCTTGCCGATACGGGATTTAGGATAGAGAAGATAGCAGAGCCTTATCCTGATGAGGCTCTGCTTGCCAAGTACCCTGATTACTACGATAATCTCCATAAGCCGGACTTCTTGTTCGTAAGGTCCGTCAAATAATGGAGGGCATATGGATCATAAAGGAACTGTTGTGCTTGAGACGGAACGTCTGATCTTAAGGAGATTTGTTCCTGAGGACGCCGAGACTATGTACCATAATTGGGCGTCAGATCCCGAAGTGACCAGATTTCTTACATGGCCGACACATAGTGATGTAGAGATAACAAAGAAAGTCTTGTCCGAGTGGATCCCTCTTTATGAGAGAAAGGACT
Organism: Oscillospiraceae bacterium; assembly: GCA_900176545.1. Lineage (GTDB taxonomy): Bacteria > Bacillota > Clostridia > Saccharofermentanales > Saccharofermentanaceae > Saccharofermentans. The sequence goes on from FWXP01000001.1 coordinate 43,013, forward strand.
ATTATCATTGGACGATAACTCTTCGCGAAGATATAAGTGAGCCCATAGGAACTATACACGGTCAGATGGATAACAACATTGATTCCGTTATGGTCGGATATTGCCTGTCGCAAAGTAAGTGGCATAAGGGCATTATGTCTGAGGCTCTTTCTGAGGTGATGAGATTTTTCTTTGAAGATGTTGGGGTGAACAGGGTATGCTCTTACCATGATCCGAGAAATCCTCATTCGGGGATGGTCATGACGCATTGCGGCATGAAGTTTGACGGAACGCTTCGTTCCTCTGATCGGAATAATATGGGTATATGCGATGCAAGCTGGTATTCTATGTTAAGATCGGAATATAAAGCGAGGACCAAGTAATTTGAAGGCTTATTACCATCTTCCCGGATTATTTGAATTCTACGAGCTCTACAAGTTGTTCCTGCCTTTGTTCTTCGAACATAGGGAATATTTCTATGAGAACGCCCGGATAGGTTCCATATACGGAGCTCCGGGTGACTGCCTCTGGGGAGGCGGACGAGTCGGGTATGGGGAAGCTCACCCTGAAGATGTCGCAGCACTTATGGCTAAGTACGATATCTCGTCACGTTTGACGTTCAGTAATTCGCTTCTTAGGGAAGAGCACTTGGGTGATCTTCAATGCGATCGTTTGTGTAAGCTCTTCGAGCATAACGGAAAGGCTCACAACGGTATCGTTATCTGTTCTGATCTGCTGCTCGAGCATATCAGGAATAAGTATCCCGACTTCTACTTTGTATCTTCCACTACTAAAGTGATCACCGAATTCTCTGAGTTCGAGAAAGAATTATCTCGTACTGATTTCCGCTATGTCGTACCTGACTTCAGGCTCAATAAGTCGCTTGAGAAGCTAGATCGCCTTGATCCTACACTGAAGGATAAGGTGGAATTTCTGTGTAATGAATGCTGCAGTATAGCCTGCAAGGACAGGAAAAGGTGCTATGAGAATGTCAGCCGTAAGAGCCTTGGTGAGCTCTGTGAGGATCACAGGTGCACTTCGCCTTCTGCCGGCAGAGGGTATCGTTTCTCCGATGCAATGAATAATTCTGCCTTTATAAGCAGAGAAGACATTGAAGATGTTTATCTTCCCTCGGGATTTTCCAACTTTAAGATAGAGGGCAGGAGCCTTGGAAGCGCTGTAGTACTGGAAATGCTCATGTATTACATGGTAAAGCCCGAATATCAGATCAAGGTAAGGGAAGAGATATATCTGGACAGCATGCTCGATCTGTTCTGATCAATATGTAAAATATGCGTTAATTTACTACTAATGGCGCAAATTTCAATCAATTATTTCCATCTTATATAGTAGAATCATAATCGAAAGTCGATTTTTTGAGTTTGTGTGTTATCGACTATTTATTCTGTTTATGGGTTGCTAAAGATGTTAAGCGAAGAAAAGAAACAACAAAAGAAGATCGAGATCATGGAGAAGAGCTTTGCCCGCTATTGTGAGACAGGCCTTCGTGATACCGGTATCAAGGACCTAGCCAAGGCATGTGGTATGACCGCACCGAATTTCTATTCCTATTTTGATAACTTAGATCAGCTGATCGTAGAAGCTACCGAGCATTGCATGATCAAGATAGAGAATGAGATATTGGAGCAGGCCCCTAAGACAAGAGAGGAGATAGCTCCTTTCATTGAGAAGATCATCGTTCCAAGCAGGGATTTCCATTCCAAGGAATATCGTTTCATGTACCAGGTGTTTACTTCACCCGCTTTCCTTGAGCAGGGAAAGAAGTTCAGGAACAGACAGTTCTTAAGGTATCGTAAGTATGCCGAAGAGATGGAGAAGGTTCTTAATGTATCCTGGTATCTTATCCTTGAATGGATCCTTTATTTTGAGCAGGCGATAATACAGTATGCGCTCTGGGAGAATTCCACCATGTACGTTCTTCAGAAGATCGGTCTTGAGAATATGGCTATGTCGATGCTCGAGAGAGACGGTAAGCCTCCGTTTGAGAAGAATTGGCGTGAATTTCCCAAGGAATAAAGGTAGTATCCTAACGGGGACTACCATTTCTTTATGGACGTGAACAGAAGATTCGGGATGTTCGGAAACCCTTTGAATCAACAAATGATCGTTTTTGGTGAAGAACTTATTGCGGAACTTGATAAACATTACGCAGAATTGTTTGTGTGACTAGAAACTCAAAAACTTTTGGTATAATCAGAATGTAGCATATATTATGTGCTGTATCCGAAAGGAGATTTGTATGACTGATGAACGCTTAAGAGAATTACTCATCAAGATCCTTGGTGAGATGCACGAGAAGGCAGTTAACATGAAGATAAAGGGCGTTGCTACAGGCGCCGTTATGAATAGGGATGAGAATACCGATTGGATAGGTTCCTTCAAGGTAGTTGATACCGCGTGTAATTATGCAGAAGGATGGAACCTTGTTGCCATAGCATGGTCCAAGTGCGCTGAGGCTATGGCCACTAAGGCTGACAGCGGTAATCCCGATCATAGAAAGCTCACCGGTGAATTAGGTTTTGAAGGCGGAACATACGAAGAGTTCGAGGGATTTAAGCTGGCATTCGCGTTCAGCGGAGCATCGTCGGAAGACGATATGGAAGTAGCTAAGTTCGGTCTGGACAGGATGAAGCTGGAGCTTGGTGAGGAGTTGTAATTAACTAAATTTTTTACTGAATCTGAAGTTTAAGGAGCGAGGTAACAGTACTTCGCTCCTTTTTGTTGACAAGAAAGAAGCCTGGTTGCATAATGTATCAAAACGATATATCAAAATGATACATAGAGGTGCAATATGAGACAGACTGTAAGAAAGACGATCCTGCTGATATCCTTTTTGCTTTTCCCGGTAACCATATGGTATTTCTCGCCTTATCTGATAATCCGGGCTGCTTCTGAACATATCATGAACGGAAGCTTTATAGTGTTCTGTCTGATGTTCTTCTTATCGATGTTCATGGGCAGAACGTGGTGCGGATATTTCTGCCCTGCGGGAGGTCTTCAGGAATGTGCCATAAGGATCAAGGATACGTCAGCATTCAAAGGTAAGAGAGATCGTATCAAGTATGTTATCTGGATCTTGTGGATAACGGCAGTCGTAGTTACCTTTATCCTGGGCAGGAATGACGTCAGGATCGATCCTTTCTTTATGACTGACCATGGTATATCCGTAACGGGAATAAATAACTACGTGGTATACTACGGAGTGATAATGCTTCTTGTCATCCCGCCTCTTATTCACGGTAAGAGAGCTACATGCCATTACATCTGCTGGATGGCACCGTTTATGGTCATCGGAAGTACGGTAGGCAGATGGCTTCATCTTCCTCAGCTTCATATAGAAGCGGAAACCGATACTTGTTTATCCTGTGGTAAGTGTAACAGGGAATGTCCTATGGGACTTGATGTCAGGAAGATGGTTGCAGAAGGGAAGATATCCGGATGCAGCGAGTGTATAGAGTGCGGAGCCTGTATAGATACGTGCCCTAAGAAAGTATTGAAGTATAAGTTCGTATGGAGACGATGATATGGCAAAGGACAGGAAGATAGATCTTGTTATCCTGGGACTTCTGTCTCATGAAGACCTGACAGGGTATGACATAAAGAAACGTATCGACGGTGCTATCAACTTCTTCTGGAAGGGAAGTTTCGGAAGCATATATCCTTCACTTACTGCCATGGAAGGCTCAGGTCTCGTACAAAGGCTCAAGGACGATAGCTGCGGAGGTAGAGAGAAGATAAGATACCATATCACAAAGAAAGGTATCGAAGCGCTTCGTAACTGGCTTAAGGATGAGCAGGTATGTAATGATCTTAAGTATGAGACACTTCTTAAGCTATACTTCGGAGGGGCCGAAGACAGGAATATCACACTTCGTAATATAGATATCTTCGAGGAGAAGGTGAAGGCTGATCTTGAAGTGCTTTATGTGTATAAGTCTTCACTTGAGAAAGAACTTGATAACGAAGATCATCTTTATTACTATCTGACAGTCACATTTGGAATAGATACATATGAGGCATATCTTAAGTGGTGTGCCAAAGCAAGGAAACTGCTGAAGAGATAATGGGGATAATAAAACGTAAGCTGATAGAATTTGTCCTGAGAGATTTTTATGCTCTTAAAGATCTTGATCTTAAGGAGTTCAAGGAAGGTCTTGCCGGGCTCAAGGCGAAGAGTAAGATGACTTCTGAGCCTCCGAGGACGACAGGACGTATATGTGATATCACGAAATGCTTGGTAGAAGGTTATACATACTACCGCATAAAGTCGCGTAAGGTGACTTCCGACAGGAAGGTCATGTATATCCATGGCGGAGGATTCTTCGCGGAAGCATTCAAGGCTCATTGGGATATGTGCCAAAGGCTCGTGGATGCTACCGGCTGTGAGGTCTATTTTCCTATATATCCGCTGGTGCCCGAGAGCAGTTCTAAGGAATCTCATGAGATGCTCCTTAAGGTCTATAAGGAGCTCCTTAATGACACGCCTCCCGATAAGATCACCTTTATCGGAGATTCTGCGGGCGGTACTCTGTGTTTGTCACTTTCTATGCTTATAAGGGACAACGGTCTTCCGGCTGTCAGTGAATTGATACTTATATCTCCCGGATTCGGATTCAGGGAGATGACCGAAGAGGATAAAGTAAGGCTTCAGGAGATCAAGAAGCACGACTTCATGATCGGTCAGTTCCCGGTCCTTAAGATCGCTGCGCTTTGGATGGGTGATCTGACTCCTGAAGATTACCGTACGGATGTGACCCGGGGCAGTCTTGAAGGACTTCCTCATATAACGATGTTCTCGGGAACATACGATATACTTAATATCCCTGCAAGACACTTCGTACAGAGAATGGAGGACGAAGGACATCCTTACCTGTATGAGGAGAAGGATAAGGGATACCATGTATATGCTCTTAGCAGGAGCAGCCGGAAAGAATTTGAGCTAATAGCTTCTAAAGTGAAGGGAGAAGATAGATGTTAGGACAGAAAGTTGATGTAAAGATAGACAGGCCTATGGGCAGTTACCATCCTGAACATAAGGATATGTACTATCCGATCAATTACGGGTATATAGATGGACTTCTAGCTCCCGATGGCGAGGAGCAGGATGTATATGTCCTAGGGGTCCAAGAGCCTCTTACCGAATTTACGGGTAATGTAATAGCTGTCGTACGAAGAGACGATGATGTAGAGATGAAATGGGTAGCAGCTCCCGAAGGCGTGACATTTACACGCGAAGAGATAATGGAACAGATCATGTTCACTGAGCAGTACTATAAGTCTCATCTTCTTATGCTGACTGACTTCATTACTCCTGAAGAATATATGGAGATGCGTGATGTCGTAGGCTGGAGTCAGTTCCCGATAGAACAGGCTAAGGAAGGACTTAAGAACTCCGCATATATCTGCTGCATCAGGGAAGACGATAAGCCGGTAGCTCTGGGAAGGGTCATCTGGGATCACGGATATGTGGTCTATATTGCGGATATAATCGTTCGTCCCGAATATCAGGGCAAAGGCCTGGGTCGTGAAGTCATGGAACACGTTATGGAGACTATAAGAAGCTGGCTCAAGCCCGATTACAAGCTGATGGTAAGCCTTATGTCCGCTAAGGGCAAGGAAGAGTTCTATAGCAAGTTCGGCTTCGAGACACGCCCCAACGATTCAGTAGGATGCGGCATGCATCAATGGCTTTGACCATATCGTGACACTGTCTTTAGATTTTCTTAATCCGTTGTTGACTTCGTATTAAATCGGCAGTCTTACCATAAAGACATCCAAAGAAAAGAGGACGCCGATATGGAAAACACAGCTACGAAGAAATACATGAACATCCCCATGACTTATGAACTCAACAACAGGGAACTTTGCAGGAAGATGGCAGGAGAGATCTATGAGCACCATGAGATCACAGGCATGAGCAGAAGCCAGCTTTACTGTGAGATCTTCGCACATGCATATGTATTCTCTTTCTTCAGACGTATTCCCGAATTTATCAAGAATACCGCACCCGCCAAGAGGATATACAGGAGCGTAGCAGACGGTGTTGACCTCGAAGATGACGGAGATACTCTCGTAAGGAGGATCTTCTACAGAGTCATCTGGTTCATGCCTTCCGTAGCATGATTCAAATTCTTTTTGAAAGATTATCGTAATCGTATCAGCGTCCTTATGGGTTTATAAGGGCGCTGAATCGTTTGTATTGATCTTTTCTCGTTGGGAAAAATTGTAACATTTCCAGGATAAATATAAAAAGAATTTATGCTAAAATATTTTTGCGAGTGTGTCATATTGAGAAGTTATTGAGGTGGGTTAAATGAAAAAAGCGTACAAATTGCTGGCGGCCGGTCTGGCTGCGATATTCCTTTGCGGTGTTCTTCGCAGCTGTCTGATGGCCCCTAAGGATTGGTATCAGATGACCTTGCGCTATTATAAGGATGGATATGGTTGCAGTTGGTCTAATGAGAGACCGGATCTTAAGGTCTACGATGTACTGAAGAATCGTCCCAGCAAGTCAGGCTATCTTCTTACTGATCTTGACGGTGACGGTGATGATGAACTCCTTATCGGATTCACGGATATTGCCGGTGCTACCAGGTTCACTGATATCTATACCTGGACAAGATCCGACGGTGCTCACAGGGCTCTTACCAGAGGTGACGGATGCTATATCTATCTTTGTGCAGACAATGTCCTCAGAGTAGATTCTTCCAATGGAGCCGTTGTCATATCCAGATTCTTTAAGTACGATCACAAGAGCGATTCCTTCAAGGAAGTTGACGGTGAGTACGCTCCCAAGATAATGGATCTTCATTCGTTCTGGTGATAAGAACAAGATATTGGTTACCAAGAGACCTCGAAGTTAATTCTTCGGGGCCTTTTTTTGTGATCTGTAAGAGATCATCGGGGTAATTCAAACGCAATTGTCCTGCTTCGGATGTTAAAATCTAAGTGATCTAGAGAATTCGGAGGAGTTCCCATGTCTTTGAAGATACCTTTTAATAATGACTGGACATATAACGATGTTTTTGAGTCTCTGCCTGCGGGTGAGACTGTTCGCCTACCTCATACGGTAGCAGTAACTCCGTTTAACTATTTCGATGAGACTATATATCAGAAGATAAGCGGATACAGAAAAGTCTTTGAGTTCCCAAAGGAAGCGGAAGGTAAGAGGGTCTTTATCGTGTTCGAAGGCGTTGCCCACAAGGCTGATGTCTTTGTAAACGGTACCGAAGTCGTATCACACGGCAGCGGCTATACCTCTTTCGAAGCTGATGTCACGGAGTTCCTTAATAAGGATAAGCCTAATGAAGTGACGGTAAGGGCAGACAGCAACGAGACCTTGAACATACCGCCTTTCGGATTTGTTATCGACTACATGACATATGGCGGCATATACAGGGAAGTGTACCTGGATATAAGAAGCGAGGACTACATAAAGGATGTCTTTGCCAGGGGGAGTGCATCAGGTGTCCTTGATTGCGATGTTACTTTCGCTAAGGAAGCAAAGCCTTATTCTCTTTCCCTTAAAGAGAAAGAATCCGGTCAGGTAGTCTTCCAAAGTGGAGGTAATTCCGATCTTCACGTCAGCTGTAAGATACAAGGCGTACATAAGTGGGATATAGACGATCCTTATCTTTACGAGCTTACGGTAACAACAGATGACGATACTTATACGACTAATATAGGCTTCAGGGACTCCGAGTTCAGATCTGACGGTTACTACTTAAACGGCAGGAAGGTAAGGATCAGAGGCCTTAATCGCCATCAGTCCTATCCTTATGTAGGCTATGCCATGCCTGCTTCCATGCAGAAGTACGATGCGGATATCCTGAAGAAGGAACTTGGCGTAAATGCCGTAAGGACATCTCACTATCCGCAGTCGCAGCACTTTATAGACAGATGCGATGAAGTAGGTCTTCTGGTATTTACGGAGATCCCCGGTTGGCAGCATATAGGAGACGATTCCTGGAAAGAGCAGGCCGTAAAGAATGTAGAGGAGATGGTCATGCAGTACAGAAACCATCCTTCGATAATACTCTGGGGTGTTCGTATCAATGAGTCCGTAGATGACGATGAACTCTACAAGAAGACGAATGAGCTTGCAAGGAAGCTCGATCCCACAAGGCCTACAGGCGGCGTCAGGTACTTAAAGAAGAGTAGTTTCCTTGAAGATGTCTATACGTATAACGACTTCAGTCACGACGGTAAGATGCCGGGTGCAGAGCCTAAGCGCAAGGTCGCAACTGACCCGAATTCGCCGTATCTCATAACAGAATATAACGGACACATGTTCCCGACGAAGGCATTTGACTGTGAAGAGCACAGGCTCGAGCATGCACTTCGCCACGCAAACGTACTGGATGCGGTAGCGGGCTTTGATGATATCGCAGGTTCCTTCGGTTGGTGCTTCTTCGACTACAATACGCATCAGGACTTCGGTTCGGGCGATCGTATCTGCTACCACGGTGTCACTGATATGTTCAGGAACTCGAAGCAGGCGGCATATGTATACAGCGCTTGCGGCGATAATAAGGAGCCTTTCCTTGAGGTAAGTTCATCCTTCGATATAGGTGAGCATCCTGCGGGAAATCGCGGAAAGACTTATATCTATACCAACTGCGACAGCGTAAAGATGTATAAGAACGACCTCTTCATAAAGGAATATACCCATAAGGATTCCGAGTATAAGAACCTTCCTAATGCACCTATCTTCATCGACGACTATATTGGCGATCAGATGAAGGTGAACGAGGGCTTCTCCGACAGGCAGAACAAGATCGTAAAGGAAGCCATGAACTATATCGCCGTCTACGGCATGAACAATGTCCCCGTGAAGATCAAGATGAAGCTGGCGGAAGCCATGGCCGTGTACCACATGAAGTTCGAGGATGCATATCTTCTCTTCGGCAAATACATAGGCAACTGGGGTGGAACTACCCTGAAATTCGTCTTCGAAGGCTATAAGGACGGCAAGCTCGTCAAGACGATCAATAAGACTGTCTTCCATAAGCTCCATATAGACGTTAAGTGTTCCTCGGATGTCCTTCAGGAAGGCGATACTTACGATGTTGCGGCAGTAAGGCTCTATATCAGGGATGAGTACGATAATATCCAGCCTTTCTTTATGGACAGCCTTCCTTTGAGCATTGAAGGTGCAGGTGAGATCGTGGGTCCCAAGAGCGCGAGGATCAACGGAGGTATGGGCGGCACATACATAAGGACTACCTGTAAGGGGAAGGTAACTCTCAAGATTTATTGCCCTGAAGGATTCGAAGGGATCTTCGAAGAGAAAGAGAAAGTACTGGTGTTTGAAGTAAGATAACAGGAAGTAAAGATATGCAGATAAGAGAATACAGTGAATATAACGAGAATGAGATCGTAAGTCTTTATTCTGATGCGGGATGGATCGCGTATACCAAGGATACAGACAGCCTGAAGAAAGGCTATGAAAACTCTCTCCTTATCCTGGGTGCATACGACGGCGACGATCTTATGGGTATCGTCAGGGTCGTAGGTGACGGACATACCATCGTTTTTGTTCAGGATATACTGGTGTACAATAGATATCAGCGCCAGGGCGTCGGTACTGCTCTTCTTCAAGAGGTACTGGAACGCTATAGTGATGTCCGTCAGATAGAATTGGTTACGGACGATACGGACAAGACCAAGGCATTTTATGCTTCAGTAGGCTTCAGGCCTTTATCCGACATTGGATGCTGCGGATTTATGAGATGTTGAGAAATTATTTAGTATAATGGAACAGGATATGCTTTGTGTGTAGCAAGTAATCTGAATATGTTGAAAAGTGAAAGTGAGATTTTTTATGTATGACATGATCCCTTTATTCTGCGGCGGCATTATTTTCGTCCTCGGACTTCTTATGGTGGCTATGCCTAAGCAGATGACCAAGAAGGAAATGAGAGATGACCCTGCTGTAGTTGAAAAGACAAGAAAGAGCGGAATGATCGAGATCGTTTGCGGTGTCCTGATCATCTTGATAAGACTTGCCAGAATCTTTCTGTAATGAGACTACGACCTTATATCTCCGCTAAGGACTTTGATCAGATAAAGAACTGGATCACGGATGAGAGAACGCATGCCATGTGGTGTGCGGACCGCTTTGAGTTTCCTTTGAATAAGGATAACTTCGATAAGTATCTTGAGAAGATAGCCGGCGAGCGAGAAGACTACGCTCTTGTCGCAACTACGGATGACGATATCACTGTAGGCTTTCTATGTTACAGCGTTAATTATGAGACCAACGAAGGTATGCTCAAGTTCGTAGTTGTCGATCCTGAAGTAAGAGGTAAGGGCATAGCCGGGAAGATGCTGGATCTTATCGTCAGATACGGATTTGATATCACGAATGTCGATGCTGTGCATCTCAATGTCTTTACGGAAAACCCAAGAGCGAGAAAGTGCTATGAGAAAGTCGGATTCGTCGAGAGAAATACGACTCCGGATGCATATCCCTACAAGGATGAGAAGTGGGGCAGATGCAATATGATCATCAGGAAAGAAGGCCTTGGTTGACAATAACCTTTTGTAGCGTTAACATTGCAGTAATTCAAGAAGGAGGCAAGATCAATGCAGTTTAAGCTTATGCTCATGATGGATATGCTTATGACAGATCATGGTTTACGATCATGTGGCATTGATAGCGCGCTTCAATAACAATATCTTAAGTTCAGATATATCAAGGCCATTTATCGTAAGATAAGTGGCCTTTTTGTATTTGGAGAAAGGAGACAGAGGATGAACATCAGAAGATTTACGAAGGCGGATGCGCAGGATGTATCTGCGCTTATCAGAAAGACTGTCGGGATATCTAACCGCGAGGATTATCCTGAAGATGTCATTAATGCACTGATCGATCTGGAGACGCCTGAGCACGTTCTGGAAAGGGCGGGATGGACTCATTTCTATGTAGCTGTAGAAGGTGAATCGATTATAGGATGCGGTGCCATAGGTCCATACTGGGGGAAGGAAGACGAGAGCAGCCTCTTTACGATATTCGTATTGCCCGAGTATCAGGGTAAGGGCGTAGGGAGAGCTATAGTGGATACATTAGAGAGAGACGAATTCTTCCTTCGTGCAAATAGGATCGAGATCCCTGCTTCCATAACAGGTGTACCTTTCTATCGAAAGCTTGGCTATGACTATAAGAACGGAATTACCGAGCCGGATGAGGAGCATATCATCAGATTGGAGAAGAGACGATGAACGAGATCAGATACTTAACAGATACTGATGACAGATCTGAGATAAGTGGTATCTATGAGAAAAGCTGGAAGAATGCGTATCGTGGGATAGTTCCTGACAGCTACCTTGACAGTATCCCTGCAGGAAGGTGGGCATCCAAGGTGGATAACCCGGAGTGGAAGACACTTGTATTCGTACAAGACGGCAGACTTATTGGTACCTGCAGTTACTGTGCTTCGCGATTTGAGGAGTACATCGGATACGGTGAGATAATATCAATATACTTCCTTCCTGAGTGCACAGGTAAGGGATATGGAAGACAACTTCTGGAACGTGCAGTATCTGAACTCAAGAAGGAAGGATATAGTGATGTGCACTTGTGGGTATTAGAAGAAAACCTGAATGCAAGAGCATTCTATTCGAAGCTTGGCTTTGAGAAGACGGACAGTGTTATAGAAGATGAGATAGGCGGAAAGAAACTAAAAGAAATAAGTCTTGTAAGAAGAATTTGATATTATGATATAATAAGATGAAGTTTATGTTCTAAGGAGGGCTTATATGAGTCTATCAGATCTTTTCAAGAATGCGCAGGCATCTACTCCTTTTACGGATAACATGTCTATCAGGAATAACTTAGACGGATCTATAAGCAACCCGTCCTGGGATCAGTTCCAGGATTATATCACTAAGGTTGAGCAGAATCCTCAGGAATATCTTGTAGTTGAACTCCCTGTAGCAAATAACGGTATCAAGTTCGTACAGGCATGTTCCATCGCTGAGGATTATCCTATCCAGATCGGTATGGAGAAGGACGGTGAGACAGTACTTCTCGAGAAGACAACAGATGAGATCGAGTTCGAGCTCATCATCAAGAAGTTCTTCACAGAAGGTATTGTTGAAGGCATAGAGGATTACAAGCCTACAACTTGATAGATCTATAATATTAAGAACAAATGTTCTTGACACGCGTCGTTGACTTCTGTATAACTTATGAAAAGGAGTTATACAGATGAACGACAGACCTGAATTGAACAAAGAATTAGACGGGAAGACCTTCGGTCAGTGGTACTGGCTGAAGGAGGAGCTCGTCTATTTTTGTAGAGAGAACGGGATTCCCGCATCAGGAAGCAAAGAAGAACTTGCATCACGAATAAAGCATTATCTGGATACCGGAGAGGTCGTTGCTCCCGTAAGCAGATCTCGGGCTAAGGCATCCCGTTCTTCTATCACTTTGGATTCTCTTATAGAGGATAACTTCGTATGCTCTGAGATGCATAGAGCTTTCTTTAAGTCACAGTTAGGCGACAGTTTTTCCTTTAATGTTCCATTTCAAAAATGGCTCAAGTCTAACAGCGGTAAGACGTATGCCGAAGCCGTTTTTGCTTATTGTGAGATCAAGAAGGCGGGTAAGGGTGATCGCAAGACCATAGATAAGCAATTCGAATACAATACTTATATCAGGGATTTCTTTGAAGACAATAAATGCAGTTCGCTTGATGATGCGATCCGTTGTTGGAAGTATAAGAAGAGCAGACCCGGTTCCAATCGTTATGAGAAAGACGATCTTATTATCTTGAAGGAGAGTACCTTATGAGTATTGTAGATATCGACGCAGCTAAGAGATTTATAAAGGACACTGCAAGACCGCTGGAGAGAGCATTATACTCTTTATACTTTGAGAGCGGCAGTTCTGATACTGTAGTGTCAGAGCTTGAATGCTATCAGAATCCTGACGGCGGATTCGGCAAGGCATTAGAAGCTGATAACTGGAATCCGGCTTCCAATCCCATAGCTACTAACGATGCGATAATAACGCTCTATAGAACAGGTACATTAAGGTCTGCAGGTAAGATGGTACGAGCGATCGTATCTTACCTGTCATCTCACGACTCGTTCGATGAGGAGAAGAGAAGATGGCTCTTTGCTATCGACAGCAATAAGGACTATCCTCATGCTATCTGGTGGGAGAAGAAAGACGATGGGATAATGGGATTTAATCCTACGGTCTCACTTGCCGCATTTATGGTATGCTATGGTCCTGACAGGGATTACTATACTTCCATAGTGCGCGAAGGATTTGCAGCGCTGTCTGATTTGAAGGAACTGGGAGATACCCTTAAGTGCTATCTCTTGGCATATGAACTTCTAAAGTCTAATTACATCACTGATGTCATCGATCTTCAGGGAGCAAAGGTTGAACTCGGTCTTAAGATCCGCGAGATGATCTGCAAGGATACATCCAAGTATGGTGTAGAGTATGTAATATCTCCTTCCGATATCTTCTGCGGCACATACGATGAATTTGTATCAGATGATATAAGGGTCCTTATTGATGCAGAGAAGGAAGTATTGGGATCTATTCAGAAAGAAGACGGCGGATTCGATATATCCTGGAAGTGGTATACCGATTACAAGGAATTTGAAGAAGCAAGAAATATGTGGAGACCCAGGATCACGCTGGATAAGCTCCTTTTTAGTGACAGGTGGCAAACGATATGAGCTTTAGAACGATAATGATATTTCCTGAATTTGAGAATATGGAGGTAATAGACAGTATCAGGGATCGCTTTGATCCTCTTGCACATCTTGTAAGACCGCATATCACGCTCGTGTTCCCATTTGAACTTGATATGAGTAATGAGGAATTAAGTGCTGTTCTGGATAAGAGGCTTACCGATGTCAAACCATTTGAACTTGAGCTTCACGGTTTTTCTTGTCATAGTGCAGAGACAGGCAACTATCTGTTCCTGGACCTTACTAAGGGACAGGATACCGTGAGCCGGATTCACGATATCTTCTACGCTAATGAATTCAAAGAATGTAATAGGACCTACGATGGTACTTTTATCCCTCATATGACTGTAGGCAAGGTAGAGACACCTTTTATACTCGATGAAGCATATGAAGAAGTTAAGGATATCGATACGAGATTCTCATGCGTTGCGGATAAGATATCCGTAGAGATGATCGGTCCTAACGATGAATCGATAATCATCATAGAGAAGAGGTTAGATAAATGATGCTTCGCAATATGACCGGGATATATCTTTCCTGCGAAGATAAGATGCTTCTCCTTTACAGGCAGAACGGAAGGGTAGTAAGCGATAAATGGGTAGCTTCGGCAGGCGGACACTTTGAACCTGATGAACTCAATGATCCTCGTGCCTGTGTCCTTCGTGAACTTAATGAGGAGCTTGGAATCGGCGAAGAGGATATCGATAACCTTACCATGAGGTACATCGGTATCCGTCATATCAATGGTGAGATCAGGCAGAATTATTACTTCTTCGCAGACCTTAAGCAATATCGTGAATTCGCATCTAATGAAGGTATCTCCAAGTGGATCGAGAAGGATAAGGTAACTGACCTTGAAATGCCACTGACTGCTAAGTACATAATGGAACATTACATGGAAAAGGGAAGATATGACGATATCCTGTACTGCGCAGTCTGTGACGGAGACGGCTATCGCTTTGTTTCTTTAAAGGAGATGTAATGCTATAATCTCTTTCCAATAAGGGAATATTGGGAGGGTTAAGCGATGGTTCGTCTTATACTTTCAGATCTTGACCATACATTGCTCCGAGAAGACGGAACTATATCGGATAATACACTGGCAGTTCTCAAGAGATGCAGGGATAAGGGTATCCTGTTTGCAATTGCTACCGCCAGGTACTGGATTGGAGCCGAGAGGTATATATCTGAGCTTTCTCCGGACTATGAAATAACTACCGACGGTACATTGATACATTCCGGTTCTGATCAGATATACTCATGTGAATTCTCTGAAGAGACAACTGATCTTATCGTAAGGCTCCTGATGTCGGCTGTACTCGGTGTAGAGATAACTGTCGCATGCGGTAAGACCGTATATTGGAACAGTCCTGATATAGCATCCTCTGAGAAGCTTCATAAGGCTAAATACTGTGATTATTCTTCTCCTCTTGATGTAAGAGCGAATAAGATAGTTGCTGAACTCCCGGATGAATCTATTGCACGTGATATCGCCTCTAAGGCGGGGTGCGAGCTTCAGTGTTATCGCGGTGAGAGGTGGTATGCATTCCTGCCGGAAGGTTCAGGGAAAGTATCCGCAATAAAGGCACTCTCATCTTTGACGGGAGTGCCTCTTGAAGATATGGTTGCATTCGGCGATGACAGCAACGATATCAGTATGCTAAGAATGTGCGGTATCGGTGTAGCAGTAGATAATGCGCTTCCTGAAGTAAAGTCCGCTGCTGATGCCTTGACCTCGTCTAATGATGAAGACGGGGTAGCCTCCTGGTTAAGATCTCAGATCCTTATGTGAATACTTGATATATGCTGCTGCAATTCCTGCCACCGTCAGGACGAGACCTGCGATCAGGTATCCTGTCGGAATAGATTCGTTCTTTATTATGTCGGCGCCGTCAGTATATCCGAATGCCGTGATGTACTTTAGTGCTTTTGCATCGTCTGAGATGTTTGAGATGATATTGAGCATATACATTCCTGCGGCAAGACCTATTCCTATGCCGAGGCCTGACTTGGCGATGAATGCGGAGATACCGAAGCAAAGACCGGCAATTTCTATCTGCATTAGGTAGTAAGCCAGGCTCATAAGAAGGAGCTTCTTCATATCGAGTTCTTCTCCTATCAGCTTCACGGATCCTGCAGTCAGTGCAAATGCTATGAGGTTAAGTATGGTGATGAGGGCTATTACTGACAGGAGCTTCTCGGTGATCACGCGGATCCTGCTCACAGGGTGCGTCATGAGAAATTCCGCCGTCCTGTCCCTTTCTTCCTTCATGAGGGAAGAGATCGCTGTTATTGCTGCAAAGAACGCACCGCCTATGCCTAATATGGAACCGCCCTCTACGGCGTAGAATCCCATGATCTCACCGAAGTTTAACTGATCCATACCGAATGCGGCGCTAAAGCCTCCCATGGAACTGAACATCCTGTTGACGTCGTCCATCTGATCCTTCATGGAAGGATACATGAAGATGACGCTTGCTATTAGAAGACCTATAGACAGGCTCCAGATAAGAAGTGGAGTCCTGTTGACCTTGATCTCATTTCTGAATATATACATTTTGCTAATCTCCTTAGTTAGTTCCTTCGTAGAAGCTCATGAAGATATCTTCAAGTGAAGGTTCTGTTATGCTGATATCCCTTATCTCCATATCGGAAAGATGCGATATGAGTGTCTTGGCATCGCCGTTATATATGAACTCGACGGTGTTCTTCTCATGATCTTCCTTAAGTTCTGATATTCCCGGGAGCTTGGGGGTATCGGTTATTGTGTTCAGCTTTATCGTAACCTTCTTAGCACCTGCAGCTTCGATATTCGCGACCTTATCGTGCATTAAGATCTTGCCGTCCCTTATGAAAGCTGCGCTCCTGCAGTGTTCCTGAACCTCGGAAAGGACATGGGAAGATAAGAATACGGTAGCGCCTCTTTTGTTCTCTTCCTTAAGTATCTCGAAGAATTCTCTCTGGATAAGAGGATCAAGGCCACTCGTAGGTTCATCCATTATGAGAAGTTCAGGCTCGTGCTGTAGGGCAGTTACGATACCGACTTTCTTTCTGTTACCAAGGGATAAGTCGTCCACCTTCTTGTTAAGGTCCAGACCCAGCCTTTCCGCCAGCTCCTTTGCTTTATTAGCGCACTTCTTATTCCTTATGGAAGCAGAGTATGAGATAACGTCCCTGACCTTCATGCCGGAGTAGAAATTGATTTCTGAAGGAAGATAACCTGTGTGCTCCAAGATCTTTACCTTATCGGTCACTATATCGTGTCCCAATATTTTAGCTTCTCCTGAAGAAGGGGATATAAGTCCCAATAATGTTCTTATGGTGGTAGATTTTCCTGCACCGTTAGGACCGATGAATCCGAAGATATCTCCTTCTTCTACCGTGAGGTTCAGTTCCGTGATACCGCGGCTCTTGCCATAAGTCTTAGTAAGCTTTTTTATGTCTACAGCATTAGTTGTCATCTTAAGTACAATCCTTTCCAGAATTCGATCAGCTTTCTGTAATCGCTGATCATCTTATCTACATCTATCTTTCCCGTTTGTGACATCTGCCAGATATATCCTTCTGATGCCAGATACATATCCTGATACATAAGTTCCAGGTCGAGGCCTTCCTTGAAGTCCTTGGGATCAAGAGGAGGCAGTGTCTTATTTGTCTTAAGGCTTGTGTATGGGGCTACGACTGCTCTTATATCGTCCCTTACTTCAGGATCATCTTCGTAATATGCTTTCACGGAGAAGTTTGTTATATCAGGGTATGTCTTCATCATGCCGGCCTTGGCGACAAGCCCTCGATACATCATCTCGAATATATCTCCCGTCTCGTAGCATTTGGCTTCCATAAGTGCCTTCATCGTTATCTCTTCGACCTTTTTCCATAAGAACAGATAAAGATCTTTCTTGTTACGAAAGTAGAAGAAGAGGAGGGACTTACTGATCCCGGCTTCGTCAGCTATCTCCTGGACGGGACTCTTCTTATAGGAGTTCCTGGAGAATACCCTGAATCCTGCATTAATTATCTTTTCCTGCTTCTTATTAGGAAGTGAATAGAATTTATCGTTCATAGAATGCTCCTTTTGTCAAAGACTCTCTATCCATGTAAAGAACTTATTAAGTCCCTTATTCTCGCTTCGCTCTTCAAGGAAAAGACCTGCGGTATACCAGGAATGAGTATTCTTCTTGTCTTCTACCTGATACAGTTCACAGCTGTTGCCGATCTGATCTGCTCTTTCCTTGAACTTCTCGGCACATTCATACGCTATGACACCGTCGTGCCTGCTCTGTATAAGGAGCATTGGTACATGGTTACTTCTCATAAGGGATACGGGCTCTGCATCCTTTCTGTCGTAGCCTTCATTCAATAGCTGACCAAGTAATGTCTTAAGTGTCCATGTAGCAGGTACATCAAAGCTGTATGGACCGCCCCAGCCGACGTATCCTATAACTCCGCTTATATCGACGCTGTATTTATCCTGATCCTTCTTTGAATAGCAGAGGATAGAGGATAAGTGAGCGCCTGCCGACGGACCGCAGATAATGAGCTTATCTGTAGGGATCCCTTTGTCCTTAAGAAGTCTTAATGCTTCGTTATAGCCTTTGCAGACATCTTCTATCTGAGCAGGATACTTATTCTTGGGTGAGAGCCTGTAGCCCAGGGATAACATCCTGTATCCTTCCGATGCGACCTTCTGTCCTACATAGTCGAAGAACTTAGGATTGCCGGCATTCCATCCTCCTCCATGGATCCAGATGATCACCTTATCGCTAATAAGCTTTTGGGGTTCGTAGTAGAGAAGATACTGATCCTTGTCGCTTCCGTAGGAAACATACTCGGGAGTTATTACTTTTCTGACCATAAACATCTTCAGAAATAATCCGAAGTAGCTCAGGTTCTCTCTTGTTGAATCTTTCATTTTCTTTCTCCTTATCCGTTCGTTGACCGAACCGGTTAATAGTATTAAAACCCTATTGACCAAATTTGAGAAGACCCCCTCTCTACTTAGCGTAGGTTGACCCGATAAAGCCTTGAAGGTTATCCTCGAACCATAAAGAGGAGGATAAGAAAATGAGTTCTTACATAAACGGTGAAGTTATAAAGACACTAAGAGGAAAGAAAAATATGACTCAGGCGCAGATGGCGTCACTTATCGGAGTCAGCGATAAGACCATAAGCAAGTGGGAGACGGGAAGAGGGCTTCCTGATATCACTCTTATAGAACCTATAGCGGGGGCTCTTGATATATCTGTAGGAGAGCTCTTCGCAGGTGAGAAGATAGTAAACAGGAATATCTCCGCGTCGATGCTTCGAAGCAGGATATATGTATGTCCCATCTGCGGGAATATAATCGAGGCCGTAGGCGAAGCTTCCGTCAACTGCTGCGGAGTAACGCTTCCGCCATATGAATTCGAAGAGCCCGATGACAGCCATAAGATAGATATCGAGAGGATCGAGGATGAGCTGTTCGTTACGGTAGATCACCCTATGACCAAGGAGCATTATATAAGTGCCATTCTCTACAGGACATGCGACAGAGTAGAGACGGTCAAGCTCTATCCCGAAGGCAATCCCGAGTGCAGGTTCTTCCCCAGAGGACGAGGAGAGATCCTTATCGTCTGCAACCGTCACGGAGGTTATAAGATAAGAACATAACTTATCGGTTTCCTTTATTGTATAATCCATATGGAAATACGATAAAGGAATAGTGATCGATGGAAAGCTTGATACAGAGCCTGCCTGAAGATATAAGAAAGCATATTGAAGGCAGAGAGTATTCTATAGATGACATAGGTAAGTCCGGATCGAAGATACTGATCTTCGATGATATGGTGCTGAAGATAACTGATAAGTCTTCTGATGATCGGGATGCGGTGCAGATGATGCGTTGGCTCGAAGGGAAGATTCCCGCGCCCCGGGTAATATCATTCGTAGAGGACGATAAATGCGCATATCTTCTTATGACAAGAGTCAGGGGGAAGATGTCCTGTGACAGATACTATATGGAGCGCCCCGATGAACTGATCCCGCTCCTTGCCAAGGCGATCAAGATGCTCTGGAGCATAGATATCAAGGATTGTCCTGTGATGAAGGATCTTGACGGGGAACTTAAGAAAGCTGAGTACAGAGTAGAGCATGGTCTTGTGGATGTAAGTGATGCCGAGCCTGATACTTTCGGCGAGAACGGCAGGTTCAAGGATCCGAAGGAGCTCCTGTCCTGGCTTCAGGACCACAGGCCTTCCTTGGAAACGGTATTATCCCACGGCGATCTCTGCCTTCCCAATATCTTAATTGATAACGGCGACATTAGCGGTTTTATCGATATGGGTAACTGCGGTATTGCCGATAAGTGGGAGGATATCGCCATGTGCTATAGAAGTCTTAAGCATAACTTCGACGGAACATACGGCAAGGTGTACCAGGGGATCGATCCCGTCCTTTTGTTCAAGGAACTTGGGATAGAGCCTGATATGGAAAAGATCGATTACTATATCCTTCTGGATGAGCTTTTCTAATCGGAGGAAAATATGAATTACAAGGTAATAGATAAAGACACATATTACAGGAAGGGAGTCTTCCGCCACTTTAGCGAAGACTGTAAGTGTTCTACTTCCATGACGGCTAGGGTGGATGTTACCAGGCTCGTTTCCTACTCGAAGAAGACAGATACCAAGTTCTATATAAATTTTCTGTATATCCTTTCCAAAGTCCTGAATTCCAGGGATGACTATAGGATGGCATACCTTTGGCAGACAGAGGAACTCATATGCTGGGACGAGATCAATCCAACCCAGTATATTTTCCATGATGATACTAAGACCTGTACTCCGGTATATACGACCTACTATGAGGACTATAAGAGATTCTACGAATGTGCTTCTAAGGATATCGAAGAAGCCAAGAAGACTCGTGAATACGGTCTTGATCCCGTAAACCATCCCAACTGGTTCGATGCTTCCTATATATCCTGGCTCTCATACGATTCGCTTAATATCGAGCTGCCCGACGGCTATCTTTATTTTGCTCCCATAGTCAACTGGGGGCGTTACAGAGAAGAAGGAGGCAGGCTTCTTATGCCTGTGAGCGTCAGGATGAATCACGCTATAGCTGACGGCTATCTGATCGCTCTTGTATACCGCCTTCTGGAGAATGAGATAGAGAAGTTTACGGGAGATACACATGAACTATAAAGAGATGATGAAGATCGCCATGAGGCAATCGGCAGAAGACTTAGGCTGCAATGCCGACGACTTTGTAAGAAGCGAGAATGTAGTCGTGCCCTTTCGCCTGGGAGAAAATTGCAGGAAGTACTTAAAGCTTCCCATAACAGCTAATCTCGTATCCTATGGTAATAACGTAGTGGCAGGCGTCACGGATGATGTCGCAGATATAGTAAGGGAGTATATAGGTAAGTTCGAATACTATCACCTGTTTGAGACTCCCAATATGAACTGGCTCTCCGACAGGCTCCTGCCCAGGGGACATAAATGCTGCTTCATGGCGGAGTATTTCCTTCCGTCTCCCGAAGGCATCCCTGATATTTCCTGTAAGTACGAGACTCGTATACTGACACAGGAGGACTTCGCTGATCTTTATGTACCTTCCTGGAGCAATGCTCTCTGTGAGAACAGGAAAGAACTTGATGTGCTGGGAGCCGGTGCTTATGACGGGGATCGTCTTGTAGGCCTTGCAGCATGCTCAGCTGACTGCGATACGATGTGGCAGATAGGTGTAGATGTACTTCCTGAGTATAGGAAGCAGGGACTTGCGTCTTCTCTTACATCTATCCTTGCCAAGGAGATAATAAAGCGAGGTAAGGTTCCTTTCTACTGCTGCGCATGGTCCAATATCCGCTCTGCGCGAAATGCAGTGCGTTCGGGCTTTGTTCCTTCCTGGGTAGAGTTTACCGTAAAGCCGACTGACATCGTTGACGGCATGAACCGCTGACCGTATATTCCGAATGTGACTAAAGTCATATAAGATATCTGTCCTTTGGCAGTATTGAAGCTATGCTTATTTCTGTAGAATCGAGTCATAAAGTTGATTCGGAGGAATAAGCGATGAATGATACAGTAGTCAGATTGGACGGACTTATCAAGAAATATGACAACAGAGCAGTCGTTGACGGTCTGTCTCTTGAGATAAGGGAAGGCGAGATCTTCGGTCTCTTAGGTCCTAACGGAGCAGGTAAGTCAACTACCATGAACATGATCTGCTCTCTTCTTAAGCCCACGGCAGGTCAGATCGAACTGTTCGGCTACAATACCAAGACAGACAATAAGAAGATAAAGCCTCTTATCGGTTACATCCCTCAGGAGCTAGCCATCTACGGTAACCTCAAGGCATGGGAGAACGTAGAGCTCTTTACATCCCTTTACGGGATCAAGGGTCAGGCTCTTAAGGATGCCATCGATGAGTCACTTGAATTCGTTAAGCTCAGTGATAAGCGCAATGCCTTTGCGAAGACTTTCTCCGGCGGCATGAAGAGGCGTCTTAATATCGCAT
The DNA here is from genome assembly GCA_900176545.1 of Oscillospiraceae bacterium. Taxonomy (GTDB): domain Bacteria; phylum Bacillota; class Clostridia; order Saccharofermentanales; family Saccharofermentanaceae; genus Saccharofermentans. The sequence continues at coordinate 65,228 of FWXP01000001.1, forward strand.
GTGCACTGGGACATAAACCTAAGCTCCTGATATTCGACGAACCCACGGTAGGTATCGATCCCCAGTCGAGAAATTTCATCCTGGAAAGTATAAAAGCTGCCAATAAGAAAGGCGCTACGGTCATATATACCAGCCACTATATGGAGGAGGTCGAAGCGATCTGCACACGTATAGCCATCATGGATAACGGCAAGATCATAGCTATCGGCACCAAGAATGAACTCAAGGACATGGTAAGGAAGAACAGGGACGAAGATATCTCACTGGAGGAAGTATTCCTTACGCTTACAGGTAAGAAGTTAAGGGATTATACGGAAGGTTAAGAAGATGAGCAGGATATTCATACTTACAAAGAATTACTTAAAGCTCATATTCAGAGCCAAGTCTGTGCTTATAATCACGGTCATCGGAGCTCTTGTCGTAATGGCGGCACTTACAAATGTATTCCATACGCTCCTGGATCAGGCAGAGACCGGCGAAGAGTTTACTATCGGATATGAGATGGATGATGACAGCAGATATTCTGCTGTTGAGGAGTTCTTAAAGGAAGGCTTCGAAGAAGAAGGAATGACAGTGATCGAGTATAGCGACGCTGATCCGGATGCCCTCATCAAGGAAGAGAAGATAGATGTATTTATAGATTTTGAAGGTGATTCTTACAGCATAAAGGGAAGGAGCAACGACGAGATCGACGCCAGGATAGTTCAGTATGTGCTCTATAATGTCGACCACATGATGAACGGTGATATGGGTAAGGTCGAGATCGCTTCCGATAAGATCGAGGCGCGTGAACAGGCAGATGCCGATACTTACTACACCATAGTCCAGACGGTATATTTCTCATCTTTGTGCTCGATATTCCTGTGCCTGGTATACATAGCTGAGAGAAAGCAGAATATCGGAATAAGGTTCAGAAGTTCTACTGCAGGCGGAGCACACATATATCTTTCTAAGCTCCTGGCATGTACGTTGACAGCATGGCTCACCATGGCACTTGTCACAGGCGGTCTCGCACTTTTCCTGTTCGACATCAAGCTTGGATGTCCTCTTACGAGTATCGGAATATTGCTCCTGACCATATTGGCATTTGTATCTTTCGGAATGCTCTTCCTGATCATATTCGATAATCCTGCAGCTGCGATAGGATTCCTCTTTATGGTCTTATGGTTCAGCGGTTATGCAGGAGGAACATTCGAGACATATATGCTCAGTTCCATGTCCCAGTCCGTTAAGGAATTGTCACCCCTTTACTATGTCAACAGGACACTGGTAGAGCTGTCGGTCAACGGACAGAGCGACTATCTCGGACGTTGTCTTATGGTGCTCACGGTAATGAGTGCAGTAAGTATCGTACTGGGCATGTTCATCACGAGTAAGAAGAAAGGTGTATAAGATATGTTTATAAATGCATTGAGGATGGCTAAGTCATCAGGAAAGCTGATCCTTCGCAATAAAGCTTTTATCGTTATCGGTATCCTGATACCCGTGCTGTCTACGCTCTTCCTGGATCTGTGGTACAGGATGCCCGCAGCAGATCTCTCGGACAGTGTCCATGAGCTTACGACGGTCGATGAGCAGATGGCATATAATGTTGACTTCTACAGATACCCGGTCAAGGTCTACGATACCGTTATGGACGACAGAACTAAGGATATCTGCTACAACCTGAACTCCGCGGGAATGTTCCAGATCTTTCGCGCCGACGCATCAGACATGACAGAAGAACAGATCATGGACAGCGCGCGATATACAGCCAATGAAGACCATGTCAGCGCGATCATCGTTCTTCATGAGGATCCTGAAGATACAGCTCTTTATCTTGTAGGGGAGAGTGACGACGAGAGATTCGATCTTTTGAAGTCGAGCCTTGAGACGGAACTTGCAGGAGAAGGGACAGCTTATAAGGATCACGAGATTGCTTTCGTATCCGGAGGCGGAGATGAAGTCGATTACTATAAGACACGAAATGTATCCTTTTGCATAGCGATATCTACGCTGGCGTTCGTATTCGGAGGTGTGCTTATCCTGAATACGGTCTTCTCCGAGAAGAAGGATAATGTCTACAGCAGGATACTTCTTACCAGGGCTACAAAGGCAAGCTATCTACTGTCCAAGATAATCCTGTCGGTATCTATAGCTCTTATCCAGGCAGTTTTGATGGCAGTAAACTTCATGTTCTTTGTTAAGAGCGATATCGGTATCTCACCTATGCAGTTCTTTACGGTCGCATTTTTAACGGGTCTTACGTTCGGTCTTCTCAGCCTTTGTGCCGGACTGTACTTTGATACGATGGCTCCTGCTGCTATCCTTGCGTTCGTTGTCTGGTCTATCTCGGCTCTTATCGCAGGAACGTATTTTGATATTAGCGGAGCAAGCGAACTCTACAAGAAAGCATCGCTCCTGATGCCTCAGAGATGGGCGATGTTCTCGGTGAACCGTTTCATGAACGGAGACTCTTCCGGATACTCGCTGATGCTCTGTGTAGCTGCCGCGTATTGGGTTATAATATTCGTTATAGGAGTCTTGGGACTTCGTGTACGTGAACAGGAGTAAGGTATAGGGACTTGGAAAGCCGCATTAGGAACAATTACTTCGTTTTTGTTAAGACTATGGGCATAATCGCACTTGCTTTTGTCGGTGCGTTCTCATCTCTGGATGATCCGTCCGCAGGCGGTGTAGCATTGCTCATAAGTGCAGTATTCCTGTTCTTTGCGGTAATGCCCGAGACAGATGCCGTAAGGCATAAAGGAAAGATATGGCTATTAGGTGAAGGGATAGCGTCTGTAGCGGCGCTGTTCCTTTTCCCGTCGATAGGACTTTACTATACGGCGATAACTTACCTTGATCTGGTAAGCGGCCTTCCCGCTCCGTCATATCTCGGTGCGCTTTATGTGCTCCCTCTGGCGTGGAAGTTCGATCTGCCGATAAGATATTACTTTGTAGTAGCGATACTGTTCATCATCATCTACTATCAGCACAACAAGGTTATCGGATGGTACGAGAAGACGGCCAGGGATAATCTCCTGGAGGAGTCAAGACTTAAGTCTGATATCGAGCATACCAAGGTAGAACATAAGGATGAGCTCTATAAGTCCAGGCTTCAGCACGAGAACGAGCTCCTGGAGGAGAAGGGAAGGATCTCCCAGGCTCTTCACGATAAGCTGGGACACAGCATAAACGGATCTCTATATAAGTTGGAGGCTGCCAAGGTCCTTATTGACAAGGATCCCGATAAGAGCGGCACTATCCTGCAGGAAGTAATAGATAACCTTCGAGGCAGCATGGATGAGATAAGGGTCATCATCCGTAACGAGCGTCCAGATAAGAAGCGGATGGCCCTTAAATCCCTTCAGGCTCTCCTTGCAGAGTGCGAAGAGGAATACGGTATAAAGACTTCTCTTAATATAAGCGAGAGCGACAGGGCTGTCCCGGAGAATATATGGGAGATAATCCTCGATAATGCTTTCGAAGCCGTAACGAATGCTCTTAAGTATTCAGGGTGTGACGAGATAAATATCGATATCAATATCCTGAAGGAAGTCGTAAGGGCTACCATAAAGGATAACGGCAAGGGTGCCTATAACATAGAAGAGGGAATGGGCATCCAGGGTATGAAATCCCGTGTAAGGAAGGTCAAGGGATATATAGATATTGATTCCGTAGGCGGCTTTACGATAAATATGATACTGCCCTTAACCAGGGGTGTTCAGGAGGAAGATAATGGATCCGATAAGAGTTCTGATAGTTGATGACAGTGACTTCGTAAGAGACGGGATGAAGATCATCCTCGATATAGATGATGCATTCGATGTGGTAGGCTCTGCAGCTAACGGCAAGGAGGCTGTGGATATCGCGAGAAATACGCAGGTAGACGTAGTCCTCATGGATATACAGATGCCTGTTATGGACGGTATAGAAGCGACGAAGATCTTTACTGAGGAGAATCTCGGCAAAGTCATGATCCTGACGACATTCGACGACGATGACCTGGTAGAGCAGGCTATAAAGGAAGGTGCCAAGGGGTACTTTATAAAGAACCATAAGCCTGAAGATCTTAAACAGATGATCAGGTCCATCCATCAGGGGGCCAGGGTCATGGACGAGCAGGTCTTTGATAAGTTTGTGGACGCGGGTATACGTCCTAACAGCAACTTCGATAAGGATAAGTACACCGCACGTGAGATAGAGATAATCGAAGCGGTCGCTTCGGGTCTGTCCAATAAGGAGATAGCAGAGAAGCTCTTCATCTCGGAAGGTACGGTCAAGAACTATATCAGCAACATACTCCTCAAGGAAGGACTTGCGCACAGAACGCAGCTTGCAGTCTACTATCTTACAGGACGCAAATAACAAGAAAATAAGACAAGGATAAGGAAACCCTAAACGCCCTTTGTTTACGGTTTTGTCTTACTTGCAGGATGTTTTGAATTTCCTGTAAATTCGAAGTTAAATCAGATTTAATTCATGCTCGAAAGCCTTTTATTTGCTGTGCTTCTCTGTATTATGAAATTATGGAGAAGAAGTAGTGAAAGGAGTCTTGTGTGATGTATCTGAAGTATGATGTGTTTACCAACGTATTTATAGATGAGCAGACCTTGTCAGGTTTTATGCATATGGTCGCAAGTGACGTATCCGGTGCATTCGATAAGATGACAGATGTGTCATACAAGATGGAGATCTATTTCAATGATCAGCATAAGAAGTATATGGTATCGGAAGATGCTCATGAGCTCAAGATGAACGGTCCTTCCGGTACCAAGGTCCTGATCAAGGATGAATACGGAAGATTGATCCCCGGTGAGGAAGACAGCAAGGAAGATATGTTGATCACTGTAAGGCTTCTTGCCTTCAGGATCATGTTCAAGCATATCTGGGATTCGGGTGTATTGGAAGGCGCCAATAACAGGGTCACCATATATGCTGACAGCGAAGCAGAATATGTCGGCGTCGAGACAGCGTAAGATATAAAGGTCCGAACTATTGCCCCTTCATGTTGCGCCGGCGTGAAGGGGATGACTAAGGTGATTTATGTGCATAGCCAATAAGTTCATATTGTTCGATATAGAGGGTGTCCTTCTGAAGGAAGATAAGACATTCGATAAGGATGTCATCAAATGTCTTTCTATGCTCCACGATTCCGACATCATGTTCGGGATCATGACTTCGGATCTGTGGCTCAAGGCTTCAAGCTATACGGATATATTAGAACCGGATATCTCCATAGTATCTGACGGTACCCAGATGTATAAGGGCAGTGACCTTATATGGAGCCGTCCCCTGTCCGTCGAACAGACTAAAGGCATCATAAGAGATCTGGACAGCAGTCCCGATTGTTCCCTGATAGGTGTATCCAACGGACGATATATCTATACGAACGATCCTTCTGAAGACGGCAACTACGTAAGATATCGTGATATGTCCAAGCCTTTTACGGCTTCCGTGCATAAGATCTTTGCCAGGACTAGCAAGGATGTAGCAGACCGGGTAACGGAGAAATATCAGTGCAGGTCCTTCGACTTCGAAGGAGATGACCTTTGCAGGTTCATATCAAAAGATGCAAATCTCGGAGCAGCTGCAAGATATGCAGGCGAGATCCTCAATATCGACATGAAGGATGTAGTAGCGATCACTACTGATCTGACGGTCCTCGATACGGTTGGTATAGGCATCGCTCCTGACAGCGCATCGGAAGATGTGAAGGATAAGGCAGGCCTCATAATCGGGGGAGAGGATTCGGGTACTCTGGTCGAATTCTTAAAAGAAGAGATACTTGTCAAATGATCTGAATATCTACGATAAAGCGATTGTTGTATAATAGCGTCCGAACATTAAAAGGAACGGACGCTTTTATATGGACACGATCGAACTTATCGAACCTAATGAATCCTATTCAGAAGACTTATGGGCTTTCAGAGCCGAGGTCATGAACAAGGACAGATACAATAAGGAGATGTTCGCAGGCTGTAAGACACTGCAGCTTGCTTCCAATCCCCAGGAATTCATAGATATCATCAGGCTCAGGACTTCCGAAGAGACATGTAGGAAGGCCGGAACGGGCATCCCTTCCAATACCTATCTCGCTGTAAGGAAGGAAGATAACAGGATCGTAGGTATCATCGACCTTCGTCATCATATCAATCATCCTATCCTCAGTACCTGGGGCGGTCATACTGATTTTACGGTTAGACCTTCCGAAAGACGTAAAGGCTATGCTACCAGGATGCTGGCCATGAACATCGAGAAGGCTAAGGAGCGTAAGATCGATTCTCTTCTTATCACATGCAGCATCGATAACGAAGCCAGTGAGAAGATAATCATCAGGAACGGCGGCGTATACGAGAAGGAAGTAGAAGTAGACGATGATCTTCTGAAGCGCTATTGGATAACCCTCTGATAGATACGATTTATCTTGCAAGAACCCCGAATATCTACGATAATTGTCGTAGATATTTTTTATGGAATAAGGAAGAGGGGGGAGAAAATGGGACTTGGAAGATGGATATTAAGATCGATGTTTCATAAGCCTAACAGGCACAGAAATAGATCTACACTTGATAATGCCGTAGGTGTTGCGGTAGGTATCGCTGCAGTAACGGCAGTTCGTAAGCTTCAGCAGGAGTCAGGCGGAGGACCTATTATCCCTGAGATCATCAACCATGCGATGGATCTGAAGTCACAGGAGGCTAACAAGCCTCAGACAGAGAGCGGCGCCACACTTGCTACCGAGAAGAGATTTAATACTCTTATGGCTAAGCTAGCAGTCTGCTACTACATTGCAGGAATCGACGGCGACGTATCAGAGGAAGAGAAGAGAGATCTTAGTGAAGCATATAACATGATCATGAACGATGCTTCCATCCCTTCTACATTAAAGGAGAAGGTAAGGGAAGTAACAGATTCCAATATCCCTTTCGTAAAGGTACAGCAGTACCTCGATAAGGCAGAATCCGCAGCTCTTATCTCATTTGCATATGAGATCGAGGAGCTTGCCAAGAAGGGCGGTCTCAGCCCCAAGGAAGAAGATGCCGTCGAGATGTATAAGTACTATGTCACTGAGAAGACCGGTCATAAGTTCATCAAACTCAAGGAAGATATCGAGCAGATGCCCGTAGAGGTAGATCTTACATGTCCTGCCTGTGGCGGCCAGATGGAACTTGACCGTACTATGCTCAAGGCTACTTGTATCTACTGCGGCACAGTCAAGATCGTAGATGCCAATCAGATCCAGGAAGTCGTAGCACAGGTTGAGAGATCAAAGAGGCTCGGACTGTAAAATCCATGGACATGATGACTCCTGATGAGAACATCAGGAAAACGGTGGCTGACAGACTCAAGGGAAAGTGGATATTAGAATTGATATTTGCGATCCTATATACTCTTGCGCATCTTTTGGCCTGGATAACAGTTCTCTGTATAAGGCAAAGATCCGAGCTGCTGACAGTCCAGCTAGTTGCGATCACAAGCGTGCTGATATGGATCACCTTGTTATCTTTATCGGCTGTGGTACTTAAGAGAGTTGAAGCTGATAAATCCATGTTTCAATTCAAGTTTTTTATCAACGTTTGTTTTTGCGCTTTTTCCGGATTTTTCGTGTGTATGTATCCATATATCTTTATGGCTTTGATAGCTACGGTGAGTGCAGCGGGTACATATCTATGGTTGAGATGTCATGAATTCAGAAGATACCTGGCGATCCTCAAAGGAGAATACAAAGTCTCAGATGCATGTGTTATCTTCAATGAATTAGAATGTCATGGTGGGTACAAACATAGCCGCTATATTAACGTAACACGTGTTGACAGAAGGTTTTCCGGCTTTGATGTGTATGTTGATCTTGTTAAAGTGGATACGCTTTACGAAAATAGACGTAGTTGGCTTACATTTCATTATCTTGTGCAGACGGACAGTGATCAGAGTGTCTATGAGATACAGACAGATAGAAAGACATTCAATGATCATCTGATAGGGTACAGAGGTAAAGTTATTATTTTTGATTCTGATGATCTTGGCGAAAAAGCCGTGATGTTATAAAGGTTATGGAGTAAGGTATGTTTGGAAATAATAAGATCAAGCCGACAGATCCTAATGTCGTTCTTAAGCAGCATGAGAGGGTATACTTTGTCCTGTCTCTTATTGCTATGGTGCCTGTGATGGTACTTGCTTTTCTATTCCTTCGCTTTACGGTCGGAGCTCTTATAGGATTGATCACTGATGCCAATGAATTTAATCTCATTATCACATGTATGTTGTTCTTGCCGTCAGTAGCAGTTGCCGCTGTTGCAGTTTTGTTGCTTATAAGGCTCATACGTCAGCATGTAAAGATAATGAACGGTAAGTACGACATTACCATAGCAAACGTAAGCGACAGGCTTGGGGATTTTCTTCAATATACAATGACTCTATACGATGAGACCGGTCGTATCACTGAAGTTGAATCATCTTTTCTTATAAACAGGAAGATAAGGAATGAATCTAAGATCCTATATGCCGTTATAGAAGGTGAGAAGAACAGGGTGATAATACCTAATTGCCGTGCCATAACACTTAGTAAAGGAAGGCTTAACGTAGTAGATCTGGAAGATCCTACTGAAGAGATCAAGGCAATAGTAAGGGAAGGTACGAGCCGTAAGAGAAAGCAGTATCTGATCTCAGATAGCTTATTTATGCTGGCTGTGTTCACCGAAATATTGGTTAATATCATCGCATATATTACTGATTCTTCGGCTCTTAGGGGAATAGTCTCGGTACTTGTATTTGTCTTCACGACCATACTTGTTATAGCGATGTTATTCTTATTGGATGCTAAAGGAGAGCAGATCTCTGTCAGGATCGTTCCGTGCATGGTCTTGGGGTTCTTGACTGTAATGGTGATAAATCTACATATCTTCGTCGGTCTGATCGCATCGATTCTGTGGATAGCGGCATATTTCTTCTGGAGAAGAACCGCTAAGAGGATGATGAAAGATCTCTACGATGGTAAATATAAGGTATCGGAAGGTACTGTCATACATAACGAGGCTCTCTTCTCGGGTGAATATACATACCACCGATATCGATATAATAATGTATCTCGAATAGAGATCGGTATATGGGGAAATCACGTATTCATGTATGACGGGACGGACAGTTGGGCACCTTTTGGCCGCCGCTTCAATGAGTTTTCGTACAAGGTGCGCGCATCTAACGGTACGATCTATGACGTTAAGACAAATCGTATAGAATTCAATAAACATCCCGTCGGATACGTAGGCCTTCTTATCGTTCGTTACGACCCCTATCTTCAGGAAGATGAAGCGATATTACTTTAAGTGTTGACAACATCGCGGAAGAAGTATATCTTTACTAGGAACATAACAGTGTTATGTGGATTGCATTTCGGAGAGAATGATGACGGCAAAAGACGGAGAGACAAAGCTTGCGCTTATAAAGGCGGCTCGTGCAGAGTTTATCGAGAAGGGGTTTATGAATGCCTCTTTGAGGTCTATCTGCAAGAATGCGGAAGTTACTACCGGTGCGCTGTATTTTTTCTTTAAGGACAAGGATGATCTCTTCGATGCAGTAGTAGGCGGTCCTTTGAGGGAGCTTGATGCTACTGTAGGCGAACATCTTCGAAGAGAAGCCGAAGGAGATATCAGCGATCCTTTGGATGAGACCATGGATATAGAGGATTCAAAGAGGATCATGGAGATACTCTTTAAGTATAAGGAGGAGTTCATTCTTATACTGACAAAGGCTCAGGGTTCAAGGTATGAGAACATAAAGGACAGGCTCATCGATGAGATGCAGACGCATTACAGGTTGTTCGCGACGATACTTGAGGAGAGATTCGGATGCAGGCATGTGGATGGATATATGATCCACTATCTCGCACATATCCAGATCGAGTCTTTCCTCTATCTGCTCACTCATTCCAAGTCCAGGGAAGAGGCTATGAAGGAGCTTCCAGAAGTTATCAAGAACTTACGTGCAGGAGGTATCGCAACTTTTGGTCTAGGGTGAGGCCTATATTTTTTTGCATATTACATAACGGTGTTATGTGAATGGATATTCATATTTGTGTAAATGGAGGAAGAGAACATGTACATTGAAACTAAGGGATTAAAGAAGAGTTACGGAGAGGGAGGAAGCTTTGTTCAGGTCCTGAAAGGCGTTGATATCGGAATCAGGGCGGGTGAGATGTGTGTTATCCAGGGAACGTCGGGTTCCGGCAAGTCAACTCTGCTGAACTGCCTGGGAGGGCTTGATTCTATCGATACGGGAAGCGTTACGGTAGCAGGTACTTCAGTAGAAAAGCTCAAGGGAGAAAAGCTCGCTGATTACAGAAGAAAGAACCTGGGGTTCATATTCCAGTTCTATAACCTGGTTCCTAATCTTACCGTCCGTGAGAATATCCAGGTGTGCGAGTATCTTTCCAAGTCGCCTCTTGATATGAATGAACTGCTGGAAGTCCTCGGTATGTCTGAACATGCGGATAAGTTCCCGTCTCAGCTGTCGGGAGGTCAGCAGCAAAGATGCGCGATAGCCAGAGCACTTGTGAAGAACCCCAAGGTGCTCCTCTGTGATGAGCCTACGGGTGCTCTTGATTCCAAGACATCACGAGATATCCTGATGCTCCTGGAGAAGATAAATGCCAAGTACGATACGACGATGATAATAGTTACCCACAATAATTCCATCAAGAATATGGTGGATCACGTTATCTATATCAAGGACGGCGAGGTATCTAAGGATTACTACAATGAAGTAAAGGTACCCGCCTGCGATCTGGAGGATCTCTGATATGTATGGATTGATGTTAAGAAGAGCCTGCCGAGATATCAAGAAGAATGTCGGAAGATATCTGGCACTTATGGTGCTCATAGGATTTGCGGTATATATGGTACTCAGCATGATGGGATCTGCTATGTCGATAATAGATCAGTCGGCTGATTACGATGTGATACTCAATGTGGAAGACGGTCAGTTTACCGTATTTGTACCTCTTAATGCTACGGAGCTTGATAAGCTCATATCTTCAGGTGTATCCGTAGAGGAGCATTTCTCATTGGACTATGAAGTATTAGACGGTAGTGTCATAAGAGTATTCAAGAACAGGGAGGATATCGATCTTATAACTCTTCACGAAGGGCGTCTTGCCGAGACTGATAATGAAGCTGTCCTGGAGCGCCGTTACTGTGAAGAGCACGGGATCAAGATAGGAGATACATTTGAACTTGGAGGCAAGAGCTTTACCGTAACGGGTATAGGAGCTGCTCCCGACTATAACATGCCTGTGCGTAATCTCTCGGATACCGCCGTAGACAGCGTAGCCTTCGGACTTATGTTCATAACACCTTCTGCGTATGATTCGCTTCTTTCTGAGGGCAACAGCATGAAGTCTGAGGATTATGTCTATGCGTACAGATTAAACGGAGCGATGTCAGATGATGATCTGAAGGCTATCCTGGAAGAGAATGAATTTGATGTGGCGGATATCGATGATCCGTTCTTTCAGGAATATTGGGAAGAGATGGTAGGAAGAAAAGATGATCTTCTTGAAGGTATCGATGATCTTAACGAGGGTGCTCAGGAACTTCGTGACGGCGTAAATGATCTTGATTCAGGAGTGGATGAACTTGTAGATGGTGTAGGTGAGATGCAGGATGCCATGCCTGACCTTCAGTCCGGCGCGAATTCTCTTTATAGCGGTGCTTCTGACCTGTCATCAGGGATCGGTTCGTATACATCAGGTGTGTCTGCTGCAACTGCAGGTGCCAATGAACTTAATGACGGAATAGGTCAGTTGAGCTCAGGCTGCTCCGATCTTGCCGCAGGATCTGATCAATATATGGCAGGGCTTTGTGAACTGAATGATACGGCATATGCCTTAAGTCTCAGTGAAGATCCTTTTACTGCGCAGATCGCAGGCTCTTTCTATCAGGCTACTTCAGGGCTCGTAGCGGGATATAGCGGTATAGATCAGGGTATTGATTCCGTGGCACAGGGTACTGCAGCGGCATCCTCCGGTGCGTCAGAACTTGCAGGTGGCCTTAATACACTTGATTCCAACAGCGCTGCTCTTAATTCAGGTGCTTCTTCGCTTCAGAACGGTATAGGCGAGATGAGGACCGGAATAAACGAGTTGAGTGACGGTGTTGACGAGCTTGTTGATGGTGTTGATGAGCTGGATTCGGGCGTAGATGAACTGGTCGACGGTATGAATGAATATGCTGACGGAGTAGATGAGTTTACTTCTGAAGCGAATGATCTTATCGATGAAGTATTTGATATAGATACCTCTAATCTCGTGGTATACCTTCCTGTAGCAGACAATGCCAGGATCGATGCGGCTCCTGATGATGTTAAGAATAATCTTTATTCAGCCATGTTCGTAGGTGTCGTAGCTCTTATCCTCTTTGCTTATGTCATCTCGGTATTTGTTGTTCATTCGGTAGATCAGGAGAGCAGCGTTATCGGTGCCCTGTATTCTCTCGGCGTCAGGAGAAGCGCTCTTGCATTCGGCTATATAGTCGTTCCTGCGATCGCGGCATTTATAGCGGGGGTTATCGGAACTTTGGTAGCTGTATATGCATCGTTCGGTATCCCGTCAAATATGCAGGAGTCTTTCGATTATTATTCTATGCCTGATATGGGTCCTCAGGTGCAGCCTTTCCTGCTGATATACGGACTGGTATTACCTGCTGTCATAACGATACTGGTCAATGTGCTCGTTATAAGAGGAAGACTTACAAGGACACCTCTGTCACTTCTCAAGAATGAGCAGAAGGCAGTAAAGGCAAGGGATATCAAGCTTGGTAAGATGAAGTTCATTCCACTGTTCAGGATAAGGCAGCTGCTACGTGAGATGAGAACGGGATTTACGGTCATATTCGGAATGTTCCTGGCGCTCCTTATAGTAATGCTGGCCCTCAATACATTTATCTACTGTTACAGGGTAAAGGAACTCAATGTTGCAAATACGCATTATGAGTATATGTATACCTATAAGTATCCGGAGAAGGAAGTTCCTGAAGGCGGATACGAAGCTGTTTTTGAGGAGACTACAAAGGAGTTCGAAGGTTATAACTTTGATGTGGCTTTGGTTGGACTTACCCGCAATAATCCTTTCTTTGATATGTCTGCTCTAGGTGATAAGGACAGCGAAGTGATACTTAGTGCTTCTTTTGCATATAAATATCACCTGTCGGTAGGCGATGAGTTCACATTGACTTCCAAGGACGGGGATAAGCTCTATGCTTTCAAGGTTGCTGGTATCAATGATTATCAGGCTTCAATGATGGTCTTCATGGATATCGATGCCTGCAGGGATCTCTTCGGAGAGAGCAATGATTACTTTAATGCGGTATTCTCCGATCATCCTCTGGAGATAGAGAGCGGAAGGCTTAATTCCACTACTACCAAGAAGGATATAGAGAGTGCGTCCGGAGTATTCGTAGACAGCATGAAGAGCCTGATCACTACTCTTATAATAGCCGGTGCGGTGATATTCGTAGTAGTCATGTACCTTATGGTAAAGATGATGCTGGATAGGGCTGCATTTAACATATCTCTTGTTAAGGTATTCGGCTTTAAGAACGGTGAAGTGAAGAAGATGTATCTCGACGGCAATATGATAATGATCGTCGCAGGTGCCCTGGTGTGCATCCCTCTTTGCAAGGCTATCCTCAACTACGTTTATCCGAACTTCCTGGTAGCCAACGTCAATACGGGATTGTCCCAGGCTTTTCCTCTGTATATCTACGGCGGAGTATTCGCGGCAATACTATTCCTGTACTTCCTTATAAGCCAGGTTCTCTTTATAAGCATCAAGCGAACGACTCCTGCGCTTGTCCTCAAGAACAGGGAATGATAAAGACTTTCTTTCGTAAAGGTTAGTTTACATTTAAAGATATAATAGGTTCCTCCCGACCGATATAATGTAAGAGTAGTTGTATGCATTATAGGGTGGGAGGATTTTTTATGACTCCTGTTGGGACAACCTATCTTGAGAATTACACGCCGGCCGCCGATGTGCTGGTCGTTGCAGTATGTGTTGTCTTCGTTATCCTCATAAGATCTGCCTATATCAATCGTACCAGGAGCTTCAGGTATCTTCGCCACATGATCTACATGGCGGTCGTTGCTTCCGTGTCGAATCTTATCTTCCACGGTATATTGCCGCGTGCGGCAACCTTGCCGAATATTCTAATATATCTGCCTCACCTACTGTTCCATGCGAGCCTTTATTCGATCTTATGGCTTCAGGTCCAGTATCTGAAGGAGACCGTAAGGCTTACATTCAGAGAGAATCGGTTATATACCGTCTTATCGTCGTCGGGTCTTGTTGCATTGATCGTACTTGAGATCGTTCAGCCGCTATTCGGCTTCGGATTCTATATGGGAGCAGACAATACCCTTCACAGGGAGATCCCTGCCTTTATATTCGGTTACGTATTCTTCGTGCTTCTTATGCTGTCCATGCTCCTTAAGTACAGGGAGATGATATTCAGGGCTATACTTGTGGGCATATTATCTTCCGTCAGCATCTCGTTCCTTCTTATGCTCATTCAGGAGTGGGTAGGTGAGACGTCATATACGGTATTTACATTCCTGTTTCCCATATATGCTCTGCTGTACCTTGCTCATTCCAATCCCTATGACCTGGAGATCGGTGCAGTAGACGAGCGTGCCTTTACCGACCTTGTGGCCATAAGCTACGAACATAAGGATGAGCTCTATCTCATGAGCCTTTATATGCATGACTATGACGGTAAAGGCCAGCATTACCCTGAAGAACTTCAGAAGATGATAAAGCACTTTGTATATAAGTTCTTCAAGCATCCGACATTGTTCCTTATATCCGGCGGACATATGATACTCGTGGTTAGGACATCTTCTGATCCCGGCTATCTTGAAGGCGCAGAGAAGATGATAGAAGAGTTCATGAAGCTTTATTCCGAGTACAAGATCGATTATAAGATCGTTTATACGAAGAACGACGTGAGGCTCGCCGAGGATAACGATGTAGTGAACTTCATAAAGTATCTGCATTTCGACATGGATGAGAACAGTATATCCAAGCCGGGAGATAAAGAGATAGAAGCCTATCTTCGCTATAAGTACATCGTATCAGAGCTCGTGGATATCAATAACAAGCATGATCTTAATGACCCAAGGGTGCTCGTATATTGTCAGCCCGTTCTTAACATAAAGACAGGTAAGTACGATACGGCGGAGTCTCTGATGCGTCTGGATCTGCCCAAGACAGGTCTTATCTATCCTGATGAGTTCATATATATCGCCGAAAGGCTCAAGTATATCTATACGCTTACACAGATAATACTTAATAAGACGTGCCTTAAGATAAAGGAGATGCTTGAGAACGGATACTATATCCAGCGTATATCAGTCAATTTCTCCGTATACGATATAAGAGAGCCCGACTTCTGCGAGACCGTAGAGAAGATAATCAGGGATTCGGGTGTCCCTTACGATAAAGTAGCAATCGAGATCACCGAGACTCAGAATGAGCGGGACTTCGAGAATATCAAGAAGAGGATAGACGAGCTCAAGGAGAGCGGCGTCAGGTTCTACTTGGATGACTTCGGTACCGGCTATTCCAACTTCGAGCGTATCATGGAACTACCCTTTGATATCGTTAAGTTCGATCGTTCCCTGGTAATAGCTTCAGGTTCCGGCAATAAGTATAAGTCCATGGTATCCAATCTTGCCATGATGTTTGATAACGGTGACTATTCGGTTCTCTACGAAGGTGTCGAGAACGATGAGGACGAGAAGCGATGCATAGACATGAATGCCAAGTATCTTCAGGGATTTAAGTATTCTAAGCCGATCCCGATCGAGAGGCTCACAGAGTATCTGGATAAGGGGCATGAAGACTGAGATACCCGCATCTTGAGCTCCTGACGATAAAATCGTAAGAATTTGAAGGAATTAACACTTTTTTCAAATAATGTTGAAGTATTCCACAGGAAACTATAGTAAGGTGTAAATAAATCTTTAGATATATTGCAGACGTGCGTAGGGAACACGGAGGGGCGACCGGATAATGTACACTTGGAACTTTCAATATATTTCGAAGAACAGGCTTGCCGAAGCATTAGGACAGTTAAGGCTCAATGACCATAAAGGTGATGTGCTCATAAGGATCCATACCGCAATCCATATAGGAGATGAAGCGGTAGATCTTGCCAGGTTCATAAAGAACATAATCCCCAAGGCTAAGATATTCGGTACGAGTACTTCGGCCGTTATAAGCTGGGGACAGCTGCTCCCCAACAGATGCGTTATCTCGGTTACCGCGACTGAAGATGTCAGGGTCAATACTTATATGACCGCCACTCTGGATGAAGTTACCGGACAGCCGATGGATCCCGATGTGCTCTGCAGGAGGATCAAGTACGAGACCGTATTTGACGATACTAAGCTCCTGCTTACTTTCCTTACACGTAAGTACATCGAGCTCAATTCCTTTATCGACAGATGTAATGACGCATTCCCCGGCGTACAGATGGTAGGCGGACTTGCCAATACAGGTGATCTCAGCATGAAGAGATTCCTGGATTCGGGATTTGTCTTCAATGAGAACGGCTGGTCAGACAGTGCCATTATCGTAGCTTCATTCGGAGGCGCCAAGCTCGAGTGCATGAGTTCTTATGCTACGGGTGTGCAGCCTTTCGGAGAGGAGTGTGAGGTAACCGAGACTTTCGCTCATTCCATACTCACCCTTAACGGCAAGGATGCCGCAAAGGAGTACATCCTCGGTGTAGGTGAAGACTTAAGGGACAAGGCAGAGCTTACAAGTCTCTTCCCGTATGCATACTCCGATGCGGGTAATGTTCCCGTATTCGTGCGTTTTTCCCGGGATGAATCCATAGAGGATCTTTATCCCAAGGACCAGCCTCTGTACAGGAATGAATATGATTCCCATCCCGATCTTGATACCACAAAGGGAAGGGAACTGCTGTCCGCTTATCAGAAGGTAAGCGTCGGACGTAAGCTCCGTCGTGCGTTTATCTACGACCGACAGGTCATCGCGGATAACAGATCCATGTTCAGGAAAGTAGAGAACTTCAAGAAGGCTGAGACACTGTTCAGCTATTCCTGCATAGTAAGGTCCATGATCTACTCCAACTGCGTTAAGTGGGAACTGTCCGCATATGCAAATTCCAATATAAGCGGATGCATCACTGAAGGTGAGATCGTATGCGTCGACGGAAGGAATACCTTAGCTAACTGCTCCTTCGTTATCTCAGTGTTCGGTGAGAGGGAAGAGGCACAGGAGTATAACCCCTACGTATTCTCCCATACGGAGTCTCTGTCGCAGGATAATAAGATCCTCCTTAACTATCTTCTTGATGTGGAGAGCTACCTTGAGAAGAACAATAAGGACGAAGCTGCTTCCAATCTTCGTGAGTTCGTCAAGGATTGTGAATCCAAGCTCTTATTCTCGGAGGAAGATGAGATCCCCAATGCCGCTGCACTCTCTATGGATATCAAGCTGGGCGGCTACGACCGCGTGTGCATGATAAGCGTATCCGGAGTCGCCGGCATGAAGGCAGTATTCTCGGAAGAACTCGTCAATCTTACCAGAAGGGATCTCATATCGAAGTGTTCCGGCTATGCGAAGTCCAAAGGCTACAGGGTATATATGATAGATGAGTGGCAGCTTGCGATCGCAGAGACATCATATAAGGTCACGCTGTCCGGGTTTACCGCCGATATGGAGAAGCTCCAGAGAGATCTGTTTGAATACTCGGAGGATCACATCGCCATAGTCCCCATGTTCTGCCTTATAGACGGATGTACGGAAGAGAACCTGGATTCCCTGTACTACAAGGCAAGGATAGATATGGCCAATAAGAACGTACAGTTCATCGTGGTAAATGCCCTCGATACCAAGCTCGATGTCGACAGTATCCTGGAGAGATACCATATAGTAAACGTCATCAAATATGCCATCGATAACGATAAGGTCATCCCTTATTTCCAGGGCATCTACGATAACAGGACCAACAGTATCCATCACAATGAGTCTCTTATGAGGCTACAGGATGAGACAGGTAAGATCTACTATCCCGGCAGCTTCCTTGATGTAGCAAGATCCTACGGACTCTTATACGACGCATTATCGCGCAAGATGATCGAGAAGGTCTTCGATAAGTTCAGGGATATCGAGGATAAGAGCGTCAGCATGAACGTAAGTATCCGTGATATCAAGGATAAGGAGATGAGCGAGTTTATATTCGACTCACTGGCATCAGTGGCTCACCCGGAGAACTTCGTATTCGAGATCCTGGAGAACGAAGATATAGATGACTACAACCTCATGATGGCATTCGTAGACCGTATACACGATCTCGGAGGCAAGATCTCCATAGATGACTTCGGAAGCGGATTCTCCAATCTTCAGCATATAGCGGAGATACATTCCGACTTTATAAAGATCGACGGTTCTATAGTCAAGAGGTGTCACGAGAATGTGGAGTCCGAGCATCTCGTAGCTCTTATCACTTACTGGAAGAAGCTCGGAGACGACAGGGTGAAGATCGTAGCAGAATTCGTTGAGAATCAGGAGATACAGGACGTACTCCTCAATTATAATATCGACTTCTCACAGGGCTATCTGTTCTCGAAGCCTTCTCCTGAGCTCATGGAGTGACCTGATATGCGCGGTACGAATAAGAAAAGGACCGTAGGTCTCATAATCGAGAATCTCTTCACCGAGTTCGCTCAGGAGGTCATCCAGAACGTTATAAGTTCCAGCAGGCTCAACAGCGACATCGATGTCGTAATAGTCGCGGGAAAATACGATCCTTCAGATGATCCGGAAGATCACCAGCACAGGTATAAGAGAGTCTATAACTCCGTATACAGGCTGGAGGAGCTCTGTAACTTCGACGGACTTATAATCTCCCTGGGAAGCATGGAGAAGATAAAGCGTGAAGTCATAGAGAAGAGATACTTCGAGAGTCTCAAGGATACCCCCAAGGTATTCGTCGTATCTGACCTTGAAGGACAGCCTTCCGTCAACTACGATAACTCTACGGGAATAGATGAAGCCGTTGACTGTCTTGTCAACGCTTACGGACTGTCCAGGTTCTGCATGCTGGGCGGTCGTGAGGATAATGTAGATGCCAGGGCCCGTAAGACTCTGTATGCGGATGCCCTCGCACGCAATAAGATAGAATTTACCGACAGGAACTATGTGTCGGGAGATATGTCTGCCGACACCCAGGAGCCTGCCAGAGAACTCCTCGATAATAACCCGGATGTGCAGGCGATATTCTGTGTCAACGATGCTTCCGCCGTAGGACTCTTCGACATAATGGCGCAGAGAGGGCTGGAACCCGGTAAGGACATAATGGTATTCGGATTCGATAATACTACCGCTGCGGGAAGGATGTCGCCGACATTGGCTTCTATCGGAGCTTCCGAAGTGACGCTGGGGCAGAAGGCCATGGAGGAAGTCCTCTCCCAGATGAACGGCAACCCGCCCAAGAGCGTTCTCATCCCTACGAGGATCTACGGCAGGGAGTCCTTTGAATACGAGATGTACGAATATACAACGATGGAGCTGGTCAGTGCCGATTCCCAGTTTATCTATAAGATGTTCGACGACTGCTTCTATCGCTACAGATATGAGTTCAGGGACAGGGAGTCAGTTAATCTTCCCAGGCTCTTTTATGCCTTCATGTCTAAGATCTTGAAGACCATAAGGTCCAAGTACTTAAGTGTCGAGGATTATGACGAGATATGTAAGCTCATAGATATCTTCTTCGATAACGGCGCGATGGATTATACGGATGCGGGGAAGTTCACCAAGAGCGTGGAGCTCCTGCAGAACAGCGTTAATTACTTAGCGGGTAATAACAGGAACGTCAACAGGCTCTTTGCCAGGATGAAGGACAGAGCGATCATCGCACTGGCAGAGAACAAGCTTCGATCTAACGATAAGCTCATAACGGGCAGGCAGAAGATACAGAACATGATGGTCGAGACCGTATCCTACAGTCAGGACACTGAGTCTGCCGTTAACAGGATCGTAAGGAACTTCGATAAGCTGGGCCTTATGAACTCCGCTCTGTACCTCTTTGAACATTCCGTGACCTTCGAAGAGGACAAAGAGGAACTGTTCCCGCCGTCTATCGATCTTAAGTGCGTCATGAAAGCAGGTGAACTCTATGTTATCCCCAAGGAGAGGCAGGGAGGACCTACGGGAGATATGTTCAGGAGAGTAGAACTTCCTTCGAAATGCTCCGAATACGTGCCTTTCCCCATATTCTACAAAGAGTCGATATACGGCTTCCTTGTATGTGAATACAGCGATGAGATCGCCAACAGCGGTGAGTACTTTGCCGATCAGCTTGCAAGGACACTCTACATGAACGAGAACTTCAGGTAGGATATTGCCTCAAAATCCCTCGCATTTAAGGTGCTTACTTTGATATAATCCCCTCCGGATAAAAGTTCGGAGGGTTATGTTATGGATGCAGGAAAACTCGCACAGATAAAGGGAGAAGGTGAGCTTCGTTTTGCAAAGGCGGGACTTACTCTTGTCGGCTGCTATGCCGTCCTGCTCATACTGTCGATGGTGCCTTTCGGGGTGTTTACCGGTATGGGAAGGATCCTTATACATATGCCTCCTGTTGTTAACGGGATCTTCAGGATCACATTCCAGTGCCTGATCTCCATGTTCCTTATCGGACCTCTGACCGTGGGGATGAAGAAAGGGATGCTGAACCTTAAGGAGAGTGAGGATATCACGGGATGCCTCTTTTATGCCTTTGACAGTACGAGATACATGAAGATAGTACGCGGGCTGGTCCTTTATACCCTGATCGGAGTTGTCATGTCGGTACTGAACTTTATTGACGAGATACTGCCGATAAAGTTATTTTATGTACCTGTTATCTTTATGTCGTTTGCAATAGCCTTTATCCAGGTATTCATGCTCTGCTTCGTAGAGTACTTAGTCGCCGAGGATCACGATATCTCTCCCGTCGATGCCTGCACTAATAGCATTAACCTTATGAACGGACATAAGAAGGACCTCTGGAACTTCATCCTTCTTTATCTGAAGGAGATCCTCATCTGTATAGTTACATGCGGTCTGGGCTTATTCTACTATGTTCCCAAGTACCAGTGCGGCTTTACATGCTTTTACGAGCACCTTAAGGAGAACAGCGATACGTGAACAGCATAATATTCGATATGGACGGAGTCATATTCGACTCCGAGAAAGCCGTGTTCGGACTATGGAAAGAGTTAGCAGAGAAGTATGGTTTCCCTGACATAGATGAAGTCTATAAGAGAACGGTAGGCGTGAACAGCGACTCTACACGTAAGATCTTCTTCGATCACTACGGACCTGATTTCCCATTTGACGAATACCTGAGGGAAGAATCGCAGATGTATCACAGCAGATACGATGACGGCAGGCTCCCCTTAAAGCCTGATATAGAGCGAGTGTTGGAGTATATAAAGAACAGAGGCTATAAGATAGCGATAGCATCTTCCACGAGAGCTGAGCTCGTTAAGAGACAGATCGAGAACGCAGGCCTTATAGAATACTTCGATGTAATAGTCGGAGGCGATATGGTAACAAGGAGCAAGCCTCATCCTGATATCTTCCTGGAAGCTGCAGAGAGGCTGGACGCTATACCTGAAGAGACATACGTTATAGAGGATTCCTTCAACGGCATAAGAGCAGCACACGCCGGCGGATTCATCCCGGTCATGGTACCCGATATGCTCCCTCCGGACGATGAGATGAAGACGAAGGCAAGCTTCATCTTTGACACCTTAAGGGAGGTGGAGAGTATCCTCTGAGCTCGTTGACTGCCATCTCCTACAGCGATATAATCAAGATATAAAAGAGGCATTACCGATAGACGGTGTCCTCAGTTAGCAATCAAAAATGATCGTTACTTTGGATTGGGGCGATCATTTTTTCTTGTCTTTCATCACTGTCACAACAAGTGTGATAAGCGCTACGATCAGCATCCCGAACTGGAACAATTCGTTATACGTAACCATAAGACTCACCTCCTTTGTACAAACTCCCTCAGAGAAATCATATTGAGATCCAGAAGGTGTAGTACTAAGAGGACAACCGCCTACCGTTATTGGTAATACCTCTGGTAAGATAATAATACAAACAAACGTTCTGGTAAACGGTATATTCCGATAGATATCAAGAAAATTGTTGATAGAAACCTAAAGAAAATAAGAGCAAAAACAAAGAAAACTGTCGCAACAGGCGTAAGTTTCTTGTCGTCCATGGAATATAACCCCGAAAGGACGGAAAAAAGAAATGAAGAAACAAAAACTTGCTGCGGCAGCGATGTCGCTCATCCTTCTTATGACAGGCTGTAAAGTCGTCGATGAGAAGAATTATACGGAAAGGACTACAGGTCAGTCTGAGACGACTGAAGCTACAAGGCTCACGACTGCCGAGAAGGCAGAGGAAGAACCTTCAGACGGTTCATACAGATTTGAGTATAAGCAGTTCGTTGTATCCGATATGTTCAGGGATACAATGGGTGAAGACATGTATGTAGCATACAGGAACTTCATTACAGCCATCGAGAACGGCGAGACTGAGTTTGAGTGTGCTGATGAGGATACATTCGGCTGGATGATGGGACAGTATGCATATAACTGCAATCCCTGTGTAGCTGAATATGTTAAGAGTGATTACTATGCAGACGGTGTAGGTCACTTCTCTTACACTATTCCTGAAGATGAGTTCAGAGTAAAGCTTCAGGAATGGGAGGAGCTTGTTACCGATATCATCAACGGATGCGGCATTCAGGAGGATGACAGCGACCTGGAAAAGGCACTTCTCATCTATCTTTATATCTCTGATAACTACGTATATGACTACTATGCCGCTGATAATGCTCAGGTTGATGAACTGTCCGCATACAGATTGTTTACAGGAGGTCAGGGTATCTGTCAGGAGATCGGTATCGGTTATGCATATCTTCTTATGCAGGTTGGAGTAGATGCCGCAGGATGTGGCGGATGGAGCGTGTACTCTACAGTTCCTCACGAGTGGACGATCGTTCATATCGGTGACCACTACTACAATATCGATGCGACTTTTGCGCTCGGTCAGAATACTCTCGATCTTTTCTTGATGTCAGATGAGGATCGATATGCGCAGGGCGGCTATACCGCAGACCAGATGACAAGGGTAAATCACTATCCTTATGAGATGGACGACAACTATGTAAGCCCTTACGTCTGTGATGACGATTCCGTGCCTGAATTTGTATGTACAACATTCGAGGACCTGGATCATGAGAATAACATAATCTACTATTCGACTTGTGAAGGAGGATGTCAGATGCATGAGTTCGACTTCAGCGACTATGTCTGATGATCCAAGGGGGACTTCGGTCCCCCTTTTTTATATTGTTTGAGGGATACATTATGTGTATACTCTTTTACTAAAAAGATAAGAGGAGAAAGATAACATGTACGATCTTGTATTATTCGATCTTGACGGTACGCTCACTCAGTCTGAGTTCGGTATCTTCAGTTCCGTTCAGTATGCTCTGGAGAAGTTTGGTATTCATGAGACTGATCCCAAGAACTTAAGAAGATTCATCGGACCGCCTCTGTATGTATCTTTCTCCGAGTTCTACGGACTTACAGGTGACGACGGCGAACTCGCAGTCAAGTATTACCGTGAAGTCTACGAGAAGGACGGCTATAAGGAAGCACCCGTATACGACGGCATCAAGGATACCCTAAAAGCATTAAAGGCTAAGGGCAAGAGGCTCATGGTAGTTACATCCAAGCCTCAGGAGATGGCAGACAGGGTAGTAGAGAACGTAGGTGTAGCAGAGTTCTTCGATGCTGTCGTTGGCCCCGGCCGCGAAATGCTCTCTCCCAGCAAGACAGACCTAATCAATAAAGCACTTAAGCTCGCAGGCTCTGACGGTAAGGATGCAGTCATGGTAGGAGATCGCAAGTTCGACATAGAAGGTGCTAACGGAGCAGGAATAGATTCCGTGGGTGTCCTTTACGGATACGGTTCCAGGGAAGAACTGGAGACGGCAGGATCTACATATATCGTAGATACTCCTGCGCAGATCTTGGATGTTGTCTGAGAGAACAAATACCGTTTGATTCCCTTATTCTGTTATAATCTTCTTGTACTTTAGAGACGGGGAGATGTGTCCATGCTGGTCAATGTTAATCAGAAGAGTATCGGTAAGAATAAAGGTATAAGGACGATCCCCCTGGAGTATAAGAAAGTTCCCGGGAATATCTATGAGCTCCTAGAAGAGACAGTGAAGATAATGGTCGACTGCTTTACTGACGGTATGAAGCGTAAAGCTTCTCCTTTGAGTGAGCAGCAGATAAATGATCTTGCTCAGATCGGTAAGGTGTCATTCGGGATCATATATAACGATAAAAAACCTGATGTTAACAAGGCTGTCGAAGTGGCTGTTATGGCCTATCGCGACGGCCTTGTCCGTATCTTTATAAATGATGAGCCTGTAGAAGCGATATCTGATATAGATACACCGACTGAAGATGAACTCAGGAACACCGTAATAGAACTTAACGAAGGAGATACCATAACCTTTGTGCGACTTACCATGCTCGCAGGAAGAATGTGGTGACAATTGAATAATGAATGCCGAAATATTGAAGATCAGCCGCAGATATGAAGAAGAACTTCAGGCTAAGAAAAGAGAAAGACTCAATGCTGCTTCCGCAGGATTCAAGGCTTTCTGGACTGAGGCGGTGGCACGTAATCATCTAAAGCCTGCAACGATGATCTGGGACAGATATCTGGAAGATCTTAAGGATAAGAAACCTTCTCTTATTTTCTCGGAATATGAGAAGGATATAGCAAGGCTTATCGGCGCTGATAATCTTAAGGCGTTTTATTATGTGATCGACGAAGTCACTAACTATCAATATGACTGGTCTTCATTCAGGAGAAGTTACAGAAGCAGTGATCGATGTAAATACATTCATATGATCGAACGTATCATTACGGAGTTTATCGTATTTGATCTTATGGATGTAGATCTCTGCGATTTCCTTACCGGTAACTTAAGCGATGATCTTAAGGCATATAGGATGCATTATTCTTATCGTTCGTTTGTCGAATACATAATAGCGGCGCGACTGGGTATCGGTGATAAGAGACTCGAAGAAACGCTCACCGATATAGTGTTGAACGGTAACGGTGATGTGAATAGTGAGATCATCAGCGGTATCTTCATGAGCAGGAATGAAGAGATGTTCAAGCTTATGGAAAGACTTTTATTAGCGGCACGTCTTCAGGAAGGTCTCAGGCAGGCTGTCTGTGAGCGTATAGACTGCGGAACCATCGAAGCTTTTCTTTATATGTATAAAGTTATCCTGGATAACGATCTAATGCGTTTTTCTTCCGTACAGCGTGCAATAGAGGTATTTACAGGACTTGTTGAAGATGAGCAGAAGGGCGGAGACAGAATTACCAAGAAGCAGGCTCCGCTTATCTACAAGTATCTGACAGATGATAAGGCTCGCGAAGAAGCACTTTACAGCAACGACCATATGGAAGTCTATCTTGCTTTGTGGGCTGTCGGTAATACAGATGTAGAGGATGCCTGCAACCAAGCTATGGAAGTCGCGTTAGGCGGCAACAGGGAATCAAGACCGGCGGCACTTTATTTCCTTTCTTCAACCTGCACTGAAACCGGTAAGTTCCTTGATGTGCTCGAGCATTTCGAAGAAGATCTCGAAGCTCATGCGATCATATTCGGCGGCTTCCTTAATCTCAATATGACAAGGTTATATATGAGTGATGCATTCAGGCAGGCAGACGGATATAAAAGAGGCGACTATAAAAGGGTATATGCGGATCCCAAATGGATATTCAAGGACAGAAAAGAAGCTGCCGGGGCATACAGGCTCCTGGACAGGATACGAGTTCATCTTAAAAAGACTAAGATCGATTATTCCGGAATAGTCTTCCCGTGGCATAAGGTAACTCTTACTAAGGTGGATTATGCTACGCGTATGGCATACTGCGCATCTGTTTCGGGTGAAGCGGAGCTTACGCTTGCCGCAGCAAGAGAATTGCCTTCTGTAGAAAAATGGCAAAGGGCCGATGCTCTTGAGCTTCTGCTAAGTGAACCTGTAAACAGAGAAGAATATGAGATCCTTACGGCAGCTGTCGGTGACGGTGAGAGCGATACCAGAAGCCGTGCTTTTAAGCTGATGTCTCATGAGATCAACAGGGATACATCAAGTCTTGATGATCCTGAGATACAGGCTCCGGCAGGAAAGCTTCCCGCTCTTTGTTATATGATCCTTGAAGATCTTCTTAAGTCCAAGAAGTCTGATATACGCCAGAATGCACTTTCTTTGCTGCAGACATTGGACGATAAGGATAAGCCCGAAGTGATCGAGAGACTTCTTAAAGACAAGACTGAGGAGAAACGTACTGCAGGTCTTGATATGATCATCGAACTGGAAAAATCTTCTTCTCCGGTATATGGCAAGGCTGCAGGGCTCGTATCCCTGATCTCGACGCCGACTGATAAGGAGAAGATACTTCTGGATCAGATCAGCACGACTTCAGATAGCAGTGCTGAAGTTGATCTTTCTTCCATATTTGATCCTGAGGCTGATTATGAACCTGTATTTGATAAGACTCATATCGATATGTGTACCGACCTTTGGAATAAGGTGTTTCCGAATAAGAAACTCGGCAAGAAGCTATTAAGTCGTAAGACTAAAGTAGATGATCTTAAGATCCTGAAGGCTCTTGATGACCTTATAGAGAAGAACAAGGATCTGGAGTATGAATACTTCGGCTCGAAGAGACTTCTTGGTAACGGATTGGGTCGTCAGAGCTTATACTCTGAGATCCCTTTTACTGATCTTTGGGATGAATTTTATAATGAGCATATCAATAGCAAAGAACAGATCTTAAGGCTTTATCTGCTTCCGGGGATCATCAGTTCGCATGGGGGCAGTCACGGAACTTATGTGAACGGATATAAGGAATTCTGTGACAGGTATGTGGAACTCTTACTTGGTCCGGAGTATAAGAGCCTTGATACAGCTAAGTTTAAGTATTTCGGGCTCTTACCGGCGATAATCGGTTATTACTACCGTAAGCATGATGTTCGTGAGCTGTCAGCCGATATAGCCTGCGCTATGTCTTATTATATCGTGAGGTCGGATGATCCCATGATGTTCAGATACAGCAAAAAGGATATGAAAAACCCCAGATCTGATATTTCCGACTTCGAGATCTTTGAACGAACACCGTTCCTGAATTTCGCCCTCCATTCTGTTATCTCATCTATGAGGACCGGCAGGGATTCTTTCCCGAATAGGGCTGCATTTGACCGGAAGTTCGACGGTGATATCTGGAAAAACTCCGGATATTCCTACGGGAACAATAAGATCAAGCTCGTCATTCCTTCGGACTATATATCTGCATGTGCAAGAGGTATTATTTCCAGGGATTATATGTATAAGATGCTGTTCGCTGATGTTGATAAGGCCCTTGAGCATCTTTCTTCTGTGATCATATCCATCCGTGAGGAAGGGGACTCCAAGCGTACCAGAGGGTATCATGTGTACAGCGCTTCAGTAAACAGGCAGATGGCAGAATTGCTCGGCCGTTTTGATGTTGATTCTAAGGTTGAGAGTTCCTCGTTTGACGATGTTGACCGGAAGATCATCGCACTGACCGAAGAATGTTATGAGACTATGGTCTCCTATTGTGTTGATAAGGAGCTTAAAAGAGGTGATACCCCTACCAAATACTCAGCAGCCCTCTTTCATGTTAATAGGATCTACGGAATTGATTTTCTCGTAGGTATCCTGAAAGCTTTTGGAAAGGATACATTCAACAGATCCAAGTATTACTATTCAAGCAATAATGATTCTAAGAAGGATATACTGTCGCATCTTCTGGGAGTATGTGTTCCTGATGTAAGAGAAGGCGATACACATACCCAGGCAATGAAGCTCAAAGAGTTGATCCGAGGGACTTCTATAGATGATAAGCGCCTTATAGAGACAGCTCTTTATGCTCCCGAATGGCTGGATATCATAGGCGAATATCTTGGATATGACGGATTTAAGTCCGGATGCTATTACTTTATGGCTCATATGAACGAGAGCTTCGATGATAAGCGCAAGGCTGCCATAGCAAAGTATTCGCCGATCTCTCAGGAAGAGTTTAATAACGGTGCTTTCGATAAGCTGTGGTTCGATGAAGTATATGAGGTGCTTGGAAGTAAGAAGTTCGAGGCTATCTACGATGCCGCGAAGTATATCTCAGACGGTTCTAAGCATACTCGTGCCAGAAAGTATGCAGATGCTGCTACAGGTAAGCTGGACCCTAAGAAGACGCTGGAGGAGATCAAGGCAAAGCGTAATAAGGACCTTCTTATGGCTTACGCGATAATGAAGGGTACCGATAAGCAGATCCTTGAACGTTATTGTTACATAAGGCAGTTCATAAAGGAGAGTAAGCAGTTTGGTGCCCAGAGACGTACCAGCGAGAAACTTGCAGGTGAGACTGCCATAAAGAATATGGCTACCGCACAGGGATATCAGGATGAGACAAGATTTATCCTTAAGATGGAGAATGCTATCGCTTCTGAACTTGCAGCCTTCTGGACCCCACAGAAGATCGGGGATGTAGAGGCTTGCCTTACAGTGGATTCCGGCAAGGTCGATATAAAGATAGTAAAGGGCGGTAAGGAACTGAAGTCTGTTCCTGCCAAGCTCAAGAAAGATGAGCAGATAGCAGACCTTCAGGAAGCCAAGAAGACATTTACCGAACAGTACAGAAGAACAAGGATAATGCTGGAAGAAGCTATGGAGAGCAAGATCTCATTCTCGCCTTCCGAGATAGAGGGAATGAGGAATAATCCCGTTCTTACTAATATGGTAGATTCTCTGGTGTTTGAGTGTGACGGCAGTTTTGGTCTGTGGAAAGACCTCAGCTGCAAGAAGGATTCTGACGTATATGTGGCACATTCATATTCCATGTTCAAGGCTGGTGTCTGGAGGGATATGCAGGCTCTTATCTTTGATCGTGAGATAGTTCAGCCCTTTAAGCAGGTATTCCGAGAGCTCTATGTTAAGACTGCTGAAGAGACCAACGCCCTGCATTCTATGAGATATGCAGGTAATCAGATACAGCCTCAGAGGACGGTGGGTGTTCTCAAGAACAGAAGATGGGTAGCTGATGTAGAGGAAGGACTTCAGAAGATCTACTATAAGGAGAATATCATCGCTACGATCTTTGCGCTGGCGGACTGGTTCTCGCCATCCGATGTGGAAGCACCCACCCTGGAATATGTGGCATTCATCGATCGTAAGACATTTAAGCCAATGAAGATTTCTGAGGTGCCGGATATCATCTTCTCAGAGGTCATGCGAGATGTTGATCTGGCCGTAAGCGTTGCTCACGTAGGCGGAGTGGATCCTGAGATGTCTCATTCTACGGTGGAGATGAGAAGAGCCATCGCCGAATTCTCGTGTAAGCTCTTTAAGCTCGATAATGTATCGTTTACGGATTCTCACGCACTCATTAAGGGAACGCGAGCTGAATATTCCGTTCATCTTGGAAGCGGAGTCATCCATCAGCGGGGCGGTGTCATGCTGAATGTTCTGCCTGTTCATTCTCAGAAGAGAGGAAGGATATTCCTGCCTTTTGTGGATGATGATCCCAAGACAGCGGAGGTCATAACGAAGATCGTCATGTTCGCTGAGGACAAGAAGATCAAGGATCCTTATATCCTGGAACAGCTGTTATAACGAGTGTGACATTCTTTTCCGAGGCAGAGATCTTGATTTGAGGTTGAAATTCTTACGCTACATGCTATAATTTCAAAGTATTTAATTATAGACCGAACAGGGGATAGTACTTCTTCTGTTTAACGCTCGTCGGACGGGGCAGGTCGGTGCCGCACGTGGTGGAAGAGCACCACGATTATTAAACTGGGTTAGGAGCCCAATTTTGTAAGATGGTTACTTATAACCAATGCTGATGCGCTGCCTCTTGGAGAGCCGGTCAATGCTTATACCGAATCTAAGGCAGTTCATCTATTGAAGATGAGCTGCTTTTTGTAGTATTGGAGAGTTTGATGGATCTGGAAAGACAGAAACAAGCGCCTTTGTATAAGGCCATAGAGAGCTTCAGACGTCAGAGGGTCGTTCCTTTTGACGTACCGGGGCATAAGAGGGGAAGAGGCAACAAGGAGCTTGTTGATTTCCTCGGGATAAAGTGCGTAGAGATCGACGTTAACTCCATGAAGGCGTTGGATAACCTCTGCCATCCGGTATCTGTTATCAAGGAAGCAGAAGAGCTTGCAGCCGATGCATTCGGTGCTAAGCATGCCTTCATGATGGTAGGCGGTACCACAAGTGCCGTTCAGTCCATGGTCCTTACGGCATGTAAGAGGGGCGAGAAGATAATAATGCCCAGAAATGTGCATAAGAGCGCGATCAATGCTCTTATCCTCTGCGGCGCGATCCCTGTATATATCGATCCCAAGGTAGATACCAAGCTCGGTATCCCCTTAGGTATGGAGATAGCTGATGTTAAGAAGGCTATAGCTGAGAATCCCGATGCAAAGGCTATAATGATCAATAATCCGTCATACTACGGTATCTGCTCCGATCTGAAGACGATCGTTGATCTTGCTCATCAGAACAATATGCTTGCATTAGTAGACGAGGCTCACGGTACGCATCTGTACTTCGGTGAAGGCCTTCCCATGAATGCCATGACCGCAGGCGCTGATATGGCTGCGATCTCGATGCATAAGTCAGGCGGATCCCTTACTCAGAGTTCCATCCTTCTGGTGGGTGAAGGCATCGATGAAGGTTATGTAAGCAATATCGTTAACCTTACGCAGACAACATCTGCATCCTATCTTCTCTTGGGAAGCCTTGACATAAGCAGAAGAAACCTGGCTCTCAAAGGTAAGGAGAGCTTCGGCAAGGTCTGCGATATGGCTGCATATGCCAGGGAGGAGATCAATGAGATCGACGGCTTCTATGCTTTCGGTTCTGAGCTTATAAACGGTTCGAGCGTATACGACTTCGATATAACGAAGCTGGTCATCAATACCCGCGGTATCGGACTTACGGGTATCGAGGTCTACGATCTTCTTCGTGAAGAATACGATATACAGATGGAGTTCGGTGATCTGTCGAACGTTCTGGCTTATGTCTCGATCGGAGACAGGATCCAGGAGATAGAGAGGCTCGCAGGTGCTCTTAACGATATAGCACGTCTGTACTCGAAGCCTACGGGAGATTTCTTCTGCGCCGAGTATGTAACGCCTATCGTAAAGGCTACTCCCCAGGAAGCATTCTATGCACCGAAGGAGAAACTCCCTATCGAGTCGACTATCGGACGTATATGCGGAGAGTCGGTAATGTGCTATCCGCCGGGAATCCCGATACTGGCTCCCGGAGAGATCATTACATCCGATATCCTTGACTATATAAAGACCGCCAAGGAGAAGGGATGCTCCATGCAGGGACCTGCAAGTGAAGATATCACGGAGCTTCTCGTACTTAAGTAAACACATTAGGGGGAATATAAGATGTCATCTAATCCGATGGAATTCTGGTTTGAAGAGATGCATACGAATAACGTTAAGATGGCTATAAGGGTCAATAAGCACCTATATAGCGATACGAGCGAATTTCAGAGGATAGATGTGTTCGAATCCCCTGAGTTCGGTAAGTTCCTGACCTCTAACGGTAATGTCATCTTCTCAGAACAGGAGGAGTTTACTTACGATGAGATGATCGTTCATGTTCCCATGGCAGTTCACCCTGACGTTAAGCGTGTACTTGTAATAGGCGGCGGCGACGGCGGTGTTGCAAGAGAGCTGTCTCACTACAAGGAGATCGAGGTAATAGATATCGCAGAACCCGATAAGATGTTCGTGGATGTCTGCCGTAAATATTTCCCCGATAATGCGATCGGTCTTGAGGATGTAAGAGTAAGGCTCTACTACGAGGATGGCTTGAGATTCCTTAGAAAGTGTAAGGATAAGTACGATCTTATAATAAACGATGCGACAGATCCCACGGGTCACGAGGCGGGACTCTTCACAAAGGAGTTCTACGGTAACTGCTTTAAGGCTCTCCACGATGACGGGATCATGGTATATCAGCACGGAAGTCCCTTCTTCGACGAAGATGAGGAGAACTGCCGCGCAATGCACAGGAAGGCAGTAAAGTCCTTCCCCGTAATGAAGGTATATCAGGCACATATCCCTACGTGTCCCTCAGGATACTGGCTCTTCGGATTTGCTTCCAAGAAGTATCACCCGCTTCGTGACTTCGATCCCAAGAAGTGGGAGGAGAGAGGCATCAAGACCTGGTATTACACGACACATCTTCATTCAGGTGCATTTATGCTCCCTAAATATGTAGAAGATATGCTCAAAGAAGAAGAGAATGCTAATTAACGAATAAGGAGGATCAAAAGATGGCAAGATTATTAGTGATCGGATGCGGCGGCGTAGCACAGGTAGCTATCCAGAAGTGCTGCCAGAACTACAAGACCTTTGAGGAGATCATCATCGCTTCAAGGACACTTTCCAAGTGCGATGACTTAAAGGCAAGGATCGAAGCTACGGATTGTCCCGTAAAGATAACGACAGTAGGCGTTAATGCTGACGATAAGGAGGATCTGGTAAAGCTCATTACCAAGTTCGAGCCCGATGCTGTCCTTAACGTTGCTCTTCCTTATCAGGACCTTACGATAATGGATGCATGCCTTGAGTGTAAGGTCGACTATATAGATACCGCTAACTACGAGCCTGAGGATACTGACGATCCCGCTTGGCGTGAAGTATATGAGAAGAGATGTCAGGAGAAGGGCTTTACGGCTTACTTTGATTATTCCTGGCAGTGGGCATATGAGGAAAAGTTCAAGGAGGCAGGTCTTACGGCTCTCCTCGGAACAGGATTTGATCCCGGTGTTACATCCGTATTCGTAGCATATGCCAAGAAGCACTACTTCGATCAGATCGATACAGTAGATATCCTCGACTGTAATGGCGGCGATCACGGTTATCCTTTCGCTACTAACTTCAATCCCGAGATCAATCTCCGTGAAGTATCCGCCAACGGATCTTATATGGAGAACGGCAAGTGGGTAGAGACCAAGCCCATGGAGATCAAGAGAGAATATGATTTCCCTAAGGTAGGAATGAAGGATATGTATCTTCTCCACCATGAGGAGATCGAATCTCTCGGCAGGAACTTCCCTGAGATCAAGAGGATCAGGTTCTTCATGACATTCGGTCAGAGCTATCTTACTCACATGAAGTGCCTGGAGAACGTTGGTATGCTCTCTACGACTCCCGTAGAGCACGAGGGTCAGATGATCGTTCCTATCCAGTTCTTAAAGACACTTCTTCCAGATCCAGCAAGCCTTGGTCCCAGAACAGTAGGTAAGACCAATATCGGCTGTATCTTCACGGGTAAGAAGGACGGCAAGGATAAGACACTTTATATCTACAATGTCTGCGACCATCAGGAGTGCTATAAGGAGCTCGGTTCCCAGGCTATAAGCTATACAACAGGCGTTCCTGCCATGATCGGTACATCACTTGTCGTAAACGGTATCTGGAAGAAGCCCGGTGTATTTACTACCGATGAGTTCGATCCCGATCCTTATATGGATATGCTCAATAAGTACGGACTTCCCTGGGTAGTAGATGAGAACCCCGTACTCGTTCCATGAGATACGAAGAGTTAAGGACACCGTCTTATATCGTCATAGAAAAGAAGCTTAAGGAGAATCTTGAGCTTCTTTATGACGTGCAGAGAAGATCGGGTGCTAAGATCCTTCTTGCCCAGAAGGCATTTTCCATGTTCAGGGTATATCCGCTTATAGCTGAGTATCTTACGGGTACCACGGCTTCGGGTATATACGAAGCTCGTCTTGCCCATGAGGAGATGGGCGGATCTGAGAACCATGTCTTCGAACCTGCGTATAAGGACGATGAGATGGAAGAGATACTGGGTATCTGCGACCACGTATACTTTAATTCCTTATCACAGCTGGAGCACCATAGAAGCGTATGGGAGAAGTATGCCGTTGAAGGTAATGTCAGCGTAGGACTTCGCGTTAACCCCGAGTACTCCACACAGGAAGGACATGAGATCTACGATCCCTGTTCTCCCAAGTCAAGGCTGGGTGTACGTTCCTCTTCTCTCGGGGATAAGCTCCCTTCTGGGATCGAAGGCCTACACATGCATACGCTCTGCGAGCAGGGCTTTGAGCCATTAAGAGATACTTTCAAGGTGTTCGAAGAGAAGTTTGGTAAGTTTCTGTATGAGCTTAAGTGGATCAACTTAGGCGGCGGTCACCATATAACGAAGGATGACTACGACAGAGAAGGGCTCATCGAGCTAATAAAGTACATCCGTTCAAAGTACGAAGTGGAAGTATATCTTGAGCCCGGTGAGGCGATAGCACTTGATGCGGGTATCCTTATAACAGAAGTAATGGATATCGTGGATACGCCCGATATGCCGACTCTGATCCTTGATGCATCTGCTGCATGCCATATGCCTGATGTCCTTGAGATGCCCTATACGCCGCCTCTGCTTGATGCTTCCGATGACGGAGTGAAGGTAAGGCTTGCATCACGTACATGCCTTGCAGGTGATGTCATAGGCGAATATACGCTTCCTTCTGTTCCTTCGATCGGAGATATTCTTACATTCGGTGATATGGCCATATATTCCATGGTAAAGAACAATACCTTCAACGGTATGCCTTTGCCGGATATCGTCCTTCTTAAGGAAGACGGTGAATACGAACTTGTTAAGCGCTTCGGCTATACGGACTTTAAGGAGAGATTATCGTGAGAAGGATAAGATTTCCCGCTGAATATGAGAGCCACGATGCTACGCTCATGATCTGGCCCGTTCGCCCCGGTTCCTGGGGTAAGGATCCTTCACGTGCTCAGAAGGCTTTTCTTACGATATTTAAGGAGATCCTTCGTTCAGAAGACCTGTATGTTCTATTCAACCGAAGAACGGATCCTGATGTTATCGACGCGGTAAAGGCCGAGCTTTCAGATTCTACGTTCGATTTTGTTCCTTTAATAGTTGATTCCGATGATTCCTGGGCAAGAGATACAGGTCCTACGTTTGTATACGACGACAGTGAGCTCGTAGGTATCGACTGGGGATTCAACGCCTGGGGCGGAGACTTCGACGGACTTTATGCGGATTATGCGAATGACAGAGATGTAGCCCGTAAGTTCTGCGAGAAGATCGATGTGGAGAGCATCGACAGGACAAGGTTCATCCTTGAAGGCGGAAGTGTCCACAGTGACGGAGAAGGTACTCTTATGGTTACTGAGAGCTGCCTATTAAGTCAGGGCAGGAATCCTTCCATGACCAAGGAGGACATCGAGGACTATCTCATGATGTCCTTAGGCGCCAAGAAAGTGCTGTGGCTTCCAAGGGGGATATATAACGACGAGACAAACGAGCATGTGGATAACGTATGTGCTTTCGTAGCTCCGGGTGAAGTAGTACTTGCCTGGACTGATAATGAGGATGATCCTCAGTATGCGCTTTCCAAGGCTTCCTACGACTATCTGTCTTCCGAGACTGACTCCAAGGAAAGACCTCTTGTTATCCATAAGCTTCCGATCCCTGACCACCCCGTATGTATCACTTCGTCTGATATGGATAATCTCGTCTTCGAAGAAGGAGAAGATAACAGGGAACTGGGAGAAAGGCTCGCAGCCAGTTATGTAAACTACTATTACACTAACGATTCTATCCTCCTGCCTCAGTTCGGCGGAGAGAATGAAGACAGCGACAGACGTGCGGTAGAGATAATGACATCTCTTGCAGGTTCAAGGAAGGTCGTTCCCGTATATGCAAGGGATATCCTTGTAGGGGGCGGCAATATACACTGCATAACACAGCAGATACCACGAAAGGATTAAGGAGATAACATGAGCAAAGTAAGAGTAGCGGCAGTTCAGATGAGCTGTTCGACCAATGTGGAAGAGAGCATAGCCAATGCAGATACACTGGTAAGAGCAGCTGCTGAGGAAGGCGCGAAGATAATACTTCTTCCGGAGCTCTTCGAAAGGCAGTACTTCTGTCAGGAACGAAGATATGACTATTATGAGTATGCCACTAGCCTCGAGGAGAACCCTGCGGTAAACCATTTTAAGGCCGTAGCAGAAGAGCTGGGAATCGTTATCCCCGTAAGCTTTTACGAGAGGGACGTAAATGTCCTTTATAACTCGGTTGCCATGATAGATAACTATGGCGAGATCATAGGACTTTACAGGAAGACGCATATCCCTGACGATCATTTCTATCAGGAGAAGTTCTACTTTACCCCGGGTGATACGGGCTTTGAGGTCTTTGAGACTGACTTCGGCAAGATCGGTATCGGTATATGCTGGGATCAGTGGTTCCCCGAGACAGCAAGGAGCCTCGCTCTTCTGGGAGCTGACATAATCCTGTATCCTACGGCTATCGGTAAGGAGCCTATCCTGGAAGTAGACAGCATGGAGCATTGGAGAAGGACCATGCAGGGCCATTCCGCAGCCAATATCATTCCCGTTGTTGCCGCTAACAGGGTGGGAAGCGAGAAGGTCACTCCCTGTAAGGAGAACAATAATCAGGAAAGTGAGCTCGTCTTCTACGGAAGCAGCTTCATGACGGACCAGTGGGGTGCTCTCGTAACATCCGCTGACAGGGAGTCTGAGGGTGTCATATGTGCAGATTATGACTTCGATGTCAATAGGGAAGATCGTCTTTCCTGGGGTGTATTTAGAGATAGAAGACCTGAGATGTATACGGATTTATTATGAAATCTGTCATGGTTTGATATTTTGGGGTTAATGTTATAATCACTTCGAGCTAAGAATAAACGTAAGAACGAAGAACGTTTTAAAGAAATGGGTGTTATATGTTGAAGAAGATAATAAGCGCGGCTCTTGTGGTGCTCTATATACCCTTGAGCCTCGTGTGGAATCTTATGGCGATAGGATTTATGTTGCCGCTATGGGAACCGACATTAGGCGGTACCGGCGTGCAGGAGTGGTCAGAGGGGGCTCCTCTTGTTCCGATCGGATGCCTGATGCTTATCGTATGGCTGGTATCACTTATGTTCCTTCTCTTGAGATTCGTTAAGAAGAACAATAATAACGACAGAACGAGGAGTTCTAGAAGGTACAGGTAATTACTATGGATAAGAGCATTGCGCAGGCTATCAGTGAAAACGTATCCAAGGTGATCGTAGGTAAGGACAGACAGATAGAATATCTGCTGACCGCATTGATAGTCGGAGGGCATGTGCTCTTGGAAGATGTACCCGGTACAGGTAAGACAAAGACCGCCAGAGCTCTTGCTCAGTCCTTGTCTTTGGACTTTAAGAGAGTTCAGTTCACTATCGACCTGCTGCCGTCTGATCTTACCGGTATCCATTACTTTGACAGGAAAGCGGATGAATTCATATTCCGTGAAGGTCCCGTATTCACCAATATCCTTCTTGCAGACGAGATAAACAGAGCTACCGCAAGGACTCAGTCCAGCCTTCTGGAGTGTATGGAAGAGAAGCAGGTATCTGTAGACGGCAAGACTATGAAGCTCGAGCCGCCTTTCCTCGTAATAGCAACGCAAAATCCCATAGAGTCCCAGGGGACATTCCCGCTTCCGGAAGCACAGCTGGACAGGTTCCTTATGATGCTCAAGATGGATTATCCTACTCACGAAGAGAGCATAGAGATCTTAAAGAGATTCTCCGAGTCTGATCCTCTGGAGACCTTATCGTCCGTAGCATCTCCCGAAGATATCTTCAGGATGCAGGAAGAAGCAAGGAAGATCCGTGTCGATGACAAGGTATATGAATATGCCTGCGATATAGTAGAAGCTACCAGAAAGAGTCCTGATATCAGGGTTGGAGCCAGCCCCAGAGCATTGCTCTCTTATGTAGCAGCAGCCAAGGCATTGGCGCTTCTCCGCGGAAGGGACTTTGTAACTCCCGATGACCTTAAGGAACTTGCAGTACCTGTACTTGCTCACAGGGTGAGTATCCATTCCTCAGGTTCTTTCAATAACGATGGCGGTTACGCTTCGGTCAGGGATCGTGCTGCTTCAGTCATCACTAAGGTAGTAGGATCGGTAGTCTGTCCCACAGAAAAGTTCTGATCAGATGGAGATCATTGTATTTCTCATATTCCTTGCCATGTTGGCGTCATTTGAGCTTATCTGGTACAGGCGACATGCCGTAGATAAGATCTCTCTTGATGTGAGCTTTTCCAAGGATGTCGCCAACTACGGCGAGATCATAGAAGTTATCGAGGTGGCAGAGAATAATAAGAGGCTTCCGCTGCCCTTTATAATCCTTAAGTTCGAGACTACTCCCGTAATAGAATTCCAGGATATGACCAATACCTCTCTGTCGGATCTTCTGTACAGGGAGGACATGCTCTCCATGAAGCCTTTCTCAAGACACACCAGAAGGATCAAGGCTAAGTGTACCCGTAGGGGCTATTATTCTTTCTCCAGGGTCAATGTGTCTACTTCTGATCTGCTTCTCATAGAAAAGCTCACACGTGAATTTCCGGCAGATGCCAGTATAACGATACTTCCCGAGAAGATAGAGTGTGATGACCTTACTACTTTATTGTCGGTCACTTTCTCTGATGTCATGACGAGAAGGACGCTGCTTACGGATCCTTTTGCTTTCGCAGGTATAAGGGAGTATCAGCCTTTCGATCCCATGAAGAACGTCAACTGGACGGCAACCGCAAGAACAGGAGAGCTGATGGTCAATCAGTGTGCATCTACCGCCACAAGGCAGGTAACGATATTCCTTAATCTCGAGTACTATAATCCCAAGCATTCCAGAAGTCTTCTGGAGACTGCCATCAGTATCACATATTCATATATCTGCGAACTCTCATCCAAGGGAATAGCTTCAGCTGTATTTACGAACGGCAGGGACAGACTTTCCGGAGACCCTGTAGTCTTTGATATGGATACGTCCTATAACGATATCGGCAGGAGAGGAATAGAACTTGCCAGGATAGATCTTGATCAGGATGTATTGCCTTTCGAGGCACTTATAGAGGAATATCTTTCCTCGACCGGTACGGATGACTTTATCGTGGTGATATCTCCCAGAAGGGATGATGCATTCAAGGTCATGATCCAGGATCTTCAGGCATTAAGAAAGAATTCTACTTGGGTCATACCATGCTACAGGGACTATAAGGAGATCCCGGGTGACATAAGAGGAGTTATGAGATGGGAGGTGTCAGGCCATGACTAAAGGCAAGCCTCGTCTTATAACATACGGCATGTTCTCAGACCTGATGCTGTCCCTTATAGTGTTCCTGACGGTCCAGTCCGCGCTCATGTTCGCCATGTACGGTTATATCTCGACGTTGGATATTGACTTCAAGTTCCTTGTGATCCCGATATTCTATGCGGCGTCCTTCCTTGTCATCAGAAGGTTCAGGATGGGACAGAAGCTCATGATAGTATCGCATCTTGTCTTTCTTGTCTCATCGCTGGCAGCCATCTCTATCGTGGCTCATGCTAACGGTGCCGAGAAGTTAACCGTTGTCATATCTGCGATCTTACAGATGATCTATTCATTGAAGCAGAGATATAATTCGAAGGATTTTGTGGTCAAGAGTGAGGTGCTCTATCTGTGCATGACCGTGAACATCATCGCATTTTGCGTCATATCCTATTTCAACAAAGCTGAATTTGTTCGTGTAATCCTGATGAATACCGTGCTCGTAGTGACGCTCTTCTTTATTGCCAGGCAGAGCAACGTGCTGGATGTATCCTATTACCACAGCTTGCGGTCTGAGACTCAGAATGTTAATTCGGTCAAGAAGCAGAACAGGATGAGCATACTTCTAATAGTACTTGGCATAGGCGTATCTCTCTTTATGCTCTACGGTTTTCCGGCTGATGAAGTGACCAAGGGGGTCTTATCCGCGATCAAAGCTCTGCTGCGATTACTGTTCAGTATCCTTCCACAAGATCCCGATGCTCCTGAAGCCTCTCAGAGAAGACTTATATTGCCTTACGAGAATGAAGACCTTCTGGCAACTGAACCTCCGATGTATCTTAAGATAATCGTTCTGTTCATATTCTTATTTGTTGTCGTATCTTTCTTTATCTCTGCAGTTGCTGCCATCAAGGCGCTCCTTTCCAGATACGGCACTGCTTCCGAGAAGGGTATAGCAGACTCGGACGGTGCTGTAGTCGACCTTATAGAGAATGTCAGAAAGTCAGGTAAGGGAGAGCGCAGGAGACTCGACTTTGGTAAAGGATACGAGAAAGAGGTCAGGAAGAAGTTCTACCAGAAGGTCAAGAAAGGCATGAAGGAGGGACTTCCCTTAGGACGTACTTCCACTCCCAGGGATATCGAAAGGATCCTTTCAGATCACGGGGACAACTCCATATCGGATCTTACGGACAGATATGAGAAGGTAAGATACAGGAAAGAAGGCCTTACTTGACGATATTCTTAGCCCAGATCCCGCTCTTTACAAGGTAATGGGCTATCACGCACTTTATTACTTCCAGTGACTGCACCAGCGCTACCATGTATACGATATACATGTGCGTGTAACGGCTGAGTACAAATGCTGTCGGGATAAGTAATACCCAGACGAAGCAACTGTCAAAGAGGAAGGTTATGAACGTATTTCCTCCGGACCTGATTATAAAGTATGACGCATGCATATGTGCGTAGAAAGGCATCAGCACGGCGAAGATAAGTATGAACTTCGTAGCCATGGATCTTATCTCGGGAGAAGTGTTATAGAACATGGGGAAGAAAGGACTTATGACAGCCAGCAGGACTCCGCATACAAGACCGCAGAGTATCGTAAAGTTACGCATCTTAACGGCTTTACCGCGAACATCCTTCTCTTCGCCCCCTCCGAGTATATGCCCCATGACGATGCCTACGGCTTCTCCCATTGCCAGAAATGCAA
This sequence comes from Oscillospiraceae bacterium, assembly GCA_900176545.1. Classification (GTDB taxonomy): domain Bacteria; phylum Bacillota; class Clostridia; order Saccharofermentanales; family Saccharofermentanaceae; genus Saccharofermentans. Next base: position 106,255 of record FWXP01000001.1, read on the forward strand.
CTCCCAGGAGATTCCACACAGTCGATTCGATATTGAGTGCGGCGACCGCATCCAGGCTCCTGTAGGAGTAACTCTGGTTAAGGAAAGTCTGTCCAAGAGCCCATAACGTCTCGTTGCACATGAGCGGGATGAGCTTGGGGAAGAAGAGCTTTACAAGATGAGAAGGGATCTTTAAGGTCTTGAAGGCTCCCTTTATGAATGCAAACTTCGAACTTCTGATCCTTGTATAGATAACAAGGAAGAAGAGTTCCACGAATCTTGAGATGACTGTAGCAACGGCTGCACCGGCGGCTCCCATCTCAGGGAATATCCACAGACCGTATATAAGGAGCGCGTTGCCGATGAGGTTGACAAAGATAGCAGTTATCGAAGCTATCATCGGTACCTTGGTGGCGCCTATGTCCTTGAGGGTTCCGGCATATGCATTCGTGATGCCTATGGGGATCAGTCCTATGATCATTATACTCATGTATTCCTTGCCGATTATAAGCGTCCGGGCAGCATCCGCGGGATCGCCCTCGCCCTTAAGGAACTGGGATATAAGAAACGGAGCCATGAATATAAAGAATACCGTGCTCATTATCGAAAGGATAGTATTGACGACGATCTTGAACCTGAATGTGTATCTGACGCCGTCAGTATCACCTTTACCGTGGTATTGTGCTGTGAAGATGCCTGCTCCCGCAGTGGCACCGAAGATCAGAAGATAGAATACGAATATCAGCTGGTTGGATATGGCAACACCTGATATGGCATTGGTACCGCAGCTTCCGATCATGAGATTATCCAGCAGCGAGACAAAGTTAGACAGACCGTTCTGGATCATCATGGGAACGGCTATCGTGAGCAGCATCTTATAAAATCTCTTGTCTTCGCTTCTTATCTTCATGGAAAGCTTATTATAGTTATCTTAACGGACAAAAACAACCTGAGTTCTATCAGGTTGTTCTTGCATTCCCTATTATCTATCCCACACACAGAGGGGCTGTGTTGTAATTATGATGATAGCCTTCTAAGGTTAATACAACGATAAAAAGAGTTTAAGAAAGTATTCAGATGAGATAAATTATTGTATAATCTTGAGAGTTAATAAGGGGTGAGATAATTATGAAAGATGTAAAAAGAACTGCGACAGCGGTCTTTATGACTGCTACGCTGATGTTGTCGTCGTGCGCAGGACTCAGGCAGCAGGTAGTACCGATAGAAAAGCCTATCGGTCAGACGGATCCCGAGACGGGACTTCCTTTGTATTATTCTTCCGTAGATGAGGATATTACGCCTAATATCCTTACTCAGCAGGGTGGTACATGCTGGGCTTATGCTGCTGTCACTGCCATTGATTATGCTTATCAGTATGATACGGGTATGGCTACGGGTATAGATCCCGTGTCGCTTACCAATGCGATCTTTGATCCTGATCATGAAGAGGGCATCATCCTGGATGAAGGTATAGAACCTCTGAATGCGGGCGGTAACGGAGCGACTGTCATGAACTTCATAAGCAGCGGATATGAGGGTTTCTATCTGACCGAGTGTATCGAATATGAAGATGCCGAGATGATAGATATCAAAAATGCGATCCTGGAATACGGCGCCGTGTCAGGCAATATCAGTGCATATGAGACTCACTTTATGGAGACAAGGGGCACGACTACCTTTATCGCGGATAAGTATTCGGGTTCTGACCATGAGATCGTCTTAGTCGGCTGGAATGATACTTTTCCTCGTGATGCTTTCCATTATGAAGCTTCACAGGACGGTGCGTGGCTCGCTCAGAACAGCTACTCGGAAAGATGGGGTGACGGCGGATTCTTCTGGATCTCATACGATACTCCGTTTACTCAGATGCAGACGTATAAAGTGTCTACGGATTATTCCGAGGCGCTCAATCACTGCGCATTCTGTGCTTCCGTATGGGGACCTGACGATTGTATCGTCGCCAACCGCTACGAAGAGAGCGGAACATTATCAGCGGTCGGTGTATACAGCATCGAAGGTGATCAGGATATATCCGTTACGGTCTACACGGATGATTTTGAGTCTGAATATACTACCGCCGAGATCCACTGTGATCTGCCGGGATACTATACCATCCCGCTGGATGAGCCTATTGCCGTAAACGGATTCGTTGTAGCTGTTGATTACGGAGATCAGATCCCCTGTGAGGGCAGAACCCGCGATGCCGGCGACAGAACATATCAATTTACGAGCGAAGAAGGACAGTCTTTCGTCCTTTATCAGGGCGAATGGATCGATGTGACCGATTCTGTCGCCTTGAGACGCCTGAGCACATATGACCCGATAAATAATTTTTTTATTGTTGCGTTGATGGAATAATAAAGTTACATAAGGAGAAGAAAATGAAGAGCAACATCACCGAAGACGAGCTTAAGTATTCCGCAGTAGAGGCGGGAAACATTATTCCGGACAGGGAACTTCTTTATGACATCGTAGTAGTAGGTGCCGGAGCGGCAGGTGTTCCCGCGGCATGCTTTGCTGCTGAAGGTCACGCTAAGGTAGCACTTTTGCAGAAGGAAGCAAATGTAGTATCCCAGGGTAATTGCGGTTCGGCTATCATCGTGTCACGTTCTACCAAGGCCGGCATCGAGAAGTGGATACACCATACCAACGGTCTTTGTGACTGGAGAGCCGATACTAAGCAGCTTCGTGCCTATGCATATCATTCGGAAGAAGCGATGATCTGGCTCTACAACAGGGCTGGTTTTACTGCGGAGACAGAGTACGGCGACGGAAGTAAGGTCGACGATAATGAGAGATCCGCTGAGCTTCTTAACGACGGTGACAGGCTCAGTGCCTTCAGGAGTACCAGCGCAGACTTCACGGGCGTATGGACGGACAGGACAGATACATATGACTATGGAGAAGACCATTGTTATTTCTGGGCTCCCTGGATAGGTCCCAAGCCTTTTAATACGTGCCATGCTCTTCGTAAGGTACTTAAGAACGTACAGGACAAGAATCCCGATCTTCATACATATTTCTCCACACCCGCAGTTCAGCTTATCAAGGAGAACGGAAGGGTTACGGGAGTAATAGGTAAGAACGCAGAAGGTGAGTATATCCTCTTTAAGGCAAGTAAGGCAGTTATCCTTGCCACAGGTGACTATACGAACAATCCTGCGCTTGTTGAGAGATACTGTCCCGATATCGCGGAGTTTGATAAGAAGCAGAAGAATAAGACGGGAGACGGTCATCTGCTGGCTATATCCGTCGGAGGTCAGATGGAGCCTACAGGTCACACCAAGATGATGCATGACTTCGATTCCGCGCTGATGTTCGAAGAGCCCTTCTTATACCTGAATATGAACGGTGAGCGCTTCACTAACGAATACACCGGATTCGTCTATATGGGCAATATCTTAAGGGATCAGCCTTCGTATAAGGGTAACATGACTGATCCTGATCATCCGAACGGTTCCAAGGGTTGGTATTGCATGATCTATGACGATGATTATATGTCTTTGCCTAAGGATGCATACGTTGACGGTCCCGTTCCGCCCTTTGTCATGGAGAAGTTCATCCCGGGTGCTGTTGAAGACCCTAAGGGTGTTTTCAAGAACCTTATCGACCTTCACAGGTGTGATACCTTAGAAGAACTTGCCAAGGAGCTCGATATTCCTTACGAGAATATGAAAGCATCCGTAGACAGGTATAACGAACTCTGTGAGAGGGGGGAGGACGTCGACTACGGCAAGCCTTCCCGTTATATGAATAAGATCGTAAAGGCTCCTTTCTGGGGAGCAAGGAAGCACATAAGGGTATCTGCAGAGGTATCAGGAGTTATCACTAACGAGTATGGCCAGGTACTGGACGGAGAAGGACACGTTATAGACGGACTCTATTGTGCAGGCAACCTGGAGGGAAGATTCTACGGCGGGGCAGACTATCCTTTCCATCAGACAGGATTGTCACTCGGAAGATGCTATACCTCAGGTATGATCGCCGCAAAGCACGCCCTCGACAACAGTTACAGGGTATAAGGAGATCCGGATATGAAGAGCAAGTCCTTAAAGCTGACCGCACTCCTTCTTATCGCTGCAGTCCTCATGACTTCATGCGGCATCGGCCGCAAGAAGTACAAGAACTATCTTGAGATACCTGATGAAGTGCCTTCGGAATATTCGATATTCGATGAAGGTATCGCCAGGCGTGTTGACAGTCAGGTGGGCGGAACATGCTGGGCAAGCGCAGCTACTACCGTAATGGAGTACGGCTATGCAAGAACTACGAGACATACCACTCAGATGGATTCAACATCCCTGGCGTTCATGGTCTATAATCCGCATACTACCGAAGGGTACTATCTTGATGACAGGACCGGCGCTTACGATATAGGTGGTAATTCGGATCTGGTGGTAGATATTACCAGTAACGGATTCGGTGACTACACCCTTGTCGATTCATGTGACCTTACCGATGCCTCGAACGAAGATATCAAGAGAGCCATAATGGCTTTCGGAGGCGTGACTGCCGGTATCAGCGATGACCAGATGAACTACACCTGGGGGAACGGTACTTATACCATGATCGGAAGTCCTGAGGATGTCGTAGATCATTCAGTAGCTATAGTCGGATGGGATGATTCATTCCCCGCAGACGCATTTGCGACTACCGCTACCCAAAACGGTGCATGGTACGTTCAGAACAGTTACTCCAGAACATGGGGCGACGGAGGATTCTATTGGGTGTCGTACGATACGCCTCTGGAGAATGTCAGATCCCTGATAATGGCAAATAACTATGCTTATGTAGCGCATCATGAATCTGGTTATTCGGCCAACCTCAGTACAGGCCGCAGCACTACCGCCGCCAATGTATTCGATCGTACCGGAAGACTGGCGGCCGTTGGTACATATACCACTTGTGCGAACCAGCGTCTTAATATCACTATCTACGATAAGGATATGGATAAGGTGCTGGATTCCTATTCCGCGGAATTCGAATTCCCCGGATACCATACGATCACCTTGGATGAGCCTCTCATGGTAGAAGGTGTTGCAATTGCCATAACGTATTCCGGCAGCGGAGCTCCCGTAGAAGGACCAGACTGGCATCATGGAGGATCAGGCTATAATGCATCGATAAGCGAGGGACAATCATTCGTCCGACACGGCAACGAGTGGCTGGATCTGGCAGACCCCGGAACCCTCCCGATACTGGGGGTGCAGGGAACTACGAATAACGTTTGTATCAAAGCGTTATACACCTCTTAACTTACAATTGTAAATTCGTATCAGGCGCCTCCGAAAAGTATTGACCGGGGGCGCCGTTATGTTAAGATATTTCCAATGTTTCAGAGATAAAATATTTTTAATCGAAGAAGCATAATAAGAATGAGGGGGTCCGTGTTATGGACAGGTTATTGAACATTGCCATGCTGAATATGGGTGTCGGAGACGGCAGCATCTCGCTGGTGCTTATCGGCCTTGCAGCAGTGGCTCTTATACTTCTTATAGTTATCATTTGCACAAGCTATGTTAAGGCACCGCCGAACAAGGCTTACATCATCACAGGTCTTAAGAAGAAGCCCAAGATCTTGATCGGTAAAGCAGGTCTGAAGCTTCCTTTCCTGGAGAGAAAGGATGAGCTCCTTATCGAGCAGCTCTCCATCGATATCAAGACAGGTGACTATGTTCCTACATCTGACTTCATCGGTGTTAACATCGACGCAGTTGCAAAGGTACAGATCCGTACTGATGAAGAGGGTATCAAGCTCGCTATGAAGAACTTCCTCAACATGAACAGTACACAGATCAATGCGCAGCTCGTTGATTCCCTTCAGGGTAACATGCGTGAGATCATCGGTACCATCACATTGAAGGAACTCTGTAACGACAGAAAGTCTTTCGGTGACCAGGTTCAGGAGAAGGCTCAGGTTGACATGAACAACCTCGGTATCCAGATCATCTCCTGTAACATCCAGCACGTTGAGGATAAGAATGACCTCATTACTGCTCTCGGTCAGGACAATATGGCTACCATCCAGAAGACAGCATCCATCGCTAAGGCTAATGCCGAGAGAGACGTTGCTATCGCACAGGCTCAGGCAGCTAAGGACGCTAACGATGCAAAGGTTGCTTCCGAGACTGAGATCGCCATCAAGCAGAATGACCTCGCTATCAAGAAGTCTGAACTTCAGGTAGTACAGGATACTAAGAAGGCTGAGGCTGATGCAGCTTACCGTATTCAGGAGCAGGCACAGCGTAAGTCCATCGAAGTTGCTAACACTGAGGCAGATATCGCTAAGCAGGAAAAAGAGATCGAACTCAAGATGAAGGAAGCTCAGGTTCGTGAGCAGGCCCTCGACGCAGACATCAAGAAGGCTGCAGATGCTGAGAAGTATCGTCAGCAGCAGATGGCTGAAGTTGAGCTCTATAAGAGACAGAAGGAAGCTGAGGCTAAGAAGTACGAGCTTGCACAGCAGGCTGAGGCTAAGAAGATCCAGGCTGAGGCTGTTAAGTACGAACTCGCACAGCAGGCTGAAGCTAAGAAGATCCAGGCTGACGCTCTCCTTGTAGAGATGCAGAGAGAGGCTGAAGGTATCCGTGCAAAGGGTGAAGCTGAGGCTGATGCAATCAGAGCTAAGGCTGAGGCTGAGGCTATCGGTATCGACAAGAAGGCTGAGGCTATGCAGAAGTACGGTGAAGCTGCCGTTATCGAGATGCTCTGTAAGATGTATCCTCTCGTTGCCGAGGCTATCGCTAAGCCTCTTGCAAACATCGACTCTATCACGATGTATGGTGAGGGTAACACAGCTAAGATGACAGAGGATGTTACAAAGTCCTTCAAGCAGACCATCGACGGTATCGGTGACAGCCTTGGAATCAACTTCGGTGCACTCCTCGGCGGATTTGCAGGCACAAAGTTTGCCAGCATGAAGCCCGCAGGTGACGAAGGCGATCAGGCTAAGCTTGAAGTTAAGGCTTCAGCTCCTGTTGCTACAAAGTCTGATGACGAGGAATAACAGCTGATCGAATCTGATCGATAATTAACAAGACCGCTTCGAGGTAACTCGGAGCGGTTTTTAGTCTTACAAAATACAGAACGTAAGGATATAATAGTTAGGCGGAGATAACTGTAATGAAAAACAAGATGTACAGTAAGATAGATTCGATCCCGAAGGGACGTGCTTCCGATAAGATAACAAGAGGTTGTCTTGTATTGGAAGGCGGCGGATGGAAAGGACTTTATACGGTTGGAGTCCTTGATTGTCTTATGCTTAACGATATCAATCTGTCTTCGGTAGTAGGTGTCTCTGCAGGTGCTTTAAGTGCCATAGGCTATCTGTCAGGTCAGATAGGGTGGGGAGCACGCATAGATCTGACTTACAGACATGATCCGAATTACTGCGGTGTAGGAGCAATGAGGAGAGATCACGGCATCACAGGTTTCTCATATCTCTTTAATGAGCTTCTTGAGAAGCACCCCGTTGATATGGAGCGTCTTATGGATCCAAATAGAAGATTTGCCGTATCCGCTACCGATATCGATACAGGAAATACGACTTACTTCGAGAAGGGTAAATGCGACCTCTTTAAGGCAGTTCAGGCTTCAGCTACTGTTCCTTATGTCTCTCTTCCCGTAGAAGTAAACGGCAGATACTATCTTGACGGAGGTTGTTCGGAAAATATACCTCTGGGCTGGGTAAAGCGCTCGGGAGAAGATAAAGTAGTGGTCGTAAAGACAAGAGAACATGACTTCAGACGTGAACCCGGTGTATCAAGGACCGCAAAGATCATGTACAGGAATCATCCCGAATTCCTTAAGAGCTTCGCTGATACGGGTAACACCTTTAATAAGAGAGTAGAAGAGCTTTCAAAGAAGAGTAAAGAGAAGAAGGTATTTGTTATAGAACCGAGCGAAGAAGTGACGGTAACAAGATTTGAAGGCGATATGGAGAAGCTCGGAGAGCTATACTGGCTTGGGTTCAATGATACCAAGAAGAGGATCGGTCCTCTTAAGGATTATCTTGCAAAGTAAGAAAGCAAATAAAAGGTCGTGTCCGTATAAGACACGACCTTTTGATCTTTGTTGTTTGATCTTATATCAGAGAAGGTGAGCTCTGATCTCTTCGCCTGAGAGGGGAGAGAGAAGTGCGGGAGCTATATCGAATACAGTCTTACAACCGTAGTCTCCCTTCTGCTCGAGTCTGTATGCTGCTCTTGCATAAGCGATAAGTACGGAAGCAGTGAACTCAGGGTTGGAATCAAGCTTAAGAGAATACTCGATAACGTGGTCATTCTCATTATTGAAGCCTGTCTTGCCGCTTCTGAATACGAAGCCGCCGTGATTCATGCCGGAGTGATTCTTCTCGAACTCTTCTTCTGTGATGAATGTTACAGTTGTATCGTAATCGGAGAAGTAGTTAGGCATCTCCTTGATCGTCTTCTCGATCTGAGCCTTGTCAGCGCCTTCCTCAGCTACTACGAAGCACTCTCTAGTGTGCTTCTGGCGTGTTGTAAGCTCAGGATTCTTACCGGATCTTACAGCATCGAGAGCTGCGTCTACGGGTACTGTGTACTGTTTGCCGTTCTTAACGCCGGGAACTCTTCTTATTGCATCGGAGTGACCCTGAGATACGCCCTTGCCCCAGAATGTATAGTCGTTGCCGTTAGGAAGGACTGCGTTGGAATAAAGTCTTGTAAGAGAGAACATTCCGGGATCCCATCCTGCGGAGATGACTGCAACCTTGTTAGCAGCCTTAGCGGATGCGTCTACATTCGCGAAATGCTCGGGGATCCTTGCATGTGTATCGAATGAATCGATAACGTTAAAGTACTTTGCATATTCCTTTGTCTGCTCGGGAAGATCCGTAGCGGAACCGCCGCAGATGAACATTACGTCGAAGTCATCCTTCTTGGAGATGATGTCGTTTACGGAATAAACGGGAACAGCCTCTGTATGTGTCTTAACGGAAGAAGGATCTCTTCTTGTGAAGATGCCCTTAAGTTCCATATCGGGATTCTTTCTGAGTTCGCTCTCGACACCTCTAGCAAGGTTGCCGTAGCCTATGATACCTACACGTATTGCCATGGTATTTACCTCCATATATAGTAAACTTACTATTTCGCTATGCATTATAACTAAATGACATTATAAGGTAAATAAGAAAATATTATCTGATTTACACATTTTTCATATGATTAGCGGTTTCCAAGTAGTAAAATGTATTTAATAATACATCTCTTCACAGGGGGTGAGCATATGGCTATCAAGATAATCACCGTAAGCAGACAGTTCGGCAGTGGCGGAAGGACTATCGCCAAGCAGGTAGCAGAGAAGCTGGGATTCGATTACTACGACAAGGAGATAATCGAGAATGTAGCTCTTGAGACAGGATTTTCCAAGGAATTTATAGCAAGTAAGGGCGAGGAGGCTCCCGGTAAGACTGTATTCTCGTATGGCTTTGAGAGTCAGGCAGTACCCGGTATCATGAACGGCATGACTACACATGATTATCTCTGGACCGCGCAGCGTAAGATAATCTGCGATATAGCCGATTCGGGCAAGCCCTGTGTTATCGTAGGAAGATCCGCCGATTATATCCTCAGGGAGAGGGAAGGTGTTCTTAACGTATTTATCCATGCGGATATGCCTTTCAGGATAGACAGGATCACGAGGCTCTACGGAGAGTCCGAGAATAAGCCTGAGAAGAGGCTTAACGATAAGGACAAGAAGAGAGCTGCTAACCATAAGCACTTTACCGATCTTCAGTGGGGGTTTGCTCCCAACTACGATCTGACACTCAACAGCGGCAAGCTCGGTATTGACAGATGTGTTGATATCATATGCGGTCTTGCTAAAGAGTAATACCCGGTATTAAATGAATCATCGGCCACAGAGGAAGTAATGCTTCCCCTGTGGCTTATTTGATGACAAATGTCATGTGCGTATCGTGATGCACCTCACTGTTTCCGATAGATGATCTGAAGGATAATACTGACATAACGAACGGGAGGATATGGAAATGTCAGTATTATCAGTAGAAAAGAAGAGAACAGAGCTTTGCTTTAATAACAAGAGGTCATGCGGATTGTGGCTGACACTTGTAGGTCTGGTGCTCTTAGCGGGCCTTGCTTTCGGCGGTAAATTCCTTATAAACCCGATAGTATTCCTTGCCGGCTACTATATAAGCTTTTACATCGCAAATATCAATAAGAAGGTGAGGGCTAAGCTCTCACAGGGGGTAGCATCTAAGTTCCAGATAAAGATGATCTTCGTATCGATCGCATTCATGTTCTTTATGATGTTCTGTATCGCCGGCCCCTACATCCCTTCCATGAACTGGAGAATGATCTGGCTCGGCGTGAACCTTGCGACGGGACTTCACTTCTCGGGTTTTTATTTTGTTCACGGCAAGTCTATGATCGCGCTCGGTATGATATGCACGCTTCTTGCCGCATGCGGATATATCTTTGCTGATCAGACACTTGTATTCCTTATCGCAGATGCCATAGTAAAGCTCATCTTCGGAGTATATCTTCTTGTATTCGGCAAGCCTTCAAAGGTAACGATATAAGTTATGATATCCTTCAGTATCAACGTTATTGTTATTAATTCTTTACTATGATAAAGTAATCGAGGTTTTCCTTTTATGGGAGACCTCGATATTTTATTGTTCGCAGGTGAGAATATGGTTATCAAGATCTTGATGCTTGTCGTATTCTTCGGAATAATGCTCGGCGTGGGTATTAAGTGCAGAAGAAGTGCGACTGACGTAAACGGCTTTGTATTGGGCGGAAGATCGGTAGGTCCCTGGCTTACTGCTTTTGCTTATGGAACAAGTTATTTCTCCGCAGTTATCTTCGTAGGATATGCGGGACAGTTCGGCTGGAAGTTCGGTGTAGCTTCCACATGGATCGGACTTGGTAATGCGGTCATCGGTTCACTTCTTGCATGGGTAATATTAGGCCGCAGGACAAGGCTTATGACTCACAGATTAGACAGTAAGACGATGCCTGAGTTCTTCGCTTCCAGGTACGATTCCAAGAGCCTTCGTATCGGTGCTTCGATAATCATATTCGTTTTCCTTATTCCTTATACGGCATCTCTTTATAACGGTCTTTCAAGACTTTTCGAGATGGCTTTCCACATCGATTACATCGTATGTATCCTCGTTATGGCGATCCTTACCGGTATCTACGTTATCGCTGGCGGATATATGGCTACTGCAGTTAATGACTTTATTCAGGGTATCGTAATGCTTATCGGTATCGTTGCCGTTATCCTCGCGGTACTTAATACTAACGGCGGTCTTATGGGCTCTATGGTAGAGCTTTCCAAGGTAGAAGGAGATTTCCCGGATTTTCCCGGAGCTTATGCTTCCTTCTTCGGACCTTTGCCTCTTGATCTTCTCGGAGTAGTAATACTTACTTCCCTTGGTACATGGGGTCTCCCTCAGATGGTAGGTAAGTTCTATGCTATAAAGAGTGAAGAGGCTATCCGTAAGGGTACGATCATCTCAACATTCTTCGCTGTCATCGTTGCAGGCGGATGTTACTTCTTAGGCGGATTCGGAAGATTGTTCCTTACACAGGATGAAGTTACTGCAGCAGGCTTTGATGCTATCGTTCCTTCGATGCTCGAGAGCCTTCCCGATATCCTTATCGCAGTAGTTGTTATCCTTGTTCTCTCAGCTTCCATGTCTACTCTCTCATCTCTTGTACTTACTTCAAGCTCCACACTTACTCTGGACTTTGTAAGCGGTACTATCGTTAAGAAGATGAAGGAGTCCAGCAAGGTAATTACGATGAGAGTATTTATCGTTGTATTTATCCTTATCTCTGCTTCTATTGCAGTTGTTCAGTATAAGAGCTCAGTTACGTTCATCGCTCAGCTCATGGGCGTATCATGGGGTGCTCTTGCAGGTGCTTTCCTTGCGCCTTTCCTCTATAGTCTCTACTGGAAGGGAACGACCAAGCTTTCATGCTGGGCATGCTTTATCTTCGGTTCCGTACTTATGGTAGCTAACATGCTCGCAAGGCCTTCTTTCCCTGTGATATTGCAGTCTCCCATCAACTGCGGTGCTTTTGCAATGCTTGCAGGATTCATTATCGTACCTCTTGTAAGCCTTATTACTCCCAAGCCCGATAAGAAGCTTGTGGAGAATGCTTTTGCAAGCTATAACAAGGAAGTTAAGACCACGGCAAAAGAGAATCTTCAAGATTGAGATATCAAGTATCTATGATAAAATCTGAGGTGGAATCGTTATCGGTTCCACCTTTTTTATAAGGAGAGGCTTATGTTGGATTATGATGTGATCATCATCGGGGCAGGTCCCGGTGGTATATTCTCAGCGTATGAATTATCTGTTTTAAGGCCTGATCTGAAGGTCGCGGTATTTGAAGCAGGCAAGAGGCTTGAAGACCGTAAGTGTCCTATCGACGGTAAGAAGGTGACTTCATGTATTCACTGTAAGTCCTGCGCAATAATGCGAGGCTTTGGCGGAGCAGGAGCATTCTCGGACGGTAAGTACAATATCACTAATGACTTCGGCGGTACGTTGTACGAGCATATCGGTAAGGAGACTGCATTGGAGCTCATGAAGTATGTTGACGACATCAATATCACTCACGGCGGTGAGGGCACTAAGCTCTATTCCACTTCCGGGACTAAGTTCAAGAAGATCTGTCTTGAGAATAAGCTCCATCTTCTGGATGCATCCGTAAGACATCTGGGAACAGATAAGAACTACGAAGTATTAGGTCAGATCTTTGCTCTTCTTAAGGATAAGATCGATTTCTTCTTCGATACGTCAGTAGACAGCGTTAAGGTCGAAGGTGAGACGTATAAAGTTATAGTTGGGGAGAAGGAATACACCTGCTCTAAATGCATAATCTCCGTAGGTCGAAGTGGCAGTAAGTGGATGCAGGATATCTGTAATGAACTTGGACTCGAGACATATTCCAACCGTGTGGATATCGGTGTTCGTGTAGAGCTTCCCGCGGTAGTATTCTCTCATCTTACTTCGGAGCTTTACGAATCCAAGATCGTATACAGGACTGAGAAGTTCGAGGACCGCGTCAGGACATTCTGCATGAACCCTAACGGTTATGTCGTTAACGAGAATACTAACGGTATCGTAACGGTTAACGGCCACAGCTTCGATTCGCCAGATCTTCAGTCGGATAATACAAACTTCGCTCTTCTTGTAGCAAAGCATTTCTCTGAGCCCTTTAAGGACAGTAACGGATACGGTGAGTCCATAGCAAAGCTCTCTAATATGCTCGGCGGCGGTGTCATCGTACAGAGGTTCGGCGATCTTATGAGAGGAAGACGATCTAACGCTACAAGGATCGAGGAGTCTTCCGTAAGACCTACTCTTAAAGCTACTCCGGGAGATCTGAGCCTGGTGCTTCCCAAGAGGATCTTAGACGGCATTATTGAGATGATATATGCATTAGATAAGATAGCTCCGGGTACCGCTAATGACGATACTTTGCTCTATGGTGTTGAGGTTAAGTTCTACAACATGGAAGTAGCGATCGACGATAACTTAGAGACAAAGTATAAGGGGCTTTATATCATCGGCGACGGCAGCGGTGTTACTCATTCTCTGTCTCACGCATCGGCAAGCGGTGTGTATGTTGCAAGGAAGATAGCAGAAGGCTGATTGACGTAATTTGTCTTCATATATTAAAATATCACTGCTTGGGGCATTAGCGCAGTTGGGAGCGCATCACACTGGCAGTGTGGGGGTCACGGGTTCAAGTCCCGTATGCTCCACCAGATAATAAAACACCTTCAGGATCAGATCACACTGAAGGTGTTTTATCATTTATCAACGAAGCGTGTATTATGACTTGTTTATCTCATCTCGAATGTAAAGTCGGGATTGGTGTGAGAACTGTCTGACATTACCTCTTCCATCTTGGGAAGATAATCCTGTATTCCTCTGTATGTATCATGTGTTCCGAAGAGGATAAGGTGGAGAGGATGCATTGATGTCAGAACATCGTGAAGTGCATCCAGATTGCCTCCGTAGTATTCAGGAAGCCCCAATTTGTATCTTAGCAGTTCATGTATATCTGCTACTGTCTCCAGTTCGCTTAGATCGATCATTACAGTGTTCTTGTCCATATGCCCCTCCGACTTCAGCTTTCGTCTCCGTAAAGGAGAGTAAAGCTCTCGTAGTGATCTTCCGTACAGTATATAAGGCCGTCGTTAGAATAGATTATGCGGTGAGCGCCTCTTGAATCTGCTTCGAGAGTGTCGACATCACATTCCCTGTATTCGCGGCCTTCTGCCTCAGGCAAGAGCTGCTCATAATTACCGAAGTAATCTCCTCCGATGCACATCCCGGGAGCATAGGGTTCAAGTGAACCGCCTTCCCAGCCGAGCTCGCGAGCTTCGCTCTTGGTAATGAAATTAGAGGGTAGGTGACCATAGGTGTGTATATAGAGAGCAACATCTTCACATGAAGTATATACACCGTCTTCATCGATGAGATCTTCTGTCGTCTCATCTTGGGATACTTCTGCCTCCGAGGAAACCTGAGTGATGTTCACCTCGGTCGCATATGTATATGAGATGCTCTGTGAAATGCTGCATCCGCAAATGAAACATGCCGATATCATCAGCATAGACAAGATGCAGATCAACCTGTTCCTCATATAACCCTCCTAATCTCAAATCTATTTTATCATATAACAATTTTATTTTGATTTTTATTTTCATTACCAAATGTTTCTTGTTTGTAAACTTGCACAAAAACAGCTTGCGAAATCTTGATTCTTTTGTATTTTTAGTTGGTAAAACGGCATGAATACTATATAATAATTGAGTATCCGGGACAGATCATGTCCTGTTTTTGGATCGGAGGAAGAAGATGGATCACGCATATCTGTTTAATCAGGGCGAAGATTATATGGTGTATAACTTCCTGGGTGCACATCCCTTTACGGATGGTGACACATCAGGATTCGTATTCAGAGTATGGGCTCCCAAAGCTTCCGGAGTAAGTGTAATCGGAGATTTCAATGATTGGGAACCCAACGCTTCCAAGATGTATCGTTTGGGAAACTCAGGTATATGGGAAGTGAAGGTCGAAGGTGCATGTCAGTGGGATCGCTATAAGTACAGGGTGATCGGTGCCGACAACAGGATCTACGACAAGGGAGATCCTTATGCAAGGCACTTTGAGACAAGACCCAATAATGCATCTATCCTTTATGATCCGGATGATTATAAGTGGGGAGATTCCAAGTTCATGAAGAGCAGACCCGACGCGGTCAAGGATCCCCAGCCTATCAATATCTATGAGCTTCATCTTGGTTCCTGGAGAAGACATCCGGACGGCAACTTCTTCACATATAAGGAATCAGCAATCGATCTTGCAGACTACTGTAAGAAGATGAATTATACGCATATAGAACTAATGCCTATCCTCGAGCATCCTCTCGACGCTTCCTGGGGATATCAGGTTACCGGATACTATGCAGTCACATCGAGGTTCGGTACTCCTGCCGACTTCAAGTATTTTGTTGATGTACTTCATCAGAACGGCATCGCGGTCATCCTTGACTGGGTACCCGCGCATTTCCCTAAGAACCTTGAAGGTCTTGTAAGATTCGACGGAACACCTTGCTATGAGTATTCCGATCCCCGTATCGGAGAGCACAGGGAATGGGGTACATACGTATTCGATTATTCCAAGAATGAGGTCATCTCATTCCTTATATCAAATGCCGTATTCTGGATCAATGAATTCCATCTTGATGGTCTTCGTGTCGATGCCGTGAGCAGCATGCTCTACAGGGATTACGGAAGACAGTCCTATATTCCCAATAAGTACGGCGGCAATGAGAATCTCGAAGCTATCGAGTTCTTTAAGAAGCTGAACGGTATCATCCGTGCAAGATTCCCTCATGTGATGATGATCGCTGAAGAGTCAACTGCTTGGCCCAAGGTATCGCATCCGGTAGAAGAGGGAGGACTCGGATTCACCCATAAGTGGAATATGGGATGGATGCACGATACGCTGGATTATTTCTCCACGGATTCATATGCAAGGGGATGGCACCATGATCAGTTCTGCTTCTCCATGATGTATGCATTCTCAGAGAACTATGTACTGAGCCTGTCGCACGATGAAGTCGTTCACGGCAAGTATTCCATGATCGATAAGATGCCTGGTGACGTATGGCGTAAGTTCGCATCGCTTCGTACTCTCTTCCTTTATCAGATGAGCCATCCGGGCGCAAAGCTCAACTTCATGGGAGCCGAGTTCGGTCAGTTTATCGAGTGGAGATTCTACGAGGAACTTCAGTGGTTTATGCTGGACTTCGAATCGCACAGGCTCCTTCAGGAATTCTGTTCACAGCTCAACAGGTTCTATATCGATAATCCTCAGCTTTGGAGAGATGATAAGACCTGGGCCGGATTTGAGTGGATAGATGCATCCGATACGGTAAATAACGTATTTATCTATGCAAGAAAGAGTCCGCTTCCCAAGGAGAACGACATCTATGTCGCTCTCAATATGGTGCCTCAGCCTCTTGAGGATTATAAGATCCCCGTATATGAGCCCGGTACCTATAAGATCGTAATGAATACAGATGATATGGCATACGGCGGAAGCGGTTATCCCTTGGGTGTTACGGGAGAGGCGCTATTTGAGGCCGTTGAGGAAGAGTATAACGGCAAGCCTTATCACATTAAGCTCAATCTTCCTCCTCTTGCAGGTATCTACTTCATGAAGGTAAAGGAACCTGCTCCCAAGAAGAAGGCTAAGAAGCCTGCAGCCAAGAAGACGGCGGTCAAGAAGACAGCCGCCAAGACGGCAAAGAAGACTAAGAAATAAGACAGAATGAATATATGGAGGTATTTTTATGGCTAAGGCTGATGTAGTAGCAATGATCCTTGCAGGAGGACAGGGCGCAAGGCTCGGTGTTCTTACCAAGAAGATCGCAAAGCCCGCAGTTCCTTTCGGAAGCCGTTACAGGATAATAGATTTCCCTTTGTCTAATTGCGTTAATTCAGGTATAGAGACGGTAGGCGTACTCTCGCAGTACCAGCCCCTCGCTCTCAACACATATGTTGGTAACGGTCATCCCTGGGATCTTGACCGTAATAACGCAGGTGCTTATATCCTTCCTCCTTACCAGAGATCCGGTAAGAGTGACTGGTATAAAGGTACTGCTAATGCAATCTACCAGAATAAGGATTTCCTCGATGACTGTAATCCCAAGTATGTAGTTATCCTTTCAGGTGACCATATCTATAAGATGGATTACGCGCTGATGCTCAAGAGCCATATCGAGAAGGGTGCTGATGCTACCGTCGCAGTGTACGAAGTACCGTGGGAGGAAGCTCCCAGATTCGGTATTCTCAATACGGAGGGTGACGATTCCATCGTAGAGTTCGAGGAGAAGCCCAAGGAGCCTAAGAGCAACCTGGCTTCAATGGGTGTTTACGTATTTACATGGAGTGTCCTTCGTGAGGCTCTTATTAAGGACGAGGCTGACGAGAAGTCCAATAACGACTTCGGTAAGAATATCATCCCCATGCTCCTTAATGAAGGCAAGAAGCTCTTTGCTTACCGCTTCTCAGGTTACTGGAAGGATGTAGGAACAATCTCGTCTCTTTGGGAGACCAATATGGATATCCTGGATAAGCCCGAAGAGATCAATCTCGTTGACCGTTCCTGGAAGATCTTTTCCAGAAACCCCGTCAAGCCTTCACAGTTCATCGGTTCGGAGGCAAGCGTCAAGAATTCTGCGCTTACGGACGGATGCCGAGTATATGGTAACTGTATCCATTCAGTACTTTCTGATTCAGTCGTTATAGAGAAGGGTGCTACAGTAAAGGATTGCGTGCTCCTTCCCGGTGTAGTCGTCAAGGAAGGCGCGCATCTCGAGAGATGTATCGTTGACTTCGGTACGATAATCGGTAAGGACGTTAAGGCCGGACCTAAGATCGAAGGTGAAGGCCCTTATACGAACCGTAAGATCTGCTCCGAAGGTATCTGCGTATTCGAGCGCGGCCTGAAGATCAAGGACGGCGCAGTGATCCCGGGCAACAGCATGATCGATTCGGATGTTAAGGTGTCCGATGAAGAGAATGTCATAGAGAGTACGTTCAGGGTATAAGAAAAGGAGATACAGATTATGTTCAATAACGCAATGGGTCTGATACTTGCAGACAATAAGAAGATCTCACTGGGGGAATTGACAGTGCCAAGAGCCCTGTCGGCTATTCCTTTTGCTGGAAGATACAGGATCATCGACTTCATGCTTTCCAATATGGTTAATTCCGGCATAAAGAACGTCGGTGTCCTTACGCTCAATAAGTATAAGTCGCTCATGGATCACCTGGGTACCGGTGCTGCCTGGAGCCTTGACCGTAAGAACGACGGTCTTCATATACTTCCTCCGTACGTCAACTCGGAAGCTATCGACATTAACGGCGACGAAGAACTCGCAGGTGTCCTTGATTTCCTTCGTACTTCAAGAGCTACATACGTTATCGTTGCTAACAGCAATATCGTTCTTAATACCACATTTGACGATATGATCTCTGCTCATGAGAAGAGTGGTGCGGATCTTACAGTCATGTATAACAGAGACGGAACTAAGTACGGCAGTCCCTGTTATATCCTCGATACTGATAATGACGGATTCGTAAAGGATATGCTCTTTAATCCTCAGAAGGCTGCATCCAATAAGTCTTCCCTCGGTATCATCTGCCTTAGAAGGGATATGCTGGTAGATATCATCTCCAAGCAGATGTCACACGGCATGACGCACTTCGGTGTTCATTCCATGGTAAAGATGTTCGATGAGCTCAAGGTGTTCGCATATGAGTACAATGGAACGGCCCTTCGCATCAACAGCGTACAGGGATACTTCAATTCCTCGATGACTCTTCTTAACGAGAGCATAAGAAATGATCTCTTCTGGAGCGGCGATCCCGTTTACACGAAGGTCAAGGACGAAGCTCCCACGCTCTATTTCGATAATGCTGAAGCTAAGAATTCCATTATCTCCGATGGTTGCAGGATCTACGGTAATGTTGAAGATTCGATAATCTTCAGGAGCGTTACGGTATCCAAGAATACCACTATCAAGAATTGTATCGTAATGCAGGATGTACATATCTCAGAGAATTGTCATCTGGAGAATGTAATCCTTGACAAGAATTCATTCGTAAGGCCGGGAGTACGACTTGTCGGGCATCACGATTACCCGGTAGTAATAGGAAAGGGTGCAGGTATCTGATATGAAAGACATCAAGGTTTTATTTGTTTCTTCGGAGGTTAGTCCCTTCGTCAAGGTCGGAGGTCTTGCAGATGTAGTAGGAGCTCTTCCCGTTGAACTTAATAAGGAGAATATCGACGCCAGGGTCATCCTTCCTTTGTACAGGAAGATAAAGATCAAGTATCAGCAGGAACTTGAGTTCCTCGGCTGGAAGATGGTACATATGGGATGGAGATCTCTTTATGCGGGTCTTTTTAAGCTTGAGAAGAACGGCACCGTATTCTATTTCGTAGATAATGAATACTACTTTAATTTCGATCAGGTTTATGTAGAGTACGTATTCGATATCGAGAGATACTGCTTCTTCCAGAGAGCCGTTCTCGACTTCATGGGAGACTTCATGAGCTTTGAGCCCAATGTACTCCACTGTAACGATTGGCAGACCGGTATGATGCCCATGCTCCTTGATGCACACTTCAAGAAGCACGGCTACCATTCTGACGTACAGACTGTATTTACGATACATAACCTTAAATATCAGGGTGTACACAGCATCGATGTCGTAAGGGAGATGCTGGACCTTCCCGACGAGTACTTAAGAGACGATTTTTGTATCAAGGATCGTGCCATCAACTTCATGAAGGCAGGTATCGTATATAGTAATTCCGTTACTACCGTATCTCCTACATATGCATACGAGATCATGACGGATTACTACGGTGAAGGCCTTAACTACACTCTTCAGAGATATGCTTACAAGGTCTCCGGTATCTTAAACGGTATCAACGACTTGGAGTACGATCCTTCAAGTGACGATCGTATCCCTATGAAGTACGATATCAAGACATATAAGAAGGGTAAAGCAGTATGTAAGAAGTCACTTCAGGAGCAGCTGGGACTTGAAGTAAACGAGGGAGCTCCTCTTTGCGTAATGATCTCACGTCTCGTAGACCAGAAGGGACTTGACCTTCTCCTTTATGTACTTGACGAAATGCTCTTTGACGGAATGCAGATAGTTGTCCTCGGAACCGGTGATAACTACTACGAGAGAGCACTTGCCGATACAGCCGCGAGGAATCCCGGCAAGATGTGTGCATGCATAGACTTCGATAACGGCTTAGCACATACTCTTTATGCAGCTGCAGATATCTTCCTTATGCCGTCCCTCTTTGAGCCCTGTGGTCTCTCACAACTCGTTTCCATGGCTTACGGTACGGTACCTGTAGTAAGAGAGACTGGCGGCCTTAAGGACACTGTTATCCCTTATAACGAGTTCACCGGCGAAGGAAATGGTTTCTCTTTCGCAAATATAAATGCGCACGAGTTCCTCTTCACGACAAAGTACGCGTGTGATCTTTACAGAAACCATAAGGACGTATGGGACAATATCATCAAGGCAGGTATGAGCGGAGACTATTCCTGGAAGAAGAGTGCAGGAGAGTACGCAGGTCTTTATTCTCTTATCACTGGTATTCCTTTGGCTGACAGCGTCAAGGCTCCCGAGAGCGTAAAGCTCGATGTCGATGAGCCTGCTCCCGAGCAGAAGCCCGAGCCTAAGAAGAAGGCTCCCGCCAAGAAGCCTGCAGCTAAGAAGACATCTAAGAAGCCGGCTATAAAGAAGCCTGTCATCAGCAAGGCAAAGGCTAAGGCAGAAGCAAAGCCTTCAGAGAAGAAGGCAGAGGAGGAAAAGAAGTAATTCATGTTCTTTCACGCATCAAGGTTACAAGAATACAGGACGCCCTACGGAGCCCGTCCTACAGACAGCAGCGTAGACCTGTATTTCGATACGCCTTCTGATGCCTATAATGTCACATTATGTTACACATATGGCCTTTATGGTTTTTCTTACCATGAAGAGCCTATGTGTCTGACAGAGAAGAGAGCAGACACCAAGAGGTATAAGGTCAGCGTCATGCTGCCTCATGAACCGGGTCTGCTCTTTTATTGGTTCAAGTTCAGGGATAATAACGAGAACGGCATGTTCTATGTGGCAGAAGGTGATACTAAGGACGGAAGCGGTAAGATATATTCCGATCCGCCTCGTATCGGGGTCGAGGAGGAGAAGTACCCTTATGCGTGGCAGATAACGGTCTACGATAAGGATTTCGTTACCCCTGACAAGATGAAGGGTGCCTGTATATACCAGATATTCCCGGACAGATTCTCCAGGTCGAAGGATTTTGACTTTAAGAAGATGACTTCCTTCTGCGACAGGGAAGAGAGGATATACCATAAGGACTGGTACGAGGATGTCGATATAAAAGGAAAGCCTTCTACGGGATACCTTGCCTGCGACTTCTTCGGAGGTTCTCTTAAGGGCATTACCGAAAAGCTCGACTATATTAAGTCCCTGGGAATAGATATCATCTATCTTAATCCCATATTTGAAGCAAGGTCTTCTCACAGATACGATACGGCCGATTACCTTAACGTGGATCCGATCCTCGGAGGTAACGAAGCATTTGATGTGCTTCAAAGAGAGGCCGCAAGCCGCGGTATCACCTTGATACTTGACGGTGTGTTCAGCCACACAGGCGCAGACAGCAAGTATTTCAACAAGTTCGGAAGGTACGAGGGAACAGGTGCCTACAGGTCTTATGAGACCGGTGAGGAGAGCAGCTATCGGTCCTGGTATAACTTCTATCGTAACGAGGAAGGCGAAGTCGCATACGATTCATGGTGGGGATTCCCCGATCTTCCCAACGTTAATGAGAACAGTCTTTCTTACAGAAGATTCGTATTCGGCAAGGACGGTATCGTTGATACATGGACGAAGCGCGGTGCCGGCGGTATCAGGCTCGATGTATCCGATGAGCTTCCGGACAGCTTTATAAGGCAGATGCGCTCTACTTTGAAGTCATATACTGACGGCGAAGGTATCCTTGTGGGCGAAGTATGGGAGGACGCCAGTAATAAGTGTTCCTACGGTTCTTACAGGGACTTTATGCTTGGAAGGACTCACGATTCCGTAATGGGATATACATTCCGTAAGTGCGTTCTGGATTTTCTTTGCGGATATATATCGGCAGAAGTATTCGACAGCAGGATGGAAGGCTTCCGCGAAAGGTACCCCGCTCAGGCATATTACTGCATAATGAACCTGATATCTTCCCATGATGTTCCCCGTGCATACACTATGTTCTCAAAGCCCGAGGATAAGGAAGGCAGGGAAGAGCAGCAGAAGATAAAAGTATCAGAAGAAGCTTCCGAGGAGTGCGAGATGCTGATGCGCATGGCATATGCACTGCAGACCGGCTATATCGGAGCTTCCTGCATATATTACGGTGATGAGATCTTAATGGACGGTTATAAGGATCCTTTCAACAGGAGGACCTACCCCTGGGGCAAGCTTACGGGCAGGCAGCAGGAGGAACTCGATGCCGTAAGAAAGATCGCATCCTTGCGTGTCGATAATCCGGTACTGCGGACCGGATACTATGAGACACTTATTGCTCATGACGGCATATTTGCATTCAGGAGATACCTGAACAAAGACAGACGTGACTTCTTCGGAAAGCTTATCGATCACGGTTCCGACGAAGTGATCCTTATCCTTAACAGGGAACGTAAGACAAGGTATTTCCATGTTAACGGCACTAAGGTCAGCGTCAGGAAAGATTCACCTATCCCGGTAAACGAAGAACTGATATTGAATACAGAAGATAACAGGTCCTTTGATGTTGCCGTAGCCCCTGATGCTTTTGTCTTTATAGTCAAAAAATAATATAATCAAGAACAGTGTATAAAGGAGGGGAAAGATATGGCAGATAATGAAGGTTATATCGAAGAGCAGGAAGAGGGGAAGGTCTTAGAAGAGACCACCATGGATGTCACCGATAAGAAGTGCCCCAACTGCGGCGCTACGGTAACATATGATCCTGCTACACTTAAAATGATTTGTGAGTATTGCGGCTACTCAAGAGAGCTTCCCAAGCCAGAGAATAATACGGCTATGGAAGAGATCGACTTTGAGAGCGCAAAGCTTAGAAGCAATAAGGATTGGGGAACAAAGCAGAAGAGCATCGTATGTAAGATGTGCGGAGCAGAATCACTTTACGATGAAGCTCTTACGGCTTCCGTCTGTCCTTTCTGCGGTTCTAACAGCGTAATGCCCGTAGACGCCGATGAGGACATCATGGCTCCCGGAGGCGTGGTTCCTTTTGAGATCTCCAAGGAGAAAGCTTCGACTCTTTTTACCAGCTGGCTCGGTCACAAGATATTTACGCCGTCAGCTGCGAAGAAGAGCTGTAAAGCAGAGAATTTCGCAGGTATCTATCTTCCTTATTGGACTTACGATTCCGAGACGACATCTTCCTACGATGCCAAGCTCGGTTACGAGTATAAGGTTAAGAGGGGAGATCACTACGAGACAAAGGTAAGATGGAAGAGATATACCGGTGTATACGAGGAGTTTATAGACGATCAGGTAGTATATGCCAGCAAGAAGACCGTTAATCCCAGTATCAATGCCGTATCACAGTTTGACTTCACCAAGCTCAAGCCCTATAACCCAGAGTATATCTCCGGCTTTGTAGCTGAGCGTTATACACTCGGATTAGACGATGGTTGGGAGCAGGCTAAGGGATTTATCCAGCGTACATTGAAGAGTCACCTGGGATCCAAGCTCAAGAGTACTTATAAGGCTGACAGAGTAGGAACCATCAATCTGTCTACCGTATACGATAAGGTCACATTTAAGTATCTTCTCGCACCTATCTGGATGGCCAGTTTCAAGTTCAATGGCAAGGTATATAACTTTGTTGTTAACGGTCAGACCGGTAAGGTTGCAGGTAAGGCACCTATCTCCTGGCTTCGTGTTGCTATCGCCATCATCCTGGGTATCATTGCATTCGCTATCGTTATGGCAATACTCAATAGCTGACAGGCTTCGTAAAGCGAACTGTATATTTACAATACTTTAGTGAACTACACGGCAAAAATCCTATAGATTTTTGCCGTGTTTCATTTATTTGTTCAGCAACCTTTCTAAATATGAATAAAATATGACGAAAGTATTAACTGGTTTCTCAAATTTGGTTGAATTCCTTATGTTTGGGGTCACATAATAGTCCCGTATTGGAGTATTTTGTTGGATCAATATCATTAACGGAAAAAGAAGGGGAAGTCTATGAGTAGAATCAGAAGGCGTAATAAATTTGCGTTAAAAGCTTTGAGTGCAATTTCAGCCGCGGCTATCGTCACCGGTGGAGTTGCATTTTATTTGTCTAAGGACACTCGTGTAATTGCAAGTGCCGTTGAAGAAGGTAAGGCGGTTCCCGCTAAGCTGGATTCGATAAGTGCTATCAACTACGCGACTATTCTGGGAAGGGCAACTGACTTCGGTATCGTTGCAAACGATTTTGAGCAGGTAACTCATATGGAGACTACCTTCGCCGTAAATACGTTCTCGAATACCAGTGGTCAGGTCAATGAAGTTGACTTCATCCCTAACACCGCACAGTTCATGATCGGTGAGATAGTTTCCGGTAAGGTCAAGTTCGGCCAGAACCAGACAGCTTCTTCTTATGTCATTGAATCGACTGATGCGGTTTTCAATAATTATGCTGCTGAGTGGCAGTCCGGTGAGATCTTCCAGGATGCTGACGATATCAACAGCTCTAATTTCTATTTTGATAATGCAGGCAGGCTCTGGACAGGTGACGGAGCTACACCCGTATACACGATCGTTAAGGATCAGGATGCCATCAACACAAATATCAATGATGTCATCGGTAATGCTACTGCGACTTCCGACTATATCTCTTCAAGAGCAACCGACCCTTCTTATGCTCTTGATTACACTCAGTACCTTACTATCGATAATATAAACAGATCTCCCTATAATCCTCAGGATCCCAACACAGGTAATCCCGATCAGGGCAACAGATTCTATATAGACATAGATAAGTCTGAGTTTGTTAACAGAGTCGTCTATATCAATGTAGATTCAAATCTTGCCAGGGTAATGGCAAACTCCGAAGGTCTTTGCATCATCAAGGATCCTTCTACTGTTGTAGTATTCAACATCGAGCCCGGTATCACCAGCGGTAATTACGGCGGACTTGTCCTTGATCGTATGTGTGTATCCGAGGACGGCGGTAAGAATTTCTGTAATACGGTAACTGCCAGCCAGGGACGTTCCAATGTTTCCAACAGCAACAGTTCCGGACTTGGTACAGAGAATAACGTTAACTTCTATAATTCCGATGTAGACAGGATGATCAACCAGAAGGTCATCTTGAATATCCGTTCCAACTACGACAACATCGAGCTTAATGCAGTAGGTGGTACTGTACTTATCCCTGATCCTGATGCTCACGCAAACGTAAGAGGTTCCAGCTCAGGTTGGGTAGTATCCGGCGGTCACCTCAAGAACGACGGCGGTGAGTGGCACTACATCTATCAGGGCGGAAGCCAGGATCTTATCAACATCAGCAATGGTCAGCAGATCCATTTTGCTCTTCATAAGGACTTTACTACTGATAACGGTACTACTATAGATAACTCTATTTATATGGCACCCGAGCAGTTCACGTTCAATCTCTACGATCTCGGTACAGGCCGTGACTTCAATGCTATTAACCTTGACAGCGTCAACGGTCTTACTCCCGTTACAGCTAAGAACCAGGCTACAGGTAATGTATTGTTCCCCAGCCTTACATTGGCTGATGCCGGTGATTACTACTACCTTATCAATGAGGCTAATGCAGGATCATCTGACGGTGAGATAACAAATACTGACGGTTACATCAAGATCCATGTAAACGTTGCATCAGGTACTCCCGCTAACACATATACTGTCGACTATGCATATTATCTTCATGCAAACGATGCTCAGCCTATCCGTCATGAAGAGAATGTCGTTATGATGGGTGTTCAGTTCGACCTTGGAAGTTTCTTTAATAAGGTCGAGACAACTGGTACTCTTGAACTCAATAAGACCGTACTCGGTATTACGGCTTCCGAAGCTCACGATACTTATACATTTAATGTTAAGAGCGGAGACAGATACTACGGTATGGATGTCAACGGCAATCTCCTCGTATCTTCATCTCCTATCGCATGTGAGGTTCATCCCGGCGTTCCTTTCGTCCTCAGGGATCTTCCTCTCGATCAGACATATACCGTTACTGAGTCCAGGAACGGCATCGATATCGCTCACTACGATTGCACGGTATCAGGTGAGGGTTCCGTAACACTTTCTTCCGCTAATAAGAACGGAAGTATCAATATCACGAACTCCTATTCAGGCAGGATAGAGACAGGTTCTATCTACATCGCCAAGTTCGGCAGCGACACGAACGGATCATTCCTTGGCGGAGCACAGTTCATTCTTTCTACAGATGATGCACGTCCTAACGGAATCGAATTTACAGGAGCTACTAATGTAGATGTAAAGGATATCCAGGAGATCAGATTCACTACTGTCGGTACTGAGGCTGTTCATATCGAAGGTCTTACAGAGGGTACATATACTCTTACTGAGGTAACTGCTCCTGATGGATACAATAAGGTCGATCCAGTTACTTTCTCCATCAACAGATATGGCGTTGTATCTTATAATTCTTCTGTACAGAATGTTTCTTACAATAGTACTACTAATGTACTCAGCATCACAGATCAGAAGGATGAGCCCGTACCCGTTACGGCAACAGTTGACATCAGCAAGAAGGATACAGTAGCAGGGGATGAGCTTTCCGGTGCAGCTATCACTATTACTTCTAACGACGGAAACGATCTTAGCAGCTGTGTAGTAACAGGCGGCGGAAGCAGTGTAGCTGTATCCGGAAGCGCCATCAGCTTCGTAAGCGGTGATTCTGCTACTACTATCGAGGGTCTTCCTGTCGGAACCTATACGATGCACGAGATCACTGCGCCTGACGGATATCAGGTAGCAACAGATATCGAGTTTACTGTAGGTGACGACGGAAGAGTTACAGGAAGCAGCGTCACAACATCTGCTGCTACAGGTAATGCAGTAGTTACAATGCTCGATGCTCCTTCCGTAGTAGATATCAGCAAGGTATCTATCGCTAACAGTGACTATATCCCCGGCGCAGTACTCTGGCTTACATGCGAAGACAGTTCCGTAGATCTTACTGCAGTTACTGTTACAGGCGCAGATAACGTAGACCAGATCGCTTCAAAGATCACATTTACAAGTGGCAATGGTGTTGCTACATTCACAGGACTTCCTAACGGAACATATACTCTTCACGAGGAAGTAGCTCCTAATGTCAACGGAGTACAGTATGTAGTTGCTACTGATATCAATTTCACTATCGCTAACGGTCAGGTACTTTCGGGCAGCAATATCACTGTTGCTTCAAATGGCAACAATGCTGTAGTAACAATGGTAGACGATATATTCGTTCCTGTTACGGGTACGGTAGATATCTCCAAGAAGGATACGGTTGCAGGCAATGAGCTTCCCGGCGCACAGATCACGATCACAGGTCCTAATGGCAGTGACCTCACAGGTTGTGTTGTATCAGGCGGCGGTACTAACATTTCCAAGTCCGGTAATACGATCTCCTTTGTAAGCGGCAGCACTCCTACTACTATCGAAGGTCTTCCTGCCGGTACATACACGATGCACGAAGTTACAGCTCCTGCCGGATTCGTGACAGCTACTGATATTGAATTTACGGTAGGCGACGACGGAAGCATCACAGGAAGCTCCGTTACATCTTCCGCTGCTACAGGAAATGCAGTAGTTACAATGCTCGATGCACCTACAGTAGTAGACATCTCCAAGAAGGATACAGTTGCAGGCAACGAGCTTCCCGGAGCACAGATCACCGTGACAGGTCCTGACGGAATTTCTCTTTCCAACTGTACTGTAACAGGCGGAGCTACAGGCATCTCCATCACAGGTAATCAGATCAGCTTCACCAGCGGAAATTCCGCTACAACCATCCAGGGACTTCCTGCAGGTACATATACAATGCACGAAGTTGCAGCACCCGACGGATTCCAGGTAGCAACAGACATCGAGTTCACAGTAGGTACTGACGGAACAATCACAGGAAGCTCCGTAACGGCAGCAACTGCTAACAACAATGCAGTAGTTACCATGCTCGACGCACCTACAGTAGTAGATATCTCCAAGAAGGACATGGTAGCAGGTGATGAGCTTCCCGGAGCATCTATCACAGTCACTGGTCCTGACGGTGTTAACCTTACAAACTGCGTAGTAACAGGCGGTGGTACGAACGTATCCAAGTCCGGTAATACGATCTCCTTCGTAAGCGGCGATACACCTACGACTATCACAGGTCTTCCTCGCGGAACATATACAATGCACGAAGTTGCAGCACCTGACGGATTCCAGGTAGCTACAGACATTGAGTTCACCGTAGGTTCTGACGGAACTATCACAGGCAGCTCCGTAACAGCAGCTACTGCTAACGGCAATGCTGTAGTTACAATGCTCGATGCACCTTCCGTAGTAGATATCAGCAAGGTAGCAACAGGAGCAGGGGATGAGCTTCCCGGAGCGGAGCTCGTACTTACATGTAATGACTCTACAGTAGATATGAGAGTAGCAACAGTATCCGGCGGTGCTCAGAATGTCAGCAAGACAGCAACATCCATAAGCTTCACCAGCGGAACAACAAGAGCTACTATCACAGGACTTCCTGACGGAACATATACACTTTCCGAGACACGTGCACCTGAGATCAACGGTGTACAGTACGATATCGCATCTGATATCGAGTTCACGATCACTAACGGTAAGGTACAGAGCGGTGCTCATATTACAGCAGCAACATCTTCTTCCAACGCTATCGTAACGATGGAGGACGATATCCTTGTAGTACCTGACGTTACAGGAACTGTAGACATCTCCAAGAAGGATACAGTTGCAGGCAACGAGCTTCCCGGAGCACAGATCACAGTTACTTCCAACGAGGGTCTTGATCTTACTAACTGTACGGTTACAGGCGGCGGATCCGATATCAATATAAATCGTGATGTGATCAGCTTCACGAGCGGAAATTCCGCTACAACTATCCAGGGACTTCCTGCAGGTACATATACAATGCACGAAGTTGCAGCACCTGACGGATTCCAGGTTGCAACAGACATTGAGTTCACAGTAGGTACTGACGGAACTATCACAGGCAGCTCCGTAACAGCAGCTACTGCTAACGGCAACGCAGTAGTTACGATGCTTGACGCACCTACAGTAGTAGATATATCCAAGAAGGACACCGTTGCAGGTGATGAGCTTCCCGGTGCATCTATCACAGTCACAGGTCCTGACGGTGTTAATCTTGCAAACTGCGTAGTAACAGGCGGCGGTACCAGCGTATCTAAGTCCGGTAATACGATCTCCTTCGTAAGCGGCGATACACCTACGACTATCACAGGCCTTCCTCGCGGAACATACACTATGCACGAAGTTACTGCTCCTGACGGATATCAGGTAGCAACAGACATCGAGTTTACTGTTGGCTCTGATGGAACGATCACAGGAAGCAACATCACGACATCTTCTGCTACAGGTAATGCTGTAGTTACAATGCTCGATGCTCCTTCCGTAGTAGATATCAGCAAGGTTGCAACAGGAGCAGGTGATGAGCTTCCCGGCGCTGAACTCGTACTTACATGTAACGACTCTACGGTGGATATGAGAGTAGCTACAGTATCCGGCGGTGCTCAGAATGTCAGCAAGACAGCAACATCCATAAGCTTCACCAGCGGAACAACAAGAGCTACTATCACAGGACTTCCTGACGGAACATATACACTTTCCGAGACACGTGCACCTGAGATCAACGGTGTACAGTACGATATCGCAACAGATATCGGGTTCACGATCTCCAACGGTAATGTACAGAGCGGTGCTCATATCACAGCAGCAACATCTTCTTCCAACGCTATCGTAACGATGGAGGATGATATCCTTGTAGTACCTGACGTTACAGGAACTGTAGACATCTCCAAGAAGGATACAGTTGCAGGTAATGAGCTTCCCGGTGCACAGATCACAGTTACTTCTAATGAAGGTCTTGATCTTACTAACTGCACAGTCACTGGCGGCGGATCCGATATCAATATAAATCGTGATGTGATCAGCTTCACGAGCGGAAATTCCGCTACAACCATCCAGGGACTTCCTGCAGGAACATATACAATGCACGAAGTTACTGCACCCAGCGGATTCCGTGTTGCAACAGATATCGAATTCACAGTGGGTTCTGACGGAACTATCACAGGAAGCAACATCACGACATCTTCTGCTACTGGCAACGCAGTAGTAACAATGCTCGATGCACCTTCCGTAGTAGATATCAGCAAGGTTGAGACAGGTGCAGGAAGTGAGCTTCCCGGCGCAGAACTTCAGCTTACTGAAGTAACCGGTAATGTCGATCTTACAGTTGCATCTGTCTCCGGCGGTGCGCAGAACGTTGACATTACTACTTCAATGATCAGCTTCACGAGTGGTACAACAAGAGCTACTATCACGGGACTTCCTAACGGAACATACATCCTTCATGAGGAGGCTGCTCCTAATATCAACGGTGTACAGTATGCTGTCGCAACAGATATCAGATTCTCTATCGTAGGCGGTGAGGTTCAGCAGGGAACACACATCACTGTTGCTTCCGGAGATTCAAATGCCGTAGTAACTATGGAAGACGATGTTATCGTTCATTCCGTAACAGGTGCTACTGTAGATATCAGCAAGGTTGCTGTTGGCGTTTCTTCTGAACTTCCCGGTGCCGAGCTTTGGATCACATGTTCAGACTCTGCTACTGACCTTTCTGTAGCAACAGTATCAGGCGGTGCTCAGAATCCTGTTGTCGCAACAGACAAGATCAGCTTTGTCAGCGGTGATTCCGTTGCTACTATCAGTAATCTTCCTGACGGTGAATACACACTCCATGAGGAAGTAGCACCTTACGTAAATGGCGTACAGTATGATGTCGCTACTGATATCGTCTTCGTTGTATCCAATGGTGCAGTACAGCCCGGCAGTCACGTTACTGCGTCAACGACAAACTCGAATGCAGTAGTAACTATGGAGGATGATGTTCTCGTAACACCTCCTACAATAAATACTGTCGCTATCTCCAAGAGAAATACGGGTAATGAGGAACTTCCCGGAGCTGAGCTCGTTCTTACCGGTCCTGCTACAGCAGATCTTACCGGTTGTACGGTAACAGGCGGAGGATCCAATATCTCCGCTTCCGGAAATTCCATCAGCTTTACAAGCGGTTCTTCCGCTACGGAGATCAGCGGACTTCCCAACGGTGATTATGTACTCGTTGAGAATGTCGCTCCTAACGTAAACGGAGTTCAGTATCTTACGACTACTATCTCTTTCAATGTTACTGACGGAGTTGTAACAACTAACAGCACAGATGCCAGGGTAGAGTCTAACGGTAACGTACCCGTTGTAGTAATGGTCGATGACGCTGCTCCCGTTAATACAGGCTGTACGCTTATACTCAGCAAGCAGGTAGCTGCTAACGGCGCGAGCGTACCTTCTACATTTACTTTCAACGTAAAGTGCGGTGATACATACTACGGTCTTGATGATCAGGGCAACCTTATCTCCGATGTTAACCCTATCGCTATCACTATCGCTTCAGGATCTTCCGTACAGCTCAATGGTCTTCCTAACGGTGACTATGAAGTAACCGAAGTAAGGAGCGGTATTGAAGTCGCAGGCTACAGCTTGACTGTAACAGGAGAGAGGACTGTATCTCTTAACGATGCTGATCCTTCTACAGCTACAGCTACGGTATCTATCGTTAATACTTATAACCCTATTCCCGGATCACTTACGATCATCAAGGATCTCGGTGCAGGTGCTCCCGCATCAGCAAGCTCTATGACCTATACTTTCTCTGTAGTCGGTCCTAATGGCTATACGAATGAAGTATCCGTAACAGGAGCAGGCTCCGTTACTATCGATAACCTCCAGCCCGGTACATATACAGTAACCGAGGACACGACTTCCGCATATATCAGCGGATATCAGCTCACGGCTACGGGTAACGGTGTTAATGTAAACGTAACTGCAGGCAGCAATTCCACTGTTACGGTTACCAATGATTACGAAGCTACGACAGCAGCTACAAGCTCAGAGTCCACAGCTGCTCCTACTGAGTCAACAGCAGAGTCCTCTGTAGATGCAACGGCAGCTACAACAACTACTACAACTACTGCTACAACAGCTACTGACGTTACAACAACGACAACTGTATTCGTAACTTCTATGGATGTCAGCATAAGCAAGCAGGATATCGCAGGTGCCGAGATCGACGGTGCAGTCCTTACGATCACGAATGCAGCAGGTAATACTACAGACTTCCTTGCAGCAGGTGTAACTGCTACACAGAATGGTCAGACAGCATCCGGCCTTGAAGTAACTGCAGATCATCTGACATTTACTACAGTTTCTTCTTCTCAGGCAATTATCCATAATCTCCCTGTAGGTCAGTATGTACTTACAGAGACTATTGCACCCAGAGGATATCTCATCGCCGAATCTATCACATTCGAGGTAAGGAACGACGGGACTATCTGGGTAGCAGGAACACCTTCCGATCAGATGGTAGACAGGATCGTAATGCAGGATCTCGCTGATCCTACATACGGTGCGACTCAGACTGATACGAGTGTACTTGGTGTTAGGAGAGATGCTCCCGCAGATGAGACAGTTGCTACAACTACAAGTGCTACGTCTGATGCAACAAGCGGTTCCGTAACAAGGACCGGTGAGACTGCTGTCTCTGCAACAGCGATCGTTGCTGTAGTGCTTCTTGCCGCAGCAGGATCAGTACTTGTTATCAGGAGAAAGTTCGAAGCTTGATCCATGATCAGATGAATTTCAAACACGGTCGTCTTTGACGGCCGTGTTTTTATATGCGATAAATAAACGCTTGTAAATCAAAATATTCTTATAAATCCTTTATAAAAACTGTGAATGCAAATAATTTGTCGTATTCTTACAGAAATGTGTATAAAAAGTGTCAATAAATTGAAAATGCTTATCAAGATAATTTGAAAAAGAAGGGAGTCGAAGGTAAAACTAAACTAACGGGGACTATATATGCATATCTAGGAGGAGCGGTATGAATAAAGTCTTTAGGGATAAGAAGTTAGCTATAAAGATCTTGAGCGCAATTTCAGCGGCGGCAATCGTCACGGGTGGAATTGCGTTTTATTTATCAAAGGATACGAGAGTCCTGGCTAGCGCCATGGCTGAAGGAAGAGAGGTACCGCAATATCTTGATTCCATAAGCGCCATCAATTACGCGACTATCCTTGGTCGTGCCACGGACTTTGGTATCGTTGCAAATGACTTCGAACAGGTCACTCACATGGAGACCACATTCGCAGTCAATACTTTCTCGAATTCAAGCGGTCAGGTCAACGAGGTCGACTTTATCACTAATTCCGCTCAGTTCATGATCGGTCAGATAGGTGAGGGCAAGATCAAGTTCGGTTCTAACCAGACAGCCAGATCCTATAATTTTGAAGCTTCCTCTGCTGTCTTCGATAACTTCGGACCTGAGTGGTCTAATGGTCATATCTTTAATGATACAAATGAGAATATCAGTAATTTCTATTTTGATGATGCCCGCAATACGTGGAGAGGTACATCGGCAAGACCTGTATATACAGTTATAAAGGAACAGGAGTCGATCGTTACCAATATAAATAACGTTATCGGTAATGCAACAGCAAGCTCCGATTATATATCTCAGAGAGCTCAGGATCCCGCTTATGCATTGGATTATACCCAGTATCTGACTCTTGAGAGTATAGCTCACGCCGAATACGATCCTATGGATCCTAATACCGGTAATATCAATACTGCCAACAGATTCTTCATCAATATCGATAAGGCAGAATTCGTTAATAAGGTCGTATATATCAATGTCGATGAGAACCTGGCAAGAGTCATGGCAAACTCAGAAGGTCTTTGCATCATCAAGGATCCTTCAACTGTTGTAGCATTCAATATCGAACCCGGTATCTCGAATGCGCCTAACGGTGGACTTATACTGAACCGTATCTGCGTTTCAGAGGACGGAGGCGAGAATTTCTGCTGGTCCGTTACTGCAAGCCAGGGTAATTCGACGGATGCTCAGAGCACAGGTACCGTAGGTCGCAGGAATACACAGCAATTTACTAATGCTGATGTAGACCGAATGATCAATCAGAAGATAATCCTCAATGTTCGTTCAAATTCACAGGATATCGAACTCGATGCTATCGCAGGAACTACGATCATCCCTAATCCTTCTTCGATCGCTAATGTAAAGGGTTCCAGTACCGGTTGGGTAGTTGCCGGAGGTAAGCTTCGTAACGCAGGCGGTGAATGGCACTATATCTACCAGGGTGGAAGCCAGGATCTTATCAATCAGACTACAGGTAATGAGATCCACTTTGCACTTCATAAGAGCTTCACGTCTGATAACGGACTTACAACTGATAATACAGTATTTATCAATGAGGGACAGTTCACCTTCAATCTCTATCAGCTTGGAAATATAACAGGTTCTGATAAGTTTGACAGCATAGGTCTTTCAGATATCTCTGATGCTACAAGGACCATTACGGCTGAGAATAAGGCTACGGGTAATGTCCAGTTTGATCCTATGTCCCTTACCCCCGGTGATTATTACTTTATCATCACCGAGAACAGCACGCAGAATGATCCGTATGTTGATAATTCCATACAGAATTCTGACGGATATATCAAGATCCACGTAAAGGTTGAAGCAGGTAATCCCGCCAACTCATTTACGGTCCATTATGCTTACTATATGCATGCTAATGACCAGACTCCTTTCCGAGAGGAGAATAATGTCGTCATGATGGGCGTGCAGTTCGATCTGCTCCAATTCTATAATTTCGTTCAGCCGACAGGTTCTATCAGCATCGATAAGAGCGTTCTCGGTGTAACGTCAGTACCTGATAACTATGTAGCTCCCGTTTATGTTAAGAGCGGTGATACGTACTATGGTGTGGACGAATATGGTGCCCTCATAACTTCTTCTTCGCCGATAGTAAATAATGTTCATCCGGGTTCTACTTATATAATAAGAGACCTTCCTCTCGGACAGACATATTCCGTAACTGAGGCTGCGGCACGTCCTTCTATCGACGGTTATACTTTCGTTGAAGTTACAGGCGAGAGAGATGATATAACGCTTACGGCAAATAACGTCTCTGCCAATGTTTCTCTTATCAATACATATAGTCAGGACAGTAACGATAATGTACTCCACATAGCTAAGATAGCTTCTGATACGAACCAGCTCTTAGAGGGTGCAGTATTTACTCTTACTTATAACGGCACAAATCAATTTGACGTATATTCCATAGGCGTAAACGGTGTATCCGGCGTGACCAGGAACGGATCTTCCATTTCCTTTACAACGGTAGATTCGGCGAATGTATCCTTTACCGGACTTCCTGACGGAACCTATACGCTCAGGGAGGATACTGCACCTTCAGGATACAGTGCTGTATCAGATATAAGCTTTGAACTGTCCGGTAATGTCGTAACATTAGCCGGAGGAACAGCTTCGAGCGTTTCCATGAACAATACGACTCATATCATGACTATCGTTGATAACAGCGACCAGGGTACTCTTACTATCAATAAGGCGATCGCTCTTGATTCGCACTTTAGCGGAACTGTCACTAAGAACGATCTTGATACCATTGAATTCAAGATCGCGGGTCCTGCTACATTCAATAACGGCGCTCCTATGTACGTTACCCTGAATGCTTTTACCTACGACGATACGACACAGAACTGGGTATTCAGCCAGGCTGTACCTGCAGGTAACTACACCATAACCGAGACACGTAACGGTACCAATTCAAATTATTCATGTGTAACTACGGTCAACTCTGCTTCCGGTACATCCGGACAGGTAAGTATATCTGCTAATGCTACTGAGACTATCTCTTTCCGAAATGAATATTCTCCTACGAAGGGAAGTCTTGTTATCCGCAAGACTGTATACGGTATTACCGATATAGCAAGCGTAGGAGGAGTAACATTTACCATAACTCCTCCACAGGGTGTTACGATACCTGAAACGACAGTTACTCTTGATTCCGACTGGCAGCGTAATGGTTGGACCAAGAATGGTAATGTCTATACGTATACTATCCCCGGAGTCGATCCCGGAAGATATACGATAAGTGAATCGGTAAACGGTTCCAACGGCAGTTATACATGTACTGTAGTACCTACGAATGGCGTGTCCTATGCTACCGTCTATGCAGGTGATATCCCGATCGTTCCTGCCAATTACACGAATACATATACCCGTGTGACCGGTACCGTAGAGATAAGTAAGATCATCGCGGGCGGTGTGGATGAACTTCCGGGCGCATCCCTTCAGATCATACCCGTAACTTCGGGTCTTAATCTTTCTGAGTGCAGAGTGACGGGAGGAGGAGCTTCTTCCGCTTCCGTAACTACTAACAGGATCTCATTTATCAGCGGAACCGCGCGTACATCTATCGCCGGTCTTCCCGCAGGTGAATATATCCTTCGTGAGACTGCAGCGCCTTCAGGTTATCTCGTAGCTACTGATATATCATTTACCGTAAATAACGACGGTTCTGTATCCGGAGATGTGACATATGTATCAAATGGTGTCATCCAGATGGCTGATAAGCCCGTATCTATTGACATCAGTAAGATCGAGCTCGCACCTTCAGGCAGTACTGATACATATAGGGAACTTCCGGGTGCGACAATCTGTATCGCTCCTACTGATACGACTACGGATATAAGCGGACTTACAGTAGTTACCGGTAACGGAGCTCATACTACTACGGGCGATAACCCTCATGCTATCTACTTTGTATCAGGTAACAGCGCTACTACTGTTCAGGGACTTCCTGACGGATCTTATACGTTGACAGAGACGACCGTTCCGTCTTCTACTAACGGATACTATTCGACTGCAACTTCCATCAGCTTCACTATAAGTAACGGCAGTGTCACGAGCAGCACTGTAGCGGGAGTAGTAGCTTCAGGAGTTGACGGTAATCACTATATTGAGGTTCAGGGAGGAGCTAATCCCAAGTTCGAGCTTTTCGATGCATTTACTTCTTCTGCGAATATCGATATCAGTAAGATCGAGCTTGCTCCTGCAGGCAGCACCGATACATATCAGGAACTTCCCGGCGCTACTATCTGTATCGCTTCTACAAATGACAATGACGATATAAGTGGTGTGCCCGTGATACCCGGAACAGGTGCGACACTGACTAATGGCGATAATTCTAAGGCCGTCTACTTCATTTCAGGTACGACGCCGACTACTGTATGCCTTCCTGACGGTACTTATGAATTGACTGAGACAGCAGTTCCTACTTCGGCATTGGGCACTTATTCTACTGCAAGTACCGTAAGGTTCACCATCGAACAGGGTGTTGTAGTCGATTCGAATATCGTCGGCGTAGTAACATCAGGTGACGGTAACCATTTTGTAGCTGCAAATGGTAACAGCAATGCCAAGTTTGAGCTCTTCGACACTTTCACATCTTCTGCATCGACAGAGATCGCAGTAAGTAAGATCGAGCTTGCACCCGCAGGCAGCTCCGATACATATCAAGAGCTTCCCGGAGCTACTATCTGCATAGCATCTACAAATGCTAACGACGATATAAGCGGCGCGACAGTAACATATAACGGCGGTGCTCACGGAACGACAGGAGCTAACACTAAGGCTATATACTTTGTATCCGGTACGGAAGCTACAACGGTTTCTCTTCCTGATGGTACATATACTCTTACCGAGACGATCGCTCCGTCCGCTTCGAACGGATATTATTCCTTAGCGACAGAGATCGAATTTACTATATCTAACGGACAGGTAACATACAGCAACACCTCGAATATCGTTGCCTCTGACCAGAACGGTAACCACTTTACCGATTCCGATGCAAACGGTCATCCCAGGTTTGAAATCTTCGATGCATTTACTTATATGACTAAGGTAGATGTTAGTAAGATAGAACTTGATACAGGCAGCGGTAACAGCTTCCATGAACTGCCCGGAGCTACTATCTGCATCGCTTCTACAGATGTCAACGACGATATAAGCGGCGTTACGGTGAATCTTGGTACCGGTGCGAATAATGCTACAGGTACTAATGCTCGAGCTGTCTACTTCGTATCAGGCTCAGCTCCTACTACAGTAACACTTCCTGACGGAAGCTATACTTTAACGGAGACTGCAACCCCCGCGTCCGCATTCGGTACTTATACGACTGCGACTACTATCGAGTTTACGATAGATAAGGGCGTTGTAACTTACAGTAATGTATCCGGCATAGTTGCATCTGATCAGGCCGGTAACCATTACACTGCACCTTCAGGTAATTCCAATGCGAAGTTCGAACTCTTTGACGCCTTTACCGCAACGGATATCACGGATATCGAGATAAGCAAGATTACTCTTGATACGGGTAATACAAACGCTTTCACCGAGATCGCCGGCGCTACTATTTGCATTGAATCCGTAAATGCCAACGATGACATAAGCGGTGCAGCAATTACATACGGTACCGGTGCAGGTCCTGCCAGCGCTACAGCAATTACTAATCCCAGGGCGATCTACTTCGAATCCGGTACGTCTCCCACAACGGTATCGCTCCCTAATGGTACTTATATCCTTTCAGAGACTACGGTACCAACGGCTTCGAATGGATACTATTCCGTAGCTACGAGTATCAGGTTCACTATAGCTAACGGAAGCGTAACTGATTCCACCGTAACTAATACGGTAGCAGGAGATGCTGAAGGAAATCACTATATAACTACTGGTACGACTCCCAGATTTGAGCTTTTCGATGCATTCACACCTGTAACGTCGGTAGATATAAGCAAGATCGAGCTTGCACCTGCAGGAAGTGCCAATACTTATCAGGAACTTTCCGGAGCTACTATCTGCATAGCACCTGTTAATCCTTCTGATGACATCAGCGGTGCTGCAATTACATATGGAACAGCCGCTGTTCCTGCTACCGGAACTAATTCCAGAGCAATCTACTTTGTATCCGGTACATCGGCTACCACGGTAGATCTTCCTGATGGTACATATACCTTGACTGAGGTAACTGCTCCTTCAGCTTCCAACGGTTATTACTCCGTAGCGACCGATATACAGTTTACTATCGAGAACGGTAATGTAACTTCTTCGAATGTAACGGGAACCGTAGCAACTGATGCAGCAGGCAATCACTTTGTTGACACCGGATCTAATCCCAGGTTCGAGCTCTTCGATGCATTTACAAGAACTACTGATATCGATGTCAGCAAGATCGAGCTCGCACCCGCTGGAAGCACATCGAGATTTGCAGAGCTCCCGGGCGCTACTATCTGTATCGAATCTACTGATACTACCGTTGATATCAGCGGTGTAACAGTGAACCTTGGTACAGGCGCGAATAACGCTACGGGTACTAATCCTCGAGCTGTCTACTTTGTATCAGGATCTACGGCAACTACTATTTCGCTTCCTGACGGTAGTTACAGACTTACTGAGACAGCAGTTCCTACGTCTGCCGATGGTACCTATTCAACTTGTTCTGAAGTTGAGTTTACGATCTCGGGCGGTGCGGTGACCGGAAGTACCATTACTAATGTAGTGTCTCTCAACTCGGAAGGTAACCACTATATCGGATCTACATACGGTACTAATTCGAGGTTCGAACTCTTCGATGCCTTTACCGCTAATCAGGCTCCTGTTCCTTCAACGACTACAGTTGCCATATCTAAGCAAAATGTCAGCGGTACTGAGCTGGTAGGTGCTACTTTGCAGTTGACAGGTACAGCAGCTAATGGTCCCGTAGTCTTTGACGCATCGTGGTATACGCCCGGACAGGATGCTTCCGCTACACCTGTTATCCAGGATAACGGACATATCCTTCAGTTCGTATCCGGCTCTGCGCCTTCAACGATCAGCAACCTTCCTGACGGTACATACACTCTTGAAGAGACAGTTGCTCCTCAGAACTATCCTGAGACATATCTTACGACGGTCATTACGTTTACTATAAGCAACGGCGCAGTAACTACAACGAGCACTGATGCCAGGGTAGATACTACATCGAACGTCCCTATGGTAGTAATGATCGATAGGGTGGATACTTCTTCCGAGTGCGTACTTACACTTAATAAAGTAGTAGTCATCAGTGGCGGCACAGCTCCTTCGAGCTTTGTATTCAATGTTAAGTGCGGCGATACATACTACGGCCTTGATGCAAATGGTGCATTGATCTCTGACAGTAACCCGATCGCTATATCGGTAACTCCCGGAACTTCCGTAAGCCTCAGCGGATTGCCCGCAGGCACATATGAAGTAACAGAGGTAAGGGACGGTACAGCTGTACAGGGCTACGATCTTACTGTTACGGGTGAGGGAAGTGTATCTCTCGATCCTTCCGATCCTGCTACAAAGAACGGATCTGTTACCATAACAAATACTTATACGAGTACGGCGCCTGCGACAGGTTCTCTTACCATAATTAAGGATATCGGTTCGAATGCACCTGCTTCTGCCTATACTATGACCTATGTATTTACGGTTACAGGTCCCGGCTTCTCACAGGATGTTTCCATAACAGGTGCAGGCAGGACGACGCTTACCGGTCTTAATCCCGGTACGTACACGATAACCGAGCAGGCAGCAAGTGCGTCTATCGGAGGTTATCAGTGGACTGCTTCAGGTAACGGAGCAACCGTACTTGTCGAAGCCGGAGTGGAATCGACGGTAACTATAACGAATAATTACGTTGCTACAGTGGCACCTACGTCAGCAACTACGACATCAGAATCGACCTCAGCGTCTTCCGTTGAAACAACAGAAGCAACATCTGAGACGTTGGCTCCCGTCATTCCTACCACCACGACGGAAGTCGCTACCACGGTATTCATAAGTGCTATGGATATCAACATCAGTAAGCAGGATATAGCCGGTGCCGAGATCGACGGAGCTGTACTTACCATTACGAATGCTCCCGGCAATTCCGTCAATTTCCTTGCTGCAGGAGTTACCGCAACTCAGAACGGACTTCCTGCAACGGGTCTTGAGGTTACTGCCGATAAGCTTCAGTTCACTACGGTATCGTCGTCTCAGGCTCTTATCCATCAGCTTCCTATCGGTAACTATGTTCTTACAGAGACTATAGCTCCGAGGGGATATCTCATCGCAGAATCCATCAATTTTGAGGTGAGAAGTGACGGCACTATCTGGGTAGCAGGTACTCCCGAGGATCAGATGGTAGAGAGGATCGTTATGCAGGATCTTGCCGATCCTACAGTAGGAGCTGCCGCTCGTACTACTCCTGTCGTTAATCGTGTTATGGTTAACGGAACCGAGATAACATCTGATAACTTCACGATCAATTCCGACGGTACTGTTACCATAAGCGAAGCATACGCAAGAGTACTCGGAGTAGGCAGGCACAGGATCGAAGTCGTAATGTCTGACGGTACTACAAGGATCCTGTATGTAACTGTCAATGAAGACGGTTCCGTAGTACAGACAGGTGAGAGCAGGGTATCCGCATCTTCGATGCTCGCGGTTGTATTGATCGCATCGGGCGGCTTCGTATTCGCAGTAAGGAAGAAGAAGCTTTCTGAAGAGTCATGACACTGATCAGTTAAAGGAAAGCGGTCGTCGTAAGACGGCCGTTTTCTTATGCAGAAAAAAAGGCAAAACAAAAGCCTCGAGAACTCTCGAGGCTTCGTGGTGCGGACTATGGGACTTGAACCCATACGCCATTGCTAGCACAAGATCCTTAGTCTTGCTTGTCTGCCAATTCCAACAAGTCCGCGTGGCTTATTGGCTTAAGCATGAATGATTATACTGATGATGTATGGGCGTGTCAAGCGCAATTTCAGATTTTTTTTGAAAGGTCGAAAATGATGCTTTTTTATCGCCCCGAAAACACTCACAACCCTTGCAAGCAAGTTGCTCGTTTTGTGTTATAACAAAGCTTCGCTTTTGTTCGAACACTTCACTCGTAACCCTTGCAAGCAAGTTGCTCGTTTTGTGTTATAATATTCGTTGTTGCAGTAAGCAAAGGAGTTGTATATATGAAAGAGATTATGCTTGGTAATGAGGCAGTTGCCAGGGGTGCATATGAGGCGGGCGTCAAGTTCGTTTCTTCTTATCCCGGAACTCCCAGTACAGAGATCACAGAGACAATAGCTAAGTATGATGAGATAGCATGCGAATGGGCTCCCAACGAGAAGGTTGGTGCAGAGGCTGCTATCGGAGCATCCATAAGAGGCGCACGTGCCATGACATGTATGAAGCATGTAGGTATGAATGTATGTGCCGATCCTCTTTTCACGGTATCTTATTCAGGTGTTAACGGCGGACTCGTATT
This sequence comes from Oscillospiraceae bacterium, assembly GCA_900176545.1. Lineage (GTDB taxonomy): Bacteria > Bacillota > Clostridia > Saccharofermentanales > Saccharofermentanaceae > Saccharofermentans. The sequence goes on from FWXP01000001.1 coordinate 148,872, forward strand.
CTGCGTAGCAGACGATCCCGGAATGCATTCTTCCCAGAATGAGCAGGATTCACGTAACTATGCACGTGCTGCCAAGGTTCCCATGCTTGAACCTTCGGATTCCATGGAGTGCAAGAAGTTTACCAAGTATGCTTTCGAGCTTTCAGAGAAGTACGATACACCCGTAATAGTAAGACTTCATACGCGTGTATCACACTCAAGAAGTATAGTTCATCTCGGAGATCCTACTCCAATCACTGTAAAGGAATATACAAAGGATCCCAAGAAGTATGTCATGATGCCTGCTAATGCCATCGGCAAGCACGTTGTTGTAGAGGATCGTACAAGAAAGATCATCAACGACTGCGACGACGATCTTAACGTAGGTATGCATAAGATCGAGTACAGAGATACTAAGCTTGGTATCATCACTGCAGGTGCTGCTTATCAGTATGTAAGAGATGCAGTACCTAATGCCAGTGTCTTAAAGCTCGGTATGGTATGGCCTCTTCCCAAGAGAACAATAAAGGAATTTGCTTCCAGAGTTGACCGCCTCGTTATAGTAGAGGAGCTTGATCCTTTCCTTGAGACAGAGATCAAGGCTATGGGCATCAAGTGCGAAGGTAAGGAACTCTTTACTCTCCTTGGTGAATATACTGCGAGACTTATCCGTAAGAGGCTTACAGATAAGCCCATCCCGAAGTCAGCTTTCGATGTAACGGAGCTTCCGCTTCCCCCCGGACGTCCCCCTGTACTTTGCGCAGGTTGTCCTCATAAGGGCCTTTTCCTCGCTCTTCACAGACTCGGCGTTAACGTAATGGGTGATATCGGATGCTATACGCTTGGAGCTTTGCCTCCTATGCAGGCCGTAGATGCAGTTATATGTATGGGTGCTTCCGTAGGTATGGCTCACGGTGTTGATAAGGCTACAGACGGAGAAGATTCCAAGAATACAGTTGGTGTTATCGGTGATTCCACATTCCTTCACTCAGGTATCACTAACCTTATGAATGCAGTTTATAACCAGAGCAAGATGACTCTTATAATCCTCGATAACTCCATCACGGGTATGACAGGTCATCAGCAGAATCCTTCAACAGGTTATAACATCCGCCTCGAAGCTGCTCCTCAGGTAAGCCTTGAGATGCTCTGCCAGAGCGTAGGCGTACTTCCAGAAGCTATCAGGGTAATAGATCCCGTTGATACATACGAAGCTCAGAAGGTCATCAAGGAAGAACTCGAGCGTGATGCAGTATCTGTTATCATCGCAAGAAGACCTTGTGCACTTATCCCTACGGGAAGAGCAGTTAAGGGTATCAATGTAGAAGTTGACTACGAGAAGTGCATGAAGTGTGGTGCCTGTGCAAGGATCATGTGTCCTGCTCTCATCATGGGCAAGGATAAGACTCCCGTTATCGATACAGAGACATGTAATAACTGCGGTCTCTGCGTAAATATCTGTAAGTTCGATGCGCTCAAGAAAGGAGGAGAAGCATAATGGGGAATCTTGAAGCTTCCATCGTCCTTGCCGGCGTAGGCGGACAGGGAACACTTATCGCAGGTAAGCTCCTGGGCATACTTGCTCTGAAGCTCGGCCTTGATGTCAAGGTATCAGAGGTTCACGGAATGAGCCAGAGAGGCGGTTCCGTTATCACATATGTAAAGATCGGTGAGGAGGTACATTCTCCTATTATCGAAGACGGTACTGCTGACTATATCCTCGCTTTTGAGCAGGTTGAGTCCGTAAGGTGGGCATCGCTTCTTAAGGACGGCGGTGTCATGATAATCAACAATCAGCAGATAGAATCACTTCCCGTCCTTATGGGACAGGTTGAGTATCCTAAGAATATCGCAGAGTCCATGAGGAAGGCGGCAAGCAAAGAGACTAAGATAGTAGATCTTGATGCATTCGATATCGCAATGGAGATAGGTACATCCAAGGTCGTTAATATCGTTATGCTCGGAGCTCTCTCTAACTACCTCGGGGTAGACGAGAACATCTGGAAGGAAGCGATAGAAGAAGCTTTCGCGGCTAAGCCCAAGACGATACCGGGCAACATCAAGGCATTTGAGAAAGGCAGGGAAGCAGGAGCGTAAGCCCCTGCTTTTTTCTTACAGGATATGATTGACAACGAAGAGACAAGAGAATGGCGTAAGCCAACCGATGAAGAGTTGGAGGTCGTAAGACGGAATACCAAGATCTTTGCAGAATACTATATGGGTATGGCTAAATCCGTCGGGATCTGTGCTGCTATCGCATTAGGCGTTACGGCTTATTGTGTGTACTTCCTTATTAGATATGGCGGTACGGAAGCACTTGCCGCCGTGATAGTTCTTGCAGTGATCGACCTTTGCTTTCTAATCAGTATCTTAAGGAAGATTAAAAAGGCAAGGTTTATCCTTAAGAGCAGTAATGAAGGTACTGTGTGGGTTAGAGATGCTGTTGTTATGGACAAGCGCTGTGCTACATCAACGAAGAATCATTCTGAGATGTATTTCATCGATGCTCATATCGATAACTTTAACGGCTCTTATGAAGATTCCAACCGATCTTACTCTGTCTCAGCTTATATCTATTCGATCCTGCATAAAGGCGACAGATTCATTGACGTAAGATATGACCCTGAACTAGATGGTGAGCCTTATCTCATAATCGAACATCTATGGAGTGCATGCATATGAAGACCTTATATGTATCAGATCTTGACGGGACCTTGATGAGAAGCAGTATCGAACTGTCTTCGTATACGATAGAGAAGATAAACGAGCTTATCTCTCGCGGGCTTTCTTTTACCTATGCGACTGCAAGATCCATAAACAGTGCCAGGGAGATAGCAGGGGATCTTAAGATAGAGCTTCCTGTAGTTACCAGAAACGGAGCAGTACTTGCTGATAACTCTACAGGTAAGTATATAGAGCGCAAGATATTTACCTCGGAGCAGGTGGACAGGCTTAAGTTGATTTCATCGGTTATAGGAAGATATGGATTTGTCTCATGCTTTGTCGGAGACAATATGTATAAGCAGTGTCTTGAAGGTGAGCATTCTTCGGAATTTCAGGGATATATCGACTACTATACGGAACGAAATGATAAGAACTTAAGATTGGTATCTGATCAGGATGAGCTCTTTATCGGATATCCCGGATATCTGACACTTATAGCGTCTAAGGAAGTATTGGAACCTTACTATAACGAAGTCGTTAAGTACAGTGATTGGGAGATCGTATTCTCCAGGGATTCCTACAGAGATGAGTATTGGCTTGAGGTAGCCCCGAAGAACAGCACTAAGGCAAAGAGCCTTCAGATACTGAAGGAACAGCTTGGATTTGACAGGCTTGTTGTATTCGGAGATTCCGTTAACGATAAGTCTATGTTCGAGATAGCAGACGAAGCTTATGCAGTATCTAATGCTATAGATGATCTGAAGGCTATGGCTACATCTGTTATCGGTACCAACGATGAGGATGCGGTAGCAAGGTTCCTTGAAGAGGTATACGGGAGAGAAGATATAGATGGATGAGATATTTCTTATAGAGCCGGATCTGTCCTACGCAGATGATATATGGGAATTCAGGCAGGAAGTTCTGGATAGTGATGCAGATAACGAAGATCGTTTTGCAGGATGCATGTCATTGGACACTAGTTCATCTTCTGAAGAGTGGATAAGGATATGTGCTCTTCGTAAGTCTGCTGATACCTGTGAAAGTACTGGTGCAGCGGTTCCTTCCACTATGTATCTGGCAGTCCGTAAGAGTGATAACAGAATAGTAGGCATAACGGATCTAAGGCACCATATAGATCATCCGATACTCGGAACATGGGGTGGACACAGCGGTTATACGGTGCGCCCTTCCGAGAGGGGAAAAGGATATGCTAAAGAGATACTGCGCCTTAATATCCTTAATGCCAAAGCTATGGGGATAGAGAAGATGCTCGTAACATGTGATGTGAATAATCCGGCGAGTGAGAAAACGATATTGGCTAACGGCGGCGTATATGAGAAGACTATCGAAGTAGACGGATCTCTTATGAAGAGATATTGGATAACTGTCTCCTGAGCTTACGTGACGATTCTGTCATTTATGTAAATCCCTCTATGTGATAAAATATGCACGGATAGTTATTTTGGAATATAGGTATAGAGGGACGTAATATGGTAAGGGATGACAATGGCTTTTACCGTGCTCAGATAATCGATATAGTTGTATTCTTCCTTGCTGCAACGATCTTGCAGATAGTTGATTCTGTCATGAAGAGTCCTGACAGCTCTGTTATTACGAGAGAAGTCATGAAGGATCTGTGCGTCATTAAAGGATTAGGGTACATAAAGCTCGGATGCATAGTAGCATTGATCATCGCGATAGCAGGTGTCTTAGTATATAACATTGCTAATGACTCCGACTATGAGGATGAATTTAAGAGGATCGGACGTATAGTATCGGTGATAACTATACCTGTATTTATTGCTATAGCAAGCAGCGGGATTCCTCTTGTATTCGGTACTCCTTCTGTTGAGTCCGTAACAGTTGTTCAGGTAATAGATATCCCTCATGCCTCCGGGAGAACTACGCATAAGGAATCGGACTATAAGCTTATTCTGTCCGATGGCCGCACCTTAATGGGAGAATCGCTTGATAACAAGCATGTCAAAGAGGGTGAGGAGTTCTACCTGATCATCTGTAATGATAAGATCCAGTTTATCTATTCGACTCAGGATCATTCTGTAGCTTCTGATGCCGGGATGACAGTCTATGAGACTGAACCTACGGAGACTACTATTCAGACTTTGCCTGACGGCCGTGTGGTGTTACCGCTTGATCCCGATGAATACTCGGAAGAAGCAGTGATATCTTCCTGGGAAGCAGAGGCCGCCACAGCAACAAATGAGTCAGAATAAATGTCTTTAATGCCGCGTGCTCTTACTTATGCGAATCCTCAAGCCTTTCGTAGAAGAACATAAACTGCTGCATTATGCCTGCAGTATCAGGGTATCTGCTACAATCGAATGAGCCGTTGTAGTACTTATCCTGGATGCGTTGTACCCATACATCTACTGGGAATCTTCCCGTTCTGTGGAAAGCAAAGAGCATTATGCAGTTTGCGACCTTGGTGCCCACTCCGAACATAGACGTTAATGCTTCGTAGAGGCGGTCGTCGTCGTAAGAGTGCATTTCGGAAGGAAGGAGCTTACCGGAGTAGAAGTCTTCTACTGCTGAAAGAATATAAGGCGTCCTGTAGCCTGCTCCTATGCCGTTTAATTCCTCTGCAGTAATACCTTTAAGCTCATTTACGGAAGGGAAGGAATAGTATTCTTTCTTTAAGGGCTTTACGAAATGCTCATCTAATGAAGGAAGCTTTATCTTCTTTCCTTTGAGCTCACTTAGTCTGTCTACGCAGGTAGTTATGGAGGGGATAGACCTTCTCTGGGATATTATGTAGCTTATGGTAGTTTCGAATACGTCCTGCCTTAGTATCCTTATGCCGTATCCGTAGGAGATGGCGTCCTGAAGGTAGTTATCTTTCCTGTCGGATCCTTCTACGGCTTTTATGTAATCGGTATTAAGATCGAAATAATCTTTCCATATTTCCTCGAATTCTTCTTCGGTACAGGAGAAAGCAAAATCACCGTTGCTGAGAGATGCTATCTGAAGATACTTGCCGTGTGCAACGGTTTCCGTATGACTGTCGTCAATTGAATGGATCCTGAAGGCCTGACCGCTTAATGCGATCTTCTTGGGATCGAAGAAATCTATATGTCTTACTACTGTCATTATTGCCTCTGGTATTTTAGTGTATAATTGACAGGTCAAGTATAAACTCTTTGAGGTCACATTGCGAGGTGGAGTGAGTTTTTACCCATTATTGCCTCAAAACCTTAACAGAAGGTCGCGATATGATTGGTAGAGTATATACGCAGGTAAAAGATGGTTATGTAGAAGTCTGTCTGAGAATTAGACAGGAAACTAAAAGAAAGAGAGTGTTATTATGATCAAGAAAAGGATTGCGGCAGTCGCAGCGACTCTTGTCGCGTCGGTCTCGCTGACAAACTTCCTAATCCCCGGTGTAACTGTAAGAGCTGCACTCGACAGTGCCGTCCAGGTCAATTACTGTACTCACGTACAGAATATCGGATGGCAGAACCCCGTTTCTAACGGTGACGTAGCAGGTACGGAGGGACAGTCTTTAAGGCTTGAGGCTCTTAAGGTCACCCTCAGTACTGATATGGATCTCGGTATCGAGTACAGATCCCATATCCAGAATATCGGTTGGGAGGAGACCTGGCACGCTAACGGCGATATGTCCGGTACAGAGGGTCAGTCTTTAAGACTCGAGGCTATCGAGATCAGGCTTACAGGTTCCGAGGCTGCTAATTACGATGTCTGGTATTGTACTCATGTACAGAATATCGGATGGATGGATTGGGTAAAGAACGGTGAAAGATCCGGTACAGAAGGATTCTCCTTAAGACAGGAGGGACTTGCTATCGTTATCCTTCCTAAGGATTCTCCCGCACCTGCAAATATCGGCGGTGTTCCTGCTACACCTGCACCTTCCAATGATCCCGTACCTCTTGAGAACGGTCTTTCATATTCGACACATGTTCAGAACATCGGATGGCAGGAGTACGTAGCTGCAGGTTCCATGGCAGGTACTACAGGTCAGTCCTTAAGACTTGAGGGTATCAAGATCAACCTTACCGATCTTGACGGTGTAAGTGTTCAGTATAAGACTCATATCCAGAATATCGGTTGGGAGTCTACCTGGAAGAATAATAATGAGCTTTCCGGTACTTCAGGCCAGTCCTTGAGACTTGAGGCTATCATGATCCAGCTCACAGGTCCCAATGCCGCTAACTACGATATCTACTATCGTACACATATCCAGAATATCGGTTGGTCCGACTGGGCATATAACGGTAACCCTTGCGGTAGTGCAGGTTACTCTTACAGACTTGAGGCTATCGAGATCCAGATCCTTCCCGTAGGTTCTGCTGCTCCCGGAAGCACAGCTGTTGCTTTCCATCAGGCTGACGGACAGGCTCAGGCAGAGGTTCCCCTTGCAGTTGCAGGTGATCTTTCCAACTATCCTGCGAATGTACAGCCCTATGTAAATACTCCTTCCGATCCTGATTTTGAGGCATCTATCGCAGGATTCCCCGATACTTACAAGCCTTATCTTCGTGCTCTTCATGCTGAGCATCCCTCATGGGCTTTCAGCCCCGTAGACTGCGGAAGCTGGGAGAATGCTCTTAACCTTGAGACACGTGACGGTGTATCCCTCGCAGCTAATGCAAGATATCAGGATCCTAACCGTCCTCAGGTAGTAGATGCAGGCGGCTGGAGAAATGCTTCCCGTGAGTGCGTAGCATTCTATCTCGACCCCAGAAATTCACTTACGACTTCTACCGTATTCCAGTTCGTAGATCTTCGTAATCCCGGCAATATCTCTGCTCAGGCAGTATCTGCCATCACATCCGGAACTTATCTTGCAGGCCTTGAGACAACTATCTATACAGCAGGCCAGAATGCAAACCTCAATCCTCTCTTTGTAGCATCTCATGCTATCCAGGAGTGCGGTGTTCACGGAAGTGATTCCTCTAACGGTACAAACGGCGTTTATAACCACTTTAATATCGGTGCTACAAACGGTGACGGTGCAGTAAGCAGAGGTCTTAACTTCGCTGCTAACGGTATCAACAATCCTAACTATCCCGATTTTAATGCGAGATATAACATTCCCTGGACATCCCCTGATCTTTCCTTGACGAACGGATCTCGCTGGATCTTCAATAACTATACATCCCAGGGTCAGAATACCATCTACTTCATGCGATTTAATACTCGTTTGAATAACTGCTATTCCATCGGCGGACACCAGTATATGTGTGCTACCGCATCTGCCCGTAATGAAGGTATCAGGATGGCTAACGGCTATACTGCAAGCGGACTTATCAACAATGCAATGACATTCTACATTCCTGTATATTCAGGACTTCCCGCTGCACCTTCTCCAGATCCCGGACAGGGCTGATCCTATATCGTAAGATAACAAAAGAGGCGTTCACTTATATGTGAGCGCCTCTTTTATTGTTCATTATCTAACAGTTTTATCAGAGCTTGTAGTAGTTATTGAGCTGGCACTTTATATTGCCGTTATAGAGCTTCGTTCTCTTATCAGCCTTATGTCCCGTTGCTCTCTCGAAGCTGTCGTCAGGGGAGATGACTGAGAGACGGATGCCTTTCTGGCATTTACCCTTGTTGGTAAGATATGTCCTTGCGATCATCTTATAGATCTCGTCAGCTTCCTCAGGCGTTAAGAGACGTCCGCCGTAAGGAGGATTGGTAAGGACAAGCTGCCTGTCAAAGTTTGTGATCTTAGCAAGGGAAGAGGGTGTCCTGGTCTCTGCATCTGCTACTGCGAACTTTATAAGATGTTCTACGCCTGCAGCCTTAGCATTCTCTCTGGCGTTGGCGATAGCTTTAGGATCGATATCGGAACCGTAGAAGTAGATATCGTCAGTAGCGGACAGATCTTCTTCCTCGAGAGCTTCATCTCTTACCTTATCTCTTATATTACTTCCGATATAGGGAAGAGACTCATATGCGAAATGCCTGTTCTTGCCGGGAGCGACATTACATGAGATGAGTGCTGCTTCTATAAGGATAGTACCTGAGCCGCAGAAGGGATCCACCAGCGCTTCAAAGCCGTAAGGCTTGAACCTGGCAAGAGATACCATCCCTGCTGCCAGAGTCTCTCTTATGGGAGCTTCGTGCATAAGGGGACGGTAACCGCGCTTGTGAAGACCGTCACCTGAGGTATCGATCATCATACGGACATTATCTTCTACGATTCCGAATTGCACCTTTACGGTGCCTTTCTTTCTGTCTTCAGCAATGATGCCGTCTTCGCTCAGGCCTCTGCTCTTACAGATGGATCTTACGATAGCTTTCTTACTAAGACTTTGAAGTGCGCTTATTCCGTATAACTTGGACTTACGAGAAAAACCGTTGACGATTATCTCGTAACCTGTCGGGATAAAATCATTCCAGGGAAGCTTAACGCATTCATCAAAAAACTGTTCGAATGTATCCGCGAAAAACTCACCTGTCTCGAAGAAGACACGTTCGCCTCTTCTGATCCACATGTTGACTCTAGCCACATCGGTTTCCCAATCGGCGTCAGAAACGCTTAGTGTTACGACTCCGTCAGTAACAGTGATGTTCTCTTTGTCATAACCTATATTTGTCAGGTCTTCTCTTACTAAACTCTCAAGACCGAAGAGCGTTGTGATAATAATTTTCATAGGGAGATTATAGCAGAAAAATACCAGTCATGAATCGGCGTGAGTATTTTATTTGTCAATACCGAATTTGATAAATTTTGTGTCCTTGAGTGGTGGACACATAGAGTTAGAACGAGTGTTCTTATATCCAAAAAGCACTGAATATCTTGCGTTAACATTTCTGTAACATTTGTGCATTTGTTTTGTAACACAAAGTGTTCATAATTCCAAACATAATGATTTCAAGGCATAAGCAATACTTTGAAATTCAAACCCTTGTTTTTCAGTTATCAACAGAGTTATGAACATTATGAACATTTTTGTGCATTATTTTTGTGTTCAAAAGGGGTTATGCACATATATAAATAAATTGTCTTTGACAGAAAATGTTCACAAATCCCTGTAACATGAGTGTTATAATCAAACGAGATAAAAATAAGGGGTGAACCTATGTCAGATATAAGTTCAATGGCAGCGGCAGCTAAGGCCGCATCCCACAAGATGGCGGTCCTTGACAGTGAGGTCAAGAACAATGCGTTAAAGCTTATCGCAGAGGAACTCAATGCTTCTTCCGCTAAGATCTTCGAAGCTAATGTTATCGATATTAAGAATGCAGAGGAACAGAATCTCGATAAGCCTCTTCTTAAGAGACTCAAGTTCGATGAGAAGAAACTTAAGGAAGTTACTGACGGTATCGGCAGTCTTATAGGTCTTGATGAGCCTGTCGGAAGGAAGCTTCTTCATACTACATTAGATGACGGACTTGAGCTCTACAGAGTAACAAGCCCTATAGGTGTCATCGGAGTCATCTTTGAGTCACGTCCCGATGCTCTCGTACAGATCGCATCCCTTTGCCTTAAGAGCAGCAATGCCGTATTCCTTAAAGGCGGCAGGGAAGCTGAGAATACAAATAAGGTACTTGCTGATGTTATATATACTACGGGTGTAAAGGCAGGACTTCCCGAGGGATGGCTTCATCTTCTTACTACAAGGGAAGATGTTAATGCAATGCTTTCACTTGATAAGTACATCGACCTTATCATCCCCAGAGGATCTAATGCTTTTGTACAGTACATCATGAAGAACACGCTCATTCCCGTTATGGGACATGCTGACGGTGTATGTCATACGTATATCTCTGAGGATTGTGACAGGGATCTTGCTCTTAAGGTTCTGTTAGACGCAAAGACTCAGTATGTATCCGTATGTAATGCGACCGAGACACTTCTTATAGATGAGTCTTTGAAGGCAAGCTTCCTTCCCGTGATCGTAGCTGCCCTTCGCGAAGCGGATGTAGAGATATTCGGTGATGAGCAGGTAAGCTCTATGTTCAGATGCGAGAAAGCATCCGAATGGCATCACGAATATCTTGATTATAAGATCGCTATCAAGCTCGTATCGGGTATCGACGAGGCTATCGAGCATATCAATACATATGGCTCCGGCCATACCGATGCTATAATCACTTCCTCCAAGGAGAAGGCAGAGAAGTTTATGGATTCAGTCGATTCAGGAAGCGTCCTGGTCAACTGTTCCACCAGATTTGCTGACGGCTTCAGGTACGGATTCGGTGCAGAGGTCGGTATCAGTACATCTAAGCTTCACGCAAGAGGACCTGTCGGCCTCGAGGGTCTCGTATCTTATAAGTACAAACTGTACGGTAACGGCCATATCGTGGCTGATTACTCTTCAGGTGATAAGAAATTCAAACATATAAGGAGAAACGTATGAGAATCACATTAGCTTCAGATCATGCAGGATATGATCTTCGAATGAAGGTAAAGGAGCACCTTGAGAAGAAGGGCATCGAAGTTATAGACGGAGGTGCAACGACTGGTTCCGAGCCTTACAGCTACGTTCTCGCAGGTCAGAAGATCGCTAACGATATCCTTGAAGGCAAGGCTGACAGAGGAATCGCTATCTGCGGTACCGGTATCGGCATCTCTATAGTAGTAAATAAGTTCAAGGGCATCAGATGCGGCCTTTGCAGCAATGAATATACTGCAAGGATGTGCCGTCAGCATAATGATGCACAGGTCATGGCTATGGGTGCCAGAGTAACAGGTCAGGCCGTCGCTCTTTCAATGGTAGATGCTTTCCTTGATGAGCCTTTCGCAGGCGACAGACATGCAGTAAGAGTAAATGACATCAAGGCACAGGAAGAAGAATTCTTCAAATAACCTTACGGAGGTGCAGTATGCAGGATAATGTTTTTGTTTTTGATCACCCTCTCATTCAGCATAAGGTCTCTCTCTTGCGCGATGAGAACACAAGCACGAAGGAATTCAGAGAGCTGGTATCCGAGATCGCGATGCTCATGGCTTATGAGGTGACAAGGGATCTTCCTATGAAGGAAGTAAAGATCAAGACTCCTGTAGCGGAAGCTAATGTAAAGATGCTCGCAGGAAAGCAGATAGCTATAGTTCCTATCCTCCGTGCAGGTCTCGGAATGGTCGACGGAATGGTGGAGCTCATCCCCAATGTAAGAGTCGGTCATATCGGACTTTACAGGGATCCTGTTACTGTCGAGCCCGTAGAGTACTACTGTAAGCTCCCCGATGATATCGCAGAGCGCGAGGTCATACTCCTTGATCCGATGCTCGCTACCGGAGGTTCAGCTTCAGCGGCAATCACATTCCTTAAGAACAGAGGTATCAAGAACATCAAGTTCATGTGCCTTATCGCCGCGCCTGAAGGTATCAACAGGGTAATCACTGATCATCCGGATGTTAAGATCTTCTGCGCAGCCAAGGATGAGAAACTCAATGATCATTCATATATCATCCCCGGACTCGGAGATGCAGGTGACAGATTATTTGGCACAAATTGATCGTTGATATATACGACAGATTTGCCGATATGACTATATCGGCATTTTTGTTGTAGTAATATAATTTATGTATTGATATGGATTAGAGGTGATATAGTGTTAAATCTGAGCATGTTCCTTATTGCAGGAACCTGGTTGCAGGATTTCTGGGAATCGTTCAAGGAACATTTTATCGAAGAAGTCCAGATAGGGGATATAGGTGAGGAGATCAATAAGGGTATCCTTCCCTGGAAGAACTATTTTGATATAGGAACCGGCTTTAAGGTCCTTCTTACGGATGCGGTCATAGTTTCCTGGATCGCTATAGCTTTGGTTCTGATAATCCTTTTTTCTCTTACTAAGAAAGCAGGCATCAAGCCTACCAAGAAGCAGACGGTACTCGAGATGATCGCAGGCCTCATAATATCCACTGCGATGGATCTGGGTATGAACAAGAAGGAAGCAGAGCATATAGCTCCCATGATCGCTACCTTCGCTTTTGTCATCGCGGGATGTAACGTGATATCGGCATTTGAGATATCTCCGCCGGCCAAGAATATCGCGTTCCCGGTAACACTCGCCGTCATTGCCATCATATACGTAATATATGTTTCCGTCAGATTTGTCGGACTTAAGGCTCTGGGTGTATATATGGTCAATCCCATAGGAATAATGCTCCCTTTCAAGATCCTTGATTTTATCGTAAAGCCCGTATCGCTGGCTCTCCGACTCTTCGGTAACGTCTTCGGTGCATATGTATTCATGAAGTTCTTGAGTATCGTTGTTCCGGCTTTTATCCCCGGCGTGTTCGGACTGTGGTTTGATATCGGTGACGGAATCCTTCAGGCAGTAGTCTTCTCATACCTGACGATGTCCTATATAGGAGAGATAGTCGAGATCGGTCACGAATATCACGAGCATCCCGAGCTCTTTTCCAAGAAGAAGGGTAAAAAGAAGAACGAAGAAGCGGCTGCGGCGGCTTGATTAAGATTAGTAATTGATTTTCGGAGGTAAATAAGATGAATGAGTTAGTACAGTTTGCACCCATGGTGCTTGATATTTCAGCCAAGACTTTCGCAGTTCTCGGCGCAGGTATCGCTATCGGTCTTGCAGCACTCGGATGCGGACTTGGTATGGGTATCGTTGCAGGACATGCTGTAGAGGCAGGTGCAAGACAGCCTGAGATCCTCTCTAAGCTTCAGACTCTTATGATCATGGCTATCGTATTTATCGAGTCCGTATGTATCTATGCACTCGTTGTTTCATTGCTCCTGATCTTTGTTGTTAAGTGATAAATAGAAGGGATATGTGAGTAATATGGATCTTTTCGTAACATCAACGCTTTATATGCTGCTGGAATCCGAGCCTTCTTTGTTCTCCGCAGATCAGATGGGCGGATATGCGGTTACGGCGCTATTTACGCTTACAAACCTTGTTGTAGCATATATCGCAATATCTTTGCTCTTTAAGAAGCTCCTTCTTCCTGTGATCAATAAGAGACAGGAACAGATCAATGCTTCCGTAGATGAGGCTGCTAAGGCTGAGGAAGAAGCTAAAAAGCACGAGGAGACAAGTAAGCAGTCTATCGAAGAGGCCAGGGTACAGGCTTCTGAGATACTTGAGAATGCAAGAGAGAATGCAGAGAAGCAGGCTGACATCATCAAGGAAAAGGCTAATTCCGATGCAGCTGATATCCTTAACAGGGCCGAGAGCGACGCAAAGAGAATGAAGAGAGTCGCTCTTGAAGAGATGAAGGATGAGATCTCCGATCTTGCAGTAGTTATTGCAGGTAAGGTAATAGGAGAGGTCGTAGACGAGTACAAGCTCAAGGAACTCTCCACTAAGTATACAAATGAAGTTTTAGGCAACGAGGTGAATGAGATTGGCTAAGGTAACAGATCAGTCAGCTCATATACCTATGGTCATCAGGGTCGTAACAGCCGGTGATATACCTGAAGATCAGGTAGGTATCATCGCTTCGAACTTCGCAGGTAAGTTCGATATCAAGGATTACGAGCTTGAGATAGAGCACGATCCGTCACTTATCGGCGGATTCGTTATCTATACTCTCGGCAGTATGTACGACTATTCCGTAAAGGGACAGCTCGAGAGGATGGGATCCTTCGTTAAGAGATCCAGAGACCTTGATGTAGAGCTGGACGAAGACGGCGATATAGCATTCGACAGAAAGAAGATACACGAGAATCTTATCGATACCATCGCTAAGTTCCCTGAGTCTTCGGCAATAAGTATCGACAGTGCCGAGATCGCCGGCATGACCAATGATGAGCTGGCAAGGCGTGTAAGCGAAGCTTTTAACAGCGCAGATAATATCGAAGAAGTAGGTATCGTCCAGAGCGTCAGCGACGGTGTTGCCGTTGTATCCGGACTTGAGCACTGCATGCTCTCCGAGCTCGTAGGATTCTCCTGCGGCGGCTATGGTATCGCTCTTAACCTTGAGCGCAATCAGGTCGGTGTCGTACTTCTTTCCGGTGTAGATGATGTAGTACAGGGAATGGTATGTAAGAGAACCAGATCTACCGTATCTGTTCCTGTAGGACGCGGACTTCTCGGAAGAGTAGTCGATCCTTTGGGTAAGCCCATTGACGGTAAGGGCATCATCAGATATAAGAAGACCAGACCCGTTGAGTATCCTGCACCTTCCATAGTAGACAGATCTCCCGTCAATAAGCCCCTTCATACGGGTATCACGGCTATCGATGCCCTGACTCCTATCGGAAGAGGTCAGCGTGAGCTCATCATCGGTGACCGTCAGACAGGTAAGACAGCAATCGCTATAGATACTATCCTTAACCAGAAGGATAAGGATACCATCTGCGTATATGTAGCTATCGGTCAGAAGATGAGTAATATCGTTTCTACCGTAAATCTCCTGGAGAAGTACGGAGCTCTTGATTACACTACTGTAGTAGCAGCAAGTGCGTCGCAGTCAGCTTCGCTTCAGTATATTGCTCCTTTCGCAGGATGTGCCATAGCAGAGCATTTCATGTATGAGGATCATAAGGATGTCCTTATCGTTTACGATGATCTCTCAAAGCACGCACAGGCTTATCGTGCCATATCACTGCTTCTTAGAAGACCTCCGGGACGAGAGGCTTATCCCGGTGACGTATTTTACCTTCATTCAAGGCTTCTTGAGCGCGCCGCTAAGCTCAGCGATGCCAAGGGTGGCGGATCTATCACGGCACTTCCTATCATCGAGACTTTGGGTAACGATATCTCGGCTTATATACCTACCAACGTAATTTCTATTACCGACGGTCAGATATATCTTGCACCCGAGCTGTTCTTCTCAGGCCAGCGTCCTGCTATCAATGCGGGTCTTTCCGTATCCCGTGTAGGAGGTGCAGCACAGACGAAGGCTACGAAGAAGGTCGGTGGTCCCTTGCGTATCGCCCTTGCTCAGGCAAGAGAGATGGCTTCATTCGCGCAGTTCGGATCAGATCTTGATGAGAACACGCAGTTGCAGCTCAAGAGAGGTGTTGTCCTTAACGAAGTCCTGAAGCAGGAGCAGTATTCTCCGCTTTCGATGGAGGAGCAGGTAGTCATCCTTTATATGGCTACTTCTGACAGCATGAACTTCCTTGAGAAGGAGGATATCCATGAATACTTCTCGGATTTTATCGACTATGTGTGGGTATCTCATCCCGAGATCATGGAAAAGATATCATCTTCAGGAGCATTCGAAGACGATTCAAAGGCGCAGATAGACGCTGCGCTCGCAGAATATAAGGAATCATTCCTTGCAGAACATGCAGAGTATAGGGAAGAAGACTAAAGAATAGCGATGGAAAACCTTAATTCTATCAAGAAGAGAATAAAGAGCGTCAATGACATAGGTCAGATGACGAATGCGATGCAGCTTGTCAGTTCGGCCAAGATGCGTCGTTCTCTTATGCTTCATGATTCGGTATATCCTTTCTATTCGCTCTGTGCCCAGAGTATGCATGCTATCCGTAATACGATGGATGACATATCGAATCCTTTCTTCATCCTTCCTGAGAAGAAGCAGGGTGAGACATGGAAGATCGGTGCTTTCGTACTAAGCGGTGATCAGGGACTTGCAGGTGCTTATAACAACAACATGGTCAAGATCACTGAAGAGCATATAAGAAGTAAGATCCTGGATAATACAAGAAAGGGTCTTTCAACGGAATATAAGCTCTATGTATTCGGTAAGCTTGCCAGAGAGAAGCTCATGAGATCAGGATACGATGTCGATCCTGAATTCTCGTTCCCAATCGCAGAGCCGAATTTCTATCAGGCCAGGAATGTGAGCCATATAATCAAGCGAAAGTACCTTATGGGCGAGTTCGATCTGGTATATCTCATATATACGAGGATGGAATCTGCTTCCAACATGGTTCCGGTAGCAGTTCGTCTGGCACCAGTTGACATGAAGTCCGTTACATCGATCCTTCCCAAGAATACGGATATGTCCAAGCATCCCGCGGGCAACTTCGAGAATATGGACTTCCTTCCTGATCCGGATAAGGTATTCGACTTCCTTATCGATACGTACTTTAACGCAGTCGTATACGGAGCCATGGTTGATGCTTATGCCAGTGAACAGACCGCAAGGCTTACCGCTATGGATAATGCGACTAAAAATGCCGATGAGATGATCAGGAAGCTTCAGCTCATAAGCAATAGAGCAAGACAGGCAAAGATAACGAACGAGCTCACCGAGATAATAAACGGTGCGCAGCAAGCTGATAATATTTGATAACAGTTGCAGGAGATAACAAGATGGCAAAGGGAAAAGTAGTACAGATAATCGGACCGGTCATAGACTGTGAGTATCAGGCGGGTGAAGTCCCCAAGATCAACGAGGCTATCAGGATACATATCAGGATGGACGGCGCAGATGACGATTCTGACGTCTTTGCCGAGGTCCTTCAGCAGAGAGGATCCGGTGTCGTAAGATGCGTATCCTTTAATGCTACCGAAGGCTTGATGAGAGGCCTTGTTGCCGAATCCCTAGGTTCTTCGATCAAGGTTCCCGTAGGCGAGAAGATCACGGGACGTCTCTTCGATGCTCTCGGAAGACCGATAGACAACGCAGGCCCTCTTGATCTTGAGGACAGGTGGGAGATCCACAGACCTGCACCTTCCTTTACTGATCAGTATCCTTCGGCTCAGATCCTTGAGACCGGTATCAAGGTAATAGACCTTCTCGTACCTTTCTCTAAGGGTGGTAAGATCGGTCTCTTCGGAGGCGCCGGTGTAGGTAAGACAGTACTTATCCTTGAGCTCATCCGTAATATAGCTTCCGAGCACGGCGGATATTCCGTATTCACCGGTGTAGGAGAGAGAAGCCGTGAGGGTAATGACCTTTGGGGTGAGATGAAGGAATCCGGAGTTCTTGATAAGACGATAATGGTATTCGGTCAGATGAACGAGACATCAGGTGCCAGGATGAGAGTTCCTCTTACGGGTCTTACCATGGCTGAATATCTTCGTGACGCAAAGAAGAAGGACGTACTCCTTTTCGTAGATAATATCTACCGTTTCGTACAGGCCGGTTCTGAGGTATCGGCACTTCTCGGAAGGATACCTTCTGCCGTAGGTTATCAGCCTACGCTCTCCAACGAAGTAGGTGAGCTTCAGGAACGTATTACATCCACAAAGAACGGTTCCATCACGTCGATACAGGCTGTATACGTTCCTGCTGACGATATCACGGACCCTGCACCTGCGACTACATTCGCACATCTGGATGCTAATATCGTTCTCTCAAGATCCGTTGTTGAGCTCGGTATCTATCCCGCAGTAGATCCTCTTGAGTCTTCATCCAGGATCCTTACCGAGGAAGTTGTAGGTAAGGAGCATTACAATGTTGCCAGAATGGTACAGGAGATCCTTCAGAGATATAAGGAACTTCAGGATATCATCGCGATCCTCGGTATGGAGGAATTGTCTGAGAAGGACAGGCAGACTGTCGCAAGAGCAAGAAAGATCCAGAGATACTTGTCTCAGCCTTTTTTTGTAACTGCAGATTCCACAGGATTTGCTCCCAGATATGTACCTATCGAGAAGACAGTCCAGGCATTCGGAGAGATCATTTCAGGTACTCTCGATCATATACCCGAGCAGCACTTCTTCATGAAGGGTGACATCGACGATGTCATAAAGTCATACAAGGAATCCAACTGATATGGCAGATGCGGTTCACAATAAGGTAAGGCTTACCGTGGTAACGCCTTATAAGAACTTTATCGATGAGGATGTTACATCGATCATATTGCCCTCTCTTGACGGCGAGATCGGTGTAATGGCAGGTCATACGCCATTGGTACTTGCTCTTCGTCCGGGAATAGTTACTGTAAGAACTGATGATGAGATCCGTCATTTTACCGTATCCGAAGGATATACCGAGGTAGGAACAGATCTTGTTCTTGTTATATGTAATGCCGCAGAATGGCCGGATGATGTTCATGTAAGGTGGATCAAGGAATCCAAGGATGAAGCTCTTAAGCTCAAGGAAGATGTGCTTAAGATCGAAGATAATGAAGCGCGCAAATACGCCATGACCGAAGTAGATGAAAAGCTCTTAAGGGTAAAGGCTAGAACTCATCTGATATCTTTATACGGTAATGAGCATCAGAAGCAGAGGCTCGAAGAATTCGAGCTCATCTGAGTCCTCTTGAGATCGTAAACTCGATATTTCCGCAAAGAAGTCTTTGACCGTCTCTTATTTCATAGGGACGGTCTTTTTCTATGCGGTGACCGTCCAGCATCACGTTGTCATTTATCGAGAGGTCCCTGACCATATATGAATCCGTACTCTTTATGATCTCCAGGTGTAATGCCTCGATAGAACTGTCATCGATTATGATATCCGAGAGAAACCTGTCAGATCCGAGCGTTGCCCGGTCCGTATAGATCGCTCTTCTTATTCGTTCATTATCGATGTAGTAGGTGAGTATAAGGCAATCGATGTCGTTACCTGATCCGCTGTCTTCAAAGAAAATGGATCTTCTTAATGAGGACCCTTCCTTTTCTTCTTCGGACCTTGTTCTTCCGTGACCTGCAAAGTTTATGATAAAAGGTATTGTTGCAGAGAAAAGAAAGAACGCAAGAGCGATCGGTATATCTCCCTTGATAACTGAAAAAAGTGCACATAAAGCAGATATAATGGAGAGGATAAGAGTCTTGCAAGTATCGCTTAAAGACTTTTTGTCCTTATGTATATCTGTATTTCTTATCCTGGTACATGTGTTCTTGATCATATCTTCATTGTCTTCGCTCATTGCGAAAGTCAATGTATCTTTTTCTTCTAATGTCAGGATATCGCTGAAGAAATTGCTCTTAAGAAAGCTTTCGGTCTCTTGTCTTTTTAATCCTGATGTGTGTACGCTGGGAGTTTTGCTTACTATCGGTTTATATGGAAGGAGGATCCTTTGTTCCTTCGGATCCCAGTATGCATATTTATCGCTTAATATGATATTGGATGTATCCAGAAGCATGTTGCAGGATGAGGTGAGGGATAAGAAAAGATCCGCTGCGGCTTTTCTTTTCTGATTTGTTCCCTTAATAAGATCAGCGCGAGTAAGCGGGATCAGATCAGAAATATCAAAACTTAGTTCTCGACCGTTACGGTATTCGTTGACGTATACCGGAAGAAAACAACCGGGTATGCCATCGCGGATTATTTCAGCGGCGTATTCGTGTAGTAAAGTATCATCTTCTAACTTCATGGCCGCGAACTTGCCGTAGGGACCTTTTCTTATATCCATATATTCCTCCCTTAGCCGCCGAAGGCTCCGGTTATCCTTCCGTCGTCAAAAACGAATTCCATAACTCTTGATGCATAGTTCATGAGTCCTTCCCTGAATACCAGTGCGAGTGCTACCAGGACGGCGATGATTATTACCATCTCGACAGTACCCATTCCTTTTTTGTTAATGTTCTTCATCTTTCTCATTGTTACCTCCTGTTTTATAAGCCTAATGAAATAATCGCGGGTGTTATTGCCACCAACAGCACACAAACAAAATCAAGTGTCATCGGGAATAGAAGTCCCAATGCTTCGCGCTCCTGTTTCTTCCTGGCTGCATTCCTGCATAAGTTCCAGCATGATGACGCCTGAAGGGACAAAAGGTTAAGGACTTCCGATGTTCCGAGTCTTCCGTATCTTGCTACGAGCAGAAGTGCAGCCTGGGCTTCCGGGATCTGAATGCGGATTGACAGCTTCTCGACGGCATCGGACGCTGGCCTTCCGGACAGGATCATGGCGCGAAGATTCTTTATCTCTCCGGCAAGGCTCTTATTCTCGCCGAATGCACCGCAGCAGATCTCTATGGCTTTGGGCAGTTGAAGACCTGCTTCCAGTAAAGTGGACATAAGACATAGGAAGAGCGGGATATCCTGCATCAGTTCTTCCTTTTTAAGTGCGGCTTTTCTCTTAAGGTCAGAATATGTGGCAAATACCATGATCAGTACACACGGTATGGACCATATCAGCGGGTGACCGCTAATATAGAGTACGGTCAGTGATATGACCAGTGTAAGAATACCGTTCTTTAACTGCTTTCTGAGATAGACTTCGTATGCTTCCTTTGGCTTTAAGGTCAACTGTGAAATAAGTTCGTGCCTTGCCGCGATGAGACCTGTAGGCATGAAGCGTCTTATCGTATCGCTGAGCCAAGGCTTTCCTTTAAAAGTTGTCGATAACTCATTCTTATTCCCGGATCTTCCTGCAGATCTTTCCTTGTGATTGATGAACTTCAGAAGAAGGGCAGATGCCATTATTGCGATAACAAAAGCTATGGTAAGGACTATCGATCCGATCTTTGAATTCTTTGCGGTATCAAGATATCCGTCGCTCATCCTTCCGAGAGCAAAAGTTATGGCGAACGGCATGACGCATAATACTGCGGCTTCTGCATTCTTTCCGGCGTTGGCGGCACTTATCTCGCTTTGGACGGCATTCATCTCGGAAAGCATCTGACAGCTGCTCCTTAAGATCTCCAAAGAGTTATTTCCGATCCTTGAAGATATCCCTAGTGCATGAAATACGGGGATCGTCTCAGGAAAGTCGATCTCGTGGGCAAATGTATTCAATGCCTTCGGAAAATCCACATGTACCTTGAGACTGTTTTCCAGGTTGATAAGAGGTTCTATCAGTGCACTCTTCTTACCGAAAGTATTCTCGATAACAGGTCTTGTCAGTATAAATGCCCTTTCCAGGGAATAACCGCTACTCACACTTGTAGTCAATACCTGTAGAAGGATAAGTATCTGTGTCCTTAAATGTTTGTAGTTATCGGAATATATGCTCTCGGCTGCTGCTTTCCAAGGAAAGAATGAAAGTATCACGGCGACAGGTATCCTCACGGCCGTTGAACTTACGAACATCGAAGAGACGAAGAACAGCGCTATCGCGAACAGCGGATAAGCCCATATACCTTTTATCAGGAATACTCTGTCAGGCGGTATGCTGTCTATCTTAGCCCGCAATCCTTGAAAGGGTCTGATCGTCGCAGACTCTTTGAAGCCTGAAGTCGTCATCTGTGACATATAATCTCTCCAATCTGAATTCATTATCTTTTGAAGGAAGTACCGAGCTTATCTCGTCAATGAATCTACGGCCTTCCTTGTTTCTGGTGATGTGTACGATAAGGTCAATTCCCATGGCAAGCTGTGTAACTATTGCTTCATAGGGAAGAGAGGAGCCTGCCATTACCATACCGGCCAGTCTCTCCAGCATCTCTATGCAGGAATTGGCATGTCCGGTACACATGGAGCCGGGGTGTCCGGTATTCAGCGCATGCATCATGTCGGCGCTTTCGGTGCCTCGGACTTCACCAACTATGATCCTGTCCGGACGCATACGAAGTGCAGCTCTTATCATTGTTCCGATATTGACTTCTCCGCTTCCGTCAGGTCCGGGAAGTCTGGCTTCCATACGCACCAGGTTACTTATGCCGATAAGGTTGAGTTCTGCGGAATCCTCGATGGTAATGACTCTCTCATCTTTTGGGATAAAAGAACTGAGGGTATTGAGAAACGTCGTCTTTCCGCTGCCTGTACCTCCGCAGAGAAATACCGTTTTCTTATTCCTTACGCATTCACATAGGAATCTGGCGGCTTCTTCGCTTATAAATCCCTGTCTTATGAGCGAGACGATATCATGCGATATACCGGTGAACTTTCTTATGGTCACGATAGGACCGTCGGGCGCCACGGGAGGAAGTACCGCATTCGCTCTCGATCCGTCAGGCAGCCTTAGGTCGGATATCGGATTTGCTTCGTTAAGAGGTCTGTCCTGATTAGCAAAGAAACACGATATCACGGTCTGAAGAGATTGTGCATCCTTGAACCTGATATCAGATCTGTAGAGCTTGCCTTTCTTCTCGTAGAAGATATTATCCGGCCCGTTTACCATTATCTCCGTTACTTCGGGATCCTGCATTAGAGGTTCAATGACATCGAGCCTTCTTAAGCTGTTAAACACCCTTAGTGCAAGTTCTTTCTTTTCTTCCAATGGTATGTCTATACCAAGTGACTCGTCGCTTATCACATCAGCGATTATCTCCTGGAGCCTGTCGTCCGAGGGGTCGATCTCTTCTCTTAATGCGGTAAGAACGTAGTAAGTTAGTTGTTCCTTAAGCCTTTCAGTATCTATTGCTTCTTGAAGCATATCTGTCTCCTTTTATGTATTCTGATGAGTAGTGGACCGTGAGCTTCTGATCTTTCCCAAGTGAGCGTTCGATAATAGACGGTATCTTGCCAAGACCTGATCTGTCTGAGGGATCATCGGAGGGAAGCAGGATATCGACATAGTCGCAGTCTCTTATAAGGCTGCAAGTATCGGATATCCTGAATCCTTCGATGACGGACAGTGTCGTGACAGAAGGGGACGTTCCTGCCACGGACAAGTCCTTAAGATACTTAAGGAGCGATCGTATCGTGGATATGTCATTGTCGAATACATCATCGGGATCTTGCGGCTTTCCCGGTGTCATGAAACCCTTGATATCGGGATTGCAGTAATCGAGGATATCTTCAGGCCTGAAGTCTTTGTCACGCACTCTTTGAAGAAGGGTTGTAAGTGATCCGAAGTCCGGGCCGCTCTTTATCTGCGTCGGCATTCGAAGTCCGGACATAAGATCGATCCTTACTGTCAGATCAGTATCTGATGTCAGAGGATCGAAGAACTTATCGATCATAGCTTCACGTTCGCTTATGTATGTAAAGGGAAGAAGGATATGAGATCTTCCTTTGGGCGTGATCTCTGATATCCGTGCTTCTGCTGAAGGGATAAGACCTCGAAGTTCCGTGATAAGAGAAGAACAGTCAACGTATCTTTTGCTTCCGTGAAAGATCGGGATCGCGTTCGGATCATCCTTCATATCATGCTTACCGTCATAGAGGATAACGCATTTGTCGCAGATCTCTCTAAGTTCATCACATAGAGGACTTCCGCTCATGGCGATATAAGCATTAGGAAAGACTGGAGTGAGCCTTAATCTCAAAAGTTCACTCAAATAACTATCATCTGATCTTACTTCGATAAGTACAGCCATTTCTATTACCTCCGTTTGTCTATGAATGGGATTGTAAAGACATTCAAGAGGAAATTGGGACAAAAAAGTACTGAATTTTCGACAATTTTCGACAATTCAGCGTTTTTCCTTGACCGTCCGTCTCACTGAGTGTTAGAATCACACGTGAATATTTAAAGTTCACTACTTATCAAGAGTGGCGGAGGGAACCGGCCCTACGAAGCCCGGCAACCGCGGAAAGCAGCGGTGCCAATTCCGGCAGGGAAACCTGAAAGATGAGAGGCATATATCAATGATCGGTCTTCCTCTCATAAGGAAGACTTTTTTATTGGTCCTGTCGTTTTAAATTAAAGTATTGAACGGAAAGGAACATTATCATGAGAAACAGAAAAGGCAAGTGGCTCTTTACATCAGAGTCAGTAACAGAGGGACATCCCGATAAGATCTGCGATCAGATCTCCGACAGCGTTCTTGACGCTATCTTAGAGCAGGATCCCAAGGCAAGAGTTGCATGTGAGACTTGTACTACAACAGGTATGGTACTCGTTATGGGTGAGATCTCCACATCTGCATATGTTGATATCCCTTCCATCGTCAGAGATCGTATCAAGGAGATAGGTTATGACGGCTCCGACGCAGGATTCGATTACAAGACTTGCGCTGTTCTTACATCTATCGATGAGCAGTCCGCAGATATCGCTATGGGTGTCGATGCATCACTTGAGAGCCGCGGAGGCGACAAGGCTGATTACGATACCGGTGCAGGCGATCAGGGTATGATGTTCGGTTATGCAAACGACGATACTAAGGAGCTCATGCCCCTTCCTATCTCTCTTGCTCACAAGCTCTCGTATAAGCTTACAGAAGTACGTAAGGCTGATGCAAACAGCTTCCTTCGTCCCGATGGTAAGAGCCAGGTAACTGTAGAATACTTTGACGATAAGCCGGTCAGGATCGATACTGTCCTTATCTCTACACAGCATAAGGATTCCGTAAGTCATGAAGAGCTTGAGAAGTTCATAAAGGAGAACATCATCGATCCCGTTATCCCTTCAGATCTCGTTGACGAGAACACAAGGATCATCGTTAATCCTACCGGCAGGTTCGTTATCGGCGGACCTCAGGGTGACTCAGGTCTTACGGGAAGAAAGATCATCGTTGATACATACGGCGGATTCGGCCGTCACGGCGGCGGAGCTTTCTCAGGTAAGGATCCTACGAAGGTAGACAGATCCGCAGCTTATGCGGCAAGATACATCGCTAAGAATATCGTTGCTTCAGGCGTAGCAAGAGAAGCTGAGGTTCAGCTTGCTTATGCTATAGGTGTTGCAAAGCCCGTATCCGTAATGGTAGATACATTCGGTACAGGTAAGATCGAGGATACCAAGATCTCCGAGATCGTAAACGAGATCTTCGATCTTCGCCCTGCGGCTATCATCGATACTCTCGACCTTCGCCGTCCTTTCTATGCTAAGACAGCTGCTTACGGTCACTTCGGCAGAGAGGATCAGGGCTTCACTTGGGAGAAGACTGACAAGGCAGATCTTATCAGATCCAAGGCAGGCATCTGATAACAGATGGAGGAAGATAAGTCTTTCATTCCTTCAAAGGAACTCATAGGTAAAGACATCAAGGACATTATCGTTGTTGCAGTTAAGAAGATCTACTGCAACAACGGTTTTGTTATTTTTGCGTGTGAAGGAAGATTTACCGTAAAGGGCAATTACGGCATCGATATCGTTGAAGGTTCTTCCTATAAGGTATCAGGCAGAGTCGGCCAATACGGCAAGGACATCCAGATCAATGCGTCTTCCATAGAACTTGTTAAGAGCGAAGACGATTCATTGAAGCTCCTTGCGAATTTTCTTCAGGATCATTTCGAGGGGCTGGGAAAGAAAACGGCAGAAAAGCTTACTTCTCAATATAAGGAACGAGTACTCGATGTTCTTCTAGAGACCCCTAAGGAAGCAGCCAAGGAGATAGCCGGGCTTTCTTCCGCTAAGGCCCTTCTTTATTCGGAGACGATAGACAGGGATGAGGCTTTCCTCAGATCTCTCATGGCTCTTCGTCTTCTCGGGCTTTCAAAGGCTCAGTCTCTTGAGGCATATGACGAATTCGGTCTTACTGCCGCGAAGGACGCTGAGGAGAATCCCTACAGGCTCCTGAGATGTAACGGTATAGGTTTTGAGACATGTGAGAGGATAGCTTCTGATAAAGGTATGGATCTTATAGATCCTTTGAGGTTTGCAGGTGCTGTAGAAGCTGTCCTTTTTGAGCTTCATATGTCTTCAGGCAGTACTTTCTTTGCACCTGATGTAGTAAAGAGTCATGCAATGACGCTGCTCTTTAAGGGTGAGAACTACAAAGAGGATCTTGTAGATCCGGTATATGACGATGCCCTTGAACTTGCGGTAAAGAACAGGAGCATAGTCATATACAGATTCACTGAAGATAAGTGCGAAGGCTGCAAGGCCGACGATAGCGGTGCCAGGATAGCTTTAAGGCTCTACTTTACCGCTGAGGCGGATATAAAGAGGGAGATAGAATCCTTTGTAAGAGCCAAGGTAAAGGATCCCGACAGGGAGAGAGCCAAGAAGAGGATATTCTCACTTGCTTCCGAGATGGATATTGTACCGGATAAGATGCAGGAGGAAGCTTTGTTGCTTTCTATGTATCAGCCGATCTGCGTTATAACCGGAGGTCCCGGTACCGGCAAGACAACGATCACCGGTATCCTCGCAGAACATTTCAGAAGAGAAAAGATAAAGTGTGAATTCTGTGCACCTACGGGCAGAGCCGCCAAGAGACTTTCCGAGGCATCCGGTGTCAAGGCTAATACCATACACAGGCTCTTGCAGATGAATTCCGATCCTTCCGAGAACATTAGATTCTGCAGGAACAGGGATAATCCCATAGAGGCCAGGGTAATAGTTGTCGATGAGGCCTCCATGATCGATACTATCGTATTCTCGGCGCTTCTTAAGGCGATAAAGAAGAATTCATCGCTGATCCTTATCGGCGATCCTGATCAGCTTCCTTCCGTCGGAGCAGGCAATGTGCTGGAGGATATATTATCATGCACGGCAGTACCCAGGGTCAGGCTTCAGTATGTATTCAGGCAAAAGGATGAGAGTTCCATTGCCTCCAACAGCAGAAGGATACTTGAAGGTACGGATCCTGTGCCCAATAAGACCGACTTTGAGATAATAAGGACAGAATCTGATGAGGATGCCCTTGCAATAGTAAAGGAACTCTATGTCCCGGCGCTTCAAAGAGGTGAAGATACACTTATACTGAGCCCGACTAAGCAGAATCTCTTAGGTACGATAAATATCAATCTGGAGCTTCAAAGCGCCGTTATCTCTGCCGACACGCCGGGCATAAAGATAAGAGAAGGTCTTACCATCCATGAGGGCGACCGAGTGATGCAGGTCAAGAATAACTACAAAGCCGAATATTATGACCCTGACGAGATGGCGACCATGAGCGGAGTCTTTAACGGAGAGACGGGAACTGTCGGCGGAAAGGACTATCTTACCAATGTGGTCGATATCCTCTTTGATGACGGCAGGAGAGTAGGATACGATCAGAAGATGCTGGGAGATATCGAACTGGCGTACGCAGTTACTGTCCATAAGGCTCAGGGATGTGAGTTCGATCATGTCATCGTTGCGCTGGGTAAGATGAGCAATATGCTCTCTAACAGGAAACTTCTCTATACTGCCGTTACAAGAGGTAAGAAGAAGGTGACCGTTGTCGACTCGTGCGGAAGGCTTTCCAAGATGATCTCTTCCGGCTACAGGAATACAAGGGATACTTCCCTTGGGGACTTTCTTCGAATAGTACAGGGGAGATACGAGTAATGGGTATCTTAAAGGATGCCGTATCACTTTTGCTTCCTGCAAGATGCTCCGTGTGCGGAAGACTTGCGGATGCTTCTGACAGGTTGAAGACAGAGCTTCCCGGAGAACTGGAACTATGCTTCGACTGTTTGTCGCGCATGATCCCGGAAGATAAGGACAAGCGCTGGCTCTTATGTCTGTCGAATCCTTATATCGGTGATCCGATCCCTTCCATGCCGTTATATATGCCCTTCAAGTATGAAGGTTTCTTCAAGGACGCCATAGCTTCCGTTAAGTTCAAGAAAGATATGGACCTGGCGGTGTTCCTGGGAAGGGTTCTGGGAAAGCTGGCACAAGAGGATAACATAACAGGAGACATCATAGTCCCGATACCTTTGTCGCACGAAAGGCAGACTGAGCGCGGCTTCAATCAGGCCTCTGTTATCGCACATGAGTTATCAAAGGCACTTCGTATTCCCGTAATGGACGAGATCCTCGTAAGGACACGAGATACGCTTCGCCAGTCCGAACTCAAAATGGACGACAGCCGTGCATCCAACATAAAGGATGCATTTGCATTAAGCCCCGAGTGGGATATGAAGGGTAACAGGATCCTGATAGTCGATGATGTCGTTACTACGGGTCATACTCTGCATGAAGCAGGTGAGGTGCTGCACTATGCCGGAGCTCAAAGCGTAGCCGGGATAGTACTGTGCGGCAACAGATACGTTAAGAATGATGAACCTTTCTAAAATGTCAATTAACCATGAATTTTCTGTGTAAGTGTTGGCTAAACGCTTATTTAAATATATAATAAAGACAACCTGAGATGGGTGGGCTCTATGTTGAACCTTCATGACGTAAAATGGAACCCGGGTCGGCTGACGTAGGTCAAGCCTCTATAGGTGGAAGACGCAAATCAGTTGCAGGGTACCGCCCTTGAGAAATCGGGGTGTCAAAAAGGGTTTGCTCATGTCAGGCTTTTTATGCGTATTAATAGACAGGATAATCGATGAGCTTACTTTATGATGCAAGGCAGATAGCTAAGAGAGACCCGGCCGCAAGAAGTGTGGTCGGTGTTATTTTTCTGTATTCCGGCTTTCATGCTATCGTCTACCATCGCGTAAGTCATTTTTTCTACAGGCATAAATTGTTGTCCGTTGCCCGTTGGGTATCCCAGGTCGGAAGACATAAGACCGGTGTAGAGATCCATCCCGGAGCCAAGATCGGTAAGGGTCTCTTTATCGATCACGGTATGGGTATCGTTATCGGTGAGACTGCCGTCATAGGCGATAACTGCACCATCTATCACGGAGTTACATTAGGCGGTAGAGGCCACAGCAGAGGTCAGAGACGTCATCCTGTCATCGGAGATAATGTTCTGGTAGGTGCGGGAGCTAAGCTCCTCGGACCTATCACCGTAGGTAATGATGTCAGTATCGGTGCTAATGCGGTAGTCCTTCACGACATTCCCGATTATGCCACTGTAGTAGGCGTTCCCGGTAAGGTCGTAAGGATCGACGGCAAGCCTATGACATCTCACGCCGTAGAACTTGACCATTCTCTTTCAGACGATCCTTTGGAGACCGAGATGCAGCAGCTTGTCAATACAGTCAACAGCCTGCAGGGCACTATCATGGATCTTAAGCAGCAGATAAATGATCTTCATAAAGAAAGGACATCCGATAACGAAGAGCCCGATGATGGACGATGTTGACGCTGTAATGAGTCAGCCAAGAAGATCATGAAAATAACGAATGGAGAATACAAATGAAGCTTTTTAATACACTTACGAGAACCAAAGACGAATTCAAGACGATAGAGCCCGGCAAGGTCAAGATGTATGCTTGCGGTCCTACGGTATATAACTACTTCCATCTGGGAAATGCACGTCCTTTCGTAACTTTCGATACTCTTAGAAGATATCTGGAGTATAGGGGATATGAGGTCGAGTTCTGCCAGAACTTTACCGATATCGACGATAAGATGATCAAGCGCGCCAACGAGGAAGGCGTTACCGTTAAGGACATCGCAGAGAGATATATCAAGGAATACTATGTGGATGCAGACGGACTTAACTGCAAGCGTCCTACATATCAGCCCAGGGCAACAGAGTCGATCGGTGCTATCATCGGCATCGTCAAGGCTTTATACGATCAGGGTATCGCTTATGTCATCGAAGGTGACGGAGTTTACTATGACGTTACCAAGAAGGAAGATTACGGTAAGCTCTCTCATTACAATCTTGATGAGCTCAATGCCGGCGGCGGTGAGCGCAAGGCTTCCTACGAAGGGAAGAAGAATCCCGGTGATTTTGCTATCTGGAAGTTCAAGAAGGAAGGCGAGCCTTCCTGGAATTCTCCCTGGGGTGAGGGAAGACCCGGTTGGCATATCGAGTGCTCTGCCATGATCAAGAAGCACCTCGGAAATACTATCGATATCCACGGCGGCGGACAGGATCTTATCTTCCCCCATCATGAGAACGAGATCGCTCAGAGTGAGTCTGCTAACGGATGCACTCTTGCCAACTACTGGGTACATAATGCTTTCGTAAATGTTGACGGCGAGAAGATGAGCAAGTCTCTCGGCAATTTCTTCACTATCAGGGATATCGTTAAGCATTTCCCTTATGAAGTCATCAGGTTCTTTATCCTTTCCGGTCATTACAGGATGCCCATCAATTTCTCTGATGAGCTCCTTAAGGCTTCTCAGACCGGCCTTCAGAGGATCGCTACATGCGCCGCTAACCTGAAGTTCAACATCGAGAGTGATGCTTATAACGGCGATGATGCGTCTGCATCCGAGGCTGTAAAGGCTGCCGCACAGGAAGCACACGACAGCTTCGTTGCTCATATGGACGATGACCTTAATACTGCTGATGCCATCACTGACATCTACACACTCGTTAAGGCTGCTAATACGGCTATCGATAATAAGGCTTCAAAGGAAGCTCTTCAGGTCGCTCTTGATATGCTTAATGAGATAACGGGTGTCCTTGGTATCGTACTCAAGGTTGAAGAAGATATCCCTGCTGAGATCACAGAGCTCGTTGAGCAGAGAGCAGCTGCAAAGAAGGCCAAGGACTTCGCAGAAGCTGACAGGATCAGGGACCTTATAACATCCAAGGGCTATTCCGTAAAGGATACTCCTAACGGACCTCAGGTAGAGAAATTATGATCGTTCCTTTTATCGCATCGGATCTTCGTGAGATAAATTCATCGTCTCTCGCTTATATCGGCGATGCCGTTTATGAGCTCTATTCTCGATGTCATGTCTCCCTCAGGTCCTCATCCCAGTCGGGAAAGATGCATAAGATGACAGTTAAGTATGTAAGCGCTCAGTCCCAGGCTCTTGCCATAAGAGCCTTGGAGCCTGAGCTTACTGACGCAGAGGCTGACTTCTTCAGGAGAGGAAAGAACTCTAACCCCGGCACGATGGCTAAGAACTCAAGCCCTGCGGACTATATGTATGCTACGGGTTTTGAGGCTCTCGTCGGCTATCTTTTCTTGAACAATGAAGAAGAGAGACTGGAATATATAATCAACAAGGCATTTGAGGTAATTGACAGTGAAGGATAACAGGAACTACGGCAAAGGCGGCAGAAAGTTCGATAAGACTTCAAGAGCAGATAACTCTTATAAGGCTGAGACTCCCGAGCCGTCCGCTGACAGACTCGAGGGAAGAAATGCCGTTACTGAGGCTATCAATGCGGGCCGTGAGATAAATAAGCTCTGGATACTTGAACCCTCAGGCGGACTAAGGCTGGATCCCGGACTTGCCAAGATACTTGATGAAGCCAATAAGCGTAAGATCGTAGTTATCAGGTCACCCAGGAATGTATTGGACAGGATGAGCCAGACTCACAATCATCAGGGTGTCATCGCGGCTGTCGCAAGCCATGAATATGTCGAGATCGACGATATCCTTAAGAAGGCGGAATCAGAGGGAAGACAGCCTCTCCTCGTTGTTCTTGATGAATTAAAAGATGCATATAACTTAGGATCCGTGTTAAGGATCGCAGATGCGGCAGGTGTTGACGGTGTAGTTATCCCCAAGCACAGATCCATAGGCCTTGATTCAGTAGTGGCAAAAGCTTCCGCAGGTGCCATAGAATATGTTCCCGTAGCCAGGGTAACGAATATTGCGCAGACTCTTCGTGAACTCAAGGAGAAGCACGGATTCTGGGTGTGCGGAACTGCTGCCGAAGGTTCTACGCCGTACGACAAGGCTGACTATAAGGGTGCTCTTGCTATCGTCATCGGAAGTGAAGGCGAAGGAATGAGGGATTCGGTACAGAAGGAATGCGATTTCCTCTTATCGATACCGATGGCAGGAACGGTCAACAGCTTGAATGCTGCAGTTGCAGCCGGAATAGTAGTTTTTGAGGCGGTAAAGGGAAGACGATGAGATCTAAAGGGTTGAAGTTAAGACTTATAGCTCTTTTGATGACAATATCAATGACATTGTCATTCGTTTCATGCAGTCTTTCAAGCTTCAGATCCAAGATCATCAGCGACCCTATATCCAAGGAAGAGCTCGTAAGGCTCCTTATCACAGCGATCAATTCCAATAAGAATGCCGCTGATTGTTATGCTTCGATCCCGGAAATTCAAAGAGAGGGACTTTCCTATTCGTATTTTATCCAGTATATCGATATCTTGAACGATATATCATCACCCTATGGTTCGGTATCATACTTCAGGATGCTCTCCGATGAAGAGGTATTTGAGATCTCCGAACAAATGGATGACAGCTATTATGGCAATATCAAAGGTGCTGAGCTCCTGTATGGTGAGGACCGAATAAGGAACAGCGTATATGTCCTTTTCTCTGAAGATGAAGACGGCACTGCTTACCTGTCAGAGGAATGGATAACTGATATCATCAATCTCTATAACTATGGCAAGCATTACTTTGAGATGATCGACAACGAGAACATTGACGGACTCTTTACGCTGATGAGACCCGGACTTGATCCCGAAGTATATACTGATCAGGCTGTATATGCTAAAGCACAGAACGTTCTGGATTATTACGACGATTGTGTGATCGGCGGGGATGTATCCAAGCATTTCATGGTCACGACGATGCTTCCCGAACATGTAACGATGACTGTTCCTGAGACCCTTAATTACAACAATTCCCGTGTCGTAAAGCACGATGTCGATATCATCGTCAACGATGAAGAGACTTATGAGATAGAGGATGAGATCCCGGTATTGCCTGATGTTGCTCTTACGGTAGCTTCTCTTGATTCACGTGAACTCTTTACCTGCGGTGAGACATATACCGCCGAAGATATGGTAGAGCTCATGGACGGTGAACCTTCGAGAGGCACATATTATGCCGACCGCGAGCGCTTCTCCGTATCTTACCAGGGCGTGATCTTTGTATTTGAGATAGAAGAGTATGAGGATGATTCCAACTGGACAGGAACCCTCGTGACTATCAAGATACAGGAAGGTTCCCACTATTTTATCGGCAATGGCCTTTATGTAGGCATGAACAGGTCAGATTTACTTGAGCTGTATCCATACTTAGACGATCCCGATCTTGACGAGACAACTTATGAGATCCAGGTCGATAACGGACTTGAAGATTGTAATGTGGAGATCGTTCTGGATAATTCGAATAATATATCTTATATAAGGATCACTGTGGTCTGAGACGGATCTTCAGTCCTTCGAGTTCATCGGGAGTCATACCGTTCTCCAGAAGATATCTTCCTATATCCATAGAATATTCGCGCTCGAGGTAGTCTAAGAGTATCTCCATATTGATCGCATCCGACCTTAAGGTATGCTTCATGTCATCGTCTTTCTTAGCGATCAGCGGATCAAGGAAATGCTTCGCATAGTCGTATGACACCTTGTAGTTGAGTACGATATCTTCACGGGAGGCTCCTGCCAGAAGATAGAGTATAGCTGCTATTACGCCTGTTCGGTCCTTTCCGTGAGCGCAATGGAAAAGACAATAGCCGTCAGTATGAGTCCTTAATATATTTAATATCTTTACTATCCTGTCTCCGAGTTCATTTAACATGATCATGTAGAAATCACCCAGATGGTGCGTACGAAGGAACTCCATAGTAGGATCCGTATCAGCGGAAGGATCGCCTACAAATAAAGGTATGTTATAGAACTTAACGGAAGGATCATCCATAAAGGGATTGCCGTCGCGGATTATCTCGGGTTCTGCGCGAAGATCGATAACGGTACGTACACCTATAGACTTAAGATAAGAGACTGCATCGCCGGAGAAGAAGCACGGCGATCCGGAACGGATAAAGAGACCGGTAGGGAAAGTGCCTTCAGAACAGGGCATTCCGCCTAATTCTCTTGTATTGAGAAGACCTTCGTGAGGGATCTTCTGAGATGCGGGATCGTAACTACACATATTTACCTCTTTCTCATAAGCCAAGAGCATTATATATAAAAATCTGATACATGTCATATATGAGTTGACAATCCTTAAAACATGTAATAATATTATTCAGCGTTCGGGTTACCGAATGAAGAATATGCGCCTGTAGCTCAACTGGATAGAGTGTCTGACTACGGATCAGAAGGTTGTGGATTCGATCTCTGCCAGGCGCGCCAATTACCGAAGGGCTTCCTTTATGGGAGCCCTTCATTTTTTATACAAAGGAGGAACTGATATGAGAAGGCTTTTGATCGTTGTAGACATGCAGAATGACTTTGTAGACGGTGCACTGGGTTTTGAAGGCGCAGATAAGATCATTCCCGGTATCGTATCACGTATCTCCGAGTATGAAGCGGCAGGTGACGAGATAGTCTATACGTTAGATACTCACTTTGATTGCTACATGGATACTCAGGAAGGAAAGAACCTTCCCGTTCCACATTGTATCAAGGGAACATCAGGGCATGCTCTAGTTCCTGCTCTTACTTCCTTGCTTTCAGGGAAGAAGGCATTCGAGAAGCCTACATTCGGAAGTCTTGAGCTTGGTGAGTACATAGAGAGCAACGAATCAGAGTATACTTCCATTGAATTGTGCGGACTCGTATCCAATATATGCGTAGTCTCTAACGCAGTTGTTGCCAAGGCCGCAGCACCGGAAGCTGAGATAATCGTAGACAGCGCACTTACAGCGTCTTTTGATCCTAAGCTCGGATCTGAAGTGTTCGATATATTACGCGGAATACAGGTAACAGTTCTTTAATTGTTGCCAAGAACGAGGTCACTGTGCTAAAATTCTATTTCGGTTGAATATAAATATTATTTACAGATAGGAGACAACATATGGCTACCATTGAGAAGTTAGAAAAAAGCCAGGTACAGATCGCACTTGAGGCATCAAGAGAGGAGTTCGTTGCTGCACTCAAGAAGTCTTACAACAAGAATAAGAAGAGATTCCAGGTTCCCGGCTTCCGTAAGGGAAAGGTTCCTTATGACCTCGTTGTAAAGTACTACGGCGAAGGTATTCTTTATGAGGATGCCATTGATGAGATCGTAAATCCCGCATATATCGCAGCTGTTAAGGAGAATGACCTTAAGGTAGTATCCCGTCCCGAACTCGATGTTAAGGAGATCGGCGAGAATGGTCTTAAGTATGTTCTTACGGTAACAGTTAAGCCCGAGGTCAAGCTCGGCAAGTACGAGGGCGTTGAGGTTCCTTACTCCGAGAGAGAAGTAACTGACGAGACTGTTGATGCTGAGATCGAGAGAATGAGAAAGAGGAATTCCACTCTTGAGAACATCGAGGATCGTGCTGCTCAGGACGGCGATACAGTTGTTATCGACTACGAAGGCTTCAAGGACGGTGTTGCATTTGAAGGCGGTAAGGGCGAGAGCTACAGCCTTAAGCTTGGTTCCAAGTCCTTCATCCCCGGCTTCGAGGATCAGATCATCGGTCATAACATCGGTGAGGAGTTCACTATCGCGGTTAAGTTCCCTGAGGAGTATCACTCTGAGGAGCTCAAGGGTGCTGACGCTACATTCAACGTAAAGATCCACAACATCAAGGCTGAGATCCTTCCTGAGCTCGACGATGAGTTCGTTAAGGACGTTTCTGAGTTCGATACACTTGATGAGCTCAAGGCTGACATCAAGAAGAATCAGAAGGAAGCAGCTGAGAAGGACGCTAAGAACATGTTCATCAACGAGACACTTCGTGTTATCGCTGAGAATACAGAGGTTGAGATCCCTGATGCTATGGTAGACAGCGAAGTTGAGAACATGGCTCAGGAGCAGGCTTCCAGAATGAGCCAGCAGGGCATTGAGCTCGATACATACCTTCAGTACATCGGCCAGAACATGGATCAGTTCAAGCAGAGCCTTCGTCCCATGGCTGAGATCAGAGTCAAGAACAACCTTGTTATCGAGGCTGTTTCCAAGGAACTCAAGATGGAGGCTACAGCTGAGGAGTACGATAAGGAAGTTGAGGCAATGGCTAAGGCTTACAACATGGATAAGGCTGACATTGCTAAGGCTCTCGGTGAGGATAACCCTTACATCAAGGAGAACATCATCAGCAGAAAGACAGTTGAGTACCTTGCTGATAAGGCTGTAAAGACAGAGCCTAAGGCTGAGGAAGACAAGGCTGAAGAGAAGCCTGCTAAGAAGACAGCTGCTAAGAAGACTACAACAAAGAAGGCTGCTGATAAGTCCGAGGACGCTCCTAAGAAGACAACTAAGAAGGCTGCTGCCGAGAAGTCTGAGGATGCTCCCAAGAAGACAACTAAGAAGTCTACAAAGAAGGCTGCTGACAAAGAAGAAGCTTGATAACGATATTGAGATCTTTTCAAAAGGAGTCGAATGACAACATTCGGCTCCTTTTTTGTCTATTAAGTGTAACAATTTTGTACAGAATAAGATCACGTGTATTGATATAATGAGAATGTGAAAGTTTGACGTATATTTAAGGAGCGGTTTAGATAATGGCAAATATGAGATATGACGGCGGTGACAGGGAAGACATCTTGAGCTGTTCTTTCTGCGGTAAGTCCCAGTATGATGTGCCGAGACTTTTTTCCGGTGTCAACTGCTATATCTGTATAGATTGTATTAGGACGGCGTATGGTATCATCGCTGAGGAAGAGAAGGTACAGAAGAAGAAGAGACTTAAGTCTACCCGTCCCAAGAAGCTAATTACACCTCATGATATCAGAGCTAAACTCGATGATTATGTTATCGGCCAGGACGATGCCAAGATAACATTGGCTGTTGCCGTATATAATCACTATAAGCGTATCTTTGCAGATATGGGTGATGACGATACAGAGGTTACAAAGAGCAATATCCTTCTTCTCGGTCCCACAGGTTCCGGTAAGACACTTCTTGCTCAGACTCTGGCAAGGATCCTCGATGTGCCTTTCGCCGTAGCAGATGCTACTTCTCTTACAGAGGCAGGTTATGTCGGTGAGGACGTAGAGAATATCCTCTTAAAGCTTATTATGGCTGCTGATTACGATGTTGAGCGTGCTCAGACCGGTATCATCTATATCGATGAGATCGATAAGATCGCCAAGAAGGGTGAGAATGTATCTATTACACGTGATGTCAGCGGTGAAGGCTGTCAGCAGGCACTCCTTAAGATCCTTGAGGGTACTGTTGCCAACGTGCCTCCCAAGGGCGGAAGAAAGCATCCTAATGAGGAATGCATCAATATCGATACAAGGAATATCCTCTTTATCTGCGGCGGTGCATTCGACGGCCTTGAGAGCATCATCGCCAACAGAGTAGCAGACAAGCAGTTCGGCTTCGGTGCAGAGGTACAGTCCAAGAAGGATCTTCATACAGGTGCATATTTCCACGATGCCGTTCCTCAGGACCTTTACAAGTTCGGTATGATCCCTGAGTTCATCGGTCGTGTTCCGGTCACGGTAGCTCTTGATAAGCTCGATACAGATGCTCTCGTATCTGTTCTCACTGAGCCTAAGAATGCTCTTGTTAAGCAATATAAGAAGATGCTCAAGCTCGATGATGTAGAGTTGGAGTTCACAGATGAGGCAATACGTGCCGTAGCCGAGAAAGCGATCGAGCTTAAGACAGGTGCAAGAGGACTTCGTTCCATCATCGAAGGCGTCATGCGTGATGTCATGTACGATATCCCTTCTCAGAAGGACGTATCTAAGTGCGTCATAGACGAGGCTTGTATTACGGAAGGAAAGACACCTACTCTTATCTTTAAGCAGAAGGCAAGCACCAAGAATGCCGAAGCTAAGGGCTCTGTAGGAGACCTGGGAGTAGGCTGACCTTATCATAAATATTCAGACAGGAGGACACTTTTATGGCTGAATCATATTACATTTGCCTTGATATAGGCGGTACCAAGATCTTAGGCGCGATCTTCAATATGAAGAAGGAGATCGTATACAGGCTCAAGAAGAAGACCAAAGCTGACGGAGATTCGGTACAGAATGTTGAAGATACCATCATAAGTGTCGTTTCCGAGATGATCGAAGGCTTTCATATCAAGGAGAGCCAGATCAAGGCTATTGCTGCAGGTGCTCCCGGTGTCATAGATCAGGAGAAGGGAATAGTACTGGAATCTCCCAATCTTCCCTGGAAGAACTACAATATCAAGAAGCCTATCGAGAAGAAATTCGGTGCTCCATTTTATATCGGTAATGATGTTAACGTCGGTGTTCTCGGTGAATACAAGTACGGCGTTGCCAAAGGCTGTAAGAACGTAGTAGGTCTTTTTGTCGGTACAGGTATGGGCGGAGGCCTTATCCTCGACGGTAAGCTCTATACCGGACATCTCTTCAAGGGCGCTGAATACGGTCACATGATATTGGTCCCTGACGGTCCCAGATGTAACTGTGGACAGAGAGGCTGTCTTGAAGCTCTTTCCAGCAAGCAGGGTATCAGCGATTACATAAGACAGCAGGCGGGAAGAGGCAGAAAGACTGCAATGGCAGATGCATGTGCAGGCGGAGTGTTCAAGAGCAAGCTTCTCAAGAAGAATCTGGAAGCAAGAGATCCCGTTACTGTAGAGGCTGTAAACAGAGCATGTTATTACCTCGCGATAGCTTCAGGTAATCTCGTTAATACATTCAGTCCCGAGATCGTCGTATACGGCGGAGGTGTTATCGAAGCCTGCGGTGATTATTTCCTTGACAGGATAGTTGCTGACGTTGACCGTTTCTGTATGCCTTCTATCCGTAATACGGTTAGGTTTGAGAAAGCGGGACTGGGCGACGATTCCATCCTTTATGGTGCTCTTGCCATGATCCTTGACGGAAGCAAGAAGAAGTAATGAGGGAATTATTCGATCTTATAAAGAACAATTATGATCCCGACGGACAAAGGTATGAGAGACCTTCTGTTCGCGGGATCATAATATCTTCAGGGAAGATAGCCGTTGTTCACAGCATGAAATACGATTACTATAAGTTCCCGGGCGGAGGGATAGATGACGGAGAGGGGCATATCGCTACCCTTATACGCGAGGTTAAGGAAGAGGCGGGACTTGATGTGATCCCTTCGTCTGTCAGGGAATATGGTCACGTTCTGCGTATGGAGAAAGGTCATCCCGAGGATATCTTCGTCCAGCATAATTACTACTACTTGTGTGATACACAAAATACCAGCGGTGAACAGGTACTGGATGATTATGAGGCCGAGGAGAACTTTACGCCGGAGTGGGCAGATCCTATAGATGTCATCAGGACCAATGACAGATTCGTCAGGCTTTCCGAGAAAATGGAAGACGATGCTCATATACGAAAATCCGTGGAAGCACTAAGAGAAGCTAAAGTATTGAGAATGCTCGTTGATGAAGGGTATTTCTCGTAATTGCATTTTTCGCCGAATTGCGTGATAATTAAGTGTTAATAACAGCACGAAAGAGAGTTATCAGCGTT
Organism: Oscillospiraceae bacterium; assembly: GCA_900176545.1. Classification (GTDB taxonomy): domain Bacteria; phylum Bacillota; class Clostridia; order Saccharofermentanales; family Saccharofermentanaceae; genus Saccharofermentans. Next base: position 188,148 of record FWXP01000001.1, read on the forward strand.
AATCATGGCTAGAATCGATTCCATCAGTAAGACTTTCGACCCTAATGAGGCCGAGCCCAGACTCTATAATGAATGGAGCAGCAAGGGTTACTTTAAGCCCGATCCCGATACATCAAAGGATGCATTTTCCATCGTAATGCCGCCCCCGAACATCACGGGTCAGCTCCACATGGGTCATGCACTTGATAATACACTTCAGGATATTCTCGTAAGATATAAGAGGATGAAGGGTTTCTCCACTTTGTGGGTACCCGGTACAGACCATGCTTCCATCGCAACTGAAGCAAAGATCGTTGAGCAGATGAGGAAGGAAGGTATCTTCAAGGAAGATATCGGTCGTGAGAAGTTCCTTGAGAGAGCATGGGACTGGAAGGAGAAGTACGGCGGAAGGATCGTCGAGCAGCTCAAGAAGATCGGTTCATCCTGTGACTGGAGCCATGAGCGCTTCACTATGGATGAGGGATGTTCTGAGGCTGTTAAGGAAGTATTCGTAAAGTACTATGATCAGGGACTTATCTATAGAGGTGAGAGGATCATCAACTGGTGTCCTCATTGCCTTACATCTATCTCTAATGCAGAGGTAGAGTATGAGGATCAGGCCGGCCATTTCTGGCATCTTCGCTATCCTCTCGAGGACGGCAGCGGATACGTAGAGCTTGCTACGACAAGACCTGAGACACTCCTCGGTGATACTGCAGTTGCAGTAAATCCCAAAGATGAGAGATATAAGGATATCATAGGCAAGATGCTGATCCTCCCTCTTGTAGGAAGAAAGATCCCCGTTGTTGCCGACGATTATGTTGATATCGAATTCGGTACGGGTGTAGTTAAGATCACTCCTGCTCATGACCCTAATGACTTTGAGGTAGGACAGCGTCATAACCTTGAGGTCATCAATGTCATGACAGATGATGCAAAGATCACTGAAGACTATCCCAAGTATGCCGGTATGGACCGTTTTGAAGCACGAAAGGCTATCGTTAAGGACCTTGAGGAGGGCGGATACCTTATAAAGGTTGAAGACCATGACCATAACGTAGGTACTTGCTACAGATGCGGTACTACTATCGAGCCTCGTGTATCCTTGCAGTGGTTCGTTAAGATGGAAGAGCTTGCAAAGCCTGCCATCGAAGCTGTTAAGACAGGTAAGACGAGATTCGTTCCCCAGAGATTCGAGAAGAATTACTTCAACTGGATGGAAGATATCAGAGATTGGTGTATCTCACGCCAGCTCTGGTGGGGACATCAGATACCTGCTTTCTACTGCGATGACTGCGGTGAGATCGTAGTTACAAAGGACAATGAGGCTGTATGCCCTAAGTGCGGCAAGAAGATGCGTCAGGATCCCGATACTCTTGATACATGGTTCTCCTCAGCTCTCTGGCCTTTCTCTACGCTCGGTTGGCCGGAAGAGACCGATGACCTTAAGAGATTCTATCCTACGGATACTCTCGTTACAGGTTATGACATTATCACTTTCTGGGTATCCAGGATGATGGTTGCCGGAATGGCACATATGAAGGAGATCCCTTTCAAGGATGTACTTATCCATGGTCTTGTAAGAGATTCACAGGGAAGAAAGATGAGTAAGTCCTTAGGTAACGGTATCGATCCTCTCGAGATCATCGAGCAGAGCGGTGCTGATGCTCTCCGTTTTGCGCTCGTTACGGGTAATGCTCCCGGTAATGATCAGCGATTCATGCCTGATAAGATCGAGATGGGCCGCAACTTCGCTAATAAGATCTGGAATGCCATGAGATTCGTCATCATGAACTGTGAGGATGATATCGATCTTTCCAAGGTTGACGAGAGCAAGTTTACGCTTGAGGATAAGTGGATCCTTACAGGCCTTAACAGACTTGTCGAGGAAGCTACCGTTAATTATGAGAACTACGATTACGGCGTAGCTCTTTCCAAGATCGTTGACTTCGTATGGGAGAGCTACTGCGACTGGTATATAGAGATCGCTAAGAGCCGTCTTTTCGATAAGGAGTGTCCTTCAAGACTTGAGGCCCAGTATCTTCTTAACTACGTTCTCGGAGTATCGATGCAGCTCCTTCATCCTTTCATGCCTTTCCTTACAGAGGAGGTATATTCTAACCTGATCCTTAAGGACAGCAAGGAATCCATCATGATCTCTGATTGGCCCAAGGCTGAAGATATCGGCAAGTATCCCGAGGATGAGAAGATGATGACTACTCTTATGGGTGCTATCAGATCCATTAGAAATATCAGGTCGGAGATGAACGTTGCTCCTTCACGCAAGGCTCACGTTATACTTGTAACTCCCGATGAGTCCATCGCTAAGATATTCAAGGATGGACTTCCTTTCCTTGAGAGACTTGCATCCGTAAGCTCCCTTGACACTCAGAGCAATAAGGATGGTATCCCCGCAACTGCAGTAGCAGCGCTCTTTGCAGGCGGTGAGGCTTATATGCCTCTTGATGATCTTATCGATATCTCCAAGGAGCTCGAGAGACTTTCCAAGGAAAAGGACAGGCTCGAAGGTGAACTTAAGAGAGTAGCCGGAAAGCTCGCAAATGAGGCATTTGTAAGCAAGGCTCCCGAGAAAGTCATCAATGCCGAGAAAGAAAAACAATCAAAATATCAAGAGATGTATGATAATATAACAGACAGGATCAAAATGTTGTCAGTTTAACAGGAGGAAGTTAAAGTATGTCAGAGAATAATTACCAGGACGAGTCTAAGATCGCCAAGTTGCCTAAGGAAGGCGTTCATTGCTTTCCCGCGAATGCTAAGCAGATCAGTACGAGAAGGATAGTAACAGTCATCCTTACATTGATCTTTATAGCTCTCGCGCTCTACTTCTTCCTTAAGAAAAACCCTGCACTTCCTTTGGGAGGAATATCTGCTGCAGTGGCTATAATCTCAGCTCTTGTATTTATCCAGACATTCCTTATCGCAACATACAGGGTTGCTGTTGATTACAACAACAAGGAAGTAGTTCTCAGATATCGTTTCAGCAAGATCGCTATTCCTTTCGAGAGCTTTGATGCTCGTGAAGGTGAGCCCGATAAGGCAGAGGAGCTCATCAATAACTCCAGCCTCGGCGGTAACGAGAAGACATATTATCTCGTTCTTGACAACGTATTCGATGAGGCTTGCTTCCAGACATCTACCAAGGATCTTGCATCCAGGGAAGATTTCTTCAAGCTCAAGGAAGAAGCTTTTGCTATCGCTGATGCTTACGGCGCAAGAAATGATGAGAATGCCATCAAGCCTGATTCCATGAAGACTGCTGATGAGTCCGAGAGCGCTCAGGATAATCTTGATGCAGATGCTATCGATTCCATCGTAGACGAAGCCAGCAAGGAGATCGAAGAAGCTAAGGTAGAGCAGAAGAAAGAGGCTGATAAGAAGGCTGAGGAAGCTGCTAAGGCTATTGAGGAATCATCAAAGGAAGAATCTGAAGAGTGAGCTTCGGTATGAAAATGTAAATAAAGGTTCCGGATCTTTTGTATCCGGAGCCTTTTTATCCGTAAAAAAGTTATTGGGATAAAGATATTTGGAGGAATACATGACTACTAAGGAAAAGCTGTTTGAAGCCGCATTGGACCTTTTCTCGGAGAAAGGATTTGCAGCTACAAGTGTAGACGAGATCGCTGAGTCGATCGGTATCAAGGGACCTAATCTCTATAAGTACTATAAGGGTAAGGACGCTCTCTTTGAGGATCTGGCTACAAAGAATGAAGAAGCCTATCTTGAGAATATGCAGTTCATTAATGACGCTGCGGCCAAGATAGATTCGGCAGAGGCTCTTAAGGCTTTCTCTTTGAGACAGATCAGAACTACTATGACTGTTGATAAGATCCGTAAGATGAGAAAGCTCTGTAATAATGAGCAGTTCAGGAGCATCATAGTTCGTAACAAGCTTACAGAGCGTGAGCTTACTCAGCCACGAGATCAGTATGCGCTTATCTTCTCTAATATGATGAAATCCGGTCTGTTGCCTGAATGTGATCCGGCACTTCTTGCTCTTGAATATGCCTCACCGGTAACTTTGTTCATCAGAAAGTGTGACAGAGAGCCTGAGAATCTGGAGCCTATCATGAAGGAAGTTGAAGAGTATATAGACTTCTTCATCAGCACTCATTTCATCAAGAAATGATCAATCGATTATCTCACAGATGGTTCCGCCGCCTACTACCTTGTCTCCGTCATATATGACGGCAGCCTGACCTAAGGTGGGAGCCCTCTGAGGTTCGTCAAATGTTATCTCTATCAAGTCGTCGCCGATCTGATGAACGGTGGCGGCTTGTTCTTTATGTCTGTATCTTATCTTAACGGCAGCTTTAATAGGCATTTGTATGGAATCAAAGGATATAAGGTTTATCTCGTTGATCCTTATTGTCTTCTTGTAAAGACCTGTTCCGTGGGAGAGGACAACTTCATTTCGATTAGGATCTATCTTTGTAACGAATAGGGGAGAGCCCAGCGCTATACCGAGTCCCTTACGCTGGCCTATCGTATAGTGGGTGATCCCTTTGTGCTGTCCAAGGATCTCTCCTTCGGGAGTAACAAAATTCCCGGGAACAGACTTTATTCCGTCGTATTCGTCAACGAATCCGGCGTAATCCCTGTCAGGAACAAAGCATATATCCTGTGAATCTCTCTTACGTGCATTTACAAAGCCATGCTGTTCGGCAAGAGCCCTTACTTCATCCTTTGTCATTGAACCTAAAGGGAAGCGGACTCGCGAGAGCTGATCCTGCGTAAGGTTATAAAGGACGTAGCTCTGGTCCTTGTTGTCGTCTGTTGCCTTTAGAAGCTCCCATCTGGAAGTTTTATCGTTATATTCTATCCTGGCGTAGTGACCGGTAGCTATAACATCTGCTCCGATGGTGTCAGCGTATTCAAGAAGTCCCTTGAACTTCATGTTCTTATTGCAGTCTATGCAGGGATTGGGAGTACCGCCGTTTCTGTAAGTCTTAACGAACTTATCCATGACACAGCATTTGAAGGAGGATGAGAAGTCCTTTGATTCATGCGGGATACGAAGCTTCTCGCAAACCAGGGCGGCATCTTCGAGATCCTTTTGACCACCGCATTTGTCCGTGGCATTCTCGAAATGCAGCTTCATAGTAACTCCGATACAGTCGTAGCCCTCTTGCTTCATAAGGAGAGCTGTTATGCTGCTGTCGACGCCTCCGCTCATTGCTATCAGAGCCTTCATGAAATTCCTCCGGATAAGTGATCACAGGTATTTTATCACGCGCACGTTGCTTAAAACAGCGGAAACTGTTGTGCTATAATCGAGATGTTGGAGGGGATCTATGAGTGACATGAGTTTTGGTAAGAAGGTATTGTTCTGCGTAGCTTCGGCGCTGCTTGCTTCTTCAGTTGCAGGTTTTGTTCTTATGCTGTTAACTCCGCAGCTTCGGAGCTTGATCGCCGTCATCTGTATAACCGCACTTGTCTGCGCCGGTCTTTTCTTCGGAATAAGTCAGCTCCTTCGTGATAAGGAAGCCAAGATAAGGATCCCTTCACAGGCAGGTATCGTTGTAGTGAGCCTGGTTGTAATGTTTTCTTCGATAATGGTCAACCTTGCACCGCTCATAGTATTCCCATGCAACCATGATGAAGAAGCTTATGAAGAATTGACGGAATTATCAGAGAGTGAAGGTAGCCGTGTATCTGAGATCAGGATCGATGATCTTACAGGTTGGAGGATAAGAGCAAAGAATGCTAATGATGATGATCCTCGCCCTGTTATACTCTGCTTTGTAGGTAACGGTATGAATTCTTCGTATACATCTCTCAGGGTCTTCCGTGACAAGGAAGGCGAATATTCTTCTTTTACGAGTGATACCGATTTTGTGTGTATCGACTATCCCGGATACGGGATCAGCGGAGGTGTACCCACTGATTCTTCTGTCAAGGAGATGGCGCTCAAGGCATATGATGAAGTGTCTTCTTGGAGTACGACGTCAGGAGTAATAGCCTTCGGATACTCCATAGGTTCAGGTGCTGCCGTATATCTTGCTTCAGAGCGTGAAGTGGCGGGGGTCCTTCTCTGGGCACCTTATGCCAATACTTATGATCTCTTCAATAATTATCTGGATATTTTCCACGGACCTTTTAAGCTCCTGGTAAGGATCAGGTTCGATTCCGAGAAGTTTATCAAGAAGGTCACATGTCCCGTTATGATCATTGCTTCCGATACGGATGAGGTTGTCCCTTATCAGAGCAGCAGGGCCCTCTTTGCTGCGGCGAACGGATCTGCATCCGATTTTGTTACGGTATCGGGGATTGGCCATAATGACTTCTGGCACAGCGATAAAGTACTTTCGAATGCATACGATTTTATAGGGGAGGTGGCATGAAATGTATGACTTGAAGATCAATCTTAAAAGGTCAGTCTTATTATTCCTGTCCCTTATGTTCCTTGGTACTTTGGTTCTGTTTGCGATCATTGGCGGGTTTATATCAACACCGATATTGATGTTCCCGATACTTCTCGCAGTGCTTTCTATAGCGGGTATCATCCTTTGTTTTGTTCCTTTCTTCAAGGATCATATGTGGCTCATACCAATAGCTGATGTTCTTATCGGTGCTATCGTAGCGGTGATCATTCATTTCATTTGAAACGGGCAAATGAAAATCAAAGGAATTATCAAGAGCGATTAATGTCTTTATACGGTGCGGATAGTCTTTGATTTGCTTTCCTTTTATGTTGATTCATGCCCGAATAAAAGGTATTATCTTTATGCGTGGGCTTGAGTAGCCCCCCTAATTCATTGTCAAAGGAGATTTTACCTATGCCATTGGTAACAACTACTGAAATGTTCAAGAAGGCATATGACGGCGGTTACGCTATCGGTGCTTTCAACGTAAACAACATGGAGATCGTTCAGGGAATCACAGAGGCAGCAGGAGAGCTTAACAGCCCTGTTATCCTTCAGGTTTCTAAGGGTGCAAGAGCTTACGCTAACCACACATACCTCGTAAAGCTCGTTGAGGCTGCAGTTATCGAGAATCCTCAGATCCCGATCGCTCTTCACCTTGACCACGGTGACACATTCGAGCTCTGCAAGTCCTGCATCGACGGCGGTTTCACATCTGTTATGATCGACGCTTCCTCTAAGTCTTTTGAGGATAACATCGCTCTTACAAAGCAGGTTGTTGAGTATGCTCACGCTCACGGCGTTGTTGTTGAGGCTGAGCTTGGTACACTCGCAGGTATCGAGGACGAGGTTGTTGTCGAGGCTGGTAAGGAAGCATATACAAGACCTGAGGAAGTTGAGGAGTTTGTTGACAGAACAGGTTGTGACTCCCTTGCTATCGCTATCGGTACTTCCCATGGTGCTTACAAGTTCACACCTGAGCAGTGCACAAGGAATGCTGACGGCATCCTTGTACCCCCTCCGCTCAGATTCGACGTTCTTGAGGAGTGCATCAAGAGACTTCCCGGTTTCCCCATCGTTCTTCACGGTTCTTCTTCCGTACCTCAGGAGTTCGTTAAGATGGTTAACGAGAACGGCGGTAAGATGCCTGATGCAGTTGGTATCCCTGAGGAGCAGCTCCGTGAGGCAGCTAAGCTCGCTGTATGTAAGATCAATATCGACTCCGATATCCGTCTTGCTATGACAGGTAACATCAGAAAGTACTTCAACGAGCATCCCGATCACTTCGATCCCCGTCAGTACCTTAAGCCCGCTCGTCAGGCTGTTAAGGATATGGTTGCTCACAAGATCGTTAACGTTCTTGGTTCTGACAACAAGATCTGATAGTCGAATAGAAAGATCATCCCAAAGCCGCTCTTCGGAGCGGCTTTGTTTTTGCCTTGAAAGATATTTTTTTGTACATCAAAGTATTTTGCACAACGGGCGTTACTCTGTGGTATAATGCGGATATGATACCTAAATATGATTTTGACAATTCATATGACAGGCAGCAGACAGACATCGATCGTAATGTTATGAACTCGACCGATGCAGCTGAGAAGGCCGGTGTCATAATAGTTACGGATCAGTCCAAGAGAGCGGATGCAAGGAGCAGCCGATATAGTTCTGTTGAGTTTACTGATGATTCCGCCAGATTCTATGAACCTATTGAAGACGAAGATCTTATCGCAGGTAACGTGAAGCCTACAGTAGCTGGTTATTACGATACCGGTTATTCGGGAGAGCCTAATTTCTATGATCCTTCATGTGATAAGCTCACAGGAGTCGGCGTTATCAAGGATCAGACAGAGGATTCGATCGGTAAGCTCCCCAAGGCAGCTTACGGTACGCCTGATTTCTTCAAGGATCCCGTTACACTTGTTTTATCCATAATGGCACTTGCCTCTGTGGCAGTCCTTGAGATCATTGCCCTTATCGCAATATTCTGATCCTGTTCTGTGCTTATTTGTATCTTATGTGTGCCTCGCTTCGGTGGGGCACTTTTTGTCGGGAGATTCTTAAATGATTTACACATATTTCCCGAGAAGTTGTAACGACTATGACATCTATATAATGTAATATATCTGCTAGAATAGTATATATAACTATAACTAAGGTCGGGTATTATGGATTTTGAGTTCGCAAATGACGGCTTTTGGCCGTACGAATCATTTGATTATATATACAAGGACAGGAAGCTTCCGGAGTTCGGAAATGTCGATTCTCCTTATGTGAGGGAGCTTACCACATGGAAGTTCTTTCTGGCTAACGGTGAAGGAGAGGTTCCTTTCGGTTTTGAATCGGCTTCTTTTGACGATTCTGACTGGGATCTTATCAATGCACCTTCAACATGGCAGACGGAAGGCTACGGACTTCCCAATAATCTTATCTATAACTATCCCGAGGAATTAGAGAAGATATCCAAGAGGGGAGAAGAGTCAGTAAGTGACAAGTTCCTCGTCCATTCTACAAATGCAGATTCGGACGAACTCGGAATCTACAGGACTTCCGTTGTATTCTCTCCTGAAGAAATAGACAGGGCTTTATATCTTGAAGCTTCAGGTATCTGCGGTAATTTCAATGTATATCTTAACGGTGAGCTCCAGAGCGAGTCTCATTCCGTGCTGACAAGAAAGCGTATCCTCTTGTCAGGAAGTGCCAGACCCGGCGTCAACCAGCTCACGATAATCGTATCCAGATGGGATCGTGACAAGAACGGTAAGATCGTAAGGGAACTTATGAACTTCGGATTCTCAGGCATATTCCGACCTGTATATATCGTTGCTGAATCCCTTCTTGAGATCAGTAATCTTCATCTTAAGATCACTAATGTTCCTTCTGCTTATATCGATCAGTTAGCGCTCACGGATCCTAATTCTACTGACCTTACGGTCCATGATCCCAACCAGCTGACTAAGATCACGAGAGGTAACTATAACGTCAAGGCGGACTTCAGGATCAGGAACCATACTGATTACATGATGCCTTATTCCGTAAGGGTGTCCGTACTTGAAGCAAGAAGCGAGTACGATCCCTATAAGCTTCCGTATGCAAAGATAAATGAGCAGTCGTTTGTAAGCGGAACCATAGATTCCAGGAGTGATACGAGAGAGACGTCTGAATTCGTTGCCATTGATGTAGCGCAGTGGACGGATGCTACTCCTGTTCAGTATGACATCATATTCGAGCTCCTTGATACGGAGAACCGTGTTATCTGTGTCAAGAAGAGAAGGTTCGGCTTCAGGTCTACAGAGATCGTCATGGATAAGTTCAATATCAATGACAAGACTCTGCCTCTTAAGCTCATCAAGTACTATGAATTCGATCCTCAGGGCGGTATCACCGTACCTATGGACAGATTCAGGCAGGATATAATGCTCATGAAGAGAGCAGGTATCAACGGTATCATCACACAGGGATTCCCTTTGAGCGAAGATATGCTCAATCTCTGCGATGAATACGGTATCTATGTGATCGCATCCTCTGACAGAAGGTTCATGATCGATTTTGTAGAACATGCCATGAACCATCCTTCTGTAATCATGTGGGGCTTTAACGACTGGAATTTCGATGCCATTGAATGCGGTAAGGTAAAGAGCAAGCTCCTTGTAACGGATGATACAAGGCCCTGGTACTGTGCTTCTGATGCAGCAAAGAAGGTATCTGACCTTACGCCTTTCCCGGGTGAAGCCGGTGTTGTTTTCGGTCCCTGGGAAGATCTTTGCCTCGACAGGAAGAATATCTTCGAGAAGAATAAGTTCGATAAGAATATCTTCGAGACTATTCCCGGAAGGACCAGATTCCCTGATGACTCCGCAGAATATAAGTGGATCCACCATGCTGATCTTGTCGGCGGTAAGAATAAGGAGAATTCCGGTATCGGCCAGGGTATAGTAGATGCCGATCGTAATCCCCATCCCATATATGCCGATATCAGGAAGCAGTGTGAGGCTATAAGCATCTTTGCTTCTCCTGACGATGCTACTACGCTTACAATGCGCAATACACATCCTTTCGCTTATACTCCTGAGCTGGTGCTTGAGTGGAAGGTTCTTCTTGGCGGTAATACCATCATGAGCGGTAAGGGTAATATCAATGAGATCGAGCCTTACGGAATGCGTACATTGAGATTCCCTCTTAATATCCAGAAGTACCTCGACGACGGATGGGCAGAGGGAAGACCTGAGCTTATCGAAATGTATATTAATTCGCTTTCACACGAGATCGTATTTGATATCAGCCTTAAGCTCGCCAAGAATACATACTATGCACAGGAAGGCTTTGAGATAGCTTTCTATCAGGATGTGCTTTCTGCGCAATCGGGTAATCCCGCCGTTACGGATCCTTCCTTGGCTTCTAAGCCTCATGACAGTGCCGAAAGGCTCATCGGAAGCTCGACTCTATCCGAAGGAAAGAAGATAGTACCTGCCATAGAAGGCCCTGATACAGACGGTATGCTCACTGTAATGGATGAGACCACGGTTCCTGAAGAGATGATGGTAGCTGACGCTATCAATATCCCTGAAGAGTTTACTGCAGTTGAGTCTGACGTTAACGACCTTATCAAGGAATTTACCATCGAGGCTCTTCCCAGAGCACTTCAGGTAGGTAATGACGAGATGAAGGTTGCTTTTGACAGGGATACGGGCGCAGTCTGCGGTATCAAGGTAGGAGAGACGGAATTCCTCAAGGGAAGCTTCATGCCGAGCTTCTACAGATGTCCTTCCAATATCGACCGTACGGACAGGAGCTTTATCCTCGCTAAGACGATATTCTCCAAGGAGAGTGACTACGAGCAGATCCAGAAGTCTATAGAGTTCGTAGGATGTAATTACGGTCTTAAGAACGATGTATTTACATTTATCTCCAGATATAAGTCCTTTGCAATGAAGGGTGAGATCATCGTAGCTTATGAGATACCGGCATCCGATACGCTCAAGATAACTCTGACATTTACTCCCAAGTACGATATGGTCAGGTACGGACTTCGTGTTCCGGTAAATAAGGACAATATCCTTTGTACCTGGTACGGAAGAGGTCCCGGTGAGTCATACTATGACCGTAAGAATGCTACAAGGCTCGGTGTGTATTCTGCAGGCGTCGATAAGATCTATCACGCTTATGCCAGGCCTGCAGAGAACAGTTCTCATACTGATACCGAAGCTATGCAGCTCGTATCCTCCAAGGGTGATCTCATAAGGTTCAGAAGATCCGGCAGCCTTAACGAGAATATGGAAGGTCCCAAGTTCGAATTCACGGTTCTTCCTTTCACGCCTGAGCAGATGAATGAGAGTCTTCACGAGGAACTTCTCATGCAGAACGATTTCTGTGAGCTCTTCCTTGATTTCTGTTCAAAGGAGATCGAGCGTACGAGCACCAATTCCACATCACTTCCATTGAAGAAGAATGTTACCTATAAGGAGACTATGGAGATCAAGTTCATAGGCAGGAACGGTTGATCGGACAACATAAAAAGAATATAAAAATGAGATCAGGAGCCTTTCAGCTTCCTGATCTCTTCTTTTGTGAGGTGTCTGTAAGCTCCGACCTTCAGGTCTCCTAAGAGGATATTCATGAATCTTATCCTCTTGAGCTTAACAACGCGGTATCCCAATTGTTCGCACATCTTACGTATCTGGCGATTAAGACCCTGCTTAAGGATGATCTTAAATGTGTGGGGCCCTGTTATCTCGACTTCGCAGGGAAGGGTCATCTGACCGTCAACAGGGAGACCGTTCTCCATCTTTTTCTCGAAGGTCGGATCTATCTTCTTGTCGACTCTTACAACATATTCCTTCTCATGACCGTTTTCTGCGCGCAGGAGCTTGTTGACAATATCTCCGTCGTTGGTAAGAAGTATTAGTCCTGATGAATTCTTATCAAGACGACCGATAGGGAAGATCCTTTCCTTGAATCCCACGAAATCAATGATATTATCTTCGTCTCGAAGGTCTGTCGTACAAGTTATTCCCAGAGGCTTATTAAGTGCTATGTAGACAAGATCTTCCTTAGGCGAGATGGCCTTTCCCTCAACAGTTACGACATCTCCCGAAGATACCCTGGTACCGGCCTGTGCAGTTACGTCGTTGACTGTAACTACCCCTCTTTCAACGAGTATATCTGCTTCGCGTCTGGAACAAAGACCTGATGAGGCTATATATTTATTGATCCTTATGCCTGTATCTTCCATATATCAATACCAGTTATTGGAAGCTTCGGCGCGCTTCAAAGTGAAGGTGAAAGTAGTACCCTGGCCGTATTCGCTCTCGACCGTGATATCCTCACCCATATAAGTAAGGAGCTCTTTGGCGATAGCAAGACCAAGACCTGTACCTTTCTTACCTCTTGCACGGTCAGCCTTGAAGAATCTGTCGAAGATGTGGTTGATATCGTATTCGTGAATACCTTGTCCGGTATCGATAACTGAGATGAATACCTTATCAACGATATCGTTATATTCTGCGGAGATTGTTATTGAACCGCCTTCGGGAGTATATTTCTTAGCATTATCAAGAAGGATTACAAGGATCTGCTCTACACGGTCGGGATTACCCATAACGGTAGGGAGCGTACCCGTATTGAACATGACCTTGAACTTAAGATTTGCTTCTGACATTACAGGTATGAACTTTGTCTCAAGGTCCGTAAGAAGGCTGTTGAGATCGAAAGGATACATCTTGAAGGCAAGAGTCCTTGACTGGAGCTTGGAAAGCTCGAGCATGTCGTCGATGAGTCTGGAGAGACGAAGTGTCTCGTTCAAGATGATGTTATAGTAACGAAGCTTATCGTCTTCGCTCTTTACCATGCCGTCTGCAAGAGGCTCGATAAGACCTCTTAATGTCTGAAGGGGAGTACGTAGCTCATGGGAGATGTTGGCAACGTAGTCTCTTCTCGTTCTCTCGAGCTTTGAATCCTCCGTAACATCTCTGAAGAAGCCGATAGCACCGACGCACTTCTCGGGATTATCAACATCAGTCTTGGGGATAAGAGTAACCTTGATAACATAGTCCGGACCTTCTACAGTCCTTTCCATCTGGCGGTTCTCTGAGATACAAGTCTCGATATCTTCCCATACTTCATCGAAAGGTATGACATGGAGACGCTCCGTAAAGAGATTCTTCTTGGGAACCTTAGAGAAGATGGTATTCATGGTGTCGTTCATGACACCGATCTCACCGTTCTCGCCGAATACTACGATACCCTCGGATATGACGTTGAAGATATCTTCGAGCCTGTTTCTCTCCGCGGTAAGTTCACTGATCGACTTTGACAGCTTGTCTGCCATGAGATTGAAGGATACGGCAAGCTCACCGCCTTCACCTGAATAGCTCTCATCTGCACGTATCTCGTATTGTCCCTGACCGTAGAGCTTTGCTACCTTGTTGACGTTCTGGATAGGTTCCGTGATCTTGTTTACCACGAGAACTACGGGAATGAGCATCGTAAGTGCGGCAGCAAGAGTAGAGAGGAGGAGTACGTTGATATAGTGCTCAAGGATCTCCACGTTCTCATCTACATCTGAGATCATGACCATATACTTATCTGCATAGTAACCTTCGTTTATTCGATAGGCTATTATCAGATATTTCTTGTTTGTTGCTTCATCTACATAGGTACAGAAAGATTCTCCCGAGCCGTCACTGGTCAGGAGATTCTCACGTGCATAGAGGACCTGCTCCTCATAATCATGGGAATAAAGACCGCCGGTAGGTATGGTGATCGTACCGGTAGAATTCATTATATATACATCTCTGCCGGTGATATCACTTCGTCCGAACAGATATCTCGAAAGGAAATAATCGTTCTCGTAATTAGTCTCTTCCAGCATATGACGAATGCTGCTGGCCTGAGCGAAAGATGAATTTACGTGATTGCTATACTCTGAGACGCGTCCTGCAACGCTGAATGCTACCGCTGAGAAGATCGTGGAAGCAACAAGTGCTGCGAGTACGAGAAAGACCGTACGACGCATCAAAGAACTGTTCTTTAACATCAGCCGACCTCGAACTTATATCCGACGCTGTAGACTGTCTGAATACTCCAAGATGCATTATCGCAAGATATCTTCTGCCTGATCCTCTTGATATGGGTATCAACTGTTCTTGAATCTCCGTTATAGTCATAACCCCATATGAGCTGAAGGATCTGATCCCTGCCCATGACCTGTCCGGAATGTGAAGCAAGGAGGTGAAGGATCTCAACTTCCTTGGGAGTGCAGGGGATATTCTCGCCATTTACCTTAACGGTATAGTTGTCCATATTGATCTCAAGACCGTCAAATCTAAGAACAGAAGCTGATTCGTTGGTATCTGCAGTTCTTCGAAGTACTGCCTTGATCCTGGCGATAACTTCTCTGGGAGAGAAGGGTTTTACGATATAGTCATCTGCACCGAGCTCAAGTCCGAGGACCCTGTCGATCTCTTCGCCCTTGGCGGTGAGGATGATGATGGGAGTAGAAAGTGTCTTCCTGACCTCTCGGCATACGTCAAGGCCGCTCATCTCAGGCATCATGACATCGAGTAATATCAGATCGGGCTTGCTCTCCTCAACTTTCTGAAGTGATTCTGCTCCATCATAAGCATCTGAATGCGTATAGTGTTCGCTGTCGAGATAGAGCGAAAGTGATTCATGTACGATGGGATCATCATCACAGATAAGTATATGAGGTGTTTGAGACATTTCCTTACTCCTTCTTCTTTGTGATCATACGGAACCTATTATATAACAATTCATTTTCTTTTTCTGCATAGTGTCACAAATTAATACAAAATTCAAAAAAAATGATATAATTAAAAAACCAAAATCGTATTGGAGGTTATTATGAAGAAGGTTGAAAGGGTAGTTATTTCATCGGTACTTGTTACATCTATGTTATTCAGTATTACATCATGTGATAAGGCAGGTAAGATGTGTACTGAAGTCGGAGACGATTTTATGGGTGCTCTTCTTGAGAGGGATGCAGAGGATCTTGCCGAATTGTGCTCTGATGAGGATGAGGCTCTTGATATTTTCACTCCTTACTGCACCGATCACGATGCAGTAGAGGCAGTTCTTTCCAGAGCTACTTTTGAGGCAGGCAAGCCTTCCTGCAAGACTAAGGATAAGAAGGGTGAGATCGAATATACGATCACGCTTCCCGATTATGAATCCTGTCTCGATGAGGATCCCGAGGATGTAGATGAGTTCGAGGATCTTCTCGATGATACAAAGGATACTGTCGAGATGACTGTTACACTTGAGTTCAAGCTCAAGAAGGATGACTGGCTCATCGATAACGCTGAGGATATCGCTGATGAGATCTATGGTGAGCTCTTCGATGTTGACTGGGGCTTTGAGTCACCTCTTACAGCTAAGGTAGATTACGGTCATTTCTACGGCGCTTCTTCCAGTGATGTATACGATGATCCTTATTGCCTTGACTACGATCTGTATTTCACTGAGACTATCAATGAAGATATTACTTTCGAAGTAGTCTATGACGGAAACGTTATCTATACACAGACACGTTCCGCTTCTTACTATGTATATTGCTACTGCTATCCTGAGGATTGCAGCCTCGGTGTATCTGATTTCCCCGATGGTAACTATACATACAACGTATATGACGAGGATGGAGCTCTTATCATCTCCGCTACATGTACGGTTGACGCCTGATCCTTATAAGTTCAGCTGATCCAAGCCGCCGTTGCATTCTAAGCAACGGTGGCTTTTTTTTTATAAAACTAATATAATTAATTGTTGAATGTGGATGAGGAGAGTGCATGAATGAAGAAACACTTTGATTTACGTAAGACGGCCGCAGCTTTCATGATGACCGTTATGCTCTTTAATATGACAGGTTGTTCTGATTATCTGAAGAACATCGCGATAAAGAAGGTAACTACCTATGTTACAGAGTCTATCAACGGATTCTTTGAGAATCCCGAGGATACACTTACTAATAAATCTCAGGCAGAGATAGTATTTCCCGAGCTTATCGAGCAGCAGACTGAACTTGCCCATAATGCTATCGGTAATTCCGCTTACGAGATCACGAATATCAAGATGAATGATAAGAGGAATAAGGCAGTCGTAACTCTTACATTTGAGAAGTGTCCTTCATTTTCCGTCGAGGATCCTATCGGTACAGTAGACGAACTGGAAGATCTTCTTGAGTATGATGACGTTGAGATGGACTTCAACGTTATAAGGACTAAGGACCATGAATGGGTATTTGAAGATCTTAATGAACTCGTTAAAGTCTTCTATGAGCCTTTTACAGCACCTTGCGTACTTGATGAGGACGGTAATCCTTACAATATCAATCAGGCATATATGTCTATGATCTATGTTGATGATTTCTGGTTCGATCCTCTTATGAACAATCCTATCAGCGGCAGCTCTATCCGTAATACCGACTACCTCAAGTGCGTCGTTTACTTTAATCGTCCTATGACTATGGAGTGTACGGCTGATCTTGTATGCAACGGCAATGTGGTGGCGACTACAGAAGTAGTCATGAACGGCAACGTTACTGCAGATTGCCATTTTACCAGTGAGAGCGGCAACTTCGCTCCCGGTTCTTATACTGTCATCCTTTACTACAACGGACAGGAGATGGTCGTTTCTACGGCCGTAACGGTATCCTGATGTTCGTAGCTGATAAATGGAAGGATCTTGAAGTCCTCTACGCAGGCGACGCTGAGAAGCTTGAGCGTTGGGGAGACATATATCTGAGACGTCCTGATCCTCAGGCCATTTGGCCGATGGATCCTAATGAGGAGCGTCCACATGCCGTATATCAGAGAAGCTCTACAGGCGGAGGATCTTGGGAAAGACGTAAGCCCATGCCGAATTCCTGGAAGATCTCTTACGACTCCCTGGGTAAGACTCTTAACTTTATTATCGAACCCACATCCTTCAAGCATACGGGACTCTTCCCGGAGCAGGCTGCCAACTGGGACTGGTTCGGCAATATCATCGAGAATGCGGTAAAAGAGGGAAGAGACGACATAAAGATCCTGAATCTCTTTGCCTATACAGGCGGAGCTACCTGTGCCGCAGCATGCCACGGCGCAGCAGAGACCGTCCATGTAGATGCCAGCAAGGGCATGATCCAGAGAGCCAAGGAGAATATCGAGGCCTCAGGACTTGGAGATAAGTATGTACGCTTTATCGCCGAAGACTGCAGACGCTTTGTAGAGCGTGAGATCAGGCGTGGCAGGAAATACGACGGCATCATCATGGATCCGCCCAAGTACGGAAGGGGACCCACGGGAGAGCTCTGGGAGATCGATAAGTCTCTCTACGAGTTCGTCGACAGATGCAGTCTCCTTCTCTCTGACGAGCCTCTCTTCTTCCTTATAAGCTCTTATGCTACAGAGCTCGGACCCAGTTGTGCGGGCAATGTACTGAAGAAAGTAGTGGGAACGAAATTCGGCGGCAAGGTTGACTGCGATGAATTAGGTCTACCTATATCCAAGATGGGATTTGACCTTCCGTGCGGTCAGTCTGCGAGATGGTCAAGGACATGACGGAGCCTCAGATAATATTCGAAGATAACCATGTGCTCGTTGCGGTAAAGCCCGCAGGTATTCTATCCCAGGCAGACGGTTCGGATGCTCCCGATATCCTGAATATCCTTAAGGACTATATTAAGGTCAAGTACGATAAGCCGGGCAACGTATATCTCGGCCTACTCCACAGACTGGACAGGAACGTAGAAGGCATAATGGTCTTTGCCAAGACCAGCAAGGCTGCCTCCAGAATCTCCGAGCAGATAAGGAAGCACGAAGTCAATAAGCGCTATAGAGCCATTGTCAATGGCACTTTCACGAAGAAAGATGGCCGAATGAGCTACTATCTTCTCAAGAACAAGAAGAACAACGTAACGACAGTATTCGAGAAGGATCCCGGAAGGGGAGATGCGAAGCTCTCGTCACTTTCGTACAGGATAACCGGCGAAGCAACATACAACGGACAAAAGGTAAGTCTCGCGGATATCGATCTCGAGACAGGAAGGTCCCATCAGATAAGGGCATTCATGTCTCACGAAGGACATCCGCTCCTTGGAGACTTCAAGTATAACGACAGGACATATAAAGGCGATATATGCCTTCAATCCTACCTTATCGGGTTCAAGCATCCGATAAGCGGGGAATATAAAGAATACACTCTCCCCATGAAGGACGAAGGTCCCTGGGGAATCTTTGGAGGAAAAGCATAATGGAAGAGAATTATACACTTGCACCCGAGCAGATCGAAGCAGATAAGATCAGGATCATCGAGCTTTTGAAGAGCACCGAAAGGCCCGGTATGGAAAGGCTCATCGAGTGGATGGAGACCAAGTCCGATTTCTTTACGGCCCCTGCTTCCACCAAGTATCACCTTCACTGTAAAGGCGGTCTTGCGAGGCACTCCCTTAATGTTTACGAGAGACTTAAGGCAAAGGTGGATTCCGGTCTTCTAGAGCTTAAGGACGATACTGTCATAATCACGTCGCTCCTTCACGATGTTTGCAAGGCTAATTTCTATGCCGTTCAGAAGCGTAACAGGAAGATCGACGGTCAGTGGCAGGAAGTAGAGGAGTGGGGTATCGACGAGAAGCTCCCCATCGGTCACGGTGAGAAGTCCTGTTACATCGTTCAGACATTCATGCGACTGACTCCTGAGGAGTTTGCCATGATCAGGTTCCATATGGGACGTGAGAGCGAGAGCTACAACGATTACTTCTCCAAGGCAGCTGCAGTATTCCCCGGAGTAGCGGCTATCCATACCGCAGATCTGGAGTCTGCATTCATAGTAGAGTCAAGGATGTAATTTCTCAAATTATCTGAATAGACATAGTTTCCTGTTTTGTATAAACTCTCTCGGGTTTGTAACCTAAAGGTAACATACGGAGAGTTTTATACATGACTAACAGATTCAGCAGAAGACTGCAGCTTATCACCATTTTACTCATTATCTCATCCTTTATCGGAGCGCTTCCTTGGCGAGAGATAAGAGCCGACATGAATACTCATGGTGAATACGATGCATATCCGCTGAGTGTCATATACGAGCAGGTTTCTACCGGAGATAACAGCACACAGGGTGAATTCACCCTTACTAATGTTTCCGAATTCGAGATAACTTCATGGACGATTGAAGTAGATTACTTCGAGGATGTCACTCTTTCCAATATCTGGGATGCAACGGACATCACGACTGAGGAAGACGAGAATCTTCACATAGCAGGTAATGTCTCCATACCTGCAGGTGAGAGCTATACATTCGGTCTTATTGCAACTGCAGAAGAGAACGCTCCCGTTGCTCCCGTAGACGTTAATACGATAAATTTCACTTCAGTCGATCCTAATGAGACAACCGAAAGCGAAATTGCTTCTGATGAAGAAACAGAATCACAGCCCGCAGAAGAACCTGTAATTACTGAAGACCCTGTAGAACTTCAGGAAGCAGAAGTATTTCCTTATGCCATTTTTGCAGGCAGCCCCGATACTGATTTCTCATTCTATGGATGGAAGTCCGAGATAACAGGAGATATCTATACAAGCGGTAATGTATGGTATCAGGGTTCCGAGCTCTATATGGACGGTTACATAAGAGCCGGTGGTTCTGTAACTACTACCAGCTGGGCTACTGAAGTAACCGGTATAGAAGAGAATACTCCAATAATTGAGATGCCCTCATGGGAAGAAAGTATCCTGGCCAAAGCTGACCTTATGCCGGCAATTGATATCCAGGCTCTGGTATCACAGGATCAGGTTATTTCTAACGGATACTACTATACAGAGGATTCCATCACTATCGAAGGCACTGATTTTACCGGAGATGCCATTATCGTTGCAAAAGGTGATATCACATATAACGTAGATACCCTGAACGCAGACGAAGAAGTGACAGGAAGAGTCCTTCTTTACTCTCAGGAAGGTAATATCACAATTAACGGATCCCAGATCAATATCCAGGGAGTACTTTATGCTCCTCAGGGAAGAGTTGAGATCAATGCTTACGATACAACATTAAACGGAAGGATCGTAGCTAACACCTTCTCATACAACGGATCTATCCTTAACGTAACGGCAGCTCCTTCAGATCTTGAGCTCGTATTCGAGCTTCCCGCTGTAGATGTTCGTACTCTTCAAAGCCAGGCTTATATCGGTCAGACAGTATCTTATGAGATCACTATCCCCGAAGATAACGTATACGAGATCCTTTACAGGCTTAACGGCGAGGGAGTAGAGGTAACCATCCCTGAGGATGAGAATACTCCTATCAGATATTCCTTTGTACCGAGTGAAGAGGGCGAGTATACCTTTGAGGTATATGTTTCTCTTCCTTATGGTGAGTTTGTACTGGACAGTGACACTGTAACAGTCACACCCGAGCCTACGGCAACACCTACACCTGTACCTACGAATACTCCGACACCTACGCCGGAGCCTACGGCTACGCCTGTGCCTACAAGTACGCCTACGCCCACACCTGAGCCCACGGCAACTCCTACACCTGAACCTACGGATATACCTTTGCCGAGTCCTGTTCCCACAGAAACGTCTGTTGAGGAACCTGATCCTTATGCTCTTTTCTCAGAGGGTGATGTCTTTGTATGTCACTATAGAAATCCATTCGATAGTGATAACTGGATAACTTCCGGAAGTCTTAGTATTTACGAGGACAGTATTCCTATGCTCATAGACGGCGGATCTTGTGATTCGGTCTATAATGGAACGCGTTCTTTCTCCCCGGATTATTCTATGGAGGGAAGATTTACTTTATCCGTAGATACAGGAAATACAAGTTTTGGCTTCTACATCCAGGCTGCTGATAAGACTAGAAACGAGAGATCGATCGGTATATTCTTCGATAGATCAGGACAGGTCTGTATCCAGAAAAACGGTGCCAATGTATGTAGTGCAGGCTATATGGGGCTTCGTGATCTTCAGAGATATAGTGAGATCTGGTATGAATATATTCCTGAGACTCATATGTTTAACGTATATGTAGCTCAGCATACGTTAAACGGATTTGTAATTAAGCCCGATGAGCCGATCCTTTCATATGAGATAGATCTCGCTGAGTTCTTCTCTGACAGTGAACAGTTTACCTGGTCATTCAATTCATACAATGGGATCTTTTCAGGAGGAACTCCTGTACTTCACGGTGTTGAGATCGATCCTAATCCCGGGATCCATGAGGAAGGAATTTACTATGTAACACCTACCCCTGTACCTGTTTCCGGTTACGATCCTTTGCATTCTGACACATGGGTAGTATCCGAAGGCGATCCTTCTTATGGTTACGATAACGAGTTTATTGAAGAGCATTGGAATATTGGTGGAGATACAACATATTCACCAACGAGCCTTCAGTTGACTTCAAATACTCTTAACGTTTCAGGTTATTCGCTTTATAATGCAACTTCTTTGAACCCGAATGATCTGTCCTTCTGTGTCCGATATACTGTGGATATTTGGACTCCGTATTTCCATGCTGATGGAATAGCCTTTGTTATTTCTCCTGATTTGGATGCATTTGGAACTCGTGGCGGTTCGATCGGTTATGGCGGTATGACTCCTTCCGTCACTGTTGAATTGGATCATTTTAGTAATCCCGGTACAAGACATCATGATTCTTGGGGTAACGATTATTGGGTATCAGGTGAGAGTGACGGCCATATAGCGGTAACTCTTGATGGAAATCCTGCGGATCACTATGCATATGCCGAAGTGGATCGATTGATTGATACATGGGCAGACGTATATCACGATGTCTGGGTATACTATGATGATGAAGCAAAGCAGCTTTGTGTATATCTGGCACCTTACGATTCTAATGGTGAAGTTATCCTGCCGGATGAGCCTGTTATTGTATATAACATTGACCTTGAAGAATACTTTAATGGTGAGACTCAGCTCTACATGGGCTTTACTTCCTCAACGGGCGATTGTCGAGGCATACATAGTCTTATCGGTTTTGAGTTCGATCCTGTTCCCGGACAGCATGATAATTCTGCTGTAGATATTTTAGGCGGAATCGGTGACGTAACATCCGGAGATCCTATAGTAGCTTTTGGTCGTATCAGAGGAACGGATACGACAGTTGAGCTCTTAGATGAGACTGGTGATGTTTATTACCGGGAAGTAATCGATCCTACGGGCATCTATGAGACTTTGTTCTCGATTGATTCTTCTGATATTCCTACAGGTGACTACACTGTAAGACTATCTACTACAGATGAGAACGGTGACTCTGTTGTCAGGGAGTTTGATCTGACAATACTTGATATTGTTGTTACACCGACACCGACCCCGACCACTTCACCTGATGGTTCTGAATATACTGAAGATGACCTGTTCTGTGATCTTACTGACAGTCAGGATGGCAGAGAAGTAACCTTTATTACGGATATTACCGGTACTGTAACGGGTACTGAGCTTCAGGATTATTCCTTTGAGATCATTCCTGTCGGTTCTGAAGAGCCTGTATATGCAAGTACAGGAACAGAGGAGATAGAGGAAGACGGAGTAGTAGGAACAATTGATCCTACGCTTCTCATGAACGGCTTCTACAGGATCGTTTTAAGAGCTAATGCTGAAGACGGATATGTAGAAGATTCTATAATCGTTCTTGTAACTGGACAGGCTAAGATCGGTAACTTCTCTATATCTTTCCTTGATATGTCACTTCCTGTATCAGGTCTTCCCGTAGAAGTCTACAGGACATACGACAGTAGGAGAAGAACCGTAGATGGTGACTTCGGCTATGGTTGGGACATGACTATAGGCGGCCCTTCCATCTCTGTAAGCCAGAATCTTGCTATGGGATGGGGGTACGAGAGCAGGACCACTTATATGTTGCCTCTTAACTATTGGAAGGAAGATCATCCCCATGAGATATATGTGGACTGGGGTAACGGTAGTTCAGAGACCTTCTCACTGAGTCTCTCTTCCGACGGATGGCTCGAGACTCCTCTTGGAACGATAGATGTAAGCTTTACCAATACAAACGGTACGGCTACCTTAACGTGCCTCGATAATGCGGAAGGTCTTAGTTACGATCCTGCAGCAGGTACACTTCTTAATGGTGATTTCTCTATGTGGGAGCCCAAGAACTTCATGCTCACAAGATACGACGGCATTAAGTTCTACTTCAATATCGATACAGGTCTTTATAAGGTTGAAGACTCCTATGGAAGGACTATAGAGATAACAGACAGCGGTATCACTTATTCTGAAGGCGGTACTATATCCTTTAACAGAGACGAGAATGGAAGGATCACATCCATTACTGACGGTCTTGGCAATGAGGTATCTTATACCTACGATGAGGCAGGTAACCTTGTATCTGTTAACGATACTGCAGGCTACAATACATCGTTCTCTTACGACGACAGTCATTATCTGACTGATATCACTGCCGATAACGGAGTAACAGTAGCAAGAAACGAGTACGACGAAGACGGAAGATTAGTAGCTACAATAGACGCCGACGGTAACAGGATCGAGTTCCAGCACGATCTTGACGCCAGAATGGAAGTTACTACCGACAGACTTGGCTACAGTACCGTCTACTACTACGATGAGAATGGTAATGTTACTAGTGTCACAGACGCTCTTGGTAGAACTACAACATATACATACGACAGTAATAACAATAAGACATCCGAGACCAGACCTGACGGAACAACATTCTCCTATTCATACGATGAGAATGGTAATATCCTGACAGCAAATGACGGTAACGGAAGAACTATTTCCAGTACCTATGGAGCTCATGGCGAGCTTCTTACCATGTCGGCTATGGGCACAACAGAACTTACCATGGTTTACGATAACTATGGTAATCTGCTGTCCGCTGCAGACTCTTCAGGTAATACCCAGAGCTATTGCTACGATACTTCAGGTAACCTGACGAGCGTATCAGATAGTCTTGGTTCTCTCATGAACATGACCTACGACGGAGATGGCAATGTTACATCCATAACTAATGCAGATGGACAGGTAACTAACTTCTCATACGATGGAGAGGGAAGACTTACATCCAGGACTATCACGTATCAGGGAGTAACATTAACTGATACATATTCCTATGACGCAGCAGACAGAGTAACTGGAATTACGTATTCTAACGGTAATACAGTATCTTACAGCTACAACCAGGCAGGTGATGTAACTTCTTCCACTGACTCCCAGGGAAGGACAGTAACATATTCCTACGATCTGTACGGTAACCTCACATGTATCTCATATCCCGACGGTACATCCGAGAGATTTACATACGATCTTGAGGGCAGGAATCGCACAGCAACTGACAGAATGGGCAGGACTGCCACGTTCACATACGATGCTGTAGGTAACTGCACAGGTAAGACATATGCTAACGGCGCAACAGAATCTTATACTTACGACTCCTGTGACAGAGTTGTATCTGCAACGAATGTCTTAGGCGGCACTACCACATACGGATACGACTATCTTGGAAGGAATACTTCTGTTACTGACCCAGAAGGTAATACGACTACTTATACATATAACGACAGGGGTAATGTATCTTCCGTAACAGATGCTAACGGTAATACATATAGCTTCTCATACGATAACTTAGGTAACCAGACATCTGTAACATATCCTAACGGATCAACATTCAGTAACACATATGACGTAAGGGGACGCATGACGTCTCAGAGTGACGCGTATGGCAATACTACCACGTATTCCTACGATGAGATGGATAGGCTCACAAGCGTAACTGATGCGCTCGGAAATACTTGGAACTACGAGTATGACTCTATCGGTAACCTCACTTCTGTAACTGACAGCCTGGGATATGTAACAACATATTCTTACGATACATATGGTCAGCTCACATCTGTTACTAATGCAGCAGGTAATACTGCTACAACATCTTACGACAGTTATGGAAGAGTCGTATCCTCAACTGACTTTGCCGGTGTAGAGACTACTTATACCTATGACGATATGGACAGAATCGCGACTGCGACAACTGACGGAGAGGTAACGACTTATACCTATAGTTCTGTCGGTAATCTTATAAGTGTCAATGATCCTACGGGTACTGTGTTCTACACATATAACTCAGAAGGTTATATGACCAGCGTTACTAACACTAATGGGGAAGTCATCTTCTATACATATAACGACGCGGGTCTTGTAGCTTCTATGACCATAGACGAAGAAACTATCGACTATGGTTATGACGATATGGGAAGACTTATATCCGTAACGGATTCTGAAGGAACTACCAGCTATACTTACGATGCAGTCGGTAACAGAGTTACAACGGAATATCCTAACGGATTAACAACTACATATGGATATAACGAGAATAATGTCCTTATAAGCCAGATAACAACGAATGAGGACGGAGATATCTTACAGAGCTTCGAGTATACGATCGGAGATAACGGTGAGAGACTTACCTGTACTGAGATTGGAAGGACAGTATCTTACGAGTACGATGAACTCGAGAGACTTATTTCAGAGACAGTAACTGTCGGAGATGAAATATCTGTTACGACATATTCCTACGACTCTAATTCCAACAGAGTCTCAATGGATAAGGATGGAGAAGTAACAGTCTATGAGTATAACGAGCTTGGACAGCTTGTAAGTGCAGGCGGTATTGAATACACATGGGATAACGCAGGTAACCTTGTAAGCCAGTCTAATAACGGAACTATTGTTGCTTCCTATACTTACGACTGCCATAACAGGATGTTAACAGCATCTGTCAACACATCTTCCGGAACGCTTGAGCAATCTTATACTTACGATTATCTTGGTAACAGAACAAGAAAGACGACTGACGGAGTAACTGTTGAATATACGACTGACCTTTCTTCCGGTTACAGTCAGATCCTTAAGGAGACATCCGGGGCTGATGTTATTTACTACACCAGAGGATTTGAGCTTATCTCAAGAAGAGTAGAGAACAATGCTTGTTACTACATCTACGATGGCGGAATGTCTGTAAGAGCTCTTTCTGATGAAGACGGAATAATAACAGACACATATGTCTTCGATGCATTCGGTAATGAGACCGCAAGGACAGGCGATTCTGAAAACTCCTATGGCTTCCAGGGAGAGCAGAAGGATGAGACAGGTCTTTACTACTTAAGAGCCAGATATATGGATCCTTCTACAGGAATGTTTACCACGATGGATACGTATGCGGGAAGAGTCTCTGATCCTATGAGCCTGCACAAGTATCTGTTCGCTAACTCTAATCCTGTTAAGTATCTTGATCCGAGCGGGCATTTCTCTGAAACAGATCTAATGCTTGGAATAGCAATTCAGGGAATAATTGGAGCTGAGCTGAACGGAATAATATATATATTGAATCTTAATTGCGGCGATGAACCACACCCATATGATAATACAGAATTCTTTTTGGAATTGATGATACGTATGTGTCAAGGCGTAATAGCTGGAATGTTTTTCGGTCTAATTGGAATGCTTGTATCTTCCGTGTGGATTGGTAGAGTTCTACTTAACTTGTTCATGATAATTATGGGATACGCGACATTAATTCAATCATCTAACGATTATATGCATGGCGATTCAAGTCATCGTCAAAGAAGCTTGTTTGAATTGATCGTTGGACTATTCTTGATGGTTAGCGGGTTAAGAGGATTAGGACGAGAGATAACCTATTTCACTGATGAATATGGCGGTTCGGAAGTTGGAACAGGCGAAGTAGTGGCAAGAACATTAGAAGATTATTCGCCTTCTGAGTTAGCTGAAATGACGCTTGATGAATTGTATTCCGCATTACCAGATGGTTGGACGTTGGATAATCATAATGGTTTTATTCACATCAGAGATCAGAATGGTAATATGAGAATTCGAATTGATCCAGCTGATAGTGCAACCCAGTATCCTCACATGCATTGTTATGATGAAAATGGTAATTCATTAAATCAAAATGGTCAGGTTGTAGATAGAAGATCGTCAGAGGCTCATATACCATATACTTACTATCCATATTAACTGAAAGGAATATTTGAAAATGGAACTAATATTAGATGAATATAATTGCTATGATGCTTGCTTAAAGACGTTGAATGTTGATGCCTTAGGCGATATTGTAACATTAGACCTAATTACAGAGTATGAGGATGAAGTTTATATCAAATTTGTGCTTTGCAACGAGTTGCAATATTTTACTGATGCGCTAATACCATACGTTCGTAAAGAAAATGGGCAGTTAATTGAATCAACGAGATTTTCGGATGATGTTACTTACGAAGACATTAGTCTCAATAGAAATCCCTATTATCTTCAAAAGATTGAATATTGTAAAGAGGGAAATGAAATTGAATTTAAAGTAGTTTTCTCTAGGATGAGCATGACAATTAAATGTAGACATATTCTTGTGAATGGTAATGAACAGTGTTTGTAACAGTTTACTTTGATTACTGATCCCCAATTTATTTCATGCCGATATTATGGTGGTAGCGTTATTCGTGGATATAGAAAGAAATATCCTAATGAGTGATTGAATGGTAATGATTTAGAGGCTAGACTTAGGATTTGAATGATTTAATGGATATGTGCCCGCTTCTTGATTTCACATAGATTAATTTATATAATAAATAGCCGTATTGTAGGCATACTATGCCCTTTGGGGCATTGCAAATAAATGATCTAAGGTGAATATTATGTACAACAAAGTATCTAAGGACATGAAGTTTATCGACAGAGAGCAGGAAGTGCTTGCTTTCTGGAAAGAGAATGACATCTATAAGAAGTCATTGAAGTCCGAGAAGGACGGAGCTCCCACATTTACACTCTTTGACGGACCTCCTACGGCTAACGGTAAGCCCCACATCGGACATATTAAGACTCGTGTCATTAAGGATCTTGTACCCAGATATCATTCCATGAAGGGTGAAGCAGTAAGCTTCAAGGCCGGTTGGGATACACACGGTCTCCCTGTAGAGCTTGAAGTCGAGAAGTCCCTGGGCATCAACGGTAAGCCTCAGATCGAGAGCTACGGCGTTGAGCCCTTTATCAAGAAGTGTAAGGAGTCCGTATGGACATATAAGGATCAGTGGGAGCACATGTCCGATCGTGTAGGCTTCTGGGCTGATATGGAGAATCCTTACGTTACATATGACAATAACTATATCGAGTCCGAGTGGTGGGCATTGAAGACAATGTGGGACAAGGGACTCCTTTATAAGGGCCATAAGATCGTTCCTTATTGTCCCAGATGCGGTACTGCTCTTTCTTCCCATGAGGTTGCTCAGGGATATAAGACAGTAAAGGAGAGATCCGCTGTCGTAAGATTTAAGATCGTTGGTGAGGATGCTTACTTCCTTGCATGGACAACAACACCCTGGACACTTCCTTCCAATGTTGCGCTCTGCCTTAATCCTGATTCCGAGTATGCAAAGGTAAAGGCTGCTGACGGCTATACATATTACATGGCTGTTGCTCTTCTCGATAAGGTACTTGGCAAGCTCGCTAAGGAAGACGAAGGCATCAAGGCTTATGAGATCCTTGAGAAGTACAAGGGTACAGATCTTAAGGGTAAGGCATACGAGCCCCTCTTCGAGTGCTCCGGTAAGGAAGCAGCTGCTCAGAAGAAGAAGGCGCATTTCGCAGTATGCGATAATTACGTAACAATGGAAGACGGTACCGGTATCGTACATATCGCTCCCGCTTTCGGTGAGGACGACGCAAGGGTAGGAAGAGAGAATGACCTTCCCATGATCCAGTTCGTTGATACAAGGGGTAACCTTACAGAGGAGACTCCTTATGCAGGTACATTCGTTAAGGATGCAGATCCTCTCGTACTTAAGGATCTTGACGCTCAGGGACTTCTCTACGATGCTCCAAAGTTCGAGCATGAATATCCTTTCTGCTGGAGATGTGACACACCTCTCATCTACTTTGCAAGAAGCACATGGTTCATTGCCATGAGCACAAAGAGAGAAGAGCTTCTTAAGTCCAACAAGATGGTAAATTGGTATCCCGAGTCCATCAGGGACGGCCGTATGGGCGACTTCCTTGAGAACGTTATCGACTGGGGTATCTCCCGTGAGAGATATTGGGGTACACCGCTTCCTGTATGGGAGTGCGAGTGCGGTCACAGACACTGCATCGGTTCCATCGAAGAGCTGAAGTCCATGAGTGACGACTGTCCTGATGACATCGAACTCCATAAGCCTTATGTAGACAACGTACATATCAAGTGCCCTGAGTGCGGCGGCAAGATGACAAGAGTATCCGAGGTAATCGACTGCTGGTTTGATTCCGGTGCTATGCCTTTCGCTCAGTATCACTATCCTTTTGAGAATAAGGAATACTTTGAGAAGCACTATCCCTGCCAGTTCATCTCCGAGGCTCTTGACCAGACAAGAGGCTGGTTCTACTCACTTATCGCAGAGAGTACCGTACTCTTCGGAAGAGCTCCTTTTGAGAACTGTATCGTAATGGGTCTCGTTATGGACGAGAGTGGAATCAAGATGAGTAAGCATAAGGGCAACGTTGTAGATCCCTGGGATATCCTTAATCTCGAGGGTGCAGATGCCGCAAGATGGTATTTCTATTCTACAAGTGCACCCTGGCTTCCTAACAGATTCTCACATGATGCAGTTAAGGAAGGACAGAGCAAGTTCATCGGTACATACTGGAATACATATGCATTCTATGTAATGTACGCAGATATCGATAACTTCGATCCTACTCAGTATAAGCTTGATGTTAAGAGCCTCTGCGCTATGGACAGATGGGTTCTCTCAAGGCTCAACTCCCTTATTAAGGCTGTCGACAATAAGCTTCAGACTTATGACATCACGACTGCAGCAAGGATGATCCAGGATTTCACTGACGAGCTTTCTAACTGGTATGTAAGAAGAGGCCGTGAGAGATACTGGGCAGGCGACATGAACAAGGATAAGATCGATGCTTTCATGACTCTCTACACTGTCCTTGAGCAGTTCACGAGACTCTGCGCACCTTTCGTTCCTTTCGTAACAGAGGCTGTATACCAGAATATGGTAAGAAGCGTTGACAAGAACGCTCCTGAGTCCGTTCATATGTGCTCTTATCCTGTTGCTGACGAGTCTCTTATCGACACTGAGCTCGAGACAGAGATGGAGCTCGTAAGAAATATCGTAGAGCTCGGCCGTGCTGCTCGAAATGCAGCTAATATCAAGAACAGACAGCCTATCTCCGATATCTATGTAGTATCCGATACTAAGCTCGACGAGGAGTATCAGGGAATCGTAAGAGATGAGCTTAATATCAAGAACATCAAGATCCTTGACGATGCTTCTGCTCTTGTTGATTACAGCTTCAAGCCCCAGCTTCGTACTTGCGGAAGAAAGTTCGGTCCTAAGCTCAATGCAGCTAAGGAAGTCATCGCAAACCTTCCCGGTAAGGAGACTATGGAGGCTCTCAAGAAGGGTGCTATAAAGCTCACTGTTGACGGTGAGGAATTCGAGATGACAGAGGAGGATTTCCTTGTAGAGCTCATTCAGCCAGAGGGTCTCTCCACACAGTCTGATAAGGGCGTAACAGTATCCCTTAATACTGTTCTTACAGAAGAACTCATCGAGGAGGGTCTCGTAAGAGAGATCATCTCCAAGATCCAGAATCAGCGTAAGGAGACTGAAGGTCTCCAGGTCACAGACCGTATCGCTCTTACATACAGCGGCAACGATAAGCTTGCTTCTGTTATCGAGCACAAGAAGGACATCATCGCAGCTGAAGTACTTGCTACATCCATTACGGCAGGTACAGGCAGCGAAGAGAACCTTCGTGAGTGGAGCGTAAACGGCGAGAAGATCAACCTTTCTCTTAAGAAGGCGTAATATATGCTGATCTACCTTTTAAAATCCGGACTCTCAGGCGGCGAGATAGCTCTCGCCGCTATTGAGATGTTTATAGCGTTCACACTGACTTTTGCCTTCCATGAGTTCATGCATGCAGCAGTTGCGGTGTGGCTCGGTGATGATACGCCCAGAAGGATGGGCAGACTTACGCTCAATCCCATGGTTCATGTCGATCCTGTGGGCACCATGCTGATCCTCTTTATCGGATTCGGTTGGGGTCGTCCTGTTGTCGTTAATCCTTCTTTCTTTAACAAGTTTCCTAAGCACAGGAGACTTATGGAGATGATGGTCGCTTTCGCAGGCCCCTTCGGTAATTTCCTCATGGCGCTTCTCGGTTCCGTGGTCGCTACGGTTATCGCATGTACTGCAGGTGCGGAGTTCAATTCTCTGGTCTATGTTATCTACGGAATAATGACATACTTGTCTATGTTCTCTTTGGGTCTTATGGCATTTAACCTTATCCCTATAGCTCCACTTGACGGATTTAAGATCTTAAGAGAGATCGTTCCCATGTCTTTCAGGCTCAATAATGATCTTTTCAGGAAGTTTGAGACATACGGTCCCCGTATCCTCCTGGTATTGATAATCCTTGGAAGACTCGGCGGATTAGACGTTCTCGGAACTATAATGGGGATCATCTCTTTACCTGCATCCTTACTCATATCTTTTATAGATTCATTGATCGTTATGCTTCTCGGGGGAGCCTGATCTGATGGACGGCGTGTCATCACATATCAGACCTGATCTTAAGATAAGGGAGTTTGAAGGTCCTCTGGATCTTCTTTTCCATCTTATCGAGAAAAATGATATCGATATCTACGATATCCCGATATCCGAAGTAACTGAGCAGTATATGGACTTTATCTCTAAGATGGAGTCTCTTGATATGGAAGTTACTTCGGAATTCCTTGTAATGGCCGCGACTCTCGTTCACATCAAGTCCAGGATGATGCTCCCGGGACGCAAGGGCGATAATGAGGATGAAGGAGAGGATCCCAGAGAGGAACTTGTCATAAGCCTTCTTCGCTACAAGAGATGTAAGCTCTTGTCAGGCGAGCTCAAAGAGAGACACGATATCTATACGGACTGCTATTACAGGCTTCCTTCTACCGCCAAGGCAATGGATGTTGAGATCAAGCTTCCTCCTCAGGAGTTCGTAGCTTCTGAATTTGACGAAGCGGTCAAGAATATCTGTGCGAGGAACGAGATAAGGTTTGCCGATATAGCTGCAAAGATCACTCATATCCTTAAGAAGGATAAGCTGTCGGTAAGAGAGAGGATGAAGTCCGTGTGGCTCACTATATCCAGGCGAGGAAAGATGTTCTTCCACGAGCTCTTCGATAAGGATAACCCTCCTGAGAAGATCGACAGAATAGTAGGATTCCTTGCTGTATTGGAACTCTTAAGAGGCAATAAGATAAAGGCGTCCCAGAAGAAACCTTTCGACGTGATACTTATAGAAGATAAAGGAACAGGTGACACTTGATGAGCGATATAACAGATAAGTTCGAACTGCCGGTACAGGAAGTATCTGCCGCTTGTGAAGCACTGCTGTTTGCTTCAGGAGAGAGTCTGTCTCTCGGCAAACTGGCCGAGATCCTCAATATGGATAAGCAGATAATTAGCGATGCCATGGATAAGCTTATCCTTGAATACAGTAATGATCCCTGGGGAGGTCTTCTCATAAGAAAGATAGAAGATTCATATGTCATGTGTACAAAACCCGGCATGAAGAAAGTCCTGGAGAGATTTTTCAGCCCTAAGGCTAAGCCGCCTTTGTCGCAGGCTTCCTATGAGACCTTGGCTGTCATCGCATATAATCAGCCCGTTACCAGAG
Organism: Oscillospiraceae bacterium; assembly: GCA_900176545.1. Taxonomy (GTDB): domain Bacteria; phylum Bacillota; class Clostridia; order Saccharofermentanales; family Saccharofermentanaceae; genus Saccharofermentans. Next base: position 221,233 of record FWXP01000001.1, read on the forward strand.
CACAGGTAGAAGCCGTTCGAGGCGTATCCAGTGACAGCATAATAGCAAGGCTTCTGGACAGAGGCTGGATCTGCGAGAGCGGAACTCTCGATGCTCCCGGAAGACCGTCGCTTTTTTCTACAACCGAGCAGTTCCTTCTGGAGTTCGGCATCGAATCGGTAGACGAATTGCCTTCAATGGAGCTCATGAGCTATAAGACCATAAGAGACCTTGAAGAATCCCTCGACAAGGCCGCAGGTAATGATGACAGACAGATATCCATCGAGTCTTATATGTCTGCCGAGAAGGAGAGTGAGGAACAGTAATGGATAGTATGATCGACCTTATAGAGTCGAAGCTTCCTGAGATGAGCAAAGGTCATAAAGCCATTGCCAATTATATCTTGAGCGATTATGACAAAGCGGCATATATGACAGCCGCTAAGCTCGGAGAAGAGACAGGTGTTAGTGAGTCTACTGTAGTAAGGTTCACCATGGAGCTTGGATTTGACGGTTATCCCCATTTCCAGAATGCCCTCAAGGAAGAGCTTAAGAGCAAGCTCACATCGGTGCAGCGTCTTAATTATACTGAGAGGTTCTCGGATGATTCGGATGCCATAAGAGACATTATGAGCGCCGATATGGAGAACCTTAAGGATACGATAGCTTCTCTTGACGATAAGGCGATGTCGGAAGCCGTAAAGATGATACTCGGTGCAAGGAAGATATATATCATGGGACTTCGCTCAAGTTCTCCGCTGTCTTCCTTTATGCACTTTTATATGACGCTTCTCTTCGATGACGTCATCCATATCCACAGCAACAGTACAAATGAAGTATTCGAGCAGATAATGCCCATCACGGATCAGGATGTCATGATAGGTATCTCTTTCCCCAGATATTCCCAGAGGACCATAAAGTCCATGGAGTATGCCAAGGTAAGAGGAGCGAAGACTATAGTTATCACCGATAAGGATAATACGGCCATGACGGAGAATGCGGATGTAAAGCTCTTTGCAAAGTCCAGTATGGCATCCTTTGTAGATTCTCTCGCAGCTCCTCTGTCGCTTATAAATGCTCTTCTCGTGACACTCGGAATGCACAGAAGGGAACATATAGTCAATTCATTTGAAGCACTGGAGACCTTATGGTCACAATATAAAGTATATGAAGTCGGAAGAGACAGGAACACGGAGGAAGAACCATGAGCAATATTTATCAGATAGCTATAGACGGACCTTCAGGGTCAGGTAAGAGCACACTTGCTAAGGGCGTATCCAAGAAGCTCGGTATCATGTATCTCGATACGGGTGCCATGTACAGGACTTGCGGCGTAGCAGCCATAAAGAAGGGAATAGATCCCAAGGATGCGGATAAGGTAAAGAAGCTTCTTTCTGAGATTAAGATCGAAGTCAAGTTCATTGACGGCGAGCAGCACATGATCTTAAACGGTGAGGATGTGACAGGTACCATCAGGACAGGCGAAGTATCTATGGCAGCATCTTCAATAAGCGCTCATCCTTTCGTAAGGGAAGAGATGGTACGTATGCAGAGGGCTATCGCTGCAGATCAGAGCTTTGTCCTTGACGGCAGGGATATAGGAAGCAAGGTCCTTCCCGATGCAAAGTATAAGTTCTTCCTTACGGCTTCTTCCGAGAAGAGAGCCGAGAGAAGGCTTCTCGAGCTCGAGGCTAAGGGAGATAAGACACAGAACTACGAGGAAGTACTGAAGGACATCATCCAGCGAGATAAGCAGGACAGTGAGAGAGCAGCATCTCCTCTTATCAAGGTCGAGGATGCCGTTGAGATCAATACGGACAATATCGGTATAGAAGAGACACTGGAGACACTTCTGGGATATATAAAGGAATGAAAGTAATAACTGCAAAGTCATCAGGATTCTGCTTCGGAGTAAAGACTGCAGTAGATAAGGCATATCAGATGATAGCCGATCGCAAGGACGGCGAAAGGCTCATCATGCTCGGAGAGCTCACACATAACGACAGGGTAGTAGGTGAGCTAAAGAAGGGCGGCTTCGAGGTAATAGATGATGCCGTTGACGTTCCTGAAGGCAGTAAGGTCATAATCCGTGCTCACGGAGTTACTCCCGAGCAGAAGAGGATCCTCAAGGATAAGAACTGCATCGTTTACGACTGTACCTGTCCCTTCGTAGAGAAGATCCATAAGATCGTAAGGGATGCCGCTTCCGAGGGAAAGGATATCATTATATCGGGAACCAAGGGCCACCCGGAGGTCGTCGGCATATGCGGAGAGGCTCCCGATAGAGTAAAAGTAATAAGTTCTCCTGAGGAGCTGGAAACCCTGGATGTCAATAAAAACAGTACTTTGCTGATTTCCCAGACTACTTTTTCATCTGAAATCTTTGAGAAGATTTGTGCAATTGGCGAAAATAAAATTGCAAATAATCTGATATTTGATACAATATGTAGTACGACAGGAATCAGACAATCTGAAGCTTCTCGGATATCTGCGCAAGCGGACGCCATGCTGGTAATAGGCTCGTCTCACAGCTCAAATACCAAGAAACTTTATGAGATCTGTGAGAGTCGTTGTGATAGAACGTATCTGATCGGCGGAGCCGATGATCTGAAGGAACTTATCTTACAAGGTAAGATAAAGGACGAGGATGTAGTCGGAGTCACGGCAGGTGCTTCTACACCGGAAGCTATTATTTTGGAGGTTGTTCGCACAATGGACGAGAACAAGAATGAAGTTATGACTGACCTGGATCAGACTGACATCAATTTCGGTGATTATATCGAAAGCATTCCTCAGTTAAGGAGAAATGCAATCGTGAAGGGAGTTATAACTTCGGCAGATGCTGACTACGTTTATGTAGACGTGCGTGACAAATCCGAAGGTAAGATCCCTCTTCGCGAATTCGCTAATGATCCCGAGTTCGATGTTGAGAAGGCAGTCGCAGACAAGACAGAGGTTACAGTAGTAGTTAAGAGCATCAGGAATACTGATCAGGGCAAGGAGATCCTCCTTTCAAAGTCCCAGCTCGACTTCGAGAAGAACAAGAAGGTTATTCAGGAAGCATTCGAGAATAAGACACCCGTTACAGCTACTATCACTAATGTAGTTAAGGACGGTGTTATCGCTAACTACGGCGGCATCGATATCTATATCCACAGAACACAGCTCAAGATCGGTGAGGTTACAGACCTTGAGTCCTATAAGGGACAGCAGATCGAGATCCTTATCACTAAGGTTGATACAGAGAAGCACAGACTCAGGGTATCCGGTTCTCACAGAGCTATCCTTACATCCGAGCGTAAGGCTAAGGCTGAAGAGCTTTGGGCTTCCATTGAAGAGGGTAAGCACTATAAGGGTATCGTAAGATCCCTTCCTGATTTCGGTGCATTCGTTGATATTGGCGGTGTAGACGGACTTGTTCACATCACTGAGCTTTCCTGGAAGAGGATCAAGAAGCCTTCTGACGTACTTAGCGTTGGTGATGAGATCGACGTTTACGTTAAGAGCTTTGATCCCGAGACAAAGAAGATCTCCCTCGGTTACAAGAAGGCAGAGGATGATCCTTATTACAACATCGAGGAGAGGATCCCCGTTGGTTCCGTAGTTAAGGGTACAGTCGTAAGACTTACAAACTTCGGTGCATTCGTTCAGCTGGAGCCCGATCTTGATGCTCTTTGTCACGTATCCCAGATCTCTTCCGTAAGACTTCAGCAGCCTTCTGATGTTCTTAAGGTTGGTCAGGAAGTTATCGCTAAGGTTATCGACATCAAGCCTGAGGAGAGAAGAATCTCCATTTCCATCAAGGAAGTTGAGCCTATCGATCCCGAGCCTTCCGATGAGGATATGTTCGAGATCTCCGAGGATGCTGAGGCTCCCGAAGCTTAATCTATACAGCTCATAACTTAGATCTTAATACCGCTTCACCTATATTGTGAGGCGGTATTTTTTTTCACCGGAAACTGATAGCTAAATTCTATTTGATTGCCAACAGGTTACAAATGTGGGGTAATACTGTGTGAAGGCTTATTTTGCGGGCTTTTTGAGGTTATAATATACGTAGGTTATGGAAGGAGGTATGTACATTGATCAGGAAGAGTGCTTTTTTGAAGATCGCTGCATCGTCTGTTAGTGCTGTTTTCACCGTATCTGCATTTAAATATGCCGATGTAGGTGCATCTTACGATATTTCGCTTCAAAGTCCCGTAAGCTCACTGGAGATAGTTGAGCCTTATGTTCCTGTTTCTGTGCCTCCTGTATCTGCTCCTGACTCTGAGAGCGTCAAGCTCATTAAGAGAGACACTGTAACCCTTGAGTCAAATACTCTTGTAGTAACAGCTGACGATGTTGATACAACAGCTGAACTTCTGGATGAGTCAACATTTACTTATGATGGTTCTGAGGTTTGGATCAATGTCAATCTCGCTAATGTACGTGAAGAGCCTGATGTTGAATCTGAGGCGATCGCACAGCTTGAATTCGGTACGTCTGTCGTAAGGATCTCATATGGTTCTTTGTGGTCTAAGATAAGGCTCGAGGATGATACTGAGGGATATATCATGACATCTCTTCTTAGCGAAGAGGAAGTTGTCGTTGTTACTCCCGAACCTACGCCTACTCCTACACCTGAGCCCACACCGGTTCCTACCGCTGCTCCTACGCCCGTTCCGCAGCAGGCACCCGCAGAGACGACTGCTGTACTGACAGAGGCTGCAACTGAAGCTACTACTGCTGCTCCGGCACCTTCTTATACTGAGTCTGAGTATTATGCTACTGTATATGCTTCCTGCGATATCAATGTAAGAACAGGTCCCGGCACATCATATTCTTTTGTAACGCTTCTTTACAGAGGAAGCAGTATCGATGTAGTTGCCATGACTGATAACGGATGGTACAGGTTATCTTCAGGCAATTATGTAAAGGCAGAGCTTTGCAGTAATGAACCGCTTCCCGAGCCTACCCCGGCCCCTGAGCCAGCGCCCGCTGATACGGGAAGCTCATCCGGTGATTATTCTGACTTTGCATCTTACTGTATGCAGTTCCAGGGTGTCGGTTATGTCTATGGCGGTGCTTCTCCTTCGGGATTCGACTGCTCCGGCTTCGTATCTTATGTATTTGCTAACTACTATGGTGTATCACTGCCTCACGATGCTGCAGGTATAGCTGAATGCGGTACTCCGGTATCAATGGACAGCCTTCAGTGCGGCGATGTCATTTGTCATGATTATAACGGTGACGGTTATATAGAGCATGTAAGTATATATATTGGCAACGGAACATATATCCATGCGTCCGATTCACGACGAGGTGTTGTAACGACATCATATTGCGGAGGAGTCGCGACTGTAAGAAGGTTCGTCTGACACTATATTGAGTTTGATCTAAAGAGGCTTCGGTGATGATCACCGGAGCCTTTTGACGCCTGTGGATTTATTGGTATAATCAAAAAGATTTTACTGTAAGCTCTGTATAAAGGAGTAGAGGTTATGAAAGTGTGTGTAAAGAGAATCATCTCATCTTTGATGGTCATATCTATGGTATCAGGGATCAGTGCCTGTAAGAAGGATAACGGCAGAGCTATACTCAACGCTGCCGAGACTTTGGGTATCGCTGTTACAAAGCGTGACACCAGGGGAATAGAAAGTCTTTCCGCCGGTTCGGTAGATGACCTTGTCGCGCTTATCTCGTTTTCATCGAGTTCATCTGATGATGATCTTAAGATAAAGCAGAAGATAGCATCGACCCTTACATATCAGGTCGATGCGGACAGTCTTGATATCAATGACGGCACCGTAGATATCGAATTCTCCTATGTCGATTATGAGGTCGTGCTCTCAGGTGATACGATATTCCAGTCCATGGAAGAACTTGAAGAAGCAATGGATCTTTGTGAGGATAGGATAGATTCAGATATTACATTCGAATTTGAAGTTGAAGATGATAAGGTGTTCTTTACTAACCTTGATGAGATAAGTGAGCTCTTTCCTTATTCTACAGAGGAATTCGACATAACAGTTGATTATCCGAGTATGGTAGGCGGAATTACCTTCTTCGGTGAAGGATACGATGAGGGTGCTAATGAGTATACTGATGTATATTCCATTTCCTGCAGTATGGAGGTATTGCCTGAATATCAGTATATCCCATGGCAGTATTCATATACGATAGACAGGGATGGTACTAATGTTACTACATCTGCGATCGTTAGCTGGAACGATCAGGGTACACTTGATGTGAACCTCAATTCAGTGACCAGATTAGCCGAAGGTACTTATACCGTGACTTTCTATTCTGTTGATTCGCAGGTATTGGGAAGCGCAGAAGTATATGTACGAGATACCGTTGAGGTAAGCTATAACCCGGCTCAGCCTATAATCCCTGATTCTGAAAATCCGACGATCGATACAAGGGTTGATTTTATATGCCCTGCTGACAGCAGTATCCAGCTTCCTGATACCGATATCATGGTAAGTCTTCCCGATGGAGTTGTATGTCAGGATCAAGATGCATTCATGAACAGCGGCTGTCCTTTTACGGAGTATGCTGACAGTACGTTATTCTTTGCTACTGACGGTTCAGTATCCGTGGTGGCATTCAAGGTGCCTTTCGCTGATTACTACACATTGGAAGCCGAGACATATCAGAGGGATATTGCTGATAGTATCGATGATACACGTGGTGACACTGAATTTACTTCGATAAGTGTTTGGAATATGGAGATCGACGGCCGTCCTTGCGACGCTATTGATGTAGTAGGTCTAACTGAAGATCAGGAGATACGTTATGATCTGTTCCTTGTAGGAGACGGAGATACCAGCTATATCGTTGTCTTCTACTACGTAGACGAGTTCTCCAGAGTAGAAGAGCTCATCTCTCAATTCTCTTTGGTCTGATATGAAGAAGATAATAGCGACGATCGTATTGGCAGCAACTTTAACGGTTCTTGGCGGATGTTCTAAGATGTCTGACGAGGAGAAGGCTGATGCTCTTCTTGATACTACATATAAGTATTGTGATCTTATCAAGGCTATTGATGTCGAAGAGTTCTATGCTTATAATGTCGAATCCTTCGAGGATGTTGAGGATTATTGGATCAACAGGCTCAGCATGGAAGAGAATTATCTCTATACCGAGGATGAAGCCAGGGTATACAGATTAGTTGCGGATTCCTTCTCATATACCGTAGATGAGGATTCACTGACAGTCGATAAGAATACCGGACATGTCTCCGTTACTTTTGAGATGATCGATTATGATGATCTGCGATTGTATTATCCTTTTCCTGAGGAACTTCATTTTACAGCCGAATGTGCGATGACACGAACAGTAACTCTTGATATCGAATTCGTTCTGGAGAAGGAATACTGGTATTGCTCCAATTATGAGCGTGTCTATCAAACACTTTTTGACTTTACACTGAAGGACTTTATATATGCTGACCATATCGAGGATATATGTAACGAGGAGATATATTGGTATGGTACAAGTCAGAGCGGTGATCATGTGAATTCTTATGTGAATGCGCAGACTCTTAATCCGGGACTTATCTTTGATACGACTGTACCAAGTGACTTCAATACAGTGTCCCTGGAAGTCTTCTATGAGGGTGAATCGATCCTTTATCTGGCCCATACATACACAACCGAACTTCGAATAGCCGCATATCCCGATCTTACCGATGACACCGGACTTTACTTCAGAGAGGGAGAATATACAGCATATTGTTATAACGGCTACGGTGATGTTATAGCCACATCCTCCGTACATGTATATGTTGACGTAGAGCCCGCTGTCATAGGCTCAGAGCTATTGTGGAGCAATTGCGGAGGCTCCAATTCAAGTCCCGGATATACCAACGTATCCCATATCCATTGTTCGCTTCAGTACGAAGGTCCTCTCAATGTATCCGATATTCACTATGTCGTCGAGTATGACGGAGAAGTGATATCGGTAAGCTATGGAAGGGATTCTGTTGACATTGTCGCTACAGGCGATACGGATCTTATATATCCCGTAGCAGAGGATCCGCAGTATCTTGCTCCCGGCAGATATACCATAACCTTTTACGACAGTGATGATGAGATACTGGTCCAAGATTCCTGCGGAGTTGCTTACGTTCCCGATTACGACCATACGGGCTTTTAAAATCAAATACCGCTTAAAGTCTTCAATGTCTCCTTGATGATCCTTGTGCAGGCTTCAAAGTCAGATATGAGGATATGCTCATTTGCCTGGTGGCACTGATCTTCGTGCCAGGGGGCCTGTATACCGAATGCTATAGTATTTCTCATGTGCCTTGCATATGTACCGCCGCCTATGGCAAGAGGCTCGGAATATAATGCTCTGTATTCATCCTTGTATCCGCTGAATTCGGACATATGATCTTCCCAGACCTTAGTCAGAAGCTTGATCTCATCACTTTCCTTATCCTTATATATAGGATCCATATGACTTTCGATCTCGACATCAAGGCCGTAACGGGAAGCCTGCGTCTTGATGTTGTCCATAATGGTATCAAGGGAAGAGGTAACGGGATATCTTATGTCGATTATGAGATACTGTTCATCCTTATCTATCTTAAGGATACCGTTATTGGTTGTCATCTTTCCGGAATCATCCTCTATATCACATACAGCTTCAGGGTCAAAGTCTCTTATAAATGAAAGCAGAGGTACTTTATCCGGATCAAATCCCTTGGAAGTGAGTTCGCCGGGAAGTATATCGATAGCATTGATACCCAGGTCCGGCTTGGAAGCGTGAGCCATCTTACCTTTGCATTCGTATGAGATGCCGCTATATGAAGCTGTACAGGTAGGAGCGACCATATTGGCAGCATTACCGCCGACGGCACAAAACCCCTGAAGTACAGCCCTTTTATCTGATATCTTCACATGAAGGATACCTTTCTCTGCATAAATGACGGGATATTCTGCATCAGGAGTGATGGCAAAGTCAGGTATCTCACAGTTAGCATCATAGTGCTCGACGCATGAGCATGTGCGCTCTTCGTCAGTTCCAAGTATAAGACGGATGCGGCAGGGGAGATCCTTCTCTTCTTCGAGCAGCTGCTTCATGGCAAAGAAGCTCATAGCGGCAGGACCTTTATCGTCGATTATTCCTCTGCCGTACATCGCATCATCCTTGAAGGTAAGCTCGAAAGGATCGCTGTCCCAGCCTTCTCCTGCGGGAACGACATCAAGATGGCATACGATACCGATTAGTCTTTCTCCCGATCCTATCTCGCACCAGCCGACCCTGTTATCAGATACGCCGGTCCTGAATCCGGCCTTTTCTGCTTCATTCAGAAAGAAGGTAAGAGCTTGTCTTGGAACTTTGCCGTAAGGGGCTCCTTCTTCTGGTGTTCCGCCTACGCTGGGTATAGCTATAAGATCAGTTAAAAATCGCTTTTGATATGATGAAAGTGACATACATGCCTCCATATAAATAACTTTTTATATAAATATACCGCAAATACGGAAAAAACGCTTGCTTGCAAAAACTTCATTTGATAATATATTCGGGCATAAAAAACATGCGATGCATCTTTTTGTGTGTCAAAAAATGACATGAGCGTCGCAGAAGTAAATAACAAGGAGGAAATTTTTTATGCCCGTAATTCTTATGAAGCAGCTCTTGGAAGCAGGTGTACACTTCGGTCACCAGACACGCAGATGGAACCCTAAGATGAAGGAGTACATCTTCACAGAGCGTAACACAATCCACATCATCGACCTTCAGAAGACAGTTAAGAAGGTAGACGAAGCATACGATGCCATGAAGGCACTTGCTGAGCAGGGCGACATTCTTTTCGTTGGTACAAAGAAGCAGGCTCAGGATTCCATCAAGGAAGAGGCAGAGCGTTGCGGACAGTTCTATGTTAACAACCGTTGGCTCGGCGGTACTCTTACAAACTTCAAGACAATCAAGACAAGAGTTGCAAGACTTCTTGAGCTCCGTGAGATGGAGACAGACGGTACTTTCTCCGTTCTTCCCAAGAAGGAAGTTGCTAAGCTCAAGCTCGAGATGGAGAAGCTCGACAAGAACCTCGGCGGTCTTGTTGGTATGAACAAGCTTCCTGCAGCTCTCTTTGTTGTTGATACAAAGAAGGAGCACCTTGCAGTTGCAGAGGCAAGAAGACTCAATATCCCGATCGTTGCTATCGTTGATACAAACTGCGATCCCGATGAGGTTGATTATGTAATCCCCGGTAACGATGATGCTATCCGTGCAGTTAAGCTCATCGCAGGCAAGATGGCTGATGCTGTTATCGAAGCTCACCAGGGTGAGTCCTTCGAAGCAGGCGTAGCTGAGGAGCAGGTTGCTGAGGCAGCTGAGCCCGAGTCCATTGAGGAAGTAGTTGCTGCAGAGGAAGAGACATCCGCTGAGGCATAATTCGCATTAACGACTTAAATACTTTTTCAGGAGGATTTATATAATGGCTATTACAGCACAGCAGGTTAAGGAACTCCGTGAGCTCACAGACTGTGGAATCATGGATTGTAAGAAGGCTCTTACAGAGGCTAACGGTGATATCGAGAAGGCTAAGGCATGGCTTCGTGAGAAGGGTATGGCTAAGGCTGAGAAGAAGTCCAGCAGAGTTGCTGCTGAGGGACAGGTTGCTTCCTTCATCACAGACGATGCTAAGTACGGCGTACTCGTTGAGGTAAACGTTGAGACAGACTTCGCTGCAGCTACACCTAAGTTCAAGGCTTTCGTTGATGCTATCGGTGCTCAGATCATGGCTACAAAGCCCGCTGACGTTGAGGCTCTTAAGGCTTCCGCTATGTACAACGACGCTTCTAAGACTGTTGAGATCTTCACTAAGGAAGCTATCGCTGACGTAAGCGAGAACATCACAGTAAGAAGATTCGCAGCTTACGATGCTGCTAACGGAGCTGTTGCTTCCTACATTCACGCAGGCGGCAAGGTTGGCGTTATCACAGAGTTCGCTCTTGCAGACGCTTCCAAGGCTTCTTCTGATGTCTTCAAGACAGTTGCTAAGGATATCGGAATGCAGATCGCTGCTTCCAACCCTAACTGGGTAGTTGAGTCTGAGGTTCCTCAGGCTGAGCTCGACAAGGAGACTGAGATCATCACAAAGAAGGCTCTCGAAGAGGGTAAGCCCGAGAAGATCATCGCTGATCGTATCGTTCCCGGTCAGATCAAGAACTTCTACAAGATCAATGTTCTCGTTGATCAGGAGTACGTTAAGGATGATTCCATCACAGTTGCTCAGTACCTTGCTAACGCTTCCAAGGAGCTTGGCACAGAGATCTCCGTAGTACGTTTCACAAGATACGGACTCGGTGAGGGTATCGAGAAGAAGGAAGACGACTTTGCTGCTGAGGTTATGAAGCAGGCTGGTCTCTGATCCTGATATATCAATAGAGATATCAAAAAGGGGTTGTCACTTGAGTGACAGCTCCTTTCTTTTTGCTGTTTTTACGTTTACAGCCTATAGATCACCTGTTCGCTCTTGATTCTTTGCTGAAACAATAAACCCCTTTCCGTAAAAGGAAAAGGGTCTTTGTTATGTATCGAATGTGATGTATATCAGTAACCGAATGTGATTATATCGATATCGGTTCCGGTACCGTCTATATGTCCTTCGTAAAGCCTTGATACTCCGCCAACAGTAACTCTTACAAGATAACCCGTATATCCGTCGTTACGATCTGTGAAGTCTTCGATCCATACATGGTACTCTCCGGATTGAGGCTCAGCAAAATAGATATTCTCAACAGGTGAATCCATCATGACCTCTGCGTTAGCATCTACGTCCAATGTGCCGCCGCCGACATTTCTGTTACCGTAATAGAGTTCTCCGCTGGGAGTAGATACGTGAAGATCCACGTCATCGGAGTTGTACCAGATTAGTGATATCGTGATCTCACCGGTGCCTGCGCCTTGCTGGTCAAGAGCCGCATCAAGATCAGACTCTCCCGGCATTATGATTCCGCCATTGGCAGCAGCTCCGCCTGAATGTCTGTCATCGTCGTCGTCATCATCATCATCGTCATCGTCGTCATCACGATCGCGGTCACGTTTCTCTGTCTTGGGTGCATTACGATCCTGAAAGAGTTTGCCGTTCTTGGGAAGATCGTGTGTAAAGAAGAATAGCCCCAAGAGTATCAATATAGTGGCAAATACAGCTACTAGAGGAATGATGACTCCTGCAATGTTCCTGTCTTTCTCAGGTTCTTCATAACTTACCTTACGAACAGGCTCGGGTTCTTTCTTTATCTCGGGTATAGGCTTGGGTTCATAAGTCTTCTGGTCAAAGAACTTAGAACCTGCTCCGTTTATCGGATCATTGTTCTGATTGTATGACATAACTATCCTCCATATTCAATGTATTATAAATATATATTTATTATTTTTTCAAACCTTTATTGGCATATTTGAAAGAAAATATATCTTTCTGTATATATAGACGGATAATTATGTTCTTGGTTTTATATATTCGAACGGCATATTTAAAGAGCCGACGCTTTCGCATCAGCTCTTTAGGAATTCTTTTTGACAATTGATCATCCGTAATTAAATGAGATGATATCGACCCTTGTATCTGTTCCGTCGATGGTTCCTGTAAAGGTCTGTGACTGATCTCCTACGGTTACCCTGACTATATAATTAGTCGCACCATCAGATCTGTCGTTATAATCTTCTATCCAGACTGTATATGTACCTCCGGCCGGAACTGAGAAATAGATGTTCTCAACAGGATTATCCATCATGTTGGAAGATGTATTTGCATCGATATCCAGTTCTCCTCCGCCTACGGATCTGTTGCCATAGTAGATCTCAGATCCGTCAGGGGTCATGATATGAAGATCTACATCATCCGTAGAATCCCAGAGAAGGGATACTGTTATCTCTCCGGTTCCTGCATTAAGATCGTTCAGTACATCATCCATTGTGGATTCGTCAGGTCCTGCAGTATCACCTGTAGAGCCTCCGTATTCAAATGTGATGATATCGATCCTGGTACCCGTACCGTCGATAGTACCTTCGAAAGTCTGAGACTGTCCGCCTACCGTGACACGTACGATATAGCTGGTAGTACCGTCTGTTCTGTCTGAATAGTCATTGATCCATACGGAGTATGTACCTGCAGCAGGGGTGGGGAAGAAGATATTTTCAACAGGATTATCCATCATGTTGCCGCCTGCATTAGCATCGATATCGAGTTCGCCGCCTCCGGCGGATCTGTTGCCGTAGTAGATCTCTGATCCGTCAGGTGTTGAGATATGAAGATCAACGTCATCCGTAGAATCCCAGAGAAGTGATACGGTTATCTCTCCGGTTCCTGCATTAAGTTCATTCAGTACATCGTCCATCGTTGACTCGTCGATACCGCCTGAGTACTCAAAGCCGAGAACCTCAATTACTGTACCGGTGGAATCTATAGTTCCTGTGAATACCTGTGATTCTCCGTTCACGGTGATCCTTATCATGAAGTTGGTCGTAAAGTCTGACCTGTCTTCATAATCATTTATGTAGATCCAGTATTCGCCGTTATAAGGATCCGTGAAGTAGACGTTCTCGACGGGCTCATCCATCATATTTGAGGATGTGTTCGCATCTATGTCCAGATATCCGTTCTGGGCAGTTCTGTTGTTGTAGTAGATCTCCGTTCCGTCAGGTGTGAAAATGTGGAGATCAAGATCATCCGCACTGTCCCAGATAAGTGAGATCGTGATATCTCCGCTTCCTGCGCTAAGAGCCGAGAGTCTTGCATCGAGTGCTTCTTCGCTCAAGACTCCGTCAACGGCACCTTCTACGATGTAATCCCATTCAATATAGAATCCTGAATGATACTCTACATCGTCGAAGTAGGTAAAGCCCCATTGCATGTCGTTGTACATGAAGCCGTAGAGGTATTCCTCTCCGTAATTATCGGGTTGTACATCGCAGATATTGGTGTAACTTACAGGCTCTCCCGTGATCCATCCGAAGTCCGTGGTGTTGTTTACAAGGCCGATCCATCCGTATGTATTAGGGAACCTTGTCGCGATGAACTGCTGTTCTGCTTCGTCACTGATAGCAACAAGGTGACCGCCCAGTGATTCTGCGAAGCATCTGGCCTGATGCCAAGTAGCCTGTGTGCTGATGTAGGAATAAGTATGATCTACGTAAGAGGACTGCATAAGAGAAGAAGCATCCCCATAGTCGAACTCAAGGATATCTATGCATGTTCCGGTTCCGTCGATAGTACCTGTAAAGGTCTGTGTCTGATCTCCGATGGTGACCATGACGAGAAAACTTGTAGTCCAGTCTTCAGATCTCTCATTATAGTCGTTTATGTAGATGTAGTAATGACCGTTGGAGGGAAGAGCGAAGTAGCAATTCTCAATCGGCTCCATAGTAAGGTCATATCCTGCGTTAGCATCGTAGTCGAGGATACCGCCGCCTGCGGTCTTATTGCCATAGTAGATATGCTCATCGGACGGTGTCACGATATGAAGGTCAAGGTCGTCCCAGGAATCCCACATAAGTGATACAGTTATGTCTCCGACTCCGGCATTAGCTTCATCAAGAAGATATATGATCGTCTCTTCGCTTACTATAGTCTGTGTATAGACGGCAGTAGTACTTGTATATTCCCATTCCTCGATCACTTCTTCGTAACCTGTACCGTCGATATAACCGTCGTATTCTTCGATCTCGTCACCGATCTGGACACGGACGATATAGTAAGTGGATGTCTCGGGTGTCCTGTCACGATAATCTCTGACGAGTATCTGATAATCACCGCCAATAGGGACAGGGAAGTAGATATTCTCGACGGGGAAGTCCGCCAGATCGTATGAACTTGCATTCATGTCGATATCCAGCGTTCCGCCGTCAGCTGTCCTGTTGCCGTAGTAGATCCTGTTGCCGTTAGGTGTAATAACATGAAGATCAAGGTCATCGTATGTGCTCCAGATAAGAGATACGGTTATCTCACCGACTCCTGCATTCAGGATCTCAGTCTGTTCGGTAAGTGTCTCGGATGTTATCTCTATCTCGGTCTCTTCGATAGTTATCTCTTCGTGCATTATGGTCTCTCGTGCGACCGTAATGTCCATTGCACCGATCGCCGGTATCCATTCAACGATAGATACACTTATAGGATCAGGTACAATATCACCTTGATCAACATCGGGAGGATCGAACAGACCGTCTTCGTCCTTATCGCCTCTGGTGATCGTATATCCGCCGACACCGTCGATTATGTACCATGACGTGAAGCTGGTGCTGTGGAAAGTCATGCTGACTTCCTCGGTAGTACTTGTATGAGTGGATATGGATATAGTTGAACTGCCAGATGTCGTGTAGCTGTTCATCTCTTCTTCGCTTATCGTGATGCTGTTGGTGGTGCTCATTACGAAGGTGCTGGAAGAAGAGCTTACGTCTACGAGTATATCCGTATTTTCGATAGTAGTAGTTCCGGGCTTAGGCTCGGTAGATATCTGGTGGAGACTTCTGGGTTCACCGTTAAGAGTATAAGTGCTGTATCCGTCTATTACGCCTCCGGAAAGTATTACTGTATTAGAGAAACATACGGAGGTCTGTTCTACTATCGTGTACCATTCTTCATAATCCGTCGATGTACCGTTATAGATACCCTGAAGCTGTTCGATCTTAGTCTCGGCAACCGTTACATCTCGTGTTACATGCTCTGAAAGGATCGTACACTGTCCGATGCTCTCTTCAGGTGTCATGATGTCACTCGGATCATCACTGTCAGCTGCATAGAGAGTACGGCCGAAGATGAGATCGCGCCAAAATGAGCCTGCATTTGAAGCGGAAAGTGCTTTGATATCATCTGAATCTTCCAGATCTTCTGCCATGTCCGCGAGATCTTCAGATACTTTTCCTGTAGCTTCCCATGCAGCAAGACATTCATTAAAGAGTGCTTCTGTCTCTTCGGGATCGGCGGTAGCAAGATCTGTCTCCAGCAGTCTCTCGGTCAATACCCTGGCATAAAGATAGCTTTGAGCCGTAAGGGAGGTCATGTCACAAAGATCACCGTAGTAATCCTTTACTTTAGCTTTCCTTGTCTTTGTGTTCGTATTCATGTAGATGATCCCGCCGACGATCGACAGGATGACGACTACGGCTGCAGCGGGAATGGCTATAAGAGCTATCTTCTTTTTGCTCTCACCGGTCTTAGATGCCTTTCGGGCAGCTTTGTCTTTTTTCTTCTTCTCAGGGGGTGGTGTCGGGTCAGGAGCGGACTTAGCAGGTGTGTCGGAAATGACTTCTGCTCCGCAGCTCTCACAGAACTTTGCTCCGTCTTCTATCGGTGCTCCGCAGTTCTTACAAAACATATGATACCTCCTCTCATAAAAGGGCGGGGGATTGCTTATACTTCGATTATAATTATCGAATGTGTACATATTATTAATGGAGTGAGAGCAAGATAAGAATACTAATCAGTCCATTATGACCGCGAGTTTTATATCGTTTCCTCGAAATGCTCTTAAATTGCATTTTTAGTCGGAATTAGCGTGATATCTATGAAATTCGGTTTCCTTTGCCTGACTTCTGCCTAATATACCTCTTGTTGCGATATACTACGCGTGACATAGTATTGCAGATTCGAATCAAATAAATGTTGAAAAAGTTAAAAGAGGTTTTGAAATGGACAAGAAAATCAGTTGGATCAAATGTATAGCCGCGATAATATGCGCAGGGGTGATAAGTACTGCCTCAAATTTCCTGTCTTGGCTGGTGCCGCAGGGCGGAATGGAAGATAACATGTATGGCTTCTTAACGTATCTTGTAACAGGATCTGTCCAGGCGATAGGCTTGATATTGCTTTTATGCCTGTTCAAGAGGAAGGATGTATTTGCTAACAGACCCACCGGCAGTTTTGGTAATGGAATAGTGCTTGGTATCGTTCTTATAGTTTACGCTGCGTATATGCTTGTAAGTAACCTCATCTCCTGCATAAGAGAAAAGAGTACTCCCGGCATGTCTCCTGTTTTTATGGCTGTCTACATTGTCGGTATCTTTATGGGCGCAGGCATCGGAGAAGAGTTTATCTTCAGAGGTATATTCATGAATTTCATAAGAAGCGCGGCAGGCAACCGTACAAGGAAAGGACTTCTTATCGGTATGACAGTATCTTCCGTATGCTTCGGACTCGTGCATTTTGCTAATCTGCAGGACAGTGCGGATGTTGTCGGTACTATAGGTCAGGTCATATATGCCGTAGGTATCGGATTTTATCTTGCCGCGATATACACAAGGACTAAGAATATCTGGTTCAATGTTGTCCTTCATTTCTTTGTTGATATCTCAGCTCTTTTTAATACGTTATTTACGAGCAGCGAAGTATCAGTAAGCGAGGTGATAGGCGGAGATCCTTCTCAGGTCATAATAAGATCGATCCTTCTGGGAGCGGTATTCTGGGCTATGGGCCTGTTCATGGTAAGAAAGAGCAAGATGCCGGAACTTGCTTAAAGTAATAGGTCTTGTGATCAGATTACCCGCAGGTGATGTCATATCCTGCGGGGGTTTATATATCCAAATTTGTCCTTTTAATATATTGAGTTTACAGATAAAATATACACAGTTAAATTTTGGAGGTTATTCAATGAGTGATGTGAAATATAAGAGGATCCTGCTGAAGCTGTCCGGTGAGGCACTGGCAGGTGACAAGAAGGTGGGAATAGACGACGATGTTGTAAGAGAGATCACCTCCAAGGTAAAAGAAGTATCTGATCTTGGTGTTGAAGTAGCTATCGTAGTAGGCGGCGGCAACTTCTGGAGAGGCAGATCTTCAGAGAAGATGGACAGAGTAACTGCAGACCATATGGGAATGCTCGCTACGATGATGAACGCACTTGCACTTTCTGATGCACTTGAGCAGCACGGTGCCGTTACAAGAGTACTCTCCGCAGTCGAGATCCGTCAGATGGCTGAGCCTTATATCAGAAAGAGGGCTGTAAGACACTTAGAGAAGGGAAGGATCGTCATCTTCGCATGCGGTACCGGTAACCCTTATTTCTCAACTGATACGGGTGCTGCACTTCGTGCTACCGAGATCGGCGCAGATGTCTTCATGAAGGCAACGATGGTAGACGGTGTATATGATAAGGATCCTCACGTATATCCTGATGCAGTAAGATATGAGAAGGTATCTCATGATGAGGTATTAAAGTCCAACCTCAAGGTTATGGATGCAACAGCTGCAGCTCTCTGCCGCGATAACCACACTAAGATACTCGTATTCTCAATGGAAGATCCCGATAACATCGTAAAGATCGTTAAGGGCGCTAACCTCGGAACAATTGTTGAATAATATACATAGAAAGGGAGACAACATTATGATAGAGATCACAAAGCAGGATTATGACGTAGTAGAAGACAAGATGAAGAAGGCTATTTCCAATCTTCAGGAGAACCTCAATGCGATCCGTGCAGGTAGAGCTAATCCTCACGTTCTGGACAGGATCACTGTAGATTATTACGGCGCTCCCTCTCCTTTGCAGGCAGTTGCCAATATCCAGGTACCCGAGGCAAGGATGATCACTCTTGCACCCTGGGATCCTTCTATGCTCAAGGAGATCGAGAAGGCTATCATGGCTTCCGACCTCGGTATCACACCTTCTAATGACGGTAAGATCATAAGGCTCATGTTCCCCATCCTCACAGAGGAGAGACGTAAAGAGCTCGTTAAGCAGGTTAAGACTTACGGAGAAGAGTGCAAGGTCGCTATCCGTAACATCAGAAGAGATAACATCGATAAGATGAGAGCTGCCAACAAGAAGAAGGAGATCACTGATGATGTTCTCGGCGAATACGAGGACAAGATCCAGAAGATCACAGATAAGTTCACTAAGGAAGTCGATTCCACTTGTGATAACAAAGAGAAGGAATTGATGGAAATCTGATAGATGGCTATCCTCGGACAAAAGAAGAAGACTTACGATACTACGGGACTTAAGGTCCCGGTATCTTTGGGCGTAATAATGGACGGTAACGGCAGATGGGCCAAGAAGCGTCTCCTTCCCAGGAGCGCAGGCCACAGAGCCGGAGCCGAGAATCTCAAGGAACTCTGCACCAACTGCGGTAACTACGGAGTCAAGTATCTTACTGTATACGCATTTTCTACCGAGAACTGGTCCCGTCCCGATGACGAGGTTCACCAGCTCATGGAGCTCTTTGTCGAGTTTTGGGAAAGATATGATCCCGAGCTCGAGAAGGAAGGTATCAGGGTGCGCTTTACCGGAGATATCGATTCGCTTCCCGATAATATCAAGGAAGTATGCAGAAGAGGTGAGGAGAGATCCAAGAACCGTACGAAGATGCAGCTGATAGTTGCATTTAATTACGGCGGAAGACGTGAGATCGAGAATGCCTGCCGTCAGATAGCGCGAGATGTTAAGGAAGGGAAGATCTCTCCCGAAGATATCACGGAGAAGATGATCTCGGACAATATGTATATGCCCGATGTTCCTGATCCTGAACTTATCATCCGTCCAAGCGGCGAGCTTCGCCTGTCGAATTTCCTTCTGTGGGAATCAGCTTATTCTGAGCTGTGGACATCAGAATGCCTCTGGCCCGACTTCGGTTATGATGAGCTTACACAGGCGTTCAGGGATTTTGCCGGAAGAGACAGAAGATTCGGCGGATTGAGCAAGAGTAAGGAGTCATGATCAGATGAGACAGAGAATAATCACGGGAATAGCATTTGTTATCGGTGTGGCGATGTTTGTGTTGCCCTCGATCTGGTATCCTATCTTTATGCTCCTTTTCTCGATAATAGTAGGAGCTATCAGCTTCTATGAGATGACCAAGGCATTAAAGGCAGGAGGATTGACGCCTACTGTGCCTCTTCTTGCCATCGGAAGCGCCGCTTCCGTAGCGATCCTGCTTATATCTTACTGGAGAAGCCTGAACCTTATGACAAGTATCGCGAGCTATGCGCTCGTCGTCCTTATGATGGCATTTGCCGCAGTTGTCATACCTTCTGTCGTAAGGCCTGACGGTAATCACCTGATGGACGGACTAGTTACTGCCGGAACACTTTTGTATATTACTTTCCCTTTGTTCTGCCTTAGCGCTGTATCCATGCTTGCTGACAAGGGATGGTTCTATATGGTGCCTGCACTCTTTGCGGCATGGATCTCCGATACTATGGCTTATTTCTCCGGCGTTACTTTGGGTAAGCATAAGATAGTACCTCATATAAGCCCCAAGAAGACTTGGGAAGGTTGTATAGGCGGTGCTTTGGGATGTGCTATCGTAGTTACTCTCTACTTTGATATCGTTATCTATAACGTAGCAGGCATTACCATGAATATCGTTGTATTCTCCGTTCTCTCATTCTTCCTGGGATTTGTTATGTCAGTTATGTCCCAGCTGGGAGACTGGCTTGCTTCTCTCATCAAGAGAAGGGTAGGCATCAAGGATTACGGTAATATCTTCCCCGGTCACGGCGGAATGCTCGACAGATTCGACAGTGCATTCTTTACTATCCCTACCGGAGTTCTGCTCGCTTTTATTTCAGTATTTTTCACATAAAGGAAGAGATCTTTACAGGTTATGAGAAAGCTTTCGATATTAGGTTCAACAGGTTCCATCGGTACCCAGACTCTTGAAGTATGCAGGAATAATCCTGAGGATTTTGAAGTAAAGGGGCTATGCTGCGGAAGTAATATCGATCTTCTCTATAAGCAGATAATCGAGTTCAAGCCGGAAGTGGTATCTGTTGATTCAGAGCAGAAGGCTTCTGAACTTAAGGCTATGCTTCCTTCTGATATAAATACTCAGGTCCTTGCTGGTCATGAAGGCACACTTGCGGTGGCTACATTGGAATCTGCTGATACCGTCGTTGGTGCGATGGTAGGCATATCAGGACTTGAGCCAACATATAATGCTATCTTGCGAGGTAAGGATATCGCTCTTGCAAATAAAGAGACTCTCGTTACGGGAGGCGACGTGATAATGCCTCTGGTAAAGGAGAAGGGAGTATCACTTCTTCCTGTAGACAGCGAGCATTGTGCTATCTGGCAGTGCCTGTGGGGAGAGAAGCAGGAGAACCTGGACAGGATACTTATAACGGCTTCCGGCGGACCTTTCAGAGGCAAGAGCCGTTCTGATCTGGAGAATGTTACATTGGAGAATGCCCTTGCTCATCCCACGTGGAAGATGGGTGGCAAGGTTACTATCGATTCATCCACGATGATGAATAAGGGACTTGAGATTATCGAGGCTCACCATTTGTTCGGCGTAGATGTAGATCATGTAGACGTAGTAGTACATCCGCAGAGCGTTATCCATTCCATGATAAGGATGCGAGACGGATCTGTTCTGGCTCAGATGGGAAAACCCAGCATGATACTTCCCATCATGGTGGCTCTTTATTATCCTGAGAGAGGTCCCAGGCTCCTTGAGGAGTTCGATCCTTTCTGTGCAGGATGTAATGATCTTACCTTTGAGAAGTGTGATACTGACGTATTCAGGCTCTTAAAGCTTGCATATGACTGCGGAAGGGAAGGCGGTCTTATGCCTACGGTCATGAATGCCGCAAATGAAGTCGCAGTATTCTCATTCCTTGACGGAAAGAGCGGCTATCTCGATATAGAGCGTACTGTGTACGATGTCTGTGATAAAATGTCATCTGAGATATCGGGAATTAAGGATATGGATATTGATACGATCCTGAAGATCGATAAGGAATCAAGGATAAGAGCGGGAGAGATATTGTAATAATGTCAATTGTAGTAAGTATATTGATAATCCTGGTCATACTGGGACTTCTTGTCACGGCCCATGAGCTGGGACATTTCTGGGTTGCCTCATGGCTTAAGATAAAGGCTTTCGAAGTCTCTATCTTCGTAGGCCCTAAGCTTTTGCAGTGGAAGCGCAAAGGCGTTGAGTACACTATAAGGGCTATCCCTCTCGGAGCTTATGTCAGATTCTCTGAATTCGATGACGAGGGTAATGTCATCAAGGATGACGATCCGGCGCTGCTCATCAATCAGAAGCGCTGGAAGAGACTCCTCGTAGCTCTTGCAGGTCCTTTCATGAACCTTGTATTAGGTGTCCTTATCTTCGTGATCCTCTTTGCGGTCAATCCCTCTTGGTTCATGACTCTCGATACTGATGAGACGGCTCCTTATACACAGATGGCCATAGCCATCGAGAACTGTCCTGAATATAATGAGGGAGATATCATCACTCATGTAAACGGCAAGAGAGTATTTTCCTACTTTGATTTTGCTTTCGAAGCAGGATATTTCCCTAAGGATATCGATGTAATGACACTTACGTTGAAGTCGGGAAGTACAGGTGAGTCCTATGAGATGGTATTAGATCCCGTTCCGGTCGAAAGACCTATGATGGGATTTAAATACTACGCTGAGATAGATGAAGAATATAACGGCTGGCCAATATCTGAGATATATGAGGACGCCAATAACGGTTCTCCGGTATTAAAGGCAGGAGATATCCTTGTAGCTATCAATGATATCCCCGTTGTTGATGATTCCATCTATGATTTCTGTGATTCCCTTCATGACGGCGATACCGTAACATTTACTTTCTATAGGGATGGTGTCGAGCACCATGAGGACAGTGTTGTAAATACTCTTCTTGTTCCTTCGATCGATTACAGAGGAATATACCTTACTTCTCATAAGATCAATTCCGTTAAGGAATTCTTCGTAGCCATCAAGACAGCTTCCGCTACACCTTTATCTGTAGGCAGGATCACTGTCAGCATCCTGCAAAATGCACTCAAAGGAAGCGTAGAGCCATATAATGTAGTTCAGGGTCCGGTCGGACTTACGGCATCCGTATCGGAAGTCGTTACTGAGAATGATACTTCTGTTTATGATAAAGTATCCAACCTTATCATGTATTCAGCGATGATATCCCTCGGACTTATGTATTCGAATATGCTCCCTATCCCGGGTCTTGACGGTAATCAGGTAATACTCCTGATCGTAGAGGCTGTCATAGGACGTCCTATATCCAGGAAGGCAGAAGACGTTATAGCCGTAGTAGGCTTTATCATGCTCATATTATTAGCAGTCTTTGCTCTGGCATCAGATATCATCAGGATAGTCATAGGCGCATAAAGTCCCATTAATAGTACTCGTTGTCGAAATTTGTCGGCAATTGTCGTAAATTGTCGCAACATTTCCTCTTGCCATGCTGATACCATATGTTCACCTAAGAACTCAAGGAGGATATTATGGGCAGAAGAGTGCGCTTGGCAAAGGTCTATACAGGCTATGCCGAAGGACTTGACGGCAAGATATACGAGATAGAGACTGCGATCACACCGGGTATCCCTTACTTCGATGTTATCGGTATGTGTGATTCTTCCATAAGAGAATCAGGCGGAAGGATCAAAGCGGCTCTTATCACTTCAGGATTTGATTTTCCCAAAGGCAGGATAACCGTATCCATCTCTCCGGCATATGTGAAGAAGACAGGTTCGTCATTTGATCTGCCTATCGCCATATGTATACTTCTCGCATCCGGTCAGCTCATATTGGAACAGGGTAAGAAGATATATGCTGAAGGGGAGCTTTCTCTTAACGGCAAGGTAAAGGGAACACCCGGATCTTCAGTACGCCTTAATTCCGAACAGAGCTATGATTATTGCCTGATCCCGGAAGATGAGGCACCCTGCATAATGACAGACAGGCAATTCATGCCGATATCGCATCTGAGGAATATAAGTGATCCGCTGATCGACGTATGGTATTCCCCCGGAACCGGTGCAATTGATATCAAGCTTCAGGATGATTTTGACGATATACCTGATCTAAGTGAGATAAAAGGCCAGCCTAAAGCTTTAAGATCGGTACTTATCGCTGCATCGGGATGGCATAATCTGTTACTGCTGGGAAGCCCGGGGAGTGGCAAATCTTCGTGCGGCAAGATGATATCGGGGATAATGCCTCCAATGACATTGCAAGAGGCAAGAGATGTCATGCTTATCAATGAGTCCATAGGTACATATGATAATACGACTGTTCCCAAGAGACCCTCTTTATATATTCACCCGGGGATCACCGCCACGAGGCTTACAGGTTCCTCGTCTAAGTTGATCCCCGGTGAATTCTCTCTGGCTCATCAGGGTGTCCTGTTCGCAGATGAGCTCTGCGAATATAAGTCGGATATCCTTGATCTTATGAGGATCCCCTTGGAAGAACATAAGATAAGAATGGTAAAAGACGGTATAAGTCATGAATTTCCTGCGGATTTTCTCTTTATCGGCGCAGGCAATCCCTGCAGGTGCGGAATGCTATATGAGACGGATGAAGTCTGTACTTGTACTCCTGCGGTAAGGAAGAGATATCTTGGGAAGCTCTCGGGACCTTTGCTTGACAGGATAGATCTATATTGCGAGATGAGGAGTATCAAGGGCGAGGACTTAAGGAAGATAACCCAAAAAGAGAATAAAGAACTGAACCGCAGCATGAGGGAGCAGGTGAAGTGTGCCTGGCAGATCCAGGAAGATAGATATAAGGATATGGGGATACGATTCAACGGAAGATATGACGGCGCTGACAGAGATATCTTGAGGGCCGACCAAGAAACCATAGATTATGCCACCGATGTAGCTTCAAAGGCGGGATTTTCCGCAAGAGGTTTTTCTAAGCTCATGAGAGTAGGAAGGACTATAGCCGACCTTGATCAAAGAGCTGATATGACGGTTCAGGATATATCAGAAGCAGCAGTGTACAGAAGGAGGATCTGATATGAGCGATAAGATGATGACGGATCTGGAGTACACGGCAATTAGATTCAATACCAAGATCAATTCCAAGGTAATTAGCGACCTTTATTCCAATGGTGCAGTATCTTCCATAAAAGACCTTACAACGCAGGGCATAGAAAAGATCAGAAGGGATATTGGTGAATTTGACCTTCAGCAAAGAACAAAGGATGCTGTGGAGAATGCCTTCAAGTCCCGAGACAGGATCCTGGAGATAGCAAGTGAATATAAGACTGCTTGTGATATTAACGGTATATATACAGTATCCGAAGATGACGATGACTATCCATATCTATGGCGATATATATCAGGTATGCCTAAGGTCATATTTGCCAGAGGCAGAAGGGATATCCTCGATATATGCCATAAGAAGGGAGCATGCTCCATAGTAGGTACGAGAAAGCCCGGGAGATATGCCCTATATGCTACGGAAGAATTTACTAAGGAACTTATAAAAGAAGAGATAGTCATAGTGTCCGGGATGGCCCTGGGGATTGACAGGAAAGCTCATGAGACAGCCATCGCCAACGGCGGATCGACTGTCGCCTTTATGCCGTGCGGAGCCGATATCATATATCCCTATCAGAATAAGGATATATACGAAAGGGTGACGACAGACGGACTTATCATCTCTGAGATGCCTCCCGGTAAGGAAGTGATAAAACAGTATTTCCCGGCAAGGAACAGGCTCATCGCAGGACTTGGTGATGTGACCCTCATCATGGAAGCAGGACTTTACAGCGGCACTTTGCATACTGCATCGTTTGCGGCTAACCAGGGAAAGGATGTATTCGTTCTTCCTAATAATATCTATTCTGATAACTGTCATGGAGGACTTCTGCTTCTAAGAGACGGCGCGGAAGTGCTTCTGGATGCTGCTACGGTAATAGACAGGATAAGAGATAACGTAATGTACAGATATGATGTTCCGGAGGATAAGAGCGATGATCCAAAGTCGCGGATAAAGGATCTTCTGGCTATCCGTCCCATGAGTCTTGACGAGATCGTAGCCATCACGGGAGATGCTTACGAACATATCACAAAAGTCCTTACGGATCTGGAATTACAAGGCCTTACGGAGCTTAAGCGGGGAAAATACATTTTGACAATCCGATGATGTATCATTATATTAAATATTCGTAGAATATATTTAGTATGGTGTCACTATGGGTAAAAAGCTGGTAATAGTAGAGTCGCCTACCAAGGCGAAGACAATAGGAAGATATCTCGGTAAGGATTATAAGATCTCCGCTTCGGTAGGTCATATAAGGGATCTGCCGAGAAATTCAATGGGTGTTAACGTTAATGACGATTTTAAGCCTATATATATAACTACTAATGTAAAGGTAGTAAAGGAATTAAGGGAACTGGCTTCAGATGCTGATTTTGTATATATCGCAACGGACCCTGACCGTGAAGGTGAAGCTATCGCATGGCATGTTGCTCATGTACTTAAGATCGATCCCGCGACCAACTGCAGGATCACATTCAATGAGATCACTAAGAAAGCCGTACAGGAGGCTATCTCCAATCCCAGATCCATAGATATGGATCTCGTAGATGCACAGCAGGCACGAAGGATCCTGGACAGACTCGTAGGATACGAGCTCAGTCCGCTCCTTTGCAGCAAGATAAGAAGAGGCCTTTCCGCAGGACGTGTTCAGTCCGTAGCTACAAAGATAGTTATGGACAGGGATGCACAGATAGATGCATTCATCCCTGAGGATTACTGGCTCGTTAATTCTATGGTCAAGCCTGCAGACGGCGGTTCCAAGTTCAAGGTATCCTATTACGGTACCGAGTCCGGCGGTAAGGTGGATAAGCCCAAGAACGGCAGGATCCTTACAGAGGAGAAGGCTAAGAGTGTAGTAGAGGCCGTACAGGGCAATGACTTTAAGGTCATATCCGTTAAGAAGGGTGAAGGCACCAGAAAGCCCGCACCTCCGTTTACGACTTCAACCATGCAGCAGGAGGCTTCCAGGAGACTCGGATTCTCCACTAAGAAGACTACATCCCTTGCACAGCAGCTCTACGAAGGTATCGAGATAGCAGGACAGGGTCAGACGGCTCTCGTATCCTATATCCGTACGGATTCCGTAAGAGTATCTGATGAAGCTGTCGCATTCTCCAGGACCTTGATCGAAGAGAAGTTCGGCAAGGAATATGTATGTCCTTATAAGAGAAACTATAAGAATAAGAATTCTGCTCAGGATGCTCACGAGGCTATCAGGCCTACTCACTTTGACCTCAATCCCGAGCTTATAAAGTCATCTCTTTCCAACGATCAGTATAAGCTCTATAAGCTTATCTGGGAGAGATTCTTAGCTTCTCAGATGGCTGATGCTTCCATCGATACAGTTACTATGGAAGCAGAGTGCAATCATGAGATCTTCCGTGCTCAGGGAGAGACTGTGGCTTTTGCAGGATTCCTTGCCATCTATGCCGATATCAAGGAAGAGAATGAAGAAGATAACGAGAAGGATAATAAGAGCAAGCTTCCCGAGCTTACTGAAGGTCAGACCTTAAAGAACTTGGATCTTACCTGCGATAAGAAGCAGACTCTTCCTCCGCCTCACTATACAGAAGCAACGCTTATCAAGGCTATGGAGGATAACGGTATCGGAAGACCTTCTACTTATTCTGCTACCATAAGCACTATCCTCGATCGTAAGTATGTTGACAGGGAGGGCAGAAACCTCCATATCACTGAGCTCGGTAAGCTCGTTACCAACATGCTCGAAGCTAACTTCAATCAGATAGTAGACGTATCCTTTACTGCAGCAATGGAGGAGAAGCTGGATACTGTCGAGACCGGCAATGCAAACTGGGTGAAGGTATTATCCGAATTCTATCCCGGCTTCCACGAGCAGGTTCAGAATGCATCTGATTCCATTGAGAAGGTAAAGATCGAATCCGAGAAGATCGGCGAGAAGTGTCCCGAGTGCGGTGAAGGCGACCTTGTCATAAAGGAAGGAAGAAACGGTAAGTTCATCGCATGTTCCTGCTTCCCCAAGTGTACCTATACGAGGAATATCGAAGTACAGGCTAAGGGTAAGTGTCCCGTATGCGGTTCCGGTCTTCTTGTTAGGAAGACAAGAAAGGGCAGCAAGACCTTCTATGTATGTGACAAGAAGGGCAGTAATCCTGATTGTGAGTTCATCTCATGGGATCTTCCCATAGATGACAAGAAGTGTGAGACATGCGGTTCCTATATGGTATGGCACAGGTTCAGGGGTAAGGTCTATCCCAAGTGTTCCAACCAGGACTGTGAGACCAATAAGAAGAAAAAGAAGTCTGATAAGGACGGCGCTGATGAGTAAGACAGTTACCGTTATAGGTGCAGGCCTTGCAGGATCCGAGGCTGCTCATCTTTTATCGAGGTTCGACATCAAGGTCGATCTTTATGAGATGAAGGCAGTAAGGAAGAGTCCTGCTCACCATAGCGATGATTATGCAGAGCTCGTATGCAGCAATTCATTAAGAGCAAATAATATCGAGAATGCCGTAGGACTTCTCAAAGAAGAATTAAGGGTATTAGGCTCCCTTATAATGGAAGCCGCCGATAAGGCCCAGGTACCTGCGGGCGGCGCTCTGGCTGTAGACAGAGACGAGTTTTCCGGATATATAACCGAGAAGATCAAGAAT
Source organism: Oscillospiraceae bacterium (assembly GCA_900176545.1). Taxonomy (GTDB): domain Bacteria; phylum Bacillota; class Clostridia; order Saccharofermentanales; family Saccharofermentanaceae; genus Saccharofermentans. The sequence continues at coordinate 249,586 of FWXP01000001.1, forward strand.
GATCCCAACATCACCGTCCATGAAGAGGAAGTAAAGAAGATCCCCGAAGACGGTATAGTCATTGTTGCCACAGGTCCTCTTACGGATGGTGAGCTCTACGAAGATATAATGAAGACCTTAGGTGATTCCAAGCTTCATTTCTTCGATGCCGCAGCGCCCATCGTCAAGGCGGATTCCATCGACATGAGCAAGGCTTTCAAGGCTTCAAGATACGGTAAGGGCGGAGATGACTACATCAATTGCCCCATGAACAAGGATGAATACCTTAACTTCTACCATGAACTCATAGGTGCCGAGAGGGCAGATGTTAAGTACTTTGACAAGGAGATCGTTTTCGAAGGCTGTATGCCCATCGAGACAATGGCTTCACGAGGCGAGGATACAATGAGGTTCGGTCCTTTAAAGCCCGTAGGACTTGTAGATCCCAAGACCGGTGAGGAGCCTTATGCATGTCTTCAGCTTCGTCAGGATGACAGAGCCAAGACTATGTATAATCTCGTAGGCTTCCAGACCAGGCTCAAGTGGCCTGAGCAGAAGAGGGTCTTCGGACTTATCCCGGGCTTAGAGAATGCCGAATACTACAGGATGGGAGTAATGCATAGGAATACCTATATCAATTCTCCCGAGCTCCTGACTAACAGATATTCCTTAAGGAAGAGGGAAGATCTCTTCTTCGCAGGTCAGATGACAGGCGTTGAAGGCTACATTGAATCTACCGCATCGGGATTCCTTGCAGGCTATTATGCTGCCATGAGAGCTCTTGATATAGAGCCGCCCTTTATCCCGGGAAGCGATACGGTTATAGGTTCCATGGCAGCCTATATCTCAGATCCCGACGTAAAGAAGTTCGTTCCTATGAATGCAAACTTCGGTCTGGTGGAGAAGATGCCCGGAAAGTTCAAGGGAAAGAATAAGAAGAAAGATAAGAATGCTGCCATCGCAGAGAGATCCTTAGGTAAGATCTGCGAGTTCGCGCAGGCACTTAATGAAATGATCGATAAGGCGGAATAAGATATGGAACGTGAGCAGGGACCCGTATACAGATTCTTGAGCATCTACGGTAATAACGTAGGAAAGCTCGTTATGGCTAACTTTCTCTTTCTGGTATTTAATATACCTTCCATGCTCATAGGCTTTGCCATGACTCTTTATTTCCTTCCAAGGATCAACAGTGTCTTTGTTCCCGATAATTTCTACGCATATATGGCAGAAGCGGGATTTAAGGTAACCGAGGAAGCAGGCGGTACTGATGCCATTTCACAGGTCTATTATCTTTTGATCCTTTTTTGTGTGATGACCCTTATCGGTTCGTGCCTTGTTTGCGTAGGCCCCGTACAGACAGGTTTTGCACAGCTCTTCAGAAACCTTTACCGCGGGGATGACATCTATTGGAAGGATGATTTTAAGAAGGGATTTAAGAGCAATATCCCTCAGGCACTTGCCTCATCCGTTATATCCTTGATATTAACTTGCGTATGCCTCCTTGCGGTATCTTTCTACGGCAGGATAGAAGGCAAGTTCGGCACGATCATGTCGGTTCTCTTTACGGTACTTCTGTTCGCGCTTTCGGCTATACAGAATATCGTTTACCAGCTCATAGTTACGGTAGATCTTCCTCTTATGAAGATCTATAAGAATGCCGGCATATTCTTCATGATGCGTTTCGTACAGTTCGGTATCATGTGCCTTGGCGCAGTGGTGCTCCTCTTTGTAGTGCCTTTCCTTTTCCTTTCGAGCTTTAACTACTTCGGATACGGTGCGGCGATACTCTACTATCTGACTACTGCGTTTATGTTCACGCAGTTCATGTTCGCTTTCAATGCAGCTGATATCATCAATACATATATCGTTAAGCCGTCTCAGGCAAAAGAAGAGCCCGATATTGACGAAGGCGAAGATAACGACGATACTGAGGAAGAGGACAGCGATCCTCAGGAAGACACAGAAGACACGGAAACGGACGAGGAAGATATAGCGGAAGATGAGTGACTGGGCCTTAATATCAAATGAGATCAGAGCATTGATCGCGTATGCGCTGATCCTGTTTGTGGTCGCAGTCTGTGCTTTCTCGTATTTCATATACTTTTACAGGACTAAGATAAAGAAAGCTGCTTCAGAGGAACCGCAGCTCTCCTTGGATGTTGCTTATTTTCACGAAAGGGGCAAGAGGGCACGCCAGGAGGACTCTTACTACATATCCCCCATGGATGAGAGCCGTAAGTACGGTCTTGTAGTATGCGTATCAGACGGCATGGGCGGCATGAGATACGGCGACGTCATCTCCCAGCATATAACCGATTGCATCAAGGAGATGCATCCCATTAGCTTCTTTGCATGTGAGAATAATGCGGACGCCATAAGGCAGATCTCCAACGACATCTTCGACGACTTTAAGCAGAAGGGCGGAGCTACCCTCGCTATGGTGCAGATACATAATGACCACCTTACTTTCTACAGCGTAGGAGACAGCGATATAATCCTCGTTCGAAATGATGAAGCTACCATTTTAAACCCCAGACAGAACTATGTTGCTCTGCTTATAAAGAGCCTGGTAAGATCAGGTAAGCAGACGCAGGTAGCATATACCAACAGCAAGGCGAGAGCTCTTGTAGATTATATGGGCAATCATAATCCCAGAGTCATCTACACCAAGAAGCCCATGCGCCTTCTTGACGGAGATACCATTATCGTCAATTCTGACGGAGTTACCGATGCTATTCCCGTGAAGAGCATCCCGAGATATGATGCTCCAAGCGCCAGAGCCATGGCACAGAACTTAAAGCTCACGGTCAAGCAGAAGAAGCACCCCAAGCAGGATAACTACACCGGTGTCGTCATAAAGCTTCAGCGAGGTATCGTATGATCGAGTACTACACCCTGATGCATAAAGGAAGCAAGGAAGAATATACCGATAATATATTCATGAACTTCGGAAGTACCGTTACGGTCCTGATGCTATCAGACAGCGGCGAGGATCCTATCCCATTGTCCGAAGAAGTGAAGACCAGGGTAAGTACATATATTACTGCCTGCAGAGGAATACCATTCGATGAAGTCAGTACAAAGCTCAAGGGCTACATTCCTGTGGGAACCGACTATATGCTCATCCATATAAACGATACGAGCATCAATATAGAGCGTCATGGTCAGATCTATGCATCAATAGTAAAGAGGGGGGAGATAAAGATGCTCCCTAACGGTCCGTTCAGCATAGAAGATGACGACAGGGTAGTATGCGGTACAGCTGAATTCTTTAAGTACTTAAGTAAGCCTGCCATACTCTCGGATGCTCTGACAGCCGAGAGCTGTGAGGAGTGGATGGATAATCTTGTCTGCCGTATCTCGGATAAGACGCATCTTGCCGAAGGCAATCTCACGGCTGTTACTCTCATCGTCAGGAAAGACGAGAATATCCGCATCTAAAATATTTTGATTGTCAAACTAATATCGTTGTGATAGATTACGGTTGTAAGGAATATTTTATCTTTAAGGGGTGTACAGATGAATAAGAAAAGTATTGCAACGATCCTTTTGACATCAGTCCTGTTGTCTTCATGTTCGATCATTCAGGCAAAAGAGACAACAGAAGAAGTAACTACTACCGTAGAAGAGACTACTACTACGACAGAAGCGACGACTTCTGAGACCACGGAAGCCTATACGCCTACGACTACCGCTTCTACAAGAGACAGTAAGTTCGAAGGACTTCAGGCAGGTGATGTCTTTACCTTCGGTCAGTACGAAGGTGAGGATATAGAGTGGGTCATACTAAGCATCACCATGAATGTCTGCTACTGCCTTGCAAACGAGAGTATCGATTCGATGCCTTATGATCGAGGCGGTGATGTGTATGACTGGAATAATTCTTCCTTGTCTATCTGGTTGAACGGAGACTTTTACGAGAATTCATTTACGGACGAGGAGAAGGTCCGTATAAGATATTGCCTGAACTCTCAATACCCTGAAGTTGACAGCGATAACAAGATATATCTCCTGAACAGGGTCGATGTAAACGAATATGCATCTATCCTTGATGAGCATCCCGCTGGTAACAGCTGGTGGCTTAGATCCAAAAGTAATTCTGAACACACACATGCCGATATATGCAGTTCCAGAGGAAGTATCACATATGACGGAATGTCATTGAGCAGCAGACAGGGAGTAAGGCCTGCCATGAAGCTCTACATGGGTACAAGTGACGATATGCTGGATCTTGCTAATCTTACTCCTACTCCTACTCCAACGCCTTCACCGACGCCTACACCGGCTCCTGGCTATAGTCCGGAAATGCCTCCTGTTCCTGAGGAGATGCCATACGATGACACCCTCGGCGAAGAAGCAAATCTTGAGAATTACTATGTAAATAATATTCAGGGCCTATACGGAACTGCCGCAGCCACATCAGTAAGTATCGAGACGGCCACTTATAATGATTTCTTAGAGCCTTGGCTCAATATAAACGGCGCTCTTTCCCATGAGATAGCTGACTTTGACGGAGACGGAGACTTAGAGTTGGTTGCATTTGTCTTCGTGACAGAGCTTGACGATGCATATATAGAAAATACCGAGAATTATTATTTTCATCTCCATCTTCTTCTTTGTGACGATGTTGACGGTACTATCATGCTGCTCGATGATCTTCCGGTCATGACCCGTTGGACAAACTCTGATGGAGAGTTGACCGACAGATTCGATGAGTATCACTGCGGCATGTACAGCAACACATACTATACTCAGGATATCGGTCTCTATACGATAGACAGGGATGGAAAGAAACTCATCCTCATGACCATTACTGATAGTGCTTCTCCTATGGGTGACGGATTTGACGAAGCAGCTTTCGTGTGGGAGGTAAGCGGTAATAGTATCCTTTATTCATCCTCATATTGTGCCTGCGCAGGATCAGATGATACACGCGCAGTTGAGATCTCATATGAGAATGGTGAGCCCACATCTTCCGATTGGTACTATATGTATCCTGATCAGTACGATGCTCCCGGAATGGTACAGGGCATAGAATTCTATATCGAGCGTCTGGGTATGTCCTGTGCAGACAGAGCTGACGGACACGGTATGGATATTACAGACCCTTCCGCTACATTGATCGTTCGATGCGGAGTAGACTGGGAGAGCCTCGAGCAACCTTATAACCAACCGTTCCTTTTTACTTACTATGTAGAAGAATAAGAAGAGGGAGTCGCCTTATGGTGACTCCCTTAACATTTACGATAAGAAATTCTACTTGCGTAATGCTACAGTGTTGCGTTACCATAAATCGTCAAAAAAAGATGAAAATGTGGGGTATAATTTATGTGGAAAGATATGGGTAAAGGTGAGATCACTTTTGTTTATATAGTGTGGCTCATCTCATTACTTGTAATGACTTTCGGTCTGTTCAATCTCTTTGGCATCGGCCAGGATGTTATAGGAAATATACTTCCTGACAGTGTAGTGGAGAGGACGTCATCGAATCCTGCTGACACGACGATCATCGATACAGCTAAGGATACGATGATCAACCTTGCAGGCGGCAATACCAACAATATCCTTTTGGCTCTTGTCGGATATGTCGTACTTGCTTCCTTGATCTTCTTCCTTATCGCATCGCTGAAGAGGAGAGTATCGGGAATATACATCTTCGGTATCTTCCTTCATTTCATAATTGGTGTTGTGCTGATACTGGGAACTTTAACGATAGTCGTAGAGTAATAACAAGAACTAAACAGGGAGTTGTCATCTGACAGCTCCCTGTTGTTTTATCTGATTTTTTCTTATCAGCCGTAATACTGTTTGAAGAAGGAATCCCTGAAGTCTCCGAGGCAATCTTCTGCGATCGCTTCCCTTACTTTCTCCATTAGAGTTAAGAGGAAGTCGATGTTATGCCATGTGCAAAGTCTCTGTCCGAACATCTCCTTTGCCTTAAGAAGGTGCCTTATGTATGCAGATGAGAAGTTCTTACAAGCATAGCAGTCGCAGTCAGGATCCATGGGACCAAAGTCTTCTGCATGCTTTGCATCTCTTACGATGACTCTTCCTCTCGATGTAAGTACTGTTCCGTGTCTTCCCATACGGGTAGGAAGGACGCAGTCGAACATATCGATACCTCTGATAGCACCTTCGATAAGGTAGTCGGGAGTACCAACGCCCATCAGATATCTGGGCTTATCCTCTGGCATATGAGGTACAGTAGCATCTAACATCTCATACATAAGATGAGCAGGTTCTCCGACTGAGAGACCGCCTATGGCAAATCCCGGAAGATCGAATGATGTGATCTGCTTAGCGCTTCTTACGCGAAGCTCGGGATACATATTACCCTGAATGATTCCGAAGAGAGCCTGATCCTCAGGACGCTTATGTGTATCGATACATCTTTCAAGCCATCTTGTAGTTCTCTCAAGAGATCTGGCTGAATATTCTTCCGTACTGGGGTAGGGGCAGCACTCGTCAAATGCCATGATGATGTCTGCGCCTAAGTCATTCTGTATCTGGATGGACTTCTCGGGTGTAAGAAGGTGCTTGGAACCGTCTAAGTGAGATCTGAACTTAACGCCTTCTTCGATGATGTCCTTGGGACGAGCCAGGGAGAATACCTGGAATCCGCCACTGTCAGTAAGGACTGCGCCCTTCCAGTTCATGAACTTATGAAGTCCGCCTGCCTTGGCGATAAGCTCGCTTCCGGGACGCATCCACAGGTGGTATGTGTTAGACAGGATGATGTTAGCTCCCATGGATGAGATCTCATCAGGGCTCATGCCCTTAACGGAAGCCTGTGTTCCTACAGGCATGAAAGCAGGCGTATCGAAAGTACCGTGAGGAGTATGTACTCTTCCGAGCCTTGCTCCTGTCTGCTTACATGTGTGGATATGTTCGTACCATACGGGGAAATTACTCATGTTATTCTCCTTGGATTAAAGATCTGTGATGAACATCGCATCACCGAAAGAGAAGAATCTGTATTCTTCCTTAACGGCCTGCTCGTATGCATTAAGGATATGCTCTTTGCCTGCAAGGGCAGAGACCAGCATTATGAGAGTTGACTCGGGAAGATGAAAGTTTGTGATAAGAGAATTCACGCACTTAAAATCGTATCCCGGGTAGATAAATATCTTTGTATCTCCTGAGCATGGAAGCATCTCGGGATCGTTTGATGCTACTGTCTCCAGAACTCTTGTTGAAGTAGTACCGACTGAGATTATCCTTCTGCCTTCAGCTCTTGCAGCTCTTACGATGTCAGATGCAGTCTTGTCGAAGCAGTACCACTCGGAATGCATCTCGTGAGACTCGACATCGTCAACCTTAACGGGACGGAATGTACCTAGACCTACATGCAGGGTAACTTCAGCGATCTCTACGCCCATCTCCTTTATCTCCTTCAAGAGCTCCTTTGTGAAATGAAGACCTGCAGTAGGAGCAGCAGCGGAACCTTCTATCTTGGAGTAGACCGTCTGATAACGCTCTCTGTCCTGAAGCTGCTCATGGATATAGGGAGGAAGAGGCATTGTACCCGCGCGGTCCAGTATCTCTTCCCAGATACCGTCAAAGTCGAACCTTACGATCCTGTTGCCTGTATCAAGTACTTCCTCGCACTCAGCTTCGAGCTCGCCTTCGATGAAAGTGAACCTTCTGCCGGGCTTTACCTTCTTACCGGGGCGAACGATACATTCCCACCTTACGTCGTCGAGCCTCTTAAGGAGAAGGATCTCGACTGCTGAACCCGTATCTGACCTGACACCTAAGAGACGTGCAGGGATAACGCGTGTATTATTGATGACAAGGACATCTCCCTTACGAAGATATCCCTTTATATCAGTGAAATGCTTATGTTCGATCTTACCCGTCTTCTTGTCCAGCACCATGAGCCTTGATGACGACCTGTCAGCAAGGGGATTCTGTGCGATGAGACGCTCGGGGAGATCGTAGTAAAAGTCGCTTGTTTTCATGCTCATGGCAGTTATTATACACCATTTTTCCGCCCCTCAAAGTACACTTGTCCGCCACTCGCGCATAATTGACGCATAACTTCCGTAAGTGCTAAAATTTGAGTCGTTATATTATTATTTATTGGAGGAAAAGTATATGGCAAGACCGATCTTTGAAGGTTCAGGCGTAGCAGTAGTAACACCGTTCACATCAACAGGAGTAGATTATGCCAAGCTTGAGAAGCTCGTGGAGTTCCATATAAAGAATAAGTCCGACGCGATCATCATCTGCGGTTCTACAGGCGAAGCTTCCACGATGCCCGATGAGGAGCATATCTCCGTCATCAAGGCTTGTGTAGATGCAGTAGCAGGAAGAGTTCCCGTTATCGCTGGTACAGGATCCAATGATACCAATCACGGCATACATCTTTCCCAGGAGGCTGTAAAGGCAGGAGCTGATGCTCTCCTTGTAGTTACTCCTTACTATAATAAGTGTACGACCGAGGGACTTTACAGACATTATAAGGCAATTGCCGAGAGTGCCGAAGCTCCCATCGTTCTTTATAATGTACCTTCCAGGACTAATGTAAATATCTCTCCCGATGCTCTTTACAGACTTGCAGATATCGAGAATATCGTAGCTATCAAGGAGTGCAACCTCGGTCAGGTACCCGAGATCTTAAGTAAGGTAGGCGACAGATTTGATTTCTATTCCGGTGAGGACGGACTTGCAGTTCCTCTCGCTTCTCTTGGCGGTAAGGGTGTTATCTCCGTTGTAGCTAATATCCTTCCTGAGTTCATGAGCACGATGATGCATGCTTATCTTAAAGGCGATACAAAGAAGGCAAGAGATATGCAGGTAGAGATCATTCCTATGGTAAAGGCTATGTTCTGTGAAGTTAATCCCATCCCCGTAAAGGAAGCACTTAATATCTTAGGTGCAGGCGTTGGTCCCTGCAGACTTCCTCTTTGCGAGATGAGCGAGAAGAACCATAACTATGTAGCAGATGTTCTTTCCAAGTACGATACATCCGCACTTACATCTTTCTTCGGCTGATTAATAATTTCTATTGGAGTATAAACATGACTACTATCTTAATGAGCGGATGTTGCGGCAGAATGGGCCGTGCCATCTACAACATGACCAAGAACAGCGAGAACTTTAAGATCGTTGCAGGATGCGATGTATCCGATAATACTGACGGTCTTGATTTCCCTGTATATAAGAGCATCTTCGATTGTAAGGAAGACTTTGATGCAATAATCGATTTCTCTTACTTCAAGGCTGTTCCCGACGTATGTAAATTTGCTATCGAGAAGAAGAAGCCTCTCGTACTTTGTACCACGGCTCTTGATGAAGCAGCTCTTACGGCAGCCGATGATCTTTCCAAGGTAGCTCCGCTTTTTAAGTCAGCAAATATGAGCGTAGGCATGAACGTTGTATTCGAGCTCGCAGCTCAGGCTGCAAAGGCTCTCTATCCCGATTTTGATATCGAGATAGTAGAGGCACACCATAACAGAAAGCTCGATGCGCCTTCCGGTACCGCATTCCAGCTCGGAGAAGCGATCAAGAGCGCTATCCCTGACGAGATGGAATATATCTATGACCGTCACGACAGGTCTGAAGCAAGACACAAGAACGAGATCGGCATGAGTGCCATCCGAGGCGGTAATATCGTTGGCGAGCACGAAGTATACTTCGTAAGCGATGAGGAGATTATCAAGATCACTCATCAGTGCATGACGAGAGAAGCTTTTGCTAGAGGAGCTCTTGCTGCTGCCGAGTATATCAAGGATAAGGGCCCCGGAAGATATTCCATGAAGGATGTTGTATCTAAGGCCTTTAACTGATAGACTCTTAAACGTTGCTTTTATTAGATAATTTGGAGGAATAAAATGTTCAATCTCTTAACAGATGCACCCCAGGAAGCAAGCCTTTCCAGTATGCTTCCTTCCTTAGGACTCTTTGCTATCCTTGCTATCTTCTTCGTATTTACGGTAGTAATGCCTCAGAAGAAGCGTGATAAGGAGCAGAAGGAAAGACTTAATAATATGAAGATAGGTGATACTATCGTCACAATCGGCGGAGTAGTAGGTGTTCTTGCAAAGATCACTGATGACGAGATCACTATCTACTCTTCTAATGCTAATACACCTATCACTTTCCAGAAGGCTGCTATCCAGACTGTTATCTCCCGTAACGCTGATAAGGCTGAAAGCAAGGACAAGAAGGATAAGAAGTCTAAGAAGAACGAAGATTGATCTGTAGGTCGATATGGCTCAGATCCCCGATAATGTGATCGAAGAAATACTTGCCAAAGCCGACATCGAGTCGGTGGTCGGCAAGTATGTTTCTTTTACAAAGAGAACCGGACAGAACCTATTCGGACTGTGTCCTTTCCATTCGGAGAAGACACCGTCCTTTTCTGTGTCCTTAAATAAGGGCATCTACCATTGTTTCGGATGCGGTAAGGGCGGCAACTCCATAGGATTCATAATGGAGATCGAGAAGCTCTCTTATCCTGAGGCGGTAAGGTTCCTGGGTAACCAGTACGGCGTCGAGATCCCTGAAGTCGAAGGTTACGATAATTCGGGTTCCACCAAGAAGCAGAAGGAGAGGGTTACCGAGCTTCTGACGGAAGCTGCAAGGTTCTTCTATTCATCTCTTCATTCTCCCGCCGGTAAGATCGCACTCGAGTATGCCAGGAAGCGTAATCTTTCAAAGGAGACAATGACATCCTTCGGCTTAGGCTATGCTCCTGAAGGCTGGGATAATCTTGTCCGTCATCTTAGATCAAAGGGTTATACAGAAGATGAGATGAAGGTCTCAGGACTCTTTACAGTTGCCAAGAACGGTAATCTCATCGATCTTTTCAGGGGCAGGCTAATGTTCCCGATATTTGACTCTTTCGGCAAGATAATTGCCTTCGGCGGCAGAAGCCTTGGAGATGAGATGCCTAAGTATGTCAATTCTCCCGATTCACTTGTTTATAAGAAGCAGGATCATCTCTACGGACTTAACTTTGCCAAGAAGTCCAAGAGCAATCAGCTCATAATCGTAGAAGGTTATATGGATACGATTGCCATGCATCAGGCAGGCATCAATAACGCAGTAGCATCCCTAGGTACTGCTTTTACGGACAGTCAGCTCAGACTTGCTTCCAGATATGCTGATGAGGTCGTATTCTTCTTCGACAGCGATAAGGCCGGACAGAATGCCGCACTTCGTGCCATCCGCATGATGCTTCGCTTCTTGAAGAAGATGAGCGGTCTTAAGATAAGGATCAAGATAGCTAAGGTTCCTGACGGTAAAGATCCCGATGAATATATAAAGAATAACGGCAAAGAAGCTTTCGCTGCAGTTGTTGCCAATGCCATGGATGTAGACGATTATCTCGCTGCCAGGGCTTATGATGACAATTGCGACAGTGACGGCAAGCTCGATACATATAAATATCAGGAGGATATCATCCTCTACGGTTCCTGGATATCTGACGATCTTCGTCGTGAGAAGATGGCTTCAGGTGCTGCTCTTTACCTAGGAGCAAACTATAAGACTGTCCTTAACAGGATGAATGAAGTCATGGAAAGTTCCGTTAAGGAACAGGAAGCAGCTGACAGACGTAATCTCATACGTGATGAGAAGCAGATCGTCAAGGAGAGGCAGGAAGAGGCTTCTCAGGATGACTCTTCTCGTGACGTGTCTGTTCCTAAGCAGAAGGACGATATAGTCTTTATGCCCGAGCTCAAGCTCTTTGTTATGGCAGTGAGGCTCAAGGAACTCCTGGCAACTGAAGTGGACAGGGAGGATGTACTTCGTCCGAATGACTTCAGAGGAAGGAATATGCAGGGCATAGTCACATTCTTCCTTAAGAACTTCAACAGTGAGTTCGGTATTAGCGAACCTCTTCTAATAAATGAACTCTCCAAGACGGTATTGAACGGTATGCCTGCCGAGGAGGTATATCTTCGTGCCTGTGAGCAGATCCCCGACAGCGGCAATCCCAAGGTCAGAAGAGATGAGTATCTCATGGCGCTTTACGACTTAAGACTCAAGCAGATGGAAAGCCTTGAGAAGAAGATAGCCGCGGCTCTTGAGACCGTCTCCAAGGAGAAGAGAGAGGATCTGGTGCTTCGCCATAAGAAGCTCACTACTCTCAAGGAACATATAATCGCAAAGAGAGAAAGACTTTAATGAATGATATAAAGTTATCTGCCAGACTTCAGAAGGTTTTAGATACTGCTTCTTCCTATTCTTCTGAGAAGAAGAGGATTATCGATGTCGGATCTGACCATGGTCATCTGGCCGCAGTGGCTCTTACCAATAAAGGTTTTGAAAGGGCACTTCTTACTGATATCCACGAGGATCCTGCCCGCAAGTCACGCGACCTTATGAAGGGGATAGGACTCGATGAAAGGTCTGAGGTAATCTGTACTGACGGACTTGACGGTGCTTCTCTGGAAGACGGTGATGTTGTCGTTATGGCAGGTCTGGGCGGTAATAATATGGTGGACATAATAGGAAGAGCCATGTCCGTGACGGGTGAAGAACTGCTCAAGACAGTTACGTGGGTCCTTCAGCCTCAGAAGTCCATAGAGATATTAAGAAGCTTTCTCTGTGAATCAGGATTTACGATAAAGGACGAATCGGTGATCTCGGAGCGAGGTATCTATTACCCTATAGTCGCTACTTCATATAGCGGTCAAAAGAGCGTATTATCCTTATATGAGAAGTACTACGGTCCTATCCTCATACGTAAGCATGAGATGGAAGATGAGACTACAAAAGAGTACTTTATAAGGCTCGATCACTCCTATGAACTTCGTGCCAGGGGAGATCGGGAAGTAAAGACTATGCTCGAGGAGGTAGTAAGATGACAAAGGTGATCGATATAACTTCGTATCTTGATACGATATTCCCCAGAGAGACAGCTGAGAGCTACGATAATCCCGGTCTTATCACAGGAAAATCTTCCAGGGATGTGAAGACTTGTGTCCTTACTCTTGATATTACTTCTGATGCCTTAGACTTTGCACAGTCTTCAGGAGCCGATATGATCATCTGCCACCATCCTTTGATATTCGGCGGAATCGATACGGTAAATGAGGAGGATGTATTCGGAAGTCTCTTATCACGTATGATAAAGAACGATATCACTTCATTTTCGGCTCATACCAATCTCGATAAGAACCATGAATTCTCTAATGATGTCCTGGCAAGGACCTTGGGAGCAGTGTCTCTTTATAATTCTGAAAATGTATCATGCGGTACGTTCTGCGAGCTTGAGAAGGAGACTGATATAAAGAACTTTATCGAGCTCATATCAGGAAAGCTCGCTTCAACCGGCGCCATATCGATCAACCATCTGGACAGCAAGGTCCATAAGCTCTTTGTTCAGGGAGGATCCTTTGATGAGGACAGTATCCCTGAGATAAGGGCACAGGGTGTTGATACTGTAGTATCAGGTGAGATAAAGCACCATATATGCGTTCTCCTTAATGAGCTCGGTATCAATACCGTTATCGCGGGACACAGGGAAACCGAGAGGATCTTCCTGCCATACTTGGCAGATGTGCTTACCAGCAAGTTTACTGATGTGAGATTCTTGGTCAGATTGTAACTGTACTTTATCGCCCTTTATATATAGAATAAAACTGTTTTCCGAGCAGACCGAGACAATCGCGGGCACCAATGGCTAACGGCCGGTGCGTGAGGAAAGTCCGGGCTCCACAGGACAGGGTGCCGGCTAACGGCCGGTGAAGGCGACTTTAAGGAAAGTGCAACAGAAAAGAAAACCGCCCTATCTTCGGATCGGGTAAGGATGAAAAGGCGAGGTAAGAGCTCACCGGCGGTATGGAGACATATCGGCCTTGTAAACCCCACTCGGAGCAACGTCGTGGAAAGGCATAACCGTGGTCCGCGGGCCTTGAGGGGACGGCTTGAGACGGCGGGCAACCGTCGTATTAGATAGATGATTGTCAACTACAGAACCCGGCTTACCGGTCTGGTCGGTTAACGTTATTAAACAATTTATACGGAGGTCTTCTAAATGTCAGCAGAATCCTATTTGAGCAGAGGTGTATCACCCACGAAGGATGAGGTAAAGGCTGCGGTCAAGAATCAGGATAAGGGAGTATTCCCGGGAGCTTTCTGTAAGCTCATCGAAGATATGGCGGGAGATCCCGATTACTGTACTGCACTTCATGCAGACGGAGCAGGAACCAAGTCTTCCGTTGCTTACCTTATGTTCAAGGAGACAAGTAACTATGACTGGTTCAAGGGACTTGCTCAGGATTCTCTCGTAATGAATACTGATGACCTTGCTTGCGTAGGCTGCTATGAGAACCTTTCGCTCTCCAATACTATCGGGCGTAATGCTCACAGAGTAGACGGCAAGGCTATCGCTAAGGTCATCGAAGGTTACGATGAGACTATCGCTAAGCTTGAGGCTGCAGGCGTGGGTATCAAGATGTGCGGCGGTGAGACAGCCGATGTAGGAGATCTTGTAAGCACTCTTATCGTAGACTCCACTATCGTTGCAAGAGTAAGAAGAGACAAGGTCATCAATGCAGCTAATATAAAGCCCGGTCATGTTATCGTAGGTCTTGCTTCCTTCGGTCAGGCTACATACGAGGATTCCTATAACTCAGGTATCTCCTCCAACGGTCTTACGGCTGCAAGACATATGCTCCTTTCGAAGTATTACTATGAGAACTATAAGGAGTCTTTCTCTACGACTCTTGGTGAGGATAAGGCTTACTGCGGTAAGTTCCGTCTTACAGATAAGCTTCCTTACGGCGAGCAGACAGTAGGTGAGGCTATCCTTTCTCCCACGAGAACATTCCTTCCCGTTATCGTACCTGTTCTTGAGAAGTACAGGGATTCCATCTCAGGTATCATCCACTGCACAGGCGGCGGACAAGCTAAGTGTCGTGACTTCGGTAAGAACATCAGGATCGTAAAGGACAACCTCTTCGAGCTTCCTGCTATCTTCAAGACGATCTATGAGTCCGGTGAGATCCCCATGAAGGAGATGTTCCAGGTATTCAACTGTGGTCATCGTATAGAGTTCTACTGCGATGAGTCCGTAGCTCAGGGCATCATCGACATCGCTAAGTCATTTAATATCGATGCAAGGGTAGTAGGACACGTTGAAGCACTTCCCGAAGGATCCGAGAATGAAGTTGTGATCACATATAACGGAGAGACTTATCTTTATAATTAAGTTACAAAGCGTTATCTTCCGTTGACGGAGCTATTTATATTATGTAACTTTAGGTTGACGATCATATCCTGATCGTCAATCTTTTTATGTGAGGTGTTATAAATGGAGTCTGTAAGAAAGTACGTCGCTGAGTTTATCGGTACGTTCGTATTGGTATTCGCAGCTTGTGGAACAGCGGTAGCAGTAGGTTGTAACGGAGCAGACGGTAATGCTGCTTATCTCATGACAGCTCTGGCATTCGGTCTTGTTATCGTTGCTATGGCTTATTCTATCGGCAATATCTCCGGTTGTCATATCAACCCCGCGGTAACACTTGCAGTCCTTATCAACAAGGGTATTGCTGCTAAGGATGCTGTATTCTATATGATCTCGCAGACACTTGGCGGTATCTTCGGAGCTCTCCTTCTCGGTCTTGTAGCAGGTTTTGATAACAACAGCTTCGGTGCTAACGGTCTTTTTGAGGACAGCGTAGGTATCTCTCTTCTCGTTGAGATCATCCTTACTTTCATCTTCGTTCTTGCTATACTCGGTGTAACAAGTAAGCCCGAATTTTCCAATGTAGCAGGACTTGTTATCGGTCTTTCTCTTACATTGGTACATATCTTCGGTATCCACTTCACGGGTACTTCCGTAAATCCCGCAAGATCTCTTGCATCTGCAGTATTTAATACTGATGCACTTTCCTGCGTATGGGTATTTATCGTAGGTCCCTTTGCCGGTGCCGCTCTTGCAGCTTTCTGCTGGAAGTTCCTTAAGGCAGACGAGAAGTAATATTGCCGGAAAAAGTAACTTTAAGATCCTGATCGCTCTTATGCGGTCAGGATCTTTTTATGTGCGTGAAATAATAATATGTCAATTACTAAGTATGCTCGAAATGCTTATGCAACAAGTGTTGCGTTATTTTTAAAGTGTTTTCGCTGAGTTATTTTGATGCGAATACTTGATCTATAATCAGATGAAATTGTCATATTGTTTTTTGAGTATTGCTTATCTCTTTACCGAATGATAACGTCCAATATAGCGCAAGTGGATCGCAGAGTTTGAGTTTGTGTCTGCACCTTGTGTGGGGTTAGGTTTTCGATTATAAGGTTACGAATCTTTTGGAGTTAGTACACGAGAAGCAGTAACGCCGTTTCTTAGTGTCTGCGATCAACACTGCGCTGATGTTCAAGGAGAAGCAGTGCTTCTCATAAGATCTTCGTCTTATCAGGGACGAGACCTTCAGTAATTATGACATTTTCCTCTTCTTATCCATAACTTACAGATACGGCATCCCGTCAGGGGTGCCGTATTTGTTGCTTGCTATATATTAATTATAATAATTATGTTATGATAACTCAGTTAACTATATTAGTGTCAGGAGGAATAATTTTATGGCAGATCAACTTGAACTTCTTAAGATCATCGAGAAGAACGCCAGACTCACACCCGAAGAGATCGCGGTGATGATGGGAGCGTCAGCGGAAGAGGTCAAGGCCGAGATAGCCGCCCTGACAGAGCAGAAGATCATCCTTGGTTATACGACCGAGATCAACTGGGAGAAGACATATCCCGAGAAGGTCACGGCTCTTATCGAAGTACGTATCACACCCGTCAGGAATATGGGCTTTGACCATCTGGCTAATATACTTAGTCAGTACGATAAGGTCAAGGACTGCTATCTTATGTCCGGCGGATTCGATCTTATGCTCACATATGAAGACGATAACCTCAAGAATATCGCCAGCTTCGTATATGAGAAGGTAGCTACATTGGAGGGCGTTCTCTCCACGGCTACACACTTCATCCTGAAGACCTATAAGGCAAACGGCATAAGGTTTGAGATGGAACAATCAGATGACAGGCAGGCAATAGTATTATGAGCATAGATTACGAAGATAAGATCTCTTCCGTAGTACAGAGCGTGCCTCCGTCAGCTATAAGGAAGTTCTTTGATCTCGCTGCTGAGATGAAGGGCGTTATATCCTTATCTATCGGAGAGCCTGACTTTGTTACTCCCTACGAGATCAGAGAAGCTGGAATTAATTCGCTTATCGACGGATATACGCATTATTCGCCTAATGCAGGTTATACAGAATCCAAGAAGGCGATCGCTTCATATATATCCAGAAGATACGGCGTGGATTACGATCCTAACGGACAGATCCTCATTACTGTAGGCGGCAGTGAGGGAATAGACCTTGCCGCACGTGCACTTATCAACCCCGGTGATGAAGTCATCATCGTAGAGCCTTGCTTTGTAGCTTATAAGGCTGCAGTCATGTTCGCTCACGGTGTTCCTGTAGTTGTCGAGACTACACAGGAGAATGACTTCAAGCTTAAGGCAGAAGACCTTGAGGCAGCTATAACACCTAAGACAAAGATGATGATCATAGGATTCCCCAGCAACCCTACGGGTGCTGTTATGACTATGGATGATCTTAAGGATATAGCAGATGTATTAAGAAGACATCCTGATATCATCGTAGTATCTGATGAGCTTTACTGTGAGCTCAACTATATAACTGATGAGCCCAGTTCTCTTATCAGATTCGACGATCTTCGTGACAGGGTCATAATGGTAAACGGCTTCTCCAAGTCATATGCCATGACAGGATGGAGGATAGGATATCTTACAGGTCCCAAGGAACTCATAGGTCCCATGACCAAGATCCATCAGTACTGCATCATGTGTGCTCCTTCAGTGTCTCAGGTAGCTATAGTCAAAGCCGCATTGGAAGGCGACGACAGCGTTGCAGAGATGAGGGCCGAATACGATCATCGAAGGAAGGTCGTAATGCAGGGCTTCAAGGATGCAGGACTTGAGTGCTTTACTCCTTACGGAGCATTCTATGCATTCCCTTCGATCAAGGAGTTCGGAATATCTTCAGAGGAATTCTGCGAGAGATTCCTTATGGAGAAGAAGGTTGCCATCGTACCCGGCAATGCTTTCGGTAAGTGCGGTGAGGGACATTTCAGATTAAGCTATGCAGCTTCAATGGAGAATATAAAGACAGCAATGGAACGTCTTAAGGAATTTACGGACGTTCTTAGGAAGGAAAAGAGATAATATGCTTGAATTTGACACAATCAGACTTGAGCTCGAAGGTATGGAAGAGCCCGTAGCTACTTTACGTGAGTCTCTTCATATCGATCATGTATTGACTGAGATAAGTGAGCTTGAAGCAAGGACCCAGGAACCTGATTTCTGGAATAACGTAGAGAAGGCTCAGGCTTTGCAGACAAAGCTCAAGAGACTTCAAAAGAAGGTCGATAACTTCAATGCTCTTTCAAATGAGAGGGAAGACCTTCTTGCAATGTGCGAGCTTGCCAATGAAGAAGAGGATCTCTCATATCTTGAAGAGCTTCAGGAAGGACTCTCTACTCTTAAGAATGACTTTGAGAATATGCGTCTCGAGACACTTCTTACAGGTGAGTACGACAAGAACAACTGCATCATCACTCTTCATGCGGGAGCAGGCGGAACAGAGGCCCAGGACTGGGTCAGCATGCTCTACAGGATGTATACGAGATGGGCAGAAGCACACGGTTATGAGATCAAGGTTCTTGAATATCTTGACGGTGATGAAGCAGGTATCAAGTCCTGCTCCATGATGCTCACGGGTGAGAATGCTTATGGTTTCTTAAGATCCGAGATAGGCGTTCACAGACTCGTAAGGATATCTCCCTTTGATTCAGCAGGAAGAAGACATACATCTTTCGCATCATGCGAAGTTATGCCCGAGCTTGACGATACTATCGATATCAAGATCGATCCTTCTGACCTTCGTGTAGATACTTATCGTTCTACAGGTAAGGGTGGTCAGCACATCAATAAGACAGACTCTGCCGTACGTCTTACACACCTTCCTACCGGTGTTGTAGTTGCTTGTCAATCAGAGCGTTCTCAGATCCAGAACAGAGAGACTGCTATGGAGATGCTCAAGGCTAAGCTCTTCGCTCTCGCGCAGGCAGCTCAGATGGAGAAGATCGAAGACCTTAAGGGTAATCAGATGGATATCGCCTGGGGTTCACAGATCAGATCCTATGTATTCTGTCCTTATACCCTCGTCAAAGACCTTCGTACAGGTTACGAGGAAGGCGACGTAGATGCGGTCATGGACGGTAAGCTTGACGGCTTTATCAATGCTTTCCTGTCAGGTATGAAGATAGAGAAGTAATTAACGATATAGATTTGCAGATACTGCCCATCTTGGAAGATGGGCAGTATTTTTATGCAAAG
Organism: Oscillospiraceae bacterium; assembly: GCA_900176545.1. Lineage (GTDB taxonomy): Bacteria > Bacillota > Clostridia > Saccharofermentanales > Saccharofermentanaceae > Saccharofermentans. The sequence continues at coordinate 268,956 of FWXP01000001.1, forward strand.
AAAAGCTCCCGCCGAAGCGGGAGCCATAAGATCATCTGTGATCACAATATCACTTAAGCTCGAAGTGATAATTTGTGATGTAGAAATGCTGTACAGGCTCTGATGTTGTACATGTGATCGTGGTATTGAGTTCACCGCCTGCAGGTACTGTACCTGTTGTAGGAGTACCGTGGAATGTACAAGGATCGTTAGCGTCCTGTGTGAATGTGTAGTAATCGGAAGAGATTCCTGTGATCTCGATCTCGGAAGGATCTACAGTGAATGTGATATCGAGGCTTTCTACTGAGCCTGCGAAGCTTGAATCGCTGTTACCTGTGTTAGTGATAACAAGATCGAAGCTGAACTGAGATCCGTTAGAGTGAGGATTAGATATTGAATATCTGTAAGAAGCAGTGCCGGCGCTTGATCCTGCAGCTGTAGTTGTTGCAGCAGTTGTTGCCTCAGTAGTAGCAGCTGTAGTAGCTTCAGTTGTCTCCTCGGTTGTCTCAACTGTTGTCTCTTCAGAAGTCTCTTCCGTGACATCCGTAGATTCTTCTGTCTCAGTCGTCTCCTCGACAGTTGTAGTAGTTGTTGTCTCTTCTGCTGTAGTTGTCGTAGTCTCTTCGACTGTTGTTGTAGCAGCAGTTGTTGTCTCCCTTGTATTGCTGGGAGAAACCTCGCTATTAGGGAAGAGCTTATCGAAGTTCTCTATTCCGAGAACGATGATAAGAAGTGCAAGAAATGCGATCACTGCGATGATGATACCGCCCTTACCGCGCTTCTTGGACTTATTTACCGTAGTAACGGGAGATATAGGCTGAGCATGAGGTGCGGGAGCAGGCTTAGGTGCGGGTGCAACAGGTCTTGAACCGGGTGCCTGGAAGGGGCTGGGCTTGTTAGCTGAAGCATCTGACATTCCGGGTCTCTGGTTAACTACTGCATTATGGGGAGCTGCAGCCGCAGCAGGTCTCTGAGCAGGAGGAGCCTTCTTAACCACAGGCTGAGGCCTCTGCTGCTGAGGGATAGGTCTGAACTTGGCAGGATCGGTAGAAGCGGGAGTAGGTGCTCCGGGTCTTCCTGAACCGATAGGCTGCTGAGAAGGAGGTAAGGGTGCGGAATTAGAGGGAGAAGATGCAAAAGGTGACTTGTGAGGTGCCTTAGGTGCGGGTGCAGCCTTGGGAGCTTCCTCGGGCTTCTTCTGTTCCTTCTTACCGAATGCATTAACACCTGACTTAACATTACCGTAAGTCTGCATGTTAGGCTTCTTATCTTCCTTAGCGGGAGCAGGCTCATCCTTTGCTTCTGATGGAGCAGGGGACGGTGCAGGCTCCGCCTTAGGTTCTTCCTTGGTGATCTCCTCAGTCTTGGGCTCTTCCTTTACAGGTTCAGCCTTAGCTTCAGCTGCAGGAGCCGAAGCGGGAGCAGGCTCTGCTGCGCCACCCTTAGGCTTGAAAGGAGAGATAGCAAGTGCTTCTTCATCAAGCTCAAGATCATCGATAGGATCGTTCTTAACTTCGGGTGCAGTGTTAAAGTCAGATTCCTTGGCATTGGAACTCATTGCAAAATCGAGTTCTTCTCCTGCTTTGAAAGGATCTGTATTAGTATTATCTGCAAAAGACTTAAAGTCGGGATCGTCATCAGTAAACAGGGGAGTGTTGTCCTTTTTGACTGCCTCCTTGACGGGCTCTTCCTTCTTGGGCGCAGGAGCCGCGAAAGCATTAGCGGGAGCTGCTGTCTCCTTGGGTGTAGAAGGAGCGGAATCTCCTAAAGGCTTAAATGCGGATATAGAAGAATCCGGAACAAAATTAGAAAGCTCGTCATCATCTCCGAAAAAGTCCGGAGCAGATGAAGAAGCTTCTGCGGAAGCCGTACTGAGCTTCTCTGAAACGCTCTCGGGTTCGTTGTTCTTCATGCTGAGCATGAAGGAATCCTTTACGACGTCGTCATCTTCGGGTAATGATTGAGTGTTGTTGGTAGCTTCAAAGAGTTTACTGTCACCGTAGCCTGAAGGTTCCTTAGCAGGAGATCCTCCTTCAGCGCCTCTGAGCTTATTCTCATTATCATCTGAACCAAGCAGCATAGATATACCTCTCTACTTATTTAATCTATATAAATATAATTCAACAGAGTATTAAAAGCAAACGAATGAGAAAATGTGTAATGATATTGAAATAGCACTTGACACCCCCGTACTCGAATGATATTATCATTGGGCACTTACGGAGAAGCTCGTGTGGTGGAATTGGCAGACACAACGGACTTAAAATCCGTCGAAGTAAAATTCGTACCGGTTCAAGTCCGGTCACGAGCACCATTTTACGACAAGTGCAAGCGATGATATCGCGGAGTGGAGCAGTTGGTAGCTTGCCGGGCTCATAACCCGGAGGTCGCGAGGTTCGAGTCCCGCCTCCGCAACCACATTAAAACCCGTTACCTTGAAGGTAGCGGGTTTTTTATATGTAATTGATATATTCTATTTTTGCAATAATAAGACAGAAAGTTATCAGAAGAGTTGATATAAGTGCCTGAACTACCCTAAAAGCCTTTATTTTCAATGTTTCACAACTTGTTATTAACAGAAAATTTATTTGACTATTAATATAACGAATCCTATATTTAAGGTATATAAGGAATTTGTCACAAGACTGTGAAATAAGTATTTGCAAAGGATGAGGGTGCAATATGAGGGTTCGCAGATCACAATTTAACAGCTTCTTACGCGACAAGAAGTACTCTCGCCGCGGTTTTACTCTGGTTGAGCTTATAGTAGTACTTACGATCATAGCTATACTTGCAGCTGTCGGCGTCGTAGGTCTTGTAGGCTATATCAATAAGTCCCATTACGATGAGAATTCGAGAAATGCCGTTACCGTATATCAGGCGGCACAAAATGCTATTGCAGCTAAGACTGCAGGCGGCACGATCGATGATTGGACCCAGAGTGTTATGCAGAATGTTACGCATAACGATTTTACGACTTCTGAGTTAGGAAGTATCACTGAGGTAAATGATTCCTACCATAAGACGATAGTTCTTACATATAATCCCAGGGCACCACGTAGCGAGGGTACTGAGGATCAGGCTCTTTATGATCTTTTAAATCCATATTTTTATGATCCTTCTCTGTTTTCCGCTACGATGTCCGTCGAGTTCGATGTCAGCGTTACACGTGATTCTGATGGCGATAATTACTATACCGCCAGGGTTATCTCTGCTTACTATTCCAAGCAGAATACAGGTAACAGCGGTTGGGATGAAAAGTGTCGAGGCGATAATTCAAATGCTCCTCTTCCTCAGCTGGAGCCGTTCAGCTACAGGAGCACTAAGTCATTCGTTGGTTATTTTGACGGCAGCGAGGCCTCTATAACAGGTCCCGTTACTATTCCAAATTCTGCGATCAATGAGGATTACATCTTCGAGCTTCGTAACGGAGAGACGCTTGATATCACATGGGGCTTCTTCGACGATCCTAACAGTAATGCTACTTTTGATATCCGTCTTCACGATGAAGAAGGTTCTGCTTCTGATGTCGTTATTAAGGTCGATGAAGCTGATCTTCTTTACGACGTAACACATAACCCTCTGACTGACGTTGATCCTGTGTATGAGTACATTAAGTATGAGAACGGCTTTGCTACCTGGACTAAGCTTACCAAGCGTACGGGTCTTGCAAAAGTAACTATAGATAATGCCGATTATGTATTCCCTCTGACGATAACACACGTTGAAGGCGATCTTCGAAATGATACTCCTGACGACTATACGACTTATACGATCTCTATCGACTGTCTTATGACTCGTTCTTCCTACGACGTCACAAATGCTAATGATATCAAGACAAAGACAGTACTTGGAAAGAGATTGTTCGGTACTAATCCCAGGAATATCTCCGCATACCTTGAGAACGGTAATCTTCCGGGAGCTACAATATCCGAATCTTATGCAACAAGAGCTACGGATGATCCTGTTTACTTTACGGGTATAACTCTTGAGAACAGTCAGATAAGGTATTGCTATGACCATACATCAGCTCAGGGAAGAGAGAGCGACGGTCACTGTGTCGTTAATACTCTCTTCGGTGATCTTATCTGCAATGATATCGACGGTACGCAGTTAAACGGAAGCTTCTCTGGATCTTCAGGCGGCAGAGCCGTTATAACTTCTTACAGACACCTGTCTAACATAAGGTTGATCGGAAATGTATCTTCCAGCTTTAAGATCGCTCGTAACCTTGATTGGTATACGACGTATAACGGATCTTATTTCAGTGAAGTAAAAGTCTTCTATAATACTTCCGCTAATGTCTTCGGCTATCATTCTCCCGTTGAGGGCGGTAACTTGAAGATAGTATCTTTCCCTGCGATCAAAGAACTTGAATCCAATAAGACTTTGTCATCTCTGTCTTATGTTCCCGAGAGTGGGGAGAATGCCGTAATATATTCCATTAATGGTGTTCAGCTTCGTAATGCATCCTTTGTTAAGAATGGTGATCAGGGTTATGGTCTTATCTGTAAGAATCTTGGTAAGGTATATAACATATATACCAATAACCTTAACCTCGTTCTTTACAATGTAAATGACGGAAGTAACAGTGATTATACAGGAGGAGCATCCGGTAATAACGGAGCATCAATATGTCCTCCCGGTACTGTTACGATAAATATCGGTGGTACTAAGAGCCTTTCCAATATGCCTTGCGGAGGTCTTATCGGCCTTAACAACGGCACCGTCGGCAATCCGAGTGACAGTATATCGAGCGGATACAATACCATAAGGATGAGTAACTGTATCGTTATGTCTTCTCAGTATTGGAAGATATACGACAGTAATAATAAGAATGCCTGTGGAGGCATCATCGGTTCTAATACCAGTGATAAGTTATATGGTCTTCTTCGTGTAGACGGCACATTTGCAGTAGTAAGCAGAGATAAGTGCGGCGGTATCCTCGGAGAGTCCACTAAGAATATAGGAGCGAGATTTGTTGTAAGTGATATTCCTTTCGCTGAGAGTGATTTTACTCTTCCTAAGGAAACGGCTAATGGCGGTCGTAATATGTCTTGTGTTGTTGCTTCGAAGAATATAGCAGGCGGTGCTATAGGTATTCTCGGTAACACAGGTAACGGTGATATGCATATCTCATTTACGGCTTCTGACGTTGATGTATCACAGGATATATACCATATCGATATTACCCTTCCTCAGGATTCACTTGTTATAAATGCTGTCGGTTATTCTAACGAGTCAGCCGGCGGAGCTATCGGATTTGCCAGCGGTTGCACAGGTGATCTTCTTGCCATTAGGGTTCATAACTACGGCAACATAATCGTCAAGAAAACAGAAGTTAATATGTTTGCCGGCGGCGTTATCGGATTTGAGAGAGACAGTCAGGTAAATAATACTTATATATATGCATATAACCACAATACATCACGTATAGGTTACTATAATGATTCCAATGCTCCTTCAAGTGCCGGCGGTGTTTACGGCGGTATCCGTTATGGTATTGGTAAGACTTATAATGTCACGGTCATTAACGAGGGTACCATCATAGCTAACGGTAATTACTATAATGATGCATATATCTTGGAGCTTTTCAATGGCAATACTGCTGAAGCAAATAAGCATAAGCCGAGTGGTAACGGCATGACCGGTAATAATGGAGCAGGAGGTTATGCAGGAGCTACTAATGATAGTAATAATTCAACTTCTGCCATTGTCAATCTTCAGGTAACAAACAGGAATAATTGTAATATTATTTCTCTTAACAAGAATGCCGGAGGCGCTGTAGGTTACAGTCATTCCGCCATAACAGGTTCAATTGTTGCAAATTGTAATTCCACTTCTATAATTTCCAACAATCCGGAAGGCGGACAGATCGGCGGTGCCATTGGTAAGAGTGACAAGGCGTTCAGTGCATCTGTGACTTCTAATCTTGAATTGAATACAGTTGTTTCCGGTGCATCTTATGTCGGTGGTGCGATCGGATATAATAACGGTAATCTATCCGGCGCTATCACTTCCAATGTATCCCAGTCTGTATCAATAAGCGGTACACATTATGTCGGTGGTGCTATCGGAATCAATTTTAGCAGCATGACTGTATCAGGTCCCATAGTTGCAAATGTTGACGGTACCATATCAGGCGTGGATTACCTTGGCGGAGCTGTGGGCGAGAATAACGGAACTATATCCGGAAGTATTACTGCTGTAGTTAACGGCAATATTACAGGTGGAGAAGGTTCAAGAGTTATAGGCGGTGGTATCGGTCATAACAACGGATCACTGACCGGTGTTTCTGAGATCACATTGAACGGTAATATTACCGGAACCGCACAGGATGCTTGCCTCGGCGGATTTATCGGAATAAATAATTCCAGGATCTCAGCTCCTGCAAATATCTATGTTAACGGTTCTATAACAGGAAGCTCTAATGCTCTTTATGTCAGCGGCGGTATCGGATATAACGATACATCTGTAAATAACAATACTATCAGTGGAGCGATCACGACGGTAATACAGAATTCTGTAACAGGTTGCGATTATATCGGCGGCTGTATCGGATATTCAAAAGGTAATATCTCAAGCGCATTAACGGCTACGATCCAGAACGGCGGCTATTTATCCGGTTCTCATTTTGTCGGCGGATGCCTTGGTTATACCTTGAGTAATATTTCAGGCAGTGCTAATGCAGTTCTCAATTCTGATAATGCAGTAAGAGGTGATCAGGATCTTGGCGGCTGTATCGGATATTTCGGTTCCGGCCCTCTTGCTCAGGCTAGTGCCGAGATCAATACTGCTGTTCCGATAATGCAGATCAATGCTATTCCGAAGTCCGCTGAAGAACTTGACAATTGTGAAGCTCGTATAGGCGGCGTCATAGGTTATGTCTATGCAGGTACTGTTAATAATATCTCTCTTAGCGGTACAGGAGGAATGGTATCTCCCGGAACGCCTCCGAAGACTTATTACAACTCCATGTGGATAAACGCCGGCGGCAGATCTGTTGGCGGAGTTGTCGGCCAGATAAGCCAGTATGGTGTATATAATAATGCTACTGTTAAGAATATTACCGTTGATTCGGTTGGTCTCGTAGTTACTTCTTCCAACGATTCCATGTGGATAGGAGGATGGATAGGAAGTTGCTTCGGACAGCTTGGAACGGCTGCTAATAATCGTGCGACTTATAATGTTAATACTGTTAAGGCGGTCTATAGTAAAAGCGACAGGATCGGCGGATTCTGCGGAATAGTCGATCTCAACGGTGTTAATAATAATGCCAATGTCAAAGGAAAAGTATTTGCTAATATCACAATGAACTTAAGCGGAGCTGTTGTATCAGGCTATGCTGAGTTAGGCGGTATATTCGGTATATTAAATTATGCTGAATATGAAGGTGATATGATCGTAAACCTTATGAACGGCACCAGACTCGGTGACTTCAATGGTGTAGTAGAGGCAGGCGGTTGGGGAATGAATACCGAATCGCTTAACAGCTGCTTCTGTATTGAAGTAGGCGGAGCTGTAGGCTATGCCACAAATTATTGCACGATCAAGGGCGGTAAGATCGCAGTTCAGTTCTTTGACAGCAGTATGCTTTTTGCCGGCGGTACTTCTCAGGGACAAAGCGGTGTTGGACTTGATAGAGCCGGAGTCGGCGGTGTTTTTGGAAGTCTTGGTAACGGAGGAGTTTATTCCAACGGTAAGAGCTCTAATCCTGTTATCGGTCCTGATAACGATAACGCAAGCAGGTATATCTCTGTAGTCAGCACATCTTCAAGACCTTGTATCTATTCTGCTGTTACTAATACAGGCGGTCTTGTCGGATACATGTATTGCGGAGTAATCAAGTATGCTTATTCTACTGCTGTTGTATTCAGTGCACCTCAGACAGGAGGCGGAGGTTCTACCGGCGGTTTGATCGGTTATATGGCTCAAGGCTATATCAATCACTGTTATGTCGGCGGACATACGATGGGTGGCTCTTATGTTCCCGGTGAGGATAACGTTACAGGAAGAGAAAATGTAGGCGGTTTTGTAGGTTTTACCGGTGAAGATACATATATCGATGAATGCTATACAACTGCATCCGTCAGAGGAACACAGTATGTAGGCGGTTTTGTCGGAAGGTGTATGACTCATCACTATTACAAGACGATTCTTGGTGTAAAAGTTACTAATGAGTATGGTGAACTTAATATTACCTATTGCACGGGAAGAGTTACTTGCACTAATACAAGGAACTCCGGTATGTATGCCGGATATATCGATTCGGTGTCCTGCGTTCAGATAACGGGTAATCACAACAAGAGAAATAAAGTATTAAGATACATTAATCTTTATAATCAGGGATTGAATCTGGTTGGATCAGATGACAGTTTTCTTTCTGATGCAAATAATCACATCTACTTCGCTGATCCCGGTGTTGCCGGAAGATCTAATCCTGATGCGCTCAATGTTAACGGCGGTACATACCCCAGCCAGCCTTACGATCCGTATCTTGCGGGCAGCAGCGGAACGGCTAATTTCCCGTTCAGATGCTTTATCGGCGGTACTCACCACGGTGACTGGCCGATACAACCCGGTACAGTGGATATTTCTCCTGCACAGATCACTATTGATGGTGAGTATGTCTATAACGGTTCTACGGTAACTATACCTGACGATGCTCTGACAGTTAATTATCAGGGTGAATTGACTCAGGGAACAAACTATTATGTAAGCTATCTTAATAATGATGCTGCAGGTACTGCGACTGTCAGGATACATGGTCTTAATCCTTATACCGGTATGGCAACTGCTACATTTGAGATAGCTCCGGCTAATATCGAAGATGAAGAGATGTTTGTAGTATCCGTGGATGATTGCTTCTATAGTTCTTCTCAGAGCATAGAGCCTGTAGTATCCGTTGTGTACAATCTTGACTGCGGACCTATCTTCCTTGTAGAGGGCAGAGATTTTACTGTCGAATACAGCAGAGAACTTGATTCGGCAGGAGCTGTTACGGCGACTATAACCGGTATCGGTAATTATGCCGGAACGGTAGAGAAGGACTTTATGATCGAACCTATAGATCTTTCTGATCCTTCTAACAGTGCAGTTGTCAGTGTATCCGGAATGTGCGATGTAAATGCGCAGGATACATCAGGTCTTACAGTTACTGTTACAACAGGTACAAGTAATACTCTTACAGAAGGCGCTGATTATACTTATACCGCCCAGATCGTTACTGTAACTGATGATCAGGGTATCGAGCGTCGTGAGCTTAAGATAACGGTTAACGGTGTAAGTAATTATGTTAACTCCATCGAGTATTCTGTATCTGTTAATAAAGTATCTTTTGATAATGACGGAGATGAGAATACGACTGCCGATCGTTCATCATTGTTGCTCACACCGGGCTTGAGTGTCTACAGACCGGAAGAACCTACCGGATACAGACCTGAGTATTCCGATCAGTTCGGATGGTACATAGGTGATGACGAGTATGATTTTGAAGCTGAAGTAACATCTGATCTTGTAATATTTGCAAGGTGGACTATCCCTCAGTATCAGATAATATTCGATACAGACGGTGATGCAGCTACGACTGATGATCAGGTAACTGTTACTGTTGACGCAGGTCAGGTCGCAAATCTTCCCGAAGGAACAGTTGTCACACCACCTCAGGATGGCAATAACTATGAACTTCAGGGTTGGTACACCGATCCTTCTGATGATGCTACGGTATTTGATCTTAATACTGCAATTACACCCGATAATGCTCCTGCTGAGGGTACTGTTATCTATCCTCGTTGGGTAGTACTTCATCAGATCACTTTTGACTGGGACGGAGATCAGACTACCGAAGAAGATCGTGTTGTAGTTGATGTTCCCAATAACGGACATGTGGCATGTCCCGAGCCTCGTGAAGGCTACGGTACTGTTACCGGATGGTATGTAAATGCAGATCTTTCAGGTGATCCGTTCGATTTTGAGAACGTTACTATAACCGGACCTATCGTACTGTATCCCATGTATGAATAGTTAGTGGAAACGGATATTGCCACAATGTAGCAATAACAGATTTTAGTCATAAGAATCATTTATCTTAAGAAGGACGCGCTAAATAAGTGCGTCCTTCATATATTATTTAAAATAAAATTAACAATTTCTGAGGGAAACCGAGACATAATTTTGATATTCTAAAAATAACAATTCAGCAAAGAGAGGGCATGGTATGACAGACGAAAGAACCGATAAAGCCTTCGAAGAGGGAGTTCAGTTCTACAGGAAACGTCCTATTAGAGTCATCGTTATGGATACTCTTGCTATATTCGTCTGTTTTGTGTTCATGACTGTATTTATCGGTTGGGCTGTTGCTGATGCAGGCGCCAGAAGAGCTCATAAAGAAGCTCGCGACATAAGAAGAGCTTTGATCTCAGTTGGTACCGAGTATTATGCAGAGAGGGAATCTTTATATGATCCGTCCAATAGGAATGGTCTTTCAGATGGTGCAGCGGATCGTATTGCCGAACTCTCGACCCGTAATGGCGCAGTTATTCTGTATTCATGGGATGAAGAGAATAATACTCCGTTACAGTTTGAGTATCGTATCGGAATGTACAGGGTCATCTATACTGATTCTTCAATAATGGATCAGGTTGGTGCCAAGGGTGAATATGAAGTTTTCTATTCAATTGAGCTTCTGACTTTTGAAGCCGAGTAGGTAAACGGAAGGGAGAGCTTATGCCGGAATATAAGTATCGGGCACAGGACAGTAAGGGCAAGATAGTTAAGGGTAAGGCCGAAGCTATAGATGAGTCTGATCTTCAGAAGCGTTTCCACGATATGGGGATGCTGCTTCTTGATGTAAGTCCCGTTGTTAAGCAGATCGCTCTTAAACCTTTGAAGAAGATGCAGCTTGCAGACTTCTGCCGTCAGCTTGGAACTCTTACTAAGGCCGGTGTTACACTGGTAAAGGCTCTCGAGATCGTAGCTAATGATGAATCCTTATCTGATTATGAGAAGCAACTCTATATAAAGCTCAGAGACCGAATAGTTCAGGGTGTTGCACTTTCTAATGTCATGACTGAGCTTGATCCTGCATTCCCTCCGCTTCTGATATTCATGATAAAGGCGGCTGAGACTTCAGGCACGTTCGATACAACGTGCTTAAGGCTGGCGGATCAGTATACCAGGGATGCACAGCTCGAGCAGACTGCGAAGAACTCTCTTACATATCCTAAGATCCTGGGAGTTCTTATTGTAATAGTTCTTCTTATTCTATTCGGATATGTTCTTCCTCAGTTTGAGGATATATTCTCTACGTTGCCTGAACTTCCGCTTCCTACCAGGATACTTATGGGTATCTCGAACTTCGTGGCAACTAAGTGGTATGTCCTTGGAATAATAATAGTTCTTGTTATCGTATTCGGTAAGATGATAACCAAGATGCCGATAGTAAAATACAACATCGACAAGATAAAGACGAAGGGGATGTGGGGTAAGCTTACTAAGGTCATCTATTCGGCAAGGTTTGCCCGCACTATGAGTTCACTTTATTCATCAGGTATTCCGATCTACAGCTGTGTTCAGATCGCAAGAAATACTATCGGCAATTCTTATATAGAAGCACAATTCGATGAGGTCGAAGCTAAAGTCCTTGGAGGTTCGAACGTATCAGCCGCTATTCAGGACGTTGACGGATTCGTTCAGAAGCTTCCCGCTACTATCAAAGTAGGTGAGGAGACCGGTATGCTCGGACCTATGCTCGAGTCAGTAGCTAATGATCTTGATTTCTATGCACAGCAGGCTCTTATTCGCCTGACATCATATATTGAGCCCGTAATGATCGTAGTTATGGCTGCAATGGTCGGATTTATCATGATCGCGATAATCCAGCCTATCTATCAGTCCTATTCAACGATCGGCGCAGGAACTTAAGGAAAGGAGAGCAAATATGTCTATAGTAGTATTTCTCTCGAATATCAATCTTCAGGTAGCCGTAGGTAACCCTTCAGCTACAGGAGTAAAGGTCACCAAGCTCTTCTCGGCTCCGCTTCCGGAAGGCGCTGTACTTAACGGCGTTGTAATGGACCAGGATCTACTGACGCAGGCTATCAAGACGGCATGGGAACTTAATAAGCTTCCTAAGCAGGAGATAACACTTATCATCAACAGCCCTCAGCTTAGGGCGACAAGACTTGATGCTCCAATAGCCTCTGAGCATAAGACTACTGATTACATAAGAAGAGAGATATCTCAGACTGATTACGGCAGGTTCCAAAAGCCTGTCACCGGTTGGTATGTAGTTAAGAAGAACAGCAAGGCAAAGACAACGAGTCTTATAGCTGAGACTGCCGAGACTGAATTTGTAAATAAGTACGTTGAGATATTCGATAAGGTCGGTCTTAAGCTTAAGTCCATCCATAACGGTGTTCAGCTTGCTACCGAATTCTTCAGCAGACAGGTGGCAGGAAAGACTGTTATCTACATGATCCTTGACGGTAATTCACTTGTTACTATCTTCTTTGCTGAAGGTAAGTATTACTACGATTCTACCTTAAGAGTATTTGCTCAACCCGGGACTCCCGAGTTTGCAAGAGAGATCTATAACTCTATATCTTCAATAAGGCAGTTCATATCTGCTCAGCATCTTAATCAGACTGTTAAGGATGTTATCTTCGCAGGTGTTACTCAGCAGCAGGTCAATACTCTTGTTAATGACATCCTTAATATTGACAGTCAGGTTGATATCTCCATGGCTACTCCTCCTTCCGGCACATCGATCGCGAAGGAGTCAGGTTCATTCCCTTTCTATGTATATCCTATCTCAGGACTTAAGAAAGTAGATGAGAAACTGTCAATCTTAAAAGCTTCCAAGGAAAATGCGAAGCAGGCTGCAAGCAGCAATAGCGTTATCAAGATGATGATCCCTTTTGTTGCACTCTTAGTAATTGCTCTTGTTGTTTTTGTAGGACTTCAGGTAGTTAAACAGCAGAGGAAAGACGAGCTTAATGATATTAAGAAGTATAATTCGGATCCTGAAATATTGGCTCAGGTAGCTGAATACGATGCTATGCATGACCATATGGAGGAGATCGGATCGATTCAGGGCGGCGTTGATATGCTCAATCAGGATCTTGATTCTTACCCTATAGCGGATTCTTCGATCAATGAACTGATACTTCAGGCTGCAAGATCTAATGATGTTGATGTTACTTTCCAGACTTACGATGCGGATACCGGTGTCTTCAGCATCATGACTTCATCGGAGACTGTAGAGAACATAAACAGGTTCATAGCAGATCTTCTGAATATGGATGTATTCGAGAATGTAGATTACACGGGATATACACTCAATGATGACGGTACTTCGTACAACATAAACGTTGTATGCTATCTTTCAAGTCCCGATATCCCTGAAGAGACTGAAGAGGAGGTGAACTGATATGAAGTTTGAATCCAACCTCAACGATAGGGATAAGAAGACTATCGCATTAGTACTCGGAGCAGCAGTCGTCTTTATGTTCTGTTGGTTCGGTATCAGGCCTACCGTAAATGACATCCTTGAACTTGACGGAGATATCGATACGGCAAGCCTGAAGCAGACTGAGTATAAGAATAAGATAATCAATCTTTCAAGTGCCGAGACTATATTCGGCAGAGCAGTTACTGATCTGGCTGACAGCACGGAAGAGTATTATCCGATGATGCAAAGCTCAGATATCGACCGCATGATGACGTCATATGTTCTTGAATTCGGATTATATCCCGAGTCCATGAATATCACGATGCCTGTTGAACCGGTAGTCGAAGCTCCTTATGTATATTCGGATATTGAGCAGGTAACCGTAACACCTGCTCCGCTTCCTACAGCTACACCTACACCTGCCGCGAACTCAACAGGCTCCGGTAGCAACGCGAGTGCAACATATATGCCAGAGCAGATTGACAGCCTCTTTGTTCCGTATAACGACGCCAGAACGAATGCTGTTTCTACGGCTTCATCCGGTATCTATTGTGTAACTCTCTCATTTACCGTTACCGGAAGTGAAGAAGATTGTCAGGCCCTTATCGACGATCTTTCCGTTAAGCCTTCCATAAGACTTACGGGTTTTGAGTGGTCTGAGATAGATCCTATTGCCGTTGTTAACGAAGAAGAAAGCACTATCGAATATATTGAATCTGATCAGGTAAGACTTCGCGTAGATTTTAATCTCTACATGACGGATATAGCAGACTACGAAGAAGTAGTACAAGACGCGGTCGATGCCGCAGTAGTGGAGGAGTAACGGATATGGCAGATAATTCCAAGATTCGTATCGGTGACCTGATGGTCACTGCCGGTTATATAACCGAAGATCAATTGAAAGAAGCTCTTGCCATACAGAAGCAGTCAGGCGGCAAGAGAATAGGACAGACGCTTATCGACTTAGGCTATGTTACCGAGGCTCAGATGCTCTCGGCTCTGGCTGACAGGCTCGACATGCAGGTGATAGATATCTCGTCTTTCCCCGTAGATGCCGAGACGGTTCAGCTTATTCCAAAGCAGATGGCAGATCAGTATCTTATGCTTCCCGTAGCGCAGGATGACAGCGGAGTAATACTTGCCGTTAATGATCCTTTGAACTTGTATGCGATAGAGGATGTAAGACAGACCATAGGTCTTCCCGTTAAGACCGTTATCGCGCAGGAACAGGCTCTTAAAGATGCTATCGATTACCACTATGCAGGCATCAAGGCACAGCTTGCAGCTCAGGATGCTAATGAGAATACTGCCGGCTCCAATATGGATGAGATTGTTATCGACACAAGTGCCGGTGCAGACGATGCTCCCATCATCAACCTCGTTAACTCACTCCTCGATAAGGCCTTCCAGGATAATGCGTCCGATGTCCATATCGAACCATTCGAGAATAACGTTGTTGTCAGGATGCGTATCGACGGTACTCTTATCGATTACATAACGTTGCAGAAGAACGTTCAGGATTCTCTTGTAGCGCGTATCAAGATCATGGGTGACATGGATATCGCCGAGCGCCGTATCCCTCAGGACGGTCACTTCAGAGTAAGGATCGCAGGGCAGATCATCAACATCCGTGTTAACGTTATCCCTACTGTTTTCGGTGAGAAGGTCGTTATGAGACTTATAATGTCTGCCGTCAATATCGATAACAATTCCACATTCGGTATGGACGAAGACTCCTATAAGAAGTTTACGACTATGCTCATGTCTCCCAATGGTCTTATCTATATCACAGGACCTACGGGTTCAGGTAAGTCCACGACACTTTATATGGCTCTCGGATCTTTGTCGCAGAAGCCCATTAACATCAGTACCATCGAGGACCCTGTCGAGAAGAATCTTCCGAGGCTCAATCAGGTACAGGTACATCCTACGGCCGGACTTACGTTCGAAGTAGGACTTCGTGCTCTCATGCGTCAGGATCCTGACGTCATAATGGTAGGTGAGACAAGAGATGCCGAGACAGCTTCTATCTCTATTAGAGCAGCTGTTACAGGACACTTGGTTCTTTCCACATTGCATACCAACGACGCCGCATCTACAGTCGTTCGTCTTATCGATATCGGAGCCGAGCCTTATATGCTCTCATCAGCTCTTGTAGGCGTTGTAGCACAGCGTCTTATGCGTAAGGTATGTCCGTATTGTTCTAAGGTTGAACCTCTTACTGAGCGTCAGATAGAATTCGTAGGTCACGATATACCGGGTGCCAAGAAGGCAGTAGGCTGCGGTCAGTGCCACGGTTCAGGATACTTAGGAAGAACTGCCATCCACGAAGTTCTTGTAGTAGATAAGCATATGCGAAAGCTCATTGCCCAGAATGCGGAAGCCGAGGAGATGAAGCAGTATGCTATCCAGAACCAGAACATGAAGACTCTTAAGCAGCAGGCTATTAAACTTGTTGAGAAGGGTATAACTACCATGGAAGAACTTGAGCGTATCGCATATTACGATGACTGATTTAAAATCAAGGAAACTCATAAGAGACTTAAAGAGCATTCCGTCGCCGGTATTCTATATCTTTGCGGCGGTTGCTCTTTTCTGCGGCCTTTTTGTAAAGGGCTTAAATCTTCACGGTGTTGTCACAAGTATCTTTCTTATACTTCTTGTTGCATGCGCTTCATCTGATATAAAAGACGGTATCGTTCCGGACGCCATTGTGCTCCTGATAGCACTGCTGTCACCCTTTAAGGTACTTCTTACCGAAATGCACACGCCGGAAGTTTGGTTTCAGCATTTAATTGGTGCGATCGTAGTATCAGTACCTATGCTTATTACCGCGATACTTATTAAGGGTGCATTCGGTGGGGGAGATATAAAACTCATGGCAGCAGCAGGTCTTTATATGGCGTGGAGAGCGACCCTGGGAGGTGCTGTATTAGGCATATGTACGGCAGGGATATATGCCATTATTCTTATTATTTTAAAGAAAGCCAATAAGACCTCAAAGATAAGACTGGCGCCCTTTCTCGTTTATGGTTTAGCAATATTTTCGTTATATTATGAACAGCTTTTTAATAGACTGTCAATTGTGGCGCAAATGTGTTGAAAACGACCGTTACATCGTGTAAAGTCCAATTATAAGTTGATCGGACCTAAAAAACTCGATTAAAACTCAATCTAAAACTTGTGGAAGGTGGTGCACATTATGAAGAAGACAAGAAAGTATTCGAAGAAGGGTTTCACATTGGTAGAGCTTATCGTTGTACTTGTTATCCTTGCAGTTATGGCAGCAATGCTCGTTCCCGCACTTACAGGTTACATCGATGAGGCTAGAAAGAAGAAGGACTACAACGCAGCATCCGAGGTTCTCACAGCAGCACAGGCAGTAGTAGCTGAGTACTATGGTGGCGACTCAACTCCTACAGTTGCAGAAGCTAAGGATTATGTTGATGCTAACTCAACAAGAATTTCTCAGCTCGCTGGTGTCCAGGCTACTGTAAGTGGCACAAGTGTTGGTACAGACTACGAGATCACAGGAATAACAGTTCAGCTTAATGGTGGAAATACTTATACTTGGGACGGTACAAAGTGGTCCTAATAGTAGTTTAAATCTACTAGTTAATTAACCAATTATAGAGCAACCGGAGAGAAATCTCCGGTTGTTCTTTGTTAGAATATATCTATGTTGTTTTGGGAGGTGATCACTTGTCTAATCATCAGCAGAGGATAGAGGTATTTGAAGATACTTTGGACTGGATCCATTCAGATCAGGAATTATCTGATTCCGTTATCGAAGCGAAGAAGAATACACATGTCTACTATGAGCATGAGTATCCTTCTTTTTCACGTGCTATCAATCCTTCTCAGAAGGTTAGTGTCAGTCCTTCTAGGAGTTATGAGGCAGCTGTCAGATTACACTCAGAATATCCTTCAGCTCGTATAGCGGTAATGAATTTTGCTAATGCATTTCATGCCGGCGGGGGAGTAAAGAAGGGAAGCAGTGCACAGGAGGAATGCCTTTGCAGGACTTCTACCTTGTATCCTCTTATATATCGCAAGACTTTGCGTGATACTTTCTACAAATACCATAATGATCTTGCTACACCTCGTGCTTCGGATTCACTTATATATACGCATGGAGTTATAGTTTGTAAGAGTGATACGGATCTTCCTGAGAGGCTTCCTCGTGAGAATTGGATCGATGTAGATGTTATTACTGTGGCAGCTCCCGATCTCAGAGAAAATCCTAATCCTATGTTTGATCTGGTATCCGGCGGCACTTCTATGAGTCCTGCTGAACAATTCGGTTATCACGTTCGTCGTGCCATGCATGTTCTTACTTGCGCTGCTTATGAAGGAGCAGATGTGTTGGTGCTGGGTGCTTTCGGATGCGGAGCATTTCGGAATAACCCCGAGGTTGTAGCACGTGCGTATAAGGTGGCTCTCGCGGAATTCCCTTCGGTATTTACTCATGTGGAGTTCGCTGTATTTTGTCCGCCTAACGGCAGCAGCGAGAATTACGATGTGTTCAAAAGGGTGCTAAGTTGTTGATATTGAAATAGCTATATCGCTGTAGTAGTATGTATATACAATGTATATCCATTGCTGGAGGTGATGTATATGACAACTACTGTACAAAAATGGGGAAACAGCCAAGGAATAAGACTTTCAAAAGAAATCTTGGCAACCGCTGATATTAATTGCGGCGATAAGGTCGATATATATGTTGCAGATGATGTAATAACTATCCGTAAGATAAAAGCTAAGAAGATAGATCTGCTGTTTGAAAACTACAAAGGTGATTATGTACCGACAGAACTTTCCTGGGGCGAACCCATAGGAGGAGAGTTATGGTAAATCAAGGAGATATTATAATAATCAATCTTGATCCAAGATCCGGTCATGAACAAGCAGGTAAGCGTCTGGCTTTGGTTGTTAGCAATGATACGTTTAATAGCAGATGCAATATAGTTCTCGCTTGTCCTATCACAAGTACGGTCAATGGTTTTCCTCTTCATGTCATTCTTGATGACAGGACTAAGACGCAAGGATCAGTGCTATGTGAACATATAAGATCACTTGATATTGAAGCCAGAGGCTATCGTGTCGTTGAACGATTACCTTCTGATCTTCTCAGTAATGTTATTGATGTGATCAACGCTGAGATAGAAATTTGAACATTTTTCCATAGTATTTGTTTGTTGATGTGCGCTTGTGGTATACTTGTATACAAGATATGACTCAAAAGGAGTTTTACTATGTCGTACATTATTTCCACTGAGCTTATAAAGAGCGGTAAGATTGCTATAGTCGTAGATAAGGATCAGCCTTCCGGTGTCCGTAAGATTGCAGGCAGGGTAGCTTCCGATATCAAGGCGGTATTCGGAGCTGAGCCTAAGGTCGTTACTAAGGGAAAGATTGAATGTCCTATCGTAGTTAAAGTGGATACTTCTTTCTCGTCTGCGCGAGAAGTATATTCGATCGTTGTAGACGGTTCTTCCTTAAGGATCACGGGCAGCGATAAGAGGGGTGCGATCTACGGACTTTTTAAGATATCTGAGCTTCTTGGTGTATCACCCTTTATTGACTGGCTTGATGTTAAGCCTGTTCCCATGAAGGAGTATAGTTTTTCTTCTTCGTATCATTTTGTATCCAAGGAACCTTCTGTTCGTTTCAGAGGATTCTTCATTAACGATGAATGGCCTGCATTCGGTAATTTCTGTAATCGTAATTACGGAGGCTTTAATGCAAAAGTATATGAGCATGTATTTGAACTTCTTTTGCGTTTGAAGGGCAATTATCTCTGGCCTGCAATGTGGTCAGCTATATTCCCTAATGACGGTCCCGGGTTGGAGAATTGTATCCTTGCGGATGAACTTGGCGTAGTTATGGGCATGAGCCACCATGAACCCTGTCTTCGTCAGGGCGAAGAGTATAAGTACTTAAGAGGCCCTAAGTCCAAGTACGGTGATGCATGGAATTTTCTTACAAATGAAGAGGGTATCACCCGTTTCTGGGACGACGGACTTAAAAGAAGCGGTAAGTTCGAGAATGTTATTACAGTCGGTATGAGAGGCGAAGCCGATACTGCGATAATGGGCAAGGAAGCGACTTTGAAGGATAATATAGATCTTCTTCGTAAGGTATTAAAGACGCAGAATTCCCTTATAAAGAAGAATGTTAATTCTAACCTTGATGAAGTTCCCCGTATGCTTGCTTTGTATAAGGAAGTAGAACCGTATTTCTATGGCGATTCGAAGACAAAAGGACTTATGGGAGATCCTGAGCTTGACGGTGTAACATTGATGTTATGCGACGATAACCACGGTAATCTTCGTACTGTTCCTACGCCTGCCATGAGATCTCATAAGGGCGGATACGGTATGTATTACCATTTTGATTACCACGGACTTCCCAGGTCATTTGAATGGTTCAATACATCGCATCTTCCTAAGGTATGGGAGCAGATGACGACTGCTTATGACTTTGGTATCCGCGATCTGTGGATCGTAAATGTAGGTGATGTATTCTCTAATGAATATCCTCTGGCATATTTCCTTGATCTTGCTTATGACTTCGATAAGTGGGGAACATCTAATCCTGATAGTGCCCGTGAATATACATCCTTGCTTGTTAAGCGTAACTTCAAGGGCAAGATGAATTCGTCGGAACTTAAGAAGTGCGAAGAACTTCTTCTCGGATATACACGAATTACTTCCGCCAGAAGGACAGAAGCTCTGAACGATCTTGTATATGCGCCTTTTGCTTACGATGAGTGCTTCGATCAGTTAGCGTCTGTAGAGTCGCTTATGACTTCTGCTTCCAAGCTGTATTCTAAGCTGAAGGGTAATACTCGTTTTGCTTTTTACGAGCTTATTTACCTTCCTCTTACTGCGAATCTCAATGTACAGAAGATGTGGCTTCTGACATCTCTTAACCACGGTTTTGCTAAGATCGGAAGTACATATGCCATGACTTTGGGTAAGAAGATCAATGAGTGTATCGCATATGACCGTGAGATAGTAGATGAACTACATAAGATCAAGGGCGGTAAGTGGTACGGTATGGGCCTTAGTGAACATATCGGCTTCAATGCATGGTGTGAGGAGGGATGTAAGTATCCCGTTATACATACTTTCGAGCCCGGCAATAAAGAGAGGCTCCTTGTTCAGGTTAAGGGTTCTAATCAGGCAACCGAAGGTAAGTTCTGGACAGCTCGTGTTCTGGTTCTTGATTCTTTCCTTGATCCTTCCTGCGATGAAGGTTCTCTTATACTTACTACAGCTGGTTCACCCAAGGCTTCCTTTACTGTTGAAAATCCCAATAAGTTCATTACCGTTTCAGAGATGTCCGGTACCGTAAAGCCTTATGCAATGAAGATACTGAAAGTAAAGATCGACCGTAAGAAGTACAAGGCTTCTTCTAATACTCCCGAGATCTGTATACATAGTGCTGACGGTGCTGCCGTAGTTAAGATACCGGTTAATACACCTGCTTCTGTCGGAGCAGGTAAGAAGGCTTCAGATACTTTCTATTGGTGCGGCAAAACAGTTGATGATTCCCAGAAAGTTATAGACGCTAATATCTTTGACAGATCTCTTGCATCAGGTAGCGATCATATGAACTATATATCCATTCCTGCTGAAGCATACTCTTCTAAGACTGATTCAGCTAAGGGCGGCTTCAAGGTCATCTCCGATTACAGCAGGGGAATGTCCGTTGTAAAGGCTTATCCTCAGGATATCAAGTTCGGCAAAGATGCTCCTAAGATTACCTATAAGGTCAGTGTTCCCAGGAAGGGCAAGTACGAGATCCGTCTATTTACCAATCCCAGCAATCCGTACTCAAGGGATAACAAGATCTTCTTCGGCATATCGGCTAATTCTTCTTCCATGAAGAAGATCAACATGGTTCCGTCTGACTTTGCGGTAGGTGACGGCAATATCCCCTGGTCTTTGGGCGTTCTTAATAATACAAGAAGGACTGATGTAGTTCTTTCCCTGGAAGAAGGAGTTAATGAGATTAATCTTTATGCCGTAGATCCTAACTTCGTTCTTCAGAAGATAGTAATAGTACAGGAAGATCAGAAGCTTCTTCGTTCGTACTTCGGACCTAAGAGTACTTACAGGGCCTGATATCCATTTTACATATATTGAGCAGACGGGCAGTTCCGGTTGGAGCTGCTCGTTGTCGTATTTTGTCGAAAATTCAGTATTTTTGTCGAACAAATCCGGACTTAAACCTGCTAGTATATGAACATAAGTTCTAAACCGGCAGGAGGTTAAAGATTGGATAAGAATAAATACAGATACAAAAATTTGTTAAGAGGATACTGTCAAATAAAGCTATACTGGCGGTGATCCTTAAAGCCCTGGTACCTGAGTATAAGGATTCAAGTAATGAAGATATCAGGGATAAGTATATTCAGGGCGATGTCAGAAATAGCATCGATAACAGTGAAGCGCAGGACGAACTTGCAAGTTACGGAAGTGGAGTGGAACAGGGTGCAGTTACTTACGATATCAGGTTCGATGCTCTCCTTCCGATGAGAACAAAGAAACACTCTAAGATACTTATTAATCTTGAAGCTCAGAAGAATACTAAGAGTCTTTCGTATAAGCCTGCCACAAGAGGCATCTACTATGCATGTAATATGGTTACTTCCGAATACACAGTCTTCTCACATTCACACTATGAGAAGATCGAGAAAGTCTATTCTATCTGGATATGCATGTCTCCAAGTTCAAAGCAGGCAGGAAGCCTGAATATATACGATATGAATGAGCGTCAGATCAGTAAGCACGAGTGCCTTGAGAAAGAGGATTACGATAAGCTGGCTGTTGTCGTATACCATATAGGAGAGTTTGAAGAAGGTTCGAACGGAGATTATAATATGATTGAGATGGCTGATCTAATCACCCATGCTCTTGGTAAGGATAGTAGTCCCGAAGAGGTAAAGGATTACCTTAGGACGAGACATAACATAGAAATAGATAAGAAATTGGAGGAGGATATCGATACGATGTGTAACTGGGCAGATGTTATAGAAGAAAGAGGCTTGATCAGGGGACGTGAGGAAGATGCTCTTCGTATGATAGCAGACGGAGAACTTCCCCTCGAGAAGATAGCAGCTTACACAGATCTTCCTCTTGAACGTGTGCGGGAACTGGCAGAGAAAAAGTCAGCTTGAATTATCCTATGACTCGTCGATAGTTGATCGGCGAGTTTTTCTTTGTCGTAATAGATTATTCAGATATTGTTAACCTATGTGCCCATATCGTCAATGTTATAATCAAGACAGTTAGGAGTTGTGGCTTGTACATCCGGAGGGTGTGTATGGAAAAACGTTTGAAGATAGCTGTCTTTACTTCGAATATATATGAGCCTATGGTTCAAACGATGATGAACGGCGTTACCAAGGCAGCTGAAGAGCTCGGGATAAAGCTCATATGCTTCACGAGCTTCAGTGATTCCTACAGCAGTAAGACATATCAGAAGTTTCAAAGGTACAACGAAGGTGATATTGTCGCCATCGAGCTTCCTGACCTTGATGATTTTGACGGTGTGATCAAGGTTGATCAGTCTTCCGGCGGATATACCCATGACCATCTAATGAAGAGACTGTCGGGGCTGAAGATCCCCGTGATCAATGTCGGAAGTAAGGTAGAAGGTCTTATCAATATCCTTAATGACGAGACAAGATCATTCAGCGATATAGTAGAGCATATCATAACGGTTCACGGATGCAGGGATATTTATCATCTCGCAGGCATTGAGGATAAGTATTATACTCAGGAGAGAGTAGAAGCTTATAAGAGCACACTTATAAAGTACGATATTGAATTCGATCCGTCTAAAGTGTATTACGGTACCTTATGGAAGGACTGCGGTGAGGCGGCACTTGACTATTTCCTGGAGGATTGCCGGAAAAGAGGTAAAGAATATCCTGATGCGATAATATGTGCCAATGATTATTCTGCCATAGGTCTTATCGCAGCCTGCAGCAGAAGAGGTATAAGAGTACCGGAAGATATTATCATTACGGGATATGACGGTGTTGATGAAGCTTATCAGAATGTTCCTGCTCTGACTACTTCAGAGCAGCCTTTCTATGCTTCGGGCTATGACAGCGTATATGTCATCAAGCGCATGTGCGAAGGTGAGAAGATTACTGATAATATCAGGATCAGAGGAAGGCTCATGTGTAAGCAGTCATGCGGCTGCGAAGCTATAACATCAACCGCTTTCGAAGATATAAGGCGTGCATTTCAGTCGCAGATAGACGGAGCTTCTTATCTTGCGCAGTCCATTACCAATCTTACTATCGGAGTATCAGACGCCGCTACGATCGATGAATGCTTCCGTGAGATATCGGAGAACGCAGCTATTGATACGGGGTTTGAAGATATGCTCCTGTGCCTTCCCGAGGACTGGGATCAGAAAAGAGTAATAACGGAAGGTTTCAGTAAGGCCGATGAGGAGATGACGGTTGTCGCCGGTTTTATAAACGGTGTTCCCGTAAGTCCTCAGAAGTTTATGAAGAAAGACCTTATGCCTAAGGCTATGCTCGAAGACGATAAGCCTTACTATATCTTCTCTATACACCATCTGCAGTATTATATGGGATATCTTATCGTATCGCCCAAGGATAAGTCATATAACAAGCTCACTATGCAGGCATGGATAGTTAACCTTGGTTGTATGTTGGATAACTGGCGCACGAGACAGGAGCTCAGTGCTGCATTGAAGCGTATGGAGAATCTTTATAACAGGGATACTCTAACGGATCTTTATAACAGACACGGATATAACATGTTCTTCGAAGAATACTGCCGTCAGTGTATGGCAGAGGGGCTTTCTCTGGCAGTGCTTATCATCGATATGGATGATCTTAAGTTTGTAAACGATAATTACGGTCACGCTGAAGGTGATTACAGCCTCTGTGCAATAGCAGAAGGTATGCGGGTCGCATCCAAGCACGGTGAGATATGCCTTCGTACCGGCGGAGACGAGTTCATGGTAATAGCCAAGGATTATACGGAAGATATGGCACGAGAATTTATAGAGCGTATGAGAGAACATATCGATAAGAGGATAGCGCGTGATAAGAAGCCTTATGAAGTCAAGGTAAGCACAGGTTATTGCATTAGGATCCCTGAGAACAATACTTCATTGATAACGGAAGTATCAGAGGAGTATCAGAAGATCGCGGATTCCATGATGTATGAGGAGAAGAAGACACATAAGGCCAGGAGAAACAGATAAACACTGCTCCTTTCTTATTTATTTGTTAACAGAACGTTATCTTACGATTGTTGAAGTAGTTATCCATAAAAGCTAAAATTATATTGTAAGTTTATGTTCTGCACACAGGATAAAGGGTCTTATATGAAGAGATTTAGCAAGACATCTGTTATCAAGAGGACTGCAGGTATACTTCGAGGTAATGAAGGTACCAGTCTTATCCTTGTGTCTATTATTGCCATCCTGATCATAACTTGTGTTGTTATACTTCACGTTACTACAAGTTCATTGTGGGCTTCAGCCGATCTTCAGAAATATCAGGATCAGGCTTATGTTTTAGCTACTTCCATGGGTGATTCCATAGACGATCTCGTAGATGAAGGCAAGATCAATATCGCTTCTTATAACGGACAGGTTTTTATAAATGATTCAACACTTCCTGCTTCGTCTGTAACTGCTCAGGTCAAGCAAAATGCCGACGGCAATTATGAAGTGACAGTAACTGCCACTGCAGGTAACGGTAAGGCAACTTATATCTATAAGGCGACTTACAGGGGCTCGGGAACATCTTATACGAGGGTCTATTGATATGAAGAAGATAAGTAAAACAGCTTCCATATTAAAAGATAACTCCGGCGAGTCCATAGTAGAAGTCCTCGTTGCATTTACCGTGCTTTCCATTATGCTTCTTATCTTTGCGGAAGGTCTTCAGATGGCTACGAGAAATTCGGTCAATGCGGATAAGAGCCGTGACGGAGCAGATGCGGCCATGGCTACGGTACAAAGCAGGATAGCTGCAGGAGAGCCTCTCGGTGTAGAAGGGCAGGAGATAGAACTTTCAAACAGCGGAGACGAAGTAACAGGTATCGTTCCATATACATATACGGTAGACGGATATACATATGTTATCTATCAGGCGGATCCTTAATATGAGAAAGATGAAGTACAATAAGCGCTCCAAGAAGGGCATGACATTAGTGGAGATGATCGTCGCCATGGCTTTGACGTCGATATTTCTTGCTTCTTGTGTTGTTCTTATACTTCCCGTCGAAAGGATATATACTGAAGTTGATAACTCAAGCCGCGCTCAGCTTCTTGCAGATACGGTAGTTAATTCCTTAAGAGCAGAGTGCTCAGGTGCATACATAACATCTCCGACTGACATAAGAGTAGTGACATCAGGCGCTTCCGGTACTATCGTCGATGAGTGTAATGTAGCTTACGGCAATACGCTTATAGTAAGGAAAACCGCTTCGTATTTTGCTACGATATCCTCTAACTATAATCTTTCGCAGACTCATAAGGATACAGTGCTTGCCAATGATCCTTCCCCCGTTATGAATTCGACTACGAGCCGTTCCGTATACAGGATGACCTTCGTATCCGATCCTCCGAGAAGTGATTCGGCTCACTACGGACATATCCATTACGGTTATCTTAACCTTGGTGCAACGTCGTCAGAGTCTGATCCTTCTACCTGGATGCCTTATGACTTTACTAACCCTCTTATAAGCGGCGCTTACGGAGATTTCCTTGTTGCAGTCGAGTTCGGTTCCGTAGTAAACGGTACTGACGGGCTTCCCGCATATGTCAACTGCACAGTAAGGATCATGGATAAGGATAATAATACCGTTTATACAAGACAGACGGTACTCTGTTTTACCTGATAATCACGTTTGCTCTTTTGACATACTACGCTTGCTTTGTGGTAAAATATCTAGAGTAGTAACGGGAGTGTGTTCTTAGAGAATGAAGAAGATCCTCATTATAGAAGACGATAGGGATAACAGGGAAGAACTCTCTGTTCTTTTGTCTTGCTCTGGATATGAAGCTCAGTACACTGATAAGTTCGACCGTGTTGTTGAAGATGTCGCCAAGAACTCTCCTGATCTTGTCCTTCTTGATATCGATCTTCCCGGCGTTGACGGCAAGGAGATCCTTAGGGACATCCGCAAGAAGAGTGAAGTTCCCGTTATCATGGTCACAGGCAGCCAGAGAGAAGCCGATGAGATCTTCTCCTTCGGATACGGTGCTGATGATTATGTGACAAAGCCCTATAATCCCACTTTGCTGCTCCTTCGTATCAATAATATATTCAAGAGGACTTCGGTCTCTGAGGATTCGATCGAGTATATGGGTCTTAAGATAAATCCCGTTCGCAATACCATGACCGATCCTTCAGGAAAAGAGATCGTTCTTACAAAGAATGAGAATCTTATCCTCTGTCACCTCATAGGTAAGAGAGGAACGATAGTAAGCCGAGACGAGCTGATGGATCATCTGTGGAACAACAGTGAGTTCATCAATGACAATACCCTTACCGTTAATGTAAGCAGGCTCAGGGCTAAGCTCGAGTCCGCGGGTGTTACTGATGCTATCGAGACAAGGAAAGGCCTGGGATACGTTCTGAGGTAATATGAAGATCGGTATCTACTTCAAAGACAGGCTCTGCGGGCTGACCGCTATATTGCTCCTTTGCGTTATGGTAAGTGCGGTCCTGTGGTGCTTTAGCGTAGATATACATGCAATAGTAATAACGGTATTTCTCATCCTTATTACATTCGGATTCGACATATTCATGGAGATAAGGAGCAAGAAGAGATTCCTTGAGGCTCTCTATGAAAATGCTCACAGCATAGATAAGGCTTATCTCGTACTTGAGACCATCAATGAGCCTGAGTATTCGGAAGGTAAGTTCCTTTATGAACTATTGCTTCATATCAATACCTCCATGGCTGAGGAAGTAAAGAATATCAAGAAGGAATCTTCTGAGTTCAGGGACTATATCGAACTCTGGATCCACGAGGTCAAGCTTCCTTTATCGGCCATGAACCTGAAGCTGACTAATCTTATCCGGAAGGAACTGAGCAGCGGGGACGAGGAATCCGCCGTGCGTATAGCTGATTACCGTAAGCTCCTGTCGCTCATACATGTGACACAGGGTTATCTGGAACAGATCATGTACTATTCAAGACTCGAGGTATCCTCCAAGGATTACCACCTGTCCGCAGTCTCCGTTAATTCCCTTATCAAGGAAGTTGCTGTCATGAACCGCGAGAACGTCAGCGATAAGGAAGTGTCATTGAATGTGTTGCCGATCGATACTGATGTCAACGTTATAACTGACGATAAGTGGATGGTATTTATAATAGGTCAGCTAATATCCAACAGCCTTAAGTATAAGCGAGCCGAAGATGCCGTTATAGATCTTAAGGTAGGAAGACCTTCCGAGAACCTTGTAGAGATAAAGGTCCGTGATAACGGTATCGGTATTCCCGCAGCTGATCTTGATATGGTGTTCGAGAAGAGCTTTACAGGCGAGAACGGCAGACATTACAGTGAGTCTACCGGAATGGGACTTTATATAGTTAAGACACTCTGCGAAAGGCTAGGACACGAAGTCCGTATAGATTCAGTGCAGGGTCAGTGGACCGAAGTAACCATAACTATAGGTATCAACGATTATCTTGAGACTGCAGTTAAGTGACGGCATTGTCACCATTTGTAATATTAGATTCACGACCGGTTCCCGGAATAGAGGTATAGTTAACGTACGTTAATGAGTTCGTTTGTGTATGAACCCGACTTACCCTTCTGGAATGGGGGATGGATCAAAGTTTAGGTCTTCCTTTGCCGTGATGACTGGCAAGGAAGATCTTTACTTTTTGTATGAAGTTTCCCATGGTGACAAAAACGTCACGTTAAGTTATATTCAAGTGAGGACAGCCCTTTTTCTTTAGTGGTAAGTTAACGTACGTTACAGGTTTACATATTTG
This sequence comes from Oscillospiraceae bacterium, assembly GCA_900176545.1. GTDB lineage: Bacteria > Bacillota > Clostridia > Saccharofermentanales > Saccharofermentanaceae > Saccharofermentans. The sequence goes on from FWXP01000001.1 coordinate 297,402, forward strand.
TCAACAACAGAGGGAAAGGGTATGGAAAATGAATAAGAGTTTAAATGGTCTTGTATTAGCAACAGCAGGGGTTATAGTAGCTGCCTTAGGAACAGTCTTCCAATTTAAGTCCACCGGAATGTGGAATGGGGCAGGGATCATCGTCATGGTACTTTGCGGTATCTTAGCTGTATATAACCTTGCAGGATGTCTGGGTACCAAGACCGGATTGGCGATCTGTGAAAGAGATACTGAGACTTGATAATGTAGAGAAATATTACGGAAGAGGATCTTCTCTTACCAAAGCCGTTGACGGTATATCCTTTACCGTCAATGAAGGCGATTTTGTCGTTATCATGGGACCTTCCGGTTGTGGTAAGACTACAGTCCTTAACTGTATCTCTTCAATAGATGACGTTACTTCAGGTAAGGTCTATCTTGACGGTGACGATCTTACAAAAGTTTCACGTAAATCAAAGAATACTATAAGAAGAGATAAGCTCGGCATAGTACTTCAGGATTATAACCTCCTGAATAATCTTACCGTGTACGAGAATATCTCTCTTGCCATGTCTATAAAAGGTATCAGGGTACGTAAGGATGATCCTACTATCCTAAAGCTCGCAGAGGAGCTCGATATCAAAGATCTTCTTGAGAGGTTCCCGGATCAGTTAAGTAACGGACAAAGACAGAGAGCCGCTACCGTAAGGGCTCTTGTCACATCGCCTTCGATCCTTCTTGCAGATGAGCCCACGGGTGCTCTGGATTCCGAGTCTTCTTCGATGCTTCTGTCCAAGCTCTTCCATCTTAATTCCAGGAACGGAGTTACGGTCCTGATGGTCACACATGATGTATTTGCCGCGTCCTATGGCAACAGAGTCTTGTTTATGAAGGACGGTATGATCTTCCATGAGCTCAACAGGGGAGATAAGACCAGAAAGGAATTCTTCGACGAGATCGTCAGTATATATTCCTTGTCGGGAAGAAGGAACATAAGTGCCGATTGAGATTATAATCCGTAATATCAAGAGATCCATCAGCGATTACAGAGTATATTTCTATACGCTTATGATATTCGCGCTTATCTTCTATGTATTCAACGCGGTAGGTGTTACGATCTCCGGGATAAGATTTAATGTCGGTAATATCAATATATTTGTCTCACTGATATTTTCATTTCTTCTTCTTTATGCCAATCATTTCATGATCAGGCAGAGAAGACCGGAGTTCATGAACCTGGCGCTCCTTGGCATGAGCTTCAGGGATATAGCTCTTGTATTGTGCCTTGAGACTATAGTAGTCATCCTTTTGTCACTTGTACTCGGACTGACGGGAGGTATATTTGTATCTCAGCTGGTCAATCTTTTCCTGCGTTATTACCTTTACGGTACCGTGGAAGGATATGCATTCAGGATATCAATATCAGCATTCTTAGGTATCATCAAGATCTACGGTATCGTTATCCTCTTTCTTTGTCTCTTCAATACGCTCTTTGTGGGCAGGATCAAGATGCATCTTTTGCTTCGTGAAGACTATGTAAGAAGCAAGAGGATAACGCAGATTGGATATGCACGTCCTACTATATATCTCGTGATCTCATTGATCCTTGTCTTTATCAACAGAAGGCTCCTTGTAGATCGCTTGGATACTTTATCAGTATTTATACTTCTGTTGACATTTGTCTTCTCCGTTATATCGATACTTTTAATGATAAGATCAGCTTTCTTGTTCCTTAGCGCTTTCGCGTCTTCGGAGAAAGGATATAAATATGTCTTTGAAGTAAGGTTTATCACGGATAACGGTAATGAGCTGACATATATCATGACTGTCGTAAGCGTTATAATCCTTATGTCCTTTGTGCTTGTGGCAGGTTCATTCGGTATCATAAATAACTTGAGGAAGCTTTCCATAGAAGACGTGCCCTGCGATATCATGATCGAGGGCCCCGGGGATGTATCTTCTTATCTGGAGGATCTCGGTATAGATACTTCTGATTATCTCTCATCATGCGAGCAGGCGTATATCTATGCCGATCCGGATATAACGTATAACAGTATGTTCCATGACCGTTCATTTCTCATGAGTCAGTACTATTATCTTGATCCTGATAAATGCATAGATATCATGTCCGTATCAGACTATAACAGGATAGCGGCTGTATACGATAATGACCCTGTTGTACTTGGAGAAGACGAGTTCCTTTTGACATCTGATCTTTCTTCCTTTAAGAATGCATATGACGATGTACTATCCTCTAATGATCAGATGCTCATAAACGGATATAAGCTTAATAGCATATCATCGTCATGCGTAGATGCGACTGTCTACCTCAGCCTTTCGAAGGCTAATTCAGGTCTTATCATCGTTCCCGACAAGGTGGTTGCCGCATGTAATCCGAAGAGAAGCATCCTTATAGGAGATAATATATCCGCATCAAGAGGCGAAGAATTCTCTTCTGTTGCTATGGACAGTCTTATTGCTCATGGTTATCAAGTAGAGACGTCTTCCATGATAAAGGAAGATTACAGAAGGCTTACCATAGATACTATGTATGTCTGCCTTTATACATCATCCATATTCATCATATGTTCCATGGCAGTATTGTCCTTCAAGGAGATGATCACGATAGGCCGGAGATCTTCGATGCTCAAGTCGCTGACACTAATGGGTTTCCCTGATGAAGAGATAAGAAGATACTTCGTATGCCATATAACCACGATCTTTTCATGTACGGTCATCGCATCATATATCCATTCGGGTTACCTTATAAGGGTCATCAACAGATTCGTCGAGACCGTAGGTGAGTTTGACATACCTTTGAGCTATGCTGTATTTACGGCATTCCTCTTTCCTTTGCTCATCGCATTTGCGGTCCTTACATATAAGACCTCAGCAGATCTTTGCTTCAAGGTAAGGAGTAATTCGTACGGTAAGTACTGAGAGCATATTGAAGTCTCTTATTATGCTATAATCAAAGCATGAGATATGATTGCCTTATAATCGATGATGAGAAGGAACTCGCGGACAATACCCGCGATTATTTTGATCTCTTTGATGTTAAATCGTATTCCGTATATGGCAGGGATGAAGCTCTTGATTTCCTTAAGGAGAATGAAGTTTCCCTTATACTCCTTGATATCAATCTCGGGGACGGAAGCGGATTTGAGCTCTGTAAGAAGATCAGGGAGGAGATCGACATACCGATCCTCTTTATATCTGCCAGGAATACCGATGACGATAAGCTCATAGCTCTTAATATCGGCGGAGACGATTATATCGAGAAGCCTTACTCCATGGGTGTTATCCTTGCCAAGGTCAAGATATTCCTCAAAAGGTTCGGCAAAAGTAATCCTTCTGCATCTGATGTCTACGAAGACTCACGTATAAGCATCGACAAGGTTAATAAGACGCTTACAGTCGAGGGCAATATCAAGAAGCTCACGAGCCTGGAGTTCACGCTCCTTTCGTATCTTACGGACAATCCCGGACGTCTTATCACCAAGAAGGAACTCTTCGATAACGTCTGGAAAGATAAGTTTACTTCAGACGGTACATTGAACGTACATATAAGAAAGCTCAGGGAAGCTATCGAGAAGGATCCGCAGGAACCGTCCTATATCGTTACCGTGTGGAAGGAAGGGTATAAGTTCATTCCGGAGCAGGGAAGATGAAGAGTACAAGATATATTGTCGCTCTTATAGTTACTTTTATCCTTGAAGCCGTATTGTGCATCTATTTCCTGGGTCAGATGAACATAGACCATAATGATCCCGTTAAGATCAACGAGTGCCTCAAGAGTGTCGAGATGAACTATGGTGACAGTTCCTCTTATGTATCATCCGTAGATTACAGCATATTATCTTCTGACGGCGATCTTATATTCTCCACAAGAAGCGGCTTGTCGGAGTCGATCAACGAAGCTGTTAAGAATTCGGATACTATCCTGGATGTGGATCTTGGCGGTGATACAGGCAAGATGATAGTCCATAACGATACTAAGGAGTTGATTACCTCCTGTAAGAAGAATATGACTGTTACTATCATATCCGTGACTGCCGTTCAGCTCATCGTGCTCCTGTCTTATTTCTCATACCTTCATAAGAACATAACAAAGCCTTTCATGAGCATGAACGTATTTGCTTCCAGGGTTGCCGAAGGTGACCTGGATGTTCCTTTGTATATGGATAAGAAGCACCTCTTCGGAAGCTTTACGGAGGCCTTCGATATAATGAGGACTGAGCTCAAGAAAGCTCGAAATGCAGAGAAGAAAGCAAATGACGATAAGAAAGAGATGGTAGCAAAGCTGTCTCATGACATAAAGACTCCCATAGCTTCCATCAAGTCCACATCTGAGATAGGGTACGAACTTGCGAAGGAAGAGAAGATCAAGGACTACTTTAACCTTATTAACGTTAAGAGCGACCAGATAACGCTTCTCGTGGATAATCTCTTTAATTCCAGTGTCAACGATATAACACAGATCGCCGTAGAGCCTTCTCCATATGACAGTTCGATCCTTATTGGGATGATAAGAAGTTCCGATCACCTTAAGAGAGCCGGGGACTTCGAGGTACCTTCATGTAAGATATTCGCGGATAAGATCAGGCTTCAGCAGGCAATTGATAATATTTTCATGAATTCCTATAAATATGCTGATACGGATATAAGTGTCACCGTAACGACCGATGACGATATGATTCGTATCAAGATCAAGGATTACGGACCCGGAGTCGAAGAGGAGGAACTTCCTCTCCTTAAGAATAAATATGAGAGAGGCAAGAACTCCAAGGATAAGGACGGCGCAGGCTTAGGGCTTTATCTCACCAATTACTTCATGGAACATATGGAAGGCAAGCTTATATTAGAGAACGAAGAAGACGGTTTTGCCGCGACCCTCTGTATACGAACGATTTAAGAACTATTTAAGAGTTCGTTAAAGGCACTTAAGGGTAGAAAAACTAAGATAGTGCCATAAGGAGGGAAGCTTAAGATGAATAATATAATCGAGACAAAGAAGCTTTGTAAGACATATTCTACCGGAGGAGTTCAGCAGCACGTTCTCCGTAATATCGATCTGGAGATCAGAAAAGGTGATTTTACTATCCTGATGGGTCCTTCTGGTGCAGGTAAGTCAACACTGCTCTATGCTCTTTCAGGAATGGATAAGCCTACTTTGGGCGAGATAAGATTCTGTGATGAGGATATAACCAAGAAGAATTCGGATCAGCTTGCACTGTTCAGGAGAAAGCATTGCGGATTTGTATTCCAGCAGACATATCTCGTTGACTCAATGAGTGTTATGGACAATGTGCTGTCGGCAGGATTCCTTGCAGATAACGACAGAAAGTCAGTTATCACCAAGGCGCGTGAAGTCTTAAAGTCGGTCGATCTGGATGAAGAACTGTGGGATAAGTTCCCTACGCAGATATCAGGTGGTGAGGCACAGCGTGCCGGTATCGCAAGGGCGCTCATCAATAAGCCGGATATGGTCTTTGCAGATGAGCCTACGGGTGCTCTCAACTCGAAGACGGGAAAAGATGTATTGGATGCGCTTACAAGATTCAATAAGGACGGTCAGTCCATAATCATGGTAACTCATGATATCGTAAGCGCAAGAAGAGGTAACAGGATACTCTATCTTAAGGATGGTGAGATCGCAGGTGAATTGGATCTCGGAAGATATGTGTCCGGTGACAAGGAAAGGCATACTGCACTTCGTGATTTCTTAGGCGGAATGGGGTGGTAAGTATGAATAAGATGTTACTGCTGACAAAGTCCCACTTTCGCAAGAACAAAGGGACTTCCGTAGGTCTTGTCTCATTGATGCTCATAGCCGCCATGCTCCTCAGCCTTTCGCTGGTAGTACTCTTTGATGCTTATCCTATGGCAAGGAAAGAAGCGGAGCGTCTTGACTCCGGAGACGGATTCTTCAGGATATCCGAGGGTATAGACGGTCTTACCGATGAGAAGATAGAAGAGATTATAGAAGATGACGTTTCCAGATACTATATCTACAGATGTCTTAACTATATAACCCAGGTTCCTTTTGCAGACGGTACCATAACTGCTAATGCTCAGATATACGATGACAGGGCATTTTCCAAGGAGATGGGTAATTCCGAGATAGTTACCGAAGATACTTCCATAACGTCAGACTATATCTATCTGCCTTATCAGTTCTATACATCCGGCGGGGTAGATGTAGGAGATCAGTTCGTTCTTGAGATCCAGGGCAAGAAATATGATCTTACGGTAAGAGGATTTCTTACTACACCTTACTTTGGCTGCAATAATTCAGGTTCCTACGAATTCGTTCTTGATGATGATACATATTCGGGAATGGTATCCGTCGACGGAGCCCCGGAATGTATCCTGGTAATCTATGAGCTCAAGGACGGAGTTGAAGAATCTCGCTTCGGTATAAGAGTCAATAACGATATCGTCACTGTTGCTCCGTATGTAAACTTTCAGCAGATGCCTGTAGAGTCTGTTATCAGCAACAGGACATTCATATCGCTTATCATCGTAATATCTTTCCTCGTGCTCTCCGGGGTAGTTCTCCTGGTCGTACTCTTTATGCTCACCAGCAGTATCTCAAATTACATCAGAGAGAATATCAAGATGCTGGGTGCATTAAAGGCAATAGGTTATACGAGCAGCGATATAAGGGTATCTGTAACACTTCTGTTCCTTATGCTTTCATGTATCGGTGCTATAGGCGGTATCGTGCTCTCATATGCGCTCCTTCCGTTCTTTGCACAGATGTCCATAGCGCAGATGGGTATTCCTTACAGTATCTCGTTCCTGCCTGTACCTACGCTCATAGTATTCTCATCTATCGTTCTCTTTACTGCGATAGTAGTATCCGTTGTTCTCATAAGGATCAGTAAGATAGAACCTATCGTAGCTTTAAGGAGCGGTATCGAGAGCCATAGCTTCAGGAAGAATCACGTAAGGCTCGATAAGACTTCCATGGGCCTTGATATGTCACTTGCCATGAAGACCATGTTCTTCAATATCAAGCAGAATATCATCACCTTCATAGTTGTAGGAATCATGGTATTCCTGTGTACGTTGGGACTTCTCATGTACGAGAACTTCAGTGTTCACCCTAAGGTGGATATGCTTACTTTTGAATACTGCGGAGGAATTGCAGCATTTGATCATGAGACGGCGGAAGATGCCAGGGAATTCCTCGAAGAACAGGAGGGTGTAAGCAATGTAAGGAACATGATCATGGTCTATTTCTATTATGGTGATGAAGATAAGCTCATGACTTATGTTATCGATGATCTGTCTGCATTAAATAACGTTAATGTCTGCTTCGAAGGAAGGCTGCCCTTATACGATAACGAGATCGCCGTCAGCGGTAAGTTCGCTTCTGCGCACGGTATCAAGGTTGGAGATACCATTCCCATGAGCTATGGTGATGAGACATTCGATTACCTTATTACCGGATTCATACAGACTACCAATAACGGCGGTAAGGAAGCTTATATGAGTGCCCGGGCAGCATCCAGGATAACTGACCTCAGCAATGCTCCTGCATACTATTATTTCGATACTGAAACAGAGACTGAAGAAGAGGTCGACAGGATCTTGACCAAGTGTGAGGATAAGTACGGAGAGCATATGATCTCCAAGATGAACTTCTACGGTATCATCGCAGGTTCTTTGACCACATTTAAGTCTGTAGCTACTACGATGCTCGTCTCAATGTGTGTGATATCAGTATTGGTCATCCTGCTCGTTATGTTCCTGCTTGTTAAGGCACTTATCCTTAACAAGAGGAAAGACTACGGTATATTCAAGGCTATCGGTTTTACATCGGGTAACCTTGTACTGCAGACGGCACTGAGCTTCACGCCTTCGATAGTCATATCCGTCATATTATCTTCGATATTGTCTTATTGCTACGCTAATAAGTTCATGAATCTCATCATGGGTGCATTTGGTATAGTCAAGTCAAGATTCGATATCCCGATACCCGGAGTCGTGATGATAGCCATAGGAATGATACTGATCTCCTTCCTTCTGGCAATATTCGAATCGCGCAAGGTCAAGCGCATAGAAGCATATACGCTTCTTGTGGCAGAATGATGATAATGGTCCGAAATCTTACGGTTTCGGGCCATTTAATTAAAATTCGTTAAGTTATCGCTTGTATAAATAACCGAATCTCAGTATCCGCCAAAGGATTATTCTGTCGATTTTTTGCTTCATTTGTTGCCTTGTTTTTAATATAATTGCTACAGTTAGTGTGGAGAGAGAATGGACAGATATAAGAAAACAGTAGCTAAGTTCATGGCGCCGATCCTCAAGGCTGACGGTTTCTTGAACGGACATTATATATACCATATCCTGCTTATCCTTACGATCTGCGTCGTAGTGTTCCTGTTCAGGGACAGTTTTTATTCTGACAAGATATACAGGAATTACAGGCAGGATGATGCCGTGGATCTTAAGATCGCCATGAACATGACATATAATATGTCCTTTGAGGCTCAGGCTGATTCTCTGTCTTCGTTCAGGATATTCATGGATCCTGAAGCTTCCCGCCTTAAGTCTACCGATAAGATGCATATCACTATCCTTAATGATGAGAATAAGAAGCTCTTCGAGACGGATCAGTATCTCTACAACTCCGATCGTAAATATATAAGGGTAGATGTTGACGGTCTGGACTTAGAGCCGGGCGAATGGTACTACGTACTAATCAATTTCTCTCAGATGTCACCCACGTCTTTGCTGGTTCTTGATTCCCATCAGGTCAATTCCTTCAGTGAAGCCGTTCAGTATGCAGAGCAGGGAACGGAGGACGATAACGATACGCTGTCGCTGGATAAGTCCATAGGCTTTTCCAAGGTCCCAAATATCAGTTATTACTACGGTTCCGTCAATCTTTTGAGCGTACTGATACACATAGTGTTCTTTGCTGCAGTCATGGGTATTCCTTTCCTTGAAAGTTTTAAGACGAGCACCGCTATAAGAAATATGTACAGGATCGTAGTATTCCCTGTATTTGTCTATCTTGTTGCAGAGATAATGAACATAGAGAAGGACAGACCTCTTAACTTCTTGTATTTTAATTCACTGAAGAAGACCTTTACCGTTATGGCGGCTCTTCTTCTCCTGGCGATGCTTCTCTTGCTCGTTCATATGCTGACAGGTCACGGATCTCTTGCAGCATTTATCGTAGCAGTGCCTTTTATAGTATTGGCGTTCGTCAACCATACTAAGCTCGTCATGAGGGGAGATTCCTTCATGCCTTGGGATCTTATGGCTGCAGGCATCGGTCTTAAGACGGGATCTACGTATTATTTCAGAGTGACGCCGAACTTTATCGCAGGTATCCTTCTTTGTATCACGGTGTTAGTGATAATCCGTTTGTCACATACACCCTATATTAGGCTCACATCCCAGCGAATGTCCATGGTCGCATTCTCCGTTGTTGCAGTACTCCTGATATTTGCTTCAGCTGTATTTAATACTGCTCTTCTTAAGAGACTTCATGTGTACTACGAAGTTAATCCTCCGATCCAGAGCTATAACGAGAACGGTACATATATGGCTTTCCTTATGCACCTTAATAATCTCGAGGCTAAGGGAGGAGATAACAGTACACCCGCGAGTGCTCAGGAGATGATATATACCTATACCGGTATCGCCGCTTCAATGGATCTTGATTCCAGGGTCAATGATCCTTCCACAAGACCAAATGTCATATGTATCATGAGTGAAGCGTATGCAGATCTTCGCAATATCAGGGATTTTGGTACCACTGAACCGGTCATGCCTTACTATGATTCACTTATGGGAGAATGTATGCACGGGGATCTTGCCGTCAGCATATTCGGCGGCGGTACATGTAACACCGAGTTCGAGTTTCTTACGGGTTATTCAATGTCTTATCTGCTTCCCGGATCTTCTGTCTATTCGCTTTATGTAAACAGTCCTATAGAAGCACTTCCTCAGATATACAGGGATAACGGATACTGGACCGTTGCCGTGCATTCCTTTGACGGCAGCTGGTGGGACAGACAGGATAAGTATCCTATGCTGGGTTTTGACGAATTCATAACAAGGGATGACTTTGACCCTAATTGTGAATATGTAAGAAGATATATCTCTGACAGGGCTACATTCGAGAAGATCACGGATATCTATGAAGAGAGTGATGATCCTCTGTTCCTTTTCTGCGTTACTATGCAGAACCACGCGGATTTCTCCGATCATTACGACAACATGCATTACGATATCCATGTAACTAATCCTGTCAGCAGTACGGGAGAGCCTTTTAACTACGCGGATAATTATCTTTCTCTCCTTCGTGAGTCCGATGACGCGCTGGAGTATCTTATAGAATATCTTCGCCAGTCTGATGAGCCTACGATCGTCGTATTCTTCGGCGACCACTGTCCTACTTTGTCTCCTGACTTCTATGAGGAACTCCTTCAGACTGATCTTGGCGGTATCACTATTGAGGATTCCGTTCCTATCTACGAGACGCCTTATTTTATCTGGGCTAACTATAATCTCGGGGCAGGCGGTACTACGATCAATACAAGACCGGGCGACAGGGGTATAACAAGTCCCAACTTCCTCGGACAGACTGTTCTCGATCTGTCGGGTATCTATTCCCCCGAATCCAGATCATGCCTCAGGGTACTTCAGCAAAGGATAGGCGCCATGAGTTCTCTTGGAATATTCGATCCTTCCGGAACACTTCATACTGATATTTCGTATTTTGACGATGAGACTCTTGATACATTGGATGACTATTCGACGATCCAATACTATCTCATCTATCCCGACAGTATAGCTCCCGGTGTTGAAGGAGAAGGCTCTTGATAGCGCTCTTCTTTGCAATGAAGGGGGAAGCTGACCCTTATATCGATGCTCTGGGACTTAAAGGTGCAGGGGATATCTCAGGCTTTAAGATTTATTCTGATGATACTTATATCTTATGCGTTACAGGTATGGGTAAGGTTAATTCTGCTTGTGCTGTTACCAGGATCTTATCCCTATACGAAGGAAAGATTGATATCGCTGTTAATATCGGAACCTGTGCAGGTGAAGACGTAGGAAGGACATATATCATCAACAGGATATGTGATATCGATTCAGGAAGGGATCTTTATCCTGATATGCTCTATAAGTCGCCATTTGTTGAGATCTCACTTCATACTTCAGACAGATATAAGAAAGACAGCGTATTTGAAGATGATTATGGTCCTTATGTCTACGATATGGAAGGAGCGGCTTTCTTTATATCGGCTTCTAATTTTCTCTCGCCTGACAGGATATTGCTCTTTAAGACAGTATCTGATCCCGGTGACCCTGATATAGTAACGGCAGATTACTGCAGATCTCTTCTTGAGCCTTCTGTTCAGGATATCACTGCTCTTATTGGAGATATCGTATCTTCTTTTGAAGGTGATCCTTATCTTGCGGCTGATACCATGGCTTGTAAGTATTCCGAAGAACTTCACTGCAGCGAATATATGCGAAATGATCTTAACAGGCTTATAAGATATGCGTTAAGCTCCGGCGTTGATATTGCTTCTTATATCGATGAGAGACTTCCCATAAGGGACAGGATAGAAGGCAAGAAGGTCTTAGAAGATGTCAGGAAAATGCTCTTATAATCCGACTTTCTCGCATGTATATGTCGAAGAGCAGGTAAAGGAACTTCCTCTTACAAAGGAGGTCTTATCTAATCTGCCTTCGTCAAAGATCATCTATATAAAGCACTACAAGGATATATTCAACAGAAAGAAACAGGATTACAGGGCGCAGAGCAAAAGCCGATCACTGATCCTTGCCGCTAATAAAGGCAATCTTATCTTCAAGGGTTCTGATATGTGTCAGGATCACGGCAACAGCAGGTTCTTCTATGCCGCCGGAGTCATGAACTGTCTCTTTGACTGCGATTACTGCTTCCTTAAAGGGATGTATAACACTGCCGATATAGTTCTCTTCGTAAATCTTGAGGATTACTTTGACAAAGTTAAGAGAATGCTATCGGATGGCCCAATGTTCTTAAGCGTATCTTACGATACAGATCTTTATGCCTTACAGGGGATAGCAGATATCCCGTCAAGATGGATCGATCTTGCCAAAGTGAATCTCGATCTTACGATAGAGCTTCGTACCAAGGCGCATCCTAAGACTTTCGTTCCTTTGGGGAATGTCATATATTCATTTACGTTATCACCTCAAAAGGTCATTTCTTCGTTTGAAAGAGGAACATCTAGTCTCAGAGGAAGACTGGATGCAGTAAAGGAAGCGACAGACGCAGGGTGTAAGGTCAGATTGTGCTTTGATCCTTTGATACGCGTCAGAGATTGGGAGTCGTGTTACAATGAATTCATGGACACTGTTATCTACGGCGTTTGCTGGGATAAGGTCTACGATATAAGCGTGGGTACATTTCGAATATCCGCTGAATATATTAAGAAGCTTCGCAGGTGCTGTCCTATGTCGGAAGTCACGGAATATCCTTTCGTTAATTCCGAAGGCTATTCCAAGTATCCTGACGAGATCGCATCTTCTATGCGTTCCTTTATTTTAAAGAGGCTTCCGGAGGTAATAGATGAAGGAAAGATATTCTGCGATAGTGACGGGAGCGTCTTCGGGGATAGGTAAAGCCATAGCTCTAATGCTCGCCCGTGAAGGCTACGAAGTATACGGAATCGCAAGGCATTTCGAAGAAGATGTCCCGTTTACGAAGATAGAAGCTGATATCAATGACACGAACAGGATAAAGGATGCTTTCTCCAAGATAAAGGATCTTAAGATATTGGTTAACTGCGCAGGTACCGCTTTCTACGGGCTTGCTGAAGATATCGCTCCCGAAGATATCAAGGATATGGTAAGGACAAATCTTGAAGCTCCCATGATAATGACGGGATATGCACTTCGTACCATGAAGAGCTCCGGCGGCGGTCATATCATCAATATATCGTCTGTGGTTAGCGAGAAGGCAAGTACCTATGCCGCTTGCTATGCAGCCACTAAGGCGGGTCTGTCGAGCTTTTCCGCATCTGTGTTCGAGGAAGCAAGGAAGCACGGCATAAGGGTGACCGATATCTGTCCCGACATGACAAAGACTGATCTTTATAATGATGCAGACTTTACGGTAGATGATGACGAAGAAGCATATCTGCTGCCGTCTGACGTTGCTTCCTGTGTTCGTGAAGCTATCAGCATGCGCTCCGGAGTTTCCATAACCAAACTGTTTATAAAGCCCCGATATCACAGAGTGAAGCGTAAGAGTTAATATTCAAGATAATTTAACAATTAATGATTGAAGTACCCATATAAATCAGCTATCTTTAAGTTGAGGGTTCATGTATGGGTAAAAGAAGAAAGATTGCCGTACTAACGGCTCAGATCGAAGAGTCAGGGCAGACCGTATTTCTTCGCGGTCTTTTAAGATCTGCCTTTTCTCACGGATATGATGTCTCAGTATTTTCCATGTTTCAGAAGATACAGAGCTCCCTTGCAAGAGAAAAGGGTGACAGTTCCATATATGATCTTATTAATTTCTCGCTCTTCGATGCTGTCATTTTGGTTCCCAACACCATACATACCCCCGGTATCAACGAGGAGATTACATCAAGGATCAAGGCATCTTATGTCGGCCCCGTCATATGTATCGACAAGGATTCGGATGATTTCCGCTCGATGTTTATCAGTGCCTCTCATCATCTTTACAAGGTCGTATCTCATCTTATCGAAGAGCATGGGATGACTGATATCGCATTCCTTTCCGGTAAGACATCCAGTGTACATACACGCGAGAGATATGAAGCTTATTGTTCAGCTATGAAGGATCACGGCTTGAAGATAGATAAAGAGCGCATATTCTATGGTGATTACTGGTATCTTTCAGGTGAGAGCATTGCCGAGAGGCTCATGAAGTCTTCCCAAGGACTACCGCAGGCGCTCGTGTGTTCCAATGACAGGATGGCGATAGGTGCTTGTAAGTACTTTACTTCTCACGGTGTCAAGATCCCTGAGGATATAGCAGTAGCAGGATTTGATTCCTTCAGAGACGGACAGCATTCACCTCTGCCGATAACTTCCGTAAAGGTTCCGATATTTGAGTTCGGTCTTTATGTAGGAGATTGTCTGGATGATCTTATAGCAGGAAATGAGATAGAAGAATTTGACGTTGAAGCTGAGCTCTTTATCGGTAATTCCTGCGGTTGTCATTGTGAGAGCTTAAAGCCTGAATATCCTCTCAGGAATTCATGGGATACCGAGGAGAGCAGAGGACGAGTCAACAGTGTCTTCAATCATATGAATGAAGATATGATGCTCCAGAATTCCTTCAGCGGGCTTATCAACTGCATATTCCTCAATACTTATCAGATAAGGCCTTTCCATGGTCTTGATATCTGTATCAACGATAAGTGGACAGAGGAGAGATCGTTCTTCACTGACAGGCTCATCAATATCATCAGCTGCGGCGAGAGCGAAGATAAGCCTGATTCCATTGATCTTATGAGATGTTACGATAAGAGCGAGATCCTGTCAGATATTAACATGGAAGACAATGAACCAAGATCATTTTTCTTCTTCCCGTTGCATTTTGAGTCTAATGCATTCGGATTCATCACTTTGTCTTACAAGGATCCGGATATACTTCCCGGAAGCGATGAGCGCATATGGATAAGAAATGTAGCTCTCGGTCTTGAGAACTACAGACGTAAGGATTCTCTTATCCATAAGAACCAGATCATAGAAGCCGGCCTTAATACCGATCCTGTTACGGGACTTAGTAATTACAGCGGCTTCATCAATGAATCGACTGCTATCGTATCTAAGCTATCTGTGCTCGGCGATAATGTAGGCGTAATCGTAGTCGACATCAAAGGACTTTCCGCTATCAATAAACAACATGGCCATTCTTCGGGTGATATTGCCATCAATACCCTGGCTAATATCGTATCCAAGTGCTTTAACGACATGCCTTCATTCACTTTCTGTATGGGCAACGGTGAGATAGTCGCCTTAAGGCTCTTTAAGGATGATCCCGAGAAAGGCATGAAGATGAGAGGAGATCGAATAATAGATCTTGTCTCTGAACATAATGCTTCCTTAGATGACGATCAGAAGATCGAGATCTATTATGCTTACGGATATTCCAAGATAGCTTCGCAGTCTGAACTGGAGAAGCTTGTCAATGACACGATCAATAAGAAGAATGTAAAGAAGAGTACTGTTTCCGGTTCCGAGTCGGGTCTTTCGGATAATGAGGTAAAGGATGAAGAGATCGTAAGAGAAGTTCTCGATGATAACTGTCTTACATATCATTTCCAGCCTATAATCGACGCAAGAACAGGTGAGATATTCTCTTATGAAGCTTTGATGAGATCTACCAAAGAACCCTACCCGAATCCTTTGATGATCATCAAGTATGCCGAGCATATGAACAGGCTCTACGATGTCGAGTCGTTAACGTTTAATAATGTACTCGATATAGTTGAATCAAGAAGCGATATATTCGATGGTACACGCAAGATATTCATCAACAGTATCCCTGGTCAGAGATTGCAGGGTGATGACCTTCTGCGACTCATTCAGTCTGCTCAGAATATGCGCGATTCGATCGTTATCGAATTTACTGAACAGGCCGAGCTCTCTGATGATGACCTTCGTTCCATGAAGAATGATTATGATCTTCTCGGGATCCAGACTGCCATCGACGATTATGGTACAGGATATTCCAATATAGTTAACCTCTTAAGGTACGATCCGAATTATCTCAAGATCGACAGGGCTCTTCTGAGCGAGATCCAGAATAATGTTCAGAAACAGTATTTTGTTAAGCAGATTGTCAGATTCACGCACGAGAATAATATCATGGCTCTTGCTGAGGGCGTTGAGACCTACGATGAACTCAAGACTGTTATCGAACTCGGAGTCGATCTGATTCAGGGTTACTACACAGGAAAGCCTTCAAAGGAGATCGTGACAGAGATAGATCCTAAGATATTTGAAGAGATCAGAAAGATCAATTCGACTCTTAAGGACAGGGATCCCGTATCCGTATATTATGCAGGACGTGAATCCAGGATACTTCTTTCTCAGCTTGATGCAGACGGCATGTGCATCATAGATGTATCCGATAATGATACGGGACTTACTGACTTTGAGATAGTCGGTGTTCCGGGTGTTCCTTATAATATCGGATTGCATGTTCACGGCGGCTTCTCCGGACATATTAAGATCGATAACTCTACCTTCAAGAATATAATCGGCTATGACGCCGTCATCGTTGTCGAAGACGGAAGTGACGTTGCATTATCATTCAGCGGCGATTGCAACATGCAGGGAAGCATATATGTATCTGATGATTCCAGAGTAATGTTCTCAGGTGACGGCACCGTCAAGGTATTCTCTGATAAGAAGGAATTCTATGGTATAGGTTCAGGCAGAGGATATGGCTGCGGAACCATGACTTTCGATATTTCCGGTTCTATGGAGATCAATTGTACCGGTATGTACGGCATAGGTATCGGTTCTTGGGAGAATTGTGATATCAAGATAGTAAACGGCAAATACAATATAGATCTTAACGGACAGGAATCAGTCGGAGTAGGTTCGCTGGCAGGTTCAGCGGATGTCTCGCTCTTCGACAGCAAATTGATCGTAAGATCTACAGCATCCAATTGTGTTGCCGTAGGATCATTCCGTAATGATGCCAATGTCATGCTCAATCACGACTTTATCAACCTTGATCTTGAAGGCAATCATCTGTGCGGCATTGGTACAGCAGAAGGCGATATGAGTACAGTATACATCACAAAATCCAATGTTACCTGTTCATCTCTTGGAAGAGTAAGCTGTGCTTTCGGTGTTTCAGGAACAGGAGACAGCGTATTTACAGTCGAGAATGCCGCTGTATTTGCCACAGTCAGAGGAGATACCGCAATTGCTTTCGGTACAACTGATCATAACGGGATCATCAAGGCTCATAACTCACGTCTGGTATGCGATGTTACGAACGGAGACGACAAGTATCTTGGCGCTATCGATGATAACGTGGATATCGTCTCCTGCGATATGAACTTTACCCATAACGGAAGAAGATATACGATACCCGAGATAATGCAGATGCTGCATAAAGGCCCGCCTCCCGGTAAGCCTTGACCGTCTTCGTTTCTTTTGGTAACATCACCTTAATCGAATATTTTCGGCGTTGATGAGGAATAGTACTTATCGTCAGTCTTTACAGAGAGCTGTCATATGGTGGAAGGCAGTAAGAAGGACCCTAACGAACTCACCTCGGAGCTTCCTGTTGAAAGCTGATCGCAAGTAGATAAGGACGGAGGTCCACCGTTACAGGGACAGGATATCGGTAGAGTTACCTGTATCCGGTAAGAGCATCCTATGAAGGATGAATTAGAGTGGTACCGCGAACGCCCCTTCGTCTCTAACAGATGAAGGGGCTTTTTGTATACTTTGGAGGTGCAACATGAACTATCAGCGGTATCGCAAGATCCCCGAGGTCCGTCTGGAGAACAGGACCTGGCCGACCAACACGATAAAGAAAGCTCCCATATGGTGCTCCGTTGATCTTAGAGACGGTAATCAAGCACTTGAAGTGCCCATGAATCTTGATCAGAAGCTGGAATTCTTCGACTTTCTGGTGAAGCGCGGATTCAAGGAGATCGAGATAGGATTTCCCGCTGCATCTGATACGGACTATAACTTCTGCCGCGAACTCATAGATAATGACCTCATCCCGGATGATGTATATATACAGGTATTGACTCAGTCCAGGCCTCATATCATCGAGAAGACGATAGATGCCGTATACGGCGCCAAGAACGTCATCATCCACTTGTATAATTCGACCAGTACGCTTCAAAGAGACGTTGTATTCGGATTCGATAAGAAGGAATGTATGGATCTTGCAGTATCGGGAGCTAAGCTCATCAAGGAACATACCGACAATGATCTTAGCGGTACTAACTGGGTCTTTGAATATTCTCCCGAGAGCTATTCCTCTACGGAGCCTGACTTTGCCGTAGAGATATGTGACGCTGTTGCGGAGGTCTTCGGTCCTACGCCCGATAAGAAGATGATAATCAACCTTCCTGAGACAGTTGAATATACGCTTCCAAATGTCTATGCGGATATGGTGGAATACTTCTGTCAGAATACAAAGTTCAGGGACAGCATCCTGATATCCCTTCATACGCATAATGACAGAGGAACAGGTGTCGCTGCATCAGAGTTAGGTCTCCTGGCCGGCGCAGACAGGATAGAAGGAACGCTCTTCGGCAACGGAGAAAGAACAGGTAACGTAGATATCATTACGCTCGCTGTCAATATGATGATGCAGGGTATCGATCCTGTGCTGGATTTCTCTAATATCGATCAGTGCGTTGAGATCTATGAGAGATGTACTTCCATGAACGTCGAACCAAGACACCCTTGGGCAGGTAAGCTGGTATTTACCGCTTTTTCCGGCTCTCATCAGGATGCCATCAATAAGGGCAAGAAAAAGATGGAGGAGAGGCATTCCGATATCTGGGATGTTCCGTATCTTCCTGTGGACCCCGCGGACCTTGGAAGGGATTACGAGCCTATCATCAGGATCAACAGCCAGTCCGGAAGAGGCGGTGTGTCTTATGTCATGGAGCAGTATTTCGGCATCATGCTTCCTAAGAGCTTCCAGAAAGATTTTGTTAAGCTTATCAAGACAGAGAGCGACAGCAATGAGACAGAACTTCTGCCCCAGCAGGTATTTGAGCTCTTCGACGATAATTACATCAATGTAATGACGCCATATGCCTTAGACAGGTTCAGCGAGCATGCTTTAGGTGATAAGAAGTCCGAAGTAGAAGCCTTTATCAATGACCATGGTAAGGAAGTCAATATCAAGGGCAGAGGTAAGGGTCTTCTCGATGCTTTCGTAAATGCTTTCGGTGAGTATGCGGGAACTAAGTTCTCCATCAACATGTATAACGAGCATGCTATGAAGAGCGGTACTGATTCTGCGGCTATCACTTACATAGAGATAAAGAGGGAGTCTGACGGTCAGATCTTCCTCGGTGCCGGCGTATCCAGTTCTGTGACAAAGAGTTCCGTTCGTGCTATCATTAGTGCGTATAATCGCATGATAAAGGAATAATCACATGAATTACGACTATCTTATCGTCGGTGCCGGCCTTTACGGTGCCATCTTTGCAAGAGAATTAACTGACGCCGGCAAGAAGGTCCTTGTTATAGACAAGAGAGACCATGTTGCAGGCAACATCTATACAGAAGACGTAGAAGGCATCAACGTACATAAGTACGGAGCTCATATCTTCCATACCAACGACAAGAAGGCTTGGGAGTATGTTACGAGGTTTGCAGCCTTTAACAGATATACTAACTCACCCGTAGCTAACTATAAGGGTGAGCTGTATTCTCTGCCTTTCAACATGTATACCTTCAACAAGATGTGGGGGGTCGTTACTCCCGAGGAGGCTGCAGCCAAGATCGAGGAGCAGCGTCAGGCAGCCGGTATCACTGAGCCTAAGAACCTTGAAGAGCAGGCTATAAGCCTTGTAGGTACTGATATCTATGAGAAGCTCATCAAGGGTTATACCCAGAAGCAGTGGGGAAGGCCCTGTACAGAGCTTCCTTCATTCATCATCAAGCGTCTTCCTGTAAGACTTACCTTCGACAATAACTACTTCAATGCACTCTATCAGGGTATCCCCATGGGCGGCTATACCAAGATGATCGAGAATATGCTCGAGGGCATCGAAGTAAAGCTCGGTGTAGATTATCTCGAGAACAGGGAAGAGCTCTCCAAGATCGCGGGTAAGATCGTTTACACAGGTCCTATCGACGCTTACTTTGACTATAAGCTCGGAACTCTTGAATACAGATCCGTAAGGTTCGAGACAGAGATCCTGGATAAGCCTAACTTCCAGGGCAATGCGGTAGTTAATTACACAGACTCTGAGACACCTTATACACGTATCATCGAGCATAAGTTCTTCGAATTCGGCACACAGGATAAGACTGTAATTAGCCGTGAGTACAGTTCAGAGTGGAAGAAGGGTGATGAACCTTACTATCCTGTTAATGACGATAAAAACGGCAAGCTCTATCAAGAATACAAGCAGCTTGCAGATAACGAAGGCAACGTCATCTTCGGCGGACGTCTCGGCGAGTACAAGTACTACGATATGGATGCTGTAGTCATAAGGGCTCTTGAGATGGTAGCAAAAGAAATCTGATAATAACGACTGAGAACTACGGGCTTCCGGCTTATGTCGGGAGCCTTTCTTATACGGAGAAGACATATGCGTAAAGGTTATGATCTTGATGAGATCCTATCCGGATGTTTATATCACGCTATCGGAGCCGTGCCTGATGCTGACGGCTGGTTCAGTATCGATGCTGTCCTGCAGGTCATAGCGGCTGTTTGTCCGACAGATCGTTCTGAACTTATTGCTCATATATCAGATAAGGAGCGGTATATCTTAAATGACGATAAGACAAAGATACGTATAAGCCCCGAATTCCTCATTCCTTCAGATGTGGAATCGCAGCTGATTGATCTTCGTAGGATCGATATCAGAGATTCGGTCTTTAAGAAGAATGATCTATCTTATCTCGCCGATATAGATAAGAAGATCATTGTTGAGAGAAATGACGGGAAAATATGGGAATTTCCATTTTATACGAATACCGTTCATTATATTGATGATATGAGATTCTTTATGGTACTGGAAAAGCACGGCAAAAGGATGCTGGCGGTAAGTTCTTATATGACCAAGAGTTATAAGAACAGATACAGGATGTTCATAAGCGGCTTTCCCAAGGTTATAGATAACGAATATCCGATAGATGCCGAGCTTGTTGATTTTGACGGATATAGCTATAAGATCATGGTATCCGGTGAATGATATGATCATGGATGATAAAAAGAGGGAAATGACTCTCGAGAAAATGGGATTTCTACTTCATGAAGGATATGAAATGAATGAGGATGATCACGGTATATCTTTTATCAAGGATGATATAAGGATATATGCTTTCTGGGGGAGATACTATGATCCTGTAGATATTAGTATTGAATCAGATAAAGGCGATATAAGAGGATATATCTCGGTCTATAAGCATTATGTGGGAAGTAATGTACTTAAGATGATAAGGCTTCCCAAAGATGACCTTGAACGTTTCTGTGTACTTGCCGATCATTTTGCTGATAATATCGATATGATATTGAAATAAACGGCACGTCAGGTTTCTTTGATATATGGTTTCCTTGATCGAAACTAACATATTTTGATCATCTGTGATATAATAATTACAGTAGTTTCCATAGGTTAATGAGCGTTCAAGGAATAAGGCTATGTTTGGTTTTAAGTACGAAATGCTAATGGATAACGATGCTGTTCCTGTGTTCACTTGCCCTGTTTGCGGCAGCGTAGGACTTGTAAGGGAACATGAGGCTCTCTCGGATAATTCTCCGGAGGTCTGCAGATGTTGCGGCGCCCTGATAATGGGCGGTTCCAATCTGGATGTAAACAGCTGGTATAAGATATGGCATGACCATGGTTCAAAGGTGCTGTTTGATATGCCTTTCGAGGAAAGAAGCGAATACTTCAGGACACTGCTGGAAGAATATGAAGTAAAGCATATCTATATACCGTCAAAAAGCGATATAGAGAAGCTTGAGATCGAAGAAAGAGCTTTTACCCAGAACTACTTTAAGAAGATCATCGACCACGATAAGAAGATAATCATAGAAACAGGCGGGAAGAGATATACTTTCCCATATGTTACCAATACTATCTTTGTCCTAAGTGATGATTCTACATATATTGCCGTAGCTGAGAAGTATGACTCCAAGATCTTATTCTTAAGCCACGAGTTCCAGTATAATCCGAATGTCTACCGTACGGCATATATCGGGCTGCTGCCTGATGTATTCAAGCTCTCTATGTCACTGGATGAGACATGTGAAGTAGAAGATAATGAAGGTAATTCCTACACGATCTATGTAAAGTAATGCTCCTTAGAGCATCTTGTTCTTATTCCTGAATTCTTCGTCGTATCTCCTGATCCTGTGCTTTCTGAAGATCATGAGAGCGATTATGAGGATAAGAGCAAGAACTACTACTCCTGCGAAAGTTATAAGGACATTCTTGATCCTGGTCCAGGGTGTGGTCTTGGTGGGATTAACAGATACAACGTGGTCCTTGATCGCGATCTCAAGGTGGAGGACACCTACTATGTAGGTCTTTCCGTCACTATAGGTCTTTAAGATAGGGATCTCGAAGTTCTGATCGTCGGCATTAACATCGATCATGACAGCTGAGAGGTCGACTGAATTGGAACTTCCGGCTGCAGTCCTGTATGAAGTAGTTGTGAGATAGGATGAGAATTCCATCTCGGCAGACATTACTCCGAGCTTAGTATCAAGGAGTGCGCCGTTTATCTGGTTTATTGTCTCGTTGTACACGGGAGTAAATTCAGAAGGTTCGATCATGACGGTAGTGAATGCGGAATATCCGTATTCAAAAAGATCGATCGTATCTCTGTATCTTGTCTCATTATTCGTAGCACCGAGAAGGACCGTAACGAGTCTTCTGCCGTTCTTCTCGGATGCGGCTACCTGCGTATAGCCGGCGCCTTCTGCATAACCGGTCTTGCCGCCTATGTAGTAATCATATGAATATTCCTGTGTCGATATGAACCTGTTGGCATTAGATATAGTTCTTGAATCAGGATATAGATTCGTAGGATTCATGGTGTGCTGGAAAGTAGTAGCAATATCCTTGAAATCCTCGTGCTCACAGCATTCGTTAAGGATGATAGCCATGTCTCTGGCGGAACTGTGATTGGTAGCACCGCCGTTAGTAATTCCGTAGCATGAGAGAAAGTTCGTATTAGTACATCCGAGCTCCTGCGCCTTGGCATTCATAAGAGTGCAGAAAGCAGCCTCGGATCCTGATACCTTGATAGCAAGAGCAAGACATGCATCGTTGGCGGACTGAAGAAGAGCTCCGAATATCATGTCCTTGACTGTTACTTCTTCGCCTTCGGTAAGTCCGAGAGTCTCAAATCCTTCAGGGATACCTATGTACATCGACTGGTCTATAGTTATGGTATCGTCAAGATCAAGGTTCTCGAGAGCGACAAGTACGGTCATTACGATAGTGCAAGTGGCGGGATTGATCTGGGTATCTATCTCACGTCCCATAAGTACTGTGTCGGACTGTGCATCGTAAAGTATGTAAGATGTTCCTGTAGGGTTAGGAGCATCAGGAAGTTCTTCATTCAGAAGGTCTTCCTTGGACTCATTCTGGGATATAACGTCATCATCAGGATTATCGAACTGTTCGTTAACGGCAAGTACTGTTCCCGGAAATATGAAGTTCAATGCGATGATGGCTGTCAAAAGTAACAATAATGGCTTTTTCATAAATAAGATTATAACAAAATATGCTATTTCTAGTATAATAATTCGGTAACAAAGAATTGAGGTATATAAATGTCGATCGTACGAGTAGATGAAGAGGGCTTAAAGCAGCAGTGGAAGGCTGTTTCCGAGCTCAGGGACTTGTTCTTCAACATATCTGCAACTAAGGGCAGACCTATTACATATAACCTGAGGACATACGGATGTCAGCTCAATGAAGCCGATTCCGAGAAACTTCACGGTATGTTTGCCAAGATGGGTATCAATCCCGCGTCTGAAGGCTCTGATGCCGATATCGTCATCCTGAATACTTGTGCCGTCAGAGAGAATGCAGAAGACAGGCTCTTCGGTAATCTCGGTGAGTTCAAGACCTTAAAGAAGAAAAACAGGGATATGGTCATTGCCGTATGCGGTTGCATGATGAAGGTCCCCGAGAATGTAGAGAGGATAAAGAAGAGCTTCCCCTACGTGGATCTTGTCTTCGATCCTCAGCAGATCCATAATTTCCCGACTTTGCTGCTCAATACCGTGACAGAGTCCCATCAGAACATCAATATCACTGATACGGACTATATCGCTGACGATAAGCTTATACCTATAGCCCGTCAAAGAAGGTTCAGGGCTTTGGTTCCCATTATGTATGGATGTAATAACTTCTGCTCTTTCTGTATCGTTCCTTATACGAGAGGCAGGGAGAGGTCCCGTGATTTTGATTCTGTAGTAGCTGAGCTTCAGTCACTGGCTGATGAGGGTTACAAGGAAGTAATGCTCCTGGGACAGAATGTTAATTCTTACGGTAAGGGGAATCCGGACGGGAAGACTTTTCCGGATCTTCTTCGCGCCGCGGCATCTATCAAAGGATTTTCCAGGATAAGGTTCATGTCTTCCCATCCCAAGGATATCTCAGACGAAGTACTGGAGATAATGGCATCCGAGCCTAATATCGAGAAGCATCTTCATCTTCCTTTGCAGTCCGGTTCCGACAGGCTCCTTAAGAAGATGAACAGACCTTACGATACAGCTAAGTATATGCATATCGTAGACAGGTTCAGGGAACTTGTTCCTGAAGGTTCCATCTCTACTGATATCATCGTAGGATTCCCCGGAGAGACCGAGGAGGATTTCCAGGGAACGATGGATATAGTTCGCAGAGCAAGATTTGATGCAGCGTTTACTTTCCAGTATTCCATAAGACCCGGTACTAAGGCCGCCGAGATGGAAGATCAGATCCCGCATGATGTTGTTACAGAGAGATTCGGACGTTTGCTCGCCCTTCAGAACGATCTTGTATTCGAATCGAATAAGGCCAAGGTCGGAAAGACCGAGGAGATACTTATCGAGGGATTAAGTTCTACGTCAGATGATATATTGACCGGAAGGACCAAGACCAATCATCTGGTCAATTTTACGGTGCCTGAAGAGCTCAGGCTTCCTGATGTTCCGCTGTCTTCTTATGAAGGTCTTCTGTGTGAGGTAAAGCTTACTAAGGCAAAGCCCTATTCTGTCGAGGGAGTATTGGAGAGATTTATAAATGACTGAGAATAATAAGCCGCTTAGATTAGCAGATATATCGCCTGATGACTTAAGTCCCATGATGCAGCAGTACGCAGAGCTCAAGACTAAGCTTGGCGATACGATACTCTTCTACAGATTAGGCGACTTCTACGAGATGTTCTTCGACGATGCACTTTATGTATCTAAGACGCTGGAACTGACACTTACCGCCAGAGACTGCGGCAGCAATATGAGAGCACCTATGTGCGGTGTTCCTTTCCATGCATTCCAGACCTACGCCAACAGACTGGTATCTTTAGGACATAAGGTTGCTATCTGCGAGCAGCTTGAAGATCCTGCTCTTGCAAAAGGTCTTGTAAAAAGAGGTATTGTAAAGGTGCTGACTCCCGGTACCATGACCGATACGACGGGGCTTGATGACAGGAAGAATAACTATCTTATGGCGATCATGTGCGTCGGCAAGCAGTTCGGTGTAGCGGTAGCTGATATAACTACAGGTGACTTCGAAGCAACACAGCTGTCCTTCGCAGATAACGGAGAACACCTGATCAATCTTATCGGAAAGTATCTTCCTTCAGAGATCGTACACGATAAGGCTTTCTGTGATACCCGCGAATATCAGGTGATCAACAAGGGTTTCAATACGTCTTATACATTAAGGTCCGACAGGGATTTTGCTCCTTCCAGGATCGCTTCAGATAAGCATATCAAGACATACGGCGACGATAAGTTCAACGATAAGGAGTTGATGTTCGGAGCCTGTGCCGCAGTTCTTTCCTACGCCGAGGAGACACAGACGGATAAAGTATCACACCTTCGTGAGATCAAATGCTTCAAGGTGTCGGATACCATGGAGCTCGACCTTACTACCAGGATCAATCTGGAACTTACTTCCACGATAAGATCCAAGTCCAAGAAGGGTTCTCTTCTCTGGGCTATAGACAGGACAAAGACTGCTATGGGCGGCCGTCTCCTGCGTAAGTGGGTAGAGGAGCCCCTTATAGTCACTTCTGCAATCAATTCAAGACTTGATGCCGTGGAGGAGGCTGAGAGTAAGTTCATTGCACGCCAGGAGATAATGGACGGACTTACCGGGCTTTACGATATCGAACGTCTCGCAGCAAAGGTAAGTCTTGGAAGTATCAATGCCAGAGAGATGCTCTCCTTGAAGAATTCACTTGGCAAGCTTCCGTTCCTTGTTACTACATGTAAAGAGTTCAGCAAAGGTATCTTCAGGGAGATATCCGATATCTTAGATCCCATGGAAGATATATACGAACTCCTTGATAAGGCTATAGCCGAAGATCCGCCCGTTACGATCAAGGACGGTGACATCATAAAGAGAGGTTATAACGAGGAATGTGACGAGCTCTACGATATTGCTCGAAATGCTAAAGAATATATCCTTGCACTTGAGGCTAAGGAGAAGGAGAGGACCGGTATCAAGAACCTGAAGATAGGTTATAACCGTGTCTTCGGGTACTATGTCGATGTTCCCAGGAGCAATACTACCGAGCTTCCTCCCGAATATACTCGTAAGCAGACCCTTGCTAATAACGAAAGGTATATCTCTCCCGAGCTCAAGGAGTTAGAGGACAAGATCTTAGGTGCACAGACCAAGAGAATGGCGCTGGAGTATGAGCTTTTCGTGCAGGTAAGAAGTGTTGTATCCGACAATATCGGCAGACTCTTCGGAAGTGCGCGTGCCGTAGCTCTCCTTGATGTAGTCACATCCCTGGCAGAACTTGCCTCCGAAGAAGGTTATGTAAGACCTAAGGTAGATAACAGCGAGATCATAGACATCAAAGGAGGACGCCACCCTGTAGTAGAGCGCATGCTTACGGGAGATGACAGGTTCATACCTAATGACACTTCGCTTAATGACGATAACCGTCTAATGGTACTTACCGGACCCAACATGGCAGGTAAGTCTACATACATGCGTCAGGTGGCTATCATCGTGCTCATGGCTCAGATCGGTTCTTTCGTACCTGCAAAGAGTGCTCATATCGGTCTTGTTGATCAGATCTTTACAAGGATCGGAGCTTCTGATGATATCTCTATGGGTGAGTCTACCTTTATGGTAGAGATGAAGGAAGTTTCTTCTATCTTGCGAAATGCTTCCAGGAGAAGCCTTCTGCTCCTTGATGAGGTCGGCAGAGGTACAAGTACATACGACGGACTTTCTATAGCATGGGCAGTAATAGAATATATAATCGATCCCAATATCCTTTTCTCAAGGACTATATTTGCTACTCATTACCATGAGCTCAATCAGCTCCAGAAGATGACAAAGGGTGTCTTCAATAATCACGTAGACGTCAAAGAGACAGATGACGGCGTTGTATTCTTACATAAGATAGTAGACGGCGGCACTTCGGATAGTTACGGTATCGAGGTTGCCCGTCTTGCGGGAATACCTGAGGATGTCTTGAAGAGAAGTCGTTCTATCCTTAAGGAACTCGAAAGGATCGGTAACTTCAAGGTAACCGGTAATGTAGAGATGGATGGAGGTCAGGCTCAGCCTGCTTCTACCGCTATGCCGGGACAGGAATCTATCTTCAATCCTGACAATGTAGTCTACCGTAAGGAAGATAAGCTTAGAAAGACCGTAAAAGAGATCGATATCACCAAGGTAACTCCATTGGAGGCCATGAACATACTCTACGGACTTATAGAAGAAGTAAAGGCGGAGGACAGTAATGGGCAGGATTAATATCCTAGATACACTTACGGCTAATGCCATAAAGGCAGGTGAGGTAATTGAACGCCCTGTATCCGTCGTTAAAGAGCTCGTCGATAACAGTATCGATGCAGGAGCTACTTCGATAAAGGTCGAATTCGAGAATGGCGGTATCTCTCTGATAAGAGTATCGGATAACGGTATCGGAATGGACAGGGAAGATGCACATAAGGCTTTTCTTATCCATGCTACTTCCAAGATCCGCTCTATCGAAGATATTTATGATCTTAGTACCCAGGGATTCAGAGGAGAGGCTCTGGCTTCTATCGTTGCATGTTCTAATGTAACTCTTATTACCAAGATGGCTGATCAGGATGCAGGTACTTTCATAAGATATGAAGACGGAAAGCTTATCACAGATTCTGAAGCATCTGCGGATAACGGCACCGTAGTCACGGTAACAGACCTTTTTGCAAGGATCCCCGCCAGATATAAGTTCCTTAAGAAAGATTCTACAGAAGGTATGTATATCTGCTCTCTCGTGGAAAAGCTCGCGATAATCAACAGCGAGATATCCTTCAAACTCATAAAGGACGGAAAGACCATTCTTTCAACTCCCGGTTCAGGAGATATGAAAGATGCTATCTACAGCATATACGGTAAGCAGATAACTTCCGGTCTTATACCTGTTAACTACGAGTATGAAGGCACCAGGCTTACAGGATATACAGGTGATACGGCAACTGTCCGCGGTAACAGGTCCATGCAGTATCTCTTCGTAAACAACAGAGCGATACGTAATACCTCAGTCAGTGCAGCGATAGACGAAGCTTACAGGAACAGTGTCATGAAGAACAGATTTCCTATCTGTTTTCTTGCGGTATATGTTCCCGCAGATAAAGTTGACGTTAACGTTCATCCGCAGAAGGCTGAAGTCAAGTTTTCTTCTGAGACTGATATATTCAGGCTCGTTTATCACGGAATAAAGAATGCATTATCTTCATCTGCTCCTGCATTTCCCGCTGACGCAGCTGATATCATCGGTGAGATAAAGGAAACTTCCTCAGCTCCCGAGAGGATCCAGATCCATATGGACCACGTATCTTCTCCTGTTCCTTCTTCAGGGAAGCTCAGAGGTGCTCCTACATTTAACGACCAGCCTACTAAGAAAGAAGCTTGCGCAGCTAATGATCTTCTTAAGATCCTCTCTGAGTTCAAACCTGATATAGATGAGATCTCAGGTAACAACATGACGGATACTGCTGAAGATATACCCGAGAATTTTTACGAAGAGCCTGATGTACCTGAAGTTTCTTCTGTCGAAGAAAACGAGGCAGAACCTGTTCGCGAGATTACAGGGGAGATAGCTCTTCTTAAGAATGCAAGATTTGTAGGATTTCTCTTCAATACATATATCATCCTTCAAAGTGACGAGGATTTCTTCCTTGTTGATCAGCATGCTGCTCATGAGCGTGTTCTCTATGAGAGATTCATGGCTAAGAAAGTCGACCGTGACAACGAGAAGAGAGATGTACAGACTCTCCTCGTACCGCAGATAGTTGATCTTTCAACAGCTGATTATTCATTCGTCAGTGATAACCTCGACCAGTTCGAGGCTAACGGTTTTGAGATCGAGATCTTAGGAGACAGACAGATCGCTCTTAGAGCGATTCCTGTCGCTGACAGAGCTGAAGACAGATTGAAGTCCATGAGCAAACCTTCCGTATTCTTCCAGATGATATTAAATGATCTGAAGAAAGAGACACCGGAGAAAGGCAGTATCTGGTACTCACTCATTCAGACAACTGCATGTAAGGCTGCCATCAAAGCACACGATGTCATAACCGAAGAGGAAGCAATGTCACTTATCGATCAGCTTGTAGTCCTCGATGATCCGTATCATTGTGCTCACGGACGTCCTACTTATATAAGGACATCTCTTACTGATCTTGAGAAGAGATTTAAGAGGATCGTCTGATATGGCTGTAAAAGATATATCTTCCAGACTCGAAGGTTTTTCTAAGATACCGATTATCTGCGGTCCGACAGCCAGCGGTAAGAGTGCAATCGCTTTAAGGCTTTGCGAACTGACGGGAGGAGAACTTTTATCCTGCGATTCAATGCAGATCTATAAGCATCTTGATGTAGGTACCGCAAAAGCTACCGAGGAAGAAAGATCACATATACCTCACCATCTGACGGATATAGTAGAACCCGGTACTTATTTCTCTGTCAATGACTATGTTCACAGATGCTACGATGCGATAGAGGATTGCTTGAACAGGGGAAAGCTGCCTGTTATCTGCGGCGGTACCGGACAATATATATCAGCTCTAAGAGACGGATTAAAGTTCGTCGACGAACCTGTTCCTGATTCGCTGATAGCTGAGCTTGAAGCTGATTACGATGCTAAAGGTCCCGAATCACTTTATGATCGTCTTAAAGCGATAGATCCTGATGCTGCTTCAAAGATGCATATGAACAATAAGCGCCGTGTCGTAAGGGCTCTTGCCGTCTGCATAGCTACAGGAAAGACATTTACGGAATGGAACAGTACATCTAAGACAACTGGACCTATGTATCCTTTTGTGCTCTTTGAACCTGACTTTGAAGATTGCAGGGAAGTCCTCTATGATCGTATCAACAAGAGAGTAGATATCATGGTTGAACAGGGGATCATTGATGAAGCAAAGTATCTCTACTCACTTGATATTGACAGAAAGTCTACTTGCTTTCAGGCAATAGGATATAAGGAATTCAAGGATTATATAGCTGATCCTTCAAAAGAAAATCTCGATGAAGCGATATATAAGATAAAGCTCAATTCGAGACACTATGCCAAGAGACAACTTACATGGTTCAGGTACATCGATGACATCATTAAACTTGATGTTACTTCAAATATCGATGACCTCATCTCCTGCACGATTATGCCGAACTTACATTGATTCCTGCATGTTTATGCAGGAAATCCTCAAACCGTTCTGATATTTGGCCTTATCAGAAGATAAATCCTTGAAAACGGACATAAAAACACCTCCGCCTATGTATAGTCACATAAAAAGCGGAGGTGTTGATGTTCGTGAGATTATATCTTCTGTTCGATCAATTGATATTGTATCTGTGAAGACCTACTACCTTACCTAAGATCTTGCATTCTTCGGTGTCGAAAGGAATGGGTGCATAAAGCTCATTTTCAGGGAAGAGGTAAGGCTTACCGTTCTGCTTACCGTATCTCTTGACGGTAGCTTCGTCGCCGATAAGTGCAGCGATGATGTCGCCTTCATCACAGGAATCTTGCTTCCTTACGATGATATAGTCACCGTCGAGGATATGAGCATTGATCATACTGGTTCCGCTGACCTTGAGAAGGAAGCAGTCATCTGAGCCGATTATGGATCTGTTTACATACTGAGAATCTGAATAATCCTCATGAGCGTATATAGGCTGACCTGCTGTGATCTTACCTACACAGTTGAGCTTTACGACATCAGCGGGGATACGCTCCTCTTCATCCGAAGCTTCATTCTGATTCTTAAGGATGATAGCTCTTCTCATACCGGGTCTGTATTCTATAAGACCCATCTCGTCCAGTTTACGAAGGTATGTATGGACCGAAGACGTGGACTTAAGTCCTGCTCCGGCGCATATATCTCTTACTGAAGGCGAAAGAGCATTCTCATGGATATATCTCTGTACATATTTATAGACACGTTCGATGGATTTGGCGGATTTGCTTTCCGGATTATGCTGTGTAACTGACATAAATACCTCCAAACATATTTTCTTGAATACATTGTATTTTAAATGCAAAAGAATGTCAAACACTTGTTCTAAAAGGAGAGAACTATGGATAAGAAGACTTTAAAGACAATATTGGATAACCTTTACGACGACATGATAATCAGCGATAAGGAAGCTGTTAAGCTCGCATCCTTCATCTCATCAAGCAGAAAGGATAAGAACAATATCCTGAAGGAACTCTACTATAGCGATAATGCTCCCGTTAAGGTCCTGTCAACCGAATTTAAAGGTAAGGGTGAATCTGATGTGACAGGTGAGATGATCGACGTATCCATCAAGTACGATGAGTTCATCGAACGGATGGAGAACAGGATGAATGAACTCATCTCACGTCACAACAAGGCTATGAACGTGTTCTTTCTCATCATGTCATTACCGGAACCTTTTTGCAGGGTACTGTATCTTAAATACTTCAAGAGGATGACATGCGATGAAGTCAGCGTCGAGCTATATATCAGTCCGTCGACCTTTTACCGTAAGCTTCGTGACGGGGAAGAGCTGCTCATCAAGAATATCAACGAGAAGGAGTCACTCTGATATGAGATTTGCGGTCTTTATTGATGATATTCTCAAGAAAGAATGCATCTGTATTCTGGATGAACTTGATAAGGAAGGAAGTTTTACATTCGATGCCGATTCATGGGAAGATGCAATCTCTTACCTCCCGGATCCTGATCCGTCTTCAAGGATCGCTCTTGTCTGTCTGCCTATCCACGCAGCTTATCTGACATATGTAGACAGTATCGATGTTGTTGCCGTTACTGAAGGTCATTATGATATAGAGAGTTGCAGCGAAGATCATCTTATCAAGCTCTTATATGATCCTAATGGTATGAGAAAAAAGAAGATGCTCAATAGAGAGCTCACATCAGAAGGGCATATTTACGATATAGTGGCAGGTAATCTTATCGTCTTTCCCGATGATTCTCCCATGGGAATAGAAAGAGCTTATGACATCTTCGGGAAAGGTCAGGTCTTTATATATGATAAGGATAAGAAAGATATAAAGACTATTAGATGTTCCCCTCAAGCTCTTTCAGTTTTGCGTGAAAATAATATTTCAATAATCGTATGAAAAAATATATAATCTTCTTATGCAAAACGGAAAGAACAATAACGGATCCTTTTTTGAGAATATCCTTAACAGGTTAAGCGGTATATGCGGTTCTGTAGCAAGAACTACTGTCCGTTTCTTTAAGAACCTTCCCGGCAGGGCAATGAACTTCGTCAGAAGGAAGATAAATGAATATAAGAGAAGACCTCCCAGGGAAGATATAAATAAGGTTTATGTATTAGTAGGCTATACTACAAAGAAGCATATAGAAGCCAGATATAACAGAGAAAGGGAGATGATGATCCTCAGAAGAGGATTACTTCTTATCATATTTGTCCTTCTGCTCCTTATATCATTTAAGACAGTAGTTCCTTATGTAAACGTCGACCAGTATAAGAACATGTTCGGTATCGGCGATGTTGAAGAACTTACAGAGAATGATCCTTTCGCTGAGGATGCAATTTCTACGCCTACGGTATATGCCGAGACTTCTGCCACATCTGAATCGGATTCGGATCAGGTCTGAGCATAAATGAATGAAAGCTGAATTAATTCTGCATTTTAAGGTTTTGAATGTTGCAAGATTTGCGTAATTGATATATTATTTCTCTTGATTATGAAATTTTTGGATTTGCATCTTGCAAATCTTTAATAAAAGAAAGGCGGAATGTATTATGGAATACACTATCAATCATCCTTACCTTAACGATCTCATGCAGAAGGTTATCGCAAAGAATCCTTCAGAGCCCGAGTTCTATCAGGCTGTTCATGAAGTTCTTCAGTCTATCGAGCCCATCCTCGATCAGCATCCCGAACTTATCGAGAAGCAGATCCTTGACAGACTTGTTGAGCCTGAGCGTCAGATCATGTTCAGAGTTGCTTGGGTTGATGACAGCGGCAAGATCCAGGTAAACAGAGGTTTCAGAGTACAGTTCAACAGTGCTATCGGACCTTATAAGGGCGGTATCCGTCTTCATCCTTCCGTTAACCTCGGTGTTCTTAAGTTCCTCGGCTTCGAGCAGGTATTCAAGAACTCTCTTACAGGCCTTCCTATGGGCGGTGCTAAGGGTGGTTCCGACTTCGATCCTAAGGGTAAGTCCGATAACGAAGTTATGGCTTTCTGCCAGAGCTTCATGAGAGAGCTTTACAGACATATCGGTCCTGACCTCGATGTACCCGCAGGTGACATCGGTACAGGTGCAAGAGAAGTAGGTTATATGTTCGGTCAGTATAAGAAGATCGCTAACGAGTTCACAGGCGTTCTTACAGGTAAGGGCCTTACATTCGGCGGTTCCCTTGCAAGAACAGAGGCTACAGGTTATGGTCTTTGCTACTTCACAAACTGCATGCTTGCTAAGAAGGGTACATCTTTCGAGGGTAAGACAGTTGTTGTTTCCGGTGCAGGTAACGTTGCTATCTATGCTACAGAGAAGGCTCAGCAGCTCGGCGCTAAGGTCGTAGCTCTTTGCGATTCCACAGGTTACATCTACGATAAGGACGGCATCAAGCTCGATGTTGTTAAGGATATCAAGGAAGTAAGAAGAGCTCGTATCTCCGAGTATGTTAAGGCTGTTCCTACAGCTGAGTACCACGACGGACGTAAGGGCATCTGGACAATCCCTTGTGATATCGCTCTTCCTTGTGCTACACAGAATGAGCTTGATCTTGACGATGCTAAGGCACTTGTTGCTAACGGCGTTAAGTTCGTTGCTGAGGGCGCTAACATGCCTACAACTCCCGAGGCTATCGCTTACTTCCAGAGCAACAACATCTACTATGCTCCCGGTAAGGCTTCCAACGCAGGTGGTGTTGCTACATCCGGTCTTGAGATGGCTCAGAACAGCATGAGATATTCCTGGACTTTCGAGGAAGTTGACGCTAAGCTCAAGGGCATCATGGAGGGTATCTTCAAGGCTGCTGATGAGACAGCTACAAAGATCGGTCACGAAGACAACCTTGTTATGGGTGCTAACATTGCAGGTCTCCTTAAGGTTGCTAACGCAATGCTTGCTCAGGGTTGCATCTGATAAATATCAGTTCTTATATGACTTATAAAGACGGCTCCGCTTCGGCGGAACCGTCTTTTTTATTGAAATATTTTTAATGATTGTTATAATCGTAATGTTAAAATTTTTTGTGTGTTATTGGAGATGTTTAAGTTGAGGAATTTAAGAAGGATTACAGTTGTTCTCATCACAGCCATATTATTACTTTGTTCTTTTCCCGTCAGGACAATATTTGCTGCTGATGATCAGGATCTTTTTGTATTGACGGGATATAACAGTTCTGTCATCACTGATCCTGACGGCAATAATATTTACGGTTATTCATATTGTCTTGATTATAAGCTTGTTACACCCGGAGGTAATACTTATACCAGGATACCTTTGTCATCTATGGATAAGTACTCTTCTTTGGAGAAGACGAGATTAGCAAAGCTTGTTGTATACAGAAGTGATATCATAAATTATTGTTTTAACACTTACGGGCTCGAGAATGTCTTTGCTTATGAAAGAGATAATTACTTTATTCCGTCACTTAATTCATTGAATGTACCTTCAGGTATCAGTGACGTTGCTTCTTTTAACTCTAAGACTGATGTTTTTACAGACAGACGTACTCTGATCCAGCATATTTTGTGGGCAGTTGTTCATTCTGATTTTGATCAATATGTTCATGATGACGGTACAACAGTTCAGGATGGATTGAATCATGAGGATCATTATTATTTTTCTGAAAGTAATTATTACTATATATCAGCAGATCCGATCAATGATCCTCATTCTCTCTGGAATATTCTTTATCAGCCTTTGATCGATTACATCGATTCGCTTGAAGACCCCATGACAAATGGTATCGATATCTGGGTATATAACAGTGTTGACACCACCCATCAAAATGTCCTCGGATCGGTTATCGATTTTACCGATGTGGATATTTCTAAGGTTGACGCAGAAGGGAATATGTTAAGCGGAGCTACGCTTCAGGTATTGGATTGGAACGGTAATGTCGTATCAGAATGGACTTCAGACGGTACAGTTCATAATGTATCACGTATCTATCCCGGGATGACATATACGCTCCATGAAGTTTCTGCCCCCGACGGATATGATACTTCTTCTGATATTACGTTTTCAGTATCGGAAGACGGTACTACCGATATATCGGGAACTGATACTCTTACAATGGTTGATAATGAGACTGTGATCGAGACGACTGCAACTACGGTTAGCGAGAGTACTACAGTTACTTCTACTGATGCTACTGCCGTTGCTACACTCGCTATTACATCTTCAGAGACTTCTGTTACAGAAAATACAACTGCTTCAGAAACAATGATGAACACG
This sequence comes from Oscillospiraceae bacterium, assembly GCA_900176545.1. Classification (GTDB taxonomy): domain Bacteria; phylum Bacillota; class Clostridia; order Saccharofermentanales; family Saccharofermentanaceae; genus Saccharofermentans. The sequence goes on from FWXP01000001.1 coordinate 333,233, forward strand.
AGTGGGACTGCTTCTTCATCCGATACTGTAACCTCTGCGTCTGAGAGCGCGCAGGTTCAGGGCGCTGTCCGTCAGAACGGTACACAAGAGGCTCAGACAAATCAGTCAGCTGCTACAACTTCTGCATCTGTAGCTTCTACGGGAGAGCAAACTAATCTTCATATTGTCATTATTGCCGTTGCTTTTATCTTTAGCGGTTCATTTTGTCTTATGTTGAGAAGAGTATCTAGAGATTATTGATATAATTGAACAACACGTATAAATGAAGACGGCTCCACTTTGTTGCGGAGTCGTTTTTGTTGACAGAAAAAAACCGTTAGGTTACCATTCGTTGAATGTTTGTGTGGAGGTGGATCATGGCAAGTTGCGTGATATGTAATTCAGAAGAGGCAGATAAGACTTACCGGTTTGCGGTTGTAGACAGAAGAACTTCTTCTGAGACTAAGGAATATGTAGTAGCCAGAAAGACTACTACGACGATCTATGAACGCTTTGCTGGAGTATGCAGGGAATCGTTCTGTGACAAGTGCCTCAAGAAGCAGAAGATGAAGAATCTAAGGACGGCTGTACCTGTTGCTTTCGGTTTGACTCTTCTTATACTTGTGGTCATTGGTCTTAATGCCGGAGGCTTATCTAAAGGCTTTTTTATCGCGTCATTGATAATCTCTGCTCTTGTATCTGTTATAGCTCTGGTGATCTGTTTAACTGCAAAAGATACTTCTCTTGCAAAAGAACTGTTATTTGATAAGAGAGGTCGTCGACTTACCTATGTGCATGTCGATCCGTCCATTTATATGAGCGGTAACAAGACTACTCTTGCCAAGTTCAAGGAGAAGTCCGGACTTCGTACGGAAGTCGCTGAGAAGATATATGAGAAGTTTATCGAATCAGGGAAGGGTAATGAGCTCGTTGATGAGATCATTATAAGAAGTTCTAACAACTGATATTATTGAATATAGATTTAAACAATAAAAAAGAGGTGCTTCCTTGTGGAAACACCTCTTTTCAAACTCAATAAACTATTGAACTTAACCTAATGTGACCATCTGGCCGTCAGCAGTCTCGGAATAAGTACTCATTCCGTAATAATCCTGATCAACGATACAAACGTAGCTTACGCCTCTGTTGACTTCGATCTCTTCACCTGCGTCATTGTAGACCCTGATCTTATCAGTAGGCTGATCCTTTACCCATGTAAGGTGAACCATCCTGCCGTCAGAGATGTAGTAACCTTCACCGCCGTCTTCAAAGTAAACGTCGACAGTTGTGTCACCGTGACCGCAGATATTTGTATAGAGGACAAATACATTCTCTACAGCGATCTGATCGCAAGCTGTCTCAGCATTGGGATCTTCTGCAAGAAGAGCATTATTTGCTTCCTGTACAGTGAGGTCTACCTGAGGATTGCCGTACTGGCTCTTGTAGTAAAGACCTGTCTCTTCGTCATACTGGAAGAGAGCATCGGAATTTGTACCGGAGATATAAACGTTAACATTGTAGCAGGGAGCGCCGTTAGCGATATCTACGGAATCTCCGGGAACAAGGTTAAAGATCCTCTCGGGGAACGGATCTTCCTGTGTAGGAACGAAATTTGTCTCTCTTCTGATGCTGAAGTAATCGATACCTTCAGAGATGTGCATACCGTCAGAAACGGCTGTATGCTCAAGAGCTCTCTGTGAAAGCCATGTAGAATCTCTCCAGAAGAAAAGACCTGTGGAAAGTTGTACATAACCGTCCTGAGAATTTCTTACGCTGTTGGAACCTGCGCTGCAGTTGTTACCGTCGATATGGTCGATTCCCCAGATAGCAAGGTGATCGGGAACACGGGGATTCCTTCCGTAATGGATGAAGATGGAATCTGTTCCTGCTGCAAGATCTGATGCAACGATACGTGCACTTCTAAGCGAACCGATCTCGGGAACTTCATTTACATCAGCGAAAACACAGAGAAGACGTGTCTGACCGCCCTCTGTCTCGTACTCATAGATTGTGTCTGCCTGAGAGATACCTCTCTGGGGCATAGCAGCACGGCAGTTATTGACTACGATAGCAACGCTTCTCATGCCTACATTGGCGGGATCCATATCTTGGATACCCGTAATGGGATTTACTGCCATGGGGTTGGAAGGATCGTAGAGTCTGTCCTCAACATCGATAGGTTCCATTGTTGTCTCAACAGGAGCCTCTGTCGTGCTTTCTGCAGTTGTTGTTGTTGCAGGAGTAGTAACTGTCGTTTCTTCCGGCTTCTGACAACCTGCAAGGTTTAAGAGCATTGCTGCGCTTAAAGCTAAAGCTGTTGATCTTCTCTTAATCATTAAAATTCTCCTCAAATTTCTTTTTTATACAGCGTAAACTGTATACGTCTAGTATACCATTATGGTCAGAAATCAATGTTACAGTGATATTATTTTGCATTTCTGACGCTAGTGATATAATAGTGCGAGATTAACATAAATAAGGAATTAATCTATGGCAAAAAAGAAAGAAAACACCGTAAAACAAGGCAAAGGTGCAAAGATCAAGAGGGGAATATTAAGATTCTTTTGCGGCCTTTTAGGAATAATTACCGGTTGCGGACTTTATCTTTATAACATGCTTGGAGGATTCGGTTATGTCATGACTCCCATTGTTACGGAGGAGGAATATGACACATTGGAGATCACCGAAGGATCCTTTACAGGCGGAGATGTAACATCTTCATGGGCTGACGGAGGACATACGAGGGTATATGTCGATCCTAATCACCCGATCATCAAGGTAGACCAGATAGACCCCGATGTCGAGAATATCCTCGTATTCGGTGTCGACTCAAGAGGTACGGATGATTACAGATGCCGTTCAGATGCTATGATAGTCGTATCTATCAATAAGGCAGAGAACACAGTCAAGCTCATTTCGCTCATGAGAGATACAGGTGTCTATATCGGTGATACCGATGAGACGGCTTCTTCATCACTCGATAAGCTTACACATGCATATGCATATGGAGGCGTCGGCCTTATGATCAATACCATCAACAGGAACTTCGGTCTGGATATCCAGAGGTTCGTCATGCTCGACTTCAACAGTTCCGCTGACATTATCGATCTCGTAGGCGGTGTCACCATCGATGTATCAGCCGATGAGGTCAAGTATGCTAATAACTGTATTGCAGAGGAGAGCAGCCTTCTTGGTATCGATCCTCCGTTTATATCGTCCGGCGGTACGCAGACTCTGTCTGGAGTCCAGGCTATAGGCTGGTCCAGGATCAGATATCTTGACTCCGACTTCGTAAGGACGTCAAGACAGAGGACAGTCGCTACCGCATTGATCAATGAGGTCAAGGGCATGAGCAGGATAGACCAGCTGGCCATGATCGAGGATTCCGCAGGAATGTTCGAGACCAACATGCAACAGTTGGATCTTGCAAGAGTGGGTGTTAACGCAGTAGGAGGGGCAGATAACATGTCTGAGTACAGAGTTCCTGCCGACAATATGTATTCGGTTCAGCCGGATCCCTGGATGATGGTCGTTGACTGGGATCAGCAGTTGCCTGAACTTCATGCATTTATCTGGGGAGAATCTTAAGGAGTAATTACTAATGAGCAAGACAGTATCGACATGTATTTGTGAGACCAATCAGGTCCAGAATCAACCGCAGGAGAATGTATTCTTTCATACGCTCTACAGAACTCAGGCGGACTTTCCCAACGAGTTCTTAAGGACAGCAAGATCGACTTCGCCGATCCAGATCTGCGCAGTATTCTCAACTATCGGACCTGACAGTCTCGGAGCAATGCTCAACATCCAGCTCAATGATGAGCTCACCAAGATCGTTGCAGCAGCTCAGAGTCAGCCGGTACTCGATTTTGATGCTTTTTCCAATCAGGTAGTAAATGTACTCAATATAAAGGTATGTAATTATGTAGTAGCCAAGGGAGGTACTCCTCTTAAGGTATCCATGACCATGTCGATCATCGAAGGTGACACTTTAAGGATCATCCATATCGGTAATACAAAGGCAGTACTTATTAGGGATAACAAGATCATGGCTCTTACCGAGGAGCAGACTGTAGCTCATCGATATGTTCAGATGGGCGCCATCACTCCCGACCAGGAGAAGACTCATCCTGAGAGCATGAATCTTACCCAGTATCTCGGAAAGCTTCCTCAGGATGGTGCCGTTATAGCCGACAAGAAGGTAAGGCTCAAGCTCAAGGACAATGATCAGATCTGCCTTATGGGCCTAGGTGTAGCTAAGCTGATGCCTGCTCAGATGAGGAACATGATACTCGTGAAGCCTCAAGGTACTGAGAATAAGTGCCGTGATCTTGTTACATCCGCATATAACTACGGTGTAAAGTATGGCCTTACGGTTATCATGATAAATGTCGAATCAACTTTCCTTCTTCCCGGTGATGCGGTGATCAACAGTAATCTTGCAACTGAAGCCGGAATGGGTAAGGCTAATCCTCAGAAGGAAGAGGAACCCTACAGTCAGTTCAATGAACCTTACGGCGACAGGGCAGACGATGATGAGACAACCAGATTCGGTGCTACATCTGAAGATGAGGAAGAACTGGGAAGAAAGTCCAAGAAGGATAAGAGCAAGAAGATGAAGGCCGACAAGAAAAAGAATTCCGATCCTTCAACCAAGAAGGATATCATCGGAGCTCTTCTTACGTTCCTTATCTGCGGTGCTGTCGCATACGGAGGAATGTATCTCCTCTTTAATGCAAAGCATCTCTTTGATCTGTTTAAGCCCAAGACATCTGAGACAATCGTTAACGAAGAACACGTAATGTATGTCGTTACCGATAATACTCCCGTATATGAATCCGCATCCCTTGACAGCGCTGTTATCGCAACCTTGAACAGAGGAGATCTTGTAACCTTTACAGGAGAAGAGGATACATTCTCAAAGGTAAGGTTCGGAGAGGGAACAGAAGGTTATATCCTTAGCATGCAGCTCTCTGAGGACGATCCCACATTAGGTGAGACACTGCCCGAAATGCAGGATCCTACACCTGTACCTCAGGATACCGCAGCTCCCGCAGCGGATCCCGCACCTGCTGCTGATCCCGCGCCCGTGAATGATACTCCTGCCGAGACACCCGCTGCTACCGAAGCTCAGACTGAAGCACCTACAGAACCCGTTGTAACGGAATATGAGCCGGATGATGCTCTTGAGACTACTGCGGCTCCTGCCGAGACTACGGAAGCGCCTGCTGAAACAGCCGCAGAGACTGCTGCTCCCGAGACTCAGCCCGAAGCTCCTGCAGAGACTTGATGATCATACAATAAAGTAATAAAAAAGCACCGTTTCGGATCAATCTCGAGACGGTGCTTTTGTTTATGTTGTTTCTGATATCACTATTAATATCTGAACAGTTCCTTGTAGAGGACTCTTACGGAATAATCGCAATATGCTTCAGATACACCGAACATCATGGAGATCTCGGAAGCACCCTGGTTTACGATCTTCAGGTTGATACCTGCAGAGGAGAGTGCGGATGCAGCTCTTGCCATGATACCGACGGACTTTTCCATTGCCTGACCGACGATCATTACGATAGCAAGATCCTTCTCGATCTTTACTTCATCAACCTTGAGTTCATTCTTAACTCTGTTAACGATGATCTCTTCCTTTTCAGGTGTGAAGTATTTCTTTCTTGCGATGATCGTAACGGAATCGATACCGGAAGGCATGTGCTCGATGGATACACCTTCCTCAGTAAATATCTTAAGGAGATTCATGAGGAATCCGATCTCATGGTTCATAAGATACTTGGTGATAGTGATCGTAAGAAATCCCTTTTCACCTGCGATACCTGTTACAAGGGAATCGAAATGTGACCTTCTTGATACGATCTTTGTTCCGCCTGCCTTAGGGTTATTGGTATTCTTGATGTGTACGGGAATACCTCTTACATATACAGGGTAGAGGGCTTCCTCGTGAAGGACCTGGAATCCTGCGTAAGCGAGCTCTCTCATCTCATCGTAAGTGATCTCTGTGATAGGGAAGGGATTCTTAACGATGTTGGGGTTAACGGCATAAACGTTATCAACGTCTGTCCAGTTCTCGTATACCTCTGCATCGACTGCACCGGCAAGGATAGAACCGGTGATATCAGAACCGCCCCTTGAGAATGTGATTATCTGACCGTCCTTGCTGTAACCGTAGAAGCCGGGGAAGATACAGATCTGCTTCTCGTACTTGAGCTCTTCAAGGTTCTCATAAGACTCACCAAGGATACGGGCCTTACCCATCTCGTCGTGCTCAAGGAAGAGACCGCACTTCTTGGGATTGCAGTACTTAGCGGGATGACCGATGGATGTAAGATACTTAGCAACCACTCTTGCAGAGCAATCCTCACCCATAGCCTTAACTGAATCAAGGTACTTAATATCGTCATTGTAGTCTGCAGATGCGACTGTCTCGAGAGTCTCGCGGATCTCAGGGAGGATATCCTCGACATCGAGTTCATCTGCGATCTCCTTATATCTTGCGACTACGGCCTCGAGCTCATCCTTATAGTCGTTGCCTGCAAGCCTTGCCTTAGCAACTGCTATAAGAAGATCAGTTACCTTGATATCGTCCTTTGTCCTCTTACCGGGAGCAGATACTACTACGATCTTGCGATCGGGATCGTCAAGAACGATATCACACACTTTCTTTATCTGAAATGCATTGGCGAGTGAAGTTCCGCCGAACTTTGCAACCTTCATATGATCCTCTTTCCGAACGCCACGGTGTCTATGTGTGGCGGACATTTGTTTTTCCAATGTGTACAATACTACCATAACGATATTTTTACGGCAATAAGTACATAATAAAAATAATCTCATATGTAGTTACGTTTTATGGTGAATATCACAAACATATCTATTCTGTTTACTTTTTGAGGCTTTATGTATAAAATCTTGCTCATGAATATCTTTAGAGCAATGGTTCCCGATACCGTATATAAGAGAGCGGATGTCATACCTTACGAAGAACTTAAGTCGCAGGGAAAGACATGCATCCTATTCGATTTTGATAACACATTAGGCCCCGATCATGCTACGGCTCCCGATAAATATGCTTTCGATATCATAGCAAAGGTCCGTGAGCTTGGTTTTAAGTGCTGCCTTGTGTCTAATGCCAAGTCCGGAAGATCCGCAGGTATTGCCGAAAAGCTCGATATCCCTTGTGTTACTTATGCTCATAAGCCGCGTCCCGTCGGCATATTCAGAGCTATGGAGAAGATGAGTGCTACTCCTGATGAGACCGTAATGATAGGTGACCAGGTATTTACCGACGTTATCGCAGGAAGGCTGGCAGGTGTATATACCATCATGGTAGAGAGATATTCCTCCAAAGAGATATGGTATGTTGTTCTTAAAAGGCCTTTAGAGAAGATAGTTCGTCTCGTAGCAAGATACTGATCGACAATATTGTCGAAATTTGTCGAAATTTTTGTCCCTTTTTTAAATCTGATTCCTATATAGTATCGATATGAAAGATACTACAGAAATAGGGAATATCGCTGAAGAAGCCGTAACAAAGGTACTTATGCGTAAAGGCTTAAGACTCGTTGCAAGAAATTACAGCGTTCCTAATTGCGGAGAGCTCGATGTGGTAATGAAAAGAGGCAGTATCCTCTATGTTGTTGAAGTCAAATCACGCCTCGCTTCCGATTGGCAGACTCCCATAGAAGCCATCGCTACGGGCAAGAGAAAGAAGATACTTAAGACTACCCGGATATTTATGTGCAGGGAAGGATTTACCGAACACGACGTTATCTTTTTGGCAGGTTGCGTGACGCATAACAGGGAAGGTGTCGTGCAAAAGATAGAAATTGTTCCATTTGAATGAAATCCGGTTGCCAGTCACTTGCAAGATTATTATAATGATTTAGGTTTTGGGCAGAAATGCCGGAATTTGTTGCAAGTTACAATCAAAACAATTTCATATTCAGAGTCGAATGACGGAGGATTACAGATGAAGGCTTACACTGAAATGTCAGCAGAAGAGTTGATGAGCGAGAAGCAGTCGCTTCTTAAGAGAGTTGAGGAATTCAAGGCAATGAATCTTGCACTTGATATGACAAGAGGTAAGCCCTCTCCCGATCAGCTTGCACTCAGCAATGAGCTCTTCGAGGGTTTGAAGGACAGTTCCTTTACATCCAAGAGCGGTGCTGATGTAAGAAATTACGGCGTGCCCGATGGTATCGTTGAAGCAAGAGAGCTTTTCGCAGAAGTTCTCGATACAGAGAAGGAGAACATCTACATCGGTAACGGTTCTTCTCTTAACCTTATGTTCGACGCACTTATGAGAGCATATGTATTCGGTGAGCATGATTCCGAGAAGCCTTGGGGACAGATCGAGAACAAGAAGTGGCTCTGCCCCGTTCCCGGTTATGACAGACACTTCAAGGTAACTGAGACATTGGGATTCGAGCTCATTCCCGTACCTTTGAAGGAAGACGGTCCCGATATGGATATCGTTGAAGAGCTCGTTAAGGATCCTACAGTTCTCGGTATGTGGTCCGTGCCTTGCTATACAAATCCCGACGGATATGTTTATTCTGAGGCTGTATGCAAGAGACTTGCTTCCATGAAGACAGCAGCTAAGGACTTCCGTATCTTCTGGGATAACGCATACTGCGTTCACCACCTCTATGACGAGCCTGAGAAGCAGGAGAGCATCCCTGATATGCTTCGTCTTTGCAAGGAAGCGGGAAATGCTTCCAGAGTATATGAGTTCTCATCTACATCTAAGATCACTTTCGCAGGCGCAGGCCTTTCATGCTTTGCTACAAACGAAGAGAACATGAAGCACAGCAAGAAGTTCACTTCCGTTCAGACGATCGGCGCTAATAAGATAAATCAGTATGCTCACATCCTCTTTATGCCCGACCTTGCAGCTATGAAGAAGCAGATGAGCAAGCACGCAGCTTTCTTAAGACCTAAGTTTGAGCTTACTCTTTCCATCATGGATAAGGAGCTTGAGGGAACAGGTGCAGTCAGGTGGCATAAGCCCAACGGCGGTTACTTCATCAGCGCATACGTATTCCCCGGCACAGCTAAGGCTACTGTTGCTATGTGTAAGGATCTCGGTGTTGCTTTCACACCCGCAGGTGCTACATATCCTTACGGTAATGATCCTGATGATTCCAACATCCGTATCGCACCCAGCTTCCCGAGCCTTGCAGATATCGAAAAGGCTGTAGAAGTATTCTGTGTATGTGCTAAACTTACTGCAATAGAAAAGATCGAGGAGGCACTTTAATGTCTGAACTTATTTCCAAGCCCTCTTATGAGAGCCCTTTGAATTCCCGTTATGCAAGCCCCGAGATGCAGTATATCTTCTCTCCCGATAAGAAGTTCACTACCTGGAGAAAGCTCTGGATCGCACTTGCAGAGTCCGAGAAGGAACTTGGTCTTAATATCACTGATGAGCAGATAAATGAGCTCAAGGCTCACATCGACGATGTCGATTATGAAGCTGCAGCAGCTTACGAGAAGAAGCTTCGCCACGATGTTATGGCACACGTACATGCATATGGCGATCAGTGCCCCAATGCTAAGGGTATCATCCATCTCGGTGCTACATCCTGCTATGTTGGTGATAATACCGATATCATCATCATGAGAGAAGCTCTTGAGCTTATCCGCAAGAGGCTCGTAGTATGTATAGCTAAGCTTTCAGAGTTTGCTGATGAATATAAGTCAATGCCTACTTTGGGTTTCACTCATTTCCAGCCTGCACAGCTCGTTACAGTAGGTAAGAGAGCTACGCTTTGGCTTCAGGATCTTCTCTTCGATCTTGAGGAGGTTGAGGCCGTAACAGCATCCTTGAAGATGCTCGGCTGTAAGGGTACTACAGGTACACAGGCCAGCTTCTACGATCTCTTCGAGGGTGATCACGCTAAGTGCGTAGAGCTTGATAAGAAGATCGCCAATAAGATGGGATTCGAAGCATCTTATTATGTTTCCGGTCAGACATACTCCAGAAAGGTCGATTCCAGAGTTCTGAACTGCCTTTCTTCTATAGCTCAGAGTGCTCATAAGTTCAGTAATGACATCAGACTCCTTCAGCATCTGAAGGAGATCGAGGAGCCCTTCGAGAAGAATCAGATCGGTTCTTCCGCTATGGCATATAAGCGTAATCCCATGAGATCCGAGCGAATCGCTTCTCTTGCAAGATACGTTATCGCAGATGCTCTTAATCCTGCTATGACAGCAGCTGAGCAGTGGTTCGAGAGAACACTTGACGATTCCGCTAATAAGCGTATCAGCGTACCCGAGGCTTTCCTTGCTGTTGATGCGATCCTCGGTATTTACACAAATATCGTTTCCGGTATAGTTGTATATCCCAATATGATCCATCAGCACATCATGAACGAACTTCCTTTCATGGCTACTGAGAACATCATGATGGAAGCAGTTAAGAGAGGAGGCGACCGTCAGGCTCTTCACGAGAAGATCCGTGTAGCTTCTATGGAAGCAGGTAAGACAGTTAAGGTTGAAGGTAAGCCCAACAATCTCCTTGATCTTATTGTTGAAGATCCCGAGTTCGGTCTCGACAGAGAGTCTCTTGATTCTCTCCTTGATCCTAAGCTCTACATCGGAAGATGTCCTGAGCAGGTAACTACATTTATCGAGGAAGCTATCAAGCCTGTTCTTGCATCACATGCAGATGACCTTAAAGTTGAGGATGTTGAACTTAAGGTTTGATACGAAATTTGTTAGAAAATCTATACTTGAGCACCCTTTTTGTCGAGGGTGCTCTTTTTATCGCAAGTATTAACAATTCCTTAACAAATGCAACGCTTGTCACGTATACCTCAATGGTATAATCATAACGTTTTTGATGATGTCAAATCATGTATTTAAGGATGTTATGAAGTTAGAAGGCAATTATTTAGTTAGAGTTTATAAGAGGATGTCTGACGTGGGAACATGGCAGAGCATTCTTGATGCCTATATTTTTATAGGGATCATATCCTTTGTCTTCAACCTTGTTATCGATTCGGTCGGTTATGCTTTCGCTTGCTATTGCATGGGTGCCAAGTTCACGCTCCTCGCTTCTCATATGACAAAGGAACAGGCGTCAATATTCTGGTTCTTTATTATCCATACGATATTCGCTACTATCGCTATCACATATTGCATTACCAGGTTATACAACAAGATCATCAATCGACCTGTTGTCGACTTCAAGACTGAACTTTCCGAGATGGCAAAGCATGAACTCTCCGATTATTTTGTATCAGGTAAGATGAGTCAGCCCTTCAGAGATCCTACCAGTCCCGTATCATGGACTGACCAGGTAAGGTTTTATGTTGATACTGCTTCAGTTGAGAAGTATCTGGATGAACTTACCGGCTGTTTTAACAGAAAATACTTTACTCATAAGCTCATCAGCTATATGAATACACAGCTTATGGTCAACAGAAGATATCGTAAGGATTTCGACAGATACGGTGACGATATGTACGGTATCTTCATGATCGATATCGATCATTTCAAGAGCATCAACGACGTATATGGCCATGCCATGGGGGATGTCGTTTTGAAGAATGTCGGTAAGCTCCTCCGTGAGACAATAGGTGATAACGGTGTAGTTATCAGAAACGGCGGCGAGGAGTTCGTTATCGTATATCTTGCCAAGTTCCCCTTCGATTTTGCTGTTGTAGCAGAGCATATCAATCAGGCCTTCAGAGATAATATCAAGGTCCCCAGCAGCGGAGGAATAAAGGGAAGAGATGTAACTTGTTCTATCGGATTCGTTCGTTTCCCTTTCTTCGAGAATGCAGATCAGTTATTCGATCTTAAGGAGCACGTTGACCTTTCCGATATGGCTATGTATGTGAGCAAGACTACCGGCAGGGACAGATGGAATGAGCTTAAAGCTACAAGGATCCCTACTGACAAGATCGATCAGTCAATGTACCTCAACAGCCCCGAATACGGCCTTAAGAGAGGTTATTACGTTCTTCGTGATAAGAACGGTGAACACTCCACTATATCTGACAAGTAAAATTGCTTGACAACACATTTCGTGATGTGTATTATTATCGAGTGCATTTATGTACGCGGAGGTTTTGCTTGTATGAAATCAGTTGAAGATCTTATGCTTCTGGATTTTTACGGTAATCTCCTGACTGATAAGATGAGAGATTGTCTGGAGCTCTATCTCAATGATGATCTTTCTCTGGCTGAGATAGCAGATGATGCAGGGATCAGCAGACAGGGTGCACACGATACTGTAAAGAGAGCACTTGCTCAGCTTCACTCTTATGAAGAGAAGCTAGGATTGGTAGAAAGGTTCTCTGAACAGAAAAGGATCGTAGAAAAAGCTTTATCTTATATCGAACTTAAAGATTATGATAATGCATCCAAGATCCTCATTGAACTTAAGAATGATCTTGAAGACTGATAGGAAGTAACCGATGTTTGAAAGTCTGTCGACAAAATTACAGAATATAACAAAGGCAATGCGCGGCAAGGCCCGTGTTACTGACCAGGATATCAAGGATATGATGCGTGAGATACGCATGGCTCTCCTTGAAGCTGACGTTAACTACACAGTAGTAAAATCCTTTGTTGCTGATATGACCGAGAAGTGCAAGAATGCCGATATCGAAGGCAGCTTCACTCCCGGACAGCAGATAGTTAAGATCGTTAGGGATTCTCTTGTAGAGCTCTTGGGAGAAGGAGAGACCAAGCTCAATGTTTCTCCCTCAGGTTTTACGGTCATCATCCTCTATGGTCTTCAGGGTGCAGGTAAGACAACGACTGCTGTTAAGCTCGCCAACATCCTTAAGAAAGACGGCAAGAAGCCCATGGTCGCTTCTGTTGACGTCCACAGACCCGCTGCTGCTCAGCAGCTCAAGGTCCTTGCTGACAGTAATGGTATCCCTTGTTATATCGATCCCGAGAACAAAGACGCCGTCAAGATAGCTAATGATGCCATGGATAAGGCTAAGTACATGCTCTGTAATTACCTTATCGTTGATACAGCCGGTCGTACGGTAGTAGATGATGAGATGATGGCTGAGCTCAAGGCTTTGAACGATGCTGTCGATCCTGACGAGAAGCTCCTTGTTGTCGATGCGATGATCGGTCAGGAAGCTGTAAACGTTGCTCAGAGCTTCGAAGAGTCCATCGGTATGGATGGATTCATCATGACAAAGCTCGACGGTGATGCCAGAGGCGGTGCCGCACTTTCGATCAGAAAGATCACAGGCAAGCCTATCAAATACATCTGCGTAGGAGAGAAGACTGACGCGATCGAGACATTCTATCCTAACAGGATGGCAGACAGGATCCTCGGCATGGGTGATATGCTCACTCTTATCGAGAAAGCATCCACGTCTCTCGATGAGGAAGCAGCAGCTAAGTCCGTCGAGAGGATGATGAGCAATCAGTATAATCTCGATGATCTTCTGGCTCAGTTCGAACAGATGAAGAATATGGGCTCTATGAAGGATATCCTCGGAATGCTCCCCGGAGTATCAGGCAAGATCTCGGATGATCAGCTGGATGGCTCCGACGCGATCATGGATAAGAACATCGCGATCATCAGATCCATGACTAAGAAGGAGAGGAAGAATCCTAACCTTCTTAATGCCAGCAGGAGGAAGAGGATCGCAGCAGGTTCAGGTACTACGGTCCAGGATGTAAACCAGCTCATGAAGCAGTTTGAACAAACATCCAAGATGATGAAGCAGTTCGGTAAAGGGGGCTTCAAGCTTCCTAAGGGATTCGGCGGTATGGGTCGCTTAGGCGGCCTTGGCGGATTCGGGAGAAAGGGCGGACTCTTCTGATAACATGTATATTACGCCGGGCTTCGGCGCAGTAGAGATAAATAAACACAAAATATTATTTTTGGAGGAAAAGTAAAATGGCAGTTAAGATTCGTTTGAGAAGAATGGGTAAGAAGAAGGCTCCTTTCTACAGAGTAGTTGTTGCTGATTCCCGTTATCCCAGAGACGGTAGATTCATCGAGGAGATCGGTACATACAATCCCCTTACAGAACCCGCTGAGGTAAAGATCGACGCTGAGGCAGCTAAGAAGTGGATCGGAAACGGAGCACAGCCTACTGATACTGTTCGTGCTCTTCTTAAGAAGCAGGGTATCATCTGAGGTTAAAATAATGAGCGATTTATTGGTTTATATTGCAAAGTCACTCGTAAGCAATCCCGACGAGGTCAACGTTAAGACGACCGAGCGCGGTAATACGGTGATATTTGAACTTTCCGTTGCTCCTGAAGATATGGGCAAGATCATCGGTAAGAACGGTAAGAGAGCTCAGGCTATCCGTTCTATCATGAAGGCTAAGTATCTTAAGACAGGAAAGCGCGTTGTTGTTGATATCGTAGGATGATCAACGACCGTATAACTATCGGCAAGATAATCGGCGCACACGGTGTAAGGGGAGAGGTAAAAGTCTTCCCGCTCACCGACAATGTGCGCCGATTTAATAAGCTGAAAAATTGTGCTCTTCTTACCGAGAACGGAACTCTTAAGCAAGAACTGAGCGTCAAGTCTTCAAGAGTTGACAGGGGAAATGCTCTTGTCACTTTCGAAGGGATCGACGACAGAGATAAGGCAACCATGCTCAAAGGGTTATATGTTGCCGTTGACAGGGAAGATGCTATTAAGCTCCCCAAGGATGAATTCTTTATCGTTGACCTTATCGGTCTTACGGTAGTAGACAGTAATCTCGGAGAACTCGGTAAGATCGATGATGTATATGAGACCGGTGCTTCCCATCACATCATCAGCGTCAAGCGTAAAGGCAAGAAGGATCTGCAGATACCTTTTCTCAAGACTATCTGTAAGAATACCGATATAAGTGCAGGCATTATGGAAGTAGAACTTCCGGAAGGGCTCTACGAGATATACGAATGAGATTTACCGTTCTTACGTTATTTCCCGATCAGATCACGGATCACCTTGGTAAGAGCATTACAGGTAAAGCCATGCAAAACGGCATTATCAGTGTTGAAGCTAAGGATATAAGGGATCACGCAATAAATTCCTACGGGAAAGTCGACGACACTTTGTACGGCGGCGGAACAGGTATGCTCATGCAGTGCGATCCGGTATATGATTCCTGGAAAGAGATATGCTCTGACGGAAATAAGCCTTATACAGTATATGTAAGCCCCAAAGGAAATGTCCTGAACCAGGATAAAGTGATCGATCTTTCCAAGAAGGATCATCTCTGTATCATCTGCGGTCACTACGAAGGAATAGATTCCAGAGTCATAGACGAGATCTGTGATGAGGAGATATCCATCGGCGATTATGTATTAACGGGCGGTGAGCTCGCGGCGTGCGTCATCATAGATTCAGTATCCAGGATGATCGAGGGAGTACTTCCAAATCAGGAAGCTTACTCCAATGAATCACATATGGGCGGGGTGCTTGAGGCTCCGCAGTATACGAAGCCCGAGAACTGGCATGACAGGAAAGTCCCGGACGTCCTGTTATCAGGCGATCTTAAGAAGATACAAGACTATAACAGGATCATGTCTTTGATCGAGACGATGAATAAACGACCGGATATGTTCGATAAGCTTGAAATTACTGAAGATGACTGGCAAAAAATACTTGCGTTGAAGAAATCGTTATGATATTCTTCTATAGTTGTTAATTGGGATGGTCCTCTGCCCGTACGAGGCACGAACATCTACCAGATAAGGAGGAACTCAAGATGGATTTGGTTAAAGTTGTTGAGAGCGAGAATCTCAGAAATAACTATTCCGAGATCGAGATCGGTGATTACGTTAAGGCTCACCTCAAGATCAAGGAGGGAAACCGTGAGCGTATCCAGGTATTCGAGGGATATGTTATTGCTCGTAAGGGCGGCGGAATTTCCGAGACCATGACAATTCGTCGTATTTCTTACGGCGTAGGTGTCGAGCGTATTCTTCCCGTACATTCTCCCAAGATCGAGAAGATTGAAATCGTACGTAAGGGTCGCGTCAGAAGAGCTAAGCTTTATTACCTTCGTAATCGTCAGGGTAAGGCTGCTAGAATTCAGGAGAAGCTCTGATTTTCACTTAGACGCGTTAGATTCGCTTAAGAAAGAGGTTACCGTAATGGTAACCTCTTTTGTCGTATAAGAGACAAAAATACCATAAAATGCCTATTTACATTAAACACGTTATGATTTAGCATTTTAGTGCTGAATTTATAAATAATATAAATAAAGGAGTCGAATATGAATCTTTCACCACTTCAGAAAGCAAGATATGAGTATCAGCCTAAGCTTCCCGGCATGCTCAGAAACGGTATCGCAGAAATCTGCGTAAAGGAAGGCAAGGCTACACAGAGTGTTGCTGATCAGGAGAAGATCCAGGCACTTTTCCCTAACACATATGGTAAGCCCGAGATCACATTTGAGAAGGGCCAGAATACATCTGCAGCTAAGAAGCAGGTCGTAGGTGTTATCCTTTCCGGTGGTCAGGCTCCCGGCGGACACAACGTTATCTCCGGTCTCTATGATGCACTTAAGGCTACAAACAGCGAGAACGTTCTCCTTGGTTTCAAGGGCGGTCCCGACGGTCTTCTTAAGGATGACTATGTAACATTTGATGACAAGTTCATCGATTCTTACAGAAATACAGGCGGATTCGATATCATCGGTTCCGGAAGAACAAAGCTCGAGACAAAGGAGCAGTTCGCTATCGTTGCTGAGAATGCAAAGAAGAACGGACTTACAGCTATCGTTATCATTGGTGGTGACGACTCCAACACAAATGCTGCTACTCTTGCTGAGTATATGGCTGCAAATAACACAGGCGTTCAGGTAATCGGTTGCCCTAAGACTATCGACGGTGACCTTAAGAACGAGGATATCGAGGCTTCTTTTGGTTTCGATACAGCTACAAAGACATATTCCGAGCTCATCGGTAACATCGAGCGTGATGCAAACTCCGCTAAGAAGTACTGGCACTTCATCAAGGTTATGGGCCGTTCCGCTTCTCACGTTGCTCTCGAGTGCGCACTTGAGACACAGCCCAACATCTGCCTTATCGGTGAGGAAGTTGCAGCTAAGAAGATGTCTCTTGCTCAGATCACAAACTACATCGCTGATGCAGTCGAGAAGAGAGGCAACAACGGCGAGAACTTCGGTGTTGCTATCATCCCCGAGGGTATCGTAGAGTTCGTACCTGAGTTCTCCGCTCTTATCGCTGAGATCAACGAGCTCCTTGCAGGCGAGAAGACAGCTCAGTTCAATGCTCTTCCTGATTGGAATGCTAAGTATGACTTCATCAAGGCCGGCCTTACAGCTGATGCTTTCAAGGTATTCGATATCCTTCCTCAGGGCATCCAGCAGCAGCTCTTCCTTGAGAGAGATCCTCACGGTAACGTACAGGTATCCCTCATCGAGTCTGAGAAGCTCTTCTCCGAGATGGTTAAGGCTGAGCTCGCTAAGAGAAAGGCAGCCGGCACATATAAGGGTAAGTTCGGCGCACAGCATCATTTCTTCGGTTACGAGGGTCGTTGCGCATTCCCTTCAAACTTCGATGCAGATTACTGCTACTCTCTCGGATTCAACGCATTCATGCTCATCCAGTATGGTTTCACAGGATACCTTTCCAAGGTATCCAACATCTCTAAGCCCGCTGAGGAGTGGGTTGCAGGTGGTATGCCCATCACAAAGATGATGAACATGGAGAGAAGAAACGGTGAGGACAAGCCCGTTATCAGAAAGGCTCTGGTTGAGCTCGACGGCAAGCCCTTCAAGTTCTTCGAGGCAAACAGAGAGAAGTGGGCTGTTGAGACATGCTTCACATATCCCGGTGCTATCCAGTACTACGGACCTGCTGAGGTTTGTGATCTTACAACAAGAACACTTGCTCTTGAGAAGTCCTGATAGGCTTTTATAACTACATATATAATGAGACCGCTTGCGCTTAGCGCAGGCGGTTCTTTTATGCCGTAATAACTCACAACCCTTGCAAGCAAGTTGCTCGCTTTGTGGTATAACATGCTACGCATTATTGACTCACATGCGCTCACAATCCTTGCAAGCAAGTTGCTCGCTTTGTGGTATAATAGCCGAGTCAAAGAGAGGTATAAAGATGAGAATAGTTATAGCTACAGGAAATAATGATAAAGTTCGTGAGATCAACGAAATCTTAAAGGATACGGAATTTGAAGCAGTATCAATGAAGTCTTTGGGATTGAACCCTGATATAGTCGAGGATGCTGATTCATTCAGGGGCAATGCTCTTATTAAGGCACATGCTGTTCATGATCTTTGTAATGAATATGTTATCGCTGATGATTCGGGTCTTTGTATAGATGCATTAGACGGAGCTCCGGGTATATATTCGTCCCGCTTCTGCGGAGAGGATTCCACTTATGAAGAGAAGTTCAAGAAGATATTTGAGCTCCTTAAGGATGTTCCTGAAGATAAGAGGACTGCACACTTTACATGTGCTATAGCAGTAGTAAGACCGGACGGATCTGATTTTACAGTTGAAGAATATTTTGAGGGAGTACTACATGAGGAGCCCAAGGGCGAGAACGGATTCGGCTATGATCCTATTTTCTATGTTCCCGAATACGGTATGACAAGTGCCGAGATGGATCCTTCCGTGAAGCACAGCATGAGTCACAGAGGAAAGGCACTCAGAGCTATGGTAAAGAAGTTGACCGAGAATAAAGACTGATATAAGAGAGGATTATTATGATGACAAGAAGGATATTATCACTTGTATTTAATATGGTTGCATCGGGCATGACGCTTTTACGTCTTTCATTATAGGATTGTTATTTCTTTTAATAGTCATAGAAGACAATAATGTAACTTCAACCTTAGGCGGATTAGCGTTTCTGTCCTACGCGATATTCTGTGCGCTTGTGATCATGAACATCATTAACATCATTAACTTTGTAAGGTTTAAAAATGGTCAGTATAATTCTCTCGATAGATTTTCAATAGGGTTGGGAATATTGAACGTACTCTGTTATATCGTGATCACTATTCTCTATATCGGCGGAAGTTTACAGTATATCAAGTATTTCAATTACGGCTTCGTATTTATAATCATATGTGTATGTTTTATTTTGAGCATTGCTACAGTCGTCTTAAGTATCATTTCGCTTCGTAAGGAGGCCGCTCAATACCCTAATGCATGATATGTTGCTTCACTAATTAGAGTATTTTTCCTTTAGCGGTTGATATTAGTTCCCAAAAATGTTAACATCGTTCGTACGCGTACATTTGTCCGTGTACCGCGGACTTTGCACAAGTTTCAATATCCGCAAATAAGCCCGCAAAATGTGTGACATATAAGGAGGGAAGAGTAATGCCGGATGATTCGACCGAATATTATCTTGTTGACAAGAAAGTCCTTCCCGAAGTCTTTATCAAGGTCATGGAAGTAAAGCAGAGACTTAATACCGGTGACTCCGTTTCTGTCAATGAAGCAGTAAGGAAGACAGGCCTTTCGAGAAGCGCTTACTATAAGTATAAGGATTCCGTTCTGCCTTTCTTCGAAGCTACTAACGGCAAGAAGGTAACACTTCTTATTACTGTAGAGAACTTCCAGGGCATATTATCTTCGATACTTAATGTCATCGCAGAGTCACGAAGCAGTATCCTTACCATTAATCAGAATATCCCGATCAATGGCCTTGCGGATATCTCTATCTCTATAGAGACTGCGTCCATGTTCGGTTCTATGGATGACATCATGAGTGATATCACAAAGATAGCAGGAGTCAGGTCCTGCAAGATACTAAGCAGAGAATAAATAAGAAGGGAAATATATAAATGATCAACATAGCAATCTTAGGATTCGGTGTAGTCGGTGCAGGCGTTGCTGAAGTTATCGCAATGAACTCCGATTCCATCGCACAGCACTTAGGCGAGGAGCTCAAGGTAAAGCATATCCTTGATATCAGGGATTTCCCCGACAGCCCTTTTGCGGATCTTGTTACACATGATTCAAATGACGTATTCGGTGACCCCGAAGTAAAGGTAGTAGTAGAGACCATAGGCGGCGCAAAGATTGCATATGAGTTCACGAAGCAGGCTCTGTCAGCAGGTAAGAGCGTAGTTACATCCAATAAGGAGCTTGTTGCTACTCATGGTGTTGAACTCATGGAACTTGCCATGGCTAATGGATGCCAGTATCTCTATGAGGCTGCTGTAGGCGGCGGTATCCCGATAATCAGACCTCTTCACAGATGTCTTGCAGCAAATAAGATCCTTCGTATCGCAGGTATCGTAAACGGTACTACCAACTATATCCTTACAAATATGAGGACTTCAGGCCTTTCCTATGATGAGGCTCTTTCTCAGGCTCAGGCAAAGGGTTATGCAGAGCAGAATCCTTCCGCTGATGTTGACGGTATCGATGCTCAGAGAAAGCTCTCTATCCTTTCGTCCATCGCTTTGGGCGGTGAGTATGTTGCTCCCGAAGAGATCAATACCACAGGTATCTCCAAGATCACTCTTGATGATATTAATTTCGCTACCGGGATCGACTGTGCTATCAAGCTCCTTGCAGTGTTCTCTCATATGGATGAGGGAAAGCCTTCCGCTTTCGTTGCTCCTTTCTTCGTAGCTAAGAAGTCTCAGCTTTCACCTGTTGAAGGCGTATTTAATGCAATTCTCGTTAAGGGTAATGCTGTCGGTACAACAATGTATTACGGAAGAGGCGCAGGTAAGCTTCCAACAGCTTCAGCTGTTGTAGGTGACGTTCTTGAAGCAGCAAGAGCTCCCGAGTCTAATGCTTATTCCAAGAACTGGCATAAGGCATCCGAACGCGTTACGGCTGAGTTCGGTGATATCAAGACAAATATCATCGTAAGAGCAAAGGCAGGATCCAAGGAGAATCTTACTGATATCTTCTCTTCCTATAATACAAACGTTATCTGGGACGGTAATGACTGCAGTGCCATCGTAGTCTATGACATCCTTCATAAGGACATAGATAAGCTCGTTAATGCCGTAGGAGGCAACTGGCTTCACTACATGGAGTGATCAGTCACATAGAATTGATATAAGTAGAAGGATCCGGACGATAATCCGGATCCTTTTATTTTATCTGGAATGCAACTTGGATTTTATGTCATCGAGTATATCTCTATAGTATCTGTGGTTAACGTTAGGAAATACGTTGATAAGCCTTCCTGCTCCATAGTGTCTGTGACGTAATATCGAAGCTCTGATCTCTTCGTATCTTTGTTCCAGATCAGCTTTGGTGATGTCAGCAGCGTCCTTTAGCTCAGCTTTGGCAAGAGCCGCCTGTACTCTGGCAGTCTGGGCGCTCTGTGTTGTAGCGATGGTACGTTTGCCGATTTTCTCAGTGAGCTTATCGCTATAGTCCCTCATAGCCTTGCTGATATCATCAAGCTCTCTGAGCTTCTTATTAAGACCGATAAGAGTCGCTGCGGTAACCGATGTATCGATGATCATCAGGATCATCAGGATAACTATAAGAGGAAGAAGGATGCTTACAGGGATAAGGCCAACCGTAACTGCCTCTATAGCAGGATGAGCGATCCTTACTACGGCTAATACTGCAAGACCCCATATCATGCTGAATGCAGGGCAGATATAACCGCCAAGATTGAGCGGCATATTTGAATAATCCCACCATCTTGCATGAAAGAACGTATAAAGTGCCCACCCGGCCGTTAACTCGATGACAGTCGTAAGCAGTGTACCTATTATGAATACGGCAACAGGATCATCCGTGCCGAGGATATCGAACATAAAAAGAACGGCCGTCATGCCGAATCCGTAG
Organism: Oscillospiraceae bacterium; assembly: GCA_900176545.1. Classification (GTDB taxonomy): domain Bacteria; phylum Bacillota; class Clostridia; order Saccharofermentanales; family Saccharofermentanaceae; genus Saccharofermentans. The sequence goes on from FWXP01000001.1 coordinate 354,983, forward strand.
ACAGGGCAGACGGGACCGTTCAAGAATCCTCTGTTCATTATCTTGCCGAAAGTGACAGCGTGATATACGACTTCAATTACCCAACCCAGGAATGAATAGATCAGGAAAAAGCAGCAAGCCTCATAAAGATCCATCAGATCTGATTCTCGCAGTATTCTCTGTAGAGATGAGCAAGATCGTTCATGTCTCTGTTCATCCTTACCTGAAGAGTAGAGATATCCTTAAGGCTCTTACTGTCGATAGCATTCTTGATGCTGGTAAATACCGAAGTATTCTCTTCCGTATTCTTTGCAAGGGACATCTTCAAGGACTCGATATCAGACCACATGTCATCATCAACGGCATTAGCAATAGTATGACGCTTGGTATATCCGCGAAGTGTAGTGAGGTTAGAAGGGATGATCCTCTCTAAGAGCTCATACTGCCACTTGTCGAGCATAGCATGAGAATAGGAGGAGAGGAGTTTATCATTGAATACTCCGCCGGCGCTCAAGATCTCTGTTCCGTGCTCGGATGATATGAATCTCTTGATGGAATCGTATACAGTGGCAGGTGGTTCACCGAACATCTTGTCTCTCTCGTCTTCAGTCATGTTCTCGAAGATATCGTCTTCGCATCTGAAGAGCCTGTCCTTAGGAAGGTAATCACCGGGAGTACCCCAAGGCTTGATGAACTCTGCTTCAAGTTCCTTTGTAGACTTACCGGAAGATACCGCATAGTTGATACCGTCCAGCATACACTGATATATTGCCGACAGGCAAAGGTATGTATTCGTATGAGGGTTAGGGGAACGAAGCTCGAACCTTGTAGCGTACTTGTTGTTCTCGGATCTTACAAGACCCAAGAGTACAGACCTGTTACGGGAAGGAGTAAGAACGTCCTTACCGATAGAAGCTACGGCATGAGTAGGGGCCTCAAAACCGGGCTGAAGTCTCATGAAAGCGTCAGTTGTAGCTGATACGAAAGGATTGATAAGATCATAATGCTTCATGATACCCATAAGGGAACCCCAACCGATGTTGGAAAGATAATCTGCCTTCATGTCAGAAGGAGCGAAGAGATTGATCTTCTTGCCGTTCTTAAGGAATGCAACGGCATTGACATGCGTATGCTCACCGGAACCTGCAACACCGGGGATAGGCTTAGCGTCGAAGCTTACCTCGAGACCGTGCATACGGAAGATCTCCTTAATAAGGATACGGGCTGTAAGCTCATAGTCAGCACCCTGAAGTGCATCTGAATACTTCCAGTCGACCTCGAGCTGTTCCATGATGCTGTGGAAATCACCGGAAGAAGTAACAGCAGCCTTTACGCCGCCGACTTCCTTATGACCCATCTCAGGGTTGAAACCGTACTGATCAAGTACGAGGATGACCTGCTCGAGGGCTGTTCTTACAACACCCTTTGTGCGTTTCCAATACTGTTCCTTAAGTACCTGGGAGATGGAGAGCTGCTCCTGTGAGATCTTCTCGTCAGGGGAATTGACCCAGAACTCAAGCTCAGTCGCCATGATGAGAGTGATATGGTCAAGATCATCAGGCGTGAAACCGAACTGACCGCAAAGATCGCTGTTGTTCTCGAACATGTCTGTGAGCTTGGATTCAAAATACTCGGCGCTCTTCTTGAGTACCGATCTGGAGCATACAGGTTCTCCGTTATGCAAAAGGAAAGAAGGGATACGGAGCGTACCCACGGGAAGACCTGTCTTTGTATCTATATGCTCGTAGTTGTAATCGACATACCATACGACATCGGGATCAGGCACAAGGTCTACCTTACCGTCATTCAATGTAGCTATACCGGGAAGCACAACCGAAGATCCGTCAGTCTGGACAGCATCACCGTTGAGATAGTTCTCAAGGTTATCGTGGAAGTCTGCGATGGGGATCTTCTCATCAGTATCGTTACCTGAAAGATCGACACCCATAAGAGATACGAACTTGATCTCGGGATGTTGCTCAAGGATAGAAGTGATATCAGATACCGAATGCTGTTCAGGAGGGATAATGCTCAAAAGATCAGGGTTGACCTTATACTCTGTCATAAATATATACCGCCTTTATTTAATATAATAATTATATTCAAACCACAGTATTCTAACATAAAGCATTTAGTTGTGCATCTGCCTCAATTTTTGCTTGATTTTTAAAGACAGGATGTTGCACAATATTCAAAGTATGAATAATACGATTGAAGAGATCTTTAAGATAGACAAGATAGGTAAGGGCATAGCCGTTAAGATACTTTTTGCATTCTTGGTTATGCTCCGTATCGCCGTAAATGTTTTTCCTATAGGAAGCACAGATTTTGATAGTCTTTACAGTTATGCCAATAAGCTCCTTGAAGATCCGTCCATAGCTCAGACTATGACACTTGCCGATATCCCGATATCCAGAGGAAACCTTATATATCTTGCCAGTATCCTTCTTACGGAATTTATCTGCATCTGCGGTTACTACATATATGTCGGTATCATGATCCGTGCGATGAGGGCAGGGGATGACAAGTATAAGCCGATCTCACTTAGCAGATTGGCAGGCAGGATCGTCATCCTGATGGCGGTAACTTGTGTGTTATTTTTTCCTATGTCGATTATTCTATTGTATTTATTCCTGTTTTTTATTATTATCTTCCCGTGGCTTTTCATGTTTCCTGCTTGTTACCTCTCAGGTGACAGCGGTTTTTTCGTGAGTTTTGCCGAGGTATTCAGGAAGAACAAAGGTTACTACTTTGTCAATGTAAGGAATCTTGCCATCATAATGATGCTCTCTTTATTTCTCCAGATGATCTCGGTCATAATAGGCAAGGTCTATGAGCCCGTATTTGTGGTATTGGACTCATTCATATTCGTATTCACGATGTTCTGTATCGCCAGATATTCGTGTCTCATATATCGAAGGATGCTCTTGCTGCCTGTAAGAGGGAAGGGACCCGTCGAGCCATTGAACAGATAATGATGCTCTTGAGCTGAATTATATAAAAGTAATATTACGGAGGTTGACTAAAGATGGACAACAAAGAACTCGCAATCGCGAAGCATACCGAATGGCAGGGTAAGATCGAAGTTATCACTCGTGCTCCTGTAGGAACAAAGGAGGATCTTGCTATCGCTTACACTCCCGGTGTTGCTGCTCCTTGCCTTGAGATCTCTGACAATGTAGATCTTTCATATAAGTACACAAGAAGACACAACCTTGTTGCTGTAGTTACAGACGGTACTGCAGTACTCGGTCTCGGTGATATCGGACCTGAGGCTGGTATGCCTGTTATGGAAGGTAAGTGCGCACTCTTCAAGGCTTTCGGTGATGTTGACGCATTCCCTCTCTGCATCCGTTCCAAGGACGTAGATGAGATCGTTAAGACAGTAAAGCTCCTTGCAGGATCCTTCGGTGGTGTTAACCTTGAGGATATCTCCGCTCCTCGTTGCTTCGAGATCGAGAAGAGACTTAAGGAAGATCCTGAAGTAGATATCCCGATCTTCCACGATGACCAGCACGGTACAGCTGTTATCACTCTTGCAGGTATGATCAATGCTCTTAAGCTTACAGGCAAGCACATCGATGATATCTCCGTTGTAGTTAACGGTGCAGGTGCTGCAGCTATCGCTATCACAAAGCTCCTTATCTCCAGAGGTCTTAAGGACGTTGTTCTTTGCGACAGAAAGGGTGCTATCTACGAGGGTAGAGACGGACTTAACCCTGCTAAGGAAGAAATGGCTAAGGTTACAAACCAGAAGGGTAAGAAGGGTTCTCTTGCAGATGTTGTCAAGGGTGCTGACGTATTCATCGGTGTTTCTGCTCCCGGCGTTCTTACAGCTGAGATGGTTGCTACAATGAATCCCGATCCTATCGTATTCGCTTGTGCTAACCCTACACCCGAGATCATGCCTGATGAGGCTAAGAAGGCAGGCGTTGCTGTTATGGCTACAGGTCGTTCCGACTTCCCTAACCAGGTTAACAACGTTCTTGCATTCCCCGGTATCTTCAGAGGTGCTCTTGATGTTCGTGCTTCCGATATCAACGATGCAATGAAGCTTGCTGCTGCTGATGCTATCGCTTCTCTCGTATCTGACGAGGAGCTTACAGCTGAGCACATCCTTCCCGATGCATTCGATCCCCGTGTCGGTAAGACTGTTGCAGCTGCTGTTGCTAAGGCTGCAAAGGATTCAGGTGTTGCAAGACTCTGATATTCAGTTTATTAAGCAGATTAAAAGACGGAACTTTCGGGTTCCGTCTTTTTTATTTGTTTCTCTTATCATCAATCTCTCTTGAATAAGTCTCTGGTGTATACCTTATCCTTAACGTCATCTAATACGTCATCATATCTGTTCGCGATTATGCAGTCGCATTTCTTCTTGAACTTCTTCAAGTCATTCACGACCTTGGAACCGAAGAAAGTCGAACCGTTATCCAGCGTGGGCTCATAGATGATAACGGTAGCACCTTTAGCCTTGATCCTCTTCATTATGCCCTGGATCGAGGACTGACGGAAGTTATCGGAATTGGTCTTCATGGTCAGCCTGAAGATACCTACTACAACGTCTTTCTCCATATCTTTATCAAAGCCGTTATTTGAATAGCTGTATGCTCCCGCCATCTCAAGGACCCTGTCTGCTATAAAGTCCTTTCTTGTACTGTTGCTCTGTACGATCGCCTCTATGAGATTCTCGGGAACATCCTGATAATTTGCCAAAAGCTGCTTGGTATCCTTGGGAAGACAATATCCGCCATATCCGAAAGAAGGATTATTATAGTAGTCGCCGACTCTCGGATCGAGACATACGCCCTTAATGATATCTTTTGTATCAAGATCCTTAAGCTCAGCATATGTGTCCAGCTCATTGAAGAAGGATACTCTGAGAGCAAGGTATGTGTTAACGAAGAGCTTGGTGGCTTCAGCTTCCGTATATCCGGTAAAGAGCGTATCGATATCCACCTTGAGAGCACCTTCTTTGAGAAGATCTGCGAAAGTAACTGCAGAAGCTCTTGTCTCTTCATCACAGCCGACGATTATCCTGGAAGGGTAGAGGTTGTCATATAAAGCTTTAGATTCGCGGAGGAATTCAGGAGAGAAGATGATATTTCTCATTCCGGTCCTCTTTCTTATATCCTCGGTAAATCCAACAGGAACAGTTGATTTGATAACGATTACAGGTTGCTTGGTATTGTCAGAAGTTGCACTCTTGATCTTTTCCAATACATCCTCGACAGCGGAACAATCAAAGAAGTTCTGCTTAGGATCATAATTTGTGGGAGCAGCCACTATTATATAATCTGCGTCCTTATAGGCAGTCTCATAGTCTAATGTAGCGATAAGATCCAGTGTACGATCACCGGCTTTTGCTTCTCTTAGATATCTCTCGATATATTCATCTTTGATAGGAGAGAGGAAGTTGTTTATCTTATCGACCTTATCCTCGATTATATCTACAGCAGTAACACTATTGTGCTGTGAAAGAAGAACAGCCAGAGATAATCCGACATAGCCCGTACCTGCAACAGCTATCTTATAAGGTGCGTGACGACTTGCATCACAAGCCTTATCAGGGTCACTGAATACGGAATCGATATCAAAGCCCAATACTTCACTCAAAGCCATAAGCTGATTCACGGATGGCGTAAATTCCATATTCTCTATCTGAGAGATAAGAGCTCTGTTGATACCGGTAGCTCGAGACAGATCGATCTGTCTCATACCAAGTTCCTTACGACATGTTATGAATCTTTCTGATAGAGCCTTAAGCGAAAGCTGCTTCATGTTGTACCTCTTTTCAAAGAAGATCACTCTCTCGAAGAATAACATCATTATAGAAATCGGTCAAATTTGCGTCTTACTATGTTACCAACACTAACATAATCCCGAAAAGTATCTTTGACTTTTGAAGTTTATTACTTTAAGATTTTCATATATTTTCAAAGGGGTAAAGGTAATGAACAATAAAAAGATAATTGCGACGATCCTTGTCGCATCCGTTTTATTTTCCGCGACAGGTTGTGCAGGAAAGTTCAATGATTCCATGTCAGATACTGCAGAGAAGGTCGGTAAGGCACTGATAACAGGCAACTACAAAAGGGTTGAGAGTTGCCTTGATGACAAGAATACGGATCTTCAAGATGCTATGGAACTCGTGATAGAAGACGAGATCAACGCTGAAGCTTCAGAGATCATCATGTCTACCCTGACATATGAAGTAGATGAAGACAGCATCGACAGCGATATCCTCGGTAAGGAAGGTTCGATAGATGTTACCTTCTCTATAGTTGACTATGAGTCTATCCTCGATGACAGTAATATCTTCCGTGACATGGAAGATTTCGAGGCGACCGTTGAAGACTGTAAGGATACGATAGATACGACTATCACGCTCGAATTCGAGAAGCAGGACGGTAAGCCCGTTATCGTAAATTCAGACGATCTTATCGAGCTCTTCTCGTTCAAGGAAAAAGTGGAGATCATACTCGCGGGAACTATATTGGATCATATAGAAGGTTCCGGTTATTTTGTAGGGGAAGAGATGGTCGACACACACCCGTATACGGATGAATATATGGATACCAACAGGATAGCGGCCGTATTTGATCTCGATGAACTCGGAACGGAGCTCGAGTGGGAATACTCATATGAGATCTCGATGGATGGATTTATTACTCTTTATGAATCAGAAACGATAACAAAGCCTGAAGGTGATGGGATTATAAACATCGTCTACGAGGATTACTCTGTTGAATACCTGCAAGATGCAACCTATATCGTCTATCTTTACGATGAGAGTGGTGATCATTTTGTAGAAATATCATGTGAGGTAAGTCATACAGAACCGGAACCTGAACCCGAACCCGAGCCTGCACCTATATCAGATGATATCGTTGAGCTTCCCTGGTATACGGATCCATCAGCTAATCCTGTGCTTCTTCCGGGCGGTGAATTTCAGATCACAGTTCCCGACGGATTTACCGTTCTTGATGCGAGCGATCCGCTGGTACAGGGAACAGGAAGAACGGATGCCGGAAGAAATATCTGTGTATATATGACAACATCCCGTAACTTCGAGATAGCTGCCGTTTATATTGATGATCCTTCATACCTTTCTTACTTCCAGAACAACCTTGAGCAGGTCGCTCAGATGTTCGCTGACGGTCTTCCTTCAACTGCGACCTTACAAGGTATTACTGCAGAGGAAAGGACCATCGCAGGACAGACCGTATCCTGTTATACTGTACAGGTACTTCAGGGATTCACGGATACCTATTACACGATGTTCGTTTTATCAGGAGAGAATTCCAACTTCTTCATTGATGTAAGCGCGTCTTCATTGGATGAACTGGAGTTATATCTCAGCGCAATATCTCACGTTTAAAGCAATACAGAATTTCGAAGCGAGATAAGGCATATTTCGTCCAAATCGCATGCACGATTCTTCTTATATTAGTGTATAATCAACACGTAATAATTTTATAAAGGGAGAATCTCCATGATCGTTCGAAGAGTATTGTCTGAAAAGAAGCCCGATTATGCCGTTGAAGCTAAGGGTATACTTCATGATGTCACAAGTGACCTTGATATCACGACTCTTACCGCTGTAAGGGTAATCAACAGGTATGATGTGTCCGGTATCACAGATGAAGAATATGAAGAGGCTAAGAAGGTAGTCTTTTCCGAGCCCCCTGTCGATAATGTCTACGATGAGACGATCGACCTTGCTGACAGCTGCTATGTCCTTATCATCGAGGCTCTCCCCGGACAGTACGATCAGAGAGCCGATTCCGCTGCTCAGTGCGTACAGTTTCTGACACAGAAGGAAAGACCTATCGTTAAGACAGCCAAGATCGTTGCTTTCTACGGTTCTCTTACGGAAGAGCAGAAGACAAAGATCGCAGGTTATCTTATTAACCCTGTAGAAGCAAGAGAAGCTTCAGCAGACAAGCCCGAGACGCTTGAAGATAAGTACGATATCCCTACTGAAGTTCCTACCATCGAAGGATTCATCGATATGGATGAGGCATCTCTTTATGCTCTTCGCGCAGACATGGGTCTTGCTATGAGCGATGCCGATATCAAGTTCACACAGGATTTCTTCAAGACTCAGAAGAGAAACCCTACTGTTACTGAGATCAGGGTTCTTGATACATATTGGTCCGACCACTGCCGTCATACAACATTCCTTACGGAGCTCACGGATATCAAGTTCGAAGGTGATGATGAGCTTACGGCTGATATCAAGGCTTCATATGCCGATTACCTTAAGACAAGGGAAGAGGTATACGGAGAGAGGATATCCTCTAAGCATATCTGCCTTATGGATGTAGCTACCATGGCTATGAGAAAGCTCAAGAAGGACGGCAAGCTCCAGGATCTTGACGAGTCCGAAGAGATCAACGCATGCTCCATCAAGATCAAGATCCAGGTAGACGGTGAAGATAAGGATTATATCTTCATGTTCAAGAACGAGACACATAACCATCCTACCGAGATCGAGCCGTTCGGTGGTGCTGCTACTTGCTTGGGCGGTGCTATCAGAGATCCCCTGTCCGGCAGATCTTATGTATATCAGGCTATGAGAGTTACAGGTGCAGGTGATCCTACGGTTCCCGTATCCATGACACTCAAGGGTAAGCTCTCCCAGAAGAAGCTTGTTCGTACAGCTTCCGCAGGTTACAGTGCTTACGGTAACCAGATCGGACTTGCAACAGGTCAGGTAGATGAACTCTACCATCCCGGTTACGTAGCAAAGAGAATGGAGATCGGTGCCGTTGTAGGTGCTGCTCCTGCTGAGAATATCGTTCGTGAGAGACCCCAGGCAGGTGATATCGTTGTTCTTCTCGGCGGAAGGACAGGACGTGACGGAATCGGCGGTGCTACAGGTTCTTCCAAGGCACACGATGAGAAGTCCGTTCTTACATGCGGCGCTGAGGTCCAGAAGGGTAATCCTCCTACAGAGAGAAAGCTTCAGAGACTCTTCAGGAATCCTGAGGTTACAAAGCTCATCATCAGATGTAATGACTTTGGTGCCGGCGGTGTATCCGTTGCTATCGGTGAGCTCGCTGACGGTCTTAAGATCAACCTCGACCTCGTTCCCAAGAAGTACGAAGGTCTTGACGGTACAGAGATCGCTATCTCCGAGTCCCAGGAGAGAATGGCTGTCGTAGTACATCCCGCAGATCTTGATAAGTTCATGGCTGCCGCTGCTGTAGAGAACCTTGAGGCTACAGTTGTAGCTGAAGTTACAGAAGAGCCCGTTATGAAGATGACATGGAATGATAAGACCATCGTTGACCTTCCCAGATCCTTCATCGATACGAACGGAGCTAAGCAGTATGCTGAAGTAGACGTTAACAGCAAGACTGATTCCGAGTACCTCGATTCAGTTCTTCCCACATATACTCCCCATGATTTCAAGAAGTCCCTTACTGAGACTCTTAATACTCTTGAGGGATGCTCCAGAAAGGGTCTCGGACAGAAGTTCGACTCAACTATCGGTGCAGCAAGTGTCATAATGCCTTACGGCGGTAAGTATCAGACTTCACCCGAGGAAGGTATGGCTGCCAAGATCCCTCTTGATAAGGGAACTACAAAGAACTGCTCTGTAATGACATACGGTTTTGATCCTTACTACACAGAGTGGAATCCCTATGCCGGTTCCTACCATGCAGTTGTCGAGTCTCTTCTTAAGATTCTCTGCATGGGTGTCGATCCTCTTACGGCAAGACTTACTTTCCAGGAATATTTCGAGAGAATGAGCTCCAAGGAAGCTTGGGGTAAGCCTCTTATGGCGCTGCTCGGAGCTTACCAGGCACAGCTTGATTTCGGTACGGCTTCAATAGGCGGTAAGGATTCCATGTCCGGTACATTCAATGATATCCACGTACCTCCCACGCTCGTATCTTTCGCTGTAGGCATGACTACTGCCGATAAGCTCATAACAGCTACTCTTACGGGTCCTAACCAGAAGCTCTACTACATCAAGGTAGCAAGGAACGGTAAGGGATACTACAAGAAGGAGCATTTCCTCAGAGTAGTAAAGGCCGTTAAGGAACTCCAGAGCAGAGGTCAGCTCAAGAATGCAGCTGTCGTAAGAAGCTCAGGTATCGCAGCAAGAGTCGCTCAGATGTGCTTCGGTAACAGCCTCGGATTTACTTTCTCTGACGAGATAGACGAGAAGGAACTCTTCAGCAGGAGCCTCGGTACTATCATCCTTGCTATCAGCAATGACGGCAACGCTGTCGACAAGGTCGAGATGGTAGGCGGTAAGTATCTCGGTTACACAAATAACTACGGCAACTTCTTCCACGGTGAGAATTCCTGCGAGTGCGGTGTAGCTGCTCTCAGGTTCGAGGGTAAGCTCGAGAAGATATTCCCTACATTCGCAGAGAGTGCCAAGATGCCTCTTACAATCGCTCCCGTTGAAGTCAACAAGACATTTAAGGCGGCTCCCGGCGTACTCAAGGGTGCTAAGCCCAGGGTCATCATCCCCGTAATGCCCGGTACAAACTGCGAGATAGATACAGCAAGGGCATTCGAGAGAGCAGGCGGTGAAGCTGATATCTTCGTTATCAGGAACCAGAACCAGCAGGATATCACTGATTCCCTTAAGACACTTGCCAAGAAGATCGGTGAGAGCAATATCGTTATGCTTCCCGGCGGATTCTCTGCAGGTGACGAACCCGAGGGTTCAGGTAAGTTCTTCGCTGCTGCCTTCAGGAATCAGTATGTTACTGAAGCAGTAAGAGACCTTCTCTTCCAGAGAGACGGACTCATGCTTGGTATCTGTAACGGATTCCAGTCACTTATCAAGCTCGGTCTTGTTCCTTACGGTGATATCAAGGAGCTCTCATCCGATGATCCTACTCTTACATATAACAACATCGGACGTCACCAGAACTCCTATGTCGCTACACGTATCATGAGCAATAACAGCCCTTGGCTTACAGGCGTTAAGCCCGGCGAGATATACAATATCCCCATCTCTCACGGTGAGGGTAAGTTCGTAATCTCCGATGCTCAACTTAATGAACTCGTTAAGAACGGTCAGATAGCTACATGCTACGTAGACGACCTTGGCGTACCCGCTGCAGGCACAGAGTTCAACCCCAACGGCTCTGTTGCAGGTATCGAGGGTATCCTTTCTCCCGACGGTAGGGTATTCGGTAAGATGGGTCACTCCGAGAGATATGATCCCGATCTTTGCAAGAACATCCCCGGTGAGAAGGATCAGAAGATCTTCGAATCAGGTATTGCTTACTTCCTGTAATGAATAAGGAAGACATTTTAAGATATATTGCAGACAATAAGATTCTGCCCGATAAGAACTTCGGGCAGAATTTTCTCTGTGATGAAGATATTATCGACACTATCGTAGAGCTGTCAGGTGCTTCATCAGGATCCAAGGTAATAGAGATAGGTCCCGGATGCGGTGCTCTTACCGACAGATTTGTCGCTATGGGAACAAGGATCACGGCGGTTGAGATAGATAAGAGGCTCAATGAGCATCTTAAGACACGTTTTGAAGGTGAAGATATCGATATCATCTGCAGTGATTACCTTAAGCTCAAGGATTACGAAGAAAGTTCATTTGAGTATGCAGTAAGCAATATCCCTTACTATGTGATGACCCCTATAATGATCAAGCTCATGACAGATCTTACTTCATGTAAGAAGATGACCTTTATGGTAGAAGAAGCAGCGATCTCAAGGATCATGGCGCAGCCCGGCTCAAAGCAATACGGTCCTTTGGCGGTAATGTGTTCATGCTTCGGTAAGGTCTCAAAAGAGCTGATAGTGCCCAGGGCTGCATTTATCCCGCCTCCGCATACTACTTCCGCAGTTATTACACTCACAAGGAAAGAGGGGATACCCGGCACGGGATTTGCATCTTTTCTCGAAAAATGCTTTTCGCAGAGAAGAAAGAAGCTGACGAACTCTTTCCCCGAGCTCAAGCCTTTGATCACTTCTATGGGCCTTAGGGACGATATAAGAGCAGAGGCTGTGACTCCCGAAGAGTACAGAGATATCTTTATTAATTACACTTCATCTTTGATATAATGTTTATATTCTCGAAGATCAAAGGTCGGTTTCTATGAAGAAGAGCAATACCAGTAACATGTTCCAAAGATATTCCGAGGCGTCCACGAGAAAGAGACGTCTTGCTAAGGATGATCTGCCTCTTATGGCTACATATGAGCAGCGCTATAAGGGACCGAGTATGGCACGTGAATTTACTGAGCAGAAGCCTTTACAGACCTTGGACGAGAAGATCGAAGCCAGAAAGACCTTATCTATGCCTAAGACGGACGATGCTCCCAAACGCGTTTCCGTTGAGATAGGCGGACATAATTACCTTCTCGGCTCAACCGATAATATGAGCGAAGCCAGGATCAGAAGGGTAGCCAATACGGTCAATTCGATCCTCGGAGATGCTAAGGAATCCAACCCGGGGCTTATGACAAATAAGATAACAACACTAGCACTTCTTGATGCATGTGATAAGCTCATAACTCTGCAGGACGAGAACAGTAATATGAAGACAGAGCTCATGTATCTGCAGCAGAAATTGTCTCTGGAAGAGAAGGCTCATATAAGTGAGCCCACACCTATGGAACAGTTGGCATCAGAGATCGAAGAAAGAACGGAAGGCAAAAAATCCACATGAACAGAATAGAACTCCTTGCACCCGCAGGATCATTACCTATATTGAAAGCAGCAGTAGACAGCGGCGCTGATGCCGTTTATTGCGGCGTGAATCTTTATAATGCAAGGATCAACGCGGACAACCTTACCATGGATGATCTTATGGAAGGTTGTATATATGCTCACAGAAGGAGCACTCGTGTCTATCTGACTCTCAATACGCTCATCAACGACGAAGAGCTCCCTGAGGCATGTGAACTGGCACAAAATGCATATAACCTCGGTGTAGACGCCATTCTCGTGCAGGATATCGGTCTTGCCACGATGATCCATGACAAGTATCCCCAGATACCTTTACATGCGAGCACACAGATGAATGTATATTCGCCTGATGACTATATGAGATTAGCCGAGATGGGATTTACAAGAGCAGTACTTCCCAGAGAGCTTACGCTCGATGAGATCAGGACCAGAGTAAGGACATCTTCAAGATGCGGAATAGACCTTGAAGTATTCGCACATGGTGCTGTTTGCGTATGCTATTCAGGTCTTTGTCTCTTCAGCTCGATGAACAAGAGCGGTACAAGGAGCGGCAACAGAGGACTTTGTGCCCAGCCCTGCAGGCAGGAATATAAGCTCTTAGCTTCAGGTAATACGGTCAGGAGCGGTCACCTTCTGTCTCCTAAGGACAGATGCGTTATTCCATATCTTTCAGAACTCATATCTTCCGGCATAGCATCCTTGAAGATAGAGGGAAGGATGAGAGACGAATCATATGTATCCGCTACGGTCCACGCTTATAGAGTGCTTATAGACGCATACTATGACGGTATCCTTGACGAAGAACTGATAAAGAGCGTCAATGACAGCCTCCTTGTCAGCTTCAACAGAGGCGGAAGCTTTACATCTCAGTCCCTTGGCGGTAAGAAGCCCGATAATCTCCTGTCAGGAGAATTCGTTGGAAAATACGGCCTTAAGATAGGAAAGATATCATCTTCGGATCCTAAGAAGGGTACTATTACCGTAAGAACGGGCAACAGTTCTCTTATTCCTGCAAAAGGAGATTATATCTCTATTAGGAACAAGAAGGGTGAAGTGGCATCTTTCCCTGTCGGCAAGATACATGAAGCACCGGGAAGCGTTACATTGAAGGGACTTCACCCCGATATGATAAAGTCCCTTGAGAAGGAACTAAGCGTCTTCCTTATGAGTCACGATTTTGTAGGATCGAAGTCCGCAAAGCGCAAGACTAAGATAAACATCTCCGTTGATACATCAGAAGCAGGTATTTTCAAGGCTGACGCTCGTGTTTGTGACGGTATCTTCCGCGAAGTATTCGCTTCAGTCTCAGAGCCTCTTGACTCATCTTACGAAGGCAATCCTTTGTCCATGGACAGGATCGAGAAGCAGATGAGAAAGACAGGAGATACGCCTTTTGAAGTAAACGAATTCTTTGTAACGTCAGGCTCCGGAGAAGTATCCTGCGCCGTAAGCCTTATAAACGATATCAGAAGACAGCTTACCGATTCTCTTATATCCGAGATCGATTTTGAGGCGTCACATAATGCCGGAAGCAATTACGATATGTTTTCCGAGGACGATGAGGCGCGCATCTCAGAAGGAGAGGGAAAGGTCGAGACTCTTTACTATTTTCCTTCATTTGCGACCATCAAAGGTGACTTAAGAAGAGATACGGATATGTATGCTTTCTCCTTGTATGACCTTTCTTTCGGAAAGTTCAGGAACAAGATAGTTGACTTTATAAGATCCTCTGATACGAAGCTCGTTGCCGTAGTACCGGATCTTATACATGACAGTACGAAGAAGAAATTTGAAGATACACTTAAGAAAGTCAAAGACGAGCTCAAAGACAGGTTCATTGCCGTTATGGACAGCGACCATCTCTCAGAAGGATCGTTGTATAAAGAGCTTGGTCTTATGCACTTTATCTCCGCCGGCGCTAACACATATAATGCAGCTACATATAAGAAGATCTCATCCTATTCCGATGCAGTGGCTATGTCCTATGAGATATCGTCAGATACGGCTTACGAGATACTTTCTTCCAATAATGTCGAAGGCAAGACGGTCCTTCTTCACGGAAGCGGTTCTATCCCGTGGATGCAGTCTGATTTCTGCGCAGTAGGCAACAACAAGAAAGACTGCAGGATGTGCCTCGAAAGAGATGTCTTCGTACTGGATCAGGGAGAGCAGGAGAAGGAATGCAGACTGGTAACAAGACCTATGGATCATACGTCATCTATTTATGGTCCTGCTAAGTTTACTTACGATGACAGCGATGCCGAAAGGATCGCAGGACTCGGAGCAAACGTGATATTGTGCTTTACCGAAGTATAACAGGAGGCTTGGAATATGGTCGATATCAAGATCGAAAAGTGCAGGGAAGATGCAGTTCTCCCTACATATGCAAATGACGGTGACGCCGGAATGGATCTGTACAGCTGTGCAGATATCATCGTTAAGCCCGGAGAGAGCGTACTTGTTCCTACGGGACTTAAGATGGCTATACCTTACGGATACGAAGTACAGATAAGACCCAGGAGCGGTATCTCTTATAAGACTCCCTTAAGAGTACCGAATTCACCCGGAACAATAGATTGCGGCTACAGAGATGAAGTCAATGTCATTATCTACAATGCTTCTATGAGAGAAGACGCATCAGAAGGATTACCTTTCACATTGAACGATAAGGGCTGTAAGCACGGTACTTATATCATCAGGAAGGGTGACCGCGTAGCTCAGATGGTACCTGCCAAGGTCGAATATGCGACTCTTTCGGAAGTGCCTTCAGTAAAGGATATCGGAAGCGACAGAGGCGGCGGATTCGGTTCTTCCGGAGTCCGCTAAGGGTAGAAAAAAGAGCATGTAAATGCTAAAATGATTTGGTTGTTTAATATTCTGGTGAAGGGAGAGCCGTTATGCTTGAGATATATCAGTCACAAGAAACAAAGCATACCGCTTCCCGACATATTTACAGAGTAGAAGAGATAGAGGAAATCAAGGATGATTGCTGGATCAACCTCTATTCTCCAACAGAATCAGAGATAGCCAAAGTTGAGAATGAACTGTCTATACCCCAGGAATTCCTGAGGTATCCTTTGGATGAAGAAGAGAGGCCTCGTATCGACTTTGATGACGACACCGGAATAGTTCTTGTCATCATCGACGTACCTTATACCAGAAGAGATAACAATATCATCAAGTATGAGACTACGCCTCTCGGTATCATATTAGCTGATAAGCATATCGTTACCGTATCCTTAAGGCAGACCCAGATCCTCGATCATTTTATCGATAACAGGATCAAGGATCTCTATCTCGCTTACAGAACAAGGTTTACCATTCAGATCCTCTTTGCCGTAGCAAGAGAATACTTGAGACTGTTGCGTTTCATCGATAAGACATTGGAGGTCGCCGAGAGCGAGCTTGCCAAGGAGATCAGTAACAATCAGTTATATAAGCTCCTCGAATTGAGCAAATCCCTCGTTTACTTCGCAACATCGTTGAAATCTAACGAAGCCGTGCTCGAGAAGCTCATGAGAGGAAGGATCATCAAGCTCTATGATGAGGACGAGGATCTTCTTGAGGACGTCGTCATCGAGTATAAGCAGGCTCATGAGATGGCCGATATCTATTCCAACATCGTCAGCAGTACGATGGACGCCTATGCATCCATAATCAATAATAATGTTAATGACATAATGAAGATCTTGGCTGCCGCTACCATCTGTCTTACCATGCCTGACCTTATCGGATGCTTCTTCGGTCAGAACTGCCCCATGCCTTGGGACGCTGAATTTGCATCTAATCCTATTCCTTTCTTTGCTCTGCTGGCGGGCTGCATCGCAAGCGGTGTCATAAGCTGGTTCGTTCTCAAGAAGAAGAGGATGCTTTAATAAGAGGAATATCATAATATGAGCAAAGGTTTTTCCGGCGTTGACTTTGAGAATAAGATGGCGGGACACGGTAACAGGTTCATAGTCAGAAGTGCTCTGGTCCTGAGTATCATTGCCGTACTTCTTGTCTTTATGATCGTACTTACGGTCTTAAGTTCCAATCATCTCATGAATATCGAAGCAACACAGGTATCTAATGTACCTTCCAACATTTTGCCGTCCTATTCGACGTGCAGCTTCGAATCTTTTGATAAGCAGACAACTCTCTCCGGATGGTTCTTTAAGTGCGATGATCCTATCACAACGATAATAGTAGTCCACAACTCCGGATCCAACAGGTTGCCATTCGGTGTAAATATGATCGATATGATCGAGATGTGGCTGGCAAATGACTACAACGTTTTCATGTTCGATCTTCGTAATTCCGGAGATTCCGAAGGTGATATAACAGGTTACGGTTATCTTGAATGGAATGACGTATTAGGCGCGATAGCACAGGTTAAGTCCATATCTGTCACGACAGACGTTGTACTTTACGGGATCGGTACAGGAACTACGGCCTGCATAATGGCTTACGATACGCTTCCTGCGGCAGATATGACCGAATCCGAATTATCTGATTATCCTCAGGATGTCCTGGATCTCGGATTTGATCAGTCGTACATAAAGGGCATGATATTCGATTCGCCGGCAAAGAATTCAGATGACTATATCAGTCCCGCGGTACGTCAGAACGAGTTCCTTGGATCTCTTACAGCAGGGCTCGTACCTTATGCCATAAGAGTATCAACCGGTATATCAGAACCCGTAAATCTTGCAGCTGAGATATCAAGATTACCGGTTCCAGTATGCATTATATACGGCGGTCACGATACATATATAGGTGCAGAGAAGATATCTCAGATAGTAGATGAGAGGAACAGGCTCAATTCCAGTATCACTGTCTCTCAGATGATCCCGGGTGCAGGTTACCTGGAATCTTTCAAGGTTGGTAAGGAGACATATATGGATACGATATTAAGATACCTGCAGACTTACTTTATAAAGGGGTAAATATGGATACCGATAAGGATATTTACATATTGGGAATAGAATCCTCCTGCGATGAGACCGCTTGCTCGATCGTCAAGAACGGCAGGGAGATCGTAAGCAATATAATAGCATCACAGGCCGATTTTCACGAAGAATACGGTGGAGTAGTGCCTGAGCTTGCATCAAGGATGCATGTAGATGCCGTTTATCCCTGCATAGAAGATGCTCTTAAGAAAGCAGTCATGACACTTAGTGATATCGATGCAGTTGCGGTAACATACGGTCCCGGTCTCGTAGGAGCACTACTGGTGGGCCTTTCCGCAGCGAAAGGCATATGTGCGGGAGCAGGACTTCCTCTTGTAGGCGTCAACCATCTCCACGGACATATATGCGCTAATTACTTAAGTTTTCCTGAATTAGAGCCGCCTTTTCTCTGCCTTTGCGTTAGCGGCGGTAATACACAGATCGTTGAAGTAACTTCATATACTGATCTTCGTATCCTCGGAAGGACAAGGGACGATGCCGCAGGTGAGGCAATAGATAAGATCGCAAGAGTCATAGGACTCGGATACCCCGGCGGTCCTAAGATGGATAAGGCAGGGCAGGGAGGAGATATCACCAGATATTCTTTCTCTACCGCGCATCTGGGAGATTCGCTGGATTTCTCTTTCAGCGGTATAAAGACATCTGCACTTAATCTTATAAACGAGATGAAGATGAAGGGTGAAGAGATAGATATCAAGGACTTTACTGCATCTTATCAGTATCATCTGGCAACTGTACTTTCCAAGAATACCATCAAGGCTTGTAAGCAGACCGGTATAAAGAAAGTCTGTCTCGCGGGCGGAGTGAGCGCAAATTCATTCCTCAGGGAAGTATTCGATAAAGAGAGCAGAAAGCACGGAATAGAACTTTACTATCCCAAGCTCGGACTTTGTACGGATAATGCCGCAATGATTGCATCTGCGGGATATTTCGAGTATATTAACGGAACAAGGCACGGACTCGATCTTAATGCCGTACCTTCACTTAAGTTAGATAAAGGATAAATATGGCAATTACAAAGGGTATAAAGGTCATAGCCGAGAACAGAAAGGCTTTTCATGACTACTTTATAGAAGAAAAATACGAATGCGGCATCGTTCTTTCCGGTACTGAGGTCAAGAGTATGCGCCTCGGTAAGGTCAATCTCAAGGACAGTTATGTTTCCGTTAAAGAAGGCGAGATCTGGCTTATCGGAGTTCATATAAGTCCTTACGAGATGGGTAACAGATTCAATCTCGATCCCATGCGTTCCAGGAAACTCCTTATGCATAAGAAGGAGATCATAAAGCTTTATTCCATCACAAAGCAAGACGGACTTACGCTGGTACCGACAAAGTGCTATTTTAAAGATGGTAAGGTCAAGTTCGAGATAGGTCTTGCGAGAGGTAAGAAAAACTACGACAAGAGAGATGTAATGGCCGAGAAGCAGGCTAAGAGAGATATCGACAGAGCTATCAAGTACAATAACAGGTGATACGTGAGCAAGAAAGATCAATACATACTCATATCGGATGAACCGACTTTAAAGACAGAGCTTCACAGAAAAGATATATCAATATCTTATCTTATAATCAGCATAATACTGTGGCTCTTGATGACACTCTGGATAATAGAGATCTTCAAGCTGTCTTCAGAGACCGGAACCGAATCCAAGACGAGATCATACGCGATATACTATTATCTTAATAACTTAGTCGGGTTCCAATATGTTACAGAGACCGTATTAAGAAAATTAGGACATATATTCGAATTCAGCATATTATCCCTGATAGCATTCTTTGCAGTAAGTGTTACCAATAAGATAGCTCCAAAGGTTGCATATTCCGAATCAAGAATGAAGATCATCAAATCAGATAATGAGATGTTCATCTTGATCTCATTATGGATCAGCACATTGTATGCGATCCTTGACGAATATCATCAGTTGTTCGTTAACGGACGTCAGGGTTCCATAGCAGATGTCGGGATAGATCTGATCGGTATCGTACCAACGTTATTGATCATTCGATTGATATTTACCATCTATCTCAAACATCTTGGTAAAAATGAAGAGAGGTATGAAGACTGATATCGAGACCATCGGTATCAGTTTTTTATTCCGTTTCTTATATATGCTATTCGGTATAATTACAATTTTGGTGAATTAAGAAGACCTGATTTTAATGATAACGATAAAATGCTCATATAATAAATGATCATCAAACGCGTTTCAGTATTTTAAGTCGTTTCAATCCGGACAGACATCCGATCTGTATCTTATTAGTATCATTATTCATATCATCATTAACATGCTATGGTTTTTGTAATTCTTTTTGATTTACGGATCCTAATTCAGATAATTCGTCTCAGGATCGTTTCTGAATTTTCTAATTGATACTTTGACCAGATTCAGACTTTTTATCAGCTGCTGCGTATCATTAATTATCTTAGATCGTCATAACATGTCGGGTTTCAGATCTCATATCATAATCTGATAATTGTTTCTGATAACAGGTTATTACTCATCATATGTTTATGAATCTCTATTGCATATATTTATATATGATCAGCTCTCTCCTGTTACCTTTTCAAAAACAAATAGCATGTATGTTCGTTTTTGTTTTTTTCATAAAAGAAGACCCCGAAGAATCATCTTCAGGGTCTTTCATAAACTTTTATCAGTTTAAATTATGAGATCTTATCAAGAGCCTGCTTGATATCGTTGATGATATCGTCAGGATCCTCAAGACCTACGCTGAAACGGATAAGATCTGCAGGGATTCCTGCCTCAGCAAGCTGCTCATCTGTAAGCTGTCTGTGAGTATGAGATGCAGGATGAAGGAGCATTGTCTTACAATCTGCAACGTGTGTAGCGATAGTAGCGAACTTGAGTGAATCCATGAACTTGATGGAAGCCTCTCTTCCGCCCTTAACGCCGAAACACATTACGCCACATGTTCCCTTAGGACAATACTTCTGAGCGAGCTCATACTGAGAGTCTGTCTTAAGTCCGGGATACTTAACCCATGAGATTCTGTCGTCGGATGCAAGGAACTCAGCAACCTTCTGTGCATTAGCGCAAGCTCTGGGAATACGAACTGCAAGAGACTCGAGACCGAGCTGGATGTAGTAAGCATTCTGAGGGGACTGGATAGAACCGAAGTCTCTCATGAGCTGAGCTGTAGCCTTTGTGATGTATGCGCCCTTACCGAATGCTGTTGCATAAGTAAGGCCGTGATAAGACTCATCGGGTGTGCAAAGTCCGGGGAACTTATCGGCATGAGCCATCCAATCGAAGTTACCGGAATCGATGATAGCACCACCTACGGAAGAACCGTGACCATCGATATACTTTGTTGTGGAGTGTGTTACGATATCGCATCCAAACTCGAAAGGACGGCAGTTAATAGGTGTTGCGAACGTATTGTCCATGATGAGCGGGATTCCGTTGTTGTGTGCAAGAGTAGCGAACTTCTCGATATCAAGAACATCAACAGTAGGATTTGTGATCGTCTCACCGAATACGCACTTTGTATTAGGTCTGATGTACTTCTGAAGTTCTTCCAAAGGAAGCTTCTGGTCTACGAATGTGCACTCGATTCCCATCTTCTTGAATGTAACGCCGAAGAGGTTGTATGTACCGCCGTAAATGTTAGCTGATGCGATGAAGTGATCACCTGCCTCGCAGATGTTGAAAACTGCGAAGAAGTTTGCTGCCTGACCGGAGCATGTGAGCATTCCTGCTACACCGCCCTCAAGATCGCAAAGCTTAGCTGCTACGTAATCGTTTGTAGGATTCTGAAGTCTTGTATAGAAATAACCGGATGCCTCAAGATCGAAGAGCTTTCCCATATCTTCGGAAGTAGAGTACTTCCATGTTGTGCTCTGATAGATCGGAACCTGTCTGGGATCACCGTTTCCGGGTACCCATCCGGAATGTAAGCATTTTGTGTCGACCGAATAATCGCTCATTTATTGTATTTCCCCCTTACAAAGTATGAAATCAGGTTCAAGTATATCATTTCTCGCCTGCGATAGAAATGTTTTTTATCATGAGGGAAGGTGCGAACAATTCACCTGCGCCGTCAGGTTCTGCAATAACATCATTACCTATACAGTCGATCTTCTTTAGGACTTCGTAGAAATTATCGGAAACCGTTATCTGTTCTACGGGTCTGTCGACCTTGCCGTCCTTAATAAGATATCCTTCGCAAAGAAGCGAGAAATCGCCGCTTATTGCATTAACTCCCGCATGAAGTCCGCTAAGGTCCGTGATAAAAAGACCGTTTCCGACCTTCTCGCAAAGTCCGTCAAAGGAAGTATCACCGGGTTCTACGATAAGGTTTGCATATCCGATGCCCTTAAAGCCGTTACCGGTGGACTTGATGCCTGCCTTATTAGCTGTCTTTAAGTTATAAAGAGCTGTCTTGAAGATACCGTTCTCTATAAGGGACTTAGGATAAGTAAGAACGCCCTCTGAGTCGAAAGGAACCTTGATAAGAGCCTTCTCATACATGGGGTCTTCTCTTAATGTAAAGATATCGGAAGCTATCTTCTCCCCTTCCTTTCCTGCGAGAAGGGAAATACCCTTCTGCATTGCATAAGAAGAGAAATTACTCATGAACGTAGAGATAAATGAGATAACAGCTTCATTGCCCAGGATGATATCGTACTTACCGGAAGGTACCGAAGTAGCACCGAACTTCGAAAGGAGCTTCTTGGAGAATACTTCCAGGAACTTATCCTCATCAAACTTATCTATATCATTACCGTACCAGTAGTGACCGCCTGTCTTAACGACTCCGTCCTTCTCTGCCCTGCCCTCTGCGAACAAGGAAACAAAGTCACTGTCCTTATATGCATAAAGTCCCTTGGAATTGATCTTGAGATTATAGCTCCTGTCGCAAGAGATAGAGAGATAATCAACACCCTTGATCGTATCAGAAAGCGCGAATATATCCTTCTCGAGCTTTAATCCTATCTCGGCGAATCTTGCATATGTATTCTTATCGAAAGCATCCGTTATCTGAGACAGTTTAAGTTCTTTATGCTCCGGGTCACAGTAAATGAAGTCCTCATCCTCATCATCCTTTACATCACAGTCGTCTGATGCATTAGAAAGAAGGAATTCGAGTGCTTCGTCCGTAAACTCGGTAGTAGAAGCGGCTGCCATCTGTCCGTTCTTCTTACCCTTGAAGGATATTCCCTGCTCGGCAGACCTCTCATATGACTGTATCTCTTTATTGAGAACATTGATACTCATCGAGATGCCGCTGCTAAAAGAAGCTTCAGCTTCTTCAAAACCATATTCTGGAGACTTGTCGATAAGTCTTCTCATGAATTCTTCAGCTAACCTTAAATCCATTACTCTTCACCGTCCTCTCTTCCGCCTACGAGAATAGACGATACCCTGATAGTAGGCTGTCCTACGGTAACCGGAACATTACCTGAAGATGCGCCGCACATACCTGCGGAAAGCTCAAGGTCATTACCTACGCGGTCGATATTCATGAGGACTTCGGCGCCCTTTCCGATAAGAGTTGCACCCCTTACGGGCTCTGCGAGCTTACCGTTCCTGATCATATATGCTTCATTAGCAGCGAAATTGAACTCGCCTGTAGCAGTATCGACTGAACCTCCGCCCATCTGAGAGCAATAAAGACCGTATTCGGTATCAGCTATGATATCCTTAGGAGCGTCCTTACCTGCATCTATATAGGTATTACTCATCCTGGATACAGGAGCATAAGAATAATCCTGCTTTCTTCCGCATCCCGTGGAAGGCATGTTCATCCTGCGAGATCCGAGCTTATCTATAAGATAGTTCTTAAGGATTCCGTTCTCGATGAGAAGAAGGTCTGAAGACTCATGTCCTTCATCATCAGTAAGATAAGAACCCCACTCTCCTATGATCCTTGCATCATCTCTTGCACTGACTACGGGAGAAGCGATCTGCTTACCGAGCATTCCCGTGAAGCAGGAGCTTCCGATACCGACCGAAGAAGACTCCAGAGCATGACCGCAAGCCTCATGGAAGATAACACCGCCAAAACCGTTACCCAATACGACGGGCATCTTGCCTGAAGGAGCGTAACCTGCATCGATCATACGAAGAGCAGTCTCGCAGCATTCGCGTGTCTTATCGATAACGGGATACTCATTGATAAACTCATAACCTCTCATGGTACCGGGTGCAACTCTTCCTGTCTGCTTCTCGTTACATTTAGTTGCTACTGCCTCGATAGATATCCTGATCCTCTGGGCTGTCTCTTCCTTATTAAGTCCGTCGGAATTAACGATCCTTACGGTCCTTTTACCTGTTACATATGATGCTACGGCCTGCGTGATGCGAGGATCGTAGTTCAAGGCATATTCGGATGCCTTGCGGAGGAATTCGACATTATCCGTCTTTTTGACGGACATGGGATCGATCTTGATATCTGTAGCTGATGAATGACACATGGACTCAAGTTCCTTAACAGAACAAAGGCTGTTACCCTTAAGAGCATCTGCGGCATCAAGAGCCATCTTGATCAAGCCATCGGGATCCATATCATTGGAATAAACATATACGACGTTCGTACCCGCCATGAGCCTGATACCAACGCCGAGGTCAAAAGATGAGCCGGCCTTGATGACCTTGCCGTTGAGCATTCCGACATTCGAAGCTTTTCTCTCTTCGATGAATACGTCTGCAAAGTCAGCATTCTTGCTCATTGCCGCATCGATGATGCGCATGATATTGCTGTCACTGAGCATAAAAAATACCTCTTGTCCCACCCAATGAGACAAGAGGTATATATTGTCAAAATCTGTATCAGTATCTCTTGATCTTCTTGGATGTGTTTTTCTCGAACTCCGTGTCCCTGTATACGACCTGCTTGATCTTCTTATAATTTACAAGCTTCTCGTTGACCTTATCGGCTTCCTCCTTAAGAAGGAGCTCGATAGATTTAACATCTGCATCCTTACCAAGCTTAGCTTCTACCTGCTCCATATCGGGGAAGATAGTTGCCTTGATGATGATATCATCCTTAGCTTCGTCATGGACACCGGACACAACGCTCTCTGCAACATAAGGAGAAAGCGATAACAGATACTCTATCTCCTCAGGGAAAACGTTCTTACCGTTCTTAGCAATTATAACATTCTTCTTTCTTCCTGTAATTATGCAGAATCCGTCTTTGTCGATATAACCGAGGTCACCGGTGTGATAATATCCGTCAGGATCAAGAGCCAGTGATGTAGCTTCATCATCCTTATAATATCCCATAAAGACATTATCTCCTTTGGCGATGAACTCACCTATTCCGTCATCATCGGGAGCCAATATCTTTACGTCACAACCGGGCAGTGGAAGTCCTGCAGCTTCATTCTTGAAGTCACAGTCCCTGTTAAGAGCAAGGATAGGAGCACACTCGGTAAGTCCGTATCCCTGGACACATAAGAATCCTATATCCTGGAAGAACTGAAGCATCTCAGGATTAACGGGAGCACCGCCCAGGATGATAAGTCTCATCCTTCCGCCGAATACTGCATGGATATCCTTGAAGAGTGTCTTACGCTTATCGATACCGAGCTTCATAAGGAACCTGGAGAGCTTGATACCGGTCTGAAGCTTCTTGGCTTTCTTGGAATCGGCATTGACCTTCTTCATGATAGCCTTATAGAACATCTCGAGCATTACGGGAACCATGAGCACGCATGTAGGCTTAGCTTCCTGAATATTAGTCGTGATATAGCGAAGACCTTCGCAGATGGCGATCGTAGTGCCTCTGTACACCTGGCCTAAGAAACCGCAAGTACACTCATAAGTATGATGAAGAGGAAGGACGGAGAAGAAAACATCATTCCTGTCTATATAGAGCATGGAGAACATAGCTTCAAGGTTCTTGCAGATATTTTTCTGGCAGAGCATTACGGCCTTTGACTTAGCAGTAGTACCGGATGTAAAGAGAAGTATCGTCATCTCCTCCGGATCGATCGTTGCTTCAGTGAATGTCTTATCGCCTTCAGCGAGGAGCTTCTCGCCTTCAGCTATGTACTTTGGATAAGAGATAAAACGCTCATCGGAAGTATCGTCCATACATACAAGATACTTCAAGGAAGAAACCTTTCCGTAGATCTCATTTACGGCATCGAGCTTGCTCTTGGAGAATACGAGGAGCTCAACCTCAGCCCTTTCGAGGCAGTTCATGATCTCCTCGGGATGAAGTTCCTTATCGATAGGAACAACGCAACCTGTTCCGTTAGTTACTGCAAGATATGTAACGTACCACTCGTATCTTGTTTCCGAAAGGATAGCTATACGCGCACCTTTCTTTACCTTTGTAAGAAATGCAGTACCGAGGCTGTCTATATCGTGATCGTATTTCTCAGTCGTTACGGGAACATATTCCCCGCCCTTTGTAGTCTTATGAAGGAATACGGGATTTCCCGGAAATTTCTTGAGTCTTGTCTTTATTACATCTCTTAAGTTATTGATATGAGTTACTTCATATAAAGGTATATCTTTCATCTACAGTGACTCCCCCTCTGTCTTTGGTACTAAGATATCAATAAGAAAAGGATAAAACAATTGACTAATTGCCTATAGCTATGGAGATTTCTCTGTCAGCTTCATGGTCTCCGTCATGGTCATAGATGTACAATCTGCCTTCATGTGTATCATAGTCATACTCGAATCTGGCGGGATGCTCATAAGAATCAAAAAGAGAATAGAACTCATCTTCATATTTAGTAAGGTCCAGGATATTGCCCGATTCGTATTCCGCGAGTTCTTCATTAGTCTCAGTGGCATTGTGGATCCCCATATACTGAGGGGTATAAAGAAGATCTATCTTCTCTTCCCTGAATTCATCAGACCTGAAAAGAGAATAAAGAGCCTGGTTTTTAAGGCACTCTGCCTCACTTTGTCCGTTCCTTATAGATCTGAAGCCGTCATTTACTGAATACGTAAGATAAGAACCGATGCCTACAACAACAGCAAATATCACACATAAAGCCTCTCTTCCCTTCTTGAGCTTAGTAACGATAAGCGAAGAAAGAGAAGTAAGCATAACGGTCCAACCGAAATAGCATATGCAAGTAGGAACATAACCTGCCTGATGATCTTCTACCACCCACTTCTGATAAAGAACAGTAAGAGAATGCGGAAGTGCAAAGAAAAGACCGAAGAATACTCCGATGATCGAAAAAATCACATACGAAGAGGTTTTCTTATCTTCCCTCTTGGACACATACTTCAACGAAGTATAAGCTCCTGCCATTGAGATAAAGGCAACAAGCACCTTAAAGACTCCGGGAGCAAAAGAAGCTCCGATCAACTCCCTGGACTCTGATGGATAGAAGAAATATATGAGTGGGAACATGCCTCCGGATATAACGCCCCAAGTATAGAGCGTATTATGAAGATTATCTCCGGTAGGATAAGAGGGAGATTCATCGACGAATTCGGAATTCAGGTGAAGATAGTAGAGAACCAGGAATACTGAGGCAACAACGACTATAGGCCATATCTTTCTTATCAGATAAGAAAGCCTTGAAGAGATCCTATTCTCATTCTTAAGAGCAAAGAAGACAGTAAGTATCGCATACGCACCGCAGGATACAAAAAACGGCTCATATGCCATGAAGGATTCATATGTCAGGAATGCGCTCAGAGCGAGCTTACCGTAATGAGCGATACCGGAAGTATCCTTATCCGTAAGATAGCGATAATACATCCAAAGGCCGAGGATCATAACAAAGAGACCGTACATAAAGTCAAGCGGATAACAGATTATAAGGCAATGCCATCTGTTTATCTGAACAAGTCCTGCAAAGAGGATAACAAATAGAGCTGCTGTACCTTTGTTTAATACTTCCCTTATGATATGTGATATCAAAGCGATATTGGCTAATATGGGAATATACTGCAGGAGCCAAATCGCCATATAGTTTCCTGTGCCGTTTATCTGATAGCGAAGAGCGACGACAAGAGGAAAGATCACTCCTACCCTGCCGCGCTTGAGGTTAAAGTTCAAAGCTCTGTCGAATGCATATTTGAAGTCGTATTCCCTGGCCAGGACAAATTCGAATAACGAATCATGGTCGGCCAGTACCATATGCCTGACATAGAATAAAAAGAACAGAATGAGTGCGGCCGCAAAGAAATATGCGGCCGTACCAATATCAAGCTTTTTGAACCTGTTCTTAAGATCTTCCATAAAAGATCAAACAAATCCCTTGGAGATGGCAAGCTCTGCTCTCTCCTTAGCCTTTCCGCCAAGAGCTATCTGCTCATCGATAAAAGTAGGATGAGCGGCGATAAAGTCCTTCATGTAATTGTCGGGATCATCAAGGAACTTCATTACCAGGTCATACTGAGCCTTATTGATATAGGAAGATTCAAGAGCATGGTCGAACATGGACTTGTCGATACCTGTAAGAGTCTCCATAGAAACTCCGAGGCCCTCCAGGACCTTACGACCGTTCTGATGTCTGTCTACTACTGCGACAGTATCGGAGATCCGGGCACCCAACCCCCTGATAACGGGAACCCATGCTCTCTCGTAGCTGGAAGCTTCAGTGATGAGATCTGCCATATGGAAGACCTTCTTGCCTTCAAGGAAGCTCTTGTCAGCGACCTTGGCATCATCGAACTTTGAATCAGTTACTACTGCTGAACAATCCTTGAAGATAGTGATATGAGGCTTACCGAGGATATATGCCGGAAGCATCGAGAAGAAGTAGTCTCTTCTCTCACCGCCTGATATATAGTCAAAATCGTACTTCTTAGCGGCTTCGACGAGCTTATCGGTAACGTTCTTGAATGTCTCTGATGTCTTATAGAGTTCAAGGAATTCACTGAATATCTTCTTAGGAGCTGTAAGCTTATCTTCCTTGATGGAATCCTCAATGACCTTGAGCATCCTGTTAGCTTCGTCTTCGCTCTTTACTATAAAGTGTGTATTGATATAGAAGGGACCGAGCTTTCCTGATGTATACCAGAAAGGTGTCTCTTCAGGTGCTACTCTGACTGCTTCTGTCTTAAAAAGATCTGCGATGATTCTTACGTCGTTCACTATATGATCCTCCTAGCTTTTATTTCCGAATAAAGAATACTATTAAGGAGGATAAAAAGCAAAGTATCAATCGCCTTGCGCGCTCATTGTAAGATACTTGGTAAGACTATCGAGAGTATACTTAAGAAGTGTCTGTTCCTTGCGGTAAAGCTCATCCTGTCCTAACCAGAATCTCTTAGTGTTATTGCCGTCTGTTAAAGTTACGTAGCTGCCGTCATCCAGGAAAGACTCTTTCTTGCCTTCCTTCTCGGAAAAAGTGACCTTGAGCTTATCGTTTATGGAGAAGAAGTCGTTATCGATCCTTATTCCCTTTCTGGTTATCTCTGCCGTATTTATAAAGACCTTAGAATCCCTGCGAAATGAAATGCTCTTGAAAACACCGAGCGTATAAACGACAACGGACACTAACATAAGGAACGCGAATACAGGCCTGTTGAGGACCACGAAGAGAGCTATAAGAAGTATAACGGAAGCAGGAATATAATACATGAGGATATCCTTCAGATGATGCTTATTACATCTGGCTACGGGGATATTGATAAGAGTATTATCCTCAGTCGCGTTATCACAAAGGTAAGCATAAGCATACTTCTCATAAAGCTTAGTCTCAAAGGATATGATCTTATCGAAGACTTCCTTTCTCTTATTTATCTCCTTATCCCAGAATACGTTTCCGAACCAATAAAGCTTAGTAACCTGCTCATCCTCGTCCTTTACGTACAAAAAGAGGTTAAGATCGACAAATGTGATCCTGACAGGTCTTATAAAGAGCATAGAATCGGGATTATATGTAAAGCGGTCTTTTCCGTTGATCGTAACCGTATCCTTATCAAATGCGATCTCTTTTACCTGCGGAAAGAGCCATGACATAAGATACTCATAGATAGACAGGAAAGTCCACACACACGCGACTATAAGGATGATCTGGGAAAGACAGGTCTTCCCCTTAAGGATACCGTTAAGAAAAAACAATACAACACTGATTGCTGCCCTGATCAAAAACACGACAGAATTCTGGATCCGGAGTTTCCCGAAGCTAAAGACATTTTTACATTTCATCGCGCTGATTATATCACAATATCAACTGGAATGTCTGAAATTCTTATCCGTAAATATCCTTGCAAATACAAGTCCCAACGGAAGAGAGACTACTATGATCATAGCCTTGCCAAGGAAAGTAAGACCGTCTTCGAATGAACTCTGGGAAATGTAGTAGATACCTTTGTACATAAGAAGTCCCGGTACCATGATGACTATCGAAGGAACCGTAAGGGTTATCCTGGGAAAACCGACATATTTCTTGATGGCGGAAGCCATAAGTCCCGCTGCAAGTGCACCGCAGAAAGCTGCTATGCTTACTCCGAGGTTCGTATGATCGGTGATAAGTAATCTGATGGAATTAGCTATAGCACCTATCGCTCCGGCTGTAGCAGCCATCCTGGGAGTACTGTTGAATAAGACAGAGAAACCGAATACGCCTACAAAGCTCATTACTACCCTAAGTACCAACAGCAATGGATAGGACATGGTATATTCCATGAACTCACCCGGACTGAACCTGAATATGGCAGCTGTGAAAGCACATGTTGTAGCTGCGACCCCTATCACCAGTACAGCGTATGTAATCCTCTCGATGCCTGATCTTAAGTCCAGCTTCGCAAGATCGATACCTCCTGTTATCAGCGGGAATCCGGGGATCACGAACAGCATGGAACATATATAGCCGGCCTGATAATCGTAATGTGTTCCGAATATAAGATCTACAGCAGTTACGAGGAGTATATATGCCGCGCAGGATGTAAGGACCGCACAGCTGGTATTTGCAAATAGAGTGATATGCCTTTGAAGGAGCAACTTTCTTACTGCAAATCCCGCTGAAGCCGCAAAGAATGCACAGATTATGTCTATAAGACCGCCGCCAAGGAGAAATGCGAATGCTCCGCATGCTGCGCCCGAGGCAACAACGGAGAATAAGAAAGAATAATTACTCTTACTGTTCTGGATTGTATCAAGGATCCTGTGGCAGGCATCAGCTGAATACCTGTCTGCCCTTTCCTTGAATCCGTCACAAAATATCTCAAGATAGTGAAGTTTGTACGTATTTACGCCATAAGTTACATTGGACAGAGCATTGGTGCAGACCTTATCGCCCTCAATACAAGTATACTCCAGGGACTTGATACCGATATCCGCATTTGTAGTAACACCTAAAGCCCTTGAAAGCTTATTCATGGCAGCTCTTACTCGAAATGAGCTTCCGCCGCACGAAAGAAACATAAGACCTACCCTGCCAATAAGTGTAGCCTTATCACTTAAAGTAGCATCTATAACAGGTATCTCTGCTTCCTTTGAGGATATATCATGCCACATGACGGGCATATGCTGCTGTCTGAACTTACTCACAATACCGCCTCCGTTTAAGTATCAAGACAAGGTCATTATAATCACTTTTGAGATTAAATCAAAATAACATATCTATGCGGTTCCTCAAGATCTATTTATTAATAATATTAAATATGAACGAATTGTGAACGTGATTGTAACAATCGTTTAGAGAAACGAGTTCCAACAATACTTCAATTCGTGAAAATGAATAACAGTTAACTGTGCTACATAATTTCCGTCATGTGTTATATTCAAAGTGTGTTGAAAATGTGTATTTAAATAGTGTTATCGAGAAAAAGTAAGGAGAGTACTAAATGAAGAATTTCAAAGAGATCGGAGTAAAGATAATCGCTACATCCTTAATGGCAGCTATGGCTATGAGCCATGTTGCATGTAAGAAGGAAGCAGAAGAGACAGCAGGCCAGTCATTCACGGCTCCTTCTGCGCAGTCCAGAACATTTACAGGCATCGCAAACGCAGCTGACGCTAAGGCCGGCGACATCATCATCTTCGGTTCATACGAGCAGGACAACGATCTTTCAAACGGTGCAGAGGATATCGAATGGCTCGTTCTTGATAATACAGACGGCAAGCTCCTTGTTATCAGCAAGTCCGTTCTTAACTATATGAGATTTTCCAATACGACTACTGTCTGGGAATACAGTGACCTTAGGACATGGCTTAACGGCGAGTTCTATGATTCCGCTTTCTCCGACGATGAGAAGAGCAGCATCGCACTCTCAGTAGTTGATAATCCTGGTAATCCTTACTATGGTACAAGCGCAGGATCCGGAACTAACGACAACGTATTCTGCCTCAGCTACGATGAAGCTTGCACATATTTCTTCTTCAACAACTGGAATGATTCTTCATTGTCCGGCAACAGCGAGAGCATCATCGGTTCTCCTTCCGTATGGACAAAGAAGGAAAAGCTCGCTTCTGCTTACGCTATCACAGAAGGTTATTACAACGCGGTGCTTTTCAACTACGGCTTCAGTGCAAACTGCATCGGTGTAGAAGGTTGTGACTGGTGGCTCAGGACATCCGGCCAGGATGGTGATCACGCTTGCATCGTCGGAATGTACGGTTCCGTAAATGCTTCCGAGACATCTTCTATCACGGTTGCCAAGGGTGTTCGTCCCGCTATGTACATCGAGTACTGATAACAAGTTATCAAACAAATATCAAAGGCACTTCATTATGAAGTGCCTTTTTTGTTGCGTTGATAATAGAGATTCGATCACCAGAGCTGTAAAGTTCCGGTAAGGGATGAGAGAGACTCACCGGACTTCTCACACCAATCCTTAAGGTCTGCCGTGATATCTACGGGACATGTAGGATGAACCAGCGAAGCTGTTCCTATCTCCACAGCCGATGCACCTGCGATCATGAACTCAAGTACATCTTCATAGTTACTTATACCGCCGCATCCGATAATGGGAATATCCAATACCTGATAGCATTCGGATACCATCCTGATAGCTACGGGCTTTACTGCGGGACCTGAATAACCACCCGTATTATTATTGAGCACAGGTCTTCTGGTCTTGATATTTACTGCCATACCCAAGAGTGTATTTATGAGTACTACTGCATCTGCTCCGCCCTCCTGAGCCGCAAGAGCCATTGTCTTAATGTCAGTAACATTAGGTGTCAGCTTGATCCAGAGAGGAAGATCTGTCTTCTTTCTCATGGAAGATACTATGAGCTTGATCTGTTCGGGATCTGAACCTATGCTCATACAACCTGCCTTAACATTGGGACATGAAAGATTGATCTCAAGAGCATCAATCTTATCCTTATGGGGGGCGAGCTTGTCGATCATAGCCATATAGTCATCAAATGAATGACCTGCTACGTTTATGATCCTTGCGCAGCCAAGAGAATCCATATAATCAAGATCATGCTCTATAAAGTAATCAACACCGGGATTCTGAAGTCCTACGGAATTGAGCATTCCTGCAGCCGTCTCAGCTACCCTTACACCCGGATTACCTACTCTGGGCTTTATCGTAAGACCTTTTGAAGACAGACCGCCGAGGATTGAAAGATCGTAATACTCAGAAAGTTCATGACCAAAGTTACATGTACCGGACGCGAGGATGATGGGACTCTTGAGTTCTACTGATCCTACCTTTACTGAAATAGGGTTACTCACCAGATCACCTCCTCGAAGGGGAATACGGGACCGTCCTTGCAGCAACGCTTATGGTCGAACTCCTCCCCTGCTCTCTCTGCCTTTATCTTACATACGCATACTAGACATATACCGATACCGCATGCCATTCTCTGTTCCATGGAAACATATGCCTTGAGTCCGTGAGAAGCTGCCCAGTTACCTACCGCCTTCATCATGGGAAGAGGTCCGACGCACATAACGACAGAATCCTTGACCTGGTCTTCAGATAAAGTATCAAGGCCGTCACAGCAATTGCCGTGGATACCGGCATCTCCTGCATCAGTAGTAAGGATATATGAAGGATCTCCCAATACGATCTGGTCCTTACATCTGAAGCCTTCGACTACTACATGCTCGATACCTTCTGAAGCCATTACTTCATGAGCGAAGTTTACGGGGAATACGCCCGTACCTCCGGCAACAAGGATATATTTCTTACCAGCCTCGATAACAAAGCCGTTTCCCAGAGGTCCTAAGACATCTACTTCCTGACCCGCTTCAAAAGCAGCGATCTCGGAAGTACCCTTACCTACTACCTTGACTCCTACCTTGAAGGTACCGCTGTCCTTATCTACAGAAGCGATACCGAAAGGCCTCTTAAGGAATCTCGAGCAGGAGATGTTAACGAACTGACCGGGATGTGCCGCTGAAGCTATCTCAGGGCACTTTATCTCGATAAATGCAGTGTCTGTATTGAGCATGCATTTCGAGACAACATTACATCTGTATTCTTTTCTCATACGTACTTTCTGTCCTTAAGAGCAAGAGTGAGCTTGATACGCATATCTGTTGCCTCTTCTCTTGTAGCCTTAGCGAAGTCCTTAGGCTTTAAGTCTTCTCTCTTCTTCCAAGCACACATAAGGCTCCTGGAAGCGTTGACGATGGAACCGGTTCCCTCCTTTGTGAAAGAAGCAACTGCAGCATCGGGACCCGCCCCCTGTGCACCGTAGCCGGGAACAAGGATAAGGGCATTAGGCATCCTCTTACGAGCCTCTACGGCCTGTTCGGGAACTGTAGCACCTACAACGGCACCTACAGAAGAGAATCCGTTCTCACCGATAAGATCCTTACCCCATGCCTGAACATTATCAGCCATAGCCTGGTAAACAGTTCTGCCATCTTCGAGCTTTAAGTCCTGAAGATCGCCTGCAGAAGGATTTGATGTACGAACGAGAGTGAAGATTCCTCTTCCGTCTCTCTTACATACATCGATGAAGGGCTGAACGCCGTCGATTCCGAGGTATCCGTTAACGGTAACGGCATCTGCACCGAACTTGACCTCAACAACACCGTCTGTGAGCTGAGTCTTACCGATAAGAGCCTCTGCATATGCAGTAGCAGTTGAACCGATATCATTTCTCTTTGCATCAGCGATAACGAGCATTCCCTTGGATCTTGCGTAATCGCATGTTCTCTTGAACACTTCGATGCCCTTGAGTCCGTACATCTCGTAATAAGCGATCTGAGGCTTTACTGCGGGGATGATGTCGCATACAGCATCGATAAGGCAGCAGTTGAACTCATAGATAGCTTCTGCAGTAGAAGTATCGTTATCGTTGGGATATTCCTGTACCCACTTAGATACGATATCTATAGGTATATATTCAAGCTTGGGGTCAAGGCCCATAACCGTAGGATTATCGAGTTCCTTGATCCTGTTGGTAAGTGCGTCAGCAAAGTTTTTCATATGTCTTCTTTCCTCCCATGATCGTAAGCTGAGTCTCGCCGTAGAGCTTCCATCCGTCAAAAGGAGTATTTCTGCCCTTAGTGAGCATCTTATCCTTCTCGAAAGTAAACTCATGGTCAAGATCCATGATGGTCAAGTCTGCGTCATCACCTACTGCCATTCCGCCTCTTCCGAGCTTTAAGATCTTGGAAGGGTTATAGCACATAAGGTCCATGAGCTTCTCGATAGAGATAACGCCTGTCTTAACAAGATAAGTGTAACTGAGTGCGAAGGAACTCTCAAGACCGACGATACCGTTGTTGGCATGAGAGAACTCTACTTCCTTCTCATCCTGATGGTGAGGAGCATGGTCAGTAACGATACAATCGATAGTCCCGTCCTTGATACCTTCGATGATGGCGAGCCTGTGCTCTTCCGTTCTCAAAGGGGGATGCATCTTAAAGTTAGTATCGTAAGTCTCGCATGACTTGTCAGTAAGAGTGAAATAATGAGGGCATGTCTCGGCTGTAACCTTAACGCCTCTGGCCTTTGCATCCCTGATCATCCTTACACCGCCCTTTGTGCTTACGTGACAGATATGAACAGGTACATCCAGGTATTCAGCGAGGATGATGTCTCTGCTGATCATGATATCCTCAGCTGCTGTGGAGCATCCTCTGATACCTATAGATGTGGATACTTCACCTTCATTCATGGCACCTGTACCCATTGACTTCTCTTCACAGTGGTTAAGTACCGGGATATCAAAGTCAGAAGCGTACTCAAGTACCTTTCTCATCATTCCGGCTGTCGGGATAGGCTTGCCGTCATCTGATACAGCAACGATACCAGCTTCCTTCATAAGGCCGATCTCCGCAAGCTCGGTATCCTCGATCTCCTTTGTAGCGGCACCGATAGGATAGACGCGGCAGTTACCCGCCTCAGCTGCCTTCTTAAGGATACCGCTTACAACTGCAGCGTTATCGCACACGGGAAGCGTGTTGGGCATACAGCATACTGCAGTAAATCCGCCTCTTGCGGCAGCGGCGGTACCGGTAGCTATCGTCTCTCTGTATTCGTAGCCGGGCTCCCTTAAGTGGACGTGCATATCAACAAGTCCGGGGAATACCGTATTACCCTTAGCGTCGATCACTTCATCAGCTTCGTTTTCAGGGAATGCCTCAGCGAACTTGCCGTCAGCGATATAGACTTCCGTCTTGTCCGAATCAAATAACTTACAGTTCTTGATAATAGTCTTCATCAGAGATTGTTCCTCCTTGCCATCAGCAGATAGAGTACTGCCATTCTTACGGCAACACCATTGGTTACCTGTTCGTTTATAACGGACTGATCGCAGTCGTAAACCGCCGTAGGAAGCTCAACACCGTGATTACAAGGACCGGGATGCATAAGGAAAGCATCGGGCTTTGCGAGCTTAAGCATCTCAGGGGTAATAGCATAGAACTTTGCATACTCGGCAACAGAGGGGAAAAGTGAGCTCTTCTGTCTCTCGAGCTGAACACGAAGACCCATAACGGCGTCTGCATCCTTTACGCAATCAGCTACGGAGGATGCTACTCTTACGCCCATCTTCTCGATGCCGATGGGCATCATGGTCCTGGGGCCGTAAACGCTTACCTTCGCGCCGAGCTTAGCAAGACCGATTGCGTTGGATCTTACTACGCGGCTGTGGTATACGTCACCGCAGATAGCGATATTCTTACCTTCGAAAGTATCGAATCTCTCATACATGGTGAGCATGTCGAGCAATGCCTGTGTGGGATGTTCGTTCATACCGTCTCCTGCATTTACTACAGAAGCCTTGATCTTGTTTGCGATGGAATGAGGTGCGCCGGACTGGGGATGACGCATGATTATGATATCAGTTCCCATCATGTCGATAGTCCTGGCTGTATCAAGAAGAGATTCTCCCTTTGCTACTGATGAACCGGTAGCAGAGATATTTGCGGAAGCTGATCCCATATACTTGGATGCCAGCTCAAAAGAAAGCCTTGTTCTCGTGCTGTTCTCATAAAAGAGAGTTACTACAGACTTGCCCTGAAGGTGGCTCGTCTTCTTGTTTGCTGATGATATGACAAGCTTCATCGTCTTTGCCGTATCAAGGATCTCCATGATCTCCTCGGGTGTGAGCTGCTTCATTCCGAGAAGGTCCTTACTCTTAAGTCCCATTATGCTTCGTCCTCCTTAATGAGCAAGACCTGAGTCCTGCCGTCTACTTCGTCAAGTTCAACCTTGATATGTTCATGTATGGATGTAGGAACATTCTTTCCTACATAATCTGCCCTGAAAGGAAGCTGCCTGTGGCCTCGGTCTACGAGGATCGCAAGCTGTATGCAGTCAGGTCTTCCCATATCGAAGATATTATCTATAGCCGACCTTATCGTCCTTCCGGTAAAGAGAACATCATCTACTACGATGATCTTCTTTCCGTTTACATCAAAAGGGATATCAGTGCCGTTTACAACGGGGTGAGCAGACAGCATAGAGAGATCATCTCTATAGAACGTGATATCCAGGATACCCAAGGGCACCTTCACCTTCTCTATCTCTTCAAGATACTGACGAATGGCCTTAGCCATAGGAACGCCTCTTCTCTGAATGCCGATAAGAGCAACATTATCAAGACCCTGATTACGCTCAACGATCTCATGAGCGATCCTGATAACGGCACGCTTTACATCAGCTTCTGACATGATGGGAACGGTCTTCTCTGACATCTTAACCTCCTTGTTCCGGACAAACAAAAACGCCGGAAGAAATACATTCCGACGATAAAAGATTACGCTTATGGAAGATCATATAAAAATATATGACCTATTAATATACGAATCTTACGACCTCGCCGGATCGTTTAAAGATCTAACAGTCTTAGTCTATGCTTTTGGCAAACTAATTGCAACGAGATTAATGTTACAATTTTGAAAGGATAAATTTAGATTATCTTTAACGTTGGTTAACCTCATATTTGTACTAAAACAATATCCTAAGATTGTTATGAACAGTAAGGAGGCAAATTTATGGACAAAGCAACTGCACAAGAACGCCGTGCCAGGTACTACGATCCGAAGAACGTGACCTACAGAAAGATCGCAGGAAGGTACGGATGGTCGTGGAACTGTATCGGAATACAGATATTGGTCGCACAGGGACTTGCGATGATCATGATGGGAGCAATGTTGATCTTCAATATAATGACAATGGGAGGAGATAGTTTAAAAGATATCGACTCTATTAACGCAGATATCATGGGGTATTCTATACCTATAGCAGCTCTGTCTTTCTGTATCGGCAACCCTCTTGCATCTTTTATATCACTTAAAAAGACTAAGGCAGCAAAGTTCGGAGACTACTTCAAAAAGCCTCAGATCGGCCCGGGACTTATCATCTTAGCCGTTTTGGCTACACTCGGAATATCATGTTTTGACTCGCTCATCATGTCGATCTTTAATTCGATATTCGGAGCATCATCGGAACAGCTCAATACATCGATATCAAGCGGTATCTTCTCTGAGAATCTATTCTTATCTATCGTCTCTATCGCATATGTTTGCGTACTCGGTCCCTTCTTTGAGGAACTTCTCTGCAGAGGTGCGATCCAGACTCTTGCAGGTCACGAGTCGCCTAAGATGGCAGTATTCGCATCAGCATTGATGTTCGGTATCTTCCACCTTAACATCTCACAGTTCTACAATGCATTTCTCTTAGGACTTCTCTTCGGTTATGTAACATTAAGGGCACGTTCCATATGGCCGACTGTCATCATGCATATTGCTAACAATTCAATGTACATCGCGCTCATGCCGATAACTAAGAATATGACGGAAGAACAACAGGCTGCGTTTGACTCGA
Source organism: Oscillospiraceae bacterium (assembly GCA_900176545.1). Taxonomy (GTDB): domain Bacteria; phylum Bacillota; class Clostridia; order Saccharofermentanales; family Saccharofermentanaceae; genus Saccharofermentans. The sequence goes on from FWXP01000001.1 coordinate 393,746, forward strand.
AATTCACAATAGTTGTTACAATAGTCGGAATCCTGGCACTTATCGCCTTCATCATCATCGAGAGAAAGAATAAGAACAAAGAAATGGCAGTCATAATTACAAACAAGCCTGCAACCGACGAAGAAGTCGCAGAAGCCGGATTAACGAATAAGGAACTTACCGTAAAGCCATTCTTCACACGTTGGCAGTTCTACGTCGTAATGGGTATTTTTATCTTCAACTGTGTATCCACATCAATTATGGCAGCACAATGATCAGATGAACAATATTCGATAATAACAAAGTCCGTTGCAGTTGCAGCGGACTTTTACTTTGCCTAAGAACTAAAGATTGATCATTATTCTAATATCACACAGGCATACCATAATATTATTCTGAGACATAAAAAGACTCCGAAGTTGCCTTCGGAGTCTTTGATATAACCGTAATTCGATTATCAGAGCTGAGGACCAGCGGATACGAGTGCCTTACCAGCCTCGTTTGTCTCGTACTTCTTGAAGTTCTTGTTGAATCTCTCAGCAAGATCCTTAGCCTTTGTCTCCCACTCGGAAGCATCAGCATATGTGTCACGAGGATCAAGGATTCCGGAATCAACACCGGGAAGCTCTGTAGGAACCTCGAAATTGAACATAGGGATCTTCTTTGTAGGAGCGTTCTTGATGTCACCGTTGAGGATAGCATCGATGATTCCACGTGTATCCTTGATTGTGATTCTCTTGCCTGTACCGTTCCAACCTGTGTTTACAAGGTAAGCCTTAGCACCGGACTTCTCCATCTTCTTAACGAGCTCCTCAGCGTACTTTGTAGGATGAAGCTCAAGGAAAGCCTGACCGAAGCAAGCGGAGAATGTAGGAGTGGGCTCTGTGATTCCACGCTCTGTACCAGCAAGCTTAGCTGTGAAACCGGAAAGGAAGTAGTACTTTGTCTGCTCAGGTGTAAGGATAGAAACAGGAGGAAGTACTCCGAAAGCATCTGCAGAAAGGAAGATTACGTTGTCAGCAGCAGGGCCGGAAGAAACCTTGTTAACTTCTGCAGCGATATTGTTGATGTGATCGATAGGATAAGATACACGAGTATTCTCTGTTACGGACTTATCGTCGAAGTCGATCTTACCGTCGTCAGCAACTGTTACGTTCTCAAGAAGAGCATTTCTCTTGATAGCGTTATAGATATCAGGCTCAGACTCCTTATCAAGGCCGATAACCTTAGCGTAGCATCCACCCTCGAAGTTGAATACGCCGTTGTCATCCCAGCCGTGCTCGTCATCACCGATAAGACGACGCTTAGGATCAGTGGAAAGAGTTGTCTTACCTGTACCGGAAAGACCGAAGAAGATTGCTGTGTGCTTACCGTCCATATCGCAGTTAGCAGAGCAGTGCATGGAAGCGATACCCTTAAGAGGAAGGTAGTAGTTCATCATGGAGAACATACCCTTCTTCATCTCTCCGCCGTACCATGTGTTGATGATAACCTGCTCACGGCTTGTGATGTTGAAAGCTACGCATGTCTCGGAATTAAGACCAAGCTCCTTGAAGTTCTCAACCTTAGCCTTGGAAGCGTTGTAAACTACGAAATCAGGCTCGAAGTTTGCAAGCTCAGCCTCTGTAGGCTGGATGAACATGTTCTTAACGAAGTGAGCCTGCCAAGCAACCTCAACGATGAAACGAACAGCCATTCTTGTGTCAGCGTTAGCACCGCAGAAAGCATCAACAACGAAAAGTCTCTTGTTGCAAAGCTCCTTCTTAGCGATGTCCTTAACAACGTTCCATGTCTCTTCTGTCATGGGGTGGTTGTCGTTCTTATACTCATCGGATGTCCACCAAACTGTATCCTTGGAGTTAGCATCCATAACAATGTACTTATCTTTAGGGGAACGACCTGTGTAGATACCTGTCATAACGTTTACAGTGTCAAGCTCTGTAACCTTACCTACTTCGTAACCTGTAAGACCTGCCTTTGTCTCTTCCTCGAAAAGAAGCTCGTAAGAAGGGTTGTGGACGATCTCAGTAGCGCCGGTAATACCGTACTTAGCCAAATCGATGTTTGCCATTTTTTACACCTCGTCTTTTTATTATTTTGTGCAGAACAAACCGCACGATTTCAAACTGCATCTATTGTACTACATATTCTTCGATATTTATCGTATTTTTTTCGTGAATATATTTTTTGTTGAAAAAAACTCACCTCTCTAATATAATTCATATGTTGTCTGAACAAACGGACGGCAAAAGTCCATATTTGCGGGCGTGGCGGAATGGCAGACGCGGCAGACTCAAAATCTGTTGACCATAAATCGTGCGGGTTCAAGTCCCGCCGCCCGCACCATAACAACAAAAAGTTACCCACTGCTCAGTAAGCAGTGGGTAACTTTTATTATTTTATCATTCAATTGAAAATCATTTGAGCATCAGATAGCTGTATAACCACCGTCAACTGCAATGTTCTGTCCGGTTACATAAGAAGATGCGGGAGAAGCAAGGAAAAGAGTACATGTATCGAGCTCCCCCTCCTTACCGTAACGCTCAGCGGGAACGGCACTCTTCATGTAAGCCTGGAAATACTCGGAATCAAGTGTCTCAGCCGTAAGAGGTGTCCAGAAATAACCGGGGCAGATGGAATTAACTGTGATGCCCTGATTAGCCCACTCTGCTGCAAGAGCTCTGGTCATGTTGACAACACCGCCCTTTGCAGCGTGATAAGGAGCACATGTAGCAGCCTTATTACCTACAAGACCATACATTGAAGCGATATTGATTACTCTTCCGTAACCTGCGGGGATCATTGCCTTCTTTGCAACTGCTCTTGCAACTCTGAAAGAACCGAAAAGGTCGATGTTGAGTTCGTTGTAGAACTGATCATCTGTAATATCTACAGCGGGAGCAACGGCTCCTGTACCTGCATTATTGATAAGGATATCGATCCTGCCGAACTTATCGTAAGCAGCCTGGACCATAGCCTCTACATTCTCTGTACTCGTGATGTCACAGGGGATCGCAAGTGTCTCGACTCCGAATGTCTCCTTGATCTTGGAAGCAACTTCCTCGATAAGGTTCTGTCTTCTTGCAACGACAACGATATTACATCCCTGACTTGCAAGTGCCTCAGCCATCTGTACGCCGAGTCCTGTTGAGCAACCTGTTACGATCGCAACCTGTCCTTTAAGATCAAAATAGTTTTTCATAGTATTTCTCCTCCGGAAATAGATTTATGATAACGACTTAAACTATAAACCTATTAGTTAGAGGTTGCAAACTATAAATTACTAGACATCCAGACGATATTTGTCCTTTATATAGGTCTTGATGTCGTCAAAAGACGCATCAGCTTCACACCAGGTACTCTTCATGACCGTAACATCGATCTGAAATCTATTGCCCTTATATATGATACTGAAGCTATCAGTTGATCGTTCTTTATCAAGAGTCGCAAGGCATTCTGAGGAACCGTCTGCATAGAAGATCATATCTTTCTTGAGAACTTCCATATATCCGAATACTGCAAGACAGTTCCAGAAGACCAGATCTTTATCAGCTGAAGATTCATACTTGAGCTCTACATACATCCATGAAGATCCGGGATAAGAATCACAGGAAAGTTCAACGACCTTCTCTTCTTCATGTTCCTTATTATATGTATCTATCACCTTCTGCATATCCGTACGATAAGTATTCTTGATAAATATCCTGTTTCGAAGGGAACGAAGATCGGGTAACGTCAGATCAACAGGGTTAACGGGAGTAACAACGGGATCTGCCTCTACCCTATTCTCCTTTTCAGGCTCAATGATCTCTTTGGATATGACGGGCTCTGCAGGAGTCTTTACTTCAGGTACAGTCTTCTTAACAGGGACTTCTTTCTCTATAGTCTTTTTCTCCGGGACAGGAACAGTTACCGGATCAGGCTTAAATGCTCTCTTGATCTCTTTTCTGTTCTCTGTCCTATTACTGTCAACGACGGCTTCTCTCGAAGGTATCGGATCGACCTTACTCTCTGCTGCAAGAGGCATATTATCAGGAATATTCTTGAACGTGTCCTTGTTTGCATATCTCAGGTTACCGTTCTTCTTAAGGTAAGCAAGTTCACCTGTGATAGAGATCCTGTCCTCGTTACTCAGATACTTGAGTGCGACATTCCTGGCATTACCCTTACTGTCAGCAAATACGAGCTTAGATAAATCAGGCTCGTATCCCTTATAACATCCGATAGGATAAAAGCTGCTTGGCTTTTTCTTCTTCAAAGGTATGACCTTGATTCCTTTTGATGTCACCTCGATGGCCTTAATAGGCGCATCATTTCCAACAAGGAACGACAGGCAATAGCATAAAAATGATAAGCCCCAGATAATGAGTATGGTCAGCAAGATCGTTCCTGGAGTTATAGAGGCTCCAACAGTCCCTATTATTATAAAAGGAGTAAGTATCGGAATATGTATCCAGAAAGCCAGTACGCATATAGTTCTCACCATGAACTGAAAGCCCTTAGAATGCCTATATCCATGATAAATTATTCTGTCAGGATCAAACTGTGCCTGAACGGTATGTTTCTTCTCATGAATACCGAGTGGTATAGCAATAATAATGAAGATCCAATTGATGATGATACTTACGATAAATGCAATTGAAACTTTTTCAAATAAGTCCATACCAATACCTGCCCCTACCTCATATTCCAATATGGATTATATCATTTAAGGGTATCGCATTATAGATACCGGTTATGGAGCATCATACTTACTGAAGTTACTGATAAGATGCTATTACCCACTCGCCCGTATCGATATTCTGTACGCCTCTGTTGGAATAACTCGAGCTTAATATCATTCGATACTCAGTACCATCCTCAGCCGTAAAGTAAAGAAAGTACTCATCATCATCCAAGATAAGATCATCTTCGCAAACAAGTTCAGCTGACTGAAGATACCCTGTCTCAAGGTATTCAAAAGCCGCCAACAGATACGGCAGGCAATAATCATCTTCATTGATCTGCAACGCCTCAGCGACTATTGTCCTGTTATGCGCATCAACATCGTTTTCAGTCTCTGTCGTAGTCGTTTCTTCTGTTGTTGTCTCTTCAGAAACAGTTGTCTCTTCTATAGTGGTAGTTTCTTCTGTCTCGGGCTTTTCACTTTCTCGCTTTCTTGTCTCATTCGTATTAGCGGAACATGCGCATAAAGCGATACTCAGTGCCAAAGACAAACATATTATTATAGAAAATCTTTTCATTCATCTATCCCCCCTGAATTCAATTATATTATATAAGACGTATTCCACAGAAAAAAGTTGAATAAAAAAGTTCCTCCCGTATAGGAAGGAACTTGAGATTCTGGAGCCAATGGTGGGAATCGAACCCACGACCTATTCATTACGAGTGAATTGCTCTACCCCTGAGCCACATTGGCATGTGCGCCTAAAAATATACTAATTCAGGCGCGATATGTCAAGTTAGAAATCCCAGGAAGAGATATACTTCTCCTGCTCGGGAGTAAGCTTATCGATAGTGATCTCCTTAGTGGCAAGAAGTATCTCAGCTACTCTGTTATCGATCTCTTCGGGAGTCTGGATAACCTTCTTATCAAGATCCTTGCCGTACTTAGCGATATATCTTGCTGACTGAGCCTGAAGAGCAAAGCTCATATCCATGATCTCAACGGGATGACCGTCACCTGCAGCAAGGTTAACAAGCCTGCCCTCAGCGACAACACAAACTGTATTACCGTTAGGAAGCTTATATCCGATTATGTTGTGACGAAGCTCCGTAGCATCGGTAGCGATCTCCTTGAGCTCCTTAACGCTGACCTCACAGTCGAAATGACCGGCATTACAGCAAACGGCACCATCCTTCATAGCCTCGAAGTGCCTCTTGACGATAACATCTTCACAACCTGTGACAGTAACGAAGAAATCACCTTCCTTAGCTGCATCGTCCATAGTCATTACTTCATATCCTTCCATAAGAGCCTCACAAGCCTTTACGGGATCGATCTCTGTAACGATGACCTTTGCACCAAGACCCTTAGCTCTCATAGCTACGCCTCTGCCGCACATTCCGTAACCTGCAACAACAACTGTCTTACCGGAGACAACAAGGTTAGTAGTAGACATGATAGCAGTCCATACTGATTGACCTGTACCGAATCTGTTATCGAAGAGATGCTTACATCTGGCATCATTTACAGCTACAACGGGATAAGCGAGCTTGCCTTCCTTCTCAAGGATCTCAAGTCTGTGTACACCTGTAGTAGTCTCCTCACATCCGCCGATAAGGTTTCTTCCGAGATCCTTACAATCAGAATGAAGGAGCATAGCAAGGTCTCCACCGTCATCGATAACGATATCGGGAACAAAATCGAGAGCCATCTTAAGATGCTTGATATATTCCTTCTCATCAACACCGTGAACGGCATATACATGAAGGTCGCCGGAAGCAGCAAGAGCAGCGGCAACATCATCTTGAGTAGACAAAGGGTTGCAACCCGTGAGCGCTACATCAGCCCCACCTCTTGCAAGAGCCCTGGCAAGACATGCCGTCTTTGCCTCGACATGAACGGATACTGATATCTTCATGCCCTTAAAAGGCTGCTCATCGATAAGTTCCTTCTCGATAGCTCTCAACACAGGCATATTCCTGTATGCCCATTCGATTTTCTCCTTACCATAGGGAGCAAGATTGATGTCTTTAACTTCGTAAGCGGGAATACTCATATCATACGCTCCATTTCTTAATAAAATTCTTTACCAGATCACAGTTGGATCTTGATGACTTATTAGCATTTTCCATGACTTCCTCATGGGTAAGGGCTGTCTTACTGATACCTGCAGCAAGATTAGATATACAGGAAACGGCAGCAACCTTCATACCGCAATGTGCGGCAACGATAGCCTCAGGTACGGTCGACATACCGACAGCTCCTACACCCAGCATCTTGAGCGCTCTGATCTCAGCAGGTGACTCATACTGGGGACCTTTACTGTAAGAGTATATACCCTTATGGAGAGTTATTCCAAGCTCTCGTGACGTCTCGAGGAGAAGCTTTACACATTCCTTATCATAGATAAATGACTGATCAGGGAATCTTACACCGAATTCATCAAGATTTGGACCTCTCAGAGGTGAATCACAGAAGAAAGAGAAATGATCCTCAATGACCATAAGGTCAGAAGGCTTCATCTCATCCAGAAGTCCGCCTGCCGCATTTGTAAGGAAAAGAAGCTTAACGCCGAGCTTACTCATAACTCGTACATAAAGAGTACAGACAGAAGTATCGTAACCTTCGTAATAATGGAATCTTCCGGACATCATGAATACTCTCTTGCCTTCAAGCGTTCCTATAAGGAGTCTTCCTTCGTGTCCGGGAACCGTAGATACCGGGAATCCGGGAATATCAGCATAAGGAATGGAAATACAATCCTCACATTCAGATGCAAGAGGTGCAAGTCCGGATCCTAATACGATACATACGGAGGGCACTTCCTTAGCAGTGGGAAGGAATCCTTTGATATACTCGGCAGCCGAATCGACTGAGTTCATATAGGATGCGACATCAGTTATCATAGAAGCTATCTCCTTTACATCAAATAAACAAAGCCCATTTTCATGGGCTCTGTATCAATTCATCAAAGATTCTTACCGCAGCAGTTCTTATACTTCTTACCGCTGCCGCAAGGGCAAAGATCGTTACGTCCGACCTTAGAAGAATCACGCTTTATCGGTGCAGCGGCTGCAGGCTGGGAAGCACCCTGGACCTGCTGAGCCTCAGTAGGCAGAGTATTAGCCTGAGGTCTTGCGGCACCTTCCTTCATGGAAGATACGGCAGATCTTGTCTCAACCTTCTTCTCAGCGGAGAAATGACCTTTCATAAGGATCCTGACCGAATCAGTCTGGATAGATTCATTCATCTCCTCGAACATATCGGCACTTTCCATCTTGTACTCAACAACAGGATCATGCTGTCCGACACTTCTCATCCTGATGGAAGTAGAAAGCTGATCCATAGCATCGATATGATCCATCCACTTCTGATCTACAGTGGTAAGAAGGATAGCTCTCTCAGCCTCCTTAAAGATCTCACTTGTAACAGACTCTTCCTTGATCTTAAGTGCTTCAACAGCGTCCTTATTGACCATTTCCTTGAGCTCGTCAGGAGAAGGAAGCTCTTCAGACTCATTCTTTACAAGAACAACTGAAGGTATCTCACCGAAGATCTCCTCGAGTTTCATACCGAGAGTATATCTTTCAGCGGGTGTGATAACACCGTCAACTGCGAATGCATCGATCTGCCTGTCTACTACCTTCTCGATCATCTTAAGGAATGTCTCATGCATATCCTCACCGTCGATGACCTTACGACGCTGCTCATAAGTGATAGTTCTCTGAATATTATTAACATCGTCATACTCAAGGACATTCTTACGTGCACCGAAGTGAAGTGCCTCGAGCTTCTTCTGTGAACTGTCGATAAGCTTTGTAAGGATACCTGTCTGGATCTCCATGGTCTCATCAACGCCCAAAGTATTATACATATTTGTAACTCTGTCACCGCCGAAGATACGAAGAAGATCATCATCAAGAGCAAGATAGAACTTCGTGCGTCCGGGATCTCCCTGACGACCGGCACGACCCTTGAGCTGATTATCGATACGTCTTGACTCATGTCTCTCGGTACCAACGATATAAAGACCGCCGAGTGCACGTACTTCCTCTGCCTCGGGCTTGATCTGAGCAGAGAACTTAGCTTCCAGTTCAGCAAACTTTGCACGAGCTGCAAGGATGATCTCGTCATCTGTCTCATTGTGAGCTGTAGCAGCATCGATCATATCTTCCTCATAACCGAGCTTTCTCATCTCCTGCTTAGCGAGGTACTCACTGTTACCTCCAAGGAGGATATCGGTACCACGACCGGCCATGTTAGTAGCGATGGTAACGGCACCCTTACGACCGGCCTGTGCAACGATCTCAGCCTCTCGCATATGGTTCTTAGCATTAAGGACATTATGCTTGATACCGGCCTTAGTGAATATCTTGGAAAGGTACTCTGACTTATCGACATTAACTGTACCTACAAGTACGGGCTGACCCTTGCTATGTGCCTCGATTACAGTCTTGAGGACTGCAGCATACTTACCCTTCTGAGTCTTAAAGACTGCATCATTCTCATCGATACGGGCAATAGGCTTGTTGGTAGGTATCTGGATAACGTCGAGGTTATAGATGGACCTGAACTCAGCCTCCTCTGTATAAGCAGTACCGGTCATACCGGAAAGCTTGGAATACATACGGAAGAAGTTCTGGAACGTGATAGTTGCAAGAGTCTTATTCTCGTTAGCGATCTTAACGCCCTCCTTAGCCTCAATGGACTGATGGAGACCGTCACTGTATCTTCTACCCGGCATAAGACGACCGGTAAAGTCATCAACGATAACAACCTCACCGTCATTTACAACATACTGCTTGTCAAGGTGGAAGTTACCGTGTGCCTTAAGAGCATTGTTGATGTAATGCTGCAAAGAGATATTATCGGGATCGGAAAGGTTTTCAACGCCGAAGAACTTCTCTGCCTTCTTGATACCGTTTCCTGTAAGAACAGATGTATTAGCTTTCTCGTCAATAACATAATCAGCATCACCGACGATCTCATCCATATCTACCTTGTCATCTGTCTCAACTACGGTAAATGACTTAAGAGTCCTAACGAATGTATCCGCCTTCTGGTAAAGGTCGGAAGACTCGGTTCCTCTACCGGAAATGATAAGAGGAGTCCTTGCCTCATCGATAAGGATAGAGTCGACCTCATCGACAATGGCATAATTGAGTTCACGCTGAACGAGCTGCTCCTTGCGAACGACCATGTTATCACGAAGATAATCGAATCCGAATTCGTTATTAGTTCCGTATACGATGTCGCAAGCATACATTTCCTTACGCTTATTGTTAGGAATGTCGTGAATTATAAGACCAACAGTAAGTCCGAGGAATCTGTAAACCTTACCCATCCACTCAGAGTCACGCTTTGCAAGGTAATCATTAACTGTTACAACGTGAACTCCCTTACCTGTAAGAGCGTTGAGATAAACAGGCATCGTAGCAACGAGAGTCTTACCTTCACCTGTCTTCATCTCGGCGATACGTCCCTGATGAAGAACGATACCACCGATTACCTGTACCCTGTAAGGCTTCATGCCGAGAACTCTCCATGCCGCCTCACGCATCGTTGCAAAGGCTTCGGGAAGTATGCTGTCCAAAGTCTCGCCTGCTTCGATTCTTTCCTTAAATTCATCTGTCTTGCCGCGAAGTTCAGTATCAGAAAGCTTGGAATACTCTTCCTCGAGATCCATTACCTTATTTACGATAGGAGTGATCCTCTTGATCTCCCTGTCGCTATGAGTTCCGAAAACGGCTGTAAACATTCCCATTGTTAATTCTCCTCTGGTCTTTCATTCTTTAATCTGTTCAAAGCGGTCCTGTAACCGCCGTGCTCGTTGTTATAACAAGTCTTGACTCGCGATATGGTAGTGGAACTTACCTTAGTACTGTTACGTCCCTTACCCTTACGCGTATCCCTTTTCCCCTTGTCCGAGGACTGACTATCTTCACTATTGGCAGGCGGAGCTAATTCCTTGATTATCTCTTCATAGCTCTTGCCCTGGTCGATAAGAAGAAGTATCTGCCATCTGTGAAGCATCGAACACATCTCGTTATAAGACATAAGATCCGAGAAGAAACTGTGAAGTTCTTCAGGAGTCTTCAGAGTCAATATAGCCTCATAGAGATTATCGAGTGCTTCCTGTTCGTGATCGTCAAATACAGCCATTCGGATCAACCCATAAGAGAAAAGAATCTGTCTATAAGTACCTCAGCATAACCAACCGCTACGGCATATGCGATAAAAGTCACCAATAAGATCGCCAATATAGCATAGGTTATCCTCTTAAAGAAAAGCTCCCTTTGAGCTTTCTTCATAACTTCACCGATACCGCGGGCTGATGAAGCCTTATTACCGATATCAGAATGAGCCAGAGCGGGTTTTCTTACAGAAGAATTACTTCTCACAAGAATATGGCCTCCCATAAAAATAGTCCATACCATGATACCCTAACTTAATTTCGAAAACAACATTCTAATATATTTATATTATTAAGAAGTGCCGTATGTCGTTATGACGAGTTCAACACCATTAGCTTCAGCATAACTCTCGAGACCCTGAATATACTGAACAGTATCTTCAGGTGAATTGGATGGTATAACTACCACGAGTCTCCTGTCTTCGATGTCACTATCGGAGATATTATAAGTCGTACCGCCGATATTCACGTCGGCACCTTCAAATGACGCCAGGGAGTCAATCTCTTCCCTTACCCTTCTATCCACTCTGTCCGGGTCCTGATTAGTCGGCTTGTTAAGATCGATACTTAGATATGAAGTAGCTACGCCGTCTTGAAGATCATTAATGACGGGAAATGTATGAGGAAGATTAGAGCCGTAGTGTTCTTCAAACCACTGTCCTCTGTCGAGATTATTCATTCCCCATACATCTTCTTCCTCATCGGATGCCTCTTCATTACCGTTAAGGAACAGCTCAAGATCCCCATAGAACGGGATACCGTCCGTAACATGCATGGTGACCGGTCCGACTATAGTATCCACACTGTAAGAAACGATAACAGCAATAAAACCGTTATGTGTATCGATATCGAAATCAACATCGATAGTATCAGGCAGGAAGAATTCTGAACCGTTATTGTATTCAACGTACTTCTGAGCGATATCATCTTCAAAATTCGACGAGAGAGCAAGATCAAATACAGCCTCTGTGAGAGATCTGTCAGAAGCTATATCGAATCCGCTCAGTCGCTGCAACATCTGAGACGTTGTATTAGATGCATCAGCATCTTCAGTATTACCGTCAGGCATCATATTCGTGAGCGTACTGACAGTATCAGCTGCCGTAACAGACAACGGCGTTAAAAGAGCAAAATCCTCGCAAGTATTGCTCACGGCTCTTTGCATCAGTATATCTGTCCTAATAAGGCTCAAAGCCGTTATGATGCTCGTTATAAAGCACAGCGTTACAGTAAACGCTATGGCTGACTCTATCGTTATGCTTCCGATCTTAGATCTATTCATACGTCTCAACTCCATAGATACAATATGTACGCGAATATACCGTCTCCTCATTATCGTGAGCGGTTCCTACGCTGATACCGCAAACATATCCAGGAAAATCCCTTTCCAATATCTCACTCATCCTGGAAAGCATAAGAGAATCAGGAACTAAGTTCATATAGATGCTCAAGATATCCCTGTATCCTATTGTTATCGCAGGATAATCCTCCAACTGAGCAAGAGTCATTCGCTCACCGCTAAGAAGGTTTGCCGTATCTCTGGTAGCATAGTTCTCAGCGATATACATGACTATTACAGCGGAACTATATTCAGAAGGTATGACTACGGTTCCCAGAGACGCTATCTCGATCAATATGGAAAGCACTTCTCCGATACCGTTTATCCACTCCATCATCTCGGGGTCCGCTTCAATGTTGATGATCTCCACGATAAAAGAGAATTGAAATATCAGTAATGCACATGCAGTTGCACCATCTCTGCCTTCTAGACCTGTAAGGATATATTCCGTATCAGTAGACTCTTCAGCATGAAATAGTGAAAAAGAAGTTCCGTCGAGGGCTGTATCGTCATCTATTAAGCTGTCAAAGTTATAAGAAGCATAGTTCACGGCGAATCCGTGGAACAACGGACCGGAGATCATATCAGCTGTGTTATCGAACATATTATAAAGCCCGGTAACAGTATCGATACCAAATTCCATGTCTCTCGGAGAATACGCACTTCCAACATCAGGCCCGTCATTATCCAGTTGATCGAAGATATCGATAAATTCGGAAAAACCTTCGATATAGCTGTCAATATCATCAATTCCCAACTCCGAAGCATATTCGAGAATATCTTCAGATACAGTTACAGCGCCGTCTATTATGTCCATCATGACATCTGAAGCTCCGCTGCTCATAAAGCTCCTGATCTTATCAAGGATACCGTATTCATCGATAGACTCGATCACTTCAAAAAGATAGTCAGTAATAAATGACACCATTATCCCGGATGTCCTGTAGGAATAATACAAAGAGATCGCATCCTTTAGATCATCGGTATCAAAGCTGTTGACGCCGCATACATAAATCTCTGAGCCTTCTGTTATTCCGGAACCTGAGAGGACCAAGCTATACACATCGCTGTCGATAGTATTGATATCAAATGCATATATACCATATGTCTTGAAGAGCTGCCTGTCATAATCGGAAAGATATGTCTCCACCTGCAGCTTAACAGCCCTTGTATATGCCATATTGCATCGAAGTTCCTCAACAAGACCAATGTACGTACATTCCACGAGAATGACTGCTGACAGTACTATCGCCAGAAAAAGTGTCGTAGCACCTCTTCTGTTACCCTTCCTCAGAAAGCGCATCTTCAACACCTCCGTAGATGATCCTGTAATTCTCTGACAATCCGGTCAGAAGAGTATTCAGCTGCTCCGCGGAGATCCCGTCGGTACCATCTTCGACATCTTCCACAGCAGTAGTAGTCTCTCCTGCGCAGTCAACGCAGACATCAGCCGGAATTATGATAAGTGCAGTAAGTACAAATATCACGGCGGTTATCACTATCGCAGTTTCAAGAGTTGAACCCATAAAAATACCCCCTGTATCGATCTTATCCAGATAATACAGGGGATATTGAAAGATTACTTACGACAATTTACGACAATTGCCGACAAATTTCGACAACGAGTCCCAATAATAGGACTTATCTCAACTTGGCATTATAATTCTTGGCAAGTCTCTCGAGGATCTTATCGTAGGAATCCTTGATATCTGCGTCTGTAAGAGTCTTGTTATCGTCTCTGAACATAAGAGAGACTGCAACGGACTTCATGTCAGCACCAAGCTTTGAGTCTTCGTAAACATCAAAGAACTCAACTTCCTTAAGGAGCTTGCCGCCTGCAGACTTACATGTCTTTATGAGCTCACCAACAGGTACGGATTTATCTACCATTACGGCGATGTCTCTTGCGATTCCGGGATACTTGGGAAGCTGCTTGTAGACACGTTCAGTCTTAGCCGCATTAGTAAGTGCATTACACTCAATCTCAAAGAATACTGCCTTTTCGGGAGCATCGAAATTATCTGCCGTCTCAGGGAATACAACACCTAACTTACCGCACTTCTTACCGTTAACGATAAGAGAAGCCGTTCTTCCGGGATGGAATGTAGGATCATCAGTAAGAGGCTCAAACGATACAGAACGTATTCCGAGTACAGCACAAAGCTCCTCGATAGTTCCCTTAATATCGTAGAAGATATCCTTACTGTCAGAAGCAGTATTGTCATAAGAGAAACCGCAGAGAGTCTTACGCTCTTCGGGAAGATTTGCGGGATCTGCATCAGGGATATATACATATGCTACTTCGAATACCTTAGCTGCAGGAACACCTCTGTTGGAGTTCCTTGCGGCGATACGGAGCATAGAAGGAAGCATAGTAGTTCTCATGACTGATGTGTCGTCACCTAAAGGATTAGAAATCTTAACCTGGTTACGAAGAGGAGAATCTTCGGGAACTCTCATAAGATCCATATCTGAAGGGCTCTCGAAAGAGTATGTGATAGCCTCGAAGAAACCGCAGGAAACGAGAGTATCCTTGATCTTTTCGGTAAGAGCCTGCTCTCTTGTTCTTCCGCCGAGTGTAGTAGCGGAGCTGTTAAGGAGAGTAGCGGGAATATTGTTGTAACCGAAGAATCTGGCGATCTCCTCAGAGATATCTGCCTCAGACTCAAGATCGGGACGGAATGTAGGAGGAGTTATGATACCATTCTCAACCTTACACTCGAGCTGACCTAAGATATCGATCATGAACTCTTCAGTAGCATCGATGCCGATAAACGAATTGATCTTCTGGGGTCTGAAAGGAATAGTCTTAACTTCCTTCTTGGTGGGATATACATCTATAAGACCCTTACTTACCTTACCGCATCCGAGCATCTCAACAAGTTCACAAGCTCTGTTAAGTGCTCTAAGAGCGTTCTCGGCATCAAGACCCTTCTCATAACGTGAGGAAGCCTCTGTACGAAGACCGTTAGAGATAGCAGTCTTTCTTACTGAAACACCGTTAAATGTAGCAGACTCGAAGAGGATCGTCTTTGTAGTCTCAAGGACTTCGGAATTCTCGCCGCCCATAACTCCGGCGATGGCACAGACCTTCTCCTCATCGGCGATAACAAGATTGGAAGAGTTAAGAGTATGGTCGTTGCCGTCCAATGTCTTAGTAACTTCTCCGTCCTTAGCTGTTCTTACGATTATGTGGTTATTCTTTAAGTAATCAAGGTCAAAAGCGTGCATAGGCTGACCAAGCTCAAGGCATACATAGTTAGTGATATCGACTATGTTGTTGATAGGTCTCATGCCTGCAGCGGCAAGGCGCTCAGCCATCCAAGCGGGAGAAGGTCCGATAACGACATCCTCTACAGTCCTTGCGCAATAACGATAGCAAAGATCGGGAGCTTCAATATCGACCTTGGCAACTGAAGCAGTATCGAGAGATCCCTCCTGCTTCAATACTGAGTTAACAGCCTTGAAAGGATGTCCGAGAGTAACAGCAGCCTCACGTCCGAGACCCTCGATAGAGAAACAGTCGGGTCTGTTGGAAGTGATCTCGAAGTCTATAGTAACCAGGTCATCAAGATTGAAAAGATCCCTTATATCAGTACCTACTTCAGGTACGGGATCAAGGAGCCTTAAGTCCCAAAGACCGTAAACATCAGCACCGGGCTTACCCGCACCGATAGAACCGAGCTCATCAGCAGAGCAGCACATACCAAAGCTCTCCACTCCCCTGATCTTGCCCTTCTTGATGTCGATCTCAGGAAGATGCGCACCGACAGCAGCGATAGGACAGAGCATGCCAACCTCAACATTAGGGGCACCGCATACGATCTGAACTTCATGACCGATCTCGTCTCTGCCAAAGTCGACCTTAAGGATATGAAGGTGATCCGAATCGGGATGCTCGTCGACCGTAAGGATCTTTCCGACATATACACCGGTGATATCAGTAGAGATTATCTCTTCTACCTTGGAACCGGATAATGTCATTGCATCGGCAAGTTCCTTGGGAGATACATCTATATCAGTAAAATCTTTTAACCATCCAATAGGAGCTTTCATTTCTTCTAGTCTCCTCCTTACTTAAACTGCTTAAGGAAACGAACATCGTTCTCATAGAGAAGTCTGATGTCGTCAATACCGTAACGGCCCATAGCCGTTCTCTCTACACCGATACCAAAGGCAAAACCGCTGTATTCCTCGGAATCGATACCGCAATTCTCGAGAACCTCGGGATGTACCATACCTGCACCCAATACCTCGATCCAGCCTTCACCCTTACATACACGGCAGCCCTTACCACCGCAGGACCAACATGTAAGATCAACCTCAACGGAAGGCTCGGTAAACGGGAAATGATGGGGACGAAGTCTGATCTTCGTATCTTCGCCGAAGAGCTTCTTTGCAAAGAGCTGCAATGAACCTACAAGGTCACCCATAGTGATGCCCTTATCTACGACTAAGCCCTCGATCTGATGGAATACGGGAGAATGTGTGCTGTCAAGCGTATCCTGCCTATATACCTTGCCGGGACAGATGACCTTGATAGGAGGCTTCTGATTCTCCATGATCCTTATCTGCATGGGAGATGTCTGTGTACGAAGAAGGATATTATCACTTATATAGAATGTATCCTGCGTATCTCTTGCGGGATGTCCCTTAGGAAGCCTTAAGAGCTCGAAGTTATACTTATCGTACTCGACCTCAGGGCCCTCACCGATAGAATAACCTAATCCGAGGAAGATATCGCAGATCTCGTTGATTGCCATATTGAGCGGATGTCTTGCACCTGCGCCCTTATATGAAGTAGGAAGAGTAACATCAATGACTTCCTTCTTTAACTTGTGACTATTCTCAAGATCGACGATCTTAGACTGATATTCAGAAAAGACAGACTCCATCTTCTCTCTTACTTCATTAACGAGCTTACCTGCAGCAGGTCTTTCTTCGGGAGAAAGCTGTCCCATACCGCGAAGTACGCCTGTAAGCTTACCTTTTTTACCGAAAAACTCGACACGAAGTGCTTCTATTTCCTTGGAATTCGTAAGACTCTTGATCTTCTCCTCGAATTCCGCACGGGTATTCAAAAGAGACTCTTTGAGATCGCTCATACCAATTACCTCCGCAATTTCTTTAACTAATAGAGAATATCACAAGAGGAGTATTAATAAAAGAAGGGATTAGTATTTATCTCTCTTTGAAGAATAGTAGCGGGACCGTGTCCCGGATAGACCTCGTAAGCGACTTCGATGCCTTTAAGGAGGTCGATGGAAGATCTCATATCTGATACGGAAGAACCCGGGAAATCAGTACGACCTATGGAACCTGCAAAGAGCATATCTCCCGTAAAGAGGAACTTATGGTCATTATCTGTCAACGAAAGGCAGCATGAACCTTTACTGTGCCCAGGAGTGTGATAATAGTCAAATACCAGAGAGTCAAGAATATACTTTCCCTTCACCTCATCAAGAGACTTAGGGGCATAAGCAACTTCATAGGACATACCGAAATCACGAGACAGATTGTCCGCAGAACTTCCGATACATAAGGCATCGTCGTCGTGAACGTATACAGGAACAGAAGGATACATAACTATCCATTCATTAAGAGCAGCGAAATGATCAAAATGGCCGTGAGTTATAAATATAGCCTTAAGTTCAAGCTCTGTATCCACCCTTGAAGGCGAAACACTCGGGTCAACTATAATAAAAGCCGTATCTGAGAATACGGCATACATATTCGATCCCAAAGGACCATAGGGATATGTCTTAAGTCTTACAGACATCAGACCTTCGTTTCCTTAAGCCAGAGCCTCCAATCAAGATCTCCTCTGTCGATAGCAAGTATAAGCGTCTCGGCAGTAGCAAGGTTGGTTGCATAAGGAATATTATTGTAATCACAAACATTAAGAAGTTCATGAGCATCTTCGGACTGCTCACTTCTACCGTCACGGAGGTAAATAACACAGTCGATCTCATTGAACTGAGCTCTTGCAGCAAGCTGCTCTACACCGCTGGAATAATCTACCGAAAGACCGGAAACATCAATATCAACGGATGCTTTCAAGTGCTTAGCCGTATTATAAACGGAGATGAGTTGGTGCTTAAGGAGCAAGGTCTTATACGCAATACAGAAATTAACCAACAGTTCTATCTTTCTGTTATCTGCCATAAGTACGATCTTCATAGCAATGCTCCTTATCTGCAAAAATACAATAATATTCTATTAAAATTTTTCCTTAAAGGCAATTGAGAATTGTGAAAATTATATAAAAAATTTTTTAAAGAGCGAATGATTCACCCCTCGTCATATACATTATCACCATTTTCGTCGTATTCTACAGGCAAAGCGTCGATCTGAACATAATAATCACCATTAGAAGGTGTATAATCCATAACATTTCCGTTCGCCTCGGGAATATTGAAATAAGCTGCGAGAAGCTCACGGGCAATACTTGCGGTAGATGAACCCCACTCACCTCTCTCAACAACGAGAGCGATAGCAACCTGAGGATTCTCTGCCGGAGCATAACAAACGAAGAGACCATTGGAATACTCCTTACGAATATCCTCGAAGCCTGTCTCGGCGGTACCGGTCTTACATACGACATTTACGGGGAAATCTCCAAATGTATCCCTTGCCGTTGCCTCATCAGTCCAAAGGCTCGTACCGGTAACAACGCATCGCATTGCAAATCTGACTGCTTCGATATTCTCATCGGCGATTCCGAGAGGTACAGGTGCCTGCTGACCTGAATACAGAAGAGTTCCGTCAGATCCGACTACACTATCTACAACATAAGGCGTAACAAGCTGATTAGTTGCGATTCCGGCTGTATATCTGCACAGCTGTAGTATCGTAAAGCAGTTATCGAACTGTCCGATAGCAGACTGTGCCGTATCCGCAGGGAACCAGATCCTGTCATATTCATTCTCGTGAAGGAGTCTCTTTGTCTCTCGTGAAGCCCTGACACCACAGATCTCACCCGGAAGATCGATCCCCGTGAATTCACCAAGACCCAGTCTCTCACCCATAGCATCGATATTATCGATACCGGTCTCGTACCCAAGACGCATGAAATAGATATTACAGGATGTTGCCATAGCAGTATTAAGATCCAAGGGACCATGTCCGCCGTCAGGATGCTCGAGACAACTAAATTCCCATCCGCCAATATCGTAAGGGCTCTCACAATTTATCCAGTTGGATGTAGGAGTTATACATCCCGTCTCAAGCCCCGCCAACGCCGTACACATCTTAAATGTAGATCCGGGTGCGTACTGTGACATGATCGCCCTGTTCCACAAAGGCATATCTTCAGCGGTGATCTCCTCGTACTCACCGATGCCGAGATAATACTCGAGCTGTTCCTGAGCCTGAGCATCTCCATACATTGAAAGCACAAAGTCATTAGGATCGAAGTTCGGATAAGAACCCATAGCAAGAACAGCACCGGTATTAACGTCCATCATTACAAAAGCGCCTGCATTTGCAGTAGCATATTGTTCATCTATGGGCTTAAGACTCTCTGCTGCCTCAGCTTCCTCGATATATTCCTTCAATGCCTCGATACCGACCATTTGAAGATCGGAGTCTATGGTCAGATTTACTGTTGCTCCTGCTACAGGATCAACTCCGTAAGTTGCCGGAAAGAATATTCCATTCGCTCCGTCAACCGTCCAGATATTATATGTAGAAACACCTGTCTGACCATGAAGATACCTCTCCATCTGAGACTCTACTCCTGACTGACCGACAAGATCATCATTGTTATATCCGAAAGTCTGGAGCGTTGCCAAAGATTCCTGTGATACCCTTCCGACATAACCGACAACATGACAGGAAAGCTGAGCCATAGGAGTATAAACTCTTCTATATGTCTTAGTGCAGATAAGGCCCATAAAATGGTAGTTCTGCTCCTCTATCATCGTAACAAGCTCATTTGGAACATCCGTAGCGATCTCAACTGGAGTTCCCATAAGGAAAGACCAATTATCCCTGAATATTTGATATCTGATCCTGCAGATCCTGTAAGCCTCATCCTCTGTATAAGATTCATCGATGCCGAACAGATTACGCATATAGAGGAAAAAGACCTGAGGATCAGTCTTAACATAATTATCGGTAAAAGTTACGATGCCTTCCGAATAATCTTCAAGATCAAAGAGGTTATGGTTAGTCTGCCAAAGCCTTATCTCATCTTCATCCTTAAGGAATTCAAAAGGCTCAATGGAGAAATAATCATCAAGATCTGATTCCGAATAACAATTATACTGATCAAAGAGATAGCTTAACTCCAGACACATGCTGTTAAGATCATCATCCGAGAGTCCCGCATTTGCTATCATTACTGTATTTACTGATTCAGAAGTAGCCAAAGGGACACCGTTACAATCCAGGATATCGCCTCTGGGAGCAGATACATAATACATTCTCTGAACACCGACAGAAGAAGCAGACATGGACCTCTGATAACCTGAGAACTGGAGCGAAGCAGTCATAAAGAGTATCACGGATCCTATCATGCAGAAGATAGCCGATAATACGAAATATCGGTTCGTGACAGCTCTCAAGAAGAGATTAAAAGGAGAATTTTTTTCTCTTTCTTCCCTTATGGAAGGATTCAGATCTTTAGCCATAGATTATCCTCTACACTGCCTTCAGCATTGATGCCGGGATTGACGCCTTTGCTGTAAGGTCCTGCCAACCTAAGGAGCAAAACCAAAGGAATAGCTGCTATAAGATTAAGAAGGACCTGAGGGAGTATGGAATCCGTCAGTATCCTTAATATAGTCATATTATATGTTCCATGAAGCACGGCGGAAGTCCATATCTTAATAAGGATATGTCCGGAGATCTTATAGATAAGGGTCGCAGCGGTAACCGCAACAAAGGCAAAGAGAGTATTTCTTCTCATCCTCTTTGTAAAGAAAGATGAACCGAACACACTTGCCAGGAACATTACAAGGAGTCCCAATCCGATAGCCGCTACGGGTTGGCTTCCGCTCATAGCGATAGCCGGAGCAGCAAAGTAATCACGAAGGATACCGACGCAGATCCCTACGACAGCTCCGTCAAGGAAGCCGAAGAAATACGATACTACTACCGTAAATACGAGCATAAGATCAGCTACCTGTCCCCTGTAGGACATGATCTCCGGGAAAGAGACCTGAAAACAACAGACGAGCAGAGTATACACGACATATACCAATATCTTTCTGATAAGGGCAGGTCTTCTCATAGATCACTGATCCTCTTCTTCGTCTAAATAAGTAGTCGGTACAGGAGGAAGCCCCACGTCGATATTAGCCTGCTGTTCCTCGATCACAGAAAACGGAACCATAACAAATACGTCGTTAAGGCTGGATATATCTGCATAAGGTCTTAATGTAGCAGTGATCTCCAAAGGATTGGAATCGTCAACAGACTCAATAGTACCTATGGGAATACCTTGAGGGAAAAGTCCTCCGTCACCGGAAGTAACAATCTCAGTGCCGGGTTCAAGCAAGGTATTCTCATCGATATCTGTTACAAGGCAAAGACCTTCGAGCTTCAGGGATGCATCTCCCCTAATAGTCATGGTCGCACCGTTGACAGTATTTACCTTGCCGCTTACAACAAATCCTTCATGAAGCAAAGGAAGGATATCGGAGTCCGATTCATCTATCTCAATGACTCTTCCGATAAGGTTCATCCTGACATCAACAACTGCATAAGAATCTCCGGGAGCAAGATATATACCATCAGAAGTACCAAGACCGATCCTGATACTTGAGAACCATTCATCTGCCTCTCGTGACAGAACTGAAGCTCCGTAGATATCGTAATTACTGAAAGTATCCCTAATATGGAAAGCTTCCTGAAGCTCTTCATATCTTATGCCGGCCTCTTCATTCTGAGTAAGCTCGTACTGAAGCTCGGCGATCTCAGCTCGCAGTTCTTCATTTTCATTTCGAATAGCGATACCGTCAGTGATCGCTGCCCAGAAATCTCCGACAGAGCTCCCTGCACTCTTGATCGTTTTCTGAACAGGAGAAGCAATGGCGCCGACGGGCTTTAACACCTTATTCAAAGGTGAGCCCGGCAGCATACCAAGTATTATGGCGGTCAAAATAAGCAAGACCGCCATAACAACAATAAACCATTTGCTGGTTAAGAGCTTACGCATTCTTTCCGCAACACTTCTTGTACTTCTTGCCTGAACCGCAAGGACAAGGATCGTTACGTCCTATCTTCTCAGAGTGAGCGATATTGGCATCTCTGTACTCTCTTGCGATCTCGGAAGCCTTCTCGTCTGAAAGGACCTTCTTCCAAGAATTGAGCTTAAAGAGCCACGTAGCCTTAGCATCCCTCATGTTGTAATAGAGCTTCTCATAATTGATATCAAGATCGATCTCGGTATCATCATCTACGCTCTTTACATCGATCTCCTTATTAAGGCTGGTCTGGATACCATCAAGGAAACCAACGAAGATGTCCATAGTATCCTTATTGAAGCCGAGCTTAGAAGCGAGCTCAGAAGCCTTACCGGAGGTAAACTCCTTATTATCGGGATAAGCGGAAAGGATCTTATCGTAAGCATCCTTCTCCATTGTGTAATAAGTGTTGATGTAATAAGTATAGGATGTCTGATCGCGAACGGTCTCCGATCTGTCGATCCAAGTCTCGTAATAAGTAGCCATAGTAACCTCCGTGATTATAACTTAGCTGCGATAGCCTTGAGGAAATCCTCAGTATTAACAACATTCTTCTCAGGTACATTGATAAGGTTCTTAAGGTCACCTGTGATCGTACCGGACTCGATAGTCTCGATGGAAGCCTTCTCAAGTCTGTCAGCAAAATCAACAAGATCAGGAAGCTCATCCATCTGACCTCTCTTGCGAAGAGCACCTGTCCAAGCAAAGAGTGTAGCCATGGGATTAGTAGATGTAGCCTCTCCCTTAAGATACTTATAATAGTGACGTGTTACTGTTCCGTGAGCAGCCTCATACTCGTAAACACCGGAAGGAGAAACAAGTACGGATGTCATCATTGCGAGAGAACCGCAAGCGGAAGCGAGCATGTCGCTCATTACGTCACCGTCGTAGTTCTTACAAGCCCAGAGGATACCGCCCTCAGATCTCATGATACGTGCAACAACGTCATCGATAAGAGTATAGAAATACTCGATACCTGCAGCCTCGAACTTGGACTTGAACTCAGCCTCATAGATCTCAGCAAAGATATCCTTGAATCTGTGATCATATGTCTTGGAGATAGTATCCTTTGTAGCGAACCAGAGATCCTGCTTGATATCAAGAGCATATGTGAAGCAAGCTCTTGCGAAAGCCTCGATAGACTTATCAGTGTTGTGCATACCCTGGATAACACCAGCGCCGTCGAACTCCTGGATAACCTTTCTGTCTACTCTTCCGTCGGGATATGTAACGACGAGTTCAGCCTTTGCTGCGCCGTCTACACGAAGCTCGGAATTCTTATAAACATCGCCGTAAGCATGACGAGCGATAGTAATGGGCTTCTTCCAGCATGAAACGAAAGGATTGATGCCGTTAACGAGGATGGGAGCTCTGAATACAGTACCATCGAGCATAGCTCTGATTGTTCCGTTAGGGCTCTTCCACATCTGCTTGAGGTTATACTCTTCAACACGCTGAGCATTAGGCGTGATAGTAGCACACTTAACTGCTACTCCGAGTTCCTTTGTCCTGTTAGCGGAATCTATAGTAACCTGATCATTGGTTGCATCACGATTAACAAGTCCAAGATCATAGTATTCTGTCTTAAGGTCAACGAAAGGTGTGATAACGATATCCTTTATCTGCTGCCATACGATCCTTGTCATCTCATCGCCGTCCATCTCTACTAGCGGCGTCTTCATCTGTATCTTGCTCAAAATATACTCCTCCTGCGGTCTTTACATTTAACTAATATATAGTAAAGCAAGAGGGATTTTCAGTCAATAAAGGGGCAAACTTAAATACTTAGACATTAATTTAGTATATTTCCCCGAGGATCCGTTATTTCTTTATAACATCCACTATAAAATACGATCGATATAAGGCTTTCCCGTTAACAATTTATAATTGTATTTGTTGTAGGCTATTAGAGATTCGAAAAAAGCATTAAAGTCGCTATGTCGCTCAACCTCTTCACCTGCGACCCACAACACCTGACCGTAATGCTTACTTGATCTGTCAAGAACGATCAAATAAAGATCATAAGAGTACTTTGTACCACCAATAGGCAACAAACATGCCTTATCACCTACGTCATGGATATTATCTATACAATCATTCAGGCACTGAACATATCTGTTGTCTTTAGACAAAGATAATTCTTCCAAACTGAACAAATCCTTATCCTGGAACACATTAGGCCAACCATTAGCTGCAAGCAAAAACTCTTTATAAGCCTCAGGCAATACTAATTCGTTTTGTTCCTCCCAAATTGAAACAGCTTCGTTGGTTGCTTTGACTCGCGGCAAACTATACTCCCACAGTTTGTCTTTATCCTCAGCACGAATTTTCTCTCTTACAATATACAAATAACCAATTAGATCTTTGATCCTACTCATAATTCTACCCAAGAATCCATTATCTCTTTATAACCAGCTCCATGGAACTGCTCAATTGAAGCTTTAAGAGTCTTCCCTTTTATCACCCGATTCAGATCCAAACCACATGAAAGCATAAACTTCAGTATCTCAGGATTATTCTCATTTTTGCTTCCGATTGCGCTTATAATCGCCGGCCAACCATGACCATTAGGCAAATTCGGATCTGCTCCTAACTCTAATAATATACATAATGCTTAGAACACGCAAAGTGAAGCTATGAATATCCCTGCTCATTAACACGGTTAGGATAATCGATCTTTTTCAATGCTTCCAATATATCTTCCTGCGACATTAGAGTTATATTGGGATGATCAAAATGCGAAATCAGAAAGAACATATCCATATTAATATCCCCTATCAAAACAGATAAACTATATCATTGTCAGTCAGGAATAACTTGTCGATATCATTTAGTATCTTATCAATTCTCGGAAGCGGATTTATGCGATACATGGCATTATCTTATCGTAATCAGCCGTATCGTCTTTCTTGAGCATCCGATGACGATATCACTTACCGCAAGCCAGGACTATAAAGCTTTCCAGGCTCTTTCTGTCGTCTAAGTTGCCGTGCTTGATCTCGCTGTCTTCCCTTGAGCATTCGTTAAAGAGCATGATCAGCGTATCCATATTGAACCTGGAAGCCTGAGATGCAAGCTTTTTTGCAACAAACGGCTGTACTTTAAGCCTTGAAGCTATCTCTGACTGATTACCTAACTCCTTGGCACATATCAGATGCTTAAGATGGCGCATGAGCATGAACCTGATCCTCTGTGTAGGTTCCTTCATCATAATAAGATTATTGAGGATACCAAGCGCAGTCTGAGCATCTTTCTGACCGACAGCATCAGTTATGTTGAACACGGATCCGCCTATATCAGGAGGACAGAGCTGCTCTACAAGACTGATATCGACGTGTCCGGTATTAGTACCGGTACAGTATAAAAGGATCTTATTAGTCTCTGAAGATATAAGTCTCATGGACTTGTCGCATCTTGATACAATGCTCGATGCAGCTTCTTCATCTATCGTTATGGATGATTTGGATAATACATGACTTATCCATTTAACGGATTTCTCATCCTCCAGATAATTAAGTTCAGCAACGACTCCATTCTTAGCAAAAGCCGTCATGACAGACTTCTTACGTTTATCGACCTTAGGGGCCGTAAATACGAGCATACTTCCGCTGGGAACCGAAGACAGCAGAGCTACAAAAGCTTCAGTATCGGAAGGTATGGAAAAATCAGATACAACTACTATCCTCTTCTGAGACAACCATGACGGAAGCTCAAGATTTTCACGTATCTTCTCTATATCAGGTTCCTTTCCGGCCATATCGAACTTGACGTAATCCATCTGTTCTGCGCCTTCAGAAAGGTACTTTTTCTTGATTATTTCCATCTCTTTCTCGATAAAGAAATCCTCTTCACCGAATATGAGAACGAGCTTTAAGTCACCGTTATCGTTCTTTATAAGGTCACTTAAACCTTTGGAATCGAGATATTCTGATGTTGTATTCTTCTTATATGCCATAAACTGATTATATTAGATATTCGCTTTATGTCACGCGTCAGTTAACCCTGAACCGCAAAAGAACCACAACACTGCTCAATACCCTGGCTGCTTCCGCCGTAAATGACAAGATATCCGGATCCGTCTCCGATATCGATAAGGAATATCGTACTGTAATACTCTTCACCGTTGCCGGAAATAAGGGAATCGTAGCAAGTTACGGTCTGACCGGCGATCTCTCGTTCGACCTGAGTATAAGTGATATTCTCCCCATCACGAAGAGCTCCGGCCGCCATACCTTCGGCAGTTGTCTGGAAATCAGGTAAAAGTCCGCTGTAGCTTTCAGGAGTAAGATAAGTTACCGATGCGATTCCTTCTCTGCCCGATATAACAATAACAGCATTTTGAATAAAGACATTACCACTAAGATTGGGACTTGTAAGATAATCACCGTCAGTGGATTCGATGCTCCATCCGTTGGGGACATTTACAACAATATCCGAACCATAAAGCGAAGCAGGTGAATCGTAAGATGTCACATAGTAAGGCATATTAGGATTTGCGGGAATCTCAGGCTCAGGTTCTGTATGTGTTACAAGGCATTCTTCAGCACAAACTAAAATACCTTCACCGTCATAGACCGAAAGTGTGTATTCACCGTCATCGAAGACCTCATCGGTGTATGGATAAGGTACAACAATATCTATCGAAGATTCACCAGCAGGCTTTGTCAAAAGATCTGAATCATCAAGATCTATGGGAGCATCGATTGTATAGTAGTAATCCCAATCAAATTCCGTTCCGATCTCGTCGAGATCGATATTGAACTCGATAACAGAAGTATCCGTGTAAGTGTTAACCGACGTATCATATTCAGCGCCCATAAAATCGAAGCTTGTTACATGATCTGCGAGAAGTCCGGCTAATTCTATCTCGACATCAGAAAAGGCGAACAGATCGATAAGATCGTCTGAATTAACGATCACTGCCTTACCATCCTGCTTTTCGAACTCAAGCGTAACAGAGAACTCCACTACATCATCGCAGCCATCAAGTGCTTCTTCAAAAGCATCAAAGTCCTTGAATATTTCCGTATCATCTAATACTTTCTCAAAATCAACATAGGTGAACAGGACATCTACCGTACCGTTCTTGCCGAAGAAATCGCTCTCAAAACTGTCTTCATCAACTTCATAGCTGACAGTCGACAGGATCATCTCAGCTATATCGTCTGTTATGTCATTACCCGAATCGAATGTCATAGCCTCTTCGAGCTTCTTATTCTTGCCGTCAAAGAACTTGGAAGCCTTGGAGTAATCTCCGGACGCAACCGCGGCACAAGCCTTATCAGCCACGGAGAGCATGGATTCATCAAACTTCTTGGAACAACTCGCCGTTGACATCAACATGGAAACAACGAGAAAAACAGATACAGCACGGTTAAACTTTTTCAAATTAGCACCTTTCTTTCTCTTCATCAGCCCATATGGAATCCGCCAAGCAGATCCATCAAAGCATCATAATCATCAGTAATACAATCTATTACAAAGGTCTCACCTTCATAGTTGAAGACGGCAACGAAGTAATATACATCATAATATTCATCGGCAGTCTCTACATAATATGTTGCGGAAGCATACTCGACACCGTCTATAGTAAATGTGTAGTTTACTCTGTGAATCGTAGCATCAAGATCTGCAAATGTCTCTTCTACTTCACCATCCAGTCCGGCGAAATAGTCATCGATAACGCTTTGATCCACATGATATAGATTTCTGGCGATAACAAGATCATAACCATAGCTTGTCTGTGAAGTATTGGTGATATATGCATCAACAAAATTCTCCATGCTGCCGAATCTTTCGCTCATATCGATAGTATTGGGGTCAGCATATCCGTAACCTTCGGGGAGCTCATAGTAAAGTGTTGTTCCTCCAAGATACCTTATCGGATCAACGTTACCTGTAACATAAATAGTAAATTCCTTGAATGAAACACCCTCAAGATCATAAAGAGTGAAATCATAGAATCCATTCGGAATAGAAGAACCATATTCATAATCGATATAGAGCCTGCTGGGATATTCATCATGGATAGGATCAGAAGTATACACGATATCATAGCCGTTCTTGATCTCATAATAGTAGTCCCAGACAAGCTTATTGCCATCACCGTTAACGGGAATGCCTACGATTATTGCTTCTGTATCCAGATAACATTCCAGATTAGGATCGTAAGTATTACCCATAAACTCAGGATCACCGATATAACTTGCAAATCCAAGTGATATCGGAACTTCGATGTCCCTATACGGGAACAGTTCATTCAGGTCCTGAATATTAGTAAGCTTAACGAGCCCGTCAATATATTTAAACTCGTATGTGAGGGTGACCTCGATCTTCTCATTACAATTATAGACTGCTTCTTCAAAGTCATCCATGGAAAGGAAGATCGGCTCGGAATCAAGGACTTCCTCATAATCGCAATAAGTGAATTCAACATCGACAGTACCGGTCTTATCAGACCCGTAGCACTCCAAAGTATCTTCAAGCACTTCGTATTGAAGTGTAGATTCGATCGCGAGCTGGGCTCTGTAGATACTAGCCGAATCAGTACTCATCGACATGAATTCACGAAGCTCCGGATCGGTTCCGGTAGACATCGAAGCTATCTCAACATACTTTCTCTCGACTGCATATTCGGATATAAAATCAGCACATGTCAGAATCTTGCCGGAATAGTCTTCCTGACCACACGAGGTGATCCCTGACAATAGCGCAAAGCTCAGAAGCAACGCAGTGAACCTTGTCCTCTTAAGTAACATATCTATCTCCTTATAACCCTCAGATACAGTAATTATACACAACAAGTTCTTATTTATCATGCATATTTAAGAATCCGCTGACAGTATACCTGTCGTCGCAGATCTCCACGGTGATCGCACCATGATCTTGGGTAGAGATAACATCGACATCATGTTCATTAAGCCGTTCCAACGTTTCTATCGCCGGATGTCCATATTGATTATCCACACCGGCTGAAATAATGCATAACGAAGGACTTATCTCACTAAGGAGCCTGTTTCCTGTAGAATATTCGCTTCCGTGATGACCGGCCTTCAGGATATCGACTTTACCTATATCATATCTGTCCAGAAGTATTTCTTCCGACTCGATGCCAAGATCACCCGTAAAGAGCATAGACATATCGTTGCAAGACATAAGGATCACCAAGCTGTCCTCATTCTCTCCGTCGCTCACTTCACATAAAGACGGATAGATAACCTTAAGAACGCATTCATCACTAAGACGGATAACATCGCCTTCATTCATGCTCTCAAATACTTCTTTTACGTCCTCACCGTTAAGATATTCATCCATCACCTGTTGCTGCTTCATATCAGCTTCAACAAAGGATGTATAGATCTTTCCGGTGATACCCTGCTGATACAGGTATAAAAGCCCTCCCAGATGATCACTGTCCCAATGAGTAGCGATCGTAACGTCGATATGACGTATATCGTAATACTCAAGGACCGGAAGGACATTATCCTTTCCGGCATCATATGTGCCCCCGTCTATCAATATAGTTTTTCCGGATGCCAATATAAGACAGGAATCTCCCTGCCCGACATCTATAAATACAACTCTGGCATCAGGCTCACATATCTTGTCAGTGATATTAAAGATAAAGCTCAAGCATAATAACAGTATCAGCGGTTTCTTTAGTTTCCTTGCGATAAAAGAAGGTTCACACAAGAAGACAAAGACAATGATAACGATAAGAAGCGCCGTAAGACGCCCTACACCATATCCTATATAAAACCTGTCTGCCGTACATACAAACCTGTCGAGCAAGAGCAGCATGAACTCCGAAGGAAAGATAAAGAGAGGCGAAAAGCATTTCGCGAGAATAACGGAAGGAACAAAGAAAGAGCACGCCACAGATGCGATAAATGATGTCGTTATCTGTATAAGCATCGGTATCACACCGTATTTTTGAGAAGTAAGTGTAACGAAAGGCAACATTCCGATCTGAGAAGCTATTACAGGAGAGATAACAGACGCCGTCTTCTTTCCCAGAAAAGATTCCGATCGCTTTCTGATACGAGAAGTAAGACAAAGTATTGCTATAGCGCTGCTTGATGTCATCAGGAAGCCGTAAGATAAAGCGCTGTACGGATCAGCGAGCATCATCACGACACATGCAGTACAAAGTCCGGACAAAGGATCCTTGGAACAATACGAAGAAGAACACATAATACATGATCTGGTAACTGAACTGCTCCACCCTGTCAACGTTGCCAGCATTATACAAAAAGTAACATATACTACTTTCTTGCGTCTGTTCTTTCTGCCTTTATCAAGAAAATATGTAAGCAGAGCCAAAAAGCCGGCGAAATGCGTACCGGAAACGGCAAGTATATGTGCACAGCCGTTACGCTTATATAAGGATCTGACGTTATCTTCGATCAGAGAACTGTCCCCCATGAATACAGAAGCTGCGAGGGGCCCGTGATCACCGTAGAGACCTATCATACCGCTCCTTAACTCAAAGAAACGTTCATCCATCGAATAAAGAAGCCTGTTCAACAAAGGAGCAGAACCGGATGCCGTGATCATATCAGGCTTAAATGCGTGCTTAATACCTTTTCTCTCAAGATATCTCTTATAGTCGAACTGTCCGGGATCTCTGGGTTCATCAGCTTCAAAGAAATAACCTTCGCAAGAGATCCTCTCTCCTGCTACCGGATCATATCCTTCTACAGACTTGAACTCGAGAAACCCGAATCTACTCGAATATGCTCTTATCCTGACAGTCCCGTCCAACGTCCGCTCAACGGAATGTATCTTGCAATCAAAGCTGACATTTTGTCCTTATACCGGGTTCTCATGAGACGTATATATCGTAAAATACCCTGAAATGTATGTCATCAGGCATACCGTAAGAGCAACAGAGAACATTGTTCTTCCTTTTCCCTTAACTGCCAGCAGCAAAACAGAAGACAGCGATACAAATATGAGCATACCGAGTATACCAAGATAACATCTTATCAAGACAGAAAGGAAAACAAATATTGAAGGCAGCAGCAGTGCCCTCCTTGTTATCCTTTCAATGATCATACGAATCCTTCTCATGCCATAGATATAACTACATCGGGCAAGCAATTGGGGACAAAAAAGTCGTCAATTTTCGACAATTTTCGACAATCAGCCCGTTTTCTTTGATTTACCTTCAAGGATACGATAGAATAATTCCTTCGGAGGTGTCTCTATGGCAGTAAATTTCAGAAATACGCGTTTTATGACCCTTGCGGCAAAGCTCGAGCAGTGTCCCGAGCATGATATGCCCGAGCTAGTAATGTCAGGTAAATCCAACGTCGGAAAGTCATCACTGATAAATGCGCTTTCTGATAACAAGAAACTCGCCAG
This sequence comes from Oscillospiraceae bacterium, assembly GCA_900176545.1. Taxonomy (GTDB): domain Bacteria; phylum Bacillota; class Clostridia; order Saccharofermentanales; family Saccharofermentanaceae; genus Saccharofermentans. Next base: position 425,479 of record FWXP01000001.1, read on the forward strand.
AGTATCCCAGACTCCCGGTAAGACAAGAGCAGTTGTCTACTTTAATGTTGACAGGAAGATAATGATCGCGGACCTTCCGGGTTACGGTTATGCAAAGGTCAGCAAGGAATTGAAAGAAGGATTCAGTAAGCTTGCCGACGATTATTTCACATGCGGCAGGAAGTACGATCTTGTCCTTCACCTTATAGATGTCAGGCATGAGCCCTCTAAGGAAGACGTAGGAATGCTCGAATACCTTAATAACAACAACATCCCGTATTTTGTTGTATTCACCAAATGTGACAAGTTCTCAAGGGCTCAGCTGAACAGAAGGCTCAAGGAACTGGAAGATATCTTCGATTTCTCAGAAGACGCCAATATCTACGCTGTTTCCTCAGTGGCAAAATCAGGTATCGAGGACCTTCAAAAGGGCATCTGCGAATTCCTTGATCTGTAAACAAGTTCTAAACACAAATAATATTCATAGAAATCTGAACATTTTTGTCAAATAACACAATTGAATTAATCTTTTCTTTTTAAGATACTAATTAAGAAAAGGAGATTGAACACTGTGCTTGAACCCTTCGGTCCTATCGGTATTATCGCTCACTCTGCTAATGACGATTTCGTCAGAGCGGTAAGTAATACCCTTTACGAGAAGAGGAAAAAGCGTTTCGATAATCGTTCCAATCCCTATGTTACCAATCCCGGTTATTTAAGATCCGATTATCTGATCGACTCATCCATTGTCAGGTTCCAGACAGGCGAAGGCAAGTTTCAGCTCGGAGAGAGCGTACGTGGCCACGATATCTTCATTATCACGGATATCCTCGCTTACAGAGAGCATTTTGAGATCTCAGGATACGATCACATTATGTCTCCCGACGATCAGTTCAGGGATCTTATCAGGATAATCTCCACTATCTCAGGCAAAGCAAGAAGGATCAATGTCATTATGCCGTTCGTATACGAAGGCAGACGTGATATAGTAGATAATTCCAGAGAGTCCTGGGATTGCGGCGAGATGTTAAGACAGCTCTATGAATTGGGAGTGTCCAATTTTATCGCATTCGACCCGCATGACGAGAGGATCGCAAATGCTGTTCCCCTTATGGGAATGGAATTCCCCAAGAGTGCATATAAGATCATCTCTACCCTCCTTTCAAAGTTCGATTCACTTTCAATAGATAAAGACAAGACCATGGTGGTCTCACCTGACGAGTCCGGTGTCAACAGAGGAATATTCTATTCTTCTATGCTCAATCTCCCTTTAGGTATCTTCTACAGAGACAGAGATTACACTATCAAGGTTGACGGCGAACATCCCATCAAGGACTATATGTTCCTCGGTGACGATGTCAACGGCAAGGATATACTGATCATCGATGACATGATCAATTCCGGAAGCACAATGCTACAGACATCCGAGAAGCTCAAGAAAGCAGGCGCGAAGGATATCTTCTGCCTCTCTCCTTTCGGACTCTTTACTGACGGTCTTGCCAAGTTCGACGAAGCTTATGAGAAGGGCATTATCAAGTCCGTTGTATGTACCAACCTCATCTACAGACCTGCTGAGCTCTTAAAGAGAGAATGGTATGTTGACGTAAACATGACACCATATGTCACCAGGATAATAGATGCACTTAATGTTGATGAATCAATATTCGACCTTATCAATTCCACTTCAAGGATCACAGAGTTCCTGGAGCAGATAAGGATCGGAGAGATATTTGAAGATTTTGAATGATAACCCAAAACAGATAAGAGAGGTAAACGATCACATGACTTCAGTTCCAGCAGACGAGAAATCTTATTCACGTTACAACCAGTACGGCGAGAACCCTATGGCTCCTGTCGGCCCTATCGGTATCATTCCCCTTAAGGGCAGCGTTGAATTCACTGAGAAAGTCAATTGGTACCTTAATGCCAGAAGATCCGAGTATCAGCAGGAAGCTATCGTTTCCAAGTACCCGGGCTTCTTCAGACAGGATTACAGGATCGAAGTCGATAACCCCAGATTCTCCTCAGGAGAAGGCAAGGCTGTTGTCAAGAACACTGTAAGAGGTCATGACCTTTATATCGTCAGCGACGTTATGAATACCTCTATCGAATATAAGATGTTCGGTCATACAAACAGGATGAGTCCTGATGACCACTACCAGGATCTTAAGAGAGTAATCCTCGCTTGTTCCGGTAAGGCAAGACGTATCAACGTCATCATGCCCTTCCTTTACGAGTCACGTCAGCACAAGAGGAATTCCAGAGAATCTCTCGATTGTGCTTTTGCATTAGAGGAGCTCTATAACCTCGGTGTAGCAAATATCATTACTTTCGACGCTCACGATGAGAGAGTTGCTAATGCTATCCCTCTTTCCGGCTTCGAATCTCTTCCTGCTACATATCAGATCATCAAGGAGATGTATCGTCAGATCCCCGATCTTTCATTCTCCAAAGGTAAGTTCATGGTAGTATCTCCCGATGAAGGAGCTATCGGACGTGCTATGTACTTCGCATCCATCCTCGGTGTTCCTCTCGGTACATTCTATAAGAGACGTGATTACACTACTGTAGTTAACGGAAGGAACCCCATCATCGCTCATGAGTTCCTCGGAGATTCAGTTGAAGGTATGGATATCCTCATCGTTGACGATATGATCTCATCCGGTGATTCAATGCTCGATATCTGCCGTGCAATGAAGCAGAGAGGCGCAAGAAAGGTATTCTGCTGCTGCACATTCGCACTTTTCACGGAAGGTATAGATAATTTCAATAAGGCTTACGAAGAAGGTATCCTCGATAAGGTATTTGCCACTAATCTTATCTACAGAAGGCCCGAGCTCTTACAGGCTCCCTGGTTTGCAGATGTTAATATGTGCAAGTTCGTTGCACTTCTCATCGATGCTATCAACCACGATGCTTCTCTTTCTAATCTCATCAATCCTACTGAGAAGATCAAGAAGCTCCTTAAGGAGAAGGGTGAGCAGATCGGATAATATCTCTTCTGGTCTTCCACAGACACAACCTGATGATCGTTATAACAGCGACAGCTATCAGGGCATATCTACGATATATATCGACGGCCGCACAGACAAGTGCGGCTGTTGTTATTATATTGAACAATACACGAAGCACTCCGTTATATGGACTAACCTTACCTATAAGATCTATCCCGTTAAGATCCGCAAGTTCCTTAGCCTGACGGGTAAAAGTAGTATTAGTTACAACAAGTCCCCTGTCGCATTCATAATATGCCATGCCGGCAACTACCTGCTGCACAGCTGAAACACCGACAGGACGTGAATAATACTTACACTGTACGGCATACTTATGTCCTATCTTACGCGCGAGGACGTCTACACCGTAATCTCCTGAGCCCTTAGTCACCTTGACACCGTAAAATCCGTGATGCTTAAGGTATCTGGCTACGGCTTTCTCATAGTTTCTTCCGTTCATAGGGATATATTATCATAAGAGACGGTGAACAAAGAGACATTAATCGGACAATAACATCCAACTACAAACATCCTGTTAATTCATCTCACACTTTATGCTAAAATAATTCACATGGCACAACAAAGAAGAAGAACATCATCTAATAACGGTTCAAGACAGAGATCTTCAGGAACGAGAAGAACCTCTAACGGCAGAACATCTGCAAAGAAGCAGTCTGTCCAGACTGCCGATGTCACTTTCGCTGATTACTGGCTTGCATTCTCCAAGTCTAAGATCTTCTTCCCCGTAATGACTATCCTTGTCATTACGATCATCATTCTTATAGATCTTCTTATATCTTGGAATAATTACGACAGATTCTTCATCATGCTCGGTATCGAGCTCATTCTCGCCGCAGCCATATGGATAATCGGTCTCGTATTGAGCCTCGGATCCGAATCATCTTCAGATGAAGGGACAGCTTCCTGATGGCATTAGACGGAATTACTGCACAGCTCCTGGCAGGAGAGCTCGACGAAGAGCTTAGTGGCGCCAGGATAGACAAGGTCTTCGAGCCTGACAAATATACGGTCATCCTTCACATAAGGACTAATTCCGGTATCAAGAAGCTCCTTTTATCGGTTAATCCTTCAGCCCCCAGGATCAATATCACTGACTCTACGAGAGAGAATCCGCAGACTCCTCCCTCCTTTTGCATGCTCTTAAGGAAATATCTTTCAGGTTCAAGGATAGTCTCTATCACCAATCCCGGATACGAGAGGATAATCGAGATAGAAGTAACTACTACTGACGAACTTCACGATACAAAGAATATAAAGCTCACGGCAGAGCTCATGGGCAGATATAGCAACTTGATCCTCATCAATCCCAACGGAAGGATATTAGACAGTATCGTCCATGTCGATTACAGCGTAAGCCGTGTAAGAGAAGTTATGCCTGCAAGGATATACGAATATCCGCCCACACAGGATAAGTTCACATGCGAAGAAGCCCTCTCCCTCACTTCAGAGAATATGCTCCCTATCGAGGAACAGGAACTCGGAAGACCGATGGACAAGGCACTTCTCAATTCAATAAAGGGTATCTCGCCCAATCTTTGCAGACAACTGTGCCTGAGAGCCGATATCGACGACAGGTCCCCTGCAAAGAACCTTACTGACAAGGAAAAGCAGGATCTGATAAAGATAGTATCGGAATTTGCTTCCAAGGTCGTAAACAGGAACTATTCACCTGCTTCCTACTACAGCGAGGACGATATGGCATGCGAGTATTCCCCCTTCGACCTCATAGGCTATGCCAAGAGAAGGGACGCGGCATCGATCTCTGAAGCGATAGACATGTACTATCACGAGAAGGACAGATATATCGATCTTGATAACAAGAAGCAAAGACTTAAGACTATAATCGGAAATGCCCTTTCTCATGCGACTCATAAAGCCGAGATACATATGGAAGATAAGGAAGAAGGAAGTAAAGCAGAGTACTACAAATGCTGTGCTGACCTTATCCTGGGAAATCAGTACATGCTCAAAGGCAAGGAAGAATACTTAAACTGCCAGAACTATTACGAAGATCCTCCCAAGGACGTTACTATCAAGCTGGACCCTTCTTTAAATGCTTCCGATAATGCACAGGAATACTATAAGAGATTTCGTAAGGCAAAGCGAAAGCTGACTTTGGCAGAGGAATATCTGGCAGACGACAAGATGGCCATAGATTACCTTCGCACGCTTAAGGTAGCTGCAGAGGCAGCTTCATGCGAAGATGACATCAGCGCGATACTGATGGAACTTAACGAAGCAGCATCAAAGCCAAAGACTAAGCATCCTCAAAACCAGGGTAATCCCAATGCTAACGTAGGCAAGGCAAAATCCGGAAAGGCTTCTTCCAGAGCTTTAAGAGAAGCGGCAAAGAAAGCCAGGGAAAAGAATAATTCTAAGGGCAATAAGAACGTCAAAGCTCTCCCCTACAGACAATATACGACTTCTGACGGAAGACTTGTATATTGCGGCAGGAATAACATCCAGAATGAAGAATTGACCTTCAAGGTAGCAGATAAGGATGACTGGTGGTTTCATATCAAAGGAATGCCCGGTACTCACGTTATCTTAAAGGCTCATAAAGGGGAGGAATTCCCGCCGGATAACTCAGTTATCGAAGCAGCACAGACTGCAGCCTTCTTCTCCAAGAGCATAATGCTCGAGGAACATGCAGCTAAGGAAGGCAGTAAAGCCGGTGATATCAAGGCGGAAGTAGACTACTGTAAAGTCTCACATGTCAAGAAGATCCCCGGAGCAAAACCCGGTATGGTCATATACGAAGGATATTATTCCATAGTTGTAAGTGCCAAAGAGATAAAGCAATAATAAAAGAACGCCTTCAGGCGTTCTTTTATTATTCTTCGAATGACTTATATATCTTATCCCTGAACTTGGATTCCTCCAGGGAGAATATGCAGCCGCAGTACTTCTGCCTGTAAAGACCGATATCCCTTGCCATGTTCTGCCCTTCCCTGTATCCCGGGCGGAAATCGTAATAAGAGAACTCTATACCGTAAAGGGAAGCTTTCTCTTTGGCAATTCGGGAGATGACATCGTGCTGCTGATAAGGACTAACAAGTAAAGTAGTGCATATGGAATCATAACCGTTCTCAGAGGCAAATCTTGCTACATTATCAAGTCTTATGTCATAGCACATCTCGCATCGGGATGCATACTGATCCTTATACTCTCCGCTCTTCCAGTAATCTTCACGACAGTCGATATGACCTTCACCGCCGTCTCTAATAAGCTTCACGTTATAATGATCGGCAGCCTTTTGAAGATTCTCAAGTCTTCTGTTCCATTCATACAGAGGATGGATATTGGGATTAAACCAATATAGATCGAAGTCAACATTCTCATTAAGAAGAAAGTCAACAGGATACATGGCGCATGGCCCGCAGCATGCATGAAGGAGCATCGCCATATCAGTCTTCTCCTTTGTCGAGGTCCATGGAGAGGTTCTCGAATCCTATATTGGCTGAAGCTCCGTTCTTAGTGAGAAATGACGGAGGAACAGACACTCCAAGATGTTCAAATGCTCGAAGGGTAAGAACTCTTCCCCTGGGAGTCTTTGCAATAAAGCCGTTCTGCAACAAGAAAGGCTCATAGACATCCTCGATAGTAACAGGATCTTCTCCGGTACATGCAGCAAGAGTCTCAAGTCCTACAGGACCGCCTCTGAAGACATCTGCTATAGTCATAAGGATACGACGGTCTATGGAATCAAGACCAATCTCGTCGATATCCAATGCCTTAAGACCGAAGTCAGATACTCCCTTGTCAATGACATCCTTCTCAAGATAAGCGGCATAGTCTCTCATTCTCTTAAGGAGACGTATGGCGATACGAGGCGTACCTCTTGAACGTGATGCTATATTGCGAAGACCTTCGTCATCTATATCTATCTCAAGAAGTCCGGCGTCCCTCTTAAGGATGGCCATAAGATCTTCAGTATCGTAGAGCTCGAGCCTGTGAAGCATTCCGAACCTGTCTCGTAGAGGCGCTGAGAGCATACCGGCACGGGTAGTAGCACCGACTAATGTAAAGTGCGGAAGATCAAGTCTTACCGATCTTGCAGAAGGACCTTTACCGATCATAAGATCCAGGCAATAATCCTCCATTGCGGGATATAATACTTCCTCAACGCTCCTGTTGAGCCTGTGGATCTCATCGATGAAGAGAACTTCATTCTCATTAAGATTAGTAAGAATAGCTGCCAGATCACCTGCCTTCTCGATGGAAGGTCCCGTTGTGATATGCATGGCAACGCCCATCTCCGATGCGATGATACCGGCAAGTGTTGTCTTACCAAGTCCCGGAGGGCCATAGAGCAGAACATGATCAAGAGCATCGTTACGCTTCTTAGCAGCACTTATAAAGATCTTGAGGTTCTCCTTGACCTTCTTCTGACCGCTATAGTCTTCAAATGTTATGGGGCGAAGATTCTTCTCGTCACGATCATCGAACTGCTTCTGCCTTCCGATGACTCTTTCCTCGTCTTCGAATCCTCCGCCGAACTGACCGTAATCCATAAATTACCTCGCGAGGCTCTTAAGAGCACTTCGTATAACAGACTGAAGATCCATATCTTCAGAATAAACCGAACTTACTGCATTAGCAGCATCTGCCTGCTTGTATCCCAGCACCATGAGAGCTTCTACCGCGTCTGCAGCGACAGAAGAACTTATTACAGTATCGTTATCTCCGTCAGAAGCAATAACTACAGAAGGATTATTGGCATTCATGTCCTTGAGCTTATCCTTCAGCTCGAGAACGATCCTCTCTGCACCTTTCTTACCAAGACCTTTTACTCCGGTCAGAGCCTTGACATCAGATCCCATAACAGCCAGCGCGAACTTATCGGGAGTCAGCTGAGAACATATGGAATGAGCGACCTTGGGACCGATACCGCTCACGGTTATGAGCAATAAGAACATATCCTTCTGCTCGGGCTCAGAGAATCCGTAGAGAGATATATCGTCCTCTCTTACGCTCTGATAGAGCCAAACACAGACATCGGTACCGACATGACCGAGCTTGGATGACAGCGCGAACGGGCATATTATCTCATATCCTATGCCGTTATTCTCAACGACTACCATGTCGTCAGTAATCTTTACAAGTTCACCTTTTATATAAGAATACATTCTCCATACTCCTTAATATTCTGATCAACCGAATTCATTTCTCTTACTGTAACCATATCTGCCGTACTGATAACCGGATACGGCCTGACCTGAGAACTTGGGACCGGTATGAGCGAGACATATGGCAATGGCAAGCGCATCCGTTACATCATCAGGCTTAGGCATCTCCTTAAGACCTAACAAAGTCTTAGTCATCATGGCCACCTGCTGCTTCTGAGCCTTACCGTATCCGGTGACAGCCAGCTTGACCTCACCCGGGGTATATTCATAAACCGGTATGCCTGCTCTTGCTGCCTCTAATATGACTACACCTCTGGCCTGAGCCGTACCGATGGCGGTAGTAGTATTCTTATATAGGAACAGCTCTTCTATCGCCATATAGTCGGGCTTATGCATCTCAAGAAGGAATCTCATCTTCTCATTGATTGTAAGGAGCCTCTCAGGAAAGGGTGTCTTAGCGGCTGTGGTTATAGCACCGTAATCAACGCATCTTACCCTGTTGCCGGTCTTCTCTATTATCCCGTAACCCGTGATGGCATATCCCGGATCTATACCGATTATCTTAACTGTCTCGGGTGTATTACCCATTAAGAAGGCTCCCTCTTTATAAACATTTGTTCACATTATACCGATATCAGCTTATAACGTCAATTACGGCTTTGTGAGGCTCCACCGGAGTATCCGAATAAGATATGGCATCAGATACCATCTCCATAACGTCAAAGAGCTTCTCGTCGGCAAGCGTTGCACTCTCACCGCGATACAGTGAACAGACAACGTCTCCTCTTCTGACCTTATCGCCCACCTTCTTATAAAAGCAGATACCGGCACCGTAATCGATATTATCTTCCTTGGTAAGCCTTCCTGCTCCGAGCATAACGGAAGCATGACCTATGACGTCAGCTTTTATGCCGCTGATATATCCGTCTGAAGTCGCAGGTACTCTCATCTCTTCGAAAGGCTTCTCCACATAATCAGGAGCCCCGGTAGGAAGTATCGTTCCACCCTGTGATGAGATGAGCTCATAGTACTTAGAAAGGACAGTGCCGTCAGAGATCCTCTTACGGCATTCTTCCGTAAGAACTTCAATGCTCATGCCTTCATTCTTTCCTGCAAGAATGATCATCTGCGAAGCAAGCGCGCACGCTACCTCTACTACATCTTCAGAGCCCTTGCCAAGGAGCACTTCGTGTACTTCCTGCATTTCGAGCACGTTACCTACGGCCTTGCCCAGAGGTTCGTCCATATCAGTAATGACGGCAACCGTCTTTCTTCCTGCGAGGTTACCTATGCTTATCATGGCTCTTGCAAGCTTCTCGGCATCCTCTCTTGTCTTCATGAAAGCTCCGCTTCCGCAGGTGACGTCAAGGACGATAGCTTCAGCTCCGCCAGCTATCTTCTTGCTCATTATGCTGGATGCTATAAGAGGAATGGAATCTACGGTACCCGTTACGTCACGAAGCGCATACAAGATCTTATCTGCAGGTGCAAGGGACGGAGTCTGGCCCGATATGACCATACCGCAGTTCTTAAGATACTTAGGAAAATCCTCCTGCGCCACCTGTACGTTAAATCCTTTAATAGATTCGAACTTATCAACAGTTCCGCCTGTAAATCCGAGGCCTCTTCCCGAAAGCTTTACTCCGGGAACTCCGAAAGTGGCACACAAAGGAAGCACGATAGGAGTTATCTTATCTCCGACGCCGCCTGTTGAATGCTTATCTACGGCGATACCGTCTACGTACGACAGGTCGTTCATCTCACCCGAGGAAGCCATCTTCATGGTAAGGGTAGTCATCTCACGATCATCCATGCCGTTAAGGACGATAGCCATGAGGAGAGATGACACCTGATAGTCAGGGACTGTCTTCTCCGTTACGCTCCTGATAAAGAAATCTATCTGCTCGTCGCTTAAAGCCTTGCCGTAACGCTTATCCAGGATGATATCTACAAAATTCATAAGACTTCCCCCATGTATTTCTTTACGAATAGATTATAACAATAATTGTGATATTATAGGCGTATGGAAAAGAAACTTTCAGTCATGATAATAGGTTGCGGACGCGTTGCCGCAAAGCACATAAAGGCAATAAAGAAGCTTAGCTCCGAGGTAGAGCTCAAAGCTCTCGTAGATGTATCCGACAAGGCTCCGCTTAAGCTTCTCGAGACATCTAAGATCCCTGTAAGCGAGGTAAAGCTCTTTACTGACTACAAGGAAGCCATTGATGAGATACAACCCGATATCGTTGCAGTAACGGTTCCTTCGGGACTTCACTTCCAGATAGCAGACTATGCATTAAGACACGGATGTAATCTCCTTCTGGAGAAGCCCATGACCATGTCTTCCGAAGAGAGCCGTAAGATATACGAACTTTCCCGCGAGTGCGGCAAGAAGATAGCCATGGGACATATCTACCGCTACTTCCCTCTCGTTGATATCTTAAGAAGAGATATCGCATCAGGCGAGTTCGGCAAGGTACTCCACGGCACAATATACGTAAGATGGGGACACGGTGAGGATTACTACTCTTCCGCAGCATGGAGAGGCACATGGAAGTCCGACGGAGGCGCCATGATGAACCAGACCATCCACGCTATCGACCTTCTCGTATGGCTTATGGGAAGTAAGCCCATCGAAGCAGAAGCCATGCTCTCCCAGCGCTTAAGGAACATCCAGGCGGAGGACCTCGGTATGGCTATACTTCGTATGGACGACGGTTCCCTCGCTTCTATCGAAGGTACTACCGCTACATCCGACAAGGATCACAGCGCCATGTTCACAGTTCTCTGTGAGAATGGAACTATCTGCCTGGGTCTTAAGAAGGGGATCCCTTCACTTGCGATAACTAAGAACGGACATAAGCGTAACTTCCACTACATAATGAAGCATATAAGCGAGAAGGGATTCACATCAATGCTTCATGCTCTTAATCCCCATACCGGTATCTACGCTGACTTCATAGGAGCCATTAAGGACGATAAGAGACAGCCTCTGGCAGATGCTTTAAGCGGCTACTCATCAGTCGACACTCTCATGGGTATATATAAGTCAGCCAAGCTCAGAAGCGCAGTCAGATTGCCCCTTGAAGAAGACTTCTCCTCAGTCGATATGGAAGGATTCTTCAACAAATAAAAAAGTTGTAAAATTGCTGTTGACATCCTCAGATGCAATGGTAAAATAAACAGGCTGAATTAAGCAAGACGCACCATTAGCTCAGATGGTAGAGCAACTGACTCTTAATCAGTGGGCCCCGGGTTCGAGTCCCTGATGGTGCACCACAAGACCACCGAATCACTTCGGTGGTTTTTTCTTGCAATTATATAAAATTGATGTTGACATCCGTGTACGCAATGGTATAATAATCAAGCTGAAACGAAGCAAGACGCACCATTAGCTCAGATGGTAGAGCAACTGACTCTTAATCAGTGGGCCCCGGGTTCGAGTCCCTGATGGTGCACCAATAAGACCACCGATAACCTCGGTGGTTTTTTCTTGTTCTAATTTATTAATCTTCCCTTTAATTCTAATACTTTGTTTATCACTTTCGGTTCCCGATAATTGGTTAATATGTCTAAAAACATGTTGTTATTTTTGGAATTCGGTTTCCAAGGTTAACGATTACTATAATCATATAGATCGGAAAGGAGCCGCACGATGAAAAGAATAAGAAAGCTTATCGCTATGGTCACTTCAGTATCGCTATTGTCATCCTTTATAGCCATCACATCATGTAGTGGAAGATCTGATGAATTAGTGCCGTCTGATGCACCATGGTATTCTCTTACCAAACTTGAGACATGCAACCGCTATTCCGAAGGAGAAGATATCAACTTCTACGCTACTGCTTTTGCCGGATCCGATAATGACATGTTCTACTATGTTTCTTCAGGACAGTTTAATCCGGAAGACGGTGCCGATTATGCAAATATAGATTTTACTGAGCTTACATTCATGAATCTGGATATCTACGATATAAACGGCGACCTTTATAAAACCATCGATCTTAACAGTGATATAGACCCGTCTTCCGTTATCCCCGATGGTTCTTCTGCAATGTACGGCTTTCAGGGTATAGATAGAGATCATATGAGGATAGAAGACGGTAAGCTGATCTTTCTTACCGATATAAAGATCCTCCCCGACAATGAAGATCGCTATTACTATGTTACCTACGATATTGAGTCAGAGACCGTAGAAGATATGAAGCCGATCTTTACCGATGATCCTTCTGACATTGAAAACAATGTATTTGTAAGTTATTCGCCCGGAAGATCTTATAGATTCGACGGTTACCTCATAGATACTTTTACTACTCACTCCGTCGATCATCCTCCCAAGATAAGGGTCGAGAATAGCAGCGGTGAAGCCATAGAATACGATATAGGTTCTATCCTCCCTGATCTTTTGACTTCCGAAGTGTCAGAGATAATTTATCTCGGAGACGATCAGGCTCTCGTCGGATTTTTGAACGGCAACAGGATCGACAAGGAATATTACGCATTAGATCTTTTAAGCGGCAGCTTTACTCCCTATAACGAAGATACTTCCTGGTTCAGTAATTACTTTACATATTGTGAAGCATCTTATATAGAAGGAACCGGATATGTAATAACGGATAATACCGGTATAAAGAAGCTTGATTTTGATAACAAGACAGTCGACGAGCTATTCTCCTATGACAACTGCAACATTAACAGATATGATACAAGATACCTTTCTATAGTATCTATCGAAGATAACAGGATAGTATTATCCGGCGCGATACATATGACCGATTCCGCAGGATATGATGTCTTATCACAGAGAATATATATGCTTGATAAACAGGAGACTAATCCTCACGTCGGCAAGAAGATCATAACGGCTGCAACACTTACGGACTTCGACTATACCTTCTGCGAAGCGGTAGTAGATTATAACGACAGAAGTTCCGATTACTTTATAGAACTTGACGGTCAATATTCCATGGTAGAGATGTATCTTAACGGCGATATAAGATACTATTACGACGGATTTGCTACCGACGGGCTGGAATCTCAAAGTCAGATATCAAGCAGGCTTGCAATTGATCTTATGTCAGGCGAAGGCCCTGATCTTATAATTGACGGTGCATCTTATCTGCAGCTTTATAACAGCGAATATCTCATGGACTTATCATCTGATATCGATACATCTTCCCTGTTTACGAATGTTATTGAATCAACTAAGACAGACGGTAAGATTTACCAGCTTCCCCTTACGGTAGGTATCAACGGCATTGTTGCAAATACAAGCGATATCTCTTCAGGGCAGTTCGGGTTTACTTTCGAGCAGTATTCTTCATTTGTATCAGGTCCATGTAACGGCGAAGATCCTATCGGACTTAGTCAGACAGAATACTTTATAACCTGCCTTTCTTACCTTAACGGAGAATGTATCATTGACGATAATGTTGATTACGGAACGGATAACTTCATATTTCTTGCAGCTTACGTAAAAGATAATGTTTTTGACCCTGTCATGACCTCTGATTATGAAGCCGATTACTATTCCGATTTCAGTTCGATCGATCTTAACGGCGGCTCTTATGTCAACGACATATCTTTTGCCGACTTCATAAAAGATTACTACAATGAAGATATCGAACACTTAACGATCCTGGGTATTCCGTCAGGAGACGGCCGAGGTCCTATGCTTACTGTAAGCTCATCTGTTGCCGTATCTGCAAAGACCGACAACAAGGATGCCTGTATCGAGTTTATAAGATCGCTCCTATCGGATGAAGTTCAGAAAGATTACGGCATGCTGACAGGAAGCATACCTGTTAACGTAAATGCATTTGAAACTTCAGCACAGGAGATACTCTCCGAGATCAATATAGAGATAGAACGATCTCTTGCTTATGCATCTGCATACGGATATACGGATCCTACCATGCCTTCTTCTGCTATCGACAGTTCTGTTATCGATAACTTTGAAGAAGTGATCGATTCCTGTTCGCAGGTTGCAACATTAGACCCTGAGATAATGATCATAGTAAAAGAAGAGATGCCTGCTTATTTTACGGATCAGAAATCGATAGAAGAAGTCATATCAATAATTAACGACAGAGTGACAGTATTTATAAACGAGCGAAGTTAAATAAAAAATACCTTCCGCCGTAAGACGGAAGGTATCATTTTATCTTTAAGCTTATATCTTACTTATCGAGCATATTACCGAGAAGTTCGGTGTTATATGCAAGGAATCTCTGAAGACCTTCACTATCCAGAGAACCATGAGCAAGCTTAGCCTGATCGTATACATGCTGAGCAAGTCTTGATGCTTCCTCATCCTTAGTGCCCATCTCCTTCATTGCAGTAAGCTTGGAGATGACCGGGCTGTCTGTATTTACAACGAGCTCCTGAATAAGGGGGAACATCTCATCAAGCTTAGCATAAGGATCTTCACCTTCCTTGGCCGTCATCCTGGCAAACTGCTCGTACTGCTTTCTCATCTCCTGCATACGTCTGTTCTCTTCTGATTCACGGATCAAAGCAGGCATAGAAGCAGAACCCATTGCCTTAGCAGATACGATGAGCTTATCGTCACCTAATGCTCCTCTGAAGAAATCGCGAAGCTTCTTCATTGTCTCTTCGTCTGAATCCTCACCGGAGAGCTCGGCATCTACCCTCTTGAACTTGATGTCGGAATACTTAAACTCGAGGAAGGAGATGAAGTTATTATCGATCTCCTCATCAAGGATTATTACCTCGAAGCCGTCGTTCTGAGCCATCTTTACATATGCAGCCTGAGCTACGGCGTCAGTAGTATATCTTACCTGCTTCTTCTCGGATGTGAGCTCGCTCATGGTGACATGCTTGCCGTCTACAGTCTTAAAGAGGCAGATATCCTTAACCTTCTCGTAGAACTTCTCTTCCTTCATCATGCCGTACTTAACGAAGACGGAGATGTCGGACCAGTACTTCTCGTAGGACTCTCTCTCCTTCTTGAAGAGTTCATTAAGCTTATCGGATACCTTCTTGATGATATGACCTGAGAGCTTCTTAACATACTCATCCTGCTGCAATGCGGAACGTGATACATTAAGGGGCAAGTCGGAGCAATCGAGGCAACCCTGAAGAAGGAAAAGGAAATCAGGAATGATCTCTTCGATGTTATCAGCTACGAATACCTGATGGTTATAGATCTTGATCCTTCCTTCAAGAGACTGATATACATTATCCGTCTTAGGGAAATAAAGGATACCCTGCAATGTGAAAGGATAATCCATATTAAGGTGGATCCAGAAAAGAGGATCCTTACCGTCGTTAAATACGGAATGATAGAACTGCTTATACTCGTCGTCAGTACATTCGGAGGGCTTCTTGATCCAAAGAGGAGCCTTGTTGTTCAAAGGAACATAGCTTACGTCCTTGATCTCATAAGTCTCGCCCTTCTCCTCTGCTTCCTTCTTCTTCTTTTCCTCGGACTCCATATGAAGCCTGTCTGCCTTAGTATCGATAAAGTAAAGATCAGATGGAATGAATGAGCAGTACTTACGAAGAGTCATACGAAGAGTAGCGGAATCGAAGATCTTAGCTGCCTCCTCGGAGAGCTTTAATGTGATGGCTGTACCTCTCTCCTTACGGTCAGAAGATGAGATCTCATACTCCATACCGTCCTCGGAAGACCAGCGGACTGCCTCCTCACCGTCAACGAAGCTCTTCGTATCGATCGTAACTTCATCAGCTACCATGAATGCGGAATAAAAGCCCAATCCGAAGTGTCCGATGATGCCGGTCTTATCAGTGGACTGTTCCTGATACTTTGTAACGAAGTCCATGGCTCCTGAGAAAGCGATCTGATTGATATACTTCTCGACTTCCTCACCTGTCATACCGATTCCGTTATCTTCGAATACGATAGTCTTGTTATCGTCATCGTAGATAACATTGATCCTGAAATCCTGATCCAAGTCACCTTCAGCCTTGCCGAGCTCGATAAGCCTTCTGTACTTAGAGATAGCATCAGCGCAGTTGGAGACAAGCTCTCTCATGAAGATATCCTGATCCGAATAAAGCCACTGCCTTATTATCGGGAAGATATTCTCGGTAGTTACCGATACTTGTCCTTTTCTTGAATCCATTTATATTACCTTCTTTCGTTTATATATTTTGCGATCTGATCGAGATAACATCTCGAGATATTACGTATAAGAGGATCTTTTGCCGAATCGAATAAGACATCGTCAACAGACCTTATAGGAAGGATGTCAAACGGGGTACTCGATACGAATAGCGCAGCGCCCTTAGTCTCCTTTAGTTCTTCCATGGTAAACATATCTATAACGAGCTCACCGCCTGCTTTCGCAAGAGAAGACATTACCCTGCTTCTCGTAATACCAAGAAGTATCTTATTGTCCGGAGCCGAATAGACCTTATTGCCGATAACGACAAAGAGATTGGACTTAGAACCCTCATAGAGCTTATCGTTGCTGTCGGCAAGGACAAGTTCATATGCACCGCTCTTGGAGAAAGCATCTGCGACAGCCTTCTTATAGTCTCCCCTGAATACCTTTATATTGGGATCTACTCTGTCCCACTTAAGAAGAGAAGCCTTGATACCGTTCTCGAAATGCTCCTTTGACGGAATATTGGCCTCGCATATATGGATAAGCATATCGTTCTTAGTAAGAACGATCCTTAAGTTGCCTTCCTTGAAATCAGGATACTGCTCATGTAAGAACTTATATGCTTGCCTTTCTATAAGATCCGTATCAACGGGGAAATCCTCGATACCCTTAACGGACTTTGTAAGTCTTGCAAGATGATCTTCAAGATATAAAAGTACACCGTCTTTTATCCTTACGGTCTCATAATAAGTAACAAGATCTGTCGGAACTCTTAACTCC
This sequence comes from Oscillospiraceae bacterium, assembly GCA_900176545.1. Lineage (GTDB taxonomy): Bacteria > Bacillota > Clostridia > Saccharofermentanales > Saccharofermentanaceae > Saccharofermentans. Next base: position 442,474 of record FWXP01000001.1, read on the forward strand.
TCTGCCTTAACGGAACCGTCTTCGATAAGATCACCGTTAAGATAAAACACTCTTCCGACAGGACTTTCCAGAAGCGGATAAGCCATAATCATCACCTCTAAAATATTATTCGTTCAAATAAGGATTGTACTATTTTATAGAATAATATTCAAAGCGAAGTAAGGCTATCTCACATTTGAAGTTGCTATCACATCAACGCCTGTCCCTGCTGCATTTGAAAGTACTATATCTCCTATCTTAACTGGACATGGCAAAGAAGTCCCCTTAAGCTCTGATATGACGTCGAATATCTTCTCCTTAGGGATATCCGTCTCGGTCTTACAGGATACACACGAAGCGCCTTCCAGGCTTCCTGTAACCTTTATGGTGGAAGTTACTATCCTCCTGGGAGCTTCGATCTCCTTACGGGCATAGACATCGCCTCTCCTGCATGTATTACCCGTAACGGAAGCTATCCTTCCGTCATCCTCAAGCATGACCTCTATCTCACAGCCCATAGGGCATCCTATGCAAGTAAGTTCTTTCTTAGTCATTATCTTCCACCGTTATAGTTATCTCTAAAGCGCCTTTTATATCCTTGAGCTTTCCTATGGGAAGAACGATCTCCTCCATCTCACCCGGAGTCATGACCTTACGTATCTTCTTCGCAAGTACCCTATCACCTGCCAAAGCAGTTACTTTCTTATACCTATATATATTTCCGACTCTGAATCGCAACTTGATATCTTCGCTTATACCGGCAAGTACAACAGATGAAGGAACCGTATATCTTATCTCCTTTGAAAACTTGACCGGGATCTTGGTCTTCACCTTATACCGTGGCTCGGCAGCAGCATACATAGCTGCATTCCTGCCTGCATCAGATGCCTCTTCCGACACGAAGTCCACAAGATCATGGACATGAAGCACATTGCCGCAGGCAAATACACCGGGGATCGAAGTCTCCAGATCACTATCTACTACAGGACCGTTGGTGACCTTGTTCATTGAAGCTCCAAGTCCCTGGGTAAGCTCGTTCTCAGGTATAAGGCCGCAGGATAGGAGCAGGGTATCGCATTCGTATCTTATCTCTGTTCCCTGAATAGGTTTTCTGTTTTCATCCACCTCGGAAACGGTGACAGCTTCTACTCTGTTCTCTCCTTCTACCTTAGTGACGGTATGGGAAAGGTATAGCGGTATATCAAAATCTTCAAGGCACTGGACGATATTACGCTTCAAGCCTCCTGAATATGGCATGAGCTCGACTACTGCCAATACTTTGGCTCCCTCTAATGTCATACGTCTGGCCATTATTAGTCCTATGTCGCCTGAACCTAAGATAACGACCTTCTTTCCCGGCATCTTGCCGTCGATATTAACGAGCTTTTGAGCAGTTCCCGCGGAGTATACGCCTGCAGGTCTCGTGCCGGGGATATTAAGAGCACCTCTGCTCCTTTCCCTGCAGCCCATGGAAAGGACTATGGCTTTGGCCTTAACGGTTACAAGTCCGTCCTTCTCATTGATCGCTCGTATCACTTTATCTTCGGATATATCAAGCACTGTCGTCTGAAGCATCAGATCTGCGCCTGTCTCATAGAATCTTCTGCTATATCTGTCTGCATACTCGGGACCAGTTAACTCCTCCTTGAAAGTATGAAGTCCGAAGCCGTTATGGATGCACTGGTTAAGGATACCGCCGAGCTTTTTATCACGCTCGATAAGAAGGATACTCCTGCATCCGTTCTCATAAGCGCTTATAGCAGCGGCCAGACCTGCGGGGCCTCCGCCGATGACTACTACTTCATAACAGGTCATAGGACTTTATTCTCTCCTAATATGATCTCGGATCCTTGTCCCTTCTTAGTTACATCTGATATATCGCAATTAAGTTCATCAGCAATTATCTCCATTACAGAAGGACTGCAAAATCCTCCCTGACATCTTCCCATTCCGGCTCTTACCCTTCGCTTGACTCCGTCAATGCTCCTGGCTCCCGGTATCCTTCTTATGGCGTCTCTTATCTGACCTTCTGTGACAGATTCGCATCTGCAGATGATCTTGCCGTAATCAGGCCTTACCTTGATAAGCTCGTTCAATCTGTCTTCATCAAGCGTCAAAGGATCAAGTATACCTGTCCTGTACGGATCGAAGTCTTCCTTCTCCTCAAGGTTCAGCTTATCTGCAATCATCGTCGCGATATCTTCTCCTATCGCAGGCGCAGCAGAAAGTCCCGGTGATTCTATACCCGCGCAGTCGAAGAAACCTTCTGCGTCTTCCGGTTCGCCGATGATGAATTCATGACCTGCCTCGTGAGACCTTAGTCCCGAGAAAGATGTGATCGTCTTATTAAGCGGAAGATCCTTGATGCTAAGAGCCGACTGCAGCCTTATCTTATCAAGACCGTCTGCCGTAGTACTTACATCGTCCTTATCGTCTATATCTTCCGCAGTAGGTCCTACAAGGATATTGCCGTGAACCGTAGGGGTAACAAGAACGCCCTTGCCCATCTTGCCCGGAAGTCTGAAGATTGTATGGGATACGTATCCTCCGGCGGTCCTGTCCAGAAGGAAATACTCGCCTCTTCTTGGGGTGATCTTGATCTTCGAGCTGCTTACCATATTGTGGAAAACATCGCTATAGCATCCTGCCGCATTTACTACTGTCCTTGTAAGATACGAACCCCTTGTAGTCACGACCTTCCATAGTTCATCTTCTCTTACGATATCAGTCACCTTTGTATCAAAGAAGAACTCTGCTCCGTTATGCGCTGCATTTTCAGCCATAGCAAAAGTAGCATCAAAAGGACATACTATACCTCCCGCAGGAGCATAAAGAGCACATACTGCTTCATCTGAGATATGAGGCTCAAGAGTAAGGAGCTCATCCCTTTCGACTATCCTAAGGCCAAAAACGCCGTTCCTTACACCATTCTCATAAAGAGATACGAGCTTAGGCCTGTCTTCTTCAGAAAGGCACAGCACGATACTTCCGTTATTCTCATATTTGAAATCCAGTTCTTCAGAAAGCTTCGGGTACATCCTGCTCCCTCTGACGTTATACAAAGCCATAAGGGTTCCGTGCTTGGCATCAAATCCGGCATGCACTATACCGCTGTTCGCCTTAGAGGTACCGCAGCACACGTCCTCTTTCCTTTCGAGCACGGCGATACCGCCTTTATACTTCGAAAGGTAGCGTGCTACGGAGCAACCGACTATACCCGCTCCGATGATCAAAGTGTCATAGATCTTATTTTGCATGACACACCTCGGAAAACTATATATGAATATTATATATAAAAAGGCGCCCCGTATTAACGGGACGCCAATAATCTTTACAAAATGTTATTATGATCAAAGCTCAGAAGGAAGAACGATATCGTAGCAGGAAGCGATGTCATCGATGATGTCGTTAGCATCGTCAAGATCCTCAGCTACACCGATTACAACGAATACCGTCTTACCGCTAAGATAAGCTCCGCCGGTATAATAGAATGCCCATGCCTCTGCAGAAGCAACAGTATATGTGATGCCGTTCTCTTCGCCATCGTCACTGTCGTAGTCATAAGCTGAATCTTCAAGATCCTCGAATTCCTCGGCACGATCCTCATAGAAAGCCTCTGCATCATCCTTGGAACCAAAAGAGAAAGCCATAAGGAATACACCGTTGCCACCATCCTTATCAGCGACAACACAGATAGTAGCAGCTGTTATGGACTTATCGTAGATACCGGATGTAACATCGTTGCTCTTAAGGATATCCTTAACATCCTTGCCTGAAGCAGTGATATAAGCACCATCCTCGAGATCATCGCCGTCTTCCATCATATCGGAAAAATCATCAACGTCCTTGATCTCTTCTGCGCCGTACTTCTTAGCAGCTGATGAAAGAGTCTTAGGTGAGAGCTTTCCACCCATGGCACAACCAGCAACATTAACAGCCATTGTAGCTGCAAGAACAACTGCAGCGATCTTCTTTAAGTTCTTCATACATAAATCTCCTTAAAACCATAAAATTGTTTTTCATTCAAACGTTTTAGATTCTACCACAACGAATAATCCGTGTTCACTGAATTTTTTGAATAAAAGATTAATTAGATAGTACAAAGTTCATAATCATGTAAGAATTGTTACTAAAGAATTAATGTCACTCTCTTTAATATTATGTTGTTAATTAGAATAAAAAAAACTACAATTAACGTGTTGACTAATCAGAGTCACAGGTATAACATTATGTAAGTTTATACAAGGTTATGCATAAATATTCAACTAATACATCGGAGGTGCCCTATGGCTAAAGAAAAATTCTTACTTGCTTACTCAGGCGGACTTGATACATCCATCATCATTCCCTGGCTTCTCGAGAACTACGATTGCGAAGTTATCGCAATGGCAGGTGAAGTCGGAATCGGTGTAGATGAGACAGCTCTCAAGGAGAAGGCTTTAAAGTGCGGTGCTACTAAGTGCTATGTTGAAGATATCTCTGAGGAGTTCATCACAGATTATATCTACCCTACTCTTAAGGCTAACGCAGTATACGAGGGTAAGTACCTTCTCGGTACTTCTTTCGCTCGTCCCGTTATCGCTAAGAGAATGGTAGAGATCGCTAAGAAGGAAGGCTGCACAACAATCGTTCACGGAGCAACAGGTAAGGGTAACGATCAGGTAAGATTCGAGCTTACTATCAAGGCTTTGGCTCCCGAGATGAAGATCCTTGCTCCCTGGCGTGTATGGGATATCAAGTCCCGTGACCAGGAGATCGATTACGCAGCAGCTCGTAACATCCCCGTTCCCGTAACAAAGGAGACTAACTACTCCAAGGATGAGAACCTCTGGCACCTCTCTCACGAGGGTATGGATCTTGAGGATCCCGCTAACGAGCCTGATCTTGATAAGATCCTTGAGCTCATGGTATCTCCCGAGAAGGCACCTGATAAGGCTACATATGTAACTATCAAGTTCGAGAAAGGTGTTCCCGTAGAAGTTGACGGTCAGAAGCTGGATCCCGTATCTCTTCTTAAGTACTGCAATAAGGTTGCAGGCGAAAACGGAGTTGGTATCGCTGATATCGTTGAGAACAGACTTGTCGGCATGAAGAGCCGTGGCGTATATGAGACTCCCGGCGGAACACTTCTTTATGCAGCACACAGAGAGCTCGAGCTCCTCACACTTGAGCGTGACACACTTCACTACAAGGATCTCGTAGCTCAGAGATTTGCTGAACTCGTATACTACGGACAGTGGTTCCACCCTCTTCGTGAGGCTATCTCCGCTTTCGTTGACGATACTCAGAAGGTCGTTACAGGTGAAGTAAAGATGAAGCTCTATAAGGGTAACTGCACTCCTGCAGGTACAACATCACCCTTCTCTCTCTACGATGAAGAGATCGCTACTTTCGAGGAAGATGATGTTTACGATCAGGCAGAGGCAGGCGGATTTATCAACTGCTTCGGTCTTCCCATGAAGGTCAACGCTCAGATGAAGAAGAGAAACGGTCTTCTCTGATCCATATATAAACGATTTCAGGAAGGGGTCGTGAGTATTCACGATCCCTTTTTTATTCTCACAATTGAAAGGAGCGCTTTATGATCGAGTACAGGATAATGACAATGGACGACTACTCAGAAGCATATGATCTCTGGATCATATGCGGCAATGGTCTTAACGATAAGGATGACTCACCGGAAGGCATAGAGAAATACCTTAAGAGAAACCCTTCTACAAGCTTCGTTGCAACTTGTGACGGCAAGGTCGTTGGTGTAATATTATGTGGGCATGACGGCAGACGCGGTATCATCCAGCATGCATGTGTCTCGCCCGACTACAGAAGGCTCGGGATCGGTAACAAGCTGGTCGAACTTGCACTCGAAGCGCTCAAGAAAGAAGGTATCAACAAGGTCCTTCTTGTTGCTTTCAAAAAGAACGAAGGCGGTAACGCGTTCTGGGAAGCTCAAGGCTTTACTCTTCGTGAAGACTTGAACTACAGGAACAAGGCGCTGACAGAGATGGTCAGGATAGATCCCGATTATGTTAAGGAGTAAATGATATGGCAAAGAAAATGTGGGCAGGACGCTTCGAGAAAGCAACAGACAAGGCAGTTAACGACTATAACTCTTCTCTTCCCTTCGACTCCAGGATGTATGCTCAGGATATCGAAGGTTCCGTGGCTCATTCCGCGATGCTCGCCCGTCAGGGTATCATCTCACAGGAAGACGCAGATTCTATAAGAGAAGGCCTTCTCTCCATCAAGGCTGACATCGACAGCGGCAAGCTCACATTTGATTCGGATGCCGAAGATATCCATATGTTCATTGAGGAAGAGCTCACGGCTCGTATCGGCGATGCCGGCAAGAGACTTCATACAGGCCGTTCCCGTAATGACCAGGTTGCTCTCGACCAGAGGCTCTATCTCGTTGACGAAGCTATCGAAGTGACAGATCTTCTCGACGAGCTCATTGATACGATCGTTGATATCGCCAAGGAGCATCTTACAACATATATGCCCGGCTATACTCACCTTCAGAGAGCTCAGCCTATTACTTACGCACATTATCTTACTGCTTATATCGAGATGTTCCTTCGCGACCGCGACAGGATCGAGGCCGCAGCACAGAGAGCAAACATCTCTCCTTTGGGTTCCGGTGCACTTGCAGGTACGACATATCCCCTGGACCGCGAATCAGTAGCAGAAGCCCTCGGCATGGCAGATGTTACAAAGTGCTCACTTGACGGTGTTGCTGACAGAGACTTCGCTATCGAGTTCGCATCTGCGATCTCCATCCTCATGATGCACTTATCCCGTATGTCCGAAGAGATCATCCTCTATGCATCCCAGGAATTCAAGTTCTATGAGCTGGATGATGCATACTCTACAGGTTCTTCCATGATGCCTCAGAAGAAGAATCCCGATGTAGCGGAGCTTACAAGAGGTAAGACAGGCCGCGTTTACGGTGACCTTATCTCACTGCTCGTCATCATGAAGGGGCTTCCTCTTACATATAATAAGGATATGCAGGAAGTTCAGGAGTCACTCTTTGATGTTATCGATACGATAAAGGGCGTTCTTCCTCCCTTCACGGGCATGATCAAGACAATGGTCATCAGAAAGGACAACATGGAAGCTGCCGCTCTCGGCGGATTCACAAATGCCACTGACCTTGCTGATTATCTTGTACGTAAGGGCATCCCCTTCAGATCCACACATGAGATCTCAGGAAAGCTCGTTCACTACTGCATAGAAAACGGCACTACACTAGAGAAGCTCACACTCGATGAATTCAAGCAGTTCTCAGACCTTATCGAGGAAGATGTATATGATGCCATCTCCCTTGAGACATGCGTCAACAAGAGAACGATCACGGGTGCTCCTGCTCCTGAAGCAGTCAAGAAGTATCTGGAAAGCTTATGATATCGATCTCATGAATTATAAAAAAGCGGAACCTCGGTTCCGCTTTTTTATTACTTTGATCCGGAGAACTCTACGTCAAGAGCTATAAGAGACTTAGCTTTCCTTATATATTCCTCTTTTACGGATTGTGCTTCCTTTATCTTGGAGTCGTAGTCTTCTTCCAGCCTACTGATCTTATCGGCATGGGGTTTTATCTCAGTCTCGATAAGATTATCCCTGATCTCTTTTCGTACTGTATAGATAACATATGCTGACAACGGTACCAGAGCAGCTGCTATCAATACATAGCGCCCCAAAATCATGGTTCCGACAACGGTACATAACAGGAATACCGCTAATGATATATCAAGATAAGAAAGACCTACAGAAGACTTATGTGCGCGAATACGCCTGATGACATCAGACAGTTTGGATCTGTTTGCCTTCCGGCGATCAAGTAACGACTTAAGTATCTTTTGCTCAGAAGCTCTTTGAGCTTCGAGCTCCTTAAGTTCGCTTTTCTCTTTCTTATATTCCTTCTTGATACGAAGGAGTTCTGCGATCTTTGTAAAATATACTTTATGTTCGGGACGGCAATTATCCAATGCATGAGTAAGAGAAGGCGTATATTCCTTGATAGTGACCTTGCTCATATGAAGTATGGGATGGATAGACTTCCACTCGCTGTCACAAAGGATCAGTCCCTTAAGGGCGTCAAAGTCATCGGGATACTTCTCCAATACAAACTCATAAGCTTCCCTGGCAGAAAGGAACTCTCCCTTCAGGAGCGCATTATGAGCAACTTCGATCACATTATCCTCAGTAAAGTAACCGAAGTCACAAGAGATACCGAACTTCTTCCGATCATGAGACTTTATCGCTGACATAGCCCATACCCCCGTATGAGCTCATTATATCAAATAAATCAGAGATTTAAAGAGGGAAATATAACACTCGTTACCTTTCCATCTTCCAAACCGCTGATGAATAAGGGGGTAATACGGAACCGCCTCCAAAATCGTGTGTCTTCCCGGTAAGCAGATCAAGTGCCTGACCGCATCCAGCATCGAAGTGAGCGGTATATTCATAGTCACCCATATTGATAGCTACGAGCACCCTCTCCCCGTCACAGCATCTCTCAAAGATACACTGGTGGTTAGTAAGGACTACAGACCTTATACTGCCGTAATTAAGTGCCTTGGATCCTTTCTTGATCTCGGACAGCTTGGCGATATGGTCGGTAAGTTCGTTCCATTCGGGCTCATCAAAGCAAGCTCTAAGAGCAGGATCTCCCTCTTCCTTACGAGCCTTGGCCCCCCACTCGGAACCGTAATAGACACAAGGTATACCCGGCATCGTAAATACCATCGTATATACAAGGGGCAGATGAGCAGGATTATTGATTATCGAAGCTGCCCTCGTGACATCGTGATTATCACAGAAAGACAGAAGGTGCGATCCTCTTGCAACAGTCCAGTCCTCAGGTCCGAAGAGTCTTAAAAGTGAATGCATGATCTCGAACATATTCCCTGAGTTAAAGGCGGAATGTATTCCCTTATAACACTGATAGTTGGTAAGAGAATGTAGATGCATCTCGTTCATCATCCTGCCGTATTCTCCATGAAGGACTTCACCGAGGAGCAGGAACTCTGCTTTCTTACCGTCAGTAAATTCGCGAAGCCTTCTTAAGAATTCATGGTCCAGACAATATGCAACATCGAGCCTTAGTCCGTCGATATCAAAAAAGTCTATCCAGTAGTTGACCTTGTCCATGATATGGTCGATGACGGCGGGATTGCGTAAGTTGAGCTTTACAAGGTCATAGTTGCCTTCCCAGCCTTCGTACCAGAAGCCGTCATTATAGTTTGAATTACCGTCGAAAGATATATGGAACCAGTCTTTATATGGAGAATCCCACTTTTTCTCCTGTACATCGCGGAATGCCCAAAATCCCCTTCCTACATGGTTGAATACACCATCAAGGACAACCTTTATGTCTTCCTTATGAAGAGCCTCCACGACCTTTTTGAAATCATCATTAGTGCCAAGTCTTGTATCTATAAGACCGTAATCCCTTGTATTGTAACCATGGGTGTCGGATTCGAATACGGGAGAGAAATAGATGGCATTGATACCGAGCCTCTTTATATGCGGTATCCAATCAAGGACCTTGAGTATCCTTTTTTCAGGAACACCGTCATTCTCAAAAGGTGCGCCGCAAAATCCTAAAGGATAGATCTGATAAAAAACTGCCTCTTCAAACCACATACGATCACCTCCGCAAGATCCTATGAATTGATCGTCTTTTCGATCTTGGATCTTGATCTGAATATACCCGTAATCGAGATCACTAATATGATACCGCAAACTACAGCACCGCTCACGAGAGCTATCTGATACATGTCATAAGACCTGGTGCGTCCCGATCTTCCGATGATCGCAGACTCCAGAACAAGAAGGGATACGAGAGAATCGGCATGTCCTATCTTACGAAGAAGCACGGTAGTGATGGAGTTTGCCTTTCGAGCACGAAAGAGGTTTATCACGGAAGCGGTAACTTTGTACAGCGTATAGATTCCGACAATATAGATGACTATTCCGGGATAGCTCTTCCATATATTATTATCCAGTAGGAAGAATATCGCGCCGCCCAACATAAGATCCAGGAGCAGGAGCAACCTGTGGGTCGAGCGATACAGCTTAAGATATGCCTTGGACTTATCCTTTGAGAATATGACCTTCGCACTCCTCGCAAGTACATCGATGCGCATCAATGTCAGCATTATATAGTAGATGCACATAGTTATATTCCAGAGAGACAGCTGCCAGACACCTATAAGAAAATTGAATCCTATGAAGAACAGGTCAAGAAGAAGTGACGGTATCGTTGAGAGAACGGTAGCACGCCTGAAATCACTCTTGAACAGGAAATTCTTCGCTTTCTCCTTCCTGCTTCCCATATCTGTCAGCTCAATGAAGCCATGAAGCTGATATTTCTCTGAAGGCACCAGAGCTTCACGTTATTATAAAGGCTCGGATAATCAGGATAAGACATACCCTCATCGGACTTGTTGAGCTTGGCAAAGTTAAACGTTGCAACAGACTTATCGTTGGTCGTGATGAGCAGGAGCCTGTCCTTCGTATCATATGAAGGAGGAGTCATTACTACCTTGATGGTACGCTCTGTAGGAAAAGTCCTTCCGTCTACTGCAAGCGTATAGTTATCGAGAGTTATCTTCTCGGGAACCTGATCGCGGAACTTATTAAAGCTCTTGATCCTTAAGGCAATAACGGCACCTGCTACAAGAGCAGTCACGAGACATATGATGATCAAGGTAAGGATACTCTCCTTGAAGATCACGATAAATAAGATCTCAAGGAGGATAGCCGCGATTATGATTATCGCATTCACGGTAAGAGCTGCGGACTTATTCTTCTTTATGATCGTCTGCTTAGGGATCTCAAAGAGCTTCTCTGTCTCGAAGTAACTTTCAACGGCCTCTGTCTTCTCTGCCTGCTCGAACTCATTCTTGCTAAGATAAGCTATCATCTCGTCGAACTGGTCAGCCTTGAGAGCGGAGCAGTTGATCTGAACAGACTTATTCTCGGAACCCGGTACATGGAACTTGATATATCTGGATGTACCGATATAGATGCCGTTGTAATAATCGTATGTACCGGTAAAGATGCCGTTGATAATAGAATGCTTTACTACATTAGTTCCGAGAAAATCCTCAAAAGAATAATGAGTGACGTTCTTGCCGTTTATATGATCGATACCGCCCTCGCAGAGCTTTAAGAATCTGTCTTTGTGAAGGAAATATACCAGTACTCCTATACCTACCGACAGGAGTACAACGATGATCATGTTAATAAGCAAAGTTCCGTTGGGGATAGGCTCAAATAAGAACATATCCAATATAAAAAGACCAAATAGACTTCCTAATACGGCAACAGCGACGCTCTTGGTCCTGGTACCGTTCAACCTGTAAGTTCTTTCCTCCATAACATCTCACCCGGAAATATATCAGTTTCTCATGCTGTGAATAGGAGCAGGAATACGTCCGCCTCTGTGGATAAAGTCAGCACACGAAGCATTATTTACGGCCATGATAGGAGCCATACCGAGAAGTCCGCCGAACTCGACAGAGTCACCGACACCCTTACCGGGAACGGGAATGATCCTGACAGCAGTAGTCTTATTATTGAATGTACCAAGCGCCATCTCATCTGCGATGATACCTGAGATAGTCTCGGCTGTCGTATCACCGGGGATAGCGATCATATCAAGACCGACAGAGCAAACGCATGTCATGGCTTCGAGCTTCTCGAGCTTCAAGCCGCCTGATTTGGCAGCAGCTATCATACCTTCATCCTCGGATACGGGAATAAATGCACCGGAAAGGCCGCCGACGAAGGAAGAAGCCATCGTACCACCCTTCTTGACTGCATCGTTGAGCATAGCAAGAGCTGCGGTAGTACCCCATGTTCCACACTCCTCAAGACCGAATTCCTCGAGAAGTCTTGCAACGGAGTCACCTACAGCAGGTGTAGGAGCGAGTGACAGATCGATGATACCGAAAGGAACACCGAGCCTCTCTGATGCTTCCCTTGCAACGAGCTCGCCTACACGAGTGATCTTAAATGCAGCCTTCTTGATAGTCTCAGCTACTGTTCCGAGATCAGCGCCTCTTACTTCCTCAAGAGCGTGCTTGACAACACCGGGACCTGAGATACCTACGTTGATGACACACTCCGGTTCACCTACGCCTAAGAAAGCACCTGCCATGAAGGGGTTGTCCTCGGGAGCATTGGCAAATACGACGAGCTTAGCGCATCCCAATGCGTCGTTATCCTTGGTAGCCTCAGCGGTTCTCTTTATGATCACACCCATATCGCGAACGGCATCCATATTGATACCTGTTCTGGTAGAAGCAAGATTAACTGAAGAACATACGAATTCAGTCTCTGCAAGTGCGTTAGGAATAGAATCAAGGAGCACTTTGTCAGAGTTTGTATATCCCTTCTGTACCATAGCGGAGAATCCGCCTACGAAGTTAACGCCGCATGTCTTGGCAGCTCTGTCCAAAGCCTTGGCAAAAGGAGTATAATCCTTAGCTCCGCAGGCAGCAGCTACGATGGAGATGGGAGTGACAGATATCCTCTTATGGATGATCGGAACACCATACTTCCTGCTTATGGCTTCACCTGTAGCAACAAGGTTACCTGCATAACGGCAGATCTTGTTGTAGATCTTATCGCAGGACTCCTCAACGGAGGATGCTGCGCAGTCCATAAGGGAGATACCCATTGTTATAGTCCTGATGTCCAGATGCTGCTCATTGAACATCTTCATTGTCTCTAATATCTCAAAATCGGTAATCATCGATAAACTCCTTCAAAAGATCAGATTCTGTGCATCTTATCGAAAAGATCGGTGTGCTGGATAGTGATCGTAACACCGAGCTCCTCGCCGAGTGCATTGAGCTTCTCCGTGATGTCTGAATTCTCGATCTCATGATCCTGAAGATCAACGAGCATGATCATCGTAAAGATGTCGTCGAGGATCGTCTGTGAGATATCGTTGATATTGATCTTATTATCTGCAAGAAGGGTTGAAACCTTGGCAATGATGCCTACCTTATCTTTACCTAAAACTGAGATAACCGCTGTATTCTTACCGCCTGTCATATATGTTCACCTCTTATATTTATTACGAAGTTTAGTTTAACATACTTTGAGCGACCTGATTAGCACATTTTATGCCGTCGATAGCCGAACTCATTATGCCTCCTGCATAACCTGCGCCCTCTCCGGACGGGAGTATTCCCTTGACCATGACGCTCTCCAGAGTATCCCTGTCTCGAGGGATACGTACGGGAGAAGAAGACCTTGTCTCAGGGGCAGTCAAGACGGCGCTGTCGGAATCAAATCCCCTTATCTTTCTTCCCATGAGCCTTATGCCTTCAATAAGCGTCTCTATCTGAGCTGAAGTCAATATCTCCCTGAAGTCACAGGAAGCGGTACCCGGCAGATAGGAAGGTCTGACCGAAGAAGCATTTCGAGTATTTCCTAAGAGCTCACCATATGTAACGGAAGGCGCAAGACCTGTCTTACCCGTAGCTTCAAAGGCCTTCATTTCGAGCATCTCCTGGTATCTCATACCATATAACGGATCGTCAGAATAAAGGGATGGATCAAAAGGTATGAGCAATGCCGCATTAGAGTTATCTTTATCTCTTCCGCTGTAACTCATGCCGTTAGTGACGATAGTGTCCTTAACGGAAGCCGAAGGGACTACTTCTCCGCCGGGGCACATACAGAATGTATAGAGCTTACCGCCGCCTGTGGTATCTACGGCGAGCTTATAGTTAGCTGCACATATATTACGGAAGGAAGCAGTATCAAAACCGTACATGGCTCTGTCGATATCTTCCCTTAGATGCTCGATACGTACGCCAACGGAGAAAGGCTTGCTCATGATACCAAGCTCATCTTTTAAGTCAGAAAAGAGCTTTCTGCTGCTGTTTCCTGCTGCAAGGATAAGGTGGTTCGTACTGTAAACGGCCTTATCTGTATTTACTGCACAGAGTCTGCCACCAAAGTCTTTCTCAATACCAACGAACTCTTCTTCGAAATGCACCTCTCCTCCCAAGCTTATTATCTCTTCCCTTATACCGCGGACAACGCCCACGAGCTTATCCGTACCTACATGAGGGTGTGAATCGTATAGTATCTCCTCGGAAGCACCGTAATAAACCATCTTGTGGCCGATATAAGCCTTAAGCCCTGAAGATACGCCTGTATAGAGCTTACCGTCGGAAAAGGTACCTGCACCGCCCTCTCCGAACTGGATATTGGAAGAAGGGTTCAGAATCGCCTCCTTCTTATATCTCTCAACGTCGGTAGTCCTGTCTTCGACCTTGCGTCCTTTCTCGATTATTATCGGATTCAATCCGTAAGAAGCAAGGACAAGTCCTGCGAACATACCGGCAGGACCAAAGCCTACGACAACAGGTCTGCTGCCGGTAAACTTCCTTCCGATAAAGGGAAGCGCCAGCATCTCTTCTTCCTTATCGTCATATGGCTCATCATCTACTCTGTAGACTAACTTGATATCGTTCTTGTGCCTGGCGTCAATAAAACGCTTTACTACACGTACCTTCTTACCTTTGGCACGTCCAAGGACCAGCCCTACGGGATCTTCGACATTACCGATCTGCTCCGGAGAGAATGAATATTCCTTCATAAGACACTGATCCTCGAAGATATATCCTGAGCGCAGGAGAACGCAGAGCTCCATGCCCACTGAAGGTTGTAACCGCCGCAAGGACCGTCAACATTAACGGCTTCACCTATAACGTATACATTATCCGTAAGCCTCATACCGTCACCAAGATACTGAAGATTCAGGCCGCCTGATGTTACCTGTGCATTCTCCATATCTCTTGTACCGGTGATATTTATACGAAAAGCTTTCATATGCGAAGCGATATCTCCGCCTCTTTTTAGTATGACCTCACAGATCTCCTTCTGAAGGATACCGGAAAGCCTGTCGGCTTTATCAAGGATATCGCTATTAAGGAGCCTTCTTTCTACTTCGTCTCTTAATACGTCAAGAGATAACTCAGGCACCATGTCAGCGCTGACATAGCAATTCCTTATGCCTTTGCGGATATATTCGTTATATATGCGTGACAGCTGCATCGTACAGATACCTGATATACCGTAATCGGTAAAGAGAAGTTCGCCTGACTCGGCGGCAACTTCCTTATTATCCACATACAATCTCAAGGTACAATTGACCCTTACTCCCGAAAGCGACTTAACATCTGAATCGGATGACCTGAACTGAACAAGCGACGGAAGAACACCGGTAAATGCTTGCCGATCATTTATAAGGCTGTTGATGAGCTTATAGGAATTGCCGTCACTGCCGCTCTTGGGACTTGCTGCGCCGCCTGTGGCAATAACGATATACTTAGCATCTATGGAAGATATATCCTTTACCATATCGTCCGTAGTAATTGTGATGCCTGATGCTTCAAGGAAGTTTCTCATTGCATCTACTACAGTACTGCTCTTATATGTCCTGGGATAGACAAGATCGTCCTTTCCCGAGAGCATGACATTCAGGGTCTTCTCGAAGAATTTTGAAGTAAACTCATATCCGTAAGCTTCAAGAACAGCTCGAAGCTTATTCGGATCATCAGTAGAATAATCGGATGCATCAATATTCTTATTGGACAGATTACATCTGCCGTTACCGGTAGCAAGGAGCTTCTTGCCTTCCTTGTTATTGCGCTCGAATAGTGCGATGTTGGTGATCCCCAAGGATACGAGACGGCATGCACACATGAGTCCCGACGCACCTGCACCGATTATCGCTACATCAGGCATCAGTTATTGCTGCCCTCATCGTCCAGCAAAGCAACTGCTCTTTGGAACTTACTCTTGTTATAAGGCTTTCCCGAAGTATTATCGATGATGAACTGTGCCATATCCTTAAGATCCACTACGTCACCGGACTCGAGCTCTATCTCGAGCTCACATACAACATCCTTCTTACCGTTGCTTCCTTCGATGATGCCGTAATCAAAGCAAACCTCCATCATGGAGTCACCGAAGCCGAACATGTAAGTTGTTCTCTCGATACTGATAGAGCAAAGAGGAACAAGCTTGTCCGTATCGATATCCTCAAAGATCTCGTTGAAAAGGTCAGTAGGATCGTCAGCCTCCTCAGCCATCTTTCTGAACTTAGACAGATCACACTTATCAGATGAGATATCGACATTCCACTCATATCTCTGGTGAAGACCCTCAGTAACGCTTCCGCCGTACTTAACGGTCTGCTCGTATCTCTTGCCGTCTTCACTTTCATAGACACGCACTCTTACGGATCCGCCCTTCTTCATGAAAGCACGATCCGGTGTGTCGTAATATGTGTTAGTAATCTTGACCGCTTCCTTGGGAGAAGTATCAAGACAATAATCAGCAAACCATTCATTATCGATGATACTGAACAGTTCTTCCTTCGTGTCAAATGCTAATTTAACTTCAGATTCCATTTTACCTCTTAGTAATCTACGGTATGTACACCGCCTGTTGAGATTATGATCAACTTGTTGTTTCCTATAAAGCCTATTCGCAATACATCTTCATCGACCGACAGATCAGATACGATCGATCCGCTTGTATTAAATACGAGTATCCTGTTATCAATGCTCAATGCATAGAGTGAATCACTTGTTGCAACAGCATTGATCTCGCTTCCGACAGGTGAATCATAGATAGTATCGCCTCTTGAGTTGATAACGGCTATCTTGTTCATCTGTTCTACACCATCAGAATACACGATAAATACGACTCCTCCAACAGTATTTACCTGATTTATGGCACCAAATTCCAGATTAAGAGGAACAATACTGTCATTAAGGAGCGTATATACGGCATCCGATGAAAATGTATACAAAGTCTCATCACAGTAAAGTACAGTAGAGAATATCGCATTCTCATCAATGCTGTAACATCCGATATCCGCGGGAGTCTCCCAAGATCCGTCTGATCTCTGGGAAAGACCGAAAAGACGAAGATACGGAACATACACCGCGCCGGAAGTACTTAACGTCGTTATGGAAAAGAGCGATGAATCATTATTGAATGCCATTCCTATGGGATAACCCGAATCATAGGAATCCCAATTGAAAATCTGTCTTCCCTCAGTATCAAATACCTTTACGTGTCCGTAAGCATATCCTGAACCTTCCGTGATTACACCTACAAGATCATCAGGCGATATAGTAACCGACTTGATCTTATCGGATACGGGAAGTTCATATATGAGCTTTTCCGAATCCAGCATAACAAGACCGTAGCCGTTCATATCGAATACTACTGCCTTATCACCGCGGATGTAGCATTGAGGATTGGAATAATTGACCGTATGGCTATAGACCTCATTACCGGACAAGGTAAGATATGCCACACGATCGGATGTGACCTTAAGTATTCCCTCACCAAAAGCATACAGCTTCTGAGCCTCGGCGTATTCGCAGGAGAATCCGCCTTGAGCGGATAGCTTTATGGCCTGATCCGCGCCCTGGAGAGCCTTATCCTTGCGAACTACAACAAATATCAGAACGACAGTCGCTATCAGGATCAACCCTAATGCCACCGCGATAAATATGAGAGTCTTATCTGTTTTACTCTTCGTACTCTTACTCATGCTGCTTCAGACACCTCAGCGGATCCTTCTTCTGAAGTCTCTTCAGTCGAATCAGAGATCGAATAGATGCCGTTGATCGAATTATCAATTGCTTCTACGGTAAGTTCATATGCGCTCCAAGCGCCGTAGTTCAGAAGATCACTGCCTCCGTTAGAGAACAATACGGATGAGATAACATAAAATCCCGTATACTCCCCGTCAATGAAAACATAATAAGAACCGGAATCTCGCTCGACAAAATCGATAGTGATGATCTGATAGGAGTTAGTGACGATCGTGAATGTCAAAGCAGGATCAAGAGTAGGGTCGGCATCAACATCGATACCTGAATACTGCATTCCGGTAATGGTGTCAAAAAGGATAGCAGCGTACGTCCTTCCTCCCTCACTTACTCTAACATATGCATTTCGATAATTAAGGTCAGCGGAAGAACCTGCCTCACCCATTGTTCCGTTTACATTGAGCTCAAATACAAAAGTATCATCTCCATAGGTTCCTGTTATGGAAGAAACCTCAGAAGCCTCATAATCTGCGATATAGGTATCAAGAAGTGACAAAAGCGGAGTCTCGACACCATTGAACTGGAATTCGCTTATGCTGAAATATCCGTCCATCTCAGAGCAAGTACCATAATACTTTCCGCCAAGATTGAGGGAAAGAGATACTGTTATCTCACTGCCGTCATCCATAGTGAATATGAATTCAAATGCAGGATCATCAAGGCCGTATACGGAAAGATCTGATTCAGGGATATCTTCAAACTTCGTTACCTGAAGACCTGCAACAAACTCCACAAGATTCTCGTATCTCTCGGAAGCCGGACACTCCAAGGGAGAGATCACATCAAAACCGGGATGCTCGAAGCTTCCGTTCTTTTCAACAGGTACGGTAACTATATCGGTATTATCAGAAGTTCTGATAAACTCTACTGTCGTCACCTCAGAAAGATCAAGCTCGAGAATCTTAGTAGATGCAAAATCATTTAATGTCTTATCACAATAATCTCTCTTGAGCTTAGCCGTGATATATACATTAGGATCGCCGTCGAGCATAAAGTAAACACCCTTGGAATCAAATGTATATGAACCGATATAGAGCGTCTCGACAGTACCGTCTTCCTTGGTTATCTCGATAGTATAATCAGGATCCTCAAGAGAATAATCCGATAATGAATCGGGCTCTATGATAGTACTGGTCGCAGTATATGAACTGAGCATGCTGACATAAGACAAGACGGCGCTCTGAGATATCTCCATGCCGCTTCCTTCGATAGACCAAGTCTGAGTTCCTAGTTCAGCATCAGTCTCAGAAACAAATATAATGTCTTCCCCGCTCTTCTTATGCATGGAAAAACGGGCTATCTCTTCACAAGAAATAGATAATACGTTCTTAGCCTCATCAGATACCTCAGGTTCATCATCCTTCTTGGGGATCGCAAACCAGACGATGGCAAAGACTATAAGTGCCAGAAGTACTGCCGCGGGTACAATAAGATTCTTTATTGACTTCATTACAGATTCTTCCTCTTGTTATATACGATAGTGCCGACAGCGACGAGGCCCAAAGGAATGATGATCATAAGTACTACCGTCAATACATTGACAGATGACTGAGTTACCTTTGTAGGATCAAGGGAGTAATCAGCCATAGCCTTGGAAGGAACGAGTACGGTATTCTCCGTAGGGAACATCGATCTTAAGATGTTTCTCATGAGAACAACATTGGAATCGTTATATCCGAATGTAGAGATATAGTCGTCCGAAGTAAGATCAGTCGTACCGAAAGCATAGAGACGGGGCGCATTATCGGAACCTGTGAAAGTACAATACATACCTACATTATGTACGCCCTGATCCGCAAAGGATACATTTGTATCATAGCCCTGAGTTGATGTAGCTAATTCAGATGACTGAAGTATAGCATAAGCAGATGCCTGAGAAGTACCGTTATCGATAGGTCTTACAGTCCTACAATAGCTGACACGAACCGTAGGAGATACGGCGAGCTCATCAAAAGGAGATGCAACTGTGACAAGGGACTGATTATAAAGACCATTGTAAAGGACCATATCTGCATCATTCTCGAGGAGCATATAAGGATCAATAGCGATACCCATTACGCTGATGGCATCATTAAGGTTAGTAAAGTATTCAGTAGCATTCTGATAGTAGTTAACTGCTAAGAGCATATCACCGCCGTTATAGAGATATTCCTTTATAGCATCTGCCATGCCTTCGGAGATATCGGAATTGATGCCGTTGATTATAAGAAGATCACAATCCTCAGGGATCGCAAATACCGTGCTGGCGGGAAGCTCTGCAGACTCGATACCTATGGAAGCTAAGACCTTGGAAAGCTGGAGATGTGTAGGCTCCTGAAGTCCGGTAATAAAATATGCCTTATAAGAGTAACCGTTAACAAGTGTATAGATCGCATTTGTAAATGTAGCTTCGCAGACATTTGCCGTAGCGTAGCCCGTGGTCTGATCAACTGCAAAACAATCATAAGCCGTAACAGATTGTACCTTGCCGTTATAGTAGACTGCGAACTGGTTCTGCTCAAGACCTGCGATACCCTCGGGATCGAGCTCGGAGATGATACCGGGGTGTGAAGCGGGATCTATGTATTCGACCGTTACCTTACCGTCAGACTTCTCTGCGTAGTCTTCGAGCAAGGGACATACGTACTCGAGAGATGTACCTGCGATACTCTCAGGCTCCTCGAATAATCCGACTATCCTGATATGTGTATCTGCAGGAAGAGATGCAATGAAATCCTCAGTAGTTTGAGATACCGTATGCTGTCCGGTAGAGGACATATCAAACACGAACTTATCACCTAAGATGGCGTCGAACAGGATATCTACCACAAGGACTATAGCGATCAGTATGATGACCGATCCTATGGAGAACCACTTAAGTGAGATATTACGTTTATCTATATTCTTATCGCTGCTCTTAAGGAGCGCATTGTTCTTGGAACTGTTACTCATCTTGGATCAACCTCTTTCGAACCTTATTTCTGCGACCAACGCTTCTTCTCGAGCACTCTGAATGTAAGGTAAAGGAATACGAGTGCAAGTGAAACGCAGTAGACCAAGGGGAATACGGAGAATACACCGTATCTGAACTCCTGTGTCTTGGCAAGAGGATCGAGCCACTTGACTGCATTTGCTATCTTCTCTCCGACGGCAGCGATACTTGTAGCATCTGATGACTCATTAGTCATCAAGGAAGTAATACCGTTGGAGATAAATGTGCTGAGTGTAGCCAGCATCTGGAATATCAGAAGGAATACAAAGCTCAGGATCGCCGAGATGATCTGACTGTCCGTAAGTGACGATGTAAAGAGACCGATAGCGATATAGAGCGCCGCAACAAAGAAGAATACAACTGAAGCTCCGAGGACTCCGATACCTACAGAACCCTTAGAGGACTTAGTGATGATGATATGTATGATTATGTTGACGAACATGATGCCGAAGAGTGCAAGAGCAGCAAGGAACTTACCCAGTACGACATCGAAGAGGGACACGGGATTCGTGTAATATAAGATCTCGGTACCTCTCTTCTTATCCTCGGAGAGAAGTCCCATCGTGATGATAGGAACAAATACTACGAAGAAAGAGATCATGGAGATTATCTCACTTGCGATATTTGCCTGTGCATAAGCAAACATATTTATATACTGATAACCTGATATGAACGCGAACAACGCCAGGGCGATATAACCTACAGGCGACTTAAAATATGAGAAGAACTCTCGTTTAAATACTGCAAACATACTTTACTTCCTCCTTTTTCCGTCAATGCGAAGTGATGCTCAGGAATACTTCCTCGAGCGTCGGATCGAGTGAACGGAATTCAAGGATGGGCCATCCTCCTTTTGCCATGTTATAGAAGATGTTGGCACGAAGATCACTGCCTAATGTAGGATCGAGCATTATCTCCAGCTCATGTATACCCGAATCGTCTGACATACGGGGCTTAACATCGATGATACCCGGTATGGTACGGATCGAATTGACTACTTCCTTAAGGGGACCCTTGAAGCTCAAAAGGAGCTTGGACTTGCCGCTCAATTTCTTAGATAGATCGGTGATAGTATCAACAGCCGCTACTCTTCCGTGGTTGATGATAACGACTCTGTCACACATAGCCTGTATCTCCGAAAGGATATGGGAGCTTATGATGACCGTGTGATTCTTGGCAAGACCCTTAACGAGCTTTCTTATCTCAAGGATCTGATTAGGATCGAGACCTACAGTAGGCTCGTCGAGTATCAATATGGAAGGATTGCCTACAAGTGCCTGTGCGATACCGACACGCTGCTTATAACCCTTGGAGAGATTGCCGATCAATCTCTCTGCAACATCAGTTATCTTGACCATGGAGAGGATCTTGGCAAGCTGCATCTTCCTCTCGACCTTAGGTACTTTCTTAAGATCACATATAAAGTTTAAGTACTCGAGTACCGTCATATCCATATATAAGGGAGGTAACTCGGGAAGATAACCTATGCACTTCTTAGCTTCTTCGGGATTCTCAAGAATATCGAATCCGTTGACCTTAACGGAACCTGACGTAGATGACAGATAACCGGTCAATATATTCATGGTAGTGGATTTACCGGCACCGTTAGGACCGAGAAAACCGAGAACTTCACCATCTTCGACCGTGAAACTTATGCCGTTCACGGCTCTCTTGTCACCGTAAACCTTGACAAGATCCTTGATCTCAATCATTTAATAGCCTCCTGCTGATACACATTACATTCTATTGTATCTCAAAGATTTCTAAACAAAAAGATAAATTTCTGAATCAAAGACATGGACACCTTCGTCCTTGTAACCTGTCACATAGAAGCCGTATTCAGTCTTGATGACATATATATCAACTTTTTCCCCGCTCTTGACTTCATTAACATAAGTTATCGCGAAATCCTTTACGAGTGAAACATCTATATCGGACTTATAAAGAGCATCAAGGACCCAAGCCATATATCTCGTGTTGTTCACGTGATGATTATGGTCCAGTTCGGAATAATCAGCATATTTGGTAATTACAGGCTTAGTATCAAGGACTTCCGATGAAGGAATAGACTTGAACTTAGGGCAACGCTCCCCGTATACGAGAAGATCTCTTTGAACCACAGGTGCTGAAAGACCCTCTATCCTTCCGGGGATCAATGGCCTATGAGTCTTAAGGTCAGCTAATATCCATATGGATGAAGCGAAGCCGATCCTGTTGTTATCGTTGTCGTATATCTCGTATTCCCTGTCGAAATAGAGCTTCTCACATCCGTTGCTCCACGTCCTGATGGTAAATTCATCTCTCCATGCAGGCAACCTGTCGATATGAACCTTCATTCTAAGGATTATCCAGCAGGCATTAAGTGATGTTACTACAGTCCTGTCAAATCCGCAGTCACCTGCACCCTTATCAGCTGTCTCCTGGAGATCACCCAGCAGCACAGGAATAGAAAGAGCCTGGTGATCACTGCATTCGGTACCCTTGACATAGAACTTCAGTTCTGAATATTCGGGAACATCCATATTACTGTCTACCTCGCACGAGCTCAGGCTTGATAACGGTAGCTCTGGGATTGAATCTTCGTAAGAGCGGATATACATCAGGACTGAACCTGAAGATCAACATATATCTGTAGCTTCCGGCATTGACCAGCATATACCAGTCATCTTCATTTCCGGTCACTTCACGGTTCTCGGTACAGTTAAGAGAGAATTCACAGTTAGACTTATCAGAATCGAATCTGTCTGATGACGTAGGACCTATGAACTCACAATCCCTAACGGTAAAGCATACGAGCTCTTCCCTCTTAGTCATAGCGGTGATGGAAGTCGCCGTAACCTGATCATTTACCATAGAGATCTCGTACTCGACCTTGAGCTTACGGTTCAGATACCATACAAGGAACCATATCAAGAGAGTGAACATACCGGTAAAGAAGATTATGTTATAACCGATGAGCATCGGAAAGATATTAACTATCAACGTAAGGATGATGGCACCTATCACAGAAGTAACAGGAAATATCTTACCGAGAGTGCCATTATCTCTCTTGACTATATCTTCATAAAAAGAATCCATATAAATGTTATCCTCCGTAAATCCACGTCATATATTAGCATATAAAGCGTTAAATATATCCGTTAATTTGAAGAAATAGTGAGTAAAAAAGCGGTGCCCCTCATCAGGACACCGCTTTATCAGGTATTCAACTCATAATGAGGATCAGAATTCGATCCTTCTGCCCTTTCTATTGCTGTCGTCATCTCCGCCGTTGTTGTCGTCACGGAAATTCCTTCTCTCGCGGTTACCGCCGAAAGAACCTCTTCTCTCGCGGTTAGGACGATTCTCTCTCTTTCTGGGCTCCTCTTCTACATAGCCTTCGGGCTTGGGAAGAGTATCTCTGATGGAAAGGTTGAGTCTGCCCTGAGAATCGATCTCGATGAGCTTGACCTTAACCTTGTCTCCCTCGTGAACAACATCCTCGACCTTGTCGACTCTGTTCCAAGCGAGCTTAGAGATATGTACAAGACCTTCCTTACCGGGAAGGAACTCAACGAATGCACCGAAGTCCATAAGTCTTGTTACAACACCGTCGAACTCCTGACCTACTTCAGGATCAGCGATGATGCCGTTGATGATCGTCTGAGCCTTAGCTGCAGCCTCAAGGTCAGGTGTAGAGATAAAGAGCTGACCGTTATCGTTGATGTTGATGTCGGCACCTGTATCAGCGATGATCTTATTGATGACCTTTCCGCCGGAACCGATGACCTCACGGATCTTATCAACGGGGATCTGCATGGAGATGATCCTGGGAGCCCACTTGGAAAGCTCAGCTCTGGGAGCCTCGATCCTGGGAAGGATGATCTCGTTGATGATCTTGAGACGGCCCTTATGTGTCATCTCAAAAGCAGCCTTGATGATGTCGAGGGAAAGACCTTCAACCTTGATATCAACCTGAATGGATGTGATACCTTCTGTTGTACCTGCAACCTTGAAGTCCATATCACCGAAGAAGTCCTCGATACCCTGGATATCCATGAATACAAGGAAGTCCTCGTCATTCTCTTCGTTTACGATAAGACCGCTGGAGATACCTGCAACAGGTCTCTTGATAGGTACACCTGCATCCATAAGGGAAAGTGTAGATGCGCATACGGAACCCTGAGATGTAGAACCGTTAGACATTGTGATCTCAGATACGGTTCTGATAGCGTAAGGGAACTCTTCCTCGGAAGGAAGTACGGGGATAAGGGATCTCTCAGCGAGAGCACCGTGACCGATCTCACGACGTCCGGGAGATCTTGTAGCCTTAGCCTCACCTACGGAATATCCGGGGAAGTTATAGTGATGGATATATCTTTTTGTTGTCTGCTCATCGAGACCCTCGAGCTTCTGTGCCTCAGCAAGAGGAGCAAGAGTACAGATATTCATTACCTGTGTCTGACCTCTCTGGAAGAATGAGGAACCGTGAACTCTGGGAAGTACTCCGACATCGCAGGAAAGAGGTCTGATCTCGTCAAGAGCTCTTCCGTCAACACGAACATGCTCTCTGAAGAGATAATCTCTTACTACCTTCTTCTCAAGCTTGTAGATAGCATCAGCTGCCCAGGAAGAAAGACCTTCTTCTTTCTCTTCAAGGAGATCAACAACCTCAGCCTGAAGAGCTGCTACATTAGCATCTCTTACGGACTTGTCATCAGAAAGGACTGCCTGACGCATCTTGTCCCAGCCGTACTCCTTAACAAGGTGGAATACTTCCTCGGGAACATCAGCAGACTCATATTCGAACTTGGGCTTACCGATCTCAGCTACGATAGAGTTGATGAAAGCAACGATCTCCTTGATGACCTCATGACCCTCAGCGATAGCATTGAGCATGATATCATCGGGAACTTCATTAGCACCTGCCTCTACCATGCAGATCTTAGTTGCTGTACCTGCAAGTGTTACATACATCTGAGATACTTCACGCTGTGCAAGAGTAGGGTTGATAACAGTCTTATTGTCGATAAGTCCGAGAACTACACCGCCGACAGGTCCCTTCCAGGGAATATCGGAGATAGCGATAGCGATAGATGTACCGAGCATAGCCGTGATCTCAGGTGAACAATCGGGATCAACAGCCATAACAGTGTTGTTAACAACTACGTCGTTACGAAGATCCTTCGGGAACAAAGGTCTGATAGGACGGTCGATAACACGGGATGTAAGGATAGCCTTCTCTCCGGGTCTTCCCTCTCTCTTGAGGTAACCTCCGGGGATCTTACCTACTGCATACATCTTCTCCTCGTAATCAACAGACAGAGGGAAGAAATCGATGCCGTCTCTGGGCTGCTCGGAAGCAGTTACAGTGGAAAGAACAGCTGTCTCACCGTACTTGATGAGAACTGAACCGTTAGCGAACTGAGCGATCTTACCGGTCTGTACTTCGACAGGTCTTCCGGCGATCACGGTCTTGAAAATCTTTTCCATTAGATTCTCTCCTTTATAAATATGGATTTACAAGGAGGTAGTCCGCAGATTCAAATACCGACACGGGTTCGGTATCTCAATCTACTTACTACACTCCCTTGTTTACGGCATAAAGCCAAATTAATTATACCCTAATTAGATAAAAAGACAAACTGATAGCATCAACAAACTGTTAATAAGAAGATCACCTGATCCTGATATTAGTAATGGCACACTGATCGCCTGTAATAGCAGCGAAGAGCTTATCAGGCATAGTTCCTTCGATAGATGATACATTCCTGACCTCTATGCCTGCGTCATATGTTGTAACCGTAATCTCATTGCCCGCCTTCTCTATCTGTACGGACACTTCTACACCGGCTTTATTCCTCTTCTTCCAGATATTCCAGTTCTCGAACTCCTCGGTCTCCCTCACCATGAGCTTATTGGAACATCTGTCATCAGATTCCCAACTCTCGCCGTCAAGTCTTATAAGAGCAAACTCAGTAAAGTCTTCACCGCCGAAAGATCCGTCTTCTGAGGTATAGATACTTATAAACGGGCAATGCCATATGAGCCTTGATGTCGGCAAGCTCATGGCATTCATATCGATATGAATATGATCCTTGATGGGTATAGGCATAGAGATAGAAGACCTCCAGCCGTCGATCTGAACATTAGGGATATCGCCTTCGGGAACATTGATATAGGATACTTCTTCGGCGATCCTGGGGATAGAAGCTTCATCTACCAGCTCGTCTGTCCTGCTGATGGCAACATTCTCGATGGAGCAATGCTCACCGGAAAGTGCTATATACGAATATCTGGAACAATCGGGAAGCGCGATTATGAACTCGATGGTCCTGAAGATATTGTCGATGGTGACCAGCATGTGATCCCTGCGCCTTACGGCAGTTATCTTATGCTCCAGGCCTTTAAGGTTGGAATCGATCCATTTCTCGTTAACGGAAGTCTCCTTCTCGGTGATCTTTCTTTGTATCTTCCTGGCACCGATGCAGTCGTATTCTCCGTCGAGCCTTAAGACACAGTACTCGAAGTAGATCATGTCCTCATTCTTATGGTCATCGGCATGTATCCTGCCGTCAAGGGAATCGAACACTATAAGAGACGGGATCGACCTATAGTCGGGGTGATCCTTGTACATAGTACTCTTGAAGGAGATATCCTCTCTATACCTTGTGATAAGAATGCCTTCAGAATAAGAAGTCCTGTACTTTCCGCACAGAAGCTCGCTTCTTCCTGCAAGTTCCCTTATCTCCTCTCTTTCCTTCATCTCGAACTCTGAATCAAGATCGATAAGATGGACCATGATCTTGCCATACTTGGGATCGAACTGAGTTCCCAGGTTCTTTACGATCTCTTCCCTTACCCTCTGCTGAGGGATAGGATCCCTGTAGCTTCTCTTGGAAGTCATAGCATCGTAAGCGTCTGCGACGGATATGATCCTGGCAACTGCAGGTATATCCTCACCTTTGAGACCTTCAGGATAACCTCTGCCGTCATATCTCTCATGGTGATAATTGGCGCCTATACGAAGGTACGGGGACCTGCTTATGCCTGAAAGGATCTGCTTACCTATTATCGTATGGTCCTTTATGGACTTGAACTCTTCCTCGGTAAGCTTACCTTCCTTATTGATGATATTATCGGACACACCAATCTTGCCAACATCATGAAGGAGTGCAGCGAAATATACTTCTTCACACTCATCATCATTCATGCCTGCCATCTGTGCGATCTTCTGTGAATACTCTGCGACTCTGGTAGAATGTCCGTGCGTATATTTGTCCTTGGCATCGATGGCATTTACAAGAGCTTCCGCAGTCTGTACGAACAGGAGGTGCATATTCTGCTGCTCCTGCTTCAGAAGATCGATCTCATTGAGATTAGCCTTCTCTATCTCATCGTTAAGATCCGATACGGCGAGAACATAAAGAACGACATTAAGTCCTACCAAAGTGATATTGACAAGAGACAATCCGTATAGGAATATCTGCAGGAGCGAAGCGATGGTGGGAACAGACGTAAAGAGTACGATCGACAGATAGAGCTTGCTGCTGATCCTCTTCCTGTACTGGATGATGACAGACATCTGAAGGACTGCGATCACCATCGGGAAAAGATAACAAAGAGAGAACAAAGAAGCCCTGTGATAGCAGTTGGACTCATCGAACGTATAATAAAATCCCGTATACTGGGATATTATCAGCAATAAGAGACTTATACCGCCGAAATACTTGGTAAGCTCAAGCCTGAAGGGAATCTTCTCCAGCTTTCCTTCATTCTTATAAAGGTCCTTGAGGAATATATTGAAAGCGAGCATGACCAAGAGAGTCATCGCGAATATCAGGAAATTACTTACTCTTACTACGATGTAGCCGAAGGAAGACGGATCGCCGTCATAAAGATACGCAAACCTGTCTGACATAAGCAGAACGAAAGTAAACGCATCCATCATTATCATAGACACCTTACGTCGGAACGTAGGCATCTTCGTTACACACGAAAGTATAACGAGCAAAGCACAGATGCCGCTCAATACGAGTTCGATATTCAGTTGACGAACCAACAAATTATCCATATTTGCGTCTGCCACACTCACTGCGATTTACAATATAATCTTAGCAATCGGAGTGATTACATAAAACGAGATACGGTTAACTAAATACAAAAATTTTGTTAACTAAAGGCTCCCCGATATATATCAGGGAGCCTTATAACTCGATCTAAAGACAGATCACCAGATAACGTTGATCTCTTTGACTTCCTCGATATGATCTCTCTTCTTTATGAAGTCGGGAGCTACCTGAGGGAAAAGAGCACATGAGAGGACATCCTCTTCACTCTTTGCGATATCCGCTACATTCTTACGAAGCTCATCCATCTCGTTGGCAAGAAGATCAGCAGGACGGCACGTTATGACTTCTTCATCGCCTAATGCCTGCTTTCTTATCTCTTCGTTGACCTCACCGGGAAGCCTTCCGTACTTACCTTGAAGGAGCATCTTGGACTCCTTGGTAAATGTCTTATATCTTCCCATAAGAACGTTAAGTACTGCCTGGGAACCTACGATCTGGGATGTAGGTGTTACAAGGGGCGGATAACCGAAGTCCTTTCTTACCCTGGGAACTTCAGCCAATACTTCCTCGTACTTATCTTCGGCATTAGCCTGCTTGAGCTGTGAGAGAAGATTGGAGAGCATTCCTCCCGGAACCTGGTAGATAAGAGTATTGGGATCTACTCTAAGTACCTTGGGATTAAGGATACCTTCATCCTGCATTTTCTGAGCTACGCCCTTGAAGTGAGCTGCGGCCTTGTTAAGAGAAGCAAGGTCAAGTCCCGTATCTCTGGGAGTACCCTTAAAAGCAGCTACAAGAGACTCAGTAGCAGGCTGGGATGTACCCGTAGCCATGGGAGACAAAGCACAGTCAATGATATCTACTCCTGCAAGAGCAGCAGCAAAATAGATCATGGAACCTGTACCGGTTGTATCGTGTGTATGTAAGTGTATAGGAAGATCAACTGCTTCCTTAAGCTTAGTTACAAGAGAATATACATCCTTGGGAAGCAGAAGGTTAGCCATATCCTTGATACAGATAACATCAGCACCCATCTGCTGCAAAGTAATTGCCTGCTTAACGAAGTATTCTTCGCTATGTACGGGAGACGTAGTATAGGAAAGCGCAGCTTCGCAAGTACCGCCGTACTTCTTTACTGCTTTCATTGCAACTTCCATATTACGAACGTCGTTTAATGCATCAAAGACTCTTACTACGTTGATACCGTTCTCGATCATCCTTCCGCAGAAAGAATCAACAACGTCGTCTGCGTAATGCCTGTAACCTAAGAGATTCTGACCTCGAAGGAGCATCTGCAAAGGAGTCTTGGGCATAGCCTTCTTTAAGATACGAAGTCTCTCCCAGGGATCTTCTCCCAAAAATCTCATGCATGAGTCGAAAGTAGCTCCTCCCCAGCACTCGATAGACCAGTATCCCATATTATCAAGGATCTCACATGCAGGAAGCATATCCTCGATACGCATCCTTGTAGCAGCGTGAGACTGATGTGCATCACGAAGGATGGTATCAGTTATATAAAGTTTCTTTTGAGGCATCTGAAGCATTTTACTCTACCTCGAAAAGGAACTCGCCTGCGGCTACTGTCTGACCCTGAGCTACAGAAAGAGACTTGATCTTACCTGCCTTGGGAGCGTTGATGTCGTTCTCCATCTTCATTGCTTCAAGGACAACTACGGACTCGCCTGCAGCTACGCTGTCGCCTACGTTCTTATTAACGCGAAGGATAGTGCCGGGCATGGGAGCATTAACGCAGCCTGCGCCGCCTGCCGCGGGAGTTACCGCCTTAGGTGCAGAAGCTACGGGAGCAGGTGCAGCCTTAGGAGCTGCAGCAACAGGTGCACTGCCGTCCATAAGCTCAACTTCCAATTCATATGCCTTACCGTTTAATGTGATCTTATACTTGCTCATTAAAGTTCATCCTCCAAAGTGTACTTTTTATATATGATGTTATTTTCCTGAATGTATTTCTGAAGACCTGTAAGACTTGCTTCTTTAAAGCTCTTAACTCTTATGTTCTTACAATCCGTTCCTGTCTCTTCGGCGATGGCAGCTACTGCCATTGCTACGATCTCTTCTTTTGTAAGCTCTGTATCGGCCATATTTCCTCCTATGATCAAAGCGGGATATTTCCGTGCTTCTTATTCGGGATCTCTTTCTCCTTGAAGCGGAGCATATCAAGTGCGGCTACGATCTTCTCACGTGTCTGCTCGGGAAGGATGACTTCGTCAACATAACCGTTCTTGGCTGCTACGTAAGGATTCATGAACTTATCGTTATATTCGTCGATAAGCTCCTGCTTCTTAGCTTCGGGATCCTCTGCATCCTTGATGGCCTTACGACCGATGATGGCAACGGCACCTGAAGCACCCATTACTGCGATCTCTGCGATAGGCCATGCATATACAACGTCAGCGCCAAGGCCCTTGGAGTTCATTGCGATATAAGCTCCGCCGTAAGCCTTTCTCATGATTATGCTGATCTTGGGAACGGTAGCCTCGGAGAAAGCATAAAGGAGCTTTGCACCGTGTCTGATGATACCGTTATGCTCCTGGTTGGAACCCGGCATAAATGCGGGAACGTCGACTAATGTAAGCAAAGGGATATTAAAGCAGTCGCAGAATCTTATGAACCTTGCACCCTTATCGGATGAGTTGATCTCGAGAGAACCTGCGATGCAGTTACTCTGATTTGCTACTATACCTATGGTATCGCCGTCGATCCTTGCAAAACCTACAACGATATTCTTTGCGAAGTCGGGCTGTACTTCCATGAAGCTTCCGAGATCTACAAAGGAATTGATAACGTCTCTTACGTCGTAAGCTGCCTTGGGATTGGAAGGTACGATCTCGGGGATGATCTCACAGTTATCTACGGGATTGCCGGGAACGTTATCGGGGAACTCGCTGTTGCTGTCAGGAAGGTATCCCAGAAGCCTTCTTACGCCGTTAAGGCACTCAAGGTCATTCTCATATACGAAATGAGCAACACCGCTCTTTGCTGCATGTACGGAAGCACCCCCCAAGTCGGAAGCAGTGATATCCTCACCTGTTACGGACTTTACTACCTGAGGACCCGTGATATACATCTGGCTGGCACTTTCTGTCATGAAGATGTAGTCGCAGATAGCGGGAGAATAACAAGCACCGCCTGCGCAGGGTCCGAGGATAACGGAGATCTGAGGGATGACACCTGAAGCCATCGTATTCCTGTAGAAGATATCGGCATAGCCTGCAAGTGAATCTATACCTTCCTCGATCCTGGCTCCGCCGGAATCATTCATGGAGATAAAGGGAGCCTTCATATCCATTGCCATATCCATAGCCCTGCAGATCTTCATGGCATGAGCCTTACCTAAGGAACCGCCGTTGATGGTAAAGTCCTGAGAAGAAGCAAATACAGTCCTTCCGTGAACCTTACCGTATCCTGTGATAACACCGTCACCCATCTTACGCTTCTTATCCATACCGAAGTCGACAGCGGAAGATGTGACCATGTCATCTATCTCAACAAATGTATCATCATCAAAGAGAGCTTCCATTCTCTCTCTTGCAGTGAGCTTGCCTTGAGAATGCTGCTTCTCAACTCTGGCTTCACCGCCTGCCTCAAGGATAGAATCCTTGTAGCTTGTAAGCTTTTCAATACTTTCTGACCATTTTGCGTCCATATGATCGAACCATCCTGAAATTGATTTGATTATATGTTAACACTATTACTTTGATTGTCAAACTATTCAACAGACAAAGTTATCAAGTCTTACAGAATTGCCTAGTTTTAAAAAGGGGGATATTACGACTCCTTAACCTTCCTGAGATCTTCGAGCCAAACCTTGGATGTAGCATCTGAAGGCATTCTCCAGTCACCCCTGGGGGACAATGTGACAGTACCTACCTTAGGTCCGTCAGGAAGGCATGACCTCTTGAACTGCTGCATAAAGAATCTCTTGATGAATACCTCTTCCCACTTATAGATAGTCACGGGATCATATACACCGTCAAATGCGATCTTTGCGATCCTGTATATCTTGGAAGGAGCAAATGCGAATCTCAGGAAATAATACATGAAGAAATCATGGAGCTCGTAAGGTCCTACCAGGTCTTCAGTCTTCTGGGAGATGGTGCCATCCTCTGTGGGAGGCAATAATTCGGGAGATACGGGAGTATCTACGACATCCTTTAAGACCTTGGAAAGGTTCTCATCGACAGATGCTGTCCTCTCTGACTCGTAGGATACGAGATATCTGACAAGGGTCTTGGGGATGGAGCAGTTGACTCCGTACATGGACATATGATCACCGTTATACGTAGCCCAGCCCAGAGCGAGCTCCGACAGGTCTCCTGTACCGATAACGATACCTCCCGCCTGGTTCGCGATATCCATGATGACCTGAGTTCTCTCCCTGGCCTGAGAGTTCTCGTAAGTAACGTCATGTACTTCCGGGTCATGTTCTATGTCCCTGAAGTGTATATTTACGGCATCCTTGATGTTTACTTCCTTCAATGTAACACCATATGCATTGGCAAGTTCTACGGAATTATTCTTCGTCCTGGCTGTAGTTCCGAAGCAAGGCATCGTAACCGCGATTATTCCCTTGCGATCAAGACCTAATCTGTCAAATGCATGCACGGCTACTATAAGAGCGAGCGTAGAATCAAGTCCTCCGGAAAGACCTACTACAGCTGTCTTACCATTGATGTGATGAAGTCTTGTAGCAAGACCCATAGCCTGCATCGTTATGATCTCTTCGCATCTTCTCTCAAGATCTCCCTTCATACGAGGTACGAAAGGCGTTCTGGGGAAATCCCTCTGAAGGGCGAGATCAGCCTTGGGATCAGTATCGAATATGACCCTAGAGATACTGTCATCTTCCTCAAATGTGTTGGCTCTCTGCCTCTCATGTAAGAGTCTCTTCAAGTCGATATCAGCATATATTACTTCCTTATCTCCGAACTTTACGTTCTCCGCAAGGATCGTTCCGTTCTCACAGATAAGGTCATGACCTGCAAAGACCATATCCTGAGTCGACTCACCGAATCCGCAGTCGCTGTAAATATATGCACCAAGCGTTCTTGCGCTGTTCATGGATACGAGCCTTCTCCTGTACTCGCTCTTACCTATGACTTCGTCGGAAGCCGACAGGTTACACATGATCATGGCACCGTTAACGGCATAGTTGACTGACGGAGGTGCAGGGACCCAGAGGTCCTCACAGATCTCGACAGCGAAGGAGAAATCATGATAAGTCTCATTCTCGAATATGATATTGCCGAACAAAATGCCGTCAGCAGTCTCTGTTATTCCCTCAAAAGGGGTAAAATGACGAAGTTCATAGAACTCGGAATAATTAGGGATGAACCTCTTGGGAACAAGTCCTAAGATATTGCCCTTGGAGATGACCGCTCCGACATTGTAGAGCTTTCCGGCCATCTTATAAGGGAGTCCTACTACAGCAACGATCTCAAGATCAGCTGTATCTTCCGTGATCTTAAGAAGAGCCTCGTAAGCCGCATCTGTAAACGTACTCTGATGAAAGAGATCACCGCACGTATAACCCGTTATGGAAAGTTCCGGAAATACAATAAGAGAGCAATCTGACGATGCAGCATCCTTTATGAGCCTTATTATCTGATCGCGGTTATATTCGATATCCGTGACCCTTGTCTTAGGTGTAGCTGATGCAACTCTTATAAATCCGTCTTTCATGGAAAACTCTCCTGTTCTTTTGTCACAGGTATTATACAACTTAAGAAGAGCATAAAAAAGGACTGCCCGTCAGGACAGTCCTTATAAGCTTCAATTAATGTCAGATTACTTTCTGATACCGAGCTTAGCGATGATAGATCTGTATCTCTCGATATCTACCTGTGCAAGATAGTCAAGGAGACCTCTTCTCTTACCAACCATCATGAGAAGACCTCTTCTGGAGTGGTGGTCACCCTTATGAGTCTTAAGGTGTTCTGTGAGGTGGTTGATCCTTGCTGTAAGGATAGCGATCTGAACCTCAGGGGATCCTGTGTCGCCTTCCTTAAGAGCGTATTCCTTGATGATCTCAGCCTTGTTGATTGCTGCCATTGTCATGTCCTCCTATTAAAATAAATATAATCCGGTGACAAAGAAACGGTCGGACGATCCAATCTCTGTGTCACGGCAACTTTGAGATGATAACACAAGCCTCATTCCTTTGCAAGCAGGGAATCTACGAAGGCTTCGGGATCAAAGTCCATAAGATCGCCTACTCCTTCTCCGAGACCTGCAAGAACGATGGGAACCTTAGCGGTATATGCAACAGATATTGCAACTCCGCCCTTCGCACTTCCGTCGAGCTTGGTGATACCTACATAGTCAAGATCCACCGCCTCGGAAAATGCCTCTGTCTGAAGCACGGCATTCTGGCCTGTAGTAGCATCGATTATAAGAAGCGATTTAACATTAGCATCTGCTGCCTCTCTTGCGATGATCCTGTTTATCTTAGAGAGCTCCTCCATAAGATTCTTCTTATTGTGAAGCCTTCCTGCCGTATCAACGATAAGGATATCGGAACCTCTTGCCTGTGCAGCCTTGATGGCATCGTATACGACAGAAGCGGGATCTGAGCCTTCCGCATGTGAGATGACAGCAGTTGAAGTTCTCTCACCCCAGGCTTTAAGCTGTTCTACGGCAGCTGCTCTGAAGGTATCTGCAGCAGCCATTATGACCTTCTTGCCCTCAGCCTTATATCTGGATGCGAGCTTACCCGCGGTAGTCGTCTTACCTGTTCCGTTAACACCTACCATAAGGATTATATTGAGCTTTCCGGGAACGATATCAATAACAGTCTTCTCACGAAGGATCTCCAGCATGAGCCTCTTGACTTCAGCCATTACGCCCTCATGAGAATCGTCGCCGGTCTTCTTGATATATTCCTTTATACCGTCGATTATCTCCTCACTTGCGGCAACACCGCAGTCGGCTCTGACCATGATCTCTTCGAAGTCATCCAGCATCTCATCGTCGAACTTGCCGTGAGATGCAACCGTCTTGGTCCACTCGGCACTCCAGAAATCCCTCGTCTTCTGAAGACCTTTCTTAAATGCGTCAAATATTCCCATTTATATTCTCCCTTATTGTATTCTCATGGAAAGTATCTTGGAGATACCTCTCTCCTGCATCGTAACGCCGTACATCCTGTCGCAGGCTTCCATCGTACCCTTTCTGTGGGTAACGAGGATGAACTGAGACCTGACGCAGTATCTTCTTACGAAGTCGGTAAACCTGCTGACATTAACGTCATCGAGAGCAGCCTCGACCTCATCCAGGATAACGAAAGGCGACGGCCGCAGCTGCAGTATAGCAAAGAGCAGTGCGATAGCCGTAAGACATCTCTCACCACCTGACAGTAGAGTCAGGCTCTGAAGCTTCTTTCCGGGAGGCTGAGCCTTTATCTCGATACCACAGTTAAGGACATCCTCTTCGTTCTCAAGAACTATCTCTGCGGAACCTCCGTTAAAGAGGTCGGTAAATACCGTCTTGAAGTTCTCGTTTATAGTAGTGAACTGATCTATGAACTGAGTCTTCATCTCCTCTATGAGTTCTGCTATTACCTTCTCAAGGTTGGTCTTAGCTTCAACGATATCATTTCGCTGACTCATCATGAACTCATATCGCTCGCTTATCTCCTTGTACTCCTCTATGGAGTTCATATTGACGGGACCAAGTGCCTTTATCTTACCCTTGAGAGAAGATATGAGCTTGACGGTCTCATTGATATTCTCGACTGGCGGATACTTACCGACAACGTTATCGTATGTTGTCTCATAGTCCTCCCAGAGCCTGTTCTTGGAGAAATCGATATCAGTAATATACTTCTCGTACTTGGATACAAGTGAATTGTACTTATCACGAAGAAGGTTGATCCCGTCGTTGATCTCAGTAAGCTTGGCCACGAAGCCGGACCTTTCCTTCTCGATCTGAGCCTTCTCCTCGTTGAGCTTTCTTATCTCTTCGCTCATTGATTCATAAACGGTCTTCATCTTCTCTGAAGAAGCCTTCTGATCCTCGATAGTCTTCTTCAAGGCCTCGGAATCGGCCACGTCCTTCTCCCTGTCTGAAGCAAGTTCGGAAAGTTCCTGCTGCGCCTTAGAGAGTTCTTCCTTTATATGTGCAGCAAGGTTCAATACACCGTTACGCTCGGCAAGGATCCTCTCGGATTCCGTATTACCCTTGCTTATCTTCTCACGAAGTTCATCGAGCTTAGCGTTGAATTCCTTATTCTTATTGTCGCTCCTGACGATATCTTCTCTGTAATCGGAAAGCTCACCCTCAGTCTCCTTGACGATCTGGCCGAGTTCTTCAAGGTCATCCTGAAGCTTGAGCTTATCAGCAGAGATATCGTGGATGAGCTTCTCGGAATCAACGATACCGCTCTCGAGCTCTTCAAGCCTGGAAGCAACGTTCCTGTACTCGGATTCCGCCTTGACTCTTTCCATGGCGAAATACTTAAGCTGCTCACCGAGCTGCTCTACCTCACGCTTGATATCGCCGGTCTTCTCGTCGAGTTCCTGTCTCTTTGCTTCGGATACGGAAAGCCTCTGTTCTGTCTTAACGAGCTTATCCTTAAGATCTTCTATCTCCCTGGCTCTTCCGAGGATACCCGCGGAATCTCTTCTTACGGAACCACCGGTAAGGGAACCGCCTGCGTTGATGCAGTCTCCCTCGAGCGTTATGACCTTTACGGAGTGTGAAGCCTCTCTGGCGATTCCCCTGGCATCCTCCATAGTCTCGCAGATAAGGATCTTACCTAAGAGATTGGATACGATATCGTCGATCTCACGGGGATTCTCAACAAGATCGGAAGCTACTCCGATATACCCGTGCTTTCTGGAGCATCCTGCGACCACATTACGGTCGATGCTCCTGGGTTTGATATTCTCTATTGGAAGGAAAGTAACACGTCCGAGCCTTTTGGTCTTCAATACGTCGATAAGGTCAGCAGCATTCTTCTCCGTCTTAGTTACTACGTTATGGATAGCGGAAGCAAGTGCAATCTCGATAGCTGTCTCGTATTCCTTCTTTGTTGAGATAAGATCACCTATAACGCCTACGATACCGTGACTGTGCTCACCGACTTCGTTGAAGAGCCTTCTTACGGACTCCTGATAACCCTCCTTACGGGACTCTAAGTCCTGTAAGAGCTTAAGTCTTGCCTTATCGCTTACAAAAGCCCTGTTATCCTTCTCGTAATCAGCCAAGAGCTTGCTCTCTTCTGCCGACAATTCCTTGAGTCTCTCTTCTCTTGATGTCATATCGGAAGTAACTTCGCCTTCCTTTTCCATCATGTCATGCCAAGCAGCGTCAGCTTCCTTGAGCTTGGTCTCCATCTCAGCCTTGAGGCTCGCGGACACCTGCCTGTTGCTCGTCAATTCACGAAGCCTGTCTTCCATGGCAGCTATCTGTGCCGAAGCGGAAGTCATCTTCTCCTTTGTATCAAGAAGCTCATTAGTCTTATTCTCGATATTCTTCTTTATGCTGTCATTGCTCTTCTCGGAATTCCTGAATTCTTCAAGGAGTTCGTCTCTTTGAGAGATTATCTCTTCAGTACTCTTCTTCTCGGAATTTGCCTGTTCCAAGAGCGCATCAGCCTTGGAGATCCTGTCGGCATAGTCATTCTTGAGCCTCTCGATCTCATCACCCAGTTCCTTCTCCTCATTATCAGAGTTAAGGATGCTGTCATTAAGCTGTCTTAATCTCTCTTCATTTATCTTGATGTCACTTACGGTATCATGCATCTCTTCAGTGACGTCTGAAAGTTCCTGTCTCTTATCCTCGATCTTATCGTCCAGTTCCTCGGACCTTCTTGTAAGCTCCGAGTTATTCTCCCTGAACTCGATGTAGCGGTCTTCCTGTTCCTTTATCTCAGCTTCCAGCTTCTCCTTGACGGAACCGGAATCACCCATGGCATTATTGGCATCGTCGATCCTTCTTACGAGAAGTGCGATGTCATTTTCCTTCAATGATTCATATGCCTTATGGTATGAGATAGCTTTCTCGGACTGTTCCTTAAGCGGACCGATACGTTCAGATAGCTCATTAAGGATATCATCGATACGAACAAGGTTCTGCTCAGTAGAATTGAGCTTTCTCTCAGCTTCTTCCTTCCTTACCTTGAACTTAACGATACCGGAAGCTTCCTCGATGACCCTTCTTCTGTCTTCGGACTTAGTGGAAAGGATCTCGTCAACTCGACCCTGACCAACGATGGAATAACCGTCCTTACCAAGACCGGTATCAAGAAAGAGACCTACTATATCCTTGAGCCTGCAGTTTACATGATTGATCTGATATTCACTCTCGCCTGAGCGATAGAGCCTTCTGGTTATCTGGATCTCTCCGTACTCATAATCAAGGAAATGGTCCGTATTATCGAAAGTCAGGGAAACTTCGGCATAATTCATAGCCTTCCTGGACTGCGTGCCGTTGAAGATGACATCTTCCATCTTACCGCCACGGAGAGTCTTGACACTCTGTTCACCCAATACCCATCTGATGGCATCGGTAACATTGGACTTTCCGCTTCCGTTAGGACCGACGACAGCGGTCATACCCTGATCGAACTCGATCAGAGTGTATTCCGGGAATGACTTGAATCCCTGGATCTCCAGCTTCTTTAAATACATTAAGACCTTAGTTCTTTCTAAAAGATTAGCGATTAATTATATCACAAAGAAGAGCCTTTATCAGCCGTACATCTCCTGATAGACGCTTATAGAAGCCTCTGCGGCACGCTGCTCGGCCTCTTTCTTGCTGTGACCCTTAGCCCTTGCAAGGAAATTATCGTCGGCATAGACTTCAACCTCAAACTCACGAAGATGAGCAGGACCCGACTCGCCTACGAGAACGAATTCGATCTTATGCTGTTTATTCTTCATCTGAGCGATCTCAAGAAGTCTGCTCTTATAATCAAGGAAGATCTTACCGTCAACAGCATCCTTTATCGTCTGATCTAGAGTAGTAAGTACGACTCTTTCTGCTTCGGCGAAACCGCCGTCAAAATAAACTGCAGCGATAATAGACTCGAATGCATCTGCCAATGTGGAATCCTTCTCGGTACCGCCGGTCTGTGCCTCACCTTTACCTAAGAGAAGATAACTTCCCATGTCAAGTTTTCTGGCTACAGCAGCAAAAGACCTCTCACATACGATTATGCTCCTGGTCTTGGACAGATAGCCTTCATCTGCCTCGGGCTTTAATTCATAGAGCTTCTGACCGATCACAAGATCCATCACAGCATCACCTATATATTCGAGCCTCTGATTTGAACGGTAATGACCCATATTGTGTTCAAAAACATAGGTGGTGTGTGTAAATGCAAGTGTCAGAAGATCCCTGTTCTTGAATGAGTATCCGAGAGCCATCTCGAACTCACCTGTACTTAAATCCTTCATAACTCACCTTTTTATATAAAGAAAGGCTGAATGCCATTGGCATCCAGCCTTTACTTCAAATTACATGTTAATTATTCTGCAAGGCTCTTGATGTACTCAACTGCATCACCAACTGTGCCAACCTTCTCAGCAACTTCGTCGGGGATGGAAACGTCGAACTCCTGCTCCATAGCCATAACGAGCTCAACCATGTCAAGAGAATCTGCGTTCAAATCATCTACGAAAGATGAATCCATTGTGATCTTATCCTCTTCAACACCAAGCTGATCTACGATCATAGACTTAATGCTCTCGAATAATTCTTCATTTGTCATAATTTAATACCTCCGTATGATTGTCATACAATCTATCAATACTTTTAATGTAACGAACTTGA
This sequence comes from Oscillospiraceae bacterium, assembly GCA_900176545.1. GTDB lineage: Bacteria > Bacillota > Clostridia > Saccharofermentanales > Saccharofermentanaceae > Saccharofermentans. Next base: position 482,937 of record FWXP01000001.1, read on the forward strand.
ATTGTCAATAGATATTTTAAGAAAAACTATATCAGTCAGCATTCTTGAAGTAACTGAGGTTCTTCAGAAGATAATCCATACCTGAGATAATGGTCATGATCACGCAGATAAGGAACAATACGTCACCTATGATCGTGATGGCATTTACAGGGTAATCGGCATAATCATAAGAGAAACCGCCTATCTTAAGGAATGTGGGTTCGAACATAAGATAGATGATAGCGATCATCTGAGTAGTGGTCTTGATCTTACCTATCATCTTGGCTGCCATTACAACGCCCTTCTCGGCTGCAAGCATCCTGATACCTGTTACCATGAACTCACGAAGAATGATGATGGCAAGAAGCCATGCGGAAACACGATGAAGCTCTACAAAAGCTATAAGGATAGCAATAACGAGCATCTTGTCAGCAAGTGAATCAAGGAACTTTCCGAGATTGGTGATAAGGTTGTACTTCCTGGCGATCTTACCGTCTGCCATATCAGTAAGCGATGCGATGATAAATACGATCGCGGCAATGAGCATACCGTGAGCGGCAATAAAAGCATTCCAACCCTGGGGTTCAAAACCGTAGATGCTGATAGGCAGCATAAAGAGCATAGTTACGGGAATGAGGATTATCCTCAAGATTGACAATTTATTAGGTAGATTCATATAGTAACTCCTGTCATATCATATTCTGAAGCTTCAAGTATCTTGACTTTATATCTGCTGCCGACCTTCAATTCTTCCTCTGAAGCATTGGCAACATATATTATCGGATCGATCTCCGGTGCTTCTCCGTAGCTTCGTCCGACATAAAATATACCATCTTCGGCTATAGAATCAATAGTGACCATCACTTCAGAACCTATCCTGGAGGTATTGCTCTGAAGAGAGATCTCCTGTTGAGTCTTATAGACTATATCGTAACGCGATTTCTTGATTTCCTCAGGTATCTGATCCGGCATATCGTAAGCCTTAGTACCTTCTTCGGGCGAGAAGATAAAGCATCCGAGCCTGTCAAACTTCCATTTCTTGAGGTTAGAGACAAGATTGGAGAAAGACTCTTCTGTCTCTCCGGGGAATCCAACCATAACAGTAGTCCTGACGATGAGCCCCGGGATCTTCTCCCTTAATCTCTCAAGTCTTTCGGTAATAACAGCTGATGTATCGTGACGGAGCATCGCCTTGAGGATATCATCATCACCGTGCTGGATCGGAATATCAAGATAGTTAGCAACCTTAGGGTTAGATGCTATCTCATCTATGAGCTCGTCATTGATACCATCCATATATCCGTACATAACACGTATCACTTCGATACCGTCGATCTGCGAGAGCTTATGTAAGAGTTCCGGGAGAGCTCTTCTCTTATAAAGCTCGATACCGTAATTCGTCGTATCCTGAGCAGCAAGAATTATCTCCTTGATACCCTTAGACGCGATATTCTTAGCATCACGAAGGATATCATCCATAGGTCGTGACATGAACTTACCTCTGATCAAGGGTATAGCGCAGAATGCACACTTATGTACGCATCCCTCACCTATCTTGAGCCAGGCATAACCGCTCGTAGATATCTCCCTGTCATCCGTCATATGCTCAAGACCGCCTATATCATCTACATAAGCTTTCTTATAATCCTCAACTTCATACAACGAGTCTATGGCTTCACATATGTCCTTATAGTGAGCTGTTCCGAGAACGATGTCGACTTCAGGAAGCTCAGTAAGGATATCACCTGAATATCTCTGAGGAAGACATCCGGACACGATTATATGAGACAGCCTACCATGCTTCTCACCATCGCTCTTATAGTCTGCTGCATCAAGGATAGCCCTGATTGCCTCAGACTTGGCTGACTCGATAAATCCGCAAGTATTGATTACGGCGACATCGGCTTCAGACATATCCTTGACAACGGTATATCCGTGATCCTTGATACGCTTCACCATGCATTCGGCGTCTACGAGATTCTTAGAACAACCGAGAGCAACCATAGTTACTTTGATAGTATTTCTTTCCATAGGAGATATATTACCACAAATAAAGATAAGAAAAGACCGCCTGACAGACGGCCTCTTCATTATCCATAATCTAAACAAATAAATGACCACGCGGGTTATGTGGATTGTTCATTTATTAGTTTTCTTATTACAGACATCGCCAGTTCGGGTGAAAACCCTCTCCTGGAAGCAATTGAGATTATATCATTCAATTCTTCTTCAGAACATACAGTTCCCAATATATCAGGATAATATGATCTTATTAGTTCTTCGCAACTATTTCTGTCATCAGGACACTCCTCGAGAAGCTCCGATAAACAGTCGCGTGAAACACCGGATGCTTTAAGTCTCTGCACGAGCATCGCCCGGCTCTCCTGCTTCTTTCCTACCCTTGAAGTCAGGACCTTACGGCCTGCTCTGACATCGTCTATATATTCGCGCTCAACGAGCTGAGCGACAGCGGCACGGGCAGTATCAGTATCAAATCCTTTACGGACCAGAAATTCATACACCTTACCGGAGGAATATACTGCTATACCAATATGTCTGATACCTGCAGAGACTGCATCGGATATGCTATAAGGATCCATTACATGTCGATCCCTAAGATATCATCATCCTCGGCGAACTCTTCATCGAGATCCGCACCGTCATCAATGACCTCATCCGAAGGGTCGGCAGGCTTATAAGAATCTCTTACAAGCTGCTCGATCTCATCTCTAACATCCGTATTATCAAGGAGATACTGTCTTGCATTATCCTTACCCTGACCGATCTTCTGGCCCTTATATGCGAACCAGGAACCACTCTTTTCGATGATGTTGTTCTCTACTGCGAGGTCTATGATACAGCTCTCCTTGGAGATACCCTGACCATACATGATATCGAACTCTGCTTCCTTAAACGGAGGAGCAACCTTATTCTTAACAACCTTTACACGTACATGGTTACCGACTACGTCAGTACCGTTACGAAGTGTCTCAGTCTTTCTTACATCAAGTCTAACGGATGAATAGAACTTCAAAGCTCGACCACCGGTAGTTGTCTCGGGATTACCGAACATGATACCTACCTTCTCACGAAGCTGATTGATGAAGATACATACCGTACCGGACTTAGCGATGATACCTGTGAGCTTACGAAGAGCCTGTGACATGAGTCTTGCCTGAAGACCAACATGTGAATCACCCATCTCACCTTCGATCTCAGCCTTGGGAACAAGTGCAGCTACCGAGTCGATAACGATAACATCGATACCGCCGCTTCGAACGAGAGTCTCAGTGATCTCGAGTGCCTGCTCACCTGTATCAGGCTGAGCAAGGAGAAGATTATCTACGTCTACACCGATCTTATTAGCATATACAGCATCAAGTGCATGCTCAGCATCGATAAATGCACATGTACCGCCCATCTTCTGTGCTTCAGCTACACAGTGAAGAGCAACAGTCGTCTTACCTGAAGACTCTGGTCCGTAGATCTCGATGATCCTTCCGCGAGGAAGACCACCGACTCCGAGTGCTATATCAAGTGTAAGTGCACCTGTAGGGATCGTCTCAATATCTACTACTTCCTGATCGCCCATTCTCATAACAGAACCTTTACCGAACTGCTTCTCAATCTGGGCCATAGCAGCTTCAAGGGCCTTCTTACGCTCGTCCTGATCAGCGATCGGTACCTGCTGTACACTGCCCTTAGAAGAATTTTTCTTAGCCATTTAAATACATCCTCCGCATCTGTGAACGTTTGTTCTAACTTTTATAAGATGATTGTATCCATAGGCTATCCATAAGTCAATGGATTTGCAAGAAAAATCAAACAAAATTTTCGGCAACTCCCGGCAAAGGGATATTAATGGGACTTTCTAAGCAATTTACTCTTGAACTTAGTGATCCATTCTGTTGCTTCCGGCATCTTAAAGAGCGCAGCGCATCCAAAATAAACGAACAAACATGCTAATCCTTTAACAGAGATCTTTATAAGCTGTATCATCTTTCCTCCTGCGCCGGGCAAAGCTTCATGGATCAGGAACAGAACGATAGACATTATGAGAGTACATGCGCCTGCCTTTACAAAGAACGGGAGCAAGCCGTGAAGAGATATCCTCTTATCCTTTTCATATATAACTATTAATACTGCGAGCTGTATGCAGCTTGTTAACGTATAAGCGATAGTAAGAGAGAGAAGTCCGAGTCCCCTGCTTATAAAGAATCCGCACATCAGAGGATTACTGATAAGACAGATGCTTCCTGCTACAAGAGGTACCTTTGTCCTACCCATGGCATAGAAAGCCTGATTGAAGATATATACCATCGAATGCGTGACGATCGCACCTGCATATCCTATAAGGAAGAGACCGGCTTTCTCGGCATCAGAATCGGTATAGTGATTGGTAGGCCACTGGAATACTGCCTTGATGACATCAGCATTCATGATGAACATGAACGCAGCTGACGGTATCGTAAGGAACAATGCGCTCTTGAGCCTTGACGCAAGAAGTTCAGAACACTCGGTGAACTTCTTCTCGCCGTAGAGCGATGCATACGAAGGAAGCATTACGCTTCCTATGGCAACGGCAAATATACCGTAAGGAAGCTGCCATACGGTAGAAGCATTTCGCAGAAGGAACGTTACATGCTCGGGGAACTGCTCTGCAAATATATTAAGGATAGCCATATTGATCCTGACAACCGATGCTGAGATAAGGATAGGCAACGCCTTCCTTACCAGCATGTGGAACTCTTTATCCTTAGGTTCGAACCTGAACCTGAAGTTCTTGAGGATATCGAAGCCGCACAGCAGCTGGAACAGGAAATAGATAAGAGCCGCGCTCATGATACCTGCGGTAGTCATCATGAGCTTATTCTCGGAATTACCGGCGAACAACAGGATAGAACCCAGTACGCAGATGTTATAGACCGTAGGACCGAAGGCAGTAGAACCGAATCTCTTGTGACTGTTTAATATTCCTATAGATAATGCCGCGAGCATCATGAAGAAAACTTGTGGAAAAAGCCACTTGGAAGCCATGGCAGCAAGATGCGCTACCTCAGTTCCTTTCTCCTCTGACTTGAATATCATGAACATTGGCTCTGCGAATATAACACCTAGAGCACAAACCGTGATAACTATAACAGAGAATACGGAGATAAAGATATTGACCGCTCTCCATCCCTTCTCTTCCTCACCTCTTGCGATTGCTGATGCGAGAGTAGGAGTTATGGCGGACTGGATAGCACCGCCTACAAGAAGATCGAATACTATATCAGGAATAGTGAAAGCGAGAGTAAAGCTGTCCCTGTACACATCATCAAAGCGCGCCGATACAAAGATATCCCTTAAGAATCCGGAACATTTTGAAAACATGAATCCGATCATCATGAGCGCCGTGGCAACGGTCATGCTCGTGGTGCGCTTGGATCTTGTGACTGACTTATTACTCATAACTCTCCTCTATTTCAAACGTATCGATAGTATCACTATGTCGAGACGTATTTTGACGCAATAATGCGGCAGGTCAGGACCTTAAGTAGGACAGGACCGTATCGTAGACAAATGCGACAGCCTGAAGCCTTACTTCATCCCTCTTACCATCAAAGTGCTGAAGATAAGATCTTGTACCGTCTTTATATGCAAATCCGAACCATACAGTGCCATTCTGATTTTCTTCCGGATGGTCTTCGTAGTCACCGGCGTATCCGGTAGCTGAAAAAGCGATATCAGCTCCGGTAAGAGCCTTGACTCCGGAAGCCATCTCTGCTGCACATTCTCCTGAAACCTCAGTGAAACTGTCGATAGTCTCTTTATCAACTCCCAAGACATTGATCTTGATATCATTAGTGTAAGAGACTACGCTTCCAAGAAGAACATCCGATGCTCCCGGAACATCTACGAGCCTTGATGATATCATTCCCCCCGTAAGGCTTTCAGCAAATGCAATAGTATTACCGGTCTCCTTTAATGCCTGTACAAGATCAGATGCCTTGTTGTACACATCATCAAATACCATCAGGAATCTCCCTTAGACTGCATCTCCAGCCAATCGGTCTTTGTGACCAATACCTTTCTGGGCTTGCTGCCTTCGAATGGTCCGATGATATGCTTCTGCTCAAGAACATCGATAAGACGTGCTGCTCTCGGATAACCTACGCCGAGCCTTCTCTGAAGTATAGACACGCTGGCATTACCTGCTTCGATGACGATATTGACTGCCTGATCGAGAAGATCATCCTCGTCAGAACCGGAGCCTGCGTCACCGCCGCCGGTACTTTGTGCAGCGCCGACATTCTGGGAATTTACGGCATTCATTATAGCCTCATCGTACATCTGTCCGTAGTTATCCTTGAGAAACTTAACGATACTCTCAACTTCACCGTCAGATACGAAAGCACCCTGACCACGAACCGGCTTAGGAGCCGACAGAGGAGCGTAGAGCATATCGCCCTTACCAAGAAGTTTCTCGGCGCCGACCGAATCAAGTATAGTACGGCTGTCTACACCGGAAGATACGGCAAAGGCGATCCTGGAAGGAACATTAGCCTTGATGACACCTGTGATAACGTCAACAGAAGGACGCTGTGTAGCAATGAGAAGATGAAGTCCTGCAGCACGGGCCATAGCAGCAAGTCTCGAGATCTTATCCTCGACATCCTTGGCGGCAACGGTCATAAGGTCTGCAAGCTCATCAATAACAATAAGTATAAGAGGAAGCGGCTGTTCTCCCTGTGCCTTAAGAAAGTTATTATATCCGCTAAGGTCTCTTACCTTTGACTCTGCAAAGCACTTATATCTTCTCTCCATCTCGATAACTGCCCACGAAAGTGCATTTGCAGCCTTCTTAGGATCTGTAACGACCGGCATAAGAAGGTGCGGGATATCGTTATAGATAGAAAGCTCAACTACCTTAGGGTCGATAAGGATCATCCTGACATCGTCGGGAGAAGCCTTGCAGAGGATACTCGTAAGGATTGTATTTATACATACCGATTTACCGGAACCCGTGGATCCTGCGATAAGAAGATGAGGCATCTTAGCGATATTACACATGATGGGACGGCCGGGGATGTCCTTTCCGAGAGGCACCTCAAGACCGGGACCTGCCTTGAACTCACGAGTCTCAAGAAGACCTCTGAGCTGAACGGCGGAAGTCTTCTTATTGGGGATCTCGATACCTATGGCACTCTTTCCGGGGATAGGCGCCTCGATCCTAACGGATACTGCAGCCATCGCAAGAGCGATATCATCCTGAAGGGACAATACCCTTGATACCTTTACACCACGGTCTATAGTGAGCTCGAATCTCGTGATAGCGGGACCGTGAGTGATATTTACTACCTTAGCGTTGATACCGAAGCTCTGAAGAGCATCTTCGAGCTCGTGAGCTTTCTCCTGAAGCTCGGCGTTATTATTCGCATTGACCTGCTTCTCTTCCTTCGCGAGGAGATTTATGGGAGCGGGCTTATAGGGTCCCTTTCTCCTGCCCTTATATGCAGGCACCCTTCCCGACGTTATCTCAACTGTAGGAGCTGGCGCTTCCGCAGTCTTGATGATCCTTCCTTCAGTGTTAAAGCCTGTCTCCTGATCGTCGACAGCGGAATTGATACTGATAGAAGGAGCCTCATTTACGGCAGGGCTTTCATTATATGTTTCTTGGGGCTCGTATGTATCGACCTGAACCTGAGGTTTCATCGAGATATGAGGCTTTCTTACAGATCTCTCGGGAGAATAATCGTAAGGATCATCATCTGTGATCTCAAAGGGAAGATCATCCTGAACATCTTCGTAGTATTCATTCTGGTACGAGTTCTCGTCATATGTCCCCTGCTGCTGATCGGCATAGACTCCGTTATTAAGATCGTAGAAATCCTGCTGAGCATCGGGGTGTCTCAAGAACTCGGGCTCCTCTACTTCTTTATGTCTGGGCGTAAGCGGCCTGTTCTTGGGAAGAGCATTATAGTCGAACTCAGCCTTGGGAGCATCCATCGAACCTTCTGTGGATACCTGTCTGTTCTCGTAATTAAGCCTGCTGTTATCTACGGAAGTATCGGCACCGAATTCCTTAGCAGATACATCCATGAATCCTGTCTTGGAATCGACAGGGATCCTCTTAGCGAAAGGATCACGATAGTTCTGGTTGCGGTTATTGTTCTGATAATCGACATCGAACAAAGGAACACCGTATGTCTCCGTAGGAGTATTTACAAAAGGTGACTTAGCATTATTGGGAACAGAAGAATGTCTCCTGTATACATTCTGGGCAGGCATCATCTGACGCTGGTTGCCGTAAGGCGGTCTTTGCTGAGGGCGGGAAGGAGTTCGCATGTTGTTATAAGCCTTGGTTGCTGTCCTTCCGATCGCATGAGCGGTCTTCTTAACAGTCTGCTTGAGAGAAACATGGAACATAAGGATAATCTGGGATAAGAGCATAACAAACATCGCAAGTATCGAGATAGTCTTACCTGCGAGCTTATTCATGGCAACTGCGATACCACCGCCTACAAGTCCGCCGGGAAGGCAGTGCTTCATCTCAGGATCCTTGACGATAAGAGAAGCATCGGGGCCAGACTTCCAAAGAAGAGCCAGAGCCTTGGTTGCACGGAACTTATCCTCAGCGCCTTCTACTACACAGAGAGTCTTAAAGTAATCGAAATCCATAGAGAACAGAGCAAAGAGCGATGCCACGCATATCATGGAGATGATGACTGACCTGATCCTTATGGGTGCAACACCCTCCCTCTTCTCAAGGAAGAAATCAATAGCGGCATAAAGGAAGAACAGCGGGATCATGAAGGCAGCAGATCCAATAAGTCCGAATCCGAGGCCTCTTATCCACTCTCCGAGAAATCCCGTGATATTCTCGGGAAGATAGTAAAGGAGCGTTATAACGACAGCACAGAAGAAAAGTGCCAATCCGACTAATTCTTTTGTGTCTTCTCTATTAGAACTCAATTCCCAATCTCCTTACCGTCTTATATATACAAAGTTGCGTCTTGCTGTCAGATATCTGACCGTTGTCAGCCATCTTCACAAGATCTGCAAGAGGTATCTTTTCTAAGTTGAGAAACTCTCCCTCATCAGGCTTTTCCCCTATGAAATGAAGACCTCTTGCAAGATAGAGATATATGATCTCCGAATCGTATCCGGGAGAACAAACCATGTCGCCGAGATCTATAACCTCTGACGCTTCGAATCCGGTCTCTTCATGAAGCTCCCTGACAGCACATACCTTAGGATCTTCACCGGGCTCTATCTTTCCTGCCGGAACTTCGAGGAGTATCTTCTCAAAAGGACTTCTGAACTGCCTCACCATATAGCAGTTAAGATCATCATCAACGGGCAGTATACACGCTCCGCCGTTATGCTTTACGATCTCTCTGGTAGATGTACTTCCATCGGAGAGCTTGACCTTCTTGACTATTGTATCAAATACTCTTCCGTGAAATACGACTTCAGAGCTCAAAGTCTCTTCGATAAGTCTCTTCGTATCCTGATCCGACATATTACCTTCCCCGTTAATTCTGGAACTTAGATGATTCCATTACTGCAAGCTGGTCACACCTGTTGTTGTATTCGTTATCTGCGTGACCTTTGACCTTATGGAAGACCACCTCGTGAACAGAAGTCAAGTTAAGAAGTGTCTTCCAAAGATCCACATTGGCAACTTCCGCCTTAGCGCTGTTCCTCCAGTTATTCCTCTGCCAATTAGCTATCCAGTTCTGATTGAAAGCATTTACTACATAAGCGCTGTCACTGTAGATATCAGCGTGACACGGCCTGTTCAGAGCCTCAAGAGCCTTGATGACTGCCATGAGCTCCATACGGTTATTCGTGGTATGAGCCTCTCCGCCGGAAAGCTCCTTGCTCTTACCTCCTGCCATAAGAATGGCACCCCAGCCTCCGGGGCCGGGATTACCAGAGCAGGCACCGTCAGTATATATGACCACAGGCGTAAGCTTCTTATCAGGCATTATCACTTACCGCCCTGCATCTGCTTAGTCTTCTCGTCAGCAGCGAGAACAGACTTTATAACAGCATTTCGAAGGCCGTTCTCTTCAAGAGCCATAACACCTGCGATAGTAGTTCCTCCGGGAGAACATACCTGATCCTTGAGGACACCGGGATGTGTCTTAGTATCAAGACAGAGCTTACCTGAACCCATAACGGTAGCAGCAGCTATCTTAAGAGCATCGTCTCTCTTGATACCGAGAGCTACAGCTGCATCTGCCATAGCTTCGATAAAGAGCATAACGTAAGCAGGACCGGTACCGGATACACATCCGATAGCATCAAGCGTCTTCTCATCACAAAGAACTACTTCTCCGCATGTCTCGAGGAGCTTTACGACAAAAGCGGTTTCCTCCTCATCAAGTCCCATAGGACAAACGGCACTAACGCCTGCACCGACCTGAGCGGGAGTATTTGGCATGATCCTTACGAACTTCCTGCCCTGATCCAAGATACCTGCGATCCTTGAAGTAGTAACGGCAGCTGCGATAGAGAGAACGATAGCGCCGTCCTTAAGAGAAGGAACGATGTCCTTCAGAGCATTATCGAAATGCTGAGGCTTAACAGCCATGAGCACATAATCAGCGTCCTTTACTGCTGTTGCAGGATCACCTGCGGCATTAACACCAAATGAAGAAGCAGCATTCTCTCTAGCGGCTTCGATGACATCATATACGGTGATCTCCGAGGGTGCGAAGATATTACCTGCGATAAATCCCTTCATGAGGGCTTTTCCCATATTTCCGGTACCGATTACAGTGAGCTTCATAACAAGACTCCTTTTATTTAAAATAATAGACGTGTTCAATGATAACATTCTACTTGACAGGTTGCAAACACTCGGATAAACTACTCTCTGTTGTCACAGGGGAGTGGCTCAACGGTAGAGCAGCGGTCTCCAAAACCGCCGGTTGCGCGTTCGAATCGTGTCTCCCCTGCCAGACATAAAAAAGAGGTTGTTTACTGCTAAACAACCTCTTCTTTTTTGCTCTGTTTTTAAGATTAAAGTGAATCCGCGGGAACGATCTCCATGGCAATACAAGTAACGCCGAATTCAGTGCAGGTATAAGACCTGAAAGCTATATTGCCGACCCTCATGTATTCACCGGTATTTACTACATATACCATATCGGCCGCAAGAGCAACAGCTTCATTATCAGAAAGCTCGGGATTAAATGTCTGAAGATATGTAGCGTAGTATACCTTCAGGAAAGTAAAGAACTCCTCGCTGGACTCATACTGAACGAGTACCCTTACTGCAGTTACCTTACCGTCGACACTCCTGCATCTTCCCTCGATACCGGTAGCAAGATTAGTAGCCGAAGTATTGATGGGCGCACTGAAGTATCTCTCGTGACGGACCGTATTGTCATTATCATTTGCATTGGGATTTGAAAGAGAAGGATCAGCCGTAAGAGCTATACCTGTTCCGGATGTAGTAGGCTCTACGTATTCTACGGGCGGGATAGCAAAGTTAAACTGATCAAGACCTGATGTATAAAGAGATGTCTGTGAATATCTCTCCCTGAACTGATCTACGGTCATATCGAATGACTTTACATAATAAGCCGGTATCACAAAGTACAGTATCGCACCGACTATGCAAAGGACTAATGCGGCAAGGCATATTCCTATAACGGGATCTTTCTTGGCCTTAGCCTTGAACTTGGTAAGGAAGTCCTTGAACGAACCTTCTGCGGCTTCAGCCTTAGACTCTGTCTTCTTAACTGCCTTGGAAGCCTCTACTGTCTCAAGCGCCTTCTGAAGATCATCGTCATTAAAGAGCTCTTCTACGTTCTCATCCTTATTAACTGATTCATTATCCATGTGATTATTCTCTTCCTGTTTTTGTATGCCATCATATTTTAATCTTATTGCCAAACATCGGCAACTGATTTATTCTGAACCTACCGATCAGAGGAGGTACAGTTATGCACGTATTAATAGCCGGAGGCTCAAGAGGTATAGGTCTTGCCTGCACTAAGCTGTTTGCCAGCAAAGGCGACAACGTAAGCGTGATCTACAACAACACACCTATCGAGAGCTCCAGCAACATCACGGCTTTCAAGTGCGATGTATCCGATCCCGAGCAAGTAAAAGATACTGTCAGTAAGATAACCGATACAAACGGCAGCATCGATTCTCTTGTCTACAGCTCAGGTATCGCTCTTACGGGATTAGTAACGGACTTTTCCGCCGATAACTATAGAAAGATCACGGATACAAATTACGGCGGCCTGTTCTTTATTACTCACGAAGTCATACCTCAGATGGTAAGAAATCAAAAAGGAACTATAACGGCGATCTCTTCCATGTGGGGCCAGACCGGGTCATCCTGTGAATCACTCTATGCCGCCAGCAAAGGTGCCGTCGATGCCTACATCAAGTCACTTGCCAAGGAACTTGGACCTTCTAACATCAGGGTCAATGCGGTATCCCCGGGTGTCGTCGACACCGACATGATGAAGGAATATTCCGATGAGGACAAGGAAGCCCTTAAGGACGAGACCCCACTCGGAAGGATAGGAACACCGTCAGAGATAGCACACGTAGTCTACTACCTCTCCACCGAGAGCTCATCTTTCATAACAGGACAGATCATCGGAGTTAACGGCGGATTCCTGATCTGATACATCTCAAAAAAAACCCCTCATAAAGACGCAACCTTCGCTTATAGGCTGCGTCTTTATTTGTACAAGGAGGGATCTACCATGAAGAACATCAACAAGAAACTCTATTGCACACTACTGGCATTCATACTGGTCATCTCTGTAGCTTCCTGTTCATCAGGAGGTAACGGCACCACACGAAAGGAAGCTGTCAGGAGAGAGCAAGTAACTGAAGATGCCGCATATGCAGCCGGAGATACCGGCACAGGTAACTATTCTCTGACTAACGAAGCTATAGAAGCAGAAGAATGGGACGAAGGTGAACTTATCTCCTATGATGATGAACCCGGTGAGGATCTCGATATTCCTGCGGGCAATATGCTCATAAGAACGGTATCCATCACTATGAACACCGAGAGCTTCGATTCTGTAGCAGAGCAGATAAGGACATCGGTTACCGAGTATGGCGGATACTTCGAGAACATGATCATCTCAGGAACAGGAACGGAGAACGACTACAAGTCAGGCACATTCGTAATAAGAGTACCCGCCGATAACCTCGATGCTCTGACGGCATCACTTGACGGAAGCGGAACAGTCGTGTCTGCAAGTGAGTCAACAGAAGATGTCACTTTGGATTATGTTGATATCGAGAGTCACTTATCCGCACTTAGAACAGAGCAGGATTCTCTTATGGCACTTCTGGAGGAAGCTGACGATATCGAGACTATAGTTCAGCTCGAAGGATATCTTACTGATATAAGATATGAGATCGAGTATTACGAATCACAGGCAAGGACTATCAATAATCTTGTCCAGTATGCTACCTTGACCATCAACCTTCAGGAAGTAGTAAAGGAAGAAGAACCTGTCGAGATAGAAGAGATCAGGGATGAGACATTAAAGACTAAGATGTCCAAGGAATTCAATGATTCCATGAAGAATGTCAAGGAAGGGGCAAAGGATCTTATGGTCGACTTCGCGGGAGCTCTTCCCTACATGACCGTAAGGCTCTTCGTAATGGCAATACTTGCCTTAATAGGTGTATCTGCATTTAAGATCATAAAGAAACGCAAGGCAAAAAAGCTTGCTGCCGCAACACCCGCAAAACCGTCTTCCGACAAGTCCTGACAGCATTAGACAAGTTAAAACCGCACGGAGTTTATGGTATAATATTCGGCATACGAAACCCACCATAACAAAAGGAGATCACGAGATATGCCAAATACCAACAGGTTTTCAAAGGTTACACCCGAGATAGACAATCTTGCCAGGCTCTGCACGGAAAACAGGATAGATCCGGAATTATATTCAAAGTACGATGTAAAGCGCGGGCTTCGTGATATCAACGGAAAGGGCGTACTTACAGGCCTTACCGAGATATCTGAGATCGTTTCTTCCAAGAAGGTCAACGGAGAGACAGTTCCCTGTGACGGTGAGCTCTACTACAGAGGCATCAACGTCAAGGACATAGTAAACGGCTTTGAGCAGGACAACAGGTTCAACGGCTTCGAGGAAGCATCCTACCTTCTTCTCTTCGGAAAGCTTCCTACTGAAGACGAGCTCAATGAGTTCATGTCACTTCTTGCAGGCTACAGAACGATACTTCCCAAGAACTTCGTTCGTGACGTTATCATGAAGAAGCCCAGCAACGACATCATGAACAACATTACCAGAGGTCTTCTGAACCTCTATGCATACGACGTAAATGCGAACGATATCTCCATCCCCAATGTACTTCGTCAGTCATTGGAACTGATATCGATCTTCCCCATGCTCGCCGTATATAGCTACAACGCGAAGAAGTATTACAACGACAAGGGCAGCCTCTTTATCCACAGGCCTTCTCCCTCTTTATCAACGGCACAGAACATACTTCATATGCTCCGTCCCGACAACAAGTATTCTGAGCTTGAAGCAAGGATACTGGATCTTGCCCTCGTACTTCACGCAGAGCACGGCGGTGGTAACAACTCCACCTTCACTACTCACGTAGTAACAAGCTCCGGTACTGATACATATTCCGCTATCGCAGCTGCCATGAGTTCCCTTAAGGGTCCTAAGCACGGCGGTGCGAACATCAAGGTAATGGAGATGTTCGCCGATATCAAGAAGAATGTATCAGAATGGGATGACGAGGAAGAGCTTACCGCCTATCTTGAGAAGATCCTTCATAAGGAAGCGTTCGACGGCGCAGGTGTCGTATACGGATTAGGACATGCCGTATATTCCATCTCCGACCCCAGAGCACGTATCTTCAAGGGATATGTCGAAGCCCTCTCCGTAGAGAAGCATAAGGAGAATGAGTTCAAGCTCTACTCCAACATCGAAAGGATCGCAGCCGAACTCATAACAAAGGAGCGACGCATCTACAAGGGCGTATCCGCTAATATCGACTTCTACAGCGGCTTCGTATATAAGATGCTGAATCTCCCCGTAGAGCTCTACACTCCCCTCTTTGCCATCGCAAGGATCTCGGGATGGTCCGCACACAGGATCGAGGAGCTCACCAACGCAGGCAAGATCATAAGACCCGCTTATATGTGCGTTAAGGACAGAGAAGACTATATAAGCATGAAGGAAAGATGATCACATATACACCGAATAACAAGAAGGTGTATCTTCACGATGAAGGTACACCTTTTTTATTTGCCGTTGTAGTCTTGATAAAGACATATATCGAACTCGCGACATCTACACAGTAGATAAATCCCAGTACAGAGAATATAGCGCTATAAGATATACTTAAGACCTTTTCCTTACCGCATTTTACTGCTGTAGTGATACTCATTATACCTGTCTGAAAGATCGTCAGAAGATCGATAATTATAGCCCAGGCAATAAATACTATTCCCCATACACTTGCAAATAAACCAAGCGTACCAAAAAGGAAATGAAGGATAAATGCAGGTATATGAACCAGTTTGCAGACCATCGTCAACAAAGCAAGATCTTTACCTGTATAATTCCCCTTTACGGCATTAACTATAAAGGATATATGAGATAAGATGACAAGCACATGAACAATAACGACCGTAATAAGAGCATTAACGGGATCATAGATATTGATCTTAGAAGAGATCGATTCAGGAGCAGCATCTGCGACAAGAGGTGCTACAGAAAGGATTATCATATAGAGATACGGATACAAAAGTATCGGAAGCATCTTTATAAACTTGGTCACATTACTTACCTATAACTCCGATCGCACCGAGAAGAAGAACTAAAATTCCGAGGGCGATCCTGTAATAACCGAATACCTTGAAGCTGTGCTTCTTTATATAGCCCATAAGCCACCTGATGATAACGAAGGATACGAGGAAAGCGACTATCATTCCGATAGCAAGGATCGCTATCTCTGACTTTGTGACATCACCATCGTACTTCAATACCTTAAGAAGGCTGGCACCGAGCATTACTGGCACTGCCATAAAGAACGTAAACTTAGCGGCTACTTCCCTTCTGATACCGATTCCGAGGGATCCTACGATAGTAGAACCTGATCTTGATACACCGGGGAATATGGCAGCGATGAGCTGAAAAGCACCGATGATAAGAGCAGCAGGATAAGATATCTGATCGATATTATTAACGATGAACTTCTTATCCTTTATATAATTCTCAACTAGGATAAACGCAACGCCGAATACGATAAGAGATATTGCTACGCAGATGTAGTTATAGAAGAGCTTATCAAGGATATCATCAAAGAGGACACCGATTATAGCAGCGGGAATACATGCTACAAGGATCTTGAACCACATGGAGAACTTATCTGCCATGACCCATCGGCCAATTCCTTCCTTCTTCCAGGGCTTCTTATTATCCTTTATACCAAAAGGCCATATCTCCTTCCAGAATACGACTACGACTGCCATAATGGCACCAAGCTGTATGACTACGAGATAAAGCTCGAAGAAAGCTTCAGATACATTGAGCTTAAAGAACTCATTAAATAGGATCATGTGGCCGGTAGAACTGATAGGAAGCCACTCTGTTATACCCTCGACTATTCCAAAAAGGACTGCTATAAGAAAATCTGCAATACTCATATCTTACTCCGATTGATTTCTACCAAACTATTATACCCAAAAGCCGCTGAAGACCAAATCAATTTTGAGGCAAAAGAAAAGAGCCTTCATTAGAAGACTCTTTGGTGGGAGGAGGTGGATTCGAACCACCGAAGTCACTGACGACAGATTTACAGTCTGTTCCCTTTGGCCGCTCGGGAATCCTCCCATATTAGAATGTCAATTCTCAGTGTTAGTGGTGGTCCTTCAGGGACTCGAACCCGGGACCTACCGGTTATGAGCCGGGAGCTCTAACCAACTGAGCTAAAGGACCACGTTTAAACACTAAGTTGCGTTAGCTCAAACGCTTGATTAGTATACTGATACTGGAGCACTAAGTCAAGCAGTTTTTCAACTTTTTTCAGAGCTTTTTTCAGACCAGTCGATAGAGCCTGCAAGGAGAGTAGTTCCCTCGGCTCCGACATTCAATAATCCGCCGCCGATATGTCCTTCTACTACCTTGCCGTCTTCAAAGGCAACACTGTAATTGCCTTCCTTAACGACGGTACTGAAAGGTACGTGACCTGCCATAACGGCAAGGTCACCCTCGACTCCTCTTACGATGAGTCGGGTCACGTCACCTTTAAATACATTACCTTCAGGAGTTGATATGGTAAGACTATACGTACTCATTCCTGCTCCTTGGACTTAGCTACTGCCTCGTCGATAGTTCCTACGAAGAGGAATGCGGACTCGGGAAGATCGTCGTGCTTACCTTCGATTATCTCCTTGAAGCCTCTTATGGTCTCCTTGAGAGGTACATATGTACCGGGGATACCGGTGAACTTCTCGGATACGTGGAAAGGCTGAGAAAGGAATCTCTGGATCTTTCTGGCACGTCCTACGAGAACCTTATCTTCATCGGAGAGCTCGTCCATACCCATGATGGCAATGATATCCATGAGCTCGTTATATCTCTGAAGGATACGCTGTATCTCCTTGGCAACGAAGTAATGCTCCTCGCCTAAGATATCGGGCGACAGGATACGGCTCGTAGACTCAAGAGGGTCAACGGCGGGATAGATACCCTGAGATGCGATACTTCTGGAAAGAACCGTTGTAGCATCAAGGTGCGCGAATGTTGTTGCAGGCGCAGGGTCAGTCAAGTCATCTGCAGGAACGTATACGGCCTGGATAGATGTGATGGAACCCTTCCGCGTGGACGTGATCCTCTCCTGAAGAGCACCCATCTCCGTAGCGAGAGTAGGCTGATAACCAACGGCTGAAGGCATACGGCCGAGAAGCGCTGATACCTCAGAACCAGCCTGTGTAAATCTGAAGATATTATCGATAAAGAGGAGCACATCCTGACCTTCCGTATCTCTGAAATACTCAGCCATAGTAAGTCCACTAAGCGCTACTCTCATTCTTGCTCCCGGGGGCTCATTCATCTGTCCGTATACCAAGGCGGTATTACTGAGAACTCCCGACTGCTTCATCTCGTTATAAAGGTCATTACCTTCTCTGGTACGCTCACCTACACCTGTGAATACGGAAAGACCACCGTGCTCCTTGGCGATATTGTTGATGAGCTCCATGATAAGGACTGTCTTACCTACTCCGGCACCGCCGAAAAGACCGATCTTACCACCCTTGGAATAAGGACAGAGAAGATCGATGACCTTGATACCTGTCTCAAGGATCTCAGTAGAGGTGGACAGTTCGTCGTAGCTGGGAGCCTGACGGTGGATATTCCATCTCTCTACGCTATCAAGTGATTCACCCTTATCTACCGTATCACCAAGCACGTTGAAGATACGTCCGAGTGTCTTAGGACCTACCGGAACTGATATGGGCTTTCTGGTGTCTTCAGCCTCGACGCCTCTCTTAAGGCCGTCAGTAGAAGACATCGCGATGCATCTTGCGGTAGAGTCACCGATATGCTGGGCAACTTCGACCGTAAGTGTCTTATCACCCTTCTTGATCACGAGAGCGTTGTCGATAGCTGGAAGATTACCCTCTTCGAACCTTACGTCAACAACAGGTCCCATGACCTGAGCAACTCTGCCGATCCTCTTTTCTTTCATATTTTATCGTCTCCTTTTTGTGCCGCTTCCTGCGACTATCTCGGTTATTTCCTGTGTTATCATGCTTTGTCTTGCACTGTTATATTCAAGCTCCAGATCCTCGATCATCTGCTGTGCATTCTTCTCTGCGGAATCCATTGCCATACGCCTTGCGGCTACTTCGCATGCAAAGCTCTCACGTACCGTAGCGATTATGAATGCAGCTACATATTCGGGGATCGCACTGTCAAGGACAGATGAAGCATCAGGCTCGAATATCATGGAAGAAGATGAAGGTCTGTCCGACGGAACAAGGGGAAGCACCCAGTCGATACGGGCTTCCTGTACCATCATGTTCACATACTTGGTCGAGATTATCCCAAGCCTGTCGAACTTGCCTTCTACATAATCTGAGCAGAGCTCAACGGCAAGTGCCTTAGCATCAGCATAAGAATATGTCTCGGAAGATACGAAGTCAGATCCTACCCTGTCACATATTCTCTTGCCGACGGGGATAACCTCTGCGGAAGGATACTCCCTGTACATCTTTAAGATGTTAGAGTTATATCCTCCTGCCATTCCCCTGTCACCTGCAATAACGATAAGACGGGTCCTGTCCCCCGCGGAAGTATTCATGAAGATACTTCTCTTACACTCGGGTATAGTACGCAGTTCATCCATAACATTCATTACGGCCTTGAAGTACTGCTTACCTCTCCTCATCTCGTCATTGGCACGACGGATCTTTGAGGACGCTACAAGTCCCATCGCCTTCGTTAAGTGAAGCGATGAATCTACGCTCTTTATTCGATTCTTTAATGCTTTTATATCAGCACCCATCAGAGCTTACCATCCATCTCCTGCAAAGCTTTCTTAAGATCCTCTATATCTTCCTTCTCGAAGTAGTTATCCTCGATCCTTGCGATGAAGTCGGGATAATGCTGCTCTAAGTGTTCGAAGAGCTGTGCTTCGTATTCAGATACCTTATCAACAGGTACCTTATCCAGATATCCGTTGATTACCGCATATACGATAGCGACCTGGCATCCCATGGATACGGGAGAATTCCTCTTCTGCTTAAGTACTTCTACGATACGCTCACCAAGAGCAAGACGCGCCTTGGTATCTGCATCGAGATCCGATCCGAACTGAGCGAAATACTGAAGCTCTCTATACTGTGAATAAAGGAGCTTCAATGTACCTGCTACCTTCTTCATTCCCTTGAGCTGTGCAGAACCACCGACTCGGCTAACGGAGATACCGGGGTTGATAGCGGGCATGATGCCTGCATGGAAAAGTTCCGTCTCAAGGAATATCTGACCGTCCGTAATAGAGATTACGTTAGTCGGTATATATGCGGATACGTCACCTGCCTGGGTCTCGATGATAGGAAGTGCCGTGATAGAACCTCCACCGTATTCGGGTGCAACACAGGCAGCTCTCTCAAGGAGCCTGGAATGCAGATAGAATACGTCACCGGGGTAAGCCTCACGTCCCGGAGGTCTCCTGATAAGAAGTGACATAGCTCTATAAGCTACAGCGTGCTTGGACAGGTCATCGTAGATGATAAGTACATCCTTGCCCTGCTCTCTGAAATACTCAGCCATAGCGCATCCTGAATAAGGTGCGACATACTGGAGAGGAGCACTCTCTGAAGCAGAAGCGGATACGATGATCGTATATTCCATAGCGCCTGCTCTCATAAGTTCCTGAGCCAGCTGAACTACTGAAGTATTCTTCTGGCCTATAGCTACATATATGCAGAGAACATCGCTGTTCTTCTGATTGATTATCGTATCTACCGCGATCTCGGTCTTACCTGTCTGTCTGTCTCCGATAAGAAGCTCTCTCTGACCGCGTCCTATTGGGATCATGGAATCGATAGCCTTGATTCCCGTCTGCATGGGAACGGATACGCTCTGTCTCTCGAGGATTCCGGGAGCTTCAGACTCGATAGGTCTTGTGCCGGATGCCATGATAGGTCCCTTACCGTCGATTGGATTACCGAGAGCGTCAACTACACGTCCCAGGAATGCTTCACCTACGGGAACTGACAATACCTTACCGGTCCTTCGAACTATCGTACCTTCACGGATATCGTTTGTATCCGACAATATAGCTACGGATACAGTCTCATCCTCGAGGTTCTGAGCCATTCCGATACTTCCGTCATCGAATTCAAGGAGCTCACTTGCCATACATTCGCGAAGACCATAAACGCTTGCGATACCGTCACCTACGACTACTACCGTTCCCGTCTCGCTCATCTCGACGCTGGACTTATAGTTCTTGATCTGTTCCTTTATTATGTTGCTGATAACATCGGCACTCTGGATCATTGTTCCATTACTTCCTTTATCTCTTTAAGTTTATGCTTCAGGCTTCCGTCATATCTGTAGTTGTCCATCTCAACGATAAGACCTCCCATGAGCTTGGGATCGACCTTATATCTCATATAGACCTTATGTCCTGACCTTCGGGTAAGTGCTTCTTTGAGCTTTACCTTCTCTTCATCAGTAAGCTCTACGGCGCTCGTTACGTAAGCATCGGACTTTCTGGTACTCTCACGATACAGAACACGGAATGCTTCTATAACATCGAAGATATACCTTATGTGATTCTTAGCGGTAAGCACCGTAAGAAGTCCTACTACGTGGTCATTGACCTGTCCGCCGAAGCTCTGGACGATAGCCTCTTTACGCTCTGCGAAAGGTATAGCGGGAGACATGAGGAAATCAATATATGTAGGCTCCCTCCTGAAGACGCGCTTCACGAGAGCCAGCGAATCATACATCTCGTTCCTTATATCCTCTTCAAGAGCTATCTCGAAGATGGCGGATGCGTATTCCCTGCCTATCTCATTCATGAGATCTCACCAATATCCTGGAGGAACTCATCGATCATCTCTCTGTGATCGGCCTCGTTGATCTCACGCTTGAGCATCTTCTTGGTAAGGACGGAAGACAGATCGACGATCTCTCTTCTGATACCCTCCTCAGCTTTCTTCTGCTCGAGCTCGGCATCTATCTTAGCCTGCCTCAAGATTCCGTCAGCCTTCTCCTGAGCATTCTCGATGATGACATCGCTCCTGTGGTCAGCTCTTGCCACCGCCTTCTTGATGATGGCATCAGCCTCGTCATGTGCAGCAGCGATCTTAGTATCATAGAGGGTCTTCTGCTCCTTGGCCTGATCCAATGTCTCATTAGCCTCGGTAATGATGCTCTGAGCCATTGCTTCCCTCTCGGCGATCATCTTCTTAACCGGCTCAAAGAGAACCTTCTTAACGATAAAAAAGAGGATAACAAGGTTTAAGAGTGATACGACTATCTGCCAGATATTTATTGAAATGATATCAAGCGATTGCATCTTCTTCTCCTATCAGCCGACAGCGTTCATGAGTACGTCTACGAATCTTCCGGGAGCCAGAAGGATCAGAAGGAGTGCGATAACGAGTGCATAAAGACCTGTTGTCTCTGCAAGTGCACAACCCATGATCAGTGTGCTCGTTACAGCTGACTTGCTCTCAGGCTGTCTTCCGATAGCCTCACATGCCTTGGCAACGGCATTACCTTCACCGATACCGGGACCGATACCTGCGATCATTGCGATACCTGCGCCAAGTGCACATCCGCACAACATGATTCCGATTGCGATCTCTAACATAATAATTACCTCCGTTATGTCAGTTGTTTTTTTCTTTAAGTGATTTGCGCCTCATATATTCCTCCATCGGGAATGAGGTGCTTACGTACAGCATAGTCAACATGGAGAAGATAAACGCCTGAAGACATCCGCTGAACAGGTCAAAATAGATGGAAAGAACGGCGGGGATACCTACTCTGAAGAACGGGAACGAACCGAGGATACCCGGAAGATTACCGAACACCAGATTAGATGCCGCCTGTAATGCCGAAGCCAACAATATGGATATTACCGTACCCGACAGGATGTTACCGTAATGACGAAGAGTCATTGATACGGGAGTAGCTATCTCACCGATTATATTCATCGGGAGCATGAGCGGGATAGGTTCCATAAAGCCCTTGATATAGTACCATGGACCACACTTGAGCTTATAGTAAGTGATAAGGATAAATACAAGTATCGCCCAACCAGCTACAACGTTAAGATCCGATGTAGGTGCAAAAAGTCCTACTAAGCTCGAGAGACTGGAGAATGCTGACAGAAGGAGGATCGCACCGATAAAGGGAGCAAATCCCATGAAGTAATCACCCATGTTCTCCTTAACAAGGCCTTCAATCTTCTCTACTGCCCACTCTGCAAGGACTGCACGCTTGGTATAGACATGAGCACGGATACCGTGAGTCATATAAAGACACAGGAACAGGATCGATATAAGTACCGCAAGGGAATTTACCTGCGCTTCACTTATGGGAAGATCCGATACAGGCATGTTAAGCACTGTATATACATGTGCACCCGTGATTTCTATTCCCTCACCTACGGGAATAAAGAGTACCTTCATGAGGATAGCGAGCACTATAGGCACTATCATCATTATCACGAGCATAGCGTCAACGAGCTTGAACTCAGTACCTGCTTTCTTATACTGCATCCTGCTCACCGCCTTCACTTACAACATTAGAATTACGAAGCTTCAATCCGCGAGCATAGATACCTACCTGAGGAAAGAACAAAGGCAATATGACTGCTACGTCATTAAAGCACTTAAAGCCGAGACCGATACCTGCGACAGCAAGTATCATCAATGACCTGTATGTCTTGGAGAGCTTCATAAAAGAACCCATATCCTTCTCATCCTTGGTCATTGCCTTGGTAACGGTAACACCTAAGAGGAAGAAATTCAGGATAGAGACAGAACCTGTAAGAAGATTTCCGAGAAGAACCGTATAATCCCACTTACCGAGGACAAGAAAAACGCCTTCCATCAAAAGGCTCAAAACGGCTACAAAAGCCGCAATATACCGCGTCTCAGCGATCACTGTAGGATCGAACTTCTTCATATATACCCTCTCGTTATTATTCCTTAGAAATTATAACATAATGGTTTTCCCGCTCAAATATAAATCGATTCGACACTATATCCAAACAGAAAACAAAGGCGGTCACCCCGATTTGGGATAACCGCCTTTGGTCGTTAACTAATATAACTTACTTGATTGCATATTACAATAGGAAAAATATGATCGAAACGACTAAATCACACTTCAGGGTTCAATTCTAATTCCGTACCTATTTCATTAACTAACAAACCAGCTAATCTTCGCCCAAATCCTTCAATACACCCCAATTCACTGTTGATATAGAATGAACAACGGTGCTTCCTATCAGGATTGTCGTCGATTTCAAAATCCACTTCGATCATTACATGTCCGTTTCTGTTCATTGGCAATATGAGCATAGAAAAAGCCGGAGTGTAATTACCGCTCTTCTTTCCGAACTCCAGATAACACTCGCTTTTAGGATCAGAGATATAGTCAGCTATTCGCTTTGAGAACAGAGACAGATCACTATCTGAAACATAGCAAGACTGATGAATAGAAACATATTCTGATATTGCATCTATTCTTAACTCAACCAAATTGCCGTCTATCATTACAGTTTGTATCTTAAGATTATCCATGAATCATTCCTTCTTCAAGAAGATTACCGGAACACTCTTAGTCAGCCATACACCGTTAACAGAGCAATAAAACTTATACCCCTGTCTGTACATCTCACCACTCTTTACTATGTAGATGACCGGCTTTCCGTGTCTCTGCCCTACCTTGGTTGCCGTCTCTTCATCTGATGACAGATGAACATACAAACGGGACTTAGGGATCAGTCCTTCTGCATCTATCGAGTTTACGTACTTCTCTCCGGTACCGTGATACAGATACTCGGGAGGTTCTTTCTCTTTAAGCTCTACATCTACAGGGATAGAATGTCCCTGATTAGCTCTGATCAGCGTCTTATCCTCATTGAAAGAATATCTCTGCTTCTCATCTTCAGCTACTATCTGCTCCAGGATAGCCATATCTATAGGCTGTGTCTTGGATATTCCCGCGATTAATTCATCCACATTAGCCCAGCCGTGTTCATCCAGGCTGATACCTATAGCATCGGGTTTATGCCTTAGAATAAGTGATATAAACTTACTTGTTTCTTTAAGACTCATATCTTTCACCTTCATTACGTGTCAGTTCATTTATATTCCATCCCGTCTGTCTGCAACTTGATTATATACTTCGGCTCAAGATACGTCATTTTCTTTGATAACTTGGCCTCTCACAATTAATAAAGACTTTACATCACTGTACTTAGGCTGTGCTAGAATCAAGTTATCAGATTCTTTTTATATTCAGGAGGCTGGTATGGACTTTACTGAATTCGTCAATAAGATAGACCCCATGACATGCGTCATATCCGTAGAATCCAAAGACGGTAAATCCTATGGAGATATAAGGATAGTGACAGGTAACAAAGCCTATATCGATTCCATAGAGGTCGTAGACGAGAATGCACCTGCGATGCTTACCAATAAGTTCGTTCCCAACAGCCTGTATCAGAACTATTTCCCTCAGGATCTGAACTTCGAGGATTTCTGCTTCAGAGCAGCAGTCTTAAAGAAGCCCATGCACACTTATGTCCATCCCGAGAGATTTGATTTCTGGTTCGATCTTACTATGCTCCCTTTGGGAAGCGAAGGTGATATCCACTACTGTACATATACACAGGTACTTACCAAGGAAGCTGACAGCGAGCAGATGAGTAATATATCCTCCTCTACCGCTACGGCTGTACTTAATACCTGTATCAAGCTTCGCGGCGCAAGTGACTTCATGAAGACGATGGATGAGATCATTCACGATATAAGAGAGATCTGTAACGCAGAAGCTTGTGTAATACTGCTGACTGACGAACAGAGAAAGAAATGTTCCGTACTGTGCGAATCCAGATCGGATACTTCATCTCTTCCCATGACGACAGAGATAGCAGATGAGCATTTCTACGAACTTACAGAGTCGTGGATAGAAACAATAGGCGGAAGTAACGGCCTTATTGTAAAGAATGCTCAGGATATGGAATACATTAAGGATAAGAATCCCTCCTGGTATGCATCACTGGTAAAAGAAGGTGTGTCAAGCGTGGTGCTCTTCCCTCTTAAGAACAATGACGAGATATTGGGATATATCTGGGCAAGTAATTTCGATACATCCAATGCGGTCAAGATCAAAGAGACTCTTGAGCTCACAGTATTCTTTGTAGCTTCAGAGATCGCCAACTACCTTCTCCTTGGCAAGCTTCACATATTAAGTACCATGGATATGCTTACAGGAGTCCTTAACAGGAACGAGATGAACAATAAGGTCGACAGCATGCGGAAGGACGGAGCCAAGCTCGTTAAGGATATCGGATTCGTCTTTGCAGATCTTAACGGACTTAAGAGAGTCAACGATAACGAAGGCCATGCCGCAGGAGATCTGCTCCTCAAGAATGGTGCTATAGTACTCCAGAATGCTTTTATCGGAGATGCGGTCTTCAGAGCAGGCGGAGACGAATTCATGGTGATCTTGTACGACACTTCTGAATCCGAGATCGCCGCTAAGTGTGAGAAAGTACGAGAGCTGTCGAAGAACTACGACAATGTATCTTTCGCGCTTGGCTATTGCTACAGGAAAGACTCCTCTGATATAACCGATGCCCTGAAGGAAGCAGACGAAAAGATGTACGAAGACAAAGCCGCTTTCTATAAGGAACATCCTGAACTTAAGAGATAAGCATTTCGAGCATAAAGAAACAGTCCCGAGAGATCTCTCGAGACTGTTTTTGTTTGTACTATTTTCTTCTCTTATGCCTTGGGAGCGATGTAACCCTTCTTAGCAAGGAGCTCAGCTGTGAGCATTCCGCCGCCTGCTGCACCACGAAGAGTATTGTGGGAAAGGCATGTGAACTTATAGTCGAAGATGTTGTCTTCTCTAAGTCTTGCTACAGATACGCCCATACCGTTCTCATAGTATGCATCAAGTGCAGGCTGAGGTCTGTTGTCTTCCTCGATATACTGAAGGAACTTCTTTGGAGCAGAAGGAAGCTCAAGGCGCTGTGCCTCACCCTCGTACTCTCTCCATGCCTTGATCATGTCCTCCATGGAGGGCTTATTCTCGAAGGATACGCTTACTGCTGCAGTATGACCTTCCTGAACTGCTACTCTGTAGCACTGAGCGGAGATAACAGGATTCTTAGCAAGCTCGATATGGTCACCTGCGAACTGACCCCATACCTTCAGGGGCTCCTTCTCGGACTTCTCTTCCTCACCGCCGATATAAGGGATAAGGTTGCCTACCATCTCAGGCCAGTCCTTGAAAGTCTTACCTGCACCGGAGATAGCCTGATATGTGCAAACGCTGATCTGCTTGATACCGTTCTTAAGGAAAGGAGTAAGAGCGGGAACGTAGCTCTGGATGGAACAGTTGGGCTTAACAGCGATGAAGCCTCTCTTTGTTCCGAGTCTCTTCCTCTGTGTCTCGATGAGCTCTGCATGGTCTGCATTGATCTCAGGGATGATCATGGGAACATCCTCAGTCCATCTGTGAGCGGAGTTATTGGAGACAACGGGTGTCTCAGTCTTAGCGATCCTCTCCTCAAGAGCTCTGATCTCATCCTTCTTCATGTCTACTGCGCAGAAAGTAAAATCAACCTGCTCGCAGAAGTTCTCGATATCGTCTGAGCTGTATACTATCATCTTCTTAACGTATTCGGGCATGGGTGCATCGATCTTCCACCTGTCGCCACAAGCCTCTTCATATGTCTTACCGGCAGACTTGGGAGATGCGCATACCGCTACACACTCAAACCAAGGGTGGTTCTCAAGAAGTGAGATGAATCTCTGTCCCACATATCCTGTTGCACCGATAACACCGGCTCTGATCTTCTTTTCCATTGTAATTCTCCTGTTCCAACCGCCACCAATGTCTTCCTGTGACGGACATTTGTTTTTCTCGTGTGTACAATACTAACACAACGACTTTTTATGGGCAACCCTATTATTACAAAAATATAAGTGTCTCTTATGCTAAAATATAGTCAAATTAGCAAAGAGGCATAAAGATGACTGAAGTATTCCCCGTATTGGATCAATATTCTAACTATATGCTGGCGGTATTAGGCCGTGCAGAGCTTACGGTTACGGAATATAAATACGACATCATATGCTTCTTTAGGTTCTGGAAGAGAGACCACGGCAAGGTCCCTAAGGACACTCCCATAGAAGAGATCGATATCACGGATATAACCGTCAAGGATATAGGTCGTGTATCTACTGACGATCTTCTGGTATTTCTTATCTGGCTCAATCGTGAGAAGCAGCTGTCTAACTCTTCCCGAGCAAGAAGGATAGCATCCTTAAAGAGCTTCTTCAAGTATTGTCACAGCAAGAAGCATCTTATAGACAGCAATCCCGCCTACGATCTTGAGACACCTAAGATAGGTAAGCGTAATCCTAAGTACTTAACGCTTGAACAGAGTACGGATCTTCTCAAGACGGCATACGATGCGCCCACTGAGTCTAACGAGAGAGACTACTGTATGCTCACTTTATTCCTTAACTGCGGTATGAGACTAAGCGAACTTCGCGGTATCGATATAGACGATATACACGATACGGTCCTCACAGTTATAGGTAAAGGGAATAAGGAACGTACCATCTATCTAAACAAAGCATGTCTGGATGCCATCGAAGATTGGATGAAGGCAAGAGCCAATATCAAGATCAAGCCTTCCCACGACAAGGCACTCTTTGTCTCCAAGCGAGGCACACGTATATCGGATGACATGATACAAATATCAATAAAGAGGCTAATGGCTCTGGCCGGTATTGATACGAAGGTTTATTCCGTACATAAGCTCCGCCATACCGCCGCGACCCTTATGTATAAGTACGGACATGTAGATATAAGGAACTTACAGCAGATATTGGGACACCAGAGCGTCTCCACTACTCAGATATATACCCATGTAGATGATGAGCAGCTTCAGAAGGCCATAGATTCCAATCCGCTGGCAGGATTTAAGCCCGAATAACATTATCAGGAGGACCATATATGAGACTTGCATTTTTTGACACTAAGCCCTACGACAGAGAAGTATTCGAACCCGTGCTCAAGGATGCAGGGATCGAGACGGTCTACTACGATACCAGGATCTGCGAAGATGACTGTATCCTCGCCAAGGACTGCGATGCCGTCTGTGTATTCGTTAACGACGACGTTAATCGCAAGGTCATAGATACTATCGCTGAATACGGTGTAAAGGTCATAGCCTTAAGATGCGCCGGCTTTAACAACGTGGACTATAAGTATGCTAACGCCAAGGGCATTAAGGTAGTGCGTGTTCCCGCCTACTCCCCTTATGCCGTAGCAGAGCACGCCATGGCTCTCCTTCAGACATTGAACCGTAAGATACATAAAGCCTATATCCGAACTCGTGACTTCAATTTCTCATTGAACGGGCTTACGGGATTTGACCTTCACGGCAAGACCGTGGGTGTCATAGGAACAGGTAAGATCGGCCGAGTATTCATAGATATCTGTAAGGGATTCGGCATGAAGGTCATAGCTTACGATAAGTTCCCGGCGGAAGGCTCCGGCATCGACTACAGGCCTCTTGAAGAGATCTACAAGGAAGCTGACATCATATCCTTCCACTGCCCTCTTACTGACGAGACTCTTCATATGTTCAACAGAGGAACCATTAACAGAGTCAAGGAAGGCGTTGTCATCATCAATACATCGAGGGGTGCGCTTATAGATGCTGAGGCCCTTCTCCTTGGTATCCGCGAGAGGAAGATCGGCGGAGCATGCCTTGACGTATACGAAGAGGAAGCAGGATATTTCTACGAGGATCAGTCCGGAAAGATAATAGATGACGATACTTTGAGCAGACTTATCTCGATGCCTAACGTCATCGTTACATCTCACCAGGCTTTCTTAACGAGAGAAGCCCTTGCAAATATCGCATCTACTACGGTAAAAAACCTCATAGATATCGACAGCAAGGGCATCTCCGAGAATGAAGTAAAGTAAGGTCAGTTAAATATCCTTCTTACTGTTAATACGGGGTGAAGATCAAGGGTGCCGTATATGACACCTTCATTCTCACCTCTTGCATCTACCATCATTCCGTCACCGATGTAGATACCTACATGACCGCATGAACCGCCCTGGTTATCCCAGCAGATTATATCGCCGGGACGGATATCTTCTATTGCGACTTCCTCACCTACATTACAGAGTGAATAGGATGAGTGAGGCAGGTCTATCCCCATCTGTGCATAACAATACACAACAAGACCTGAACAATCACATGCCTGTTCGCTGGCACACGCATACTGGTAAGGCGTGCCTACCATGCTCTCGGCGATATCAGCTATCATCTGTCCCTGCTCTTCTGGAGTAGGTTCAGCCTCTTCTACTGCTGTTTCTTCTTCAGCTTCAGTCGTATCCGACCCGGGAGCGATGAGCTTACTGTTGTAATAGATACGTGTAGCATCCTTGGAGATCATCACATCCGTATCAATAGGAGTGATCTCTACTTCCGTGGCCGGGATATGGTTACAAGGGATAAGATCACTGATATCTGCGATCTCATAACAAGCCGTAGTCTCCGGCTCTTCACTGATGTTATTTTCCTGAAGTACGGGATTGTACATATTCGTTATCGATACAAATATACACATCAAAGTCGTTACCGTATTAGTCAGGATCGTTTTTCTTTCTAACATAAACACCTACTGCATTTCTTTTTTTCATATCAAATTTGACATGTGTCAGATATTACACGAAGAAAATGAGGCGTATTGGGGATTGGAGGGGCAAAAGATCGGCAAAAATGTGTTGGTTTGATAAACAAAGTATCCACTCAAACCGTTGTGTTGCAAGGGTTAGAGCGACTTTAGTATAAGATTTGTAACCTCCTTGGTTTCCATGCAGGTGGTGTCTATAACGTTATCTTTTGCTCTGAAATCATCAAGAGATCTGAGGCTTACGGACAGCCACTCTTCCGTTCTCCAAGGACATATCTTATCTTCTTTCCACTGCTTCCGAAGCTGCTCTTCCGAGCATACGAGAGTAAATACGGAAGTCTCCATATCAAGATCTCTTATTCCCTGTATAAGTTGTTCAAGTACCTTGTCGTCATCTATAAGCCATGAGACTACAGCCATATTGCATGAAGAACAGTCTCTGTAGTTCCCCAGCATATGAAGGATATTATCGACAGCCATAGCTCTGGTCTCGCTGTTACCTACGAAAGGATGCAGATCCATGCACCAGTCACCGTCAATATAAGCGGTACCATTGATCCTGTCAGCAATAAGATTACCGACTGTCGTCTTACCTACTCCCATAGGTCCGTTAAGGATGATAACCTTCATTCCTGCATCCACCTGCTGTATTCGTCGTAGATCCGGTCCATACTGTATGAGATGATCTCATCAAAGGATGTATCCTGCATAAGGTATCTTATGAATGAGACTCCGAGGTAGTATCCGGTATCGATGTGACCATCAAAGTTCACCCAGTCACCGAAATATCTCTGATCATCTATCGTCATCTTGGGAAGATCTTCTGCGAAGGACTTCTTGAGCCTATCGTGATTATCTTCGCACCACTTCTTCCAGCCTGCCCTGTCCTGATGGAAGTATTCGTGATCGCCTAATACTTCCTGCTCGAAGACCATGGCAACGCCTTCGGTAAAGAGCTGATGAACAAACCTCTGTACCTGAGACTTGGGCTCAGAATAAAGATCTCCGTACTGAGAATGGTATACATGTCCCAGCTCGTGAATGATAAGTCCGTTCATGGAATCTTCGTCGCACCAGTCAAGCTCAAGGATCTTCTCTATACCAAGGAGCACTGTTGTCTTACCATTGATATCAGTTACCCAGCCGGCACCGTTACAAAGGCCAAGATAAAGGTAGACATCCGCATCGACAGTTCTTCCGAATCTATCATTGATCTTATCGTTAAGACCTTCCGTTACCTGATGGAATGATCGTATCGCATGTTTGCATGCCGCTGTATCTTTCCATACCCTTTCCACTACGGGAAGTATATCGTCTTCCCATACTACGGAAGCCTGGAAAGACTGCTCCATATCCTTTATACATATATCCTTAGCTCCGGGTACTGAAGTATCGATATATCCTTTCCAGCTGTTCATATCGAACTGTCCTGCTTCAAATGAAGACAGCATATCTGATGTAG
This sequence comes from Oscillospiraceae bacterium, assembly GCA_900176545.1. Taxonomy (GTDB): domain Bacteria; phylum Bacillota; class Clostridia; order Saccharofermentanales; family Saccharofermentanaceae; genus Saccharofermentans. The sequence goes on from FWXP01000001.1 coordinate 514,838, forward strand.
CATCGATGATCTTAAGTTCAGGCTTTCCGAGTTGTCTCGACATTATGTGTCTCGCGGGAAAGAATTCGTAGAGATGAAGCACATTGACCTTACCCTTAATGGGATGGAAGTTATCCATGACGACCTTAAGCGCATCGCTGATTATATCTTTATGGTCGATGAGCATAGTCGTATGCGGAGACCAGCTGAACTGATCCTTGCTGTCAAGGAAGTTATCCTTAAGAGACAGCATCTCCCTGCTTACTTCAGGAGCTACGAACAGTACGTCGTTGCTCGGGAGCCTGAAGAGTCCAACATGGTTGAACTCAACGTCAAATTCATCGGTAGACTCGCTGATCTTTACCAGTCTCTCCTTGAGTTCTTCTTCCTGTTCCGGATCGTAAGTTCCCAGGGTAAAGTGCATCGGTATGTCTTTGGTCTGCACACCTTCAAAACCCATATCGTAGAGGCTGTCCTGAATTCCCTGAAGTTCGTAATCAGTACCAATATCGTAACCCGCCATTATACATAAGATCTTAGCCATGTTATCTTCCTTTAGATATCCATATAGAAGAGCTGATCAGTCCATCCGTAGATAGTCTTGAAGTCACCTATCTTTCTAAAGCCGTACTTCTCATAGAGGCCTTCCTCACCGCTCATGATATAGATGGTACCATAACCGAGGCTTCGGGCATAACCGGCGCACTCATCTATCATCTTCTCCGATATCCTTCTGCCTCTGTATTTCTCATCGACAAAGACGAAGCCAATGAACGGAGAATAATCATATTCGTCAGGAAGCTCATCCTTTTCCATGATCGTACAAAAACCTGCAATCTCATCACCTTCAACTGCAATGACTACTCTCTCCCATGGAAGGAATGAGTTTTCCTTCATGCGCGAAGAAAGGAAAGATCCTGCATTCCAGGAGCAGTCCTTCGCGAATTCTATAGTCTTCTCCCACATGGGATGTCCTTCGTTAATGAGTAATATCTCCATCAGATCACCTTCACCTTTATTCCTACTACACCATACTTAGCCTGCTTCTCCTTGGGATAGTAGATATCCATATCAGAAGGAGATGCAGTATCGATATCCTCCTCTGTGTATCCGCATTCTGTTAACGGAAGAGCCTTATAGAGTTCTTCAAATGAATCGAATAAGTACAGATCATCCACTGATACTGTAAGTGTATCTTCCTGATCTTCAGTATTGGTAAAAGTTATCTTATCACCGACTCTTATCGCCTTACGCTTCTCGTCGTACAGGCGAAGTTCGACTGTCTTCCTGCCCGATCTTATAAATTCAAGAGGTTCAGGCGTAAGGTTCATATAATGCTTATTCATGTTCTATCCCCGTTTAGTTAGTACAGGAAGATTATATCATTTATCGGATACAAAAAACGTCGGGAAAGATTCCCGACGCTTCAGTTATCAACCTCTTGTTGCTGACGGCTCAGTCTCTTCTGCAGTCGGAATAACCGGTCCGAGCGCCGTAGACTCAGTAGGAGCAGCCTCCTCACCCTCACCTTCTACGGCTTCACCTTCAACAGGTTCCTGCTCCTCGAATTCAATTCCCAAAGGATAGTACGGAAGGAGCGTAACGTATTTCTTCTGAAGAGGTACGCTTTCATATATCTCCTGCGAATTCACGAGTTCCTTGCTCTTATAAGGAACAGTAACGGCTGCGTAGCTTACTGCCCATATAAGGAGTGCAAGCACTACCAGCTGTATACCCAGAAGCGGAGTTACGGGGATAAGATCCATTATCTTCTGAACTGACCTTGAAGGTTTTGCCTTCTTAGAGTCAGAAGATATGAACTCAGCGACCTTGTAGCCCGTGGAATCTATCTTTACGAGTATCTTCTCGAGCATGAAGTTACGTGTATACTCATCAAGAGTCCTGGGAGCAAAATTTACGTTCTCGGGAAGAGGATACTTCTCTACGATCTCGTTTGCATTTCGAAGAAGGATATCACCGAAAGCATAGACAACATCCTCGCCCTTTATAACACTCCTCTGCTGGTATGTCTCAAGGTATGCCTTAACGATAGCCTGCTCGGCTCTTGTAGTCTCCTTAGTGATATCGAAGACGGAAGCATATACCATCTCTACCGTACTCTGGTAGAAATCAGGGAAGTTCTCTCTGGTCAGTTTCTCATTCCACATATCCATTGTCATTACCTCCCTGGTAAGGATCGTAGTAAGCGCCGTTCATTGGATCTGCTCCGTAACCGTAATCGTCGGGCATAGGCTGCTCAAGAGCCTGCTGATACTGTCCGAGTGCCTGCTCATAACCTTCAGGTACAGCGTAAAGATCGGGCATAGGAGGCTCGGGAGCTGCATTTGTCTGAGGTGCAGGAGCAGCGGCTGCAGGCTTCTTCTTGATATTCTTCTTATCCTTACGAAGCGTAGGATCCTTATCGTCAACATCATTAGAGAAAGAAGATATAGGATACATGAAAGCGCATATGCAAAGGATCACGACTGCAGCTACGAATACTATCCTTACATCGATCATGAGCGCGAGGGCAAATACGGGAATACCCGCGAGAAGTCCTGCAAAGAAAGACATCTCGGATGCCTTACGAAGATTTGCCTTTACCCTGCCGTTTGCAAGAAGGAACAGCACATAGAGGTAATAGAAATCGTGTATACCAAGGCTTATACCGAGGAGCGCTACAGTGATGAGGAGTATCTTTGCCGTAGGAACAAGAGCAAAGAGAAGAAGTCCTATCACGAGGCATGTAGACGAGATGATGACTCTTACCTTAGATGTAAGGATGTGGCCGTATCTTCCCTTGATTATAGAACCTATAAAGCATGCGCTGAATGCGGTAACAAGATAGTAGAAGGAAGATGTAGCAAGTGAGATACCTACTGTTGCAAGATAGTTAGGTATAAAGCCCAGAAGGAATGATACGATGGCACCGAGCATGAAGAAAGTAGATGTCAGGAATCGTCCCGTATACTTATTCGACAGGAGCTCAAGCCACTTATTAAGAGGCATGTAGGATTCCTTGACAGGGTTATTGTCCTTCATGAAGAAGATGATGCCGAGGCTCGTCAGGATAAGAGCTGCACCGCAGATGACATTTACTACGAGGATACCGAATCTCTCATAGCAGATACCTGCGATAACGGCACCAACGGATACACCGAGGAAGTAACCGGTATTCTGGATATTATGGATAGACCTGTCATCGAACTTATCGTAGCCGAGCTTACCTGCGTTGATCCTGTAGTCACGAAGCGAATCGAATACCATGCCGTAGCAGAATGCAGTAGGCATGAGAAGTATGAGCATAACGATCGCGTTGCCTGTCACACCGGAGATAAGGCTCAGGAGGTAACCTGCGACTGTCATGACGATAAGACCGATCCTGCCCGTGAGCTTGAACTTGATCTGCTTACGAAGTCCCGTAAATCCGAAGAATCCTGCAGTATAAAGGAGAAGTCCGAGTGCAATAAGAAGCTGCACGAAGATCTTATCAAGGTCACTAAACTGATTCTTTATAACGTCAGCTATTATGACAGGGGTCATGATGGAACCGAGTGCTGCAAAGAACGAAAGGAACCTTACTGCAGAATCACCGTACATGATAAGGACGGGAACGTTACCTGCCATACCTCTCGAAAGGGTCGATACGAAGAGGTTCAGCTCGAATACGATTATCGCCATTGCAACAGCGATGGAGAAGATAGTCATGATCCAGCTAAGGGACATGCCGTTAACGGTAGATGAGTAATCCTCATAGGGCATCCTTACTTCAAGGATACCTGCGACGGTATTCTCCTGGGAGATGATGGGAGCGATGGCGCAAACATACTGAACACCATCCTCTGTCCTCTTTGTGAATGCTTCGTCCTGAAGTTCGAAGCAGTTATTGTATTCGTCACCTACACCCTCAAGACAGTAAGGCTCAGCGGTATCGACATCTGCGGATGTGTAGAGACGAATAAAGGAATTACCGGCCTTTGTATAGATATCGTATATATAAGGCTTATCCTTGGCATATTCCGGGATCGTCATGGGGAATGTCATTCCCTCATGTATATCGCTGTGACCGAGAGCTACAGATGTTGCTACTGCAAGTGACTGCATGGCCTCTGCCCTCTCACTCTCGAGAACGACAGTATAAGTTCCCGTAAGCTGATTACTCATGACATACAGGACAACAAGGACTATGACGAAGCAGTAGCCGATAGTAGCTGCTATGGTACGTCTCTCCTTGAGCTTCTTTATCTCTGATACACGACTCATAATCTCTGTCCTCCCTTTCCTGACTTAGATATCAGCTTAGGGATCACTGACTGGATACCGAAGATCACGATACCTGCAGCTACCGAGATGATAACAGCAATAAGGATCCTCTTCTCGACCTTGGAACCGAGATCATTAAGAGGCTTAAAGTCACACTTATATTCGAATACGCCGACACACCTTCCGGAGCTGTCTGCTACGGGAACCAGGATACTCTCGGTAGCCTTGCCCTCGATGACGGCAGCGGAATTATCTGCTGAGAGCCAATCGGAGATATCCCTGTTGGCAACAGCGAATTTCTCTGCATTATCAGTACCATGGCTCATAAGGAGAGTAAGCTGTCCGTCGGAATAAAGGAACAGCGCATAGCTCTCATTAGTAAAACTATGCGTAGAAGTATCGGTAAGAGCCAGATCCAGCACCTCCGTATACTTCTGTGCCGCTACGGCAGGATCTGCGATGATCTCATCACCGTTTACCATCAACTTAACGATATCGCATGTCTGCTGCATCTTATTGTCTGATATCTGCTTGAACTCGTCTTCGAACTTCAAGCGCATATGGTGAACCGCGAACGATACAGACATAACAGACAACAGCAACGAGACAACTATCAATATAACGGCCCTGACGATCCTGTTGAGCATGTCTGACCGATTGACAGATCTGTTTTCCATTTGAGTCTTACTCCCTCAATATATTCTTATTCAATTATATATTTTATAAGTAAAACGACAAAATCTATGTTAAAGTTCGTTTACAAGCTCCTTGAACATATCACCTCTGTGCTCAAAGTGCCTGAAGTGATCGTAAGAAGTGCCCACATTGGACATGATGATGATATCACCGGGTCTTGCCAGCTCGCGAGCCTTATTAATGGCAGTTCTGTATGAATCGACAACTGCCTGACGCGTATTCTCGAACTCATATACATCACCGTCTACGGATTCGAGCTTTATAAGCTCATATTCTCTTCCGTTTGCTTCCTTGGAGATTATGTCTTCTACAAGATCGGCATTGGAACCGTAGAGGATCACCCTGTCACATACCTTGAGGATAGCATCGCCGAGGCCCTCGTAATTACACTTCTTATCTGCGCCTCCTGCGATAAGTACGCCGTGCATGCCTCTTCCCTCAAGTGCGTTCATGGTATTGATGGTCCTGTTGGGAGACGTATCGATGGATGAGTTATAGAACTTGACTCCGTCGATCTCACGGATGAACTCTATCCTGTGCTCTACCCCCTTAAATTCCTTTGCTACAGCAACGATATCCTTCGTGCTCACATATCCGTGAACGGCACCGATAGCAGCAAGGAAGTTCTCCACATTGTGCTTACCGGGAATGAAGATATCGTCCTCAGCCATTATCTCGGTGATCTGTCCGTTCTTCTCATAGAAGATCTTGCCGTCCTTGGTATAGATCCTGTGATTAAGAGCATCTTCTCCTGCTCTTACGGTATCTTCCCTTTTAAGAGCAAAGTAGGATACCCTGCCTCTTGCGATCTTTCTCATATCGTAAGTAATATCGCACTTGCCGTTTAAGACGAGCTTACCGGTAGCCCCCTGATATCTGAATATATTCGTCTTGGAAGATATGTACTCGTCGTAGTCCTTATGGAAATCCAGATGATTGGGAGTAACGTTGGTCACGATGGCAACATCTACGCTCTGCTTGAGATTAAGGAGCTGGAACGAAGAGAGCTCGAGAACTACCATATCCTCAGAAGACATCTCTCCTACCTTATCAAGGAGAGGCGTTCCGATATTGCCGCCGAGCCATACCTTATAGCCTGCATGCTTCAATATCTCCGATACGAGAGTAGTCGTTGTTGTCTTACCGTCTGAACCGGTTATTCCGAAGATCGTAGCAGGGCAAAGATCTATGAAGAGCTCCATCTCTGATGTAAGGACAGCTCCCTTCTTGACTGCTTCCTGAAGTTCGGGGGTCTCTACCCTCATCTTGGGAGTCTTGAATACGAAGTCGAACTTCTCCTTGAGCAATGGCTCAAGATATCCGTCTCCCAAAGACCATGTGACATTGATGTTTTCTGACTTGAACTCGTCCTTTACAGCCTTGATGGCAGGATCTTCCTCTCCCATCTTATCGCATGCCGTTATATGTACGCCCATGGAATAGAGCCACTTTATAAGAGGTCTGTTAGAGATACCGATACCTATAACGGCAGCCCTCTTTCCCTTGGCGTAATCGTTGAATCTTATGAGCTTTCTATTATCCATACTTTTTCTTATGCCTCCGCAAAAACTTTACTCAGTATACGACTTATAGAGCTTACTGTAAAAGCCGCCGCTGTTGATCATATCTTCATGCTTGCCGATCTCACTGACCTTACCGTCTTCCATAACGACAATCATATCGGCATCGACGATGGTAGATAGTCTGTGAGCGATGATAAGACTGGTCCTTCCCTTGAGAAGATCCTTGACCGCTTTCTGTATCTTGACTTCGGTAAGGATATCTACAGAAGACGTCGCCTCATCGAGGATAAGGATACAAGGATCCGATGCCATTGCTCTCGTTATGCTCAGGAGCTGCCTCTGACCTTCGGAGATGTCATCCCTGGAAGATACGATCTTCTCGTGATATTTATCCGGAAGCTTCCTGATAAATGAATCGGCCCCTGATACCTTAGCTGTCCTTATCGCCTCCTCATCTGTAAGAAGAGGCCTTCCGAACTTGATATTCTCCATGATATCCGAATTCCTGAACCAGGTATCCTGAGTAACGACTCCGAGATATTTCCTCAAGGTATTCCTGGGAACCTGTGATATAGGAGTTCCGTTTACCAGTATCTCGCCGGAATCAGGCTCATAGAATCTTAAGAGAAGATTGATAAGAGTCGTCTTGCCGCATCCGGTGGGACCTACGATGGCGCAGGACGAACCGGCCTTGATCTTGAAGGAGACGTTCTTGATGACAGGCTGATCCTTAACATAAGAGAAAGATACATCCCTGAACTCGATCTCGAAGTCTCCTTCCCTGTCCCAAGTCGTATCATCTTCGATATCTTCGGAAGAGAGATCGTCATCCAGTTCCGCTTCATCAAGGTAGGAGAAGATCCTCGTAAGACAAGCCATGGAATCCGAGAGCTCGGTATATACAGATGACAGATCATTAAACGGCTGCATGAACTGCTTGGAGTAAGCAAGAAGTGACGTAAGTACACCGACAGTTATGATGCCGCTCGTAACATGTCCCGCTCCTATAAATGCTACACCCGCATATATAAGAGCATTAACGAATCTGGTAGAAGGGTTCGTAATGGAAGATAAGAAAGTCGCCTTCCTGGAAGTCCTCTTGTAGTCCTCGTTTATGCTGTCGAACTCTGAGCATATCATTTCGTTGATATTAAAGAGATGTATTATCCTGAAGTTACCCGTTCCCTCAGAGATAAATGAAGTCTGCCTGCCTCTTATCTCGGACTGTGCCTTGAATGAGGAGAAGGACCTCGACGCAATGAAGTAGGATACCAGGAAGGATACCGGCGTAAAGATAAGCACGAAGAGGGATATCTTCCAATCCGAGAAGAACATGATGGCAAGAGTGAATAAGATGGCTGTGATACCCGAGAAGAACTGGTTCATGAACATGATAAGACCGTCGCCTATGGTCTCACAATCACTTATAACCATACTCTGGATAGAACCTGCCGATGTATTGTCTATATATGCTATAGGAAGCTTTCTTACCTTACCGTAAGCTTCATTTCGTATCTTCTCGGTAACGTCATATGCGATCTTATTATTTGTCCTGTTCATGAAGAGCTGGAACACGGAAGATATCACGATAAGGATCACCATGGCGATTATATATCTGCTAAGGAGTCCGTAATCGATGCCATCATCCGTAATGGCATCGATGGCCTTACCGAACAGGAACGGCAATACGATACCGATACCCGAAGACAATACAGCGGTCAATATCGATATAAAGATCTTACTGCCGGAACCTTTAAGGAAGCCCGCAAAACGTCTGATCAACTTCATGTCTAACTTTCTCATACGCCGGCCTCCTCGTTCTGGAGAGCACAGAGCTTCCTGTAGTTCTCCGATATCTTAAGGAGTTCGCCATGAGGCGCATATGCCGATATCCTGCCGTCTTCTATGAGCAGTATCTTATCAAGATCCATGACTGTCTTTATCTTCTGCGATACGAATATCATGGTAGGAGAATTCTTAAGGGATGCGAGGTTCTTAAGAAGACGCCTTTCGGTAGCAGCATCAAGAGCAGATGTAGAATCATCGAATATGAGAAGTCCCGGGTCACCTGCAAGTGCCCTGGCGATACCGATCCTCTGCTTCTGTCCGCCTGACAGTCCCGCCCCGTTTGCCTTGACCTCAAATTCCTTACCTTCGGTCTTTCTCTCAATGACATCATCGGTACAGGAATTAACGATAGCCTCATCTATCTGCTCTGAAGTGATATCCTCACGGTCAAGCGAGATATTGTACTTGATGGATCCCGTGAACATCCTGGCCTTCTGAACACAAAGGGACATAGCTTTATAAAGACTGTCTCTGGAGATATGCTCTACCGACTTGCCATCGATAAATATCTCGCCGTTATCGGGTGCATAAAGCCCTGATGCCAGCTGTGCCACGGTGGATTTACCGGAACCTGTTATACCGATGACACCGATCCTCTCACCTGCCTCTACCTTAAAAGAGATGTCTGTAAGAGTCTCTTCGGATGAATCCGGGTAACTGAAAGATACGCCCTTGAATTCCAGTGAATGAGACTTGTGAGGATCATCTATCGTGATGGCATCGGATATCTTCTCGTCCACATGCATGAGAAGATCCTTGACCCTTACTGTACATGCAACTGCACGGCTGACCGTAACTATGAGATTAGCGAGTTTTATGAGCTCGACGATTATCATGGACATGTATGTATAGAGAGCCACGACCTGACCTTGTGTAAGATCCCCCGTCTCTACATGTATCGCGCCTCTTGCGATAAGAAAGCATACGGCGAGATTGATTATCAGGAAAGTTACCGGGTTAAGGAAAGATGATATCGATGCGGCTTTCTTCTGAAGAAGGTTAAGCGCTGAGCTTCTCTCCTTGAATCCTTTGTAGTCATCCGAAGACCTGTTGAAGCCCCTTATTACTTTGACGCCGGAAAGTCCGTTGCCGGTAGCATCTACAAGGCTGTCCAATCCCTTTCTGGTCTCCTTGTACGCAGGGATCGCACTTCGCATATTGAAGGCTACGAACACTCCAAGGACAGCAACTACAACTACGAATATAAGAGCCATCCTGACGGATACGGTAAATGCCATTATCACTGCACCGAAAACGATAAAAGGAGATCTGAGAAGCAGCCTTAATACCAGGTTGATACCGCTCTGGATCTGATTAACGTCTGATGTCAGACCGGTAACTATATTCGAAGATCCTATCTTCTCATAATCTGATACCGACAGATGCATTATCTTGCGGAACAGATCACGTCTGACATCGGAAGATATTCCTGCAGCTGCAGCCGCGGCAAAGTACTGTGCACAGATGGCGCATACCACGCCCACAGTCGCGAATACTACAAGAAGGATCATCTTGCTCTTTATGACCTGAGGATCGTTACCCTTGATACCAAGATCGATAAGATCCTTGATGACAAGAGGGACTATCAGTTCAAATACTGCCTCCAAGAGCTTGAAAAGGGGGCTCAGGATGCTCTGGACAGAGTATCCCTTCACATACTTCATAACGCCTTTGAGCATCAGATAAGATCCTCCACGAGGCGGCTGCACATCTTATTCACCTCATTGATGTCAACTGTGGTAAGCACACCCTTATGGTACAGTACCTTTCCTGCACATACGGTCATAAGGACATTAACGGGAGAGCCGGCATATACGATATTGCTGACGATATTATTTCTGGGGTTCATGTTGGGATGGTGCATATCAAGAAGGATGAAATCGGCATTCTTGCCTGCTGCAAGGATATCCGAATCAGAAAGACCCATGCAATGAGCGCCTCCGCTATATCCTGCCTTCAGGATATCAAAAGGATCGATAAGTCCGTCCTTGTCAGATCTCACATTAGAAAGAACAGCATCAAGATACATCTCACGGAACATATCAAGTGAATTATTGCTTCCTGCGCCGTCAGTACCGATAGCTATCTTAAGGCCTCTGTCTATATACTTCTTAACAGGAGCTATACCGGAAGAGAGCTTTAAGTTAGAGCATGCGTTAAATACCGTATATAGTCCTCTCTTCTTGAAGATCTCGATATCCTCATCTGTGAAATGCACGCAGTGGAATCCGCCGCCGCCGAAGTCGAACATTCCCATCTCATCGAGAACTACAGCGGGAGTCTTGCCGTAACGCTCGATACAGCCGTCAACCTCAGCCTTTGTCTCGGAGATATGAGTATAGACGGGAGCCTCGTACTTATGGGCAATGTCGCTGATGATCTGAAGATTATCCTTATTGGTCGTATACTCAGCGTGGAATCCCATCTTATATGATACGAGCGGATCGTACTCGTTGAACCTAAGATATCTTTCCTCGATAAGATCCATTCCGCCGAAGTCGTTGGGTGAACCGCAGAATACATTTCGAATACCGATCTCCACGGCAGCCTTAGCGACACTTTCGGGGAACATATACATATCAAAACATGCGGTCGTACCGCTCATTATGTTCTCTGCAAAGCCCAGGAGAGTGAACCAGTATACATGCTCTGCGGTAAGCTTAGCTTCCCTGGGAAAGATCGCCTTGAAGAGCCAGTCATTAAGCTCGAACTCATCTGCAAGTGACCTGGAGAAAGTCATAGCTGTATGCGTATGGGCATCTTTCAGGGACGGCATAAGAAGATTGCCGCCGCAGTCATACTCCGAATCGAAGAGTTCTTCACTCTTCCTGCCGTCAAAGACAACAGCTTCGATCTTATCATCCTTGACCCACATCTCACCCTCACGGACTTCTCTATCCTCACCGGCTAATATCAGCGCATTATAATACCTTGTTCTCATATACCCTCCATGTCTTTAAAAGAGCGGTGCCACCAGTCTTAGGAGCGACTGTACCACCCTGATCATTCCTTTCTGCCTTACATTATACTTCGAAGTGACGTCTTCCGACCTCTCGAAAGTATTTAAAAGATCCTGCTTGATATCTGCTATGGCAGGTACTTTATAGAGGAGCACACCATTCTCGAAATGGTGATACAGACTCCTGAAATCAAGATTAATGGTACCACAAGTGGCAACCTTATCGTCTGATATGCACAGCTTCGCATGGCAAAAACCGGGAGTAAACTCATATATCTTCACACCGGAAGCTATGAGCTCGGCATAATATGACCTTGTAGTCTGATAGATTATCTTCTTATCCGGCTTTCCGGGTGTCACTATCCTTACATCAACACCCCTCTTAGCGGCATTCTGCATTGCACGCTTGAGTTCATCCGAAATAATGAGATACGGTGTTATGAACCATACATACTTATTGCTTGCGTTGATGATGTTGATATAGACATTCTCGCCCATAGGTTCATCGTCGATAGGATTATCGGCATAAGGATGAACGATACCTTCAGCCTTGATATCAGTACCGTCATATGAGAAGAACTTTGCGGCATCCTCGTCGCTCCTTATCTTACGAAGCGAATTCCACATCTCAAGGAACATGGCCGTCAATGATCTGACGGCGCCTCCGCGCAACATGATCCCCGCGTCCTTCCATTCACCATACGGATGGGTGATATTAAAGTACTCGTTGGCGATATTATACCCGCCCGTAAATCCTACCTTGCCGTCAATAACGGTGATCTTCCTGTGATCCCTGTTATTGATGAAGAGATTGAAGAAAGGCATTATCGGATTAAATGCCCTGCACTTTATACCGTGAGCCTCCATTCTCTTTATGAAGTCATGATTTATGAATACGAAGCTTCCGAGGTCATCGTAGAGTATCCTTACATCTACACCTGCTTCCGCTCTCTCAAAGAGTGCCAGCTTCAGGTCTTCGAATGATTCCTTATCCTCTATCGCATGATACTCCAGAAAGATAAATTCCTGAGCCTTCTTTACTTCTTCCACCTGTCTTCTGATACCTTCTGCGGCATCGGCAAAGTAAGTGATCTCCGTATCCTTATAAGCAGGAAACTTACAATGATTCTGAAGATAGACCATATTACCGGAAGCCGAAGGATCTTCGGATCGTATCTCGCTCAAGGTATCGTCGGAAACGGTCAGGAACTTTCCGGTGAGATTCTTATAGTTCTCGAACCTCTTCTTCATCATCAATGTGTTGGACATAGCTTCAGACAACAGAATGAACAATACACCTATTACTGGAGCTATGAGTATCAATATCATCGTAGGCGCCTTGAAGGACATATTGGTCTCATTCTCGTTTATCGCGATGACCAATATGACCGCAAATACGCTTATGACGATATTTATCACCGGATACTGCTGAGTGAGCCTGGTAACTAAGACTAATACCCAAAAGAACTGTATAAGCAGCAGAAGGACGGCCATAAGGATCCGTCCTACGCTGTTCTTTATCGAAGTCTTTTTCTCACGCGGCTCGTATCGGCTCTTATCCATCAGATATTCTCGATAAATGCCTTATATGCAAGATATGTATAGTAAATATCTATCTTTGATATTACCTCATAAGGTGCGTGCATAGACCATACGGGTACGCCGGCATCTATAACGTTCATACCGTGCTTAGCCATATATGCGGAGATCGTTCCGCCGCCGCCTGCATCTACCTTACCCAGCTCACCTGTCTGCCAGGGAATGGAATTCTTGTCGAATACTGATACGATCTCGGCAACAAAGTCACCGGTTGCTTCATTCGTACCTGACTTACCTCTAGCACCTACATACTTCTCGAGCTTGATTCCCTTTGACATATAAGCTGTATTCCTTGAATCGGACACAGAAGCATACTTGGGATCGAAAGCATTCGATACATCCGTAGAGAGCATCTTGGATGCTGCGATAGCCTTACGGTATGTAAGAAGATCAAAAGTGCCCTTATTTGTCTTAGCAAGAAGCTCCATAAGGAAGTTCTCATAAAGAACGGACTGGGCACCGGAATTCGCATAAGATCCGATCTCTTCCTTATCTGTAAGCATCGTTACACATGTCTTGGAAGGTCTCTCCTGTGTAAGAAGAGCTGTAAGTGCGGGATAAGCGCACACCTTGTCATCGTGGCCGTATGCGGCGATAAATGCTCTGTCAAATCCCAGATCCCTTGCCTTCATGGCAGGAACGATCTCGATCTCGCCTGTAACAAAATCCTTCTCGACGATACCGTAGTTATCGTTTAAGTACTTAAGCACATAAGCCTTATAAGGCTCCTTCTCTGCATCCTTTAAGGGCATACCGCCGATAACGACATTAAGGTCCTCACCGGAGATGAACTCGGAAGCGTTCTTCTTCATCTGCTCATTGCCCAGATGAGGAAGAAGATCAGTGATATAGAAGATAGGATCCTCATCCTTCTCACCTATCGTGATCTTGTGCTTAACACCGTCCTTGGTAAAGATAACGCCGTGGATAGCAAGAGGGATAGTTGTCCACTGATACTTCTTGATACCGCCATAGTAATGAGTCTTAAAGTAAGCAGCTTCAGCGTCCTCATATACGGGATTGGGCTTCAAGTCGAGCCTGGGAGAATCGATATGTGCACCCAGGATATTGATCCCCTCGGATACGGGCTTCTTACCGATAACTGCAAGGACAAGTCCCTTATCCTTAATGGATGAGAATACCTTATCGCCTGCCTTCAATGTCTTCTTGGACTCAATATCCACAAATCCGAGATCCGTTGCTGCCTCGATAGCATTCTCAACGAACTCTCTTTCAGTCTTGGAGATATCAAGGAAAGCCTTGTACTCCTCGGCATAGTTCATGCAAGCTTCAAGGTCGTCCTTGCTGATATCTTTATAGAGATTAGGGAATTCTGCAAAGAGTTCTTTGGACTCCTTACTCTTCTTAGTCTTTTTTTCTGCCATAAATCGATCACCTCAATTCATTTATTCTCAATTATGATAACATTATTAAAAGAAAATACTAACAACATTGAGGATAAATATGTTTACAGATACACATAATCACACATGCCACTATTCACCTGATGCCAAGCAGACTATAGATGAGCTCGTTACCGCAGCCAAGCAGCAGAATATCGTAGTTGTTGCCGTAACGGAACACTACGAATACGATAACCCGGATCCTAACGACAACATCCAGACATTCGATATAGATTCATATGCCAAGGATTTCAAGGAATGGAAAGCAAAATATAACGACATAACCCTTCTCATGGGCATCGAATTCGGTTATCAGACACATACGGCAAAGACCATAGACGAGATAGCGGCCAAGTACGATTTCGACACTGTGGTACTCAGCAACCACCTCTTCAGAGGCGTAGATCTCTACTACAGCAAAGATGCATACAAACTTCCTGCAAACATAAGGCACAAGGAATATATGAGCGTAGTAGCCGAGATGGCTGAAAAGTGCGATAACTACACGGTCATCGCTCACTACGACTACTGCAGCAAGTACGATCAGGAGACCAACCGCATAGCACTCTACGAGGACTGCCCCAAGGAATTCGACAGACTATTCGAAGTCATCATCGCCAAGGAAAAGGCACTTGAGATAAACACCGCCACTTCCATAAGACGAGGCCTCATGCCCGATCCTGAAGTCTTCAAGCGCTATGTAGCCATGGGAGGCAAGCTCATAACGTTCGCATCAGATGCACATGTCAGCGACAACCTCGGCAGAAAGAAAGAAGAATTCATAGAATTCGCCAAATCATGCGGCATCAAAGAAGCCTGCTACTTCAAGGATAAGAAGCCTGTTATCTATAGCCTTTAAGTACTATTAATGGTGCTATCCGACACACATACATATGCTATATTGATACCCTGAGGTACTACCTTAGCGGTAGGCGGTTTGCCCTCGATCCCCACTATCGGAGATTGGAGGTGATGCATATGACAGACTATGAGATCTTGAGCGTTGTGCTTACGATTGCACTACTGATCGTTGCTATACTTAACCTTGTAAAAAAGGCAAAGTAAAACCGCCCCTGTCCTGCAAGATGTGAGCGGTCTTATACTAACCATCTGAGGGCACCGTCTACTGGTAGTGCCTCTTGTTCATCTGAATTCTAACACTGCGCTATATGGCAGTCAATCATCCGAAGCCAACCATCCACAACGACCGGTTCGGGATAACTTTTCAGTACGATTAATGGTGCTATCCGACACTCCCATATATGCTATATTGATACCCTGAGGTACTACCTTAGCGGTAGGCGGTTTGCCCTCGATCCCCACTACTGGAGATTGGAGGTGATGCATATGACAGACTATGAGATCTTGAGCGTTGTGCTTACGATTGCACTGCTGATCGTTGCTATACTTAACCTTGTAAAAAAGGCAAATTAAAACCGCCCTTCCCGTCCAAAGTCAGAGCGGTTTAAACCAACTTACTGAGGGCACCGTCTACTGGTAGTGCCTCATATATTTAGATTCTAACACTGCGCTATATGGCAGTCAACGAGAACCGTTTCAGTCCTTCTCTGTATTCTTCCTAACGTAGTCGAGGTACTCTGAGATCTTCTTCTCGTAGCCGATATCGGTAGGATCGTAGTATGTCTTGCCTAGTGTTGCATCCGTCATATACTGTTGCTTGACTATATGTCCCGGGAAGTCATGAGGATACTTATAACCTACCTTATAGCCAAGCTCCTCCATACCTTCGACTGGTGCATTTCTAAGATGCATGGGAACATGTCCCGTATCGCCTGAACGTGCATCCTCAAGAGCAGCATCTACAGCCAGATAAGCCGCATTAGACTTAGGAGAGGATGCTACGAGGATACATGCTTCAGCAAGAGGGATCCGTGCTTCCGGCATACCAACTGCCATAGCAGTCTGATAAGCGGCTACTGCCACCAATAGAGCATTGGGATTAGCAAGTCCTACATCTTCAGCCGCGCAGATCATGATACGGCGAGCCAGAAATTCGATATCCTCACCGCCTGCAAGAGCGCGTGCAAGATAAAGAATTGCAGCATCAGGATCAGATCCTCGCATGGACTTGATCATGGCGCTTATATTGTCGTAATGGCTCTCTCCGTCCTTATCGAAGAGCACCACCTTATTCTGCATGCAGTCGCTTACTACTTCATCCGTTATAACGATATTGCCTTCCTTATCAGGCGATGTAGTTATGACAGCAAGCTCAAACGCCTTAAGGGCATTTCTTGCATCGCCGCCCGAGAGCATAGCGATCCTCTTTAAGGTATCGTCCGATACTATAACTGAGATATTACCGTATCCGCGCTCCTTATCGGTAACCGCATTCTTGAGGATAGTGATTATATTCTCATCAGTAAGAGACTTCAGCTGCAGGACCGTTGATCGCGATACAAGAGCCTTATTCACCTCAAAGAAAGGGTTCTCGGTAGTAGCTCCTACAAGGATGACCGTTCCGTCCTCAACGTACGGAAGAAGAGCATCCTGCTGAAGCTTATTAAATCGATGTATCTCATCGATAAAGAGAACCGTTCTCTTCCCTTCGGAAGTGAATGGATTAGTAGCATCGGCAATGACATTCTTGATGTCACCTACACCTGCTGTAACGGCATTAAGGCGCGCGAACTTAGACGACGTGCGATTGGCGATTATTCGTGCAAGAGCGGTCTTGCCTGTTCCCGGAGGGCCAAAAAGGATGACTGAGGACAGTCTGTCTGCCTCAATCATCCTTCTTAACATTTTTCCTTTACCGATTATGTGCTCCTGTCCGATATACTCATCGAGATCCCTCGGAGCCATACGATAAGCCAAAGGCTGTCTTGAATTATTATCTTCAAAACCGTCCATTACTTAAGGTCAGGATAGATAGGATACTTAGCTGTAAGAGCAGCTACACGATCGATAACTTCCTGCTTCCTGTTCTCGTAGTCGAAGATGCAGATGGAGATAAGATCAGCGATCTCAACCATATCCTCTTCCTTCATGCCGCGAGCCGTAACAGCAGGTGTACCGATACGTACGCCGGATGTAACGAAAGGCTTCTCGGGATCGAAAGGAATAGTATTCTTGTTAGCTGTGATGTTGCACTCGTCGAGACGGAGCTGGAGTTCCTTACCTGTAATGCCTGTACCTCTAAGGTCGATGAGCATGAGATGGTTATCCGTACCGCCGGAAACAAGGTTAACGTTTCTCTCAAGGAGAGCCTCGGACATAGCCTTAGCGTTCTTGATGATGCCGTTAGCATACTCTCTGAACTCAGGAGAAAGAGCTTCCTTGAATGCAACTGCCTTAGCTGCGATGATGTGCATAAGAGGACCGCCCTGCTGTCCGGGGAATACGGAAGAGTTGATCTTCTTAGCAAGCTCCTCATCATTTGTCATGATGACACCGCCACGAGGTCCGCGAAGTGTCTTATGTGTTGTAGTTGTTGTGATGTGAGCGTAAGGAACGGGATTGGGGTGAAGGCCTGCAGCAACAAGTCCTGCGATGTGAGCCATATCTACGAAGAGATAAGCGCCAACCTCGTCTGCGATCTCACGGAACTTCTTGAAGTCGATGATCCTGGGATAAGCAGAAGCACCTGCAACGATAACCTTAGGCTTGCACTCGAGAGCCTTAGCTCTTACTGCCTCATAATCGATAAGGCTTGTCTTCTCATCTACCTGATAGAACTCGGAATGATATGTTCTACCGGATACATTGAGCTTCATACCGTGTGTAAGGTGACCGCCGTGTGAAAGATCCATACCGAGGATCGTATCACCGGGCTCAAGGATAGCGAAGTAAACAGCTGTATTAGCCTGTGCACCGGAGTGAGGCTGAACATTAGCGTACTTAGCACCGAAAAGCTGCTTCAATCTGTCGATAGCGAGCTGCTCAACGATATCAACATACTCACAACCGCCGTAATATCTCTTTCCGGGATATCCTTCAGCGTACTTATTAGTAAGAACAGAACCTGCAGCCTCAAGAACTGCTTCTGTTACGATATTCTCTGATGCGATAAGCTCGATCTTGTCTCTCTGTCTGCCAAGCTCCTGGCAAATAGCTGAGTAGATCTCGGGATCTTCGGCCTTGATATGGTCATACATAGGTGATTACCTCCAAATAAACAATTGCTCTCCTATATTAATAAATATGGCAATTAAAAGCAACCGTTTATCTTTGCCCGAAGCTCGGGGATAGCCATACCCGTAGCGTCACATATCGCCTTGAGGCTCTCGTATTCGGGGTATCTTCTAACGCTGCCGTCAGGAAGGACAACTGTCTTCATCCTGACCTGACCGAACTCGGTCGTGACTATATCTTCATATCTCTTGAGGACCGAACGCTCCATAGAGCATCTTCTGATGCCGATAGTAGTCGTATTCTTGAAGAGCACAGCCTCCAGCGCTTCCCTCTTATCTTCCGTACAAATAACGACTATCTCATAGCCGGGACGGGACTTCTTCATAAAAACCGGCGCGAAATGCACCTCCCTGGCACCTGCGGCATACAAAAGTTCCATGACATATCCCAGTTCTTCTGCGGGGCAGTCATCTATATCAGTCTCGATCTTAACTACAGTATCGTTATCGCTTCCTGCAGAAGGCGTTATCTCCATTATCCTGAGCATGGAAGGTACTTCATATTCCCTCTTACCTGCTCCTATACCGATCTTATCGATGGTAAACTTGGAAGGAAGAACAGAGGATGTACGAATGGCTGCAGCGATGGCAGCTCCCGTAGGTGTAACGAGCTCTCCCTGAACACCTGATATCATTAGGTCAAGACCATTGTCCTTAACGATATTAACAACAGCAGGTACAGGAACTGACAATATGCCGTGCTGACACCTTACCGTACCGGTACCTTCGGTAAGCGAAGGGACAATGACTTCATCGACATCAAGGCTGTCAAAGAGGACAGCCGCGGATACTATATCAACGATGGAATCAACAGCTCCCACCTCATGGAAATGAACCTCCTCAAGAGGTATACCGTGAGCCTTTGCTTCAGCTGAAGCGATGATATCCAATATCTTGTATGCGATATCCTTAGCAGAAGACGTCATATCGGCATGAGAGATTATATGCTTTATCCCCGAAGGAGTACTGTGCTCATGATGATGGTGATGATGTTCACCGTCATGGGAATGACCATGATCGTGACCATGAAGATACTCCATATCGTGATCATGGTTCTCATGTTCCTTATCAAGGATCACATCAAAATCACAAGCCTTGATCCCCGACTTAGTGACATCTGATATCTTAATCTCAAATCCGGATACCGGAAGGCTCTTGAGAGCTTTATCAAGAGAAGCTCTGTCTGCACCCAGATCCAGGAGTGCTGCAACGAACATATCGCCGCTGATACCGCTTGTACATTCCAGATATAAAGTACTCATACTATTCCCCTTTAAGCATTTGAACTAATTATACAGAACTATAACGCGGCATTGAACCGGAGCAATCAAGATATTAAGAGTGAGACATAGAAAAACAGCCGGATGAACAATAAAGTTATATTTCACTACAAAAACAGCGGCTGATATAAACAGCCGCTGTCATTATAGATCGTAAGATATGATCAGAAGTAATTAGGTCCTACGCCTTCAGGCCTTAGCATAAGGTATGAATCGTCGAGCATTACCACATCATCCTGACACCAATCGGGATCGAGCTCACCGCAGTACTCACAATTATTCTTACATGTGCAGCAGGAGAAATAATTGCCGCCGAAGTATGCATAATCTGCAAACTGTCTTGAATAACCCGTAAATCCAATGGAGTTATAGTAGACCATATGACGATCGATCGCATTCTCGGCTACGAGCCTGTAAGCGATAACGATAGCCCACTCTGAATCGAGGGATCTTGCGCAATTGCACTCGCCTGTCTCTCTGTCAACTACAAGGAACTGGCCGGGACGCTTAAGAGTAGATATAACTGTCGTTGTAGGCCATGAAGTACAATGAACTCTGTTAAGAACAGTAACTGCGATAAGAACCTTATCGGTGATATCCGTATCTGAATCCTTGCCTTCGCCCTCTACTACTCTTGCAAAGAACTTAAAATCCTCAGTAGAAAGTCCGCATGCGTGAGCCTTGACTGCCGTATCCATAAAGAATCGCTCACTGTCAGTCGCGTTATTCCACATATACTCATAACGAGTAAAACGTTCCTGCTGTGTCTCGTTCTCAAATCCTAATGCATTAACGGGAGCTGCAACCATACCGACTACAAGGCTGCAAGTTACAATAAAAGAAATTATCTTATGTCGTAAAATATGAATTACCTCTCTTTCGAAAATCAACTATCATTTCTACGGCTCTAGTATTTTACAACGGTTTTAAAGGCTTTTGCAAACTTATTTTTTAACTTGTCATATTTTGGTGACATCTGTACAAAGACCACTATATATGGGGTTCATTTTGGAGGGAATTCACCAAAACGTGTTACAGATTCTTAACATGAAAATGATTATTGTTATAATGGTTGCATGAAATCGAACAACAATTACAACAATCAATACGGACATGCTGCTCCGAACAGACCCGGTCAGCAAAAGGTCCATTCTCAGGGAAAGCCTGCTCCCGGTAATGGCAATAGACCTATGCAGAAGCCTACCCGTAACATGCCCGGCAAGACATCTGCCGGAAAGCAGATCAAAAGACCTCAGGGTAATCACCAGGCAAAAAAGAAGAAAGTAAAGATCAATCCCGTCGGCATCCTTACGCTTATTATGATAATACTCATCCTTATCATAATAGTCGTTGCCGTAAAGAATGCCGTATCCGGCAAAGACCCCAAGTCTCCTAAGGCAACAAAGACTTCCGAGGTCACGGAAGTATCCTCTGAAGAGACAGATCCTACACAGACCCAGATCGATCTTGATCTCTTTGAAGGTATCTACAGTACAAACGCGATAGTAATAGATGCTGAAGACGGTACTGTAATAAAGGGTCTTAACGAAGACGTTCAGGGATATCCCGCATCTGTTACCAAGATGATGACGACAATAGTCGCACTCGAGAACATAGATGATATCGATGCAAGATATACGATGCCTTCTTCCATCTATGACTATCTCTTCACCAGGGATCTCTCGACTGCAGGATTCGAGAATATGGAATCCGTATCCTTCAGGGATCTTCTCTATGGTACGATGCTTCGATCCGGTGCAGAATGCTGTCTGGCTCTTGCTAATAACGTAGGAGGATCTGAGGAAGGATTCGTTCAGATGATGAACGACAAGGCAGCAGAGATCGGAATGACCAATACCCACTTCATGAACTGTACGGGCGAACACGATCCGGAACACTATTCTACAGTTCACGATATGGCTATCCTTCTTCAGTACGGACTTCAGAACGAGATGTTCAGGACCCTGATCACATCTTCCGAATATACGTCTTCAAGCACCGATCAGCACCCTGATGGCATCACGATGTATAACTCTTTCCATCAGACTTTCGGAAGTCCCGATGCAGGAGGAGCAACTCTTCTAGGTGGTAAGACGGGATTTACCACAGAAGCAGGACAGTGTCTTGCAAGCTTCGCATCGATTGACGGACATGAGTATATCCTCGTTACATTCGGAGCTTCCGTTCCTGCAGGTTCAAGCGTATATGCAGGTCACCTCCATGTAGATGACGCATTCCTTATCTATGCAAGACTTGCCGCATACCTGACAGGAGGTCCTACCCCTACTCCGAGAGTCGCGGAGACAGTTGCGACGACAACCGCAGAGACTTCTGCCACGGAATCATCCGCAGGAGCTACTCCTACTCCGATAGTTGTAGAGACGACTACGGCAGCGACTACGGAACAGACAACGCAACCGGATACTACTTATATATCATTCGGATAAGATAGCAACAGCCGGCTTCATTTAATGAAATCGGCTGTTTCATTATCTTTCAGACTGAAGCAAATGCCCGGAAGAAAGCTTCAACGCTCTCAAATGCCAAGATCGGTTCATCGACATCATCGAATCGGATAAGATATACAGTACCTGTTCCGATCTGCCAGAAGTATTCATCTCCGCCCACATCATCAGCGAATAAAACAAGGTTATTCGCCCTTATTGAATCTATGTCTGAAGACATATCCATAAAGTATTCCAACTGGCCTTTGTCAGCTCTTTCAGGAACAACGGTATTGCCTTCATACTTCCATCTGTATCTCACAGGAAAAATATGGTGGATCCCGAACTCATGATAGCCAACAGATACATAAAGCTCCTTTATGCTTGCTCCGTTATAACCAAGATAGAACTCCTTCAGTATCTGAGGAAAGACAAAGCCGTAGTTATTCTCAATATCGACAAGGTCATCTTCATTGATATCATAACCCGGCTTTTTTGAAGACACTATCTTTTTAAATAAAGGCTCATATTCCATCTTATACATTCCCATTCTCTGCCAATCTGTTAATCTGAGTAGCGATATAACCTGCTCCGTAGCCGTTATCTATGTTGACTACAGATATGCCGTTGGCGCAGGAATTGATCATTGTAAGAAGAGCTGAAAGCCCTTCGAAGTTAGCTCCGTATCCTACTGATGTAGGTACTGCTATTACAGGTACTTTGACAAGGCCGCCGATGACACTGGGAAGTGCTCCTTCCATGCCTGCTACTGCTATTACGACATTAGCTTTCCTGATCTCTTCGGTCTTGGAGAGAAGTCTGTGTATACCGCTTACTCCTACGTCGTATATCCTGGTAACTTCGGAGCCGAAGAACTCCGCTGTCTGAGCCGCTTCTTCAGCTACCTTGATATCCGCTGTACCTGCAGTACATACTGCAATGTTACCTGTTCTTTCCTTCTTCTCTTTCTCTATCTTGAGGATACGCGATACGGGATCGTATACGGCATCAGGGAATCTGCTCTTTATAAGCTCGAACTGCTCCTTGGTCGCCCTCGTACCGAACACTTCATTGTTCTCTTTATAGAGCCTGTCGAAGATCTTTAAGAGGAACTCGTCTTCCTTGCCGCTGCAGAACACGACTTCCGGAAAGCCTGTTCGTTCTTCCCTGGTAAGGTCGAGCTTTGCAAAATCAAGGTCGGCGTAGTTATCCATACTTATATCCTGTATATCTCGTCTGCTCCGGGAGGAGCCATCTCGAATGATCTTCCGTTCTTATCTGTTATCCTGAAGCCTTCTGTTGCCTCTGTGAACTCACCTATTACAGCAGCTTCAACGCCTGCGTCCTTAATAGCTGCGATAACCCTGTCAGGTTCAGCAGATGCGATAAGAAGCGAACCTGAAGATATGAGCCTTAAAGGATCGATCTCGAGTGCCTTACAGATTGCTCTTGAAGCATTGCTTATGGGGATATTCTCCTCATATACGTTAACGCCTAATCCTGAGTAGTGTGCCATCTCATATGCGGCGCCTAAGACTCCGCCTTCAGTGACATCGTGCATAAGATCTGCGGCACTGTAGTAGTAGCCGTACTTATTTTTCTCTTCAGATGAAGATCTGATGCTTCCTGCAGCGCTTCCTTCGGTAACGACTGAGATCAGCTCGTTATACTTGGATGCTTCGTCAATATACTCGGAAGACACCTTGCCGAAGAGCTTGCTCTTATGTTCTGTAGCCGCTATATAGCTGCCCTCTATGGCACTCATCTTGGTCTGGATAAGCTTATCTCCTGCCCTGGCCTTACCGCGGGGTACGGGATGTTCCTTATCCACAAGACCGAATGCCGTGGAGATGACTACAAATGTCTTTACCGAATCGGATACTTCAGTATGTCCTCCTACGATATCCACGCCCAGCTTCTCAGCCTCCCTTGAAGCCTGAGTAACGATCTCGGAGATGTCTTCTTCCGTAGCGGAAGAAGGAGCTACTATGTCGATAAGGATACCTGAAGGGTGAACACCGCAGGCGGCGATATCGTTGCAGGATACATGCACCGTGAGAGTACCCGACTGCATACCTCCGGCAGTTATAGGATCCGAAGATATTACCATCAGCTTATCGCCTAAGTTGATCCATGCGCAGTCTGCACCGATATCAGCTCCCACAAGAGTATTGTCGGAAAGCTTAGGCAATTTACTTAAGACTATGGAACTTAACTGTTCGTTTGTAAGCTTACCTGTCTTCATCAGATCTCAATTATCTCCAATCCCTGTGTGCATCCGTCCTCAACCATCTTAGCGATGTCGAGTTTGGATTCAGCGAACTCGATATCTTCATGCTTGGGATGAGTCTTGGGATGCTTTGCAACAAATACCGTACAGCAATCCTCGTAAGGAAGGATAGAGGTCTCGAATGCACCGATCTTCCTGGAGAGATCACAAGTTGCTTCCTTATCAAGTCCGATAAGAGGACGAAGGATAGGCATCTTTGCAACTTCGTTAGTAATGTTTATAGCCTCAAGAGTCTGGCTTGCGACCTGACCTAAGCTCTCTCCTGTTATAAGGCACTTACAGCCTTCCTTCTCGGCAAGACGCTCTGCTATCTGGATCATGACTCTACGCATCGTGATGGTGAGCATGTCCTCGGGGCTGTTCTTTACCATATCGAGTTGTATCTGAGTAAAATTGACGATATAAAGATTCATCTTGCCGGAGAATCCGGATACGATCTTAGCAAGATCTACTACCTTCTGCTTAGCCTGCTCAGATGTATAAGGGAATGAGTGGAAATATACGGCATCAAGCTGCATACCGCGGGAAGCCATCATGTAGCCTGCAACGGGTGAATCGATACCGCCTGATAACAGGAGCATACCCTTACCTGCAGTACCTACGGGAAGGCCTCTGTGACCCATTACCTTACCAGCATATACATAGTTGTAGTCACGTACTTCGATATTGAGGATGAAGTCAGGCTGCTTAACGTTGACAGTAAGCTGCGGGAAATTATCCAGAAGGAATCCTCCTACCTCATCGCAGATCTGGGGAGACTTATAAGGGAAAGACTTATCGCCTCTTTTTGCCTCCACCTTGAACGTCTTATATTCGGGGTGCTCTCTAAGAAGTCCCTTAACATATTCAAGTGAATTCTCCTTGATGGAATCAAGATCACCTTCGAACTTTCTTGCAAGGCTTGCGGATACGATACCGAATACCTGTGTTACTGCCTTTAAGATCTCCTTGGAGCTCTCTTCGTCAGCAAAGTTAGGATTCTCGATGCCGTGCTTATCTTCGATCCAGATACGACTCTGGCTCTGATAGATAGAGAGCTTACCGAAGTTACGAAGCCTGTACTTCAGGTTGCTCTTGAGCTGTATCTCAAACTTACCTCTGTTCAATCCCTTGAGCGTGATCTCGCCCATTCTTGCAAGTATAACGTTCTTAGCCATCTTTACCTCTTTATAAGAAACTTGTCGTATATCTCGTCAATTGCCTTAATGAATTCTTTTGCTTCTTCCATGGTATTGTACCTTGAAAAGCTTAATCTTACGCTGTTATTGGCAATACTCCTGTCTATTCCCATAGCCATGAGCACATAGCTTACCTTCTTGGACTTAGATGAGCATGCGGATACCGTAGATACGAATATATCATACATCTCAAGACAATGTAGCATAGTCTCAGACTGAAATCCTTCGAAAGCAACATTCAATACATGAGGAAGCGCGTCCTCGGGAGAATTGATAACAGCCTTTCTCTTAGTAAGCTCTTCTCTTAAGTAAGAATTAATCTCAGCTGCATTATTATACGAATCTTCTCTTCCCTCTACCGCATCTTTAAGAGCTACCGTAAATGCAGTAGCAAGGACCAGGCTCTGTGTTCCGGATCTCATGCCGCTCTGCTGGCCTCCACCTACGATAAAAGGATCGATCTTCGTATTCTTATTGACGTAGAGCATTCCTACGCCCTTAAGAGAGTGGATCTTATGACCTGAGAAAGCAGCCATATCGACACCGAGCTTTCTCATATCTATGGGAAGTTTACCTAAGGACTGTACGCAGTCCAGATAGATCTTCGTATTGCGGTTCTTCTTATCCCTTATGGACTTTATCTCTTCCAAAGGAAGTATGGAACCTGTCTCATTATTAACGTGAGTAAAGCAAAGAAGCGCAGTATCGTCATCTATCGCCTCTTCAAGGATATCGAGCTTGGGCTTACCGTTCTTATCCACGGGGATATAAACGATCTCATAGCCTTGGCTTTCAAGTCTCTTCAATGTCTCGAGAGTGCACTTATGCTCCGTCTCAGTGGAGATCAGCTTCTTACCGGCTCTCTTATTATGACTCACATAGCCTTCGATAGCAGTATTGGCGGACTCGGTACCGCATGATGTGAAATAGATCTCATCCTTAGTGCAGCCCAGGTATGAAGCACAATCAGCAAGGCACTTCTCATAGGCCGTAACTGCGGCATTTCCGAGCTTATGTAAGGATCCCGGATTACCGAAGAGCTCTGCTTCCAGATTGTTCTTAACCGCGTCGATAACATTTTGTGAAGGCGCGGTCGTAGCCGAATTATCAAAGTAGATCATGTTCATGCACCATAAGCCCACATATAACAATATGCCTGGGTCCTTGCTGCGAACTTGGTAGATGTCTTTAGCATCTCCTTTATCTCATCTTTCGTATACCATGCGGCTTCTATCTCTTCTTCATCAGAGGTACTGGGAGCAAATTCACCTTCTGCTACACCGATGATGACTTCGCTTCTCTCGTTCATGACACCGACAGCACTATAGCTGGAAGGCCACTTAGCCTTGACCTCCGTAAGAGTAAGACCTGTCTCTTCCCATAGTTCTCTCTTGGCAGCCGTCTCCACATCCTCACCGGGATCGATAAGACCTGCCGGGAAATTGATGGCAACATCACCTACTGCCATCCTGAACTCCTTGTTAAGGAGGATCTTGGTATTATCCTTATCGTGCATTATGAGAACGACAGCTTCGGACTTATCTGACTTTACATCGTCAAAGTTCTTGCAGTCATTGTTCCTGCTGATCATCTCATAGCGCTTAGTATTGCCCTTTACCGTCTCATATGTAAGGTCGTATCTTGTGATGAACTTACCCTGATGTACTTTCTCGATCGACTTAAATTCCAACTTCTTACACCTTCTTATCAGTACTTCTTGCCGTTCTTTCCTGCGGCCTTCTCTTCTCTTATGTGCTTATACTTATCTCTTTCCTTCTTATATCCCATCCTCTTCTCGAAGACTTCGTCAGATGCGACAGAATAGCCGAAGAATCCCAGCTTCTCGCCGAGAGTGAAATATTCGCCGTGATTATAAGAGATGAGCTTTGCCTTATCAAGACAGAGCTTGCCTTCTTCGTCCTTAAGATAGCTGTCTGCGGTAACAGCTACGATCTGCGCGATAAACATATCGTGAGATCCGAGCTCCAATACCTGAGTCACTTTACAAGAGATGGATACGGGAGCTTCCTTAATCGCATATGCGTACTCTAATCCCTCAGCCTTTACTGACGTAAGACCGCATGTCTTGAACTTATCCTCGTCAGCACCGGATCTTACTCCGCAGTAATCACATGACTTTGCAAGAGACTTATTTACAAGATTAATAACGAACTCGCCTGTCTCCTTGATAAGGTTATAGGAATGTCTGCTCTTTCTTACGGATATAGATACCATGGGAGGCTCGGAGTTTACCGTTCCCGCCCATGCGATAGTAACGATATTGGGACGCTCGCTGTCCTTTGAGGGATCCTTGCCTGCGCAGGATACCATTACTACGGGTACCGGATTAAGGATCGTTGAATTACCGATGATGATCTTGTCGTGTTTTGCCATTTCTTTTATCTCCAAACTTAATTTTGTTGCTTAGTATAACGGAAGCGCCGATGCAAAGAGTTCATTCTGAAGAAGGAAATCCTTGAATTCAATGCCTCCCGAGAAACCCATCAGCATACCGTTCTTACCGATTACCCTGTGACACGGGATCAATATGGGAACGGGATTATCCGAGCACGCACTTCCCACGGCACGGGTAAGCTTTCTGGCCTTCTTTAAGTCATTGTCCGTCAACTTTAACGCTATATCCTCATAACTGCAAGTAGCACCATAAGGTATCTTTCTTATCTCTTCCCAAACACTTATCTGGAACTCGGTCGCATGAGTTATCTTGACGTTGATGTCGAAGGTATCCCTCTTCTTCAGGAGAAATTCCTTTATCTCGACGGCAGCTCGTATGACTTCCGCCGGAAGGTCTTCTATGGAATTAAGATCTATGTCGTATTCGGGTGCATTTCGAGGCAGAAGCTTACCTTCGTCATCCGTTATGCCCCAGTAGCATGCGCACTCTGATACGAAATGATCCTCGGGAGCACTGCCGTAGCTTAGGAAGCGCACTTCGTCTATATAGTCCATGCTTCCCCCTACGGCTACAACGCCTCTCTGGAAAGGAACGAAAGCATAGTTATATCCCTTATACATGGGCTTCAGGATATAGAATAGCCCGGCATCTTTGAAAGTACCGTCACGCTTTATCTCATCGTGAAGTACGGCCTCCTGGATAAATCCCAGTGTAATGAGCACTTCCGCCAGGACTTCATCATCTGTCATGACGGATATCTTATGCGCTTCTTTGGTAAAGAAACATATTCTCAAGACTTCGTCCAGGATGTCCTCAAGGCAGTCGGCCGAATCGAAGGACCTTCTTATATCGAGGGTGACCTTATAGGGATCCAGAGGATCCGTCATAGCCTTGATGAAGACGATACCTGCTACGGTCTCGGATATAAAGGAATCACACATGCCGCTTATCTTACGAAGATATTCCTCGACATCGCTTATTTTGCCGACTGATATCCCTGCGTCCCGCAAGATACGGGCATCGCTGATATGTACGTGGCGCACTAGCGAATTGTCTCGGAAAGCTTCGATCATGGCAGGCATTCCTCCGGATCGTAATCAGGGCGTTCACCCTGCTCATAGCTTGCAAAATAATCCATGTTATAAGTATCAACTGACGAATGCAGCGCACTGCTGCTCCCCGGGCAATATACGGCTCTTGGCAGCATCTGTTCGAAGAGCATCGCTTCTGTACCGAATACTTCATCGTCGCATACTATATCCCACAAAGCGGACGATGACAGGCACGGAAGATATCCCCTCTGAGGCTCCAAGCGGTTCAGGAGCATCTGCGCATCAGGATCAAAGCACATGAATGCGGCAAGATCCGAGGCAAACTGCTTATCCTGACAGGATGCGGTAAGGCAAAGCGAATAGACCGTAGCATACGGTATACCCGCAGAGTCAGACGAAGCCGAAGGTATAGTCGAGTAATAAAGGCTTCCGGGATAGTAGTTGTTCCACATATCCACATTGCCGGAAGAAGTTATCCACATGCATGCGGATCTTGATATACGGGGATCGGCACCGTTTACATCTGTATCGGATGCAAGGCCTTCATCGTACAGGTCTTCTACGTACCCGACACAGGAGTCGATATTGCTCGTCTGATCCAGGTCTTTGAGGAACATATAAGATGTCCTGCTGTCGCCGTTAAAAGAAGAAGAAAGATAAGGCAAGAGCTCATATCCGCCTGAGAAGATAACAAGTTCTCCGTCACCGTACTGATCTTCGATCTCCTGAAGGTAGGATTCGAATTCATTGATATCAGACCTGAACGGAAGTATGCCGGAATCAGGTATATATTCAGTGTTGCCCACAAGGAGCATAACAGTCTGATAGAAAGGAAGCCCGTAGTAATTGCCGTCGTAGACTGAATCCAGGAGAGCTTCGGGGTAGACCAAATTGCCGTTGATGATATCATTTCCGCTCAAGTATTCATCGTAGGGAACGACAAACCCGCCGTCTATGGCACCCTTCACATCTTCGACGAGGACAAGGTCAGGCATCTCACCGGCTTCATCCCAGAGAGTAAGGCTCGATACAGTCGCGCCTTCGCTTGAAGTGTACTTAGGAAAGACGACCCAGGGTATATCGAATGACATGAGAAGATCCGTATCGATATCTGCTCCGGTAACATCGTCAGGCATAAGACCGTTGATCTTTGCATAGTAAAGCCTTACGAGAAGGTCGACGGTCTGTTCGGAATAAGGAGATGCTATGCTTATCTCGGTAAGTTCATTTGTCTCATCCGTAGTTTGGGACTCTGATACCGCGGAAGTGCTGTTCTCGGGATATTCGAGTACGGGGAAATCAGTATCTCCTTTCTTACATGAAGAAAATAACGATACCGACATTGAAGCGGCAAGAAGAACTGATAATGATTTCCTGATATGAGACTTGAGCATAGATCCTCCTACCAGAGGATTATACCATTAATACGCGTATATTTTAAAATAATGAAAGTTTATGACAATACCAGCTTCATTGCTTCTTCCGGGTCAGTGGGGCGTCCCCAGACAAAGCCCTGGATATAATCGCATCCTATCTCCCTTAATGTCTCGATCTGATCTTCGGACTCTACACCCTCGGAGATAACGTCGAATCCGAACAGATGCCCGATCTTTATGATCGTGGCTACATATTGTCTGGATGATTCTCCGGAATTCATCTCATCGATAAACGACTTATCGATCTTAAGAAGATCTGCCGGGAACTTATTAAGGTAACTGAGGGATGAATAGCCGGTACCGAAGTCGTCTATGGCGATCTTGATACCAAGCGCCTTGAGCTCATCTATACGGCTCAGAGCCTTCTCTACGGAATCCACCATAACGGATTCCGTGATCTCGATCTCTATCCTGTCTGCAGGAACGTTATATTCCTCCAGGATTTCTTTTATCTCGCTTATGAAATTATTCTTCATCAAGTGCCTGACGGATACATTGACGCTCATGACGATCTTCGCGGAAGACTTCTCCATGACATCATGAAGGAATCTGACAGCAAGCTTATACACCTTCATATCGATCTGATCTATAAGACCCGCATTCTCTGCTACAGGGATAAATTCATCAGGGCTTATGAAGTTGCCGTTCTCATCCTTCATCCTTGCAAGCGCCTCAAATCCGTAGAGTCTGTGGTCTACGTCATACTGGGGCTGCAAATGGAAGAATACTGTGTCATTATCAAGCGCATCTCGAACCTTGCGTTCTATCTCCATGACCTTCTCATCCCTAAGGAGGTCATGAGTAAAGCGAAGTACGGATGTACCGCTCTTTGCTCTTGTAGCTTCATGCATTGCTGCATATGCGCCTGATACGAGTGCATTCGCCTCTTTAGCATCTTCAGGGTATCTGGAGTATCCGTAGAAAGCCGAGATATAGTAATCGCAATCATCGATAGTCATCTTATTCTCAAGAGAAGACCTGTATGCACTTATGGTCTTCATGATAGTTTCATCGTCAGCCGCATCGCGGATCATGATCGTAAATTCGTCTCCGCCAAGCCTGCCTATGAAGTCGGATGTATCAGTCTCACCGGATTCAGCTATCTCCTTCCATCTTGAAGCGATCTCCTTCAGGACCTTATTACCGAAGTCATGTCCCATAGTATCGTTGATGCTCCTGAAGTTACTGATATCGACTGCGACTACGGCGAACTTCTCCTGCTTAGAGATAAGATCCTCTATAAGAGTACGGCAGGCAAATCTGTTGGGGATGCCCGTGAGCATATCCGTAACGGCCTGCTCTCTTATCCTCATCTGGAAGTCGTAGATGCTCCTGTTCTTAACATAGATCAGAGTGATCGCGATGATGGTAAATACATCCGTGAACAACCCGGCCAAGCTGGTATTAAGATGAATAAGAATAAGCTTCATCACGAGAAGCGGTATCTGGAACAGCATTATCGCCAGTGAAGTCATGTAGCCCAGCTTCTTATAGAAGATGACTAACAGGATAAGACACATATTGCCGAGAGCAGAGAATACTCCCGTCATGGATACGAGAGGTACGACCATACCGAATAACTCGAAGCTTCCCTGTGCTCCCGCCATCTTGGATGTTGTGACCGTAGTGATGATATAAAGGAGCACAAGAAGAACATAACCGCTTATGGGGGCACTGTCCCCTACAACGATATTTTTCAACGTATGATCAAAGCTGTTATTCTTCTCGCTGCCCATGAAGCCCCCCTACACGCGGCACATCGTAAGAAATTATAAAAATATCTTAAGATATTATACCAACCTTCATAGGATATGTCATTACTTCACAAAGAATTTACAACAGCCGTCGCACGTCTTATGTCTGTATCCACGGCATTTCGAAGAGATCACACCCACAGCAAACGCATCAAATTAAATCGATTTTTGACACATCCTATGAGAAGAGATCAACCTCTTATTACAGCAAGTCTCATCGCTCTCTTATAAGCGGCAAGTCCGAGAGCAGCCACGATAATGAGCACTCCTCCGAGTAAGATATTCGCGCTGACCTTAGTCCCCAGGAAGATCATGAGTACTATAAGGCCCATATTGACGAACATATTTGGAAGCATGTACACAACGACAGCGGTTCCCTGCTTGATCACCTCTATCTCACTCTCCCACTGAAGCTTCATGAAGCGGATACCGCATACAAGTCCCCAGGACGAGGAGAAGAATATCAGCGCTATAGAGAGCAGCATGCATATCAAGGTGTTGATGAGGCCTGTATGCGCTGCTATACACATCAGCATCGTAACAAGAGTTCCTACGGGTGCAAAAAGGATCATATTGAAGATGAGCTTACCCTGATAGAGTTTCTTTCTGTCCAAAGGCAGGCTCTGAACTATCCAGTAGCTCTTGCCTTCAAGAGAAGGCGAACATGTCGTGGTAGATACCATACCGGTGCAAAAATATACGATAAAGGGGATCGCGGGATAGACGATACCTTGAGGAATGGGTGCATCTCCCGTTATGGTACTTATAAGGCCGTCAAATCCTACTACCATGACTGCTATTCCAATAACCAGAGAAAGGACTACTCCGAATCCGCAGTTGACGAGATATGTGGAAGATCCCATGAATCTCCTATACTCCTTGAAGACTACAGCACTCAAGACGCTTCTCTTCCCTGATGACTTCATCACAAAGTCCTTGGAAGAAGAGTGAGACTTAAGAGCGGAATTAAGCTCTCGATAACGTTTACCCACAACAAAGAATACCGAAACGAACAATACGAGGGATACGATCACCAGAAGGATACAGGAAGCGATATTTCCGACTGTTCCGTCAGAGAACCACTTTACCGGAGGATAGTACCTGGCGATACGGTCCGTATATTCCGACATCGAAGCCAATATCTCAGACATTGAAGGCTCTTCCTCACGGAGCTTACCTTCCAGCAGGAATCTGCCGGCAAATACCAGCAGTATAAACGTCATCGAAGCAGCAGCACGAAGGATAGTCTTATTCTTGAACCCCGATGTAATACCTGTGATGACAGTTCCTGCTACGGTTGCCGCCAGCATAGGGATCAAAGGCAGAAATAAAGACATTATCGTCCAAAGGATCGCACCTAAGATATCTATACCGCCATATGCCAATGCCACGACCATACCGGCAAGAGATAATCCCAGATACCAGTGAAGGCATCTTACATAAAGATAAATGCACTTACACTTAGCTACGCTTCCCGCCTTATACGGAAAGGACATCAGTATATCGTATCCGTCAAAATCAAATAACGTACCGTCTATCCTGAAGAAAGTCAGAACAAAAGCCATTACCGATACGGTTATGCCGCAAAGGATCGCGATGCTCTTTGTCATGCCGTTATATGCGTATCCGACAGCGGTAGCGACTTCATAACCAGCAAGGATCAGGAACAGGATGATATTGGCAACTATCTGTCCCACAGCCGTACCTCTCTTCTTTTTGTCCTTGCCGTACTTCAGCGTATTAAAAGGACTTGAAGCCGTAAGAAGCATACGAAGAAGGGTTATTTCAGACTTATTCATTTACGGCCTCCAGGAACACGGATTCAAGGGACTGTCCCCCTGTAAGCTCCTCCATGGTGCCTGAAGCTATGATCTTGCCCTTCTTGATGATCGCAGCCTTATTACAGAGCTTCTCGGCAACATCCAGTACATGTGTGGAGAAGAATACGGAAGAACCGTTCTCGCACATCTCATGCATGATCTCCTTGAGGGTAAAGGAAGCCTTAGGATCTAATCCCACGAAAGGCTCATCTAATACAAGGAGCTTCGGAGAATGTATAAGAGCCGATATTATCGCCACCTTCTGCTTCATTCCGTGTGAATAGGATCCAATAAGATCGCCCAGAGCATCTGTTATCTCCAACATATCAGCATACTTACTTATCTTAGCGTCCCGCTCAGACGGATCCATCTCATAGACATCTGCGACGAACCTCAGATACTGTATACCCGTAAGGTTATCATACAGATCAGGGTTATCAGGAATATATGCGGTTATCTTCTTACACTCCATTGGTTCCTTCTTAACGGAATGGCCGTCGATAAGGATCTCGCCCTCATCAAAATCAAGTACGCCCACTACGGCACGTATAGTAGTTGACTTGCCTGCACCGTTATGTCCAATGAATCCGAAGATATCTCCGCTCTCTACGGTAAGTGACACATCGTCACACGCTTTGATATCTCCTCCGTAGGACTGAGAATAGTTTCTAACTTCCAGGATATTGCTCATATATCTCATCTCCTTATTCGCCTTGATGACTTAAGGATACTACATGACGCTGCGTCACGAGCAATATATGACGCAGGGTCATTTACCGAAGATCTTACAAAATACCGCCTGATCGCAGCTGTAGATCTCATCACCCAATCTATCCGCTATCTCTATTACCATCCTCTCGTAGGTACACTGCAATGGAGATACTTTATCTTCACATCCGGTATTGAGCCTGTTGGCACATCCGCAGGAATTTGTACATCTTCCAACAAGATCACATTCCTTACATGTATCAGGCGTATTATTCCTAGAAGCTATATTAGATACACGCTCAGCGTCAAGACCGTCGAACACATTACCCAGGTAGTATTCTTCATCGTTAAGAAACGATGTACAAGGATAGATATCGCCCTTAGGTGTTACCGGCATCTGCCTTACGCCAAGATGGCAGTGTTCCGCGGGATTCTTACCTTGTACGCACTCTCTTATCTTGCTTGTAAGAGGAGATACGGAATATATGTGTCCGGCCTTTATCTCATCTCGTAAGAGATCCGCGATCTTATTGTATTCACTCCTTAATACATCCAGATCCTTATCCGTCCAGGTCACCTTACTGCCATAAGCCATTACGGTAGATATCCTCTTAAAACCCAGCTTCATAAGATATTTGACCGAATCAAAGAGCATCGGGCATGCCTCGGGATGGATAGTAATTAGAGCTACGGACTTAGGAAGAAACTTAAGAAGAAGTCTTGCCTTTTCTTCCATAAGTGCAAATGAGGAGCTGCCGTCAGGAAATCTTCTTGCTACATCCTGACCAATTCCGTCAAAAGAAAGCCCGATACCCATATCGAATTCTTTGGCTCTCGCAAGGAACTTCTCGTCCAGCAAGGTTCCGTTAGTAGTCATCTTGCAACCAAAAGGCATTCCTGTCTCGTGAGACTTCTTCTCACAGTAATCCAGAGCGCTGTATATCAGATCTTTTCTAAGAAGCGGTTCTCCGCCGAAGAAGATAAGGCCTGCATTCCTGCCTTTGAAAAAAGCAAGATCACAGGTCTTATAAAGAACTCCCGTGGACATGTCCTCGGAAGTCTTCTCACGCACGCAATATCTGCATGCCATATTACAATTCTCTGTAAGATGAAGAGTATAGTTCATTGTTTATTTCAAAGACAGCGGATCGTCGATATGGACGGCACCGGCAGTCATCTGCCCGTCTTCTATAAGAGACGAAGCAACGGCGCTGTCATCCTTAGCATCAGGATCACCACACCCGCCAAGAAGAGCTGCAGTTCCGATAACTGTGGCCATTCCCAATGCATATAATGGCTTCTTGTGATCTTTCTTAGGCTCTATCTTCATGAATCAACATCCTCGCATGTAACATCGGGATCTTCTGGTGTCTCACAGACCTGTGTCTCACCTTCAAGATAGTCCTGATCGTAATCGTCATCCGTTACGACCTGCGTATCGCCGTCAAGAGTAGTCTGTCCCTCAAGAACACAACCTGTGCCCAGAATGGCAGTACTTCCGATCACAGCTGCCATACCAATAGCATATAAGGGTTTCTTATAGTCTTTCTTAGGATCTATATTCATGCTCCATCCCTCCCGAAGCACAAAGAAGTCAACTATATTTTAACACAATCCCTCAAATTCATCCTTATGCTTATCGAAGAAACGGAAGAAATAACGGACATTCTCCAGATCGGTCCATCTCGCCTCACTGTAGCCTCTCGAATCAAGGTCATAGATCTTGGAATCGAGCTCGCCGAGCATAAACGGCGAATGTGTAGCTATGATGAACTGGCAGTCAAAGAATCTGACCATCTCATTTATCTTCTTGGAAAGATACACCTGATTGGAAGGAGAAAGAGATACTTCAGGCTCATCGAGAAGATATAGACCTCCGGGCTTTAGCATCTCGTCGAAATACTGCACGGATGTCTCACCATTGGAGTATTTCTCCTGGCGAAATGCCTTATCTTCAAGAAGCTTCCACCCGTCTGTGGAACCGACGAGGCCCTCTGCTTTCTTCCTATCCATACCATCTGCTACAAGATCATAGAGCATGCCGTCACCAAGAACGCCCTTCTGCCATATCTTCTTTATCTCATAGAGGATATCTTCGCTCTTTATGTATCTGCTGACATCAGGAATCCGCCTGAGGGTCCTTCCGAACTCATCCTCTCCCATTCCGAAGGAACACTCTCCTATAAACCTTCCCATATAGTCGACATTGCCGTAAGTATTGGGAGTCGCATATTCACTGCCCTTTATACCGAGCTTATTGGATATCAGGTTCAATATCGTGGACTTACCGGATCCGTTATCTCCGTAAAGGACGGTGATACCTCCGAAGAAGAACGTCTTACCCTCCCTGCCCCTGAACACGTTATAGGGATAGATATTGGGGCATGAGTTCTTATGGTCGCTGAGCGTAAAGCTCGTAAGATATATCATGTTACTTCCACATGAACCACTTAAACTTACCGGGTTCCAATATCACGTCAGCAACGTTAAATTTCTTGTCATTCCAGCCTTCGCGGACTATCTCAGTCCTTGATTCGATCATCTCGCCGGTTGCCATATCAAGGAGCACGTTAACGTCCTTCGTTGAACAGATCTTCACATGCGCGGGCCTTACGTCATCCTTTACGTATCTATAGAAGACCATACTGCCGTCATCGTATGTAAATTCGGAATAACCGTTACCGGAAGAATAGTCATCACTGTTAAATATGCGCTTCATTACATCGATGACTTCAACCGGAAGCTTACAGATATCAGCCTGGTTCTCGGGAACTGATAATGTGTAAAGCCTTCCCTTGCCATAAAGGCTCTCTAACATAAGGGGCGTATGATAATCACCGTCTCCGCCGTTAACGATCGACCATGATGCGTTATTGCCGTGAAGGATCTCAGGGAAAATGATAGCATCAGACATATCGATATATCCCGCGTTATCATCTGTGAGCTGGTATCTTCTTACGGATATCTTACGATCAGATACATGAGCTTCCGTAAGTCCTGCCCTGTGAAGTTCCTCCTGCATCTTACGAAGGAACCCGGAAGTGATAACCGCATCACCACCGAGAAGGACATAATCCCTGAGCTTAGAGATTATATCAGTATCTGAAGCCGAGCTTTCCGTAAGGAATATGACCTTCTCACCCGCGGGGAATTCAGGAGTAGGATCCATGGGGATGCCGAGCATACCAAATCTCATCTCAAGATGATTCTCTCCGCAGGAAGCATAAGGGATATATACCGGTAACCCCACAGGCTTACCGACATGATCAAGCATGAAA
Source organism: Oscillospiraceae bacterium (assembly GCA_900176545.1). GTDB lineage: Bacteria > Bacillota > Clostridia > Saccharofermentanales > Saccharofermentanaceae > Saccharofermentans. Next base: position 552,918 of record FWXP01000001.1, read on the forward strand.
TCGATCTTATCGAGCTGTATCTTCATACCGCCCAGGAAATGATTATCCACAAGGTCAGCCCACTGGAAGAGCATGAGCTCGGGAGCCTTAGCAAACGCGGTAAGGTATGCCTGCTCCAGATATCTGTCAGCAGACCAGCACTGATATGTATCGAACCATCCGCCGCCGTTTCTTCCGGGCCACGCATTGTCTATATATCTGACCATGGAATAGCTCAAATACTCCGGAAGATGCTGATCCGCGAACTTCGGGCTTCTTGTCTCTGTACCCGTATATGTCGCATCGAATATTTCCTGCTGGACATCGGGAAGGTATCCCGTGAAGTGATAGGACTCACGCCAGTTGGGATACTTTATCACCATCCTGACACCGGGATTGACTTCCCTTGCAGGTCCTACGATCAGATCCTCTGATACTTCCTTCATTAGAGACTTACGAAATGTAGCCCAGTCACGCTCACCCTTAAGGCTTATACAGTTGCTGCATGTACATCCGGTGAAGTAGAAATCGTCCAGGATCACTTCATCGAATATACCGGCTGCATACTCCGACATCTCCTTGACCTTTGCTCTCATCTTCGGATCCGTATAACAGATATTATTGAATATCCTTCTTTTAGGCTCTTCTCCGTCTTCGTCTCGAAGGGTCGTTGTTATGCCGCCTGATACGGTGACTCCTTTAGACTCCAGGAAGCTCTTGATCATAAGGAGCTGTTCCTTATCGACCGTCCTGCTGTCCCTGTGGGTCTCCAGATAGACCTTATCAAGGCCTGCATACTTTTCTATGAACTGATAGCCTTTCTCAAGATCATCCAAGGTCATCTCGGATGCAGTCCAGGCGGGCAGATATACTGCTATATTGAAGTTATTGTAATGCATGAGTTAGCTCCTCTTATCTTTCCGTAGGTCTACTATATACTATCGAAGGAGACGAATCGATGATAATTATTTGATACCAAGATATGACTTTATTGACTTAACGACTTCTATATCTGCAGGAAGCCAATCAAGGCTGTCCAGCTCAGAAGCTTTCAGCCACGTCATATCTTCATGCTCCAGGAGCTTTATATCTGATCCGGGCTTTAACTCCGCCATAAAGCAGTCCATGGAGAGGTGAAACTTAGGATAGTCGTATTCTACCGTTGTGAGCAGTTGCTTAACGACAATATCGGCAGACAATTCCTCTTTTATCTCGCGAACGATGGCATCCACCGGAGATTCATCCGGTTCGATCTTACCGCCCGGGAATTCCCAGCCGTCCTTGTTCTCGCCGTAACCTCTCTGCGTGGCCAGTATCTTACCTTCATGCTCTATTATCGCCGCAGCGACTCTTATAGTCTTCATCCTCACCTTACCTCATAAGGAACTCCCGGAAAGATCTTCTCATATATCTTCGCCGTTATCTTAGATCTCATTACAAGAAACATTATAACCGCTCCCGTCACATTGAGTATAAGATCATCTATATCCCATACACCCATAAGGAACAGCATCTGTGTCGACTCTATAAGGATAACGCATAATGTAACCGTTAAGACGAACATCAATATCCTTCGCTGACGGAAGAATAATAGCGGCAGAAATACACCCATAGGCATAAGAGCCAGGATATTTCCAAGGTTATTTACTATCACCGTATAAAAGTCACCTATATCCGACATCTCCTTTATTGTATAGAAAGGGATCAAGTTGACTCTTGTCTGAAGGTACACAGAGAATCCTTCCGGATCTGTAAACGCAAACGAAGAAGGTCTGTAGAAATAAGTCGAAGCCAATGTGAATGACAAGAGCATGTGAAGATATAGGATAAAGCAGAATACGGTGAGCCTCTTTACTGCCTTCCTGCTGCCGTCAGGCTTATACTTCATCTGAAGCCTTGTGAAGTTATACGAGAACAGGAGCATGAGGGCAAGGAGCAAACACACCACGGTCTTGTCTATATATCCGAAACCTATAAAGTATACGGCCGCGAACAATGCTGTCAGTATACCTGATATGATGATCTTAAGTCTCATAGGAGTTTCTTTATAAACCTGATCTGATCCTTCTCAAATCCGTAATCGAGGCTCCTGTAGAATTCATGAGCAGCTGTCCTTGAACATCCGGAATTAAGCCTCATGACATTGATCCCGTTCTCTATGGCCCATTTCTCCGCCCTGTCGATGAGAGCTCTTCCTATTCCCCGTCTCCTGCAGCGGGAACTGACAGCCAGTCCGAGGATATTGGCCATAGACTCAGAATAGAGAGTGTTATATCTCTCAACATGTATGAAGCCGCAGACCTTATCATCGATGACCGCTACGAACACGGCTTCTCTCTCGGGATCGATCCAGCCTATACGTACCCTTACGAGCGATTCGTCGCAGGGATATCCCAGCTCACTGCTGCAAAGACCGCGTATCTCTGTCGCATCTTCTGTTACTGCCGTTCTAATCAACATAGATAGATTATAGTGCTGATCCTAAGGTCTTATGCGGCAGAAAGAAGGCAGAAACCGCGTATATTCTGCGGTAATATCTTATGCTCATTATCAGAACGAAAGGATAAGGCTGAGCCTTCCGTCTTCGTACTTCGCTTCCACGTTACCGCCGTTCTCCACCATGAACTTCCTTGCGATGGCAAGACCGAGACCCGTGGAATTTCTTGCGGATTCTACGGTATAGAACCTGTTGAACAGTTTCTCTACTTCGAGCTTGGAAAGGTTATGCGCCTTATTGGAGAAAGTGACCTTAGCATCATCGGTAAGCGTTATCTTCAGGTCACCGTCACTGTACTTGATGGCATTGCTCATAAGGTTGGAGAAGATCCTGTCTATCTGCTTCTTATTGACCTTCCTTACGATCTTCTCTTCGGTGATATCCACCTCTACATCAAGACCTGCCCTTGTAAGAGCTGCATAGTGGTTAAGGAGCGAATCCTCCAGGAGCTGATTGATCAGGATCTCCTCCTTTACGGGTTCTTCGTCGGAAGACAGTATAACGGAGTACTCGAAGAGTTCCTCCGTTAGATCCTTCATGTATCGTGCCCTGTTCTCTATTATGTCCAAAGCCTCCCTTACCTCGTCTGATTTGTCAGCATCCCTTAACAGCTCAATACGACCTAAGATCGCCGTAAGGGGCGTTCTTAAGTCGTGTGAGATATTCGTTATGGACATCTTCATCTCCATATCGCCTTCGTTATATCGAAGATATGCTTTACGGACATCCTTGATGGTATCGTTCAGTTCCTTGGCAAGGAGCCTTACATCCTTATCCCTTGATGATACCGAGAGCACTGCATTCGTATCAGTCTTCGTTATCTCCCTGAAGTCCTTCGCCATCGCCCGGAGCGAGCGTTTCATAAGGATGAGCTTTACTGTAAGAAAGAGTATTACGGCTATACTTATACCAAGTAATATCGGCATCTGATATTCTCCTTTATACGAGTTCCCTCTTATTGATCCTGAAGTTGCCTATAAGCGTAAAGAGCACGGTCATGGCAAGTGCTATCAAGATCCTGACGACAGTGGGAACACATTCGTCGCAGTTCATTATACCGAACCACTGCCCGAGCGGGAAAACATTCTCGATAATACCTGTAACGATATTTGCTTCCTTCATCATATTCAACGCAAATACGGTCACTCCCGCAAAGTATGAGAACATGAAAAATATTATCGAGATGATGGCCGCTATCTCCATCCTTCTTATCCTCATGGCAAGTGCCGTAATGATCGAAGCATAGAACAGGTTGCATCCGAGGATCGCAATACCGTCAGAGAAGAAAGCAGATGTCAATGCTCCGCCGTTAATGAGCACAAAGCTGATACCTCCAAGCAGCCAGCACATCCACATAAGAGCTACGCCCGATGCGACTGCAATGAACTCCGCCATATAAACGGAAGACTGCTTATGTCCTGCGATAGCCTTATTCCTGATAGCTCCGTCCTTATACTCTCCGCCTACGAAAAGAGGGATAAAGAGAGAGAAGAATGCGGGGATACCCAGAGCAGCCAGTTTCTGCCAGTACTGTGCGACCTCTATATCAGTTCCTCTTACTGCAACTGCTGTGTGCATCCCCAGGTATGTGATAGCGACAGCCAGGATAAGACCGGGGATAAAGAATATATGCTTTGTCATCCTGATGATATTCGCTTTGATAAGTGTATTCATATTACTTAAGATCCTTTCTCGTCAAGATAAGTCCGCCCATAAGAAGTGCCACGACCAATGTGCCGGCAAGTCCCATCACATATACTTCGGGAGAACGAAGCACGGGCGTTCCGGGATAGGAAAAAGGTACAAACTTGTCTACGAACTGATAGATCACAAGCTTGGTTCCCGTAATCTTCACGATACCGTCATCCGGATAGAGCTTAGAGAGTATATCAAGGCCCCATATGATCATTCCGGAAGTAAGCGCGCCTCCTGCGACATACGCTCCGTTATTACCTGCGAACAGATATGTGATCGCCACGAAGAGCACTGACAGCACAAGAGTAGAAGCTACCCTTAATCCGAGATACTTGAAGAACGTATCGTCGAAGGTAAAGCCCTGTCCGAATATCACTCCGCATACAAATGACATAAGGTATGCGGATATATGCACAAGGATGGACGCAGGAAGTGCACAGCAGCAGGAAGAGAGAAAGCAGTACAGCCTGGAGTTGCCGCATACGATCTTATTGCGAAGACATCCTGTCACTGTCTCGTGGCCTAAGAAGCAGGATACAAACAACGCTGTTACAAGTGCAGCATACCTGCTCTCGAACATTCCCACAAGGTCAGATGATTCTATGAGCACTTCTATATCGATGAGCCTTGCGGCGAGATACATGATCACATCAGATAGGATAAGCACTGCGGGTGCTACGATACAAAGCCATATGAAGGACTTGCTCCTTACCATCCTTCTCATGTCAGATGCAAGAAGATTATTCACCCTTCTCACCTCCGATAAGAGACATGAAGAAACCTTCGAGTTCCTCGTCGTGCTCCTCTGCTGAGATTATCTTGCAGTTATCCTTGGCGCATTCTATGGCAAGGTCGGAGAAATCCATCTTGCAGAAGATATCAGCGGTATTGTCGTCAATGATCGTATGCTCTACGCCGAGCCTTTCGAGAGCTATTACAAGAGCCTGTGTATCATTCACCTTGAGTCTCGTGCTCTTTCTTGTTGTCTTCTCCAGTTCCTCTGCGCTCATCTCCTTGATGATCTTACCGCCGTCGATAAAGCCGTAATGTGTAGCAAGCCTGGAGAGCTCATCCAGAAGATGGCTCGAGATAAGAATAGTAACTCCGTTCTCCTTGTTGAGCTTAAGGATCAACTCTCTCATCTCAATGATCCCTTGAGGATCCAAGCCGTTTATGGGTTCATCCAGGATAAGGAAATCAGGCTTGCCGCAGAGCGCTACCGCGATACCGAGTCTCTGTCTCATACCGAGGGAGAAGTTCTTTACCTTCTTTCTTCCGGTATCCTTAAGTCCTACCAGCTCTAATATCTCGTCTATACCGTCATAGGAAGGAAGGCCGAGATTAAGATACTGCTGCTTCATGTTATCCTTAGCAGTAAGTCCGCCGAAGAGTGCAGGAGTCTCAACTATAGCTCCCATCCTTCTTCTTGCCTTCAGGATATCTTTGCTCTCGGAAGATGTACCGAATATCTCATAATCGCCTTCAGTTGCCGTCTGAAGACCGGTTACTACTCTGATAAGAGTGGTCTTACCGGCACCGTTCTTACCTACAAAACCGTAGATAGAACCCTTGGGAACGTTCATACAAAGACCGTTCAGTGCGGTAAATCCCGGATATCTCTTAACTAATCCCTTAACCTTTAATACGCTTTCCATATATCGTCTCCTTGTTCTTAACCTGAGACTATTAAAACACAAGGACTTACCGAATATGTAAAAGAGAGCGTCAAGAAAAGGTCAAGATTTGAACTTAAAACCTATACCGTATACGGCTTCTATGTGATCCTTCTCATCGAGGGATGAAAGCTTCTTTCTTATATTACTCATATGCTGCTTCAAAGATCTCTCCGTACAATCGGGAGTAGACTCACTTATCTCATCCAAGATGGTATTTCTTCCCAAAGGCCTGCCTTCGTTCTGCATGAGAAGCTTTAATATCGCGCACTCTGTCCTCGTAAGAGATACGGAATTCTCACCGACAGTTACCGTGAGCTTATTGGGATCTAATACGATGTCTCCGGCAATATAGTCCTCTTCCTGCTGAACGCGTCTTGATGTAGCGCCGCGAAGATGGATCCTGATCCTTGCCAGTAGTTCATCCAGCTCGAAAGGCTTAGTTATATAATCGCAGGCTCCACCCACGAGAAGATCGACCTTGTTCTTATGGTCTATCTTCGCGCTTACTACTATAACGGGGATATCCTTTATAAGAGGGAGCAGTTCCTCACCGCTCAACCCCGGGAGCATAAGATCCAGAAGTATAAGATCGGGAGTCTCGCTCTTAAGGACCAGAAGGGCCTCTGTACCCGAAAATGCAGACACCACGGAATACCCCGCGGAAGTCAGAGCTTTCTGCACCATCTCATTTATATATGTATCGTCATCTACTATAAGTATCTTCTTCATCGTTATAGGGGGAAAGAAACTCAACATGAGTTTCCTTCATTTTCTCCTTGATAATACTTACAGTATATTACCCCATTATGGATATCAATCAAATACCCGATCCCTATATCAATCGATGACAAGGATCAATACGTTATTATCCATTCTGGTTCCGAGACCTCGGCCTTCGGCGAAAGAAAAGTTATAATCGTTCATCCATTCGATTGGTCCGAAGTTACCGCCGTCAAAATCGGCGAGGAAAGCATCAAGCGTCTCACGATCGGGGAATTTGAATACATAATCGGATGTAAAGGGTGTATCCCCTTCCGCTATCGCAGCAAAACCTTCCGTCATACCGTCAGCTGCAAAGGAGCTGTTCTCGCCGATAGCTTCTACCCTGTAACCGTCGCTAATGTACAAGGAAGCCCTATACCTTACTTCAGGATCCGTGAACTCATCGATAACAGGATCATCTACGAGCGTAGTCTCCCAGGTTGTCTCTACGGCCGTCTCGGAAGTAGTCTCTTCAGTCGTTTCTTCTATAGTAGTCGTCTCTTCTGAAGTCTCCTCGGACGTCTCAGAAGAGGTCTCTTCTGCGGTAGTCTCGGCAGAAGTCGTAGTAGTCTCAGCTGTTGTTGTCTCCCTCTCTCCGCCGTTATCAGATGAACAGGAAGCGGCCGACAGGATAAGAGATGCAATGACAGCAAGTGATATTATTCTTTTTGTAAACAGAGATCTTTTCATATGTTGCCCCCTTATCCTGCTAATTCCTCATTGCAAGCGAAGACAATAACATTATTTGTGGAAAGAGAACCGTACCAAATACCACCCTCTACCTCGAATGTGCATGAACCGTCACCATTCTCCGTTCTTGTGACAGTACCGAAGTCACTGCCGTCAAGCTCATTATGGAAAGCGTCAGCTGACTCATAGTCAGGGAACTTCATTACATAATCAAGTGTAAAGAGATTATCCTGAGGCTCAGCTGCGGCGAATCCTTCAACCATGTTGGTGCCTTCGCCCCACCAGCTCTCGCCGTCATCGTGGCTCATATATTCGATCTCGTAACCGTTGCTCAAATACCAGGAAGCCCAGGATCTGACTTCGTCATCGTTATACATATCGATCTGGGGATCATCGATAAGAGTAGTCTCTTCGGAAGTCTCGACAGTCGTCTCCTCGGTTGTCTCTTCTGTTGTTTCCTCTGTAGTAGTTGTCTCTTCAGTTGTCTCTTCAACAGTAGTAGTCTCCTCTGTCGTCTCCTCTGTCGTGGTAGTAGTCGTTTCTTCTTCGTCATTATCGGTATCACTGTCTGAAGAACAGGAAACAACAGACACCATAAGTGCAGCTGCAAGTACAAATGCAGTAAGTCTCTTCATTATTATCGCTTTTTTCATACCTATACTCCTAATTGTTAATTTCAATTGAGTATTACGCAAATGCATGAATTAAGCAATAACAATTAATTGACATATACTATGTAAAGATCGTATACGAGTCCGATCGCGGATAATGCGTCAAATTAAGAGTTCTCAAACCTGGAGTTCTTCGTCTATAAGCTGCTCAAAGTCCTCAACGGGAACCGGCTTAGAGAAATAGTAACCCTGGAAGAGCTTGCATCCCATCTTATTGAGCCCGTCGTACTGAATCAAGGTCTCGACGCCTTCCGTAAGTGATACGATACCGAGCTCCTGTGAGAGGTTGATGATATTCTTGACGATAGTATCGGCTCTCTCCTCGTTATCGGACTTACCCAGGAACTTCATGTCGATCTTGAGTACATCTACCGGCATATCCTTGAGCATATTAAGTGAGGAATATCCGCTTCCGAAGTCATCCATCTCTACAATGAATCCGCCCTCACGAAGCGCTCTCATGATGCCAAGCATCTTGTCGGAATCGTTCATCATGACGGTCTCGGTGATCTCTACGCGAAGCTTTCCGGGATCAACATCATATTCCCTTACAAGCTCCTCGATGACTCTTGGAACATCCATATAGTAGAAATCCTTAGGAGAGATATTGACTGAGATAAAGAGATCCAGACCCCTTCTCTCCCATTCCTTTAAGATCTTACATGCACATGTCCACATATAGCGGTCTACTTCCGCTATCCTGCCGTTCTTCTCCAGGAATGGTATGAACTTAAAAGGCGCCAGGAATCCGTGCTCGTTATGGAGCCAGCGAACGAGAGCTTCCGCTCCTACGATCTTACCGTTGCTGTCGACGATAGGCTGAAGATACGGCCTTATATCTCCGTTATTGAGAGCTTCCTTGAGCTGTCTGGAGATCTCCTGCTCCCAAAGGATCTCCTGCCTTATATTGTCATCGTAGAATGCTATATGCCTGTTATCGCCTTCGTGAAGCGTCAGGAGGGCCAGACGGGCTCTGGCCAGCATCGTATTGACGTCAGCTCCGTCTCTGATGATCTCATATGCCCCTACCTGAGTAAGTATCGGGTACTCCGTATCATCTATCTGAATGGAGAATCCGCTCAGAGCAGCTTCAAACTTATCGTTATCGAACTCAGCCTTAGGCATAAGGACACCGAAGTCTCCTCCTCCTATCCTTCCGTAGGAACATCTGCCGGAGAGATACTTGATAAGATAATTTGCAAGTCTCTTCAAGGCCATATCGGCAAAATCAGGACCGAATATATCATTTATGGTCTTGAAGTTCCTGATGCTGATAAAGAAAAGGATATAATCAGTATTTGGATGAGACTTGATATCGGCTTTGATGTTCTTTGCCAGGAAGTCCCTTGTAAAAAGCCCCGTCAGCTTATCGTGGGTAGCTTCGTACATCTCCCTCTTCTGTCTCATTTCTTCCTCTGTAATATCCCTGACCCTCAGATAATATCCTGAGAACATGCTCTCGGAATCTCCTACCTCGCGATTCTCCAGGCGATAGTATTTTATGCTGTCTCCTCCGCCTGTTATGTGCTTCTCACTCCAGTTACCCCTTCTAAGATTAGTACCGAAGAGATATTCAAGGAGCTCCGGAGCATTCTCACAGTTATCTTCCTGAACACCTACAAGGAAGCATCCTTCCTTATTGGTCCAGATACACTGTCCCTTGGGAGTAAAGATGAATATAGCATCGGAACCGTTGGAGACGACACCTGATAAGATTCGGTCAAGGAGTCTCAACGGTCTGTAATGGATAGCAAAGTAGTATATAAGGATACCGAATACACCGAATCCGATCATGGAACGGTCTATGGGGACTCTGGAGATCATATAGAAAGCTTCCCAGCATCCTATGACTATCAACGAAGCCAGGATGATGGAATATCTTTCCCTGTAGATCTTGGAAGCATGAAGCGTAGCCATGGCAAATACAACAATGACCGCCACAAAGATACCGTAGTCGACCACCCTGTGGAAAACCTGACCGATATGAGGAACGAGCCTGTAGTATTTCTGTCCCTCATATGCTATGGATTCAACACCGAAGGAATGTCCGGTAAATATATTTATGAGCAGTTGAACCGCGTCAACAGCAAGGAAATAACTAAGCCATCTCGGAAGCTTCTTACCATAGCCCGAAGAACTGCAATATATCCTCGTAAACCTTATGAGCTCATAGATCATATAATCCATGCCCAGGAAGAAGATATAATATCCGATAATCGAAAGGATCTTCGTATGAGAACCTACTATTATGCAGTTACCGAGGATCGGAGGGATCAGCGCAAGGTCGACACGCGCAACAGCCATACCGAGAGCCTTATATCGTCTTCCGGCATTGATCGCGCATAAGAGTAGCACGAGCATCAGTATAAGAAATACCGCTGAGAAAAACACCCTCGACTGCATCGCATCACCTCGTCATGGTCCTAAATGATAACACTACCTACTAGAATCATACGAAAACAGGTATATGCAGACAACAGAATATAAGAGCAATAAATAAACTAAATATTAATAAATGAGAAACATTACAAAATAACGGGTCTAAGCATCCCCTAAAGCCTCATCGAAGAACACTACGACCTTATGAAATTCGTCTCTGTTCTCTTCATACAAGAATCCGTTATGTCCGAGATCCTCGTAACGGACAAAGGTGAATCTGGGATCATCCTTATACTCTTCGTAAAAGATATCGTAACCGTATCTTATCGGCACGGTATCATCATCAGCGCTATGAACTATCATGACCCTGCAGTCAGAAGCTGCGAACCCATCCATAGCCGTATTGGAAGCGATATCACCGAACTTTAAATGATCATACAAAGTAACATACGGCATCATCGCGTATATCACGGGGCCTACCATATTAAGACCGGTCGACCGGAATAGGTCAGTCGTCTTATTAAATCCCGAGACCTCACATACGGCAGCTACTTCAGGATGATATTGTAGTACCGCCGATACGCAGTACCCTCCCCAGCTGTGTCCGAAGAGAAGGATAGGAAGTCCCGAGAATTCAGGCAGTCCTTCGACAAAGGATATTACATTATCAAGATCTATAAGCCCCTGGGAGAGACCTTTCATGCTGCCCCCTTCACTCTCATCATTACCGGTAGCATCGTAAGAGAATACTGTATATCCGTTAAGGATAAGATGATCTGCCAGATCCAGATAATTCTTGTGACCGCCCCCTATACCGTGAGCCATGATGACCACGCCTTTAGGAGTTACATCATCCCTGTAGTAATGATATCCCTTGATTATCTGTCCCTTATCGGAAGTTATATCGTATCCGGTGCTATAAAGTCCGGGAAATGAATCAACGGTATAGCCGGGATCTGAATCGTACCGCCTGCCGAATACGCTCTCATATGTTGCGATCGAAAGCAGCGGCAATATGACCAGTGCAATGACCAGTACTATCGTTATGAATATTCTTAAAAGTTTCTTTTCCTTATTCACTTTCTATCCCCTGTTTCCGATCATTTGATACGCGACAGCTCATCAACGACTTTCTTGAGCTCATCTGCTTCGACTGTGATCTCGCAATAACCGGGATCCAATATGATCCCAAACTTACGCTTATCCTTATCCAAAGTCTTAAGAAGTATCTCGGCAAGAACGCTCCTCATATTCCCGACATAACTTATATAGTTACTGCAACCGATGGACGCCATATAGCCTTTCAAACGTTCAGTCGATGTAAATACAGGCACGTAATAAGATCCGTCCGAGGCAGGAAGCAAGAATGACATCTCATTGCCGTTATCATCGACTCCTGATTCCGATGTATGGAATGCGGCAGCTCTACACAGCTTCTTAAGAAGCGTATCCCTGTCGATCTCACCGGATGCGTAAGATTCCAGAATAGAAGATACATCGATCGTATCGTCACGCACATTATCAAACGAAAGTGCATATATCTTTTGCTTATAGCTCGTGATCAAACTCATTAGCAGGCCGGCGCCATATAAGATCAGCAGTATACCTGCACCTGCCACCTTCAGATACAGTCTGTCACTCTTATCTGTGTTGAAGATCAATACGCTGATACCTGCAGCGATCAGAAGTATACCTCCGACAACTCTTAACGCAACAGACCGTCTATACTTTGAATTACTCGATTCACTCATATGTTATATCTCTCCCTTTTGGCATTGTATACCATTTTAGGGTAAATGTACACTATATAGAATTATTAACGATCGTAGATCACAGAACGAAGCTCGGAAGCTTCTATAGTAAACTCATAAAGTGACGGTTCTATGATTAGTCCGATCTTTGACGTATTACGCTTCCTGTTATCCTTCTCCAGTGTCTTTATAATCTTTCGTGCGACTTCTCTCTTGATGGTTATCCTGACGCGTCCTTCTTCAACATAGTAATTACGTGTATGTGCATATGAATCAAAGACCGGAAGATATCTGCAGCCTTCTGCAGCAGGCAAAGTATAATCCGCAGTATTACCTTCTCTGTCTACGCCCGTAGGATCAGCATAGTACAATACCACATCACCAAGAGACTCATAGAATTTACTCTCTTCTATTTCTCCGTTCCTGTAGTTGTTGATAAGATCGCCGACAGAACCCGTATACTGCCCGTATCTTGTCTTTCGCTTGTGTTTTGCATCAGATAATGCATAAAGATAAACAGCCGCCATTGTCACAAATATCGGCAACGTTAAGATCTGCAGTATCGATTCTCCAACAGAAGATGCTCTTTTAGTGATTATCGCTATCACCGCCTCTACTGACAGCCACAAGAACATCAGCATGCATAACGACAACATAAATATCTTAAATCTTGAAGGTTTCTCCATTGTATTCTCCGTTACGGCCGATAATCACGCATTATCTCAAGGATATCGGTCTTATATATATTTCCGCCCAGGACATCTCCGTTGGGATCAAAGGATATCGCCCTGATATCACGGGGATCCTCATCGTATGGAGATGATTCACTTACACCCTCGGGGAAGTATTCCTTAAGATACTTGAGAGCATTTCCGCGGGGGAATATCACATTACCTTCACCTGTAGGGATACCAAGGTAGGAGAGCTCGTCTATAAGCTCTCTTGTTCTGTTGTTATACGGGTTGTCGTCGTCAGTACTTACAAGCCATGCCGGGCTTATCCTTACGGGCACTTCCAGAGATACCAACGACTCAGCGAAGTTCTTCACGGGCTCCATGGGTATCGTCTCCTGGTGAAAGGCATCAACGGACAGCAGAAGGTCATTGACTCCGCTTAGGGCAATATCTTTAGCTACCTTCTGTATCATTTCGAGGTCCTTGGAGAAAAAGCCGTTTGTTATGAGCTGTCTCTTAGCTATCCCGAGATCCCGGGCTGTACTATGTATGACACACACCACGTCAGGATAGAGCAAAGGCTCCCCTCCGAAGGTCATAAGTGACTTTATCTTATAGCACTCACATATCTTACGTATGGAAGCAGTCGCTACATCAGCATCGATATGCTCCCTGCATCCGATATGGTCGCCCTCCGAGCAATGCCTGCATCTTCCTGTACATGCCAGCGTGACTGTAAATTCTATCCTGTCCGTGTTCTTAAGAAATTCGTTCATGAGCTAACTTACAGCACTTTCTTATAGACTAACATGCCCTTACCGTACGGATCGTCTTCTGCATTCATCTCTTCTTTAACAAAGACAAAACCGTTCTTCTCCAATACTCTTAAGGAGGCATCATTTCCTTTCATGACACGGCCGTAAAGCGTATTAACGCCGAACATGGAAGACGCCAGCTTTGCCATGGACATTAAAGCCTTGGTCGCATATCCTCTTCCCTTATACTTAGAGATAACGGTATATCCTGCCTCGACTTCTCCGGGGCAGCCCTCAACCTCATTGATACCGACATCACCTATAAGCTCACCTTCATGTTCTATGGCAAGCACGAAAGGCAACTGCTCCTTATCTGTGCAGTCCGCAAAGAAAGCTGCCGCATCTCTTGCTTCGTTCCTATCTTCGTAGCTCTCATTAGGGATCCACTTCATGACCTCAGGGTCTTTGTGGTTGCTGTAAAGCTTATCTGCATCTTCTTTGAACCTTCGAAGGATCAGTTCGTCTGTCTTAACTTCCTTAAACATATCTCTCCTTTATCTTCCCAGGAACTTTAGAACAGCTCCGTTAAATTCTTTATGATTCTTATTGGCTATAAAGTGATCTCCCTTTATAAGCACCAGCTGTGCGTCTGGGATATTATCAGCGATAAGCCTGGTATGGTCTTCTCTTATCATATCCGAAGTACCGGCTATGACCAACGTTGGGCATTTGATGCTTTTAAGTTCATCGGGATCTATATTCGGATCATTGACCATAAGGCACAGCATCTCGGCATTTCTCTTGGCCTGCTCACTCTTATCCTTGAACTTACTTGCTATCTTATATCCTATCTCGATAGGAAGCTGAGTCGACCTCTTGACTCCGGAAGGGTCCAGGTTAGCTCCGTTTAAGATAAGATGATCAACACGCTCCGGATACTTGAGAGCAAAGATAAGAGCAATATTACCGCCATCCGAGAAGCCGAGGATATGAGCCCTTGATATACCATGCTCATCCATGAACAGCAAAAGATCATCAGCAAATTGACGTATGGTAAAGGGCTTTTCTCCTCTCGAAGTCTTACCGTGCCCTCTGGTATCTATGGCATAGACATGGAAGTCACGCGAGAATTCCTCTATCTGATGCTCAAAGTAGCTAAGATCCTCCCCGTTTCCATGAAGCAGGATGAGAGCGTCCCCCGCTCCCTTATCTATATAGTGATTTTCGATGTCATTGACCACTGATACGAACGCCCCCTGAAATGTAACGTTTCTTTAAACACATTCAATTATAACTGTCAGCACATGCTCCGTGTGCTAAAATTTAATTGATACGTGCGGTCATATGAACGAGGCGTAGGAGAAACGGTATGTATTATTCAAGTGTCAGTGCACTCGCATTACTTGTACATCTGATAATCAACATTGTACACATGCGTCCGAATGTCGGCACTAACGACTACAAGACCGAATGTCACTACAGGCAATTTCTCGGAGTGGTCATGTGCTACTATGTGACCGATATCCTTTGGGGTCTTTTATACGAACGAGGTCTTACCGACTTATGTTTCGTAGATACGATACTGTACTTTATAGCAGTCGCTTTTTCAGTAGTTTTCTGGACAAGATTCGTCGTCGCTTATCTCGAGAAAGAGAGCAGGTTCAATAAACTTTTGATACTGGGCGGCTGGACGATCCTGTTCTTCCAGTTGGCTATCCTTATAATCAACATCTTCATTCCCGTCGCTTTTAAGTTCGACGAAGACAAAGTATATGTTCCCGGCAAGGCAAGATATGTAGCCTTCATCGCTCAGATAGTCCTTAATATTATCACTATGTTCTATACCCTATGGATCGCAAACAGGTCTTCCGGCAAAGAAAGATCGCATCATATAGCCGTCAGTGCCTCCGGACTCATGATGTCGATATTCATAATCCTTCAGATGTGCTTTCCTCTTATGCCTTTCTATGCGGCAGGATGTCTTCTTACGACCTGCATTATCCATTCATTCGTATATAGCGACAAGATGATCACACACGCTCAGCAGATGAACTTCGAGAGGATCAAGTCTCACAAGGATCCGCTTACGGGAGTAAGGAACAAGCTCGCATATATCGAGACACTTATGGATATAGAGGACAAAGTAGAATCTGGAGAACTCAAGGAATACGGTGTCGTAGTATTCGATGTTAATGATCTCAAATACACAAACGATAACCTGGGACACGATGCAGGAGATCAGCTCCTTAAGGATGCCTGTAATCTTATTTGTCAGGTATTCGACCACAGCCCCGTATTCAGGATAGGCGGTGATGAATTCGCAGCGATACTTATAGGCGATCCATACACCATGAGTGATGCTCTTTTAAGATCCTTTGAGGAGAGAATAGACGAGAATCAAGCCAAAGGAAACGTCGTAATAGCAAGCGGCTATGATATCTTTAACCCCGGTTCCGGAGAGAACTATAACGATGTATTCAAGCGAGCCGACAAGAAGATGTATGAGCGTAAACAGATCCTTAAGGACCGTAAGGCAAAAACTTCAATGAACTGATAAACAGAAGACCTTTTGCTACATAAGGCAAAGGGTCTTTGTTCAAAAAATGGTGCGGATGGCGGGACTTGAACCCGCACGGTCGTGAAACCACTAGCACCTGAAGCTAGCGCGTCTGCCAATTCCACCACATCCGCAGATCAGCTATATGATGATACATTAATCATGAAAATAAATCAACTTCATATCAGGACCCTTCATCTAAAAAGGCCGTTATGAAATCGACTTTAGTCTTCTCTATCAGGAACCATTTGAGAGAAGACATATCAATGGTTCTGTCTATATCCACCCTATTGCTGCCAGGACGATTCATCAATCTGAATGTCTCCGTATCGATCTCTTCCACTTCACAAAAAGAGAGCGCAGGATGCCTGACCGCTGCATATCTATTATCTGCTACATCTATAACTAAGGTACCTGAAAAGTCCTTAGTGAATACTCCTAAAAATACATACCGCCCGTCACTGCTGAAAAGAGGTTCCTCCGTATCAACATAGGTAGGGATTTCAGAGACAAATATCAATCGCGGCAGAGCCTTGTTCCTAATGACAGCTATACGTCCCTGATAGGCACACATCCTAACCTCGACCATAGAATACACAAGGCAGAGAGTATCAGAAGCTTCACTTTGAGAAGCCCTTTTGTCATTATGCCCGTACCATCCTTCCGACCATCCATTTAAAGTAATGAAAGGATATCTGTGCCATTCACGGATGAGCTTATCAGCTCTCCTGCTTCTTTCTTCAAAAGTTCCCATATTCATATAATATACCACATGCTCTGACTCCAGTGCTATAATCCGTATATGCGTGACTTTTCCATATCAGTAACTTCACTATCGGAATTCATTTCAAGGACCGGCAACTTAAGTTCCGGCTCATTCGGCGGTGTCTCAGGTATCGAAGGAACACGCCTTCACAGAAGGATATTCTCCGATCTTAAGAAGCAGTACGGCGACGATATGGAGACAGAGTATACGCTCACTGATTCCTACGAATACAACGGACTGACGCTCAAGGTATCCGGAAGAGCTGATGTAATCATCAATAACGATCACATAATAGAGATCAAGTCATTCGGATCCGCCAAGGATTCCTACGAGAAGCTGGTACGTCCCGAGCATGAGGCCCAGCTTGCCATATACGCATATCTCTATATGGAGAAGAATGGCCTTGATAAGATAGATATAACGCTTCGCTATGTATCTATCACTACTCTCGAGTTCTACGAAGATACGCAGACGATAACATACGATGAGGCATATAAGATATTCGAGCATCACTGCTCCGAATATATGGAATTCGCATCTAAGCTCATGGACTACTCCGACAGTATGGTAAAGTCCATAAAGGAGATGACATTCCCCTACCCCGAGATCCGCCCAGGTCAGGCAAAGCTCATGAAGCAGACGCTGATATCACTATGCTCCAAGGAAGTTCTCTTCGCGCTTGCGCCCACGGGTACAGGAAAGACCATATCCACACTCTACCCTGCTATTAAGGGGCTCCTTAAAGGGCGTTACGACAAGATCTTCTATCTTACGGCCAAGACTGCTACCAGGTCAGTAGCTGCAAAGGCCGTTAACGATATGAGAAAGAAGGGCCTGATCATCCGTTCCATCGTATTAGCCTCCAAGGAGAGCATGTGCTTTTATAAGAAAAGATGCGATGCAAAGTTCTGTAAATACTCGGAAGGATATTATTCAAGGCTCCGCCCTGCACTTAGCGAAGCACTCATGCTGGATGACATAACACCCGAGATCGTATCGCAGATAGCGCTGAAGCATCAGATATGCCCTCATGAATTCTCACTGGATATAATGAACTTCTGCACGGTCGTGATAGGAGATTATAACCACGCTTTCGATCCCAGAGTAAGCCTTGTACGAGCTTTCTCCGAAGAAGTAGATTCGCATAATGCAGTCCTTATCGATGAGGCTCACAATATGGTAGACAGAGCAAGAGAGATGTACAGCGCGTCCTTCTCATACTCGCTCCTTAAGAAGATGATGTCCGTCTTCAAAGGGATCGACGCCAGGACGGAGAGCTATCTTCAAAGGCTCGACCAGTACTTCAGGATCTGCGATCAGAGCATGAGCGTCGACCAGTCTGCATTCAAGATAAACGAAGGCGCTGACGAACATAAGATATTAAAGACCGACCACTGGGAAGGAATGCGTGAGATGCCCAAGAACTTCTATGGTCACTTGTGGCGCTCCATAAGGATCCTCTCACCCATCCTGGATGCAATGCCTCAGGGAGAACTTCGTGAGATCGCCACGGAGTATTTCTTCGAAGCAAGATTCTTCCTTACCGTATTCGAGCAGTATTTCAACGATTCTTATATCTGCAGCCTGAGTAAGGAAGCAGGAGATATAACGATAAATCTCACGTGCCTGGACAGTTCGGATAAGCTCGATAACCTCATAAAGGATAAGATGCCCGTAGTATTCTTCTCAGCTACCTTATCCCCTTACGAATACTATCGTAATGTCCTTATAGGCAAAGATGCAGACTACTGCAGGAGCATCGAACTTGCATCTCCCTTTCCTCCCGAGAACCTTGAGATACTTATAGATACAAGTATAAGCACGGTCTACAAGGAACGTGCTCTTAATACAGATAAGACAGCAAAGAGGATATGCGAAGAGATAATAAACAGAAGAGGCAATTATATGGTCTTCTTCCCTTCCTTCGAGTTCATGAACACAGTTTGTTCAAGGGTCGAGAAGGAATTGGAGCGCGCGACTATGCAGGACGGTATCAAGCGTCAGCTGCTTTTTCAGACTCCGGGCATGTCCGCGGAAGATAAGAAGAACTACCTTGATGCTTTCTCGGAAGCAAACGAAGGATGCCTCTTAGGTGCTGCCGTATTAGGAGGGCATTTCGGAGAAGGAATAGATCTTACAGGTGACAGATTATCAGGCGTCATAATCGTGGGCGTAGGTCTTCCCAAGATCACTCCCGAAAGGCAGATATTAAGTAACTACTACTCGGAGAAGTTCGGTGACGGTTTTGCTTTTGCATACAGATACCCCGGGTGGGAGAAAGTCCTTCAGGCTGTGGGCAGGGTTATCCGCACAGAAGAAGATACGGGCTTTGCCCTGCTCATAGACGAGAGACTGGACAAGCCCGAATATCTTACTTTATATCCTGAGAACTGGAGAGTATGAGATCATCCGAGCTCGGCCAGAAGATCATCTGCAGCCTGAATATTTGAGAGCTCGACATCACTCATAACACTGTAATCGAATTCGCTTTCCGGAATGATAGGCTCGTACCAGGAATAGCATTCGAACCATGCCTGAAGCAGAGGATCATCAAAGATGACACCGTATGCTGCAAGATATGCATTACGTGATAAGTATACGGAGAATCGTATACACTCATCGTAGTGGTACTGTATATCAACATTATCCGGCACCCAATACCCGTTCTCGTTTACTGCGTCAGTAATACTCGTCAGAAGATCCTCAGATGACATCTCGTTGCGAACGTTTCCTTCAATGACTATATTGCCGGTGGTGTGGTTATTAAGTATACGATATGTACCGTCTCCGTTAGGCGCCATAGTACAGACAGCGCCGGGGGCGCTATATTGATCCGAACCTGCAAAGAACAGGATAACCGTACCGTCTTCATACTCATATCCGGCTACACATTGACTCATAGTGTATCCGCCTTGTCTTGTAGGTCCGTCTACAACATAAGTCTGACCGTTATAAGTACATGTACCGAAAGGATGAGAAAGCTCGCTGTTACTGTATCCCGTAAACTCCCTGACCTGTGCATCAATGATATCCATAGGAGTTACGATCGCATCTCCTCCGTATTCACAAAGATCTTCAGGATATTCAAAGCTGTCGGCGAATTCCCTGAACTCATCTATATCAGCCTGGATATCAAAGCCGTCTTCCTGAAGATAATAACAACACGCATACGGATCGCAGTTTCTCGGATCGTTATAAGAAGTATAGAGCCATGCTGCGCGGAAGTTCTCACCGCCGCCTATCGCCAGTTCATAGCGTTCATAACTGTATCCGACAAGAGGCTCTGTCTCTATATCTGCCCAACCGTAGAACCAGTCGGTATAGAAAAGATCCGTGAAAAAGGCAAGTCGGTCTTCATCCAGATTGCAGTCAAGGTTACCAATATCCATCACGGCATTACTTGTGAATGGATTAGCGAATCTGAATGAACCGTCTCTTACAGGAATCGGCGTAGGAGAAGGTCTCGGTGTAGGTGTTGCCGTAGGAGGCCTGGGTGTAGGAACAGCAGATGTTGTCTCCTCTGTTGTCTCAACTGTCGTAGTGGTCGTTTCTTCTGCTGTAGTCTCCTCTGTCTGCTTACCGCAGGATGCGAAGAGAAATGAAGATAATAATATCAATGCTATCGCCTTATGTTTCATCGGATGAGCTCCTTCCATGTTGAACCTTAAGCGGATAGTATATCAATTAATTTTGATTGTCAAACTTTTTTTACAGAAGATCATCTCCACTCAAGATTCATCTGAGAGACTTCACCGCCTGTTACGACAACTGGATAAGCGAGAGTAAATCTTAAGTCATACCATCCTGTGGAAGATAAGATAGGTTCTCCTTCGAATCGTTCATCTTGGACATAGCTCCAGAAGAATGAATCGAAGAAAGGATCTCCGTTCCTCTCTGCTTCCTGCCATTGGATAAAGATCTCACTCTCCTGCCCTGTTAAAGCGGCATAATTATCAGTTACCGTACAAGCTTCAGATATAGGAAGAACGACCATAGTATCGTCCTGCGTGATCGGATTATCACCTGAAGAACTTAAGAGTATCGTTCCCGTGAAACTCTCATAATTCGGAGTAAAGTATAGATATCCTTCACCTAATGTGATACATCTTCCGCCTTCGTTCTCCGTTATCGAAGAGACTGTCAGGCCATCGTAACCGACTTCATCACCTTCCTGAAGAGAATCTACGGTCGTACGGTCGAACCCTACGGGAGTACCGAGATAGAAAAGTCCGTATCTTCCGTCTTCAGATACTGCCAGCAGTGCACCGAAGTATGTGCCGTCGCTAAGCGTATCCGCGAACTGACCTGTCCTTTCAGTTATCATGTGCTCCGGAAAAAGAGGAAATCTCTTTATCTCATCGTAAGTAAAATATCTGCTCAGCAGATCTTCGTCATTGATGACCGATGTATCGAATAAGACGATCTCTCCGCCGCTTATGCAATACTTATATCTCATATCCCCGTTAACTGCAGACAATACCAAGTATTCACTGTCGATATCACTTGAGTAGCATCGATCAACATAGTAGAGAAACTCCCCCGGTTCTGAGCCTTCAATCTCGTCTATTCCGTCCATTATGATCGAATACTGATCAGCCTCTGTATCTACCGGATCAGGGATGACCGGAACAGGTGTCGGTGTGGGAGTTATAGCATTTAAAGAAGTTGACTGAGCCGTTGTCACAGAAGCCCCTGACATATCAGAAGTCTCTACGGCGGCGGTGGTAACGGGAGTAGCTGCGATGACATTCTTATCTTTCGCGGCACAGGAGGTAGCGGATACCGACATAGATGTCAACAGTATCAATGATATGATCTTAGTTGCCTTCTTCATCTTACCTCCCCCGTGTACCGGTAACCTTTCTGATTATAGCACACGTGAAGATCCGCCTTAGGACAGAAGAGTCGACCCGTGTTTCCACGGATCGACCGATCATCTTCATATCTTGCTCTATTACGTTATCAGTAAGCTGCGCTTGCTGCTGCCGCACTTGATGCTTCTTCAGATATGATCATAGTGATGACGATCTCTTCTGCGACGGCATTTGTTACGGAATCACTGATGGAGGAAGTGTCATCGCTATATGCCTGTCTTACAAGAAGAGCAGCAAACATAAGTCTCATCTTTGAATCTATGTTCCAGAAGCCGAATCCCTTGATGTGCTTGAGCTCTTCAGCAACTTCAATTATCTCTTCAACAACAGAATCCGTATCGTCTTTTATATCGATAAGGGTTGCTATGGATTCGAACTCATAACTGCTGCTGTATCTTGCCTCATGAGAATAGAATGAATAGTAGTACCTTACGGCCTTATCGCACTTAGCTTTCATATCTCCGCCAGTAACGGCAAGGACCTCGCTCATTGCCTGGCAGGGATTGGAACCTGCAGGGATCCTGCACTTATTCTTAAGATAGGAATAACCCGTCTCTATATCTGTTATGATCTCATCTACGTTTCTGTCAGTAAGAGCAAGGAGCATCGCCAGAGGGATATCATCTGAATAAGTAAGGAAAGGATGCGCTTTCTTCATCTTCTTATAGAGCTCATCAAACTTATCAATATACTTATCCATATTATCCGCTCTGCCCTGATCGCAAATAGCCGATGATGCAGCTATAAGATATGAGTTATCAGCGAATCTGCCCTTGCTTATCTTCGAATAAGCTTCCTTGACATCACGGATATATCTCTCGGGATAACGAGAGAGTGCCATCTTGCTTATAAGTGCCATCTCAGATCTTCCTCTGAAGCTCGAGAACAATCCCGTATTCTTTCTTAATATCTTCCTGCACTCTATGAGCTTATCAATATCTGCATCTGAACCTGCGCCGGTTAATATAAGAGCTGCCATGTTGAGCATGAGATTATCGTTAAAGGCAAACCTCTTGCTCACAAGTTCTCTATTCCTTGCAAGTGCTTCGATCTTTCTTCTTGTATCAATATTCATTTTCGTTACCTCCGGTTTCCTTCTTATGTCTACATCTTAAGAGTTCGACATAAAACCGTAGTTAACGCTCGTAAAAGAAAATCTATAAGGATGGTCAAGCAATAGTCAAGAGTGTCAAAGTAAGGACGCTACTTCAGCAGCTCCGCCGTAAGACAGGAGTTTCTTACCAAGAGAAGCTGCGTTAGAAGCATAAGACGGATCTTCCAGGATGCAGGAAGACAGATTTCTTATAGTCTTCGGTTCGAACTTATCCGTATCCATCGTAAGACCTGCTCCAAGCTTAGCTACACCTGACGCGTTGTACTTACGTTCAAAGACCTTTCCCGGGCATATAAGCATAGGTACTCTGTTGATAAGTCCGTCTACGATGCTGTTCTGTCCCCCGTGGTTTATAAAGAGCCTGCTCTCCGGAAGAAGCTTTGCGAAGTCAAATGAAGGCGCGATATGCATGTTGCCGTCCTGCATTTCGCGCAGGTCTTTCCCTGCGATAAAGACGTCATAAGGAAGATCCGCCAGCGCTTCCTTTATCACTCTTACCATCGCTAAGGAGGATATGTTGCCGCTTCCCATATAGACCAATATCTTATCTCTTATTGGGGATGATGCAGCAGGGGCAGGCTTTCTCCATGCACCGCAATAGACTACCTCTTCTTCCCAGGGTTCAAGCTCCGGTATAGAAGGTACGAACTTCTTCTCGGGAAGAGAGAACAGATCCAGTGTAGATACTACTTCAGGAAGATCATTCTCCTTTAAGATCCGATTAACTCCATGCGCCAATGAAGGCTCTGAAGCAAAGCTGCTCCTTGTAGGATAACTTACTGTCGCGAAGCACCTTATTCCCAGTAATGCAGCCGCGATTATAGCAGGTATACTGAACTCCGAATAGATAACATCAGGCTTAAATCCTGATGCGGCATCACAGATATCTTCAGTACTCTCCTTAAGATACCTGTAATCGATATTCCCCGTAAGATGAAGCACTTCTTCAAAGCTCTTTACTTCCTTATTAGCAGTTATGCCGAGCTTTTGTGCTATTGGGAATGTATGCATTCCGATAAAGGCAGGAAGGCCCAGCGGGACGGGAGTCTCAAGTGGGTATTCCTTAAAGGAAGTGGGCCTATCGTGATTAACATCAGATGCAACACATAATGAGACGATGTGCCCTTTGCTCTCCAGCGCCTGTGCCAGTGTTATTGCCCTTCCGAGGCTTCCTGCAGTCTGCGCCATTGCAGCCATAGGAACGATAAGTACCCTGCTCATTTATCATTCCTCCCAGAATAATTCATCAAGAGTCTTACCCAATACTTTACAAATCGCCAGACAGAGCTTTATCGTCGGGTTATAGTCACCCTTCTCGATAGCATTTATGGTCTGCCTTGATACGCCTACCCTGTCAGCTAATTCCTGCTGCGACAGATCAAGTGCTGCTCTTGCCGATTTGAGCTTAAGATTCTTCATCTGCCGTCTCCATCTTCTCTGCTCTCTTATCACATACCATCTTAATGAACATCTCCACAGATACTGCTATCCATGTGATTCCTAAAGAGAGCATGGTTACCACATTATCGGCATTCGGGTTACGGCTTATCCCGCTTAATACGGTTAATACGATAAAAAAACCTACTGCACCGAAACATATGGCGGATAACTTTCTCTTCTCCTTCATGCCAAGGTAAGCATCCTGCATATCCGCTATTATTATAAACGTACCTACGCCTGTCATGGCACTAACCATTGAAGCTTCGAAGAAAGTTAGAGGCAATGCACCGTCTGTAAACTCACTTACAAAACCTATGCATAAGATCGTTATCAGAGTGACCACAAACGCATTAAGTGCAGCATCTCCTCTGGCCTTCAGCATCCTCTCGTCAAATCCCTTGGAATTAGTCTTGTTCATACCGATAAGAGTCATCACACCGACGACAGACACAAAGACTGACGGGATCAATATAGCTGCGGTTCCTCTGATCAATGTATGCCCTTGTGCCACAGGAATGGCCATAAGAGTAACGATCGTGATAACTATGACCATTATTGCCAAAGATACATAAAGTGATCTCTTATTCATATCCATATCCTCCAAATTCCTTTATGAGCATATGGTATATCTAGGATTACATTTTGTCAACTATATGCGACATTTTGTAAAATAGTAGTTCATCTTCAGTCAGGGTGATAAGAATAGTCAGGGTATGAAAATTCCGATTCCGGGAATACATCCAAGACCGTATCGTCGCAATAGACAACGTACACCTTATCGCCTTCTTCGATTCTAGAATAGTCGGGATACGTGACTTTCACCTTATCATCTTCACCGAATATCAGATAAGGAGTGGGCGATCTTCCGAGTCCCCGCTCCTCCTTGCTCACAACAATCTTCTCCACCACAACGGGTTCTATGAAGTAATCCGGTATCCTGAAGAGAAATACAAATCCGACAGTTATAAGGATAACTATCGTATAGATGATCGGCTTGCGCACGGGATATGTCTTCAAAAACAATAATACCAGAGGGAAGAATACACCCCAAAAGAGTACGATGAGTAAACATAACCGTACTATCTCATATCTGCATCGAGAATCCAGGTAAGCAAATGTAAGTACATCTCCTGAAGGTCGTATCGTGTACAGATTTTCAAGAATTGCCATTGCTCCTACGACTGCTAATGATATAAAAAAGATCACTTCCATGATCGCTGACTTCGTTTGTCTATCCATTGTTAATCCTTTATCCCTTTATTTTTCCATGTAATATTCTTCAAGCTTTTTTACGACGTATTCACCAGCAACAGAAACCTCAGTATCAAAGAGAGGAAGATCCAGATTCACTTTCTTATCGTCGGATATTATGTGAAGTCTCGGGATCCCTTCCTTATTCTTTCTCACATACCAATAGTACAACTTCTCTTTGTATATGAGTTTTCTCTTATTCCTTGCATTTACCGCCATATTACCTGTTCAGCTGTATCTCCAGCTGCTTTATTGGATCCTTTATCTCGTATTCGAACTGGTTCTGAAGGTATTGCGTAGTGAACCTTCGAAGTTCGTCCCTGAGCAGATCGTTCAGCTTAATATTGAAGATCTCCTTAGGCTCGTGAGTCGCGATGAAGTTAAGAGCCTTGATGGATCTTATGTCTATCTTAAAACCCGTCCTGTTAGCGGATATTGAAGAGTCTTCTGTACTTATGTAGTAAATCTGTGCGTCCCATTCGGGTTCGTATGTGGTAGAAAAGCCCATATCTGTCAGGAACTTCCAGTTAAACGCACAGTAGATCTCCTCGAATCTGTCAGGGAACTTACCAAGAGCGTAGTATGCATATACGCAGAGTTCGTATGCACTCTTGGCGTTGTCACTCTGAAGCACGGCATCGCTCAGTATCCTTGCTATGTGGCCTGCTACAGCCATGCATTCTAAAGATTCCATTATCTTGGAATTGCTCTCGATAATGCTGCCTTCCTTCATGTAGTTGAAGTTGCCTGAAGGGGTGATAACAAAATCACAGAGCATATAGGGAACCGATACGAATGCATTCTTGGCATTCTTACCTGCAACGCCTTTTACGCAAAACGATACGATACCTCTGTCCGCCGTGATGACGGTGAGCATCCTGTCCTTTTCCTTGAATTCACGTGAAGACAGGATAACGCCTCTGATGCTAATCGGATCAGATGCCATCCTTCTCGTCGCCTTCCTGCTGGAAGCCGTAGTCCTTAAGAAGAATCTCGTTATTCTTCCAGTCTTCCCTTACCTTAACGAAGAGGTCGAGATAGACCTTACAACCTACGAGACGCTCGATGGCGATCCTGGCAGACGTTCCGATACGCTTGATCATGGCACCGTTCTTACCGATGATGATACCCTTGTGGGAATTTCTCTCACAGATGATAGCCGCTCTTATGACGACTCTGTCCCTGTCATATTCATCGGTACTGTCTTCCTTATACTTCTCTTCGAACTTCTCGATCTCTACGGTCGTTCCGTGAGGGATCTCCTGATTCGTATAGTGAAGAAGCTGTTCCCTTATGAGCTCGGCTGAGATCTCGCGCTCAGTCTGGTCAGTCATGTACTCAGTATCGAAGAGCCTCGGGCCTTCGGGAAGGAGCTTTATAAGGCTGTCCAGGAGGATATCCACATTCTCGCCGTCCTTGGCACTTATGGGAATGATGTCCTTGAACTCATACTGGTCGGAATATGCCTTGATTATGGGAAGAAGACTCTCCTTGGTAACTTCGTCAGCCTTATTGATGGCAAGGATCACCTTCTTATTGTTCTCCTTACATCTTCGTAAGAGATCAAGCTCTACCTTACCCGGCTCCTTGAACCTTCCGTCAACTATAAGAAGGACTGCATCTGCATTCTTGGCGCTATAGAAGGAGTTAGATACCATGATCTCACCAAGACGTGATCCCGGCTTATGAACACCCGGAGTATCAGTGAAGATTATCTGTGCATCTTCCGTATTGTAGATAGATCTGATATTAGTTCTGGTTGTCTGAGGCTTATGAGATACGATAGCTACCTTCATGCCGGTAATATAGTTGATAAGAGTAGATTTACCTACGTTAGGTCTTCCGAGTAAAGCTACATATCCGACATGCTTACATACAGAACCTGCAGGATATACTACAAGCTCTTCCCTCTCATCCTTATGATCCGTGAGCTCGCTCTGATCCTCGTCGATCTCAAGACCTATATCCTTCATGAGCTTTCTCTGATGCTTACGCATTATCTTCTCGTCACGTTCTTCAATATGGTCATATCCTATAAGATGAAGGAATGAATGAGCGGCAAGAAATGCAATCTCTCTTTCTGCCGAATGTCCGTAAACATTTGCATTTTCAAAAGCTACATCAGGACATATGACGATATCTCCGACATTTAAGACCTGATTGCCATCCTCGTCGTATTCCATATCGACATCCTCGATGCCGGTCGTGAGCTTACCCTCGTGCATCTCTATCATAGGGAATGACAGAACGTCGGTCTCCTTATCGATATCTCTTATCCTCATGTTAAGATCCTTGATGTCTTCTCTGGATACATAGGTAAGATTTACGTAGGAATCCTCAAAGAGCTTCCTTAAGGAAGGAGCAAGGTACTCACCGTCTCTTTCGAAGATGAGCTCCTTGAGCTTTGTGATATATCCTTCAAAAGTCCTAAGCTGCTCTTCTTCCAATCTTTCTGTGTCGTCACTTATATATAGCTTCATTCGGGGTACTGGATCCTTTCGTGGAATACGCCTGCATAGACGTGCATAAAGGCTTCGATCATTTTCTCGATATCGTCAAAGGACAATCCTGAGGATATGAGCTGATCCTGGTCGATCTTGCTCTTGATGAGCTTTCTGATGAGTGCTTCGATAGAATCCGGATCTTCGAGCTTGGAAGATCTTACTGCAGCCTCACAGGTATCTGCGATCATGAGGATAGCGGACTCCCTGGTAGCAGGTATATGGCCCTTGTATCTGAAGGCATTTACGTCAGGAGCGGGAAGTCCCTGCTCTTCGGCCTGCTTGACCGCTTTGTTGTAGAAATATGCAGGATAAGTAGTACCGTGATGCTCATCGATGATCCTTACGATAGGATCGGGAAGCCTGTGCTTACGGGCGAGCTTGACGCCGTCTTCCGTGTGCTTTGTGATGATGGCTACGCTCTCTTCCGTTGTCTTATCGTCGTGGGGATTAACTCCCTCAGCCTGATTCTCCGTGAAAAACTTTGGATTTTCGAGCTTACCGATATCGTGGTAATATGCGGCAACCTTGCAAAGTAGGGCATCTGCACCGATAGCTTCAGCAGCGGAGTCGGCAAGGTTAGCTACCATCATGGAATGATGATATGTACCTGAAGCCTCCATGAAGAGTCTCTTAAGAAGCGGGTGTCCCGGCTGTGACAGCTCGATAAGCCTTACGGGAGATACCGCATTGGATACAAGATCGTAGATAGGCATGAGTCCGATCGCGATGATGATGGAGAACGCGGCAGATACGCCGATCCATACGCATGACTCGATAAATACGTTGACGGTAGAGCCCAGGAGCCAGTTGTAGCAGACTGCCGACAATACGCAGAATGCAGCCGGAAGTATGATCTGGGCCGCACTGTTGTACATCCTCTTCTTGTTACCAGACCATATTGCGCAGATAAGTATTCCGATGACATTAACGAAGACGAACTCCGAGTCAAAGGAGTACAGAGGCCACATCATGAGCATTTCGATAAGTGACAGCATGATACCTGCTGCGATACCAATATAAGATGCGCAGATAGTGGCAAAGAAGAGCGTTACTATAAGCAGTGTCGACATATCCGTGAGATATACAGAAGCGCCTATAGGTATGATGAACGTTACCACCAGAGCGTATGTGATCCTCATGTCGCTGAAGTCGTTCTTGTGCACGGTAGCGATGTAGATGAGCATGACTACCGCAAGAACGAGCTCGTATACAGCGATCCTGACAAGGATGACAGCATCGAATGATTCGCTCCTTATAAGCTCCAGGTCTACGAGAATCTGATAGGAATGGTCGTTGATGACTTCTCCGGCACTTATTATCTTTGTACCCTTATCAACCATTACGGACTCATTGAGAGCTGTAAGGTAAGCATTCTCCGCAGCTTCCTGTGTAGCGACTTCATCGTAGACGGAGTTGGGAGACAGAAGAAGAACGAGTACATTCTTCATGGTAGAAGCATAGGATGCATACGAGGGATTGGCTTCACTGAAGGAATCGATATGTGCATCGATAGCGTCATTAAGGGAAGCCGAATTGGATACATTATCCATCATTATGAGCTCGGTAATGGATATAGATCTGTCCTCTATGAGATTGAACGCTGATGAGCTCATGGATATGAATGTATGAAGGTCGTTGTCACTGGGAACATTGCCAAGGAGCTCCTCGAGGTTCACCTTCAATGATTCGAACTCCTGATCGAAGTTCTCTATGGGTACGCCGTTCTCATCGATACGAAGTTCTCTGGTCTGTCTTACGAGAGTAAAGAAGTTCTGTATCCTCGTGACGTTATCCTCCGACTCCGTCTCAGACCTTATCTCTACGGGATTAACCGTATTCTTGGCAACTAATGCATTGTACTCTGTCTGATATGTATCAACAAAGCTCCTTGGAGCGTATATATCTGTGCTGCAAACAGATCCTACCGACAGATTATAACTGACGGGACGATATCCGTAGAAAACTATAAGTATGATGATAACTGTCGTAAGTATCAGCGTCATCAACTGCTGAAAACGAAGTCCGAATCCCTTCTTCATTCCTTCTTACCCTCTTGAGCCTTATCGTAGGCTTCGACGATCCTTTGAACGAGCGGATTTCTTACGATATCTGCGTTCTTAAGGGAGACAATGCTCACCCCTTCTACATTTTCCAACACCTTCATGCAGTCATAAAGACCGCTTCTGACTCCCCTGGGGAGGTCGATCTGCGTAAAGTCACCGCATACGCATGCCTTACAGTTGAGACCGAGTCTCGTAAGGAACATCTTCATCTGTTCTGCGGTAGTATTCTGTGCTTCATCGAGGAGCACAAAGGCATCATCAAGGTTCCTTCCTCTCATAAAGGCAAGAGGAGATACTTCGATAAGGCCTTTCTCATAATATCTGTCAAAAAGTTCCTGTCCCAGGAGCACTGAGAGTGCATCGTAGATAGGACGCATATAAGGGTTGACCTTCTCTTCTATGTCACCCGGCAAAAATCCCAGCCTCTCACCTGCTTCAACGGCAGGTCTCGTAAGGATTATCCTGGACACTTCCCTGTTGCGAAATGCTTTGACGGCCATTGCTACACCGAGGAAAGTCTTACCTGAACCTGCGGGACCGCTGCAGATAACGAGTTCATTGCGCTTCAGGGCATCAGTATAGAACTTCTGTCCCAATGTCTTAGCCTTAACGGGTCTTCCCGAAGGAGTAGTATAGAGGATATCGTCCCTTACCTTCATAAAGTCTTCTATCTCGCCGTTACCTGCAAGATAGATCATATAATCAACGAGCCTTGTATCTATGTCGCCCTCTGAAGCCAGCGTACAGAGTGACTCTACTACGGCGCGTGCTCTTGTAAGGGATAAGTTATCGGAAGATTCGAGAACACAAGCATCTCCGTCTATCTCGACAGAGACGTCAAAACTGCCGGCGATCCTGTCAAGAAAACCGCCCGTACTGATATCCTTGATATTACTGCTGGTTATACGCTCTTCCATCTTTAATATTTTACCATAAGTCACAGCAAAACAAGCTTTTGCAGGACTTCCTTATAGTAGTCAGGGAGGTCGCTGGTGAAGGATATGAGCTTACCTGTGTTAGGATGGATAAACTCTATGCTCTGGCTGTGCAGGCACTGTCCCTGAAGACCATATGTCTTTCTCCTGGGAGCATAGAGCGGATCTCCGACAACGGGATGGCCTATATAGGACATATGAGACCTTATCTGGTGAGTCCTTCCCGTCTCCAGGAGGAGCTTTAAGTCAGTTGCTTCAGTATATCTGTCGACAACTTCGAAATGCGTTACGGAAGGCTTGCCGTTCTCATTGACGACCATCTTCCTCCTGTCTCCGCCTGCTCTTCCGATTGGAGCATCTACTGTACCCTTATCGTGTGATATGACGCCGTATACGAGAGCTCTGTACTGTCTCTTGACGTCGTGATCGGCGATCATCTTAGCCATCTTGATATGGGTCTCGTTATTCTTAACCGCTACCATGAGCCCCGACGTATCCTTATCGATACGGTGTACGATACCGGGTCTAATGACACCGTTGATATCGGAGAGCTTACCGTTACAGTGCGCAAGAAGTGCATTAACGAGTGTACCCTCGTGATGACCGCAGGCAGGATGAACTACCATGCCCTGGGGCTTATTGATGATCAGAAGATCGTCGTCTTCGTAGACGATATCAAGAGGGATGTCCTCAGGCTTTGTATCGGTATCAACGGGAGCCGGGATATCCACAGCCACTTCATCACCTTCAGAGAGCTTATAGCCGTTCTTGGTCACTACCTTACCGTTGACGGTAACGTTGCCTGAAGATATGAGTCCTGAAAAATAGGACCTTGTATACTTCCCGTCGGAAGCTTCAAGGATCGCTACATCAAGCCTCTTTCCTGATCCTTCTGCCTTAAACTCCATCAGCCACCTCTTCACTCTTGGTCTCTTTCTTCTTCTCAAAGGAATCCATGAGAGTCTCTATCCTTCCCTTGCCGAATAGAAGGATGCCGATAAGAAGACCTGTAGCACAGACTGCACAGATATCGGCGACATTAAAGATCGGGAAGGTATATGATCCGAAATCAAAACGGATAAAGTCGACTACTGACTTATAAAGTGCCCTGTCTATGAGATTACCTACCGCACCTGCAATAAAGAGCATGAAGGCAAAAGCCGTGATCCTGTCCTTGAGCTTGATAGCGCGAAGCATAACTATATAAAGAAGAATGCTCATCGTAAAGGAGATCGCGGTAAGGACATATATGCCCCATGCCTTATCAGCAAGGAAGCTGAAAGCACTTCCGGTATTCCTCGTATAGAAGAAAGAAAAGAATCCCTTGATGATGTCCTTCTGCTGATACATCTCAAAGTTCTTGACGATGATATTCTTTGTCACCTGATCTAGTACCACCAGAGCGGCGGCAATAAGCGTAAATATAAGTCTGTCTTTTGCTTGCTTGTTGTTGTCCATATCCTAACCTTATTCGTATTCACAAAATCTCTTTATCGAAGTACAGCGTCCGTCCTTATCGACTTCTGCGATGATGCCGCACATAAAAGCCTCGCCCATGGCAGCTTCATATCTTCCGGGGAGCTTATCCCTGAGCCTTCTTAAGGAACAGTCGATATCCATTCCGATGACAGACTCTATACATCCTGACATGCCCGCATCGGTTATAAAGCCCGTATAGTCTCTTAAGATCCTCTCATCAGCTGTCTGAACATGAGTATGGGTTCCGACTACAACGGAAGCCTTACCTGCACAGTGATAGGCAAAAGCAGCCTTCTCACTGGTAGCCTCTGCATGGAAATCGATAAATACGGCCTTTACGCCCTTGTTCTTTATCTCTTCCATCAAGCGGTCGGCTTTCTTGTAAGGGTCGCAACCTGTGGGAGTGATATCCACCTGACCTTCAAGGTTGATGACTCCGAGTCTCATATCACCTTTTTCAACGATGGTATAGTCGAATCCGGGCCAATCCTCATTGACATTGGCAGGTCTGATGATACGGCTGTCACGTCCGGCGGTCTTGATAAATTCAAAGTTTGAGAAAGCATGGTTACCTAAGGTTATGCAGTCAACACCCTTATCGAAGAGGCTGTCTGCTATCTTGGAAGATACTCCGAGCCCGCCTGCGGAATTCTCCGCATTGGCGATACAAATATCTATCTGATTGTCCTTAAGAAAACCGGGTAATATACTCTCCACCGCCCTCTTACCGGGAAGTGCGACGATATCACCTACAAAACAAATCCTCAAACCCAATAACCTCCTGTAGACCCAGATTCTGATTCTACCATAAATAATAAAAAAAGTCCCGACCGAAGTCGGGACCTTATAAGCATCAGCTGTACGTTTATCAGTACATTCCGCCGGGTGCTGCAGGAGCTGCAGGCTCGGGTTCGGGAATATCTGTAACGAGTGCCTCTGTTGTAAGGAGCGTAGAGGATACGGAAGCAGCGTTCTGAAGTGCGGAACGTGTAACCTTAGCGGGATCAACGATACCTGCCTCGAACATGTCGACATACTTGTCGTTAAGAGCATCGTAGCCGTGACCTGCCTCGCTCTTCTTGATGTTCTCTGCGATTACGGAACCGTCAAGACCTGCATTTGCTGCGATCTGGCGAACGGGCTCCTCAAGAGCTCTGAGAACGATCTTAACACCTGTCTTGATGTCTCCCTCTGTCTCGTCAAGGAGAGCAGTAACAGCGGGGATAGCGTTGATGAAAGCTGTTCCGCCTCCGGGAACGATACCTTCCTCAACAGCAGCCTTTGTAGCTGCGAGAGCATCCTCGATACGAAGCTTCTTCTCCTTCATCTCTGTCTCTGTAGCAGCACCGACCTTGATGACTGCAACGCCGCCGCTGAGCTTAGCGAGACGCTCGAGGAGCTTCTCCTTATCGAACTCGGATGTTGTCTCCTCGGACTGCTTCCTGATCTGGTTAGCTCTTGCCTTGATAGCTTCCTTATCGCCGTAACCGTCAACGATAGTAGTATTGTCCTTTGTGATCTTTACCTGGTGTGCACGGCCGAGCATATCAAGAGTAGTATCCTTGAGCTCTCTGCCGAGATCTGCAGTGATCACCTGACCTGCTGTAAGGATAGCGATATCCTCGAGCATAGCCTTTCTTCTGTCACCATATCCTGGAGCCTTGATACCGATACATGTGAATGTACCGCGAAGCTTATTGAGGATAAGTGTTGCAAGAGCATCACCCTCGATGTCCTCAGCGATGATAAGGAGCTTTCCGCCGCTCTGAGCGATGGGCTCAAGAACAGGAAGGATATCCTGGATATTAGTGATCTTCTTATCTGTGATAAGGATATAAGGATCGTCAAGAGTTGCCTCCATCTTATCCATATCTGTTGCCATATAAGGAGAGAGATAACCTCTGTCAAACTGCATACCTTCAACTACGCTGAGCTCAGTCTGCATTGACTTAGATTCCTCGACTGTAATAACGCCGTCAGCAGTTACCTTATCCATAGCCTCGGAGATGAGCTGACCGATATAATCGTCACCTGCGGAGATAGCTGCAACCTTAGCGATATCCTTAGAGCCGTCAACCTTCTTAGCGCTTGCAAGTACCTCGGATACAGCCTTATCTACTGCAAGGGAGATACCCTTTCGAAGGATGATGGGATTAGCGCCTGCTGCAAGGTTTCTCATACCTTCACGGATGATAGCCTGAGCAAGGAGTGTAGCTGTTGTAGTACCGTCACCTGCAACATCATTTGTCTTGGAAGCAACTTCCTTAACGAGCTGAGCACCTGCATTCTCGAATCTGTCCTCGAGCTCGATCTCCTTAGCGATAGTAACACCGTCGTTAGTGATAAGGGGTGCACCGTACTTCTTGTCGAGTACAACGTTTCTACCCTTAGGTCCGAGTGTTACCTTAACTGTATTTGCTACCTTGTTAACGCCTGCCTCAAGAGACTTTCTGGCGTCCTCGGCATACTTGATGTCCTTAGCCATTTTTCTATTCCTCCAATGATTTATTACTCAACGATCGCAAGGATGTCATCCTGACGTACTACGATGTACTCTTCACCTTCGAGCTTTACTGTAGTACCTGCATAATCCCTGATGATGACCTTCTGTCCGACTGTTACCTGCATCTTGATCTCGTTGCCGTCTACAACTCCGCCGGGACCTACAGCTATTATCTCTGCTACCTGAGGCTTCTCCTGAGATGCTGAAGCAAGAACGATGCCGCTCTTGGTCGTCTCTTCGGCCTGAAGCTTCTTGATTACCACCTTATCCGTTAAGGGTTTGATCGTCATAAAAATCGCCTCCATTGTAAATAAAAAAGTACCGTTGGCACTCACCTCTTCCGAGTGCCAACAGTACTAATATAATTCTCGACATGTTGAATGTCAATAATGAATATCAAAAAAAGTCAAAAATGCCACAGTATTACCTAAGCAGCGATTCTACGGGCAGTGTATCAGGGGTCGGACATTCACTGAGCGCAGGTGATTCGGCTATCTCGGGAACTTCGTCAAAGACTGTCTGCTCACCGTAGAAGAACTCCTGTACGAAGGGGATCTCAGCATTCCAGTTAGGCCTTATGCTCCACTCTCCCTGACTGTGCACATTAAAGCAGCTGTTGTACTGATCATTAGGATCTACGATAGGAAGCTGCATATACTGGATCGTAGGATCATCCAATGAAGGAAGGAAATCAACAACGTATCCTACAAGCTCCGTCTTAGGGATATTGGTGGATACCATCTCCAGGATATCGTCTACGGCACCGAGCTTATCCATAGCGGACAGATCCATGAACCTGTCAAGAAGGCTCCTTAATACCTCGACCTGTCTCTCGGATCTCTCATAGTCACCGTTACCTACATATCTGATCCTTCCGTATGCGACTGCCTGGTGACCGTTAAGCCATACATCACCATATGAAGTAACATGCTCATTACTATAGCCAAGCTCATCAAGGCACATATTGAGGCCGTGATTAGCAGTTGCCTCAGTCTGAGAAACATTAACTACAACTCCGCCGACGGAATCGATGACCTCTGCAAGATTATAGAAGTTTACGAATGCATATCCGTCGATCTCGATCCTCAGACATCCCTCGATAGTAGCCTGAAGGAGCTCGGGGCCGCCGATAGACATAGCAGCATTGATCTTCTGATCCCTGTATCCTGGAATATGCGCATAGCAGTCTCTGGCGATAGAGATCATCTTGATCGTTCCTGCCTGGGTATCGATGGACATTACCACATTAACATCCGAATTACCCCAGGATTCCTGATTGGTGGATCTTGCATCGACACCGATAAGGAGGAAGTTATGGATATGCTCCTCGCTGATGAACTCATGCTGTGTAGGCTGGGTTATATCACGGATCCTTACGGTATTACCGTTCTCATCAACGATAGTCACGGGAGCTTCGTTCTCATCGATGGTATGTATCTTACCGAGGAAGTAGAATGCGACACCTAAGCAAAGTGCGACAAGTACCAGGACCACGGAAGCGATAGCTATAAGTACCTTCTTAAGCTTCTTTTTCTTCTTGGGAGTCTTATCTCCTTTACCGCTTCCTGCGGAGATGCTCTTTGCGGGAGCACGACCTGTTCTGTGAACGGGCTTACCGAAAGCATCTGCCTGCGGCTTTACTCTGCCGATCTCATTCTTTGCTTCATCACAGAAGGCGATCTCCTGAACGGGACGAACCTGCGGAGCGTTGGGATTACCGGAACGTACAGACATCTGACTGCCTGCTTCGGGATTTCCCCTTCTTACGAGACCGTGCTGACCTCTTCCGGATGCATCTGAACCCGGAAATTCAAAACCATTCTTATTATCCATTATCATCTATTCCTTTATCTGAGTTTTTGATTACCTGAGAAGTGATTCTATAGGCAATGTTTCAGGTGTTGGACAAGATTCAAGAGAAGGAGATGAAGGGATATCGGAAACGGGGTCGAAGTCGACCTGCTCACCATAGAAGAACTCCTGAACGAAAGGGATCTGAGCATTCCAGTTAGCCCTGATGCTCCACTCTCCGCCGTACATACCGCTGTTAAAGCATGTCTGTCCGTCACCTGTGATCGGAAGCTGCATGTACTGGATAGAAGGGTCGTCGAGCGCAGGTAAGAAATCAACTACATAGCCTACGATCTCAGTCTTGGGAATATTCGTAGAGATCATCTCAAGGATATCGTCTACTGCACCGAGCTTATCGATGGCAGACATACCCATGAACCTGTCGAAGAGAGATCTTAATACCTCTACCTGTCTCTCAGATCTCTCGTAGTCACCGTTACCTACGTATCTTACACGACCGTATGCAACAGCCTGAGGACCGTTAAGAAGGACATCACCTGTCTGGTTAACAAAGCAGCTGTAGCCTAGCTCATCAAGACACATGTTAAGGCCGTGATCAGCATACACCTCGGAAGATGTAAGATTAACTACAACGCCGCCTACAGAATCGATAACGTTAGCAAGGTTATAGAAGTTAACGAATGCATATCCGTCAATGTCGAGTCTCAAGCATCCCTCGATAGTTGCTTCAAGGAGCTCGGGGCCGCCATATGCCATTGCCGCATTGATCTTCATGGGATTGGAATAACCGGGAACATATGCATAAGAGTCTCTCGCGATGGAGATCATCTTGATCGTTCCAGCCTCACTGTCTACGGACATTACCATATTAACATCGGAGTTACCCCAGGATTCTCTTCCTGCGGATCTTGTATCGATACCGATAAGAAGGAAGTTATGGATATGCTCCTCTTCGATGATCTCATGCTGTGTAGGCTGAGTGATATCGGCGATCCTTACCGTATTACCGCTCTCATCGACGATAGTAACGGGAGCTTCGTTCTCATCGATAGTGTCGATCTTATTAAGGAAATAGATAACAAAGCCGAGACATCCTACGATAAGTCCGAGGATAGCGGATACTATACCGATGATGATCTTCTTTCTCTTCCTCTTCTTCTTTGCAGCGATATCGATGAATCCGTGATCATCTGCGACATCCTTCTGTGCAGGAGCACGTCCGGGTCTGTGAGCAGGCTTACCGAAAGCATCCGCTTCAGGTCTTACCTGTCCTACCTCGCTCTTGATCGTATTTACTGCAATAGTCTTTCCTGCATCGTCAGCGTCGCCGAAGGAAAGTTCCTGGACCTGCTTTACTGCAGGTGCATCGGAAGATCCGGGGCGAACTGTCATCTGACCGCCGGCATTAGAGGTATCCCTGAGCTTATCGAGCATCTCCTTGCTGATGAGCCTTCCCTCCTTTCCCGATGTATTAGTTCCGGGAAAATCGAAATCGTCAGAATTTCTGTTGTTGTTATCCATTGATAGACCCTTTCTCCATTTGTTTTCTTTCTTATATCGTTATCAGTCCTCGGGAAGTCCCTGAGGGTTCTTTGTCTGCCAGTTCCAGCAGGAAGAGCACATATCCTCAATGGTACGCTTTGCCTCAAAGCCCAAAACTTCCCTGGCCTTATCGGTAGATGCGTAGCACACGGGGATGTCACCCGCTCTTCTGGGTCCGAACACATGAGGGATCTCGTGACCGCAGGCCTTCTCAAATGCCTTAATAGCCTCGACGACGGATGTTCCCTTACCCGTGCCCAGATTAAAGACGCTTACACCTTCACTTTGCGTTGCAAGATAATTCAAAGACCTTACATGACCGTCTGCGAGGTCACACACATGGATATAATCCCTGAGACATGTTCCGTCAGGAGTATCGTAATCGTTGCCGAATACCGTGAGCTTCTCAAGGGTACCTGCGGCAACCTTGGATATATAAGGGAAGAGATTATTGGGGATACCCCTGGGATCCTCTCCGATAAGTCCGCTCTCATGAGCTCCGACAGGATTAAAGTATCTTAAGAGACATACTCTTAATTCGGGATAAGCTACGGAACAGTCGCGAAGGACCTGCTCGAGCATCCACTTTGTCCAACCGTAAGGGTTGGTACAAGTACCGAGAGGACTCTCCTCCGTAAAGGGTACATCCTCGCTCTCACCGTAAACGGTCGCGGAAGAGCTGAATACGATCTTCTTGACGCCGAACTCATTCATGAGAGTTACTACCGTAAGAAGGCTGTTTATGTTGTTGGAATAATACTCGACAGGCATCCTTACAGACTCGCCTACCGCCTTAAGACCTGCGAAATGAATGACACTGTCGATATCATTCTCTTCGAAGACCTTACGAAGTTCTTCCTTGTTGCAACAATCTACTTTATAAAACTTGAATCTCTTTCCCGTGATAGTCTCGAGCCTGTTGAGGACCTCGGTCTTACTGTTGGAAAGGTTATCTGCTATTACTACGTCGAAACCGTTGTTATGGAGCGAGATAACGGTATGTGAACCTATGAATCCCATGCCGCCAGTTACAAGTACTGTAGCCATTTGAAACCTCCGTCTGTTAACACTCCTACTATTCTACCAAAGCGGTAGAATATATCATTGTACTTTTCACACAATATTTCACCATTTTTGAAGTACCAAAACAGAAACTTAATATAGAATAGGTACAAAACAACAATATGGGAGATTATACCTTACATGGATAAGTTCATTTACATCGCAGATGACGACGATAATATAAGAAACCTGCTCAAGTCTTTCCTTGAGAGAGAAGGCTATATATGCACCGCTTTTCCTACCGGAGACGACCTTCTGAAGAAGTTCATCACAGATCCCTGTGACCTCATAATATTGGATGTCATGATGCCCGGCAGAGACGGCTTCTTTATATTAAGTGAGATAAGAAAGATAAGTAATGTTCCTATAATCATGCTCACTGCAAGAGATTCCGATGCCGACTACATAGAAGGCTTAAACCTCGGAAGTGACGACTATTTTACAAAACCCTTCTCACCTATTAAACTTGTTACGAAGGTCAAGTCAGTCTTCAGAAGGCTCGAGGATTCTGCCAGTGAATCTGCACTTCCCACGACTTCCGATGACGAGCTTGTATATTCTGACATCAGGATCAACAGGAAGGCAAAGACAGCTACTCTCAAGGACGACAATCTGCCCTTGACCCCTAATGAGTATTCTCTTCTTTCCTATCTCATAGTAAACCGCGACAGGGCAATCCCCCGTGCGGAGCTCCTGGACAAGATCTGGGGATACGAGACTGAGATCGAGACAAGGGTCGCTGACGATACCGTCAAGAGACTTCGTAAGAAACTTGCTGATTCGGATGCCAAGATCACTACTGTCTGGGGATACGGATTCCGTCTGACAGAGAAGAGCGACGAAGAAGGCAATGAATCATAACAAGAGATCTTTCAGGATACCGATCGCACTGCATATCTATTCATCACTGATATTGACTGCTCTCATAACAGTCTCCATGATCAGTATCTCCAATTCTCTTATACTCAACTCATATATTGCTTCGGAATGCAACAAGAGGATCAATACGGCAGTAGATTCGTGTCAGGAATTCGCCAAGGCTCTTGATAAGCTCGAGAAATCCTCTTCAGAGACGGAAGAGGATCCGTTGAGCGTATTC
The DNA here is from genome assembly GCA_900176545.1 of Oscillospiraceae bacterium. Classification (GTDB taxonomy): domain Bacteria; phylum Bacillota; class Clostridia; order Saccharofermentanales; family Saccharofermentanaceae; genus Saccharofermentans. Next base: position 593,448 of record FWXP01000001.1, read on the forward strand.
GTATCACTCTCCGATATATCCAGCGAAGCTTCCATCGTACTGTTATCCAGAGACCATGCTTCTCCTAACGGATATACGGTGCTGTGGCCCAGTTCCTCCTATTCATATATGCACAACAAAGCAGAAGGGGTACTCGATTCCGCGCTCCTGGAACCCGAGAATACCGGCCACCCCAATACGGATACTTCCACCAAGACTACTGTCTATAACGAGAGCGAGATCTACTACAGATTCCTCGGTGTCGACTATAACGCCAGCGACGATGAATACTACCTTCTCATATATGTAGATTCCAGTGCATACTATTCCTTCTCCAAGGCAATGTCGATGGCACTTCTACGATCCATAATCATAGCCATAATCTGCTCGGCGGTAATAAGCATCGTCGTAGCAAGCCCCATATATCTTTCCACCAGGAAGCTCGCCAGGTTCGCGGGACGAATCGGTAAAGGTAACTTCACCCCTCTTAAAGGACATATAGTCAGCCGTGAGCTCTCTGACCTCAGCGACGTCATGAACAAGATGGCATATAAGCTCGAGCAGTCAGACATCGAGCAGAAGACATTCTTCCAGAACGCATCCCATGAGCTTCGTACTCCCCTCATGTCCATCCAGGGATACGCGGAAGGTATCAAGTACGATATCTTTGACGAGAAAGGCAAGGAAGAAGCTGTCGACGTCATCATAAGTGAGACTACAAGGCTTTCCAACCTCGTAGAGAACCTTCTTTCCATATCCAAGATGGATATGTCCAGGAGCGGCAACTATGAGGTCAAGAAGCAGATGCTGGAAGTAAGGGAGATAACCGAATCCGTTATCGATAAGGTACGAGGAGGATTCCTTCTCCAGGGCAAGGATCTTGTCAACGACTTCAACATAGATAACGTATATATCTACGCCAACGAGAACGACATATTCCGTATGCTTGAGAACATATTCTCCAACTGCTTAAGATATGCAAAGACAACTGTCGTATTCAAATGCACTTACGACACATCCCATGTTACCTTCAGGATAAGTGACGACGGTCCCGGTATCAGCGAGGAAGTATTGTCACATCTGTTCGAGAGATTCGCCAAAGGATCTGACGGTAAGCACGGTATCGGAATGGCACTTTCCAAGTCCATAGCAGAGGAACATAACGGTTCCATCACGGCTTATAACGACAAGGATAAAGGCGGCGCCGTATTCGAGATAAGGATACCTACCGCAAAGTGCAGAGAGCAGTTATCCAAGCTCAATAACTCGAGCGACAACTGATAAAGAGGGCAATAAAAAAGACGGACCGCAGATGTCCGTCTTTTTTATTGTTTGTGATCTTATTTAGCAACGTCTGTCGCACGGGTCTCACGAATGATATTGACCTTGATCTGTCCGGGATAATCGAGTTCATCCTCGATCTTCTTACAGATCTGACGTGCCTTGAGGACCATCTCATCATCGCTGACCTTCTCGGGTGATACGATGACTCTGATCTCACGTCCTGCCTGGATAGCGTAACTCTTCTCTACGCCGTCAAAGCTCGTTGCGATCTCTTCGAGCTTCTGGATCCTCTTGATATATGTCTCAAGATTCTCTCTTCTCGCACCGGGACGTGCGGCAGAGATAGCGTCGGCTGCTGCAACAAGAACTGCGACTGCAGTCTTTGCTTCAACATCACCGTGATGAGCTTCGATAGCATTGATGATATCTTCGCTCTCATGGTACTTACGTGCTATATCTGCACCAAGCTCGATGTGTGTACCTTCCTGTTCGAAGTCAACTGCCTTGCCTATATCGTGCAGAAGACCCGCTCTTTTTGCAAATGTAGTATCAAGACCCAGCTCACCTGCCATCATAGCAGCGATCCAGCTAACCTCTATTGAGTGCTGGAGAACGTTCTGGCCGAAGCTGGTACGATATTTAAGTTTACCCAAAAGCTTTATTATCTCAGGGTGAAGGTTGATAACGCCTGTCTCATATGCGGCTCTCTCACCTTCCTGCTTAATTGTCTGGTTGATCTCTTTCCTTGCTTTGTTTGCCATCTCCTCGATCCTGGCGGGATGTATACGTCCGTCGGTAACGAGCTTCTCGATGGTAAGTCTTGCGATCTCACGTCTGATGGGATCGAATGATGAAAGGATGACTGCCTCAGGTGTGTCGTCGATTATAAGGTCGACACCCGTAATGGTCTCGATGGCACGAATATTACGTCCTTCACGACCGATGATCCTACCCTTCATCTCGTCATTGGGAAGATTAACTACTGATACTGTAGCCTCTGAGACATAATCGGAAGCATATCTCTGAATGGATGTGACGATGATATCCTTAGCGATCTTGTCAGCTTCCTGCTTTGTCTTCTCTTCCATCTGCTTGAGCATCGTTGCCATATCGTGACTATACTCTCTCTCCGCTGCTTCAAGAACAAGGTTCCTTGCTTCCTGAATGGATAATCCGGAGATATTCTCAAGTTCCTTGGCTTTCCTGAACTCGAGGTCCTTAGTCCTGGCCTGCATCTCTGCTACGTCCTGAAGTCTCTTATCGAGTTCTGCACGCTTCTGTTCTGCGTTAGCGAGCATCTTATCGACGTTATCTTCCTTCTGCTCCAGCTTGTTCCTCTCTCTGGCAAGCTCCTGTCTCTTCTCTCTGACATCGTGCTCCAATTCAACACGTGCCTTCGAGATCTCTTCCTTGGCCTGCAAGAGGAGTTCTCTTTTGCGATTCTCGGCATCCTTCTGAGCGTCTGCGATAAGCTTGTTATTGCTTTCCTCAGCTTTAACTGCATCTTCCTGCAACTGCTTCTGCTGCGCAGATAATCCGCGCTTATAGTAAGTCATTACACAAATAGCACCTAATACTACACCGAGAACCAATCCAGCGATTCCAAAAATCCACTGCATTGGGTACTCACCTCCAAATATTTAGTTGTCAAAGTTCTCTTTTATGGGCTATGATAAGCCAAGATTTATTGTAAAAATAATATGATGATATGTCAAGGAGACCATAATGCGATTTAACCTTACGGTAACAGATGAAGACGACGGAAAAGAGCTCCGCGACATTATGCGTGACCGCCTTCAGATGAGCCGTACGATGGTCAAGAAAGTCAAGCTCTACGGCACTTTGGAAGTCAACGGTGAACACCGCAGGGTTATTGATACGGTTTCCACGGGCGATGAGGTATTCGCGGCTTACGGCGAGGAAGACGAGAAACTCAAGTCAGATCCTCTTATTCCGATCCTATTTGAAGATGAGTATATTGCAGTTGTGGTAAAACCCGCGGGTATAGTCACTCACCCCTGCCATAACCATCTGGACGATTCCGTATTAACGAGGCTTTCCGACAATACACTTCATCCGGTCATGAGGCTTGACCGCGAGACAAGCGGACTTATGGTGGTGGCTAAGAGCGGCTATATCCATAACGCCATGATCAATACCAAGATCAGGAAGAAGTACGTAGCAACTGTCTACGGCATATATGAGCCTTCTTGCGGCATCATAGACCTTCCCGTAAGAAGAAGACCTAACTCCGTCATGATAAGGGAGACGACGACTCCGGAGGACCCAGCGGGTAAGCCTTGTATCACGCTTTACAGGTCTATACTTGAGAACGAGAAAGACAACATATCCCTGGTGGAATTCACGCTCCTTACGGGCAGATGCCACCAGATAAGAGTACATTCCACGCACATGGGGCATCCTCTTGCAGGAGACGGTCTCTACGGACCTAACTCCATAGATAATCCCTGCGATAAGTTCCCCTTATCTCCCCTTCTTGACGAGAAGATAGGAAGGCAGGGACTTCATGCGTATAGTCTTACTTTCGAGCATCCGGTATCACATAACGAAATGCACTTTATCTCAGATATTCCGGAAGATATGAGAAGGCTCTTCCCCGATACTTCAGAGAAAGTCTTCCATGAGCTTCTTTGCAAGGTCGACGGACTCGACGCTGTCGGTTCCGGACAGGAGTCGTGATACTTCCTTTTCCTTCCCTTGCCTGTCAAGGAGCGATACCTTGGAGATGGTCTTCTCTTCAACGACTTCCTTACTTATAAGGAAATTACTGTCGGCTGCTGCCGCTATCTGCGCAGTATGTGTGACGCACAGCACCTGATGCATTGACGATATGAGCTTGAGCTTACCTGCTATGGAATGCGCAGCCTTACCCGATACACCCGTATCTATCTCATCGAAGATAAGAGTAGGGATCATGTCAGCCTCCGAGAGTATGCACTTGATGGCAAGCATTATCCTGGACGCCTCACCGCCTGATGCGGTAGAAGACAATACCTTAGGCTCCTCTCCGGGGTTAGCCGTGAACATGAATACCACATCGTCTATACCGTGTGACGCAAAGAACCTGTCCTTGCTCCTTCTTCTGAAGGCGACATCGAACTCGGCTCTTGGTATCTCCAGGTCACGAAGCTGCTCTGTGATCTTGGAAGACAGATCATCGGCGGCGATACGCCTCTTCTTTGTAAGCTCTTCTGCAGCCTTGAGAAGATCTCCTTCGACTGAGCTTCTCATCTTACGAAGCTCGGCTATCCTCTTGGAACTGTCCTTCATGTTAAGAAGCTCATCGCGTGCATTATTACAGAATGCGTTTATCCCGGCGACATCCTTGCAGCCGTACTTGGACTTAAGGTCATAGATAAGGCCGAGTCTTGAAGTTACTTCATCAGCCTTCTCCTTGGAATAATCGGACGAAGATGCCAGATCTCCTACCCTTGAAGAAAGATCTGCCGATTCCTCGGACAAAGTCTTGAGGCGTTCCGATATATCCTTGTAGCTCTCATCCTTCAAAGCCAGCTTCTCCATAAGGGAAGCGCATGCCCTTATCCTGTCGGCTACCGTATATCCGGATCCGTCCTCACTGCTCAAGAGCTCATCGGCTTCGCTGAGGAGCGTAAGATCGGACTCCATCTGCTTATATCTTCTGTTAAGCTCGGTGAGGCTCTCTTCTTCATCCTCCGAGAGTGCTGCTTCGGATATCTCCTTTATCGCATATTCGAGATACTCCTTACGTCCGTCGCGAGCGCCGGGCTGCAGTGAGAGATTACGCATCTCTATAACGATATCCTTATACTTCTTGAGAAGTTCCTGATACGCCTTTACATAAGGCTCTAATTCGCTTCCCGCAAAGCTGTCCAAAAGGCCTACATGAGACGATTCATCGAATATCGCCTGTGTATCGTGCTGTCCGTGGATATTAACAAGGAATGCGCTTATGGCCTTGAGAACGGATAATACTACTGTTCTTGAATTGATCCTGGCTATGCTCTTGCCGTCGCGTGATACCTTGCGGCTGACGACAAGGATATCATCCTCTATATCTATGCCGCTGTCCTTCAATATATCGTAGAAACCCGGATCCTTTACTCCGGAGATATCAAATACCGCTTCTACATACGCGAAGTCTTCTCCCGTCCTTATAAGGTTCTTGGAAGCCTTGGAGCCTAATATCAGACCGATGGCATCTATAAGCAGCGACTTACCTGCACCGGTCTCACCTGATATGACATTAAGACCCTGTTGGGGTTCGAATACAGATTCGCTTATGACGGCGAAATTATTGATCTCAAGTCTGATGAGCATATCTTACTCTTCTGAAGATGAGATACCTGCTCTCATCATGTCATCTATGGTAGATACGAGAGCTTCTGCTTCCTTGACGCCGGGAGCTGCAACGAATACCGTATCATCACCTGCGATGGTTCCTACCACATACTGAAGATGCATGGAATCCAGCGCGGATGCCGCGGCCTGTGCCATACCGGGCAAGGTCTTTATAACTACCATGTTCATGGCGCTCTTACAAGAGATAAGGGAATTTGCAAATACGTTGAGGAGACGGCCCGGAGCGATATCACCCGTCCTGTCCAATACTGCATACTTTGAGACACCGTTAGGAAGCGTGACCTTAATGATGCCAAGCTCCTTTATGTCCCTGGAACAAGTTGCCTGCGTTACGGCAAATCCGTTCTTCTTCATGAGCGACGTGAGCTCATCCTGTGTTGATATCTCATGCTCCTTAACGAGCTTTATTATCATTTCCTGCCTGTCATTCTTGGCTGTTCTCATAGAAGCTACCCCTTGCTACGATCTTACGTCTTACGTTCTGGAAGAATCCGGTATAACCCAGATCCACCGTCTTCACCTTGGAAGGATGCTTTCTGATCCTTATGACGTCATAAGGTGATAATGTCGGGAATTCATGTCCGTCGGGAGTTACGATCGGGATCGTCTCGAAGTTGCCGAGCCTTATCTCCACCTCGCTGTCAGGACCTATGACATAGCTGGTACTCTGAAGTGTATGAGGACACAGTGGAGTAATGATGATATTATCCATGCCAGGCATGAGAAGAGGTCCTCCTGCAGCGAGCGTATATGCGGTGGATCCCGTAGGTGTTGCTACTACAAGACCGTCTCCGTAGAATCTCTCTACCCTCTCGTGATCTATATAGAGGCTGAGCTTGACGATATGAGGCTTATCTCCGCGAAGGACCGCTACATCATTAAGACACACATCGTGTCCCTTGAGATTGCCCTGGCTGTCGTAGAGTTCTGCAGAGAGCTGCATCCTCTCGATGATATTGTATCTTCCTTCGGTGATACGCGTGATGGCGTCTTCCATCGAATCTTCCGATATCTGTGTCAGGAATCCGATACTTCCCTTATTAACGCCTACAAAAGGTACACCGAGTTCCCTGTAATCGGATATGACTCCCAGGAACGTTCCGTCACCGCCTATGGTGAATATGATGTCGCAATCAGCAAAACCGCCGAACTCGACACCGCCCATCCTGCCTAAGGCTGTATCCTGCATATACTCCCTGAATACGGGGACATGACCATGGGAGAGCATCACGGAAGCTAGTTCCTGAGCTACTTCATAGCCGAGATCTCTGGTCTTATTCGAATGTATACCGAAACGCATGAACCGTTACCTCCTGCGTCTTATATTTAATCATTAAAAGGAATAAAAATACAGACTTAAGTTATACGTCGGACGCTATACGCTCGGCTATGCTCTTGGAATCAAGGCGCGCATCTTCAAGCTGCTGCTTGACGCTTCCTGCCCTGATCATGGGATCTTCGACCGCGAAGACCTTAACGTTATATGAAGGATCTGAGGCAGAGATTAGTCCGCAGATAGCTTCTCCCATACCGCCGCTCACGACGCCTTCCTCTACCGTATATATCTTTCTTGCATTTCCGCAGGCCTTCATTATCTCGGCCGTAGGCAGAGGTGATACCAGAGTGAGGCTAATATGCTTGCCCTTGATTCCCTTGGCACTTAGATGATCCACAGCAGCATCGCATTCGGAAGCGATAGTACCGCAGGAGATGATTGCGAAGTCATCGCCCTCATCCTTCGACATATGAGGCTTGGGAAGATCTGAAAGATCAGTATAGAGCGTATCCTTATCCTCAAAAACGGAAGATCCCCTGGGATACCTGACGGCACAGGGTCCTTCACACTTATTGACTGCATAGTTAAGGCAGTTGCGAAGATCCGTATAATCCCTGGGAGATAAGAGTGTCATGCTGGGTACGGAATTAAGATACGTAATATCGTAAAGACCGTTATGGGTATGTCCGTCATTACCTACGAAGCCTGCCCTGTCCACTGCGAACACAACATGATTGTTCATGAAGGCAACGTCGTGGATTATGGAATCATATGCTCTTTGAAGGAACGAAGAATAGATGGCAACTACGGGGATGTAACCAGAGACGGCCATTCCTGCAGCCATGGTGACTGCATGCTCCTCTGCGATACCACAGTCAAAGAACCTGTCCGGGAACTTATGCGCAAATCGGTCAAGTCCCGTACCCTGTGCCATGGCAGCACTTATGGCTACTATCTTCTTGTTCTTGGAAGCAAGATCAGTAACGGCTCCGGAGAATGCGGAAGTATATGTAAGCTTATTATTCTTTGCTACTCCCTTCTCCCTGTCAAAAGGTCCTACTCCGTGATAATCCGAAGGGTTCTGCTCAGCAAAGGAATAACCCTTTCCCTTCTTGGTACACACATGAAGGAGAACAGGCTTTCTAAGATCCTTAACGGCATCAAGAGCCTTGATGAGAGCTTCGGTATCGTGACCGTCTATGGGACCATAGTATAGAAATCCCAGGTCCTCGAACATCGAAGGTACCTGCTTATTTACAAGGAACCTGAAGAAGTTCTTTATGGCCATTATCATCCTTACTATGGGCTTTCCTATTACCGGAAGGTTCTTGACGATAAAGTTCTCCGTATTCCTCTTTGCCGAGATATAGCCGGACGATATACGAAGGTTCTTTAAGTACCTGGACATACCGCCGACGTTCTTATCTATGCTCATCTCGTTATCGTTCAGGATAACGGTCATCTTATTGCCGGAATGACCCAGGTCATTTAATGCTTCGTATGCGAGACCTCCCGTCATGGCACCGTCGCCTATGACAGCGACTACATAGTTATCGTCTCCCGACAAGTCCCTGGCTCTTGCCATGCCGACCGCTGCTGATACAGAGGTACTGCTGTGGCCCGTATCAAATGCATCATAAGGACTCTCGGAACGTCTGGGGAATCCTGAGATACCGCCTTTCTGCCTGAGAGTCGAGAACCTTGAGAATCTGCCCGTTAAGAGCTTATAGGAATAAGCCTGGTGACCTACGTCAAATACGATCTTATCCTTCGTATAGTCAAAAACCGATAAGAGAGCAACAGTAAGCTCTACCGTACCGAGATTAGATGCCAGATGTCCGCCGTTAGAAGATACTGTGGATATTATCTTCTCACGAAGCTCCGCGCAGAGCTTTGTTCTGTCGGAGCTCTTAAGTCCCTTCAGATACTCGGGAGTGATATCGTCACTTAAATACTTATAATCCAAGATCAATACTCCCTCTGCGCAAGAAATTCAGTAAGGATACGAAGATCGGAAGTATCAAAGCCTTCATCTGCGAGATGCTCGAGATTATCAAGACAGCCCTTATATTCTTCATTCATCCTGGATGTAGCCTCTTCAAGACCCAGAAGCGTCACGAAGGTCGCCTTTCCGTCGCGCTCATCCTTACCCGTGCTCTTTCCCAGAAGTGCGGGATCCGCCTCAACATCAAGGATATCGTCCTTTATCTGGAACAGTAGTCCCAGATGCATGCTGTATTCCATAACTTCGGATGCTACGGATGCAGGGGCTCCACCGAGATAGCACGGTACCATGCAGGCTGCGCAAAGGAGCGCTCCCGTCTTCTTATCCTGAAGCTCATAGAGAAGATCTATATCTATGGCCTTATCCTCGGAATCAAGGTCGATGCTCTGACCGCCTATCATTCCGTTGATACCTGCCTTATCAGCTATGAACTGTGAGGCTCTGATCTTACCCTGATCCCCCTTGAGACACTCAGCAAATAAGATCTCATATGCTCTGTTCAAAAGATTATCACCTGCAAGAAGAGCAATACCCTCACCGAAAGCCTTATGGCATGTGGGCTTTCCTCTTCGAAGGTCATCATTATCCATGGCAGGAAGATCGTCATGGATAAGAGAATATGTGTGGATCATCTCGAGGCTCTTTGCAAAAGGGATAACCTCATCAAGATCAAGACCCAACAGTCTTGAGAAAAGGTACATAAGACACGGCCTTATCCTCTTACCTCCTGCAAGAAGGCTGTAAAGAGATGCCTTTACCGTGATATCCTCTCTAATGTCTCCGGGGAATACATCCTCCAGCGACGGCTCGATCCACTGACCCGCTTCATTGATGATCTCCTTGGCGCTTCTCACTCTTCATCCTCCTCAAAAGGCTCCTCTTCAAGAGAATCCTTATTGATGACCGCGATCTTCTTCTCTACCTCTGAGAGCTTCTTATCGCACTCGTTAGCGAGCTTTACACCTCTTGTATAGAGCTCCAGTGAATCATCGAGCGAACACTTACCCGTGCTCAGCTTATCTACTATCTTCTCGAGTTCGGCAATAGCCTCCTCGTATACGAACTTCTCTGCCAATTTAACTTTCTCCCTCATATATATCTTTTACTTCGACACTTATGCTGCCGTCGGAAAATACAACGTCCAGGCCGTCACCGACCTTAAGCCCCTTAACGGAAGTAACCGCCTTACCTTCCGCGGATGCATATGAATAACCTCGCTTTAAGACATTCATGGGACCTAACATCTCTATACCGTCGATTATACTCTTAAGTTGATGTCTTTGTTCACTTATAAGGAGCCTGCCGCTGTTAGCAAGATCCTTGCGTACGCTGTCCAGGGACGAACGCATCTGCTCCACATATACCATGGGTGAATAAAGAGCCTTACTGTCCTTCAAGGCGTCGAGCCTTCTCCTCTGGATCTCAGCATAGTTCATGAGTGCCAGGTTCAGCATGCTCTTCTTATTTGCAAGGTTGGAAAGGAGCTCATCATACTTGCCGATAACGAGCTCGGCTGCAGCTGTAGGAGTAGGAGCCCTGAGGTCCGCTACATAATCACATATGGTATAGTCAGTCTCATGTCCCACAGCGGAAATAACAGGTATCCTGCAGTCATAGATCTTTCTTGCGAGATTCTCATCGTTAAAGCCCCAAAGGTCCTCCGGAGATCCGCCTCCGCGTGCGATGATGATAACATCGATATCGTCACGTCCGCAGAAATGATCGATACCGCTAATTACTTCCGCTGCGCAGGTCTCGCCCTGCACGGAAGCAGGATAGAGAAGGAGCGAATAGTTGGGATTACGCCTGTTTAATGTATTGATGATATCGTGGATGACCGCACCTGCGGGCGAAGATATAACGCCGATCCTTGAAGGTAATACAGGTATCGGAAGTTTATGTTCCTGCGCGAAGAGTCCTTCTGAAGAGAGCTTCCTGTGAAGCTCCTTCATCTGCTGTGCAAGATCGCCTTTACCTACCTGCCTCATGGCGAAAGCCTTTATCTGGAATTTACCGTTAGCGGAATAGATACTGCATGTTCCCGTAAGGATGACCTTCATGCCGTCCTTTGGGACAAAGCTCAAGGATGCAAGATAGTTCTTGAACATGACGCAGCTTATCTGGGAAGATTCGTCCTTCAAGGTAAAATATGCATGTCCGCTGGATCTGTATATAGTAAGATTGCTGATCTCTCCGGTAACTGCCAATGAAGATGTTCGCGGATCTGCGGACAGCACGTCATTGGCATATGTATTGAGCTCTGTTACCGAATTAAAAGTAAACATATTTTAGCCTCTTAAAGGCTCTTCTCAAAGCTGGAAAGGACTCCGTTGATATAGGAAGATGAATCCTCGGCACCATACTTCTTGGACAGACGAACCGCCTCATTGATGGTAACGCTTACATGGACATCATCATTATTCTCGATCTCGTATGCTGCTGTCTCGAGGATAGCGCGATCGAGCTTAGGGATCCTGGTAATTGACCACTTCTTCAGGAACTTGGAGAGCTTGTTATCGATAGCTTCCCTGTTATCCATGACACCTAGGACTGTGCTCATGAAATACTCCTTATCGTCTTCAAGAGAAGGATTTGCTTCCAGGTAGATCTTGAGCTGGTCCATCAGCTCCTCCTTCCTGAAATCAGTCTGATAAATAAAGAAAACTACTGCTTCACGCGTCTCGATCCTGCTCATCGTACTCCTCCGGGCGGAAGTATCCTGTCAAGGAACTTCTTGAACTTGCCTGTATCGCTGAACAGGAAAGCTCCTACAAAGAATCCTACCGCCGTAAATAATATGATAAAAAGTGTCTTGAAAAATCCGAAGACACAGATAAGTATACCTATGATAAAAAAGGCAAATGCACAGAGCGTGCCGGCCTTGGTATTCTCAAGTTTTTCAAAAAGCTTCGTCAAGAACCTTTCCATAGATTACCTGCCTTCTACTTTTGCAACGACAGGCTCTACTCTGCTGACCTTGATAAATACGTTCTCGACTATGATTCCGGTATATCTCTCGATATCCTTCTTTACCCTCTCCTGTACCTTGGACATGGAAGTAGGGATCTCGGTATTAGAATACAATACCGCGTTGATATTGACCTTTATGGCACCATTCTTGGCAGAGGTAACACGAGCCTTTGCGCTCTTGATACCGACCTGAGCGGACTTAGCGGAGTTAAGTGCAATACTCTCGATAGCATCAGCTCCGATATCTACTGAACCGATATCAGTCCTTCTGAGCTTGGTCTTATAGAGTCTTCCTGATGTAATGAGAGTAGAGATGGAAGTAACACAACTTACGATGACCACAAGAAGGATAGCAAGATAGATGATCTTACTTGTGGGGTCATTTACTATCGAAGCCAGAGGTGACAAGAGATCGGCGAAGATACCGTCGTCTATAAGTGCATAAAGCAGTATTATCGACAACAATGAGATGATCACCGAATAGATGAACATCAGAACTCTCATAAATCCGTTCATTCTTCTACCTCCTGCTGCTCTTCTTCCTGTACCGGCTCACGAACGCCGCATACATAGACATCTACGGATTCGACATCAAGTCCGGTGTACTTCTCAACGTCAGACTTGACTCGTTCCTGGATCTCCCAAGCAACTTCAGGAATAATCTTACCATAAAAAACGACAGGATATACAGTGATGGAAGTGATGTCGTTCTGTGTCTGTCCAAAGACAACACGGACACCCTTTCCTTCGTGTACTACTCCTGCCTTCTCTTTAAGAGCTACCGCAAAAGACGGAACAAGTTCTGCTACACCATCGATCTGCAATGCAGCTTCTGCTGCATACTGGGCTACAAAGCCCTGCGTCATCGATCTATCGCCTTTTATCGATTCTGAAACTATATTCTCACTCATAAGGTACGCTCTTGCTATAAAAAAGTATAGTGATCCGGTGCAGCAATTACACCGGATCACTTATATTCAAAGATGATTATGCTCTCTCGAGATACTCGCCTGTTCTTGTATCAACACGGATCTTCTCGTTCTGGTTAACGAAGAGAGGAACCTTAACGACAGCACCTGTCTCAAGTGTTGCATACTTGGAAGCGTTGTTAGCCGTATCACCCTTAACACCGGGCTCGCACTCAGTGATCTCGAGCTCAACTGTGATGGGAAGCTCAACGGAGAAGATCTCACCCTTGTAAGAAAGGACTCTGCAGATCATCTCTTCCTTGAGGAACTTGATAGCATCGCCGATAGACTCTGCGTGGATCGGGATCTGCTCATAGGACTCCTGATCCATGAAGTAGTAGAGCTCACCGTCAGAGTAGATATACTGCATATCTCTTCTGTCGAGCTGAGCCTGCTCGAACTTCTCGTTGGGGTTGAAGGATCTCTCAACTACGGATCCTGTCTTAACATTCTTATACTTTGTTCTTACGAAAGCAGCTCCCTTACCGGGCTTAACGTGCTGGAATTCAACTACCTGATAGACCTGATTGTCCATCTCGAAGCACATTCCGTTTCTGAAATCGCCTGCACTGATCATACATAATCTCCTTTGTTATATGCTTAAGTTCATAGTTATTGACAATTTGTTATTTTAATAAAAGAGTTCAATTACTGCAAGTACTAGATTTCACAATATAAGCATTAAGAAATGTTAAATATTTGCATAAGTATGGGTAAAAACACTTGTTTATTATCATATTTATGTATACATTATTCTCGAAATTAAAAGAAATCCCATTATCTATACGGAGTATCGTCCATGAATAAAAGAGCAAAGACCCTTATAGCAGCACTCCTCACATTCTCTGTCATGACTTCTGTAGCATGCAGCAAGAAAGATTCTGACTCATCGGTCCTCGGCGAGTCCAGAGACTCTGAGGTGACTGAAGCTACCACGACAACCGCAAAGACTGACAGCACCATCCTCTATAGCGAGATCATGGGCACATATTCCGGAACAACATATACTAATCTTAATTCCGGAGTCACCATCGCAGCTCCCGAAGCCTGGAACCACCTTAATGCTACCGAGGCATCAACATTTTGGAACAACGACGACAACATCAGGACAGCTGATGACACCCTTGCCTTCAACGACATCGCATATGAGTCTGTATGGAAGGCATCTAACGGAGACTTTATGAGCGTAATGCTCATGTACGCTCCCGGTGCTTCTTCCGACGATTACTCCGCAGTACTCGGAACAGACGATCTTCAGGATGTGACTCTCGGCACCAAGGATGTAAAGGTTACATACGGAAGCTATGATGTTGACGGCAATGAGATAAAGACAGCTACCATCATCGACTTCAATAATGACACCATGATCATCATCACCATAAACTGCTTTACTGACGAAGATGTTCAGGCAGTAATGGATAACATCACATTCAACTGAAATATTTTTAGAACATAGATAAAGGACACCCGAGAATGATCCGGGTGTCCTTTGTTATATATCTTTTTTTACCTTAAGCCTTGGCGTTTGAGATCTTTGACAGATTGACTATCCACTTTACGAACTGGAACAGGAACAGCGGAATTCCAAGAATGAGCGCCAACATGAACTTTACGGTTACCCAGCAGACAACAAAATACCACGATACAAGAAGAGTAAAGAACCTGGGCGTAGGTATCAATGATTCAATATATGTGATACCCTTCCATCCGAATGGAACACAAAAGAAAAATAAACCCATTCCGACGTAGTCACCTGCTTCGAAAGTTCCGTAGCCGCCGAAGACCTTGGCCATTACCAATGTAAGCGCGACACCTACGACTACACCCTGGATAACTGTCTTGAGCATCTCGGAATTTGTATCAACAAGTGCAGCTTTCTTTTTCAGCTGTTTCATTGCTTCGGCGTCATCGACATTATCCTGATAACACTCATCGCAAAGGCAGGGCCTGTACTTGGATGCGCATTCCCTGCAAAGTCCTTTACCGCAAGACTGACAAGTTGCTACAGCCTCTCGATCGACATGATTAAAGCATTTCATTATATTTCCCCCGTTACGAGCAAAGTTAATAGATCATCTTATGGTCTACGATTGTAACACAGCATAGTGATCAAGAGAATAAAACTAATTTACGATACATTAATATAAAACCATCGTAAAAGATCAAAAATGGAAACCCGATCTGCAACACTTGGTGCATGAATTTGATATTATCTTTTACATACATAGTTGAAATATCAACTATAATTGTTTGAATTATTACTCTTTGTCTAATAATATAAGTGTGACAAGGTAAGGTTTATGAAAACTACATACGAAGATATATTCAATCTCATAAGTGCTTGCGAGGACTTTAACGGTCCTCTGTCCGAGTCTGAAGCGGTAAAGATGATTGCCGATGAGCTTCAGATCAGTAAAGTCTCGTACAGAATCTTCTCTGCGGGTGTCAATACACATTCCGAAGTTATATATATCGCCCCGTCTTCAAAGCTTGGCGAGGAATACGATTTCTCACGTGAGACAACTGATACAAAGACTGTCGTTATCAGGATCTACAGATTCCCCTATGCTCCCGAATTGAACGACGAGCAGAAGGATCTTTTCAACGTATTTGCTCATACGATCCTAAGCAGCATCGGAGCCAAGAACTTAAGCAAGGCATATGATGATATCTTCTATTTCGATCAGCTTACGGGAATGCCCAACAAGACGCTCTTCTTCAAGAGACTTCACGGGCTTATCGCATCCAATACTCAGGATAAGTTTGCTGTCGTATATGTAAATATAAAGAACTGCAAGATCATGAACAAGCTCTTCGGTTATGAGACTACCGATAAGATGCTCAGGGATTTTGCCCATGATATAAATGACGTACTGGATAGAAAGAACGATGAGATGATCGCAAGACTCGGCGGAGATAACTTCGTCCTCATCGTACTCAAGGATCACCTGGACGATGTATTGAAGTTCATCTCGTCGGTCAAGGTCAGCACCGAGAACAACGAAGATGTTATCGAATATATAATCAATGTTCATGCAGGCGTAGTTCTCATGACTGCGGCTACGGAAGATCCCGGTATGGTCATGAGCGCTGCTAACGTTACAGTATCTCTTGCAAGAAGATCTACCGCCAAGGACATCATCTTCTACAATGAGAATACCGATAATATACTCAACAATGAGAGATCCTTCGTAGAGGAGCTGAAGCGAGACCTTAAAGAAGGTAAGTTCATCGTCTACTATCAGCCTATCTACAACAAGGACGGTTCGGATGAGATCGCAGGTGCTGAAGCACTCGTAAGATGGAGGAAAGACGGACATATCGTCACCCCCTCCTCATTCATCGAAGTAGCCGAGCAGAATAACCTTATCTCGGATATCGATCTCTACGTGCTGGACACTGTATGTTCCAATCTTAAGAAGTGGCAGGAAGAAGGTCTCCATCTGGTACCTATCTCCTTCAACTTCTCTCACTACGACCTTATTACTTCCGATATAACGGAAGAGATAATAAAGACCCTGGACAAATACGATATAGACCATAGTCTTATCAATATCGAGTTCACGGAGGCAGGCTTCCACGAAGAGTACGAAGCTCTCGTATATGCTGCATCCAAGCTCAAGTCCAACGGCATCTCCGTTACTATCGATAACTACGGACAGGGTTATTCTTCCATAAAGCTCCTTCAGGAACTGGAAGTTGATTCCATCAAGTTCAGCTACGATTTCCTTTCGAGCGAGAATCCCAGAGCAGATGTCATCCTTGAAGGACTTATTACCATAGCCAACAGACTCGGTCTTAACGTAGTAGCTCAGGGTGTACAGTCTGAGGATGAAGTCACTAAGCTCGTAGACTTCGGCTGTTCTCTCTTCCAGACAGAACTCTTCGAGAAGGCCATCTCCGAGAGATTCTTCGTCAGCAAGCTCCGTTCAAAGGCTCAGTGAATCGTCTTTAAGAAAGTCCTTCTGTGGATATCGCACATGCCGTGTTCTCTTATACCTGCATAGTGATCCTTTGTTCCGTATCCCTTATGCTTGGCAAAGCCGTACCCCGGATACTTCTCGTCCATCTCTACCATTATGTGGTCCCTTGTGACTTTCGCTAAGATGGAAGCAGCTGCGATGGAATTGGAATTCGCATCTCCCTTTATTATCGCGGTTACATCGCAGGAAGTTCCTTCCAGCTTTACCGCATCTATAAGGAGCTTATCGGGTGCCATTCCCTTGCGTCCCAGTTCTGCCACACAGTCACGCATGCACTGCTTTGTAGCATTTAAGATATTAATCTCATCTATAGTCTTGGCGTCGACTTCGCATACGGCGTAGCAGAGAGCCTTCTCTTTTATCTCCTTAAAGAGCGCTTCCCTCTTCTTCTCGGAAAGCTTCTTGGAATCGTCGAGGCCTAATATCTTCACGTTAGGATCAAGGATACATGCTGCTGCGACGACAGGTCCTGCAAGAGGTCCCCTTCCCGCTTCATCTATTCCTGCTACTACCTTAAAGCCCTGTGCATAGGCTTCGTTCTCGTAAGTACTGAGCTTCTCGTATTTCTCTTCTAACTGTTCTTGAGTAAGTCGTGCCATATCAGTTCTCCGGTTTATCTGGGCTTTCGAGTGTGATCCTTCCGATCCTTCCGCTTCGAAGGTCATCTAAGAGCATACGTGCAAATCTCTCTTCGTCTACACGTCCGCCGCTCATTATGCAGCCCTTGCCCTTACCCATCTGAAGGAATCTGTCGTATTCGTCTCCCATGGTATCCAGGTAATCCTCCGAGATACCGTAACGTTCGCTCATAGCGGATGGATAGAGCTTCCAGAGAAGATTACATACTTCGTATGCTACTTCCAATGTATCTGCTACTTCGTTCTTGATCGCACCTGTTGCCGTAAGTACCAGCTGGCTTCTCTTGGTAGCGATCTTAGGCCACAATACGCCCGGCATATCCATAAGGTCCAGCTTACCGTCAGTACGTATCCACTTAACGCTTCTTGTGACACCGGGCTTATTACCCGTGATGGCTGCCTTTCGTCCTGCGATACCATTTATCAGAGTTGACTTACCGGTATTAGGTACACCAACTACCAGTACCTTTATGGTCCTGCCCTTCATGCCCTTGGCTTCAGCCTTGGCGATAACGTCACCGCAAAGTTCCTCTGTTACCGCATAGAGCTTATCGAGGCCCTTCTTGCGGTTAGCTTCAAGAGGCACAGCAGCGATACCGTTATTCTTAAAATAAGATATCCACTTATCGGTCTGAACGGGATCGGCAAGATCCGCCTTATTTAATATGATCACGCGGGGCTTCTTCCCTACCAGCCTGTCCAGCTCCGGATTGCGGCTGGAGAAAGGGATACGCGCATCGCATGTCTCAAATACACAATCTACTTTCTTAAGGTTCTCCTCAGTCTCATTAAGGGCTTTCCTCATGTGACCCGGGAACCAGTTAATGCTCTTTATATCGTCCATGTTATTACCTCGTTTATTTTTCCAATGAGATTATAACATATAAGGCTTATTCCCCTCCGAGATACTATCCTTACTTTATCTCTATAGTAGTAAGTCTGTTAGTAAGGCTTGCCTCCTTAACAGCATCCGCGTATTCCTTAACTATGCCTCCGAATCTGCTTACCATATCTTCGAAATCTTCTACTACTATGTCGCATCTTACTCCCTGATAGCTGATAAGGGCATTACAAACATCTTCAGGAGCAGAAGAAGCAAGAGGAGGCAGATCACAAAGTTCATTAATGAGATACTCAAGTTCACCTATATCCGTTATACGACTTCCGTGTACTCTGATAGTCTTATATTCCTCAGAAGGGATATCGTTACTATCCAAATGAAGTGTGATCCCTTCGCAGCCTTTGATCTCGGACAAGATGTCATCAGCTAACTTACCGCAATAGGCAACTGTCTTATCAGGATTCAACCAATAGAGATCCATCTCTATCCCATAAGGAAAAGAATCTCTGAACGCTGCGATATTGGAAGGATCAAATTCCGGATATCCGAATAATCTGTCCAGATCACTATTGAAAGCATCTATATTATGATGCTCTTTACCGTCTACGATATATACGTAATGTGCTGTATAAAGATCCATGCCTTAGGATGATCCGCATCAATTATGCGTCCTATAAAAATCATAATAGTACTCAGCATCGCGAAAGCCGATCTCGAAGTCTCCTCCATAAGGTCTGAGATCTCCGGTAACAGAAGAACCGCAAATCTCCAGAGATCCTTCTTCTATGATATTTCCTTCGTATTGAGCCAGGATCTCATATATCGTCTCTCCTCTTGTTTCCATACTGTCACGAGAGAACTTTCCGGAATTACGATACTTATTCACCTCTCTCATCATTTTATTAAAGGTATTATTGAAAGTATCGTCAACAGGAAGTGTAGTCATAATGATCCAATCACTGTTACCCACGGGGAATCGGATCTTTTCCTGAGATTGCTTGTAAAAGTAAAAGCCGCCAACAGCCGCCACTGCAAAGATGATCACAGCTATGACAGGTATCTTCTTCGATCTCTTTGTATTCCTCTCTATCTTATTCACAGAAGTCTCCAGGCCTTGGGATAGAGATTCTTGATGCTTCCGTCAGGAGCAAGCTTACCGAAGCCTAACGGATATTCTCCTGCTGCTATTACGATATAGCCCTTCTTCTTAAGGTCTGACTTTTCTTCTGCCGTTACAGTTATCGTCTCGCCTTTAAGGTATCTTGTAAGCCTGGGATCTTCCCTGTTAAGCTTCAGGAAAGAATCCTTCTTTATCTTGTTCCTGTCTAAGGTAAGCGCCAGAGAATGAGAAGGCACGAAGAGCCTTTCGGTGGATGTGCACTTTATCTCTCCGGGGAAAAGACCCAGCTTAACTGTCTTAAGACCGTTAAAGAGCCTTTCGGGCACAGGCAGGATATGGACCTTATCCTTATGGAGGATAAAATCTCCCCTGTAGTCGGAAGTATCTTCGAGGATCTCCTTAAGGAAGCTCTCGTAAGCATCTCTCGACTTACCGAAGCCGTAGTTATCTCCGCGCTTGTTCTTGTAAGACGGGATCTTTGATAGCTCTATCTCTTCGGTTACTGCATCTACGCTCTTTTTGAGGTGTACGCAGAAGTGTCCGTCGCCCTTACTTAAGTGAGGCCAGATCCTCATGAAGCCTTCGGGGCTGTGGGATATGCCTTCCACCTCGGGATGAGGGATAATGCTGTAATAAGGATGCTCCTTGATAAATTCATGTATCCTCTCCTCGTCTTCGCCTTCGAAGAAAGTACATGTGGAATATACGATCTCGCCGCCGGGCTTGAGCATCTTATCCGCGTTCATGAGGATATCTTCCTGCATGGGTATACATGTATCGGGACCGAACTTCTCCCAGCTCTTAACGGCATTAGGATCTCTTCGGAACATACCTTCTCCGGAACACGGTACGTCGAGAACGATCTTATCGAAGAAACCCTTGAACACCTTAGCAAGCCCTGCGGGAGTCTCGTTAAGTATGACTGCATTTATAAGGCCCATACGCTCGATATTTCTAAGGAGTGCCTTAGCCCTGTTCTCGTTTATCTCATTTGCTATAAGAAGGCCTTCGCCCTTGAGATCCTCCCCAAGACGGCACGCCTTACCTCCGGGGGCCGCGCACATATCAAGTACGAACTCTCCGGGCTTTGCAGATGCGATCTGCGCCGGAAGCATGGCGGAAGGCTCCTGTGGATAGTAGACACCTGCATGGTAATAAGGGTCGTTGCCTGAGGATTCGTTCTTTGTATAAAAGCCCGAGTCGCACCAGGATACCTTGTCAGTCTCTTCTCCCAGGTCTTTAAGTACTGCTTCGTATCCTTCGGGAGCAACTTTATTCCTGTTGATCCTTATGCCTTTCAAAGGCTCGTTGTCGAAGCTCTTGAAGAAACCTTCAGAAGGGATACCTTCTCTCTGAAAGTATTCGTTCATCCTGTTTGTAAAGCTGTCAGGTAATCTCATAACTCAAGAAAAGAACAGATACTATATGCAAGTTTCTTGATGACACCCGTATCGAAGGGAGACTCAAGTCCCGCCTTGGATATGAGGTTCAGGAAAGTATCCGTGCCTCCTGCTTCGCAGAGATGGTTATACTTTGAAAGAGCGCTCTTCATGTCCTTTCGGGACTCGTCCCAGAGCTGAAGTGCGCAGATATGTGCAAGACAATAGTCTATGTAGTAGAAAGGAGTCGTAAAGATATGATCCTTCTTCATCCAGGCACCGCCCATCTCGTGGAATGGCATCTTGCCGCCGTAATCGTTGAAGGGCTGGTACTTCTCCTCTAATCCCTTCCATGCTTCGTGCCTCTGCTCAGGCGTCATGTCGGGGTTATCGTAGACAATGTGCTGGAACTCGTCCACCATACATCCGTAAGGAAGGAACAGGAGAGCCTGTGTCATGTGAAGCTCGCAGTACTGTCCTGCCTTCTCGCCGTAGAACATATCCATATAAGGATAGGACATGAATTCCATTGCAGTAGAGTGTATCTCACATGTCTCCAGCGTAGGAGATAAGCACTCTACGAAAGGCGATACTTCCGCACTCTTTATAGCCGCATACGCATGTCCGCCTTCGTGGACAAGGGTCGCTACATCGTCTGCGGTGCCGTTACCGTTCATGAAGATATACGGGATAGCGTAGTCTTCAAGATACATGCAGTAGCCGCCGGTGGACTTATTCTTCCTTGCAAGAAGATCCGTGAAGCCATGCTCGGAAAGAACGTCAAAGAAGCTGGGAACTGTTCCGAAGATCTCCCTGAAGAAGTTGCCTGCGACTCTCTCGTAACCTTCGCCTGATACATTGGGAACAGGATTACCGTTCTTAAAAAGCGTAGGAAGATCCCAGTACCTGAGCTCATCTACGCCGAGACGCTCCTTCTGGAGTTTTCTTATCTGCTCTGTGATGGGAACGATATACTTAAGGATATCGTCACGGAAAGACTTTACCATCTCAGGGGTATAGTCATATCTCTCCATCCTCTTATATCCGAGCTGCGTGAAGTTATCGTAGCCAAGCTTTCTTGCAGCTGTAGTCCTGACCTTTACAAGGTCGTCGTATATCTTGTCAAAAGTCTCCCTCTTGCCCTCGTAGTACTTATCGAGAGCAATATGAGCTTCCTTTCTCGTCTTCCTGTCGGTTGATTCCAGATAAGGATTGAGCATGGAGAGATTAAGAGTTTCACCCTTGAACTCTATCTCAGCCTCCGACTGGATCTGGGAATAGTCGTTCTCGAGAGAAGATTCATTCGTCAGGTCATCGATTATCTCTTTGGAGATAGTCTCTTTCTGATTGACAGCCTTCCTGAAGATCATCTCGCCGTACTTCTCCTTGAGCTGCTCTGCGCAGGGGCAGTTCAGAAGGCTCGTAAGAACGGCAGCAGACAGTTCGCTTACGGTAGCGAATGCCTCATCGAAGAATTCAAGCTCATCCGAATAGAACTCATCAGATGTATCAAGGTCGTGCAGGATATTGCAGAGCGCATACTGTGTATCGAATCCCGACACCCTCTTCTCATACTCCAGGATTATATCCGAAGCGATATCGATATCCTTGCAAGTCATGAGCTTGAGCCTTACTTCCTTAACATACTCGGTAAAATCCTCGACGCTCGGTCTTACATACTTGATATCCTTGAAGTCGGGCATCTGCCCTGCCATATATTCCTGCATAGATTACATCCTTTCGACTACGCCGATACCGAGAAGGTCAAGTCCGGACTTCAGTGTGTCCGCCACAGCCTCGCAGAGAGCAAGTCTTGCGACCTTCTGCTCCTCACTGTCGGCATTGAGGATACTGGAATTATTGTAGAAACGGTTGAAGTTCCTTGCGATAAGAGCGATCTGCCTGGAGATCATGAAAGGCTCATTGGAAGCAGCAGCCTTCTTGACCGCATCGGGGAAATCCGCGAGGGTCCTTATGACGTTATACTCCTCGTCACTTGTAAGGATAGAGATCTTATCCTCTTCACTTGCGGGAGCAAGACCCTGCTCTGCTGCCTTTCGAAGGATAGACTTGATACGTGCATATGTATACATGAGATAAGGTGCCGTATCGCCCTCGAAGTCGAGCATCTCTTCCCATGAAAATACGATGTCCCTCTCTCTTCCGGACTTAACGTATGTATAGATAACTGCACCGATACCGACCTTCTCTGCGATCTCGTCGATCTGCTCGGCGGTCATATCCTGGCCTCTTGCCTTGGAATTCTCCTCGATGACTTCTCTTGTCTTGGCAACAGCTTCGTTGAGGAGATCCTCAAGGAGAACGATATTACCGTCACGTGTAGAGAACTTCATGTTCTTGAACTTAACGAGACCAAAGCCTACGTGTACGCAGTTGTCGGCATAATCAAAGCCTGCCTTCTTCATGACGGAGAATACCTGCTTGAAATGAAGTGCCTGGGGAGTACCTACAACGTAGATATTCTTGTCGAAATTATATGTCTCGTGCCTGTAGAGGATGGCGGCGATATCTCTTGTAGCGTAGATAGTTGTTCCGTCACTCTTGAGGATTATGCAGGGCGGTACGCCGTACTCTTCGAGGTCGACGACCTGAGCGCCTTCACTCTCTACAAGAAGCCCCTTCTCCTTGAGCATGTTTGCTACATCGTCAGCCATCTTTGCATAGTATGATTCACCGTTATAGTTATCGAACTCCATGCCCATTCTCTTATAGAGCTTATCGAATACTACAAGGGACATATCTCGGAACTTCTTCCAGAGTGCGACTTCCTCCTCGCATCCGTCCTCGAGCTTCTTGAAGTTCTCTCTTGCGGAATCCGTAAGAGAAGGATCCTTCTTCTCCTCTTCGTGGAACTTAACATAGATACGAAGGAGCTCCGTGATGGGATCCTCATTAAGGGCATTCTCGTCACCCCAGAGCCTGTAAGCCGTGATGAGCTTACCGAACTGTGTGCCGTAGTCACCTAAGTGGTTCATCCTGATAACGTTATAACCGAGCTTGGTGTAGATCTTTGCAAGGGAATTACCGATGATGGTAGTAAATGCATGACCTACGTGGAAAGGCTTTGCGATATTGGGAGAAGAATACTCCACGATAACATTCTTGCCTTCACCCTCGTTATCAAAACCGTAATCATCTCCTGCCTTGAGTATGGAATCGATAGTATTAACTGCGTAATAACTCCTGTCGATGAAGAAATTTACATAAGGACCAACGTTCTTTGCCGTCAGGGCATCCAGAGATGCCAGACGCTCGTCTCCTGCGATATCTGCTGCTATCATGGGCGGAGCCTTACGAAGTGTCTTTGCAAGAGTAAAGCAAGGGAAAGCAAAATCTCCCATCTCTACCTGCGGCGGTATCTCTATGAGCTTATATACCTGCTCACTCTCAAGGCCCGTTATCTCTGCCAGCTTTGCTGCTATTTCGCTCTTATAATCCATCTTTTTCCTCCATACGAGAGATTTGTTATGCAACTTTTATATTTATTTACTTCAAGATTATATCTCAATTTGTAGTACAATAAATAAGATTTTTGGACATGAAGAGGTTTTTATGTTGTATTACGTCGGCGCGGCAGCTGCTTCGGTGCTGTCTTTTATACTTACGTTCTTATGTATGAAATTCCTTCCCTTGGGTGATAAGCTCTTAGGACACGACAGAGGACGCCTCTACGCTCCCGGCTCCGAAGTCAATATCGGTAAGCCCACCGGCGTCGGATTCTACTTTGTATTCGTATCGGTCATCGTATCGCTCATCTTCACGTTCAGCGGTTCGAGCTACCTCTTCATGATGATCCTGGTATTGCTCTCTATGCTCTTCGGATTCTTAGACGACAGATCCAAGAACCCCTGGGGCGAATATATAAAGGGCGCCCTCGACTTTCTGATCGCAGGCATCGGTGCTGCAGTCTTTACCCTCTTTTACGGTACTGACGTCATCATCGGTCTTACGGGTGCTTCTGTTCACATCCCTCTGTGGATCTTTCTCTTCCTTGCCGTAATGCTCATCATCGTATCAGTAAATGCTACTAATGCTACTGACGGAGTAGACGGCTTATCGGGAACACTTACGATACTTACGCTCATTACTTTCATGATCGTCGCTCATATCAACGGAACGATCAACTATCATGGCTATACCCGTGGCTTCGTAATGATCGCGGCGCTCCTTGCATACCTTATCTTCAACTTTAATCCCAGTAAGGTCCTTATGGGGGATGCAGGATCAAGAGCTATCGGCTTCTTTATAGCCTTCTACGCAATGTACCTGAAGATACCTTTCGCTTACCTTATCGTATGCCTTCCCTTCCTTATAGACGGCGGTCTCTCGATCCTCAAGATCACCATCGGCCGTCTTACAAAGAAGAAGGTAATCATCTTAAAGAACATTACTACTCCCATCCACGACCACTTAAAGAAGCGCAAGGGCTTCTCCGTCAAGAAGACATGGGCAGTCATCGTAGCATGCGCCGCAGTACTTGACCTGATCTACGTGGTTGTTTGTGCGGTGGTTAAGGGGTAAGAGTTTAGAAAGCTTCGAAAGTGAAAAGTCACCAAAAACGTCACCTATTTTCAGATAGGTGACGTTTATTTACGAAAAGCTTCTGAATTTCGCTGATTTAGTCACCAAATTAAAATTCGGTGACTGATTCGGCGATTTTTCAGGGAATCGGTCATTCCCAACAAGACTGCGAACCTCAGTCAAGACCTAACTCTTTCAAATCCTCATCAGATAAACATGGGCCCGTAGAGTATATAGGCATGATATCCCTCCTGCGCTCATGAGATACATGGCTGAACAGAGCGTATGCACCAGTGATCAACAGCGGCGTAATGACAAAGCATACGATGGCAGGCAGGACTTCTGATCTGTTATCTTCCTTCCTGACTCTCTTGATGAAATGATAGAGACTAATTAGTGCAATGATAGAAATGGCATCAGGAACAACATAAGTGACGACCTTCAGTATATCGGTAGTCTCAGTGGACAACCATATATTACTAACTATCTTCATACCGTCAACGGTATATTGGTAATTCGTAGGTCTGGCTATAAGTTCGCCAAAGAATCCGGATGCCATAAGCATATTTAATGCAACGAACAGAAGTATCGCTACAACCAGGTATACAACCTGCCACAATGGTTTCTTATTATTCATTTATGACTCCCCATGATATTGATCTTGCACTATGATAGCACAGTTGACCATAATTCGTTACAGAAGGACTCTTAAGCTATTCGCGTCATTCTTAATATGATTTGCTTTTCTGAACAAAATAATATCCCCGAACTGATCGGGGATATCGCTTAGTTATCGTTATCAAGATATCAGAGGAATTCGCTGAAGTCGTCCATTGTCTCCTGATCAGACGCGAGCTGGGGTCCGTCGGACTCAGCCTTAGTCCTGGAATCTTCCTTCTTAGCTTCACTCTTCTCCTTAACGGTATCTGAGTATTCCTGTCCGGATCTCTCTGATTCCTCGTTCTTCTTCTGAGCCTTTCTTGCAAGACTCTCCTCAAGAGCTTTCTGCTGCTCTTTTCTTCTCTCTTCTCTTGCCTTCTTCTTGGCTTCTTCTTCAGCCTTGATCCTGTTCTCTTCTTCGACCTTACGGGCAAGTTCTTCTTTCTCTTCTTCGGTCATCCTTTCGGCAGCCGTCTCTCTTAAGTTATCCATTGTCTCGGGAGCAGATACGGCTCTGTCCATGATGGCCTGCATCTTACGCTTGCTCTCCTTCTGAGCTTCTGTCTCTGCTATGGATACCTGCATACCGAGAGCATTGAGCTCATCGACATCGGGACCTGAAGCAGGCTGCATCATCTTATGCGCACTTTCTAACATAGCCGCCCTGTCAGAGTGTACAGTAACACCCTCGACACCCGTCTTTGTAAAATCTGAGGCGGCATCAAGTATCGTCTTGATATCAGGTGTAGGTACACCCGGCAATACTTCGTATTTTTTACGTTCGCGCTTCATCGTAACCTTTCTCCTATCACACCTTGAGTATATAAAGCTTCAGAATAAGCCATATTATCGCAGCTAATTCCATTATTACAATAATCCACATCAATATGGATGACTTTTTGATTACAGGTCTTACGTTGATGGGCTTTGAGCTGTTCTCCTTAGCCGCATCGTTCTCTGTCTCACCCGTCTTTTTGGAAGGCTTTTCCTCTTCTTTGAGGATGACTGGAGCATTTGCTGCTGCCTCTACTATTATCTTCTTGGCTCTCTTAACGTCGGGAACAAGACTTGTCTGAAGATCCTTGAAGGTTTCCGTGCTCCTGGGGAACTGATCTGCTCCCGTAGGAAGGCTCTTAGGATCCGGGCCCTTGGTGCCGTTAAAGTAGATAACGCCGAAGGAGGCATCGTCACTGTTGTTGGAAGAGCCCACAACGAACTTCTCTATGATGCCCTTGAGCTCACCTTCAGCCTTCTGTCTTCCGGAAGCGAGAGTATCAGCCATCCTGGCTACTACGGGTTTTATAAGGCCCGAGTTCTCATCGTAGACGCTGTCCTGCACACCGTCAGTCATGAGCGCTATGGCATGGACATCATCGACCGTGGTCTTTATGAGCCTTAAATAGTCAGCTGCATGGTTGGCGGTAACAAAATAAGTCGAAGACGAAGATACTCCATTCTGAGGCATTGTCAAAGGAGACAACCCTGAAGGCGTTACCTTGACGATAAGTCCGTCTCCGATATGTCCTGCGATCATACGTCTGTCCTTAACAGCACAGAAAAGGAGCGTACAGGAAAGCCTTTCGATAGAATCGATCTTGTGCTCTACGATAAGGTCTGCGAACTTTACATGAAGAGCTGCGATGATGAGGCTCCTGACAGCCGCCTCCCTGTTCTCGTTATAAAGAGCATCGAAATGCTCTGTCAGCAGCTTAGCAATGGTATTAACGGCAGCGGCCGAACCGAACCTGGCATGTGTATATTGCTTGCTTCCGGCACCGTCGGCAACGACAACGGCACTTACGCCGTTAGAAGTAACGGCAACGGAAGCGTCCTCACAAGGGACACCTCTCTGCCTGTGCTTCTGGCCTATAACGGTTACTGCAGCTACACTAAGATCAACCATATCACTCTTCCATGAACTTAAAGAAATCGTCTACGTCTACTGATTCACCCTGAGGCTCAGTGTCCAAATTATAAAGTGCATCGTCAGACATTCCGGACGATACGATGGACGATGAGGAAGAACCCAGGAACTCGAAGAGCTTACCGAAATCACCGGAGGTTACGGATATAGGCTCTTCTCTTTTAAGGGATACTCGCTTCAGGATATCGTAATCTACGCTGGAACCGACTCCGATATTGAAGATGACCAGCTTATCCTCACTCTCGAGCTCATTACAAGCCTTGATGGCAAGCTCCATATTTGCCATGGAGTTAGGTCCCTGGGGAGCACCGTCAGTAATGACGACGAGCCAAGGCTGATAGTACTTGATACCTAATTCCTTATAGCCTTCTTTTCTTGCGTTGAGAAGCTCTAATGAGGTAAGTATTCCTTCACCGATAGGAGTAAGAGTCGTGGATGCGGAGATCTCGGGAAGTCCCTCATCCTTGATCTTACCGAAAGGCATAACGATCTCAACGGAAGAACCGAAGGTAACGATCGCGATATCAGTAGCAGCCTTGGTATCGTCATTAGCCTTGATGGAAGCTATGAAGTTGGAAAGACCCATATTCAGCTGCTTGATGGGATTACCCATCATCGATCCAGATGTATCGAGGCAGAAGCAGATAGGAAGTCTCCTCTTCGTGCTGTTACTGAATTCTGATGCGTTGAAGTTCTCTGACATTTCTTATTCCTCCATGATCCGCTGTCAGTTGAAGAGTCCGCGCTTGAACTTTCCGAACAGACCCGGATTATCTTTCTTCTTATCATCCGCTACAGACGCAGCCGTTCCCTGCTGTCTGGGAACAAAGGCACCGGATGATCTTCCGGATGAGCCCGCCACATTGGGCTTATCTGCGGTAAGAAGTCCCTTATCGACTCCGAATCCGCCATTGTTATTATTACCGATGTAGCTACCAAAAGGAGTCTTTGTATAGCTCTTCGGCTTATTAAGATCGGAATTATCAGCGACGGCTTCAGCCGACATGTGATAATCCATCTTGGGGAATACTTTATATGCTTCCTCATCCTCGAACTCGCGGGCAGACAACTGCTCCTTATATGCGAGTACGGCATCATACCATTCGATAGCCTCATATCTGTATCCTTCCTTGAATACATGATAAAGCATCGTCCTGATCTGATCGGGAAGATATTCCCAGATATGATTATAACCTCCTCTGGGGATATGTTCATCAGATGAATTATCGAGCGTGTACGGGAAGTTCATCTTGATGATCTCTTCTCGAAGTGTCTCTGCACCCTTACGAGTAGCGTACGGATGAAGACCGCAGAAGAGGATCGAGAACACGAGCATGGCAATGGAATAGTCCTCATCCTCCAGGCGTCTTAAGAAACTCGAGAAATCCTTGCCCCATAATCTAGGATCGGTAAAATCCTCAGTTCCTACGGGACACGGCATGTTATCGACCTGGCATGAATCCATGTCGATAAGATATATGGAACCTGAAGAATACAAAAGCGCGTTCTTCAGCTGTATATCACCGGCAACTATATTGTTCAGATGAAGATAGATGTACTTCTCAAGAAGATCGAGAAGAGTATCTACTACATCGTCTCTCTTCCACTTAGGGAAATTATTGACCATAGCATCAGGACCGTCGAATACGGTTCCGAGAGTCTTGCCCTTACCGAGCATCATGGTATAGCCGACGGGGATGCCTTTATAGAAGAGCAGGTCTTGAGGCCAGCAGATACCGACACTTTTAATGCCCATGGATACCATCTTCGTAAGCTTGCTCCAACGAAGTGGTGTAATGACGTTCTTATGGTAGATCTTAGCTACAACACCCGGAGCATCGGTATTAAATACCATTCCTTCGGCGCCGTTACTTATCCTCTTTGTAAGTTCCAGACGCTTGTCACTTCCGGTATTAACATAGTCTCCGACATTACAATAGACTGTATTCTCGAGATATTTATTGAGAGAAGCGAGGTGGCTTATAGGCTTGGGCTTATATTCCTGAACAAGACCGCTCAGTCCCTCATAAACAGTATATCCCTGCTGTGAGAACAGGATGATATCACATGCAAACCCGGGCTTCTTCTCCAGAAGACGCTTTACGAATACGGAATTAGGAGTAGCAAGTATGGCAACTTCAGGCAGATCCTTGACCGAATTGATAAAGTCGCATGTCTCAACAGTCTGTACGGAATGGAGTTTCTTCTTAGGGAGCAGTACACCGCAGAATTCCTTCATGGCAAGCGCAACATAAGAGTTCCTGTCATCTGCCTGATGAAGGACACAATAATGCAAGAGCTTGAAGGCCTTGCTCACATATATATCCTGATCGTAGGTACTTACGGAATCAAGAAGATCGGTAAAGAGCATAGACCCACCGAACTCCAGGATGACCGAATGATCAACGACCAAGGACCTGTACTTACCTAACACATCCATTGCCATACACAATCATTTTATTATTAATTTTTCTTAAAGGCAATGAATTTTGAAGATATTGTGGCAAAATTGAGGTAAAAGATTCCTTACACAAAAAACGCCCCGACGATAGTTCAATTACCGTCGGGGCCGTGATCGACTTAAATGATTAGATCTCGAAGCATCTGAGTAGATCTTCGTATGTATCCTTCTTCCTGATAAGCTCATAGGATCCGTCAGACATAATCATGACTTCTGCGGGTCTTAAACGCTGGTTATAGTTGCTGGCCATGGAATATCCGTAGGAACCTGCATCCAGAACGCATACAAGATCGCCTGTCTTTATGACGGGAAGGTCCCTCTCCTTAGCGATGATGTCACCGGACTCACAGATATTACCTGTTACGGTAACTACTTCCCTGTCGCCCTCATATACGGGCTTGCCGTCCCTAAGTATCTCGATATCATGCCATGAACCGTAAAGAGAAGGTCTTGCAAGGATATTCATGCCTACATCAGTTCCTGCGAACTTCTTATCTGCATTAGTCTTAGTTGCATGTACTCTTCCGAGGAGAACGCCGCCCTCACATGTAGTGAACCTTCCGGGCTCTGTCTTAAAGAGAGGTGTGTAACCGGCCTCTGCTACGAACTCATCAAGGATAGTCTCGAGCTTCTTGGTAAATGTCTCGAAGTCGAAAGGCTGCTCATCTTCGGATACCTTGTGATAAGGTACGCCGTAACCGCCGCCGAAGTCGATGAACTTGAGCTTACCGAACTTCTCCGCCATATGAAGGAGATTCCTTACAGCCTGAAGGAAGGGCTCGGGATCCATAAAAAGTGATCCAACATGCTGGTTGATACCGACGATCTTAAGATCGTGCTTACCTGCTACATTGAAGATCTCATCGATAAGATCATCAGTGATGGCAAACTTAGTATTCTTACCTGCGGTAACTACCTTCTCGTGATGTCCGGCACCTACTCCGGGATTGAGCCTTACGGCGCACTCGGAACCCGGGAAGTTCTCACCGAAGAGCTCAAGCTGATCGATGGAATCAAGGCTTACTATGATGTTGTTGTCCACTGCGAACTTAAGCTCATCTACAGCAACGTTATTGGGAACGAAGAAGATCCTGTCTGAAGGGAAACCGGCCTTGAGAAGGAGCCTCATCTCACCTTCACTCATCGCATCTGCATTAAGTCCTTCCTCAAGAGCCATCTTAAGGATAGTAAGATTTGAATTAGCCTTCATGGAGAAGTTAGCTGTATAGGGATACTTTGTGATGATATTCTTCAGAGTCCTCATTGACTTTCTGATGATATCCTCGTTATAGACATAAAGCGGTGTGCCGAATTCGGCGACAAGCTTCTCGGGATCGTTTCCGCCAAAGAAATCGACCGATTCAATATATGATCTCATTTGTACCTCCGTGTCCGGGCAGATCAGTAGATGCCCACAAGTCTCATTAAGAATTTGGCATTGGACTCGTGCGACACGCCATTGTGCAGCTTATAGTCAAACGTAATACCGTCATCATTATACTTCTCAGTGAAATGATAATAAACCACAGTTTTTACAGTTTCCGTAACTTTGTCGCAGAGTGCATAATCGTGCGTAGTCATAAGTCCCATTATGTGCGGTTTGGACAAATTCTCTATTACCTTGAGAGCTCCTTCCGTCCTGTCCGCGGAATTAGTTCCTCTGAATATCTCGTCAATGAGGAATAACAAGGGCTTATCTTCTTTACCTGCTTCTACTATCTTCGCGATACGAACGAGCTCTGCCCTGAACGTACTCATCTGCTCTTCGATGCTGTCCATAATCCTCATAGAAGACATGACCCTCATCCTGCCTGTACTTACATAAGATGCGGGAACCGGAGCGCCGGTATATGCAAGGATGCAGACGATACCAATGGTCCTTATAAGAGTAGTCTTACCGGACATATTAGAACCCGTGATGAGCGCAGTACCGTTAGTAAGCTTGATCGAATTGGATACCGCCTTAGAAGGATCGAGCAAAGGATGAGTGATATCCTTACCGTAAAAATAGGCGCCTTCACCAACTTCCGGGAAACAACTCTCCCTTGAGATGATACCTACTACCGAAAGGCACATAAGAACCTCTATCTCAGACATGGCTTCGAGGTCACGTCTGATCTCCTTACCATGAAGAGACGCCCAGGATATGAGCTTATCGGCACAGTATAGATCGAAAGGTATAAGAGCATTTATGATGAGAGCAAATAAAGGCTGTGCTCTTAAGCTGATTAGCGAACATACAAAGGATAAAGAATCCAGGCCTTCAGATGCTTTTTCATCTGAGCCGCCCTTAAGAAGTGAAGTCAGCAGTTCACTCTTGAATCCCTCAGTCTCTGAGAGCTTATAAAGTGAAGCATATCCTTCAACCTGCTTCTTAAGAGAAGATGCCGAATTGAATCTGGAGACAATCTTACCGCTCGTCAATATCCAAGTCACTATATTTATTAGAGCTACTCCTATTGCAACAGCACTTGCGAATCTGTTGCCTATAATGAGTAAGATGACCGGAACGAGCCACAAAACAGGTAAGATCATATAGAGCTTCTTGAGCTTGGGGTCGAACTTCTCTTCAGAATTACAGAAAGTCTCAAGGACCTTAGGGCTCTTCCCCATCTTATTCTCGATGGCCAGTGCTTCAAATTCCTGAAGGAACTCCTTCCTTTCGATAAGATCTGCGCATGCCTCCTGGCGGGCAGTTATATCAGAATGATAATTCTTGCCGAGAAGCTCATTGGCAAAAGCTTCCTTTCCCATATAAGTCTTTGAGATGTTATAAAGCCCAAAGAGAGATACATCTCCGAATACATCAAGATCAAAAGCATAATCGTGGCCTGAGATGTCTACTGCCGGCACGTCGTCACGGAGCTTAGAATGATCGCCGTCTATCCTGGCGATATATCTGTCGTTGATGCCTCTTAAGAGAAGAAGATGCTCATATAGAGCCTTACTCTTACCGTGCTTGTTACATAGCACGATAAATACTGCGAAAGATATGACTGCGCCTGCGATAAACGCTATCCGCATCTCGGGGCGTACAAATGATAATATGACAAATACGGTTGTCACTAAGAAAAAAACAAGCCGCAGAGAACTTAATCTGCGGTTCTTTACCTCGGCTTCGGAGATTTTCTTATCAAGCTCTTCTCCTCTTGCCGTGAAGTATGATCTGTCAGAATTCATTATCCCTTTTCCTTGAGCTTCGCTTTCTCTCTTGCGGCCTTTTCCCTGGCCTCATTCTTAGCGATGAGCTTCTCATCTTTCTTGATCTGTTCGGGAGTCCTTCTCTTGACTATCGCCTGATCAAGGACATCGCCGATACTGTCATGTATAGTAAGCTTTGCCGACAGGTCAAGATATGTAGAACTCTTATTGATTATAACAACTTTATCGTGTTTGATAAACTGCGAGAATGTAGCTGCGGGGTATACCGTAAGAGAGGTACCGCCGATGATAAGGAGGTCACACTTCTTAAGAGCCTTGATGGCTGCGTCGACCTTATCATGTTCGAGATTCTCCTCGTATAAAGTGATATCAGGACGAACGATACCGCCGCACCTGTCACAGTGAGGTACGCCTGTAGTCTGAAGGATATAATCGAGCCTGAACTTCTTACCGCAGCTCATACAATGATTACGGAACACAGAACCGTGAAGCTCGATCGTCTTCTTAGAACCTGCATCCTGGTGGAGCTTATCGATATTCTGAGTGATTATGGCAGAGAGCTTTCCTCTCTTCTCAAGCCTGACGAGTGCCTTATGGGCCTTATTAGGCTTCGCATCCGGATAAAGGAGCTTTCTCCTGTAGAAATCATAAAAGTCCTCGGGATGTTCCATGAAGAAAGAATGGGAGATAACATCTACGGCCCTATATGCAAGACCGCTCTCCTGATTATAGATACCGTCACCGGATCTGAAATCCGGGATACCGCTCTCTGTGGATACGCCGGCACCGCCCAAGAAAACTATTCTCTCGGACTCTTCTATAAGATCCTTCAACTGATTGATCTTATTCTCTCTTGCGCCTTGATACCTGTCTAACCTTGTCTCCACTTATTATCCCTTCACCGTGGATCAGATACCGTGATCCAATCCGTGATCGATACCATCCATATCAACATCAAATGCTCCGGATGCACCAAACATCTCCTTGCCGAGAACACGCTTCTCGTCACGTTCCTTCTCAACGATATTGGAAAGTGCCTTAGCGACTCTCTCGGAGTCCTTGATATTCTTGACCTCAAGATTAGGTGTGGTCTTATCAGCCGTTACGAGAACGATCGTACCTACACCGAATATCTTCTGAAAGAGAGATCTCTTATGCTGGATATCGAGAACCCTGTAAAGAAGGAGCTCGTTATTTACATTATTGAAGAAACCCGTCTTGATATAGAACTTATTCTGATCAAAACTGTATCTCGTAAATGAGATAGGAAGTCCAAGATAGCGCTTTCTGTCGTGCCAGAGTATCGGCTCGCTGTCTATATACTGTGATAATCTGTCTACCTTGGCCATATAATTCCTCCGAATATAATTATTACATTACGTTTTACATTATATTGTTTTTTGATTTTTCAATCCATAGTTACGCCAAAGTGAAATATATTTTTAACATTAGATCGGCTCTTGATCCTCTGACGCCGTATTCTCGGGTTCCGGATCCAGAACGGCACCGGCATCGAAGAGTCTTGTCAGGTCAGAATTACGAAGCGTCGAATCACTGATCATGGTCCTGTCGTAGTACAGATAGTTGCTGCCGTAGATATAGTAAGGATTGCTTCCCATACCGAAGAAGATCCTGAATCCGTTCTCCTTAAGATACTCTGCCCTCTCGTCTGTTCCGTATATATAATTACCGCCGGGATATACTATCATGTGAACAGGACCCGTAAGAGTGCCTATCTGATCCAGCCATTTCTCCGTATCGGCAACAATGGTCTCCATATCAGACTCATATGCATTGATCTGACCGTATGTTGAAGAAGCAAACTTCCAACCTGTATCGAGGAGCACGCTGACGATCTCGGCAACAGCTGCTCTATTAGACTCGATATCACTGTCGCTGAACTGAACGCTGGGTCTTCCTGCAGCTGCAAGTGCGTTATTCCTGTCATCGACCTCATCCTCACTTACGACATAACCGAGACAGGATTCATATCCGCATATCGATATTACTCCCTTAGCTCCGTCAAAAGAAAAGTCGGGATGCTCTTCTATGAATGCATCAAGGATACCGATAGCTTCAGCCTCTCTTGATACGATCGTCTGACCATTGCTGTCCATATACTCTCCGCATACCTGTCCCTGATCGTTTATGACCAATCGGTCACAGCATCCGTAGATATAGTTATATGCACTGTAATCAAAGGTATCCAGGACGAGGATAACAGGCTTCTTTCCCTCGGGAACAGTAAGATTCACCTCGGTGATAAACGTATCCTCGGAAAGATCAGCCATCGTCTCGGCATCCACCAGAACATAGTCATTTGCATAGAGCTGCTCGAGCATTCTCCTGAACTCATCCGTAGTGATCATAAGATCCGTATCAGATCCGGGAGAAGCGGGATCTGCGATGAGCGTCCTTACACAGAGCACTTCGACAGTTCCCCTGTATTCCTCAGTCGCAGTCGTATTCATGGTAGCCTCAAGAAGATCGTTATTTATTCTCTGATCATCAGGGAAAATAGTTGCCATATCAGAGAATAAAGTCTCAGCTGAATAATAGCGGAAACGTTCAAGCATATGTTCGCCTTCCTGGAGCATGGGCTCGTACATTATCTCCTTTATCTCAACGATCCTTCTCTCGGAGAAATCATGAACGAATCCCGAGTAATTATCGTTCTCGGTTACCATTATGTAAGTCTGAACGGCACGTACATACTCTTGAGCTTCATATGCGCTCTCTGCAGCCTGTACGTCACCTCTTGCCATCTCTATAGTCTCTATCTCCTGAAGGAGCGGAGCAGCAGATGCTGAGATGTTACCTATCTGGGACATCTGATCGAATATAAATATTACATCCGGCTTTTCCACGGTTCCCAGAAGGAACTCCTCACACAGATCATGAAGCCACTGGGATATCCTGGAGGATGTAAGTTCCTCCATCTCAGTCATGAACTCGATATCACTCTCTGAGGGTTCGTAGCGTTCGTATCTCATGGCTTCTTCAATGGTCTTGAGCCTGGAATCGACCTCATTTTCCATCTGAGCCATGACCTCTATCTCTGCCTGAAGTTCCGACGTCTTGTCGGGATCTGCGGCAACCACCTTGTCATGGACGGATCTGTATATGCTTAGAGCTTCGGCATAGTCTCCTGTATCAAGAGCTTGTATAAAGAGCGGAAGGACAGATTCCTCCCTCTTATTTACCTTCTTGACCCAGATAGTCGTACCGCCTATTACGAAGACCATGATGAGGCACAACACTGCACAGACCGTATATCCTATACCGGATCTGCGGTTATTGTCATAACTGTCGTAGATCTGCCCCGACGCTCTTCTCATCAGATATCAAGTCCTATCTGCTTGTTCTCAAAAGAATCCTCTTTGATGTAATAACCGATAGCAGGTATCCTTCTTATCCTGTAGTACTCGGGATCATTTATACCGACTTCTGCAAGACGGGATATCTCAACCAGCTGAGAACCGCGCTTAGATACGAGGAGCTGAACGCCCTGCGTAGTCCTTGTGGTCTTCAGCGGGATAAGAGATGCCTGGAATACGGCAGCCTTATTAAGATCCGACCTTGCTACCAGATCGGGATCCTCATCGTCAGAGAGCCACATGAACGATACGGCTTCGGATTTATCGGAGAAAGCGTTGATGAGCTTCTTCCTATTCTGCTTTGTCTCATATACATTAACCGGGAAGAGTGCAGCCTTACCGTTCTTAAATCCAAGAAGGAACCTTCCCTTATAGTCGGAAGTAACATGCATGAATACGATCTTCTCGCCGTCTTCGAGCTGGAGTTCGCTTCCGAGATAAGCACCAAATTCCGATGGCTTCGTATCTGCAAACTCATATGTCTTAGCTTTATAGACATTGCACTTGTCGGAGAAGAAGAGGATCTCACTCTTATTCTCTGCTTCGATATCCATGAAGATCTCATCGTCATCCTTGATCTTAAGATCGTTAGAACGATTAAGGCTCTGCATGGTGAGCTTCTTAAGATAACCGTGTCTCGTGAGCATAAGATGTACTCTGTATTCGGGGATATTCTCCTCGGCTACATATGTCTGTACGCTCTCCTGCATGATGAGCTCGGATCTTCTGGGCTGAGCATACTTCTTAGATACATCTTCAAGAGTCTGAGCAATGATCTTATCGATCCTCTTGGGCTTAGCAAGGATATCCTCGATATCGGCAATATCCTTCTCAAGCTTCTCCCTGTCAGCTACCCTGTTGATGATGTACTGCTTATTGATATTACGAAGCTTTATCTCCGCTACGTAATCAGCCTGTACCTTATCGATACCAAAGCCCTGCATCAAGTTGGGAACAACGTCCTCTTCAAGCTCTGTATTACGGATGATGCTAATTGCCTTATCGATATCAAGGAGGATCTTCTCAAGACCTTCAAGGAGATGGAGCTTATCCTTCTTCTTACCAAGGTCATATCTGTACTCTCTTGCAAGACATTCCCTTCTCCAGATGAGCCACTCGTTGATTATCTCCTTAACGCCCAGGACCCTGGGATTACCGTTTATCAGGATATTGAAGTTACAGGAGAATGAATCCTGAAGCTTAGTAAAGCGGAAGAGCTTTGTCATGAGAGCTTCGTGATCGGTACCTCTCTTGCAGTCGATAGTTATCTTCAATCCGTCAAGGTCGGTCTCGTCACGAATATCGTTGATCTCCTTGGCCTTACCCTGCTTAACGAGATCTGCTATATTGTCGATGATCGCATCCGAACTCGTTGAATACGGGATCTCGGTGATCTCTATAAGGTTATTCTTCTTATCAACCGTATACTTGCTTCGAACGACTACGGAACCCTTACCGGTATCGTAGATATTCTGCATGGCTGCTCTGTCATAGAGGATCTGTCCGCCGCCGGAGAAATCGGGAGCAGGCATCACTTCAAGGATATCGAAGTCGGGATCCTTAAGATAAGCGATAGTCGCATCGCAGACTTCCTTTAAGTTGAAGGAACATATATTGGATGCCATACCTACGGCGATACCCTGATTGTTATTAACAAGGACAGAAGGGAAAGTTGCAGGAAGAAGTACCGGCTCCTTTAAGGTACCGTCGTAGTTATCGATCATATCTACGGCGTCTTTGTCTATGCCTTTGAAGAGTTCCTCACAGATCTTCTCGAGCCTTACTTCCGTATATCTGGAAGCAGCATACTGCATATCCCTGGAATACTGCTTACCGAAGTTACCCTTTGAATCTACAAAAGGATGAAGGAGCGCACCGTTACCTCTGGTAAGACGTACCATCGTCTCGTAGATAGCCTGGTCACCGTGAGGATTGAGCTTCATGGTCTGGCCTACTACATTGGCGGACTTAGTCCTGTTGCCGCTCAAAAGTCCCATCTTATACATGGTGTAGAGCAGCTTTCTGTGCGAAGGCTTGAAGCCGTCGATCTCAGGGATCGCACGGGATACGATGACGCTCATCGCATAGGGCATGTAGTTGATCTCAAGAGTCTCGGTAATAGGCTGGGACTCGGCCTCTCTATCGGGGATAGAGTTATCCGTAAGTCTTGCTTTGAGCGAATTACTGTTTACTTCTTTATCTTTCTTCTTAGGCATTTCCTTATAACTCTCTTCTTTATCTTTATCCTACGTCGAGCATATCGAGGTACAGATGCCCGTCCTCTTCGATGTGCTGCTTTCTTCCCGCGAGATTATCACCGAGGAGAAGATCGAATATATCTGCTGTCTTCTTGGCATCCTCGGGTGTAACCCTGATAAGGCGTCTTGTCTTGGGATTCATTGTGGTCTGCCACATCATCTCAGGCTCGTTCTCACCAAGACCCTTGGATCTCTGGAGAGTGATATTGGCATTCTCGCCGAGCTTTGCAAGGATATCCGCCTTCTCCTTCTCGTTAAATGCAAAGTATGTCTCATCACCGGCATTCTTACCCTTCTTGTGAAGCGTGATCTCGAACAAAGGAGACTCAGCGATATATACATATCCCTTCTCGATAAGAGTAGGCATGAGGCGATAGATCATTGCAAGGATAAGCGTCCTGATCTGGAATCCGTCGACATCGGCATCGGTACAGATTATGACCTTGTTCCAACGAAGCATGTCGAGGTTAAATGCACTCATATCCTTGCTGTGCTTGTTGCTTATCTCGACGCCGCATCCCAAGACCTTAACAAGGTCAGTGATGATCTCACTCTTAAAGATAGTAGCGTAGTCAGCCTTGAGGCAGTTCAAGATCTTACCTCTTACAGGCATAACACCCTGGAACTCCGCATCTCTTCCAAGCTTAACGGAACCCAAAGCGGAATCACCCTCTACGATATAGAGCTCGCGCTTGTCAGTATCCTTGGATCTGCAGTCTACGAACTTCTTGATCCTGTTATTGATATCGATCTTACCTGAGAGCTGCTTCTTTATGTTGATCCTTGTCTTCTCTGCATTCTCTCTGGAACGCTTATTTACGAGGATCTGCTCTACTACCTTGTCTCCGAGAGCCTTATTCTCGATGAACCAGATCTCAAGGTGCTTCCTTATAAGATCCGTCATGAACTCCTGGATGAACTTATTGTTGATAGCTTTCTTTGTCTGGTTCTCGTAGGAAGTTTGAGTAGAGAAAGTACTGGAGATAAGTATGAGTGAATCCTGAACGTCCTCGAACTTTATCTTGGACTCGTTCGACTTGTACTTATCCCTTGCCTTGATCTGCTTGTCGATCTCACTTACGAAAGCACTCTTTACTGCCTTATCGGGAGAACCGCCGTGCTCCAGGAAGCTGGAGTTATGGAAATACTGAAGCTCGTTAACGGAGTTATTGAAGCAAAATGCTACCTCAGCCTTGACCTTGTATATAGGACGGTCGTCGGCATCCCTACCCTTCTCCTCACCGTCGAAGAAGTAAGTCTCAGTAAAGCCCTTCATGTCATTTAATTCGTCGCAATAACCCTTAATACCGTCAGGACAGAGAAAAGACTCCTCGGATCCCGTGATCTCATCCTTCAAGATGAACTCGATACCGCCGTTAACTACAGACTGCTTCTTTACGATATCCTGAAGCCTTTCGAAAGGTATCACAGTATCAGTAAATACCTCAGGATCGGGCTTCCATCTCTGGATAGTACCCGTTCTGTTGAATCGGTAGGGTTCCTTTATGAGTTCGCCAACAGGCTCACCCTTGCGGAAAGAAAGTGAATACTTGGTCTTATCACGCATTACGGTAACTTCGAAGAATTCCGAAGAATACTGCGTAGCGCAGGCACCGAGACCGTTAAGGCCCAGTGAATATTCGTAATCGCCGAGGGAATTATTGTCGTACTTGGCACCGGCATAGAGCTCACAATATACGAGCTCCCAGTTATATCTCTCCTCCTTGGGATTATAGTCGAGAGGGATACCTCTTCCGAAGTCCTCTACCTGCAAGGAACCATCCTTGAACCTTGTGACTATGATCTGCTTTCCGTGACCTTCTCTGGCCTCGTCGATGGAATTGGAAAGGATCTCAAAAAACGAATGTATACAACCTTCAAGGTCGTCGGAACCGAAGATGACCGCAGGCCTCTTCCTAACTCTGTCCGCGCCCTTGAGCATGGATATACTGTCGTTGCCGTAATCTGACTTTCTTGCCATGACTAACCCCCATATTTACTTCTACATCATAGTATTATAACAATACGTTGTGGCAAATCAAAAACGAAGATTTGTTCGCATTGTGCACAAGAATCAAGGCTGCAGGCAAAATAAGACCGCAGCCTCGAAGTGATCATCAAGTTCTGTAACTGCCGTTTATCTTAACGTAGTCATAGGAGAAATCGCATGTGAACATCCTGTCATAAGCATCACCTTCGTGAAGCGTGATACTTACGTAGATCTCATCCTTCTTAAGGAGCTCGAGCGCCTCATCCTCATCGAAAGGAAGAGCAACACCGTCCTTATATACTTCAAGACCGGAAAGAGATATATCTACCTTCTCGGGATCGAACTTAGCTCCGGAATAACCGACAGCGGTAAGGATCCTTCCGCAGTTAGCGTCCATACCGAAGAATGCGGTCTTACAAAGAGGCGATCTTGCTACGGCTGTAACAATGAGCTTTGCATCGTCTGCATCCTTTGCGCCGTTTACTTCGATCTCTACGAAC
This sequence comes from Oscillospiraceae bacterium, assembly GCA_900176545.1. GTDB lineage: Bacteria > Bacillota > Clostridia > Saccharofermentanales > Saccharofermentanaceae > Saccharofermentans. The sequence goes on from FWXP01000001.1 coordinate 635,127, forward strand.
TTAGTTGCACCCTCACCGTCTGCTGCCAGCATACGTGCGATATCGTAAGAAAGGCTCTCGAGAGCTTCATCAAAGATCTGTAGGTCTTCGCTTCCCTTCTCGATCTTAGCTCCGGAAGCGCCGTTTGCAAGAACTACTACCATGTCGCATACGGAAGTATCTCCGTCTACGCTTACACGGTTGAATGTATGTGCTACGGCCTTCTTAAGGCTTTCCTGAAGGATATCCCTGTCGATATCGGCATCTGTCGTGAAGATACCGATCATGGTAGCGAGGTTAGGATGGATCATGCCGGAACCCTTAGCCATACCTGCGATAGTTACTTTCTGACCATTCTTTAATGTGATCTTCGCAGCCACTTCCTTAGGCACGGTGTCTGTAGTCATCATTGCATATTCAGCATAATGTGAAGTCTTGGCCTCAGCGGTAAGACCGTCTACAAGATCGGGGACCTTAGCTACGATCTTCTCATAAGGAAGTCTGCTACCGATTACACCTGTAGATGCCGTAAGGACCTCATCCGAAGAACAACCGAGCTTAGCAGCTACTGCCTTAGCAACCTCTTCCGCATCTTTCTCTCCGACCTTGCCTACTGCGGCATTGGCGTTCTTGCTGTTGACGATCATGGCGCGCATCTTTCCGCCCATATCGATCTTCTTGATGCTCCTGGTAAGTGAATGTCCCTTAACGAGGTTGGATGTATATACGCCTGCTACATTAGCAGGTACATCGGACTCTACGAGACAAACATCCAATACCAGTGACTTCTCTACATCGGGATTTATGTCAGCTGCGTTGGACTTAAGTCCTGCGGCTACACCGTTAGCCTTAAATCCCTTAGGAAGTGCAATATATGCTTCTTCGATTACATTGATATCTTCATTTTCCATAATGTTCGCCACTCTTTATATAAATATAGTTGCCTTATTCTACTATCAGGGACGACCTTTTTCAAACCATAAAAAGGACACAAAAAAACACCGGATATAAGATCCGGTGTTAAGTTCCTGGCGAGCCATGGGGGACTCGAACCTCCGACCCACAGCTTAGAAGGCTGTTGCTCTATCCAACTGAGCTAATGACCCGTATAGGTGGAGCGGGTGATGGGAATCGAACCCACGTGGTCAGCTTGGAAGGCTGAAGTTCTACCATTGAACTACACCCGCATATGCGCTCCAGTGTATGCGTCCTTTTCAAACGCCTAAGTATCATACACTAAGAGCGATAACTTGTCTACAACAAATTTTGAATTTATACAGACTGCGTTGTGGTGAGATAAGTACCGGATACGTAATAGCCGTCAAAGGTCCTATACCAGCCGTCTGAAGTCTGTGCAACAACGGTGACAGTCTGATTCCTGGAAAGTCGTCCGACAACATCATAATCAGTGCTGGGACCCAAGCGAACGCTCAGGAACTCTCCTTCACTGACAGCTACATACAGTGTCGTCTCGGTAATCTCTTCCTCACTCCAAGTAGCATCAAGAGTCTCAATAGCAAGAGGTCCTGAATATGTTGTAATGGGAGCAGCTGTACTCTCTGTCGTAGCTACAGGGATAGGTGTAGGAGCAGGATCCGTCTCATCTGTCTCCTTGGTATCCTTCTTCTTCTTTCCACAACCGCACATGCCAAAGAGCATAACGGCTGTAAGTGTTATACAAAGTATCTTCTTGATATCGGTTCTCTTCATTATCGATGACCTCCCAACAGATCAACTCACAAGTTTTCAATTAATTATCGCATAAAAAGTTTTAAATCAAAATATTTTTCTAAGCGTTTCGTCCAGTATATAGAACGACATATGATCTCTCCACTGCCCGTTTATGTGCATATAGGACTTACGAAGTCCTTCCTCGGTAAAACCTGCTTTTCTTATCAGGTTCAAGGATCTCTCGTTCTCGGGGAGTATAAAAGCTTCGATCCTGTGCATCTTGAGTTCCTTCGCCATAAGGCATGAAGCAGCGAGCAATGCTTCCCTCATATATCCCTTGCCGGTACAGCCTTCATCTAGGTGATATCCTACTGCACAGCTCATCATGCCGCCGTAAGCTATGTTGAAGAAGGAAACCCTGCCGATGATCCTGTCGGGTTCGTCCTTTTTCATGATCCATAGCGGCACCAGTCTTCCCGCCTTATATTCGGTCTCGTCATAGGAAAGATATTTCTTCTGTGTCTTAAGAAGAAAATATGAGTCGTTATGAGTCTGACTCCACTTCTGATGGAATTCCTTATTCCTTACAAGATAATCAGTAACAGCCTGTGCTGAATTCTTGCGAAGTACCGCAAGACGGAGCCTGTCGGTCTCTATCGCGAACAATTCCTTACCGGGTCTGTTGAAGTCTATCTCATACATGCACATAGTATTGCACTTAATTATCAAAAAATAAACTTGACTTTGATTATCCTTACCAATATAATCTTTCATGCTGAGCGGGTAGAGCCCGATACTTATCACTTGTATCATGGTGGGATTAGTTCAGTTGGTTAGAGCGCCAGTTTGTGGCACTGGAAGTCATGGGTTCGAATCCCATATCCCACCCCACTTTTTTCTTACCCTAACAAAGACTTTATTGTCACTGGGGTGTAGCCAAGGGGTAAGGCACGGGTCTTTGACTCCCGCATTCGTAGGTTCAAATCCTGCCACCCCAGCCATTTTGATCCATTAGCTCAGTTGGTAGAGCACTTGACTTTTAATCAAGGGGCCTGGGGTTCGAACCCCCAATGGGTCACCAGGAATTATTAAGGAGATCTCCCGATCTCCTTTTTTGTTGCTCCGACTTATATATCTATGACTGCGCTGACTAGAGATCAATCTACTTCATCCCTTCTGATATCGCATGTAGAAATACTGTTTAAAGGGAGCTCCTCACCTATGCTGTCATACAACGATCCGTCCGACTCATAGACATTTATATACCACAGGCCTCTATAGTCGCTGTGATTGACCACGCAGATCTCCATCGTCATAAGATCAGTATTATCATCATCATGTGACACTCGTGCGATCGTATAGATATAGGCTTCTACATTGTCAGAATCGGAATCATCAGCCTGATACGTGACCTGTTGTCTTTGGGTAACATAGCAGTGGGACATATCAAGATCAGAGATACTGTCACTGAAGCTTTCTATATCGTCATCATCTACGTCCACCTGATCGTTAAAACATGCATATATATCATCAAGGCTTCCATCCTCTACGCACAACTCAAGTGTATCGGTAGTGCTCTCATAGTTCATGGCAACGATGGCGGTTTCTGTAGCGACGCAGCAACTCTTATTGAGGAAAAGAAACGGTAATATCATCAGTACTGATCCGATCATGATACCCGGTATTCCAATAAATCTTGCTCTGCCTTTCTTGGCATGCCTGAAGCTGCTGAGCACTACGATAAGCATTCCTGTACAAGATATACTCTGACAGATCAAGATAACGATGAACACAGCTGTCAACACAGCTAAAAACAATAACCAAATAATACCTACAAACGCCATGTAACGTACGTTAACCTCGCAATCAGATTAATACCCCTCATCAAGCAATGAGGGGTATCATCACTTATTCACCCTTAGATGCTCTTGCCTTCCTGGGAGCCTTGACTCTTATCTCAGCCTTATCAATGGAAGACTCAGTCTTATTCTTAACAGTAGTAAATACGAACTCATTACCGTCAAAGTCGATAGTAAGACCTGTAACATTCTTGAGCTCACCTTCAAGGAACATATCAGCGAGCTTATCCTCGATATTCTTCCTTATCTCTCTTCTTAAAGGTCTTGCACCGAACTTGGGATCGTATCCCTTCTCGGCAAGACGATCGCCTGCTGCCTCAGTCATGGTGGCGGTTATACCCTTCTCATTAAGAGATGAATATACTTCCTTCATCATGATATCCGCGATCTTTCTTATCTCAGCCTTTGTAAGCTCCTTGAATATGATCGTATCATCGACACGGTTGAGGAACTCGGGTCTGAAGGTCTCCTTAAGAGCAGAATCCACCTTGGATTCAAGAGCTTCCTCTGTACCGCTGAAGAATCCGATAGTAGGAGCCTTAGCGGAGTTACCGGCATTAGAAGTCATTACGATGATCGTATTCTCGAAGTTAACATGAAGTCCGTGGCTGTCAGTCAGACGACCTTCATCCAGGAGCTGCAGGAGAAGATTGAATACATCGGGATGTGCCTTCTCTATCTCATCGAAGAGAATGACGCAATAAGGCTTTCTCCTTACCTGCTCGGTAAGTTGTCCGGAGTCCTCGTGACCTACATATCCCGGAGGAGAACCGATGAGCTTACTTACGGAATGAGGCTCCATATATTCGGACATATCGATCCTTATGAGGGAATCCTCAGTATCGAACATGACTTCTGTCAGCGCTTTAACGAGCTCTGTCTTACCTACACCCGTAGGACCTACAAAGATAAAGGAAGAAGGCTTGTTCTTCTTGGTGAATCCGGATCTGTTCCTGCGAACAGCCGCAGCCACTGCCTTTACTGCCTGATCCTGACCGATGACTCTCTCATGGAGTCTGTCTTCAAGATGGATTAGCTTCTCTGTCTCAGACTCTGATATGGACTTCAAAGGAATACCTGTCCACATCTCAACTACCCTGGCGATATCCTCCCTGGTAATAGGATCAGGCTTTAAGTTATCGCGAAGATCGTCATGCTCCTTCTGGCACTGATCAAGCTTAACCTTGAGATCAGCTATCTTCTCATAGTTCTTCTCACGCTCTGCATCATCGAAGTTCTCCATCTTCTCGACCATAGCAGCATACTCGGCTGTGGCCTTCTTAAGATTCTCTTCTGTCTCCTTGAGCTTAACGAGCTTGATATTATTGAGGTTCGCTCTTGAACCTGCTTCATCGATAAGGTCGATAGCCTTATCAGGAAGATATCTGTCGGTGATATAGCGCTTTGAGGCTTTTACCGCGAACTCGATGATATCATCGGAATAAGAAACATAATGATGCTCCTCATAGTAATCCTTTATACCTTTCAAGATCTCGATAGATACCTCTACGGAAGGCTCATCAAGGATGACCTTCTGGAATCTTCTCTCAAGAGCAGAATCCTTCTCGATCTTCTTATATTCGGCCGTAGTAGTGGAGCCTATGATGCGAAGCTCACCCCTGGCAAGTGCAGGCTTTAAGATATTCGCTGCATTAGTAGATCCTTCCGAATCGCCCGCGCCCATGATGGTGTGGAGCTCATCGATAACGAGGATGACATTCTCCTCACGGATAGCTTCGTTGATGACACCCTTGATACGGCTTTCAAACATACCTCTGAACTGGGTACCTGCTACCATCGCGGGAAGATCCAGCTGCCATACCTGCATATTACGAAGCTTTACGGGAACCTCACCGTTAACGATCTTTGTCGCAAGACCCTGGGCAACAGCAGTCTTACCTACACCGGGAGCACCGATCAATACGGGATTGTTCTTGGATCTTCTGTTGAGGATCTGTACGACCCTCTCGATCTCCTTATCCCTTCCGATGATCCTGTCTATCTTGCCTTCAGCTGCTCTGGCCGTAAGGTTAGTACCGAATTCGTTCAAGAACTTGAGTCTTCTCTTGGAACTATCGCCGTTCTTGGAATTACCCTTCTTCTTGCCGCCCATTCCGAGATTGTTCATGAGATTCTCAAAAGGATTAGGCGTAAAGGCAGAGGGATCATTACCGGCGGGGTCGTCGGGGATACCGTCATCTCCGCCGCCTATATCGGCAACGCCGACTCCGGAACTGTCATCCTCGAATCCGATATCATCCTCGAGATCCTCATCAAGTCCCATTTCACCGAAGCTGTTGTCAGCGATGGACTTAAAGAACTCGGTAGGATCGGTCATCGCACCTGTCGAACCGATCATGCTCTCGAGCCTGTCGCTCATTTCATCTATATTATTGTCATTGATACCTGCAGCAGAGAACATATCCGAGATGCCTGCGACACCGGACTCGTATGCGCACTTGATACAGAATCCCTCATCTATGCGCCTTCCGTTCTCATATCGGCTGGTAAAGACAATAGCCTGTCTTTTACCGCAAACTGAACATAATGACATATATTAAACTCCATTCTCCTTAACTTTACGTCTGACGCGAGGTCCCGTCTCGATCTCGAGAGCTTCGCTCTTCAAACGTTCATCGTCGATAAATGCCATCCTCGATGCATATTGTCCCTTATCCTTAGCCGCCTTGAGGATAGGAGCAAGGAACTGTCCCGTATAGGAAGAGGCTACTGCTGCTATCTGTTCCGGCGTTCCGCACGCGACTATCTCACCACCGCGGTCACCGCTCTCGGGACCTAAGTCGATAATGTAGTCGCAAGTCTTGATAACATCAAGATTGTGCTCTATCACGACGACAGTATTATTATTTTCTGTAAGTCGCTGTAAAATGTCAACAAGCATATGGACATCAGCGATGTGAAGTCCTGTGGTAGGCTCATCCAGAACATACAGCGTCTTACCGGTGGATCTCCTTGACAGCTCGGCTGCCAGCTTGATCCTCTGAGCCTCACCTCCCGACAGCTGCGTAGAGGGCTGACCCAGCTTTATATATCCTAATCCTACATCCTTGAGGGTCTGAACTTTGCGGAAAATGTTAGGCACTGAAGCGAAGAAATCGCAAGCCTCGTCAACGCTCATCTCAAGAACATCCGATATATTCTTGCCCTTGTACTTTACTTCAAGGGTTTCCCTGTTATATCTCTTACCCTTACATACGTCACACTTAACGTAGATATCGGGAAGGAAATGCATCTCTATCTTATTGAGACCGTCACCGCTGCAGGATTCGCATCGTCCGCCTTTTACATTGAAGCTGAACCTTCCGTTCTTATAGCCTCTCATCTTGGCATCCGGAGTTCCTGCGTACAGGGCCCTTATAAGATCAAATACACCTATATATGTAGCGGGATTACTCCTGGGCGTCCTTCCGATAGGCGACTGGTCGATGACAATGAGCTTATCGAGATTACTGTACCCCTTAACATCAGAGCACTTAACCTTATGCTTCCTGGCTCCGTTCAGTTCATGAGACAACACGGGAACAAGAGTCGAATTGATGAGCGAGCTCTTACCTGATCCCGATACACCGGTAATACATGTGAAGAGCCCAATGGGAATATCAACGTCGATATTCTTGAGGTTATGGATCTTCGCACCCTTAATGGAGATCTTCTTATCTCCCGCAGGTCTCCTGTCGGACGGCACAGGTATGAACTTCTTTCCGCTCAGGTACTGACCCGTAACGGATTCCTTACACTTCATTATCTCTTCGACTGTACCTGAAGCTACAATCTTTCCTCCGTTGATACCGGCTCCGGGGCCTACGTCGATGATGTAGTCAGCTTCCCTCATGGTATCTTCGTCATGCTCTACGACAAGAACGGAGTTACCCAGGTCGCGAAGCTTCGTAAGAGTCTTAAGAAGCTTGCTGTTATCCCTCTGATGAAGTCCGATGGAAGGCTCATCCAGTATGTAGAGAACACCCTGAAGACCGGAACCGATCTGAGTAGCAAGCCTTATTCTCTGTGCCTCACCGCCGGAGAGAGTAGCTGCAGGTCTGTTGAGCGTCATATAGTCAAGACCTACATCTATAAGGAACTGCAGCCTTGCATTGATCTCACGCATGATGGGAGCCGCGATCTGGGAATTACGCTTGCTGAACGTGAGCTTATCCATAAAGTCCTTACAGTCGCGTACGGACTTGGATGTAAGCTGAGAAATATTGAGCTTATTTATCAGTATTGAAAGACTCTCTTTCTTGAGCCTCATTCCGTTACAGGTCGGACACACGTCGATGCTCATGTACTGCTCGTAGCTGGCCTTGGCATCTTCCGAATAAGACTCGTTATATCTTCTCATAATGCTCGGAACAAGACCTTCCCATGAGGCGTAGTAATCTCCCTTGCGGTCATAGACGCTGTTACTTGTATCTATCTTCATCTTAACGCCGTCATTACCGTAGAGGATGATGTCCTTAATCTTCTTAGGAAGCTTCTCATAGGGAACATCCAGAGAGAAGTCGTACTTCTCGGACAGAGCAACGATAAATCCTCTGCCCCAGCTCTTTGTATCGTGGAAATTCCACCCGCCGGCTGTGACGGCGCCTTCGTTTATCGTGAGCTTAGGATCGCTTATCACGAGCTCGGGGTCGACTCTGGTGAGGACACCGATACCGGAGCACTCGGGACAAGCTCCATATGGATTATTGAACGAAAAGCTCCTGGGAGACACTTCCGCATAGGAGATACCACAGTCCGGACAGGAGAGATTCTGAGAGAAGATCTCTTCGGTAGTGTCGTATGTCCTCATGCCGTCATCGTCTTCCTTTACGGTCTGTATCTCGACTGCAATGGTGCCTTCCGCCAGCTTGAGCGCAGTCTCACAGGAATCATTGATCCTACCCCTGTTGCCTTCTCGTACTACGAGCCTGTCGACTACTACATAGATCTCATGCTTCTTATTCTTATCGAGCTTGATCTCCTCATCAAGCTCATACATTGAACCGTCGATACGTACCCTTACGAAGCCGTTCTTCCTGAAGTCCTCCAGCTGCTTGGTAAACTCGCCCTTCTTGCCCTTGACCACGGGAGCCATGACGATCATCCTGGTACCTTCGGGATAACCCATGAGCTTATCTACGATCTGATCTATGGACTGAGACTTGATCGTCTTACCGCACTTATAGCAGACAGGCTGACCTACCCTGGCATAAAGGAGCCTGAAATAATCGTATATCTCGGTTACGGTACCTACCGTAGACCTGGGGTTCTTGCTGGTGGTCTTCTGGTCTATGGAAATAGCAGGAGATAAGCCGTCGATACTGTCTACATCAGGCTTCTCCATCTGTCCCAAGAACATCCTTGCATAAGAAGAAAGCGATTCTACATATCTTCTCTGTCCTTCGGCATATATAGTATCGAAAGCAAGAGAACTCTTACCGGAACCCGACAGTCCCGTGAGCACTACCAGCTCATCCCTGGGGATATCTATGTCCACGTTCTTGAGATTGTGTTCCCTGGCTCCGTGTACTCTTATGTATTTATATTCATTCATGTTAGGACCTCATAAAGAATTTATGTTCTTTTCTTCTCGTTGAACTTAGTTTAACACAGTTTTAAAAAAGTACAAATAAATACTTGCCAACACGTTCTTGCTATGTTAATATACTCAAGCATTTGACACGGCCCCATGGTCAAGCGGCTAAGACGGCGCCCTCTCAAGGCGCAATCACGAGTTCGATTCTCGTTGGGGTCACCAATAAAGGTCAGGTAATCACCTGACCTTTTCTTTTTGCTCATAATTCTATTGTTATGGTGAACATATAGTCCCTGGCTTCTGCAGAGATCTTGCCTCCAAGGATCAGGATGAACTGCTTGGCGATGGCAAGTCCCAGGCCGGTACTGCCTTTCGTCCGGGATACATCTGTCGTATAGAACTCATCAAAGACGTGTGATGCATCGGTAAGATTCTCGTCGTCGGCTATCTCATTTCGGAAAACGATCGTCTTACCTTCATTATCAAGATCTATGTTGAGAGTTCCCTTGCCGTGCTTATATGCGTTTCCTATTATGTTGTCGAATACTCGAAGGAGCATTATCTTGTTGGATAGTATCACGCAGGAATTGCCGTCGTGGTTGAATACGATCTGTCTGTCCGAGTTGGAGAAATTGTCGAAGAAACCTACTATGGAATCCTCCAGCACAGCCACGAGATTGATGGACTCAAGTTCCGGAGGAGCATCGTTGGAGATTATCTTGGAGAACTCGAAGAATGAATCAGTCAGCATATAGAGCCTGTCGAGCTTCTCTGAGATGACTTCAAGCGTCTGGGCCCTGTCTTCTTCTCCGATATTTCCTCTCTTCATGAGATCCACGTAAGCTATGGCAGAAGTAAGAGGAGTCCTTAAGTCGTGAGAGATATTGGTCATCATCTGATCCAGGTCATGACGCTTCCTCTTATACATGGCTCTCTCGTCCTTATATGCATCAAGAAGAGTATTTATCTCATTGATTACGTTCTTCTCGGCGGGAGTTCCCACTACAGAATGCAGGTTCTCACGGCTGCCGGTGGTATTGATGCGCTTAAGCGAGCTTCTTATGTTGTTGAGGATATGAGTCTGCATGAAGAGAGTAATGAGCAAGAATATGCAGACTGATGCGAGAACTATTACTGCCGCTGTCATACTCCCTCCTTATATGCTCTTCCTTCTTCTACAAATATATCACACATGGTTCTTGGAATTCTCCTCAAGAACGCTCTTGTAGTAATCCTCAAGCGAGATACCCGTCTCCTGAACGCCGTAGATCCTGACATCCTTATATACAAGCGTCTTTACTATCTCGCTGGTATCCGAGAACCTGTATATTATGAGCCTGTTCTCGTCAGCGATCTTGTAATCGTGAAGGTCGAGCTCATTTTCCAGAACGAGAGTAGTCTTCCTTACATCATCGCAACGGATATAAAGACCTCTCTTACACTGTTCTTTAAGTTCCTGCTTACTGACCTGCTTTATTATCTTGCCCTGATCCAATATAACGAACCTGTTAGCCAGTGAGTAGAGCTCCGTAAGGATATGATTGGATATTACGAATGTCGTCTCGAACTCGGAATTGAGCTGACGGAACAGCTCACGCATGGAGCTTATACCCATTGGATCCAATGCATTTACGGGCTCGTCGAGAAATACCAGCTCAGGCTCGTCTATAAGAGCGAAAGCTATGGCAAGACGCTGCTTCATACCCATGGACATGGACTTGAACTTCTTGTCACGGTCATCCGAGAGTCCCGTTACCCTCAGGATATAATCTATCTTCAGGTCATCGGCTATACCCTTCTGTATGCAGAAATACTTGAGGTTCTGGTATGCCGTAAGCTCGGTAAAGAAAGTAGGCGTATCGATCATGGAGCCTGTCCTGAATCGCACTCTTCCCGCCTCGGTATCCTTTACGCCGAGCATCTCATAGCTTCCGTCGTATTCTGTAATAAGTCCCGAGAATATCTTGAGCATGGTAGTCTTGCCGGCGCCGTTCCTGCCGATGATACCGCAGATATCACCTCTGTATACGGTAAGGTCTATATCGTCAAGCGCTCTTGTCTTGCCGTAGCTCTTACCGAGGCCGTTTGCTCTTAAAACCAGATCTCTCATGTTATCCTCCCTCTCATTCGACCTTCCTGTTGACCGAGAGCCAGAACAGGAATACCGATATGATAGATACGGCTACTGACAAAAGGGCTACCTTGATCCTGAAGCCGTCATAAGGTTCGTATGTGATAAAGCCCATTATGACCCTGGGCTGATAATAACCCGCACGTATACCTCTCGAAAGCGTTATGAGAGGAACGAATACGGCGGCGAGATAATAGGGATATCTTCTCATAAGCGCTGCCACCAAGATAAGGAAGCAGGACCAGCATATAACGGGAAATGCCTGCCAGAATGTTATCAGCAGCACATCCGGGAAGTAAGATGCATTTTCCTGCCCGTTCCATAAGATATTAACGATAAATACGATGAGGTTCTGGAAGCACAGCAGGAAGAGATTGATATAAAGAACAGCTGCAGTCTTCATCAGCGAAAATCTTCCCATGCTCATACCGCTTACGATGGAATTCTTGAGAAGTCCTTCACTATATAGTGATGTTATGAGCGCACCCGTAGTAAACACTATCTCGATAAGTAAGCCGTAGTTATAGGACATGACCCTTATATCATTACCGAAGGCATCCTCTGCCTGAACTATGAAACTGTCACTGAAGAAAGGATCAAAATATGAGTCACTAAAAAGATCAGCGGTATTCATAGTAAATACTGCTCTCATCTGAAGCAGCAGGACCGCTATAAATACGAACCACACAGTCTTAGCGTGGAGGATACGATAAATATCGGCTTTTATCGAATTGATCATCTGAGAGTCCTCCTGTTAAAGACAAGGATCCCCGCAAATGAAGTCACTGCGAATACAACTATCGGATAGAACATGCAAAGATAGGTAAATCCCACATCTTCCCTGAAAGGAACGGATGAGATCATCCCTTGAAGCGTATAGTCCATGGAATTGGGACGAAGCATACCCTTGACCGTTATCAGATGTACCATCAGCATCATCTGAAAGTAGGAATAAGGGATGACGAGAAGATAGTATATGACACGCTGCCAGACGATGAATATAACCATCGTGATAAGGCACATAAGTCCAAACGTCGGGAAAAGACCCAGAACGTATGCCTTCAGGTAGTCAAGGAGCGGAGTCGAATGATACATTCCGTGAAGGATATAATTGACGATATATATGAGCAGGTACGCAAGTCCCCTTAGCATAGCCGCGATGACAAAGGAATTGTAGAGCTTGGAAAGGTATACTCTTCTCCTGGATCTTCCCTCCGATACCATGTAGGAGATATTCTCTCCCGAGATCACTACATCGGCAAGAAGGCAAAGAAAGCATATGATGCTCCATTCACTCGACGCAACAGTGACATCGGGGCACCAGGACGTGGTATTAAGTATATTCGCAAGCTGTTCCCTCGAAGGCACGCTACCATGTTCCTGTCTGAAGACGGAACACTTATGGACGAATCTCGCATAATCATCATCGCTGTAATCTATCGTTCTTACTATGCCTTCACGTGACACCGGATCCTGCCGATCCGCATAGCTCACCGTGAGACCATAGTCCCAGAGCGCATAAAAGGATATCGCGATATATACCGCGAATCCTATGATCAATATCTTATTCCTGATGACCCTGTATATGTCGGATCTTAGAGAATTGAAGTAATAGCTCACAGCATGACCACCGCTTAATTACCGGTCTTCATCCTGTATCCTATGCCCCATACCGTCTCGATATAGTCAGTATCGGGATCATATTCCTTAAGTTTCTTCCTAACCTTACTGATATGAACGTTGATGGTATTGTCATCAGCCTCGCTGTCGTAATGCCAGGCCTTCTCGAAGATCATACTCTTGGTACATGTCTTTCCGCCGTTCTCCGCAAGGAGGCACAGGAGCTCGAACTCCTGCTTGGACAGATCCAGAAGATTACCGTCTACATAAGCCTCCCAGTCATCGGGTCTGACCTCGAGCTTCTTTATCCTTATGGTCTTGTCGTCCTTACCGGCCGCACCGCCAGTCGTCCTAAGCCTTGCGCTTATCCTGGCAAGGAGCTCATCGTTATGGAATGGCTTAGTAACGTAGTCGTCGGCACCGAGTGCAAAGAGGTCGACCTTGGCCGAGATATCGTTAACGGCACTCATGACGATTATGGGAATATTCTTCTTGGCCTTAAGCTCACCGATGATATCCTGACCTCTTCTTCCCGGGAGCATAAGATCCAGCAATATGAGATCCACATCGCTTATATCCACGAGAAGTCCTTCGGTACCCGAATAAGCACGAACAACATCAAAACCGTTTCCCTTCAGGAGGATCCCAAGTACGTTCTGGATCTCCTGGTCATCCTCAATGATAAAGATCTTCTTCATAACAAAATCTCCTTACTGACAGTATCTGCCATCTTCACGTAACATGACATGCTCGGGTGAAGATGATCGCCGCTGTCGTATCCGTCCCTGAACCTCGAAGGATCATCAGGATCCCTGACCGCTTTATCAAAATCAACGCATCCGTCAAAGTCGGAAGATGATCTGAGATACGAATTGAACTCGTTCCTGATCTTCTCCCTGAAATCAGCATACGTCCTCCACCCCTTTATTGGCAACAGTGTTCCCGAATAAATCTTTATTCCCTTACTGCGGGCATAACTTACGTATATATCACGTACGCCCTCTATAAGGTCATCTGCCGAAGGCATATCGCCCCAGGGTCTGAAGGGATTAACGTCAGTTCCCACGGGGTGGATTATATCGTTGATACCGTGCTGCACTATGACCGAAGACACGCCTTCAGTATTCATCTCTATAGGGAATCTGGTGCTTCCTTTAAGACCATACGCGGCATAAGTTATGCAGTCATACTGACGAAGTATCCTGGTACCGCTTACGGCTCTCCTTATAACAGCCGTATCGGTAAATCCCTCATCAAAGCATCTCTGCATGAGAAGATCAGGCCACGCCTGCGCCGTTATGGAATCACCGTAGCAGACAAGCGCCTTGTTCTTCTCTTCCGTAAATACATCTATCGTATTAAGGAAGTAGAACCAGTTCGTCTTACGGGTCTTATCAAGAGGCAACACCTCTTCCGTCAAAAAGTTACCGTAAGCATACTGTCCGCGGGATAACGGGCCCGTGATCAACACGCCGGCATTCATCTGTGTGTAGGACTCCAGATAGATGCTGACGGTAAGCATCTCACCTCGCCTTATATCCATAGACAAGGGATCGGTAACGACTTCCTCTCCCGCAGGTATCGTAACAGCCTCCGAGCCGCCCAGAAGGAGAGCTTCGGAAGATGTCGGATCGATCCTGTCCTCACCGATATTACGCGATAATGCTGCACGCAGAGTAACAGGTTCGGTACCGGTAAGATTACTGAACCTGATCCTTATCTTATCTGCATCAAAGCACATCCTCACCGGATACCTCAGAGTGATATCCTTCGCATAGGAAGAAGTAGTCCTGTCAGTTATCGATGTTGCATTACCCCAGCATGCGACCCATTTAGTAAATCTGCTCATGAATATCTCTCGTCGATGACTCTCTTTGTCTTCTTCTCGGATCTGGGAAGAAGTCCCAGCTCAACGACCTTAACGATGGGAGTAAATCCTATCTTGGACTTGACCGACTCGGCGATCCTCTTGGAAAGAGCATCGAAGTCGTATTCACCTGTGGTCTCGACATAGATCCTCATGGTATCCCTTCCGTCAAGGTGAGAGATCCTGATCTGATACTCACTTGAAAGCTCGGAGAATGACTTAAGTACTTCCTCTATCTGCTTAGGGAATACATTTACGCCCTTTATCTTCATCATGTCGTCAGTTCTTCCCTGGATAACGTCGATCCTGGGATACGAACATCCGCAAGGGCACTCACCGGGAATGATCCTGGAAAGGTCATGCGTACGATATCTGATAAGAGGAGCGCCCTCCTTAACAAGAGTCGTGATGACTATCTCACCCCACTCACCGTCGGGAACGTTCTTTCCTGTCTCGGGATCGATGATCTCAAGATAGAGATAATCGTCCCAATAATGGATACCCGTATCGTACTTACAGTTGATACCGATACCGGGACCGTAGATCTCCGTAAGGCCGTAGATATCGTAGAGCTCTATACCGAGCTCTGTTGAGATCCTCTTTCTCATCTTCTCGCCCCATCTCTCGGAACCGATAACACCCTTCTTCAGGCATATCTTATCCTTGATGCCTCTCTTCTCGATCTCTTCTGCGAGAAGGAGCGCATAGGAAGATGTGGCACAAAGTACCGTAGACTTCATATCCATCATCATCTGAAGCTGCTTGTCGGTATTACCGGGGCCCATGGGGATTACCATGGCACCGAGCTTCTCGGCACCTGCCTGGAAGCCGATACCTGCAGTCCAGAGTCCGTAGCCTGGAGTGATCTGGATCCTGTCGGTATTCGTTATGCCTGCGAATTCATAACAACGCTTGAACATAACGGCCCAATCGTCAACGTCCTTAGCAGTATACGGGATTATTACGGGAAGGCCCGTAGTTCCGGAAGAAGAATGGATCCTTACGATCTCTTCCTCGGGAGCCGTCATAAGACCTAAGGGATATGCATCCCTGAGGTCGTTCTTCTCAGAGAAGGGGAGCTTCTCGAAGTCCTCCGCCGTCTTTATCTCACCTACACCCGCCTCGGCGAGCTTCTTACCGTAGAAACTGCCTGCAGTGATAAGTGCGTTTATCCTGCTGTTGACCTGCTGGATCTGTCTGTCATTGATCTTCATAGTGTTTACCTCATATAGTATATTTCTTTAGTATTCTGTTGTTATATTAACAAAAAAATTCGCGTCATTGTGGATCTCTTCCGAATAAACCCGAAGTGAAGATGAGTCACGGAGATCAAGATATGCACCTCCGAGCCCCGTAATGAGCAGTATCAGTGAAAGAGCACCGGCTACGATCAAATGTCTTCTTCGAAATGCATCAGGACACATAAGGCGATTGCCTATAGCCAGAAACAGAGGAAATGCGAAGCTCAGCAGCAAAAATGAAGACAGATTATGCTGTGTATACATAGACGCATCAGCTAAGGCAGGCATCATGCTAATGAGATTATTCATAAAGTGAAGGATCATCGGGAACAGTATATTGTTCTTCCTTATCATGATGTAGGTCAGCAGTGCGCCCATGCATGCAGTGTTAAGAAACCTTCCGGGAGACATATGAAAGACGCCGAAGAATATTCCCATTACGAGGACTACGACCCATTCTCTTCTTACTGAGCGAAAGTGAGACATAACGGCTCCCCTCTCTACCGCTTCCTCGCACACGGCGGGAAGCACCGCGACAGCGATAAGAGACACCAAAGGTCCCGACTCGCCGACCATGGCATCGATATATGAAGTCTCTCCCTGAGAAGATGGAATGAACACCATGGAAAGTCCCGTGAGGAGAACATTCATGAGATACCCTCCCGCGAAGAAACACAAGAGCCCTAAGAACTCAAGAACGGTAATCTTCCTGATGGGAAATACCTCACGAAGTGAAGTTCTGTGAATAAGCGCCGTGACAACGGCTACAGCAAGGAGCATAAGCTCCGTAGTCATAAGACCTTTCATACCGAGATAGAACTCCATCGCGGAGCCTGCGACCAGAACGAGCGTTATGACAACGATCTGAAGGACAAATCCCTGCCATACCTTCCATCTATCCTGTACAGTCAAACGCTCCACTTAAGCCTCCCGAATATGCATCGTAGACAATTATAATTCATTGTCAAAAATTATGCGATATTGTAGAATATAAGAGGAATTTAAGGGATGGAAAGGAACGATTTACTATGGCTACTTTATGCAAGAATTGCGGAGGGCCGCTGATTTTCGAGCCTTCAAACGGCAGGATGCTGTGTAAGACATGCGGATCTACGTTTGGAGTCAATGACATCGAGATCACCGACAGAGAACTCTTAGAAGAGATAGAGGCTCTTTCCGCCAAGAAAGTATTCGGTGTTGACGACGTTAAGTACTTTGACTGTAACGTCTACACCTGTAACTCCTGTGGTGGTGACGTCATCATCAACAATACGGAAGCATCTACATACTGCATGTACTGCGGTAATCCCACTATCGTCTTCAGCCGAGTATCCAAGCAGAGAAGGCCGGAGTTCATACTCCCCTTCTCTATCACTAAGGAACAGGCGATAAGAAACATCAAGGCCACGGTCAACAGAGGATTCTTCGTACCAAAGGAGATCAAGAACTTCGACCCTGAGCTCATAAGGGGAATCTATATCCCCTATTGGATCATCAAGGCCGATCATTATAACGCGGCTTTTATCAAGGGTGAGATCGTTACGGGAAGCGGCAAGCACAAGCACTACAAGACTCAGTATTACGGACGTGCGGGCGAGTTCCATATCCAGAACATGACACTGGATGCCTCAGATGCTCTCAACGACAACTCCAGCATGAAGCTTGAGCCGTTTGACCTGAGTGCACTCAAGGACTTTGACGAGAACTACCTGACGGGCTTCTACTCCGATATGGCAGACGTAACAGGTCCCAAGGTAGCCGCGGCAGCAAATGTCCGCGCCGACCAGATGTTCCGTGAGGAAGCCATGTCCGATGTAAGGGTCAAGAATATGAATGTCATACATTCCGAGCCCTATACCGTAGTCGACGATGATATGATCTACGCCATGATGCCCTGCTGGTTCGTAACGATCAAGTACAAGGGCGAACCTCTGACGATACTTGTTAACGGAGACTCCGGCAAGGTAGTATGCGCTCTTCCCTTCAACAAGGCACTGTTCATCACCCTGGTAGTGATCACGGCCCTCGTTATCGGAGTAGCTTGTGCCTTTGCAGCCAGGTTCCTGCTGTCGGCATTCTTCAGCACATCCAGCTACAGGCATTCGTCAAGATCCAGCGGCAATTCCGGAAGGCTCTTCATATACGTCGCTGCAGCAGCGGGTTCAGCTCTCACTGCTGCGATCAAGAGGATACAGAAGGTACTCAAGAACTTGAACCTTACAAAGTCTACGGCTACGTTCAAGTACGTAAAAAGGAGGCAGGGTTGATATGCAGATATTTCTTTGGATGATATCTTTAGCCTTTGGTCTCTTTATCGGTGCCGCCATTTCTCTGTCTATCTTCAGCAAGAAGCTCGACGATTCCAATAACATCGGCGACAGCACATCCACCTTCGATGACGTATCCTCCGGAATGGTACAGTTCACCCACAGGAGCACATACGATACTACGGAATACAAGACGCAGTTCTTCAGAGATCACGGCTACAACTCCTACGACAGACAGGGTATCAAGAAGGATAACTTCCAGCAGTTAGACGATAACGATATCCCTGAGGATATCCCTGAAGTGGATATTCCTTTATTTAAGCCCCTGACTTAATATAAAAGGATTGATAACATGGCATCACTTTGTAAGAACTGCTCGGGAATACTTAACTACGATCCCGTCAAGAAATCTCTTGTTTGTAAATCCTGCGGAAGTTCGTTTACTGCGGAAGATGTAAGTGATCAGAGTGAAGAGATCCTTTCTGATATACATACCTTCCGTAAGTCCGATACACCCGCATCATATTACGATGCGAATATCTACGTATGCAATCACTGCGGAGCTGAAGTAATCGTACACTCCGCAGAGTCTTCTACATTCTGCGTTTACTGCGGCAATCCCGCCATAGTATTCTCCAGGATCAGCAGACAGATAAGGCCCGACGGACTTATTCCTTTCAAGATAACAAAGGAACTTGCTATCGAGAACGTAAAGGAACAGTTCGCTACAGCCGCGTATGTACCGAATGAGCTTCGTGATCTCCAGCCTGACAAGGTACGCGGCATATACGTTCCCTACTGGATCGTAAGCGGTACCTTTCACGATGCTGTGATAACTGAGTCCTCGACAAGGATCCGTTCCGGAAAAGGCACCCGCAAGGTTTATGTACAATACGGTGTCGCCGGCTTCAGCGATGCGAGCAAGGTCATGGTAGATGCATCCAGAAGGCTGGATAACAACATGGCCTACCGTCTGGAGCCCTATTTCCTTGATGAGATAAAGGACTTCGATCCGGACTACCTGGCAGGCTTTTATTCCAACGTATCTGATATCTCCCTCAAGGAACTGCGCATAGCTGCGGCCGAGAGGTGCGACATCACATTCAAGGAAAAAGCAAAGGAGAACGTTCCTTCAACGGAATACAGGGTATTAAAGAGCAGTCCCTCCTTCGATCTGGACAACGATCCCGTGTATGCCCTGTTCCCTGTATGGTGCTTCACATATATCTACGATTCTATCCCCCATACGATACTGGTAAACGGTCAGACAGGTAAGGTCGTAGGTGCAGTACCGGTCGACAGAAAGAAAGCCATCCGCAGGATAATCCTGTGGACGTCATTGATATCGACCGCAATACTGGCGGTGGTCGCGGCATTATTGACTCATACATACCTGATAATGCTCGCCATATATATCCTTGCCCCGTTCTACGCATTTACATTCGGTTACTATCTGAGCGACAGAAAGGGTATCAAGTACAAGATCAAGGCT
Organism: Oscillospiraceae bacterium; assembly: GCA_900176545.1. Classification (GTDB taxonomy): domain Bacteria; phylum Bacillota; class Clostridia; order Saccharofermentanales; family Saccharofermentanaceae; genus Saccharofermentans. The sequence continues at coordinate 654,790 of FWXP01000001.1, forward strand.
CTGCAGGATAGTCTTCGCATGACAAGATCCCAGCAGACCGCGGACTTTATCAGCAAGAGAACGGAGGTATAAGATGCACTATATCATAGTACTTTTGATAACGGCACTTCTCTTCATAGTCATCCCTACCGTCTTCTGCGTAACAATACTTGTAATGTACACAGTCTCCAATAAGATAATGCAAAATAACATCTTAGGAGATACAGTCTCATATATTGACGGGGTAAGCGATAGTATTCGATACGAATCCGTGCTCAAGCTGCCGGATAGAGAATCCGGTGAGAGCTTTATCCACGGATACGGCGGAGATGTATTCGGAGACGTCGATATAAAGGCTAACGATATTCTCATGAGAGATCAGGACGACATCCCCGAGGATATCCCAGATATCGATATACCTATATTCAAACCACTTTAAGAAAGGTTACGAACAATGGCTCTACTTTGTAAGAACTGTGCAGGTAAGCTCACATTTGATCCGCAAAAGCAGATGCTCGTATGTAGCAACTGTGACTCAGCTTTCAGACCAGAAGACATCGAGGATTCCGAGAAGGAGCTCCTCCTTCTCTCCGGAAAGCTTCGTGACGCAAGGATGTACATTTGCAATCACTGCGGCGCAGAAGTTGAACTTAATGAGAGCGAAGCATCCTCCTTCTGTCTCTTCTGCGGTAATCCCGCCATCGTTTTCAAGGGTATCGAGAAGACAAAATGTCCTGATCTCATAATCCCTTTCAAGATCCCCAAGGAAGAGGCACAATCCAAACTGGAGACACTTCTAAAGAAGAGCTTTCGTCTTAACAAGAAGCAGAAGAACTTCGAAGTCGAAAAGATAAGGGGAATATATATTCCCTACTGGAAAGTCGCTGCGAAGCTTTATGACTCATATGAGGTAAGGACCGATATCGGAACCAGCGATAATTCCCACTATGTATATACATCCATCTCGGGAACGATGGACCTGGATCCGCTTCCCATATACGGTTCCGATATGCTTCCGGAAGTCACGCTGAACCAGATGGATTTCTGGGACTTCTCCGAAGCGGTTCCTTTCGACGAGGAATACCTCGCAGGATTCTATTCGGATGCTGCGGATACGTCTTACGATGACATAAAGGATAAGACTGCCAGAAGGGGCGATGCCGTCTTCAAGGAGAGGACCGTATCCCATGCCAAGGGCAGCAAGACAAACTACACGACATCTATACCTGTCATCGAGATGACTAAGACTCCTGAATATGTTCTTGTACCAATATGGTTCATCACTCTTGATAATCATGACGGAACAAGATCCACCTTCATGGTCAACGGTCAGACCGGCCAGAGTGTAGGCACATTTCCAGTCAACTTCAAGGAATTCTTCCTTGGAATACTAAAGAGATCACTTATCGCGACGATCGCAGTGGCAGTATTATCCGTTATTGTCGCACTCTTTGCAGGTCCTCTCCTGCTGGGAGTCGATATCGCATTGCTAAGCGCGGATTTCATGCTCGTTCCGTTAGCATTCTTTGTCGGCATAATCGCGATCATAGTTGCCTGCCACAGCCACAATGTCAACAGGGACGAAGCCAAGACTACGGCTTATGTATCAAAGAGAAAGGGGGATGACGCATGAAAGGAATAGAAGAAATGCTGGATCTTTTACTTGGCGATGTAGAGATACCGCTTCCGATCCTTGTTCTCCTGACGATAGTTGCGGTCATTCCGCTCTTTGCAACCGTCATATTTGCAATTGATGCCATAAGGCTCGTCGCAGCTTCAAGGATAGTCATAAAGGGAAAGATAAGAAGACTCCCCGACTACCCTTATGAGATCGAGGGGGTTACACAGTGTGAGCATTCGGGACTTATAAGGTCCAATATCGCACGGACTAATACCGCTTCCGCTAAGTACGAACCGGAACTTTTCAGAAACGGCAGCGCTTCCTCATCTTCTCAAGGCACATATAACTACGATGAGTCTGACGGAATACCTGCTGTAGACAGGCCGCTGTTCAAGCCTAAGGAATGATATCAGAGGATATCATAGACGGGATGAGATGTATCGGGAGCGATCTCGTTATGATCAAGTATCGTTGCCGAGGACGTGTAACCGCCTCTTTCGCATTGCGTACAGTCGAATCTTACCTCAGTAGTCTTGTCACCTGAAAAGACTGTAACATATACCACCAGATCATCATTGCCGGGCTCGTACAAACAGTCTTCCACGCGGAAAGAGATATTGTCTCTGCTGTCGGAAAACTCCTGCCAGTTGCTGCTTAAGTATCCGTTGATATTACCTCGGATCATTGAAAATTCGTTGTAGGAATAGTAATCATACACGCTGTATTCGGCATTAAGATCTTCCGGCATAGTATGATAGAACTCAAACTCGGGACATGACCAGTCTGAACGGTAGATAGCCTTGGCATTCGTCAGGAAGAATGCTGATACCAGAAGGACTGCTAAAACTCCGATCATCCCGGTTGCCATATAATGCTTATTCTTTCTGCCTAAAGCCTTGATACGTGTCTCAAGATCCACCTCGCCGAATGCGACATTAGCGGGAGTTATCTTACGGGAAGCAAGATTTAAGAGCGCATATGCATAAGATGCTCTTTCCTCTCCGGAATACCCTCTTGTAGCCTCTTCATCGCAATACAGCTCAATATCTCGACTGAAACATATAAAAGCCATCCAGATAAGAGGATTGAACCAGTTAACTGAAAGAAGCACGTAGGACAATACTTTCCAAATATGGTCCTTATGTTTGATATGGATCTTCTCATGTCTTACGATATGTTCCACGAACGAAGGATCCGCCGATGAAGGCACAAGTATCTTAGGTCTTATAAGTCCTAATACAAATCCGTTATCAATATCGTCACAGATATAGACATTCTCTTCCCGCCTGATCCTTGCTCCCGCGCTTTCTCGAAGACGGATATAACTCTTCACTCCCAGTGCGAGCATAAGACAGGATCCGAAAAGCCATATCGAGAATGCGATCTTCTCTAAAGGAATCGAGCTGTCCTCTGACGTTAAAGGCGACAATACGGTATCAGGAATATCGGAAGAGATCACACCGCTTTCTATAACAGCGGTATCTACTACCTTCTCGGGTACGACCCCGACTGAAGAAGTAATAACAAAAGGACACATCAATCTTAATGCCACAAGCGTCCACAAGAGCATATTTACCTTTTTAGACACACTCTTAAGGAAGATACGAAGTATGAGCATCACTGCGACAAATACAGTGTATATTATGACGAGATTAAGAGAAGAGATAATGCTTTCCATATATACTCATCTTCCCTTCATATCTTCGATGATCTTAGAGATCTTATCGATATCTTCGGAAGAGAGCTTTTTATTGTTGGCGAATGCTGCGATAAAAGCAGGAAGCGATCCGCCGTAGAACTCTTCTACTATCTCCTCTCCTTTGTCGGAACAATATTCGTCGTAAGTCTTAAGAGATCTTACGGTTCCGCTGTCGTTTATAAAAAGGCCCTTCTCGCAGAGCTTGCGAAGAACGGTATATGTAGTAGGCTTCTTCCAGTCAAACTCCTTCTGACAGAGCTTAACGAGCTCGCCTGAAGGTATGGGTTCGTTATCCCAGATAAGCTTTGCGAATCTTTCCTGAACTTCACCTAATTCCATGTTAAGAGCCTTTCTTGGTTTATTCCTTATAAACCAAGTTTACTTCAAAAAGGCCCAAAGATAAACATGAAATATTACTGATCACAGCCGGACAAACTCTAAGGCCCTGATATTCATCTCAACGAACTGAGGCTTTACCTTGCGTTTCATGGCTTCGATGATATCTTCGTGTGTGATATCGCCTAGAAGACCTGCTCTTGATGCGGCTCCCAGGAGGATCATGTTCATTGCCTTAGAAGATCCCACTTCCCTTACGGCAGTCTCCGTATCAACGATAACAAGCTTACCGATATCCTTAAGTGACTTAAGATAGTCAGTCATGTCTGAGCCCTTGTAGGACGATCCCTTAAGTGCTGCCGTAACGGGCATTACTGCACGATCTGATGTTATTATAGCTCCGCCCTTCTTAAGGAAAGGAAGCATCCTTACAGTCTCAGACGGCTCGAATCCTATAATAAGATCAGCTTCTCCCGTGCCGATCATGGGAGTTAATGCATCTTCTCCGATCCTCAGGTGGCTCATTACGCTTCCGCCCTTCTGAGCCATACCTATAGTCTCGGCGGACTTGACTTCAAAACCTTTATTCATGGCTGCGGCTGCAACGAGCTTACTTGCAAGGACGGTACCCTGACCTCCTACGCCGCAAAGAACTATATTCGTACTCATATCACTTGCCCTCCGAAGCTTTGATCGCGCCAACGGGACAGATCTGAGAGCACAGTCCGCATCCGTTACAAAGAGAATCGTCTACTACGACCTTGTTATCCCTGATGATAAGTCCCGGACAGCCGATCTCCTTTATGCACTTTCTGCAGTCGATACAGTTATCGCCTACGCACATCGGTCTCTCGGGCTTGAAGAGCATGGCACAGGGGCTCTCGAATATGATCGCTTTAACGCCCGGCTTATCTGCCGTCTCCTTGACCTTCTTTACGGCTTCATCAAGTCTTAAAGGATCTATCCTCTCTACTACTTCAACACCGACGCCTCTAAGTACGGCTTCGATATCGATCTTGGCATTTATCTCGCCCATCATGGTCCTTCCTGTACCCGGATGAGGCTGATGACCCGTCATGGCTGTAGTCGAGTTATCGAGTATGACGATCGTCGTCTCCGATTGGTTATATACTGCATTGACCGCACCAGTTATAGCCGATGCGAAGAAAGTGGAATCACCGACAAAGGAGAAGCATTTTGTGTCGGGCTTTATCCTTCCTACTCCCTGCGCGATATTTACGCCTGCACCCATACAAAGGCATGTATCCACCATATCAAGGGGCATTGCATTTCCTAATGTATAGCATCCGATATCTCCCGCAAAGATGGTCTCTCTTCCTTTCATAGCCTGCTTGACTGCATAAAAGGATGCTCTGTGAGGACATCCTGCGCATAGTACGGGAGGTCTTACGGGAAGCTCGGGAACTGTTGTGTCAGCTTCCGTCGATCCTGTCTCCCATCCCATAAAGCTTGAGATATATCTTGTAACATCGTCTCTTGAGTTCTCGCCCGAGAGTGCAACGTCATCAGTGAGCTTTCCTCTTATCTTGGTATCAAGATGATACTTACCGCAGATATAAGTAAGCTCACGTTCTATTACGGGATCTAACTCCTCTATGCAGAGGACTTCGTTGTTTGCCTTGAGGAATTCCACCGCCAGCTTCTCGGGGAAAGGAAAAGGTGTAGCAACCTTAAGTATATTGGGCTGCTCTTCACTGCCTTTAATGGTCTCCATAGCATGCGCAAAGCTTATTCCGTTTGCTGCTATTCCCTTGCGTGTATTTCCCTTAAGAAATGCATTTCGGGCATAGTCTGAAAAAACATCTGAGAGCTCCCTGTTACGCTTCTCTATAAGTGCATGGTTCCTGTTGGAGAGCTTCGGGAATATGACCCATCTGGAAGAGTCCTTTACAAAGCCCTCGGGACGGTTCGTGTAGAACTCATTCTCATCCTTTACCTCAACTGAAGCATATGCATGGCACACCCTTGTAGTAGGTCTGAAGAAAACGGGCGTATTGTACTTCTCGGAATATTCATAAGCCTCGATCATCATCTCATATGCTTCCTGCGCAGAGGAAGGATCGAAGCACGGAACCTTGGAATACATGGCGAAAGTCCTTGTGTCCTGCTCCGTCTGAGAAGAAATGGGGCCGGGATCATCTGCAACGAGGATGACCATGCCTCCCTTTACTCCCACATATTCAAGGCTCATAAGAGGGTCTGAAGCTACATTGAGACCTACCTGCTTCATGGTAACAAGTGTCCTTGCACCGGAATAAGCGGCACCTGCTGCTACCTCCATAGCAGCCTTCTCATTAACGGACCACTCTACGTAGATACTGCCGTCGTTATACTTGGCAACTGTCTCGAGGACTTCCGTAGAAGGGGTTCCGGGGTATCCTGCAACAAGGTTGACACCTGCTGCGACGGCACCCATGGCTATCGCTTCATTACCCATCATGAACTCTTTATGCATGAGAGTCTCTCCTTATTTAAGAAAAATAAATATAAACTTCAAGAATTATAACACTTTTGGTATAATGCTGTATGATTTTCGCAATACAAAAGAGGTGTTTATAAATGAAACTTGGAATCGTAGGACTTCCTAATGTCGGTAAGAGTACTCTCTTTAACGCTATCACCAAGGCCGGAGCAGAATCAGCTAACTACCCTTTCTGCACCATCGAGCCTAACGTAGGTGTCGTATCAGTACCTGACGAGAGACTCGATAAGCTCGCCGAGATGTATAACCCTGAGAAGTACACACCCGCGGTCATCGAGTTCGTTGATATCGCAGGTCTCGTTAAGGGCGCGAGCAAGGGTGAAGGACTCGGTAACAAGTTCCTCTCCAACATAAGAGAAGTCGATGCCATCTGCCATGTAGTAAGATGCTTCGACGATCCTGATGTAGTACACGTTGACGGCTCTGCAGACCCTGCAAGAGACATCGGAGTTATCGAATTGGAGCTCATCCTCTCAGATATGGAGATCATGGAGAAGAGGATCGAGAGAACACAGAAGATGATGAAGGGCGGCGACAAGTCCTTCGCAGCTGAGCTCGCAGTATACGAGAAGGTCTATGCTGCACTTGAGGCAGAAAAGCCCGCTCGTCTCGTAGAGCTCGACGAAGAAGAGAGAGCATTCATGAAGGAAGTACAGCTCATCTCCATGAAGCCAGTTCTCTACTGCGCTAATATCGCAGAATCCGATATCAAGAATCCCGATATTCCCTACGTTAACGTTGTAAGGGATATCGCAGCTAAGTCAGGAAGCGAAGTAGTAGTCATCTCCGCTAAGATCGAGGATGAATTAGGACAGCTCGATCCCGAGGACAGAGAGATGTTCCTTGAGGACTTAGGCATCGATTCAGCAGGTCTTGATAAGATGATCAAGGCTTCCTATAAGCTCTTAGGTCTTATCTCCTACCTGACGGCAGGTCCTCAGGAAGTTCGTGCATGGACCATCAAGGAAGGTACAAAGGCTCCTCAGGCTGCAGGTAAGATCCATACAGACTTCGAGAGAGGCTTTATCCGTGCTGAAGTTGTCGCTTACGACGACCTCGTATCCTGCGGTTCCATGACGGCAGCTAAGGAGAAGGGTCTTGTAAGATCCGAAGGTAAGGAATACGTCATGAAGGACGGAGATGTTGTCCTCTTCAGGTTCAATGTCTGATAATAAACGACGATATACTTCAAGGCGATGATCTGTGACGGTCATCGCCTTTTTCATGCTCATTTTGCTTCCTCACAGTGATATAATCGTCTTTGGTTAACGAACATTACCAGAGGTACAACATGAATATTTCAAACCGCAGCTTTCTCTTTGCAATAGGAGTATTTCTCCTTAGCATAGGGATCTTATTTTGTGCAGCCCCGGGTATCCTTCTTCTATCAATGAAGGATACTGAAGCAACTCTTATCGAGAATAACGGAAAGAGTCTCGGAGATTTCAACTGGCAGATCGAATACACTATGAACGGAAAAACACATACGGGAACATATAACTTTCCCGTAATGTCTTTCCACTCACCTGGTGATACAGTTACCATAAGATGCAGCAGTATCGCTCCAAACATCATTCAAAGCAGCAGTGCCCTTGAGTTCATGCTTCCCTTTGTGGTAGCAGCCTTTCCATTCGTAACGGTAGGCACTATATTCGTTATAGTATTCAGGAAGCGTAAACCTAAGAACACTACGACAGCTCATTAAGAAAATACATAAAGATGCCCGCACCATAAGGTACGGGCATTCTCATATTCTCTTAGAAATGTTCTTAAGGATTACTCTCCTTCATTTCCTTGAACTCTTCTGAAGTAAGCTTCTTCATTATTCCGCAGTTAGGGCAGAAGATCATCTTGTAGCCGAAGACGGGAAATACGGGAATAAAGAATATGTGAAAGTATCCCCCTTCTTTTGTAAGTGAAGCATCGACCTCATGTCCGCAGTTAGTACATCTCATCCTGCCAAGCTGCTTAACATGCTTGAGCTTCTTCTTGGTTCCGTAATAAATGATCATTATTGAACACCTCCGCTTACTGTCATCTTAGCCTTGATCGCACTGATGACATCGTTAAAGATATCAAGCGACTTAGCACCCGTTCTGGGGAAATTAGCCAGATACTTGAGCCCGCCTGTCGTCTCTACCGCAAGAGTAAACTGCTCGAATTCGTACTCAGTCCTTACGATACATGTTCTGTAGACATTAGTGATAGTTGAGATAGGAATGATCACAACTTCACCTGCGATTCCGATCCTTGAGTAGCAGACAAAAGAATCCGTTACCATCATCCTGAACTTGGGGAATTCCATCGCCGTACTGTTAGCGGCCTCCGCCCTTGCTGCATCCAGATAAGATGCGGACGCGGGATCCTTAAGAAGCTTCTCGAGCTTTTTGACATTCTTCGGACTGTCGTCCAAGATCAAGTCTTTTACACCTTTCATACATTTTCTCCCATTGTTTATTGATCAGTTCGTAACCTCACGGATTCGATTATAGCATTTTTACATGTATCATTTGGTAAAAAGATGTGACGACTTTGTCACTTACAGAAATGTTCTTCAATCGACACACATACGGGAAAATGCTAACATAACGACCGTTATACAGTGATACTCGGGAGGATCCTATGAAAGATAACTTAATAAAGAAGATAATATCAGTAATATTGATAACGGCAATGATGGTGCCGGCCATATGTTCATGCTCGTCCAAAAAGAATGGAGCTCAGATCCCATTCCGCTTCGCATCTGCAGAAGAAGGAAAGGAACTGATGAGTTCAAATACCGAATACTACGATCAGTGTTCAGAGAACGATATAGAATTCAGGCTTAGGAAGTCCGGTGGTACGACGGATGAACTGATAGAAGCTTCCACGGTCGAAGTCAGGGATTTTACCAGGTTCGAGAAGCGCTATATCTCAGACCGTATCAACGATATGGAGAAATTCCTGGACAAGAACGGGTACGTACTTCCGCAGATCGATGAGATCGTCTTCATAAAGACAGATATGACAGTTGAAGGATCCGCTTCAGGTTATACACACGGAACACAGATCTATCTCGGCAGCGCTACATTAGGCGTAAATGCTCTTCTTTTCTTCATGCCTGATTGCACCGCAAATATCGAAAACCTCTTGTGGCACGAGCTTTTCCACTGTCTTACGAGATGCAATCCCGAATTCAGAGCGCAGATGTATTCTCTCATACACTTTACTGTAACGGATCATGATTTTGAGATCCCGCCCTCTGTCATGGAATATTACATAAGCAACCCTGACGTCGAACATCATGATTCATATGCAACATTTATCATCGACGGACAGGAGACAGATTGCTTTACCGTTTTTATAACAACGAAGCACTACGACGAAGTTCAAAGTGATTTCTTCAGTTGTAACACCACGGCTCTGGTTCCAATAGACGGAAGTGATATCTATTATACCCCTGATCAGGCTTCGAACTTTGATGAGGTATTCGGCACAAATAATACCTATGTGGTAGATCCGGAAGAATGTATGGCAACTAACTTTGCGGATGCCATGACTTACGGAATGGACGGAAGGGACGGCAACGGATATCCCAACCCCGAGATAATCGAAGGCATATTAGATATAATGAGCGGCAACTGATCAATCGAGCGTAACTTCGCCGCTCCCTGCTATATCTATGGTATCTCCCAAGTAAGTAGGCTCAGGCTTAAATAACGAATAGAAGAAGTCCTTGGACCTTGCCAGGATCTCCCTGCAATCCCAGTAGAACTGCTTGGTGAAGACATGACCGGTAGCTTCTACGCCGCAGCATTTGATACCGAGAGATCTGGCATCGTATAGTGCTCTGTAGAGATGGTATTCCTGAGTTACGATGACTGCCGTGTCTATGCCGAATATCTCCTTGGCGCGGTACATGGTCTCATATGTGGAAAAACCCGCATGATCCATAAAGATGTCTTCTGAGGGAACACCTCTGTCTATGGCATACTGGCGCATGACCGCGACTTCGTTATAGTTTTCCCTGCCGTGATCGCCGCTCATCAGGATCTTGGGGGCCACTTTGGCATTCGTATAAAGCTCTATGGCGGCATCGAGCCTGTCAGATAAAAGTGCTGTCGGAGTATCTCCTATCACTCCGCAGCCTAATACGATTATGGCTTCGATATCTTCCCCCTCCAGCTGAGAAAGATCCTCAGATGAACAGATGCTGTTCTTGTCGTACATATAAGGATCACTGGACAATACTACTGTCAGATTCAAGACCGTCAGGAGCAAAGCAGTAACAACGCCGGCAATGACTAAGATCTTAAATGATTTTCTAAGGATATCCTTAATCTTCAAGATCATCCTTCTCCTGTTCCTTGGATATCTCGGCTCGAAGCTTATCCATATGCTTTACCAGCCAGTTGATCATACATACGGAAAAGATGAATATTCCGAGCATCACGAATTCGGATATGAATACGAACTGTACGGGAAGCTCCGATACCTTAAGATAAAGTATAGCTACCAGAACCGTTCCTGATACGTAAACACCTGCCGCGGCGATCATATACTTGCGGAAAGGAGACCTGAAGAATCCTTTTCCGTCAAAGGATATCGCAAGAAGAGCAGCTATGCTCAGTACTACAAAGATCAATGATGTGATAGTCCCTACATTAAAGATCATATCCTTATACCTCTCTCATGCAGCTGTGACACGATAAGTGCTTCAACTTTCTCCTTCAGTTCATCTACGCTTCCCGAATTATCGATAACATGATCTGCCAGTTCAGAATACTCCTCATCGGTCATCTGAACCGCAATCCTTCTCTTGGCATCTTCGATATCCATGCCTCTGTCTACGAGCCTTCGAAGCCTTACGCTCTCATCACATGTTACCGTCCATATCTGATTGCAGTGATCAACGAACCCCTTCTGCACAGGGATCGGTACATCGAGGATCACACACTTTGTCTTCTTAGCTCTTTCCTTCTCCAGCTGCTCGTCCATATAGATAAATACATACTTATGGATTATGGCAGAGAGAAGATCCAGCTTCTTGTTATCGTTAAATACTACGGAAGATACGAATCTTCTGTTCATGGAACCGTCAGCAGATACCGACCTGTTGCCGAACACTTCGCGTATCTCGTCGATGGCGATGCCTCCCGCTGCGGTAACGTCACGTGATATCTGATCGGCGTCAAGCACAAGAAGTCCGCGATCCCTTAAGATACCGCTTACCGTGCTCTTTCCGCTTCCGATGCCTCCTGTAATACCAAGTACGAACATCTTCTTCTCACCTCTTACTTAGCTTCAAGCCAATTGCTTCCGCAGTGTACATCTGCCACCAGCGGCACAGCCAGCCTGATAGCATCTTCCATCTCCCTCTTGAGGATAACGGAGACCTTATCTCCCATTTCTACGGGACATTCTACTATCAATTCATCGTGCACCTGCATGACGAGCTTCGCTTCAGGTGCTTCGTCTTTCAAGGCCTTATAGACCTTATTCATAGCGATCTTTATGATATCAGCAGCCGTGCCCTGAACAGGCGTGTTCATAGCTGCACGAAGGCCGAAGTTCCTGATATTCCTGTTCTGGGAAGACAGCTCGACGAGATTTCTTCTTCTGCCGAACATCGTCTCCACATAGCCCTTCTTCTCGCCTAATTCCTTAAGTCCGTCGAGGAATCCCGTGATACCCGGGAACTGTTCACCATAGGACTTTATAAGGTCACCTGCCTCCTTGTAGGAGATCTTAAGGTCCTGGGCAAGACCATACTCGGATATACCATATACGATACTGAAGTTGACAGTCTTTGCAGCAGCCCTCTGAGCGGAAGTAACATCTTCCTCGGATACACCAAAGACCTTCATGGCTGTCCTCTTATGGATATCCGCTCCGTCGATGAACGCCTCTGTCATGGTCTCATCCTTACTCATGGCAGCCAGAAGCCTGAGCTCGATCTGGGAATAATCGGCATCTACCAGCATCTGTCCTTCGGGCACCGTAAAGCACTCCCTGATCCTGGCTCCTTCAGAGGACCTTACGGGAATATTCTGAAGGTTAGGCTCTGTGGAAGATAACCTTCCGGTATTAGTCATCGCCTGAGTAAACGTAGTCCTTATCCTGCCGTCTTCTTCGATCTTATCCTGAAGACCTACCGCATATGTTGAATCGAGCTTGGAAAGAGCCCTGAACTCGATTATGTCCTCGATCACGGGATGAAGTCCCACAAGACCGTTAAGAACGTCTATGGACGTAGAATATACTCCCGTTTTTCCCTTCTTGCCGTGAGGAAGACCCAGCTTATCTTCATCGAATAATATCTCTGCCAATTGCTTTGGAGAAGAGATATTGAAGTCATATCCCGTCTCTTCGCATATCTTGCTCTCCAGTTCCTTGAGCCTTGAAGCGAATTCCTCATGAAGCGCGGATAATCTCTCACCGGAGACGTACATGCCGTTTCTTTCGATGGCATCAAGTGTAACCACCAGCGGGAACTCAATCTCATAAAGGAGCTGCTCCTTCTTGCCTTCGGTAATGAGCGTTCTTATACGCTTTGCCATGGCAAGGGTGAGCAGGAGCTTATGAGCTGCGATCCTTATCTTATCGTTTATCTCATCCTGGCTCTCGCCGAAGAGCTGCGCCGTAAGGTCCAGCTGCTTGGGACCTTCAGCATCTTCATCGATAGGATAAGGCGTATGAAAAAGGCTCTCGTAGAGTCTTCTGGCATCAGGTCTGCTGCCGTCAATGAGATTAAATACATAACCTGCGATGGCAACGTCGAAGATGCTCTCCACGGGAAGAGCCCTGCTCATCACCTTGGACTTCTCCTTATAATCGAAAGCGACTGGAACTATATCAGAACTGAACTTATCGTAAAGAAGATCAGGCTCGGTCACGTATACGACCCCGCTGCCCTCAAATGCAACAAGAGCCTTATCCTCGACAAAGTCTACTGCAACGAATCCGTCTTTCTTCACCTCGAAAGGCTCGTAGGAGAGCTCCATAGAAGAAACAACAGCATCAGTCTCGGAGATGATCTTAGCTATCTGAGGATCTTCATCCTCGGAAGGACCTTGTACTGTCGTCTTCATACCGTCAAGACCGAGCTTCTTGGTGACCTGCTTCAGGGAAAGTGAGTAGAGCCTGTCATGAAGCCCCTGTCTGTCCTTTATATCCTCGAAAGAGGTCTTCTCCGTACCGAAAGGAACGGGAACATAACGGTCTATGGTACAAAGCTTCAGGTTAAGATTGAGAAGCTCACGTGATGCCTTTACCCTCTCGCATAGTGCGGGAGTAAGTTCATCCGCATGCTCATATACTCCGTCTACGCTGCCGTACTGAGCTATAAGCTTGAAAGCAGTCTTCTCTCCTACCTTCTCTACGCCCTTGATGTTATCGGAATTATCTCCCATAAGGGCTTTAACATGAACGAATACATTGGGATCAACGCCGTAAGTCTCTTCGAAGAGCTCCTTGGTATAGAGTACTCTCGGCGGCTTATTCTTGCCGCTTTGAGGCATTATGACCTTGACTCTGTCACTTATGAGCTGGAAGTCATCGTGGTCACCCGAGAGGATATATACCTCATCTCCGGCTTCCTCGCCAATCCTGGAAAGCGTACCGATAAGATCGTCCGCCTCATAGCCTTCCATCTCCATACGGGATATTCCCGCAAGGTCAAGAAGTTCCTTGATGACAGGCATCTGAGCAGAGAGCTCAGGGGGCATTCCCTTTCGCTGGGCCTTATATTCAGCGCTCATCTTATGTCTGAAGGTAGGCGCCTTCAGATCGAATAGAACGCATATATCCGTAGGCTTATACTCATCCTTTACGGACAGCAATGTATTAAAGAAGCCGTTCAAGGCACCTGTGGGAGTACCGTCAGGAGCCATCATGGGAGCTCGTCCTATGACTGCATAGAACGCTCTGTTCATTATCGAATTGCCGTCTACAAGAAGGATGCGCTTGCTCATTTCTTCTCCTCTTTTGCCATCTGGCTGTTATGTACTGCGTGTGCCGTAGATATCATGAGCTTGATACGGTTCAGCTGGTTAGCCTCCGAAGCACCCGGATCGTAGTCGATGGGGATGATATTGCTCATGGGATACTGGCGGCGAAGCTCCTTGATCATGCCCTTACCCGTAACATGGTTAGGAAGACATGCGAAAGGCTGTGCGCATATGATGTTGGGCACGCCGTCCTGGATGAGCTCTATCATCTCTGCCGTAAGGAACCAGCCCTCACCGCAGAAGTTACCGCAGCTTAATACCGTAGATGACTTCTGTGCGAGCTCCTCGATCCTCTCGGAGAGCATGAACTTGCCGTTTGTAGCCTTAAATGCTTCATTGACGGGCTTTCTGAATCCCTCAAGGAGCTCGATGACATTCTTGTTGATAAATGCCGTCTTCTTGGATCTTCCGAGATTCTGTGAAGCCCATACGGGGTTATAGCAGCAGTACAGGAAGAAGTCGAGTACTCCGGGCAGCACTGCCTCACATCCTTCTGCCTCGATAACGTCTACCGCGTTGTTGTTCGCATCGGGATGGAACTTAACGAGGATCTCACCTACAAGTCCTACACGGGGCTTTCTGGGGATATCAAGGAGCGGGAGCTTATCGAACTTCTCTACCGCGAACTTAACAAACTTCTTATAGCTCTTGATCGTAGGGATATTCTCGAGATCTACTCCGATATCAGCAAGGCAGTCTCTGATCTTCTTCTTCTCCTCCGGGCTCTTCTCCCAATAGTTATTGGGCATTACTTCGTCATATCTCTTTGTAAGATCGTCAGCGAATTCGGATCTGTTGAACATCTTCCTTCCGATCCTGTTGATATACATGTAGAGCGCATTAGCCGAGCCCGGTACCTTCTCATAAGGTCTGGTACGAAGGAGCAATGTGCTGAGCATATCGCCTGCGCAAAGTGCCCTTACCGCATTAAGGAGCATGGAAGGCGTATACTTAAGGCCCTCGTTCTTCTCGAACTGCTGAGCAGAGATAGCTATAACGGGAATCTGAGGATAGCCTGCTTCCTTCAATGCCTTACGAAGGAAAGCTACATAGTTGGTAGCACGGCAGCCGCCTCCTGTCTGCGTGATAGCAAGGGTAACATTCTCGGGGTCGACTTCACCGCTCAGGATAGCATTTATCATCTGACCGACTACTACGATAGAGGGGAAGCATGCATCGTTATTAACGAACTTGAGTCCGCATTCGATATCCTCACGCGTAGCCTGCTTTAGGAGTTTCATCCTGTAACCGCCGCTCCTGAATACGCTCTCTACCAGATCGAACTGGATAGGAGCCATCTGAGGTGCGATTATCGTGTGCTTAGCCTTGTTCTCCTTAGTGAACTCTACGCGCTTTAATGTATATGCTGCGTCGTCTGCCTTAGGCTTCTTGGGAAGATTGCCTGTAAGAGCCATCTGCTCACGCTCTTCCATAGCTACTACGAGAGATCTCATACGGATCCTTGCGGCACCGAGGTTAGATACTTCATCGATCTTAAGGAGAGTATAGAGCTTACCTGAAGATTCCAGGATCTCCTGGACCTGATCAGACGTAACGGCATCAAGTCCGCAGCCGAAGCTGGTGAGCTGAACGAGCTCGAGGTTAGGCTGCGTGATAACGAACGCTGCAGCTTCGTAAAGTCTTGTATGGTACATCCACTGATCGATTACACGGATAGGACGCTGAAGCCTTCCGGGGGTAGCTACGGAATCCTCTGTAAGGACACCGAGGCCAAGCTGATTGATCATCTCGGGAATACCGTGATGGATCTCGGGATCGCAGTGATAAGGACGGCCTGAGAGTACGATACCCTTAAGGCCCTTCTTATTCATCTCCTCGATCATCTCCTGTCCCTTTTTCCTGATATCCTCCTTGAAGGCTGCATATTCTTCAGCGCCTGCGGCAACAGCCTGCTTTACCTCATATTCCGTTACATCGAGATACGAGAAAGTCTCTACGAGCGTCTTTGCTACAGTATCAAGGTCATCTAATGGCATGAAGGGATTTAAGAACCTGATATCCTTTTCCTTGATATTCTCGACATTGTTCCTGATGACTTCAGGATAGGAGCATACGATAGGACAGTTATAGTGGTTACCTGAACCCGAGTTCTCATTTCTCTCATAAGGGATATCGGGATAGAATATCGTCTTTATGCCCCTTGAGATAAGATTCTCGATATGACCGTGTGCCAGCTTAGCGGGATAGCATACGCTCTCCGAAGGAATCGTCTCCATACCCTTCTCAAAGAGAGCATGTGTAGATCTTGCGGATATCATTACCCTGAATCCGAGCTTGGTAAGAACGGTAAACCAGAAAGGATAGTTCTCATACTGGTTAAGTACCCTGGGGATACCGATAACGCCTCTCTTGGCGTCTTTCTCGGCCAAAGGCTTATAGTGGGCAAATGTCCTCTCGTACTTCCACTTGAACATGTTGGGCAGCTCGTTCTTGGAAGCTTCTGTCTCAAGGCCTACGCTCTCACCCTTCTCGCATCTGTTACCGGATACGAATCTCTTGCCGTTGGAGAAAGTAGCAATAGTAAGGCGGCAGTGATTACCGCAGTAAGGACACTGTGTGTTCTCGCTCTCCATCTCGAACTTATCGAGCTCGCTCTCGGGAAGGATAGTAGACGCCTCGGAAGCATCGGCGAACTTGGTCTTAGCTATAAGAGCCGCACCGAAAGCACCCATCAAGCCTGCGACATTGGGACGGATGACTTCTCTTTCCGATACGATCTCAAAGCAGCGAAGGATAGCATCGTTAAGGAATGTACCGCCCTGAACGACGATATTCTTACCGAGCTGCTCGGTATCTCTTATCTTGATGACCTTGTAGAGCGCATTACGAACAACGGAATAGGAAAGACCTGCGGAGATATCTCCTACGGAAGCACCCTCCTTCTGAGCCTGCTTTACCTTGGAGTTCATGAACACGGTACATCTGGTACCGAGGTCAACGGGGTTGGTAGCCTTGAGCGCCTCAAGGGAGAAATTATGAGGATCCATGCCCAGAGTCTGTGCGAATGTCTGGATGAATGATCCGCATCCGGAAGAACAAGCTTCGTTCAGCATGATTGAATCGATAACACCGTTTCTTATCCTCATACACTTCATGTCCTGACCGCCGATATCGATGATGAAGTCGACATTCGGGCAGAAGAACTTGGCAGACTGGAAGTGAGCCATTGTCTCGATCTCACCTACGTCGATGCCGAGAGCCGCCTTGATGATATTCTCACCGTAACCCGTAACGCATGAATATGCGATATGAGCCTTCTCGGGGATCTGCTTATAGATGTCCTTAAGGATATTGACGGCACTCATTACCGGGTTACCCTTATTACCTGCATAGTAGGTATAGACGAGCTCGCCCTTGGTGTTGATAACGACTGCCTTGGTAGTAGTAGATCCTGCATCGATACCCAGGAAAAGATCACCCTCCTGCTTTCTGATATCGAGCGTGGGGATCATGTTCTTGGCATGTCTATCGTAGAATCTCTTCTTCTCGTCCTCATCCTTGAATAGAGGATCGATCCTTATGATGTCGGGAGTAAATCCTTCCTTGTTCTTGAATCTCTCGAGAAGATCAGAAAGCTCGACGGGAGCATCGTCACTACTTAGCGCTGCACCGAGCGCTACATAGATCTGAGCCTCATCGGGCATCCAGAAAGAATCAGCCTTATCGGCAAGAGTTCTTTCGAATGCGTGACGAAGTTCGGAATTGAAGTACAAAGGTCCGCCTAAGAAAGCAACATTACCCTTGATGGGACGTCCGCATGCAAGACCTGCGATAGTCTGGTTAACTACTGACTGATAGATTGAAGCAGCAAGATCTTCCTTAGCTGCACCTTCATTTATAAGGGGCTGGAGATCGCTCTTGGCGAATACGCCGCATCGTGATGCGATGGTATAAAGTGATCTGTAATCCTTGGCGAAGTTATTAAGACCGTCCGCATCAGTCTGAAGAAGAGATGCCATCTGGTCGATGAATGCACCGGTACCGCCTGCGCATGTACCGTTCATCCTCTGCTCGAGAACAGGGTGCATATATGTGATCTTTGCATCCTCGCCTCCGAGCTCGATAATAACGTCAGTCTCGGGGTGATACTTCTTTATAGCCTCTGTCTCGGCCATTACTTCCTGGATGAACTTAAGTCCGAGCCAGTTGGCAACTGAAAGTCCGCCTGAACCGGTGATCGTTACCGATACCTTAAGTCCCGGAAACTTAGAATCAAGCTCCTCGAAGAGCTGATTAAGAAGTCCCGATATGTCGGAATGGTGTCTCCTGTACTCCTGATGGACGATCTTGTCCCCGTCCAGAAGTACTATCTTGATGGTAGTCGAACCGATGTCGAGACCGAGTCTGTACCTTATATCTGCCATTCTGATCAATCTCCTTTTTTATGTCTTCTGTCTTCCAAAGGTATTCCCTTGGGCTGTGATGTGCTTGTCTTACGGATATTGCTCCTGGCGGATGTATCGCTCGGAGCTTTTTTTCTTCTCTTTTTCTTCTCTTCCGCCTTCATGGTACCGAATTCCTTAAGCGAACTCTCCTTGAAGGAATTCATCTTGGAAGTCTGTTCCTTTTTAAGTTCTTCCCTGAAGTCCACACTTCCCAGGACTTCCTTCTTAAACTCGGGACTTAATGAGATCTGCAACAGTTCATCCGGGACACCGAGCTTAAGATCGAACTTTCTGCCGAACATGTCGTTACTTACAAGGTTAAAGCCTCTTACAGCTCTATAGACATTCTCTTCGAACTTATCGAACTCGCATGTGATTCCGAGAGTCAGCGGAAGTCCGGTAAAGTTGATCTTCACGTACGGAAGATTCCTTGTGAATATGAGATGGAGAGTAATGAGCTTCATGTAGGATTCAAGATTGATGCAGTCCTGCGAACATACAAGCGACATACAACCCTCGGACATACATGAGATATCGGATCTTTCATCCTCGAATCCATGTGCCCAAAGGTAATAGAGCTCTCTATATACCTCCCCCTTGAACATATCAAAATCTTTGGTAAGAGGGGCAGCCAACACCGGAGAACCGATATTGAATATATGCTGCATATACGAGACTTCCATGTAGGAAGGCACGGAGAACCACTTCATATATGCGGCAATGTCCCTTGCATTAAATACGTAAACGTGCATTAAAACCAAAATACTCTTTTCTTTTAAAATAATAATATAAAATTTGTCACGTTGCATTATAACACAACATGACAATTCTTTCTCATTTCACAAAAAGAAATCCTCGAGGTATATCCCTCGAGGATCCGTATCAGATAAATGCTGTCGAAGTCTTCTTATTATCGTCGTATGTAGGCTTAAATTCCGTAATACGGACAAGATCGTTATAGAATTCGGAATACTCGTTACTTATGACGAGGCTGAACTTTCTCTTAGGCGGAACGAGCCTGCCTAACATCTTCCTGGCTCTTGCGGTCTTCACTGTATCCGGATCTTCCAGATATATCTCTATGAACCTTACGCCCTTACGTATCTTATAAGGCGTCTCGGGAGAATACGAGAGTCTCATCTCGCCCTTATTGCCGCCGTCTAATGACTTAAGCTTTCTGTTGGAAAGATAAGCGTCCTTAGCTCGTATGACCAGCTTGCATTTGGAATACTTGCGCACATTATGATCGATATTCATGCCGGCAAAGCACACGATCTCCGCTTCGCCGTTCTCGCTGTATTTTTTCTTAAGAGATACTGCAGTACGTGCTCTCTTTGCCTTTCCCGAGAAGAATCCCGTAACGTATATCTTCCTGAAATATCTGCTGACTGCATATGCCTTTGCAAAGACTATGATACATACGGCAAAGACAAGGATATAGATCGCTATTAAGACATGCGGAGCAAATATCGACAAGAGGACTATTAACACACAGGTTACGGTCTTGGATACTTCCACGATAAGTGACAGGAAAGGTATCGGAGAAAGTGCCGTTGCAAGGATCTCCAATGCATACGTTACTGTCCTCATGACCCAGAAGGATATCGTCATCCAAAGTCCTATCACAGTGCAAAGTACTGCCGTTGCAAATACCGTCATCCCCGAAGCACCTGAAGAAGCTTCCGAAGAGAGATACTTATCGGGATCTCCGAAGATGATAATAAACGGAAGTACGAAGTTAAAAGCAGCCATCACGTGGTTCTCGATATCGCCTATGGCTATACCGAATACTCTTGTAGGCATCCACGACTTAGGCATCTTGAGGAGCACGAACAGTATTATCACAAGTATGCTGACGGAAGTGCTGTTCATGAACCCGAGGCTCTGTGTATATTGCCCGAAAGTGTCGGGAAAAGCCTTTCCTCCGAGGCTCACAAGAGCTTCTACGAACAGTATCGAGATAGGCTCTATGGATGAGCCGAAGCTGTGGGACAACAATACGACCGCATTGAACATATCCCCGCCAAGCGCCTTGCCCGTGCCTTCCGTGACTTCTTCAGCAAAAACAGAACACGAAAAGCAAATAAGGACAGATACGACAATGAACAGAGACACGAATGCATTCTTGATATAAGCTCTGTCCTTACCGCCGACTAACGCCCGCGGCATCTTATACGATCCTCCTGTAATGCTTAACGGTAAACGCTACTCCCTTCTCGGACATTATCTCGGGTTCTTCCTCTGTGAGCTCCCAGTCATCGAGCTCGTCGAGATTCGGGAAATAAGCATCAGCGGTAAATTCCTTCTTAATGGAAGTGATTATCGCTTCATTACACAGATGAAGCATCGTCTTGTAGACCTCTTCACCGCCTATGAGGAATATCTTCTCGTCGGGATGAGATCTCTCATATTCACGAAGCTGATCCTCGTTATGGAGGATGACTGCACCCTCTTTCTCAAAAGACTGATTACGTGTAAGGATGATGTTTACTCTCTTGGGAAGGAGCTTCTCATCCTTGAATGTCTGAAGTGTCTTCCTTCCGAAAGCTACGGTATTGCCTGCCGTATACTTACGGAATACGCCCTTCTGGTCTTCGGGAAGAGATATAAGAAGGTCTCCCTTATAACCAATGGCCCAGTTCTTGTCTACTGCTGCGATAGCTATCATGTACACCCCTCCAAATCGCCATCATACCGCTACGGGTATCTTCTTTATCTTCTCACCGTACTCATATCCTTCAAGATGAATGTTATCCACGGTAAACTTATAAAAGTCCGTTATACCTTCATCTATGACCAGTCTGGGAGCCGGGAACTTAGGTCTTTCTATGAGTTCCTTGACGATATCGACATGTCTGTCATATACATGCGCATCTGCGATGACATGAACCAGCTCTCCGACTTCAAGACCTGAGCAACGTGCCATAAGGTGCACCAATACCGCATACTGGCATACGTTCCAGCCGTTAGCTACCAGCATATCGTTTGATCTCTGGTTCAAGATCGCATTGAGCTTATTGCCCGTAACATTAAAAGTCATGGAATAAGCACAGGGATAGAGGTTCATCTCGTGAAGATCCTGATGGACGTAGATATTAGTCATTATTCTTCTGGAAGAAGGGTTGTTCTTAAGATCAAAGAGCACGCGGTCGACCTGATCCATCTCGCCTTCCTTATACTTATGCTTGACACCAAGCTGATAGCCGTATGCCTTGCCGATAGAACCGCTCTCATCGGCCCATGCATCCCATATATGAGAGCCAAGATCATTGACATTATTGGACTTCTTCTGCCATATCCAGAGGAGCTCATCTACGGCTCCCTTGAAGTTCTGATACCGCTGAGTGAGCATCGGAAATTCCTTGGAAAGATCGTATCTGTTCACGATACCGAACTTCTTATAGGTATATGCCGGAGTTCCGTCCTCCCAATGAGGTCTAACCTTATCATTCTCGGTAGAATATCCCGAATTCAATATATCTCCGATATTCTGATCAAATATATCATCTGCCAGGCTCATTTAAGATCCCCCGTTACTTTCTTTAGTATCTAAGATTATACAACAGCAAAAAAAGATCTCAAAGCCGAAGCAATGAGATCTCTTTACTTAAATATGGTCGGAGTGACGGGACTTGAACCCACGACCCCTTGCTCCCTAAGCAAGTACTCTAGCCACCTGAGCTACACCCCGATGTGTTACGGTTCTCTGCTACGGATTAACATGTTGGTCGGAGTGGCGAGACTCGAACTCGCGGCCTCTTGCTCCCGAAGCAAGCACTCTACCACCTGAGCCACACCCCGCCGTGATCCGGCAGCCATCCGTGACAGCCCAATTATAATATCCTAACTTCAACCATAATGCAAGATGTATTTTGCCCCTTTTGCAAATTCTCTTCAAAGGCCTGCAATTACTATATCTGACTCAACGCTCCCTTACATTTTTTCAAAGAAGGATTGTTAGTCGAAGATCTCCTCCAATGCTATATTAAAGGTACGACGTCGAACACATCTTACCAAAGGAGATACTTATATGGTTACGTTAGGAGACAACATAAGAAAAGCCAGGAAGAAAATGGGTTTGACGCAGGAAGAATTAGCTTCCGTAATAGGAGTTACTTCTCAGGCAGTCAGCAGATGGGAATCAGGTGCGGGTATGCCTGACATATCAATGCTCATTCCTCTTGCCAAGGCTCTTCAGACTTCTATAGATAAGCTTCTCGGATACGAACAGGAGAATACAAACGAAGCTGCTTATATCGAGCTTAAGAAGACTTTCGAGAAGATCGAGAAAGAATCTTCTTCTCCCGTCGAAGCAGCACTTAACATGCTTTGTATGCTCGAAAGAGAGATCGAGATAACTCCGGGGGACTTTATATACTTAGCAGCTTATGTCGAGAAGGCAGCTGCCCTTACAAGACTTCTCTACGAGAACGACGCACAGGAAGCATGGCCGGAGATCAAGAAGAAAGCTGTAAGATACGGTACTCAAGTAATCAGGTTCTGCAACGACCCCGAATGGATCGAGAGGACACACTACGCTCTTGCCTTCGTATACATGGCAGATAAGGACTTCGTAAGTTCAAAAGAGCACGTTATGTGCCTGCCAAGTGTCGACTCCAACAGATTAAGGGAAAGCGTCATGGCTCAGCTTACTTTCGCAGAGAGCGGCATCGATGACATGAACAAGATTGCCTTATTCAATCTTCAGAAGTTCGCAAGAGCGATCAATAAGGAGATACTCTACTCTGCAGAGACCCTTATATGGAACCGAAGAGCTGACGAGACGACAGATATAGGCTTATGGGGTATCGAGCTTATAGAGCTGTTTGAGAAGAAAAAGGAACTGATCCCCTACTGCAGAGGATTCTACAGAGATATCTATAAGACGATCATCGTTGCAGATCTTCAGAAGAAAGACAACGAAGCAGCAAGAGCTCACTGGACTGAACTTAAAGCCGGAATGCAAAAGCATTACGACTACTACCAAACTGTTCTTGCAAGCGACGAAGAACAAGCAAAGTTCACTGCCCGTCAGATAGAGAGGATGCGTACCTACACCAAAGACTACATAGAAGACAAGCAGGAAGCGATCCTTCAGATAATAAAACAGTTCTTCGGCAACGAAGCATACAGCCTGTTGGCGGATTGACATAAAGATGACCCGAAGACTATCTTCGGGTCATCTTAGTCTAGTCATCAAATATAGCATCCGGCATCTCAAGTTCATCGATCCACTTGGGATCATACTTAGAACCTATCATGCGTGCATTACACTCGGGACATGCGGCTAACATCTTCTTCCCTTTGTATCCGCACGAAGAACAGACATACTCATCAGCAGCAAACAGTTTAGCTTCCCTGGTCCAGCAGCCCGTCTTACCCATATATCACCTTAAGATCTCATAGCCGGAAGCTTCCAGGCACGACAGTGCCTTCTCAAAGTTTTCTTCCTTTACGAGGATATAGTCCGTGTTATATGTTGATACGGCAAAGATGCCTATCTTGTTGTCAGCCAGTATCGTGGTAATACGCGAAAGTATTCCCATGAGAGAGAAATCCAGTATACCTTCTATCCTCATAGCCTTCCAGCCGTCTTCCCTGGCAATAGTCTTCACGGGCACGGAAGACGTCTCACATACCAGTGACAACTCTTCGTCGGTCCTGCCTATAAAAAATATCTCGGAAGATGTGTGAAGATCCATAAGGTCTTCTACTTTACATACCGTAAGATCATATGCAAGAGCTCTTATCTTCACCTCATCACCTCAATGACATAACATATATCTGACAAGGATTAGCTTCGTCCCATAACATAGGTAACACTTCAAATTCCTTGAATCCGCAGCTGATATAGAACCTGTTGGTAATGTCGTAATCTTCATACATTCCCATCTTTACGGTCTTCACCTGCATAAACTCATAGCCTTCATCAGAAGCTGCCTTCTTGGCTTCTTCTACGAGGTCTCTTCCTATTCCCTTCCTGTGATGATCCTTGCTAACACCCATTACGGCAAGTTCTACAGTAGCATCACCGGTCTTCTTAAGGCACAGAAAGCCGCTATATGAATCTTCTTCCTTACACGCCAGGAACAGCCAATCCTTGCATTCGGCTATATACTGTTCACGGCTCTCATCTACTTCAAACCACTCGCGAAGTCCTTCAAGGATCCGGCGGGCAACAGCGGACTTTAATTCTTTATCTTCGATCTTAACTATCTCGTTCATAAGAAACCTCCTTAGACTCTATCCCTTTGATATCTTCGATTATATCATTGATATTTATTGGCCGGTTATCATGACAATCAAGTTCCACATGATAGATAAGTCCCTTATCCATATCAGAGAATCTGTCAGTAGTATGAGTATGGCCGCATAAGTTGATGAGTTTATGAGACAGATGATCTCCCGGATACATCCGATCGGTCATGGTCGGATAATGTGAAAGATAGAAACTGTACTTTCCATACTTAAATCTCGCTGCATCTCCCAGCAATACGGTATTGGGACATTCACGATAAAGTGCGATCTTTCTCTCCGTATCATGATTGCCCGTTATCACGTACTTCTTCCCTGCAAGACTGTTCCAGAGCCCGATCCCGCGGTCTGTATCGTTCAGCATCAGATCACCGAGAACATACACTTCGTCTTGGAAACCTATAATTGCATTCCAGTTTTCTGCGATTCGAAGATCCATTTCTTCAACACTTGAGAAGCCGCGCGGGCCGTATACGAATTCCTTATCGTGAAAAAAGTGAAGATCGGCAGTGAAATAGATCATTTGAACCTCCATACACACAAAAAAGTATATCACAGATCGCTTAACGACCGATAAAAGATCAAAAACAAATTATTGAAAGCCAATCAGTTTATCAATATAATGTGCAAGTATTTTTTATTTAATAAACATTAAGGAGGACCCGGAATGAAGGGAAGAAAAAGTATGAAGAGTCGCTTCCTTGCAGTCCTTGCAAGTGCAGCGATAATGGTCGGCACACTGTCAGCCACTGCTTTCGCTGATGTGCCCCAGAGCGGAAACAGCGATCATATCGGTTTTGGTTGTGCGTCTCATGGTTTTAACGTTGTCGGTTTGGTTGACGGCAACACAAGACGCCCCATACAGACAACGTTTGCCAATGCAGGATACACATCCGTCTTAAAGCTTGGAAATCAGACGGTCACTACAGAAAACACTTTTGAATACGGTAAAGAATTTATCATCTACGGCGGTAATCAGTCTTTACTGGGAAGCTTCAATGTCACTGCTGCCGTAGATACTTCCGGACAAGCGGTAGTTCTTACTTACACAATAACAAATTACACTACATCTGCTCAGGAGATGCAAATCGCATCTTATTCCGATTGTGAGATCGGTAATGACGACGGTGCGCACGTAAGAGATTACGCAGGCGTAGGTCTTACGATGACTAACCAATATGACGGAACACAGTTCTACCTGCTCCCCGGCAATGCCAATTTCACTTCCAGATGGTCAGGCAGATTCGGCCAGAGAACGAGCAATGCTTTCACAAACTCTGCACAGCACAACTTCACGGGCGACAGCGGACTTGCATGGTCATGGACAGTAAACGTTCCCGCCGGTTCTTATGTAACAAGAACATGTACTATCGCAGTAGGTGCTGATCTTACCAGCAGCACACTCTCCTTTGACGCTAACGGCGGCGAAGGTACTATGGACAGCACATCCCTCGTAACGGGCGTAGCAGGCACTATCCCCGCTAACACTTTCACTCGTGAGCACTACGATTTCCTCGGTTGGTCAACTGATCCCAATGCAACTGCTCCCGATTATCTTGAGCGTTCTCAGATCACTATCGAAGGTGATACTGTCCTCTATGCAGTATGGGCACGTCACTACGACAATCCTACTTACACAGCTCCCGAAGCCGTAACAGGTCTTACTTATAACGGACAGCCTCAGGCACTTGCTACAGCAGGTTCTACAGAGGACGGAACAATGCTCTACAGCCTCGATCCCAACGGAACATTCTCTGATGTTATCCCTACGGGAACGGCTTCCGGCGATTATACTGTCTACTACATGGTAGACGGTGACGAATACCACTACGACTCAGCAGTCGAGAGCTTTGGCGTCAGCATCGCGCCTCTTAATGTTAATGTTTACTTCGACGGAACTCCCGTCTCCGTAAATGCAGAAGCTGCAGTAGATCGCCCTGAAGATCCCACAAATGACGGTTATGTCTTCTCCGGATGGTTCACAGACACAGACTGCACAACTCTTTACGATTTCTCTCAGCCTGTAGGAACAAGCGATATCTACCTCTACTCCGGCTGGAATATTGTTGTATACACATTCACTGAGGGTGCAGGTTCTTCCTTCGTACCCGGATCT
This sequence comes from Oscillospiraceae bacterium, assembly GCA_900176545.1. Taxonomy (GTDB): domain Bacteria; phylum Bacillota; class Clostridia; order Saccharofermentanales; family Saccharofermentanaceae; genus Saccharofermentans. The sequence continues at coordinate 681,693 of FWXP01000001.1, forward strand.
GAAGATCCTATCGTATTGAGAGCTGTAAGAAATATCGACGAGCCTTCTACATTCTCACACTTCACAGGTGTTATCGTAGACGGTGAGCCTCTCGATCCTTCCCTTTACACGGCAGAGAGCGGAAGCGTAATCGTAACCATCGGTGCCGATTACCTCAATACTCTTCCCGAGGGAACACATACGATCCAGCTCACATTCGATGATGCAGCTCCCGCTTCTACATCTATCGTTATCTCATCTGCTCCCGTAGAGCCTACCGAGTCTTCCGAGACATCTGTTCCCGCAGCTTCTACTCTTCCCTCTGAGACAGCAGCTCCCGTAGAGACAACATCTGCACCTACAGCTGCTCCTACCGAGACAGCCGCTCCTGCGGCTCCCGTAGCAACAGAAGCAACAACTGCTCCTTCTGCTAGCGTTCTCGGCGTATCCAGAGAAGTTGAAGAGACAACAACAACTACTGCAGCATCTGAAGAGACAACAACTACTACAACAGCTGCAGCAGCTACCGCTACACCTACACCTGCACCTTCAAGTGTCGCAGCAACAGGTGAAGCTTCCAATGCTTCAAGGATCATCCTCGGTGTTATCCTCGTAGCAACAGCATCCTGCTTCGTAATGAAGATCAGAAAAGAAGAGAACTGATCTTTATAACACAGTATAAGAATAGAGGACCTGCATCATCGTGCAGGTCCTTTTTTATCCGGGATCATTATCGTTACCGTAGTCCCTGCCTCTTTATCAGTCTGAAGGGACAGTGATCCGTTACACATCAGGGTGAGCCTGTTACTGATATTTCCTAAAGCTATATGAGTTCCTTCGATCTCAGCCTTCCCATTTCCTGTGCCGTTATCTTCAACGGTAATGATATGGCCATCTTCAATTCTCCTGCTCCTTATGACTATCCTTAAGACATTCCCTGACGGATCTATGCCATGCTTGACCGAATTCTCGACAAGAGGCTGAAGCGTAAGGGACGGAAGCTGAAAATCCTTATCTTCGATATCGAATTCCAGTTCCAGCTCATCTTCGTATCTAACTTTCTCAACGGCTATATAAGCTCTTACATGCTCGATCTCATCCTCAAATGACACCATCGACTCTTTTGCCATCGCAGTAAAGTTCTTACGGAGATAATCGGTAAAATCGAGTATGGCCTGCTTGGCTTTGAACTGATCCTCGTCACAGAGATAGTAGATACTCAGAAGCGTATTACAGACAAAGTGCGGACGTATCTGAAGAGACAGAAGCTGAACCTTCTGATCCGCATTCTCTTCAGTCTTTTTGACAAACATATCTACCTGTTCAGTCAGGAGAAGTGTGAACATAACTATACCTGCTATGGATGTTCCTACGACAATGATCATGATACCCTTAAGAAAAAGCTGGACAGGAACACAGACAACCCCGATAAGGATATATATGAGCATCGCAAGGAACTGTCTTCCGGTAAGATCCTTTCTCCTTCTAAGCAGTGCTATGAAGATAAGCGACATGCTGATCATCGGCGGTATCATCAGCACAATATAGTACGGTCCCCTGTGGTAGACATTATCGGGAGTAAAATAGTAGATACGGTCATTAAAAAGCGTCATTGACAGGATCGCCACATATATAAACCAGAGTGTTCCGATAATATGAATATATAGATGCTTCTTCCCACTGCGCGAGGAATTGTCCCAGATAAAATGACGAAGGAGCAGAGCCATCATCTGCATCAGCATAGCAGAAGAGAATGACTGCATGAACATGGCTGCTTCCGAGACAACTACATTTCCTGAAGTCCCCAAAGCGCTCGAAACGGAATATACCAATACGCTGCCGATATAGACATGCATTATCAGGAACAGATATATAAAGAACCGTCTGTTCCAACCTTCCATCTTGCGGATAGAAAACGCCAGTATAAGGCCCAGGAGCGCTATGGCCAAGCCTGACACTGAGATAGAGATATTTATCGCGGACGTCAAGGATATCATAGTCTTGCAAGCCCTTTTATGGGATATCGAAGGAACGGAAACTGCTTGCGTATCCCGTCAAGAGTCAATGGTTTGAGTATAAATCCGCACGCTCCCGTCGCCCAAGCATCAAAGGCATAGTCGGCATGTGACGTAAGATATATGACATTTATCTTAGAATTGATCGTTATAAGCTCCCTACATATATCAAGTCCGCTGTACTTCCCCATCTCGATATCGACAAATGCCAGGTCCACCCTTGTACTTCTGGCATAATCCACGGCTTCAAGAGGATTACTGAATCCTCTTACGACACAATCGGGCATGACACGTTCAAGAACGGGCAATCCGCCTCTTAAGATTATCTTCTCATCGTCGATCAGTATCGCACAGGTCTTCGACGAATGTTCTTCTTCAATATGATTAAGGAGTTTTTCCACATCTACTTTAAGAGTATCGGCGAGCTTAGAGATAAAAGAAGCATCCGGACTTCGCCTGCCGCTTTCCCAGCTGGCTATGCTCGATCTGTCTACAAAGAGCATATCGGCTAATTGCTGTTGGGATAATCCGCGCTCCATTCGCAGTTTGCGAAGGGCTTCCGCGATAGACAAGCTCATAAGCCATACCTCCCATATTTAAAATATAACCGTATTTGATAAATAAGGCTTCACCATTGTGTAAACATACTATGACGTGTCAATATGACACATCCTGTTTCATCTAACGTTCGTTATCGGTACGATAACAACATAGTTCAGTAAATCAAGGAGGTCCCGATCATGAAAAAGAGAAGTAGTTTCACAAAGAAATTGATCGCTACTTGCGCAGCGGTCGCGATGGTAGTAGCTTCTATGTCATCGGCTGTATTTGCGGATGTTGCTCAAAACGGAGAAAGCAGTTATATCGGCTTTGAAAAAAGCAACAATGGATTCAACGTGTATGGTCTTGACAGTTCTGGCGGCAGGATAAGAACATCGTATGCTAACTGTTATTATTCAGCTTTAAGTGTTGATGGTAATCAAGTAGCGATGTCCGGCGGTTTTGAATACGGAAAAGATTACGCAAACGGAGACGTCAATGCAAATCTGACAGCTTCTATCGATTCAACAGGAAAAGCAGTTATCATATCCTATAACTTAACTAATAACGGATCTGAAGACAAAGAAGTAAAGATCGGATCATATACTGATTGTAAGATCGCAAATAATGACCGTGCACCTATAAGAGCCAACGGAAACGGTCTTTCCATGACAGACGGATCAAACGCATTCTATCTGTTCCCCGGCGACGGCTACTTTACTACCTTATGGTCAGGCTATTACGGAGATGCCGATGATAATATCTATAATTCTTCAGAACATAATTATTCAGGCGACAGCGGATTGGCATGGTCATGGACCGTCACCGTGCCTGCCGGAGGAACTGTAACTAAGACAGCCCGTTTGCTGGCAAGCTCCGAGGTTTGTAACCTGTCCTTTGATGCTAATGGCGGTTCCGGCGAGATGTCGAATATCTCTTTTATAAAGGATATCGCTTCCTATATTCCCAATAACACCTTTACCCGCGACGGATATATCTTCCAGGGATGGGCTACTTCCGCTGACTCTACTGAGGTCGCTTATAGCAACGGAGCTCAGATCACACTTTCAAGCGACATGACACTCTATGCAGTATGGCAGCTCGATATTCAGGAAGCAACACTTTCCGACGAACCCGATCCTGTAGGAGATCTTACTTACACAGGTCAGCCTCAGCCTCTTGCTGTTCCCGGTACATCCGATGATGGTACTGTTGTATACAGCTTAAGCCCTGACGGACCTTTCACAACTGACGTTCCTACAGCTACGGCTTCAGGCACATACACTGTTTACTATAAGGTTGAAGGCGATGAGACTCATGAGGATTCTGCAGTTAACAGCTTCGAAGTAACTGTCGCAGGTCTTACTGTTACTGCTAACATCAACGGAAGCGAAGTTGAAGTAAATGCCGAATCAACTCTTGAGCGCCCCGCAGATCCTACACGTGAAGGTTATGACTTCGGCGGATGGTACGCAGACGAAGCATGTACGACAGCTTACAACTTCAACGCTCCCGTAGGTGCAAGCGGCGCTACACTTTATCCTCAGTGGATTCCTTACGAATACACTTTGACTGAAGGCGGTGAAGGTTCCTGGACAAGAGGCGGAAGCGAAGGTCTTGTATTCAGAGCAGTAAGAACAAATAACGGCGAAGCAACATTTGATCACTTCACAGGAGTTAAAGTTGACAATAACACTCTCGGCGATAGCAACTACGATGCAGTAAGCGGAAGCGTAATAGTAACTCTGACACCCGCTTATCTCGCTACACTTGCCGATGGTCAGCATACTCTCGAGATCATGTTCGATGACGGATCTTCCGTAACAACTACATTCACTATCGCAGCACAGGTCGTTGAGACAACGGTTGCAACAACAGAGACTACGGTTGCGACAACAGAGACTACGGCAGCTGCAACCGGCGCAGCAAGCACAGGTGAGAATCAGGTAAGCTCAACAGCTCCCATCGGTATTGCTATCCTCTTAATAGCAGGAGCTGCAACAATGATATTCGTAGTAAGAAAGAACGAAGAGAACTCATGACCAATACCTTTGATAGATCGCTACGGGACCTGCGATAGCGATCTGAACTATAAAGCCCTCTGCATCCGTGCAGAGGGCTTTGTAGTTCTCTTTATGTCAACCCATGTTGGATATTATTGCTCCGGCTACGCCAAGGATGATCAACAGGATGATCGCTATTACTGTCAGTATCGCAATAGCAGCGGCTACTATGGTCAGGATGATGCATCTCTTCTCCTTGAGAGCTGCGACCATTGAAGATACGAGGCTTACTACCGGGAAGAACTGAAGGACTCTCATGACGGTCACATAGCTCTTCTTGTTCAATGATCCCATGGAACTGTCCTTAAGGAACACGAACATGAACGGGATCGATTCAGCCATAACGAGCCAGTCCGTTATGCCTACTCCAAGAGCCATGATAAAGCCACTGAACATTATAAGCACCAGCAAAAGTACATTTCCCATGGCAAAGATGAACATCAGACAATATGCGACGATGTGATAAGGGATCAGCATATACTTCATGAGCATCGCCGTATTAAGGAAGTAATAGCGGTGAACCTTATTACGGAGAGCTATCGCGATAACTGTATTTATCACCGGAAGCAACAAAGGTATCAGGAACGGCCCGAACAGACCTACCGTTAATGGTATCTCCTGGATATTTACGAGCTTATATGTAAGGAACGGCCCTATATACGACAATACGACACAGATGATCCCCCACAGATACAGAGGATGAAAACCTCCCTTAAATCCGTCTTTTTCCATACATCTTCCCTCCTTCCATCTTGATTATACATCAAAGAGAGAATATGACGCCTGCCAATGGTGACATGACGATCATTACGACCGAGAAACACCAGGAATTAACTGATATGAGCGTAGCTCTCTGCGCAGGTGGAACAAGACTGTTGAGCTCCACATCTGATCTTATCTGTATAAGATCGTCCGCGAATGCCGCCATAAAGCCGCCTGCCGTCATGATCCAGGCAATCCCTGTAAAGTTTGCCATAAAGCCCATAGTAACTATCGCAAAGGACAGGAAGAATATCCTCTTTACGGGCCATGACTTGACCTTCACAGATAATGCCGCTCCGACTATGCCTCCGATCGACATAACAAACAGTAAAGGTCCCAGGACCCAATCCTTGACACCTGCCAGCGGAAGCTTAGCCTGAAGGAAGAATAAGAGCAATACGTCCACTGCCCCCACAAGAGCATTGCGGAATATAAGTCCTGCCACCTTCCTGTTCCCTTTCAGGAATCCGAAGCTTTCCTTATTGCATTCACGCACCTTGCTTATAAGTGTCTTATCCTTATTCTCGGTTATGACCTTATTCTCCATAAGACCTGACACTATAACAATCTGAACAAGACTTATGCCTATACTTATCATCTGCGCTTTCGTATTACCAAGCATTACGGCAAGGCCTGCTGCAAGAGTCGCCGCTCCGTTTGCTACCCTGTAGATCATCGTCTGTTTGGATATATATCCGTCGTACATATCCTTCTTGCCATGCTCCAGCAAAGTATCGTAAGCGATAGCGGAATCAGAACCGCTGGCAAAGTTATATGTAAGAGCCGAGAATGCAATCGAAATGCACACTCCCGGAAAACTCACGAACAATATCCTTACAAGAGATGATATTATCGAGCATATGCATGACAGGAGAAGACTTTTCTTCCTGCCGAATACATCCGCGAACATCCCCGAAGGGATCTCCGCCATAAGACTTACCGCATGAAATACGGTCTCGAACAGGCCTACTTCGAATATTGTAAATCCCTGTGATATAAGCAGTAGCACCCATGCAGCTCCCGCTATCGATAAGTTGCCCAGAAGGTTATATGCATATAACCTTCGAAGCTGTTTCTTTATTTGTTCCATATAAAAACTCCTTCCGATCATGTGGATCTTAAGGAGTCAGAACGTCTTTTTCAGAATGAAGAATTATAGTTTATTTTCCGAAAAAGGGCGCACTGACCCTGTCGGAAGCATTATCAGAACCGAACATAAGCTGTATATTCTCTGTCTTCCAGATCATCGTCTTGCACCCTTTCTTGTATTTTTCCTGATTCTAACAATAGATAAGACTGCCGTCAATCCTCGTAGAAATCGTCTGCGATCTTCTTTACGTCTTCTCTTGATTCTATAAATATCTTGGCTATAACGGGATCAAACTGGGTACCCGCACCTTCTTCGATCATCTTCATGGCCTGATCGAATGTAAAAGGCTTCTTGTAGCTTCGTCTTGATACGAGAGCATCGAAGACATCAGCTATGGTCATTATCCTTGCAGAAAGAGGTATCTCGTCACCTTTCCTGCCTTCAGGGTAGCCCTTGCCGTCCCACCTCTCATGGTGGAAGTTAGCCATATTGGCAGCCATCCTCAGGTACTGGGAATCAGGCACCTTCTCCATTACCTGCTCTATGACCTTTCTTCCCGCGGTAGTATGGCTCTTCATGATGGCATATTCCTCATCCGTGAGCTTGCCATCCTTGTTGAGGATCAGATCTGTTATGGTTATCTTACCTACGTCATGAAGCGGAGCGGAATCTCTTAAGTATTCGATATATTCATCCGTGACATAATCGGTAAAAAGTCCTCTCTCCTTGAGTTTCTTACCGATAAGTTCAACATAGGCCGAAGTCTTCTTTATGTGATCTCCCGTGACCTTGTCCCTGTTCTCTACCATATCCGCAAGGACGAAGATAAGTCCGGTTTGCATCTTGTTGATCTGCTCCGTCTTAGTCTGGATATCGTGAACATATTCCATACTGTCGGCGGTGGTCTTAGAGAAAGCGCCATAGAGGTTCTCGATCTCATCACCGGTGTGGATATCGAGTTTCTTGATCATGTCGACATTTTCTTCTCTTACTTCCTCACTGTCGTAAGCAAACGCCTTAGCAGTAAAGGCCATGGAATTAACGGGATATATTATGCCGTATTCGGCGAGCCAGAGTCCGACAGCCATTACAAGGATAAAGAATCCCGTGAAGAGGGATACCTGCTTAGCCAGGAACGAATGTGATTCTGTAGCAAGCTGCTGCATCGAGATGTCGGCGGCAGCATAACATACCGTGTTCCCATCTGAATCATAGACGGGTGAATATGCCGTCAGGAGCCAGCCATAGGAATCGTCAGTAATGAGTGACGGTATATCCTCACCTCTTAAGAGAGCAGGTATATATTCGCTGAACCCTTCGTCAAAAGGAATAACATCACCGGGCTCAGCCCCTTTCTCATCTCCCGTATCGAGATCGAATACGACATGGCATCCGTCTTCTTCGATCTTATAAACATAGACATACTGAATATCAGGAGATCCGTCACGTATACCGTAGAGGCGTTCCTCCGTCTCCTTATACCCTTCTGCATCCTCGCCATATGCTATGAAGTCATCTACCCTGTCACCGTCTATGACTGATGCTGCAAGGCTGGCAACGCCTTCTCCCAAAGTAGCATGATCTTCCTTGGTAGCTCTGGTAAAGAGGAAATAACCTATAAGGACCGCTACAACAGCTACAAGAAGCGATGCGACAGTCAGGAGCAGCATGATCTTGGTCCTAAGCGAGATTCGCCTGACACCACCCTTGCTCATGGCAGTAACGATATTATCCGGGATCGGTCTTTGCTGCCAGCCGTCGTACCTGAAACGTTCTTCTATCCTGTCAGGGAAGATCTTTATGATGATGAAGACTATGACTACTGTAATGAGCTTATCTATTATGTCTATGGAATAATCAGCCAGCAGCTGGGAAGCGAACATGGGGATCTCGAATGAAGTATAGAGATTAGATGCCAGCTGAGCTGATATGCCTTCTGTTGCAAATCCGAAGAGGAACCACGTAAGTACGGAACCTAAGCCGCCTCCCACAAGAGCAAGCGAAAGGACTACCGCGAACAGCGTCATTATATTCTTGAAGAATCCCTTCCTCGAGAAGAAAGAAGCCACTATCGCGATAAGTACATTGATAACACCATAATATATGGAGGAGAAATCAGATGTGGCTGTCTTGAATATATTAGTGAAGAATCCTACTGCGATACCGGGAAGCGTTCCGCTGACGGCTGCGACCAGCACAGTACCGATGGAATCAAGAAATATGGGAAGCCCCGTAACAGTAGCTATATGAGAGCCTATAAGGTTCAAGATGACGCCGATAAGGGACAGCAGACCTACACGCACCAGCCTGTGGTGTTTGAAGCAATCTGACATATCCTTACGTAACTGCATCATAACGGACTCATAAGTCTCCTATAATGCAATTCTAGCACTGTAAATATCAGAAAATATTAACCTTTTGTGAATCCTTAACCGTCGTTATCCTTCGATCACGGAATTCTCAAGCAATGCATACCGCGCACCGCCGTCTTCGTAGATATTAAATGTACCGAGAACGGTTATCTCAGTACCGTCAGCAGGATAAGTCCCGCCATCTGCCAGCTCATACTCAAATCCCGAGGAACAGCAGGCTGCAGCATCAGTTATAAAGCAGGCGTAATATGTCTCACCCGTAGTCTCATCCGTATGAGATACAGCCGTGCCTGTTATCCGGATAGTAGTTCCGATAAAACCGTCAGGTTCACTCAAGATACCGAATACATTGGCATATACAAGATCCGAATTCATAGTAGTAAGGTCTATATCGCATTCAGAATCAGAGACCGGACCTGCCGCACTGCTATCAGTCGTATTATCGGGACCTGCTTCCGATGATCCGGAGTTCCCTTCTGCATCCACCCTGCTGGCGATAACATCCTGAACTCCTGTTGTCGTACTCTGTACATGACCACCGGCGCCGTTAGCTGCGCAGGATCCAAATAAAATGGATGATATAACGACAACTGCCGCTATCCTGATTTTCTTATTCATATCCGTTACCCTTATATAGAAAATACCGCCGCACCATACCGGTGCGACGGTTAGATTATATCACTATCAGTTAAGAGCTGCTTCCAGAACTTCCAGGTTTTCGGTCATTATCGTAAGATAATCAGCACCTGCCTCGATATCCGCGGCAGTAACAGACTGCATGGAATCAAGTACCAATATCTCCTGATCCTTGGACTGCGTATTATCCTTGATGGCCTGAGCTATATCATCATTATTGCCTTCGATGACCATGATGGAATCAAGCTCGAGCTCATCGACCTTACCTGCCAGGAATACGATGGTATCAAAGCTGGCTTCACTTTCTGCGGAACATCCAAGGAAAGCTGCATAGTAATTAAGATCATAATCTTCAATGAGATATCTGAAAGGGAATCTGTCTCCGAAGAGAAGAGTATCTCTCTGAGCTGACGCTACGACTTCTTCGTATCTTGCATCAAGATCAGAAAGCTTGCTGTTGTAGCTGTCAAGATTAGCTTCATAAGAGGCCTTATTATCGGGATCGATCTTGCTGATGGAATCCTCGATCGCTTCGCAGAGTACAGATGCATTACGAAGAGAGAGCCATACGTGCTCGTCGTACTCGGGACCTTCTTCCTCTTCGCCCTCATCTTCCTCTTCTTCGCCTTCCATGCCCTCTACGAGTTCTTCCTCGACAGCACTGCTTCCAAGGACATCCATGAGGTTGATGACCTCCATGTCCTTATTGGCAGCCTGAGATACCGCATCCTCTGCCCATTCGTCAGATTCGCCTCCGACATAGATAAAAAGATCACACTCGGATATGTTAGCCAGATCGGCAACTGAAGGCTGGTAGCTGTGAAGGTCCGTTCCGCTGTCCATCAGGAGCGTTACTTCGAACTGATCCGCCTTATCGCCGAGTATGTTCATTACCCAGTCATATTCGGGGAAGATGGTAGTTACTATCTTTTTCTTACCGTCAGCTGCATCGGTCTTGCCGCATGCGCATAAGGAACCGACGAGCATCGTTGTTGCAACAAGTGTTGAGATTATCTTTTTCATATTATTCTCCGATTCAAAACATTAAGCCTTACCTCGACAGCCGCGTATCACGCAAAGCAGCCGATATTTTGAGAACGTTTCTCATTTTAAGAATATTAGTGCACAATGTCAACATCATCAGCTGAACCAAATACCGTTTCTTGATGTAAACTTGTTCTCATGAGTAACAGTAAGGCATCAGGAAAGAACGGAGATTTCGGTAAGGGTTCGGTAGCGCTTCTTATAACCAAGCAGGCACTCCCTCTAACGGCGTCCCAGCTGGCACAGCTTGTATACAGCATCACGGACAGGATCTATATAGGTCATATCCCGGGTGAAGGTTCGCTCCCTCTTACTGGGCTCGGACTTACCTTTCCCGTTGTGTCCATAATATCCGCATTCACCCTTTTATTCGGTCAGGGCGGCGCGCCGCTGTTCTCCATTTCGAGAGGTGAAGGCAACGATAAGAAAGCCTCCGATATCCTCTACAACTCCTTTCTCATGCTGGTATTCGCGGCACTGATACTCACGGTATCCGGATATATCTTCATGAAGCCCCTTCTTTATGCTCTGGGAGCTTCTGACGAATCCTATCCTTATGCCGCTTCCTATCTTCATATATATCTTCTTGGAACATTATTTACCATGCTGGCCACAGGCCTTAACTTCTACATAACCGCCCAGGGATTTCCTAAGACGGCTATGGTAACGGTATTGTCGGGAGCTTTCCTTAATATGCTCCTTGACCCTCTGTTCATATTCGTATTCGGCATGGGAATAAGAGGCGCCGCTACCGCCACCATAATATCGCAGCTCGCATCATGTATATGGGTCCTTATCTTCCTTACGGGAAAGAAAGCCTTGATATCTCTTCGCGACAAGGATCACGCATTCAGCCCCTCAGTCTGCAGAAAGATCGTCACCATAGGCTTCACGGGATTTGTTATGGAGATCACCAATGCCGCTACGCAGATAGTATGCAACAGGACTCTTAGAAGGTACGGCAAGGATCAGAGCGATACCTACATCATGATCATGGCCATAATAAGCTCGGTAAGATCCGTCATGAGCGTAGCCGTAAACGGCATCACTTCAGGTGCTCAGCCCGTCATCGGCTTCAACTACGGCGCCAGGAAATACGACAGGGTCAAGAAAGGCATCAGGACCATGGCCGTATTCGGCTTTATCTACACAGCCTTTGCCTGGCTCATAATATTCCTCTTCCCGGGATTCTTCATAAGTCTTTTCAGCAAGGACGCAGATGCCAATGCGCTGGCTGTCCCCTACCTTCATATCTTCTTTATGGCTTATGTCTTTATGTCACTGCAGTTTGCCGGACAGTCTACCTTCATGTCCCTGGGCAAGGCTCCTCAGGCTATCTTCTTCTCGCTCCTTCGTAAAGCTCTGCTGGTCATCCCCCTGACCCTGATACTTCCTTTGTATCTGTCAGACCCCATAAGCGGCGTCTTCTGGGCTGAGCCCATATCCAACATCATAGGCGGCTCCGCAAGCTTCTTTACGATGTACTTTACCGTCTACAGAAAGCTCGGGAAAAAGTCAGAATAAGCTTCTCTGGATATTCTCTATCTGCCAGTCTATGGGAGTCTCACCGTTAGCTTCAAGGAATTCATTACACTTAGCGAAATGCCCGCATCCCCAGAAACCTCTGTAAACAGACAAAGGAGAAGGATGCACTGTCTCCAGCACGAGATGATTGGGATTTGTAAGGAGCTTCTTCTTGCTCTGCGCAGGCTTGCCCCACAACATGAATACTACGGGAGTATCAAGCTTATTTACTTCGCTTATAACGCTGTCGGTAAACTCTTCCCATCCCTTGCCCTTATGTGAATTCGCTTCGTGCGCACGAACGGTAAGTACCGTATTAAGAAGGAGTACTCCCTGCTTAGCCCACTTCTCCAGAAAGCCGTTATCCGGGATATATGTCCCAAGTTCATCGTGAAGTTCCTTGTAGATATTCTGAAGGGACGGAGGTATCTTGACGCCCGGATTAACGGAGAATGCCAGGCCGTGTGCCTGCCCTACATCGTGATACGGATCCTGCCCCAATATAACGCACTTCACCGAATCAATAGGAGTAAGTTCAAGAGAACGGAATATCTTCTCCTTAGGAGGAAACACCTCACCCTTCTCATACTCTTCTTCTACGAAGCGCATAAGATCGTTATAGTAAGGCTTAGCGCTTTCCTGCTTTAAGAACTCTTCTGTATTCATGACTATCAAGAGACGACTATATTGCCGCCCGGACCTTCCTTAAGTATATCTTTGCTCATACATTCGGTAAGAGCAGCTTCAAACAACGCGATAAGATCAGCGTTGGTCCTTGAATAACCCATGAGCTTTGCACAATCCTTGGCAATGCTCTCCTTAGGAACACCTACTCCTGCACGCACAACATATACTACTGCATTCATGGCTTCCTCAAAGGGGATATCGGAAGCGGCTCTTCTTGTAGCGGCATCACCTGCGACCCTGATCTTGGAATAAGTTGACGGATCCTGATCCTGATTCCACCAGAAAGTAGTATCGCCGTATGTCGTACTTATGATCTTTGCATAACGGCAATGGTACCCCGTTCTCTCCTTCACCTTAGCTGTAAGCTTCATGTTGCCGCAGGAAGTGGCAAGTCTTCTTGCAAGAAGATCGTTGCTGATAGGAGCTTCCTGTTCAACGATACGCCATATCTTCTCCTGCACCTTAGATGCCATTTTAGGATCCGAGAGGTCACCAACAGACATATCCTCAACGGGTATGGTCGCGACTTTGTAAAGGATAAGCTCATCGTCAGTGCTCGAGGTGTCATCCACAGCTTCCGTTACAGGTATCTCAGGCTCAGATTCCGATACAGCAGCATCATCTGCTGCAGGTTCTTCTGTCTCCTCTTGAGGTGCAGGTTCAGCTTTAGGCGTATTGATAAATGTGATCACCTTCTCGAGCGTCTTCTCGGGATCTTCGAGCCAGTCTAATGACCAGACTCTTATCACCTTCCATCCGAGACCTTCAAGCACGCTGATCTGAGCGACCTCACGGTCTCTTGTAGTCTCGGCAGCATGATAAGCATCACCGTCAATAAGGATACCTGCGCAGTATTCGCCTTCGTTATCCTTATCGACAACACCTATATCGACCTTAAAACCTGACTTGCCTATATCTCTCCTGCAGGTATAGCCGTTCTTCCTAAGACCATCTTCCAGGCTGTCTGCTACGCCGTCATATACCTTCCTGAGATTACCGGCTACATTATTTCCGCCGGACTCATAAGTATCTTCCAATCCCTGTGCCCACACCTCAGATCCTGAAGCATACTCCAGGAACCTTCTCATGGCCTGTACACCTCTTGAAGTGGAAGACGTTATCTTTATCTGTTCGGGAGCGAGCGTTGAGAATACCTTCATCTCACATCTTGCTCTGGTTACTGCTACATTGAGCCTTCTCCAGCCGCCTTCAAGATTAAGAGGACCGAAGTTCATGTAGACATTACCCGTCTCATCCTTACCGTAAGCAACGGAGAATAATATAACATCACGCTCATCACCCTGAACGTTCTCCAGGTTCTTGATAAACAGCGGCTCTTCGGAACCGTAGACCCAGCTCTCAAGACCTTCAACCTTCTTGCACTCTTCCTGGAGCATATCGTCTATCTTGTTCTGCTGATTGATATTGAATGTAACTACACCTATGGACTGTTTCTTCAATACGGGATCTTTGAACCTTCTTACGATCTCTTCGATAACAGCCTCGGCTTCCTTCTGATTAGTCCTTGTATTACCCCTGTCGAAGATTCCGTCTACGGGCACTAGAGTAACCTTGCTCTGAAGGTCGTTAGCCGACGGAAATGTATAGAGACGATTCTCGTAGAATGCCTTATTACTGAAGTCGATAAGGCTCTCATGTCTGGATCTGTAATGCCACCTTAAATACTTCGAAGGCATGTTAACCGCAAGACAGTCATCGAGGATGCTCTCAAGGTCTTCATTCTCGATATTCTCTTCATCTATATATTCAGACATGAAGAATGACGTAGGAGGCATCTGCTTGGGGTCACCTACGATGACCGCATCATCTCCCCTGGCCAGGACTCCTACTGCCTTACATGTCGGAAGCTGGGAAGCCTCATCGAAGATGATCATATCGAACTTAAAATCATCAAGCTCAAGATACTGCGCGACCGATATGGGACTCATGAGCATACAGGGGCACACTCTTCTGAGGATGTTGGGTATCTGAGAGAATAGCTTTCGAAGACTCGTACCTCTGGCATTACCGCTGATAGCTTTCTTGAGCTTAGAATATTCGCCGTTATCGGGACTGTTCAATGAGAAGTCCGGAATAGAATTTGCAAGCTTCAGATATATCTCTTTCTTGGTAAGTTCTATAAATTCTTCGTTTAATTCCTTGAACAGCTTTATCCTTCCCTCGAAGATATTTCCGGAGAACTCGGAAAGCACACTGCTTTCATCTACTATCTTCATGATGAGCTGATGAGAATAGGCTTTCTCAAGAGCATCTGCCATATTCTCTTCCGTGACCATCCCCTTGTCATATGCGTCAACAAGATTGACCGCACCAAGCCCCTTAAGAGTCGATGCTGCCTTGTTATACTGCATCCTGGGCTTGATAAGATCGCTGTTCTCTATCAAAGCATCGCAGTACGTTATCTCAAGGTCTATATTCCTCATCTCGGGAAGACCTGCCATAGCACTAAGGCCCTCTCTTACGGACAGCACTTTAGAATAAGCATCCCATAGCGTTCTTTCCTCAATGATCGGATGCTCGGATGCTCTTTCCTTATATTCGCGAAGCCTCTCAAGTTCATCCATAAGAGATGCTTTCTTATCCTTATTCTTGTCGTATACCGCCACCTTCTTATAGACGGAATTCATGGAAAGAGTCTTAAAAAGTGCCCACTTTGCTTCTGCTTCCTTGTATTCCTTTATGAGAAGACGCGGGTCTTCTTCCAGGAAGTCCTTGTCCCAGGAAAGAAGGATCTGATCTCTGACTTTTGCAGTCTCCTGACCTTCCTTATATGCTTCGCATTCCCTGATAATAGCAGGAATATCCTTATCTCCTGATACAGACTGAAGTTCCAAAAGAGCATTCTTATATTCCTGTGCCGATGCAGGGATAGAATCTCTCATGCTCATGGAGTAGGAATCGTTCCTTACAAACGAAAGCTTATCTGCTCCGCTTGCCTTATACTCCCTTGAAGCAAAGGCAAATTCCGTAAGTTCATTCTTAATATTCCTTATGTCTGACAACTTGAGGACTTCGATGACTTTATTTCCGAACGGAGGTATCTCCGGTGCATCCTTCGTACTCTCATAGATACTGATAAGTTCGAATAAAGAACAATCACATGTTTCTTTCCTCGGGTCATGAAGCTCTTTAACATACTTATCAAGGGCCTCTTTCTTCTCATTAAGCTCTTTTCTCTTATCTGTAAACTCCTTATCGGAGTATGTTTCCTTGATCTTTAAGACATTATCCAGCTGTGAGAGCACATCGCTCTTCTTTGCCCTATTTGAATGAAGTTCAAGACAGAACGGAGCAAGTCCGATCTTGGATAATCTGTTATATACGACTTCCAGCGCAGCCTTCTTCTCAGAAGCAAAGAGCACTGTCTTACCCGAATAGAGGCAGTTGGCGATCATGGAAGTGATGGTCTGTGACTTACCGGTTCCCGGAGGACCGTGAAGGACAAAGCTCTCTCCTTCAAATGCGGCATTTATGGCTTTGAGCTGTGACGCATCCGCAGGGAGAGGCGTAAGTGCAAAGGTATCATCCGGATGTTCGGATTCAGTCTTACCTTCTCTTCCGCTCAGGTCGTAAGTACCGTCTATCAAAGCTCTGACGATTTTATTCTTTTGAAGGTCATCTCTTCTCTTTCGAAGATCGTTCCACATAACGAACTGAGTAAATGAGAAGACACCTATGTAGGATGACTCTAATACTTCCCATCCGGGCTTTACGGCGATAGCTTCCTTAATTATGGAAAATACCTTGTTGACATCGATACCCTTTGTATCTTCCGGAATCTCATCAAGTCCTTCGATCCTGATATCAAACTCGGCCTTGAGTTTCTCCGTGATGGAGATATTGAACATCGACTCGTCTTCTTCTCTTCGCTTTATCTTATAGCCAAGCGCAAGGGACTTTCTTATTACTTCGATAGGAACCATTATAAGGGGCGCATAGTGAGCCTTTGACTTATCTTCCTCTTCGTACCACTTGAGAAGTCCCATAGCGATATAAAGTGTATTTGCTCCGTTCTCTTCCAGAGAGGATTTATAGCTCCTGTAGAGCGTCTTGATCCTGTCATCCAGGTCATTCTGCGTTATGGGGGATATGAGCTTATGCTCATTGAGCTTTTCCTTGATTAATTCTTCGAATGCACTTATGTCGTGCATATCTTCGATGCCGAATTCCTTACGGGGGATCGAAGGGACTTCCTTCTGCTCGGACTTATTCTCCTCATCTTCATTCACCTGCTCATCGTTCTTACCTGATACGACAGTGAATTCCTCTCCGCTCCACAGAGCATCTTCCAGATCGTGAAGCGATGGAACGAATACGGGAACGGTCTTCTTGGTAAGACGCATGTTGATAAGCTGATTTCTAAGGCCCAGATCCAGGAGCTTATGCTCCCACATAGTGATCTTGTCAGTACTCATTAAGAAGTTTCCTCCTTTGCTTATAGTCGGGCATCACGCGCTCGACTTCCCTGTAGAATCTTTGGGAATGGTTAGCTTCCAGAAAGTGTGCGAATTCGTGAACGACAACATAGGCCGTGCACTCCTTCGGCACTTCAAAGAGATTGTAGTTAAAAGTAAGCGTACCTTCTCCCGGCCTGCAGCATCCCCACTTGGATGACATGGCACGGAACTTTATATCCTTCGGATAATCTACGCCTCTTGCTTCGAACTTGGGGTAGTAGTATTCACACATCTCAAGGATGTCAGCTCTTATTCTTTCCCTCTTCCATTTCTCATATGTCCTTTGACGTACCTTTATGTCATCTGGGTCCTTCACATAGAGATATACATACGGATAGAGAAATTCCACTTTATTCTTACGGGAAGGTACGACAACTATCGTACATCTCTCCCCGAATACGTTTACCGGTTCTTCGTCGGAATATGTTACGGGTCTGGCGGCTCTTGTTATCCTTTCATTGACTTTATCCAGAGCCTTAAGGAGGAAGTCGCTCTTCTCCTTCAAGAAAGAGTCGATCTCAGAAAGAGTTACTCTCGTGGGGGCGGACACAGTGACAGTACCGTCGTGCCTGATGCGCAAGTTAAGGTTCCTGACTCTCTTACGTGTCAGCTCATACTCGATAATATCCCCGTTTATATCTATCGTTCTGCGCATATAACGATTATATCATTTAATGTTTTCAAGGCATAAAAAAACGGTGCCGAAGACACCGTTCATGCTGTTATCATCAGTACGGGATATGCCCGCATCTGCTTTCGCTAACAAAATTACCAAATCGATAGATTAAAGTCAATATAAGGCAGTCTTGGCAGATTCAACAACTGTTTACAGCAGATCACAGTTGATATCTGAATATTCTATCTCAGCGGAATACATACGTGCCACGTCCTCAAGACTCATGTTGTTAGCTATTGTAAGCTCCGCTATTATCCTTGCACTTGTTGCCGCCAGGTAGAAGTCATTATCGTGCCTGTAAAGGAAATACCCTATAAGGTTCTTGAACTTCATTGGCTCAGAATCAATATAAGAATCTCTTTCTTCTGCAGATACAGTTTTTTGCAGGAGCATTTGAAGCATTTCTTTCCACATAGGCTCCAATATTTCGAATGTAAGAAGAAGCTCTGCATGTTCCTTGGAAGAGCACTCATCTGGAGAGAGGCCGTTAAGAAGATCCGTTAAGACCTCTGACTCAAATACCCTGTCGATCAAGGGCATCTGCTTAGGAGGGATCAGACAGAACTGTTCCTCCCTGTTAAGGATAAGATCGCAGGCTGCCTCACAGGAGATTCCGACTCCTATATACTCGTCGTCATCTACTTCGCTTATGAACCTGGGATGATCCGTACATACATCGCAGAGCATATCTTCTCCGTACTTTAGGATCATCTTGCAAAGTCCCTGCTCGTTAAGGAAAGGGCAGTTGCCGTCTTCCTTTAAGACTATGCAGCCGTCCGAGATATGCTCCATTATGTCAGGATGCTCACTAAAGCGCTCAAGGGAGACAGAATCAACGTCTATCTCCCACTGTGCACAACATGTATTCCTGCACTTATCGGCAGTACATCTGAATTCGTCGTAATAATCAGGTCTGTATATCATCGTTCCGCTACAAATGCAATGCCGTATACTCCCTCGTCAGGGAAATATACCATTACCATATCCTCGTTAGTTGTATCCTCGTATACCTCAAGACCGTCATACTCATGATTATCGCATTCAGATGTGATACCGATCTGCTCTCCTCTTCGGCCTTCTGCTTCGTCAGCATCAAGCTCATCGACGAATACGAATCTCATATCATTGACAGTAAAGTATACAGGTTCGTCGAAGATATCCAGGGAAGCATCGTAGATCAGATCATCGCCGTCGATGCCTTCTACGGGATCATCGGCATAATATGAGTCCGAACCGTTATCTGCGACTGTAGTACTCCACGAATCCGTACCGCCTCCAAGGTTATCCACGCCTACAGCTTCCGCTCTTTCTTCCCCGGCATTTGCGGCGGACTCCTCACGTCTTACGCGAGAGCCGGAATTCATGCTCTTGGTGTTGTCAGATGAAGCGGCATGAGCCGAGAATAGGATGATACCACCAATCACTAATACTGCTGCGGCAGCAGCCCAGGATGCTACAAGGGGCATGATCTTCGCTTTGTTACGTGCTTTCTTCTTAGGCTCGATCGAAGAAACGACCGCCTTATCACCAAGCTTCTTCGCCTCTTCTATAAGATCTTCGTCAAGAAAGTTCATCGCGTAGAACAGATCTTCGTTCTTCATACTTCATACCCCTCCTTTCTCAAATATTCAGACAGGCCGTTCCTTGTACGGAACAGCATGCTCTTGACCTTTGATTCAGAGAATCCGGTCATTTTGCAGATATCCTTAAGAGAGTCACAGTTGAAGTAGCGTCTTACAAAGACTGTGCGCATCTCTTCCGATACCGTACGAAGGAAGCTGCTGATAGCTTTACCGAGCTCCTGATATTCACTCTCGTTCTCCATGCTCCTGCCGGGCTCAAATCCGCTCTCGGCAAGTTCCTGAAGAGACATCTCGCATTCGCCACCGCCTCGCTTATCAGCGTTCTTCTTGCGGTAGAGGTCGATAGCCAGCCTTCTTGCTATCTTTGCAAGAAATGCCGACAATATATCGGGCTTATGAGGCGGAATGGAATTCCACGCATGAAGATACGTGTCGTTCGCTGTCTCATAGCTGTCTTCTTCCGAATACAGGATGTTATAAGCTATCTTAAAGATATATCGTTCGTATTTGATCTGAGTCTGTGCTATGGCATCTTCATTGCGATCCCAGTACAGCTTTATGATCTCGGTATCTTCCACCATCTGCTCCTTTCAACACTATAGACGTAAAGCTCAGACCGCAGGTTGCATAAGATCTCAAAAAAGATCTTCACTCGTGAAAGGATAGGGGCAAAGGTCTCCGACCTTGTATTCCTCCCTCTGACCTTCCGTCGAAAAGCACACTACGAGAGCGTCCCTATCTAAGAACTCCGATATGACCTGCCTGCACATAAAGCACGGCATCCCGACCTTGCCGGAACCTACCATGACATACAGAGCCGTAAGGTCGCCCTTGCGCTTACCTGCGGATACAGCCTTGAATATTGCTGTTCTCTCCGCGCATATTGTAGCACCGTAGGACGCATTCTCGATATTGACTCCCGTAAAGACCTCGTCATCCTTGGTCACTACAGCGGCACTTACCGGATAATCCGAATAAGGACTGTAACTATTTTTAAGGTTATCCTTCAATATGTCAAATATTCTCTTTTCCATCTATCCCTCCACTAACGCTTTTCTTCTTTGTGGCATGTATCCGCCACAGGGCAGGCACTGCACCCGCAGCTGCAGGAGTTCTTCTTACGAAGCATGCTCCTTATGGCAAATGCCAATATCAGCAATAGAACAGCAACAGCAACGATATTGCCTATGTTGGCGCTTATCCACTCGAACATACTGCGAACCTCCTATTAAGATTATATCAACTAAAGCGTCAAGCCTTTATGTGAGGAATCTCACAATACTACCCCACAAACACAAAGACCGCGCCCGAAGACGCGGTCATATTCTTTGCAGAGCGGTGATGAAGCTTACTTTCGAAGCATGCTCTCGTAGATGGCAGTACAGTCTTCCTCGTCAAGGGTCGTAAAGCCAGAGATCGTACCGTTATTACCGTTAACGTGAGTAAGCATCTGAACGAGCTTTGGGATATCTTCCTTTGAGCCTCCCACCTCTTCGAGAGTCGAAGGCATTCCTATGGATATAAGGAACTCCTGAAGCTTATCGATGCCTTCAAGAGCGGTCTTCTTGGGATCAGTAAAATCCATCTGGCATCCCCATACCCTTACGGCTACCTGGGCAAATCTCATTACATCGTGATCTACGACATATCTGAAGTTCGCAGGCATCGTTACCGCAAGTCCTGCTCCGTGAGCACAGTCGTACAGAGCAGAGAGCTCGTGCTCTATACCGTGAGACGTCCAGTCCTGGGATCTTCCTACACCGCAGGAATTATTGTGAGCCATCATGCCGGCCCACATGATATTAGCTCTGGCATCGTAGTTATCAGGATCAGCTATGACACGGGGAGTTTCCTTCTTCATCGTAAGGAGAAGTGCTTCTATGAGACGATCAGTGACCTCTACTTCCTTTGTATTCGTAAGATATCTCTCATAAAGATGCGCCATGATATCCGTAGCACCTGCAGCTGTCTGATAAGGAGGCAGTGTCTGCGTAAGTGCGGGGTTTAAGATACTGAACTTAGGACGAAGAAGATCAGAACCGGATCCTCTCTTGATCATTCCTTCTTCCTTGGTAATGACTGTATTGGGGCTTCCCTCACTTCCCGCTGCGGCAATGGTAAGCACGGTACCTACCGGAAGAGCCGCTGTAATGGGAGTGCCGCTGTAAAGATCCCAGAAGTCACCGTCATATAAGGTTCCCGCTGCGATAGCCTTGGAAGAATCGATAGTGGACCCTCCGCCTACTGCAAGTATAAAGTCCACATTCTCCTTGCGGCAAAGATCAATGCCTTCGTATACGAGTCCGGACCTGGGATTAGGCTTAACGCCGCCAAGCTCGACAAAGGATATGCCGGAAGCGCTAAGAGAAGACTTTACCCTGTCAAGAAGGCCGGAGCGGACAACGCTTCCTCCGCCGTAATGAATAAGGACCTTAGAGCCGCCGAACTTCTTAACGAGCTCTCCTGCCTGTGATTCAGTATCCTTACCGAATACAAAATAAGTGGGGGAATAGAACGTAAAATTATCCATGTCGAACCTCCTTGGAGCAAATACAAGTTTCCTACTTAATGATTATACAGGACGCAGATAAGGATTATAATGATGCATATTTGTTGCGGGTAATATTGAATCTTTAATATTTCTTAATACCTTTTTGGTGTATTTTTACACTATAATATGGATGTAATGAAGTGATCAGACAGATGTCTGATCCTGAAGGAGACAGTCTTATGATCTATAGTTTATTTAAATCTCTGGTGTTCATAGCATTTCTTTTTGCTTATATCGCAGTTCTTGTCGGTGTACCTGTGTGGGTGATCCTCGGGATAATATGGCTTATTAAGAGAAAGAACCCTTCAAAAGGTCTTACAAAGGCAGTTAAGATCGTGAGTCTTATCTTACTCTTCACGCTCCCCGTTTGGATCTTCCTGTTCGTTCTTGCAGGATCCACCATGACACTGATGTAAGAAGGTGATCTTTGTGTCCGATAAGAACTTCAAGCGATTCCTTGCGATACTTATAGCCGTGCTGATGTTATTTACATTAGCACACATGGTCTATGCCGTACGAGCATATCGTAATTCATCCATAATCTCATATATCGCAAAGGAGATATGGTAATGAAGATATCGCGAATACTGTCCGTAACTGCGATCCTGTTAGCCTTTGCAACAGTCAACTACGGCATCTGGTATAACATAACCAGGAAGTGCTCCGCAAACTTCGGCACGACTTCCCAGTACCGCATGATAGATGTCTCCAAGTATCTGCCATATGAGGAGGATTCATACCTCGCCCATGTAGATACCGACATCATGCTGGAAGGTGATCTTCCCGTATTGGACGGAGCCGCGGCATTAGTTCCCGTCTACGCTTCAGTTATAGAGAATATCTACCCCGAAGGATGCGTCACATACGAAGGCGGAGCATTCGATGACGATAATCTCTACGGAGAGAACTTCGCTGAAGGAAGCGCCATGCGCTACAGGAATACCATAAGAGGTTTTAATGCCGTAGTAGACGGAAGCGCCGATATCTTCTTCACCGCTCATCCTTCCGCAGAGCAGATGCAGTACGCTGAGGAACAGGGCGTAGATCTTGTCCTCGTTCCCGTAGGATACGAAGCATTCGTATTCTTTGTTAATATCCAAAATCCCGTTACTGATCTTACCACGGATCAGATAAGGAGCATCTATGCGGGAGATATCACGAACTGGAGCGAGATAGGCGGACCTAACCTTCCGATCAATGCATTAACCAGAGTTCCCGGAAGCGGATCACAGACCATGATGGATGCCTTTATGGGAGATACTCCAATAGCCCCAAGAAGACCCGAATCCGTCTTCGGTCCCGGCCTTGGCTATTCATTCCGTTTCTACTTAAGCGGCATGGTATCTAACCCCAATGTAAGGATGCTCGATATCAACGGAGTATCGCCTACTATCGAGAATATCCGGAACGGATCCTACCCGCTCGTTGCACAGTTCTATATCGTCTACAGAGCTGATAATGACAATCCCAATGTGCAGACAGTCGTAGACTTTCTTCTCTCGGATGAGGGAGCAGAACTTATAAGGCAGTGCGGTTACACGCCGCTTACTTAACGATTCATCGGAAGTATCACTTCGACTTCTACAATGTACAGCGAAGCTCCCTCGATGCTCTCACATGAGATATCGAACTCACCGCCGTACTTCTTCACGGTCTTTCTGATATTAAATACCCCGAAGCCGTGATCCGGGGAATCCTTGGAAGAGCGTATTATCCCCTTGTCTATCTTATCGCCGCTTATGTTCTTCTCGATGATATAAAGAAAATTGGCATTCTTTCTAAGCTCCAGTTCTATCGTCTTCTGCTCGGAAGAAAGCTCTGTCCCGTACAAACGGCATACGGCCTCGATGGCATTATCCAGGAGATTTGCAAGGATGGTAACGATGTCGTTCGCTTCGATCTTGGCGCCTGCCATATCGCCTGATACCTTAAGATCTAATCCCCTCTTATTCGCTTTGGCGGTCTTATCCGCGATTATCGCATCTGCAATATCATTTCCCGTCCTGTAAGGCACCGTCGCGGAAGAGATCTCACCAAGGATAGAATCCACATAACCGATAAGTTCCGGATTGGAAGTCTTCTCTGCCATATTCCTTATAGCAAGAAGATGATTCTTCATGTCGTGCCTTATACGTCTGAGCTCGAAGTTGCTCTTCATGACAGCTTCGTACTGAGCATTCTGAGCTGCGGTTATCTTCTCATCTATCCGTCGCATCTCCGCATTGTGCCTTCCGACCGATACATAGGGCGTATAGACTGCGATCATAAGACACAGAAGACCTGATGCAAGATAGCAAAGTGACGCATATAACGAAGGCTCGAACCTGAAGATACTGATGCAGATGCTGTTAAGAATCGTGATAAAAAGAAAAGACTCTACGAGCACGTATGTCTCAGGTACCATAGGTTCCCGCGACCTGCTGCGGACAAAAGGCGGGATAAGCAGGAACAAACAGGATAATGAACTTACCGGCATCAGAAAAGATAAGAGAAATCTCCTGTCTCCGTAATCAGCCAATACCCGCAGAGCCAGATAAAGATCTGCTGATATAAGAAGCGAAGAAAAAAGACTTAGCACAAGAGATATGATACTTCTGCTCCCGTACACATAGCGCCAAAGGATATATGCGGCACCAACAGCAAAGATGACAGCTAAGGAAGCAGATAACACCATACTTATCTTGCCGACTTTCTTACATATTCGTAGAGCTCGTTCTTAAAATCCTGATAGTAGGATCTGCTGATACCAATGACACTTCCGTCGTCTAATACCGCTTCCCTGTCCCTTATACGGCTTACGTGCTGCAGATTGACCGCGGTACATCTGTGAACTCTTCTAATGGTATCGCAGGGACCGTTAAGCAGCTCTATGGCATCCGTGATCTTCATCCTGGTACTGCAAGTACCGGACACCGTCTTGATCCTGACATTATTGTTGTCGGACTCTATAAAGAGGACTTCTGAAGGAACTACTACGACCTCTTCCCCTTCGTACTTAACGATAACGGAACGGCTTTGTATCTTAATCCTTATAAGATCCTGCAGCGTGTTTTGAAGCTTAGTATCGTCTACAGGCTTTTGAAGAAAGCGAAATGCACTAACTTCGTACCCTTCTACCGCCATCTCTGTGTGGCTCGTAAGGAAGACTATGGGAATATTCTTATCGGTCTGCCGTATCTTACGGGCGCAGGACATACCGTCCATACCCTGCATTTCGATATCCAGGAAGATGATGTCAAAAGCCATTGAAGAAGAAAGGAGATCTTCACCACAGGAAAAAGGCTCAACATCGCAGTCGAGCCTGGGGATGATCTTATATATCTTCTCCTCCAGTTCCTTAAGGAACGTCTTCTCATCGTCGCATATGGCGATCTTCATGGATAAGCCTCCGAATACAACCGTAACTTCATCTTATCCAATGAGTTTTCCGTTGTCCAGCCTGACGATCCTGCTGCCGTACTGACTGTTCTTCTCGGAGTGAGTTACCTGCAGGATGGTCATTCCGCGCTCGGCATTTATCCTCTTAAAGAGGTCCATAATGTGCTCGCCGGACTCCTTATCCAGGTTACCCGTAGGCTCGTCTGCCAGGATAACGTCAGGCTCGCCTATTACCGCACGGGCGATGGCAACTCTTTGCTGCTGACCTCCCGATAACTTGGCAGGCATTACCTTTCTCTTATCGGACAGCTCCGTGATATCCAGGATCTCATCCAGCTTGGCAAGAGTGGACTTATCGTATCTGCCTGATACCTTAAGGGGCAGCAGGATGTTATCTTCTACGGAAAGGTTCTGGATAAGGTTATAGAACTGGAAGATAAAGCCGATCCTGTTAAGCCTTAAGTCGGACAGCTGATCCTCCTTGATCTTACCTATATCGTTACCGCATAAGACGATATTACCCGTGAAGTTACGGTCCAAGCCTCCGATAAGGTACAGGAGCGTCGACTTACCCGAACCCGAAGGTCCCATAAGGGATACGAACTCGCCCTTATCTATCCTCAGGTTAGCACCATCTAACACCTTGACCTCAAGGTCTCCCTTACCAAATGATTTATATACGTTATCTACCGTGATTATGGTATCCATTTGATCCTCCCGTTATTCGTATTTGAGTTCTTCCGAAATATTCATCTTCTTAAGCGCTCTGAAAGGTCCTATGACAGTCAGGATATGCAGGACACTTATAGCGATGATAAAACCTGCTACGGGGCCGGGATCCACGAGTTTCAGGTTCAGTATATCTACACCATCGTAACAGAGCAGGTCTATAAGATGAGATGCACTTATGTAGAATAGCGGAGCCGATATCAGCGCGATAATGACCGACAGACATACGGAGAAAAGACTTTCGAGCAGCAGCAGCCTTCTTATCTTCTTTCTTCCCATCGCAACAGAATATATAAGTGCTATCTCGCGCTTTCTTGTTATGAATGCAAATGTCTGATTGCCTGCGATACCTGTGAATGTAAGAACGGTACTGCCGATCACTATGGCACTTAATACAGAACCGAGACCCTGCGCATCAGTACGATCCTTCAAGATCATCTCCGAAGCAGTGACAACTTCAACATTTGAAGGATCGGTACAATCCGATATCTCCTTCTTGAGCGCATCAGGATCGTCCGAAGTGAAGAGTATGGAATTCATATATCCCCTAAACAGATGATCATACAGATCAGGATCGATGATAACGACCTTCGTCGATCTCGGAACACCGACCCCGCTGATCTCATAAGGATCGTATATATCGACTATGGTAAGGATCAGCTCAGTCGGGAAATCAGAGTCCGAATGAATGATCAGCTTAACTTCATCACCCTCTTCTACGCCGTACTTTTGCGCGATCTTCTTGGAGATCACCATCTCATCTTCGGCAAGGCCATAAGCTTCATGCGGCAAGTAGTCCGATAATGTGTGCGAAGTATCTGCACATATGGCAAGAAGAACGCCTTCGACTTCTTCATTGCTTCCCACCGGAGATATAGCGGCATAAGAACCGCAGCGATATTCTATATCCATTTCATTTATACCGTCTATATTGCCGAAGTAGGAATAATCCACTCCGTCTACATACTCTATATTGGCACGCACATCGTATGGCAAAGATGACGGCGCGAGCCATTTCCATACAGGACCGCATATGGCGATGACCAGGACACAGAGCAGCACGGCGATCACTGTCAGTATCGAATTGCCCATTATGGACTTATTACGGCTGATATTCTCTGCAGCTAACCTGGCTACAGGCATCTTCTTGAACATTGCCGCCATCCCCCTCGTGATCCATCTTATAGCAAAGGGCAGCAATACACCCAGTGCGATAACGCCGCTTGCTATAGATATGGAGACTATGGCGAAGTTCTTGACCATAAACGAACTGACTGCGCTTATAAGAACAAGTCCGCCTCCGAGATAGAGCCTTCTCCACGTATATTTGAACTCCGTATCCTTGTTATTGAATATAATGTCCCTGATAGGAGTCTTAACAGCCTTTAGGAGTTCATAAAGCGGATATGCACACTCCAGGAGTATCGATCCTATTACTACAGCTATAAGAAGGTATAAGGGGGTCTTATTGTAGTAACGTGACAGATCAAGAGGATTGCCGTCATTATCGTCAAAGAAGAGCACGGAACTTACCAGCGGTTCTTTGAATATTAGATAAGTGATGACTCCTAAGACTGATCCGATGATCGCATAGAGCGCATTCTCGATAAGCAGAATGAACGCCGTATTGCGCGACTTTACGCCGAGACTTCGAAGTGTACCTATAACCGACATTCTCTCATTTACTATCTTCTCGGACAGGCTTATGGTTACAAAGAGCACAAGAAGCAAAGTAACAAGGAACAGTAGAGAAAACAAAGACTTATATTCCTCGATACCCGAATCCTCACCGACCTCATAGAGATCGATAACATTAGCCTTAGGAGCGTTATGCCTTATGAAGTCGCTTACCTCCTTGATCTTCGAGGTATCCTTGACATTAAAGAACCATATGGTGTGTTCGTTATTACCCCTACATTTTATTCTGCTCAGGTTATATTCACTCATGAGCACCGCTTCCTTAGAGAATACCTCTGAGTCTACCTCATAGATAGAGGAGATCGTAAGCTCGATCACCCCGTTATCATAGGTATACAGGGTAACTGTATCCCCTACCTCCTTACCGTACTTCTCGGCATATTGAGGAGACACTACGACACTTTGGTCATCGATACTGATGTCTCCCGATATCAAGCGAAGCTCTACCGCATTCTCCAAGGAAGAAAACGAATAAAGAACGACAGTATCCGTGAGGATATAGTTATAATCCGTCGTATCGTGCGTGGTGATATAATTGTTTCCTGTGCTGATCCCTACATAGCACATATCAGTGAGCTCTTCTACGCCTCTTAACTCTTCCTCCTTTGCACCTATCGCACAAAGATTCATATTACCCATCGTTTGAGCTGTATATCCGCGAAGGATCGCCTCGACATTATTCCCCATATCAAACGCCAGAAGAGCAGCGAAGCTCGCCATGAGTATACATACTACAAGGACGATCAGCCTTAACGGCTTGGAGATGATATTCCTGAATGAATGCTTGATCATTATTCCCACTCCGGTACACCCCCTTACCATCTTCTTACGCGATCGGATTCGGGAATATACATAAGATCGCCTTCTGTAACGTCATATATCTCATAGAACTCATCGAATAATGCTACGGTTGCATTGACCCTTACAATATTGGGGCTGTGGGGGTCATCGGCTATCTGATCGAGCATCATGGCTCTGGTACTTATCCCGGCAAATATTCTGGCATAGTTCTCGAAGATCTCCTGCTTCTGATCAAGAGAATCGGCAAGCCTTAATACGCACGCCATTCCCGCCGCGTCTGCCATATTCTCACCGATCGTAAGATCTCCGTCCACATTATGGTAAGTCATGACCATGAACGAAGAATAATAATCGACAAATGATGCTGATATCTCCTCGAAGCTCTCGATATCTTCCGCAGGCATCCAGGTCGGATCATAATTCCCGGACGCATCATACCACATTCCGTGGTAATCAAAGGCATGGGATATCTCATGCCCTATGACAGCACCAATGCCTCCGAGGTTAGTATAGAAGGAAGCGTCAGGATCGTAGAAAGGAGCCTGCATGACCCCCAGCGGTATCACCATCATATTACCGACGCTTATATAACACGCATTGACGGTCTGAGGTGACATATGGTCGAATCCGTCGCTCTCATATGTTCCGTTGAGCTTCGAGATCAGCTCGTCATGCTTCTTGCGATAGAGATTGGAATAGGTCTCATAGTAGGAATCCCCCACCAGAGATACATCTGAAGGATCGACCTCATGGGGCGAAGATGCACCGATATAAAACGTCATGTTCATGAGCTTATCTATGACAAGACTCTTGCCTTCATCGCTCATCCACGAACAATCTTCGATCATCGATACATACTCATCTCTGATCTGATATGCGATAGCATCAACTGCTTCAACTGTATCTTCATCGTAATACCTGTCGACATACTCTTCACCGAGTTCAGATGCGAGATACTTCTTGAGCTCACGAAGTACATACCAGTCACTGTTGCCGACCGGGCAGTATCCTCCGTAAGTATCAGGGAGCATGAGCGTCAGTTTCTTTACTAAGCTTAAGAGCGTTATATCTTTCCATGCTGTCAGGTTATCTTCCGTAAGCATGGAATCGATGGCAGAGAGCTGGCCTTCTTCGAGTATATAAAGGCCCGATACGATATCCCCGTCAAATCCCATAGCCTTCAATATGCCTTCGTGACCTAAGTTGGGACAGATAAGGTCTATCTCGTCATTAGTCTCGAAGACAAGGTAGTTAACGATATCATCCGGATGCTCTTCCAGCATCTTAACAAAGTCCAGATCGGTCTCAAGTGCTATCGACATCAGGAATCTTGTATCCTCTACGCCCCTGTCGGCCGCTTCATCCGGATCCATCCCCAATTCGATAAGGAGAGTCGTGAATTCATTGGCGGTACTCTGAGCATCTGTTCCGCCAAAGCTCAAGTATTCCAGATCCTGACCGGAAGGAGAATCAAAAGGCATAATCACTATCGCTCCGGAATCTGATGTATCAATTCCATTGATAACATAAGGAGCAAATACCGGATCGACTCCGTAATCCCTGTATAGCTCACCTGAAAGTTCCAGATACTCATCGATGGTAGATACATTAAGAACCGAATCACATACCGTCTCAAAAGACTCCAGGTCAGCCTCATTCATCATGGACCCTTCAGAAGAAGCTTCGAGCAGCTGGAAATAGCAATCATATATAAGCTGTTCATTGCTACCCGGAGCATAGGAATCCCTGTCCCCGGAAACGATCTCGTGGATGATCTCATCCAGCCTTGTATCTATCACGTCGGAAGCATCCTCAAAGCTCCCGGCGTACTGCTGCGAATCACTGACATCAAGGCTCATGAGATATGATGCATTGATATACCCGTAGAAATCATCCTGCGCACGGATCGCAGATATATCCTGTACGTATGTAGTTTCCGTGGTAGCATCCGGTAACTGCTCCACGACAGTGCATCCGCACATAGCAACGCTCAGCATCAGAGCCAATGCACTTATAGATCTTCTCTTCATCTATAATCCCCCTGTATAAGCCTTGTATAACTATACCGCTTATAAGGGAACATCTCAAAAATTGTTGTAAACAGCAGTATATTCGTGGCGAGTTACATCAATGTGGTGATCACAAAGTCATCTCGCATCACTCTTAGAGTCAGATATCCTGGTCGCGGTCAAAGATTTCTCTACTATATGCGGCTCGATACCATCCTCGGAAGAGATGTATGTTCCGACGCCGGGGACCTGATCCATTATCCTCTCCTTCGCAACAGCAGCGTCAGCCAAAAGCTTATCGGCAACATCGGGGATGTTCTCAAAAGTATCGAGTATACTGCCTGCGATCGCCTTTCGATTCTCACGGACCATCGCCTCGTAATCGGCATCGCCGACATAGCGTCGGTTTCCAACACCTAAGATGACCGCTACTATAAATAGGATGATAAAGAATCCGCAATCGGCGATTGCATCCATTACTCCCGTTACCACAACCGTGTGGAAAAAGAGTATATAGACGAGCCATGCGACCAGTAAGACAGCAGGAAGTACCAGCATTACCTTTACGGGAAGCTGCTTTCTCTTCAGGCTCTCGGTAGATACCGGCATATCGCCTTCCGCCTCACCCGTCTGTCCGTTCACTGCAAAACTGTACCTGACCCCTTCGTATTCGTAGCAAAGATAGTACATCGGAAGAAGGACATAGCGCTGCCTCATGTTATTAACAGCAGAGTCATTCATCTTGATATCTATATCTTTATAGTCCTTGCAAAGATATGACGGAGCCTGATTTGAGTACATGTAGAGCCTCTTGATGATACGCCCCGTCATGTCAAGCGGCTTCTCGTCGAAGCGCTCTGCTATATAGCCTTTGAGACACAGATCGTCATAAGGCTTCAGATCACTGTAGTCATAGGGCTCTATCGCCTCCATAAGAGTGTCATTGATACCCTTACCGCCGTCGAAAGGAATACCCGTGAGCTTATAGTCATGCTCTACATCTATATCGAACCTCTTTCCGGCATTCTCGCCGTTGATCCTGGTGGCACCGGCTCTTATCTTCAGGTGATTGTCCGTATCTATGAGCCAGAAAGGAACATAGATGCCCATGACCTTGCTAAGTGTCGCTTCTGTCATAAAGCTCTTGGGAACAGCTTTCAATCCTGATGCAAATTCCTTGAGCCTTAAGATGGCATCGTCCCTTGTGATCTTAAACGGGATATACTGATCAGGTCTGAACTGTCTTGTAAGCTCGCGTTCATGCATCTCCTTTCCTCCGCAGAAGGGGCAGAATGAAGGATCTGTGCCCTTGCGCGTGACCATAGCCGTACCGCAAGTCTTGCACATATACTCCCTAAGCTTCTTCTCAGGAAGGCCCGCTTCTTCAGCATCTCTAATGTCGAAGGAATATGATAGCGCATGCGTATCCTTATCGAATGCACCGCCACAGTGCCTGCAGACTATCTTTCCCAGGATATCATCTGAATATGTATCGCTTCCGCATCTTGGACAGCTTACTACTTCCGCCGCTTGAAATGCACTGCTGAAAGGACTGTCCGTATCATTCCAAAGTCCCATAAAACTATACCCTCTTTCCGTATATATTATAGCACAACAAAAGACCGCCCCGCTCGCAAGCGGGACGGCCTTAGGATCATCTTATAAGATCGTATCAGACTTCGTGTCTTACCTTGTTGTCAACGATCTCCTTGAGCTTTGCTGCAAAGTCGTCAACAGGAAGTGAACCCATATCACCTTCAAAACGAGCACGTACTGCTACAGTCTTGTCTGCGACTTCCTGATCACCGACAACGAGGAGATACTGAACCTTCTCCTTTGTAGCCTCTCTGATCTTCTTACCGATCTTCTCGGATCTGTCGTCTACTTCTACGCGGAAGCCCATCTTTGTGAGCTTATCCTTTACCTCGTAAGCGTAGTCGATGTGAGAATCGGAAATAGGAAGGATACGTGCCTGCTCTGCAGCCATCCATACGGGAAGCCAGCCTGCATACTTCTCGATGAGGTAAGCAAGTGTTCTCTCATAGCAGCCGAGGCTTGTTCTGTGGATGATGTAAGGTGTCTTCTTAGTACCGTCAGCATCAACATATTCCATACCGTACTTCTCTGCGAGGAGCATGTCGATCTGGATGGTAACGAGTGTATCTTCCTTACCGAATACGTTCTTGTACTGGATGTCGAGCTTAGGTCCGTAGAAAGCAGCCTCGTCGATACCGATATCGTACTTGACTCCGAGGTCGTCGAGGATCTTGCCCATTGTATCCTGAGCCTTCTCCCACTGCTCCTTAGTACCCTCGTACTTATTCTTGGGGTTAGCCGGATCCCACTGGGAGAAACGGAATGTACAATCCTCAAGAAGTCCAACTGTATCGAGTACGTACTTAGCAAGGTCAAGGCACTCCTTGAACTCAGACTCGAGCTGATCGGGACGAAGGATGTAGTGACCCTCGGAGATAGTGAACTGTCTTACACGGATAAGGCCGTGCATCTCACCTGAATCCTCATTACGGAAGAGCTTGGATGTCTCAGTAAGTCGCATGGGAAGATCACGATAGGATCTCTGGCGGTTAAGGAATACCTGATACTGGAAAGGACATGTCATGGGACGAAGAGCAAAGCACTCCTTTGTCTCGTCATCCTGATCTGCCTTATCACCCATGACGAACATGCCGTCACGATAGTGATCCCAGTGACCGGAGATCTTATAGAGGTCTCTTTTTGCAAAGTAAGGAGTCATCGTAAGCTCGCAGCCTCTTGAAGCCTCGAGGTCCTCGATCCATCTCTGCATTACCTGAATGGTCTTAGCACCCTTGGGAAGGATGATCGGAAGCCCCTGACCGATATAATCTACAGTCGTGAAATACTCGAGCTCACGGCCGATCTTATTGTGGTCTCTCTTCTTTGCTTCCTCAAGCTTATCAAGATACTCCTTGAGCTGAGCCTTGTCAGGGAAAGCAGTACCATAGATCCTCTGAAGCATCTTATTCTTGGAATCACCTCTCCAGTAAGCACCTGCGATGGAAGTGAGCTTAAATGCCTTGATCTCGCCGGTAGACTCTACGTGAGGACCCTTACAGAGATCTGTGAAATCACCCTGCTTGTAGAAAGAGATAGTAGCCTCATCGGGAAGATCGTCAATAAGCTGGACCTTATAGATCTCGCCCTTCTCTTCCATGAACTTCCTGGCTTCTTCCCTGGGAAGCTCGTAGTACTCAAGAGGAAGATCCTCTTTAACGATCTTCTTCATCTCTTCCTCGATCTTCTTGAGGTCAGCCTCCGAGAAAGCCTCATCTCTGTCAAAATCGTAGTAAAAACCGTCATCGATGGCAGGTCCTATAGCAAGCTTTGTCTCGGGCCAAAGTCTCTTAACTGCCTGTGCCATGATGTGTGACGCTGTGTGTCTGAAGCACTTTCTGTCTTCAGCGTTGCTGAAATCAACCATTACACATATACCTCCTGTAATCTTTTGTAGGACATATCTTGTACGTCCCTGTGATCTTCGGGGCATATTAAAAGCCATGCCCCAAGTATTACTTTGGGATGCATGGCTGCACGGTTCCACCCAAATTGCGTCTTCTTGTATAGATCTTACGACCCGAGTCGGTCTCGCCTTTGAAAACGCCTCTTAATTACCCCTTAACGCGGGAAACGGCACGGATTGCTCCCTATAGGGAGTGTACTCCTGCAGCTCAAGGGGTGTATGCTTGCCGTTGCTGTCCTTCGAAGCTCTCAGCCAATAACTTCGATTCTCTGTAAGTCGCATAACACGGGGCACTTGTCCCTGTCAAAGCTTTTGATAGAGAGATTTTGTCACTTTTATCCTCAAAAGTCAACTAAGACAGCAGTTGTCACATAATATATTCGGAATAGAAATCGTCGATATTGTGATCTAAGTAGAGGACATGGTATCCGTCGTCGGTACTATAGATCTCTGTTGAATCTTCGAATATGTGCTCGGGAATATCTTCAGTCTCGCTGTCGTTATAGATGAAGAGGACGGGACCCGAATATTCTGCGGGATCATCAAGATAAGTAGTATCGCCGAAGTGATATACCATATGACCCATACCGGCATCTACGACGAGCTTATATACGTGATCGGTATCGAGTACTCTCATCTCACGGCAATCTACGAGCATCACCTTACCGAAGTTATAAACGATCTTGGCATCGGTAGAATCGATCACATCGATAAGATCGTGGCAACGCTCTACTCCGGGGATATCAGATGACCTCATGTATACGCAGAACGAATTAACAGATGAGATGATTATACCTGCCGAAGCAAGGAGAGCCAGAGCCTCCTTGTTGTATATCTTATACATCTTCTTCTCAAAGAAGATGCCAAGTGCGATAAGTGACATGAGATACAGAATGATAAGATATCTGACCTCATAGATAAGAGATCCCCACTTGGCAGAACATACTGTAAAGAGGAAAAAGTTCTCGATCACGACCGCCATCATGACCTGAACGCTCTTATCTGCCAATGACTCCTTGTCTCTCATGACGAATATGAAAGAGAACAATGCGAGAATTGCTACTATGAAAAGTATGAGCATCGCGATACCGTCAAACGAAAGGAGCTGACGGTCAGCAGGACACAAAGCACCCGATACTTCCATATAACCCATAAGGACACTGCCGAGATTGGACCAGAAGTCCTGGAGCTTGACCATCTTCATGGCGGAATCAATGGTAGGATGATCGAAGCACACTACCATCAGGAACTGACCGAAGACTGAGATCACTGCGAGAACGACATTAAAGATCAACGTCTTGTCTTCCTTGAATGCCTTGAAGCTCTTGCTCATGGCATCATATCCGATCCTCCAGATGATGATCGGAACTACCGCTGTGACAAGGATCCAGTATCCGCTGGATATACCGCTTACAAGTACAAGTGCGGCTGTTATGCCGAGCATTACCTTGTTAGCCTTGCCCTTCAAAAGATCTATGGAGCTTATCATAACAAGGAAAGTTATTATCGTCTTAACGATATATGCGCCGCAGTCAATGAACATGACGCTGCCGTAATCAAGTGAATTGAAGACCATATAATAGCCGCCGAAATGAAGTCCCAGCGAAAGATTCAAAATAACGAGCTTGGTCTCAACGGAAAGTTCAAAGCGTCCAATGAGCTTCCACAACAGGAAAGCGAAGATACCCGTGAGTATCACATTGGCAAGGCCATATGCAACAAAGACATCCTTTACGATGCCGTAGATCAGTGTTGCCAGCGGGACCGGAGAATCTATACCGAATGTAGTCTGATACATCCAGTTGTCAAGAAGCAGCTTCTT
Source organism: Oscillospiraceae bacterium (assembly GCA_900176545.1). Classification (GTDB taxonomy): domain Bacteria; phylum Bacillota; class Clostridia; order Saccharofermentanales; family Saccharofermentanaceae; genus Saccharofermentans. The sequence goes on from FWXP01000001.1 coordinate 717,629, forward strand.
CTGCTGCCATGAAGTTATCGTCTGAAAAAGATATACGGTGGTATCGTGACCCAGATGGAGCGAGAGCTGTGTGAGGTTCAGATATATGAGCATCACCGCCTGAAATCCTAAAATAACATACAGAATAAGCCTTATTGATCTCTTCGACATAAACCCCTCCAGATACATCTTACCTGGAAAAGTATATAACGATTAAAGGGGCTTATCAAGATTTGATGACTTTCCTTACTCTGCCTCCCACAAAGGCTGCCAGTATCACTTTTATGATATCTCCGGGCAAAGGAAGTACCATAAAGGTAAATACGAGTGCACCAAGCTTCATGCCGTCACCTTCAGTAAAGAAATTCAATATAACATATCCGTATGCAGAACCGATCACATAAAGGATAACTGTTCCTATGGCACATGCTGCGTAGAGGTTCATCTTCCTTTCGGTCATAAGGCCTATGAGGAAGGCGCAGAGGACAAATCCGATGAAATAACCGAAGGTAGGCTTCGTGACATACCAGAATCCGCCTCCTCCCGTGAAGATCGGAAGTCCGAACAGACCAAGGAGAACATACATCAAAGCGCTCAGTGCACCTTTTTTGCTTCCCAGGAGGATTCCCGCACACATTACAAAGAACCACTGCAATGTAAGAGGACATGTGGGAAGTGGGATCTTTATGAATGCACCGACAGCTATAAGTGCCGTAAACATTGGTATCAAGACTATATCTTTTGTCGAAAGGAGCTTCTTATCTCTACTCATTGTAAACCTCGTTCAATTTAAAGTTTACAATGTTATATCACAGCGCATATTCAGTGTCAATCTGTGGTATCATCTCTTTATGTTGACAACCAAGGATCACGTTATCGCATCACTTATAAATGCTGACGGCTACATATCGGGCGAGAAGATCAGTTCTTCGCTCGGTATAAGCAGAGCAGCGATAAATACGGCTGTCAAATCACTTCGCGCGGCAGGATACGAGATAGAGTCGTCAACTCAGAAAGGCTACCGTCTGTTGAGGCATCCGGACATCATAAGCGCAGGCGAACTTCTTCCCTTCCTGCCTTCGGAGAGGGTCTTGACCATCCACACATACGATGATGTCGCATCTACTAACGATACGCTGAAGCAGCTCTCCTTCGAGGGAGCTCCCGCAGGAACCATTGTTATAGCCGATCATCAGAGCAAAGGCAAAGGCCGCCGAGGACGTTCTTTTGACTCACCTCACGATACGGGCATCTACTTCTCATATCTAATGAGACCTGCTATCGCCCCTTCTGACGCATCACAGATCACGGCATGGACAGCAGTCGCCATAAGGCGCGCGATAAATAACGCTTGCGGCTTAAGTCCCGATATCAAGTGGGTAAACGACCTTGTCATCGACTCAAGAAAGATCGCGGGCATCCTCACAGAGATGACCATGGAGAGCGAATCATTCATGATCGACAGCATCGTCATCGGAATAGGCATCAACGTCAATCAGGTCGAGACTGACTTCCCCGAGGCTATAAGAGATATCGCAGGTTCCCTTCGTATGACAAAGGGGGAGAACATCCCCCGCGCTTCTATCGTCGCCGAGATGGTAAAGGAGATGGATAAGCTTGCCGAATCCATCCCAGGCAGCGCTTCTATATACCTGGATGAATACAGGGACGCCTGCCTTACCTTAGGCAAGGAAGTAAGTATCGTCAAAGTCCACGACTCAGGCGAGACCCCCAGACACGGGACCGCTGTTGATATCAATCCCGATTTCTCGCTGAAGATAAGATTTGAAGACGGTCACGAAGAAGACTTAAGCAGCGGTGAAGTCAGTGTCAGAGGACTATACGGTTATATCTGATTAGAAATACAAAGGCCACATCAGATCGTCGGCGCTTCCGGAACTTGACCATACACACTCCCAGCTGGTCAGCTTCCAGTTACCGTCATGGCATTTAAACTCCAACACACAAGTCGTCACGCCCTTCTCGACATAAACACATCTGGCATGAGATCCGTCATAGTCCAGCACCTTACAATAGTCCGAGCCTATCATGTGTGTTTGCGTATAAAGATCTTCGAACTGAAAGCCATACCTGGCAGTCAGGTATTCAGCCTTCAGGTAAGGAAATGATATCAATATAACGATCAGAGCCGCGATCACGGCCAATATCTTCTTTACCATCTTATATCTCCTTAGATCTTTTCCAATCCAAGTATACCACTATACACAGATCAGGTCCTTTATCCTGTTGTACTTGGATTCCCCTATCCCGCTGACATTCATTATATCCTGTGTACTCGTAAACGGCGTCTCTTCCCTATATGCTATTATCGCATCTGCGGTAGACTCTCCGATCCCGGGCAACGTCATGAGTTCTTCCCGGCTTGCGGTATTAATGTTAATAAGTCCCGAAACTTCTTCATATGTCTGCTCAGTTGTTGGCGTTCCCCAGATATATCCGCTGTCATTAGTCCTGATTATCAGAGGATCTCCCGAATACCCGTTTTGAAGTTCATCACGCGTAGGGATATAGACGGAGATATTAGCATCGAGCTCATACACAAGATTGATCCTTTCCGCGGGAGCATCTTCAGTAAGCCCGCCCGCCAGGAGAACGGCATCGTTAAGGATAGAGCCGCACGGCATAGTAAAGACTCCGGGGGAATTTACCGCTCCGCAGATATATACCTGACATGTCCTATCTTCAGTGACCGTAGTCTCATCAATTAGCACGGTCTCTTCTGAAGCAACAGTCCCTGAAGACTTTATCACCATTCCTGACGATTGGCGGTTCAGGATACATTTATATACGATGCTGACGGCAACCAGGAGCATAAACGCTACAGGATATACTACCGTCTTCTTTATCTGTCTTTTCTTTCCCATCTTGATAGCCTCCATTCCTAATAGAGTAACTTCATAACGAGAAAAATACTTGCGACAAAATTCGACAATCGCCGACAAATTTCGACAACGAGTACGATTAATGGGGCTCTCAACAAAAAACGCCCGGAGGATCCTCCGAGCGTCTCGTATATTCATATTGATCGGATCAAGCTTCTGCCTTCTTTGTAGACCAGAGCTTCTCCAAGTTGTAATTAGCTCTCTCTTCGGGATGGAATACATGAACGACTACGTCCTTATAGTCCATGAGCATCCACCTGTCACCGCTTCTGCCCTCGATATGGTCGGGATAGAGACCGAACTCCTTCTTAAGTACGAACTCGACTTCGTCTGTCAGAGCCTTGATCTGGGTAGTGGAATTACCGCTGGCGATAACAAAATAATCAGCAAGCGTTGTCTTATCCATTACGTCAATGACTTCGATATCGACACCCTTCTTGCTGTCCAAAGCTTCTACTATCTTGTCTGCGAGTTCCTTACTTGTCATTAAGTATGTCTCCTTAAGTTTTTTTCTTATTGTAACACAAGTAAATTCAAGTTGCCTGATTCTCTTTGCCGAACTTATGGTATTCGTTGACAAGGCACCTGTAGCCCAATCCCTTCATATCTTCGTACCTGACATTGAACCTTGCCTTTGTATGCCTTCCGCTTACTATGAAACGTATGCACTCCTGAGCATAGTGATCTATTTCTTTAAGGCTTTTATCCGTATTTATGACAGGAAAATACCAATAGCTCCAGGTAAGGTCATGGTCATCCGAAGTCTCCAGGAGCTTCCTGTTAAAGATACGTATAAAGGCCTTGGCGGCATTCTTTGTATCGACATCATTACGTGCCGCCCATCTTCTTAAGGACCTGGCCTTACGCCTCATCTTGCCCTTTATCTTCTTTACGGAAGCAGGGGCGATATCGACGATACCTCCCTCATAGGAGATCCCCAGGAATGTCCACTTAGAACCCGGAGTCGTATACTCTTCCTTATCGCAATTTATGGTAAGCCCCTTTCTATAAAGCTCATCCTTGATGTACTTTATATGTTCCTGAAGCTCTTCTTCTGTTCCTGCAAAAACGATAATGTCGTCGGAGTATCTTGCGTATGTTATGCCCTGTTGCTCGAAATGCTCATCCATCTGCTTTAGGTAAAGATTTGCAAAAAAAGACGATAACGGGATACCGGCCATTATGCCTTTCTTCTCTGATATGAGCTTCTCTCCCGCATATACCTGATCTTCCGTAAGGAGCATTTCGCAGAAAACGTATAGCTTCATATCATCACTTAGAACTTTCTTTAATATCGGCAGGAACCTGTCAATATCGACGGAATTAAAGTAGTTTCTTATGTCCGCTTTATAAGAGAAACACATGTCTATACCGGAAGTATTTCGAAGCCTTGATATGGCTTCCTTGGCACCGCTTCGCGGACGAAATGAATAGAGGTTATCCGAGAAGATATGATCGTACTTTCGAAGCATCAGATGCGTCAGGAGCTTCAAGGTCATGGTCTCTTCTCGGGGATATACGTAGACAGTCCTTTTCTTACGGGTACTCATCTTGGAGATGATCTTCCTTCGAGCCTTAGGAAATCTTCCTTCTCTTATCTCTTCGGCTACACTTTTGTAGTCTTCCCGCTTAACGAAGTCCTCTAACTCTTTAAGGTCAGATTCAGAGATGATACCTTCCTTCTTGAAGGAAAGATATTTATCCCAAGTCTTTTTGTCTTCTATAAGATCGAAAAGAGATTCGACTTCCAAGATTTCCTCCAAACAAAAACAGAAAGAGAAGGAATTAAATTCATCCTCCGGATGAATGTACCGGACCATACAGGGTGTCGGCTGTCTGCGAAGCCTTGATAAAGATCCCTGCCCTGCCCTCTGCAGACGCTAAGCGTTCTCTTTCTGTTTATGTACTCTGATTATATACCAAGATCTCTTGCAAGGTCGTTAGTAAGGGGATGATGTTCCCTGTTTTGCTTTCTGAACTTATCTATAACGGCCCCCAGGCACAGCTTAACGGCGCCTTCCAGGTCGTATTCGGCAACTTTTCTCATCTCCGATAGATCCGCATATGTCCTTGAAGGTTCGACCTTATCTGCAAGATATACTATCCTGTCCAGGTCGGGCATATTGCCTCTTCCCGTCGTGTGATAAGTAATGGCATTTAAGATCTCTTCGTCGTCTATACCGAACTTCTCCTTTGCCATTGTGGCACCTGCAGGAGAATGGAGGAGCTTAAAATCGGTAAAAAGGTCTCCGCACCTCTCTTGTGCCATCCTTCTTTGCTCATCTTCGGGAAGCTCCTTGGCGCAGTCGTGAAGTTCGCCTGCTATAAGAGCCTTACGCACATCAACTCCGTGTATCAGAGCATAGTGAGCAGATAAAAGGCCGGTGTTAAGAGTATGAAGAAGCCTCTTTCTTCGAAGGACAGGATAGAGTTCTACGGCATAGTCCAGGAACTTATTTGCAGTATCGTCATCTACCGCTTCCCATACATCCTTGAAGTTATAGAGAGCATGTTCCTTTATGAACTCTCTTGCGGTATCCGGGATCTCCTTATCGTCTCCGGTACGCTTGATATCTGAAGAAGATGCTTCCACACCTTCTATATCGAACTTCAAGATCGGGACTTCGTGTCCGAATACATCATTAAGCCTTATCTTCTCCGCATCGATATCGACACCGTCTCCTGGCCTTGAAGCTACAAGGAGCGATACCATGCTTATTATCTCATCAGCCTTATACCACTTGTCGAACATAGGAAGGATATCTGAGCCGCAGAGCCAGAAGAATGCATGATCCTCCGAAGCTTTATCTTCGTCTATCCCCTCCTTGGAGAGCACCTCCCTGATCTTATCTTTAACTGTCAGGTACTTAAGGGTATTGACCGTATAGCTTATGCCTTCCATATAGAATTCGACATCACTTACTATGACCCGTGGATCTTTAAGCTCCGTTTCTATCGTCTCCTTTACCATGTAGTAACGGTATGGAGCAGCACTTAATACCTTGCCTCTCTTGAAGGGATTCCTGACTGTAGGGATCACCATAACAAGATCGACCGCGCCGCTTCTTAAAGCGCCGCGGACGATCGATAAGTGTCCGTTATGGATAGGATCGAATGATCCGCCGTAAAGACCTATTCTCATTTTGCTGCAAGTGCCCTCTTGCCGATATCATGACGGAAATGCTTGCCTTCGAAGTCGATCTTCTCAACGCCTGCATAAGCCTTATCAAGAGCTGCCTGAAGATCGCCTGCTCTTGCGGTTACACCGATAACACGACCGCCGTTGGTAAGGAATGTTCCGTTATCATCGAGCTTAGTTCCGGCGTGGTAAACGAAGCAGCCTTCAACCTGACCCTTGTCGTCAAAACCCTCCATGGGGATACCCTTCTTATAGCTCTCGGGATAGCCGCCTGATGCCATGATGACACATGCGCATGCACCGTCGTGCCACTTGATCTCAACATCCTTAAGACGGCTGTCGATGATGGCATCGAAGATATCGTAAAGGTCAGCATCGAGCATAGGAAGTACTACCTGTGTCTCGGGATCGCCGAAGCGGCAGTTGTACTCGATGACCTTGGGTCCCTTAGGTGTGATCATAAGACCGAAGTAAAGGCATCCGGCAAACCTTCTGCCTTCCTTGTTCATAGCATTCATCGTAGGAAGGAAGATCTTCTCCATACACTCCTTAGCTACATCGTCGGTGTAGTAAGGATTGGGTGATACAGTACCCATACCGCCTGTATTAAGGCCTTCGTCGTTATCCTTGGCTCTCTTGTGATCCATGGAAGAGATCATGGGAACCATCGTCTCGCCGTCAGTAAACGCAAGAACGGATACTTCGGGACCTGTGAGGAATTCCTCGATAACGATACGTGCAGAGCTCTTACCGAACTTCAATTCATCGATCATCTCGTGAACTGCAGTAACAGCCTCTTCTTCGTTCTGAGCGATGATAACACCCTTTCCGAGTGCGAGTCCGTCAGCCTTGATGACCGTAGGATAAGAGTTCTGCTTCTTAAGATACTCGATCGCGGGCTCACTCTCGGTAAATACCTCATAGTAAGCCGTAGGGATATCGTACTTCTTCATGAGTTCCTTGGAGAATACCTTGGAACCTTCGATGATAGCAGCATTCGCCTTGGGTCCGAAAGCTCTGAAGCCTGCGGCCTCGATCGCATCTGCCATACCGAGCACGAGCGGATCGTCGGGAGCTACTACTACCATATCGGGCTGAAGTTCCTTTGCAAGAGCTACCATACCTTCGATATCCGTAGCACCTACATTGAAGCACTCGGCAAACTTACTGATACCGCCGTTACCGGGAGCACAGTAGATCTTATCGACCTTGGGGCTCTCGGAGAGCTTCATGATGATAGCGTGTTCTCTTCCGCCGCCGCCTACTACCAATACTTTCATTTCGGATCCTCCGTATATTAATGATGGAAAAGTCTGATGCCTGTGAATGCCATTGCCATGTCGTACTTATTGCAAGTCATGATGACATGATCGTCACGGATGGATCCGCCGGGCTCAGCGATATACTTAACGCCGCTCTTTCTTGCTCTCTCGATGTTATCACCGAAGGGGAAGAATGCATCAGAACCGAGGCATACGTCGAAGTTCTTCTTGAGCCACTCCTTCTTCTCTTCCTCGGTAAGTACTTCGGGCTTAACCTTGAAGAGCTCCTGCCATCTGCCCTCAGCGAGAACATCGTCATGCTCATCAGATATATATACGTCGATAGTGTTGTCTCTGTCAGGTCTTCTGATGCCGTCTACGAACTGAAGTCCCATGACCTTGGGATGCTGACGGAGCCACCAGATATCAGCCTTGTTACCTGCAAGTCTTGTGCAGTGGATACGGGACTGCTGTCCTGCACCGATACCGATAGCCTGACCGTCCTTTACGTAGCAGACGGAGTTGGACTGTGTGTACTTCAAAGTGATAAGAGAGATAAGAAGGTCGATCTTCTTGTCCTCAGGGATCTCCTTATTATCTGTAACGATATTTGTAAGAAGGTCCTTATTGATATCGAGTTCGTTTCTTCCCTGCTCGAAAGTAACACCGTATACCTGCTTTGTCTCAATGGGAGCAGGTACATAGTTCTCGTCGATCTTGATGACGTTATATGTACCCTTACGCTTTGTCTTTAAGATCTCGAGAGCCTCGTCTGTGTAGCCGGGAGCGATGATTCCGTCGGATACTTCTCTTGCGAGCATTGTAGCCGTGATAGCATCACATGTATCGGAAAGAGCTACGAAGTCACCGTAGGAAGACATTCTGTCTGCGCCTCTTGCTCTTGCATATGCGCAAGCGATGGGAGAGAGCTCGCCAAGATCATCTACGAAGTAGATCTTAGCCTCTGTCTCGGAGAGGGGCTTACCTACAGCAGCACCTGCGGGAGATACGTGCTTGAATGATGTAGCGGAAGGAAGACCTGTTGCCTTCTTGAGCTCCTTAACGAGCTGCCATCCGTTAAATGCGTCGAGGAGATTGATATAACCGGGCTTACCGTTCAATACTTCGATGGGAAGGTCCTTGCCGTCCTCCATGAAGATCCTCGAGGGCTTCTGATTGGGGTTACAACCGTACTTGAGCTGCATTTCGTTAGACATTTTTCTTATACTCCTTAAATCTTTGTATTCTTGTTTACGATCTTAGTCTCTGCCTCGCCTGTAGCGATGTCGATAAATCTTACGAAGAGGGATACCTTATTATCCTCGTTGAGGTTTGTCCAGAGCATGTTGGTGAACTCCTCGATATCGTTCGTATCGATGCCGATCTTCTCAGGCTCGCCTTCAAAGCTGGGAAGAGGATTGCCGTCACCCATATATGTGTGGATGAACCTTCCGTCGCCTGCAAGAGGATTCTCGTAAGAGAATGTATATCTCTGGCAGGACTCGGGGTTACCGTCAGCTGACTTAAGGATAGACATAGCATAGTTGAACGAACCGTTCTCTACATGCATGATGCCGGAGATACGAGGAGTGAAGTTAGGTGCATCATCCTCGAACTCACGTGTACGAAGAGACATCTCAAATGTCTGCTGCTTATCCATAAGATCGTAGATAGTATCTGTCTGATCACCGTTGGTAACGATAGTCTTGTTGCCGAGAACTCTTACGGGAGAGTAGATGATAAGATGGGGATCAGTGAGCTTAGAGGGATCTGCTGCCTCTGTCTTGATGCCGTCCTCAGTAGCCGTGAATACACGGTTTCTGGAATTAACGCTCCTGCCCATGATGAAGTAAGCAGTTACTGCCTTCTTACCGTCGGGAGACTTACCGATAACGATTCCTCTTCCGGGATAAGCGTTGTTCTTCAAAAGATCTGCGATGTCAAACTTCTGCATATATATGTCCTCCAAAAATTATTCTTTAACATAAGCGAGATTATTCTCGATAGTTACCTTGCCTTCGGATATGAGCTTGATGGCCTTGGGAAGGATGACCTGCTCACACTCCTTCATTACCCTCTGTTGAAGCACCTCGGGAGTATCGTCCCACTTAACGTCTACAGCCTTCTGAAGGATGATGGGACCTTCGTCGTAGCATTCATTTACGAAATGCACCGTAGCGCCGCTTACCTTAGCTCCTCTTGCAAGTGCTGCTATATGGGGCTTGATACCGTACATTCCCTCTCCGCAGAAAGCGGGGATCAATGCAGGATGGATATTGATTATCCTGTTGGAGTAAGCGTGTACTACCATGGTGCCGAGAAGTGACAAGTAACCTGCGAGAACGATGAGCTCTGCGCCTGATTCCTGAACCGCATCGAGGACAGCTTCATCCCACTTATCTCTTCCGCCGAAGTCCTTAACGGAAAGCACCTTTGAAGGAATACCGTTCTCCTCCGCTCTTGTAAGAGCGTATGCATCCTTGTTGGAGGATACGACAAGAGAGATCTCGATATCCTTAAGATATCCGCTCTTTATATTGTCTATGATCGCCTGAAGGTTCGTACCGCCTCCGGAGACAAATACTGCTATCTTCATTTCTTTTTTACTCCCGTCACTCAGTTATACTCGACATTATGCACGCTGTCGGAAGATTCCTCCTGACCAGCTACGTAGTTGCCGTCGAAGCATGCGGAACATGTACCGCAGTGGATACCGTCAAGTGATGCTCTCAAGGAATCAAGACTGATGTATCCTAATGAATCAGCACCGATCATGTCACGGATCTCCTCTACACTCATCCTGGTAGCGGGAAGGTCAGTACCCTTGGAAGCGTTAACGCCGTAGCAGCAGGGGAACTTAACTTCAGGAGAAGCAAGTCTTACATGAACTTCCTTAGCACCGTTATCCTTAAGGAACCTTATGATGTGCTTTGTTGTCGTACCTCTTACGAGAGAGTCGTCAACGATAGCGATCCTCTTACCTGCTACAGCTGTCTTAAGGACTGCGAACTTCATCCTTACTGCGAGCTCTCTTTGCTCCTGAGTACTCTTGATGAATGTTCTACCTACATATCTGTTCTTGAGAAGCCCCATGCCGTAAGGAACGCCGAGGCCGTCAGCGAATCCGAGTGCTGCGGCATTACCTGAGTCAGGTGCACCGATAACGAGATCACAGTCACAGGGATGCTCCTTGGCAAGTGCCTGACCGGCCCTGTATCTTGAATCGAAGATGGAAGTGTTATCGATAACTGAGTCGGGACGAGCAACATAGACATACTCGAAGATACATACATTACCGTCCTTTACTCTCTGCTCGTTTGTCTTATCAGCTTCAAAGTAGAAAGACTTAACGCCGTCCTTGGAGATAGAAACGATCTCACCGGGCTCCAAGTCTCTTATAAACTCTGCGTCGAGTGCATCGAATGCGCAGTTCTCGGAAGAGAACATGTACATGTCACCCTTCTTTGCAAGTGCTAAAGGTCTCATGCCATGAGGATCCCTTACGCCGATGAGCTTATTCTCAGTCATGAGAACGAGGGCATATACACCCTTCATATCCTTCATTGTCTTAAGGAGAGCCTCCTCACAGGAATCAGTGCCTATCCTGTTTCTTGAGAAAAGCGAAAGGATAAGCTCGGAATCGATATTCGTCTGGAAGATCGCGCCCATGCTCTTGAGGTTATCCCTGAGCTCGTCTGCGTTAAGGATAACGGAATCAGAGCTCATGGCGATATTTCCGGCACTGGACTTGATAAGGATAGGCTGGATGGCATCGGTACCTGTCTCTCTGTCTGAACCGCCTCTTGCGTGACATACGGCACACTGACCATTCAATGCGGAAAGCGTGATATCGTCGAAGATATCAGCGACCTGACCGGGTGCCTTATGTACCATGAACGTACCGTTGTTGTTTACTGCGATACCTGCGGACTCCTGTCCTCTGTGCTGCAAAGAGAACACACCGTAATATGCTGTCTTTGCGATGCCCTCTGATGAACCCTTTGTGTCGATAACTCCAAATAAACCGCTCATTCTCGATTAGCCCTCCATATTGTTGATCTTATCCTGAAGTCTCTTGTCCCTGCCGTCAACTGAATCAGCAAGTTCCTGCTTATAAGCTGCGATCTTGGAGGAGAGCTCCTCATCAGCTGTTGCAAGGATCTGGCATGCGAGGATACCTGCATTGGTACCGCCGTCAATGGCAACTGTCGCAACGGGGATACCGGAAGGCATCTGAACTGTCGCATAGAGTGCATCCACACCGTTCAACGCGCCGCCCTTACAGGGAACGCCGATGACCGGGAGTGTTGTATTGGCAGCCAATACACCGCCTAAGTGAGCAGCGAGTCCTGCTGCTGCGATAACGACCTTGAATCCGTTATCCTTTGCTTCCTGTGCGAGCTTTATCGCTCTGTCGGGAGTCCTGTGAGCAGATGCCACGTGAGCTTCGAACTCTACACCGAATCTCTTGAGGATCTTAAAACATCCCTCCATTACGGGGAAATCCGAATCGGATCCCATAACCACCAATACTTTTCCTGTTGCCATAGTTGCCTCCGTATTCTTAATACACCTTGACCGCGGTGTTATTTACTCATCTTCCTGAGACCAGTTAAGTCTCTCCATTACCCTGTAGTAATCATCCGTTCCCCACTCATACGGTATGGGACAGTAGTCATTTCCGGGTCTCGTACTCGTCTGACAGAACGGAATGATATTGAGATCGTAATCTGCTACAGAAGTATTATCCTCGTTCATCACGAACTCACACTGCACTATACACGAATCGGGATCCGACAATCCCGTATTACCGCCGAAGCAGAAATTGGAGATGCTGTACAAGATATACTTGCCGTTATATTCCTCGATAGGCTGTAATCTGTGCGGATGCGTACCTACTACGATATCCACGCCGTAATCAATAAGATCATGACCTGCGACTACCTGGGAATCCCTGGGAGAATAATCCCTTTCCACACCCCAGTGGCAGGATGCGATTATGATATTGCAACCGTCTTCCCTGAGCTGATCGATAAGGGGATATGCCATTGAAGTGGAATCGCCCGATACATAATCGATACCGAACATTCCGATCTTGACTCCTCTTACCTCGTAGATAGCCACTGAATGCTGATTGCTCCATACGACACCTATGGCATCCATGGCATCCTCTGTGTCCTGAAGCCCCTGATCGAGATAATCGTAGCTGTGATTATTAGCGAGATTTACGGCCTCGATGCTTCCGTTGGTGAGCATCTCCGTATATTCAAAAGGGGCACCGAAAACGAATTCCTTAGTGAGATGGGATGTGGAATCCGTTATGGTACCCTCAAAGTTTGCAAGTGTCATATCATCCTGGGAGAGGTATGATGCGGCATTCTGAAAACAGTATCCGTATCCTTCCTGCTCGACGACTGCATCAAAGCTTCCTGCAGCACCGCTCCATGCAAGGGCGTCTGCAAGAGTACAATCTCCGATAAAGCTTACTTTGATATGCTCGGGCTCGGGGATCGGTGTAGGTGTCGGAATCGGTGTAGGCGTAGGCTCGGGAGTCGGAGTAGGAGCAACGGAGCTCTCGGATGAGGAAGCAGCAGTTGTCTCGGAACTTGGCGTCTGTATGCTGTTACAACCGCCCGATAGAGCGGACAGGAACATGACCATGATCATAAGAGTCGCCGATGACCTGAAGAATCGCAAAGATCCACACCTCTGAAAAATAAAAATACAGAGAAATTATAGCAAAAACGGAGTGCAGCTACAAACGCGAAAAACGTATTTGACACATATCGGCTAACAATCGATAAAGTGGTAAAAATATCGCCTCTGCCAAGGTTCTTTTCTTGTGCAATATTTACCCTTGAGTAGACTCGGCCGTATCTTCTTCGTCTGACTCCTCTTCATCTTCCTCAAGACGTGTCTGATAATACTCTTCCCTCTCGGAAGCATTAGAGAGCAGCTCTCCCCTGACAAAGAGACCGGAATCATTGATATAATCGTCGGGCCAATGAGCAGCGACGATCGCCTGATCATCCATGATATCCGTATTGATGAGATTGCCGGGAGCAGCGTCTCCTCCTGCGTAATAAGCGCACCACGAGATATAATCAGCTTCCAAGACCTCATCGTACGCCGTAAATGCATCGCTCAAGAACGCACCGTCCTCACCGAATTCCTTGAAGTCCGTACAGATCATCGGAAGACCTTCATCTGATATCTCTGTAAGCTCGATGGCCTTCGATTCATCATACTCACCTGAGATCGATATCGAATAGATGACATCATCATTCATAAGGGGATCGTTCAATACATCCTCGAGATCTTCTCCGCCGTACGGAGTTTGAACTATTATCAGATTGTCAGCGTCATATTGTCTGATCGAATCAATGACAGATAAAGCATAAGGCTTGATCTCCTCACCCCATACATCATCACGCTCGGAATTAAAACTTGCTCTGCCTGAAATCTCATAGATAACGTTAGGAACACCAGAATAGATAGCGGCTATCCTGGAGAAGAAATCCGTTGCCTGCTCCTCATACTCTCTCGGATCACAGCCGGAAACGAGATTCCAATCGATGATTACATAGACACCATTATCAACGCACATGTCAATAACGGAACATACCTCGGCGAACTTAGACTCCGGATCGGAAGTATAACCGCCTACATCCTCCTCAACATTCATGGAGAACCTTAAAACGTCGCAACCCCAATCATTTACGAATGTTGATATAGTCTCGTTGTTGATAAAACCATTTGAATAATTAAGAGAATTTATGCAGACTCCGTTCAGGGTTACTGCTCTATATTCGCTGTCTGTCAGATACTTCTCATATACGTTCAGTTCACCATATACATCAACAGGTAAAGTTGCCCCGCAAGGCTCGCTTGAAGGTCCTACCTGCTGCACTGTCTCTTCTGTAGTCTCGGAAGGTTCCGTCTCGATGATAACTGTAGTCTCCGAAGTGGAAACCGATGTAACGCTCGGTAACGTCTCCGGAGGTAATTTCTTGGAACAGGAAGAGAGGATAAAACATCCCGAAAGTAAAAGAGAAAGATAAATTTTTGACCTATTAATCATAAGAGAAAACCTCAAATCTGATATCAAAATCATGGGTGTAGTGTATAATAACGATATAAGTAATTCAACTCGTTAATAGATTGGTCATAAATAATTAACATTTATACAGTCAATGACGTTTTATAATTGAATTACAAGATAAGAAGAAGGAGCAACAAGATGGCAAGAGTTGATAGTGTAAGAGCAAAGATCGACAAACTCGCTGCCAAGGGAAAGCTCGCAAATCTCCAGAAATTTGCTGAAGATGCTGATCCCGAGATCAGAGAGGCAGTTGCCATGGCACTTAGTAAGATCAATACTTACGAGAGCGGAATGGCACTTATACCGCTTCTTCGTGATTCAGTTCCGATGGTACGCGCAATGGCTGCTACTTCCGCTGCTGCCATACAGGCAAAGCACTGCGAAGAGTACGTTAAGAAGTTAGCATTTGCAGACCCGGATCCCAATGTAAGAGTCACGGCAAAAGCGGCTTACGACCAGCTTAAGACTAGCGTTCTTTGATCAATTAGAAAGCAAGATGACACCGCCTGACGGCGGTGTTATTTTTTTGCGCAAAACAGAACAAAAAAGATCCGACCCCGTAAAGGGTCGGATCATATTATCTGAATCGATATCGCTATCAGCCTACCTGGCAAACAGAGATGATCTGCTCAGTGCCACCATGAGTAACGATGATGATGTAGTAACCGTCAGCAAGAGCTGCACCGCCGTTCTCATATGTGAAATCATAGTAGTTGGAGCTACCGTAAGCAGTAGTACCGCATGTGAATGTACCAAGATCCTGATCAAGGTCTTCACCTGTTGCGGAGTAATAATACTGGTAAGAAACCTCACCGAGTGAATCATCATTACAAGCACATGTAAGCTCAAGATATGTTGTACCGGATGCATATGTACCATAGTTATTGGAATCAGCATCACGATCATACCAGTATGCAGAACCTGTTCCGGAATAGAAAGGATCTTCACTGCCTGTCTGATACTCAACATAACCAACATAATCGGCGAATGTATCACCTGTAGACTGAGGCTCAGTTGCAACAGGCTCAGCATCCAGGATTACAGTACATGTATCAGATACAAGAACGTTACCGTCAGGATCAGAGAATGTGATCGTGTATGTACCGGGAAGGAAATAACCTGTATCGGGATCAAGATCTGCATCAGTAAGATCATATGTATCTACCCATGCATCATAACCTGTTCCGGAGTAGATCAACTGACCGTCACGCTCAACTGTGTATGTAAGCTCATAGATAACATCATAATCCTCAAGGAGAGTTGTATCGATCTGAAGCTCACCGTCGATCTCATCTGTATTTGTGTATACAGGGTTGGAATCATCAGAACCGGAATCCAACCAGTACCAGTGAAGTGAATCAGAAGTAATAGCATCAGCTACGGGAATAGAGAAAGAGAATTCCTCATCAGTGAAAGCATAAAGATCACCGAATACCTTCTCGTAGTTGGAACCGAGCCAATCACCGTCATCAGTTCTCTCGAACTCAAGAGATACGGAGACTTCCTTGGTGTCAGCATCACCAACTGCACTAGCGAAATCCTCAGCAGATGTGATGGAGTCATCGTCAAGAAGATCAGAATAATCAGCGATAGTAAATGTTACGTCAACAGAACCTTCGCCGCTCTTCTTTGTAGCCTCAACAGACTCTTCGTCGATCTCATAAGAGATAGTATCAGCGATAGCGCTGAGAGCAGTAGCTGTATCAGCGGAATAGAGTTCACCCTCGCTGAATGTGAGCTTACCTTCCCACTCTTCCTGTACCTTCTCGAAGTCATCGTCGGAAAGCTTAGCGAGCTTACCGATATTGCAAGCTGCCAATTCCTTAGCGTATGATTCTGCTGCATCGAGAACCTCATCCTTGGACTTGTCAAGGAATGAGCATCCTGTCATCGAGAATACGATGGCGGAAGCAACTGCTACAGAAACAGTCTTCTTCATTTTTGTATTCATATTTCCTCCCTTTGGCCTTAAACTTCAAACTGACCAATCAAAATAATTATACTACTGCGGTATCAAATTTTGTATAGAGTTGATGATTTATTTGTGAACAAATAAGGCGCCGCTGTGAAGCGGAGCCTTATATATCAATCAACATATACAGTTGCAGTCTGCCGGGTAATCATCGTACCGTCTTCATAATAGAATGTGATAGTATACTCTCCTTCGGCAAGATAATATCCTGAAGGGTCAAGAGGCGCTCCCGGATCAAATGTATAAAGATAGCCCTCAAAACTTCCGTACTCACGCTTTATCTCTTCTCCGTTATATTCATAAGTGTAATAGATCTCAGACATATCTCCATTCGTAAACATTACATCGAGATCTATCAGCGTGGTATTAACATAATAACCCGTATCCATCGAAGCCAGATCTTCGTCATACCAAGAATAACCTGCATAGTAATACGACAGACCGGCCTGCTCATCGACTATTACATGAGCCGTTCCCGATAAGAGTTCCTGTCCGTATTGATCATAAAAAGTGATAGTATAATCACCTGCGGCAATGTAATTTCCGGACGGATCAAGAGGCGCTCCCGGATCAAATGTATAAAGATAGCCCTCAAAACTTCCGTACTCACGCTTTATCTCTCTGCCTTCATATACGACGGTATAATAGATCGTCGAATAATCCGTTCCAAACTCAAGATCAATATCAAGGTCTAATGTGTCAGTATTGGCATAACTTCCGTTACCATCATACGAATAGTACCAGACGCCTCCCATTACCTTATCATCAAGAGGAGTAATAAATGAATACTCAGCGTTCGTAAACTCATAAAGAGTCGCCATTGTTTCCTGGTAATTTGTTGCGACCCAAGTGCCGTCTTCCTGTTCGAATTCCAAAGTAAGGGCCATAACTTGCTTGTCCAACGAGAAGACGTCATCAAAATACCCGTCCATTGTCATAAAGGAATCAGGATCAAGACAACTTGAATAATCCGGTATGGAAAATCTGCATACAACACTGGCGTGTCCTGAATCTTCAGTCAGGGAACTTGATTCGACCTCATAAGTTATCGCTTCCGCGATCTTACCTGCGGCACTTGCAGCATATACTCCGGTATAATAACTGCCTGCTACAAAATCGAGCTTATCACACCATTCCTCTTCGGCTTCGGCAAACTTCTCATCGCAGCAAGTGCCGATCTCGACGAGGTCGCAGGATGCAAGGGCCTTGGCATAATGATCTGAAATATCAAGAAGTTGTCTCTTTGAGTCGCTCATATATGAACAACCTGAAGCGGGTAATACAGTCACAGCCATTATCAGCGCAGCCATGACTATCCTAATCCGATTCATATATCCAACCTCCGAGTTATTCTTGACGACTAATTATACAACAAAACTCTCGTCGAATACGATCAAAAATCCCTGACGGATCACTGAACCTGGCACACGGAGAACACTGAGAAGTCGACAGCATTATCAGCCTCAACAGTTATCCTGTAGTAGCCTTCTTCAACAGTACCGTCATATGTAAACTCGTAATACATATTACCCTGATCATCGTATTGAACCTCAGCGTAATCTGAGCCTGTTACATAAGAGTAAGGCTCATATTCATCACCGTCTGCAGAATAGATGAAAGTATAATCCAAAGAACCGTAATCCTCACTTACGGGGATCCTGTATGTCAGAGTGTTCGCATTTGTAAGTATGGAACCCTCTTCAGAATCTGAACACCAATATGCGCCAAGGAAATCATAATACATATTAGCAGGAGTATTCATGCCGACTACATTGAGTCCGAGGAAAGCTCCCAGATATGTACCGTCAGCGCCGACACCGTCATTTAACACGATAGCCCAAGCTGTAACTACATGCTCATCGGTCGCTACATCATAGAAAGATATCTCATAGATACCGGGTTCCAGATAGAAGCTGTCACCATCCTGATAATCAGAATAGTAATATCCCATATACTCTCCATCCCCGGAAACATATACCTGTTCACCGTTGAAAGTTACGGTGTAATAATAATCCGTATAAGTGTAGTCATTGATATATGAAAGGTTGAGATCAGGATCGATCACATATGCATCGTCGTAGAGTGCGAATGTACCCCACGCTTCATTCTCAGAATACCAACGTATATAATCGCAGGGGCCTGGTACGCTTGTTACGACAGTACAGGAAGTCTCTTCCAACAACCTGTCAGAACCGTCATAGAAAGCTACCGTATATTCACCTGTTGCAAGCGTTCCCATCTCAGGATCAAGCGGAGCATTAGGATCTGTCGTAGTGTAATATGCTTCAGTAGAACCTGCTCCCGAAGTATAGAGCAAAGTGCCCTCGTAGCTTACAGTGTAATATACACTGCTGCTGTCACTGTTGTCGTAAAAGTAAAGCTCGCAATCGATCGAATGAGCATTGGTATATGTATCACCTGAATAATCATCAGTAAAATACCACTGCGTACCGTAAGAGCTTCTTGTAAGATCAGGAACGAATACGATTCTCTTCTCACGGAAAGAATACAGATTAGTCAGTATCTCCTCCGAATTGGATATGAACCAAGTATCACCTTCCAGCTCAAAATCGAACCACAGCTCGATATCCTTATCCGAGCATGAGGATAATGCATCTACAAACGAGTCTGCATCATTCATTGCTTCCTCATCATCAAAGAGCTCCTCAAAATCAGCGATAGTGAATTCAACGCGAACCCTGCCTTCACCGTATTTGGTAGAAGATTCCACTGAATCCTCATCGATCGAATAATCGATAGTCTCACTTATGGCAGAAAAGACCGTTGCATAATCATTTGAATATCTGCCGGAGCCGTTTGAAAAATCAAGGTCCTCTGCCCAATCCTTCTTAACATCATCAAAATCAGATGTCGAGATCTTGGCGAGTTTGGAGATCTTACGATCTACAACATCCTTAACGCCTTCCTTTGCGAGATCCAAGATCTCGTCGTCTGCCTTTCCTCCTGAAGAACAGGATGCAAGTGCCGCTGAAGCCATAACAATTGCCATAGCAACGGATATCAGCTTCTTTCCTCTCTCTCTTCTCATAGTCTTATCCTCCCTTATCTGAATTACCGAATGAGATATTATTCCAAATGTCCCTTGGCCTTTATAACATCGATAACACCATCAACATACTTTTCACAGAGCTCCTCGCTGCCCGCCTCGACCATTACTCTTATAACAGGCTCCGTACCGCTCTCTCTTACGAGTATCCTTCCCTGATCTCCGAGCTCATCTGCTACTTTTTTGACAGCGGCCTGAACATCAGGATCGTTCTGAGCTTCAGGCTTACTCTTTACCCTTACATTCTTCAACACCTGAGGGTATACGACGAAAGGGGCGGTAAGCTCGCTCATAGGCTTATTCTTAGCCAGCATGACCTCCATCATCTTTAATGACGTAAGGATACCGTCACCGGTCGTAGCATATTTAGAAAAAATGATATGGCCCGACTGTTCGCCGCCGATCCTGTTACCGGTCTTGACCATATTCTCATATACATACTTATCTCCGACTGAGGTCTTATCATATTCGATACCTGCGGCATCAAAAGCCTTATAAAGACCGAAGTTGGACATAACTGTAGTAACTACCTTGTTATTGAGGAGCTTGCCTCTCTCCTTCATATAGCAACCGTAAACATAGAGGATATGATCTCCTGTCACGATATTGCCCTTCTCATCTACACAAAGACATCTGTCTGCGTCACCGTCGTAAGCAAATCCGATATCGAGGCCGTTATCGACTACGAACTTCTGAAGATGCTCTATATGCGTGCTTCCGCAATCAGTATTGATGTTATAGCCGTCAGGAGCATCATTGATAACATAAGTCTTAGCTCCGAGCGCATCGAATACACCGCGGGCGATAGACCATGATGCGCCGTTAGCGCAGTCAAGTCCGACCTTCTTATCCTTGAAGCTGTACTTGGACATCGAGATAAGGTAACCGATATATCTGTTACGTCCGGCAACATAATCTACAGTCCTTCCTATCTCATCCCTCTGAGCAACGGGAATCTCGAGCTTACCGTCGATATAGTCTTCGATCTTAAGGATAGTCTCCTCGTCCATCTTCTCACCGTTCTCATTAAGGAGCTTGATACCGTTATCGTAATACGGATTATGAGAAGCGGAGATCATGATACCGCAGTCAAAATCATCTACTCTTGCAATATAGGAAACGGACGGAGTAGTAGTTACGTGCATGATATACGCATCTGCTCCGGAAGCCATAAGTCCGGTGCAGAGAGCATACTCGAACATATAGCTGGATCTTCTGGTGTCCTTACCGATAACGATCTTTGCCTTCTTGCCTTTGTTTGCACCGTAATACCAGCCGAGGAAACGACCGATCTTTATCGCATGCTCATAATTCAAGTTCTTATTCGCTTCACCTCTGAAGCCGTCTGTTCCGAAATACTTTCCCATAGTCTCTTCCTGTCTTTATTTGTGTTTTGCGACGATATCGCCGTTATTCTTGCAGATGCTGTTCGCGGGAACGACACCTCTTACGCAAGATGTAGGATATATATTACTGTTCCTGCCGATTACCGTACCGGGATTACATACGCTGTTGCATCCGACTTCGACATAGTCTCCGAGCATAGCGCCAAACTTCTTGATACCGGTCTCGATATTCTCATCACCGTTATGAACGACGACGAGCTTCTTATCAGACTTAACATTGGATGTTATAGAACCCGCACCCATATGAGAATAGTATCCGAGGATACTGTCACCTACATAGTTATAGTGAGGGGTCTGCACATGGTCAAAGAGAATAACATTCTTGAGCTCGACCGAATTGCCGACAACACAGTTTGCACCTACCAAGGCAGAGCCTCTGATAAAAGCGCAGTGCCTGACTTCAGTCTCAGGACCAATGATGCATGGTGCTCCCAGATATGCAGAAGGAAATACCTTTGCAGTCTTATGTACCCATACATTCTCGGATACCTCTTCGTAATCGGGGCCTAATGTGGGACCTAATGAAAGGATCATGTCCTTGATCCCCTTAAGAGCTTCCCAGGGATAAGTAAAGCCCTGAAGATAGTCCTTTGCCAAAGTATGATCAAGATCATAAAGATCGTTTATCGTATACATATCGATTCCTCTCTGAACGACGATACCCGTAATACGGGACAGAGCTTAGTGATAAAGCACAAAAAGCCCTATAATATTTTATACAAGATATATAGTTTAGTCAATTTGGAGGATCAGTTCTCGTTCGTTGAGTAGACCGTAACGGAAACCGTATCGGGAAGCTGGCTCTGAACTCTGAAATAAACATTACTGTCAGCTGATGTGATGACGACAGGAAGTTCGGCTACACCGGCTTCGGTAACATTGGAATAATCAAGAGTAGCTATGATATCGTCCTCACTTATGGACTCGATGGTAGAACGACGTCCGACGAGCTCTACCCTGACGGAGCTGACAGGAAGAGACACCTCGATATCCTCAGGCATACCGTTATCCTCATAAGTGATCGGAACTGTAAATTCCTTGGTCACTACGGGATTGTTATTGATCTGGATATACATCCAAAGACCGAGAGAAAGAAAAACGGATACAAGGATCATTACAAGATTCTGAGCAAGTGTCAGATCTTCCTTGTTAGCAGACTCGATAGCTTCCTTGGTCCTTATGACGGCAGGCTTTAAGGAGCCTTCTCCGTTACGCTCGGTAACGGGAGTATTATCCGATGCAGGCTTTGATGCAGATTTCTTGTTCTTGCTCTTCTTGCTCATGACCTTTATATCGGTTATAAGCTTTCCGAGACCTCTCTTCTTACCCTGAGAAGACAGTCCGAGAAGATAAGAGAGATTTGCTTCGAGCTCGCTTATATCCTTCATCTCGTAAAGCCTTCCGCTTACAGCGATGGCGGATGTGCCTCTCTCTTCGGAAACGACTACGGCGATAGTATCGCCAAGTTCGCTGGCTCCTACGGCAGCCCTGTGCCTCGTGCCTGTCCTTTCGAGGTTATGCATGGTAACGGATAAAGGTACGTGACACCTTGCGGCTACTATCCTTCCGTCTCTTATGAGGAGTCCGCCGTCATGCATGGGAGAACCCTTATAGAATATGGACTGCAGTACGGAATTGGTAACGCTGGAATCGAACTTGACTACATTCTCCTGAGTAAGGAGCTCATCAAGTCTTGTGGTTCTCTCGATGAGGATAAGAGCTCCCGTATATTCCTTAGCCATCTCATCGCAAGCAGTAGAGATCTCGTGAACAAAGGAAGATGTCGCTGACTTATCTTCCTGGGAGGGACCTCCGAATATACTCTTAAAGGATCCGAAGGTCTTAAGTCCTACAGTCTCCAATGCTCTTCGAAGTTCGGGCTGGAATATTACTATGAAGAGGAATGCCAGTACATAGAGGAGCTTATTGAACAGGAAGTTGACCATCTCGAGTCCGAACAATCCGCAGCAGATAACGAAGAGTATGATGAGCACGACACCCTTGATCAGCTGCCATGCCCTGGTCTGCCTCATGAATCTTATAGTCCAATAGAAAAGAACGGAAACGAGTACGATGTCGGCAGCATATCTGATGATATCCCAAGCGCTTCCGAAGAACAGGTATCCGTTACTTACGCTTCGGAACAACTCGGAAATAAAACTGATGATCTGTTCAAAAATCGAATCACTGCCCATACACAGGATTATATCATATTAAATTGATCATAGTTCAAGAACACCGTTATAAATATTGCCTTTGATAACAGTGCGGACGAGTCTTGCTTCTTCATCTGCTTCAACATAGGTATCCGTCAGGAACTTGTCATCGATACCTATAGTCTTCAAAGGATTGACGGAACAAGCTCTTACTATAGTCGAAGTATCTATACCGAATCTGAAGAGATTAGATGCTTCGGATGCCATATCAGTGACTGAACCGGCCAGATTACCCGAAGGTCCGAAGTAGGTCCTCCCTCCCTTGCACATCACATCTGCGCTTCCCAATCTGTACATACCGTCAGGCATACCTGCCCCTCTCATAGAATCTGAGACGACTACGATCTTATCTTCCGGAAGGACCTTAAAGAGCATCCGTAGCACTGTGGGATCGATATGGATCCCGTCACAGATGATCTCTGTTCTTATGTCTGTGCGGTCACAGACAGCACCTAATATCCCGGGATCTCTCTTACCGCATCCGCCCATGGCATTGAGCACATGCGTCACAGAAGAAGCGCCGCATTCAAATGCCCTCATGGCAACACTGTAATCTGCCTTAGTATGTGCCAGGGAAATAACATAATCACGTGAATATTCACTAATAAACTCATATCCTCCGTCAAGTTCAGGAGCTATATCGATTATCTTCAGGACACCGGGAAATCTCTCTTCCAGCGAAGACGGAAGATCCATGGCCTCTGAAGGGGTCATGCAGTACATCTCCGCCTGCACTCCTGCCATCCCGGGATTAAGGAGCGGCCCTTCAAGATGTATGCCCAGCAGTGATGCGCACAAAGGCTCATTTTCCAAAGCCTCACGAGCTGCCGTAAATGCCTCGAAGCACCTGTAGATATCATCGCGAGATATGGTCATCGTCGTGGGACAGAATGCCGTGACTCCAAACTTCGGCAGTAGCTTAGCCATCCTGATCAGACCATCGATACTGCAGTCGGACATATCTTCCCCAAAGCAACCGTGTATATGGGTGTCGATAAATCCGCCGGGGATCCTCATGATCAGCCTCTCTTATTTACCTTGACCGCGGACATGCTCTTGCCGCCCTTGAGAAGAAGCTCTTCAGCATCGACAGTACCGTCACTTTCCGTAACGCTTATGCTAATGGTAGCAGAAGGACCGCCCATCCTGAATACGGACTGTATCTTGGATTCGAGAAGGATGCATCCTGCCTCTATGGCAGCCTTATCCGCATAACCGTCAAGTACTACCGCGAACTCGTCGCCGCCGGGTCTTGCTGCTACACCCTTGGGGAAGCATTCTTTGATAAAGGATGCTGTCTTTATGAGGACCTCATCTCCCCTTGAACGACTGAAGCGCTCATTGATCTCCTTGAAGTTATCAAGATCCATATAGAGCAGTGTCATGGGCTTACCGTGATTATTGTTGATATAGTCAACGATATATTTTCTGTTATAAAGTCCCGTAAGTCCGTCGGCATTGGCGGCATTGAGTACAGACTTCTCAAGATTTCTCTCGATAGTAGTATCACGGAGGATGATGAAATATCCGGTAACATTACCGAAGGCATCCTTGATGGCATTCTCCGTTACGTAGAAGAATCTGGGCTTACCGAAATAATCGATAAAGAATTCCTGGCTTACGCATTTTCTTTCTATATTGACCTTCTTCTCGCCTGCAGGCTTAAGACTCTTCTTCCAGGATATAAAATCGAATTTGGGAGAACCGCTCACCTGATTTCTGAATGAATAGTTCATCTTTATAGTCTTGAAGTTGGTATCGCAGATAACTATCGGGAAAGGCAGATTCTCAAGGAAATCGCCTACCTCAGGAGACATGAGTCCCTTCTCGGACATATCTTCCGATATCGTGACGATACCGAAAAGCTCTCCTGAGGGATCGATCAGTGGAGACTTACGAGTCCTGTAATGGCGGGAACCTGTTACGGTATTTATGATCTCGTCGTAAGATACGATCTGACCGGTCTGCAATACAGTCTGATCCTGTTCAGATAACACATACTCATCTTCGGAAGCTTCTCCTGAAGTATTGAGTACGAACCCGCTTCCGCGCTCGTACATCTCTTCACGACTCTTACCGTAAGCATGCTCGAAAGTATTATTGACCAGCACATATCTGTCGGATACGTCCTTGAAGCTTACGGCATCCGTGTCGGCGTCGATGAGCGTTGAAAGGAGATATCTGTAGAGCCATGCGTTATTTGCATTACGAAGGTTAGCGATAAGACGCTCGAACCTCATCCTCCTGGACTTCTCGGATTCGACCTTGGGCCATACATCATAGATACGGTCCATCCTGTCCTCGACATCCTCGGACTTGCCGATATATACGGCAGGGATATCGACATACTTATCAAGATATTCAGTCTTATCTGTAATGATGAGAGAGTCCCATGCCTTATCGAGCTGTCCGAACTCTATCTGAACGTCCCAGTGCCTCTTGCCGGCGGCGCCGGAATAGCTTCTGAATATGGCGGCATCTGCCTGGTCGTCAATTCGAATCTTTATATGTATCTTCATTAGAATAGTTCCTGTTTAAGTTAACGTACTAATATTATAATTCACCTGTCAACCTGAAGTTAATCCTCACTTCAGGTCGGCGGAATCCAGGATTATCGTAAAGGGTCCGTTATTTATAAGACTTACCTTCATATCCGCTCCGAACTTGCCGCCTGCGGTATCGGGGATCACCTTGCGGCACTCCTCCATCAGATAGTCATAAAGCTCCTCTGCCAGAGCAGGAGGTGCGGCATTTACAAAGCTCGGCCTGTTACCTCTCCTGCAATCCGCATACAAAGTGAACTGGGATACGAGAAGGACAGAGCCTCCGATATCTGTTACAGAGAGATTGGTCTTGTCGTTCTCATCCTTGAAGATACGCATATTAAGGAGCTTCCTGAGCATCTTATCGGCAACAGACATGTCATCCTCGGGACCAACTCCTACGAATACAAGAAGACCCGGACCGATGCTGCCCGTTATATGGTCTTCTACCCTTACGCTTGCTTCAAGTACATTTTGTATCAGAAATCTCATGATCAGCCTTCACCCTCGGAAGGAGACTCTTCGGCAACAGTCTCTTCCGTTACCTCCTCCGAATCGGAAGGAATGACGGGAGCAAGAGCAGTTGTCTCTGAAGTTGCCGTGGTCTCTGAAGTAGGATCGGTATCGGCTGTCCTGTCACGAAGCATCTGCTCATACTGTTCCTGAGTCATTCCGTAATCCGAACCCTTGCGCATGGATTCGAGGATAGTATATGCGATGTTATTGATCCTGATGACCAGGATGTCCTTTTCTTCCGTATTGAGGATCGGATCGAGGAATGACGAAGAATCCAGGGGTGTGCCTCGAACGGCACCACCGAAAGCCTGAAGGTTAAGATTCTTAGTCTCCTTCATCTCCTCGAGCGAAGGGAAGAAATAATCAGCGCTGTCGAAATATACGATAGGTATACCGGCATCGTCAAAGATCACGTAATCGGACTTATTGACCGTTACCTCACGATAGACGTCAGCTACTTCGTCACCGTTGACATCGGTAATGATATTGGATTCGTTATAAAGAAGCGTGAAGCCGTTGATCGAAGCGAGCTCACTGTCGTATACGACATCGTATGCCTGATAGAGCTTTCTTCTCATCTGGTACTTCTGTCCGGGAACGAGAGAATTGAAACCGGAGCTCGCATAGACCTTATCTCCGGCATAGATGCTGTCTATGCAGTACATGACCTCTATGTCGGACTGTTCTTCTTCAGTAAGCGATGAGAAGAACGCCCTTGCACCGGCGTAATCCGCATTACCGGCACCGAAGAAGACAAGGATGACATCAAATCCTATATCCTGATAATCTGCGATCTGCTTGGCTACCGTCATGAGGCATCCTACGCCTGATGCATTATCGGATATACCGTCATATCCGTAAGTCTCATTGCCATCCACCAGCTCCTCTGCGGAGAATGAACTGTCATAATGGGCACCGATGACTACCGTCTTCCTGACATCTACAAGGTCTCCGTCATCTGTCTCATCCACGAAGCCCTGACCCTCTATCCTGACAATGTAATTGCTGGAGCTGCCGGCATCGGTAGTAAATGACTGTTTCTCGACATCGTAACCCAGTTCCGTAAGCTCTTCCTCTATCATGTCTCCCGCCGAAGCTTCCTGTGAGGAGAATGCCTTTCGGTAAGGATAGGCTGAAGCAAACTCTCTTGCAAAATCCGCCCCGTATGTACCGTAATCTGCAGGCTTTGTCTTCTCTACATCCTCCGAACAACCTGCTACGGGAAGAAGGAACAATATCGTAGCCATGCAAACGGCTACTGTCTTCTTAATCAATCTGATCATCTTCTATACCTTTTCACTAATCAAAGCTATTCTCTTGGAGAAGATCTCCTTGGCGGCTTCGACATCAACATTTCTTATGACCCATCTGCCGCCTGACTCTCCGTCAAAATCTACCATATCCATAGTAGAGACGGACATCTTATCCAATCTGTCGCATAATGTCTTGTAGATCATCTTCCCGGAAACATCCTTGAGCTTTATCGGAAGTCCCAGTGCGGAATATATCCTGCCCAGAGGCTCACGCCTCTTGTCATCGACAGCACCGATGAGGCTCAGCGCCAATGCTTCTCCCGAGGAATAGTTCATGAACCTGAAGTATCCTTCTATGGCGCCTGCGATCTCATCGCCCAGAGTAAGAAGCCTGGGATCTATGGCCTCTATCCTGGATCTTGAAGCATACACGCGGTTAAGATATTCACGCATATTGGAAGGCTCCAGGATATCAGTCAGAAGGCTCAGGTCATCCAAGATCGCATACCTTATTACGGTAGCATAACCGTTGGACTTGAACTTCGCGGGTACCGTAGACAGGAACGTAGGATCACATATTACCGCGTTGTAGGATATTCTCGTACATATCTCATCCTTGTGTCCCGCAGAGTTGAGCATTGCCTTGCCCGACACGGCACATTCAGTCATGGCTTCAAGAGAAGTCGGCACGGAAAGGATATTGATACCGCCGTTAAAGACAGCTGAGCAGAATGCAGTCACATCCTGGATACCGCCTCCACCTAATGCGACGAGCCAGTCCCCCGCTCCCATATCAAAGTCCGTGAGATATTTATATACGGAATCAACGGCACTAAGGCTCTTTCCGGAATACTGGCATTCGACAGGTATCAGTATGGGCTTTATGCCGTGAAGAATGAACTGATTCTCAAAACGATTGTAGTAGTAACCGCTTACCACCCTGTCGGATACCACGGCTATCTTGAGCTTGGAGAGATCCTTGACCGTAGTATGCTCAAGGATGTAGGACGCAGCATAATCAAAGGCGATGCCGCTCCCGCAAAAACACTCATATTCACGCTGTGACTTCAAGATATCCATGGGAACGATTATAACACAACAGTCGATATTCGTTCTTATACCATTCCTGATAAAAAAGTGATACAATGCTCTAGTTATCTTTTAATAAGAATTATCTAATTAAGGACGGTCACACATTTATGAAGATCAGAACCAGGTTTGCACCTTCGCCCACGGGATTTATGCATGTGGGTAATCTCAGGACGGCTCTCTACGAGTACCTTACCGCCAAGCACGAAGGCGGAGACTTTATCTTGAGGATAGAAGACACCGACCAGGAACGCTACGTAGAAGGTGCGACTGACGTTATCTACAATACACTTAAGACAGCAGGTCTTACCCACGACGAAGGTCCCGACATAGGCGGCGACTTCGGTCCCTATGTACAAAGCGAAAGGCTTTCAATGTATAAGCCCTACGCGGAAGAGCTCGTCAAGGCAGGCAAGGCATATTACTGCTTCTGCTCCAAGGAACGACTCGAGGACCTTAAGAAGAATGCCAAGGAAGGCGAAGTAGTAGGATACGACAGACACTGCCGTGACCTCCCTCAGTCCGAGATCGACGAGAAGCTGCAAGCAGGGGTTCCTTATGTCATCAGACAGAAGTCACCCCTTACCGGCGAGTCCACATACCACGACTGCGTATACGGAGATATCACTATCCCCAACGAGGAGCTGGACGATCAGGTCCTTATCAAGGCTGACGGCTTCCCTACTTATAATTTCGCTAACGTTATCGACGACCATACTATGGGCATCACACATGTAGTAAGAGGAAGCGAGTACTTATCCTCTACTCCCAAGTACAATGCTCTTTACGATGCATTCGGCTGGGAGATACCTACTTATATCCATCTTCCCCTCATCATGGGTAAGAGCGTGGACGAAGAAGGCAAGGAAGTAGTAAGTAAGCTATCCAAGAGGCACGGAAGCACCGGCTTCTTCGACCTTGTAAACGAGGGATTCCTTCCCGAGGCTATCATGAACTACATCGCACTTCTCGGATGGTGCCCCGCAGGCGAGTACGAGAACAGGGAGATCTTCACCATGGATGAGCTCGTTAAGGCTTTTGACATCCACGGCATCTCCAAGTCCCCTTCCGTATTCGACTATGACAAACTCGAGTGGGTAAATGCAGAGTATATCAAGAACATGGACAGCGACACATTCCTTAAGAACGCTAAGCCATACTTTGATAAGCTCGGCATAGGAGAAGGAAGCTACGCTCTCCTTGAGGAGATATTAAAGCCCAGGATCACGAGATTTACACAGATCGAAGAGAAGCTCGCTTTCCTTAATAACTACGAGGCGTTCGACCTCTCACTCTTCGAACACAAGAAGAGCAAGTCGACGCTCGAGACTTCCAAAGCGATCCTCGGAGACATCATCCCCGTTCTCGCAGAGGGTGCATGGGACAGAGATGCGATCACTAACGCACTTACCGAGTATGCTGCCGCACACGAGTACAAGAATGCGCTTGTCATGTGGCCCGTAAGGATCGCTGCCGCAGGTGTAGCAGTTACTCCCGGAGGATGTGCAGAAGTCCTTCTCCTTCTCGGCAAGGACGAATCCATGAGAAGACTTAACGAAGCATTTAAGCGTTTAGGCTAAGAACAGGAGACATATATGGCAGAGAATAAGCATTTCATTCACGAGATCATCGATGAAGAATTGAAGGAAGGCGGAAGATGCTACGGTAAGAAGGTCCATACCAGATTCCCACCCGAGCCTAACGGCTACCTTCATATAGGACACGCTAAGGCGCTGGAGATCGACTTCGGTACTGCAGAGCTCTACGGCGGTCTTTGCAACCTTCGTATGGACGATACGAATCCTACCAAGGAAGACGAAGAGTACGTAGAGGCAATAAAGGAAGACATCAAGTGGCTCGGTCATGACTGGGGCGACAGATTCTTCTATGCTTCCGAATATTTCGAGCAGATGTACGGCTTCGCGGTAGAGCTCATAGAGAAGGGCCTCGCTTATGTATGCGAGCTTACTCCCGAGCAGATGAAGGAGATGAGAGGCGATATCAATACTCCCGCACAGTCTCCTTTCAGGGACAGACCCATAGAGGAGAGCCTTGACCTCTTCAAGAGGATGCGAGCAGGCGAGTTCGAAGACGGCTCCATGACACTTCGTGCGAAGATCGATCTTGCTTCCGGCAACTTCAATATGAGAGATCCCGTTATCTACAGGATCAACCGTCTTCCCCACCACAGGCTCGGTACTACATGGTGCATCTACCCCATGTACGACTTTGCTCATCCTATCGAGGATGCTCTCGAGGGTATCACGCATTCCCTTTGCTCTCTTGAGTTCGAGAACCACAGACCTCTTTACGACTGGGTTGTAAATAACATCTCCGTTGAGACAAAGCCCCGTCAGATAGAGTTCGCAAGACTTGGTATCACACATACCGTTCTCTCCAAGAGAAAGCTCAGGAACCTTGTGGAGACAGGTCTTGTTTCAGGCTGGGACGATCCCCGTATGCCTACCCTCTGCGGCCTTAGAAGACGCGGATATACACCTAACTCCATAAGAGAGTTCCATGCGCGCAACGGCGTATCCAAGGTCAATGCGGTCGTGGACTTCGCTTTCCTGGAGTACTGCCTTCGTGAGGACCTTAATAAGACGGCTAACAGAGCGATGGCAGTCATCAATCCCGTTAAGCTCGTTATCGATAACTATCCCGAGGACATGACCGAGGAGTTCGAGGTTGAGAACAACCCCGAAGATCCTAACGGCGGTACAAGAACGGTATCCTTCTCCAGAGAGCTCTGGATCGACAAGGAAGACTTCATGGAGGAACCCGCCAAGAAGTATTTCCGTCTCTATCCCGGCAACGAGGTAAGACTCAAGTCCGCATACGTCATCAAGTGCGTAGGCTGCGATAAGGACGAGAACGGCAACGTTACATGCGTACATGCTACCTACGACACGGAGAGCCGCGGAGGCAATACCGCTGACGGAAGAAAGATCAAGGCAACTATCCACTGGGTCGATCAGAAGACTGCTCTTGATGCTGAGATCAGGCTCTACGACCGTCTCTTCACCGTTGAAGCTCCCGATCTTGCAGATGTTAACTATCTCGACTTCGTTAATCCCGACTCCCTTACGGTAGTCCAGGGTGCTAAGGTAGAGGCTTCCCTTGCAAACTGCAAGCCCGAAGATCGCTTCCAGTTCTTGCGAGTCGGATATTTCTGCGCTGACAATAAGGACTTTACTCCCGATCATCTTGTCTTCAACAGAGCGGTATCCCTTAAGGACAGCTACAAGCCCGAGTAAGGAAAATTCAAACTGATACGAAGAACTCCGAGTCGTATGACCCGGAGTTCTTTTGTTATGTGTAGCTTATTACTTCTTTTCAAGAATTGCTATAGCAGCGTAGTGAAGAACGTCAAAGTTTTCCGGAGCGATCCTGTCAAGAAGCGCTCTGTGCTCCTCATCCCATCTTTTAAGCTCATCCGGAGCAAGCGACGCGCCTATACCACGACTGGCTCTGACCCTGCCGTGCCATGTCTCTTTTGTAAAAGGTACTTTCAGATCGTATTCTTCGCTGTACTTCATATCGAAATGCCTATAGACAGCCTCCGGGATATTGATAGGATGCCTGTATTCCCTCCCTCCCGACCAGGACGGATTATACTTCAGTATGAGCTTTTCTGACTCACCTGCTATCTTATCCTCCTCGGGAAGCCATGCCATGTAAAGGATCACGAGCTTTCCTCCGGGTCTTAGAAGTCTTGAGAGCATCGGACTCACCTTATCGTGATCGAAATACCAGAAGCACTGACAGGCGGTAATGATATCGAAAGTGTTATCGGGGAGGTCCAGTTCTTCCGTAGAACATGCTATAAAACCGATGTCCTTATTCTCTTTCTCAGCAAGTATCTTCGCCTGTTCGATCTGCTCGGGAGAAATATCCGTTCCGGTCCACTTTGCTCCGTACTTATACATGAACCTGGGAAGCACACCTGTTCCGGTTCCGAGATCGAGCACAACCTGACCATCAACGCATAACCCGAGATCCGCTATCTTCCTGTAGAATTCCTCAGGGTATATATCCCTGAACTTTGCATATTCCTCTGAAGTCCTTCCCCAGTCGAATGCCTTTCCGTCATCTATCCTCTTGTCTTTGATATCCATCGTCTTTCTCCCTCTTAAATGTCACATTGTGCCATTTGTTATTTCGGATTATAATGCTTCAAAAGCGTTGATTCAATGAGGTTTTGCTCTATGTCACACATTCGCATAAATGCGTCATCCAAGGAGTCCTAAATGAGAGATACGTCAGCCAGGATACTGAAAACAAAGAATGCCATCTCGGAAGCTCTGGTATCACTTATCGAGAACAACGATTATAGTGAGATAACAGTACAGGAGATCGCTGCTGTCTGCAATATATCCAGAAGAACTATATACCGTCATTTTAAGACTAAGGATGAGATCTTAAGCTACGGTTTCAGATCCTGCGTTGGAAAACTTGCAGATCACATCTCCCTTAGTGAAGATAACGATCTTCATAAGCTGTGCCTGTCGTATTTTAAGTTCTGGGAAGAGAATATGGACAGGCTACTGATGATGAGTGAAGCAGGAGTCCTATTCAGCTTCGGGCCCGAGTTCGATTCTCTTGTGACCGTGATGGCTGACAGGATTCCGGCTAGTCCTGCATATTCAGCTCTGACTCCATCAGAGATCAGTTATTTCAGATACAGGTTCGCTTATGAGGCTGCGGGATTCTGGCAGATAACACTTCTGTGGAGTCGTGAAGATAACCGAAGGAGCGCGGAAGAAATGGCCTCTGTTATGGTAAAGATATTAAAAAGCTCTGACGGGTAACGATTCATATACACAACCGAATATAGCTGTTGTATAATCCTCTTGGAATACAGGAGGGTATAATTATGAACACATTGGCGAACTTTAATATTCGCGACGCTATTGACGCAGCAAAAAGTTATATTGCCGCAGGTAACCAAAGATTAAGAGGCAAGAAGATGCTCGTATACTTCTGTCTCATTCTCACAGGTATCTTCTCTATGATCCCGTCTATCCTCTTTATGTGCGCAAACCCTGATGTCACGAGGGCTCTGCCGGAGATTGCGAAGATGGCATTTGACAGGAACGAATCATCACAGCAGACCTATTCGCTGAGTTCTTCTCAGGATACGGAATACAAGAGCGAGGGTGCCAGACTGGCAGAGAAAGTCCAAGCAAGAGACAAGGCCCGCAAGCAGACCATGATCAAATATGCGGAGAGCGCCGCTAATAATGTCTATTATTTCCTTATAGGCGGAATCCTCACTATAGGAATGTGCTCTATGCTCTTAAGGATGGACAAGAGAGAAGTCGGATTCAAGGATCTGTTCAACGGATTTACTTCCGGCAATTATATTAATAAGGTCATTGCATTGCTTCTTAAATCCCTGATAAGGAATGCGATCCCCTTTATATCGACATTGATGCTACTGCTGCCTATGCTGTGGATCCCGGCTTTGATCGTATCTCTGCTCAGCTACGTAGTATATTATTGTCTTTTTATGGTAGAGTTCATCCTGGCAGATGATCCCGGTATCCCCTTCACCAGAGCTATCGCGATAAGCTTTAAGGCATCAAGCGGATATAAGTTGACTCTTTTCATCGTCGATATCATCACAGAGAAGCTCCCTGTAGCCATTGTAACGTTCGGTTATATGTTCTGGGCATTAAAGGCTATATTAGTCGACGATATCAGTATTACCCGATTAACGATAACAGGTATAGTAACGATCATCGTATTCTATGTTGCAAAGCTCATATTGAAGCCTTTACACGACGCTGCATATGCCATGGCATATGAGGATGCAAAGATAACCGGTAAGAGCTACGGTTATATCTCACATTTCGAGTTGTACGATCCCGAGGACGAGATCGACAACGGCGAATATGACGGTATCAAGGTATTCGGTTGATCAAACAATAACAAACTGACAAACCAAACAAACTAATAAACGAAGTATTCCTATACGGCCGTGACGGCATAAGCAAAACCGTCATCGGTCGTATATTCATATACGACAAATCCGTCAGCGACAAAGATCTTCACTACTTCCATATCCTCAAAGGTGTATAAGATCTGCTTATCGGTTCCGTCAGAAGCCGAGAGGCAAAGGTCGAAAGATACGGGATCGTAATCCTCCCCGTCCTCCGTCTGCTTGCGCTCTACGTAGTAGACCTGATCTCCCTTCAAAGAGACCGTAGGACGAACGCTTGAATAAGGCGCAGATACACCTGTCATATCGAATGCTCCCGTGTTACCGATAACACAGGGATAGAGTTCATTGGAATATACGATATGGGGAGCATATATCTCGTTAGAGGCAAGATCCATATTATCTGATACTGCCACCCTTCTCATGTCATACCAACCGTCTTCATTTGATGTAGTGATGAAGTAGATATTGCCTTCTCTTACTCCGAGGAATGTGGAAAAAAGCTTAGACGACTGCTCCTCTGCGAAAGGGAATGCCTTAAGGTCATTGGACGTGATATTGTACTTGATAAGATAGTTGACCGTATCCTCACCGTTTTTCTTAGCGATATAGAAGAGGTTATCGTTCTCGATACAAAGAGGAGACGAAGAGATCATCTTATACTCGTCATTTAAGTATTCCATATTACCTTCACTGTCGATGGAGCAAAGAGCGGAAGATACATCAAAATCAAAGAAGTAAACCTTATTCCCGTACACAGCGGCTCCGTTGAAGGAATTGGAAGCCTGATCGAAGAATCCCTGATTGGGAGTCCTGCTCTCAGTGCCGTAGATTCCGAAAATGGACTTCGTATTACCGGCTGCAAGTGCGGCAAATTCCATTCCGACGGATACTGCGAGCACGCCGCATACTGATGCCAGAGCGATCTTGCGAAGCTTATGGTCAGCGAATCTGTACTTCTTCTTCATAGGTTCGAAGTTGATACACAGCATGATGGCAGTGATGGTCCAGAAGAGCGCTGCTGCAAGGAAAGCAACAAATCCCGTCGCATCAGGATCTACACCTGCCTTCGCAGCGAAAGGAAGCAGTATAAAGAACAATGAACATGTTGCGCCTGCTATGATGTTGGCGCCGAGATCAAAGATAAGTCCTGCGGAATCGCTCTTATACTTTTCCTTGCCTCCCGTACACATGAGCTGAGCGATACCTTCCATGACGATAACTGCCACCATTGCAATGATAATGGCAAGATCAAGGAGCTTATAAGGCAGCAGTGAGGTTACCTGATGCGCCTGTGTAAAGAACATAGCATATGCGGACTTTGCCTCAGCGGCAAAAGGCGTATGGTTCTTGATGGTAAAGAATAAGATGATAGCTGCAAATACAGCTGAGATGATCCTTAAGGGAAGAAGTTTCTTGTACTTGTTCATATTAATTAAATCTGTAACCGCAGGCGTGATAGACCGTCTGCCCTTTCTTTATTATCGGTGAAGTGAATTCGGGGATATTTACCGCGTTGGGGTACATCTGTGCCTCAAGGCATATTGCTCCATACTGTGCATAGGGGATATCACCTTTCTGGAGATTACCTCCCAGGTGATTGCCTGCATAGATCTGGATACCCGGCATATCAGTAAGGACTTCCATCTTTCTGGAGGACCTGTCATCCTGAAGGGTAGCCACAACAGTGAACTTTCCTTCTTCCCTGTCTACACAGAAGTTCTGATCGACTCCAAGTGAAGCTCTTGTCTGATCATTATCAAGGGTCAGCACCTGACTTACGGGAGCACCGCGCCTGAAGTCAAATATCGTACCTTCCACATCGATGAATGTACCGTCGGGGCAAGCATCTGTCTTATGCGTTACCTTATCCGCGTCGATTGTAAGGATATTGTTGCCGATATACCCGGAATCGTGTCCGCCGAGATTAAAGTAAGCGTGATTCGTAGGAGCAAATATCGTATCTTCATCGGAAGTACCCTTATATGCTATGAGCAACGTTCTGTCAGTAAGCCAGGAATAGAGGACATAAGTATCCAGGTTACCCGGGAATCCGCATGCTCCGTCAGGAGATATGTAGTGCAAAAGTACGCTCTCGCCTTCAGCAGGGGATACCCCCTCTATCTTCATGGCGTTGATGAATTCATTCGCCTCTTCGGAGCTTATTGCCCTGCCCTCCCAGAATACGTTCTGATAGGAAGGCGATCCACCGTGAAGATTATTGTTGCCGTCGTTAAGAGGTGCCTCGTATCTCTTGCCGTTTATCGTATAGGAAGCGCCCTTTATCCTGTTGGCACTTCTTCCTACTACGGAACCGTGATTGGACTGATCCGTCATGTAGGAATCAAGATCCTTAAGGCCCAGCATGATATCTGCCGTAACTTTGTCCTTATCGGGGATATGAAGCTCCGTTATGAGAGCGCCGTATTCGATTATCTTGCAGCAGGCTCCGAATCCGGATCTCATCTCAAACAACCTGCAGCTTTTATCCTTACCTTTGTATTCGCTGATGATCACTTTCTTTATTATTCTCTCCTTTATTCTTCTGCTGAGGTAGCAGGTTCAAAAGCCGTTACTTCGTTGGGAAGATATCTGTCAGCTACGGCTTCGTCAGCGAGACTTATAAGCTTCTCCTGGCTGTCCAGCTTCGTCTTACCTCGAAGATCCAGCTTATGGTATGTCCCGTCCTCGCTCAAATAATGTGCCCTTATGGTGTCATTGAGCTCCACCTCCAGGATCTCTATGACCCTTGCCCTGCAGTCGGGGTCCTCTACAGGGAACATGAGCTCTACTCGGCGATCAAGATTTCTAGGCATCCAGTCAGCGGATGCAAGGAAGATATCCTCATGTCCTTCGTTGTAGAAATAGAATATCCTTGAATGTTCCAGGAATCTTCCCGTTATCGACCTTACCGTTATGTTATCGCTAAGTCCCGGAAGTCCTGCTCTAAGACAGCAGATACCTCTTACGATAAGATCGATCTGAACTCCTGCGCAGGATGCCTTATAGAGTTCTTCGATGATGGTACCGTCAACAAGGGAATTGATCTTGGCAACGATCCTTGCGGGCTTTCCTGAAGCAGCTATATCTGCTTCCCTTCTTATCTTCTTGACGAAGTAATCCTTGAGCTTTATCGGTGCGGGGATGAGCCTTCTCCAGGTGCTGGGAATGGAATATCCCGACAGCATATTGAAGAACTCGGAAGCATCCTCACCGAAGCTCTCAGATGCGGTAAAGAGACCAATATCCGTATAGATCTTAGCCGTTATGTCGTTATAGTTACCTGTACCGAGGTGCAGATATCTCCTGATACCGTCTTCCTCTCTCCTTACTACCAGGGTTATCTTGCTGTGAGTCTTAAGTCCCACGAGGCCATAGATAACGTGACATCCCGCATTCTCGAGCTTCTTAGCCCAGTTGATGTTGTTCTCCTCATCGAACCTTGCCTTCAGCTCAACAAGCACCATGACCTGCTTACCGTTCTTGGCTGCCTCAAGGAGCGATGCGATGATGGGAGATCTTGCGGATACTCTGTATAAAGTCTGCTTGATGGCAAGTACATTTGGATCGGTAGCAGCCTGACGCACGAACTCCAATACGGGATCAAAGCTCTCATAGGGATGATGAACGATACGATCCTTCTCCCTTATCTGATCGAAGATATTATCCAGGCTCTCATCGAACATAGAAGGAGCCGCAGGTATGTGCTCGGGATATCTCAATGACTTATATGTCTCCTTATCGAGAGCCGAATTGACTTTGGACAGGAACGTAAGATCGATGGGACCTGATACACAGAAGATATCCTCGCTCCTGATCTTGAGCTCAGTAACGATGAATTCAAGGAGCTCCGGATCGGTATCCTCCTCGACCTCCAGCCTGATTATGGAACCGAACCTTCGCTTTCTTACCTGCTCCTCTATCTCCTTGAGAAGATCCTCAGCCTCATCCTCGTCGATATCAAGATCTGCATTACGCATTATACGGTAGCAGCCTGATGCTATGACCTTCTTGTTCAGGAAGAGCATATCAAGGTTCGCCTTGATTATCTGCTCGATGGGAACGAAGAAAACTTCGTCTCCGACAGACATCTTATAGAGCCTTGGAACGACATTCGGGATCTGCAATGTCGCATAGCTTATCTCGTTATCGTTCTCCTCCTTGCCCTTGCCTGCTGACACCAGGCTTCCGGCGCCTTCTAAGGCAACACACATATTGAGCATCCTGTTATAGATAAGAGGGAAAGGCCTCGATGCATCAACAGCCATGGGCGTCAGGATGGGATAGAGGACGGTCTCGAAGTAATCGTCACACATATCCTGAAGCGCGTCTGTAAGCTCACCGTAATCACAGATATTGACTTTCTCCTGGCGAAGAGCCGGGACAAGTGACCTGTTGAAGGTAGAATACATGAGCGACATAGACTCCCTGGTCTTTGCATCTATCGCTATGAGCTGCTCTTCTACGGTCATTCCTGCGATATCCTTCTGCGTAAAGTCCATGCTGGCCATATCGCGGAGTGACGCTACTCGTACTATATAGAACTCATCTAAGTTGGATGCCGTTATGGCAAGGAAGTTCAGCCTTTCGAGCAGCGGGTTCTTTGTATCTCGTGCTTCGTGAAGGACCCTGTCGTTAAATTCCAGCCACGACAGTTCCCTGTTGAAGAACTTGTCGGAAGGAGCCTTTCCCGCCTTGGCGGAACTGCCCTTCCTTACCTTAGTCTCAGCCTTCTTGGTATTCTTCTTAGCGGATGCTGCCATTACATGTGCCTCCTGACCTTAAGTTCCGGTTTTACTCCTATTACCTGCTCGAAGAGTTCGCTTCGGTGCTCGAAGGACCATGTCTCAAAGGACATATCAGCGGCTGCTTCAACAGAGATATGGAGCTTATCGGGATAGAGCGTTACCGACATCTTCTTCGTCTTCTGCCTGTGGGAAGCATCCATTGCATCCGCGATCCTGAGCATTGCGGTAAGCTTACTTACTATGACCTTCTTATTCGGAGGAAGGTTCCTGTAGTAGAAATTCTCATAGGGATTCTGCTTAGGATATAGCCTTACTACAAGGGCTATGGTATCGAGTTCTTCTGAATCAAGACCGATAAGGTCCGTGTAGCGGATTAGAGCATAAGCCGCTTCGTTATGGTCCGTGGCATGAACGAACTTGCCACACTCATGAAGGATGGCAGAGAGCCTAAGGAGCAATCTGTCCCTTTCCTTTAATCCGCTGAGCTTCCTTGAAGTATCGAAGATCTCGAGCGCCGCCTTCTCCACAAAGTCAATGTGCTTCTTATCTGTCTTATAGCGCTTGGCAACATTACGTGCGGCCCTTATAAGATCGTCGTCGGGATTCATGGAGAGCTTATATCCCATCATCTTGCTGCAATAGCTGTATACTATGCCGTCTGACAGCGAGGCATGAGGAAGGTATATCTTGTCTACGCCTGTATATTCCAGCATATTCTTTATGATGAGAGCTGCAGGAAGCAGGAGCGGCGAGATATTCGTAGGGATCCTGTCATTAAGGGACAGATCGGAAGGTCTCGTGTTCAGGAGATATTCATATACCTTCAGGAACTCGTCCTTCTCTATGGTGCACTTCTTATTGGGATCCTTCCCCGCCAGGAGCTTGATATAACCCATCTCGCCTCCGAAGGCGATCATGTTCTTATAGACTATGCCCTTGGGCTCTACGGCATGGTAATCGTCAAGGTCCTGTGCTATGAACTCCTCAAGGACATCTTCGTAGTGTATGGTCCTGCTCTGAAGGTCTGACAGCATCTCGTAGATACGCAGGGAACCTAAGACCATGTTCTGAGAGAAGATAAAGTCAGACTTATCGTACACGGTAGCCTGAAGGGATCCTGAACCGATATCGAGTATCATCGTACCCGACTCTACTATCTGCGCGAAATCCGGCATCGTCTCCCTGACGGCGAGATTCTGGTAGAACCTTTCCATGGAGTTATCAAGTATCTCTATACGGAATCCGGTCCTTATCCTTATCTGCTCTATTACTACATCCTTGTTGCCGGCATTACGAAAGGCACTCGTTGCGACACAGAATATACGCGATACCTGATACTCCCTGCACTTCATCTCGAAGTCGTATAAGCAGTTACAGAGTTCATCCATCTCGGAAGCTTCTATGACTCCGTTCCTGTAGCTTCTCGTACCAAGGGAGGTTATCTTCCTTACGGCATCGATCTCCTTGGGCTTGCCCTTGGAGCCGATCTCGAATATCTTAAGTCTTGCCGTCAAAGAACCTACATCGATAACGGCCACTGTCTTCTTAGCCATATAATGCACTCCCGCTATAAAGGATCACCCTTAGATTATAACAAAAAACAAGACGATCTTACGACCGTCTTGTCATATCAGATATTTCCTTCCTTGAACAATCTCATCATCTCATTGGTAAGACTTAAGTCATCAGGCTGAAGCACCACTTCGTCCCTGCTCATCCACTCTGCAAGTGAGAGCTCGTCAGGATCTCTTGTTATGGTACGGTCGCCGTCCACCTCACAGAAGAAACCCGCAAGGATATCGTCCGCTACTCCCCAAGGCTGCGACTTATAGTATGTTATGTTCTTTACCTTAAGACCGACTTCCTCCATGACCTCTCTTGCCACAGTTTCCTCGAAGGTCTCTCCTATCTCGGTAAAGCCTGCGACCAGGGCATAACTTGATGTGACCCTTCCGTTGTACTTGGTAAGGATTATCTTCTCATTCTCCTTATCAAGGATACCTACTATTACCGCAGGTACTACTCTGGGGTATATCGTATTGCCGCATGAAGGACATACCAGAGCTCGCTCAGTATCGCTCTTCTTGGTAGGCGTGGCGCATCTTCCGCAGAATCTGTTATTTGAATACCAGGCATACAGCTGCTTTGCGGTAAATGCTTCGAACTTTCCCTTATGTGATACGTCAGCGAGCATCCTAACGGCTCTTATCTTCGTATACTCATATCCGTCAGGCTTTATAAAGCATCCGTCTGAATTATCGATAAGATAGAACTCATCCTCGTCCACCGTAAAAAGATAAGTGGTCTTAAGGACCCTGTTCTGAGCGGGAAGATCCGCGAACCTGGGAAACAGCTTACGGCTGCTTCCGTCCTTCTCGGGCTCAGACTTTATAAGGAGCCCCTCGTCCGTAAAGACTACTGCCAGCGAACTGTCATTATGAGTCTTCTGCGGATCGTAACTGTTGATGAGCTTATGAGGTAATATATCCTGGATCATATGTCCTCCGAGAGCATTATTTTTCCGTTAGATTATACCACTGCTCGCTATATGGTTTTCAGACGATTTAACAGATCCGATATTAATACTTCATCAGCAATACGAGAAATACCAAAACATTTCTTTCCTGCATCTTTTATTGAAGCCCCGAGCTGAACAATCTCATTCATACCGCTCTTCATTTGCGGACTTTCCATAGACACCTCCGTAACAATACATAAAACATCTTTTGGTCAATTACATAGCAACCGGAAGCCACCTCATCGGAAGACTTCCGGAATTGCATGTAAGTATGGTTATTTCTCTTTCCTGTATCTCATCTTGTAAGTAAGATAAGCCGCCAACGAAGTGAAGCCCAGGATCAATCCTATGATCTTATAGTAAGTTGCCGCTTCTCCCGTCTGTGGGATCGCTTCCTGAACAACCTGGGGAACTACTTCGGGAATATTCTCCACTACCGTCTCGGGAACTGACGGAGGTACTGCCACAAGAGCGGATATCACTCTGGTAGGGCGCACATCTATCTGTACCAGTGCCTTTCGTATAGTGACGGTCTGTCCTCTGTAAGTGATGTCCTTATGCTCTGCGACCTTCCTGTTTGTCTCTGTATCAAAGACTTCCTCGTATATGACAACATCACCTTCATACGCTGTTGCATCAAAGTTGAAGAGAACCTCTACGCTGCCGCTTTCTTCCTGTGGTACGAATTCGCTGGAACTGGTTACCGTCTGATCCTCTATCTTGAATTCCTCGCCGGTCACAGGGTTCATGAGGATACCTTCTGCCCTGTATGTCTTGCCGGGAGTCAGGTTCTCGAACATGATAGTATCTACGATACCCGTCGTAGTAGTTCCCGTTACGGTCTTGGAGCTCCTATCGGCACCTGTTGCGACAGTTCCTATCTGCGGGAATCTTATAGTCTGGCGTTCGTCGTTGATATCTGCATGAACACCTACGATCTGATCGTCTCTCTTTAGTGTCTCATAGGCAACTACCGTATGACCTGACAGTTCGTATGAATCTACGATAACAGATATCGTAGTCTCACCGTTCTCTTCCTCGGGTATGAATGAAGCTGTCTCACTGATACCTTCGATCATCTCGCCCGTATCCTTGTCCATAAGAGTCAGGATCAGTTCGTATTCCTTACCGGGAATAAGGCCCTGATAATATACGTGATCCGTAAGTACGGTCTCTTCCGACAGCGTCGCGGTATCCCCTGAACCTGATGCATAGTCCATGAATTCCGTCTCACCGACACCGTTGGTATCAGAGAAATGGCCGTAAGGGTCGTTACTTACGACGACATCCAGATCGCTTATAGTTATCTCAAAAGGATAGTACCCGGGATCGATCTCGTAGCCTGCGGGAGATACTATCTCCGTAATAAGGTATCTCTGTCTGGGAAGTCCCTCCTCGGTATAGACGCCGTCGTGATCATTATCGGCGATAACGCTGTAGATGGTATCGACATCGCTCTCGTATGTGCCGTTGGCATTCGTATCTACATAGATAGCGAACATGGCACCCGTAAGGAGCTTATCAGTATCCTCCGAATCGGTCTTAGTAAGGGTCACGCTGCCGTGCGCGTCATTAGTGCAGGTGATATCGTATACTTGAGGGCCGTCTACTGTTACTGTCATTATCTCGGAGCTGAGCTCATAGTTGCCTGAAGCTTCTGTCTCAAGAAGAAGATAAGTTCCTACGGGAAGTTCGGTGAACTCTATATAGGAA
This sequence comes from Oscillospiraceae bacterium, assembly GCA_900176545.1. GTDB lineage: Bacteria > Bacillota > Clostridia > Saccharofermentanales > Saccharofermentanaceae > Saccharofermentans. The sequence continues at coordinate 760,999 of FWXP01000001.1, forward strand.
TCTCCGTCATTGTCCCTCTTCTCATCTACGAGCTCATCTTCTTCAGGCACACCGTTACCGTTAGTGTCATTGTATATAGCATAAGAAACGTAGCCTACATCCTCTCCCGTTACCTTATCGGTCTTATGAAGGAGGATGGAAGTACTTACATGGTTAGATGCAGTTAGCGAATGGTCGAGCTCGCTTCCGGTTACGGTAAATGTATTACCGCCGTCCCAGATGCAGACGGTCCTCTCGGGAGATCTCTCCTCTACCGTGTAGTCGCCGTAGAGAAGTCCGCCCATCGAAGCAACACCGTTAGCGTCTGTAGTCATGGTACCCATGGACACACCCGTATCCGTCCTTATGACCTCGAACTCGATGCCTTCGACCACACCGTAGTCTGAAGTCTTGGTAACCGTAACGCTGCCGGTATCCCTTCCTATCTTCGTATAGCAGACCTTGGAACTTCCTACGGAGAGCTGTACCAGGTCTTGAGTATCGGAACCTACTGCCCAGTTGCCGTCAGATGACCATGCCACTGCGCCTCTCGTCGATACATTGGAATTAGCCCTGAGATAAGCTTCGGTGATATCCTCCGGGAGTGTTACCGTAACGGACTCGCCTTCTACGGTAACTGTGGAACCGATGATGCCGACTCCTGCCGCATCTACCACCTCAAAACTCCAGTCAGACATAGAAGTCTTATCCGAAGTATCTTCGAAATGAAATGCTCCGTCTTCGGAAGGCTTTGTCTTCTCCATAGAGAACGCTGCATCGACGGAAGTCACCATAAAGGAAGGCGTTCCGCAGTGAGTCTTGACGTAACTTACGATGTGATCGTAATACACATCAAAGGCTGCGCCGGAGTCTCCGCCCGTGGTATGGATGCTCCTGGCAGGAGTATAGCCGGGATCGGGAGCGACATAGTCGAAGTTAGCGTCCCTTTCGCCCGTGAGGGTCTCCCAGATAAGGATCTGACATGCTTCGTAGAGCTGTGTCGTAGTAGTGCCTCCTGCAGCGGTTATAGGTTCGTTAAAGGGACCTAAGTCGATAACGAACTGTCCGCCGTCTATGGAACCGTTATATCCGTATGTCATGATAAGGCTCATGAACTCCTCTATCTGACTTCCGCTAAGGAACCTCGAGCTCAGATGAGTCCTAATATAATCAGGATCCTGCCTGAAAGCGGATGAATCGTCGTCCCTGTGATTACCTGGCTCCAGGCAATACATTACCTGTCTGTCCGCAGTCGTATAGAAGATCGCGAAGCGGTTGCCTGAAGCTGCTTTATGCCAACCTCCCTGAAGCGTGATATCGCCGTGATCGCCGCCGTATGCGAAGATGACTCCTACCCCCTGTTCACCGTATCCGTCAGCGATGACCGGAAGGGACATACTGCTTACCATAAGTGACGGAATAAGGACCGAAGACAGCAGGATGGCTTTGATCCTGTCAGAGATACTCTTCTTCATTTATGCCATCCTCCTCTCGCTGGTGATATAGATGCGTCTTGTGGAAGCACTGTAGTAATAAACGCTGTCGGAGAGACGATCAGTCTTCTCCACATCGTATTCGTTGATCTCCGATACTATTCCCGACAGCACCTCGGGATCCTTCTCCTCGGAGGCGGAAAGGATTATGAGCTCATTGACCGATGCGGGAAGTATGAGAAGATCAGACCTGATCTCCTTGGCGATATTGTAGAGTACATTCTCGAAGAGCATGGCATTTGCTCCCGCAAAGTTATATCTGTTGGTAATGACATACATCCTCTGTCCCTTCGGAAGATCGGGGAGCTGCTCTCCATCGTCCATAAAATCACCTATTAGATCTCTTATATCCTTGAATACGGGAGGCAAGAGTCTCATGGTATTCTCACGTGCACATCTGAAGAGTTCATCCTCATCAAGTCCCATGAGCTCCATAAGGTCATTGGTTATGAGTACACTGGCAACACCGCTGTCCGAGAAATCTATGCCCCATCTGTAGATCACCGACAGATCCAGGAACTCCCTATGAGGTATACCTTCGAGCATCTCTTCATTGCTGACGGTATTTACAAGCTGGAATACTATCTTTTCCTTAGCTTTCTTGTAATCAGTCTCGGGCAAGAGCCTCTTTCCCATCTTTATGCCGTTTCTCATAGTCTGCGCCACCTTTCTCATCTGTTCTTCATAATCCTCACCCTGAACGTGATCCTCGTAGAGCTCATTGATGCTTAATGTCGGCATGACACATCTGCCCTTTACCGTCTTCGGAAGACATATGCTCAGTCCGTCACATTTCCTGCCTTTCTTCTCATACGGGATGATCTTGACCTCATAGGTCTCGTACCCTTCTCCCATATAATCGATAAGGTCTTCGGCGACCTTCTTCTTGAATCCTTCGTAATCGTGCATCTGTTTTTCTTTCCTCCTTGATCTTTGGCAAAACAAAGACCGCGCCGGCCATATGGCCGACACGGTCAGTTCTTTTCTGTGTACACGATCTTATATTATTCGGTGACTCTCTTCTCTACAACACCGTTTTTGTGTCATCATTCTGTCCGATTAATGTCACGGACGATCACAAAGGCGTAATGATCACAGCCATCCTTCCCGATCCGATCTCAATCTCAAAGCTGTCACAGCCATCCTTCAGGCTGTTGCTCACGGAAAAGGATGAACCCGCATGGAGAGTCGCATCGGAAAGCTCATAGAAGAGTCCTTTTGTCGTTACTCCCGTAACATCCGAAGCAAAATCAAGAGGGATAAGGGAGATATTAAGTGTGCCTTCTGAGGAAAGTCCTTCAAGCCTTATACTGTCAGGTCCCGACAACGGGATAACATCACTTACTCCGTCTGTCATGGTGATATCGTATCCTTCACTCTTGAGCTTAACTGCCAGGAGGATATTGGTCATCATGTGATCGGGACGTCCTGCCATGGAGCAGATGAGCCTTATCTCATCGTCGTGAGACAAAGACCTTAAGACAAGCTCGGTATCTGTCATGTCCTTTTGGACAGGAAATACTTCGACCGGGATCTTATGCTCTTCAAGATAACGGGAGGCCTCAGGGGAGATGGAATCAAGATCTCCTACTACCTTGTCGATCTTAAGACCTGCCTTCAGAGCTATATCAGCACCGCTGTCGGCACAGATGACAAGATCGGAACCCTGTGCCACATCAAATGCCACACGAGGGTCTATATCAGGACCTCCTGCTATTACCGCGACGATCATCTTATGCTGTCATTACCGATCTTGTTAAGATCTCTTACGGTAGCTGCAGGGTCTTCACTCTTAAAGACCGCGCTTCCTGCTACGATATGCCTTGCACCGGCTGCTGCGACCTTGTCGATGTTATCCTTTCGTACGCCGCCGTCAACAGCAAGAAGAGCAGAGGAACCGTTATCGTCCAGCATCTTTCTTACTGCTCTGATCCTGTCGTAAGCGCCTTCCATAAAGCTCTGCTCACCAAATCCGGGATTGACGCTCATTACAAGGATCAGGTCTGAAGCTCCCTTCCTGCAGAAAGGCTCAAGCACATTGATATCTGTGTCAGGATGGATGGCAACACCTGCCTTAAGACCTAAGGACCTTATCTTATCGATAAGAGCAACAGGATCATCCGTACACTCGATATGGAATGTGATCATATCGGAACCTGCCTTTGCAAAAGGCTCTACAAAATCTTCGGGATTCGTGATCATAAGGTGGGTATCAAAGGTCATGCCCGTTACCTTCCTTATGGACTTTACCACGGGAACACCGATAGAGAGATTTGGAACGTAATGACCGTCCATGATATCTATATGGACCGATTCACACTCGCTCTCGATCTTCTTAAGGTCTCTTTCAAGATTAGCAAAATCAGCCGACAATATTGACGGAACTGTCTTTACTTCGTTGTTCATCTGCGAACTCCTCCGGTGTAGTTATTTCTCTGACTGTAAAGGAATTCGAAGAACTCCTTATATCTCTCATATCGGCCTTCGTCTACTGCCTGACCGATATTCTCCCGAACGGCGCAGTCGCGTTCGGCTATATGTCTGCAATCATCGAACCTGCATTCTCTTGACAGCTCTGCTATCTCGGGATACCCGCCGACGACGCTCTTGTGGTCAATACCAAGTTCAAAAAGATCCAGCGAAGTAAACCCCGGAGTGTCCGTTATAAAACCGTCCCCGAATTCAAAGAGCTGGACATGCCTTGTGGTATGTTTACCCCTCTTGAGCCTGTCACTGATAGTACCGGTCTCCATAAGGCTCTGGCCCAAAAGACTGTTGCAAAGAGTACTCTTTCCTACTCCCGAAGGACCTGCAAGGCCGATAAGACCGCCTTGGGATAATGCCAGGATATCTTCCCTGGTAACAGGCTCCTCAATAGAAGATACAAAAGCCGCAAAGCCCGCCCGTGAATATATATCCCTGAGCTTATTAGCCTCTTCGTTATCAGTATCAGACTTGGAAAAGACTATAACAGGCTTTATATCCATAGTCGAGCATATTATCAGCATCTTATCCAGGAGCTTAAGATCAGGCTCAGGATCCTTGACTGCAAATACCAGTACCAGGACATCGATATTAGCGATGGGCGGTCTTACCAGGGAATTCTTCCTTGGGTGTATCTTCTCCAGTACATAAGGGACATCCGGATCTCCCGAAGGCATGATATCGACGATATCACCTACTGCGGGGATCATCTTCTTATGCCTGATGCCGCCCCTGATCTGACAGAGCCTGACATCATCGCGGGAGACCCTTACAGTGTAAGTGCCTCCCACGCCCTTTGTTATTATTCCTTCTGCTCTGTCGCTCATCAGTTGCCGCCCGGAGGAGGTGGATTACCCCATGAATCCGAAGGCCACGTATCGGATGGCCATGTATCCGAAGGCCATGTATCCGAAGGTTGCGTCCAGGACTCCGTCGGCTGAGGCGTAGGAGTGGGCGTCGGAGTAGGAGTCGGTGTAGGTGTAGCAGTAGGATCAGGTACAAATACAGCCGTATATGTGATGTTGACAGACTCTTCACCGGGCTGAGGATCCCTTGCGGTAAAGATAAATGTAGGATCGTATGCAACGATATTGCCGTAAGCATCGAGCCAGTGGCTGAATGTATAGCCCTCGTTAGCATGAGCCGTAAGGGTTACCTGATTGCCGGGAGCAAAGTCGCCCTGGCCGTCAACATAACCGCTGCCGTTCACCTGAGCCGTAACATGTACGGGAACCGGTGTAGGAGTAGGCGTACCGCCTCTCTGATAATCCTCCCATGTTCCGACTGTAACTCTTACTGCGGAACCTCTGGGAAGTGATACACCTGCCGGAGGATCGGTCATGATGATGAACTGCTGGTTCTCGGGAAGACCAAGAACATCAGGAGCTCCTTCGATAGGATCGATAACGAGCTCTACATCCGCCATCATGGTCCTAGCTTCCTCGAGAGAATGACCGGGAAGATCGGGAACTTCAGAATCTGTAGGCTCCTTAGCATATACGATAACGACAGACTCGCCGTGAAGAACTGTGCTTCCTGCCTCAGGCTCAGTCCTGATGACGGTACCGGGCTCCAGGTCCTCATTGACTTCACCGAGGGTCCTTACATCGAGACCCAGGCCATTGAGCTGGGTATATGCTACGTGGTAGTCGATACCGGAATAATCTGCCAACTGGAAAGAATCCGAAGCTGCAGAGATAGTAAGTATGATCGTATTCTGAGGAAGATCGGATCCGGACCTGATGACCGTACCTTCAGCGATACTCTGTGAAAGTACGATATCGGGATCCACTTCATCATTGGTCTCGGTAACGAATTCATATGTGATATTATTGGCTTTCAATTCGGATTCGACCTCAGCTTTGGTCATTCCCACATAGCTCTTGACCTTATAGTCCACATTCTGCTGGATATTGGTCGCATTGCGAAGGGAGTTGACCACCAGGGTACCAAGACCCACAAGGACACCGACGATAGCGACGATTATAAGGACAAGAAGTATATTGTCACGGAACCTGGATCTTCTCCTGGCTTCCGCGGACTTCTCGAGCTCGCCTATCTTCTCATAGTTGGGATCCTGCCTGAAAGAAACATTCTGGGGTTCTTCAGCAGGTTCTGCGACTTCGTTACTGACGATACCGTATACACCCGTAGGGTCTACCATAAGAGCATCGAGCTCCGTTACCATCTGACGCATGGAAGAATATCTCTTATCGGGAGTCTTCTGCATACACTTGAGGATGATGGAATCAAGTCCCGCAGGTATATCCGGAACGAAGGAGGATGCCATAGGAGGATTCTCCTGTAAGTGCTTTACCGCGATGGCAACATTGGAATCACCGTCAAAAGGCACCCTTCCCGTCACCATCTCAAAGAGCATGATACCGATAGAGTAGATATCAGATGCGGGACCTACATTGCCTCCTCTCGCCTGCTCGGGAGAGAAATAATGGACGGAACCCATGGCACCGCCTGAAGTCATGGTGATGGTACTTCCGGTAGAAGCCCTGGCGATACCGAAGTCGGTTATCTTGGCGATCCTGTCACGTGAGATAAGTATATTCTGGGGTTTTATATCCCTGTGAACTATACCGTTCTTATGCGCATACTCAAGTGCCATACCCACCTGGATAACGATAGGTACTGCTACCTTCCAGTCCAGGTGACCGTTCTGATTGATGAGCTCCTTAACGGTGATACCGTCGATATACTCCTGAACGATATATCTGAAATTACCTTCGTGACCTACACCGAATACCTTAACGATATTGGCATGATTCAGTGAAGATACGGCCTTAGCCTCCGTATCGAACCTTCTTATGAATTCCTCATCAGTAGAGAATTCGGGTTTTAAGATCTTGATCGCAACCTTGATCCCGGATCCCATATCGGTTCCGAGATATACGTTAGCCATTCCTCCGCGACCGATCAGCTTGTTGATCTTATACTTTCCAGCAAAGATCATGCCTTCAGGGCCTTGTACGTTCATATGATCTCCTACTCCTTTATACTCCTTAAGATCCTCCCGGCGTCACATGCGTCAGAAGGACCGTGATATTATCGTCGCTTCCCGAACTGTATGCGCGATCGAAAAGATTGTCCATACAGTCCGCGAGGTCATTATGCTTCTTAAGTGACAATCTGATCGACTCGTCATCGACAAAGGAACAAAGCCCGTCGGTGCAGAGCATGACCACATCGCCGTAGATTATATTATATACGTAAATGTCCGGTATAAGAAATGCATTTTCTCCCAGGGACTTAACGAGAGTATGCCTCTCCGGATGACAGATATACTCTTCCTGCGTAATCGAACGATTTCTAAGGAGTTCTGCCGCATAAGTATGGTCTGCGGTCATCTGAGTCATAGAGGAACCGTGGATGAGATATCCTCTGCAGTCGCCCATGTGAGCTACTATGACCCTTCTCTCACGGATAACAGCGACTGTAAGTGTCGTTCCCATGCCCATAAGAGCCTGATCCGCGAGAGCTGTCTTCAGTATCTGAACATTGGCCTTGCGATATACATCCTCAAGGACTTCCTTGAGCTCATCCTCAGTCATCGTATCCGTAAGTCTCGAGGAAAGTATCGAAGTGACAGTATCTATCGCGATCTTACTGGCGATCTCGCCGCCTTCTATCCCTCCGATGCCGTCTGCTACCGCCATGATGCGCGCAGTACCTGCATCGAAGATACAGCAGTTATCCTCGTTATCGGGTCTGACCTTACCGGTCTCCGAACGCATCATCGAATCCATCTGTCCTTATTCTCCCTGTTCAATGCCGCGGCGAAGCTGTCCGCATGCAGCCATTATATCACTACCCATCTCTCGGCGAAGAGTAGCATTGATCCCTCTGTCCTCCAGAGCTTTCCTGAATACGTCGATCCTCTTCTTCCTGCACCTCTTATAAGGACTTCCCTCGAACTCGTTAGCCGCTATAAGGTTAACGTGGCAGTTCATGCCTTTAAGAAGCGAAGAAAGCTCATTGGCGCAGGCGATGGTATCGTTAAGCTCGTCAAAGAGCGAATACTCGAATGTTATCCTTCTTCCCGTGACATTAACATACTCCCTGCAGACTGCGATCAGATCCTTTAAGGGATAGTGCGCCGGCACGGGCATAAGCTCACGTCGAAGCTCATCGTTAGGAGCGTGAAGCGATATCGCCAGATTGATCTGAGATTTACGTGCGGTAAAGTCCTTGATCTTAGGAATAAGGCCGCAGGTAGATACGGTAATATGCCTTGCACCCATGCCTAAGCCGTCGGGATCTGTAATGGTATCGATAAAGCCCCAGAGATTATCGTAGTTATCGAAAGGCTCGCCTATACCCATAACGACGACGGATCTTATCTTCTCACCCATATTACGCTGGGAAAGTATGACCTGTCCGAACATCTCTCCCGATGTCAGGGACCTTCCGAAGCCCGCATGAGCTGAAGCGCAGAAAGTACATCCCATCTTGCATCCCGCCTGAGAGGAGATACATACGGAAAGCCCTGTCTTATAACGCATTACGACAGTCTCGATTATATTACCGTCGCAAAGCGAATATACGAACTTGGTAGTACCGTCTATAGCCGATACATACTTCTCTATTACTTTCATGCTCCCGAAGGAAAAGTCTTCTTCAAGAGCCGATCGTATATTACCGGGAACATTGGTCATCTCGGCTGTATCTATAACTCCCGAAGACAGCCACTTATATATCTGATCGGCACGGAACTTGGGAAATCCCTTCTCCGCACACCATGTAAGGATATCGTCCTTCTTAAGGTCAAGACAGAATCTCTTAGCCAAATCACTTTCTCCTTTTAAGCCTTGCGACGAAGAATCCTTCACACCGGTCTTCGTCAGGCAGTATCGTTATCATTCCGCCTTTCGCGGATCTTTCCCTGTCCTGATCGAGTATAAGCCCCGACGGAAGATATTGCATCAGATCATCTGCATAAAAATCAGGATGCGATTCAAGGAAAGCTTCTACCTGCTTCTCGTTCTCATCACGATTCAAGGTACAGGTGCTGTATACAAGCTTTCCGCCCTTCTTAACATAAGACGAGGCTCCGGATAATATCTGTTGCTGCTTAGGAAGAAGCTCCTTAATCCTCGCATAGGATATGGTATGCCTTATATCAGGCTTTCCGGACATAAGCCCGAGGCCGCTGCAGGGAACGTCACAGAGAATTACGTCGAACGAGGAAGAAGAAGGCAAAGAAGACCCAAGATCGGTGCTGTCGCCCTTTTGAACTTCAACTGAATTTATCCCCAATCTTATAAGATTCTGCCTTATAAGCTCTAACCTGCTGTCATTTATATCAAGGGACAATATAGTAGCGGAATCCCCCGTAAGCTGAGCCAGATGGGTAGACTTGCCTCCCGGAGCCGCGCATGTATCCAAGATCTTATCACCCTCAGAAGGAGCAGCAATAACGGATGCAAGCATAGCACCCTCTCCCTGCACGAAGAAAAGTCCGTCTCGAAATGCATCGCTCTCGTCGATACTCTTGCCTTCAGAAGGGACTATAGTAAGAGCTTCGGGTACGAAGGAAGCCTCAGATACCTTAAAACCTTCGGAAGAGAGCAAGGAAGAAAGCTCTTCCTTAGTAGTCTTCAGTGTATTTACCCGGATCGTCGTCGGCTGGATACGAAGAAGCGCCTTTCCTATGGAAAGTGCGCGTTCAGCGCCGTAGTCTCTTTTAAATATGCCGTATACTTCCGGCTTTAAGCTGCATGCTATATTGGGCTTATAAAAAGATATATCCTTCTGCTCGGAAGGCAGAGACTGCACTTTACGGAGCACTGCATTTACAAAGCCTGATGAACTCGGATTATATTTCTTACAAAGCTCTACGGAAGAAGACACCGCAGCATATTCGGGAACTTTCTCCGAGAATAGGAGTTGCCAGCAACCGAATCTTACTATTGTCCTTGTCTTGGGATCCATGGAAGATACGTCCTTACCTGAAGCATGACGAATCACATGGTCAATAGCAATGAGATATGTGATCGTACCGTATACAGAAGCACGGACAAAATCCGTAACACCTTCATCTTTCAGCATGAGATTAGAAAACGTCTCATGCTCGAAATACTTATAAAGGAGCTTATAGCAGGTCTCTCTCTCGGAAGTCTCTGACATTATTCTCCGAATCTCATTCCGATCTTGTAGTTATGCGCACAATCCTGTGCCTTGAGCCTCTTGCCGCCTTCTGCCTGAAGCTCCAAGATCTTAATAAAACCGTCGCCCGTCTTAACGATAAGATCGCCCTTATGCGCCTTAACGACGGTTCCGGGAGCAACGGAAGCATCAAGTTCATCGGAAGATATCATCTCCGTCACATAGATCTTCATCTTCTTGCCGTCAAGAGTCGTCTGAGCTCCGGGCCATGCACGAAGAGCTCTTACCTTATCGTGGATAGCTCTCGTTGTCTCATTCCAGGAGAACTTGCCCATATCAGGCGTAATAGGCGGAGATAATGTTACCTTGGACTCGTCCTGAGGAATAGTTTTAAGCTTACCGTCCACCCAGTCGGGGATAGTATCCGTAAGAAGCTTACTTCCTGCTACCGCAAGCTGAGCCATAAGCTCATCCGTATCCACATTTATATCGATAGGAACTTCTACCTGTGTGATCTGATCGCCGGTATCCATTCCGGCATCCATCTTCATTATCGTTACGCCGGTAACATCGTCACCGTTTAAGATAGAATACTGAACGGGAGCCGCACCCCTATACTTAGGAAGAAGGGACGCATGCACATTAAGACATCCGTACTTAGGGATATCAAGAACGCGCTGAGGGAGGATCTTACCGTATGCTGCAGTAATAAGAAGATCAGGCTCACAAGATCTGATCTTCTCATATGCCTCATCTGACTTCATGGAAGTCGGCTGGAATACCTCTATACCCTGAGACTGTGCAAATACCTTAGTCTCGGGAGGAGTAAGGATATGCTTTCTTCCTACGGGCTTATCGGGCTGCGACACGGAAAGTACTACGTTATATCCTTCATCGCAGAGCTTCTCAAGGCACGTAGCAGCAAATGCGGGCGTGCCCATAAATACTATCTTCAGATCACTCTTATTCATTCTTCAGTCTCTTCCACCGTATTGATCACGCCGTTAATGGCCTTGTCGATAAAGAGTATTCCTTCAAGGTGATCATACTCATGGCAGATACATACAGCCAGAAGTCCGTCTGCTTCAAGCTCGAACTCCTTGCCTTCACGATCCAAAGCCTTGACCTTGATCTTCTCGGGGCGCTCTACCTCGGCATTCTTGCCGGGAACGGAGAGACATCCCTCGCAAAAAGTCTGTGTGCCTTCCCTGTATGTTATCTCGGGATTGATGAACTCGATCTTACCGTGCTCATCTCCTACGTCTACTACGAATACTCTTCGAAGGACTCCTACCTGAGGAGCTGCAATACCGATACCTCTGTTCTCGTAATACATGGTATCAGCCATATCATCCAGGAGCTTTAAGATCCTGGGAGTTATCTCATCTACGGGTCTGGACTTCTTACGAAGTATGGGATCCCCTTCTATAACGACATTACGTAAAGACATACTATTACCGTCCTTAAATACTTTTTATTTCCGTGTGCTATTTTACCACATTTGGGGAGATCTTTCAGAATTAAGGATTATTCATGCGTTATCCCGAAGATCACCCGGGTGAGAATAACTCATATCTATCCCGTTACCAGCTTCATGATACGCAACAGATCCGTACTGAACACCTCTGTTATGCTTACATTGGTGTATTTTCTATGATCGTATATTCTATTGTCTCGTTGTATAGATCAATATCATCGCATAAAAATGAGATTGATGTGATATGTCGTTTTGTACCGTCAGGCAAGGTATAGTCCAAGGGCAGATCGCTGGTTAACTGTTCAGGTATAACTGAGGCGACTCCTTCTGTTCCATCAGAGAATGTAATGTGTACATATAGCGGTTCGATTCGGAAAAAGAGACTCTTTATAGTTGCCGGAAGCGTTTTACGGATGCTTAAGCTTATCGTCCTAATCGATCCGTCATTAGTATATGGCAAAGTGATCGTATCAGTTATGTTAGCTGAAAAAGAACTATTGGATATCGGGGAAAGAATAGTCGGAGAGTCAGTATGACGAAGGAGGTACAGTTCTCTGTATTCAGATGAAGAAACCTGGCAACATTCATAATTTGAGAATATTGCATTTGTCGTTAACGGTGCTTCCCAAAAAAGAAACCGGTTATCTATGGTTTTGCACTCAAAAATAATGAATTCAGGGGCATCCGTACCATTAAAAAAATCACTGTTCATTTGGTCGAGTTCCGGATAAAACGCGACATAAGATTGAAGAGACGGAAAACACACAAAATTCAGATCATCACTTTCTTTCCACAAGATAATCCACGGATAGGCAGTTGTTGTTCGGTCTCCGATCGTTTCTCTGATCTCTTGCGGGAGGTTGTATCCGACTTGAACTTGAGGAGTAAATGGATATCTCAGTGTGAAAGTAGTAACAGATGTACTTAGTATGATCATGATCATGCCAAGATATATCTCTTTTATCGGACTATGAGTTATTGAATGATCACGATACTTAAAATAATAGAAAAACATTAAGACAAATGTCGCACATATTATGCTGGCAGAAATAAGAAAATGCTCTTTGTCGGGTCTTACAATGGATGATTTATAAGCATAAAGTATCGGAATTGTGCCAAGCAATCCTGTTAAGAAGATCCTCTTTCTTGCTAATGGAACGATCAGGATAAGAATATGTAACAGCAATAATAGGATCACGAAGACGATATACATTCTGTCTAATCCCGGTGTAGCCATAGCAGAATTATAATATTTTGAAAGTAGGATCATAGCTTTGTAATATGCGATCATATCTTTAAAAGACGGATTGTAGATCAGGTATAAAAGGACACATACGACAGGTATGCATGCTACGATCAGGATATGAAAAATGATCTGCTTCACCGTTATTGTGTGTTTGAGATCGTTTTCATAAGCGGATAATCCCAACTTAGACGAAAACAGGTCCAGCGATAACAATTTCCGGATAACGAGGCAAAAGCATAATGCGAGCGCCTGTAATAAGGCGGCAACAGCCAGATCAAATTTAATAAGACTCAAAAAAGCTGCCAAGAAACAAAGCAACCCCAGATGGATATAGCTTCGTTTATGGTGAAGAGCTGTTATGCTCATAAGTAAACACACAAACAATATAAAACAGTTAAGCGAATATAAGGGTATAGTTATCAAACAAACCACTATCGATCGATAGATCCGCCTATCACTTTTGGAGGTAATTACATTTTTCCAAAGAATTGGTACGGTATATGCCAAAAGGGCGAGGATAAAGATCATACTCACGATAATGTTATGTCCGATGGGAATGATAAGTTTTCCGAGCGGGCCGTAAGTAAAGAAAAGATTTTTTCCTGAGATAAGTCCTAAAGAACTGAACTCGTTCATGGCATATATCCAGGACGCATCAAGAGAAGAATAATCCTCATAAAATAACAATATCGGCATATTAAAGTTAACGACTCTAATAGCCATAAGAACAAGAAGCACGACAGGTATTATCGTATTTTTCGTTAATGAATGAATCCCGGGAATATGTATTTTCCTTCTTATATTTTTTTGAATACACATACAAAATACCAGTGAAGATAATTAGGCAACCATTTCCACATATGGAAATTCGATTTGCCTTCAGAGCGGTCATACCACTGAGAGGGTATCTCCCTTATCTTATATCCCATGATGTAGGCTTTTACCGTTATCTCCATTCCTATTTCGAATCCGCCGGAGCTCTCGATCGTGATCTTCTCCAGCATACTCTTTCGATACATCTTAAAACTGTTTGTCACATCGTGCGTGGGGATGCGTGAAAAAAGGTGCAGCGTAGTTCCTGCCGTCCTTGAGAAAAGACCTTTTAAGAAAGGGCCGCCGTGCTGCTTGCCGCCTTTCATATATCTGGAACCGCAAACGAGATCTGCTTCTTTTGAAGTTATCAGTTCGTGCATCCGGTCTACTATCTCAATGCTGTCCGACAGATCGGCCATCATAACAAGGACTGCTTCAGAAGATGCAGTCTCAAGTCCTGTCTTGATGGCGTTTAATGCTCCCCTGCCGTACAGGTTCTTAACAAGTTCTATCTTATAGGATAAAGAGGGCATGAGCTCATTTACTACCGGGAGTGTATCGTCTTCGTCAAAGTCATAGACGATAAGTACCCTTTTCTCGGAATGTATCTCATCCTCGACCTTTTTTAACTGAGTCCTTATATTTTTTCCTTCATTATAGACCGGTATTACTATATCAAGCATCTACTTATTCCTTTACGGCAACGGCAAAGAACTGTTTGCCCATTATGTTCCATGCAGGCCTGAACTTCAGATACATCCTGATAAGGAACGGGTTTACGGGGAGCTTTCCCTTTGTCGTATAAGGCATGAACCTCGGGATCATCGTTGTGAGACGAAATCCTCCCACAAGAGCAAGAGCTTCTGCGTAACTCTTATCCGACAGGGCTGTATAGTGATCGAAAAAGTCCCAATAGACATCATATGCGAATCTTATATTCGGCTGCAAAGCCATAAGGATTCCGCCCGGCTTTAAGACTCTCTTAAATTCGGACAGGATCGTGAGTACTTCCTCCTTGGTCCTTATGTGTTCAAGGAAATTGGAAATGTATATGACATCAACGGAACAATCTTCAAGATAATCAAGGGATGCCGCGGATGCAATATGGGTCTCTACATTATCGGCGGCATGCGAAGGCATCTCGGAATTAAGATCAGATGCTATTCGCTTTCCGCTACCCTTGATGGTGATGTTGTTGATGAACTCGCAATAACCTGCAGCAGGATCGAGCACCGTGGCGTTCTCGGGAATGTACCTGCTGAAGAAATCGTCACACAGGACTTTCCACATCTCAATCTTCTTTTTCTGTTCTTCGGGATCAAAGCGGTTTGTATACAGCTTTTCTATGTTCATAGCGTTTCCTTAGATATTATTAAGGTCGATCTGGTGTGTGACCCACGGGATGACTTCGTCAAGGGTAGTGGACAGATCGGTATCCGCTTCGAATCCGAGCAATCTCTTAGCCTTCTCGACGGAGGGAACTCTCTTCTGGACATCATACTCGTAGGGAGTGTCATGTACGAAAGAAATGGGCTTATCGCCGTTGATCTTCTGCCATATCATAGTAGCAAGTTCCTTGACTGTCGTTGATACGGGCGTAGACAGGTTAAAATCCTCGTTTACGGATCTGGGATCTTCTATGCACAGTCTTATGCCGCGTGCAAGGTCTCCTCCGTATGTGTAATGGCGGATCTGTTCGCCGCTTCCCAATATGTGGAGCGGATCCTGACCCTTGTATACCTTCTGGATGAGATCGGGTACGACATGACTCATGGCGAGCTTGACGTTACCGGACATGATCTCCTTCTCGTTCTTGGCTCTCTGCTCTCCTATGCCGACACAGTTGAAAGGCCTGATGATAGTGTAAGGGAGTTTATACTGTTCCCAAGCTCCCTGGGCGAAATACTCACATGACAGTTTCTGGAATCCGTATGTCGAAAGCGGAGGCGGACACTGCTTCTGATCTCCCTCTGCGCTCGGATAGTGGGAGACGCTCTCGTAGACCATCGACGAAGACAGTACATTGATCTTCTGCAGATGCTTATTCTTGAAAGCCCAAAGTGCCGCATCAAATGTCGAAGCGGTAATGCGTTCGTTCTCCGCGTAAAGATCGTATGCATATTCATGGAAGTATGTAATACCACCGATCATGGCTGCTATCGCGACTACCTGATCGCAGTCCTCAATCAGTTCCTTCATAAGATTCGTATCCTTGGCATCGCCTTCTACGAACTTATAATTGGGATGGTTATCGTAACTCTTTTCCACATAACCGTACTTGCTGTAGTTATCGATACCTACGACGGTATGTCCGTTCCTTAAGAGTTCGTCTACCAGATAGCCTGCTATGAATCCAGCCGATCCTGTTACCAATATCTTCATCAGATCTTACCTCCGTTTCCGAGGACGTTCCATACGTCCACGGCCTTTTTACCTACAGGTATCTGCAGCTCCCTGTATTCCTTATGGGGAGTCGCGATGATTATTATATCCGATTTCTCGATCAATTCTTCCTTCGATACGAATGCGGGATCCTTGACATAAGGATCAGAGCAAAGAACCAGTTTGGATTCAAATTCAAACAGCTTCTTCACTTTGTAGGACAGTGATTCGCGGATATCATCGCTCTCAGCTTTGAATGCCATTCCGAGGATGCCAACGGTCATCTTTGAGAGATCATATTCCTTTTTGAGGCATTTACATACGTAGTTAGGAAGGCCTTCGTTGATGAGCATCGCCGTATGACCGAGATTGAAGTTGTTGTTATAAAATGCTCCAAGCTGCATCGTATCCTTAAAGAGGCACGGACCTGCCGCAAAGCCGGGCTTTGGGAAATCCTTGCACCTCGGATAATTATGAGTCATGGCATAGTGAATGTTATAGAAATCCACATCATAATCGTTTGCTATGGTATAGAACTGGTTAGAGACTGCAAACTTGATATAACGCCATACATTTGTGCACAACTTGGTAAGTTCCGCTTCCAGTGGCTCAACGACAACTATATCATCTGTAAGGAGCTTGAAGAGCGCGGAGGCGCGTTCAACACCGGAGGGCGTGAACGAAGATACGATCTGGGGAAGCGAAGTAAGTTCTTCAACAGCCTTTCCTTCCAGTATCCTTTCGGGACAGAACGCGATGTCACAGGAATGCCCGTCTTCTTCGAGCCAGTCTTTCACTCTCTTTGTAACGCCAGGATATACGGTGCTCCTCAATATGAGAAGCTGGTCATCGGAGATGTAACTTGAAAATGACATAAACGTCTCCCTCAACACATCTACCCTGGGATTTAAGTGTTCGTCTACCGGAGTACCTATGATTACGATGACGATCTCAGATTCTCCGATGACTTCCGCCCTTGTCGTAAAATCGAGGTTCCCTGATTCAAGTGCGCTTTCAAGGAGCGGCTGGGCGCCCTCTTCGTAAAACGGAAGGACTCCTTCCTTGATCTTGGCTATAGAATTCTGATTAATATCGTAAATGCATGTCTTAAGGTTCCTGTTGGCAAGCATGATCGCCAGTGGAAGTCCGACGTGTCCGCAGCCGCCGACAACGCAGACTTTGTATTTGAATTTTGAATCTGTCGACATAATTCTTCCTCTCCCTTATATTTCAAATGCAACCGCGATTCTAGCGAAATAGTTAACTCTATCTGAGATTACCATAAACATTTAAGAAATTCCAAGGAAGTGAACAAACAGCATAGCATTATCGTTTTTCGCTTCCTGCACTTTCGAAATATCCAGCTTTTTGCTCCTTTTTTTTGAATGTATTCTAAATAACATGATCACTCGCAGGTATACCCCGGGCGCAGATAGAGCGCTTCTTCGGTCATGATCTCGCTGTCGAAGAGTTCCTTCCAGTCTTCCTTTGGAACTTCCCTTATCGCTACGGATACTGAAGAGAGATTGACACCCAACGTCTCGGCTATATCTGCTGCAACCTTATCTGCGCAGGCCTTCTTTACTTCTTCTGATCTTCCGGGAAAACATTTTATAACTACGTGCGGCATATTCTTAATCTCCTAATATATTTCTTTCCATAGATTCCTTAAGTTCCGGTGTATCTTCCTCTATATGAGAGAGGTATGTTATTACAAGTTTCTTCTTGGGAAGGCAGTAGCATTTCTGCTTTAATTTGCCGTTTATGGAGAAGCCGTCCCTGTATTTCCAGATGAAGAAACCGTATCCGCCTTCCCTGTTCATGATCTGAACTTTGGTAGCTTCATTAACATATCTTTCCGATAGTATCCTCTTACCCTCGTATATGCCGTTACCAGTAAGCATTAGACCTATCTTACTTAAGTCATGTACGGAGAGCTTTATCTTGGAAGCTCCGTAGAAGATTCCTTCGGGAGATCTGTCGTATTCGTATTCTTTTATGTTCAAAGGAGCAAATATCTCCCTTTCGATAAAGCATCCCAGGTCTTCTCCTATAGCGACATGAAGAGCTGCACCGACAAGGTATGCAGAGATATTACTGTAGCTGAATCTTTCTTCTTCGGGAGCAGTCGGTACTATATCGAGGCTGTACTTCAACCAGTTATCGCCTTCTGCCCTGAAGGGAAATCCGTCTACGGACATCGTAAGAAATCTCTTTACGGAAAGCTTAGCGTAAGCATTTCGAGCTTCTTCTCGCATCTTATGTACGTATTCTTCGGGGATGTAATCCAGGATAGATCTGTCGATATCTATAAGGCCTCTGTCCCAAGCTATGCCTACGGCTACAGACAGTATGGTCTTGGTGGCGGAATAGATCTCGTAAAGTCCTTTTGTATCTCCCCAGCTGTGAGTAAGCTTTCCGTCTTCGTATACTTCCGTGCCGAATACGTTCCACTTATTCTTCTCTATGTCGTCCGTGAAGCTCTTAAAATCCATTGTCACCTCTTTTGTGTGAATGTGTTGCCGGCGCTCTTTACAAGCTTGAAGAAAGTCTCTCTTAAGGCTCTCTTAGTCTTGTCGTCAAGACTTGAATATGTCTTAAGGAGAGCATTGGCGGTGCCGATCTTATTCTCGCCGAACTGCGTAACGCTCTTCTTATCGCCTGACGTAAGAAGTCTGTAGACGGTATCTACGAACGAAGATCTCTCCTCCATACTGAGGCTTCCTATCCAATCCTTGAGAGTATGGTCGATAAAGCGGCTCTCCTTATCTACTGTATCCAGGCAGACAAAGCCGTCCTTATTTACTTCCCATGTAAGAAGCTCGTGCTGCATTATGCCGGCGCCGTTAGAGGACACTACGGAATATTGTTCCATATGCTCAAGGATCATGCCGACTACGGAGAACTGAGGGACATAGGTATGTATCTTACTTTCTATGGCAAGATACTGCTCCCTTAACATAAGATCTTCCGTAAATCCCGGACCGTCGAAATTATATATGGCAAGGATGGAATCCTGACAGTTGCATGTAGCAAATGCGCTGGCATATATAGAAAGGTTGCCTCCCTTGGAATGACCTCCTACGATAAAGGTTCCTTCCTTAAGGCCCATTCTGGCACTCTCGAAATAATCTAGAGCCGCGACCTGACCGGGGACGGGGAATTCGAATCCCATATTAAGATCTTCCTTCCAACCGATAAGGGTATCGTCCGTACCTCTGTAAGCAACATAGTAATTGCCTTCGCCGTCAAGCTCGAATACCACTGCGGCAAACTGTGTCTGACGCTCGATATCGATATCGTTTATAAAGCCGCTCATCTTCATCTTATTGAAGCGTGCGGACTTGCTCATTAGCTGGATAAGCCTTATATCGTCCTTAGGTACTAATACCTTCTTCTCAAGGTCAGGAAGATTGAGCATCTCGTGGCACGCCTGCATAACGGACACGCTCTGTCTGAAGGAAGCGGGAACTATACCGTCAAAGGGCTCGTATGAGAATCTTGCAAGTATGGCGGCATCTACATCGTTAAAGGGGACCTTATCTACAGGAAGATCGCCTCTCCATTCAAGATACTCAAAGATAGTATTCATATCATCAGCCTCCGCAATCGTTATCGAATGATATCGGATATTCTGAAGGGTCAAAGTCTTTCATCAGCTGAGAGAAAACGGCATTAAGAGATGACTTGTTGACCGCCTTGATCATGAAGCTCATCCTGTATCTGCCTCTAAGCTCATATATGGGTGAAGGAACGGGACCGTACAGCTCAAAAGCATACTTCTCCGGTTGCACCTTCAGAAAGTCTTTAAGGTATATAGACAGTATATCAGTTTTTGCCATAAGATCGTCTTCATTAGGAAGAGATAATAATATCTCGCCCGATGCCTTGAACGGAGGAAGTGCCATCGCCTCCCTGTATCTTATCTCTTCTTCGTAGAAAGCTTCGTAGTTCTGCTTTGCCGCATAGATAAGAAGAGGATTATCGGGATGAAGGCTCTGAAGATATACATCGCCTTCAGATCCCTTACGACCCGCTCTTCCCGCAGCCTGCGTTATCAGCTGGAATGCTCGCTCCGAAGATCTGTAATCAGATGAACTTGCTATAAGATCCGCGCCGATTATTCCTACTACCGTAACGTCCGGGAAGTCGTGACCTTTGGCGATCATCTGAGTACCTATAAGGATCTGTGCCTCGTGATTTCTGAAGGACTCCAGTATCCTCTCGTGATCTCCGGGATGCATAGTCGTATCCTGATCCATACGAAGGACTTTGGATCCGGGGAAGATATTCCCCAGCATCTCCTCAAGCTGCTGCGTACCGATTCCGGCTCTTATGAAGTTGCCGCCTCCGCAGCCTTTGCAGACGGCATCTCTTGCGGGAACGGTATATCCGCAATAGTGGCATATGAGCATCCTTCCAGTCTGATCTTTTCCCTTTATCCTTATGCCGTTATGAAGGGTCATGCCCACAGAGCAGTTAGGGCAGGAACAGGGCTCTCCGCAGTCTTCGCATATAAGAGTCCTGGAATAACCTCTTCTGTTAAGGAAGAGAAGGACCTGCTTTTTATCAGCTATAGCCTTAGCCATCGCTCTTCTTAAAGGCAGAGACAGAAGATCTCCTGCGCCTTCTTTTATCTGGTCCTTCATGTTGACTATGTGGACCTTGGGAAGAACGGCATCGGGATTGCCTCTCTTCTTCATGGTTATGAGATTATATACGCCCTTCTTCGCCGCATAGTAGGAACTTACGGAAGGCGTAGCGGACCCCAGGACTACGGCACAAGCATTGAGCTTGGCTCTCATGAGTGCTATATCCCTGGCATTGAACCTGGGAAATGATTCCGACTTATACGAAGAGTCGTGCTCCTCGTCGATAATGATTAGCTTAAGATCCGTTACGGGAGCAAAGATACAGCTTCGAGGTCCTACTACGATCTTAGCCTGACCTCTCCTTATCTTCTCCCACTCATAGAATCTCTGCTTGTCGGAAAGCCTGCTGTGCATTACCGCGGCAGTATCTCCGAACCTTGCTCTTATCCAGTTTACAGTCTGAGGCGTAAGGCTTATCTCTGGAACTAGATAGATAACCTTGCCGCCCTTCTCCATAACGTCTCCCGCGCACTTTAAGTAGACTTCCGTCTTACCGCTTCCGGTAATTCCGTGAAGGAGGAAGACTTCTGCTTTCTGGGAGGTTGTTATGGCTTCCACTGCATTTTTCTGCTCATCATTTAGGGTATGTACCACGTTGAAGGCTTCATCAAGCTCAGTATCGGGAATGGCAGAAGGGATCTCTGCTTCGGTATCTTCCCTTTTCTCAAGATACAGGAAGCCTTTGTCGCGAACTGACTTTAACTGCGCCTCCGTTGCCTTACATGCAGCAAGAAGAGCCTTCTTCTCTACTTCACCTTTCTCCAGGAGATATTCCAGGATATGTATGTGCGTTATTGACCTTAATGTGCCTGAAGCTATAGCTTCTTTTGCATCTTCGTCAGACTGAAGAGATATAAATGTCGCTTGAGGCATAGAAGCCTTTCCCACGACAGAAGGCACCATAAGGGCTATAACATCCCCCATAGTGCAAAGAAGGCGTGAAGATAAAGGCTTTATAAGACTAAGTTGCTCTCCTGTAAGAACGGGGATATCGTCCATTATGTCGAATATCTCCTTGAGCTTTACTTCGCTCTTATCCTCTTCCTGCAAAGAATATATAACGGCAGTCTTCATCCTGTTGCCGCGCCCGAAAGGCACCAGCACATAAAGACCCTCCTTGATCTTCTCCTTCAGCTTATCCGGAACAAGATAAGTAAAGAGCTTATCTGTAGCTCTTACGCTGTCTCTTAAGATGACCTTCGCAGTAAGCATATATTAACCGCCCAGCATCGAGAAGATATCGATCTGGCTCGTCTCGGGAAGGTCTTCAAGGAGGCCGTAATCGGCAAGAGTCTGAAGCGCAGACTTACCGATACCGCTTCGCTGCATAAGATCCTCTCTTGTACCGAAAGGAGCCTCGTCCCTTGCCTTCGTTATTGCTTCCGCCATGGAATCCGAGATGGAATCGATGGAAGATAACGGAGGCAGGATCTTGCCCTTCTCCACCTTCACGAAGTTCGTGGCATGGGAAGTATTGATATCTATGGGAAGGAATTCGATACCTCTGTGGTACATCTCCTCGATGATCTCACAAAGATAGTATTCCGACTTTGTCTTAGGGTTATTGTCCTGGTGCATGAGCTCATTTAGAAGTCTTCTTCTCTCGGTAAGAGCAGCTTCACCCTGACACATGGTATTGGCGCTGAATTCCTCTCCTCTGATGGTATAGAATGCGCAGTAATACTCTTCAGGGTAGTAGACCTTGAACCATGCTACACGGAGCGTGGAGATGGAATATGCTGCGGCATGCGCCTTAGGGAACATGTACTTGATCTTCTCACATGAACCGATATACCAGTCGGGAACGTCGTGCTCCTTCATGGTCTCCTTCCACTTCTCCCACTTCTCTGGTACCTGACCTCCGGCGACCTTACCCTTACGGACATTCTCCATGATGTCGAATGCATCCTTATTGGGAACTCCCCAGTAGATGAGCCTTGTCATGATGGAGTCACGACATCCGATAACGGAATTAAGGTCACAGATACCGTCTCTTATGAGATCCTGAGCATTACCCGTCCATACGTCGGTACCGTGTGACAGACCCATGAGCTGAACAAGGTCATAGAACCTTCTCGGCTTTGCTTCCTTGATCATGCCTCGCGCCATGTGGGTACCAAGCTCCGACAGACCAAGGGTCGCAGAACCCGCTTCCGTCGCTTCCAGAGGGAATCCGAGAGCATTAGTGGATTCAAGAAGGCTCATTACCTTATCGTCAGGGACAGGGATAGTGGTAACGTCTATTCCCGTAAGATCCTGGAGCATACGAAGTACCGTAGGATCCGCATGACCTAAGATATCGAGCTTAAGGATGGTATCGTGCATCGCATGGAAGTCGAAGTGGGTAGTTATGATACCGCAGTCCGTCTTATTGGCAGGATACTGGATGGCCGTGAATTCATATACGTCCATCTCCTTGGGAACAACGACGATACCGCCCGGGTGCTGAGACGTCGTTCTCTTAACTCCGATTATTCCCTCCGACATATATGTGAGCATCGCATTGGAGTAATTAACTCCCTTCATCTCGGCGACACTCTTGGCAACACCGATGGCATTCTTATCGGCATAAGTACCGATGGTACCTGCTCTGAATGTGTGCGTATGACCGAAGAGGAACTCGACATATTTATGAGCTCTGGGCTGATAAGCACTTGAGAAGTTAAGGTCGATATCAGGCTCCTTATCTCCGTTAAAGCCCAGGAACGTCTCGAAAGGAATATCCTGTCCGTCCTTGACCATTCTCTCGCCGCATTCGGGACAGTCTTTGACATCCATATCAAATCCCGAACCGTATTCACCGGAGTTATCGAATTCCACATAACAGCACTTGGGACACCTGTAATGAGGCGGCAGCGGGTTGACCTCCGAGATACCGCACATGGTAGCCGCGAAGGAAGATCCTACCGATCCTCTGGAACCTACGATATATCCGTCGTTATTTGACTTCTTAACGAGACGGTACGCGATATAGTACATGATGGCGAATCCGTGACCGATGATGGACTTGAGCTCCTTCTCGAGCCTTGCCTTTACCACTTCGTTAAGAACGCCGTTATGCCTGTAGAGCCTGTTAGCTCTGGTAAATGCGATATCCCTGACATCTGCGGCAGCTCGTCCGATGATAGGAGGATATGTGCCGTCGGGGAAAGGCTTGATACCGTACTCGATCATGTCTGCGATCTTATTGGTGTTGGCTACTACTACCTCAAATGCCTTCTCTTCTCCAAGGTATGAGAATTCTCTGAGCATCTCGTCAGTGGACCTGAAATACAGATCACTTTGCATCTCGGCATCGGCAAATCCCATGTTCATAAGAAGGTACTTACGATACATGCCGTCCTCGGGATTTAAGAAGTGCGAGTCGGTAGTAGCTACGCAGGGCATGCCGAACCAGTCTGCGACCTCTACGAGAAGCTCATTAACGATCCTTATGTCATTTGCATCAAGAGGCACATTGCCCGTATCGGACTTAGCCGGATCCTGCCTTGTCATGAACATATTGTTGCACAGAGGCTGGATCTCCACATATTCATAGAGGCTCAGTATGTCCTTGAAGTCTTCTGACTTACGAAGCTCTTCCATGCATGCGGCTCTGTCCTTGCCGCAAGACTTATAGGTCTTAAGGACAGCCCTGTATATCTCACCTCGCTCGCAGGCGCCACCCACGATGATAGATGACTTGAAGTACTTAAGAAGGCTCTTGGGAGTCCTGGGTCTTCTGTGGAAATAATGCACATGAGACTCTGATACGAGCCTGTAGAGGTTATAAAGGCCCATATTGTTCCTTACCAGATAGATGATATGGTAAGTCGGATTATCCTTGGACTTTATCTGATCATGGGAATAGTGGCCTATATCCTTATTAAGCTTAGTAGGATCTGCGGAACCCTTATCCTTTATATATCCGGCGATAAGGCCTGCATTTATCCTGCATTCGTCGATAAGTTCATTACCCGTAAGATCTATATCACCTGAGAGGTCCTTACATGCTGCTGCCTCATCGATATACTCATTGTCCTTATAGACATACTTAAGGATATCTTCAGTGCTTATGGCTGGCTGAAGGAACTTATGACGATAGTAGACATGGTCCTCTATGTTGATACCAAATCCTGCTCTTCTTATGAACGCAAGAGCCGTAAAGACATCGGGACCTGCAATATAGGAATCACCTATGAACTCCAAGAGCTCGCCTACTCTGTAATAAGAATCGCAAGGCTCACCCTGGCCCGTATAGATGATATCCTCTACCTCGGCGTAGAAGTCTGCTACATGCTCGTACTCCAATACGTCCGGAACGAACTCTATGTCGTCCTCGGCATACTCTCCGATGACAGGCAGATCGATATTTAACACATGAGACTTATCCTCATGTGAAGGCGCGCTCTTGGATGCGATATTCTCGTCGCGAAGTTCCTCGGGTATCTCCTCGGGGTCCCACAAAGTCCTGTCGATATCCTTTCGTGAGAACTCCATAGCATCCTCATCGGATTCACCTTCGGGAGGGATCCTTACGGCCTTATAGCCCTTGAGCCTGTACTTACTCGCCGCTATATGCGTGATCTTATCGGTACAGGAATCCTTACCCGTCGTCCTTATGGCGATGGATACGATATTTCCCGCATGACGTCTCTCTTCCTCTTCGAAAGGAAGATTATAGAAGATCGTGGGGCCGTCGTCTGCAAGATATCCCTCGCAGCCTAAGATCGCCTTGAACTTCTCGTCGGTATCACCGACTGTCAGCTTCTTAGCCGTGTTATATACTTCGGGGAATGCCTGTACTACGCCGTGGTCAGTGATGGCGCACGCCTTATGTCCGAAGGAAGCAGCCAGCTTCATGATGGCCGCGGGATCAGATACGGCATCCTTCTCACTCATCTTGGAGTGGACATGAAGCTCTACTCTCTTCATGTCGGCGTAGTCCTTACGCTTAGGAGGCTTCTGAGCCTCGAAGATGCCCTGTACCTTAAGGTTGAACTCGCCCCTGTTGTACTGAGGCTCACCCTGGAATCCTGCCCAGCCGCCCTTCTTGAACATCTTCTCAAAGGCATCTGCTTCCTGAGGCTTAACGAACATGATGCCCGCGATACCGCCCGTCTTGTCTATGATATTAAACTTGGCGATAACGACCTTACCGGACTTACTGAGCTTCAGATCGTCCGTAAGAGTAAGGTTACCTACTACATTAACGATATTCTCTTCTGCGGTAACATCCTTGATATCAAAGAGCTCTACGCCCTTTGTTACCTTACCGAAGATGGAATCGGCATTCTTCTTTATAAACTCCCTGGAAGTTCCCTGGTCATTGGACTTATTTATCTTCTGCTGTTCCTTGGCCTTATATTCCCAGGAATTCTTATTGACCTTCTCCTCGCCTTCGCCTGCGGCCTCCTTCTCCTTCTCTTCCTGCAACCTTGTCTGCTCCTGAGCCTCAGCCATTATCTCCGGAGGGATATAAGGCATATAAGCGTCAGCAGGCATGGGAGGCGGAGGTACCAGATCGGATTCGTCGACGATCATATCGCAATAATCAGTATCGGGCATCGGCTCGAGCTCGGTAAGGACCAGATACGAACCTTCCAGCTGTACATTTAATACCGTCTCCGTAAAGTTCATTACGGCGCTCTCGATCTTGTTCTTAACAGGCTCATCCACGAACATCTCAAATACCGCATCAAGGGTCACTTTGAGCTTAAGATCGTCATCTACTTCGAACCTGCACTTATCAGCATAACAAAGATCACTGCTCTTATTCCTGAGAGCATAGATGATATACGGATTAAGATTCTTTATATATTCTGATACGTTATCCCTTGTTGCGGACGTAAAGAGAAGCTTAAGATCGCAGTCAGTCTGTCTCTTGATCTCATTTGCAAATTCACATAAGGCATTATCCTGTTCGGGAAGTCCTGACAGCACAAGACGAAGAACACTCCTGTCCTTAAAAAGATCTATCTTTTCAACCGTGATGTCCTGAAGTCCGCGGATCTTCTCTGCGGACATACCAAGCATTGCAGCAATTCTCTTCATCAGTTACTCTTACTCTCTTCCCCAAGCATTTTTACTTCTTCTACGAACTCATCTACGGCACTTTCAGCCTTGAGCTTCCTTACGGTCTTGCCGTGCTTGAACAGGAGGAACTCACCCTTGCCTCCTGCAAGTCCTATATCGGCTTCCCTGGCTTCTCCGGGACCGTTTACAACACAACCCATTACAGCGACCTTAAGGTCATAAGGAAGATTACATATCCTTCTTTCTATCTCGGATGCGAGTTCTATAAGAGGTACTTCCGTCCTTCCGCATGTCGGACAGGATACGAATGTAATTCCGCCTTGCCTTAAGTCCAAAGCCTTAAGGATACTGATGCCGGCATAGACCTCGTCTATTGGATCTCCTGTAAGAGATACCCTTATGGTATCTCCTATTCCCTGCGACAGCAGTGAACCTATGCCTACCGCTGATTTGATCATGCCTTCCCTTAGTGTTCCTGCCTCAGTAACACCTACATGTAAAGGGTAATCGCATCTCTTTGAGAGCTCCTTGTAGGTATCTATTGTGAGCTTCGGACTACTTGACTTGATACTTATGACTATATCGTCGAAGTCCACATCCTCTAAGAGCTTCACGGCATCAAGGGCACTTCTTGTCATGTTCTCAGCACATACGCCGCCATACTCTTCCACCAATTTCCTGTCGAGAGATCCGGAATTGACACCTACTCTTATCGGAAGGCCTCTCTCCTTGCAGATATCAGCTACCTGACGAAGCTTCTCAGGACCTCCGATATTACCGGGATTGATCCTTATCTTAGCGGCTCCGTTCTTAGCTGATTCGATGGCAAGACGATAATCAAAATGTATATCCGCGACAACGGGAAGCGGTGATCTTCTCGTTATCTCCTTCAGCGCCTGTGCAGCTTCCATATCAGGCACTGCGACTCTCGTTATGTCGCATCCTGCATCCTTCAAGGCATATATCTGGTTGAGCGTAGCCTCCACGTCACCTGTCTTTGTATTGTTCATCGACTGGACCCTGACGGGGTTACCGCCGCCTATAAGAACAGGACCTACAGATACTGTCTTTGTCATCTTGATTGCCGCCTCCGCTAGTTACTTGTACAAAATAGTCTATCACTTATCGCTGACTTTTCAGATTACAATTTGCCCGAAGAAAACGAAGCATAAAAAAGTGAGACAGGCAATACCTGTCTCACATAAAAATCTTCGATAAAGATCTTATCAGTAAAGATCTACAGAACCTGTTACTCCGCCGTTAACAACGTAGTAAGCCTTGTTCTCCTCAGCCTTAACATAGATCTCAAGGGACTTGATAGTATCCTTGTAAGCCTTGTTGACCTTCTTAACGATCTCAGTGTAGGAGATGCTCTGATCAGCCTGGTTCTGGATGATGAACTTCTTGGGCTCAACGATCTTAGCGGGAGCTGCCTTCTTAGCAGGAGCCTTCTTTGCGGCGGGCTTCTTAGCTGCAGCCTTCTTAGCGGGTGCCTTAGCAGCTGTCTTTGCAGGAGCCGCCTTCTTCGCGGGAGCCTTCTTTGCTGCAGGCTTCTTAGCGGGAGCCTTCTTTGCTGCGGGCTTCTTAACTGCAGGAGTTTCTGTCTTAACAGCAACTGTCTCAGTCTTAACTGCTGCGGTTACAGGCTCAGCAGCCTTAGCAAGATTCTTTACTTCTTCATTCTTTATGATAGACATATATTAACCTCCTAATATTGTCAGGTGTTATGAATCATACATAGTTTATCGTTCTTAATATGAGATATCAACTATTATTTAGTTTTGAGTTTTTATAGGTCAGTCTTGTAAAAAATGTAGTAATGATCGACATACTCATATGTAAATCCTCTATCCATGAGCATCTGGCAATAATCCATATTACATTCGTCGACCATATATATATCCGAATCCCACGGATCATTTACCAGATAGAAATGATTATTACCGTAAACTTCTTCATAATCTGCTCTGACATTGCCATTATCATCCAGATAAAAATCTTTTGGGTCGATATCTAAGGCCAACTGATAGTGCGCGTGAACAGAACAGGGATTGCCGACATACAGATCACGATCACCGATCTCAGTTCTGATCTCTTCAACGCGGATCAATGCATTCTTCATATCATAAGCACAATACTTATCGATAGACTCAGGCAGATACTTATGAGTATATGAACCGCCGAAATAGTAGATAGCAAAACCGATAAAGCAGACAGAATAACAAACTGCAACTGCGACTGATGCAGCTTTGCGCTTCTTATCACTGATCTGTTTTAAAAATTCATTAATGCCTTCGATCGTCAAATATATGACTGAGAAAAAGATCGGATTAAATCTATAAGCCTTTCCAAGGATCATAGTATTACTTAAATAAACTGCATAAAACCAGATAGTAACCAACGAAGTCATATTAAATTCCTTCTTCTTAAAGCAGTTTACCGTCTTTTTTGTTCCGCGTACTAATCCAAAAAGAAAGAATGGCACACTGATCCAATAAATCGTTCCGAAATAAGAAATAGTCGAATAAGGCTGTGCATCAAAACTTAAAAGAGGGATAAGGTTGATAAACAACTGATACGGAATCGAAAGTGCACTTACTTCTGAAGTTCTGTTATCGGGAGTGCTTACATAGGAAATACCAAAAACAGAAAAAGGTTCGAGTCTGAATGTATTTACTATATGAAACGGGATAAGCGGAATCGCAAGCAAGATAACAGGGATCATAAAAGCAACAATATTGCTTATACGGATCTTTCTGATCCTCAAAAGATAAACGAATACCAAAAGCAGGAAAAAAGGCATTATGAGGTGAGAAAGAATATACGAATAAAGGATAATACCGGCTGAAATGCCTGCAACAACATAATCCTTGTTCTTTCCGGAGCAAACTGCCTTTAAAAGATAAAAGAAAAATATCGGGGTCAGCGTAAACATCAGATTGCAATCAAGCCCGAGCCTCATCAATAAGACTATCGTAGGAAAACCAGCCATCGCAAAAACCATCATCAACGTATTCTTGCGCTTATGGTCTCCCAGAAGATAATAGATCCTGCCCCAATAAAACGTAGCTATCATCGAGAAAACTACAGTAACCATGCGTATAGAAAGCTTCGAATAGCCGAAAAGCTTATACACGATCAAATACAGGTATGTAAACAGAGGACTTTGCTCCCCGATATAGTTGATGGGGTACATAGGAAAAGAATTCCCATATCTGTCAGTGCCATACTTAGCAAGACTTTGAACATTGAGAATGAGACCAACCTCATCCGTATTCCACATATCTAAGATACTGTCCAGTTTATAAAGATGTGTGAAAAGAAACAGCCCTATTGCAAAAACAAGGCTGATAAGATAAAACCGTTCACTCTTCTTATTATTCGAATCCAAAGTATTCATGGCATCATACTAACGTAATTCACTTTTTAAAGCAATCCAAATGCGATCGAGCATCCTTAACGGCATAAAAAGTGTCCGAAGGATAAAACCTTCGGACACTATTATTACCAGATACCGTTATAATCGGTGTTCCATCCGGAAGACTCGGACTGTTCGAGATCATCCTGTCTTCTGTCATAGGAGTCGCTCTGCAGGCTCTCTATGGATTCGCGGATCTGCTGTTCCCATTCAGAGAAAGTCGTAGGTCTGGCAGTCTGTGTAGTGCCTGATGTTTCAGCAGTATTATTGGTCTGCTGCGTTGACTGTGATCCCTGAGTGTCATTCGTAGGATTAGGCTGATAAGATCCTGACGTATCACTGTGATCGGATGCGTCACTTGTCTCACCGGTCTGATCCGACTGACCTGACTGATCGCTCTGATTGGACTGATTACTCTGATTACTCTGATTAGACTGATCACTCTGATTGCTCTGATCGGACTGGCCACTCTGGTTAGACTGATTGGACTGATCAGAGTTATTGGACTGGTCGGAATTGTTCGACTGATCAGAATTGTTGGACTGATCGGAATTATTCGACTGGTCAGAGTTATTTGACTGATCTGAGTTGTTAGACTGGTCAGAATCATTTGATTGATCAGACTGATCCTGCTGCTGAGACTGATTCTCCTGATACTCATTGGTGATCTCGGCAGGAACGGGGTCGCCGGCGATAACATCTACCGTTACCTGATATCCGTTCTCTGTAGAACAGCTCCACTGCTCTGTCTCACCGTTCTGATCCTCAGTAACCGTATATTCACCAAGAGGGATATCGTCAATTGTCAATGTATAAGTATCACCTTCGTTGACCCAGAGATCGGAATCGGGATCGAAGACTACCGTTAAGGGTACAAAATCCTCGGGACCTACTACCGTGAACGAGATCTCTGAAAGATTATGGACATCATCCACGCCGGTTATAGTCTTCTGTATCTCCAGCGTACCAGTCTGCTTTGTCTCAAGATACTCGATGATCCTGTCTATCTCTCTCTTGAGCCTCTCAGCTCTGTTACTGTGACCTGTACCGTCCTCGTTGGCACAACCGCCTTCGATAAGAACATCCCTTGCGCTGTAGAGTATCTCCAGGGATGTATCGATATTAGCCTTGGCATCGTAGTCATCAGGAAGGAGTGCGATCTTTGCAAGTGCAAGATTGATCCTGATGGAGCACTCTCTTCTCTGAGGAATACCGGGGCATCCGAGAGCATCCTCGTAAGCTTCGATCGCCTCTTCGTAAAGGTGATTCTTGTAAAGGATATTACCGTTATTGTAGTAAGCGATATAAGGCTCGATGATATTCAAGGACAACAGGAGGTTCTCGTTGACAGTGTAGTTACCGTTAAGGTACTCATCAACGACATGCTGGTTGTAAAAATAGTTTAAGAGCTGCCTTCCGCAAATGAGCAAAAGGAATACATAGAGTATTACTAAAATCTTTTTCTTCATCGCTCCTGTCCCAACCTCTTTCTGTAATAGATCATGTCATAGATCAGCAAGCCTGCGAGCACACCTGCAAGGATGTAATAGATCTCGAGCTGGCCCTCACCGGACTTCTTCTCTCTGTTAAAATCGCCCTGACTTATAGAGAGCTTTACAGCCTCTATAGCAGTACTAAGGTCCGAATGGTTCGTCATATGGAAATACGGAATATTGATATCCGCAGCCAGATCTTTGAGATTATCCTCATCGATCTTGGATATGGCAGTCACGTAGTTGAAGTTATTGTCGTAATACTGAAGGAGCTCATATCCGTCAGAATCGTAATTACGAACATGCATCTGACCGCCTGCAGAAGTACCATATCCCAATACAGCACCTGTATCGACGAGTTCGGAGATCCTTTCGAAGGATCTCAAACGGTCACCTGATGTTATCTCACCGTCGGAGATATAGAATACCACCTGTACTCTGTTCTCACCGGAGATCTCATCGATGTCATCATCATCATCATCATCATCGTCATCATCATCTGTCAGACCGATATTGTTCTCAAGGACTTGCTTCATTGCATCATAGGAGATATTAAGAGAAGTACCTCCAGCATATTCCTTGAGTCTGCCTTCAAGTGTCTGTACAGCCGAGAGCACGATAGAAGATTCACTCGTATAAGGGATAACATAGTTTGCAGTATCATCAAAAGTAAGAAGACCGAATCTTGCGCCTTCGAACTCATTCATGATGGTCTCAACGTCTTCCCTTACGGCATCCATCCTTCTGTCGTCGTCGGAACCGTAGTCCTCGGCGAGCATACTGATAGTGTTATCGACTACAAAGAGCACATCGATATCATTCTTTACTACCGTTACCGTATCAGTAGGAATGGCAAGCCTTAAGTTGATGGCAAAGATCAATACCGAGATAATGATCTGCCTTGTAAAGTTCCATGCCCCTTTACGCTTCAATGCGATCAATGCGATGCATATGATCACCATAAGGGGTATAGGTATAACAGGAGATATAGTCACAGCCTTAACCTCCTTGCACACAATGTATAGATCACGGATGCTACGACGAGTGCGATGATACCTGTCTCAGGAACATCGTTTACGGTAGTAACCTTTGTGTAGCTCGCAGATACGTCAGTATTCTTGACCTCATCGAGCATATCATCCATGGCGTCGTCATCCCTGGTATTGAAATAACCGCCGCCGGTACTCTCTATGGCTTCTCTGTAAGTTGCCTCGTCTATAACGAACTCGGGTGCCAGAGCAAATACCTTGACATCATGAGCTGCACAGAGCTCACAAGCCTGAGGCACCGTAATCAGCGGAGGACCCATAAGATCGTTATCAGTTACGAATACGATCATCCTGGCTCTCTCGGGATTATCCTCGAGATCAGGGAAATTATAGAGTGCTCCTGCAAGTCCGTCACCGATAAGTGAACTGTATTGTCCGGAGATCGTACCTGCAAAACGCCATTCTGCGTCGTAATTGCCTGCGAAATCGTAAGAGTAATAATCCTCGATGGAATCCCTCAATCGCTCCAGCTGTGATACTACATAATCGTAGTCATCAGTAAGAGGAACGATCTGTACGGGAGAGCAGTTGAAGATCGTTACACCGAATCTCTCTCCATGGAGCTCGCCGACAAAATCGATGAGCTTGTCGCAGAGCTCGCAGCTGACCTCATCAAGTGACGTGGAAACGTCAAAACAGATCATGATGTCTCTGTTATGAACTTCCTTTGCCATAGTCTTGACTTCGATAGGCTTAGCGGTAAGGTATGTCGAGAATAATATGGATGCTATGAGGCTCGCTACCAGGAAAACCCTAAGGAAGTGATACTCGATCATCATCCACTTATATGCGGGAAGGCTCCTGACAAAGTCAGTATTTGCGGCCCTCTTACCACCCTTATACTTCTTCCTGTTCCATAATGTATAAATGAATATGGAACATACCAGTCCGATACCGATATATATAGCTATAGGATATGTCAGTTCCATTGTGTCACCACCGTTCTGGCATCAGCTATGTGTCTTACCGTATCAGCGCCCTCGCTGTCATAAGCGAACTCGGGTCTGTAGAACTCGGCGATAAGGTCTGCGAGCTTAGGAAGGTTCAATTCCTTGATCTCGCTGAGCGTGAGGTTCATAGCCTTGATTCCCGTCATCTCCTGAACAAAGGTACGTACTACCTTACTGAGTCTGATGTACGCCTCTCTGTCATCTATCTCTTTATTGTTATACTGCTTCTCGATCGCATCGATCTGCTTCAGGTAATCAGCCTTGATCTCCTGAATGCTCCTCTTCCTGACGTAAGGCTTAGGAGCTTCTGCTTTCTTCTTCTTTCTCTCAGGAAGCTTGAATCCCTTGAGCTTCATGATCAATAACACGATCAAAGGTATGGCCACAAGGACTACCAGCAGTATCGTCAGTGCCGCAGAATATGAAAACATATCTTGTAAACTAACGGATATT
This sequence comes from Oscillospiraceae bacterium, assembly GCA_900176545.1. GTDB lineage: Bacteria > Bacillota > Clostridia > Saccharofermentanales > Saccharofermentanaceae > Saccharofermentans. The sequence goes on from FWXP01000001.1 coordinate 795,020, forward strand.
GGCATGTCTGTGTCTCTCCAATAATTCTATGATCTTCTGCGCGATATCCTTCTCGCTGTCGATGTCGGCATTGATGATACCGAACTTGACGAGTTTCTTGTTGTTGGATTCGCGCATCTCTTCCTTATACTTGCGCTCGATACGCATAAGCTTCTTATTGCTGCTTACGAACGCAGGTATATATCTTCCCGTATCCACATCAAAGGACTTACCTCCGGTAACATCGGCATCTCCGATGTTGACGAAGAGAACATCGTGACGACATATCAATCTCTTGAGCTGAGCCTCCGTGATGGAAGCCATGCCCTTCATGTCCGTGATGATGAATATGATCATCTTTCTTCTGAAGTTATTGATAATGTAGTCGATGGTCTTACCGATCTGTCCGTTCTTACCGGTAAAACCTTCCTTGTCATACGCGGTAAGGATCTGCTGGACATTCGGAAGTCCCGTCTTGAATGAATGATATTTGATCAGGCCGTTCTGACTGTAGATAGCACCGATATTATCGCCGTTCTTATATGCAAGATAGGATACGGTACCCATCGTATAGAGGGCTACCTCCTTCTTGCTTGAACCCATGGGCGTATCACCGGTCATCTTTATGCCGGAATCACAGAGCAGGAGGATATTATGCTTCTTCTCGGCGACATAACGCTTTACAAGAAGATTCCTACTCCTTGAAGATGCCTTCCAATCTATATCCCTTATGCTGTCACCAGGAACATACTCACGAAGATCTTCGAAATTCATGCTTCGTCCCATGAAGACGGAAGTATATGTTCCGTCAAGGACGGAGGATGTTTTCTGGGTAGCGTAGATACTTATGTTGGCCTTGATCTTGGTGATGTAATCACTGATCATGGTGCAGGTACAGCCCCCATTATTGCATCGATGATCATATCCTCATCGATACCGTCTGCTACAGCAGCGAAGTTCAATGTGACTCTGTGACGAAGTACGCTGTGGATCTCAGCCTTAACGTCATCGGGTGTTACATAATCTCTTCCGTTAAGGAGAGCAACTGCCTTTGCAACTTCCATGAGGCAGATAGCACCTCTCGTTGAAGAACCGATAGTCATGTACTGAGTAAGGTTCTCGGGAAGGATTCCCTTGGGATGTCTCGTAGCATTAACGAGCTTGATGATATATCTCTTAACGGAATCGTCGATATATACCTTCTTAACGAGATCCTGAAGATACTTAACGCTGTCGAGTCCAACTACTGCCATACCCTTGGAGAATACGTCAGCCTCTACTCTGTTAAGGATAGTAACTTCCTCATCCTCTGTTGGGTAGTCGAGCTTTTCCTTGATGGCAAAACGGTCGAGCTGTGCCTCGGAGAGTACGTATGTACCTTCCTGCTCAATGGGGTTCTGTGTAGCGATTACCATGAAGATCTCGGGTACGGGATAGTTCTCACCGCCGATAGTCGTCTGGTGCTCCTGCATGACCTCGAGCATGGCAGACTGTGTCTTAGCCGAGGATCTGTTGATCTCATCGAGGAGTACGAAGTTGGCATGTACGGGACCGAGCTTCGTATCGAAAGTATTTGTTGTGTAGTTGAGGATCTGTGTACCGATGATATCGGAAGGAAGAAGGTCAGGCGTACACTGGATACGTGAGAACCTTCCGTTAACTGCCTCTGTCATTGTCTTTGCTGCTGTTGTCTTAGCAAGACCGGGAACGGACTCGATAAGGATATGTCCGTTGATGATCATTGAGATAAGAAGTGATGTACCGAGCTGACGCTGTCCAACCATCTTCTCGTAATAGTAATCGTTGATCTTGGTAGCGATAGCTATTGCCTGTTCGATCTCAGGTCTTGAGATCACTGTAAAGTTTTCCATTAAGAATTATCTCCCCTTTTCAAAAAAATTTTACTGCATTGTAAGATTTTACCACACACACACACCTGTGCTCAAACCTACAGACGTAATTATATACATACAGGTTGCACAAATTAAGGAGAATTTATTAACAAATGAGAAATAGGACAAAGATATTTAAACTAAGTGTTAAGCATGCTCATCCTTATGTTTCTTCTTTTCCTCGTACATAAGAGCATCTGCCTTTCGCAGGAAACGCTCGTACAGATCCGTAACGGACTTATCCGTATCGGGAGCCGGAATATCCATGAATACGCCGCAGCTGACGTTTACGGCAAACTCCTTACGGTCACTTTCGGTCTTCTTACCTATATATTCTCTAAATGCACTCTTATATCTCTCTGCCTTGGTCTCGGAATAGTTCTTGGCAAGCACCACGAACTCGTCGCCTCCGGCTCTCATGCAGATCTCCGAGTTATTTGCAGATGCCTTCAGGGCCTCGGCTATGGTACATATTGCGTAGTCGCCCTCAGCATGACCATAGTGATCGTTCACATTCTTTAAGTCATCCATATCTATGACCATGACCGATAGCGCGCTTCCGTTCTCTTTGCACTCGTTGTAGTACTCCTCGAAGAACATCTCATAACCGCGTCTGTTGTATAGACCGGTGAGCATATCCCTGTTATAGAGGTTCTCCAATCTGTTAACGGTGACGCTTAATTCCCTACGTATCCTCCAGAACTCGATCATGGAAGCCACATTTACTATCCATGACTTCATTGCCAACTGATCCAGCCACTCCGTCTCAGGCTTTACTATCATATAACCCATATAGTACTGAAGATGATGGACTGCGAATATATAGCACGGATCGTCATCCTCCAGCAGCTTTCGAGGCAGAAGGTCCTTCTTACGGAAAGTCTGGAGAGGAACGTTATCCTCGCCGTCAAAGCCTGCCACTACAGTCATCTCACAATCGGACGCGGAATAATCCCTGCCTACTCTGAACTGCTTGTCCCATTCGGGAACGAGACAGAGATACATGGCCTTGAATCCGGTATCGACGGATGCGTTCCTGGCGATCTCCCTGAAGCATTCGTCTATCGACCTGGAGTTTGATGTACTCAGGATCATGTTCGTAGTCGACTGGGCAAGATAGACTATCTTTGAATTCTTCGTAAGATAGACATTCCTTATATCTTCGATGCTGTTTGAACCGAGCGAGGCACAGCCGCAGGACTGATTGAGCTGGATATCTCCGATGATCTTTACGTCCTCATCGAACTTCTTGCCGGCGAAAATATCCAGCAGCGTCAATATGCTCTGGTATCCCATCTTGAAGAAAGGCTGCTTGGATGTAGTTATCGAGGGAAAGCCCTGGCTTGCGGCATCTACTCCGTCAAATCCCGTAAGGAGCACATCTCCCGGTATCTCTATACCGCGCCTCCTGCATGCAGCAGCTACACCGATAGCCATGAAATCATTGGCACATACTATGGCATCAGGAAGTCGCCTGTCAGTACCTTCATAAGCTTTAAGTATCGCATCCAGTGCATCTTCACCGCAGTCTCTCCAGAGATTGCCGTAGTAGATCTTATCGGGATCGAAGGTCAGACCGTTTTCTTCCATGGCCTTTCTCATCGCACCGATCCTCGCAGGAGTAAAATACTTATCAGGTTTACCTGCAACTTGGAAAAGCTCCCTGCATCCGTGTTCCTTTATGAGATGATCTACGAGCATTCCGAAGGAGGCATTATCATCGCCGAGAACATTAAGATAGCCGTCGAGCTTACCGCCCACGTTGATGACCGGAATGCTAAGGCCCTCCAGTATCTCGTTTATCTTCTCCTTGACATAAGGCGAATAGGACGAATCTATCCTTATGACAGCATCGAAGTCCGTAAGATCAGGAACATCGAAGCAGACCGTATCGCCTTCGTCATACTTGGTATACTGGTTATACACCCTGCTGCTGAAGTTATCGCTGAAACTGCAGAAATAGATAACCTTGCAACCGGTATCGAGAGCAGCCTTATTGATGCCCTTCTGTATCTCGCTGGTCATGCTCTCATATATATTGGATGTAAATACTGCTATCTTGAACCGCTTTTCCTTCTTGTCACACCTGCCCATATATCAGCCGTTCTCCTCAAGAAGAAGTTCCTCAAAGTCGGTAACGGGCATCGGTCTGTGGTAGTAGAATCCCTGCGCTATCCTGCAGTTATACTCGCGCATGATATCCTCATGCTCTTGGGTCTCTACGCCCTCTACTACACAGGACATACCGAGTTCGTCGGCAATTAGCGCGATATGCTTCATTATGGGAAGAAGGATATCCCGGTCGTCCTTTCCCTGTACCGGAAGAAATGAACGGTCGATCTTGATGATGTTCCAAGGAATATCGCTCAAGAGCGCAAGAGAAGTGTAGCCTGCGCCGAAATCGTCAACAGACGTGTAAATACCTGCGGCTCGAAGCTTCTCTACTACCTGCTTGAGCTCACCGAAGCCCGCGTTGTCGACAGTCTCCGTAAACTCGATCTCGATATATTCTCGAGGTATCTGCCTTCTGTCGATAATGGCTGTCAGGTGATCTGTAAAGTCTACATCGATAAGATGCTTACGAGACATATTGACCGATACCCTTACGATAGGACTTCCTTCGTCCATCCAACGCCTTATATCCCTGCATACGGCATCGAGCATATAAAAATCCAGAAGACATATATCCGTACTCTGCTCGAGAACGGGGATAAACTGCCCCGGCATTATGAGCCTGCCATCCTTTTTCCACCTGCAGAGAGCCTCAGCACCCACGGTCTTTCCCGTAGTGATATCGACCTGGGGCTGATAGTAGGGTAGAAACTCATTCTCGGCAAGAGCTGTCGGAAAGTTCCTCTGGACCATCATGGAATTCTGCTTCATCTTCATGAACTTATCGTCAGCAAATACGATACCGTCTCCTGAACCGTTCTTGGCGATGGAAGCAGCGGGCATCAGCACATCCATAAGATCATCCGGATCATCGAATCTGTAAGGTGTCGGCAGCTCGAATATTCCGACGCTTGCCCGGACCATCACTCGCTTCTGATTGCTCTTGTCATATACGATAGGAACACCCTTTAGTGTATCAAGAAGGCTTGAAAGATCCTTCCTGTCGAGCATGCCTATGAAGTTATCTCCGCCCATACGGCAGACTATTCCGCGATTTCCGACTACAGAACTCACGAGTTCAAAATGATTCCTCATGACCACGTCACCGATAGCTCGTCCCACATCCTGGTTAACGAGACCGAAATGCTTCAGATTGTACTTGAAGGCGATCCTTCCGCCCAGGGTGCCGTCGGAATTTACAGCCTGAATATAGCGAAGGAATGTCCTGTAGTTAGGATATCCCTGTTCATCGGAGAATCCCAGTTTCTCTACGACGCCTATGAGCCTGTTGCGTGATACGAGACCTAATATCATTCGAGCGATGAGATCAAGTTTCTTAAGATCTTCCTCAGGCAGCTCCGGTGCATCTTCGGCAGCATAGAAAGTACATATCAAGACTACGCCGGAATGCGCCACGATCCTTCGCCTTATGATCTCCTTATCACCGTGACCGTTATCATAATCGATGAGCTTCTCGCCGTAACCGTTCTGCTCATCGGTAAGCGACATATAGAATTCCGTCACTCCCTTTGCCACATTGAACATTTCCGCAAATCTTGTAAGAACACGGATAAACGCATCCCGATCAAAGTTATCGGGATCGTTCATCATATCCGTCATATCTTCCAAAAGTGAGTAATAATACAGTTCCTTACTCTTATCCATATAAGAACACCTGTGTTTTTATTCTACGATCTTCCTGCCTGCTATTACCTCTCTGTACTCCTCGAGATTCTTGCGAAGGAGCTTAGGCACATCCAGTTCATAAGGACACTTCTTCTTGCACATACCGCACTCAAGGCAGCGTTCGATCCTGTCCATCTCCTTGCGCCAGTATTCGCCGGAATAGATCTCCTTGGGAGTCCTTCTCATGATCTGCATCATCCTGGCACACTGATTTATCTGGATATCCACGGTACACGGCATGCAGTTACCGCAGCCTCTGCAGAAGTCACCCGCCAGTTCTTCCTTATCGGCAGCAATGACAGCTCTTATCTCATCTGTCATCTCCGGCTGATCGTCAAAGAATTCGAGCCACTCATAGAGCTCGCTCGGAGTCTGGATGCCCCATACGGGAAGAACGTTAAACTGGGCCATAAAGGCCATACATGCCTTGGCATTGGTAAGGATTCCTCCGGCAAGACCCTTGGATGCTATAAATCCTACTCCGTTCTCTTCACACTTCTTTACAAGGGCTATATCCCTGTCCGTAGCAAGATAGGAGAACGGGAAGTTCAATGTCTCATAGAGGCCGGATTCCGCTATCTCTTCTGCGACCGTGATCTTATGAGCCGCAGCTCCTATATGAAGGATCTTTCCCTCCTTCTTGGCATCCATCATAGCCTCGTACATTCCGGTACAATCTCCGGGACGATAACACTGAGTCATGAAGTGGAATTGATAGATGTCCAGGTGATCCGTGCGGAGATTACGAAGTGTCGCTTCCAGGTCGGCCTTGAACTTACCGGGAGTATCAGCCATGGTCTTCGATGCGAGTATCACCTCGTCCCTTATACCGTCGAAAGCCAGACCGATCTTGACCTCACTGTTGGAATAGGATCTTGCCGTGTCAAAGAAGGTCATTCCGCCTTCATGAGCCTTACGGAGCATCGATACCGCAGTCTCCATATCCGTTCCCTGCAGAGGAAGCGTACTGAAAGCATTCTGAGGAGTCGTGATCCCTGTCTTACCGAGAGTGATATTCTTCATATCATCCACCTCCTTCCGATCTGCTTATATATGATCGGTTAGTTATCCCATTTGCCGTCGCCGCTCTTCTTGATCTTAAGACCTTCACTGTAGGCCTTTGCAACGACTTCTCCTATGACTCTGTACGTCTGCATACCCGTATCGTAGATAATGGGCTTCATCTTGCCGAGGTCTACGTGACCGTCTGTGATGATCGACTCGTCGACCTGCTGTGCCACGATCTCACCGACGAGGATACCCGTGGACCTGTCCCAGCTCCTGCACTTACACTCAAGTACGAGAGGGAAACCCTCGATGATGGGAGCATTTACATTGGGAGCCTTGCTGACGGTACATCCCGCCTTCTTTATCTTATCTACGTTATTACCGCTCTCGATACCGAAGTAATCACAGAGAGTAACGGTATCCACAGTACCGAATGCAACTGTGAACTCGCCTGTCTTCTCGATATTATCCGTTGTCTTATGTTTGCTCATGTATATGGTGATCTCACCGAAATCCGACTGGATGCCCCATGCAGCCGTCATGGCATTGGCTTTTCCGCTCTCATCGTATGTGCCGATAACAAACACTCCTTCGGGAGTGATAACGGAATTATGTGCGTCAAATTCTTTGGTCATAGGGAACCTCCATGTACGTATTATTAGTTACATTTTAACAGACGATACATCAAGTATTCTTAAGAAAAAGTAAACAAATTATGCATTGTGAACAAAAATAACACACATACAGAAAGAACAGCCTCCCCGTGTCGTGGGAAACTGTTCTTCCTGCAAAGTATGAATATGAAGAAGGTTATTGTCTCTTTTTAAGAACGATCACGTTCCAGGAAGCGGGCTTCAAGGAAGCTTCAAAAGTTCCATTCTCGAACTTATAGTCAGTCTTTGTGACCGGCTTTACCTTTTCTTCCTCTGCGGAATTGGTAAGATACATATCATCGCTCTCAAGAGCCTGATATTCTGCTACCTCGTAGCCTTCGAATCCGCGAAGATCTACCTCGAAAGGCACCTCTTCGGAAGTAAGCCTGTTTACCGCGAAGATAGTAAGCTGTGCCTTCTCTTCGTCATATACGGGGATAGCCTCTACATCGGTTACATCCTCATGCTTAGATGTCTTATGTGTTCCTGTAGTCATTACGGGACGAAGCGCTGCGCCTCTTCCGTACTTGGAAGCATGGAAGAAAGGATAGAAGATAGTCTGTCTCCAAGCCTTGCCGTCTGCCTCTGTCATTATGGGAGCGATAACGTTTACGAGCTGAGCGAGACATGCGATCTTTACTCTGTCAGAGTGCTTCAGGAACTTGATAAGAGCAAGTCCGTTAACGATAGCGTCTTCATATGTATAGTGGTCCTCAAGAAGATGAGGATGAAGTCCCCAGGGCTTCTTCTCCATCGTCTCATTATCCGTCTCGGAAGCGTGATACCAGCAGTTCCACTCATCGAAGGAGAGGTTGATGGTCTTCTTGCTGTGCTTCTTTGCCTTGATAAAGTCACAGATGGCACTTACCGCCTTGATGAAATCCTCGAGGTCATCAAGGGATGCGAAGAAATCGTCAGTATCCTTCTCCTTGTTCATGAAGTACTGGTGAAGTGAGATGTAATCTACATAATCGTAAGCCTCGTCGAGAACATCTGCTTCCCACTGTCCGAAGGTAGGCATGCTGATGGCAGATGATCCGCAGACAACGCACTCGATGGTCTCATCCATCATCTTCATTGCCTTAGCAGCCTCACGAGCAACCTTACCGTATTCTCTTGCGGACTTCTGACCTACCTGCCAGGGACCGTCCATCTCATTGCCCATGCACCAGAGCTTGATGCCGTAAGGCTCCTTGTCTCCGTGCTCTCTTCTGAGGTTGGAATAGTAACTGTCCGTATCAAGATTGCAGTATTCAAGGAGGTTCAGGGCATCGGGTACGCCGCGGGTTCCGAGATTGACTGCCATCATTACGGAAGTATCTGCCTTCTTTGCCCACTTCGTGAACTCGTTAAGGCCTACTTCATTAGGCTCCAATGTCCTCCATGCAAGGTCGAGCCTCTTCTTTCTCTGATCCTTGGGACCTACCGTATCCTCCCAGTAATAGTTGGATACGAAGTTACCGCCGGGGTATCTTACCACGGGAACTCCGAGCTCCTTTACGAGCTCGATAACGTCCTTTCTGAATCCGTCCTCATCGGCGGACTCATGATCGGGCTGATATATACCTTCGTATACTGCTCTTCCCAGGTGTTCTATGAAGGAACCGTAGAGTCTCTTATCGATATCTGCGATCTTAAAATCCTTCTCTACGATCATCTTTGTCTTCTGTGCCATAACCGTTCTCCTTAACTTACATTACTCGATCCATACTTATTCTTGCTTCGCTTCTTCGCCCCTGACGGCTCTGTCATAATCATAACCCCTGTCAGGTGTCAAAGTCGCGGGATAGATATCGAATTTAACAACGGATTCGGGAACGAGGTCTATCTTTAACTCCATTTCTTTATCAACAACGTTCACCGAATCTGTTGTTATACCTGGTGTCGAACCTGCCTTTATGATCTCTTTCTGTTCGGAAGAGAGCGAGGAAGGTTCGCCGAGGTCGTGCCAGATCCTGAGCGGATTGGCATGATCTTCATCTACGGTCTTTATGACCTTGCAGTATCTTCCCGAGGGAAGATCAAAGGAAAAGTCCAATGTCTTTTCTTCGCCCTTGCCGTGAAGGACAAAGTTCCAGCAGATACCGTGAATGCCGCCATTGTCATCGGCAACTATAACTGAGCTGTCATCCCTATGGATACATCTCATGCCCTTGATCTGCTTAAAGAATACGAAAGTCCAGAAAGTGGGCTTGGGGATACAGCCGTTTGCTACCAGACCGAAGCCCCCGTGGAAAGGAGCGAAAGGCACCCCGAATTCCTCGAAGATATCTCCGAAGGTCCAGTAGGAGTAACTCTCGTTGCCGTCACCCAGTCTTGAGAGCTGCTGTGCGATATAAGCTGCATTTCGAGTAGTATCGTGAAGAGGCGCATTCGGAATATACGCCGTATTGTATTCTGTTATATGTATAGGAAGTCCCCTATACTTCTCGTGCGAATCGATGATGTCACGAGTAGTCTTGAGGTTCGCGAAGCCGAGCTCAGGGTCGCTCAGGGGAGGGTAGCCGTATCTTCCGTCAGGTACGGGAGGCTCGGTCGTATAGTGGTGTCTCGTAACGAAGTCTATATCAAGACCATTCTCCTCCACGTGTTCCATGAATGCGGAGATCCATACTTCGTCAGATCCGCCGCATACGGCGGGACCGCCGACCTTGAATCTCGGATCGACTTCCTTCACTGCGGCGAAAGTAAGATCGAAGAGCTTGAAGTACTCCTGCATATCGGCGTCCTTCCAGAACACCTTGAGGTTAGGTTCATTCCATACTTCTACGGGCCATGTGACTACTTCTTCTCTGCCGTACCTGTCTATGAGATGGTTCAGGGTCTTCTTAACGAGAGTAGTCCAGGAATCGTAAGACTTAGGTGGAGTTACATTACCTTTCCAGAAGAATACGTGCTGATCACCGGAAGCCATCTTCTCGGGCATGAATCCCAATTCCAGAAATGGTCTTATCCCAAGATTCAGATATCCGTCCATAACAAGATCCAGATAAGTGAAATTGTATTCGATGTGAATATTGCCCTTATCGTGGAAATCCTCACGCTCTTGATATATTGCCATATCGTCGGTGAAGAGACCATGACCTCTTATGTGGGAAAAACCGATATGTTCCTGAACGAAGGCGAGCTGATCCATGTACTCTTTCTGAAGAGCAAGACCCATTCTTCCCGTACCGACGCAAAAGTCGAGATTATTGTTGAATGGGATGTTGGACGATGTATCGATCTTGGTCATGAACAGGCCTCCGTGCGGTCTTCTTGTCTTACAACATGAAGTTATCACTTCCCGCGCCTTCGCGACAATGAACTATTATTGCCTAAAATTGATTTTTTGCAAACCGGGGGTCGCAGATTCATAATAAAGGTGTTATTATATTCATGTTGTTATCGGATCTTATATTCCCCGACATGGAGGATGAATCATGATTGACATATTATATTCCGGATACAGTTACACCCATGAGACCGGCATCCTTTACGATTCCGACACGGAATCCATCGGCAACAACTGCTGGCTCCTTGTATTCGCGCACTCCCCCGTACAATTCCTTATCGACGGAGTCATGCGTGATTTCCCCGCACAGTCCATAGTGCTCTTCGCACCTAATACCAGGAAGTGCTACATGTCCGATATGGGACAGCCTTATACCAACGACTGGATACACTTTAATACGGATGAAGACTTCATCACTCATTTCCCGATGAACAATATACCCTTCACTCCGTCAGATCCCGAATACATACATAACGTTATAGAGCTCATCAACTGGGAGGCTACTGAAGACAATTCTCCCACTAATCCTAATATGAGAGATCTCTTCCACCTTCTTATCGGAAAGCTCTCCAAGGATATCGCAGCATCGGAGTCTACTCCTTACAGGCAGGAGCTCCTTAAGATAAGAAGAGACATCATGCTCCACCCCGAACAGAACTGGAATATCCCTGACATGGCATCAAAGCTTAATATAAGCACGGCTCATTTCCATTTCCTTTATAAGAATGCCTTCGGCACATCCTGCATGGACGACGTCATCAAGAACAGGATCAAGCTCGCTAAGGATAAGCTCATCTTCTCCGTAGATACCATAAGCGAGATAAGTGAGCAGTGCGGCTACAGAAATACAGAACATTTCTGCCGTCAGTTCAAGAAATTCACGGGCATCACTCCCAGACAATACAGAAAAAGCTGATATATTACTTTCCAAATAGGAGGAACAATGGCAACACAGGCGTTTAACCCTTATCTGCCGTCATGGGAATACGTTCCCGACGGCGAGCCTTACGTATTCGGAGACAGAGTCTATGTCTACGGATCTCACGACAGGTTCAACAGTCACATCTTCTGCGCCAACGATTACGTATGCTGGTCAGCACCCGTAGACGACTTAGGCAACTGGAGATACGAAGGCATCATCTACGAGAAGACTCAGGACCCCAAGAACAAGGACGGCAGGGCATGCCTCTATGCTCCCGACGTTACGGTAGGTCCCGACGGAAGATATTATCTTTACTATGTACTTGATAAGGAGAATACCGTTGCCGTAGCAGTATGCGATACTCCTGCCGGAAAGTACGAATACTACGGCTACGTCCACTATAAGGACGGTACTCTCTTAGGTGACAGAGAGGGCGACGATCCTCAGTTCGACCCCGGTGTCATCACAGAAAACGGTAAGACACATCTTTATACCGGCTTCTGTCTCCCTCACGATGAATCAAGACACGGCGTTATGCATACCGTTATCGGTGAGGATATGCTCACTATCGAGAAAGATCCCGTATTCGTTATTCCTTCCAAGCACCTGGCGGCAGGCTCCGGCTTCGAAGGACACGAATTCTTCGAAGCTTCCTCCATTCGTAAGAGGAACGGCATCTATTATTTTGTATATTCATCCGTTGCGATGCACGAGCTCTGCTATGCTACGGCAAAGAGCCTCGACGACAATAAGTTCGAGTACGGCGGAGTCATCGTGAGCAACTGCGACATGCATATAGATTCTTATAAGCCCGCTGACAAGCCCATGTTCTACGGCGCCAACAACCACGGAAGTATCGTAGAGATAAATGACGACTGGTATATCTTCTACCACCGCCACACCAACGGTAACGTATTCTCCCGTCAGGGCTGCGTAGAAAAGATCGCCTTTTCAGCTGACGGCAGGATCCCTCAAGCACAGATGACTTCCTGCGGCCTCAATAACGGACCTCTCAAGGGCGAGGGCTACTACCCTTCTTATATTGCATGTAATCTCTTCTGCGATACCGAATCCGTATATACAGGCGGAGCAATGGGAGTAGGTAACTTCATGGGTTCCGAATTCCCCAGGATCACCCAGGACGGAAGAGACGGAGACGAAGAGACAGGTTATATCTGCAACATGACCCCCTCTTCTACTGCAGGCTTTAAGTTCTTCGATCTTAAGGGATCCTACGTATCTTCCGTACGCATCAGGAGCTACGGCGGAGGCGTTATCGAGGTAAGGACTAAGTGGAACGGTGAAGTCCTCGGTACAGCTCACGTCGAGAACCATAACGTCTGGACCGACGTTCCCGTAGAGATACCTCTTCCCGACGATGCAGACAGCCTCTTCTTCACATTCCAAGGATGGGGATGTCCCGACTTCGGCGGATTTGAACTCAAGAAAAAACAATAAGGAGATATAGAGATGTTAAGAGAAGTAACAGTAAAGAACGGTAAGCTTCGAGGTCTTCCCGGAACAAATACTAGGATCAGCGTATTTAAGGGTATCCCCTTTGCTGCTCCGCCGGTCGGAAAAAACAGATGGAGGGCTCCTCAGCCCTGCCCTGACTGGGAAGGCGTTCGCACATGCTTTGAGTACGGTCCTATCTCGGTACAGGATCAGCCCGGCGTAGGAACTGACATCTACTGTCGTGAGTGGCATGTAGATCCCGATATAAAGATGGATGAGGATTGTCTCTACCTTAACGTATGGACACCTGCCAATAAGACAGACGAGAAGCTTCCGGTACTTGTATGGTTCTTCGGAGGCGCATTCCAGTGGGGCTATACAGCCGAGATGGAATTCGACGGTGAGGCACTTGCCCGTAAGGGTATCATCGTCGTAACGGTAAACTACAGACTTGCTCTCATGGCTAATCTCGCTCATCCCGAGATCACTGCGGAAAGCCCCGACGCTCCCTGCAACTTCGGCCTTCAGGATCAGCAGGCAGGACTTCATTGGGTATACGAGAATATCGCCGCTTTCGGAGGCGATCCCGAGAAGATCACTATCGCAGGTCAGTCCGCCGGCGGTGCCAGCACCATGCAGCAGCTGACATGCCCTGCTAACCGTCATATCGTTAAAGGCGCAGTAGTATTAAGCGGCATGATCGAGATGGATAATCCTGACGGAGATATCTTCAATCCCATAGATCTTAAAGAGGCTGAAAGAAGAGGCGTTGCATTCTTCGACTACATCGGAGTAAAGACTCTTGAGGAAGCAAGAGCAATGGATGCATTTAAGCTTCGCGACCTCTATGGAGAATACTCAGGCGGCCCCAGCATGGCGTTGAAGATGTTCCCTATCCTCGACGGTCATGATTATAACGGCAATCCCCAGGAACTCCTTATCGAAGGATCCTGCCCCGATGTACCGATCATCACGGGCTATACAGGTGACGAGTTCACATTCGACGGCGTCAATATCGTAGAGAAGACAGTCAAGAAGTCCGTTAAGAATGCACTTGAAGCTAATAAAGCTAAGGGGCTTAGCAGAAAGATCTATTCTTACTGCTTTGATCCCGATATCCCCGGATGGGATAACCCCGGTACATTCCACTCTGTCGATCTCTGGTTCTGGTTCGAGACACTTTCCAAGTGCTGGAGACCTTTTAAGGGACGCCACTATGACCTTGCAAGCCAGATGAGCAGTTACTTTGTCAACTTTATTAAGACAGGTGACCCTAACGGCAAGGATTACGACGATACTGATCTTCCTCTTTGGAAAGCATCCGAAGAGGATAGCATCAACATAATGAAGTTCACATCCGAAGGCGCTAAGCCCGAATAAACAAAAGGAGATCTAATATGAGCACAGCATTAGGAATTGAATTCGGTTCTACCAGGATCAAGGCTATCCTTACAGACGAGAAGGGTAAGATCCTCGCAGAAGGCTCCCACACATGGGAGAATCAGTTGATCGACAGTTGCGGCAAGAAGATCTGGTCCTATTCAGAGGACATGATATGGGCAGGCCTTCAGGACTGCTACTCTTCCCTCGCAGCAGATTACAAGACAAAGTATAACGAGACTCTTACTAAGATCGACGCCATAGGTATATCCGCCATGATGCACGGTTATCTGCCTTTCGACACCGAAGGTAAGCTCCTCGTACCTTTCAGGACATGGCGTAATACCATAACAGAGCAGGCGGCCGATATCCTTACGGAGAAGTTCGGCTTCAACATCCCTCAGAGATGGAGCATCGCTCACCTCTACCAGGCTATCCTCGATAAGGAAGAGCATGTAGGAAAGATCGATTTCCTTACAACTCTTGCAGGCTTCATCCACTGGAAGCTCACAGGCGAGAAGGTACTCGGAGTAGGCGACGCTTCCGGTATGTTCCCCATATCTGACGGCGACTACGATAAGGATATGCTCGCGAAGTTCAAGGACATGACTGACATCGACCTTAACAGCATTCTCCCCAAGGTTCTTTCCGCAGGAGAAGCAGCAGGTAAGTTAACAGCAGAAGGCGCACGCCTTCTTGATATCTCCGGTAACCTCAGTGAGGGCAGCCTCCTGTGCCCTCCTGAAGGAGATGCCGGAACAGGCATGACTGCTACCAACAGCATCGCCGTAAGAACCGGTAATGTAAGTGCCGGTACTTCAGTATTCGCTATGGTGGTCATGGAAAAGCCTCTCTCCAAGGTATATAAGGAGATCGACGTAGTTACTACTCCCGACGGATTCCCTGTTGCCATGGTACACTGCAACAACTGCACATCAGAGATCAATGCCTGGGCTAATATGCTCAAGGGCTTCGCTGATGCATGCGGCGCAGATATCGACATGAACAAGATCTACACTGCACTCTTTACTTCAGCTCTCAAGGGCGATAAGGATTGCGACAGTGTAATAAGCTTCAACTACTTCTCCGGAGAGCCCGTAACAGGACTTGAAGAAGGAAGACCTCTCCTCTTAAGAAATCCCGACTCTTCCTTCACTTTCGAGAACTTCGCAAGGACATCTCTTATGTCAGCCGTAGCTTCTCTTAAGATCGGTATGGATATCTTAAAGGCAGAGAACGTTAAGGTAGACAAGATGACTGGTCACGGCGGATACTTCAAGACTCCTGTCGCAGGTCAGACAATAATGGCAGCTGCGCTCGAGGCTCCCATCACGGTCATGGAGACCGCAGGAGAAGGCGGCGCATGGGGTATCGCAGTTCTTGCTCTCTATGCACTTAACAACAGCGTATCCCTGGGTGACTTCCTGAATAACGTTATCTTCAAGGAGAGCGCATCTTCTACAGTTGCACCCGACGCAGACGACGTAAAGGGATTCAACGATTATATCGCTAAGTATAAGGCAACACTTCCCGTTGAGAAGCTTGCTACTGAATCATTATCACTTTGATCAAGGAGTATATGTAAATGTTAGAAGAATTAAAGAAAAAAGTTTACGAAGCCAATATGGAGCTTCCCGCAAGAAAGCTCGTGACTTTCACATGGGGTAACGTCAGTGGTATAAACAGAGAGAAGGGACTTGTCGTAATCAAGCCCTCAGGCGTCGACTACGAAGTGATGAAGCCCGAAGACATGGTCGTACTCGACTTGGAAGGCAACATCGTAGAAGGCAGCATGAAGCCCTCTTCCGATACACCCACTCATATTGAGCTCTATAAGGCCTTCCCTAACATCGGAGGTGTCGTACATACTCATTCCCCTGAAGCGACGTCCTGGGCGCAAGCAGGCCGCGATATACCCCTTTACGGTACAACACATGCGGACTACTTCTATGGTCCTATCCCCTGCGCAAGATCCCTCACAAAGGAAGAGATCGACGAAGCATACGAGAAGAACACAGGTCTTGTCATAATCGAGACATTCAAGACAAGGAATATCGATCCCGATTACACACCCGGAGTGCTGTGCACTAACCACGGAGTATTCTCATGGGGTACCGATGCAGATAACGCAGTACATAACTCGGTAGTAATGGAAGAAGTCGCAAAGATGGCATTAAGGACTGAGCTCCTCCGCCCCGGCGTACAGCCTGCTCCCGACTACCTCAAGGATAAGCACTTCTTCAGGAAGCACGGAGCAAATGCTTATTACGGACAGAACTGAGATAATCAAGACATAAGCAAAGCCCATCCAATCGGATGGGCTTTTAATATGCGATAAATATGATCATTCTTCTGCTACGTCCGTAGGCTTACCGGGAGTAACACCGTCCAGTTTATCGAATATAGGCATATATACCATCGAGCAGAAATAGAACGGTACTGACACGCAGAAAGCAAACAACAACGGTAAGAGCTTATAAGAGATGATCAGTTCAACAAAGATACTGAATGCAAATACTATAAGGAGCAAAACAGACCTTACAGGATGCGTTATCGAGATAATGCATGCATTCTTTATTGTCTCTTTGGTGCTGTTCTCGTATCTTGAGATGATCGGAAATACATACAAGAAGATGACAAATACGATCAGAAAAAGGATACCTGCAACGGTCTTCAGAAAGAAAGCCTTGGGGTCACCGTCATTTCCGAGTGCAATATAGTCATATCCGAGAAAAGCCATTATAGGAAGCAGAATTATCCATACGAGAGTAGCCTGCTTAAAATTCCTTGCAAAAGACGCGAAGAACTCACGAGTCACATACACATCTTCATTATGAAGGAGTCTGTAGAAGATAGTCTGCATCGCAGTAATGGAAGCACCTATCGTAAAAACAGGAAGGGAACATAACAGGCAGAGAATGTTGACCCACAGAAGATCCGCGACTTTACCCAAGAAGCGCATCAAAGGACTGTCAAATCTCAAAAAACCCATTATGTTCCCAACCGATAATTACTACGTATATAGAGTAGTGATTACTCCTTTACACCACCGATGGTAAGACCTGTAACGAAGTATCTCTGAAGGAAAGGATACAAAGCTACGATAGGAGCCATTGTTACGATTGTAGCAGCAGCTCTAAGAGCCTGAGGTGTAACGTGAGAAGCGGAGTGCTTAAGGTTCTCAACTGAACCGGACTGGCTCATAGCTGTCTGGAGCATCTTCATGAGCTCGTACTGAAGAACCGTATACTGCTCAGCCATCTTGTTGTAGAGCATTGTGTCGAACCAGGAGTTCCACTGATATACCGCAACGAAGAGTGCGATAGTAGCGTAAACAGGCTTACACAAAGGAGAGATGATCTTAACGAAGACAGTGAAGTAACCTGCACCGTCGATCTCAGCAGACTCCTCGAGAGACTCGGGGATACCTTCCATGAAGTTACGCATAACGAGCATGTTGAAGGCACTTACTGCACCGGGGATAACGTATACCCAGAAGGAGTTAAGAAGGTGAAGCTTCTGGATAAGGATATATCCGGGGATAAGACCACCGTTTACATACATCGTGATAACCCAGAAAAGGTTAACACCCTTCTTGAAGAGGAATCTCTTACGGCTTACTACGAAAGCAAGGAGAGCATTGAAGAACAGAGAGATAAGTGTTCCTACAACAGTTCTACCTACTGTTACGATAGCACCTCTACGAAGGTTAGGCTTTGCAAGAACTGTCTTGTAGTTATCAAGAGAGAACTTGTGGGGCCAGAGATGTACACGTGTTGTTACTGAATCGAAACCGTCGTTGAATGATACAGCGAGCTGGTTAAGAACGGGATAGAGCGTTACTACGCAGAAGATTACCATGAAGACGACAAGGCATACTTCAAAGATAATATCACCAGTTGATAATTTCTTTTTCATAATTCATATGCCTCCAATTAGAATAATCTTTCTTCGCCCGAAACCTTCGCTGCATAGTTTGCGGCGAATACGATGATGATACTTACAACGCTCTTGAAGATACCGGCTGCAGTACCGAGTGAGAAGTCGAACTGAGAGATACCCCACTTAAGAACGTAGATATCGATCGTATCGGATACGCTTCTGATAACGTCGTTACCTAAGATGTACTGAACCTCAAAACCTGCATTCAATACGTTACCGACATTGATGAGGAGAAGGATCATGATAGTAGGCTTAAGAGAAGGAAGTGTGATATAACGCATCTTCTGCCATCTGCCTGCACCGTCGATCTCAGCAGCCTCATAGAGAGCAGGATCGATAGATGTAATAGCAGCAAGATAGATGATAGCGTTCCAACCTGTCTCCTTCCATACATTTGATAAAGCAACAATAGGCCAGAAATAAGCCTTGATTGAGAAGAAGCTTATAGCCTTATCAACTATATGAAGATTAAGAAGGAGTTCGTTTACTGCACCCTCAGAAGAAAGAGCATCGTGAACAATAGCTGTAACGATGATCCATGAAAGGAAGTGAGGGAGATAAGAGATAGTCTGGATGAACTTCTTGGCAAGCATATTTCTAAGCTCGTTGAGTAAGAGAGCGAAGATGATAGCAGTCGCGAAATGCAAAATAAGGTTGAGGATACCCATGCAGATGGTATTCCTGAAAACCTGCCAGAATGTCTTATCAGCGAACAATGTCTGAAACTTCTTGAAACCGACGAACTCGGAATGCAGGAAGCCTGTAGCGGGCTTGTAGTTCTGAAACGCAGTGATCCATCCGAACAACGGTATATAGTAGAAGATGATACCGTAGATCAGAAGGAGAGCGGCAGATACAAGCAAGAAGACCTGTTTAGGTGCTTCTTTTCTGAAGTGAGCCCCTTTGGACAACTTGTTACCGTCCAAATTAGGGTTCGAAAAGGATGTGAAGTTAGTTGCCATTTCTTTACCTTCTTTGTCAAGGAAATTTGGGTAATAAAGGGCGACCATAAGAGTATTATGGTCGCCCCGCACAACCCTGCACTATAATATTACAAAGTAATTATTTATGCAATTAGGAATTTGCCGCCATGAAATCATTGTAGTTCTGAATTCTGTTGTCGAGCTCAGTCTGCATCTCAGCGAGGAAATCCTCAGGCTTTGTCTCTGCGTATGCAGCCTGGTATGCAGCCCAGTCAGACTCGAAGTCATCAGACATTACTACGATAGGAAGCCACTCGTGCTTACACTCACCCATTCTTGTGAAGGCAGTACCACCATCAGTAGATGTGTTCATGTTGTTGGAGTAAGACCACATAGGGAACCAAACACCAGCATTGTTAACGGAATGAAGCATATCAACATATGTCTCTGCGCCGTAAGCCTCGAAGCAAGCCTTTACCTTATCAGGTACTGTAGCAAGGAAGAGTGAAGGCTGCTGAGAAGGTGTCATAGCATTCTTACCGTCTCTGGATGTACCGGAGTAGTTAGGGAAGTAAGAATATGTGCAAAGGTGTGTGGACTTGTAGTTCTGATCAGCACAGTTAGCGATCTGCTCATCTGTTCTGTAGTAGAGACCCTGATCGTCTACACAGTAGTCAACGTCCTTAACACCCCAGTTTCTAAGATCAAGGATCTCCTGACCAAGAAGGTCATCGATGAACTGGAAAGCACCCTCAACATCCTTACAAGATGTTGTGATAGCGATACCGGAAGAAACGTTAAGCTGTCCACCGGGTGTATACCACTGATTGTCACGTCCGTCGATTGTGATAGGAAGAGGTACGTAGTTGTAACCGTACTGCTCTGTATCGTTGGACTTAAAGATATCATTTACTGTATAAGCGAAATCCCACCACTGGTCAACCATGCCGAGGACACGTCCTGTAGAAAGCTTGGAGATGTACTCATCGTATGTCTGTGTGAAAGACTCGGGATCTACGATACCCTTGTGGTACTCTTCGTTGAGCTTAAGGAAATAAGCCTTAGCTGTATCTGTTGTGTTGTAGTCAACTACCTGCTCTGTATCGGGATCAACGATAACAGAACCGTCGTTGGGATAACCATCGAGGAACTGAGGAGCGTTCTCAAGGCAGAAATATCTCCAGTCTTCGCAAAGGATAGTGTAAGGGATATTGTCTGCACCCTCGGGTGTCTGAGGATTAGCCTCGTTGTACTCTTCAAGAAGATCGAAATACTCGTCGAGTGTCGTGATCTCAGGATAGTTTGCCCACTCAAGAACACGAACCTGGATCCAGAAAGCCTCACCGGAGTGCTCAGTTGTCATATCTTCACCGTAGATGTTATCGAAAGGATTCATCCAATAGATATGTCCATCTGACTGACGGAACTGATCCCACTCATAATCTGTGTAGAACTCCTTGATGTTGGGATACTTCTCGATATAATCATCCCAAGCAACAAGTGCGCCTGCCTCGTAAAGCTGCTTAGAGGAGTCACCACCGTTGATGAAATCGGGATACTCACCTGAAGCCATCAATACACCGATAGCCTCACCAGCATCCTGACCTGTAAGCCATGTCTCCTTACAGCTAGCGCCGATCTTCTCAGTGATAATGCCCTTGATCTCATTATCATCTGTGATCTCGACTGTTGCAGGTGTACAGAAGAAGGAGGAGAACTCCTTTGTTCCGCCAACACCGTTTTGTTTACAAGCAGCAAGAGCCGATGTAGCCATAAGGCCGGCCATTGCAACTGAAACAATCTTTCTTGTCTTCATAATACAACCCTTCCTTTCTAGGTTATGTCATTGAACCTATTATATTAAGAAATCGTAAAGTTGTATTACCGATTAACTCTAACTACAACCCCGACAAAATTCATCTGTTGTCAGAATCAATAATTCCTCCTGTATTTTGTGGGGGTGCATCCGTGCACTTCGTAAAATTTACTGACAAAATAGTCAACATCGCGATATCCGACGTCCGCAGCGATGTCTGATACCTTTCTGTCACTGTTTATTAGCATTTCGGAAGCTACGGTCACTCTGTAATTATTCAGGTAATCCTTAAAAGACATACCGAACTTCTTCCTGAATATCTGTCCCAAGTAAGAGCTGTTGATAAAATACTTGGCGCCAAGGTCACGAAGCGTTAGGTTCTCAGCGTAGTGGTCCTTGATCTCATGCTCGATCTCCTTGATAAGGCCTCCGGATGCCGCATTCTGACGAAGCTGCTCCAGGTATTCCGCATATTCGTGGGAGAACTTCTTGAGCTGTACCCTTATATCCTCTCCCGAACTGAATACATCATCTCCTATATATAGTAGTATATTATCCTGCTCTACCATCTCATCGATCTCTACTGCCCTGTGGATAAGCTGGAACATGAGATAGTTCATATTGAGATTTACCGTCTTATAGTCTACGCTGCCTGCACGCTCGATGAGCTCGTCAACATTCTGATCGATAGCCTCATCATCCCTTCTTACGACAGCTGCTATCAGATTATCCAGAGCATCCTTATGAACCATGGACTTGGCAAGATTATGTGACGATACGTGGATATCATTATCGTAGATAAATACGTTCTTATCACTGTGTAATCCTCTTAAGGTGATCATGGTGTTAGTAGAGCTGTAAGAATGGGACAGCTTGGTGATGTCATTTATCGTCTTTCCCACAAGGATCGTAAGATCCACCGGGATATCTGACATGGCTTTCTTCCTCAATGTCTCAAAGAACTCTATATCCGTCATCTTCTTGGAAGATGCCATGGATTCGCAGAATATAAAGCTCATGTCATAGCCCTTATCGTCTGCGGCATTCTCATCAAGGAAATGATCCTTATACTCACCCAGGAATTCTTCGCAGTTTTCCCTTATCTTGTTCTTAAGGTCATCAACTTCCTCGTCCGTCATCTCATCGAGCTTTGCGATATTATTAAGTGAGATGACTACATAATTGATAGCTCCCTCGAGTTTCATGTTCTCCTTGATATAGTCGATCTGCTTGGGCGATGCCTTTCCGATCATGAGAGAATAGATGTACTGGATGAGATATCCCCTTCTGAGCTTCTCATGCATCTCATTCTCCTGAACGTTTGATACATGCTGAAGAGCCACCTTGCGGACTGCGGATTCCAGCTGCGAAGCCTTTACAGGCTTTGTAAGGTAATCTGATACGCCATACTTCATGGCTTCCTGAGCATATTCAAAATCACGGAATCCCGACAGGATGACAAAGTCAGTATCCGTGATCCCCTCCGACCTGACCTTGCCTATGAGCTCAAGTCCCGTCATTACCGGCATCTGGACATCAACGATCGCCAGATCCACCTTATTATCCTTTATATAATTATAAGCATCCTCTCCGTTCTTTACGGCTGATACTATCTTGCAACCCTCTGCTTCCCAATCGATGATCCTCATCAGACCCTTTAGGATCATGGGCTCATCATCCGCCAACAACACATTAAGCATCCTCTTTGCTTTCTCCTTCCACATCAGATTCACTTATCACGGGCATTTCTATACGCAGGTATACTCCGACGTTCTCTTCTCCTTCGAACGTAAACTTTGCATTCTCTTCCCCTGCGATCATCTTTATACGCAGGCATGAATTGATCATACCGATATGCTGACTTGACCTTTGAAGCTCTGAGAAGGAAGCTCTTCTCATCTTGGCTTCCAGTACAGCGCAGGAAGCAGGACTCATACCGGCACCGGTATCCTCTACTTCCATTATGAGCTTACCGTCCTTTACGGAGCAGTCGATAAGGATCATGGCATTAGAGCTCTTCCTCTCTACTCCGTGTACACATGAATTCTCTACGAACGTAGTCAGCGTCAGCTTAGGTATATATGCCTTGAGAGATTCAGGGTCGGCATTGATGGAGAATGAGAATCTGTCTCCATACCTCATAGCCTGGAGCTTTAAGTAGTTCCTTATGAACTCCAGTTCCTTCGACAGCGGTATGATATCGTCCTTCCAGTCAACGCTCTCACGTTCCAAAGCGGCAAGTCGCTCGATCATGGCTGCTGTCTCATTCTCTCCCTTGACTATACAGTTCATCCTCAGGTTCTCAAGAACGTTAAAGATAAAGTGGGGGTTGATCTGCATTCTCATAGACAGCAGCTCAGCCTGCTGTTTCTCGATCTCTACCTTCTGGTGTACGATCCTGTCCTCGTAGATCGTCTTTATGAGCTGCCTGTTACGACGTACGAGGTTGTTATAACCTTCCATGAGCTGACCGATCTCATCGTTGCCCTGTATGCTGTCAACTTCCTGGAGTCCTACCTTATCTCTCTGAGCGGAATCGAATACATAGCTCAGCTTCTGAAGCCTGTTGGTGAATGAACTGTTTATGAGGTTAACGAGTATCAGCGGCAATATAACGTTGATAGTTACAAGTAGCATAAAGAGGAAAGCATGGGACTTGATGGTGGACAGGAAGTAGTTTTCTGAAGGCTTCTCGACGTATATCGTATACTCCTTGCCGAGATAGTTCATATGACCTACGTAGCCTATCGTCTTTCTGTCGATGGTATTGACTCGCTTGAAAGACTGAAAGTAGTTAGGCTTATCCTTAGTGGATATTACGATAGTGTCACCATCACAGATATAGATATCCGAGCCGTATCTGCTCACGGAAAACTCCTCTGATATCTTCGCGTAATCTATGTCTATCCTTAATACCTTCTCACTGGGAAGCTCACCGAAGTGATCGAGCGCTCTTACGATGGAGATCCTTCTGGAATTCGTACCGGTAGGAAGATTATCCTCACCTTCAACAAAATAGAAATAAAGAGCATTGGTCCTGCCGTTATTCTCAAAATCCGTATACCACTGAGTATCTCTGACCCTGTCGATGCTCCAGTATGTTCCTGCACTTACGATAGAGTTATTGTCAGCGCAGAGTGCAACACCGATTATTCCGTTACCTGCAGACAGCAACGTGCTGTAGCCTGCTCTTTGGTATGCGCTCCTGGATTCGGTATAAAAATCACTGTTTGCCGAGAACCTTCTCTCCAGGAAATAGTTAAGGTCCTCGTCTATGTAGATACTGTTAGAGAGATTGTCCGCAGGGGTAAATGCATTTCGGAAATCAAGAGAAGCATTGAAGACAGCCATCTCCATATTCTTCTCCATCTCTTTCTTGGCATCGTGGATAAAGACTGCGGCTATGAGACCGTCCGTAAGGACAAGAGGTATGATTACGCAACAAGTATACAGAAGCCACAGTTTCTTCCTGAGGCTCAGGTTATTGAGATAACCCATGAATCGCTTCTCGATTGTCTTCTTGCGAATGATCATGCCTACTATTATAACCCACGCCGACGGTTCTCGAAATGCAACTTATTTAACCTTGACCTTTGTGTTAAAATCTTGGGCATGTGTAATCTAATATTCGACATTGACGGCACGCTCTGGAACACCACCGAGATAGTAGCCGTAGCATGGCAGGAAGCCGCAAACGCCTACGGCAAGACCGGGGCACATATCACCGCAGACCTTCTTAAGAAGGAATTCGGAAAGACCATGGACGTTATCGCGGAAGACATCTTTACTGACGTTCCTTCTCCTGATGACAGACAGACCCTTATAGAGCTTTGCTGCAGATACGAGCACAGTAAGCTTCATTCGATAACTCATGAAGTAGCTGACGGCATCATCTTCCCGGGAGTAAAAGCTACTTTAAGAAAGCTCGCCGTTAATAATGATCTTTATATAGTCAGCAACTGCCAGAAGGGATATCCCGAACTCTTTACGGACAAATCCGTAACGGAAGATGTCATCAAGGATCATCTCTGCTTCGGCGACACCGGAACACCTAAGGGCGAGACCATAAAGACATTGATGGACAGATACGGCATGACTCCCGAAGATACCTATTACATCGGAGATACGCTGGGAGACTTTGAAGCGTGCAACAAAGCAGGGATAAGATTCATCTTCTGCAGGTACGGATTCGGAGAAGTCCCTTCTCCCTACAAAGCTATTGACAGTTTTACAGAACTCGAGAAAATGTTCTCATAAACAAGAGCCGCTCACGAGCGGCTCTTTCTATTATCAGTCGTCAATATACCCCCATTCGAAATCGTAATCGACATGTGAATATTCCGATATCTGCTCGATATATTTTCTTATGAGCTCAACTGCTCTGTTCTCGGCTCTCATCATAAGAGCACTGTCGGAACTGATCTCCTGCGTAGTTGCTTCATTGGCGCTTGCAACTGCCGCCGTTACATCACTTGCCGTAATATCGTTGGAGTTATAGAAGCTGCTGTCATCAGGTTCCAGTATCACGGAATCGTAGTTATAAGATGATGAATCGATATTGATCCCGCCGATTATCGACGCATGAGGGATCAGGATGGTCACGGTATCTTCCGTTATCGTGATCTCGACTCGGCTCATATCGATGCCTATCCTGGCATAGCCGCTGTACTCGAACCAGAACCTTCTCTCAGCCTGTCCCCAACCGGATACTCCGGATGATACAGGCTTTACGGCCTTGGCTACGCTATGGAAATATACTTCCATTGTCGCGAGCTCACAGATATTCCTTATCTGGATCTCCTGAGGCTGCATAGCTGCCCATTCCTCAGCCGTAAAGTCAAGCTCCGTGGCATCTACCACGGTTACCTCCGCCGCTTCGGACATCTTCGTCTCAAGGATCACATTACTCTTCGGATCCTTATCCTTCTTCTTTCCGCAGGCACAACAGATATTGGCGGCTACCGCCAGCGTTAGTATCAAAGCGATCAACTTCTTCATATATCAGCTCCCCCATACGATAACAAGTTCATAATCAGGATAGAACTGTTCTACCATAGGCTCAGTAAGAGCCCTTATCTCAGCTTCGGTATTATCCCTTGCACTGGCATACATAGTCTCGTCTTCGGAGATCTTATCTGCCACATCTTCTTCACAGAACTGCTGAGCCGTTACGGAAGCAGCGGAATTATCATAATGAGGATCTATGAATATGTAGTCGAAGCTTCCTGCATCAACATTGGTATCAAGTACCTGTACAGGAGGAAGTATTATCGTTATTACCTTGTTACCGTCATCTCCGTAAGCAAAGCCGATCTGTGAGGTATCGATACCCAGATAGACGGTGGACTCATATGCGATATAGTATACGGTCTCACCGTTATCTTCTACCCTGCAGATAGCATCATAGCTGTACTCCAGTGTCTGAAGCTCACTGATCCTTACTATATCCTCGATCGTTGTATCGCTGCCCACCAGCGACGGCTCGGCCTCAGTGCCTATGACATCACTCACGCCCTGATCCAACTCATGTACGAGGCTCTCACTGTCGATGTCTACATGATTCTTCGGAGTGCGCATCCCTGCGATCTTCGCGGGACCGTCAAGAAGAAGGAATAACACGGGCATGAACAGTATCAAGAGCACGAGCGCGAGGATCGCGATCGTCTTATTCCTATCCTGGTTTCTCTTCATCGACTTAAAGTATTCTTTTGCAAATCTATCCATCTATACCCCTCCTTATCTGTCCCCTACAACGCTATTTTACAATAATGCGTACGATACAGTGTAAATGAACGGTAAATTTGATATTATCAATCGCTGGTCGCTATCCTCACCAGGAGCTCAGCTATCTTATCCATGGATTCCACGCATACATATTCATATACTCCGTGGAAGTTATGACCACCCGCGCAGATGTTCGGACAGGGAAGCCCCTTGAACGACAACATGGCACCGTCAGTCCCGCCTCGTATCGGAAGTACTTGCGGTTCGATATCAAGTGCCTTCATAGCTGATATCGCCCTGTCTACGATGTGCATATTATCGGGATAGATCTTCTCATACATATTAAAGTAGGTATCTTTGATGTCACACTCTATGTGGCAGCTTGAGTACTCTGAAGCTATCCTTTCACAATATGCCTTGAGTCTTTGCTTCTTTTCTTCGAACTTTTCCATGGAGTGATCCCTGATTATGTACTTCATGGAAGCTGACGATACATCACCGCTCATATTGCACAGATGGAAGAATCCCTCCCTGTCGCATGTAGTCTCAGGTCGCTCACTGTCCGGTATGCATGAATCGATCTGCATGGCGAGCCTGATGGCACTTACCATCTTATCCTTAGCTTCTCCCGGGTGTACATTACATCCCTTGATATCGATAGACGCAGAGGCTGCATTGAAGTTCTCGTAAGAGATCTCTCCTATCGCTCCGCCGTCAACTGTATACGCAAAGTCCGCACCGAACCTCTCCACATCAAAGAATTCCGTACCTTCGCCTATCTCCTCATCGGGAGTAAATGCTATACAGATATCACCATGTTCTATATCGGGATTCTCCAGAAGATGATCGGCCATAGCCATTATCTCGGCTATACCTGCCTTATCATCTGCTCCGAGGAGAGTCGTACCGTCGGAAGTTATCAGGGTCTTACCTTTGTAGAGAAGGAGCTCGGGGAATACATCCGGGCTTAGGATATTTCCCGCCTTGAGCTCGATATCATCGCCTTCATAGTCAAATACGAACTGAGCCCTTACATCCTTGCCAGATGCTTCGGGCGATGTATCCATATGCGCGATAAATCCGATAGAAGGAAGCTTTAACATCGTATTGGATCTTATCTTCGCATATATGTAGCAGTGCTCCTCATCAAAGAACAGATCCTCTCTGGGAATGCCCATCTTAAGGAGCTCCATAACGAGCACCTTAGCGAGCTCGAACTGTCCCGAAGTACTGGGGTGCTCGCCGCTGTCCTCGGAAGACGTCGTATCCGTACTTATATATCTTAAGAACTTTTCAGTAGTATTCATCGTCATACACCTCGCATTAAGATTATATCACGAGCATATTCCCGTCTTATTGCCGTCGATAAAGTAGCCCCTGGGCGAAGTAACATGATCCTCCTTCGCGTTTAACTTGGATAAGGTCTTATCCATATACATCATGCCCCTTTGGACACTGTAGAATCCGAATCTTCCGCGAAGTGAATCTATAGCCATGTCTATATTGTGCTGCTTATCCCTCTCCTCCTGATCCAGGAAGAGGTTCAGCTGGATAGGTATCGATGCATCCACAAGATCACTTCCGCGAACGCCTACGCTCCTTATAGGCTTGCTCCAGTCATAGTTCCCGTTAAACAGACTCATGGCGTAGGCTGCTATCTCCGAAGTTATATCCGTGGGAGACCCGGTCCGCATCTGCCGCGTAAACGAATATAGTCCGTTGTCACGGACTGATATCTCGACTACGCGGCACTTGAAATTGTTCTCGCGAAGCCTGGCAGCTACGCTCTCTGCTAAAAGATAGACCACTATCTTAACGTCTTCATTATCCTTTAAGTCTCTGGGAGTCGTAGTGCTGTTGCCTATGCTCTTGATCGGAGCCTCATAGGATTCACCGAATACGGGAGTCTGGTCCTCCCCCCTTGCAAATGCAGACAATACAAGACCTATCTTTCCCAGCGAGTCCTTGAGATACCTCCTGTCGGCGGCAGCCAGCTGCCCTATCGTCATTATTCCTACATCATTGAGCTTACGCTTCGTGTTCCTGCCCACATAGAGGATATCCTCCACGGGACTTGTCCATATGATGTCCTTATAATTGTCTTGGTCTATAACAGTAACAGCATCGGGCTTTTTGTAATCCGATCCGAACTTGGCAAATATCTTGTTCCAGCTGACGCCGACACTGACGGTGATCCCCAGCTCCTCCTTCGCCCGTCGTCTTATCTCCTCAGCTATCATGTACCCGTCTTTCTTCCCTGTCACCGTATCCGTGACATCCAGCCAGGATTCGTCGACACCAAAGGCTTCCTGCTTGTCAGTATATTCGGCATATATGGCACGCATCCTTCTGGAGAAGCGAAGATACAGATCCATACGGGGAGGCACGAATACCACATCCGGACAGACCTCTCGTGCCTGCCATAATGCCATGCCGGTCTTGACTCCCGCCTTCTTGGCTATAAGGTCCTTGGCAAGTACGATACCGTGCCTTGCCTCCGGGTCACCGCCCACCGCCACAGGACGGCCGCGAAGCTCCGGCCTGTGCAGCAGTTCTATACTCGCATAGCAATTATTCATATCAGAATGCAGGATCGTCCTCACTTGATAGCCTCCTTATAAAATAGAACATCTGTTCTTTTATAAGAGTATCACCCTGCCACACACTCTTCAATGCCAATAATGGGACATAAACCTGCTAACAAAAATCAAGTACTTGTTGGTAGGTTTTCGCCTTGTTAATTCCGAGCATAGCAAACAGACCGGAATCTATTCCGGTTATGGATACCGACTATACGCTTTATACAGACTGATATACTTCCATTACTCTCACGTAATATATGCGCAGAAACTTGTTAAGACCTGCGATTTTGGCCTGCTTTTTACTTTTGCCTTCAGCTTCCTTTTTCAGAATATAGTTATATACCGTACAGTCTTCAGGTGCTCGGTGACTTTTGAGGACTCTCATAACCTCATAGCCTGTCTTACGTAATGTAGCCGAACCTTTCTTTGAGATTTTGCG
>FWXP01000002.1 GCA_900176545.1 Oscillospiraceae bacterium
TAAATCTTGGCTATGTATATGAAAATGCTGTTGCCCAGATGCTTGTAGTCAAGGGAAACAATCTTTTTTACTATACGATGGAAAGCGAGACGTCAAATCATTTATACGAAATTGATTTTCTCACATCAAAAGGAAGCAAGATATGTCCCATAGAGGTAAAGTCCGGAAACTACAGAGGACACAAGTCAATGGATGTATTTTGTGCAAAATTCAGCAGCCGGATAGGAGAAAAGTATGTAGTTCATACGAAAGACTATAAATGGGAGAACAGTATTAACTATATCCCGGTGTATATGGTTCCGTTCATTTAGCTTGGCAGTATTAATCAGCAATATAATGTACTGATATGTAATTGCAAAAGAACAATAAATGAACAGTTAATCATACAGTTTCTGCTTTCTGTATATCAAAATAAGCTTTTATAGTCTTGCGGAAAACAATCGTAAATATAGTCCCGATAACCAGTGCCAAAAGGTGTAAGATCATAGACTCTATTCCTGTAACACCACTTACACTCGGACTTAGTGAAATTATAAGTGTTGGAACGGCCATCGACATCAGGAAATAAAATGAAATTTGCTTAAAGAGCATGCCGAATCCGTATTTTCTTCCAAGAACAAATAACGCGTACATAACGATCGGCATAAAGCAGAAAGCCAGACCGGAAGCACCTGCACCGCCGGCCAGTTCAGTTTCATTTAAGATTTTAGTATATACCGCGCCTGTTATAAGCATAGTGATAACATCGGCCCCCCAGGATACAGCAAACAAGCCCAGTATCTTTTTGGTTCCTAATATCTTTTCGGCCAGGATTCCAAACGGCAGTATCAGAAGCAGATTATATCCGATATGTCCAAGCGTCAAATCAATAGCAGAATAAGTAGCATCCGGCGGGAGAAGTTCTTGAGGTGCTCCATGAAGGAAGATCCACGTAATTATCTGCCACGGATATTTAAGAGGGAAAAACGCAAAGACAAAATATGTTGAAGGAATAAGCTGCGATATGAGTGTCACGGTTATGCATAATAACGTGACGGCTATGCAAAAAAACGGAATGCCTTTTCCAAAATATATGTTTCTGATCTTCATAATCAATTCCTCCCCATACTTGAATATTTATTGTTTAATTCATCCCATAGCCGCTTTATCTTTTGTGAGGCTTTGCTTTTCGGAACTCTGTCGAAAACAAGATAATCCATTGCCTCACACGCCGTCTTTCCTACTATATCGACAGAAACCGCATCCGGGTGGCTGATAAATCTAAGGCCGTTCATGTTATAAGCAGGAGTAGCATCAAATCTCATAGCAAGCATATATGCTTCTTTTATGTGATCTTCCGCTTTATCTTTATATCCGAACTTCTCTTCCCATATTGCAAGCAAAGCTAAATAGGACGGTTTGAATTTATCAACATGAGATATAGTTTCCGGATCCGTCTTCAGTGAATCAAGAAAACCGATAAGCCATTCCAATGCAGAAATACATGTAATATCGTTTTTCCGTGCATAAGCAAATGACGCTGCATAAGCCGTTTTAGAAACTATACCTATAGCTTCGATCATGGCCGGTTCTATATATTTCGATGCTTCATCGGGCTGTCCCAATCCTACGGCATAAACCGATGCGAGCATGCTGCTGTTTATGTTGCAGATATTGTTCTTCTTTAAAATCTCCAGTGCCCTGTCCATCTCACCTGTTACCATGTAGTTATTTGCCATAAGGTTTAATATGGTAACTTCGTTTATGCTGCTGTCAGTGTTTTGATCCAAAAGTGAGATGGCATGTTCAAATAAAGCATTTGATTTGAACATCGCCTCTTTGTTCCGCTCTTCCATGTTCTTGGCCATATACATCTGGGCACTGACATAGACGAGCAGAAAATTGTTCGGATACTTCCGCAAAGCTTTTTCTGATTCAGCTATAGCTCTTTCATAGTCCTTTACTGCAAGAAATGACACCATCTGTTCAATCCTGTTCTGAACATTTCCGCTTTTCATGGTGTATCCGAGCAGGGAATCAACGGACACTTCGAACAGGTCGGCAAGTTCCATAAGAAGCCTGATCTCAGGCATGGACAGACCTGTTTCCCATTTGTATACAGCTCCAACCGTAACACCCAACGCATCCGCCAACTGCTCCTGAGTCAGTTTGTGCTCTTTGCGTAGACTTCTGATATTTTCTGACAATCTTATCTGCATTGTATGACCTCTTTCTCTACTAACGTAACATCGAAAACAGCGAACTTGAAGATACCGCCAATATGGATTGTATAATATTTTTTATACCGTTAGTATGTGTTAATGGCCTTATGCAAGAATAGTTTTTCCTATAACTATAGGCAATTATATCATGGAATTTAATGCACCAAGGATAAAATCTTGCAAATGAATTGGCAGCCCGTAGCGACAGAAGATGCATTGGGTGATCTTTTCAGTTGGAGCATGGCTTTTCGAATATAACAAGCTGTGCATATCTGTCCTTTTGCACGCCGATATAACGGAAGCCCTGCTTTTCAAATCTTGATCTCATCTCTTGCGATGAAAAGAATTCGCCGTTGATGTTACGGCACATTTCTTCTAAGTTTTCTCTTAAGGTATATTCTCGTTCTACGAATCCCAGATATGCAATTTGCGATTAAAGCAATCACATAAATAGCATCTAAAGATATTATCTCACACGACTGTGCTAGAATGGTTATTAGCGCTTACAAGCTGCTTAAGAATAATGGTGACACGATATAAAGAGAGATTATTATGAGTGAAAACAACAAAACGGAACTTACGAAGAATGATATAGGGAAGAACAGCGGAATAAGCGAAATGCTCCGCGTTATTACATATGTACTTTGTATTATAGGTGCTTTTGTACTTTACCCCGGAGAGAAATCGGTAATGTGCATCAGGTCTTTTTACGACAAGATCATGTATGAACATGACATTGTTGAAAAAGCGATCTGGGGGCATCTTTCCATGTGCCTGGTACTTCTCTTTACAGTATCTGCGATAGTTCTTATCATTAACGGTGTATTTGTGCGTTCAAATAAGAGAATGTCGGCAGTTATAGATATTATCTTCTACTTGGTATTAGCAATAAGCGTTCCTTTATACCTTGTATTGGTTACGAGACTTAACAGAGCTGTTCTTGTTATGAATAAGAAGACGGTTTTCCTTATCGGAAGTGCCGTTGCTCTTATCCTGATCGCAGCTTATATAGTAACAAAGACGATTCGCAGTATGCGTTACAAAGAACAGGATAAGAACATAGCTCTACTGGCATTTGTGCTTTTACTGATAGTACCCGTTATTCCTCTTTCCCGCGTCCTCAAAGAAGCAGATGAATATAAAAGTTCGTACGGCACTTATATTGCAGGGAAGGTAACTCCTTCTTCTGAAAGTGAATTCAATATGGGTAACCGAAATATGCTCGCTCGTGAATATGAGGGAAAGCTATATTACTGTAGCATGAACAGAGAGATCTGCGTGATCGATAACGGCGGATCAGAGACTCTCGTTACGGTGGATGAAGAAGACGGGAGGCTTACTGCATTCGATATTTACGACGGAAAGATCTACTATTCACTCGTGAAGGATAACGAATTACGGATAATGTGTAATGACATGAACGGATCGGATGTTCAGGTTTATTCCGAACCTCAAAGGAACGGCATGTGGATGCTGCTGATAAGGGACGGAGTGTTGTATTACGATGCACTTGGTGATAATGAGATAAGATATATAGATCTCAATGCAGATACTCTTGTAAGCGATACATATATATCAGATCTTTCCATCAGTATGCCCGGATATGTTATGTTGGTATACGGTCACGAGGATTCTTGTCTCGGGATCCCGCACAATGCGAACAGCGTTATTTGCTACGACGGAATGGTCTACTACATCATTTCGAATCTAAGCGACGATCTTACTATCAACAGTCAACTGTATCGTTCTGACAGTGATACTGCGCTCGCTGCAGATGTTATGATGTATACCGTCTATAACGATAAGATCTATTATACGTACTATGCTGAGGAAAATATCCTTCGGAGCATGGATCTTGACGGTTCTAATGAGACGATCGTAGTTGAATTCGATGCTCCTGTACAAAGGATCTACGGAGCATCAGGGCAGATATATGTCACTGTAGGTGGATATTCGTCTGAAGGAACATTTGCTCCTTATGTTGTTACAGCCGTATAAAAGAGGGATATATAATGACTGATCGACTTAACAGGAAATATATCTTAATAGGCATACCGGTCATTCTGAGTTTACTGATCATAGGTTTGTTTTTCTTCAAGATCAAGACGCCGAGCAAAGTTATATCAGGAGGAAGCTGGACCCACTATAGTCAGATCATGAATCCCGATGGACCCACAGATTACAATCAGGAAGCGGATTTGATAGTCGTTTGCACCGTTGCGTATAATGATCAGCGTCCGCTATCTACGACGCATATCCTCATCCTGTCATTAACAGTCAACACGCCCCAGGCTTTCTTATTCGCGGGAGATGCAGGAGGGATGAAGGCAGCTTCGCTTATAATGTCGCTCTTTATCCTGCCGAGATTTGTTATGCAGTAGCCTTCGCGTGCTTCATAGCCGAACATCTTGCTTCCGACGAACTTACCTGCATTACTGGTAAAGCCGCCGAGAGTCGATATGGCAACAGCATCCAGAAGTTCAGGATCCATAGTGAGATAGCATGCCAGAACAAGCATCTCTTTTTGAGGTGACGCCAGGATCTTTTTGACTTCATCTCTGACTGCCTTAGAAAGCTCGATAACATCGGAGTGTTTCTTCTTAATAACTACGCTGAAAGCCGATGCATAGTTTCCCAGAGAGCCTTCGTTATGGTTCTTGAACTTCATTCTTATGTCAGAAGCGATGATCAGCTTCTGAGTATTTTCTTCGATCATCATCCTGGCGATAAGATAGTCATTGACCGATACTTCGTTATCCTTGCAGACGGAAAGTATGTCATCGAATGAAGGACCTTCAATATTCAAGATATTGCGGGTGATGTTCTGCTTTTGATCAAAGTCCTTTTCGAACTTCAGATATTCGTCATAGCTTACTTTATGACCTTCCTTGCTCCACTTCTTATTTGCATCCTTGATGACGACCTTACTGATAAAGCCGAGGTCACTGCCTTCAGGAAGATCGCTTATACTTTCGATCAGTCTTTCTTCGGAAAGCTTGGGGCTTACGTTCGCCGAATAACACTGCGCGAATTCTTCCGTCAGCATCAATAGTCCTCTGCCGTCACACAGCAGATGGTGTGCCACAAAAAGGATCTTAAAGCTGTCAGCTGAAGGGTAGACGAACACCTTGAGCAAAGCGTCTTTTTGAACGTTCCATCCGGCTTTGGATACGTTATCGAAGTCGGTCTGCCAATCGGTCCCTTTGACCACGGGGATCACCGGGTCGTCCTGCTTATCGTAGAAGATCTTGCCCGTATCTTTCTCTTCCGTTATAAGGCTTACGAGCAGGGGATGAGCAGCCTTAAGAGCTTCGATACTTTCGCTCAGTCGATTCTCATCAAATTCTTTTCCGATATTCGCGATGATCCCGAAATGCATATTGGGACACATATAATGTGCTCGTTCCGTATAGAGGTATTTCTTCGTTGTCATGTATTCATTCCTCCTGCTATGGCCTGATCAGCCAGCTCTATTATCTTTTTATTGATCTCATCGTGAAGTTCGTGATTAAGTGCATGTCCTGCATCCTCATAGAAGATAGCATCCATTTTATTTTCAATAAGAAGTTCCTTGCCGCCGAGTTTTTGGAACGGGTCTTCTTCACCGACCAGATATGTTATCTTGCCTCTGATCTTATCTACCTGCTCGGGAGATAATCCTTCAACTTTATGGTATCCCATCGCGGCGTTGTTGAAGCCCTTGAGAACACTCCGAAAATGTTCCATTACGACAGGGTTATCGGAGAATTCCGTGTAGTGACTTCCGCATAGTTTCATTACCAGTTTTACCATATTCTTTTCTGTCGGGAATAAGGCTTCGGGCATAAATATCTTCAGGATCGCGAGCATCGCCATCTTCTTGCCGCCGACAGCTACGGATCCTGCTATACAGATACCTTTAATGACTTTCTCAGGACGATGAAGTGTATATGCCTGCACCAGATACGCTCCGTTGGATACACCTGCGATGATCGCCTTGTCGATACCAAGACCGTCCATAACTTCATCGATGCATCTTATGTCATCGAAGTCTTTGTTATAGTTCTCATTGGGCATGCTCTTCCCGGGGCCGCCCATCGTGTCTATTGCGTATACCTTGTATTTTTCACCGAGTCTTTTGGCGTTATATACCCACATCAGCGCGGAATCGTCACCTACGCCGTGAAAAAGGACCAGGGGAGTACCGTCTTTCTTACCTGTCTCAATCACGTGAATTGTTCCGTATGAGGTCTCGATATCACGTTCAGAAAGATCACATCCCCAGATCTCAAGAAGCTGATCGTATGAGCGGAGGATCTTCTCGCCGGCTTTATTACTTCTGTACTTTCGGACCATCCCGTTATCTTCCTTCGAAAACTCTCTTATAGAAATCAGTCAGCGAAGCCTCGAGTCTGTCCAGATCACCGGTAAAGTACCCGAGCATGACGATCCCGTGATACTCTGCCGCAAGCTTTTCCGCTTCATTATTCTTGATGATCCCGCTGTCATGCAGGGTCTTAAAGACCAGCGTCTCGTGTTCGATAGGGGCATCGAAGAGCATCTTTTTCCAAAGATCATTTGATCTGCTGTCATGAAATCTCTCATTCTCGAGCATCTGAAAGAGAGGACCGATCTTATCGTTATGCAAATATCCGGTTACGAAAGCTTTTCCCGCCAGCACGAAATGCTCGCACTTAACTTCAGATGAATTACCGAGCGCTTTAAAGAACATTCCCTTTAGTTCATCGGTCAGAGCATCCGCTTTCTGAACGACTGCGTCGAAGATATCCTGCTTGCTCTTGAAGTGATAATACAAAGAACTCGGCCTTATCCCGACCGCGCCTGAGATATCTCTCATTGATACCGCCGCATAGCCCTTCTTCGAAAACATATCGAGGGCTGTTTCCATGATCAGATCCCTGGTTCCGTCAGATCCCATAGGTTTTCTCCTTATCTACCGAACATTCGTTAGGTAGAATATAGCACAGTATTAACAGATGTTCAAATAGGAAGTGTGGGGGAGTGCGTTTCCTTTATATTATCTGTTCCTGCGACGGTTCTTCAGATTCATCAAAATCACTTCTAAACGGTTTCGAATCACTTATCTCTTCGAAAGCCATCTTGTCACGATCATGACTCCAGTGTTCAGTCTTATACCATCTGTTCATCAGAACTGTATGCTCTTTGATCTCAGCATTCCACTTCGCGTACGAAAGAACAGGCTTTATCATCCGAAGATATTCTTCAAACCAGTATAAAGTAGCATTAAAGATATGTGAGATTTTACCTGTTTATATAAATAGAGAAGGACATATTAGTCTGATCGATCCGAGATTAATCACTCCCTTTTCTTCTCGTGCCTGAGTTTTCCTCTTTCCTTATGTGCATAATTATCTTGTCGCCACCTCTTAATAGCTGCAGCATCAGCAGGCATGTCTTTTGCTTTCCAATACACCTCGTATGGTGTATCAGGTCTTTTGGAGCAATACGGACATTTAGGATCGTTGCACGGCTCAGTAAACCATTCGTTGCAGTAGATACATGCCCAGTCATCATATTCATCTATGAATATCTTTCCGATCTGACCACACTTAGGGCATGGAACATCGGATAAGAAACCGATCCTTTTCCAGATGGATATAGACTGTCTGTTTTTGTTATAGTGATCATTTTTCATATTCAAATTCTAACAGTTATAGTTAACAGATGTATAAGATTTACAACTTGATCGTATGAGAACTGA
The DNA here is from genome assembly GCA_900176545.1 of Oscillospiraceae bacterium. GTDB lineage: Bacteria > Bacillota > Clostridia > Saccharofermentanales > Saccharofermentanaceae > Saccharofermentans. Next base: position 7,924 of record FWXP01000002.1, read on the forward strand.
TCCTTGGCCTGATCGATACTCCGTTCCACTTATAGTCATGTAGTCCGATATCGTCCGGTGTAACAGACAGGTATTCACCTTCCATGCCGGTTATCCGTATCTCTTTATCGTCGATTTCTACGTACGCATTCATTGCCTGCTTGTATTGGAGCATGCCGTTAAGATAAGAATACTTTTCCTGCAGTTCTCTTGAGCTTGCAATCTGACTTCCGAGCCATGCGTAATTAGATGAATTGATAGTCATGTATGGTATTCCGTCTACAACAGAATATGCATCTCCGTGGTCGTGACCGTTCAAGCAGAGAAGGACCTTCTTGGGGTCAAAGTTCTTAAGGATCGCCTCGCGGTCTTGTATTCCTCTTTTGGGGGAATCGTTTACGAAGCTGTGGTGCGAGAAGACTATGCACTTCATGTCATCTTTTAACTCTTCCTGTAACCAGCAGATCTCATCTGTCGGAATTATCGGATACAAGGTGTTTTCTTGCTTAAAATTCTTCTTGTAGAATACTTCTTCGTTCCCGTCTTTTTGCAGATAACATGAGTTCAAGAAGATCAGTTTGTATCCGTTGCAGACTACGGAATAATAGGGGTTATCCATGGAATAGAAATCAAGTATCTCGTGGAGCTTACAATTGTCTGTCTCGTGATTGCCGATGATGCCGTAAAAAGGTATGCCTAACGACTTAAATCGTTCCAATACTTTCCTGTTCTCTTCTACGGGATTGCATAAGTCTCCAAGTGAAACGATGAAGTCAAGGTTGCGCTTCTTCGCAACATCTAATATCTCATCTATTCGCCTGTCACCATCTGATACTTCGTCGTAGTGCAGGTCACCGAAAACAAGAAATCTGATCATAAGAACTCCGAACTTTTTGTCTACTATACTATCGCAAGCGATCGTTTTGGAAAACCATGAGATGAGTTATTTGTGAGGTTAAAGATAAAGGCTCCGGATCTCCGGAGCCTTATTTGCTTATTCTTCTTTAAGTATCTTTACAGGTTCGAGCCTTGTGATGCTCCTGCCGCTAAAGAATGCGGTGAGGACGGCACAAAGAAGGATGATCGCTGCGGTTATCACGAACCATAAAGGATCGGTGGAGAATTCATTTCTTCTGATACCGAATGCTGAGAGACCCAGGAGGACCGTGCGGTTTGCAATACCTATGTGCATCACGATGCCGAGGATGATGCCGAATACTATGGTCGGGATATTCGTCATGAGCGTTCTCCTTATGAGTTCTCCCGATGTGTAGCCGAGTGCCTTGGATACACCAAGTTCGGTCCTTTCGCGGATGACCTGCGCTCTTGTAAGAAGGAGCTGCGTGAGGATCACGACAAAGCATGTTGCGACGATGAATATAACGCAGATGCTCTCCATTGCTGAGGTCAATGTGTTGACGGTCGAGCCTATAAGGTCATCTACCAGGGTGAACTGGCAGTCAGGGTAATCTTCTTCCCACTGACGCTTGAGTTCCTTGACCATCGAAGGGTCATTAAGATATACGAGTACATAGTTGAACTTATAGTCAGGGTTCAGGCGCAATGCACCTTCTTCGTTCATGACCGCTTTCTTACCCATGTTGTTTATCTTCTGATCGATGCCGCTGACGGTATAAGGTACGGTACTGTCATCAGCGAGCGACTTAACGTCTACGATATCTCCGAGTGAGACGCCTATCTTTTCTGCTTCTGCCGTGGAGAGCACGATCTCATTCTCGTTTTGAGGCAGGTGTCCTTCAAGGATATAGTCGTACTCCAGACGGTCTATATCCGAATAGACATCGATACCCAGTGTTGTCGAATTTCCGAGGTAAGTAACTTCCATGGATGACAGTGTCGACCATTCGTTTACCATCCTGACATTGTCGTTATCGAGCATAGCTTCGACGAATTCCTCGTTGCCCGGCGTAAATACTTGCAGATCGGCTGCTTCAAATCCGACGAGCTTAAGAAGCGCGGACTGATCCAGAGCCCAGTTCTGATAGAGCGTAAATCCGAGACAGGAAGAGAATGTCAGACCTGCAACGATAAGTGTGATGAATACGCTCTTCTTGCCCGAACCGAAGATGTTCTTGCCGGCTAATACCAGGCTTAAGGGAAGACGGCTGGTCTCGAGAGGAAAGTGGTTCTTCTTGAAGTTATGTGATGTGATGCCGCTCCTTAATGCTTCGAGGACCGTAAGCTTCTTATATGAGGATGTAGCGATCAGTGATCCCAGGAATACCATGGCAGGAATGCCTATAAGCGTTGATATAAGTGCCGGGAGGCAGATACCCGAGAAGCCTGACAGCCCGATCAGCATTCCCGACAGCGTGGTCAAGGGTCTGCTGCAGAAGAGACCGACGATCACTGCTGCTGCAGTAGCAAGGATGCCGATGATCATCTGCTCCGTGATGCATGCAAGACGAAGTTCTCTTGCTGTATATCCTGTCGCCTGCAGAAGTCCGATATTCTGTATGTTGAGCTCGATGAAGTTCTTTATGGAGAAGTGCATGATGATGATCGACATGACTACCAGCATGACAGTGAATACGAGTATTATCGAGCATGCGATATTCGAGATACTGGTCGTAGCGACATTCATGACGGCGCGGTCTGTCGTTGTGAAAGATATCTCGTCCGGGAAAGCATCCTGAACAGCTTTGTCGTACTCTTCGAGGGCGACACCTTCCTTGACTTTGCAATATGCGGTGATCTTGTTGCATGAAGGATCTACACTTTCCGAGATCTCTTCGAAGACATCGTGGCTTACCAGGACATTAAATCCCGATATGTTCATTGAGGTCGCGAAGAACAGATTCTCGGTAAATCCCTTTACCTTGAATTCATAGTCCTTGCCCGCGATCTTGATGATGAATGTATCGCCTGCATGTATCGTGTAGGACATGTAGTAGGGAAGAGTGATCTCGTCGTCATTAAGATCGATGAATTCTTCGGGATATGCCATGAGATAAGTAGGCTTCGTCGAATCATAAAAATAGAATTCGTACGAGATGGCATCTTCGGCATCCATATCCCTGTAAAGATAATCCGCTCCGGTATCGATGACGGGAACGTACTCGGTCATCTCTGCCCCTTCGATCGGATCTATTATGCCGCGCACCGTATCTTCATCCGTGTTCTTTGCCATGACCAGAAGATCTGCCACATGATATTTCCTGTCGCATTCGTTGATCATGTTCTTGCCGGAAAGTATAAGTGAGAGACTCATAAAGAGGAGTGCTCCCGCTATGAAGATGAGTGCGAAGAGGATAGCGACCTCTCCTTTGTGCTTTTTTATATTGTTCTTTGCAATGAAGAATAATGAATTCATCTTTACCACCCCATATCCGAGAGGAATGCGCGAAGTTCCCTGTGACGTTCCTTATCTTCTCCGTTATAAGGAGAGAGTGTGATCTCATCGCAGATGACGCCGTCTCTTAAGTAGAGGATGCGGTTGCCCCTCTCAGCTGCCGCGATGGTGTGCGTTACCATAACGATGCTCTGGCCTTTGCTGTTCATCTCGCTTAAGACATCTAATACCGCGGCCGTATTTTGTGAGTTAAGAGCACCCGTAGGCTCATCCGCGAAGAGTATCTCGGGATCGTTGATGACCGACCTTACTAGAGCTACTCTCTGCTTCTCTCCTCCTGATAACTGATTGGGGAACTTGTTGTAGCATTTTTCATCAAGTCCTACCTGTCCCAGGAGCACCTTGGCGCGCTCTGATATCTCTTTTCTGTTCTTGGTCTTCAGAAGTCCTGATACGATGATGTTATCCAGGACGCTCATGGTGTCGTTTAAGTAGTTCTGCTGAAAGATAAAACCGCAGTGCTTTCTCCTGAAGATCGCGAGCTTGTCGTTGTTGTAGCCGGAGATCTCCTCGTCACCGTAAAGGATAGATCCGAGGCTCGGATGGTCCATTCCGGAGAGTGAGTAGAGGAGCGTGCTCTTGCCGGCTCCCGAATCACCCATTATTACGGTGAAGTCTCCCTTTCTTATCTCAAGATTTAAGTTCTTCAGGACATGCTGCTGAACGCTCTCGTTAGAGAATGTCTTGCACAGGTCCGTTGCTTTAAGTACTGTTGTTGCCATTTTGTTATTTCCCCTTCTTAGTTGATCGTAGGATTCTTACACTGCTATCTTACGGCTCCTTCCGGAAGAATACTTTACACAGACCTTGTTCAATCCTTAACTGTTTCTTACATGAAGTCTTGATGTCTTACGGTAAAGGGCTGTTGTGCTATACTCGGGATATGGAATATAACTGTCTGATAATAGATGATGAACAGGAACTTTCCCGCATGACGCAGGAATATCTTGAGATGTTCGGAGTGACATGCGCCGTTGCTGCCACTTCGGAGGAATGTCTCTCTTTCCTTGAGGAGAATACTGCGGATATCTTCCTTCTTGATATCAATCTCGGTAACGAGAGCGGCTTTGCTCTCTGTAAGACACTGCGCGAAAGGTACGATACGCCGATACTGTTCATCTCTGCACGACAGAGTGATGACGATGTTCTCGTAGCTCTTAATATCGGCGGTGACGACTATATAAAGAAGCCGTATACACTAAGCGTCCTTCTTGCAAAGATCAGGATCCAGCTCAAAAGGCTCGAAGCGATAAAGCAGCTTGGAGGAGCATCGTCTCAAACTGGGAACGAGGTCTTCACCATAGATCCTGCTACCATGAGCTGCACCGTAGAAGGGAAGACAGTACAGCTCAAGTCAAAGGAATTCCAGCTCCTGTCATGTCTTTATTCACACAGGAATACTATAGTTACCAAAAAGCAGCTCTTCGACGAGGTATGGGGAGATTCATTCTTTTCCGACAGCACGCTCAACGTACATATCCGTCGTCTTCGCGAGAAGATCGAGTCGGATCCTAACGAGCCGCGCTATATAAAGACGGTCTGGGGCACCGGATACATCCTGGAGACTGATAAATGAAGATCCGCCGGATCGCTGTTTTATATACGCTGGTTATCCTCATATGCGGGATATTCCTGTGGAATAAGATTGACAGGGAAAGAGCATATTCCATCGATATGTTCGAGCTTAATACAAGATGCGATGAGATAGAGGATAAGCTCTTATCGGGTGCAGATCCCTCCTCTCTCGAGAACGAATACGACTGTCAGATCGTGCTCGTCTCAGACGACGATTACGAATCGCGGAATAATTACTTCATCAAGGAAGGTATGTCGGTCTTCGACTATAGAGACGGCGATGTGATCGCAGGTAAGATCGCATTCAATGCCAGGACGGATGAATATACGGCGAGAACTCAAAACGCGAAGGATCAGCTCCTGTGGGGGCTTGCGGCGGTATACGCGGCAGGCGTGCTTCTGATGTTCATTATTTGGTATTTCTACATAAGACCATTCAACAAACTCTCTGCATTTGCGGCCAGTGTCTCCAAGGGCAATCTCGATGTTCCTCTCAATATGGATAAGCATAATTACTTCGGAGCCTTTACCGAATCCTTTGACCGCATGAGAGAAGAGCTCAAGAAGTCTTCTGAGCGCGAAGCTGCCGCCAACAGGAGCAAGCAGGAATTGGTCGCCGAGATATCACACGATATAAAGACCCCTGTTGCTACCATCAAGGCCACATGCGAAGTAATGGAAGTCAAGTATAAGGATGAGGATATCCGCGATAAGGTATCCATCATCCAGTCAAGAGCAGCATCTGTCGAGCAGCTCATAGACAACATGTTCAGAGCGACGCTGGATGATCTCGACGAACTCAAGGTCACACTTCGTGAGGAAAGTTCCCTCATCATCGAAGAGATGCTGGATGACTTAAGGTTCTACGGCACCGTCAAGAAGAACGGAGCTGTTCCCGAATGCCTTATAAGCGTTGACAGATTAAGGCTCGAGCAGGTAATAGATAATATCGCAGGCAACTCCTTTAAGTACGCCGGTACCGCACTGGAAGTGGAATACAGGTCAGAACCGGACAATATCCGCGTTATCTTATCAGACAGAGGCCCGGGTGTCCCCGAAGATGAACTTGCGATGCTTACCACCAAGTTCTACCGCGGCTCAGATGCATCTGAATCCGGAAAGGACGGCAGCGGTCTCGGGCTTTATCTTGCATCGCGCTTCATGGAGAAGATGGGAGGCGGACTTGAACTTCATAACCGCGAAGGCGGCGGATTTACAGCTGAGATCATTATCAGGAAAGTGTGATCCTCCCTCATATGCCAAATGTTAACAGCGGAGGATTTAAGTTTACAGTTTATTGCATATTAAGTCATTGAACGGGTGTTAATCTGACGGTGTAATTCCTGTGGAAGGGGTGACTGTTATGCGTTACCGAACGACACTCGACACCGAAATGTACAGAACAGCATTCTTTGACTGCGCCCTTTTGTTGATCAAGACAAAATTAATGTAACTGATGACCGTCGGAACCGATATGGTCTATGACCTGTCAGCTCCGGTGGTCTTTAAATTGTATACGACATCGTCAATATATTTATCTTCAAGTAAAAGTCGAAAGGAGAGTTCAGCGAGATGAAACAGGGGAACACTTTAAGAAGAAAATGCCTAAGTGCATTTATATCTTCGGCTATTGTTTTGGGTTGTTTATTGGGATTTGTGCCCGGAATGAGCGTGGATGTAAAGGCTGATGAAACAACATACAAGATCATCGCAAATCAGATAGGAGTTATAGAGGAAGCTGTAACGTTACCCTACGAAACAACGATCAATGCTTTCCGTGATGAATATGATCGTGAAAATATGTTTATTTGCACGGAGCCGACGATCGGTGGTTATTCAACATCAGCAGATGTTGTTACTTTAGGTTCGCAGATCGGAACTTTGGGACAGAGCGATTGCGACTATAACATAACAATTAATTGTAGTGGCATGGGAGTGGTTGAGTTCTATACTTTGTGGGATGGTAATGGTAACCAATACTCATCAGACATAACATTTAATGTTGTACCAAACACCGATCTGGAAGGTACAGGGAGTGACTATTCATGGAGATACACTTATGCTACTAAGACTCTGGATGTTCTTTCCGGTAATCCATCCAGTGTATTGGGGGCTCAAGATCTTGCTTTCGTAGAGATCAATACTGTTAACATATCAGATGAAGTGACGGGCCTGGGTGATCGTGCGTTTGATTACGGATACGGATTACAAAGCATAAATATCAATCCATCGAGCAGCATTACTTCGATAGATACGTGGGCTTTTTCTAACTGTACTTCATTAACTAATATTACAATTCCTTTCGGTGTGACCAGCATATCGGATAGAGCCTTTAACAATTGTCCGAATATCGCAGATGTTTATTGCTATGCTGATCCAAGTGTTTTGAATTGGACTACAAACAATACTTATGCGAATTTTAAGCCGGGAAAAGGAACTGTATGTCATGTAATGGCAGAAGATCTGGAAGCATGGCAGGCTAAGCCTAACTTGAATCTTACTTTCGTAGGCGACCTTCAAGCACCGCAGGCAGAGGCTACGGCTTCAGACTATTCCGGAACTTACGATGGCGCCGCTCATAGCATCACGGTTAATGTAACAAAGCCGGCTGCGGGTTATACAGTTACGTATGGAACCGTAGATGGAACTTATGATCTTGCCTCTGCTCCTGAATATACGGAAGCGGGAACATACACCGTTTACTATAAGGTATCTGCAACTCACTATAGCGATCTGACGGGATCTGCAACAGTTACGATCAATCCTAAGCCCTTGACGATAACAGCAGTAGCCGCTAATAAGAATGCGGGAGAAGATGACCCTACATTCACGTATACAAGTGACGGCCTTATAGGCAATGACACGATCTCCGGATCACTCTCCCGTGAGCCGGGTGAGACAGCCGGAACATATGCGATCACACGGGGTACGCTTGATGCAGGTGATAACTATGCTATAAGCTTTACAGGCGCAGATTTTACGATCGTTGCCGCACAGAATACAACGGAATCTTCACAGTCTTCCGAGACCACTCAGTCTACTCAGGGAACTACTGAGCCGACAACTTCAACTCAGGGAAGTGCTCAGAGTGATAGCACTACGACTGCAGAGTCCACGGCAGCTACTACTGCAACAACGACGCCCACTACTGTACCTGCTGCTGCATCTCAGAGCGTTACTTATATAAATACATCAGGCGCAGGAGGAAGCTGGACGATCGGTTCTACTGACGCACTCGGATTCAGGTTCTCAAGATCCGAAGATGATGCATCTACATTCGGACATTTCACAGGGATCAAGGTAGACGGAGTTGACGTTGCTGCCTGCGACTATTCAGCAAGGAGCGGAAGTGTGATCATCGAACTTAATCCCGGATACCTTCAGACAATGACAGCCGGCGAGCATACTCTTACGGTAATGTTCGATGATGCGGATCCTGTAACGGTTACTTTTACCATAGTTGCGGCTGCAGCTCCGACACCTACGACGGCACCCGCCCCGGCTACACCGAGTACAGGTGAGAGTGCATCAGGTTATCCTATGTTCGGTACTGTAATGCTGATAGCTTCCGCTGCAGCTTTCTGCATGAGATATAGAACTCGTAAGGATAAGATCAAGATCAGGAAAACAGAGCTTTAAGGTCAATGATCTCTATATGAAGCATAACAGGGCTCGGAAACGGGCCCTGTTATATATATAATTCTTCTGAAGTTGATAGTAGTAGATCGATTGTGTGAAAGGAAAGTGTGATCATCGATCCTTATTCTCAAGATGGTTGATCGGTCTGTCCATTCGGATCCCGATCACTTCAACCTTTTGAGTTCCAAGTCGCTTATCGACTATGTCAAAAGCTATATCAAAGATATCTCCGATATTTACCTCTGTAGTACTCCTGAAATCCTTATCGAATATGATATCCAGATCAAACTGATCCGTGACAGTGATATCAGGGACCACGGCGTATGCTGACCAGGAGACATCTTTCTGAAGTAAAACGAGCCAAGTAGGCTTTCCGATCTTTTCTTTTGGGATGACAGACATGGCATCAGGGTTTAATATGCGGACTGTATAGATATTTTTTAACTTCATTATTGTCATTTCCTTTCGACCTTATATATTTTCTGTCTTGATCAGCGTATGGTCGCTAACGACTTTGAAAGGGAATATATCGTTATTATCCTTCTTTTGGACTTTCCTCATACGAAGATATGTCTTTAAGACGATGTCATCCTCCTGCCTGCTGATATCTATCCGGCAGGGGAAATATCCTTCCCACATGGTAAGTACGTTGATCACTTGGTCAAACGTCATCTTTCTCGCCTTAGGCAATACCTGAAGTCTCATGATCTCATCGAAGGTTTGACGAGGTTTATCAGGTTCGATATAGGGTTCAACGACAAAGAGTGTATCCTCAGGATGTTCTATCCCGAGTTCACTTAATGCCGATATGAAATGTTGTTTAAATTCTTCTCTGGTCATCTTAGTGTTACGCCTTGTTCCCGTCTAATTCGACCTCGTAGTCGTATCCGGAATCATCTTTGTATAAGATCCTGTCTTCAAGGATCTGAATGTCGGTTATCACATCCCTTGCGCCTGCTCTTCGGATCACGTTGCAGTCATTGTCCAGAACAATTATCTCAAGCTCCCCGTGTATTGCCAGTCCGTGAGGTATCTTATGCAGAGAGATATTGATGAAATCAGTGGGGATTTCTGTTGTACTGATGACTTCATCAGTATCAAGATCTATCTTTGTGATGTGATCGTTTTGAAGGACCGTGAGTATATTGCCATCCAGTACGGAACAGGCACGATCGTAGCTATAGCAGCTTCCGATAAGAGCGATCTTGATGTCGCTTTCCTCAGAATGATCCCGGATGCAAAATGTACTGTAAAAGTCGTTCCTGCCATATCCGTTCGGATTAAAGACATGATCATAGGAGGGATCATTATCCGCAGAACCGATCCTATACGTCGGATCGATAGTTATTGTTACGTCATGTGTTTCATTAAACAGATGCATTGTGCAACCTTATGCTTTCTTTTTTATCTTAACGGACTTCATGGGTTCACCCCAGGAGCCCATCGCTCTTCCTTCGTAGCTCAGGTATGTCTTGGCTGTTGTCCTGACGGGGGCGATGCGGGCGAGCTTTTGCTCTACCGTCTCATCTGAAGAGAGGGATTCATCCTGAAGGACATTTCTTATCTTGCATAAGATGACATCTCCGTCTTTCTTGGGGATCATGTCTGTTACCTCCAACTCGAAATTGACGGGAGAGCTGTTAAGTATCGGCACATCCAATACCTCACCCTTGCCGATATCAAGATCTATCTTCATCTTATCGGGATCGCTGCCGTTCGTGCAGCCGAGATAGTCGGCTATGGGGAGGAGTGCTTCCGTAACGAGATTGGCGGAAAATACTTTATTGCGCTTGATATTCTGCTTTGTAAGCTTGTCGCCGCCTATGGCGCACATGACTCCCATCTCGCCGTCCCAGATGTAGCTGAACCAGCAGAAGAGACCGAAGTCGGGAGATCCGTTCTCATCGTAGGTCCCGTAGAGAAACAATGTCTGCGGACAATAATCGTTATTAGGCTTCAAGCTTATCTTTCCCATAAGAAGGCACCTCCGGCTGATGATCTGCTCTTATTTTATCTGATATTCCTAATGATCAGCTTCCGTTTTGTATCAGATGACCAAAAAAATCATTGATTTTTCCACATTGTCAAAAAACGTTGTGTTGTATAATTATTTTGACGAAATTCATTTTTGTCATAGAAAAAGAAATGTTATCAGGATCGACCGATCAGGGAGGTACATTATGTTCTGTATGTTTTGTGGGTATGAACTGCCCTTAGGAGCACAGTACTGCAAGAGGTGTTGTATCCCGCCTAAGACCAAGGAAGCTCCCAAGGCAGCAGCTGCCGCTAAGGAAGCCGCACCGGTCAAGGTTGCTGCACCTGTAGAAGAAGCTGCTCCCGCCAAGGAAGTTGCATCCGTAAAGGAAGATGCTCCTGCTAAGACGGCAGTAAGGACATCCGCAAGGGCGTCTTCTGCGGCTAAGACTACAACAAGGAAGACAGCTCCTGCTAAGGCTAAGATAATAACGGAAGAAGCAGAGGACTCCACGGCATTCCTTCGTATGGATGCTAAGGGCACTATGAGCGATATGGGATCTATGGGCTCCATGAGTTCTCTGGGTTCTATGGAATCTCTCGGATCGATGGAAACATCCGGTTCTCTGGGTTCATTAGGATCTCTTGGTTCATCCGAGACACTACCTTCGGGCTCTGACGGTTATTATTCATCAGGTTCACTCGGTTCCGGCGAGGTATTGCCTTCAGATTCCGAGAGCTCCGGCAGGTACTATTCTTCCGACTCCAAGGAAGTATTGGGTCACAGGAATGACAGTACCGATCACTTCAAGAATATGGGGCTTGGAGTTCCTTCTTCCGCTTCCGGATTCGGAGGTACTAACCCCTTTAAGCCCATCAAGAACGAAGAGCAGGATAATGCTCCTTCCTCTGATGCAGGTGTAAGTCCTTTCGCGCCTCTTGGTTCGAACAAGGTATCCGTTACACCTGCAGCTCCTGCAGCTCCCGCTGCTCCCGAGCCTGCGGCCGTAAATAACTATTCCGGTCCGTTCAAGCCCATCCAGCAGAAGGAAGAAAAGCCTGCAAAGGCAGCAGCTCCCGCTCAGTCCGCGCAGCCTTTCGCAAGAGGTCCTTTTGTTCCGTTGCAGCAGGAAGTTACTTACGATGACGATCTCGAAGATGCTCCTGCTTCCAACATGTTCGGAGGCGGTCCCTTCGCGCCCCTCGGCGCAGCTAATTCGGTTCAGAGTCCGTTCAAGCCTTTGAGCTGATCTCATATAAAGAAGAGTGTTATAAGAAGGGAGGTGTCTATACCAAGACATCTCCCTTTGTTTTGTCCCTTAATGAGATTTTTTGTTACCATTAGAAAAAGTTGAAAGATTACCTTCCGTTTCTCGTCTTAATAGGTGAGAGACGAGAAAGGAGCTGACAAATGGATGATAGTAGGATAATCGATCTGTTCTTAGAGCGCTCGGAGCAGGCGATTAAAGAATTATCTGCCAAATACGGAAAACTTGCGCAAGTTGTCTGCGCGAACATATTGAGGAATGAATCGGATGCTGAAGAATGCGTCAACGATTCGCTCCTTAATACCTGGAATGCCATTCCTCCCGCAAAGCCCGTTTCCCTGAGTGCATTCTTTATCGACATCGCCCGTAAGAAGGCGCTTGATCGATATCGATATAACAGTGCAGAACGACGAAACAGTAATTACGAGGTCGCACTGGATGAACTGGAAGAATGTCTGAAGGGAGAAGGAACGCCTTCGGAGGAATGTGAAGCCAAGGCCCTGACGGAAGCGATAGACCGCTTTCTCGGGAAGCTTAAGAAGCAGGACAGGATAATGTTCGTAAGCAGATATTATCTCTCGGATCCGATCCCTGTCATAGCAAGGAATACGGGTCTTAAAGAGTCAGTCGTATCGGTTCGCTTACATCGTACTCGAGAAAAACTTCGAACTTATCTTAGAAAGGAGGATCTGATATGAAAAGAGAAGTTATTTCGGAAGCTTTGAACAATATCTCCGAGGAGTACAGAGCAGAGGCGCTCGAAATGCATAGTCTTGAAGTAGTATCAGGACCCGGAAATATGAAAAAGAAGATCGTTACGATAATCCTGGCGGCGGCCATAACGGCAGCACTCGGAGCAACGGCATATGCCGCACTTACCGGCATGACTTCAAGGAACGGAGAGCCCGAAGAGACTCTCGTTAATGAGATCCCTGCCTATACTTGTGATGTAACAGAGGAAGATGAAGACGGTAATCAGATACAGACTACCTTCTATCAGGATGCTCAGACTTTAACTTACGAAGATATATCCAAGGTATTTACTTTTGACGGCCGCGAGTCCTGTAATGAGATCCAATTTATGGCGTCGTATCTGCCCGAAGGTTATACGGTCAACTGGGGACCTGCAGGCGAGTGGACAGACGTTGCGCAGGGTGATTACAATATGGGTGAGAGATGCTATAACATCAAAGTATATTATGCTTCACAGTTCGGCCCTGACGGAAGTCTGTTCTCACAGGATGTTTTCGATTCTGAAGAAGTAATAGAAGACGGTGACTTTATCATCTACAAGTTATCCGGAACAGTCTACGGAAGCGACATCCCCGTGTTCTTTTACCTGATGTATAACACTGCGGAGGGATATCTTATCGAGATCGATTCCACAGAGAGCATGGAGGTCTGTGAGAATATCGCAGCAGGTCTTGAGATAAGGACCACAGGCGGTGTCGTTAATTACGATCCCAACGAATCACATGATATATACCTTTGCACAGGTATAGGCTGATAACTGTTAATTGTTAGCGGCTATAAGGGGAGACTGCCTTTGAAGGCAGTCTTTCTTTATGTGTTCTTCGTACTTGGTTTATAATCTTATGTATCCGATGGCTTTAGGAGGATCACATGAAGAAGTGGTATGACGAAGAATACGAATTCACGGTTGAAGTAACGGGTTTTCTTCACGGAGACCATACTGAGAGATATTGCCGTAACGGAGAAGAGATCGGCGATACATACAGATGTACTTACGGATGTCCCGTCAATAAGGACGGCTACGGTATATGCTCCAAGACCATGATGATGCTCTATCCTCTGATGGAGGCGGTAAGGAGCGGAGGAGACCTCATGAACCTCGGAGGGGACGGAAAGTATACGAAGACAGTCGTGTGTCCTGACGGATGCGTGATATTTAAGCTGACGGCAACGCCCCTCGGTAATGAGAACTTCCACAAGGGCGGATTCTGGGATTATCCGGACGAGACCGTTAAGTGAGATATGAGGTGGAGAAGATGACTGATATAGTGGCCCTTGGTGAAGTACTGATAGATTTTACGGAGTGCGGCAGGAGCAGCGACGGGATGAAGATCTTTGAGCAAAATCCCGGAGGGGCTCCTGCCAATATGCTGACCGCAGCAAGCCACATGGGATGTTCTACTGCATTTATCGGCAAGGTCGGCGACGATATGCACGGGCATTTCCTTGCAGATACATTAAGCCGTGAAGGTATCGATACGAGCGGAATGGTAACAGATAAGACGTGCTTCACGACTCTTGCCTTTGTAGGCCTTGATGAGAACGGAGAAAGAAGCTTCTCTTTTGCCAGAAAGCCCGGTGCGGACACGATGCTTCGAAAGGAAGAATTAAGAGAGGATCTTATATCTTCCTGCAAAGTGTTCCACTTCGGTTCCTTATCGCTTACGGATGAGCCTGCCCGCAGTGCGACCTTCTACGCTGTAGATATCGCAAGAAAGGGAGGAGCCGTTATATCTTATGATCCTAATTTCCGTGCCGCTCTCTGGCCTGACGAGAAGACCGCGGTCTCCCGTATGAAGGAAATGCTGCCTCTTGCCGACATGGTAAAGGTATCGGACGAAGAGAGCCTACTCCTTACAGGCTGTACTTCCTATGAGGAAGCTGCAGACAGCATCCTTTCCATGGGACCGTCATTTGTTGCCGTAACTCTCGGCAGCCGGGGTGTGCTTATCTCCCGGAAGGGCACAAAGGAATATATAGATGCATTTAAGACAGAGAGCGTAGATACTACCGGTGCAGGGGATTCGTTCTGGGGAGGATTTATGAGCAGTTTCCTTTCGTTGAAAGTCCCGGTGGATGATGCTTCGTGGGAGGATCTCAAGAAATGTGCCGTGACAGGTAATGCCGTAGCAGCTCTTTGTGTTCAAAAAAGGGGTGGTATGCCTTCGATCCCGCTCAAGGAAGAAGTGGTTTCTCTTCTTTCTAAAGAAGAATATGTTTAAAATAATACTTTTTTGCTGTAACATTGTTCAAAATGTAGCAATCTTGCGAAGGAATTGTGAAGAACAAGTGATTTTTCTGAGCGCCAGAGGGCAACATGTCATATTATGGAGCCCGATTTTATGCGATTTATGGACAATTAACGAATTGTTCACAAATTGTTACCATTTTTATAACAGTTCGACTATAATGTGTATTGGTTGACTTATTACCGGACGTACTATGGATAGCGTAGGAGGCTTTTAATGACACTTGAAGAACTATACAAAGGCGCAAAACCCAAGGATTACTTCCTGGGAAAGATAACACAGGTCTACAGGGGCAGTAGTATCGCTACGATCGAGAACCATGACCTGATGGCTGACAGGAGCAAGTTTGACCTGTCTTTCCGTCCCAACACGATCAATTATTTTGTTGTCATCGAGTCTGCTCTGGGATTATTCCTTGGAGAAGTATTTGAGAACAAGGAGTTCAAGAACGGATCCGAAGATGTACACGAGCTCTGCCTTAACACGGCAGCTTTCATGGGTACCGACGATAAGAGATTCGTTCTTTCCGGCTTCAAGACGCTCGGTCTCGGAGACAGTGTCTATCTCGCAACGGATGATATCTACAAGCTCTTCGTTCAGTCCCTTGAGCTTTCTGTTACAGATGAGAAGCCTCTTCCTACATTTGCAACATATATAGATAGAACCGAGGCAGACGTTCAGCTCACGCCCAGTACTATCTTCAACCGTCACGTAATGTGTATCGGTTCTACTAACAGCGGTAAGTCTACAACTGGTCTTGCCATCCTCGACAAGCTCATCTCCACAAAGAAGAAGGCTCTTATCATCGACCCTACGGGTGAGTACAGAGATGCTTTCACGAACGATGAGATCACAAAGCTCACACTTGGTGTAGATACTACGATCTCTCCCAGTAAGATCACGATGGATCAGTGGGAGAAGCTCTTCGAGACACAGAGTGCCAGCCAGGGTGCCGTTCTTTCAGAGGCTATCACATCCCTTCGTTACATGAAGAAGGTCGGTGACGATTCCTACTACCTCAAGGTCGGTGCGAGCATCGATGAGGTTCAGGAGAATCTCGCATCCGTTACACATCAGGATACTGACTTCAATATCGAGCTCCTTCCCGAGCAGATCCAGGCTGAGTCAGTATGTGAGCCTGACAGAGACAATAACTACAACTTCAGATATTGCTACGATTCACTTAAGGCAAACTCAAATGCATCTCTTATCCAGAAGATCCAGTATCAGATGGCTAACACCAAGTTCCTGCAGTTCTTCTCCAACGATCCCGAGATGTACAACCTCCTCGATGTGATCGACGAGTTTGTTCGCCTTCCCGGTGAGAGCCTTTACATCGATACATCAGCTCTCGGTACTTCCGAAGGTATCGGTGGAATGGTAGTAGACCTTGTAAGTAATTTCGTTATCTCCAGAGATGAGATCTGCCCCTTCGTATTCTTCATCGATGAGGTACACAGGTATGCTAAGTCCAGATATTCCGATAAGGAGTTCCACGGCGGACTTACCATCCTTGCAAGAGAGGGACGTAAGAAGGGTATCTTCCTTTACCTTACAACTCAGAACCCTAAGGACGTATCACCCGTACTCTTCGGTCAGATCGGTACGATGTTCATCCACAGGCTCATGCTCAGCGATGAGATCCAGGCAGTCGAGAACCATCTTGATGATTACGGCATGAAGCACATCAGGAAGCTCAATCAGGGTGAGGTCATCCTTACATCCGTAAACCTCCTGAGCAATATGTTCATCAAGATCCATAAGTGCGACAGGACACAGTACAACACCACACCTCTTCTCTGATACGAGGTTAAATAGTTATCACAATACCCGGGATCTTCTGATCCCGGGTATTTTTATGCCTTCGGGAAATAATGACCAATTTGAAAACGCAAAAGTAAAATGTTCTTGCATTCTTAACTGATTGGTTACCGATTCTTATTACGGCGCTCCCATAATGGAATTAGGTCTGTGACGGACCTCGATGTACAAATAATGAACGGGGAGGCTAATATGACACTTGAATCATTGTACGAGGGACTGAACCCTCAGGATTTCTATTTGGGAAAGATCACACAGGTTTACAGAAGCAATTGTATCGCACAGATCGATAACCCGGCGGTGATGTCGGACAGGGAAAGATTCAACAAGTCGTTCCTTCCCAACACGATCAACTACTTCGTTATCATCGAATCGACATTGGGATTGTTCCTCGGTGAAGTATTCGAGAACAAAGCTTCAAGAAAGAACATCTTCGAACTGACATCGATGTTCGAGGATGAGAAGCCCAGCGATTACCATGAGATCGTTATCGATACCGTAGCGCTGATGCCGCCTGAGGCAGATAAGTTCAATCTCGCGGGCTTTAGTACAATCGGTATCACGGATAAGGTATATTTCGCGACAGACGCCGTATATAAGCTCTTTATGCGTTCCCTGGAGTTCACTGCAGAGAACGAGGAGCCGCTGCCCGCTTTCGCGACATATCTTAACAGGTCCCAGGCTGATGTGTGCTTAAGACCCAGTACGCTCTTTAACAGACACCTTATGTGTATAGGTGCTACCAACAGCGGTAAGTCTACGACTGCACTTGCTATCCTGGATAAGCTCGTGTCATCGGGCAGGAAAGCTCTTATCATCGATCCTACGGGTGAGTACAGAAATGCTTTCTCTGACAGCGAGATCAGGAAGATGACGCTTGGTGTGGATACTACTATCTCTCCCGGCAAGATCTCCATGGAACAGTGGGAGAAGCTCTTCGAGACAGAGAACAGCAGCCAGGGTGCGGTATTGTCCGAGGCTATTACGTCCCTTCGCTACATGAAGAAAACAGGACAGGACGAGTACTATATCAAGGTCGGTGAGAACATAGACGAAGTCCAGGAGAACCTTGCTTCCGTATCCAAGGACGACACGGATTTCAACCTCGATCTTCTTCCCGAGCAGATCCAGGCTGAGTCCGTATGCGAGCCTGACCGTGACAATAACTACAACTTCAGATATCGCTACGATTCCCTGAAGGCGAACAATAATGCGTCACTTATCCAGAAGATACAGTATCAGATGACCAACACCAAGTTCCTGCAGTTCTTCTCCAATGATCCCGAGATGAACAATCTCCTGGATGTCATCGACGAGTTCGTCCATACACCCGATGAGAGCCTATATATAGATACATCGTCTCTCGGTGCTTCAGAAGGTATCGGCGGAATGGTAGTAGACCTTGTAAGTACCTTCGTCATCTCGAGAGATAATATCTATCCTTTCGTATACTTTATCGACGAGGTTCACAGATATGCCAAGTCCAGATATTCCGACAAGGAATACCACGGCGGTCTGACACTCCTTGCAAGAGAGGGAAGAAAAAAGGGCATCTTCCTTTACCTTACGACGCAGAACCCCAAGGATGTATCTCCTATCCTCTTCGGTCAGATAGGTACGATGCTGATCCACAGGCTCATGTTAAACGACGAGATACGTGCAGTAGAGAGCCATCTGGACGATTACGCGCTGAAGCATGTCAGAAAGCTCAATCAGGGCGAGGTCATCCTCACCAGCGTAAACCTTCTTCACAACATGTTCATCCATGTCAAGAAGAGCGAGAGGACGCAGTACAACGATACACCGCTCCTTTAAAGATCGGAAGTTACGTATATCTCTTTTGGGGCAACCGGGATCATCATCCCGGTTGTCTTGTTATCCGGAAGAATTTCACATGACAGCCTCATAAGAATGAAGGGTTTTGTCCTGCGGGTATATCTAATACAATATGTGTATCGAATGTGCATGGAAAAGGAGAAGATGTTCATGAGCAGCCACTATTCGGATTATCAGAAGAAAGCGGTATCGGTCGATTCGCTGACTTTTGGCGAGATATCGGAGAAGGACAAGGAACTTCTTAAGAAGGTAAGGGGGGCATCCGTAAAGTCGCATCTGGGATTCATCATACTGATAGGTCTCATATTCGCGGTATGCGCATTCCTTCTTCTTAACAGCATCATCGCTCCCATAAGCAACATCTATGCCGAGATCGCATCCTTCCCTCTCTTTATCGGAGGCATGTTCCTGAGCGGCAGGATACTCTATAACTACCTCGGCGGCTGTAAGGGCCTGTGTAAGGGCGTAGTCATCAATGCCGACAGGCTCAAGGAGTTTTCCGAGAAGAGAAATGCCACTTTCCAGTACGTATTCGATATCTATCTGGAAGATAAGGACCAGACTCTCATGAGCTATTCCGTGCTCCCTGAAGTATTCGAGGCAGTAGGTCCCGGAGACGGCGTTCTCGTAGTAAAGGTAGGACGTAAGATCCAGGTTCTCGAAGACCCCGACCGTAAGGGCGTGATGGATGTAAGTAACATAAAGTCCGGTATCTGAGGTGCGGCCGGCGGTTAGTGTAACGCCCTTGTGAACAATGATTTAAAAGATATATCCGAGGGACATTATATGCTCCGAAGGTGCTATAATGAGAATGTTAACGTAATTTGAGTTTTTCTTATTGTAATGCCGCATCCCGTAAGCGGGGATGGTTCGCAGGATAAAGGAGCAACAGCGTTGTCAAGCACCAAGAAGAGGAACATCATCGTCATTTTTATCATTACGCTCATCCTTGTGCT
The DNA here is from genome assembly GCA_900176545.1 of Oscillospiraceae bacterium. Lineage (GTDB taxonomy): Bacteria > Bacillota > Clostridia > Saccharofermentanales > Saccharofermentanaceae > Saccharofermentans. The sequence continues at coordinate 27,347 of FWXP01000002.1, forward strand.
CGTCGCACTCTTAACGAGCGTGATAAAGACAGGTGCGTACAATAAGGAGGCTCATCAGGGTATCTTCACGGGTGATTCTCTCTTCAGGATAGAAGACGATACTTCCAGGGATCTGTCTGTCAGGATCCAGCCCAGGAGCAGTACCTGGACCAAGATCATCGATCTGGAAGGTGAAGGCTTAGAGGATCCTAATTTCCAGGCTTATACCATGGACTTTTATATCTCCAACAATACGGGAGATCAGGTATCCGACTATTCATTTGTTCTTACGTTCGACCATGAAGTCTTCTTGATGTCGGCGTGGAACGGTTCACTGGAGATACATCAGAATTCCGGCGGCACGGAAAAGGTTGCCACCATTCCCGACCTTCGTGATTTTGATCCCGCTGACTACGATCTCGATATAGTAGATGTCGGCGGAGATATCCTTGTGCATATGCTCCCGGGGGATCATATCGTTTATATCCCGAGTTCGTCGGAGAATGCCATGGAGACTCCCATCGAGGCCAATCACGGCGTTGTTCCCGGCATTATCTTATACGCTCCTCTAGGTGAGGATATCTCGGGATCGGTCCTTCAGATCGATTACACATTTCATAGGGAACTTAAGGGCGAGACATTGTTCATGAGCTCTTTGGGTGCCCTGTCGCTGTGGTTCATCGCGCTTCTTGCATTCGTAGTAATCGAGATGCAGATAAGAAAGTACCGCGTCCAGCACGAGCACGATAATGATATGATCAAGGAATCCATCGAGACCTTTACCGGCTTTATCGATGCCAAGGATCCCTATACCAACGGTCATTCCAACCGAGTGGCGGAATATACCAGGATGATCGCGGAGGAGATGGGCTACGACGGAGAAGAGCTCGACCGTATCTTCTACATAGCTCTCCTTCATGACTGCGGTAAGATCGGCGTACCTGACAGCATCCTCTGTAAGCCCGGTAAGCTCACCGAAGAGGAGTTCGAGACGATAAAATCACATACGACCAGAGGCAGTGAGATACTTCATGCCTTCAAGAGCCTTGACGATGTTGACGAAGGTGCTCTCTATCACCATGAGAGATACGACGGCAAGGGCTACCCGGAAGGCAAGAAGGGCGAGGATATACCTCTTATCGCAAGAATGATCTGCGTAGCGGATTCCTTCGACGCCATGAACTCCAACAGGGTGTACAGGAAGAGGCTTACTAAGGAAGCCATAATAGAAGAGATAGAGACCAATAAGGGAACTCAGTTCGATCCTAATATCGCAGATATCTTACTTAAGCTCATAAGAAGCGGTAAGATAGATATGTCTCAAGGATCGGAGAAGGAATAAATGGCATCGAGCAAGGAATACCTGGAATTTATATTAGAGCAGCTGTCCCTCCTGGACGATATATCTTATCGCGCCATGATGGGAGAATACATCATCTACTACCACGGCAAGGTCATGGGAGGTATCTACGACGACCGCTTTCTCGTAAAGCAGACAAATGCAGCTTCTGAGCTTATGCCCTATGCTGACCTTGAGCTCCCTTACGAAGGCGCCAAGGAGATGTATCTCGTAGATAATGTCGAGGATAAGGAATTCCTTCAGAATCTCTTCGATAAGATGTACCCGGAGCTTCCTGCTCCCAAGAAGAGGAAATGATGATCACAGTCTGCGAAATGCTATACGATAAGGATGAGATCATGCCTTCTGAGGCAGAGCTCATCGCCTTTGATTACAGATTCATAGAAGAGTACAGGGATTACTATAACAGGGCCTTTCGTCCCATGAGGGAAGCTCTTAACATAAAGCCCTACGACTGGTACGCTGATACGGAAGCTATAAGAGCCAAGGCGAAGGATATCTTCCTTCTGACAGAAGGAGAAGAGCTCGTAGGTTCCGTTGCCTGCTACGGCAATGAAGTCGACGACCTCTTTGTCACAGATGAGTACAAGCGGAAAGGCTACGGAAGGAAGATCCTGCTGTGGGCCATGGACCATATAAGGTCTCAGGGGCATAAGGATATAGTCCTTCATGTTGCCATGTGGAACAGCAATGCCCTCAGGCTCTATACCGATACGGGATTCAGGATAACGAAGACGGAAGATGTGTGACAACGAACTGATAGATGAAGCAACAGGATATATAACGGATCTTTTCAGAGGGAATAGTGACGGACATGACCTTGAACATACCTTGAGGGTATATCGCTGTGCCATGGCTATCGCTTCCGAAGAGGAGTGCGATATGGAAGTAGTCGCTCTCGCGTCTCTTTTGCACGACGCGGACGATAAGAAGCTCTTTGATACTGCGGAGAATAAGAATGCCCGCTTCTTTCTCTCTTCCCGCGTCCCTGATAAGTGTGAGAGGATAATAGAGGTCATCAACTGCGTATCTTATAGAAGCAATAAGGACAGTATCCCTTCCACCATCGAAGGGAAGATAGTACAGGATGCCGACCGCCTGGATGCCATAGGAGCCATAGGCATCGCACGTACCTTTATGTACGGCGGAAGTCACGGGAGATCTATAGAAGATACGAGGGAGCATTTCGAGGAGAAGCTGCTCCTTCTTAAAGATAAGATGAATACAGCTGCGGCGAAGAAGATCGCTTCTTCTCGCCACGAATATCTCCTGTCCTTCCTTAAGGAACTGGAAGTAGAACTAAGCTAAGGGAGGATACTTTATGTGCTTATTCTGTGATATCGCAGACCACACCTTCAAGGATGCCTACATAGTGGATGAGACGGAGAAGACCATTACTTTCCTTGACATCAACCCCGCTAACGAAGGGCATGTGCTTATTATCCCCAAGATGCATGTGGACTCCATCCTGGATCTTCCCGACGACTATGTGCTGGAGATCACTGCCGTTTCCAGGAAGATCGTTCGCGCATATAAGGAAGTCTACTGCGCTCCCGGCTATGGTGTTATGCAGAACGGGGGAGCTAACTGCGAGTTCGGGCACTTCCATTTCCATGTATTTCCCAGGCTTCCGGGGGACGGATATGACTGGGTATATCCCGAAGGGGAAAAGGAAGTATCCGCCGAAGTCGCAGCTAAGCTTTCTAAGGCTATATCTTAAGCTATCTCGAACTCAAAGTCTCCGTCTTCACAAGTCCCGTCAGATTCGATGATCACATATACATGGTGAAAGTCGATGCCTGAGATAGAGTCGTCTACTTCCTCGCCGCCTTCTATGGTAAAGAGGTCTCTCTTCTCGCCGTCGTAGTCTACATATACGGTGACGCTTCCTTCTTCGAGGGTCGCGGTGTAGTAGAGGGTATCCTTGTCCTTATCGCTGTTGTTCAGATCCAGCACACGTGTGCCGTTGAACTTATCGAACCTCTGGTAAGCCTTGTTATTGCCCTCGGACGAGATAAGGACCGTGGCGGAGTAGTGCTCGTTATAACCGCTGCATCCCGTGAGGATAAGTGCTGCTGCCGTTAATGCAATGATCGCTCTTTTCATGTTCATATACCTCCCTTACTGAACCTACTCTACGCCTCGGGAGGATCTCATACATCTGACCCGCGTCACATGCGTATATGACTGCGGTCATATCCTGTTATAATGGGGGTGCAACCCCGGGTTGACAAAGTTCAAGCCACGGCTGGTGGAGCTGCTACGACAGATGTTGCTATATTGGGCTCATCACGATTCAAGGAGGACGACAACATGAATATAGCAGACAGGATCCAGAGTCTTAGAAAGGCCAAGGGCATGTCACAGGAGCAGCTTGCAGATGCAGTAGGGGTATCGAGACAGGCAGTATCCAAGTGGGAGAGCGAACAGGCAACACCTGACCTTGATAAGGTAGTTATCATGAGCGACATATTCGAGGTGACTACGGATTACATATTGAAGGGGATAGAACCCGCAGTCTCGGATGACCACAAGACCATAGGGGACGTCCTGGATCAGAAGGTACTCACAGAGAATAACGGCAAGAAGGTAAAGTGCTTCCTTAAGTATGCCCTTATAGGACTTGCGACTCTCGTGGGAATAGACTTCATAATCTTTGTTATCTATGTGCTCATAAACGGACTTCCCTCATAAGGGAAACTTGAGACTTCGTATCTTATCATTTTCTTTAACTTCGATTGACATATCTTTAAAGCTTAACGGTTAGTATATCGGTGTGAAATCGGTTGATTCACATCAACCAAGTTTTGTGGAGATATGTATGAAAAGAATCGCAGGTATAACCCTAACAGCAGCTATGCTGCTCTCTGCCGTCACCGGATGCACCGCGCTAACGGATCAGGCGGCGACAGATCCGTCTGAGTCAGAAGTAACGGATCTCGGACCGGCAAGACCTCAGGATGACTTCTACAGGTATGTCAATCAGGAAACGCTCGATAACGCTGAGTTCGAATACGGCTCTGTTGTCGCAGGTCAGGCTTTCAGGTCCGAGATGATCAACGACCAGCTCGAAGGCATCGTAGGTGATGTCATCGCAGGAAGCGGATATGAGGCAGGAAGTGAAGAGGACATAATAAAGACCGCTTATGATCTTTATATGGATTACGATTTTGAGAACGAGGATATCCCCGAGGATCTCGAGCAGATCATCGAGCGGATCGATAATGCCTCTACGGTAGATGAGATCCTGGCGATAGATGCCGAGCTCGTAAGAGATTACGGTGTCTCGAGCCTTCTTAACGTAGCTCCTGACGTCAATCCCTTTGCGCCTCAGGAGATGGTGATGCATATCGCTCAGATCAACGATATGCTCGGCGTATCCTTTACTGCCATAAGGGATGGCGACAGTTCCTTCGATACAGTCAAGACAAATGCCCAGGTCATCATGCTGACCTGCGAAGAGGATCTCGATATCGTAGATGAGAATTCATCCGATCTTGCGTATCTTACGCTCGATCTTTATACGGCTACGGACATGGAAGTCATCGACGATCCCATGAGCTATGAATATATCGCGCTCTATCCTGCAGATCAGATAGAGGAGGTATTGTCCAATATCGATCTTGAGGGTTATCTCTCCGATATCGGATTCGATACATCACTTATCAATGAATATTCCCTGAGCGACTTAGGTCAGCTTGAAGCATTAAATGAGATCTTGATCGACGATAACATCGAGGAGATCAAGGCGGTGGAGCTCGGAAGGTTATACCTTCAGTATGCAAGATATATCGCTCCTCATTATCCCGAGCTCGGCGGCTATATCTCAAGGGACTATAACTCCAAGGAAGAGCAGGCTATGGATGAGATAGTCTATGAGTTCTCTTCCGAGACTGATCCCTTATATGTTGAGCAGTATTACACCGAAGAGGCGGACGAAGCTTTAAGGTCTATGTGTGACGATATAAGGGAAGGATACAGGGCCCTGATATCCGGTGCCGAATGGCTCAGTGAGAGCACGAGGGAAGAGCTCCTTTTAAAGCTCGATAACATCGTATACGTTACGGGTATGAACGTCGAAAGGCATGACCCTTCCGAGTACTGCGATGTTACCGGAAGCAACTACTATGAGTACTGCCTGAGCTATACAAGACACCAGCAGAATGAGATGATCACAAAGTTCGGTGATGAGCTCTCAAGAGACGAGGTCATGATGCAGATGCAGACATTCAATGCATGCTATCAGCCTTCCTTCAATAACATCACCATTACTGTTGCCATCATGAACGCTCCCTTCTTTGATGTAGATGCTGATTACTACACGAATCTCGGAGGTCTTGGCATGGTCATCGCTCATGAGATGGGACATGCTTTCGACAGCAACTGTATCCTCTTTAACGCTGCCGGCGAGTACGATCCTTCCTGGATCCCCGACGACGATATGCAGACTCTCCTTGACCGCTACGATCAGGCTGTATCCTACTTCGAGGACAACTTCACCGTATTCGGTGTATACCATGTTGACGGAGAGCTTACGCTCGGTGAGAACTATGCGGATCTCGGAGCCATGGAGTGCATAACATCTCTTTGCGAGAACGAGGAGCAGCTCGTTCTCCTCTTCGAGAATTACGCGAGGATCTGGTGTGAGAAGACCACAGATGACAATATCGTAGATAGTCTTGCTTACGATGTTCACAGCCCTGCGATGGTAAGGGTAAATGCTATCTTAAGCACTAACGAAGCTTTCTATGAGACCTACGATGTTTCCGAAGGTGACGGTATGTATATCGCACCCGAGAACAGGATCTCAAGATGGTATTGATGAGGTGGCGTAAAAGATGAACATTGTACTTAAGAATTCACTCAAGAACATTATCGGGAAGCCTTTCCGTACGCTCCTTGTTACCTTTACGATCTTTATGTGCTGCATAAGCGCACTTATCTCTTTTGATATGGGAGGCATCATCCCCAGAGTCGTAGAGAGCTTCTACGGAAGCGTATCCAGAGCAGACATAATGGTATATTCCGACGGAAGGGATCTTACAGAACTCCCCGAAGGATTCCCCGAATCCGACAGGCTCAATATAACTACCGACAGCGAGATGCTCTATAAGCCCATCGACGGTGAGTACGCATATGTTACTACGGATTCCCTGTATATCTACGGTATGGATATCGACGAAGCGGTCGATATGGAATTCTTAGATCACATCGACCTCAAGGAAGGTGAGATCTACGTCACAAATGAATTTGCAGAGGACTTCGGCTACAAGGTCGGTGATACGTATGTAGTACATGACAGAGCCGAGAACGAAGTGGAGCTTACTATCGCCGGAGTATTCCCGAAGGACAATAAGAATCCTCTCCTTACGGGTTATTCGGCCGTAGCTTCCAGAGAGACTTCGGATATATTATCCTGCGGCTACAGGACAACGGATATCGTCCTTATAGATATCCATGACGATTCAAAGATCGAAGAGGGCAAGGATCTTATCGAAGCACAGCATCCCGGTATCGGTATCACCGATATGTTCATCAATGATGCTTTCATGAAGGTCGTTACCGAATTCGAGCTCATCTTCTACCTTCTCTTTGCGGCGACGGTATTGCTCGTAATATTCGTTACGTCTTCCATCTGCAACAGGATCGTAAGTGAGAGGATGTCATATATCGGTACTCTTCGAAGCCTCGGTATGAGCAGCGGCCGTACTGCAGGTATCCTCCTTCTGGAGAATATCCTCTATGCGATCTTGGGTGCGGTGCCCGCTGCTATCATCTATTCCATCTTAAGAGATATCGCCCTTGATAAGATCATGGGAACAGATGCCGTCAAGTCAATGGGTATCCAGATCCCCGGCCTTTCCAAGGTCCTTATCGCGGGAGTCATCATCTTCGCTGTCGTTATCGAGTGTCTTATTCCTCTGAAGGCTATCCTTCGTGCGCTTAAGACATCTATAAGAGACATCATCTTCGATAACAGGGATACGGCTTACAGATTCGGAAAGTCTTCGCTTATCATCGGTCTCATCCTTACTGCGGTCGCTGCCCTTTGCGTAATATTCAATAAGAACCTGGGAACAGCCATCGCATGTCTTCTCGCATCTATCGGAGCATTGGCGCTGCTCTTCCCCAGGATCTTAAAGTATGTGACTCTTGCCATAAGGAAGATATGTGAGAAGACCGGTAATTCCAGATGGGATCTTGCAGCCGTAGAGGCGATCTCCAGAAAGAGTACGGTCGGAAGCGGCGTGCTGGCAGCGACTGCATCCGCTATGTGCGTAGTAGTCGTAGCAGTTGCAAATATCCTCTTTGGTATCAATCCCGATATCCCTTATACATGCGATGTGGTAGCTGAGTGTACCGAACCCATGAAGTACTACTCCTATGTCGAGGATATAGAAGGAGTTACCGATACTGAGGCTATCTACAGACAGGCTATCTATCTGGCCGTAGAAGGCGAAGATGTTACTAACCTTGCATATGCTTACGCTCTTCCCGACGGCGGATATAAGTACTATACGGAATTTGAGGGACTGCCCGACAGCATCCCTACGGGCGGTATCGTTCTCGATACGAGATATGCCGCAAGGAAGGGAGTAGAAGTAGGCGATACCATCAACCTGGTATTCGACCCCGACAATGTCCTTCCCGTCAAGAGAGAGTTCACGGTAACGGCAATAGTAGACGACATCTCCGATGAAGGTATCGAGACTGTCATAATGTCTCAGGATGAATACATCGCCATCTATCGCGACCGTCCTTCTGCTCTCCTTGTATGCTGCGACGATCCCGACAGCGTCAAGGATATCATGGAGACATACGGCACGGATTCGTACGCATCTGTAAAGACGACAACAAAACTTGCCGAGGAGAATAAGACTAACGGCGCGGTGATCGATGCCGTTATCAACACGATCATCACCATAGCTATCGGCATGACAGCCATCGGTGTTATCAGTAATCTCATTATCGGCTTCGAAGGAAGAAAGAAGGAATGTGCGGTACTGCTCTCTACTTCCATGAACAAGAGCACATTATCGGGCATCCTCTTCAAGGAAGTATTTATCACTTCCGTTACCGCTACAAGTATAGGAGTGGCTCTGGGAACCTTCCTTCTTACTGTCGTAGCCAAGGCTTTCGACAAGTCCGAGCTCTTCTCGCTGGATATGGATATCGACTATAAGAGGAGTCTTATCTTCTTTGTGGTGTTGACATTAGTCTTCACACTGACGGTACTCTTCCCCATAAAGAACCTTAAGAAGATGAAGATCTCCGAGCAGATCAAGTACGAATAATCCCATTTGGAGGCATAACATGAATACGATAATTGAAGTAGATAACGTAAGTAAGACATTCGGTAAGAACGGCAACCTGAACCAGGTATTGGACGGTGCGAGCCTCAAGGTAGAGGAAGGCGAGTTCGTATCCCTTATGGGTGCGTCTGGTTCAGGCAAGTCCACGCTCCTTTACCTTATAGGAGGCCTGGACAGGAACTTCCAGGGCAATATCTCCCTCTGCGGTCAGGATATCGGTAAGCTCAAGGATAGGGCTCTCTCCGACTTAAGGCTCAAGAACATGGGATTTGTATTCCAGTTCTATAACCTTGTAATGAACCTCAATGTAGAAGACAATATCCTTCTTCCTCAGACCATAAACGGCAAGAAGAAGTCGGAGCTCAAGAAGGACCTTGATGAGATACTTGAGATCACCGGCCTTACGGAGAAGCGAAAGGCAATGCCTTCGACTCTTTCCGGAGGACAGCAGCAGAGAGTAGCCGTAGCAAGAGCGGTCCTTGGCAACCCCAAGATCATCCTGGCTGACGAGCCCACGGGTAACCTCGACTCCAAGTCCAGCAAGGAGATAATGGAACTCTTCAGTAGGCTCAACAAGGAGAAGGGACTTACATTCCTTCAGGTAACCCACTCCGAGAAGTGTGCCGAGTACGGTACGAGGACTGTCATCCTGGAAAACGGAAAGACAGTAGGCTGATATATATACAAGATAAAGACAAACAGGGAGCAGTCGCGAATGCCGCGGCTGCTTCTTTTGTACTTCTTATTCCTTCTGTTGTACCTCTCATACGGATTTTGTTGTAAGCTTAAGCCATGTGACAGATAATGCTCCCGAAGGAGGCAGTAATGAGATTATTTTTGCGGGAGAAGCCCGATATCGAAGAGACGGAAGTGGAGATAAGATACCGCACGAAGGATCGTGAGGTAGAAGATCTTATCCGCACGGTCAACTCTTCTTCCGACCTTATAACAGGCATCAACGACAGAGGTGATACGGAGATCATATATGCATCCGAGATCCTCTATGTCGAAGCTGTGGACAGAGGTGTATTCGTCTACCGAAAGGATGATGCTTGCAAGGTCAGGAATACTCTTTATGAGCTGGAAGACAGGCTGAAGGACAGATGCTTCGTAAGGATATCCAAGAGCACGCTCGTGAACATCAGGTCCATAAGGTCTATAGCTCCCGAAGATGCAAGGAGAGTAAAGCTCCTTCTGAGGAACGGAGAGTATCTTATCGTATCCCGTAACTATGTAAATGATCTCAAGGCTGCCATAGGGATGAAGGGAGGAAGCAGACGATGAGTGATATGCTTAAGAAGAATATAGCAAGGGCATCGATCGTAGCTTCCGTCTGCTTTATTGCGGGCATCATCTTCTTCTCGATCGGATCCTTGATCGACGGTAACCTTATAACCCCGCAGCAGAATCTCCTTGTACTGGGAGAATCCGTGGCGGTAGGAACACTCACTTTCTTAAGGCTCCTTATCGATCGAAGCAGATGGGCGCTGTCCAGACCTCATGTACTGAAGAACTTCATATTCGCGCCCTTCTATCTTGTCATAGCACTGGTAACGGTAAGCCTGATGTTCGGCGGACCTGATCCCGGGTATCTCCTCTTGGCGGGAGGCATCTTCCTGGGTACGTTCCTCGTCCTGCAGACTGTCCTCTATCTTTTGAGCAAGAAAGATACCGATCAGATGAATGATGCTCTCAAGGAATTTCTTAAGGAGCATACAGGAGATGAAGAGGAATAATGTTATTACTGTCTTGAGAATGACCGTTGCCGTAGCGCTCTGGTTCTCGGTAACGTTTGTCGGCGGGAAACTTCTGGCCCCCCTGCTCGAAGGAGTGCTTCCCGAGATGGCAAGTATCATCTTAAGAACGATGGTGCTGCCATATACACTTGGGCTTATGCTGTTCTGTATGGCCGTCATCGGCATGAAGAAGACCCCCGTGACGGGAAGATCTGAAGGTAAGGTATCGGCAGTGACGATAGGCAAGTTCTTTCTTATACAGACGGGGCTTTCGTTCCCGTGTATAGTAGCCGGGAATATTGTTTGTAAGATCTTAGGGTTAGATATAGGAGGGATACCTTCCGAGCAGCTGTTCGGGCGGTTGTGGTTCTATATAGTTCTCCTTCTTGTCTTTAACCCTGTATTTGAGGAGCTTCTCTTCAGGAAGTTCGTATTGGAGCGCCTGACCTGTCTTGGGACAGCGGGATCCGTCATCTGCTCCGCGGTACTCTTTGCCATACCTCACGTGTTCTCTCAGGGCTTTCCCCAGATGCTCTATACATTTGCATTAGGACTTGTATGGGGATATGTGACTATAAGGACGGGGAAGCTCCTGCCTGCGATCATACTGCACTCGCTGTCGAATCTTTACTGTGCGTTCATACCGTCGCTGTTAAGCCTTATCCATCCCATGGCTCAGGTTCCGTTTGTCATGCTCACCTTAGCTGTCATGCTGCCGTCGGCCATAGTCCTGATCTCAAGAGAGAAGACAAGAATATGAAATTTTTGCCGTAATCATTTTACAAATTGTTAATCCATCAAGTTCCGGGCGCAATTATAATGATTATAGAAGTTGAGCAAAGGACAACGCGCTAAGCGGTGAGATTTGGGGAAGATGATCAGCAGATTTCAATTTGATGCAGTCGAGAAATTAGTAGATTCAGGCGTTACGAACTATGTTCAGATACGTCAGCAGGTCGGCCTTACATCCGATCAGCTTAACGATATCCTGGAAAACGTAGATTACTATCACAAGTATTTTGAGGAGCAGGACAGGCTCGAGAAGCAGCGCCTCGAAGAAGAAGCTAAGAGGAAGAAGCCCTGGTGGAAGCGCGGATAAATTGTATCGGGAAGCATGATTCGTAAGTTATTTGTCATTCCCGTCAGTTAAAGCATATCATTCGCCCGATCGATAAGGATCGGGCGATCTTTATGTCCGGTTTTTAAAGTACAATCTTCTTATCAACTTCAAAGGAGAACCTTATGAGACTCGGAACATCTTCCCCTTTAAGTCATAACAGCCCCGAAGAGTGGGCACAAACCCAAGTCGCTTTAGGATGCAGGTCACTTGTATTTCCATTATCCTGTAACGATCCCGAGGATCTTATAGAGCAATACAGACAGGAAGCTTCGAAGAACGATCTTATGATCGCGGAAGTAGGAATCTGGCGTAATGCTCTTTCTTCGGATCCCGATGAGAGGAAGAGGAACAGGGATTATATAGTAGGTCAGATAAAGCTCGCAGACCGCCTCGGTGCTCGATGCGCCGTCAATGTGGCAGGTACTACGGGAAGCAGATGGGACGGAGGCTATAAGGAGAACTTCACTTCCGGGATGAGGCGTGAGATCGTATCCATGGTGCAGGAAGTGATAGACAGGGCTGAAGTTACGAATACGTACTTTACCATAGAGCCTATGCCTTGGATGGTACCGACGGGTCCCGAGGACTATCTTCGTCTTATAGAGGAAGTTAAGAGGGAGCATTTCGCGGTGCATATGGATATCATCAACATGACCAACTCTGCCGAGAGGTATTTCGAGCCCGAAGCCTTCATAGACAGATGCGTATCTCTCTTAGGAGACCGTATCCGAAGCTGTCACATAAAGGATATCCATCTCAAGGAGGATTATACGCTGCAGCTGGAGGAATGTGCTCCGGGTCAGGGCGAGTACCCCATACGTTACTACGCGGAGAAGATGAATGCCATCGACAAGGATATGCCGATAATACTCGAGCACTTAGATACGGACGAAGATTATATAAAGTATATGAACTACCTGAAGGAGGTACTAAATGGAATATAAGAGAACATCTGATGCCAATCTCATAACGGCGCGCTATATGGACAGCATCCTTATAGAGCAGCGCCTCATAGATTCCGTTATCGCGGATACAAAGATCACCATCTTCGGCGAGGAGTTCAGCTCTCCCGTCATGACACCTGCCTTCTCGCATCTTAAGAGCTTCAAGGGAAGAGATCTGACGGGACTCGAGGAATATTCCACAGCCGCAAAGGAGCTGAATATCCTGAACTTTGTCGGCATGATGGAGAACGATATGTTCGAGAAGATCATAAAAACGGGAGCCAAGACCGTAAGGATAGTAAAGCCCTATGCTGATAACGGCAAGGTAAGGGATCAGATGCAGTTCGCGGAGTCTGTCGGAGCCTTCGGTATCGGTATGGATATAGATCACATCTTCGGCGAGAATGGAGCGGATGTGGTAATAGGCGAGGAGATGGCAGTGCAGACCTCAGAGATGCTGCGATCTTATATAGAGTCCACGAAGCTCCCGTTTGTAGTGAAGGGAGTATTAAGCGTTGAGGATGCGATGAAATGCGCAGACCTCGGTGCAGCGGCCATAATCGTGAGCCACCATCACGGAAGGCTTCCCTATGCCGTCCCGCCCATGATGGTGCTTCCCGAGATAAAGGCGGCGCTTATAGGACGTGACATGAAGATCATAGTAGACTGCGGTATAGAGAGCGGTTCTGATGTATACAAGGCTCTGGCACTGGGAGCAGATGCCGCGGCTGTAGGAAGATCCATGCTGCCTTCGTTGGAGGAGAACGGTATCGAGGGCGTAAAGAGCTTTATCACCAAGGTCAATAATGAGCTTCGATTCACAATGAGCTGTACGGGTTTTGCGACACCCGAGAAGGTCGATGACAGCTGCTTGAAATACTATTGATAACACCCGATAACTCTTCTATAATTAAGATATTTTAGGAATAGAGGGGTAATCAAATATGACACAAGCACGCTTTAAGGGCTGGCTGTTCTTCTTCAGCGGCCTGTTATTGTCGGTATGTTGCTTTCTTCCCATCGTCAAGATGGTAGCTACAAAGCAAAGTGGCGCCAAGGAGACTTTCTACACCAAGCTGATGCCGTCGCTGCCCGGCTTTCTGGTATTGATGCTGGCAGTAGCATGCTGCATCATCGCACTCGTAGGCTATAAGCAGGGCGGTGCGATCGTCGGTACGCTGGCGGCTCTGTCGGGAGGCGGTATCCTGTGGTACACATCATTTACCGGTACAAGGACCGACTACACGACCCAGGCTGTAGATACCATCATCTCCGGTGTGTTCGGAACAAATGCCGATACTATCGTAGACAGGACTTATTCGTATTCGTTCGGCTTTTATCTGATGATAATCGCGGTATGCCTTGTCCTGTTCACGGGCTTTATGTACGCGCTCTCGGAAGACGATTGACAACAGCTTCATGACTTATCGGAACCGCGTCGTTTTATTTGAACGGCGCGGTTGTTTTTTGCCTTGTTGTGCTATAGTGGAATTAGTGTGAAAAACAGTTTCCAAGGAGGTAAGTTATGAGTCAAAACAAAGAGGCGATATACGACGCCAGAACGCTCGGTTATCCCAAGATGTTCGTGCTCGGAATACAGCATATGTTTGCCATGTTCGGAGCTACCGTCCTCGTACCTGCACTGACAGGTCTTTCCGTATCGGCAACGCTCCTGTTCGCAGGACTCGGAACGTTGCTCTTCCACTTCCTTACCAAGGGTAAGGTTCCCGCATTCCTGGGATCTTCCTTTGCATTTATCGGAGGATATGCAGCTATCGCACCAAACGGTGAGAAGGAACTTCTTCCCTATGCATGCTTAGGTGTTGCCGCCGCAGGTCTTCTCTATCTTGTTCTGGCCGCGCTCATCAAGGCCTTCGGTCAGAAGAGGGTAATGAGATTCTTCCCGCCTATCGTAACAGGTCCCATCATCATTGCGATCGGACTTACGCTCTCATCCTCCGCTATCGATAACTGCAAGACCAACTGGGCAGTCGCTCTTCTCGCGATCCTGGTAGTCATCATCTGTAATATCTTCGGTAAGGGCATGATCAAGATTGTTCCCATCATCTTAGGTGTTATCGTATCTTATATCGCAGCTCTTCCCTTCGGACTCGTTGACTTTACTCCCGTCAAGGAGGCAGCATGGATCGGACTTCCCTTCGATATGGACAGATCCGTATTTGCCATATTCAAGGCTCCGGATACATCCCTTATCGTCACATCTCTCGTGACCATCATGCCTATAGCTCTTGCTACCATGGTAGAGCACATAGGTGATATCTCCGCTATCTCATCTACGACGGAGCGTAACTTCATCGAAGATCCCGGACTTCACAGGACGCTTATGGGCGACGGTCTTGCTACCGTACTCGCATCTCTCTTCGGTGCTCCCGCCAATACGACATACGGAGAGAACACGGGTGTTCTCTCACTTACCAAGGTATATGATCCCAGGGTAATCAGGATCGCCGCATGCTGTGCCGCTATCGTATCCTTTTCGCCTAAGTTTGCCGCTCTCATCGCTTCCATGCCGGCTGCGACCATTGGAGGAGTTTCCATTGTCCTTTACGGTATGATCTCCGCTGTCGGTGTCCGTAACGTAGTAGAGAATCAGGTTGACTTCAGCAGGAGCCGCAATATCATCATCGCAGCCCTGATCCTCGGATTGTCCATCGGCGTCAATTATTCCGGTGCGATCTCCTTCAGTATCGGTTCGGTAACGATCTCTCTGTCAGGTCTTGCCATCGGTGCTCTCGTAGGTATCTTCCTTAATGCTTTCCTTCCTTTGGACGAGAAAGACTACAAGGGTGCCAGCAAGTCTTTTGAGAGCGAGAAATAGAAACCGGACCCCTACGGCAAAATATTATGATTTTCTTGAAGAACAGCCCTCGCGGCTGTTCTTTTTTGTCATTAACAATGTTACAATCGTAGAAGAGTTTGTGCTTAAAGGGTGTTGCGGATAATGAAGAAGATTCTTATTTTCGGTTGTAATGAGGTTGCCGATGCGGTCCTCGGTATCTTATGTTCGGATACCAGGTATGCATCAGAGATCTGTCTGGCTTCAGGCGACAAGGCCTGTTGTGACGTTCTGAAGAAGAAATATGCCAACCTTCCCGTAAGGATCACTACCGCAAGAGCAGATGTCAATAATGAAGCGGGCACCAAGATGATGCTCTCCATTATCCAGCCTGACATCATCGTAAATCTCGAGAAGCCCGAACTTACCATGAAGGTAATGAAGATCGCTCTCTTCCAGGGAGCCGATTATATCGACATGACCCTTGTCGATTGGGAGAGGAAGGATTTCCTGTCCCAGCAGTTCGAGCTCTTCTCCGACTTCAGGACCAAGGGGCTCACTGCGATAGCAGGATGCAGCCTTAATCCCGCAGTTATAACATCACTGGCAAGAAGCGCTGCTCAGAGCCGTTTGGATAAAACGGAAGAGGCCAACATATTCGAGATAAACCTCAAGAGCTCGGTCGCGGTTTCCAATATCAAGGAGCTTCTCAATTCCGTGGAGTACAAGGCCAAGGAAGAGAAGGCTGTGTGCATCAGGAACGGTGCCGCTGATGAGGTCGAGCCTCTATCCATGAAGATAAAGCGCGAGATCCCCGATGTTGGCGTGCGCACTATGTATATGCTGAACAACCCTATCGTCGAGGATTTCCTCAAGGAGATCCCCGAGGTTCCAAACGTAAGATATTTTGCTCCTTTCAGAAGAAAGTCAACGGCTATGATCGACACCTTAAGGGATGCCGGAATGCTGTCTGATGTTCCCGTTGAGATAGAGGGAGTCAAGATCGCACCTATAGATTTTCTCTGTAAGGTGATGCCCGTACCGTCCGACTCGGAGGAGATAACGGGTAAGAGTGCCGCAGGAGTGTTCGTATCCGGTATCAAGGACGGAGCACCCAGATGTGTCATGGCCTGCGCAGCCATGGATAACGAGGAGTGCAGGGAGAAGAACGGTATAAATGTCAACTCTTTCTACGATGCACTTGCCTTGGCGGGCGGTGTTAAACTATTATGTACCGAGAAGTGGAAGAGGGCCGGAGTGTACACTGCGTGCGCTTTTGAGCCTGACCTTCTTCTGGATATAATGAGAAAAGACGGGTTCAAGTATACCCTTTCGGATGCTGAGCCTATCAATATCGACATGGGGGAAGATTCAGATGAATAATGAAAGAGCTAAGATCTTAGTCGTAGAGGATGATTCCGATATCAACAACCTGATCTACGATTCACTCAGGAAGCATGGAATGGATTGCGTTCAGGCTTATTCCGGTACGGAGGGCCTTTTAAACTTTAAGAACGACAAGTTCGATCTTGTAATACTCGATCTCATGATGCCCGGTATGACCGGTGAGACACTTACAAAGACCATCAGGGAGAATTCCAAGGTACCGATCATCGTCGTATCCGCCAAATCTTCGCTCGACTCAAGGGTAGACCTTCTTGCCATGGGTGCGGATGACTTCCTTGCTAAGCCTTTCGAGGTAAAGGAGCTTCTTGCAAGAGTAGACGTTCAGCTTCGTCACCTGTCCGATATCGGCGGTGAGCAGGCTGAAGAGAAGTGCACTCTCGAATACAGGGACCTGGTCCTCAATAAGGATACTTTCGAAGCTACTCTCTGCGGAAAGGACCTGATGCTCACAAGACAGGAGTATAAGATCCTGGAGCTTTTCATGCTCTATCCCAACAAGGTCTTCTCCAAGCAGGAGATCTTCGAGTATGCGTGGAATGAGTGCTATATCGGTGAGGATAAGACCATCAATGTTCATATCAGCAACATCAGGTCCAAGATCAAGAAGATCACTCCCGACGAATATATCGACACCATCTGGGGTATCGGATTCCGTCTCGTAAAGACCAAATCTTAATCCTTTCTTTATGTTTTGTTAGCGATGATTGAAATATTGCCATAGATAATGGCAGTATCTGGTAAGCTGACGTTAATTATCAAGGAGTAATGTTATGGATGAAATGCTCTTGGTCACTGATGAACTGTCCAAGGTGTATAAGAAGGTAACCGCCGTCAATTCGGTAAGCCTTCACATAAAGAAGGGTACTATCTACGGTCTTATAGGTAAGAATGGTGCAGGTAAGACCACTATAATGAAGATGATCACGGGTATGGCTACCCCTACTTCCGGTTCGTTCAAGTACAGCGGATTTGACGGAGACCAGAGGGATGCATATTCGCGTATCGGCGCGCTCATAGAGGCGCCGGCTCTTCTTCCCAACCTTTCGGCATATGACAATATAAAGCTCAAGTGCCTCGCATATGGTATCGGCGATAATGAGTACATCATGGATAAGCTCAAGCTCGTAGGCCTTGCCGAAGTCGCAAAGCGTAAGGCCGGCAAGTTCTCTCTCGGTATGAAGCAGAGACTCGGTATCGCACTGGCACTCGTAGGTGAGCCCGACCTCCTGGTACTGGATGAGCCCATCAACGGACTCGATCCCCAGGGTATCGTAGAGATAAGAGAGATGCTCTTAAAGCTCAACGAAGAGAAGGGCATAACGATCATCATCTCCAGCCATATCCTGGAAGAGCTGGCCAAGCTCGCCAAGGATTATGCGATCATCAATAACGGTGAGATCTTAGAGGAGTCCACACTTGAGGACCTTAAGCTCAAGTGCAGGGACAAGATCGTTATCAAGGCTAAGAATACTTCGCAGATACTTCCCGTTCTCGATGCAAACGGATTCGGTGATTATCAGGCGATAGACGACCAGACCATATACATCTTCGAGCGCCTCGAGGATATATCAACAATCAATATGGAGATAGCTAAGGCAGGTATCCCCGTGGAGTCCATCGGGGTCCAGTCTTCGGATCTGGAGGAATACTTCATCAAGCTTACCGGCACTGCTGCCGGCGGATTAAGGTGAGGTGGCATTCATGTATCTTCATTTTCTTAAATCGGAGGCATACAGAGCATCTAAGCTCAAGTGCGTATATGTATTGCTGATCTGCCTTTTCTTCCTGACCTTCTTCCAGATCATGATCTTTACCAAGCTGGATTTCTTCGGCATGACTCAGGACGATGTATATGAGTTGAGCGAGGAAGGCTATTCCGCGGAAGGAATGTCAGAGGCCTTCAATATGGGTTTCAACAGCGGAGCTTCCATCTCGAGAGAGGAAGCAGACGATGAGCAGTTCATATCTTCTACTGTTGTTACGATAACTGACGATGAGACTGGTGAGGAGGGCATACTTGAGCCCCAGTACGGATCCTTGAGCGACCTGTGGGGTGATGGAATGTTCTACGACGCAGATATGCCTACACTCTTTGCTCTCATCACTTCATCTTCGTTCCATATCCTTTCAGTAGCTATCTTTACAGGTATTTTCCTGGGAGCAGTATATAAGAACGGATACGATAAGAACCTTATCGTGAGCAATCGCTGCCGTGCGACGTTGTTCTTCGCAAGACTTACGGTCATCGCCGTGTATTCGGTGATACTGCTGGCGGCAACATTCCTGTTCACGGCTCTTCTGGATGCACTCTTCACCGGTGGGGTAACATGGAATCTGGATTCGGCGGTATTGGGATATACGCTGGTGTCGTTCATCATCTCATTTGCTTTCTCAGCAGTTATCGCAGCGGTAGCGAGCTTTACGAGAAATACCGCAGCTTCCCTTACGGTCGGAGTGCTTCTCTCCATGGGATTCTTATCCATAGGACTCTCGCTTTGTACGATGCTCCTGAAGTATGTATTCCGCGAGCTTCCTGATGATTTCAGTCTGATCAATTACACGCTGACTCAAAATGCCGAGACTTTGACTCTCGATTCGCCGGGCAAGGATGTCTTAAGAGCGCTCATATGCTCCTTCATATATTCCGCCGCATCGATATTCAGCTCGTGTTGGATCATAAAGAAGAAGGATATCGGCTAAAGAATGTTCTCCAACCTCTTTCATATGGAACTCATAAGATATATCAAGAACAAGTCGGCGATGGCTTCGGTCATCGTGACTTTGTTTTTATGTATTCTTGCTGATCTGTTCCTTAAGTTGGAGCTGGCGATCGTAGCTGATCCCGCATCTATTACTGAAGAGATCTCCTTATCTTTGCAGGCTTTTGCCATTCAGTTCTTGGCGAGCATGTTTGCTCTTATGATGGGAATATCGGTCGTGCTTACTACCACATCTTTCTATAAGAACAGGATCTACTATAACGTTAACGGAGTCATAAGCAGCAGGTTTAAGCTCTTCCTGGCTGACATGGTGGTGCTGCTCCTTATAGCCGCCACTGGTTCCGCGGCCATCATGGCGTATCTTTATGTCACCGGCAGATATGTAGACAGTGTCAGTTTACTCGACATGAACAATATCACATTCGTACTCTGTACACTGTTCGTATTCTGCAGGATATTCTTCTGTATTCTCGGAGGGTATGCTCTGTCACACTTCTTGAGGAGTGCCGTCACGGTATTTGCCTCTGCGCTCGGGATCCAGATATTTCAGTTTGTTCTCTTCATGGCAACTTCCCTCTATCTGAATCTCCATTTGGGCGATAATCCGGAAGCGGTTTCTGTTTCCCATATCCTGGGTTCACTGGAATCCCCAAGTCAGGCCTTGATCGTCTATGCGTGCGGAACCGATATGGGCATGACACCCATGACATTATTAGCCATTACTTCCATTCCTTTTGCTATAATCTTTATCGTAGCAGCCGTAGCGGCGGGAAGGAGGATAGAGGTTTGATCTGGCAGCTTCTTACTATCGTACTGACAGTAGTATGTGTGGCTCTTGTATTGATGCTCGTCAATAACTTGAGTCAGATAAAGAATCTGCGCGACCAGGTACACTTTATCTCTCGAAATGATACCAACAAGAGAGTATCCTTCTACGGTAAGTCCAGGACCATGTCCCGTCTGGCCAAGGATATCAACTATATCATCGATACGACCAGCGCCAAGGAGCAGGAAGTACTTAAGCAGGACAAGGAGATCAAGGATACCCTTACCAATATGTCCCATGACATAAGAACGCCCCTTACGTCCCTTAAGGGTTATTTTGAGCTCCTGGAGGGCTCTGAAGATCCCGAGGAGCAGGCAAGATACAGGCGTATCATCAGCGAACGAATAGACTCATTGGGCGAGATACTGGAGATGATGTTCTTCTATACCAAGGTATCCAACGTCAACTACCAGGTGCAGCTCGAATCCCTCAACATCTCCGAGATCATCATGCATACCCTTTTCTCCTATTTTGATGACTTCGAGAATGCGGGTCTTACTCCCAATATCGATATCGACGAGAACCTTACCGTAATAGGTAATGAGCAGTCTATCAAGAGGATCATGCAGAACCTGGTAAAGAACTGCCTGGTTCACGGAGATTCCAAGGTCGAGATAAAGCTCAAGCCTTCCGTTACGGACGATAAGAACGTACTCCTGACCGTAAGCAACGGTGTCAGGGAGAACGATATACCGGATCCCGAGAAGGTCTTCGACCGTTTCTACAAAGCGGATAATTCGAGACATGTATCTTCCAGCGGTATCGGCCTTTCTGTCGCAAAGAAACTCACCGAGGCCATGAACGGCAAGATAAGAGCCGAATACGACGGTGAGATGTTCTCCATCGTACTGGAGCTTCCTGCCATCTGATTTGCTTTTTTTCTTTTTCAAGTGTTAAAATTAATTAACTTTGCAGTTCTTAAGGAGGTCAGCTATGTTAAACCTTGATCCTAAGAATATGAGCAGTGAAGAGAAGAGTGAACTTGACGCACTGGTCCTCGATACATTGAGGATGTACGCCACTGACACCATTTATTTCAAGGATACTGAATCCAGATTCCTCTGGAATTCACTGGAACATGCAAAGCAGCTGGGCGTTGACGATCCGGCACTTCTTTACGGTAAGACAGACTTTGATTATTTCCCCAGAGAGTTTGCCCAGGAGGCAAGAGATAAGGAACTCGAGATCATGAGGACAGGCAAGCCGATCCTCGGTATCGAAGAAACCCTGGAGCGCGAAGGACTGCGCACCGAATACTATCTCGCATCCAAGTACCCTTTGTTCAACAGCGAGGGTCAGATCATAGGAACATGGGGAATGTCCCGCAATGTAACCGACAGGAGAAATATCTCCAAGGAACTGGAGAAGTCCTATAAGAAGGTTCAGACGCTGGCAAGAGTAGATGACCTCACCGGCCTTTATAACAGAACATATTTCTACGAGCTCCTCGAGAAGACCATCAATATCTACAGTGAAAGATCAGATACGACATTCTCTCTCGTTGCCATCGACGTAGACGAGATGAAGTTCATCAACGATCAGTATGGTCAGCCTCATGGAGACGCCGTATTACGCCACGTGGCAGCCGCTATGAAGCAGCATGCCCGCAATACCGACACATGCTTCAGAGTAGGCGGTGATGAGTTCATGATCCTTCTCCAGGGTTGTGACAAGGTACACTGCCTCGGTATCGCCAAGAAGATCGCAGAGTATGTATCCTCCAATCAGGTAGATGTCGGAGACGGAAAAAGGGAGACCGTAACGATCTCCCTCGGTATATCCTCTTATGAGAAGGGTATGGATATGGCTGAGCTCATATCCCTTGCCGACAGAAAGCTCTATAAGTCAAAGCGTAACGGCAAGAATCAGGTCTCCTTCTGATATCAGATGTCATAGTTCGTAGGTGTTACGAACTCAACCTTCATATGCTTTCCTATCTCTCTGATCTCTGCTGAGATGAGTTCATTTCGAAGCTCTGCCTCGGAAGAGAAGTCATAGTCGAGGTTAGCATCGAAGTAGTCTGTGGTATTGACTGCAGAATATCCGTCCATTCCCGCAACGAATACCTTCTTTACACCCGTAGCCATGAGAAGCTTCATGAGCATCAGTGCGGAGTTGTCGATGATCTCGGGCTTTGTTGAAGAGTAGCTCGAGAAATTGACTACGTAGTCGCCTGTAGCTTCCTTCATGTTGGATGTGATGATCGTCTTGGCGTCAGTCTTGCCCATCATCTTGGCGAATCTTCTCATATTGCTGGAGAAGACGAAGTCGGGAGCAAAGGAGCCGCCTGTAAAGTTGACTGCCACGGTAACCTTATCGGCTGCAAGAGCGGCGATCTTATCCTTGTTATCGTTAAGGCTCTTACCGGGAGCGAGGATAAGGATATCCTTGTCGCCGAATGCCTCGGAAAGGCTGTCTACAGTCTTCTTATCGTCGATATAGTTCTCCTGATACTCACGATAGTACTTCTCTGCCTTTTCCTTTGAGAAGGAAGCCTTGTCGCTGTCAGGGATGTTGTTGAGGAGCTCATTGAAGGACTTGACCGTAAGTGAGTTCTTCTCCTCGAGATAGATAGCGTAGTTAGGATGGCAGTGGCAGCTTGCGGAGAGATAGAGAGGAAGTGAATAACCCCAGAACTTGGAGGTATAGAATTCCTTCAAGTACTCGTCCATGATCTGGAGCATGGGCTCGATCCTGTACTCCGTATCGTAATTCTCGTTAAGGTACTCTGCGATAAGCTCCAGGTTAAGGTTACCTGCGCCTCGGCCCATACCGAATACGCAAGCATCGATGCAGACGTCACGCTTCAGATTGAGCTCTACCAGAGACTCGGCGTTGCCGAAAGCCTGCTGGAGGTTGTTGTGGCCGTGGTAGCAAAGAGCGATACCGGGAGCCATGTTGTTGTCTGCAAGATATACGAGTCTCAAGAACTGCTTCTTCTTGATAAGTCCGAATGTATCAACGATAGCCATGGCATCAGGCTGGAGCTCGTTGAAGCGAAGGATTCCGTTGATGAACTCGCTGTCTGTATAAGAGTCCGTACCTACGAAGTTAACGGAGAGCTTATAGCCGAGCTCGAGGATCTTCTTACAGTAAACATAAGCCTCATCAGCCTTGTTCTTCTTGAAGATTACCCTGATCATGTCGATGGAGGATCCGTCATAGGGAGGGATGGACTCGAGCGCTACGGGAGCACTCATATCGAGCATTCCTACGTATACAAGATCGGGGGACTTGGGAAGGATGACATTCTTGAAGGATTCCACAGTAGGGAACTTCGCAACATCGGGATCGTAGGAATCACCCTTCAGGAAGCCAACCTCGTAGAACTTGATACCTGTCATGGCGATCTTCTTACCGAAGCCCTTGATGGTATCTTCACCGAAGCGCCACTCGTTAACGTATCCGCCGTCTCTTAATGTACAGTCAAGTAAATAGATATTACCCATATAGTCTTTATCTCCTTATTCTTCATCCATCATGGGAACGATCATGATATTCTTCAGTTCTTCTCTGGGAAGGAAAGGTGCAAGATCCTCGAGCGGAGGGCTTACGAGTGTTCCGTCAGGAAGACGCTTAGTGCTGCTCTTAGGTTCCCATACCTGAGCAGTATCGGTGAAGATCTCGCAGAATACGGGACCGTCGAGAGCAAGTACCTCGTCTACTGTCTTCATCATGTCAGCGTTGCTGGAAGCACTGTAGTATCTGTAACCGAATGCCTCAGCGAGCTTCTTGAACTCAGGGAAAGAGAGGTCACCGGACTCGGGTCCGATACCGACCTTGCAATGCTCCTTGAAGAGGTTATTCTGTGTGATCCTGATGGAATGATATCCGTTGTTGTTGATAAGGAAGATCTTGATGGGAAGGTTCAGAGTGATGATGGTCTGAAGCTCCTGAAGGTTCATCATGATACTTCCGTCACCCTCGAGGCAGATGGTCTCTCTTCTTCCGCCGCCGATACATGTACCGATAGCTGCGGGAAGACCGTAACCCATGCTGGCGATGGCGCTGTTGTTAGCCATCCTGCTGCCCTTCTTGATAACGTATGTCTGGTTACCTACTACGCAGCAGGCACCGTTGGATACTGCCGTAAGGGAATTCTCGGGAAGCTTGGAAGACATGTACTTAACGAATGCATATACATTTGCTGTGCTTCCGTTCTCTTCGAGCTGCCTGGGCTGTACTACGGGGTAGTTCTTCTTCCAGGAATTACATGTCTCGAGCCACTCGGTTCCGTTGAAGACCTTGTCGCTGCAAGCCTTATCGAGCTTTGTAAGGAAATCCTTGGCATCAGCCCATACAGGCATCTCTACGTGGATAGTGGGCTTCTTGAGCTCGGCCTTGTCGACATCTACCATGATGACCTCGGCTTCTCTAGCCCATGTCTTCCAGTTATATCCGACCTGACGGATGGAGATCCTCGTACCTACTGCGAGGATAAGGTCCGCATTCTGGATAGCCCAGTTACCGGGACGGTCACCCATGTTACCTGCACGGCCGCAGTAGAGGTAGTTGTCATCCTCGATGAGGTCGACAGCGTTCCAATATGTAACGATGGGAATATTGAGCTTCTCTGCTACGCTCCTGAATGCTTCATAACCGCCGGAGAGACGGATGCCGTAACCTGCGTGGAATACGGGTCTCTTGGCATTCTTGATCTTCTCGATGACTGTATCGATGATATCGGAAGTTACCTCGGGAGGAAGCTTAGCGTCATCCTCGGAAGGATCGTAACCTTCGAGCTCGTCTGTCTCGATATAGCCGCCCTGATAGTTGACGGGGATATCGATCCATACGGGACCGGGCCTTCCTGTTGTTGCAAGATGCCAAGCCTTCTCGAGAGCGTATCTGATCATCTTGGGGTCTTCGATCATGACCGCATACTTGGTCATGTGCTCTACTGACTTGACGATGTCATATTCCTGATCTCCCATGGCACGAAGAGGAGTCTCCGTGTACTGAAGAGCATATCTTGCGGTAGTGTCATATCTTACCTGACCGCTTATTACGAACATGGGGATGGAATCGAGCCAGCCGCCTACGACACCTGTAAGTGCATTTGTTCCGCCGGGGCCGGTCGTTACGCATAAAGCGGCGATCTTGTTATCGAGTCTTGCATAAGCTTCGGCTGCGATAGCACAAGCCTGCTCGTGATGGTTGTAAGTTACCTTGAGTGAATCGTGGTGGCCGAGGGCATCGTTGAGATGCATGGCGCCTCCGCCTACAACACTGAATACGTCTGTTACACCGTGATCTGCGAGAAAATTCGCTACATAATCAGCTAATCTGATCTTCATTATATGTCTCCTTGAAAAGAATTATAGACCAACAATAATTATATCAGATTATTACTATATAACCAGTTGTCAGGCTACCATATCTTTCTTCGCGGGGATAGGTGTTACCTTACGTTTTGCACATGTAACGGCAGCTCTTCTCCTTACGGGGATCGATGAGGGAGAAGTCCTTACGGGAGCCGGACGATGAAGGGGAGCGACCTTCCTTGAAGTGGCGGCAGCATAGAGCTCATCCTCATCCTTCCAGAAGGTAACTGCATCGGATGCGGCCTTGACTAATACACATGCAAAGAAGAATAGTACCGAGATATCAAATAGAGTCATGTTAGATCCCTCCGTAAGTTTGTTCTTATGGAGGGAGTATAACAGGGTGTTTATACCATTAATGGGACAAAATAGAGAAAAAGAACGAAATTAGAACAAATCTCCTTATTTGAGAGCAGATGCGCCGATCCTGTCGGCACCTGCCTCGACCATCTTCTGTGCGTCTTCCTTCGTTCTGATGCCTCCTGCGGCCTTGACCCTTACGTCGCCGCCGCACATCCTTCTCATATAGCTTACATCCTCTAATGTAGCGCCTGCGCTTCCAAAGCCCGTACTGGTCTTGATGAAGTCCGCACCCTGTACGGTGACGATATGGCAGAGGACCGCCTTCTCCTTCCGGGTGAGGTTGCATGTCTCGATGATGACCTTCAAGATGGCGCCCTTGGCGTGAACGGCTTCTGCGATGACTCCGATCTCGGCACCTACCGCATTGATGTCGCCGCTCTTGAGCATACACTGGTTGATGACCATATCGATCTCGGAAGCACCGTTGTCGCAGGCTTCCTCCGCCTCGAACTTCTTGACGGAAGTCGTATTGTATCCGTTAGGGAAGCCGATGACCGTACAGATGCTCATTTTTCCCTTAGCTTCCTTTGAAGCGAGTCTTACATAGCAGGGCTGGACGCATACAGATGCGGCCTTTGCCTCGATGGCTCTCTTTACGAGATCCTTGATGTCGTCCTCTGTAGCCGTTACCTTGAGGTTGGTCATATCCACACGGCTCATTATGTTATCGGGATCGGGTATATTAGCACCGACGGCGGGAGTGAACTCTCTCTTATAAGGAGCGGCCAGGAGCGCATCGAATGCGATGTCCGCAACGTGCGTAAATCCTGCGAGAGTGCCCATGTTATGAGGAACGTTATGTCCTTCACCGTAGATCAGTACGGGTACTGTCTCCCTGGAGTGATCCGTAGACTCGGTAGAAGGGTCGCAGCCGTGGTCGGCGGTGACTATAAGGAGGTCGTCGGGGTACAGAAGCGAGATCATCTTGCCTAAGGCCTCGTCGAACTCATGCATAGCCTTGTTGTAGCCTTCGATATCATTTCGATGACCGTACTTCATATCGAAGTCGACAAGATTGATATAGCACAGGCCGTTAAAGTCCTTATCTACATACTCGAGCATCTTCTTTATGCCTTCCGTGTTGCCGGAAGTGGGGTTGGTCTTTGTCATGCCCCTTCCCGCGAAGAGATCATTGATCTTACCTACGCTTATGACGTCGAGGCCTGCAGCCTTGACTATATCCGGGAGCGTTGCCGCGGGGGCTTCAAGGGAGAAGTCATGTCTTCTGGGAGTCCTCGTAAAGTTGCCGGGAACACCCTCGAAGGGGCGCGCTATGACCCTTCCGACCGCATGCTCGCCCTTCATGATATCCCTTGCGATCTTGCAGTAACCGTAGAGCTCTTCTACGGGGACCACATCCTCGTGCGCTGCTATCTGGAGCACGCTGTCAGCGGACGTATATACGATGAGAGCTCCCGTCTTCATGTGCTCTTCGCCGTAATCCTTTATGACTTC
Organism: Oscillospiraceae bacterium; assembly: GCA_900176545.1. Taxonomy (GTDB): domain Bacteria; phylum Bacillota; class Clostridia; order Saccharofermentanales; family Saccharofermentanaceae; genus Saccharofermentans. The sequence goes on from FWXP01000002.1 coordinate 54,691, forward strand.
CGTACCGCTATAGGGCTTGTTGCAGATGATGTCCCTGCCGGTCTTTTCCTTGAGCTCGTCTATTATCTCCTGAGGAAAGCCGTCCGGGTAGGTGGGGAGCGGACGGGAAGAGAGGACGCCTGCCATCTCCCAGTGTCCGATAGTAGAATCCTTTCCGTCGGAGAGCTCCCTTATCCTGCCGTAGCTTCCGATGGGGGCGGGCATGTCAGTCTGAGCCGCTATATAGTCCCTTATCCTCTTATCGTCATGTCCGTCTATATCGAAGAGTCCCATCTTGGTGAGGTTCTCGAAAGGCTCGTTGCCGTAGGAACATACTGCCGCGAGGGTGTTGCTGCCTTTATCGCCGAATCTTTCCGCATCAGGCGCGAGACCGATGCCGAAGCTGTCCAATACTACCAGAAATACGCGTTTTGCCATATCTATATATCTCCCGGTTAAGCTGAAATACTAAGATAAATTATATCTCAAAGTGCATAACCTCCCAATAAACATAGACTTAATCTTTTGACAAAACCGATAAATCGCAAAATAGTGTTTTGGGGTAGGTTCTAATATATAATTTCTGTACAGGAGCGATGAGATGATTCGCTCTTTTGTTTTGTGGAAACGTATTTGTTGTATATAGAGTATTATGACTAGAAAATTAACTAAATTACCCGCTGCGATCCAGATAACGGATCGTAAGAACAGAATGATTGCAGCTGCCGTCATGCTGGTCGTGCTGCTCATCCTCTTGATCGTCAACTTCCCGATCTTCAGGGATACGAGGATATCGACCTGCGTCGGAACAAGAACGGAGAGATCCGGTATCATCACCGCAGAGCCTCTTGTTCAGAGATTCGTACCCAGCGGCAACAATATCGAGTACATAGAGATCCATCTTGCAGACTGTGTTACTGATACAGGTGAGGTGATCTTTACCGTCGAGAACAAGAAGGGCGAGGAGCTCTTCAGGGAAGTCATCCCCATGTCCGAATTGAACGGTGATGTCTACTACAGGTTCGATCTTTCCGAGGTAAAGATGAAGAAGGATCACACCTACTACTTCAAGGTCCTGGCTCAGGGCATGCCCAACTGGGATGCTCCCAAGCTCTGGCTCTCCAATAACGTTAAGGATGAGATCAGGGATGTTATCTTCAGGACCCAGCCCTACAATCAGAGACTTCAGAGTAATGTCGAGATCGGATATTCACAGTTCCACTACAGGGCCTTCGCTCTGTCTCTTATCAGCATCGTGGTATCCAGCGGCACCATACTCCTTAAGCTCAATATCGATGAGAAGAAGAGGAGAAAGATCTGTCTTGGGATCATGCTCCTCATGCCTATCGTTATGTTCGTAATAACGGAATCCCTGAACAACGGTTCCATCGCAAAGAAGACCCCGGTAGTCTGGATCATCAATTACATCCTGTATTTCTCCATCTACTGTATGTTCTTTGCCATTACGAACCGTCTGAGGTTCACGGTATTGTTCTCCAATACCCTCATCTTCCTCATCGCGCTCACGAATTTCTATAAGCTCCAGTTCAGGGGCGAGCCTTTTACATTGAGTGATTTTGCTCAGCTTCGAACAGCGATCAACGTATCTTCCCAGTATGATTTCTCCGTGCGTTATCAGGTATTTACCACGGCTTGCGTATTCATGCTGGCAACAGCGATCATCTCCAGGTTCCGCTACAGTATGCGTCATAAGAGATACCGTCTTCTTCTCGGTGTTCTCTGTGTATCGGTAACGGCACTCCTTGTAACTGCGCTCTTCAATACGGACAGGTATTCCGCTTCCAAGGATTCCTTGATGAAGAGGCTCGGTATCGTCAATAACGTATGGAACCAGCAGAAGAATTTTACCGATAACGGAGTCATGGTAGCCATCACCATGAATGCCAAGTACTTAACGGTAGATGTTCCTGCCGTATATAATCTCGAGAACCTCGATCACGTAGTAGGCGATGTTCACGATAACTACGGCATCAACCTCCTGACCGGTGAGGATCTGACGCTCTTCGAGAAGAGCTACACCTTAAGGCCCGGAGACAGGATGCCCAACATCATCTGCATCATGGACGAGTCCTACTGCGATTTCTCGCAGTTCGGAGATATCCAGTTCACCAAGGACTATTCTCCGTTCATGGATTCCCTTTACGAGAATCCCAATGTCATAAGAGGTGACCTCTACGTATCCACTTACGGCGGCGGTACGGCTAATTCCGAGTTCGAATTCCTGACAGGTAACACGATGCTCGCCATGCCCAGAGGAAGTATCCCTTATCAGCAGTATATCGACAGCGAGACCGGTTCTATCTCCAGGACACTTCATAATATCGGATACAGGACTATCGCAGTACATCCTTATATCGGAAGCGGATGGAACAGACCTCAGGTATACGAGTGCATGGCATTCGACGAATTCCTCGACCAGGAAGCCTTTGAGGATCCCGAGTATATCCGTTCCTATATAAGCGATGCATGTTCCTTCGATAAGATCATAGAGCTCTACGAGGATAACAGGGATAACGGAGACGGACAGCCTCTGTTCATATTCAACGTAACCATGCAGAACCATGGTTCCTACTCCAAGAGCTACGATAATTTTGAGCCTGATGTATTCCTTGCCGAGGATCCCGGTGTATATACGGAAGCAGAGCAGTATTTCTCCGTAGCAAGACAGACGGATTATGCCATCCAGGATCTGGTAGCTTACTTTGCCAACTGCGGCGAGCCTACCGTTATCTGCTTCTTCGGCGATCACCTCCCCAGCTTCCACGACGGATTCTACGAGAATATGCTGGGCGTAGCCGACACGGCTGACTGTACTCCCGATCAGATGCAGAAGCTCTACATGACAGACTTCTTTATCTGGGCCAATTACCCCGTAGCTATGCCCGATATCGAGCATATCTCCCTTAATTACCTTTCTACTGTCGTAATGCAGGTGGCAGGCATTCCCCTTACGGAATACCAGCTCTTCCTGACGAATATGTATCGCGAGTATCCCATACTTACTACGGTGGGACTTGCCGACAGCGAAGGTAACTACATCGGAGGTACCGATCTTGTAACAGGTACCGATATCTGGAACTACTATTCAGTCCTTGAGTACAATAACGTGTTCGAGGAAGAAGACAGATACAATGCCGTATTCGACTATCCTCTCGGCATGGCCGAGCTCCTTAATCCCGATCAGGCAAGGGGAAGTCAGGAGATAGATATGGTTCCCGCTGCATCCGAGGAGCCTTCCATCCAGACGGAGGAATCCGAAGTCGGCTGATATAACACTATTTAAGGAAAGAATATAATGAGCGAGAACGACATAAGTGAAGAGATAAGCTTTAGCGATATGGACCTGTCCCCTGAGGTAATGGGGTCATTGAAGAAGATGGGGGTCAAGAGACCCACCACGGTCCAGCAGAAGGCTATACCTCTTCTTATGGATAATATGTGCCTTATAGCTAAGGCTCCTACGGGAACGGGAAAGACATTCGCATTCTCCATCCCGATCCTTGAATATCTCAACATGAACGTTGATTTTATCCAGGCGCTTATCCTCTGTCCCACGAGAGAGCTGGCGCTTCAGATCACTTCCGAGATCAAGAGCCTCGGAAGGCTCATAAAGGGCTTTAATGCCGTATCCATAATCGGCGGTCAGAGCATGAACGTCCAGAAGGATAAGCTCGCCAAGAAGCCCCAGGTAGTAGTAGCTACTCCGGGAAGGCTCCTTGACCTCGCATCCAGAGGCATGATCGATATCTCCAACATCTATACCCTTGTCCTGGACGAGGCGGATGAGATGCTCAAGATGGGATTCATCAAGGACATAAAGCGCATCATGGCAATTACTCCCGAGGATAAGCAGATCGCATTATTCTCCGCTACCATGCCCAGAGAGATCTTAGATATCACATGGCAGTTCATGGAGGGCGCGGCTGAGATCGATGTCATGCCCAAGGCCCAGGACCATCCCAATATCGCAGAGTTCGTCCTCAATATCCCCGATAAGGATAAGACTGATGCTATCGTTAAGATCATGGATACCGAAGGTATCAGGAAGTCCATTATCTTCTGCAATACCAAGAATCAGACAGAGACAGTGGCAGTGAAGCTCGAAGCCAGGGGTATCTCCTGCAAGCTCCTTCACGGAAGCATAGGACAGGGTACCAGGAACCGCGTCATGGATGCATACAGGAAGAACAAGTTCGATGTGCTCGTAGCAACTGATGTCATCGCCAGGGGTATCGACGTAGACGATGTTGAAGCGGTATTTAACTACGATATCCCTACCGAGAACGAGTTCTATCTTCACAGGATCGGAAGAACGGCAAGAGCCGGAAGATCCGGAAAGGCTTTCTCTCTTGTATCTTACAAGGAGAGGGACAGGATGGCCGAGATCGTGAGATATACGTCCTGTAATCCGGAAGAATACACCTTGAATTAATAATAATTCACATAAACTTATAATTTTTTGCGCCTCCGATATTATAGAATCACCTTAAGTGATCCCTATCGGAGGTTTTGTTATGGCAAAGATAATCCTTGACTGGAATGAATATACGAGAACGGCAATTGAAGCCGCCAAGGAAGGTGCGGTACTTATAAGAAATGAAGGTTCCGCCCTGCCCGTTGCCAAGGACAGCGATATAGCGGTATTCGGACGTATGCAGTCCAATTACTATAAGAGCGGAACAGGCTCCGGAGGCATGGTAAACGTAGACCATGTAACGGATATCTTCGAGGCATTGTCCGACGATCCCGATATCAGGATCGATCAGAAGATCCGTGATATCTATGTAGAGTGGGAAAAGGAGAATCCCGTGGATCCGGGAGTAGGCTGGGGTCAGGAGAGATGGTCTCAGGATGAGATGATCCTTAACGAGGACGATGTCAGGGAAGCAGCATCAAGATGTGATACCGCAGTTATCGTGATAGCAAGGACCGCAGGTGAGGACAGGGATAATCTTGCGCAGAAGGGTTCATTCTATCTGACTGACGGCGAAGAGGATATGCTCTCCAAGGTATGCGGTGCATTCAAGAAGACCGTAGTCCTCCTTAATGTGGGCAATATCATCGATATGTCATTTGTAGGCAAGTATTCTCCTTCTTCCGTCATGTATGTATGGCAGGCGGGAATGATCGGAGGTACTGCCGTAGCAGAGCTCATTACGGGTAAGACGACACCTTCGGGCTGTCTTACCGATACTGTAGCGTACGAGCTTTCAGATCATCCTTCGAACGACAATTTCGGCAATAAGGATATCAACAGGGATCTGTACGCTGAGGATATATTCGTAGGTTACAGGTATTTCTCTACCTTTGCCCCCGAGAAGGTGATGTATCCTTTCGGATACGGACTTTCCTACACTACATTTGATATCAGGACGGAGAGCTTTGAGGCCAACGGTACCGACATCAAGGTGAAGGTGACAGTCACGAATACGGGTGATACGGAAGGCAAGAAGACCGTTATGCTCTTTGCTTCAGCTCCTAAGGGCAAGGTATCCAAGAGCAGCATCGTACTTACTGACTTTAAGAAGACGGCAACGCTTCTTCCGGGACAGAGCGAAGAGCTGATCCTGGAGGCTCATGCAGAGGACTACGCTTCCTTCGATGACGACGGCAGGGCAGGTCTTGGCAACGGATGGATACTGGAGAAGGGTATCTATGCTTTCTTCGTTGGAGAGAACGTAAGGGATAACACCGAAGCAGGAAACATCACCCTGGAAAAAGATATCCTCTTAGAAGCCCTTGACTCTGCAGTAAAGCCCGTGACCTCTTTTGACAGGCTTACTTCGGACGGTACGTACGAACCCGTTCCCCTGAAGGATGACGAGAACCTTAAGAACAGGATGAAGTATGTTCCTGATGAGATCCCTCAGACGGGAGATAAGGGCATCAAGCTTTCCGACGTAAGAGACGGCAGATATACCATGGATGAGTTCATCGCCCAGCTCGAGGACGAGGATCTTGCCCTTATCATAAGAGGCGAGGGTATGAGCTCTCCCAGGGTAACAGCAGGAACCGCCTCTGCCTTTGCAGGAATATCCAAGGAGCTCACGGCTATGGGCGTACCTTCGGTATGCTGCGACGACGGTCCTTCGGGAATGAGACTGGACAGCGGCAAGAAGGCTTTTGCCATGCCTAACGGCACATGTCTGGCATCTTCTTTTAACGAGCCTTTGATCACAAAGCTCTTTACGTATTTTGCCATGGAGATGCGCTCCAATAACGTAGACAATATCTTAGGTCCCGGCATGAACATCCACAGACATCCTCTTAACGGCAGGAACTTCGAGTATTTCTCCGAAGATCCCCTCGTAACGGGAAGGATCGCCTGCGCTCAGCTCAAGGGACTTCATAAGTACGGCGTCACGGCTACCATCAAGCACTTCTGCTGTAATAACAGAGAGACAAGAAGACGCTTCATGGATTCCGTCGTATCAGAGAAGGCGCTTCGCGAGATCTATCTCAAGGGCTTCGAGATCGCCGTAAAGAAGGGCGGAGCCAAGAGCATAATGTCCGTCTACAACAGGATAAACGGCAACTACGGTTCTTCCTACTACGACCTTCACACTACCGTCTTAAGGCGTCAGTGGGGCTTTACCGGTATCGTCATGACAGACTGGTGGGCATTTATCGAAGAAGTCAACGGAGAGCAGTTCGGAGCACCCATCACCGACCATTCCATCCTGGCAAGAGCCCAGTGTGACCTCTTCATGGTATGCGCCGGAACTGAGCGAAAGGATCTTGATGCAGCAGATACATATGCTAACCTGAAGGCGGGAAGGGAAGACCTCATAACGAGAGCCGAGCTTCAGCGAAATGCAAGGAATATCCTTACCTTCGCCATGAATACACCTGCCATGGAAAGACTCATGGGAATAAACCCCGAGATAGAGAGTATCGCCTGCCCCTTCGAAGAGGAGGAAGCTGATATAAGTGCAGACAAGTACTATACGGCCGACACCGATCCCGAGATCGATATCGACGTGGATACTTCAATGGGTGAGGATATCGTATTCGGCATTACATGCGAGAAGAACGGAATCTATACCATGGAGATAGAAGCATCCTCAGACTTAGATCCCGTGGCCCAGCTCCCGCTGACGGTATTTATCACAGGCATCCCCTTCAACGTTATAACATTCAACGGTACGGGCGGACAGGATGTCATCAAGACCGGCGAGATAGGATTCCTTTCCAAGTTCGCGGTGCTCCGTATCCATCCCGGCAAGAGGGGGCTTAAGGTCAAGAGCATCAAGCTTCGATTCAAGGAAGCAATGGAGCCTATGCATTAACGGGTGAAGTATTTGATATTTAATGCTACAATAAGGGGCGGCTTTCATGGAAAGCTGTCCTTTATCATTATTCGGAGGTGAACGGGGTGCGAAGAGATTATTTCACATGTGTCTTCCTGACTTGTATCTGTGCGGCACTGTTCTTCGTATGCTTTGCTCCGGTGCATTTCGCATATCAGCTCATAACTCCATGTAAGTTCGGAGTGCTCGAGACCGTATGCTCATGGCTCTATTTTATGGCAGTTCTCCTGGTATTCCCCATCTATGCGGCATACAGGAAGAAGCTCTGGATCACGTTAGGTCTTGCTTCATACGGACTTCTGGCCGTACTTCCCACGTGGATGCTCCCTTCGATCTCAGCTAAGCTTCAGGGTGAGGATGCATCTCTCGGTGCTTCCGTGTGGGGTTTCCTTCTTAAAGGCATATACAGGATGGTCAATGCGCCCTTCGCGGCCATTTCCTCATCCATGGGAGATAAGTTTGCCCTGGGTATATCTACCAAGATACTTCCCGTGGCACTGCTTTCATATATCGGCTTCCAGCTGTTCAGGTTCTATAGGGATGCCTATGTGGCAGAACAGCTCGATCCCGCGTCTGCTATCGACAAGACCGCTAAGGAGAATTCCGATGCGAACGATCCCAGGAAAGTCAGGGACGCCAGGATCCCCGAGGTCTTGGGAACCGTTATCTCCGCTCCCGCTTCAGCTAAGAAGGCACCCGATCAGCAGCCTCCCAGGCAGGCAAGGACACCCGAACCTCCCAAGGTAGAGGATGCTACGGTAAGAGTACCGAGAGTGGGAGATATAAATGTCCCGGCAAAGCCCGATACGGATGATACGCAGGTCATACACTTAGGACCGCCCCAGTGATAAAGCGTTTGCATTAAGGGCAGGCTCCTTGTAGAATAACGAAAGTCTATATAAGAACAATAACGGAGTATATATGGCAAAGAACAATAAGCACTGGAAGAATTTGATGGCCAGTCCTTCTGACCGCAAGATCGCCAAGGAGGGAAGAGATCCTCTCGAGGAAGGACTCGAAGGTCTTACCTGGTTCGAGAATCAGAAGCGCGTAGTCAAGAAGAGATGGAACAAGACGAGAGAGACGTTCGGTGAGGAAGTAGGTAACTCCGTTACATCAGGCGTTCTCATGATGTATATCCTCTTCATGACACCTTTTGCATCGATCCATGCTTATAAGAATGCCCCTGAAGGCATGGGAGATATCGACAGCTTCTCAGTATCGGCATTTATGGTAACGGCACTTCTGGCTCTTTTATTTACTACCGTATATCACTGCACGAAGCACGGAACACCTCAAAAGAGGATCTTTGGCAAGCTGGATCACATCATGGTCTACTATTCGATCCTCGGCGTCTATACACCTATCTGCCTCTCGCTCATCGGCGGAGGATTGGGATTAGGTATCCTCATCGCAGAGCTTTGCCTGGCTATAGCAGGTACGCTCCTCATGGTATTTGCTTATCCTGAGAAGAAGAGCCTCAGCAAGGCAGCGATCTCCATCTACGGCATTATGGGCATCCTGGGACTCTTTATCCTGAAGCCCTTGTACCTTGCGGCTACAAAGCCTTCCTTCTGGCTCATCATCGCAGGTGCCGCTACTTATCTTCTGGGAACATTCTTCTACTCCGGTAAGAAGTTCAAGTTCTCTCACATGGTATGGCACATCATGGTAGTATTCGCTGCCGTATGTCATGTGCTCGCTTTTGTTTATTTCCTGAGATAATTACGACAATTACTGCTCAAAATATAAGTATATTGCCCTCGCAGCTGATGAAGATGTGAGGGTTTCTTGATATTTAATACTCTTTTAAGGATTAGATTAACGATTTTTTAATCTCGAACAAATATAATCCTAACGTAGGTTAACCTACGGGGAATAAAGGAAAGATATCTGTACGAAGCTCTCAGCATGGAAATCAAGAGCACAGGGCAGACCGCAAGTCGGCATATAGCCCGAGATCGCAGCAGTTATCTTTGCATATGGTCAAAGATAACTCCTGCACCTTTTAAATGACACAGTAAACGTTGTGACGGCACCGGCGATCTCAACTATCTACTACCCCAAAGGCTGATGCTGTCACAACTTTATTGAGTGTCTGAAGGAAGCACTCATAATACAGCCGAACCAATTCCTTTTCATAACTTCTTTTTTATAAAACGGTTGCCCGAATCATTCGGACAACCGTTTTATAATGCTCGCAATATAAAAGGCTGACCAGTAAGGATCAGCCTTTTGAGGTTTATCACCATGCAGTACTCTTAACCGAAGATGGAGAGGAGTACGCCTGCTGCTACTGCGGAACCGATAACGCCTGCGACGTTGGGACCCATAGCGTGCATGAGAAGGTAGTTGGAAGGATTAGCCTTCTGGCCTTCAGTGTTAGCAACACGTGCTGCCATGGGAACTGCGGATACGCCTGCCGCACCGATAAGGGGATTGATCTTACCGCCTGAGAGCTTATACATGATAAGTCCGATAAGAAGTCCGCCTACTGTTGCGAATGTGAATGCTGCAAGACCGAGTGCGATGATGCCTAAAGTCTTGATGCTCAGGAATGTAGTACCGATAGCCGTAGCACCTACGGATGTACCGAGGAAGATGGTTACGATATTACACATCGCGTTCTGAGCAGTATCTGAAAGCCTGTCCGTAACGCCGCACTCCCTGAAGAGGTTACCGAGCATCAGGCAACCGAGGAGAGGAGCGACCGTAGGAAGGATCAATACGCATACGACCGTAACGATGATAGGGAAGCAGATCTTCTCTACCTTGGATACGGGACGAGCCTGCTCCATCTTGACCTTACGCATCTTCTCTGTGGTCATGACCTTCATTACCTTGGGCTGGATGAGCGGGATAAGAGCCATGTAGGAATAAGCCGCTACAGCGATAGGTCCTAAGAGGTGAGGAGCGAGCTTTGATGTAAGGTAGATAGCCGTAGGGCCGTCAGCACCGCCGATGATACCGATGGATGCTGCCTCGACTCCGTTGAAGCCGAGAAGGCATGCTACTACGAATGCAAATGAGATACCGAACTGAGCGCCGGCACCCATGAAGAAGCTTGAAGGTCTTGAGATCAGGGGACCGAAGTCTGTCATCGCACCTACTGCCATGAATATAAGGCAGGGGAAGATGTCCAGCTTGACGCCCAGATACAGGAAATCGAAGAGGCCGGGCTCGATGTGACGACCCAACTCATCTACGTAGTTGCCGCCTATGGCGGCCCAGTTGATCTCGCCTTCGAACCATTCGGGGTGGAAGACTCCGCCGCCGGGCCAGGGGAGATTAGTAAGGAGCATTCCGAATGCGATCGGAAGAAGGAGGAGCGGTTCGAACTTCTTATGGATGGCGAAGTACAGGAGAACGAATGATACGATGATCATTGCGCCCTGCTGCCAGGTCATGGTAGCAAATCCCGAACCGTTCCAGAGGTCTATTAAAACATCTAACATGTCGGGCAGACCTCCTTAAGAGATTGTGATGATAGCATCGCCCGTATCGACTGTAGAGCCTTTGGCTGCGATGATCTGTGCAACGGAACCTGTCTTGCTGGCGAAGATCTCATTTTCCATCTTCATGGCCTCGAGGATAGCGACAAGATCGCCCTCCTTGACCTGCTGACCGACTGTGACCTTGATATCAAGGATAGTTCCGGGCATGGGGGAAGAAACGGGTGTAGAGCCTGCCTGAACTGCAACGGCAGGAGCGGCAGCGGGTGCGGGAGCAGCTGCGGGAGCGGCAACGGCAGGGGCTGCTGCGGGAGCGGGAGCAGCTACTACGTCAGTAGTCCTGACGAGATTAGCCTTACCCTTCTCTACCTCGACTTCGTAGACTTTATTATTGATAGTTACGTTATATTTCATGATGTATTCTCTCCTTTATTTCTCTTCAACGAGCGTAATGGACTTGAAGATCAGTTCGGACAGCGGGATGCCCGTATTGTCACTTACGATAGCCATGATCATGGCAGCTGTCTTCTCGTCGCAGCCCTTGAGCTTGAGCGTACCGGAGGAGAACTCTTCTTCGGCAGCAGCGGCAACCGCGGGAGCGGGAGCAGCCGCAGGCTCAGCCTTGGGAGCTTCCTTCTTGGAGGAAGCGGTGCTCGAGAATATCTTTCCCGACAGGGATATAAGAACGAACATGATAAAGAGAACACCGAAGACTACGAGGATAACGGTAAAAGCATCCAGGAATGCTTCGGACATGGGGAGCACATCGTTACCGAGAACAATGTTCATGTGCGTCAATCCTCCTTCTTCTCGATCGTGTAGTTGACTGTATTGGATTCCTTCTCTTCACGTGCCTGGAAGAACTTCTCGGCTACCTGAGGGAAGGAGATGTAGGAGAGTACATCCTCGTCACATCTTGCCTTGTCGCCAAGCTCTGCCTTTGTCTTCTCGAAAGCGGGCTCGAGAGTATCTGCGAATCTGCATGTAACGATCTCTTCGGGCTTCCAGCACTTAGCTACGAGTTCCTGATTGACCTCTCCGGGAGCACGTCCGTACTCACCGCGAAGGAAAGCCTTTGTATCCTTTGTGATCTGCTTGTACTTACCGAACAGTACGTTGTTTACTGCCTGTGTACCTACGAGCTGGGACATGGGAGTAACAAGGGGAGGATAGCCCAGATCCTTACGAACGTTGGGGATCTCGGCGAGAGCTTCCTCGAACTTATCTGCGGCCTTCATGTCGGTCATCTGCTTGAGCATGTTGGAGTACATACCGCCCGGGAGCTGATAATCGAGGATATCTGTACGGATACCCATGGACTTGGGATTAAGAAGGCCTTCCTTTATGAACCTGTCCTTGATGGGAGCGAAATGATCCGCGATCTTCTTGAGTGCTGCGGAATCAAGGTCCGTTGTGTGACCGAGCTGCTCGAGAGCATACTTCATTGACTCGGTACAAGGCTGTGAAGTACCGCCGGACATAGGTGAGATAGCGGTATCGATACCGTCTACTCCTGCCTCTACTGCCTTGAGATATGTAATAGGGCCGAGGCCGGTGGTGTGGTGTGTGTGGATGAAGATAGGTACCTTAACGGATTCCTTAAGAGCCTTTATAAGATCGTAAGCTTCCTGAGGTCCGCAGATACCTGCCATATCCTTTATACAGATGGAATGAACCCCCATAGCCTCGAGTTCCTTACCCATCTCTACGTACTTTTCAACTGTGTGAACGGGGCTCGTCGTATAGCAGATACAGCCCTGAGCGTGCTTGCCGCTCTTTATGGTCTCGTCTACTGCTACCTCGATGTTCCTGAAATCGTTAAGCGCATCGAATATCCTGAAGATATCCATTCCGTTCTCGGCGGACTTTCTGACGAAGAGCCTTACTACATCGTCGGGATAATGCTTGTAGCCGAGGATATTCTGGCCTCGGAGGAGCATCTGAAGGGGAGTCTTCTTGCAGATCGCCTTGATCTTGCGAAGCCTTTCCCAGGGATCCTCGTCGAGGAATCGGAGGCAGGAATCGAATGTCGCTCCTCCCCAGCACTCTATCGAGTGATAGCCTGCGTTGTCCATCGTTTCGAGAATGCTTTCAAAATCTGAGAACGGCATACGGGTAGCGATCAGTGATTGCTGTGCATCACGTACGGCCGTCTCTGTGAACTTAACTTTCATAAAAGTCACACTCCTTACGTATTATTTATACTGCACAAATAAACCCATAAGTAAGTATACGATTTTGGATGCTTTAATGGAATAGAAAATATTTATTATTTAGTTTCAAAAGTAGAGAAACAGGAACGAAGTTCGGCCAGAAGCTCTTCGGCCTTTATGATCTCCAGTTCGTCGGAGGGGTCAAAGTCACCGTAATAGACCATCATGGGAAGATCCTTCTTTGTCATTATGAGCTTGCAGGGACGTCCGTTACGCTTAGGATTGCCCTTGGAATAGGAGTTCATGTCATCTATGAGTATCGTGACGGCTTCCTTGAGACGATCGTCCTCGAGGGTGGAAGAGATATCGAAGCAGAGCTTCTTTGCTTCCTTTACCGTCATGGAGGAGAGCTTCTCCTGAAGCTCGGGCTTGTCGTAGAAGTAGTCCAGGACGGGGCGCACCTCCCTGTCTATGCATTCCACGAAGACAGAAGTCTTCTGTCTGAGGATATAAAGGCTGCTGTCCCCGGTAATGTAACCTGCGGCGGTATCCTCCTCCAGGTCGGATATCATGTCTTTGTAGTCGATACAGGGAAACTTTTCCATAAATACCTCTCTTCGGGAAGTGCATTTCGTGCGCGAAATGCCGTATTTGCGAAATATTATATAACAAAAGCAACTTTCTTGTTTACATTTTCGGGGATGCGGTGCTATACTTAATTGCTCGCAGGGGGAAGTCTGCGCTTTTTTGCATGCTTTTCCCTCGTGAATAAATCTTAGAAAGGAGATGTATTGATGCCTACGTTCAATCAATTAGTCAAGTCCGGCAGACATGACAAGACTTGGAAGTCCAACTCACCTGCGCTGCAGTTCGGCCTTAACACGATTCACAAGAAGGAAACAGACGTTTTCTCTCCCCAGAAGCGTGGTGTTTGCACAGTCGTTAAGACAACAACACCTAAGAAGCCTAACTCAGCTCTTCGTAAGGTTGCCAGAGTACGTCTTACCAACGGATATGAAGTAACAGCTTATATCCCCGGTATCGGCCACAACTTGCAGGAGCACTCTGTTGTTCTCATCAGAGGCGGACGTGTTAAGGATCTTCCCGGTGTACGTTACCACATCATCAGAGGAACTCTTGATACAGCAGGTGTTGCTAACCGTATGCAGGCTCGTTCCAAGTACGGTGCAAAGAAGCCTAAGGCTGCTAAGGTAAAGAAGTAATCCTATCTTAAAGTAGGATTGGACAGAATAGTGATCAGTACATTGTTCATATAAGGGACTTTGCCTACTGACGCACAACACGTGTCCAAAGACAAAAAACTGAAACGTGAGTACCTATGGTTTCAGAAATCTGATAATCATGTAAGGAGGGAAGTACAGTGCCAAGAAAGGGCAATATCCCAGTAAGACAAGTTCTCCCCGATCCTTTGTATAACGATGTTAGAGTAAGTAAGCTCATCAACAACGTTATGTTGGACGGTAAGAAGGGACTTGCACAGAGAATCTGCTACGACGCTTTTGATATCATCAAGGAGCGTACGGGCGAAGAGCCTATCGAAGTATTCAACAAGGCTCTTGAGAATGTAATGCCTTTGCTTGAGTGTAAGGCTAGACGTGTCGGCGGTGCCAACTATCAGGTACCTCTCGAGGTAAGACCCGAGAGACGTCAGACACTCGGTCTTCGCTGGATCGTTGCATATGCACGTCAGAGAAGTGAGCGCACAATGTGTGAGCGTCTCGCTAACGAGCTCATCGATGCTATGAACGGTACAGGCGGTGCATTCAAGAAGAAGGAAGACATGCACAAGATGGCTGATGCTAACAGAGCATTCGCACATTACAAATGGTAAACACTAAAGGAGCATTGAAACGATGAAGAGAGAGTATTCACTCGAAAAGACAAGAAATATCGGTATCATGGCTCACATCGACGCAGGTAAGACAACAACGACCGAGCGTATCCTCTACTATACGGGTATCAACCGTAAGCTTGGTGAGGTTCACGACGGTGCTGCTACCATGGACTGGATGGTCCAGGAGCAGGAGAGAGGTATCACGATCACTTCCGCTGCTACAACAGCACCCTGGAAGGAGCATCGTATCAATATCATCGATACTCCCGGTCACGTTGACTTTACAGTTGAGGTTGAGCGTTCCTTACGTGTTCTCGACGGTGCCGTTACGGTTATGTCCGCTCGTGGAGGCGTTGAGCCCCAGACTGAGACAGTTTGGAGACAGGCTGAGCACTACGGCGTACCTCGTATGGTATTCGTTAATAAGATGGATATCATCGGAGCTGACTTCTTTAACGTTGTCAACATGATCAAGGATCGTCTCAAGAACGAGTCCGTTGCTATCCAGGTTCCCATCGGTAAGGAAGATGACTTCACGGGAATCATCGACCTCATGACACTTCGTGCTGAGGTTTACACAAGTGAAGACGGCATGCAGTATGAGGACCGTGAGGTTCCTGCTGACATGGTAGACTTCGTAAACGCTAAGAGAGAAGAAATGGTTGAGAAGATCGCCGAGACTGACGATGAGCTCACCATGAAGTATCTTGACGGTGAGGAGATCAGCGTTGATGAGCTCAAGGCCGCTCTTCGTAAGGCAACAATCGAATGTAAGCTCATCCCCGTAACATGCGGAACATCCCTTCGTAACAAGGGTGTTCAGATGCTCCTGGATGCTATCGTAGATTACATGCCTTCTCCCGTAGATATCCCCGCTATCAAGGGTGTTAACCCTGATACAGACGAGGAAGAGGATCGTCCCGCATCCGATGAAGAGCCTTTCTCTGCTCTTGCATTCAAGATCGCTACGGACCCCTTCGTAGGTAAGCTCTGCTTCTTCAGAGTTTACTCAGGTATCCTTGAGTCCGGTTCCTATGTCCTTAACTCTACAAAGGGTAAGAAGGAGAGGATCGGTCGTATCGTTCAGATGCACGCTAACGATCGTAAGGAGATCACAGAAGTATTCTCCGGTGATATCGCAGCTGCTATCGGTCTGAAGGATACAACAACAGGTGACACGCTCTGTGATGAGGATCATCCCGTTATCCTCGAGTCCATGGAGTTCCCCGAGCCTGTTATCGAGGTTGCTATCGAGCCTAAGAGCCGCGCTTCCCAGGAGAAGATGATCGTTGCTCTTCAGAAGCTCGCAGAAGAGGACCCTACATTCAAGACTTATACAAACCAGGAAACAGGACAGACAATCATCGCAGGTATGGGTGAGCTTCACCTCGATATCATCGTTGACCGTCTTTTCCGTGAGTTCAAGGTCGAGGCTAACGTTGGTGCTCCTCAGGTTTCCTATAAGGAGACAATCCGTAAGACTGTTGAGGCTGAAGGTAGATTCGTACGTCAGTCCGGTGGTCACGGTCAGTATGGTCACTGCTGGCTCAGACTTGAGCCCCAGGAGCCCGGTGCAGGTTATGAGTTCGTCAACGAGACAGTCGGCGGATCCATCCCTAAGGAGTTCATCGCTCCTATCGATGCCGGTGTTCAGGAAGCAATGCAGGCAGGTGTTCTCGGCGGTTATCCCGTTGTTGACGTTAAGGTTACTGTTTATGACGGTTCCTACCACGATGTCGACTCTTCCGAGATGGCCTTCAAGATCGCTGGATCCATGGGATTCAAGGCTGGTATGGCAAAGGGTGATCCTTGCCTCCTCGAGCCCATCATGAAGGTTGACGTTGAAGTACCTGACGAGTATCTCGGTGACGTTATCGGCGGACTTAACTCCCGTCGTGGTCAGATCAAGACAATCGAGCCTCTTAACGGTTCTCAGCAGATCCACGCAGAGGTTCCTCTTGCAAACATGTTCGGTTACGCTACTGCTCTTCGTTCCACAACACAGGGACGTGGTACATTCGTAATGCAGATCAGCCACTTTGCAGAGACACCCAAGAGCATCATGGAGGAGATCCTCAAGAAGTAATCATCTTTCTTCTTGGCTCGTCCGATACATATCGGAAACAATGTTTTCAATGCTGAAGGCGGCGCGAAGCACATTACACATATACTTGAAAGAGTATAAGAAAAATTGTAAAATAGGTGCTATCGCGTCACCCAAGCGGAAAATAAATAAGATGGAATCTTAAATAATTTTCTTAGGAGGAAAATTCAAATGGCTAAGGAAAAGTTTGTAAAAACAAAGCCTCACGTAAACATCGGTACCATCGGTCACGTTGACCACGGTAAGACAACTCTTACAGCTGCTATCACAAAGGTATTGTCCTTCAAGGGCGGCGCTCAGTACAAGGAGTATGGTAACATCGACTCCGCACCCGAGGAGAGAGCTCGTGGTATCACGATCAACACAGCTCACGTTGAGTACGAGACAGAGTCCCGTCACTACGCTCACGTTGACTGCCCCGGCCACGCTGACTACATCAAGAACATGATCACTGGTGCTGCTCAGATGGATGGTGCTATCCTCGTAGTTGCTGCTTCCGACGGCCCTATGGCTCAGACAAGAGAGCACATCCTTCTTGCTCGTCAGGTTGGCGTTCCTTACATCGTTGTATTCATGAACAAGTGCGATCAGGTTGATGACGAAGAGCTTCTTGAGCTCGTTGAGATGGATATCCGTGAGCTCCTCAGCACATACGACTTCCCCGGTGATGATACACCTATCATCAAGGGTTCTGCTCTTGCTGCTATCGAGTGCACATCTACAGATATAAACGATCCTGCATACGCTCCTATCCTTGAGCTCATGGATGCAGTTGACTCTTACATCGCTACACCCGAGCGTCCCGTAGATATGCCTTTCCTTATGCCTGTTGAGGATGTATTCACAATCACAGGTCGTGGTACTGTTGCTACAGGCCGTCTTGAGAGAGGTATCGTTAAGGTTGGTGATGCTGCTGAGATCGTTGGTCTTCAGGATGAGCCTAAGGCTACAACAATCACAGGTGTTGAGATGTTCCGTAAGCAGATGGATCAGGCTGAGGCTGGTGACAACATCGGTGCTCTTCTCCGTGGTATCGACCGTAAGGAGATCGAGAGAGGCCAGGTTCTTGCTAAGCCCGGTACAATCACACCTCACACAAAGTTCACAGGTCAGGTTTACGTTCTTACAAAGGAAGAGGGTGGCCGTCATAAGCCCTTCTTCGATGGTTACCGTCCTCAGTTCTACTTCAGAACAACAGACGTTACAGGTGTTGCTCACCTTCCCGAAGGTGCTGAGATGTGCATGCCTGGTGACCACGTAACAATCACTGTTGAGCTTATCACTCCCATCGCTATGGAGCAGGGTCTTAAGTTCGCTATCCGTGAGGGTGGTCACACAGTAGGTGCTGGTACAGTTTCTACAATCATCGAGTAATCTGAACTTACAGATAATTTGATAACAACGAAGGTCGTCTCTTATGAGGCGACCTTTTTGTATGCTGCCAAATATCCGCGAAAACAGATATGTTACAAAACAGACATTATGAGGGTAAAAACAGCTTGATTTACCCTCAAAATGAGGGTATCATCCAGTCAAGGAGAGATATCATGGATAAATATATCACGACACATGGCGTAACAGGCAGAGAGATCAGAGCTATGAGGCTGCGACTTAAGATGACGCAGTATGAATTTAGTGCTTTTGTAGGAGTATCTAATAAGACCGTGGAACGATGGGAAAGTTCGGAAGATGCGATCGAAGGTCCTGTAGCAGTCCTCATGTATATCCTTAGGATGTATCCTGATGTTGATGAGAGATTGAAAGAACCCGTAAGTGCCTATCCTTTGAGACTCATCTACCGAAAGGGCAGCATGATATGCTCGGTAATAGATGTGGATGAGATAAAAAGACTCGTTAAGGTAACGAATTACAGATATGACATGACGGAACTGCCATTTGGTAACAGAAGGGAGCCTACTTTCGAAGAATATGAAGAATTCCTTGAGTCAAGATGCTTTCCCAGGACCAGAAAGTGGGTCGACCTTGAACTCAAGAAGCTGGGCCTCCCTTTTTATGATCCGTTGATGATAATAGAGAAAACAGAAGGCCGAATGGTCGAGGATGATTTCAGCATAGAGGTGATAAGGCAGTGATAGAACTGTTTGACAGTGAGATCCATATCAATGATTGGGGATCCTCCAAAGGGGATCAGCTTAAATGGTACTCCGGCGAGTACTGGTATAAAGCTGATTCGTTGGGGTATGAAGGTCTGTCAGAGTATGTGATATCTCATATACTGTCTGCGTCTGATCTTAACAGCAGTGAGTATGTGCTCTATGATGTGGAACAGATAAAGTATAAGAGCAGAGTTATCAACGGATGTAAGAGTCGTAACTTCCTTAAGGAGGGAGAAGCGCTCATAACACTGGAGAGGCTCTACAGGAATGCTTACGGAAGAAGTTTCTATACAGATATCTGGAGCATAGAAGATCACGAAGACCGCCTCAAGTATCTGGTAGATAAGACTGTTGCACTTACGGGTCTCAGTGATTTCGGCATATATATGAGCAAGATCCTAACAGTAGACACGATATTTCTTAACGAAGACCGACATCTTCATAACATAGCAGTGATAAAAGAGCCGGAGGCGGGATACAGGTTATGTCCGATCTTCGACTGCGGTGCGGGGTTACTGTCGGATACGGAAAGAGAGTATCCCTTAGGGGTCGATATATATGAAGCAATGAGAAATGACGTCAGGGCAAAGACATTTACGGAAGATTTTCTTGAACAACTGGAAACAGTAGAAAGGTTATACGGTTCTCATATAACGTTCAAAGTCGATAGGAAGCAGGTCGAGGAGATAATAACAGGGGCTTCGATATATAATGAGATTATCAGGGATCGTGTGGCCGATATCGTCTGTTCAAGGATAAGCAAGTTGGGATGTCTGTTTAAGTAACGAAGAAAATATAAAGGAGTAGTAGGTGTGGGAAGAAAGTTCACAAGTGTCTTACTTGTCATAGCCGCCGTAAGTGTTCTTATCTGCGGTTGCGGGAAGAAAAGAGAGATAGTTCCCTTATCAGACGTGACGCTGATCGAACATAATAAGTACTCATGTACATTCGACGACGTCTACCATGAATTCATATTGTGCTTTCCGGAAGATACCAAGGGAGCACCTCTTGTCCTGATGCTCCACGGAGCAGGAGAGAGTGCGGAAGCCATGAAGGCTGCTACCTCTTTCGATGAGGCGGCGGTTCCTGAAGGCTATGCAGTCTGTTATGTAACGGGAGCGGTGGATAAAGGTGCTACGTCCCCCATCAAGGGATGGAATTCGGGAACGGTTCCCGGAGAGAATAATGACACCGGTTTTCTCGTATCACTTGCCGCATATCTTGAAGAAGAATATAAGCTCGATAAGGATCGAACATTTGCCGTAGGATTCAGTTACGGAGCCTTCATGACATACCGCCTTGCGGTGGAAGCTCCTGATATCTTCGAAGCGACAGTTAGCGTAGCGGGCGTTATGCCGATGACGATCTGGGAAGAAAGAGCCGAGAAGGCGGATGTAGGCATCTTCCAGATATCGGGAAGCAATGACGATATCATTCCGCTAAGAGAAGCATCAGCCATTGCGCCTTCCATGGAAGATGTTATAGGCTATTGGGCAGAGGCTGACGGCCTGACGCTCATAGGAGAAGAGGACATTGGTAAGGATTCGCATATCACCAGATACGGTGCTGACGGTAAGAGGGCACAGGTCTGGGATCTTGTCGTAAACGGAGGCTACCATTCCTGGCCTTTGGAGAGTATAACAGGAATAGACACTAACGCTCTGATAATAGAATTCTTAGAGACGCAGTAACGGGGGGGCATATGGAAGAAGAGGCAAAGAAGAGGGGACAGCTCCTGCCCGATGAGACGGGAAGCGAGCACATCATTGAGATCAAGGATCTGAACAAGAGCTTTGAGGATAACCAGGTCCTGAAGGATATTACTTTCTACATAAGAAATAACGAGTTCATAACGTTGCTGGGTCCTTCCGGCTGCGGTAAGTCCACAACGCTTCGTATCATAGCGGGATTTGAGACTGCTGATTCAGGTACGGTAACCTTCGAAGGCGACGATCTTCTTAAGGTACCTGCCCATAAGAGGCATATCAATACGGTCTTCCAGAGGTATGCACTGTTCCCGCATCTTAATGTATTCGATAACGTAGCATTCGGACTTCACCTGAAGAAGGTTCCCGAGAAGGAAGTAAAGGAGAGGGTAAGTAAAGCTCTCTCTACGGTTGGTCTTGCAGGATATGAGAAGAGATACATAGATCAGCTCTCCGGCGGTCAGATGCAGAGAGTTGCCATAGCAAGAGCCATCATCAATCAGCCAAGAGTATTGCTCCTTGATGAGCCTCTGGGAGCTCTCGACCTAAAGATGAGGAAGGAGATGCAGATAGAGCTCAAGCAGATGCAAAGGGAGCTGGGCATCACTTTCGTATATGTTACTCATGACCAGGAAGAGGCCCTTACCATGAGCGATACGATCATCGTCATGAAGGACGGTATCATCCAGCAGATAGGAACACCTATCGATATCTATAACGAGCCTAAGAATGCTTATGTAGCAGACTTCATAGGTGAGTCTAATATAATCCCCGGCACCATGAAGAAGGACTTCGAGGTAACATTTGCCGGCAGTACATTCGAGTGCGTAGACCCTCTCTTCCCCGAGATGGAGGAAGGAAAGGTCAACAAGGTCGACGTTGTAGTAAGACCTGAGGATATCTACGTAAAGGAAGAAAATGACGACTATATAAACGGTACTGTGGTAAGTATCGTATTCAAGGGTGTTCACTACGAGATAATGGTAGAGGGCGATAACGGAGTCATGTGGATGATCCATGACGTAGATCCCGTTACGGTCGGTCAGAGGGTAGGACTTACCTTCGATCCCGACGATATACACATCATGAGAAAGTCCCAGTTCTCTCCCGTTCCGGGCGGATTCGGAGTCAATGTTGACGATATCCCTTCGGAGGAGCAGCAATGAGCGGTCTTAAGAAGAGATTGTCCCTGATGCCCCTTCATGCGGCAGTGATGTGCATTGCCGCCATGATATCTCTGGTATCGGTCTTTATACCCATGTTCGAGCTCTTTGTACAGTATAAGAGGCAGAGGCTCTATTCGCTGTTCACTCTTATCCTGGATCCCAGGGTATATGTAGCTCTGCGCGACAGCAACGTGGACCTGGACTTCGGTATATTCGGAGCCTGGATGTTCACCATAACGATAATACTGAGCGCTGCGGCCCTGACACTGGCTCTTGCCTTTCAGCTCTATTCGGATGATCCGGTGAAGAAGAGATGGGGATGTTTCTCTGTTCTGATACTCTTGGCACTGAGGTTCATCGTACATATCTATACGCTGTCTAACTTTATAACAGACGATATCCTTGCGAAGAACCACATGACGGTACAAAGGCTATATGTGGTGCAGACGCTGGCAGGAAACCTCTTGTGCGTCGTTCTTATAGCAGGTATCGTGGCAGCACTCTATGGTGCGCTGGGACTTAAGATGAACATGAAGCTCCTGGCATATCCATATATACTCTGGATAGGCGTTTTTACGATCCTTCCCCTGATCCTTATCCTCTTCAGGGCATTCTTTGCCAAGACCGCAGGCGGATATGAGTTCAACATGGACGGATTCAAGACATTATTTGCCAACAAGAACGTAACTACTTCCTTTTACGGAGCGAAAGTGACCTTGCAGGAGTATTTCTCCGTATTTCTTCGAAGCCTGGACTACGCCGTATGGACTACCATAGGATGTCTTATCTTCTCATATCCTCTGGCATATATCCTGGCAGAGAGGACAAAGAGGCTTCACAAGACTTCTTCCAAGCTCCTTTTGCTGTTCGTTCTTCCCATGTGGATGAATACGATGCTCAGGACATATGCATGGAGAGCATTCTTCGCGGAGACGGGAGTATTCAATACGGTGATGATGTCCGCAGGTATCCTTAAGGAGCCCGTGATGTTCCTTCAGAATCCCATATTGTCGGATATCATAACGAAGCTTGTTATGATCAATGACTTCCTGCCATTTATGGTGCTTCCCATCTATTCGGTGCTGGTCAAGATAGACTCTGCTCTTTCCCAGGCCGCAGAGGATCTTGGTGCCAATAAGGTGCAGACATTTACCAAGGTCATATTCCCGTTGTCGCTTCCCGGCGTCATCTCGGGTATACAGATGGTATTCATGCCTTCCATGACTTTCTACATGATCCCCGATATCATCTCGGAAGGATCCAAGACGACTATAGGTAATACGGTCCAGTCGTTCATCTTGAACGAGAGCACTACCTACCAGCAGGCAGGTAACGTATTGTCCCTTATCCTCCTGATATTCGTATTGATTACCATGGGAGTTCTGCGTAATCAGGATAAGGAAGCTTCAGGATCGGGAGGTATGGTATTGTGAGATTTTTAAGAAGACTTATACCCGATATCTATATCGCGCTGATACTCATATTCCTGTATCTGCCCATAGTCATACTTATCGTATATTCCTTCAACAATATACCTAAGTCATTCCTCTGGGGCGGCTTCACCATAAGAAACTATACGGGACTCTTCTCGGGTTCCGACGGAGCGGAGCTTCTGGAGAGCCTTCTTACTACACTTAAGATAGCTGCAATAGCTTCTGTGGTATCTACAGTATTCGGTGTAATAAGCTGCCTTGGACTTGCGTACTTAAAGAAGAGATGGCAGACGGCTCTCATGAACCTGACGTATATTCCTAACGTTATGCCTGAGCTGGTTATAGGTATCGCATTTATGCTCCTGTTCTCCTTCCTCGGAGTTCAGAAAGGACAGTTTACGCTTATCTGCGCGCACATTGCTTTCTGTGTGCCTTTCGCCATATTGTCTATAAATCCCAAGATAAAGCAGCTGGATAAGAATCTCTCGGAGGCTGCCATGGATCTTGGAGCTACGGGGTGGCAGACATTAAGGCTCGTCATAATCCCCGAGATAATGCCGGGTATCCTGTCTGCTCTCATGCTGACATTTACCATGTCGGTGGATGATTACCTCATATCGAACTTCAATGTGGACAGTTCTACGCAGACGCTTCCCATGAAGATATACTCCATGGCTAAGTTCGGCGTTAATCCCAAGATGAACGCACTTACGGCCATCTTATTTGCGGCAGTGATAATACTTCTGGTATTATCCAATCTGTCAGAGATCAGAAAGAGCAAGAAAAAGATAAAGTGAATAGAGACAGAGCAGGGAGGGTAGTTATGAATAAGTTTGCTTTAAGAGCAATTGCAGGAATAGCTTCTGTAGCGATGTTGGCACCTATGGTATCGGCATGCTCCAAAGGCGGTAAGCAGGAGCTCATCATCTATAACTGGGGTGAGTATATCGCAGAGGACACAATCGCCAAGTTTGAGGACGCTTATCCACAGTACAAGGTCATCTACAGGACATTCGAGACCAATGAGACCATGTACCCCAACCTTAATAACACATACGACGTCATCATACCTTCCGAATACATGGTATGCCGTCTAATAAACGAGGAGAGGATACAGCCCATCGACTGGAGCCTTATCCCCAACGTTACTCAGTATATGGATCCCGTATTCAACGACCTTCAGTATTCTAATGACCAGGCGCTCTCCGATGAGGTCCTGGACTATGCCGTACCTTATATGTACTGCACGGTAGGTCTCGTATACGATGCCAATAAGATCACGCTTCCCGAGGGAACTACTGATCCTGCCGTTATCTGGGATGTACTCTTCAGCGAAGACAATGCAGGTGAGATCGGCATGTACGATGCCATGAGAGAGTCCATCGGCGTTGCCTTGAACTACCTCGGTTATTCCATCAACACAATGGATGAGAACGAGCTTCAGGAAGCGCTGGAACTTCTTATCTCCCAGAAGGAGAATATGTCTCCCGCGTACGGCGTAGATAACCTTAAGGATAAGATGGCTTCAGGAGAATTGGATGCTTCCGTAGCCTGGTCCGGAGATCACATCGTAATGCTCGACCGTATAGAGGAGCTCGGCAAGACGGATATTGACCTTCAGTTCGTCCTTCCCGAGGGATCCAACTGGTCAGTCGACATGATGTGTATCCCTTCAAATGCACAGAACTATCAGGGTGCTCATGACTTCATAAACTTCATGTACGATCCCCAGATCGCTCTCGAGAACTGCGAGTATGTAGGTTATTCAACTCCTAATACTGCCGCTAAGGAGATGCTGGATCCCGAAGTTGCCAACAATGTCTACTACTATCCTACTCCCGAGATCTTCGCGACCCTTGAGGTATATTACTCATCTTCCGATATCGAGGAGAGATACGCCGAGATCTGGAATACGGTCAAGGCAAGCGCTTAAGTCGGTTCACTCCAATCCATTTTCGTAGACAGGAGGAGAACTATACTTCTTCGCTTGCGGTTTTCTGCTTGTTGAAAAATGTTCTGCACTTAAATATAATACAAAAAAGGAGTTGAATTCCTTTTTTGTATAAACGGAGGGGCGACCGGATGTATATAAGCAGAAGCCTGGAGTCAAGAGTTAAAGAGATGGCAGAACACTTCCCTGTTGTTCTGGTATGCGGAGCAAGACAAGTCGGGAAGACTACACTTCTGAAGAAAGTCGCAGATGACAACGGTGGTATCCGATATGTTACCCTTGATCATCCCAGGATCAGGGAACTTGCTAAAACGGATCCTGAGCTCTTTCTGCAACAATATGCTCCTCCTGTTATTATCGATGAGATCCAGTACGCTCCGGAGCTGTTGCCGTACATAAAGATAAAGGTTGATGAGCAGAGGAAGAACGGACAGTTCTATCTGACCGGATCTCAGATGTTCAACATGATGAATAATGTCAGTGAGTCCTTAGCCGGCAGAGTCGGTATTCTGTCTATGTATTCCATGTCGCGTTCTGAGATCGAGGGCAGAAGGAGTGTTCCTTTTAATCCTTCTACCGTAAAGGATCTGACATCGGATGATGTCATTTCCGACATCTTCGACAAGATACTGCGCGGAGGTATGCCGCAGATAATAAGTGATCCGGGATTATCTTATGAGGACTATTACGGATCATATATGCAGACATATATTGAAAGAGATATTCGTGATCTCATCAATATCAGGAATGAGGGGAAATTTATCAGGTTTATTTCCTGTGTTGCGGCAAGAACGAGTCAGGAGGTCAATCTCGCGGATATAGCCAAGGACGTTGAGATAGATCGTAAAACTGCAGACAACTGGCTCTCGATCCTTGTAACATCGGGATTAGTGGTGTTATTGAATCCGTATTATGGCAATACTATTAAGCGGATCGTTAAAAGACCAAAGCTGTATTTTATGGACACGGGTCTTGCCTGTTATCTGAGCATGTGGAATAACGCAAGAGCATTAGAGTTATCTGCGATGGCCGGAGCGATGTTCGAAAACTATGTTATTTCCGAAATATACAAGAGTTATGCAAACAGCGGCATCGAGACCAGGAGTAGACTGGCTTATTACAGAGATAATAACGGCAAGGAGATCGATCTGATGATAATCGAGAACGGTAAGCTGTATCCTGTTGAGATAAAGATGAATGCCGATCCCGGAAAGAATGCATTGAAGAACTTCTCGGTACTGGATTCCCTCAAAGAAGAGATTGCCGAGGGTGCGATCCTCTGTATGTCATCTTCGATAATACCATTGGATGCAAAGAACAGATTGGTTCCGATCAAAGCCATATGACACCCCTTAACATGTTGAGCTACACGTTCAATATTTGTATTTTCAGCCTCAAGAGTATATACTCTACAGGCTATAACAGGTCACAAGAGGAGATAAGATGAGCGGATCAAGAATGGCGATCAACTTCGCCAGAAGGATTGTTGTCAAAGTTGGAACTTCTTCCATCACATATGCTAACGGCAGGATGAATCTCGGAAGTATCGATAAGCTCTGCCGTTCCATCGCAGACCTTTGCAACAGCGGTAAGGAGGTCATCCTTGTTACCTCGGGTGCCATCGGAGTCGGTGTAGGCTGCTTGAATCTCCAGGAACGACCTACTGAGATGCGTGAGAAGCAGGCTATCGCTGCCGTAGGTCAGTGCGAGCTCATGAATGCTTATTCCAGGTCTTTTGCCGAGTACCAGTATGTATGCGGACAGATCCTCCTTACCAAGGACGATCTTACGGATAAGCTCACACGCTCCAATATCACGAATACTATCGAGGCGATGCTCGAGCGTCACCTTATTCCCGTAATAAATGAGAATGACTCCGTATCCACAACAGAGATCATGCACAACGGTACCTTCGGAGACAACGATACTCTCTCCGCAAGCGTAGCATGCCTTGTAAATGCGGACCTTCTTATAATCCTGTCGGATATCGACGGCCTTTATGACGGTAACCCCAGAGAGGACGAGAACGCTAAGCGCATCTCCTACGTAGACGAGATCACGGATGAGATGCTGGGCTTCTCCAAGGGAGCGGGCAGCAAGCTCGGTACCGGCGGCATGTATACAAAGGTCACGGCTATGCAGAAAGTAACCTCCCGCGGTATCAACGGTGTTATCGCTCAGAGCTCAGAACCTTTGGTCCTCGAGAAGATCCTGAATCAGGACGATATAGGTACATTTTTCGCAGCTCAGTAAAAATATATCGAAAAACGATAAAAACCTCTTGCATTTCGATAAACAGTGGAGTATTATGATGTCATAAGAGCATGCTTATTACTCTATGCAGGAGGTTTTTGATATGGAAAGCAAATATAACAACAAGATAATCAAGTGGTCCAAAGTAGCCACGATCTTCTTCATTCTTTTGGTAGTGTTCGCAGATGCGGTAGGCTGGACTTCTGCCAGGTACATCTGCAATGTATGGGCACGAAGAGACGACCAGCTGGCATATACGATATTTACCATCGTCTATTACGCCGTAACCGTACTGGCTTATGTAGTCCTTATAAGTGTCTATAAGCTCCTGGCCAATATGAGCAAGGATGTCGTCTTCGATACCAAGAACACGAAGCTCATGTCCTACATCGTATTCTCCCTTATCGGCGCAGGCGTTGCATTTGCAGTATTGGGTCTCGTATGGGGCGAATCAGCATTCCTGGCACTTGTGGCATGGTTCATGGCACTTATCGTATTATCGGTAAAGGTCGTCTTCGACAAGGCTATCGTCATGAAGAACGATCTGGATCTTACTATCTGAAAGGAGGAGAATGATATGGCTATTATAGTTAATCTCGATGTCATGATGGCAAAGCGTAAGATCTCCTCCGGAGACCTCGCAGAGAAGGTCGGCATCACACCCGCCAATCTCTCTATACTCAAGAACCAGAAAGCTAAGGCGGTCAGGTTCTCCACATTGAACGATATCTGTAAGGCGCTGGATTGCCAGCCCGGCGATATACTGGAATACCAAGAGGATTAATTCACATGGACAACAAGATAACATTAAGGAGGGCGGGCCTCATGCTCGCCTATCCTTTGGCATACCTTTATCTGCTGCTGATATGGCGTTCACAGATGCCCTCATATGCATGGATCTTCCCTACGATCTTCAGCGTACTCTTCATAGGTTGGAACGAGATCGTACTTCACGGAAGAAGGGATAAGACAGACAGAAGATCTTTCTTCTGGTATGCGGTAATGATACTTACTTCACTTACCTCCACCATCACGCCTTCCTTCGGACTGTCGATGTTCGCGATACACCTTTGTGCGATCTATTCAGTCCTTATATCGAACAATATCCTCGTGGAAGGAAAGACGGGATCTTATATCTGGCTCGATATCATCAGGGGATCCTTCGTCAAATCTTTCTCTAATGCCGGTGCGATAATAAGCGACGGCAAGGATCTTCTGGGAAAGAAAGAGGGGGAAGAGAAGAAGAAGTTCTCATTCTCGTGGCTCATCCCGGTCCTTATACTATTCCCGTTCTTTATCGTGGCTATGTCGCTCCTGTCTAATATCAATGCCGACTTCGGAAGGCTCGTAAAGAACATCTTAAGAGCCTTGAATATATTCAGATACCTGGATGCAGTAGTCATCGCCAGATGTGTCATAAGAGCTTTCTTTGCCTGCCCTGTATGCCTGTTCCTCTATGGTCTCGTATCAGGCTGCGCGGGAAGCGACGGAGAAGCTGAGCGTAAGGCGGGAGAGAAGTGCAGGGAGGCTGTCTCAAAGAGAAGGAATGTATCTTCCGTTGCGACAGGATCCATAACGGGACTTTTCTCATCCATGTATCTTCTCTTCTTCGTAGCGGAGTTCAGATATATATTCGGCGGCCTTATGGGTGTCCTTCCCGAAGGCTTCAATGTAGTCGATTATGCAAGGCGAGGCTTCTTCGAGCTCGTCGGCGTAATGGCTATCAACATGCTCGTATATGTGACCGTCAATGTCTTCGAGAGAAGAAGCGAAGGCAAGGGCAAGGTCTCCAAGATCCTTATGGTGGTCCTTATGGTGGAGAGCATACTCTTTGCGATCGTATCCTTAAGTAAGCTCCTTATGTACTTTAATACCTTCGGATATACACCCAAGAGGATGCTTGCCATGTGGGGTACGGTGATCCTGGCTGCAGCTGCCGCAGTAGTCATCATCTCCGTTATCAAGAAGAGAAACCATGTCAGGGCATGGATCATCTTCACGACTGCTTCGTATGTTCTCATGAGCATCATCTCCGGTATCCTGGTCGCAGTAGATTACCACGGAGCAGCAGGGCTTTCCGCCAGGGATGAGTTCATAATCTATATTGAGAACGACGGCCCCAGGGATATATCTTCGCTGACTGTCACGGTAGATGATCAGATGATATTCTCCGAGTGCAACGCTGACGGTTCATACCTTATCCCTACGAACGGAGGAAGGGAGTGCGTTGTCATCAAGGCATCAGACCTTCCCGATGGAAGTAATCTTAAGGATTCCGAGATCAGGATCGATTTCTATGCCGAGTACGAAGGTATGGGAGAAGAGCAGTTATGCGATCACTATACCTTCGTAGATCCCAGGGAAGAAGATGAACTGAGTGCTGATCTGACGCTTACCGGAGGTCCCGTAAGGATAGGCGGCCGATGATCCTCTCGCTTGTCAGTTTGTTGTAATCATATTGTAAAAGTGTAAATTTGCACTTTTTGAAATGGTGTGCTACGATGAGCTTATGAAGAGTCTAGGTACGATATTACTCATATTCTTCCTTGTGTTCTATGGCTTCAGTTCTACGGTAGCCATGATCATCCTGCTGGTATTAAACAGCAGCAAGACTAGAAAGCTCAGACAATCTCAGAATACTATAGATGCATTAAGAAGGCAGATCGCGGAGATGAACCGGGCCTCTCAGGCCGGAAGATCCGCGCCTGCTGCGGCTCCGGCCCCAAAGCCTGTACAACAGCAGCCGGTTCAAAGACCGGCAGTTCAGCCTCAGGCGGCGGCACCAAGGCCCGCTCCTTCTGCTTCGCAGCCTGTCGCTGCCGTAACTTCAACTCCCGCACCCGCACCTGCTCCCAAGCCGGCGCCTAAGCCTCGCGAGAAGGTCAAGTTCAGCAGTATCAATATATCCTTTGCGGTAGGTGTCCTTCTTATCACCATAGTAGGTGCAGTATTCATCTCCTCATCCTGGGGATTCATGAACGATGCGGTAAGGGCAGGAGTTCTTATCGGTGTCGTAGCTCTGGTATTCTTCCTGTCGTATCTGTCAGGTAAGGTCTTAAAGCTCAGGCAGACGGGCTTTGCTTTCTATACCTTAGGTTCGCTGCTGCTGCCCGTAGTCACATGCGGTATCGGAGCCATGGAGCTCTTCGGCGAGTGGTTCTCTTTCGCAGGGGACGGTGCAGCCATAGTAGCTGCATGTGCGGCGCTCCTCTTTGGTGCGGCAGGTTATGCGGGAGTCAGGATCTATAAGTCCGGTGCTTACTACGGCATCATGTATCTGGGCTTTACATGGACGCTTCTTTTTGTAGCTGCTCAGTTCGCATATAAGTTCTACGACAGGGTAGGGTGCTGTTTCCTTGCGCTTTCCGCGGCATCTCTTGCGGCTACATTATTCTCCCGCGACAAGAGGAGCGAAGAGATAAAGTTCTTTAAGCTCTATTCCCGGGTGATCACATATGTATCCCTTGGTGCGATATTACTTGTCGTATGGAACTTCGAATATATCCCCGTAAGTATCGGTCTGGGTCTTATCATCGCGACTCTCCTTACGGGAACGAAGAAATGGATGGGATATGCCGCTTCTGCGGTCATGCTCATATTCTCGCTCTATGCCACATCCTTTACGGAGTTCGAGTACAACGACAGGACATATCCTCTCATGGTATATGCAGCCTTTATCACGGCATTCTTCGTGCTCCTCAAAGTGATAAAGAGAAGCTCCGTCGTATCTGACCTTATCCTTACGGCGTCCCTTGTAGGAGGCATCTTCGCGGGATGGATAGAGTACAGGGCGGAGTTTGTAAGCTTCTACTTCGTGACTATGGGAGTCATCCTCGTAACAACTCTCGTAGCCGGTTATTTGGCTTTCGCTAAGGGACAGAGACAGATCATAAGCTATATCTTCGCAGCAGTAGCATCCCTTACGGGCATGGCCCTCGTATACTGCGTCGGTACCGGCATCTTCTACGACAACAGCCTCGGCAGGGCTTTGGAAGAATTCTCCTACATGGTAGGAGGAAAGGTTCCTTCTCACCTGAACACGAACGTTCTTTATGCGGCTTCCGCCATGGCATATATCGTAGAGTTGATCCTCTACATCCTTTGTAACTATATGCGCAGGAAGCATCCTTCCTTAAGGATCTGCTCCTATGCCTTCATGTTCGCTACATTCGTGAGCGCTTTCCCGACTCTCGGAGTCCACATGATGTTCCTGGCGATATGCACTTCCGCCATCGTGCGTTCCGTTCGTATGTCCATAACGGAGAAGGAGACGGCGACCAAGGTATCCCGAGTTCTCTCTGCTATAAGCCACTATACGGCAATGGCATTTGCTGCATTCGTATTCGGGAAGCAAGGATCCGTTATATACATGCTGTGCCTCCTTATGGTATTTGCGAGCCTTTATATAAGGGTCGCCTTCGGAGGCTCTAAGTGGCAGCGCTTTATCTCACCTGCACTTGCTACGCTCATATCCGTATATGCGACCACATTTATCCATATCCCGGAGTCTTACGGCGACGATGTAGAGATCGCGGTATTCGGAATATGCCTTCTTGTCTTCTATATCTTCTCGGATCTTAGCAAGCTTCGAAATGCAGTCACTGACCTTTCCTACCCTGTGGTATTCTTATTCGCTTCCCTGATAGGGACCATAGATTACGATGCCGACAGAGTATCTCTTCTTACCATTGCCTTTATGGCGGTATCCGTGCTTCTTATGGCAGTATGTGCCTTCAGGAAGGAAAATGATCTTACGCTGAGAGTAACTGCTCTTATTGCAGGCGGCGTCATATCTTCGGAGCTTTATTACTGCGTCGGTACTTTGTTCTTCGATAAGACCGGTGATATACCGAGGATATTTGCAGGAATACTCTCGCTTATCTCTTATATCGTATGCGCGATAGTGATACCTAAGATTAAGGGAAAGACCATGGCCGCCTGGGCGTCCTATGCTTTCTATACATGCTCGATAATGGCGCTGACGGCTTCTCTTAATACGACGATACTATCCATTCGCGCGACAGCATCTGCTCTTCTTATAGTCGCAGCTTTTGCGGCAATATTCTCAAGGTATCTGGCAAAGCCTGCAAAGCATCCGGATATAAGGGCATGTGCTGCTCTGGTATTGGGCCTTGGCGCGGTACTGCCTCTTATCTGTTCCGTATTTAAGGGAGATACGATGTATATTGCAGGTATCGTATTCTACCTGGTAGTCCTTGTCGTCTGCCTTATTCCTCACATAAAGGATCACGAAGTTACGGGTAGGTACATAGCAGCTGCTGACATCACATCGGCTGTCCTGGGCTCGAGTTTCATCCTGGGCTTAAATGCCGTAATTGACTATCCCTGGATAGGCGTTCTTATCGTCATCCTGATAGTGGCGCTTCTATACATCAAGAAGAATACTGTCGTGGCGATCATTCCTATCGTTATCGGGATCTACTTGACGGCGGAGACCGTATCTTCCTTCGACGGATATTATGTGATCTTATGCGCGATAGGAATACTTCTTATCGGCCTCGGACTTCTGCTTCACAAGAAGGCATTCAAGGCGCCTTTATACCTCGACTACTTAACGTATGTATCCGTAGTATTCCCGCTATTAGGAAATTACGACGATATAAGGACCTTCGCGATCTTACTTACCATAGCACTTGTCCTGGTAAGCCACGCCATAAGATACCCTAAGGCTAAGGCGATACTCCTTAGTATCTCCTCCTCCTTTATGTGTCTTGGCATACTGAGCCTTCAGTTCATAGAGGATCTTCCGGAGATAATAAAAGGTGAGGTCATAATGATCCTTATCCTGCTTGATGTATTCCTTATAAGGAACGTCATAAAGCCCGGCAAGGATTCCACCATGAGAGTCATCTGGATCGTCACCGTATCGATCTGTCTTGCGATAGAGGGATTAAGTGCGGCTGCTACAGGCGAGATCCTGGATCTTCTTATAACGGGTATCGTGTCCGTAGCGATCTTCATCTATGCATTCATCGCTAAGGACAAGTCCTGGTTCCTCCTCTCAGTCATCGCGATAATCGCCATCGCCGTATATCTGTCCGCTACATTCTGGGCAAGCAAGGCTTGGCTCGTATATCTCCTGGTAGTAGGCGTGATCCTTATCTCCATGGCTGCCATCAATGAGTACGGCAAGCGCAAGGCAGAGCTTTCCGGAGAGCAGACCGAAGGCGGAGGAGCTGGAGTCAAGAGATTCTTCGAAGAGTGGAAATGGTGATGTTACTGGTATAATCTTTTGTAAGAAACTTACAAAGGATCAGCTCACATGAACAACATACTCGTATGTCTCCTGGGAGGCACAATCGGATCACATATCGAAGGAAAGAATATAAAGCTCGGCTCTACCGTGAACGATAAGTTCTGGAACAAGGCAGGAGCAGGATTCAACCTTCGTAAGATAAGTCCTCTTACATATTCTTCGGAAGATGCGACTGTTGCAGACTACAAGGCGGCATTTCGCGCGATTATAACCGAAGTGGAGAAGGATCGTCCCGACGGAGTCCTTATCCTTCACGGAACGGATACTGCCGCATACTTTGCGCAGCTGGCCGTACGAGTATTGTCCTTCCTGGATATACCGGTAGTAATAACCGGAAGTAAGCTTCCCCCTGACGATCCGAAGACCGATGCCATCAAGAATATCAAGTTCTCACTGGCGCTCCTGGGAGCAGGCGCATTGAGCTCTGCCGGACGAAAGACCTTCGGTATCGTTTTCTGCGAATCCTTCATGGAAGAATCTACATTTGTTCCCGCATGGCTGGCGACGGATGCCGACTGCAACGGAGATCACAGGAAGTTCGGCATAAAGGGTCCGGAGGCTTTCCTCGACAGGAAGTCGGCAATGGCATTCCTGGGCAGGGAGGAGGATCCCCGCATCCTTACTGTTCCCAATGTTCCCGGATATCCTTATGACCTTATAGATCCCACTAAGTTCGATATGATCCTTATCGAGGCCTACCACTCAGGTACCCAGAACAGCAAGACACTGCCCGAATTCGTGCGAAAGGCAACGGAAGCAAAGGTAAGATGTTATCTTGCACCTTCCAAGAACAATAAGAATTCCTACGAGAGCGAGAATGAGCTTACTAAGGCGGGCATCATCAAGATGACGGACATTCCTCTTGAAGGCGCCTGGGCTCAGCTTCAGCTGTTTTGATATAAGCCTTTAATACCCGATTTCTGCCCCAATGTTTCTATTGACGGAGTACTTTGATTGTGCAATACTTTGATTATCAAAGGATTATAAAGGCGGTATTCTATGTTGACCGGAAAAATCATCGGACTTGGCTCTTATCTGCCCCCGAAGATACTTACGAACGACGATCTGTCCAAGATGGTCGAGACTAATGACGAGTGGATCACAGAGAGGACCGGCATCAAGCAGCGCCATATCGCAGATGCCGTCGAGGACAAAGCTTCCACTATGGCCTGCAAGGCGGCAAAGGCTGCTATCGAGGATGCAGGCATCGATCCCACCGAGATCGATCTTATCGTAGCCGCTTCCACTACTCCCGATGTCGTATTCCCGAGTATCGCATGCTGCGTACAGGGTGCCATCGGTGCAGACGGATGCGCTTGTTTTGACGTTAATTCGGCTTGTCCCGGATTCATCGCTGCTTATAACACGGCACAGGGCTTTATCGAGTCGGGCAATGCAAAGACCGTACTCGTACTCGGTGCAGAGTGTCTCAGCAATTTTGTTGACTGGAACGACAGAGGAACATGTATCCTCTTCGGTGACGGCGCGGGTGCCGCAGTGCTCCGTGCTGAAGAAGGCATGAAGAACAGCTTTATCATGAAGGCATCCATGAAGAGAGGCGAATGCCTCCACTGCGAATCCATGAAGCAGCCTAAGAGAACTGACGAGGAAGGATTCCTGCAGTCTACTTTCATGTACATGAACGGAAGGGAAGTCTTCAGGTTCGTCGTAACGGAAATTCCCGCTCTTATCGAGGAGCTCTCCGAGAAGTACGGCTTTAAGATGGACGAGGTAGATCACTTCGTATTCCATCAGGCAAATAAGAGGATCATCGAGGCTACGGCTAAGAAGCTGAACGTCCCCCTCGAGAAGTTCCCCATGAACATTCAGAACACAGGTAACACATCATCGGCATCCATTCCGATCCTCCTTACGGAGATGAAGAAGGACGGCAGGCTCAAGAAGGGCGACAAGATAGTCATGTCTTCCTTCGGAGGCGGCCTTACATGGGGTGCCAACTATTTTGTTTATTGATTTGGAAGGAGCAAGAACACTATGACAAAGATCACAGACATGATCGGAATTAAGTATCCTATCTTCCAGGGCGGTATGGCCTGGGTAGCTGATTACCACATCGCAGCTGCAGTAAGTAATGCAGGCGGCCTTGGCATCATCGGATGCGGCGGTGCAGACGAGAACTGGATCAGGGATCAGATCCACAAGTGCCGTGAGCTCACGGATAAGCCTTTCGGCGTTAACGTAATGCTCATGAATCCCAGAGCTCCCCAGATCGCAGAAGTACTTGCCGAGGAGAAGGTAAAGGTAGTAACTACAGGTGCAGGTTCCGCAGGTAAGTTCATTCCCATGTGGAAGGAAGCAGGCATCATCGTTATCCCCGTTGTTCCTTCCGTTGCTCTTGCAAAGAAGATGGAGAAGGACGGTGCCGACGCAGTTATCGCTGAGGGTACGGAGTCCGGCGGACACGTTGGTGAGATCACTACCATGGCACTTGTTCCCCAGGTAGTAGATGCAGTTAATATCCCCGTAGTCGCAGCAGGTGGTATCGCTGACGGCAGAGGTGTCGCAGCATCCTTCATGCTCGGTGCCGAGGCAGTTCAGTGCGGAACAGTATTCTGCGCTTCCGAGGAAGTAAATATCCACCAGAACTACAAAGAGATGATCATCAAGGCTAAGGATACATCCACGAGAGTTACGGGCCGCGCAGCAGGTGCTCCCGTAAGACAGATCAGGAATCAGCTTACGGCTAAGTACTTGGAGCTTGAAGAGGCTCATGCAAGCTTCGAGGAGCTGGAGGCTCTCGGAGTAGGTTCTCTTCGTAAGGCTGTTGTCGAGGGTGATACCAAGGCAGGTACATTCATGGCAGGTCAGATCTCCGGAATGATCAACGAGATCAGACCCGTTCAGAAGATAATCGATGACATGTTCGAGGAGGCAAATAAGCTCCTTAAGAACGCAAAGGAGATCTGCTAAGTAGTATGAAGATAGCATTTGTTTATCCCGGTCAGGGAGTTCAGGCAGTAGGCATGGCAAAGGACTTCTACGATAAGTTCGACTATGCAAAGGATATGGTAAAGAGAGCAGCTGATGCTGCAGGATTTGATATGGAGCACATCCTCTTCGAAGAGAACGAGGACATCCATGTAACAGAGTATACACAGCCCGCACTCGTAACGGCATGCTCCATCATGAGCAAGGCTCTTGAAGATAAGGGTATTCACCCTGACATCACCGCAGGTCTTTCCCTCGGTGAGTACTGCGCACTTGTTACCGCAGGCGCAATGACTTTCGACGAGGCTGTAAGGCTTACAAGGATCAGAGGTAACCTCATGAGCTCCTACGTACCTGCGGGTCAGGGTACGATGGCTGCCATCATCGGTCTTCCCAAGGAGACTATCGAGGAGACTGTAGAGCCCATCGAAGGTGCAACGGTAGCTAACTATAACTGCCCCGGCCAGATCGTCATCACAGGCGAGAAGGAAGCAGTATGCAAGGGAATGGAGGCTCTCTCCGAGAAGGGTGCCAAGAGAGCTATCGAACTCAAGGTATCAGGGCCTTTCCACTCTCCCATGCTCAAGGGTGCAGGCGATAAGCTCAGAGTCGAGCTCGATAAGGTAGAGATCTCTGATCTTAAGATCCCTTATATCGCCAATGCTACTGCGGAAGTAGTAGAGGATACGACCAACATAAGAGACCTTCTTCAGACACAGGTATCTTCTTCCGTAATGTGGGAGCAGACACTTTACAAGATGAAGGATCTCGGAGTAGACGTATTCGTTGAGATCGGTCCCGGAAAGACCATCGCGGGCTTTGTAAAGAAGACCGTACCCGAGATCCCCGTGATCAACGTATCGACAGTAGAAGACATTGATGCGGCTGTAGAAAAGCTCGCAGAACTTGCAAAATAATCTTGGAGGAAAAGAACATGGCAAAGACAGCAATCGTAACAGGAAGCGCCAGAGGAATCGGTAAGGGAATCGCAGTAAAGCTCGCAAAGATGGGTTACAACATCGCAGTCGTTGACGCATGCCCTATCGAAGGTTCCCAGGAGACAGCAGACGAGATCGCTAAGGAGTACGGCGTAGAGACTAAGGCGTACAGATGCGATGTATCCAGCAGCGCAAGCGTAGCAGAGACAGTAGCAGACGTAGCTTCTACCTTTGGAACTATCGATGCTCTCGTAAATAACGCAGGTATCACAAGAGACGGATTCCTCGTAAGGATGAAGGAAGAGGATTTTGATGCAGTTATCTCCGTAAACCTCAAGGGTACATACAACTTCTTCCGTGAAGTAGTTCCCGTAATGAGCAAGCAGAAGTACGGCCGTATCGTATCCATCTCTTCTATCGTTGGTCTTCAGGGTAATGCATGCCAGGTAAACTATTCCGCATCCAAGGCAGGTGTTATCGGTATCACGAAGAGTGCCGCAAGAGAGTATGCAGGCAAGAATATCACATGTAATGCCATCGCTCCCGGATTCGTTCAGACTCCCATGACTGACGTCCTTCCCGAGAAGGTAAAGGAGCAGATGCTCGCAGGTATCCCCCTGAAGCGCTACGGCCAGGTAGAGGATATCGCTAATGCGGTAGGATTCCTTGTATCCGACGATGCTTCCTACATCACGGGCCAGGTCCTTTCCGTAGACGGCGGAATGCACATGTAATCAGGATAAGAACGGGGAAAAAGACAAGATGGAAACAAAAAGAGTTGTAGTTACCGGTATGGGTGCGATCACGCCCCTGGGTAACAATGTAGAGACATTCTGGAACGGACTTGTAGAAGGTAAGGTCGCTATCGGTCCCATCACAAAGTTCGATACTACAGGCTATAAGGCTACTATGGCAGGTGAGGTCAAGGACTTTGATCCCACAAAGTATATGGACTTCAAGACAGCTAAGAGGATGGAGCTCTTCTCACAGTATGCAGTAGCTGCAGCTTGTGAGGCAGTAGAGCAGTCCGGTCTTGATATGACTAAGGAAGATCCTTTCCGTGTAGGTGTTATCGTAAGCTCCGGTATCGGATCCATGCAGGCAAACGAGAGAGAGCACACAAAGCTCATGGAAGGCAAGAAAGTAAATCCTTTCTACATCCCCATGATGATCTCTAACATGGCTTCCGCTAATATCGCGATCAAGTTCGGCATGAAGGGTAAGAACATAGATATCGTTACTGCTTGTGCTTCAGGTTCTCACTCCATAGGTGATGCTTTCAAGGCCATCAAGTGGGGTGATGCAGACGTAATGCTCGCAGGCGGTGCAGAGGCAGCAGTATGCCCCTTAGGTGTACAGGGATTTATCTCCCTTACTGCACTTTCCAATTCCACGGATCCCATGACGGCTTCAAGACCTTTCGATAAGGACAGAGACGGATTCGTTATCGGTGAAGGTTCAGGTGTCGTAGTACTTGAGGAATTAGAGCACGCTAAGGCAAGAGGCGCTAAGATCCTTGCAGAGGTAGTAGGATACGGTGCCACAAACGATGCTTACCATATCACTTCACCCGCAGAGGACGGTTCAGGCGCAGGCATGGCAATGAAGATCGCCATGAAGGAAGCAGGCATCGAGCCTAAGGACGTTGACTACATCAACGCTCACGGTACTTCCACTCACCACAACGACCTCTTCGAGACAAGAGCTATCAAGTATGCTTTCGGCGACGAGGCTAAGAACGTAGCAATCAACTCCACCAAGTCCATGATCGGTCACCTTTTAGGCGGCGCAGGCGGCGTTGAGTTCATCGTTATGGTAAAGGCAATCGAGAACAGCTATGTTCACGTTACTGCAGGTTCCAAGGAGAGTGAGGAGGAGCTCGATCTCGACTACACATTCTTCGAAGGCAAGCACAGAGATATCACTTACGCAATGAGCAATAACTTGGGATTCGGCGGACATAACGCTACGATCCTTATCAAGAAGTACGAAGAGTGATAAAAGGAGGACATACTAATGGCTAATTCACTTGACCTTAAGGGCATTATGGAGATCATCCCCCACAGACATCCTTTCCTTCTCATCGATAAGGTAGAGGACTACGAGCCCGGCCAGTACTGCATCGCATATAAGAACATCACATACGATGAGTCCTTCTTCAGAGGACACTTCCCCGAGTATCCCATCACTCCCGGCGTACTCATGGTAGAGGCTCTCGCACAGACAGGTGCCGTAGCTATCCTTTCCCAGGAAGAGTTCAAGGGCAAGATCGCGGTATTCGCAGGAATCGATAACTGTAAGTTCAAAAGACAGATCCTTCCCGGCGACACAGTAAGGCTCGAGACAAAGATCACTCAGGTAAGAGGCCCCGTCGGCGTAGGTGAGGCTGAAGCAACAGTTGACGGCAAGACAGCTGTTAAGTGCACTTTGAAGTTCGCTATAGTACAATAAGTACATGAAAGCGACTGACGGCATTAGCATCATAAAAAAGGCATCGCTTTTATGCGGTGCCGATTTTTTTGGAACGACGGAGATCCCGGAGGCGGATATCCGCAGGATACAGATGCTCGACGGCGGCACAGGCATGAATTTCGAGCAGCTCTTCGTGAACCTCTATGCCGAGTACTGTGAGCAGAACGGATACAGCAAGACCGAGCTGGATAATGTCGCACACTTCTTCTTCGAGGACAGAAAACTCACCGACAGGGAGAAGGAACTTAGAAGATACATAAAGAGCAGCGAGGAGATAAGAACGGGTCTTACCGACATATCCCCGGGCTGCTATCCTCCGGGGATACTCCTGGGCGCTACATGGAATCCCGCCATCACTTTAAAGCTCGGTGAGATCTTAGGACAGGAAGCCAATATGTACGGCGTGGACTGTCTTCTCGGAACTCCCAACATAAATATCTTAAGAGACCCCAGGAACGGCAGGTTCTTCGAAGGCTACTCCGAGGATCCTTTCCTTACGGGCGTTATGGGAAGAGAGCTGGTAAAGGGCGTGGAGAGTCAGGGAATAGCTTCTAACGTCAAGCACTATGCCGCCAATAACCTCGAATATAAGCGCAATACGATCAATCAGATAATATCCGAGAGGACCTTACGCGAGATATATCTCCCCGCATTTAAGATGTGCCTTCAGGCAGGCGCTGCCACGGTCATGACCTCGTACCCGAAGATAAACGGCACGAAATGCACCGAACACAAGTGGCTCCTTAGAAAGATACTGAGGCAGGAGTGGGGATACACAGGCGTTAACATGACCGACTGGGGTGCATGTACGGGAGACTCGGGAGATGCGGTAGAAGCGGGAATAGATCTTCTTATGCCGGGACCCTGGCCGAGCGACGATATCCTTAAGGCATTAGAAGAGGGAAGACTTACAAAAGATCACTTAAACGAAGCCTTCATGAGAGTTCAGGACTTTGCAACTAAGTATAACTACCGTCCCAAGATCACTCAGGACGAAGCCGAAGAGATAATGGAAACAGGCGATAAGATCGCTTACGAAGCAGCAGTTCAGGGCATAGTCATGCTGGAAAATAACGGCGTATTCCCCTTATCCGGCAATGAGAAAGTAGTTCTTTACGGAAGCGAAAGGCTCCTTACATGCGGTCAGGGAAGCGCTCAGGTATTTACGAGCAGGAATACAAAACTCGACGAAGAGCTTTCCGATGTCTATTACGGCGAAGACGATATATATTCCGCCGAGCCCATGTCGGTAGCGGTAGTCCTTTGCTCGGTAAATTCCTCTGAAGGCTCCGACAGGAAAGATCTTAAGCTTCCCGAGGAGACAAGAAGAGTCCTGGACAGACTTATAGAAGTAAAGCGCAATTCGCTTCTGTCCGGAAGGATATGCCTTATCCTTAATACTCCGGGTCCCGTTGAGCTCGGCGAATACTTAAATGAGATAGATGCGCTCTTCTGCGTATTCTATCCCGGAATGCAGGGCGCCAAGGCTCTTTCTGATCTTATGTACGGCAAGAGAAGTCCTTCAGGTAAGCTGCCCTTCTCCTGGCCGAAGAGGATAGAGGACATGCCTTCTTATCTTAACTATCCCGAAGGAGATACATCCTACTACGGCGAAGGTATCTTTGTCGGCTACAGAGGTTATGAGAAGAGGAAGATCGAGCCTTTATATCCTTTCGGATACGGA
Source organism: Oscillospiraceae bacterium (assembly GCA_900176545.1). GTDB lineage: Bacteria > Bacillota > Clostridia > Saccharofermentanales > Saccharofermentanaceae > Saccharofermentans. Next base: position 96,511 of record FWXP01000002.1, read on the forward strand.
CTGTCCTATACCACTTTCGATATAGGGGAATTCTCTGTAGAGAAGAGCAATATAACCGTCGGCGAGGATATGGTCATAAGGTTCGAGATAGAGAACACGGGTGACATGGACGGAGCGGAAGTAGTGCAGCTCTATGTCGGGCAGGAAGAGTCTCAGGTAATAAAGCCTGTTAAGGAACTTCGTGCATTCGGAAAATACTATCTTCAGCCCGGGCAGAAGATACAGGGCACTTTAAAGTTCAGTTCCGTCTCCCTCTGCATATGGGACGAGGAGCTTAAGCGATATGCCGTAGAAGACGGCATCTACAATATCTATATAGGCAATTCTTCGGAGAATGCAAAGAAGGTACTGGCCTTCAGCCTTCGAGGAGGAGACTTGGGCTATAAGATCGGGATCAACTCCTATGTCATAAAGGTGAAGGATAAGCCGGAACTTTATAAAGCTCTTAAGGAAGATATATTTTCCGCAGGCCTTGATATCTCCAAGCTTATAGATGCAGAGAGATATACTCCCTACACGAAGATAAGGGAAATCTATCCCGAAGCTGAGATGTTCGCGGGATTTATAAGAGCGTGTGAAGAGTATTACTGATATGAACAATAAAATACCGGTACATGCAGCTCTTTTCTTAGTCTGGATATTATCTGTTATATCCTTTGAACTGATCTGTCTGTCCAATATAAACGGCTATAACGGCTCGATACAGAGAACTTATCCTGTGGTTGTTAATGAGCACAGCGAGATAATTGAAAGTCTGGGTGAAGAGGATCGTTTATCAAATGAAAGAAATGATAATGATACGGGTGACAGGCTGGAAAACCTGCGTGAGAAACTGACAGCACAAAAGACGACTACGATCTGTTGGATGATCGGCATGGGTATATATGCAGTTGTCGGATGCTTTCTCTTCTTTTGTATTCGCGATAAACGTAAGAAACAGATGCTATTTGCAATATCCCTGATTATCAATGTATTGTTGTTTGCATGTTTCTCGATCCTTGTTCCGTTACCTAATCCGAGATTATAAAGGTATGTGAAAAACGAAATTACTGATTAATCCTAACGGGAATGTAAATTATCTAAGGAGCATGTTGTATTATTTTGAGTGTGAAGCATAATTTTACGGTGTTATTCATTATCATTTCTATCATATTATGTTCGTGTAGCAATGTGCATATCGATACCGATAAGCATCTCCATTCTGCTACTGAAGCGTTGGTTTCCGAGCTTGAGAGGAACGGCATCGAAGTTGAAGATTCCGAAGTGAATCTTCGTCTATCAGGCGGCCCTGGACGTGCTACAATTACTATCTTTATAGGTGATTGCTCAGAAGAAAAAGCACAATTGATATTTGACGAGATTATCTTTCCTTATATGGGTAAGGATAATTACGTTGTTTCGCAACTCCAATTGGTAGATGGTAGACTACCTGATTACTCTATAAGTATAAATAATGCATCAACGAGAGAATCATGTCTTATGTTCAGTTCGAGTTTGGATTATGGGTTAGAGATATGGAATGATGGTGAAGTTGACGTTCATCTGGAGGATTACAGATGAGATATCGATATTTACCATTTCTGATATTTTTAGTAGCTGTCGCAGTCCTATCCAGTTGTTCTCAGAAGGATCCTTATGTCGAAGAACGAGCTAAGATCGCCGAAGTACAGGAATCCGCATTCGAATTATCTGATGATATAAGAGCTGTCGAGGTTGAGATGAGTGAGCAGCATAATATTCACGTATATGTCTATTCGAGTTTTGTAGAGAGTGATACAGATGAGCTTATAGAACAGGTTGAAGACATTGCTCGCGCATCGAATTTAAATGAAAGTGATGAGTATTATGTTGATGTAAATGATATAAGTGTTCTTATTGAGCGAAGAAGACAATAGCAGTATCTTACTCATTAGCTCCGCAATCGGATACAACAAGTAAGCGCAGACTCTGCGTCTGAGCCTTTCGAGGTGATAAGAGTATCTGTAAGAATTCTGAGGCACTCTCGAATATTCTATTTTGTTTTGCTATAATTGTCACAGCTATAGCTTATTTGAAAGTGAGATACGTAAATGAAAGTCGTTATCCTTGCGGGCGGATTCGGTACGCGAATCAGCGAAGAGAGCGTATTGAAGCCCAAGCCCATGGTTGAGATCTGCGGTAAGCCCATCCTTTGGCACATCATGAAGTACTATTCTTCATTCGGTTTCAATGATTTTGTAATCTGCTGCGGTTATAAGCAGTATGTCATCAAGGAATGGTTCGCGGACTACTATCTTCATACATCAGACGTAACATTCGACTTTACGGCCGAGAACAAGATGATCGTTCATTCCACACATACGGAGCCCTGGAAGGTAACTCTCGTAGATACGGGACTTAATACCATGACAGGCGGACGTATCAAGAGGATAAAGAAGTTCACCGACGGCGAGCCCTTTATGCTTACATACGGTGACGGCGTAAGTAATGTGGATATCAATGAGCTCCTTAAGTTCCATAAGGCTCACGGCAAGATCGCTACCATGACTGCAGTCAATGTAGGCCAGCAGTTCGGTTGCCTCGATATGGATCCCGACGGAAGCGTTACAAAGTTCCGTGAGAAGAGCAACGATGACGGTGCCGTTATCAATGCGGGATTCATGGTACTCAATCCCGAGATCTTCGACTATATCGAAGACGATACGACCGTATTCGAGAAGAAGCCTCTTGAGAAGCTCGCTTCCGAAGGTCAGCTCAAGGCATTCCTCCATAAGGGATTCTGGAAGTGCATGGACACAAAGAGAGACAAGGAAAAGCTCGAGGCTCTTATCGAAGCCGGAGAAGCACCTTGGATCGTGTGGGAGGAGTAATATCACATGCAGCTTGATCTTGAATTCTTTAAGGGGAAGAAGGTCTTCCTCACAGGTCATACAGGCTTTAAGGGAACATGGATGAGCCGTATCCTCATAGGTGCAGGCGCTATCCTTACAGGTTATTCCTTAGCTCCCAATACAACTCCCGATCTTTTCTCCATGGCGGACATCGAATCCAAGATGACTTCCGTTATCGGCGATATCAGAGATCTTGATGCTCTCTGGGATGCTTTCTCCAACGCACAGCCCGAGATCGTTATCCACATGGCAGCACAGCCCATCGTCAGAGATTCTTACAAGGATCCCGTGTACACATACGAGACTAACGTTATGGGTACAGTTAATATCCTTGAGTGCTTGAGAAGAAGCGATTCCGTTAAGTCTTTCCTTAACGTTACCACTGATAAGGTATATAAGAACCGCGAGTGGGAATGGGGCTACAGAGAGGACGAAATGCTTGACGGCTACGATCCTTACTCCAACTCCAAGTCCTGCAGCGAGCTCGTTACACACAGCTACAAATCTTCCTTCTTCAAGGAAGGCGAGTACCCCGCTATCTCTACTGCAAGAGCAGGTAATGTTATCGGCGGCGGTGACTTCGCTAACGACAGGATAATCCCTGACTGCGTAAGGGCAGCTAAGAAGGGTGAGGATATCGTAGTTCGTAATCCTTACTCCACAAGACCTTATCAGCACGTACTGGAGCCTGTTACGGCATACCTCATGATCGTTAAGGCTCAGTACGAGGATCCCACACTTGCATCCTGGTTCAACGTAGGTCCCGATGACTGCGACTGCGTTACTACAGGCGACATCGTTAATATGTTCTGCACTAAGTGGGGCAACATAAAGAGAGTAGACAGGATCGATCCCAATGCTCCCCATGAGGCAAACTTCCTGAAGCTCGACTCGAGTAAGCTCAAGAAGACATTCGGATGGAAGCCCACATGGCACATCGATGAAACCATCGACCGTATCTGCGAGTGGAACAGGGTATGGTTCGCTGACGGCAACATACCTGAGATCATGGATAAGCAGATCGCTGACTTTTTGAAATAATATTTGAATGGAATGATTATCCCGATCGATATGATTCGATCGGGATTTTTTGTCAAAATACAGAAATAGGATAAGAATATGGGTACGCATGATCTTGTGACCGGCCGTACAGATCTTTCGATAAGCAGTAACAACAGAGCACTCATAGCCGAGATCTTCGGTTCGATCCGAAAAAGTGCGATGGCAGGCGTTACCGCAATTGTTCTCGTAACCATAATGCTCGCAGCTTGTTCGCGGTCGGGAGATATATCTTCAAGCGCGTCAACATCAACAGCTACGAGCGGGGAGCCCTCTGTCACTGCATCATCAGAGTCAACCGTCATCGCCTCGGGTTCTGATGAAACTGTTGTTGAGAGCACTCACGTTGGTGTTGAGATCTTCTGTTCTGATCATGGTATGCCGCAAATAGAATCTGATCAGCATAGCATAGCAGTAGTTGATGATGACCATCCTGATCTAAAGGATGCTGTTGAATCCATTTGCGGAGAGTATGAAGCTGAATTTGAGAGTGATAAGATCCTGTATCGTCTTTATCGTGTTGACGGTGAGTTATTAAGCTTCAGAGTAACGATATCCGATACAAACATAGATGTAGGTTATACACTGAATATGGACGGAGAAGTCATATCGCTTCAGGATGTTATAACAGGTTTTCCTCTTAGTTGCGCGGGATCCATCGAATCCGAGATCGAATATAACATCGAGGAGTTCGGTGCAGCTTACGATCCTATCGATCTCGAAGACTTGAGCTACGATGATGTTGACTGGGTGATCGACGCCAATTCTATAGTGATCATTGTTGATAATCTTCCGTACAGGATCCCATTTTGTGATAACAGCGCCGTAATATCAGAGTCTTTGATCAGTTACGACGGAGAGTATTTCGCCCGGTATGTAGATGGTCCTCTGGAAGTGAACGGGGATCTGTTATATGTAAACAGAGGTTCTCTTGAATATAGCGAATTAAGCCAAATGTCATTCTCATTGAACGATGAATATGTCAGGATAATACCGAATGAACTGGAGTCTACGATGGGGCTGGGAAGCGGATTTATATATTACGACGGTAACGGAAGCTCATTGTATTGGATACGCCATCAGGGTTGGTGGGATGTATTCTTTTTCAGAGAGATGATAAGGATAGAGTCCGGTTCAGCTGAAATAATATATATGGATAGGGAACATGATCAAAGTGTCTATGACTTAAGTGATCTTTTGGCGATGGTTCCTCAGTAAACGGCTATGAATAATGTAACCAAGATGTTGGCAGCTTTGCTGTCATCGACAATCGTATTATCAAGCTGCGGTACTGCCGCAGATGAAACTGCGAAAGCAACTGATACTACAACTGATGAGTCGTCAGTTGTTACTACTTCCACAGAGGAGACAGCTGATACATCGGCTGAAGTTACCGAGACGGCAGAAGATATCCGTATGTCCGTAGAGATATTCGAATCGGATGCCGGTATGCCGCAAATCGAGGCAGATGAACACAGCATAGAAGTAATTGACGATGAACATTCGGAACTTAAAGCTTCAGTGGCGGATATTTGTGCAACTTACGAAGATATTTATGAAGCAGATCAGATAGTTTACAGGCTTTATCGAGTTGACAGGGAACTTATCAGTTTTGTTGTTATAGTAAGTGATGCGGATATTGAAAGTGCATACACTTTGAATATGCGTGGTGAAGTCTTATCCCTCAGCGATATAGTCACAGATTTTCCTGAGAGCTGCAGAAGTTACATTGAGGAACAAGTTAGTTATTTTGTTGATAATAACTACATCAATTACGAACCAATTGATGTTGATAATCTCACCGACGACAATATGTTGTGGTGGCTCGATGCCAATTCGCTGGTATTGCTTATCGACTCCAATACTTATCGTATTCCTTTTGGAGATAGTTTTGCAGATGAGATAGTCAGTTATAACGGCGAATACTTCGCGTGTTATGTCGAAGGAGATCTATATGTAGACGGTGATATGCTCTCCTTTTACAGAGGTGCACTTACATACGAAGAATTAAGCCAGATGACGTTATCCTTCAACGGTGAGGTGATGGATATCCTTCCTGAGGAATTCGATTCAACGGCAGGTATTGCAAACGGATATATCTATCATAGTGAAGGCGGGACTTCATATTTTTGGATAACACATCGGGGTTGGTACGACGAATTCTTCTTCAGGGAGTTGATACGGATAGAACCTGGATCGGCACAAGTCATTTATATGGACAGGGAAGAAAGTGAATGTATATTTGATCCCAATGATCTTATCGCTCGGATCCCGTAAGATTCTGATGATACGAAGAATGTGTAAGAGTTGATGACAGCATCTCTATAATAGGTACGGAATCTATATAATCACGAAAATATATCAGAAATGTCACCATAAAAACCTGCGTCTTCTCACGGGTTTCTTGTCAATGCGATGATTAAAGGCTGAAATAAGATTTTAATTTGATTATTTGCCTGTACAAAGATAAAATACTACAGTGTATGCCTATGTGAAGGCATAAGAATAGTTCCGATGGGAGATCATTATGTTTGAGAATATGACTGAAGAGCAGGCTAGAGCCAAGATCTTAGAGATGGTATCAGAGTATTGTGATTCTTATCACAAGACAGCTGAGTATAAGGAAGGCGACCGTATCCCTTATGCAAGAAGAGTATACGATCACGAAGAGATGGTTAATCTTGTTGATTCCTCTCTTGAGTTCTGGCTTACGGCAGGAAGATATACAGATAAGTTCGAGAAGGCTTTTGCCGAGTACCTCGGTGTTAAGTTCTGCTCCCTCGTTAATTCCGGTTCATCCGCTAACCTCGGAGCATTCATGGCACTTACAAGCCCTCTTCTCAAGGAGAGAGCAATTAAGAGAGGCGATGAGGTCATCACTGTAGCAGCAGGTTTCCCTACAACTGTTACTCCCATGATCCAGTACGGTGCGATCCCCGTATTCGTAGACGTTACTATCCCTCAGTACAATATCGACGTAACTCAGCTCGAGGCTGCATTGTCTCCTAAGACAAAGGCAGTAATGGTAGCACATACACTCGGTAATCCTTTCGACCTTAAGGCAGTAAAGGCTTTCTGTGACAAGCATAACCTCTGGCTCGTAGAAGATAACTGCGATGCATTAGGTTCCAAGTATACAATTGACGGCGAGGAGAAGTTCACGGGTACTATCGGTGATATCGGAACATCTTCCTTCTATCCCCCTCACCACATGACAATGGGTGAAGGCGGTGCCATCTATACAAATAATCCCGTTCTCCACAGAGCTATCCGCTCAATGAGAGACTGGGGACGTGACTGCATCTGCCCTTCAGGTGTAGATAACTTCTGCGGACACAGATTCGACAAGCAGTACGGTGAGCTTCCTCTCGGATACGATCACAAGTATGTATATTCACACTTCGGATATAACCTTAAGGCTACAGATCTTCAGGCTGCAGTAGGTTGCGCACAGATCGTTAAGTTCCCTTCCTTCGTTGAGAGAAGAAGACATAACTTCGACAGACTTAAGGCTGCACTTGCAGGTACAGAGGATAAGCTTATCCTTCCCGTAGCTTGCGAGAATGCAAGACCTTCCTGGTTCGGCTTCCTTATCACATGTAAGGAAGGCGTAGATTCCGTTAAGGTAGTTGACTACATCGAGAAGCAGGGCGTTCAGACAAGAAGACTCTTTGCAGGTAACCTTATCAAGCACCCTTGCTTTGACGAGATGAGAGCAACAGGCGAAGGCTACAGAGTAGTAGGCGATCTTAAGAATACTGACAGGATCATGAACGACACATTCTGGGTAGGTGTATATCCCGGAATGACTGACGAGATGATCGACTACATGGCTAAGACTATCAAGGCAGCTCTGGAGCAGTAATATCTCATGAAAGAGAATATGGGATCTAAGATCTGGTCGGTCTTCGAGCGCTTTGTGCTGTTCTGCTTAAGGCTTATACTTAAGCCTTTTAAGAAGGATCTTACTCCCGAACAGGAGCAGGCCTTCATGCAGTTCGTCAAGTTCGCTCTTGTCGGTGTAACGAATACGATCGTATCTTACCTTATAATCGCCATTACCATCTTCAGTCTCAATCATACGGTGGGAGAGGATCCTAAGAACAAGTTCATCGCTAACTGTGTCGGTTGGTTCCTGTCCGTTCTGTGGGCTTTTGTTCTCAGCAATAAGTTCGTATTCAAGGAGAGTGAAGACGGAGAGAAGAGAGTCTGGTGGCAGACTCTCCTCAAGACCTATGCGGCGTATGCATTTACAGGTCTTGGCGTGAGTAACCTTGTATCTTATATAAGTGTCGATATATTCGGTATCAGCGAGTATATAGCACCTGCTATCACGCTCGTCATAAGCGTGCCTATCAACTTCGTCATCAACAAGTTCTGGGCATACAGACAGAAGGACAAGGATCCTGTAGAAAACATCGAAGAGACAGCGGAGACGGAAAATGTCTGATATCAAGAGAGCGGTAATTACAGGCGCCACGGGAATGCTCGGTATAGCATTAACGAACAGGCTCCTGGATGAAGGATACGAGGTCATCGCGGTCGCAAGGCCCGGTTCTTCTCGTCTTTGCAATATCCCTTCCGACGACCGTATCACGGTGGTAGAGCTCGCACTGGACGATATATCCTATCTTCCTTCTGATCTGAAGGAAGAAGGCATCGATCATGCGGATCTGTTCTTCCACTTCGCGTGGGACGGTACTTACGGTGATTCCCGTAACGATGTCGATATCCAGCTCGATAACATAAAGACTTCCATAGATGCCGTTAGGGCAGCAGCGGAGCTCGGATGCTCATGTTTCCTTGGAGCAGGATCCCAGGCCGAGTACGGACGTGTACCTGACGGTACGAAGCTGTCCGGCACTACACCTTGTAATCCCGAGAACGGCTACGGTATGGCTAAGCTTTCTGCAGGCCGCCTTACAAGGCTCGAGGCAGGCAAGCTCGGCATCAAGCATGTCTGGGTCAGGATCTTAAGTACATTCGGACCTTTTGACGGCATGCAGACCATGGTCATGAGCGGTATCGCCAAGATGGCAAAGGGTGAGAGAGCATCCTATACCAAGGGCGAACAGATGTGGGATTACCTCTACTGCAAGGATGCGGCAAAGGCTTTTTATCTTGCTGCAACGCGCGGCAAGGGTAACAGCGTCTATACCGTGGGCAGCGGCAATGTCCGCCCCTTAAGAGAATATATAACTGCTATACGCGATGCGGTGGACCCCGCACTTGATATCGGCTTCGGCGAGGTGGATTACTATCCCGGCCAGGTCATGTATCTGTGTGCGGATATAAGCGCGCTTACGGAAGATACGGGATTTGTTCCCGACTATACTTTCGAAGACGCTATAAAGGAGACCGTAAAGTGGTATAAGGAGGAGAGAGCATAATGAAGAAGATCAGTATACTGATACCCTGCTATAACGAAGAACTCAATGTAGAGCCTATGGCTCAGGCATTGACGGAGATGTTTGCAAAGGATCTTCCAAACTACGATTACGAGATCCTCTTCATAGATAATGATTCCAAGGATCTTACACGTCCGAAGCTTAGAAAGCTCTGCGAGAACGATAAGCATATCAAGGCTATCTTTAATGCAAAGAACTTCGGTCAGTTCAATTCTCCCTACTATGGAATCCTGCAGACAACAGGTGACTGTGTCGTATCCATGGTATGTGACTTCCAGGATCCTATCGAGCTTATCCCCAAGTATGTTAAGGAGTGGGAGAACGGCTACAAGATCGTTATCGGTATAAAGACATCGAGCAAAGAGAGCAAGATCATGTATTTCTTAAGATCCTGCTACTACAAGCTCATCAAGAAGTTCTCCGACGTCGAGCAGATCGAGCACTTTACGGGTTCAGGTCTCTACGACAAGGACTTCGTACAGGTACTTCGTGACCTTAACGACCCGAAGCCTTTCCTTCGCGGTATCGTTGCAGAGCTCGGTTACGAGCGTAAGGAGATCCCTTACGAGCAGCCCCAGAGAAGAGCAGGTAAGACAAGCAATAACTTCTATCGTCTCTACGATGCAGCCATGCTCTCCATCACTTCATATACAAAGGTAGGTCTTCGTATCGCGACTATTGGCGGTGCCATCCTGTCCGGATTGAGCCTTGTTGCCGCATTCGTATACCTCATCCTGAAGCTCATCTGGTGGAACGAGTTCCCCGCAGGTATGGCTCCCGTAGTAATCGGTATGTTCGTATTGGGTTCGGTTCAGTTGTTCTTTATCGGACTTCTCGGTGAATATATCCTGAGTATCAATGACAGAGTAATGAACAGACCTCTTGTAGTAGAAGCCGAGAGGATCAATTTCGACCAAGAGGAGAAAAAGGAAGACTGATGCAAAAGCCGTTACTTTTAAATAAAGATAAGATCGGAAGATTCCACATATTCTTCACCATTTTTGTCGGTATGTACATTATGTGGATGTGCTATTACTATCTGAGGATCCATATCATGGGTCATCAGTATCCCAGTGCCAACTTCTTATTCTTCCGTAACGACAGGTATAAGGACTTTGCTACCATCAACTTTGCGATAAAGGATCTTGATCCCTATATCTCAAAGCTCAGCAATTATCCTCCTCTTATCCTGGTGTTCGCATATCTCTTCTCTCTTATGGGAGATTACGATAAGTTCGACATCCATACGCTTCAGTATACCTTCAACGATCCTGTCATCTGGAGATCGTTTATATTCTTTATCGCACTTTACGTTATCGCTGCAGTAGGCGTTTGCGTATTCTTTGCGCGTAAGCAGATCATCAAGAACGGCACGACAGAGGCGGCAGCCAAGGCCAAGACATATCTGGTCTACTTTTTCCTTGGCGTTTCATTTGTATTAAGTGCACCTTCCCTCTACATGGTAGACAGAGGTAATTACCTTGTCGTATCCGTTGTCCTCTACATGATGTGGGCGGTTGCAGAGGAAGAATGTCCCGACAGCTATTGGGGTGCCGTCTTCCTTGCGCTCTGCGCAGCTACAAAGGTATATCCCGTATATATCCTCGGACTTTACCTCTTTGACGGAAAGTTCAAGAAGCTCATCGTAAGTGCAGTTACAGGCGCGGCTACTACTCTTCTTCCTATCTTCCTCTTCCAGGGAAGCTACGTAGAGAATGTAGTCGAGTTCGTAAAGGGCGTAGGCGGATTCGGAGTAGGTGTCAACGCAGGATACTTTACTATCGGTCTTACGGGATCTCTTATCTATCTTGAGAGATTGTTCGGTATACCCGTTGAGTTGTCGACACAGAAGAACCACACTATCTGGCTTGTTGCAGGTGTAGTGATAACGGCAGTAGGATTCTTCTTCATTTCGAGAGACAAGAAGCGCTGGAGACAGTTCTTTGCAGTTACTGCCATGATGAACTACCTCACTCCCAACGCATATCTGTATCAGTCTTCTTATATGTTCGCACCGATGCTTCTCATGTTCGCTGACAAGGAGAAGCTCACAAAGAAGGATCTTCCTTATGTCATCGCCGCAGGCCTTCTCATGGTCCCCAAGCCTTATGACTACCTTAAGGGATTAGGTCCCGGATCTCCCCTTGAATGGAACTACCTTAACTGTGCGATCATCATCGATGCAGGTACATACCTGTTCGTTATAGTCTATTACTGCATCCAGAGAGCGATCGAGAAGTTCGGTTCTCGTAATGTCGCCCAAAAAGCGGCCTGATCTGCCATGCCAAAAGGGAAGAACAGTTCAGGAGTCGTTCTTGCCGTCTGTACCGCCATTGTCTGTGCAGCAGTACTCTATTCATTAAGGTATTCTTACCTGTCATGTTCCGATTCCGTGAGCGAGTTTGTTTACGGAAGAATATATGACTTCGGTTTTGCCTTTAGGAGAACACTTGATTTCAGTCTTCAGAGGGGCAGGTTCGGCCTGATTTTCCCCTTTGTTGTAGCAGTGAGATATCAGCTGCTGGGATCAGGTTCTCCTTTTGCATTCTGGGCACTTCAGTATATCCCTATCTGTGTAAACGTAGTCCTTCTCTCCTTTATCCTGGGGAGAAGGGCGGGAGTCAAGTGCGGACTTCTCCTGTCACTGCTCTTCGCGTCGCTTCTTCAGGTTAACGGCTGGCACAGCCTTATCACATGCTATCCCCTGGACTTTATGTATGGTCTTGCGCTGGCCCTTACGGGACTTTGTCTGTTCATAAAGTCGACGGAGAGCAAGAAGAACGGACTTCTCCTTAAGATAGTAAGCGCATTCCTGTTCTACGAATCGATGCAGACATACGAGGCATTCCTTACGGTGGCTGCGGTATATCTCGTCCTTTCCATATCAGTATTGAAAAGAGAGGGCAAGCTCTCCTTTAAGAACCTTGTAATATCCCTTGATGCACATATGATAACGGGAATACTCTTCATAGCCATGAGGGTATTTGTTATGTTCCATCCCATAGTACCCCTGCAGGACGGTGTCGAGGACCTGACCCGTATGGGTAACCCCAAGGATTTTGTGATCACGCTGGGCGCATTCTCAGGAGGAATGTTCCCTCTGGCAGATCTTGTTCATCCCAGAGTAAGATCCAGGATCCTGGCAGACGGCTTCGAGATAAGAGATATCGTCGTATCCCTTGTAGCAGGTATCGGAATGTTCATGTTCATGAAGACCTGCAGAAAAGATGAGAAGGCAGCAGCCAAGGTCAAGGTCATAGGACTTTGCGGTATCGTCGGCGCACTTTGCTTTCCTCTTATACATTCTCTTACTTCCGTCTATCAGAAGTGGGTCGTCGAAGGACACCAGTTTGGCTATGTCCCTACGACCATCTCCTACTTCGGCTGGATCGTCTTCATAACTTGTGCCGTATCGTATCTTCCGTTGTCCGGAAGGACCAAGGGAAAGGCCGCACCTTATGTAGCAGGCATAGTGCTCTTTACAGCTTCTCTTCTGACCTGCGGTATAAACCACGCCCTTATTGTGGAGAAGATAGGTCCTACCTCCATAACGTATTCTTACAGGACCCAGTTGTTCCTGGCTGCAGCAAAGGACAGCTATTGCTCCAAGGAGGGGTACGACCTGGTATATGCACCCGACTTCGAGGGTGTACATGACTCCATGATGTTCCACGAGATAATGCTGGAGAATGAGAGCGAGACACCGTATGACGTGTTTCTCATAAGCTCTCCCGACGAGTATTACTCTACTGCTCCTTCATATAAAAACCCCGGCGTCATCCTCTACGATGAGGACAGCGATACGGCGATAATAACCGACAGCGATGAGATAAATGAGGGACATACCGTGACCTTGAGCGACATAAGGATAATATCAGCTCACGGCGGAAGCTTCAGCGTATCTTATGAAGATAACGGCACCACCATATCTCATGAGATCACCTTAAAGCCCGGAGAAGGCGTCACCATAGCTAACGAAGCCCCTGTGGATACTGCCTCGATAGATGTGGTTGCGCGGTAAAAACAATACTGTGTTATAATGCAACTTATGTATTTTAAACGGAGAGGTAATATGAAACGAAATGCAATAAGAACCGCAGCCGCTTTGATGGCGACTTCGGTAGTCATGGGAGCTTTGTGCTCTTGTAACTATGAGACACCCGAGACAACTACTAGTCTTGCCCCCGGACAGACGACAGCTCAGACTATCGACCTGTCGGATCAGAGCTTCGAGACTGCTTACGGCAGCCAGCTCATCGGATATCTTGATCACCAGTATTACTTCCAGGGAGAAGCTATCCCCATTGCAGAGTCTAACTTCTACTTCATAGATGCTTTTTCTGAGCTTACCAACTATGCACAGTATTACGGTCTCTATCCGATGACTGCGGAAGGCTGGATCGATCTGAGTGCTCCCGTTACTGCAGATATCGAGAATGAGGAAGTTGACGGAGACGCTGATCTTTATGCCAACTACGGCGAGTTCTTCGTAGTATATGCAGAGAGGATGCTGGAGAGCACATATATCATCAATTCCCTTGCAAGAGAGAAGGGCCTTGAGCTCTCTGAGGAGCAGCTGGCCGAGATCGACGATATCATCAACAACAGCGTCACTCCTTCAGCTACGGCAGCAGGAATGACAAATGATGAGTTCCTTCAGCTCTACTACGGACCTTCCTGTACGGAGGCTGATTTCAGGAATATCCTCTATAACTACAAGCTCGCAGAGCTCTATACTGATGACTACATCGAGAACTATGAGTTCGCAGAAGAGGACATCATGGTTCCCAATACAAGATATGCGCTCTTCTGGGCTCCGGAAGAGGAGACAGACGAAGAGACTATGGCAGAGCAGGAAGCTCTTGCAAATGAGCTCCTCGAGCAGTGTGTAGACGCTGCTACAGGTGAGCTCAGCCTTGATCTGTTCGAAGTATACGGTACATTCAGTGCTTCCCAGTATGAAGAAGGTGAGCCCGGTGCTTATCAGTTCGGAGATGAGTTCGCCGTATCAAGGGGCGCCGTAGTACCCGCATATGAGGAGTGGGCATACGCAGAGGAGAGAGAAGAAGGTGATATCGAGATCATCTACGCTCCCGAGTACGGTTACTTCGTAGTAGGTTATCTCGGCACGACAGAGGTAGACGATTCCACTAAGGATCAGCTCGCAGTAGATGCAATGAGCGAAGAAGTCCTGGCTCTTATAGATGAGGGATCTTACGATTTCTATACTGATATGGAGTTCACAGCTGCCGAGCCCGTCGTTGCTACCACTGCAGAGTCTTCCGCTACATCCGGTATCGGACTTACCGCTGCAGAGTCCGGCACGAAGCTCAATGCCAAGGATGTGATCACTGGTGTACTTGCAGTCATCGGCGGTATCGCAGTGATAGCTCTGGCAGTATTCGGTATCGGCAATGCCATGAAGAAGCCCCAGGCTCCTTCCGACGATAACGAAGAGAATAATGAAGGCGAAGAACCTGCTTCTGAGGGTTCCGACGAGACATCCGATGAGGATGAAGATAACGAAGAGAACTGATCGGAAGATAATTTTAGAGGAACTAAAAGAGGATCGCACATATGCGGTCCTCTTTTTGTTGCCTTTTATTCGGTTATATGTACCGTAACAAATACGTATCCGGTGTTATCGGGGCTTACCGTTATCTCGTATTCGAAGAGCTCCGTCGGGATCCTCAGGTCGTCCTCCGGCAGCCTTGCTATGACATAGTCCTCGTAGCTGTACCATCTTCCGATCTCAAAGAGGTCTATATATTCTTCAAGCGTTATACCTTCCTCTGTGATTATAAGGGAGTGGGGAAGACCTACATATCTTATGTGCCACGGTTCGTAGGAGAACCCCGTGATATCCTGTGCTCCCTCCGGATATCTTATTATGAAACCGAACTGGGAACAGTTATTTATAACGAACTGTCCTACGGCGGAATCGGGGAATGCCGAACCTGCGAAGTACATGGCGTAGACATCAAGAGCCAGTCCCGTCTGATGCTCACTGCACCCGGGGACCGCCGCGACTTCCGGACCTTCTTCGTTATAGACTCTTTCCTGATCTTCGAAGCTCCTGTAGGAACTTGAGACATAGAGGTGGTCGTTCATATCCTCGCGGACATAGTCGCTCATGCGGCCGTAATCCTCTACGATCGCGCTGTTCATGGGAACGTCCGTATCCCTGTAGAAGACGATATCGGGAGAGAATTCCTCGGGGAGAGGATGCTCGTTATTTACCAGGAGCATGTTTTGGGAATATGTGACATCCTCAAGAGGGATAAGGGGCAGTATGAACTCGACCTCGGTAAGAGGTGACTTATGCTTCTTCTCGAATGTGATAAGACCTGCTTCGTAAAGACCCAGGACAGCGACTGATATCATCACGATGATCCAGGGGAAGCAGGTAAGTATCTTTTTGAACTTTGTTGTTGACATACCGCTAATATAGCACATTTACTAAGTTTCACGCTCATGATAAAATTCTATGGTTAAGGACAAGGAGTGTTTTATGGAAATAACATCAGAATTAACAGATTATCTCCAGCAGCTCGGAAGGATAAGGCTTACGCCCGAAGAGCAGGAGAAGACCATGAAGGACTTAGGCTCCATCCTGGGCTATATCGATAAGCTCAATGAACTCGATACCGCAGGAGTAGAGCCCATGAGCCATGCTTTCGGAAGGACGAATGTCTTCCGTGAGGATGAAGTTACGAACGATGACATGAGGGATGCTATCCTGCAGAACGCACCCGAGAGCAAGGACGGAGCTTTCCTTGTTCCCAAGACTGTAGAGTAAGGGGCGCACACGATGGATAAAGATACGATACTCAAGATGACTGCTCTGGAGGCAGGTGCTGCCATCAAGGCGGGACAGACTACTTCAGAAGAGATAACAAAGGCCTTCCTCGATAAGATCGGAGAAGACAATAAGAAGTTCAATTGCTATATCACAGTCTGCGAAGATGCTCTCGATCAGGCTCGTAAGGCCGACGAGGATATACAGGCAGGAAAGCTCACGGGACCTCTTGCAGGTGTACCCATAGCTATCAAGGACAATATCTGCACCAAGGGCGTGAAGACGACATGCGCATCCAAGATGCTTAATAACTTCGTTCCCCCTTACGATGCTACCGTAATAAAGAAGATAAAGGCCGAGGGTATGGTAATACTCGGTAAGACCAATATGGACGAGTTTGCCATGGGTTCTACCACCGAGACCAGCTTCTTCGGCCCCACCACCAATCCCTGGGGCGAGGAGAGGGTACCCGGCGGTTCCTCAGGCGGATCTGCTGCTGCAGTAGCCTGCGATAATGCTTACCTCACACTTGGTTCCGACACGGGCGGATCCATAAGGCAGCCCGCTTCCTTCTGCGGCGTTACGGGACTTAAGCCCACATACGGAACCGTATCCAGATACGGCCTCGTGGCATTCGCTTCTTCCCTTGACCAGATCGGACCTATCGGAAGAGACGTAATGGATATCGCTTATATGTTCAACCTTATCTGCGGTATAGACGAGAAGGACCAGACTTCTACGGAAGTTACTCCCATCGATCTTGATAAGATCGCTTCCTTCGATGTGAAGGGACTTAAGATCGGTCTTCCCGAAGAGTATTTCGGTGAAGGTATAGATAAGGATGTCAAGGAGCAGGTCATGAACAGCGTTAAGCTCCTTGAGAGCAAGGGCGCTATAGTAGAGACATTCCCCATGCCTATCGTTGACTATGCTATCCCTACTTACTACATCATCGCCTGCGCAGAGGCTTGTTCCAATCTCTCCAGGTACGACGGTATCAAGTACGGCTATAAGCCCGAAGGCGTAGACGATCTTATGGAGCTCTACATCAGATCAAGATCCGAAGGCTTCGGCATGGAGGTCAAGAGGAGGATCATGCTCGGTAATTTCGTTCTTTCCTCTGGATACTACGATGCTTACTACAACAAGGCACTTCAGGCTAAGGCTCTCATCAAGGAAGCTTTCGATAAGGCTTTCGAGAAGTACGACGTTGTAATAGGACCCGTTGCTCCCACGACTGCTCTTAAGGCAGGCGAGAGCTTATCGGATCCTCTTAAGATGTACTTAGGCGATATCTGTACCGTTCTTATCAATATCGTGGGCCTTCCCGCGATCTCCGTTCCCTGCGGATTTGACGGACAGGGACTTCCCGTAGGAATGCAGCTTATAGGTAAGCACTATTCCGAGGAACTCCTTTGCGGCATAACGGCCGCATTCCAGAAGGAGACCGATTTCCACAAGAGGAGGAACGTCTGATATGGCAGAGTACGAGATGGTAATAGGACTCGAGGTACACTGCGAGTTATCCACAAAGTCCAAGATATTCTGCGGCTGCTCCACCAAGTTCGGAGGAGCTCCCAATACACACGTGTGCGAGATCTGTTCGGGTATGCCGGGTACTCTCCCCACACTCAATAAGAGCGTTGTAGAGTTCGCCGTAAAGGCAGGAACCGCGCTGAACTGCGAGATCACCAGGAAGAACAAGTTCGACCGTAAGAACTATTTTTACCCCGATCTTCCCAAGGCATATCAGGTATCCCAGCTCTATCTTCCCATCTGCCGCAACGGTAAGGTGGAGATAAAGACTTCGGAGGGTACTAAGTACATAGGCATCCACGAGATCCATATGGAGGAGGATGCAGGTAAACTCGTTCACGATCCTTACACAGAGAAGACGCTCGTTGACTACAACAGATGCGGCGTACCTCTTATCGAGATCGTATCTGAGCCCGACTTCAGGTCTGCAGAGGAAGTAATCGCTTACTTGGAGAAGCTTCGCGACACTCTGCAGTACTTAGGCGTATCCGACTGCAAGATGCAGGAAGGATCCATGAGAGCAGACGTCAACCTCTCCGTAAGACCCGTAGGTCAGAAGGAGTTCGGTACGAGAACTGAGATGAAGAATATCGCATCCCTGAAGGCTATCGCACGTGCCATCGAGTACGAGCGTGACCGTCAGATCGACGTTATCGAGGACGGCGGTAAGATCACCCAGGAGACACGCCGCTGGGATGACGAGAAGGAAATGACATATACCATGAGGTCCAAGGAGAATGCTCAGGACTATAAGTATTTCCCTGAGCCGGACCTTATGCCTATCGTTATAAGCGAGGAGTACTTAGAGCAGGTAAGGGCAAACATGCCCGAGCTCGCAGATAAGAAGAAGGAGCGCTACATGAACGAGCTCGGTCTTCCCGAGTACGACTCCGACATCATCACGGGTTCCGTAGCTCTCGTTAAGATCTTCGAGAAGACGGCAGAGATCTGCGGCAATCCCAAGGATGCGTCCAACTGGATCCTTACGGATCTTCTTAAGATCGCCAACGATTCAGGTAAGCCCGTAGAGGATCTTGACTTCAGGATCGAGTCCGTAGGTGAGGTCATAAAGCTCGTAAACGACGGCAAGATCAACAGAAAGACGGGTAAGCAGGTGCTCTCCAAGGTAGTTGAAGAGAACGTGATCCCCGAGGAGTATGTAGAGAAGAACGGTCTTGCTCAGGTATCCGACTTGAGCTCCATCGAGCCTGTCATCAAGGAAGTCCTTGCAGCAAACGAGAAAGCCGTTAATGAGTATCTTGCGGGAAATGAGAAGAACTTCCAGTTCCTGATCGGCCAGTCGATGAGAAGCCTTAAGGGCAAGGCCGACCCTCAGGCAGTAAGGACATGCCTGCAGAAGCTTCTCGATGAATTGAGGTAACAATTAAACATTAATGGGAAGTACAATAGTCGATCTTCTGGTCGTAGTATTCTTTATCCTTGTAAATGCCTTTTTCTCCGGTACGGAGATGGCGGTCATTTCTCTTAATGACGCCATTATAAGAAAGCAGGCCGAGGAAGGTGATAAGAATGCCAGGAAGGTCATAAAGTTCCTGGATAACCCCGGAACTTTCCTTGCTACCATACAGGTAGGCGTCACCCTGGCAGGATTCCTGTCATCGGCTTTTGCCGCCAATAACTTCGCAGGCAAGGCAGCATCCTTGATCGATCCTTCCGGGACAAAGTCCTGGGCGGAGCCTTTGTGCACCGTAGTGATCACGATCATCCTTTCCTATTTCTCCCTGGTATTGGGCGAGCTGGTCCCCAAGAGGGTAGCTCAGACATATCCCGAGAAGTGGTCCTTTACGGCAGCAAGGATCGTACGTTTCTTCGGCGTTATCGCCAAGCCTTTCGTAAAGTTCCTTACTTTCTCTACAAATGCCATCCTTCGTATGTTCAAGATCGATCCCGATGACAACGATAAGGAAGTCACCGAGGAAGAGATCAGGATGATGGTCGATGTCGGATCCGAAAGCGGTAATATCGAGGATTCCGAGAAGGAGATGATCGAGAACGTCTTCGAGTTCAATGACAAGGAAGTATCCGAGATCATGACTCACAGGAAGAAGATCGTATCCCTTCCCATAGACGCTCCCTTCGAGGAGGTCATGAAGATCGCCAAGAACGAGAGATATACTCGTATTCCCATCTACAGGGAGACGATAGATGACATCGAGGGTATCCTTCACATCAAGGACCTCCTGGGAGTCACGGAGGAGACATTCAACCTCAATAAGC
This sequence comes from Oscillospiraceae bacterium, assembly GCA_900176545.1. Lineage (GTDB taxonomy): Bacteria > Bacillota > Clostridia > Saccharofermentanales > Saccharofermentanaceae > Saccharofermentans. Next base: position 116,421 of record FWXP01000002.1, read on the forward strand.
TTATGAGAGCTCCCCTGTTCGTCCATGAGACACGTAAGATCTCATCTCTCTTTAATGAGATGAAGACATGCGGAATGCAGATGGCGGTCATCCTTGACGAATACGGCGGAACCATGGGTATATGTACCATAGAGGACATGATCGAGGAGCTCGTAGGTAATATCACCGACGAGTTCGACGAGGAGGAGCAGGAGCTCATAAAGCTCAGCAACGGTGACTATATCGTAGCGGGCGACATGACTCTCTCTGATCTTGAAGACATCCTTGATATGGAGCTCGACGATGAGGAGTACGATACCATTGCAGGTCTTGTCATCCAGCTCTTAGACCGCGTTCCCGAGGAGAGGGAAAAGCCCGTAGTAACTTATAAGAATCTTTCCATAAGAGTCCTTCATGTACAGGAGAGATGGATCTCCAAGGTGCTGATCCATGTTATACCCGAGCCTGCTCCCGAGGAGAAGGACGAGAAGGAAAAAGATGAAGAATAAGTACGATGCCGTTTTCTACGATTTTGACGGCACTCTCGTAGACACGATCCCCCTTATCACAGCAAGCTTCAAGATGGCATACGAGAAGGTATTCGGCAAATGTACCAGGTCCCGTGAGGACTTTATGTCCTATATTGGCAAGCCCCTGGAACAGGCCTTTGAGATGCACGACAAAGCTACGGCGAAGCTTCTTTTTGACACATATCTTGAGATCAACGAGAAGCTGCTTCGTGAAGACAAGGCCCCTTTGTTTCCTCATATTAAAGAAGATCTGATGTATCTTAAGAGCCTTGGTGTACCTCAGGGGATAGTCACATCCAAGATGAGGTCGTCCGTAGAAGTCACCATGAAGCTTCAGGGTATGAATGATATATTCGATATCGTCGTTACCAAGGAAGATACGAAGTCTCATAAGCCCGAAGCAGAACCGATAGTCAGGGCGGCCGAGCTTATCGGGACAGAGGATACTTCGAGGGTCATCTATGTAGGCGACGCGCTCCCTGATATGCTCTGTGCAAAGAATGCGGGATCGCTCTTTGCCCTGGTCGACTGGACAAGGATGCCCCGGGAAGAGATGGAAGAAGACCCCGATACAGTCGTAATAGGGAGCTTAAGAGCCCTTTCTTGCATTATTAAAGAGGGCGAATTATAATATACTTTGCTTTTTACGGCAGATAGATATTTTAAGGTAGGTAAAGGTATGGCTAAGTCCGAGAAGAGTGACAAGAGTATCAAGGCTAACAAGAGAAGCCGATTTCTCATGTCTACTGTAGTAGTAGTCCTTATACTTTGTGTAATAGGATTCTTTATTTATACTTCGGGTGTAATTCCCAAGTATGGTACCGGTGTTAAGATCCTGAAGACCGTAGACGGTCAGCAGCAGACGATCGATAATATCTCGGTTATAGAGACAAACTACCACTATTATAAGTTACTTAATCAGTACGCTCAGTACGGTTATCTTTCAGGTATCGATGACCTCGATCAGGTCGCTGATCCCACAACAGGCAAGACATATTATCAGATGATCCTCGATCAGGCAGCTACGGAGATCATGGACATGGTCATCATGGATCAGGCTGCAGAGGCTTCAGGATTTGCTGCTCACTCAGGTGCTGCAAGGATGGCGCAGATGGAACTCGATAACTTAAGGAGCACAGCTAAGCTCCAGGGTTACGGATCTGCCGATCGTTATCTTGAGGCTATGTACGGTGCCGGAATGACTTCCAGAGTATATCTTCAGTGCGTTGAGCGCGAGATGCTCGCTAAGGAGTACGAGCAGTACGTTAACCAGTACGATATGTATGCAACGGCTGATGAGCTCCAGGCAGCTTATGACCAGGATCCTTCCGTATACATGAAGGCCGACTTCAGCTACTACTTCTTCAAGGGAGAAGAGCAGGACGACGGCACATACGATCTTACAGAGGCAATAGAGAATGCCGAGACGGTAGCAGAGGCTGATTCCGTAGAGGCATTCAAGGAAGCAGTCATCGAGATCCTCGGTGAGGAGGATGCAGAGGCTGCAGGCTTCACTGAAGATTACGATCCTACATATGCTCAGGGCTATCAGGCTTCTTCCACGGCTTATATGGGTCAGGAAGTAACAGAGTTCGTATTCACCAATGCAGAAGAGGGTGATTCCACCGTTATCGAGGGTGAGCTCGGAGTATTCGTAATCAGACTCGACAAGAGATATGCAGACGATGCTAAGACAGTTACTTACCGTACACTTACTCTTATCAACGAGAAGCATTCCGATATGGAAGCTTCTCCCGAAGAGGTTGCAGCAGCTTACGAGGAGCTCGTACAGGAAGCAACCGGTTATCTTGCAACAGTAACGGATTCCCTTTCTTTCCTTGACCTCATCAAGCAGCACTCCACTTCTAACTACGAGATCGTATACGGCGGTTTCAACGAGGGTGTCAAGGCTGAGCAGTTCGAGATCGAGCCTACCGAGGGTGAGGCTCTTACAGAGCAGCAGCAGTACATCATCGCTCTCGGTGAGTGGCTCTTCGCAGAGGATCGTATGCCCGGACAGACATACATCTTAAGATCCCAGGACAAGCGTCTCCTTACACTCTACTACTTCGAGGAGAGCTGCCCCGAGTGGATGGCGAATGCACGTAAGCAGCTCAGGAGCGCAAGGACAACAGCTTGGTCCACCGCACTCTATGCAGAGGGAACACCTACATACGCTATCGCTTACGACTTCATCAAGAAGTCTTCCTACTCAGTCTGATGATCTGAAGAGATATAAAAGGATATAAGACTCCCCGTACGGTGACATACGGGGAGTTTCTATATGACGGAAATTCTTGTTGACATCGTTAGACAACCTGCGTATAATCTTTTAATGCGTCAAACTATGCAAGGGTAACTATGCCCTTTTTGCTTGACGAAAGTGGTTTTTTATGATATGTCATAAGGCCGCGCGAGGTAATAAGTCGCTCGGAACGCTTGATTTCAAGGGCTCCGAAGCATGTGCAAGAGGTGATTAGAGAATGGTGCATCCCGTCAAACAGGGCAAGACCGTGCGTATGTCCTACTCTCGTATTAACGAGGTAATCGAAGTACCCAATCTTATCGAGATCCAGAAGAATTCCTACAACTGGTTTCTTGACGAGGGTATTCAGCAGATTTTCCAGGAGATCTCTCCGGTAACGGACTCTCAGAATATTTGGGAAATCTATTTCCTTGACAAAGAATTCGATCCTTCGAATCCTATCTGCAGTCTCGAAGAGTGCAGAGAGAAAGACAGCAATTATGCTGCTCCTCTCAAGATCAAGTTGAGACTTCATAACACCGAGACAGGTGAGAGCAAGGAACAGGAAGCATATGTAGGTGACCTTCCTATCATGACGGAACACGGTACCTTCATCATCAACGGTGCCGAGAGAGTCATCATCTCACAGATCGTTCGTTCTCCCGGAGCTTACTTCGGAACAGAGCTCGGTAAGAGAGGAGAGACTGAGTATACATCTCAGATCATCCCCAACAGAGGTGCTTGGCTCGAGCTCGAGGAAGACGAGAACGGTATCATCAGCGTGCGTGTAGACCGTGCACGTAAGTTCCCTCTTACTATATTCCTGAGAGCACTTGGTCTCGCTACTAACGAAGAGATCATCGAGGCTTTCGGTGAGGAAGAATGCCTTCGTATCACAATGGAGAAGGATACTTCCCATTCAAGAGAAGAGGCTCTTGTAAGCTTCTATGCAAAGGTTCGTCCCGGCGATCCTGCTTCTGCTGAAGTTGCTGCAAATCACCTCAATAACCTCTTCTTTGACCCCAGAAGATACGACCTCGCAAGAGTCGGTATCTATAAGCTCAATAAGAAGCTCGGTCTCGCTGCCAGGATCACGGGCCACAAGGCTGCAGAGAATATCGTAACCGAGGACGGTGAGGTCCTTGCAAAGAAGGATGCGATCATCTCCGCAGAGCTTGCAAGAGAGATCGAGGATGCAGGTATCTCCGCTTGCTACGTATATCCCAGGATCAAGATCGGTGATCATATCACTTATTCCGAGGATGCTCATAAGGTAGTAGGTAACGGAAGAGTTGACTGCGAGAAGTTTATCAGAGCTTCCTTCTCCGAGAAGGATCTTAAGGACTTCGACTTCGAGAGCACGACTATCAACGAGCGTGTTCGCGTAAGCGTTCTCCGTGAGATCATCGAGGATGTAAGAGCTAACTGCAAGAAGTCCGATATCGCTAAGGAGCTCGGATATGTTCTCTACGAGAGAAAGGGCGAGCTCATGCCCAAGAACCTCGTAGTAGACGATATCTATGCTATGGTTTCTTATTACATCGGTCTTCGTCATGGTATCGGTACACTCGATAACATCGACCATCTCGGTAACAGAAGGATCCGTTCCGTAGGTGAGCTCCTTCAGAACCAGATGAGACAGGGTATGGCAAGAGTCGAGAAGAACATCCGTGAGAGAATGGCTTCCATCGACGATAAGGAGTCCGACAAGGTTACAGCTGCTTCTCTTGTTAATACAAGACCTTTGAGCGCTGCTTTCCGTGAGTTCTTCGGATCTTCACAGCTCTCCCAGTTCGGTGACCAGCAGAACCCTCTTGCTGAGCTCACTCACAAGAGAAGGCTTTCCGCATTGGGTCCCGGCGGTCTTTCCCGTGACCGTGCTTCCTTCGAGGTTCGTGATATTCACTCATCTCACTACGGAAGAATGTGTCCTATCGAGACACCAGAAGGACCTAACATCGGTCTTATCACATCACTTGCAACATATGCACGCGTAAATAAGTACGGCTTCATCGAGACACCTTATCGTAAGTACGACAAGGTGAACGGTGTAGTTACTAAGGAAGTCAAGTATATGACAGCTGACGAGGAGGATCTCTACAACGTAGCTCAGGCTAACGAGCCCCTCGATGACGAAGGTCATTTCACAAGCAAGAGGATCGTCTGCCGTCACCTTGATGAGTTCCTGCAGCTCGATCCTTCTGAGGTCGACTACATGGACGTATCTCCTAAGCAGCTCGTATCCGTTTCTACAAGCCTTATTCCTTTCCTTGGAAACGACGATGCTAACCGTGCCCTCATGGGTTCCAACATGCAGCGTCAGGCAGTACCTCTTATCAAGCCCGAGGCTCCCATCATCGGTACAGGTATGGAGTATCGTGCTGCTAAGGACTCCGGTGTCTGCCAGGTAGCTAAGAACGACGGTGTCGTAAGCTTTGTTGCAGCTAACGAGATCAGGATCACAAGAGAAGACGGTGTCGTAGACACATATAAGCTCTCCAAGTACATGAGATCCAACCAGAGCACATGTATCAACCAGCGCCCCATCGTTTCCATGGGTGACGAGATCAAGGCAGGCGACATCATCGCTGACGGTCCCGCTACTGATAACGGTGAGCTTGCTCTCGGTAAGAACGTTCTCATCGGATTCACGACTTGGGAAGGTTACAACTACGAGGACGCCGTTCTCGTTAATGAGAGAATCGTAAGAGATGACCTCTACACATCGATCCACATCGAGGAGTATGAGTGTGAAGCTCGTGATACAAAGCTCGGACCCGAGGAGATCACAAGAGAAGTTCCTAACGTAAGTGAGGATGCTATCCAGAACCTCGACGAGAACGGTATCATCCGTATCGGTGCCGAGGTAAGATCCGGCGATATCCTCGTAGGTAAGGTATCACCTAAGGGTGAGACTGATCCTACGGCTGAGGAGAGACTCTACAGAGCTATCTTCGGTGATCGTGCACGTGAAGTAAGAGATACATCACTCCACGTACCTCATGGTGAGTACGGTGTAGTTATCGATGTTGATATCTTCACAAAGGATAACAATCCTAACCTTAAGAATTCCGTTAACCAGATGGTTCGTGTCTATGTCGCTCAGAAGAGAAAGCTCTCCGTAGGTGACAAGATGGCCGGTCGTCACGGTAACAAGGGTGTCGTTTCAAGAGTTCTTCCCGAGGAGGATATGCCTTTCCTTCCCGACGGTACAACACTTGATATCGTACTTAACCCCTTGGGCGTTCCTTCCCGAATGAACATCGGTCAGCTCCTTGAGGTACACCTCGGTCGTGCTGCAAGAGCTCTTAACTGGAAGATCGCTACTCCCGTATTCGACGGTGCTAACGAGGCAGATATTGCAAAGGCATTCCAGGATGCAGGTATCGATAGTGACGGTAAGACTATCCTTTACGACGGACGTACGGGACAGCCTTTCGAGAACAGAGTCACAGTCGGTGTCATGTATTACCTGAAGCTCCACCACCTCGTTGACGATAAGATGCACGCAAGATCTATCGGACCTTACTCCATCGTTACTCAGCAGCCTCTCGGCGGTAAGGCTCAGTTCGGTGGTCAGAGATTCGGAGAGATGGAGGTTTGGGCCCTCGAGGCATACGGTGCGGCACATACACTGCAGGAGATCCTTACAGTCAAGTCCGACGATATCGAAGGCCGTTCCAAGACTTACGATGCGATCATCAGAGGAAAGAACGTTCCCGCATCCGGTATCCCCGAGTCCTTCAACGTTCTTACGAGCGAGCTCAAGGCGCTTGCCCTCGACGTTACGCTCCATACTGACGATAACAAAGAATACAGAGCATCCGACAGCAGCACTGACGACAGCGTTGCAGTTATGGATGATGCCACAAGACGCGAGTTTGACGAGACCGATCTCAATGCTCAGGCGATCCTCGATGCAGGATTCGTTGAGGCAGGTGAGGACGGTTCCATCCTCGAAGACAGCTTTGACGGTGACATCGACGATTTCGACGATGATATCTGATAAAGACTTTGGGAATTAAACTAGCGTCTAAGGAAGGAGACTTCAAATAATATGTATGATTCAAATCATTTAACGTCAATCGGCATCAAGCTCGCTTCTCCTGAGGTCATCAAGGGATGGTCTCACGGTGAAGTAAAGAAGCCGGAGACAATAAATTACCGTACTCAGAAGCCTGAGACAGACGGTCTGTTCTGTGAGAAGATCTTCGGACCCACAAAGTCCTGGGAGTGTCACTGCGGTAAGTATAAGAAGATCCGTTATAAGGGCATGATCTGTGACCGATGCGGTGTTGAAGTTACAAAGAATACTGTTCGTCGTGAGAGAATGGGTCACATCGAGCTCGCAGCTCCCGTATCCCATATCTGGTACTTCAGAGGTATCCCCAGCAGAATGAGCCTTCTGCTCGATATCCCTCCCAAGACACTTGAGAGAGTACTCTACTTCGCATCTTATATCGTAATCGATCCCGGACAGACGGATCTTACAAAGTGCGAGACTATCGACGAAGCAAGATACAGAGAGTATGTTGCAAGATACGGCAAGAGCGGATTCGATGCAAGAATGGGTGCAGAGGCTGTTAAGAAGCTTCTCCAGGATGTTGATATCGATGCACTTGCAGAAGAGCTCAACGTAGCAAGAGCTGAGGCATCCGGCCAGAAGAAGGCAAGGATCATCAAGAGACTCGAGGTTGTTGAGGCATTCAAGAACTCCGGCAATAAGCCTGAGTGGATGATCCTTGACGTACTTCCCGTTCTTCCTCCCGAGCTCCGTCCCATGGTCCCCCTGGACGGTGGTCGTTATGCTACATCCGATCTTAACGATCTTTACAGAAGAGTTATCAACAGAAACAACCGTCTTAAGAAGCTCCTCGACCTCGGTGCTCCCGACATCATCGTCAGGAACGAGAAGAGAATGCTCCAGGAGGCTGTTGACTCTCTTATCGATAACGGAAGAAGAGGACGTGCAGTAACAGGTTCTACTTCCGCTACTAACAACAGACAGCTCAAGTCTCTTACAGACATGCTCAAGGGTAAGCAGGGACGTTTCCGTCAGAACCTTCTCGGTAAGCGTGTTGACTACTCCGGACGTTCCGTTATCGTAGTAGGACCCGAGCTCAAGATGCATCAGTGCGGTCTTCCTAAGGAGATGGCACTCGAGCTCTTCAAGCCCTTCGTAATCAAGAGACTCGTAGAGGACGGACTTACGGCTAACATCAAGACAGGCCGTCGTATGGTAGACCGTATGGCACCTGAGGTATGGGGCATCCTCGAGGATATCATCAAGGATCACCCTGTAATGCTCAACCGTGCTCCTACGCTTCACAGACTCGGTATCCAGGCTTTCGAGCCCATCCTCGTTGAGGGTCGTGCCATCAAGCTTCATCCCCTCGTATGTACAGCTTTCAACGCTGACTTCGACGGTGACCAGATGGCTGTTCACGTACCTCTTTCCGCTGAGGCACAGGCAGAGGCAAGATTCCTTATGCTTTCCTCTAACAACCTCCTTAAGCCTCAGGATGGTAAGCCCGTTACTGTTCCTACACAGGATATGATCCTCGGCTGCTACTATCTTACGATGCAGCGTGACGAGACAATGGATAAGCAGGAGTGCATGGGCGACGGCATGGTATTCACATCCATCGACGAAGCAACAATGGCTTATGAAGATCACCAGATCGAGCTTCACAGCAAGATCGGTATCAGACTTACAAGAGAGATCAATGGTGTTGAGGAGACAGGTATCGTTCGTTCTTCCTTCGGACGTTTCATCTTCAATGACATCGTTCCTCAGGACCTCGGCTATGTTGACAGAACAAAGCCCGAGAATCACCTTATCCTCGAGTGCGACTTCCAGATCGGTAAGAAGAAGCTCGAAGATATCATCGCTCGTTGCATCCGCGTACACGGTGCAGGTCTTACAGCCAAGTTCCTTGACGATGTAAAGGCTCTCGGTTATAAGTACTCCACTAAGTCCGGTATCTCCATCGGTATCGAGGACATGATCGTTCCCGACGTCAAGGAGAAGATGCTCAAGGACGCTGATGATAAGGTTGACTACATCAACAGAATGTACGACAGAGGTCTTGTTAACGAGACTGGTCGTTATAAGGAAGTTATCAAGGTCTGGACAAAGACAACTGATGATATCACTGAGGAGCTCAAGAAGAGCCTTAAGTCTGATAACCCCATCAAGATGATGTCCGCATCCGGTGCCCGTGGTAACGATAACCAGATCAAGCAGCTTGCCGGTATGCGTGGTAACATGGCCGATACATCCGGTAAGACCATCGAGATCCCCATCAAGTCCAACCTCCGTGAAGGTATGAACGTTCTCGAGTTCTTCATCTCTTCACACGGTGCTCGTAAGGCTCTTTCCGATACAGCTATCAAGACGGCTGACTCCGGTTACCTTACAAGACGTCTCGTAGACGTAGCTCAGGAAGTTATCATCTCTGAGGAAGACTGCGGCACTGACGACTTCACATGGGTCAAGGAGATCGCTGTTCAGGCTAACGAGAAGAAGGATGTCATCAAGACTCTTGCAGACCGTCTTACAGGACGTTATGCAGCTGAGGACATCAAGAACCTCGAGACAGGCGAAGTACTTGTTAAGAGAAATGATCTTATTACTGCTGACGTCGCTAAGGAGATCGAGGCTACAGGTAATAAGAAGGTTAAGATCAGATCCGTATTCGACTGCCGTTCACGCCACGGTGTATGCTCCAAGTGCTATGGTATCAACCTTGCTAACGGACTTCCTACAAACGGCGGTGAGGCTGTCGGAATCATGGCTGCTCAGTCTATCGGTGAGCCCGGTACACAGCTTACGATGAGAACGTTCCACACAGGTGGTATCGCTAACTCCGGTGAGGATATCACACAGGGTCTTCCCAGAGTCGAGGAGCTCTTCGAGGCTCGTAAGCCTAAGGGTGAGGCTATCATCTCCGAGATCGACGGTACAGTACGTATCGAGACAGGTGCTAAGGGTAAGAGAGAGATCATCGTTACTCCTTCTCCCGATGCTCCTCAGTACGACGAAGAGGGCCAGATCATCACAGAGTGCCGTTATCCCGTATCTCTTTCCGCTACCATCAAGGTATCTGACGGAGATCAGGTAGAGGCAGCCGATCAGCTCACAGACGGTACTGTTAATCCTTCCGACATCATGAAGATCAAGGGTGTTCGTGGTGTTCAGAAGTACATCGTTAGCGAAGTTGTTAAGGTTTATAAGAGCGGTGGTGTTACCATCAACGATAAGCACATCGAGATCATCACTCGTCAGATGATGAGACGTATCCGTGTTGACGATCCCGGTGACACAGATCTCATGACCGGTACGACAGTCGATATGTTCGACTTCGAGGCAGAGAACGAGAAGGCAGAGGCTGCAGGACTTCGTCCCGCAACAGGTAAGAGACAGCTCCTCGGTATCACCAAGGCTTCCCTTGCTACAGACTCCTTCCTTTCCGCTGCATCCTTCCAGGAGACGGCAAGAGTTCTTACAGATGCTGCTGTTAAGGGTAAGGTCGATCCTCTTATCGGTCTTAAGGAGAATGTTATCATCGGTTCCATCATCCCTGCAGGTACAGGTGTACCGAGATACAGGAACATCACAGCTGTTCCCGTTATCAAGGAGAACTGTGAAGTTATCACAGGCTCACAGTACGATCCTTACAGCGAGGCTGCTGAGCAGTTCGACAATCCTTACTACGACGAGATCGTAAGGATCGAAGAAGAAGAGCGTGCAGCTGCTGCAGCAGAAGCTGCTGAGGCTGAAGGCATCAGCATCGACTGATAACTGAAGATCTATAATAAGACTGCCTCGAACAGTATGTTCGGGGCAGTTTTTGTATGGAAACTTGACTGTGATGCATGTGGATGGTATAAAAATGCGACTAGATACCAAAGAAATGAGATTCTTATGAATAGTAGCATTTATGCTTAGCCTTGATTCTGATAGTAACATTCTTAATTACAGCACTTCCGTGGAGGGAACTACGTGCAGATGCTAATACTCACGGAGAATACAATTGCTCTTCTTTATCGATAACGTACGATCAGACTTCAACCTGGGGCCTTACTACCCAGGGCGAATACGTCGTCACCAATATCTCAGAAGAGACAGTAAATACTTGGACACTTCAATTAGAATTTGCGTCTGAAATAACAATTACAAATATCTGGAATGGATTTGATTTGGGAATGGTAAGATACTATCGAGATTCCTCAGGGAGGGTTGTATATGAAAATGTGCCGGATAGTAGCATTAATTCTATTGGCTTGTATTGTGGTTAATTGTTCTTCGTGTAGTAGATCGATGGCACCGGATCTTCAATTAGTTTTTAAAAAGCGCTTTGAAGCTGATACTGTGGATCAAGCGGTACCTTTCGGTTCAAAAGGTATAGTAGTATCGCTGAATACCGATGAATTATTGATAATGGATAAAGACGGCAATGAACTGTGGAGGCAACAGTTTAATGCTGAGATCACCAGCATATATTCCGGATCCGATGATAGGATTGTAATTTCTCTGAACAATAATGAAGTGCAGACATATATGTATGATAACGACATTTTTGTCTTGGAATATGATTTCTATTTCGATGATGCAGTCTCTGATGTATCTTATTTGGACTATCCGTATGATACTTCCCTTGTGTTGCTGGATAACGGCGACCTATATGCTTATGGAGGAAACCATAATAACATTATTTCTGAGGAATCCGATGAAGACGATGTTATCGATGAACCTACGAATATCCTATCTGACATCAAGTATATATCAGAGTTTTATTTTGTTACGAGTAATGATAGTTGTGGCGATCTGCTTATAGGCGAGTTAAATGATTCGGTCCCTGATGGGGTTATCGGCGTCAGTAATTATACATCTGGTCCGATCCTTTATACGTCAGACACAGCATATACTATCAGTTCAACTCAAACGGATTATTCGGTGGTATCAGACTTTGCCCCGAATAGTTTTACTTCTTTCAAATATGGTATGTTGTACAGCCATGACGATACATGGTACTATACCGGACCAATAAGCGCTCAGCCCAAAGGTAAAAGTTCTCCTCAAGCTGACAACGAACAAGTGAATCTGCCGGAGGGATACACATACCAAATAATCTATTCAGGGATAATGGGATACGATGAGCATACTATTGTTTGTTATTCTATTTAGCTGATCACAAGAATGCTGAAAGACAAAATCTTCAATTGTTACTGTTTTGTCCAGCAAATGTATTCTGTTGTTACTCTTATATCTGCTTGACCCAATATTGCCTTATAATGACTTGACTTGGCGTGTATAATGGTATGGCAGGTAATATAACTGTAAAAAAGGAGAACTTATGGCTTTTAAGAAAAATGCCAGACAGTATATATTGGCTATAGTTGTTTGCATATCGGTAGCGATCCCGGTACTGTGCCTCCCCGTAGGCATGCGTGACGGCGTGAGCCCCGCACTTCGTGTAAGAAGGGCATATGCAGCTACATTCCCCGAAGAAGAAAAGACAGAAGAGCAGCTGGCAGCTGAAGCTGCTATGGCACAGGCTCAGGCAGAGGCCGATGCAGGCCTTATTCAGGCAGGTCAGGGTACTCTCATCCAGGCTTCATACGAAGAAGGATATGAGCCTCCGGAGGAGACAGAGGTATCTTATTCGGATGTTCCCGCGTACATGGTATTCCAGAACTACGACGAAGCAGGACTTCCTATAGAGCTTTTGGATACACAGTATTTCGCTCCTGCTCCCGAAGGAGAGTATCTCTATATAGCGGCAGATAATTCCATCCTTAAAGAGACTCCCGTAATGGATTCCAATACTCTGGATACGCTTGCTACAGGTGAAGGTGTTACCAGACTTGCTATCGGTGATACATGGTCCAGGGTACAGACATCTGATGGACTTGAAGGATACGTACTTACGAGCACATTGTCCTATGAGATGATCTGGATCGCCATCGACAGAACAGTATGGGTTGATACGGATTCACTTTCACTTCGTGCAGAGCCCAGCACATCAGCAGAGCTTGTTGCTACGCTTCCTGATGAGACAAGACTTCATTGTACGGGTATCGCGGATAAGTGGTATGAGGTAACTACAGACAGTGGTCTTCACGGATATGTATATATCTCTTACACCACTCAGACACCTCCGCCCACTCCTACTCCTACACCCGTTCCCAGAACATCGTCCGGTGGCGGCGGTGGAGGAGGCGGATCCTCTTCCGGCGGCGGTGGTGGCGGTAGCTACTCATTCGGCAGCACACCTATCATTACCGGTGCTAACGGTTCCAGCGTAGTAAGCGTTGCAGAGAGCATGCTCGGCGTAGCTTACGTATATTGCGGTGAATCCTCATCAGGCGTTGACTGTTCCGGTCTCGTAGTATATTGCTACAGACAGGTCGGTGTCGGAGGACTTCCTCACTATGCGAACTCGCTGGTCAACTACGGTCAGGAAGTAAGCCGTGACAATATCCAACCCGGTGATATCGTATGTTATGACTACGGCGGAGGATACTGCGGACACGTTGCTATCTACGTAGGCGGAGGCCAGGTCATCCATGCTTCCAACTCGAGAGGTAACGTAAGATACGGAAGCCTCGACATGATGCCTATCCTTACCATAAGAAGGATCGTCGGCTAAGACAATATTAATAGAGAAAACATAAAGGACTGCACTGATACAGAAGTATTGAGCCTAGTATTTCTGATATGCAGTCGGAAGTACTGTAGCTTTTTTGACAGCACTTTAAGTCCAGGCACTAGGTGTTTCTGAGACAATACTGAATTTATACAGTTACAGGAGTATAGATATGAGTTCATTTATTATCAATCGGGGTTGTATGCTCTTTATTAATCTATTCCTGACAATCGGACTAGTATCAGTCATACTGATCATCGATGGAAAGCTTAAGAAGAGAAGCATAAAATCACCTGTTATTTCCTTAGTTATCACCAGTATGCTTCTTTTGACGTTTATCAGAATCATAAATCTGAATCCATGGTTTATACTTTTCGGACATTTGCTTTTTGCTTTTATATTCCTGATAGGAGTAATAGTATCAGTCATACTGATCATCAGAGGAAAACTTAAGAAGGAAAGCATAAGATCATCTGTTATTTTCTTAGTTAGCATCAACCTCCTTTTGGGGATGTTTATCTTATTCGATGCTTCGCATCCGACTTGCTACAAATACAATGATTGGTTGGTTTTGGGCAGTAACATCCGTACGGTTCAAAAAAGATACGGAGACTTTGATCGTGGCGAAGTTACTGATAACAAAGCAGGTTGTGTTGCATACTACCTCTATACGGATAACGGACCCATTATGCCGGATTATTTGCCACACTACTATTATATGAGATACGATGAAACGGGCAAAATATACGAAGTATATGAAAGCGTGCCGCCCGGAGCTTGATCATCTGATATAAGCCTTGAAATATGATAGGTTCAAAACCATAAGAATGGTCGTAGGCAAAGAATACATTTATGATTTTGAGAAATACCCCAAATGATATTTTCATTTGGGGTATATTTTGGGAAACTTGACGGTGAGAATTGAGAATGGTTTGGAGGCGTGATTATGAAGATAAGTAAACATATTGCAGTTGTTATAATAATAATGATTGTATTTATCGCGTCTTCTTGTGTTCAGGATAAAGAACTGAAGTATGAGATGAATGATCTTTCAGAGGCTATTATTTCACAACTTACTAATGACGATATTAAGGTTGCAGGAAGTGAATACAGTAATACAGGTGTATACATTACTCTGTATGGATCTGATGATACCGCCGATATTCAAGAGTTGATAGAAATATGTGATAGCTGGGTTGATTCCCATCAAGATTCACGATTAGTTAGCGAACGATTGAAAATCAGTGTCGTGCTTTATAAGGAGAAACCTTCAAAAAGGAAATCAGGAGTTGAAGACTACGTTGTCAGCATCAGAAACTATAGTGATAACGTATCGTCGATAGAGCAATCTGATAAGCTGGATTGCATCAAGATAAACGTGCAACATTCGATTGCCAGTTCGATCTTTGAATCAACATCGATGGACTATAGAGTTATTATTTTACCTTCTACTGTAGAGTTTGATGATTTTGATGTATTCATTCAAATGGAGGATCTCGAGCACCTGATCATTAGTGACAGTCCATTTGACACAGATCGATCACAGGTTGAGCAAAAGTACGCCGAACTTATTAGCATCGCTGAAGGATATGATCAGGTCGATTTTGCGTGCGAAATGTTTTAATATCCGATGTAGCGTATCAGAGGTCAGTATATACAAATAGATCATCAAAGGACTGTCTTCAACTTAGAAAGACAGTCCTTTTGCTTTCGTATATAATAGGGACGTATTTTTAAGTAATAGAGGTAAAGATAAATATGAGAGAGAAGACCATTGATCTGTTTCTTGAAGAATTAAGTTCCGGTGCACCCGTACCCGGAGGCGGAGGAGCCAGTGCCCTCATGGGTTCCGTGTCTTCCGCGCTGTGCTCTATGGTAGCTAACCTTACTACAGGTAAGAAGAAGTATGCGGAGTACCAGGGTGATATCGAAAGGATCTTAAAGGACACTGCAGTACTTACCGATAAGATCGCTGACCTTATGCAGAAGGACGCGGATGCTTTCGAGCCTCTGGCAAAAGCTTATTCCATTCCTAAGGAAGAGCCCGGCAGAGACGAGCTCCTTGAGAATGCACTTAAGGTTGCAAGTGATGCTCCCTTCGAGATCGTAGAGACGATGAATGATGTATCTCTTATCATTGAGGAGCTGGCCGTTAAGGGCTCACGTCTTGCCATAAGTGATGTCGGAGTTGCGGCAGCAGCGTGCAGGGCAGCAGTATGTGGCGCTTCCATGAATGTATATATCAACACTAAGCTCATGAAGGACAGAGAATATGCCGCTTCCGTCAATGAGAAGACAGATGCTATCGTGAAGACTGTCTGCGACAGATGCGATAAGGCATATAACGACGTACTCGGAGGATTGAAGGCATGACAGAATTATTAGGTAAGCCCGTAGGCGACGCAATAAACGAGAGCCTCAAGGCTACTATCGCAGATCTTGAGGGTAAGGGAATAGTTCCTACTCTCGCAGTAGTCAGAGTTGGCGCAAGAGAAGATGACCTCGCATATGAAAGAGGCATCAAGAAGAAGTTCTCCGACATGAAATGCCAGGTTACCGTAGTAGAGCTTCCCGAGGATGTATCCCAGGAAGATCTCGATGAGACAGTAAAGGCTCTGGATAACGACAGCGAGATCCACGGCATCCTTCTCTTCAGACCTCTTCCCAAGCACTTAACGGATAAGAATATCGTTAATACGATAAGCTCCGGAAAGGATGTCGACTGTATGGGTAATGCCAATATGGCAAAGCTCTTCGCGGGAGACAAAGACGGATTTGCACCCTGTACGGCTCAGGCGGTAATGGAGATGATCTCCCACTACGGTATCGAGACAAAGGGTAAGAAGATCACCGTAATAGGAAGAAGCCTTGTTATCGGCAAGCCCGTTGCTCTTATGCTCATAGGTGCCAATGCCACTGTTACGGTATGCCACACAAAGACGGCAGACCTTAAGGCAGAGTGTCAGGCTGCGGATATTATCGTAGCAGCTGCAGGCGTAGCTAAGATGGTTACATCTGACTTTGTTAAGCCCGGACAGATCGTCCTCGATGTCGGCATGAACGTTGACGAGGAAGGAAAGCTCTGCGGCGACGTTGACTTTGCGGGAGTATCCGAGATCGTGGATTCGATAACACCCGTGCCCAGGGGCGTAGGTTCAGTTACGACATCAGTACTTCTCAAGAATACCGTGACAAATGCCTCAAGAACGATCCTCTGATAAAGCTAAAGTAAATGCCTGCATAAAAGCGCAGCTCTGCGGAAGCTGCGTTTATATGGGGCTTTCCTATAAGCAGCAGCTGTCGCGTAAGCAGGAGCATTTCGAGAAGCTCCTCAAGGATATCGACTGCGTAAAGGAGCCGATAATTGGCGCGGACGATCCTTTCTTCTACAGGAACAAGGTCCATGCGGCTCTTGGAAAGGATCGCGGCAGAGTCATATCCGGTACGTATTCACAGGGTTCTCACAGGATAGTCCCTAACGACGATTGCCTTATTGAGAACAAGGATGCGGCTAAGATAATAAAGGACATAAGAAAGCTCATAACCGAGTTCAAGCTCCCCGTATATGACGAGAAGACAAGGCGCGGACTTATGAGGAGGATCCTTATAAGGGTAGCCGAGCAGACAGGGGAGATACTTGTAGTCCTCGTTAATGCGGACACGTTCTTTCCCGGCAAGAAGAACTTTATCTCAAAGCTTCTAAAGGCCGATCCTAACATAACGTCCGTGGTCATCAACATAAATAAGAGGACCGATTCCATGATCCTCGGAGACAAGTTCGAGACCGCGTACGGCAAAGGATATATAGTAGATGAGCTCTGCGGACTTAAGTTCAAGATCTCTGCGGATTCCTTCTATCAGGTGAACCGCAGGCAGACGGAAAAACTCTATGCTGAGGCTATATCCAAGGCGTCACTCGGCGCAGGCGATAAGGTGCTGGATGCATACTGCGGCATAGGTACCATAGGTATGGTGGCAAGCAAGTTCTGCGGCAAGGTCATCGGAGTCGAATATAACAGGAGTGCCGTAGCAGACGCTCTTACAAACAAGAAGATGAACGGCATCTCTAATATCGACTTCGTAAGAGGAGATGCGACAGCTTATATCAATAAGGCTGCGGCAGGCAAGGAGACATTCGACGTGGTATTCCTGGACCCGCCCAGGAGCGGCACTACAAGGGAGTTCATAAGTGCAGTGAGCCGTCTTCGTGCTCGAAAGGCAGTGTACATTTCCTGTGATCCCGTGACACTTGCAAGGGACCTTAAGATCTTCTCTAAGGAAGGCTATAAGATAGTAAGCTCCGTACCGGTGGATATGTTCCCCTGGACGGACGCTCTGGAGTCGGTAACGCTCCTTGAAAGAGCCGACGGCGCGAAGGATATGGCTCTTGCACATAAGCTCGATAAGTATGTAAAATAAACTTCGGAGGATAAAAGATATGGATATTGTTTGTCTTGATATGGAAGGTGTTCTCGTTCCCGAGATCTGGATCGCATTTGCAGAGGAGTCCGGTATCCCCGAGCTCAAGAAGACTACAAGGGACGAGCCCGATTACGATAAGCTGATGAAGTGGAGATTAGGTGTTCTCAAGGAGCACGGTCTCGGCCTCAAGGAGATACAGGAGACGATCTCCAGGATCGATCCCCTTCCCGGTGCCAAGGAGTTCCTGGATGAACTTCGTAAGGAAGCACAGGTAATAATCATCAGCGATACATTTACGCAGTTTGCCATGCCTCTTATGGCGAAGCTTAATTACCCTACATTGTTCTGCAATACTCTTGAGGTAGCAGATAACGGTGAGATCACGGGATTCAAGATGAGATGCGAGAAGTCCAAGCTCACGACAGTCAAGGCTCTTCAGTCCATGGGATTCGAGACTATCGCTGCAGGCGACAGCTTCAATGATCTTGCCATGATCAAGGCAAGCCGTGCGGGATTCCTCTTCAGGAGCACCGAGCAGATCAAGAAGGATAACCCCGATCTTCCCGCATTCGAAGAGTTCGACGAATTCCTCGCAGCTATCAAGGCGGCGCTCAAGTAATAAAGATGGCCAAGAAGGGAAGCTACATAGATTATTCCGCCAAAGCCGTATTTGAACCGCAGCAGATCTTTTCCGGAAGCGGCGCGGCTATGGAGCTGCCTTCAGATCTGAAGGCGAAGGGTGCCAGGAGGATACTTATAATCTGTTCCAGGTCAGTCCTTCGCTACAGATCCTACGAGAGCCTTATAAAGAAGTTCGAAGCTGAAGGTATACGCACATTCGTATTTGAGAAGGAGGATTCTCTCCTTAAGCAGAGCGAGGCCGAAGCCTGCGGCAAGATGTTCAAGGAATATAACTGCGACACCATGATCACCGTCGGAGGCACTTGCTCCATCGATTGCGGCAAGATGGCTCTCGCACTTTGCGGCAGCAACAGTCCCAAGAGTGCATTGGAGCTCGCAGGAGACGGCAAGGTGCGCCCGGGCAAGGGAAGGCTCTGTTGTATAGTCACGGATGCCGGAGCTTCTGCGGCTACGCCCTTTGCGGAGTTCATAGCAGAACCTTCAGGTAAGTGGACTATGGTCAGGAGCAGTCTTATCGTGCCTTCCATGGTAGTCATCGATACTGACTTTTCCATGAGGACCGATCACAATGTGGCGACGGACAGTGCGCTTACGGCTTTCTGTGAAGCGATAGAGGCATATATCTCTCCTGTGTCTTCATACAGCCCTCTTTACCGTGCTGATGCCGTAAATGCATGTGTTACTTTATATTCCAATCTTCCTTCCGTAAAGATGAACCAGGAGGATCCCTACCTCAGGTACAAGCTTACGGCAGGCGGTCTTTGCGCAGGACTTTCCCTTCGCATGACAGGAATAGGTTACTCTCATCTTGCGGTGCATGCAATGATCGAGAGATATGGAGATATACACGGTGCACTCTATCTTAGGATATTAAGGTGCCTTCTCGAAGCCGAAGTGGAGCTTCTCGAGAGAGATCTTGCAGCTCTTGCCAGGTATCTTAATATCTGTACAAAGAATGCTGACGATAAGAGTGCTGCCCAGACATTCATAGATGCACTCGATATGATGTGCAAGAAATATTCGGAGAATATAGACGTACCCGCGATGACGCAGAAAGAAGCACTCGAGATATCCGACGATGTCAAGAAGGCTGCCGGCGTTTACGATCTTTACAGGCTCGACAGCAGAGCATTCGCGGATATGCTCATGACCGCTATCGGCAATGTGTGAGTATAAGCTTCCACGATATTGTTCATCGGTTATAAGGCATATAAACGACGCAGGCTACGAGGCCTATGTCGTCGGCGGCGCCGTTCGCGATCTTATAAGCGGGAAGGAACCTCACGATTACGATATGGCATCTTCTGCCAGGCCTGAAGAGCTGATCCGCATAATGGAAGAAGCGGGACTTCGTACCCTGATCGAGACGGGTCTCAAGCATGGTACCGTTACCGTCATGAGCGAAGGTGAGCTTCTTGAGATAACGACATTCAGATCCGACGGAGACTATTCCGATGCCAGGCATCCTGACAGCGTATCATTCTCCGCAGACATCGAGGAGGACGTCAAGCGCCGTGACTTCACCATCAATGCTCTCTACCTGGATGCCGACGGTCATGTAAGAGATGCAGTCGGAGGCGTGGCGGATATAAAGAACCATACGATACGAGCAGTTGGTGATCCCCGCCTGAGATTTTCCGAGGATGCGCTTCGCATAATGAGAGGCCTTAGGTTTGCTTCCGTTCTTGGCTTTGATATAGATCCCGATACACGCGCCGCTATGTTGGAGAAGAAAGAACTTCTTCATGCCATATCCGCCGAAAGGATCAGGACCGAGCTTACTGGCCTGATATGCGGAAAGGATGCATCCAGGGTAATAAGAGAGAATGTGGATATCCTGTCTGTCATCATCCCCGAGCTGAAGGTGATGGAGGGCTTTGACCAGAGATCCGAATACCACCATCTGGATCTGCTGGAACATACACTTTGCGTTCTGGATAACATTCCATTGGGAGAAGACAACAAAAGGGACGAGGCACTCTCATATTCCGCCTTGTTCCACGATATAGGAAAGCCTGCTACCTTTACGGTAGACGAAGATGGCAAGGGCCACATGAAGGGGCATCCCAAGTACAGCGCTTCCATCGCACTGGACATCGCGGATAAGCTCAAGTTCTCTAACGACCTGAAGGACAGGGTGGGACATCTTGTCCGTCTTCATGACACATTCGTAAAGCCCGATAAGAAGAGCGTACATCGTTTTATGTGCAGATATCCCGCTGATCTTCTTGATCAATTGGAGATATTGCAGCGTGCGGACATAATCGCCCACTCTCCCAAGGGCAGGGAGAGAATGGATACCTTAAAGGAAATATCCAAGATACGTAAGGAACTCATGGACGAGGATGTTCCTTTAAGTGTCAAGGATCTTGCCATTAACGGAAACGACCTTATCAGATTAGGGGTGGCTCCCGGCCCTCATATGGGTGAGATATTAGACGATCTTCTTAAGAAGGTCATAGCCGGAGAAATCAAGAATAATTGTGAAGAACTTGTCACAATTGTACGCGAATCCTTAGGATAATTTTAGAACTAAATGCCCTCGAAAGCCCAATTTACAAGGCGTTCACATATACTTCACAAAATGTGACAAAATTGTGGAGAAAATGAACGAAATCGTGAAAACCTCCATATATAATCGTCTCATAGATGAATGAAACGCTATGAAGACAAGGAGGACAAGACAATGAAAAAGATGATGAATAAAAAAGGTTTCACACTTATAGAGACTGTATTAGTAGTAGCGATCATAACGATCGTGGCAGGTGTTACGATAGTCAGCATCGGTGATTCGTTCAATAAGTACCAGGCAGCAGCAGAGCAGGCAAGGAACAGAGAGTTCCCTGAAGTAATGCTCCTTACAAAGGAACAGGTACTTCACGTATCGAACAACACCAGGATCCAGATGGCAGTTGAAGGCGGCGGCGCAGGATACGCTCACGAGGGCGGCGGAAGCGGAAGCTCCGGTGATGCAGACGTTATAGGCGGCGGTTCCGGAACAGAGCCGGTAACTCCTTCTTCCGAGGAGACAGCAGCTACTTCAGCTACAGCAGCAACCTCTGCTACAACATCCGCAACAACTACTACGACAACAACAACCACAACTACAACTACAACAACTACAACTACTACGACAACAGCAGCTCCCGCTCCTGAGAGTGGTAACAGTGGCAGTGGCACAACTTACTATTCTGCTCAGGGAACTACCAGCAATTACAATAACGTATCACACGGTTCACACTGGGATCCTTCTGTACCACCGTATGGAGCTAATGTAGCTGATACTACAGTAACGGGAACTACATCATTCAGTAACGGAGCAGTTGAATCCTTCACGGTTCGTGTAGACGGAGATGTAATGGAATACGGTTTGGCTTATCAGGGAAACGACTGGAGATACTCTGTAACTGATAATCACAACGGTACTTATACTGTTACTTATACGGCCAATGATCCGTACAATCCTCCAGTATCCTCTGTAGGACTCAGATTCAGAGTTGACGGTAATACAGCTCCTAATATCGTAGTAGTTGAGTACACAGTACGCTGAGACGAATAAGATGACCGACAACAGATGATCGCTTGGTATACAAATCCCCCGATGGAACTCCATCGGGGGATTCTTATGTTGATATTGTATTTGTCTTAGTTATGCCAGATGAACCGACGACATACTGAGCACATGATTCGGGAAGACCTTGAATCCTGCAAGCCTTTTGTTGATCGCACAAATATAGTGGGGATCCTGGATGTAGCAGGAGCATGCATCGTTTGTCATGAGAACTAATATCTCGTGGTAGAGCTCATTTCTTTCATTCGTATCTGCCGTCAGGGGGATCTGCTGTATGCGCATATCGACCAGGGCGTTGCTGTAATTGATGAAGTTGTCACTGCTCTCAGAGTCGTATCTTGCGATGACATCGTAGGGATCAAAATCGGAAGTCAAGGAAAGGATAGCAGTCTCATAATCGCCTTCCGACAATACTTCAGTGTTAAATGTGTCGGGATCTACCTCTACGACCCTGGCACGGATATCGATATCCTGAAGTTGCTGCACGATCAGGTTGGCGGTATCGATCTGGAACTGATCGTCTGAAGATACCTTTATCGTAAGATTGAATCCGTTCGCATAACCTGCCTGCTCCATAAGAGCCTCTGCGGTAATGATGTCTCTTGCGTATGTTCCGTTGACGGAAGGGTTGTAAGGTCCTAAGAGGATAGGGCTCATGCCGGTGGTAAGACTCTGACCGCAGTCGTTCATGGTCTGTGTGATGATGTCGTCCCTGTCGATGGCATAGCTTATAGCCTGTCTGACCTTTATGTCGTTCAAGGGCTCGGCATCGTTGTTGAAAGCGAAGATCTGTACCGTATTTGAAGACTTGCTCTGGATGCGGAATACCTCGGGATCAAGGGTGGCTGCCATCTCGGGTGTTATGTAAGGGAGGATATCGATAGTACCGTTCTGAAGATCGATGAAGGCGGATTCGATATCCGGATAGAACTTGAATATGAGGGTATCGAGGTAAGGAACCTCTGTCTTTCTGTAGTCCTCGTTCTTTGCGAGGGTGAATTCCTCTCCGGGTACGTATGAGACGAACTTGAAAGGGCCTGAGCCGATCATTGTAGTCTCGATATCGTCAGATCCTTCGGGGATGATAGCTGTCGTATAAAGTGCGATGAGCTCTGCGTCGGGAGCATCCAGGGTGACAGTTACCGTAAGAAGGTCAGTAGTGACGCCTGTTACCGTATCGAGTTCTGCGATAAGGGGAGTACCGTCCTGTCCCGGGAGAAGTCCTGCGGCTCTCTTTATGGAATAAGCTACGTCAGCTCCGTCGAGGGTAGAGCCGTCGTGGAACCTGACATCTTCCTTCAGAGTGAACGTATATGAGCGTGCGTCGGGAGCTATGATAACGTCAGCAGCCAGATTGGGCTTGAGCTCACCGTTGGAATTGTACTTATAGAGGCTTTCGAAGATGTTGATGAGGATCTCTCTTTCAGCATCTGAATCGGCTTTGTGAGGATCGAGACAATCGGGGGCTTCAGTAATGCCTACCGTGGCGGTCCCTCCGTAAGTCGGAGTCTTTTTCTTCTTGCGACATGATGTAAAGCTAAAGCCCATGACCGCAACAAGTAGCAGAGATACGGCTTTGAGCGCGTATTTATTCACCTTCTTAACCCTCCGAAATGAATTTTCGCAAATCTAGTTATACATTGAAAACACGCCGTTTTCGAGTGCCTTTGAGACATTTGTACTTAATTAACAAAAAAGAAAGAATGATAGTAATGATTTTCTGACATTTGGTGTATAATATGTTCGTATGCGTCCCAAGGACGTAACCCACATCTGACATTAGGAGTATCACGTAATGAAAAAGTGTCCTGTTTGCGGAGTTATGATGGGTGACAATGTCGCTCGCTGCTCTATGTGTAAATATGATTTCCAGAAGGCCTCCGGCGGAGATACTGACGCCGCCATAGCTGAAGCCCAGCAGGTGCTCAGCAAGAAGGAAGAAGAGAACCTTGCAAGAACGGAAGCTAAGAGATCAGAAGAAGAGAAGCATCTCGCGGAGATCAGGGAGAAGATCAACAGAGAGATCGCAACCATCACAGCACAGTTCGAATCAGAGAAGTTAAGACTCGACAGCGAATATGCGGCACTTCAGAAACAGGCTATAGATGAGAAGCTCAAGCTCGAGTCAGAGCTCAATGAGACAAGAGCAGAGGTAGAGAAGGAGAGAGCCAGGATAATCGAGGCTCGTTCTGCAGGCGAGAAGGCTAAGCAGGAAAAGATCGACGAAGGTCAGGCTAAGTACGACGAGATGATCAAGCTCGCCGAGCAGGAACAGCAGAAGATGATCGAAGCCGCTCAGAAGGAGATCAATGAAGCAGCTTCCAAGATCGATGCTGAATACGCCGAAGTCCTGAAGAAGAGAGATATGCTCGTTGCTGAGGCAACTGAAGCTCAGGCTTTCCTTGAGAAGTCCGAGAGCCTCAAGAAGGAGTATGAAGCTCAGCAGAAGGAGCAGGAGTCCGCTATCGAAGCAAAGAAGGCCGAACTCGAGAAGCTCGAGAAGGACGGCAAGGATATAATGGAGAAGCAGGCAGGTGAGGCTATCAAGGCCAAGGAAGCTGCCGAGGCTGAACTTGCACAGATCACAGGTCAGCGTGATACGATAATCGCAGGCATCGAAGCTCAGCAGCAGCAGGCTCAGGTCGAGATCGACCAGATCAGGGCACAGGCTGAGCAGGTCATCGCCGAAGCTGAAGAAGCAGCTAAGCAGAGAGACGATGTTCTCGCCGAGGTCGCAACCCAGAGAAGCGAGATCGAGAAGATCGCAGCTGAAGCCGATAAGATCGTAGCTCAGAAGGAAGCTCTTGAAGCTGACATCGCCAAGGAAAAAGAGGAGATGGAAGCTAAGCGCAAGGAGTACGAAGACCAGATGGAGTCCAAGCGCAAGGAGTATGATGAGCAGATGAAGGCTTACGAGGAACAGGCTACCGAGTGGGGTAACCAGATCGAAGCCATCAAGGGCGATTACGATAAGGCACAGCAGGTTATCGCAGACTCTAAGACCATCGAGGTCACGGCAAGGGCTGCAGCAGAGGAGATCATCCTCGATGCTGAAAAGCGCGCCGTATTCCTTAAGGACGTAGCTCTTAAGGAGAGTGAGAAAGGTACACTGTTAAAGGAAATAGAAGAGAAGGAGCAGCAAATCAAGGCTATGGAGAAAGAGAGAGATGATTTGAACGAGAAGATCAAGTCTTTGGAAGCTTCAATTGCTGATCTGCAGAAGAAGGTAGCTTCCGGCGCTATCGGCGGAGCTGACTTCGGTCCCAAGGAGTATTGTGTTGACGTTGTTAATCACAATGGTCAGAGCGAAGTAGATGCAGACGGTATCAATTCCATACTTCAGAAGAGAGCTTCTGACGGATGGAAGCTTACATCAGTTATCAATGATGACGGCGGAAAGCTCCAGAGCTCACTGTCGGGCAATGACAATTCTTCCGGATCTCTTTCAGTCGGAGCATATATCAGCAAGGCTGACAGAGTCGTATTGATCTTCGAGAGACCTCGTAAGAAATAAGATACGAGCAATTTTATAGGATTTCCGAGGGCGCACAGGCAGCTTTTGTCTGTGCGCTCTTTTTTGTTCGTTTTCTGTTTACTATTACACAAAAAACATTGGATTTTGCCGAACTTTTTGTGGAAATCGCACAGAATAACCTTTATAATGGAAACTACATTGTAAATCCAAAGGAGGACGGACTCATGGGAAATTATTCCGCAGACAAGATACGTAATATCACATTGCTTGGCCACGCCGGCTCAGGCAAGACTTCTCTTGCAGAAGCTATGCTGTTCTGTACCAAGACTATCGACAGACTCGGTAGACCTGCTGACGGCAATACTGTGATGGATTTCGAGCCTGAAGAGAAGAAGAGACAGATATCGATCTCGACCTCGCTTGCCAGTTGTGACTACAAGGGCAGCAAGATCAATATTATTGACACTCCCGGTGATTTCGATTTCCTCGGCGAGGAGATGTCCGGTATAAGGATCGCGGACAGCGGTATAGTTCTTATATCCGCAAAGGGCGGTACATCAGTTGGCTCTGAGAAGGCAATAAGGCTTCTCAAGAGCAAGAACGTACCCTTCCTGTTCTTCGTTAACAGAATGGATGAACCTAATGCAGATTTTGAGGCTGTTACACAGCGTATGATGAATCGTTACGGCCCCAGTGTTATCCCGCTCTCGTTCCCGATCATGGAAAACGGAGAGATGACCGGAATTGTCGATGTCATGAACCGCAAGGCTTTCTCTGTAGATAAGAAGTCGGGTTCTCTTACCGAGTTCCCTCTTCCCGAAGAGTACAATCCCAGGATCGACGAGCTTCAGGAGAAGGTCAACGAGGTCGTTGCAGAAGCTGACGATAAGCTCATGGAGAAGTTCTTCGCAGGTGAGCCCTTCACAGAGGACGAGTTCAGGCACGGTGTACACGCAGGATTCAGGGAAGGTAAGCTCCATCCTATCTACTGCGGTTCCGCATACATGAACTGGGGTGTTGATTTCCTCCTTAACTGTATCGCTAAGGATACACCGCCGGCAGGCAAGAAGCCTACGCTTCCCGGCACGCATCCCGACGGCACTACGGAGCAGGTTCAGTGCAATGTAGACGATCCTCTTGCAGCATTCGTCTTCAAGACCATAGCGGATCCTTTCGTAGGAAAGATCTCCATAATGAAGGTAAACGCAGGTGTCCTCAAGGCTAACAGCACGGTCTATAACGCTACTAAGGAGAAGGATGAGAGAGTTGGAAACCTCTTCTATCTTCTCGGTAATAAGCAGATCCCTACGGATACGCTTTCCGCAGGTGAGATCGGTGCCACCAGTAAGCTCGCTATTACAGAGACAAACGATACATTGTGCGATAAGGCACGTATACTTGAGATGCCTAAGATCAACTTCCCCACACCTTGCCTTAGTAAGAGCATCAAGCCTAAGACGAAGGGTGATGAGGATAAGATCATCGCAGGACTTCAGAAGCTTCAGGACGAGGACCGTTGCTTCACTATAACGAACAACCCCGAGACCAAGCAGATGGTAATCTCAGGTCTTGGCGAAATGCAGCTCAAGGTACTTGTAAGCAAGCTCAAAGAAAAGTTCAAGGTAGAAGCAGAGCTCGGTGAGCCCAAGGTTCCTTACAGAGAGGCCATAAGAAAGAAGGTCAAGGTACAGGGTAAGCACAAGAAGCAGTCCGGCGGTCACGGTCAGTATGGTGACGTATGGATCGAGTTCGAGCCCAATCCCGCTTCTGAGGAGCTTGTATTCGACGAGAAGGTATTCGGCGGCGCAGTACCCAAGAACTTCTTCCCGGCAGTCGAGAAGGGACTTCAGGAGTCCGTTAAGAAGGGTATCCTCGCAGGTTACCCCGTAGTCAACCTCAAGGCGACTCTCGTAGACGGTTCTTACCACGATGTAGACTCTTCCGAAATGGCATTCAAGATCGCGGCTAACCTGGCTTTCAAGAACGGTATGGAGCAGGCAAGTCCTATCCTCCTTGAACCCATAAGTTCCGTTGAGGTACATATCCCCGAAGAGAAGCAGGGTGATATCATGGGCGACATGAACAAGAGAAGAGGCCGCATCATGGGTATCGATACGGATGAGGACGGTTCCGTAGTATCTGCGGAAGTACCCACATCCGAGATGGCAGACTATGCTACTGACCTTAAGTCCATGACACAGGGCAGAGGCTGGTTCGCACTCTCACACGCACGCTACGAGCCCGCACCTCCGGAAGTATCCGAGAAGGTCATCGCAGCGAGCAAGGCTGAAGAAGAATAATAACTTTATTGAATTTCTCCCCTAAAGAAGAAAGCTCCGATCGGAAACGGTCGGAGCTTTCTTTTATTGTCCTTTTATTAATAGATCTTATAGATTATCGTGCCGTCTTCTCCGGAGAAGTAAGCGACCTGCTGAAGGTTCTGCGAGAAGAACTCGGCGTTGTAGTCGACCCCTTCCGGATACTGATAGGTGTAGTAATCGGGATCGTAGATAAGGTATCTGATCTCGCGCTCCTGACAGTATCTCCTGAACTCATCGATATCTCCTCCGCATCCCGAGATCAGCCAATAGTAGATCTGTTCTCTGGTCCTCGTATCGTGACCTGCGGACCATGCGTAGTAAGCGTGACCGTAGTATGCGGGGCGGCCTGCAAGATAGAAGCGGTCCATTGCCCACTGGGGAGTGAGGAATACGTCTCCGGGTTCCGTGTTATTCTCGATCCAGCGAACGACCTCTGACTTGGTATCTACTATGAGGTAGTTCTTATTGAGATTGATGTATGTGGCCCATTCGCTCACACCGGTAGCCGTAAGGGGTACGAGAAGTATCACTGCGGCGATTGCCGTAGCGACTCTTATGAGGATATATACGGGCTTATTGAACTTGCCCTTATTCTCTTCCTCGGAAGCGGAATTGTCCTTCTGCTTGACCGGAGGCGCAAGGAGCACGGAAAGCGCGCCTGCGACGAAGATATCGAGGAGGATAAGGGATATCTGAATGAACTTGTGGTTCGCGAGCATCTCAAGAGAAACCTGGTAATTGAACGCGAATACAAAAGGGGCGCCGAATGCCAATGCCAGCAGTGTCCTGTAAATGGGCTTATTCTTGATAAGATCCCTTACAAGGAGCGCGATGGCAAAGACTATCGCGATGATGAGGGTAAGACCTGTCACCGTTACGAGGTAGGTAAGAGTGCCCTTAGGGGTCTTATCCTGCATTACAAACCCGCTTACGGGCTGAAACTTAACGACATTGGATGCGGTTCCTGCGAAGATCTTCGTCTGGATGAATGCGGAGATCACAGAGCATGCAGCAACAGAAGCGTAGATGATCCTGCTCTCCGAGAAGATAGCCATCACGAGAAGGACCAGAAGCAGGGCGATAAGCGCAGAGCCGTGGAAGAAAGGCATAACGGATACGATAAGGCATGACAGGAGAAGTATACCCATAGGGTGCATGGGATCGTCCTTACTCCAAAGCCACGCTTCCCTTGACCACAGGAAGGTCTTAACGAGCGCCCGGCGCTCAGCCTTGAGAAGGCGGATATCCATCCTTCGAAGGAAGGGGATCGTAAGGAGCATAAGGATAAGTATTAAGGATACGCCCAGCATCAGGTGACGCTGGTTGGCGTAGACGTTGACGGCCCAGATG
Organism: Oscillospiraceae bacterium; assembly: GCA_900176545.1. GTDB lineage: Bacteria > Bacillota > Clostridia > Saccharofermentanales > Saccharofermentanaceae > Saccharofermentans. The sequence continues at coordinate 145,608 of FWXP01000002.1, forward strand.
CCCCAGCTGTCGTAAGGAGTGTTGCCATACCAGACGGAGCTGTGGAGAATGCTTTCGGCAACGGCCTTGGCGGGGATGCCGAGCTCGTGTAATTCCTTAATGTGCTGGAATACGTTGAGGGAACTTCTGAAGAGTACCAGTACGGGAGCGATGGCAAAGGAAGCTCTTCTCCTGAAAAGGAGCACCGAGATAAGTCCCATCAGCTCGAAAGCTGACACCATGACTACGATACTGGGGATGTTGATGGCCCAGTCTATGGGAAGGCCCAAGTACTGAAGCATTCCGCAGAGGTAGTAGAAGAAGAAGTGGTACTGGATACCGTCTCCCGAGAAATGCATGTACTGAGTGGGGAAATTATATCCAACGCCGAAGGAGGAGACCATCGCCGTGTGGGGTGAAAGGTCGGAAAAAGTGGAGAATCCCGCCAAGAGCTCGCCGCCGGAGATCCTGTATGTGTAGAACATCAGGAAAGCGGATGCGATGGTGAATACGACCGTGCATATGCCGTAGTAGAGCGTATTGCCGACGGAGTTCTTATATTCGGGGAGGGACGAGTTCTCCTTGGAGGAAGGGTCTCTTCTGAGGCACAGCGTAAGATTGGTGGCGATAAGGACAACAAAGACGGCGAAAGTAATGAGCACCGACAATCTCTTGCAGAAGTCGCCGCTATGTATGCCGTGGCTCAGTATAAGGGTCAGATAGTAATTGAAGGTGGCGACGAGGATCATGCCTATGACAGAACCTGCCGGTACGACGAAGATATACGCCGGTATCTTGGAAACCGTCTTCTTGGAAGGAGAGCATGCTGCATAAAGACGTCTCACATCGGGGATGCAAAGTGAGATGAGCGAGATGCCGTATACAAGGCAGAGCATCAGATACAGTATTGCCAACATATTGATCGCCTCCGGATGAAGGTATAGTTCTTCTTTATTTTTTTAAGTATAACAATAAGAAGCTCTTTGAATTTTACAGCTTCCTTACTATTTGCCTTCTGTTACAAGAGGTAACACAAATGTAATGATATCAAGGGTTGAGGGTAATATTAGATTGCTATAATCGACCTTGTAACGTAAGGAGGACGACATATGAAAATAGTAGTGCTCGGAGGCGGATTAAGCCCCGAAAGAGATGTATCTTTAAGCTCATCGAGCCTTATCGCAAATGCTCTTTTGCGCAAGGGTCATAAAGTTGCACTTGTCGATCTTTACGACGGTATCGAAGACGATAATATCTCACTGGAAACGCTCTTCAGGGAAGGCACTTCCGATGAGTATACATATATAGTTCCCGAGAACGAACCTGATCTCGAGAAGATCATATCTGACCACGGCGGAAGACGCGAGTGGGTAGGTCCCCGCGTCATCGAGATCTGCAAGATGGCAGACTCCGTTTTCTTAGGTCTTCACGGTTCTCACGGCGAGAACGGACAGGTACAGGCTGTACTTGATTCCGCAGGCGTCAAGTATACGGGATGTAACTATCTGGGCTGTGCCATCGCAATGGACAAGGACCTTTCCAAGGCTCTTATCGCAGGTGCCGGCTACAGGACTGCCAAGTGGATGACAAGACCTTACGATAAGATCACTGTCGAGAAGGTCATGGAAGAGATAGGAGTTCCCTGCGTAGTAAAGCCCATTGGCTGCGGAAGCTCCTGCGGCGTATCGGTAGTCAAGAAGGAGGAAGACCTTCAGAAGGCTCTGGACTACGCGGCTTCATTCAAGCAGCTGATCCTTGTTGAGGCATTTATAACAGGACGTGAGATCACTATCGGTGTATTGGACGGCACGGCTCTTCCCATCATCGAGATCAGACCTCACGAAGGTTTTTACGACTATAAGAATAAGTACCAGGCAGGTCTTACGGATCACCTGTGTCCTGCTCCCATCGACGAGGAGCATACAAAGAGAGCACAGAAGCTCGCAGAGAAGTTCTTTACCATCCTGAGGATGGACTCTTACGGAAGGATCGATATGTTCTACGATGAGAAGCTGGATGATTTCTGGTTCATCGAGGCAAATAACCTTCCCGGAATGACCAATACGAGCCTCGTTCCCGAAGCTGCAGGTGCAGCAGGCATCAAGTACGATGACCTGGTCGAGAGGATCGCACTTTCCGCAAGGAGCGGAGAGTGATGGGGGCAGAAGGAAAGAAAGTAGCGATCGTAGGCGCAGGTGCCGCAGGACTCTTTGCAGGTTGCTTCCTTAAGAAGGAAGGGATCCCTTTCGTTATACTCGAGAGAGGTGACAAGCCCGGAAGAAAGCTCCTCCTGACAGGTCACGGCAGATGCAATATCACGAACAATAAGTCTCCTAAGATGCTGAAGGACGGCTACCACGAAGCGGGCAGCTACATCTATTCGGCCATAAGCAGCTTCACACCCGAGGATGCTGTTTCCTTTATAGAGCGTGAGCTCAAGGTGAAGCTCAAGGAAGAGGAGAACTACAGGGTATTCCCCGTAAGCGATAAGGCGGAATCCATAAGATCCGCACTAGTTTCCTATATAGGCAGCGAGAATATCGTGACGGGTTTTTGCTGTATCGATATGGATAAGACAGAGGAAGGTTTTGTCGTTATCTCCGACAGAGGGGATAAGGTAGAAGCTTCCGAAGTCATTTTGGCGTGCGGCGGAAGGTCTTTTCCCGAGACCGGATCCGACGGCACGGGATATAAGGTGGCAGAGAGTATGGGACATACGATAACGCCCCTGATACCTGCCCTGGCCTCTGTCGAGGTAAGTACGAAGGACAGGGAGTTTACTTCCGCCGTAAGCGGTGTCAGCGTCAATGCGGATGCAAGTCTTTTCTGCGACAGAAAAAAGAGAGCTACCGGTACGGGCAGCGTGCTCTTCACTCACAAGGGACTCTCGGGTCCCGCGATAATGGAGCTGTCCCGTGAGATCCCCAGGAATATCGCATCTTCGGAGGGGTGGATAGAACTGGACTTTACCCCCCACAGAAGCGATGAGGAACTGGACAGGGAGCTGCTTCAGGAGATGGAAGGGCACCCCGATTCCAAGATAACTACCCTGGCTTCAAGATATGTTCCTTCTTCCGTTGCCGACAAGCTTGGAGAAAGGGCGGGGGTCACCGACCTTCGTGCGAAGATGGTCACCAAGAATGCCAGAAAGGAACTTCTCAAGGTGTTAAAGCACCTTCCGTTCCATATAGATACACCTCCCGCATATGAGACTGCTTACGTTACCAGAGGCGGTGTCGCTCTCAAGGAGATCGAAAGGAAGAGCATGGGCTCGAAGCTCGTACCCGGACTTTATGTGATAGGCGAGATGCTGGACATCGACGGAGTGTCCGGAGGTTATAATCTCCAGGCCGCCATGAGCGAAGCATTTATTGCAGTGCGGGATATAATGGAGTAAAATAACTCCGCATATTATATCTTGGTGCGGAGGAACATGATATGGCAGGCAAGAGAGAAGACTATATCACCTGGGATGAATATTTCATGGGCGTTGCCAAGCTCTCCGCACTTAGGAGCAAGGATCCCAATACTCAGGTAGGTGCCTGCATCGTCAACGACGAGAACCGCATAATGACAGTAGGATATAACGGCTTTCCGAGAGGCTGTTCGGATGACGATTTTCCCTGGGAGAGGGAAGGCAATCCCTACGATACCAAATATGCATATGTATGCCACGCAGAGCTTAATGCGATATTAAGCTGCGGTACGGCAGACCTCAAGAACAACAGAGTATACGTAACCTTATTCCCCTGCGAAGGATGCACCAAGGCTCTTATCCAGAAGGGTATTAAGGAGATAATCTACGACAGCGACAAATACCACGATACCGAGGAGGCAGCAGCAGCCAGAAGGATGCTCGATGCCGCCGGAGTCAAGTATACGCAATATAAAGCAACGAACAGAAAGATAGACCTGGAGGTCTGATCCGTTCGCAGGAGGAGATAAAGATATGGCTGAGATAGAGACATTTATCTGGGACAAAGAACACGAATGTATGGGCGAGGACGAGAGAAGAGAACTCGTCGGCAAGAGACTCGTTGACTGCGTCAGGAGAACATATGCCAATGCCCCTTACTATAAGAAGAAGCTCGATCAGGCAGGAATTACACCTGACGACATAAAGGGCCTCGACGATATAGAGAAGCTTCCTTTCACGGATAAGCTGGACTTCAGGGACAACTACCCCTTCGGAACCCTCGCTGTTCCCAGGGATCAGCTCGTAAGATTCCATGCATCCTCCGGAACGACCGGTAAGATGAAGGTAGTAGGTTATACGGCTAACGATGTCGAGCTCTGGTCGGAGGCTCTCTGCAGGTCATTTGCCATGGGCGGCATGAAGAAGGGTGATCTCGTTCATATCGCATACGGTTACGGACTCTTCACAGGAGGCTTAGGTCCCCACTATGCATGCCAGAAGTACGGCTCTGTCGCTATTCCCGTATCAGGCGGTAATACTGCAAGACAGATCCAGATCCTCACGGAGTGGAAGCCCGAGGTCATCTGCTGTACTCCTACATATATGCTCCACATCATCGATACCATCGAGAAGAACGAGATGGATAAGAGTCAGCTCAACCTCAGGTGCGGATTCTTCGGAGCTGAGGCTTGGACACATGAGATGAAGGATCAGATCGAGTCAAGGATCGGTCTTCAGGCATTCGATATCTACGGACTTACGGAGATAGTAGGTCCCGGCGTTGGATGTTCATGCCAGCATTGCCAGGATCAGATCCATATCCAGTCCGATTTCTTCTGGCCCGAGATCGTAGATCCCGAGACCGGCAAGCCCCTTCCCGAAGGTGAGCTCGGTGAGCTTGTATTCTCTTCCGTAATGAAGGAAGGCGTGCCAATGATCAGGTACAACACACACGACCTTACACGTATCCACTACGGTAAGTGCGCATGCGGAAGGACAACACCCCGTATCGACAAGATCACGGGTCGTGCGGATGACATGCTCATCATCAGGGGCGTTAACGTATTCCCCACTCAGATCGAGACTGCCGTAATGAGATATAAGGAAGTACTTCCTCACTACATGATCTACGTAGACCGCGTCAACAATCTTGACGTCATCTCAGTTAAGATCGAGCTCAATCCCAATCAGTTCCCCGATACCATGAAGGGACTTGAGAAGCTCACGAAGTCCATCGAAGGAGATATCGCATCCATCACGGGTATCCACGCGAAGGTACAGCTCGTCGAACCCAGATCCCTTCCCAGATCCGAAGGTAAGATGGTGCGCGTAATAGATTCAAGATTCAAGAAGTGATATTCGGAGGGTCTTAAGGACATGAACCTTAGAAAGATCGCATCCGTTATACTGATGGCTGCCATGGCTACTGCCTCGGCAGCCATAGTATTACCCGGAATAGTAAGAGCAGAAGCGCAGGCAGACGTATCCGACGTTAACACGTGGGGAACGGGAGGACAGATCACTTTGGATCTGTCAGGTTGCTCGGGATACGGTACCATAACCGTTGTAGTCGAGTTCACTGGTACTGTTACTTCGGCGAGCGGTTGGGGATTCGATTCCTATACGATAGACGGCAACACTGTCACTGCTACGGTATCCGCTGACGGTCCTAACTCATGGGGCATCGACGGAAATGTCGGTATCCAGGTAGACGGTTCGAATATAAACGGCGCTGAGCTGGTGTCCATAAGCGGAAGCGGTACTTCAACAGGTACAACACAGGGCACTACTGCAGCTACTGCTGCAACGACGACTGCTCCTTCTTCGAGCGGTGGCAATGTCACACCTGCTCCTGCACAGGCAACGGGGGTGCAGGGAGATGACTGGCTCACGACCAGCGGAGACCATATCTGTGACATGAACGGCACGGAAGTATGGCTTACGGGATGCAACTGGTTCGGATACAACACCGGATCCAATCTCTTTGACGGAGTATGGGCATGCAGTCTTGACGATGCTCTTGTATCCATAGCCGACCACGGCTTTAATCTCCTGAGAGTTCCTATGTCTGCCGAGCTTCTCCTGCAGTGGAAGAACGGGGAGTACCCGGAAGCTAACTACAACCATGCATATAACCCATACCTTGACGGCATGAACAGCCTTGAGATATGGGACCATGTACTTGAAGTGTGTCAGGCTAACGGCATCAAGGTTATGGTGGATATACACAGTGCCAACACGGACGCCATGGGTCATATGGCACCCTTATGGTACACGTCTGACTTCACTGAAGAAGAGTATATCGAGGCTCTCGACTGGATCTCTGCGCGATATGCCGATAACGATACCATCGTAGCCTACGACCTGAAGAACGAACCTCATGGTAAGGCATCCGAGGAAGAACATGCGATCTGGAACGGTTCGGATGACGATAATAACTGGAAGAGGGTCGCCGAGGAAGCAGGCAATACCATACTGGACAATAATCCTCATGCACTCATCGTTATCGAGGGTATCCAGATATATCCCATCGATCCTCAGACCAATGACTTCACATCGACTGACGACGAAGACTACTACAACTCATGGTGGGGAGGCAACCTGCGCGCAGTAGCGGACTATCCCATCGATTTCGGCTCTCCCGAGCGAAATGCCCAGATAGTATATTCTCCCCACGACTACGGTCCTGCCGTATATGCACAGCCCTGGTTCGAGGGAGGATTTACCTACGAGTCACTTATCGAGGATTACTGGTACGATTCCTGGCTCTATATAGACGACACGGGAACGGCTCCTCTTCTTATCGGTGAGTGGGGAGGCTTCATGACGGGTGATAACCTTACCTGGATGGAGTATATGAGACAGCTCATAAGCGAGTATCACCTGAACCATACCTTCTGGTGCTTCAATGCCAACTCCGGTGATACGGGCGGACTCGTGATGGATGACTTTACCACATGGGACGAGGAGAAGTACGAGTTCGTGCGCGAAGTCCTGTGGCAGAACGAGGACGGACAGTTCATAGGCCTCGACCACGAAGTGCCTCTCGGAGCTAACGGTATAGCTCTCAGTGACTACGACGGCGTCATGATCGACCTTGATCTTGAAGTGTCCGACGTGGTACCTGAAGATACATGCGGAGGCATTGAGACCGTAGCTACCGATATGACCGGCAATACATGCGGAGGTGTTACAGGTCCCGAGGGCGGTTCCATCTTCCAGGTTACCAAAGGCGGAAAGATCGCCTTTGCCGTAGCGGGCGTTGCCATCCTCGGTCTGGTAGGGTCTTTTGTGACTATTGCTATAAAAAATCAGAGAAATGGTCAATAATTTACGATAATATGTAGAAATCCTCCTGTAAAGAGTGTACTATCTAAGTAGTTGCGACTATCCGGTCGTGACTTTGGGTTATATGGAGGAATGATTAAGAATATGAGAAAGCGTGTATCCGGGATATTCGTCTCGGTATTGGTCGCGGTTTTTACTTTTTGTATCCTGTGTACAGTCTTCGACGGCCGTAAAGTTAATGCCGATCCCGGTATGTGGTGCAGCAGTAACCCTTGGGATATCGGCAGTGATGAATATGAATTCAACTTCGGCTTCTGGGGAGCACAAAATGGCGATACGGTAAATTTCACTATTACATTTGATGCCAGCGAAGTATTTGTTACCGAACGCGGAAGTGTATTCAATGTAACCGAGAACGGCAATTCGATAAGCGGCTCCGTCACTTACGACTCATCTGTATCGCAGTATGTGATGCATGTAAGAGTAATGACGACATCTTTGAGCATCGACTCTTATTCCGTAACTTCAGTAGTTACTGCAGCACCGCCGCCTCCTCCGCCTCCGACTAATCCGTCACCGGCTCCCGGAACCGGTCCAGGTCCCGCGCCGACAGCTCCGACTACACCTACCGCAGCTACGACAACTGCGAGACCTACATCCGCTACAACTGCAGCCACTGCTTCGGCTACGACTACAACAAAGCCTGCAAGCGAAGCCGGTGGTGCTCCCGCTACGACAACGACAACGACAGCTCCTGCTGTTGCCGGCGGAGAAGCTACTTCTCCTGCGCAGCCTGATACAACGACGGCTGTCGTAACTGAGACGATTGTCTCTGAGTCTTCCGATACATCTGATACGAGCGACGAGACTTCCGAGGAGACAAGTGAAGAGACATCTGAGGAGACAACGGTCGAGAGAGATGTTCCTACTACACCCGCATCGGAGATGGCCGGTGCTGTAGAGGAGACAGAGGAGACTGCACCTCCTACGCCTACTACCATACCTCGTTTGTATGATGCTTCCGTCAAGAAGACGCCTTTCCCTTGGTGGATAATAATCCTCGGTATCCTTACGATCGTGATCGCATTAAGGTATCGCAAGCTGGCTTCTCAGGACCTTTATATGGATGAGATCATATATGAGTTCATTCCCGGCAGAGTGATAGGAAAGATCGCGGATAAGATACGTCCTCCTAAGACAACTCTTCCCGCTACCCCTGCTGAAGAGGAAGAGAAGCCCAAGGTCATCAACGGATATCTGCAGACGTCTAATACAAGAGTCATAAGACCGGAATTCTCTAATGCGGCAGCTCTGAGGGCTGCGAAGGAGGCTGAGAAGAAGGCTTCCGGAGAACTTCCGGGAATCAAGCCTCCGGTCAAGAGACCCAAGAGTGCTTCGGTGAATCATGCAGCTGCCGTAGCTTCGGAAGGTAAAACTGGCGATTTGACGGACGTTAACGAACCTGCATCAGATAACGCAGATGATATAATCTCTTGAAGAGAAGAAGTTTTGAACAAGGAGCATCTTAGAAGATGGCAAGAAAAGAATCGATGGGCCATTTAAACGGTACCTCGCTCAACTCGCATTCTGAGCCTACGGTAGCCGCCATGGCGTTTGAGAAGGCAGTCAAGGAAAAATCCGAAGCTCCCGCCATTGCTACGGGTTTTGTTCCCCCTGTTGTGGAGAAGCACGAGACGGCAAGGCCTTCTCCTTTTAAGAAGATCAAGAACGAAGACGGAGAAGAAGTCAAAGCTGAAGCTGACACCGCCCCCAAGCAGACTAAGCCAGGGATAGCTGCAGGCTTTGTCCCCGCACCTACTCGGAAGAAACAGGAGGTCAATCCCTTTAAGGCCAGCAAGGGACCTATCAAGAGGCCTGTGAGCGCATCTGTAAACCATGCAGCCGCAAAGGCTTCTGAGGAGGTACAGGAAGATAAGGCTGCAGAAGAAGTCGAAGCAGTAACGGAGACTGAACAGAGGCCGAGCTTTACCGCTGCACTCGCGGAACATAAGAAGCATAGTACGACTTTCCGTCCTTCTTCGGAGTTTACGCCCAAGCAGTCCATAGATCCCTTCAAGCACGATAAGGAACCCGATGAAGACAGGAAGTTGCCGCCCGTGATCCCTCAAAGAGAGCCTGTCACTCCTTATGAGAGCGATCGAAAGGAACGCGGAGGGTTGCTGGGGATCTTTAAGAAGAAATGAGTAGTAGCTGACAGATTATTTTATGCCCATGAAGCTCTTGCTTCGTGGGCAATTGTTTGAAAAAGAGAGTAAGGTTCATATATACTGTTGCAGTAAAAGAAATATATCGGAGTGAAGATGAAGGATATCGCTATTGTAACGGGAGCTTCTTCGGGCATAGGAAAGGCCTATGTAAGAGAATTATCCCAGGATAAGAACGGATACGAACAGATATGGGTCGTGGCAAGAAGAGAAGAAAAGCTTCTAGAGCTCAAGTCTTCCCTGGAAGATGCAAGGATCGTTCCTGTTGTCCTGGATCTTAATTCTCCTTCTTTTGCGGACGAGATCGAGAAGAAGCTTCGTGAAGATGAGTATAACGTAAAGCTGCTTATCAACTGCGCAGGACTCGGCAAGAGAGCTCTTGTTGAAGATCAGTCCGTACAGGCTCTGGGAGCGACGCTGGACGTCAACTGCAGAGCACTGACTCTCCTTGCCAGAATATGTATCCCTTATATGCATAAGGGTTCCGGAATGATAAATGTCGCTTCTTCGGCAGCATTTCTTCCTCAGCCGGGCTTTTCGGTATATGCCGCATCCAAGTCGTATGTAACTTCATTTTCGAGAGCGCTGGCGGTGGAGCTCCAGCCTTCGGGCATCGTTGTCACTGCAGTCTGTCCGGGTCCCGTTGATACGGAGTTCCAGGCAAATGCAACTGACGGAAAGGCTTCGGAGTTCACCGGATTTCGCAAGTATATCGTAGCCGATCCCGTTAAGCTCGCAGCAGCGTCCCTTAAGGCGCACAGGAGTGGAAGGAATCTTTATGTCTACGGAATCTCCCAGAAGATGCTTCATCTCGCATCGAAGATAGTACCTATATCCTTGATGCTCAAGTTCATGAAAGTAAAAAAATAAAAGATACGGAGTAAATCAAATGATCGATGTTTCCAATGTGGGACTGCGCTTTGGTGCGCGCAAGCTCTTCGAGGGCGTAAATGTACAGTTCAATAAGGGTTGCTGCTACGGAATAATAGGTGCCAACGGTGCCGGAAAGTCTACTTTCCTCAAGATAATATCAGGTGAGATCGAGCCTCAGAAGGGCTTTGTCAATATCCCTAAGAACGAGCGTCTTGCCGTACTTGAGCAGGACCACTTCAAGTACGACGAATATAGCGTAAGGCAGACAGTCATCATGGGCCACAAGAGGCTCTATGAGATCATGAAGGAGAAGGAAAGGCTCTATTCAAAGCCTGACTTCAACGACGAGGACGGTATCCTCTTAGGTGAGCTCGAAGGTGAGTTCGCGGAGCTGGACGGATGGTCCGCAGAGAGCAACGCGGAGATCCTCCTTCAGGGCTTGGGTCTCGGTGAGGATTACTACGAGCGTCCCATGAAAGATCTTACGGGAGGCCAGAAGGTGAAGGTGTTGCTCGCTCAGGCGCTTTTCGGAGAGCCGGATTATCTTCTTCTCGACGAGCCTACGAACCATCTGGATCTTAACAGCTGCCGCTGGCTCGAAAATTACCTCATGGACTACGAGAACTGTGTGCTCGTCGTATCACACGACAGACACTTCCTTAACAAGGTCTGCACGCATATAGTCGATATCGACTTCAGCAAGGTCACGCTCTTCCAGGGTAACTACGATTTCTGGTACGAGTATACACAGCTGTCTCTTCGTCAGCTCAAGGATCAGACTAAGAAGATCGAGGCAAGAAGGAAGGAACTCCAGGACTTTATCGCCAGGTTCTCCGCCAACGCATCCAAGTCAAAGCAGGCTACCAGCCGTAAGAAGCTCCTGGAGAATATGGAGCTTCCCGAGGTCCTTGCTTCCTCCAGAAGATATCCTTTCATATCCTTTACGCAGGATCGTGAGATCGGTAACGACGTTCTCTTCGTAAAGAATCTTACCGCGTCTAAGGGCGGAAGACAGACTCTGAACGATATCTCCTTCACTATGGAGAAAGGCGACCGTATTGGTGTCGTAAGTAAGGATGAAGTTGCAGTAACGCATCTTCTCGATATACTTGCAGGCGTTGTTCCCGAGAGCGATTACGAGGGCGAAGTGAAGTGGGGCGTGACTACATCCAGGTCATATCTGCCTAAGGACAATTCCGAATTCTTCGATAACTGTGACCTCTCTCTTGTTGACTGGCTCAGGCAGTATTCCAAGGACCAGAACGAGAGCTACGTAAGGGGATTTTTGGGAAGGATGCTCTTCTCGGGCGAGGAGGCTCTCAAGAAGGCAAGCGTATTATCCGGAGGCGAGAAGGTAAGATGTATGCTCTCCCGTCAGATGCTCGTTAATGCCAATGTCCTTATCTTCGACGATCCCACTAATCATCTTGATCTTGAATCCATCACGGCATTGAACGAAGGAATCAAGAAGTTCCCGGGTTCCATCGTGTTCTATTCACATGACCGAGAGCTCGTTAATACGGTTGCCAACAGGATCATCGAGATAGTACCCGGTGGTATAATAGATAAGAGGATGGAGTACGACGAATACCTCGAGTGGAAAGCCGAGAATATGAACGTATAACGTTCTTAAGTTCGCTTATCCCTGTTCATTCGAAAACACCAAAATTGACTTGTATTGATATGGAATTCGATGCGAGGGTGCGTTAAGCTGTTTCATGTAATGAGAGGCTTTACCTTTCATTTGATAATGACATAACGATCGGAGTGATCTTAGATCATGAATATAGCATTCTTTATGAGACCCAAGGCAGAAGTTGCCTATGTATACGATGACTTTACCGCGCGTCAGGCGCTGGAGAAGCTGCGCCATCACGGCTATACGGCTGTGCCTGTCCTTAATCGCGACGGTGAGTATGTAGGTACATTGAGCGAAGGTGATCTTCTCTGGCTCATAGTAAACGGTGAGGGAGGAGAACCCCATACCGTTCCAGTCGAGGACCTTGAGAAGTTTAAGATCAGCAATATCAATCTTAAGCTCTCCGGAGAGAAGAATCCTCCCGTTAACATCATGGCCAGGATAGACGAACTTCTCTTAAGGGTATTGGGAAGCAATTTTATCCCTATAGTAGATGACAGAGGTATCTTCATAGGTATCGTTACCAGGAGCGTAGTCATCAAGTACTTCTATGAGAATTCTCTAAGCCTTGAAGAGTTCATGAACGAAGAATCGGTAAGAAAATGAGAATTAAAAAGCGGATCCTTGCGGGTCCGCTTTCTTCGGTTCGAAAAAAGATATCCCTTATCTTCCGTAACGACCGAAAAGATCTCTAAGATAATCCATGTTCGTTCCCCCTTATTCTTAGTTGAAGGCCTCCACACAATAAGAGTATATTGATCCCCTGCGACCTCTTCAATATCGTAAAAAGATCGTCAGAGTATAGATCATTTACCCGATCTTAAAAATCAATAAAGTCTGCCATACTAGTTAAAGACCCTCTACAGTATTCTAACTGAAGAGGGTCTTCGAAATTTGGGAAGATATGAATGAATTTGCTTACATCTGATAAAAACAGTTTTCAGTACTTCCGGGAGCAGGAGAGCCTGCGGGAACAACCATTATCTCTATACCCTCAAGTCTGTAGGAATAGCCTGCACTTCCGCAGGAAGCACCGTTAGATGCCCATCCTGTCCAGCCGAAGTTCTGGACATGCACTCTGTAGTAGATGTCATACTGTGATGCATTCTCGCCTGTAAGGCGGATCTCTATTGCTTCAAGACGAAGGGACTGTCCTTCAGTACCTGAGAATCCTCCATCAGCAGTCCAGCACTCCTCCCAGCCGATGTTCTGGATATGTGTCCTGTACTCGACGCCTACTCCCTCAAGACCTGTTACGTCGATATGGATACCTTCAAGACGGAGTGACTGTCCTGTAGTACCTGCCATAACACCGTCGGTAACATAGGGCTGCCAGCCGATATTCTCAACATGAGTATTGTAGGAGATGATGTCGGGAGAAGTGCCCTTGGGAAGAACCTTTATCTGTAATCCTTCAAGGCGGAGAGACTGCCCCTCTGTACCAGCCGTCTGACCGTTGGAGACCCAGTCCATCCAACCGATATTCTGTACATGGACTCTGTAGTAGATGTCGTAGTCGGCTGCAGCGGAGCCCGTAAGCTCTATCTTCATGCCTTCAAGGCGGTAGCTTAAACCTTCCGTACCTGCAGCGGCTCCGTCGTATACCCAATCCTGCCAGCCTATGTTCTGAACATGAGTGCAGTAGCGTACTCCGAGATCCATATCGGAAGAGATATTTACTGCCATAGCTTCAAGACGGAGGGACTGTCCTTCCGTACCTGCCATGACACCGTCAGCGACATAAGGCTGCCAGCCGATATTCTGTACATGAGTAGAGTAGTTAACTGATACGAGACTGTTTGTAACTGACAATACCTCAGAAGAGGGAGGAGGAGCAACAGGTGTCGGGACTGACGTTGTCTCCGCGGGCGCGGCGGTTGTATCTGTCGTTGGTGCGGCAGTAGCAGCGGTTGTCGTCGCCGGAGCCGTCGTAGTAGAAACAGGAGCTTCTGAAGACGATGCAGTTGATGAAGGTGCGACTGTTGTCGCGGAAGGAGCCGCAGTTGCGGATGTAGTTGTTGTCGTTGTAGTAGTTGTAGGAGTAGTCGAATAGCTCTCGGCCTGACTATAGATAGAATCTATATCGGCCACAGAATCATTCTCTATGTAGTAGAGAAACATGAAGATCTCTTTCAGAAAGAAGGTCATGTTGTGATCTCCTGTCTGGAAATCCTTAACCTTGAAATATATGCCACGATCTCTGAAGAGATTCATGTAGCGGTAGAGATCTCCGAATCTCGTTCCATCCTGTTCTGTCCAGCTGGCGCAGATAAGACGGTGAGCATTGGGACTGTCGGAATAATGAAGCCTGGTGTCGAGTTCGCTGTCAAGGATCCATCCGCCCTGAGGGTTATAGAACATCCAAGAAGAACTGAGACCACCGACATTTACGACTCTGTCATAGTATTCGCAGCCTGCAAAAAGTGCTGCACAACCACCCATGGAATAACCTGCGACGCTGATGTCCGCGGTTGTATCCACCTTGGAAGATATCTGTCCTGCCTGGATCGCATCGAGAAGATCACCGAAATACGACTCGTCCATGTGTGCGGCCGCGTGCCTGTTACTATATGCGCAAAATGCATTATCTGTTATCGGGGAGCAGGAAGCGTCCTGAGAATTGAAGATCGGAATGATATAGACGTAGTCATCGATAAGTCCGGACGCAGACCATTTGTTGGCATGTGACGGGAACTGATAACGGTAACCGTCGTATGTACCGAGACCCGGAAACAGGATCACGGGTTTATAGGTGCCGTTGCCGTTAGGGGCAAGGACATAACAACTCTGTGTTGTTCCGTCAAATCCTGTGAATGTTGCCGTAGAAAGCTGATCAGGATAAGTGTCGCCTGAAGCAGCTAATGTATCCTTGCCTGAACTGAAGTGTAAGATAGCGACGATCGTTATCGATAATACGATAAGTGATGCCGTGAATCTTGTAATTGCTTTTCTCATAAGTTATACCCCGTCATTCTTTTTTTATGCCTGATAGAAAGTGTTTGCCGTGCTTCCGGGAGCAGGAGAACCGGCGGGAACAACCATTATCTCGATACCTTCAAGTCTGTAGGAATAACCTGCACTTCCGCATGAAGCACCATTGGAAGCCCATCCTGTCCAGCCGAAGTTCTGGACATGCACTCTGTAGTAGATGTCATACTGTGATGCATTCTCGCCTGTAAGGCGGATCTCTATTGCTTCAAGACGAAGGGACTGTCCTTCAGTACCTGAGAATCCTCCATCAGCAGTCCAGCACTCCTCCCAGCCGATATTCTGAACATGGGTCCTGTACTCAACGCCTACACCCTCAAGACCTGTTACATCGATATGGATACCTTCAAGGCGAAGGGACTGACCTGTAGTACCTGCCATAACACCGTCGGTAACATAGGGCTGCCAGCCGATATTCTCAACATGAGTGTTGTAGGAGATGATGTCGGGAGAAGTGCCCTTGGGGACGATCTTGATCTGCATTCCTTCAAGGCGGAGAGACTGACCCTCCGTTCCTGCCATCTCGCCGTTCTTTACCCAGCCCATCCAGCCGATGTTCTGTACATGGACTCTGTAGTAGATGTCGTAGTCGGCTGCAGCGGAGCCCGTAAGCTCTATCTTCATGCCTTCAAGGCGGTAGCTTAAACCTTCAGTTCCTGCAGCGGCTCCGTCGTATACCCAATCCTGCCAGCCGATGTTCTGAACATGAGTGCAGTAGCGTACTCCGAGATCCATGTCTGAAGAGATATTTACTGCCATAGCCTCAAGGCGAAGAGACTGGCCTTCGGTACCTGCCATAACACCGTCTGCAACATATTCCTGCCAACCGATATTCTGTACATGAGTAGAGTAGCTGACTGATACAGGTCCCCGTGTTGCAGATAATACATCCGGCGAGGGAGCAGGTGCCACGGGAGCAGAAACTGTTGTCTCTGCAGGAGCAGTAGTTGTGGTTGTCGGTGTTGTAGTAGTTGCAGTTGTCTGCGCTGTTGTTGTAGCTGCCGTAGTCGTAGCAGCGGCAGTTGTAGTTGCAGATGTCGGAGCAACTGTTGTGGTAGTCGTAGGAGCCGCTGTAGTTGTTGTTGCCGTTATTGTAGTAGGAGTGGTGAATGTGTCGTATGTAGCACTTCCTGCCTGTGCTTCTGTAGGAAGGACATCGTTCTGTATGTAGTACAGGAACATGTAAAGTTCACGGAAGAGGAGATTACTGTCGTGTTCTCCGCTGGAAAAGATATATGTAGTGAAGGGATATTCTTCGGGCATTATGCTCGCATAGAATTCCACAGTCTTCTTCGCGGTATAGGGATTGCCGTTATGCGTCTCCGTAGCGCTGGCTGTCAGGAATCGGTGCGCATCGGGATCCGAAGAATAGACGATCCGGGAAGGATCCGTGTACCAGCCCCAGTTGACTGTGTAGGGAGGATTGGGATAGAAAAGACTGCTGGAGCTGAATGCTCCTACATTGACGATGACATCGTGTCTTCTGATGCCTGCATCGAGAGAAGAGCAACCGCCAAGGGAGAATCCTGCTACTGAAAGATCAGCGGAAGTATCGATCTTGGAACTTGCTGCTCCGGATTGGATATCGTCGATAAGAAAGTCGAGTTTTGTCTTTCCGGTGTTTCCGATATAAGTCTTGTTAAATGCATGGGACAAATCGCCTGTGTTGGCCCCTATATCCGGAACGATGAATACAACGGGATCGAGCGTACCTGATGCCATCCAGTTGTTTGCTCTGGCCTCGAGGTCGTTAACGTCTCCGACTCCGCCCATGCCGTGGAACATGATGACAGCAGGATAAGTACCTGCATTATCAGGTTCAATGACATAGTAGGTCATGCTATTGGAACTGTTCAGTTGCTTTACGACCGTTCTTCTGGCACTGTAGTGAACTACCTGATCCGCATAGACGGGATCGCTCTTACGTGAAAACGGTAACGCAATTATAAGCAGTGCCGCCACCATTAAGGTGATAACGGCACCGGTAATGGTGCTTCGCTTGTTCATAACTCTTTCAACCTGCCCAACCAATTAATACACAAACTCACGAAGAGTATAACGAGCGTTATAGTATAAAATCAAGCTGCAAGTTCACAAAATATTAACAATTGGCAGATTGCACCAACGGTTTTATGCAGGCATAACAAAAGGCTCCGAGAATACCTCTCGAAGCCTCTTTTTGTTATCGGGTCATTCCTTTATCTATAGAGGATGTACCAGCGGCCCTGGAAATTGATCAGTGCTTTCTGAAGGACACCGTCGGAACCGAAGTAGAAAAGACCGCCGCCGTAATATACCAGCCCTGTCATCATTGCTCCGTTATCATTGAACAGATATACGGAACCGTCGATATTACGAAGACCTGTTGCGAGTTCTCCGTTCTCGTCGTAGTAATAACGAACGCCGTCTCTTTCAACCCAAGTAGAGATATATACTTCTTCGGCGCTTTCTGTATCAACAGATTCCTCAGCTCCTGTGATGATCTCAGTATCGGGGCTTAAATGCATGCAGACCTCATCACCGTTGTAACAATAGGCTACTGAGGGATAACCGGATCTGGAGAAATCATCATCGTAGTAACCGTCATTGTATGCGGTAATGAGCCTGGGATTGTTGCTGATATCGATGGATGTGATGTTCGTTCCGCTGAAGTCGATAAAGCAGAGCTCAGGATTATTGCTGATATCGATGGATGAGATCGTATTACCTGTAAGGATAAGATCGGTAAGTTCAGGATATCCCGTTACATCGAAGCTGGAAAGAGATGTGTTCTCGAGCGTAATATAGTGGATCGCGGGATTCACGTTTACTGAGCTCAGATCAGGTGTATTACTGCAGTCGACGCTGTAGACACCGGCAAGTGACCCGGTATCGAGCGCGGTCAACCCCGTAACGTTATATACCTGTACGTGTGTTAATCCGTAAAGATATTCGATACCTGTCAGTTCACCGGAGAAATCAGAGTAATCTCCGTTGATGGAAAGATATTCGAATGCTGAGATCTCATCATCGCTGAGGTAGCCGTTACCGTCTGTGTCGACCTCCTCTGAGATCAGAGATCTGAAACAGGGATTAGGGAAATTTGCCTCATTAACGGCAACACCTGAAACGTCATGGGAAGCGATGATCTCCGTATCAGGGCTTAAATGCATGCAGACCTCATCACCGTTGTAACAATAAGCTACTGAGGGATAACCGGATCTGGAGAAATCATCATCGTAGTAACCGTCATTGTATGCGGTAATGAGCCTGGGATTGTTGCTGATATCGATGGATGTGATGTTCGTTCCGCTGAAGTCGATAAAGCAGAGCTCAGGATTATTGCTGATATCGATGGATGAGATCGTGTTACCTGTAAGGATAAGATCAGTAAGTTCAGGATATCCCGTTACATCGAAGCTGGAAAGAGATGTGTTCTCGAGCGTGATATAGTGGATCGCGGGATTCACGTTTACTGAGCTCAGATCAGGTGTATTACTGCAGTCGACGCTGTAGACACCGGCAAGTGCCCCGGTATCGAGCGCGGTCAATCCCGTAACGTTATATATCTGTACGTGTGTTAATCCGTAAAGATATTCGATACCCGTCAGTTCACCGGAGAAATCAGAGTAATCTCCGTTGATGGAAAGATATTCGAATGCTGAGATCTCATCATCGCTGAGGTAGCCGTTACCGTCTGTGTCGACCTCCTCTGAGATCAGAGATCTGAAACAGGGATTAGGGAAATTCTGTTCCGAGATCGCCAATTCGTTCTCGTCTGCGAGTACAGTTCCTGAGAATACAGAAACTGACAGCGCAAGGCCTGCGATCGTACCGATCGCTCTTGTGTGTTTGTTCATGTCGTAACCTCCTAATGGAAAGATTGAATGCCCGAGATTATAGCGTGTTCACATTTTGTTCACAACTGATTAACGAGCGTTTAATAGGAAACTTCAATTATAGTATGTAAAAAATCAAGAAAACGTGAAGGTACTTCGTTTCCTTTAGAGTTGCATTTTGTCAATAGAAAAGGCCCCGAGATATCATCTCGGGGCCTTGAGCTAAAACCGTTGTTTACCGGATCAGTCCTTCTTGTTATCGTTGGCTCTGATCTCGGTCCTTCTGATCTTTCCGCTGACTGTCTTGGGAAGCTCAGTAACAAACTCAACAACGCGAGGATACTTATAAGGAGCGGTCTTCTCCTTAACGTAATCCTGGATCTCTTTCTTAAGTTCCTCGGAAGGCTCAGCCTTGCCGGGAACGAGTACGATAGTTGCCTTTACGACTATACCTCTTACACCCTGAGGGTCAGGAGTACCTGTAACGGCACACTCGAGAACATAAGGAAGCTCCATGATGACGCTCTCGATCTCGAAGGGTCCGATACGATAACCGGAGGACTTGATAACGTCGTCGATACGTCCGACATACCAGATATATCCGTCCTCATCTCTCCATGCCGTATCACCTGTGTGATAGAAGCCGTCGTGCCATGCCTCGTTTGTCTTCTCCTCGTCCTTGTAGTAGCAGAGGAAGAGTCCGTTAGGAGCACCCTTATCTGTCTTGATGCAGATCTCGCCTGTCTCACCGGGCTTGCAGTCCTTTCCGTTCTCGTCGAGTACATGTACGTCGTAGAGAGGATTGGGCTTACCCATGGAGCCGAGCCTTATGGAAGAACCTACGAGGTTAGCGATGGCAAGAGTAGTCTCTGTCTGGCCAAAGCCCTCCATGAGACGGATACCCGTTGCCTTCATGAACTGGTTGAATACCTCGGGGTTCAATGCCTCACCTGCAACTGTAGCGTACTTAAGGGAGGAGAGGTCATACTTGGACAGATCTTCCTTTACGAAGAAACGGAACATAGTAGGCGGAGCACAGAATGTAGTGATGTTGTACTTAGCGAACATGGGAAGGATCTCATTTGCATGGAACCTGTCGAAGTCGAATGTAAATGTAGGTGCCTCGCAGAGCCACTGTCCGTAGAGCTTACCCCAGAGTGCCTTACCCCAGCCCGTATCGGAGATAGTGAAGTGAAGACCGTTGGGATCTACGTTATGCCAGTACTTTGCAGTAGTGAAGTGGCCAAGAGCATATCTGTAGGAGTGAAGTACCATCTTGGGATAACCTGTAGTACCGGAGGAGAAGAACATTACCATGGGATCGTCTCCGCATGCAGCGTCTTCGGGTCTCTCGAATACATCGGAGAATGATTCGAACTCCTTATTGAAGTCATGCCATCCTTCGCGGCAACCGTTTACCATTACGAAGGTATCCATTGTCTCGCACTTCTGAGCAGCCTTGTAAGCCTCGTCTGCAGTCTCGCCGTCAGCAGTACAGATGATACCCTTACAGCCAGCGGCCTTGAAGCGGTAATCGAAGTCGTGCTCACGAAGAAGGTTGGTAGCAGGGATAGCTATTGCACCGATCTTATGAAGAGCGAGGATGGAGAACCAGAACTGGTAGTGACGCTTCAGAACGAGCATTACCTTATCGCCCTTCTTGATGCCGAGGGACATAAAGTAGTTAGCTGTCTTATTGGAGTACTTCTTCATCTCCTCGAAAGTGAAGCGATGGTCAGTAACGCAATCCTTGTTGACCCACATCATGGCTGTCTTATCGGGATCCTTATCGGCGATAGCGTCGACACAGTCGAAAGCGAAGTTGAACTTCTTAACTTCGTCCTCAACAAATTCGATCTTGGAGAGGATGCCCTGATCGTTGAGCTCAGTCTTTACGTACTTCTCGTATACAGGATCCTTAAGCCCTGCAAGATCAACGTTAGTAACGTTATCTGCTCTGTACTCTGTCTTGAATGTGGACTTATATGTCTCTCCCTTGGACCATGCCTCGGGATTTAAGATGATGGCATAGAACTCACAGTCCTCACCGCCAATTGCGAACTCACCGTGAGGCGTGGAAGAATCGAAGAAGATGGAATCGCCGGGATTTAAGATCTCGACTGCATCGCCGATCATTACCTTGAGGGTACCTCTTACAACGATGTTCATCTCCTGACCTACGTGTGTAACGAGTTCATAGGGAGGATTAAGCGCTTCTTCGGAATAAGGGATGATGACTCTGAATGGCTCGGCAAGCTTGCTCTTGAAGCGTGAACCGAGTCTTAAGTATTTATAACCTTCTCTTCTTGCGATGGGACGGCCCTCGCCCTTTCTTGTGACTGCATAAGTAGTAAGAGCGGGAGCAGAACCCTCCATGAGCTCTGAGATCTCAACGCCTGCTACGTTAGCGAGCTTATATACGAAAGTGAAGTTGAAGTCTTCCTGTCCTTCCTCGTACTTTAAGTATTCCTCTACCGAGATGCCGACCTTCTCAGCCATTTCCTCGGGTGTGAGGTTCATGTCGAGACGGATACCCTTTACACGGTCTGCGACCTCGCGGATCTTCTCGTCCATCTGTCCGTTTAGATTCAAGTTCTCTGCCATAGTTTCTTTCTCCTTTGTTAATTCTCTTTACCCACCAAGTGCCCGAGCGATTTACTGCAATAAAAAACGCCCCAAGTCTTCCTGTGAAGATCTTGAGACGGACATTATCCGCGGTACCACTCAAATTGTATATCCTTCGATATACCACTTAATGGGTTCTGACAAACCCCTTGCCTTAACGCGGCTGCCTTCGGGTACAGTCTACAGGGCATATAAGCCTTTCGGTGTACCGGCTCGGAAGCGATAGTCTTGTTGATACTCTTGGTTGTCGGTTCTCAGCTTACCCGACTCTCTGTGAACCCGATCTTATCGGACCTCTTCGTCATAGCCTTTACTATATTGAAACAATGTAGAGAATAATCCCACTGCACACAATTGTCAACTGTGTATTTTGTACCTGTTAATAATTTGTTCACAATAAAATTGATTTTTGGGGGCTTTTGTTTACATTAATCCCGTATAAAATGCGCCGTAAAGACTTTAAAATATAGACACTAGTTATTATGTAGAACAGATCCCGGGAGGGTAAGTTATGTATTTGAAGTATTTGGTTACAGGCGCCACAGGGCCTGTCGGAAGACTGGTGACGGATCTTCTTGTAGAGAACGGAAACTCGGTAAAAGTGCTCGTACCTGAAGGAACTGATACGTCAGAGTTTGAGAACAAGGGAGTGGAAGTCAGCGAAGGCCTTATCACGGATAAGGATTCCATGAAGGATTTCTTCAATGTAGAAGATCCCAGGCACTCGTGCCTTATCCATACTGAGGAGATCTGTTCTATATCCGAGAAGGTCAACATGGAGATGAGGAGAGTGAACTTTACCGGCACTCAGAACATCGTTGATACTTGTCTTAAGACTAAGATCGGAAGACTTGTTTACTTGGGTTCCGCATATGCTCTCAATCCGGGTGCGAGCCTTGAGAATTCCGTTATCCATTTTGACAGAAGAGCCGTAGAAGGTGAGTATGCCAAGACAAAGGCAGAGGCAGGCGAGTATATCATCGAGAAGATGTCCCTCAATAAGCTCAATGCCGTAATGCTCCTTCCTACTTTCATCATAGGTCCCGGCTTCAAGGAGGATTCACCTATCGGTCAGATCCTCAAGGGCTACCTTGAGAAGGGTATCGCTACGGTAGACGGCGGCCATGCTTTCGTAGACGTAAGAGACGTCGCCATGGCACTCCTTGCCATCTCCGAGAACGGTCAGGTAGGTGCTTCCTACGTTCTTAACGGCGAATACAAGTCCACAGAGGAATTCTTCCAGTCCGTTAAGGAGATCAGCGGCAGTACAGTTGACGTAAAGAAGATGCCCAAGTGGATGATGGGCAAGAACATGGGTAAGTTCGTAGATACCTACTACAGAGTTACCAAGAAGGATAATCCCAAGGAAGTCTATGCGCTCTTCAGGAATAATCCCAATGCCAATTTCTCGAGTAACGTAGAGGAGATGATCCCCGATCTTCAGATCACCAGTGTATACGACTCCCTCTCCGCTACTCTTAACGATCAGTAAGACCTTTATATAACTCTTATAATCTTTCTCATGAACGTCCGGCTTCTAAGTCGGGCGTTTGTGTTTTATAATGTTCCCGGTTATAAAGGAGAGTCATATGCATATAATCCTTGCAAGCAAGTCCCCCAGAAGGCGTGAGCTCATGGGGCTCATAACTGATGACTTTGAGGTCAGGACAGAAGAAGTAGACGAGAGATCCATAGAGGAAGAACATAAAGGAGAAGGTGCTTCCAGGATATCGCTCTATATCGCCAAAGCTAAGGCAGAAGCAGTCTTTTTGAGCCTGACTCCCGAGGAGAGGGAAGAGTATGTCACAGTAGCCGCGGATACTTCCGTCATCTCGGAGGGAAGGATATTAGGCAAGCCCGCCAATAAGGAAGATGCAAGGAATACCCTCTACGCCTTGTCAGGTAAGAGGCACAGTGTCGTTACCGGCGTATGGATAATGAAAGGCGGTATCTCCAGAGGTTTCTGTGAAGAGACTTTCGTAGAGTTCTGCGATCTTGACGAGTTCCAGAAAAAGACGATAGAAGCATACGTGAACTCGGACGATCCTTATGACAAGGCCGGATCCTACGGTATCCAGAACGGCGGTGCGCTCCTTGTTAAGAAAGTGGACGGAGATTACTTTAACGTAGTAGGACTTCCCGTGATGGCTCTGTCAAGAGAACTCGGATCCCTTGAGTGATCCTGAGCTCAGCCCTGTACCTTGCGAAGGAAGCTCATGACTTCCTCATCCTTCATGGGATCGCACAGGAACTTACCCTGGAAATAAGTACATCCGAATTCGACGAGAGCCTTGTACTGCTCGGCGTTGCCGACGCCTGTAGCATCAACGGGGACATCGATCTCGTTAAGAAGAGATATGATGGAATCCGTAAGGACTCTGGAAGAAGTTCCTGCCTTGAGGTCTGAAGTGAAGTGACCGTCAAGCTTGATCATGGAGATGGGAAGAAGAGGGATGTTATTAAGTGAAGAATAACCTCTTCCGAAGTTGTCGAGTGCCATGGTAACACCAAGGTCCGAGAGCTTTTCCAGGATCGGTTGTACCAGAGGGAAATTGGAAAGAAGACTCTCCTCGGGGATATCTACGATAACGTTCTTGAGATCGCATCCGGACTCGCGGGCGATCTCGGCGAAGGAATTCTCGATGTCTCCGTTACGAAGCTGGATCGAGGAGATATTGACGGTCATGGTAAGATCCGGGAAATCCTTATTGATCTCCTTGAGCTTCTCAAGAGCAGTCCTTATAGTGTATTCGCCGATGTTATAGATGTGACCTGTTCTCTCGGCAGCGGCCAGGAATTCGTAGTTGTTGATCATTCCGAATACTGAACTGTTCCATCTGACAAATGCCTCGAGTCCTGCGACCTTCTTATCCTTATCGAACATGGGCTGATATACCATGTAGATCTCTTTGTCTTCCATAGCCTTGGTGATGAATGTCTTGAGTTCATCAAGAGGCATGTTGTCGAGTCCCGCGGTTATATCGTAGCGGAAAGATTCGTCGTATCTGTGATAATCCTCGGAAGAGAAGAATGCTTCGTGCATAGCCGTCTCCGCATTCTCCAGAAGGTCTCCGGGGAATCTCGCGTCATCGGGATAGACGGAATAGCCGGCTCTTACCTTGCTGATCAGCTTGCCGTTCTCGTCGCTCAGGGAATCCTCGGCTGCGAAGCAGAGACTGTCTATATAGCCCTTGAGCTCGCTCTCCGTAAATGCTCTCTGGGTAACGATAACAAACTCGGTACCGGTTACGTGTCCTACCATATCCGCAGGATCTGCACACTCCCTCAGTCTGTGAGCGATGCACTGTACGAACAGGTCAAAGGATCTGTGTCCGATGCTCCTGTTGAAGTCGTTATTGAGCTCTGCAGAGAGGTAGATGACGGTCACGTTGGTGAGCTTCTCCGAGTCGTCGGGATCGGACTGGGAATAAGTGATCCTGTCTTCGATAAGCGTATCGATATGCTCCATGAGCATCTCTCTGTCGGGGAGAGTCGTAAGAGTATCTATCCTGGGAGTCTTGCTCATCTTGATAGTCTCGGTGACTGATTCCTTATCAGCGAGGGAGGAATGCTTGACGATGAGGCTGGTCCTCTGCACCGCGCGTTCCGTGATGGCCGCGGTCTCGCTCTCGATCCTTCGGTTCTGTTCTTCGTCAATCTTGAGCCTTAAAAGGTTCATCTTCTCGGATACCCTGTGGGTGAAGACTCGAAGGGTTATGAGTATCAGCAAGGACGCGAGGGACAAGCCCAGCAGATGAAGATACACGCTGGACCTGTTCGAGAGATAGGTGTAGCCGTACAGAAGCAACTGGAAAGTATTGAATACCGTAGCAACGATCGATCCTACTCTTCCGAGAGTAAGGATAAGGAGGATGACCACTATGAGGGCCATGATCGAGGCGAATACCTTGACCGTAGCTGAAAATGACCACACCTGTATCATCATCAATCCAATGAAGGAAAATGACAGACAGATCAAGCTGAATGCAAAGCTCGATTTATTCTTGCAGAATATATTACCAACATCGTAATCCATATTCATATTATCTGATAATAGTTTGGCATAAAGATGAACAAAAATATTCCATTATATTAACGTTCTCCAATCTTCCAACGCATAATCGGAAGACTTTATCATCTCCTGCCATTGCCTCCCCTCTTTGCAGCCTATGTCGTCATAGACCGCGCATATTCCGAAGCCGCCCTTCCTTGCTCCCTGTATGGCTGCGGGAACGTCTTCGAATACCAGACATCTGGATGCCGGAACGTTCAGCTCTTCGGAAGCCTTGAGATATATGTCCGGTTCAGTCTTGTTGACGGTACCCTCGATATCCTCAAGCGTTATCAGTATGTCGATGAACTGCGTAACATGGTTGGCATCAAGTGCGGCTCTTGCATTGACGGAAGCAAGTGCCGTCGCGCAGGCGATCTTGAACCCCAGCTGCTTGGCAGCCCGTATGTATTCGTATGAACCTTCTTTCAGACGCACGCTGTTTGCATATTCCGTGTAGACCATATCGTTCCATGTGTCCACAACTTCCGAAGCCGTAAGAGGGATATCGTAATTAGCGACGGTGTATTCTGCGCCTTCCTCTATGGATGCGCTCTTGACGAATTCCGTGTACTCGGAAGTGACCTTATACCCGAAGCGGGCAAGGAACTTCCTGTCGACTTCATACCAGAGTCTCATGGAATCCAGGACGGTACCGTCGAGATCCAGTATGAGTGCGTCATATCTATCCTTTATACTCTTTAATACAGGCAGATCCATACTGCATTATTATATACACAAATGCCTTAAATGTAATTGACAATATTATTTCAATATGAGCGTATAATGGACTTATCTTCAAGGGGAGGATGACACTATGAGCGAAGCATTTATGAAGGCAGAAGAGGAGAGAAGAAAGTTCATCGAGGATTGCCTTACATATGACACGCCAAGGCTTGCCTCAGAGACGTATCCGGAAGGAGTAGAAGTGTCTGAGATCACTGTCGGAGACGGCCTTTCCATGGAGATCTATACTACTGCAGGCAGCAATGCGGATGAGATATTCCTTCTTATTCACGGCGGTGCTTTCGTATACGGAAGCCGCAGGCTCGATAAGTGCTTCGGTATGCACCTTTCGAGAGCTTCGGGGATCGCCGTAGCCAACACTGACTATACACTTCAGCCTGATACCGACCTTAGAGGACAGCTTTGTGAGATAATGCGCGCCGTCGACCTCCTGGCATCTTCTGGAAAGAAAGTGATACATACCGTAGGCGATTCCGCAGGCGGATACTTAGCTCTCATAACGGCTCTTCTCATCAACTCGGAAGATGCTCGAAATGCCTGCGAAGTAAGCCTTCAGGGAGATGTAAGAGCAGGAAGTGCCAACCTTATCTGCACCATGTATAAGACACCGGAAGATACCTTCCCGGGGATATATTTCGACAAAGAGGGCAGGATGCCGTCCTTTATCTACGACCTTTCGAAAGTGCTGGACAGGGATACTTGTCCTCCTACTGTGATCGTTACGGGTGACCTTGATTTTCTTCGCGAAGACGACAGGGATCTTTACGGGATCATGAAGGAGAAGGGAATAGAAGTAAAGTTCTATGACGCTGTATCGGAAGGGGAAAGGCAGATGTATCACGTATATCCCATATCAAGCCCGACGTGGCCTGAAGGAAAGCATGTGATAGAGATGATAAGCGATAATGCTAACGGAAGATAAACAAAAAAGGAGCCTTCACCGCATAAAGTGAAAGCTCCTTTTGTTATCGACTCTTTCTTATCAGTTGTGAGTTGTCGAATATATCCTGTGGATCATATTCGAGATGGGCTTATAGATCCAGAAAGTTATGAAGGATACTACCAGTCCCTTGAAGAGGTTGAAGGGAAGGAAGCCCCAGATGATAAGGCTCATCTTGGATGTGATGTAAGGGTTTACCGCGTTGCTCATTCCTACGATGGCTTCCGTTGAGAAATTTAATACGGAACCGTAGAGAGGAAGTGTAACGAAGAAGTTCAAGGGGCATGCGATGACTGCGAGTGCGAGAGTACCGATCGCCATGGCGACTACTGCGCCTTTCCTTGTCCTGTGCTTCTTGTAGATCCAACCTGCGGAGAATACATAGATGCTTCCTGTCAGGAAGTTGGAAGCCTCACCTATACCTGCTGTTCCCGTCACGGGAAGATGGATGAGGTTCTTCAAAAGCTCGATGATGACGCCGTATACGGGACCTAATGCAAAGGATCCTACGAGGACGGGTACTTCAGAGAAGTCGAACTTGAGGAATGGAGGCATGAAGGGAAGATTGAACTCGAGATACATGAGTACTACAGCCATAGCCGTAAGAACGGCTGTGCTAGTGATCTTCGTGATCATGGCCTTGCGTGAAGACGCACTTGTCTTGGTGGAAATTTCTGACATAAAAAAACAACTCCTTCCATCCGGACTTTACCGTCGGCCACGGGATCTCACCGTGTCAGTCCCGCCTGATAAAAGATTTGACGGGAGTTGCGGGCTTACCGATGAGCTATCGCTCATGGAACACCGCCGGTCGAGGAATCACACCTCGCCTTGGATATGCGGTCATTATATGCTTGATGTCATTTGATTGCAAGTCGGGCGTTATTCGTCCCAGGGGAGAACCTGTTCCAAACCGTAATACGCTTCCAGGGACATATCGTTCTCATAAAGATAAGTTGCCACTTCTACTCCTACGTACCTGTAATGCCATGCCTCCTGACCGTAGCCTGTCTCGTCGGCATATTCCAGCTGATACCTTCTTATGAATCCGTATTCGAAGCAGTGTTCGTTGACCCACTGTCCCGTGGTGGTCTCGCCGAAGGAGTCGAGGATCTCGGTGGTGCCTGCGGGTGTTATATCGAGAGCCAGGCCAAGCTGATGTTCTGATCTTCCGGGCCATGCGTTCTTCTGACAGGCAAAAGCCGTTCCGCGAAGGTTGGCGGATCTGTAGAAGAGATATTCCTGGATATTCGCATCCCTGTATCCCGATACCAGGAACAGTCCCTGACCGGTGGCTTCGGTACATGCTTCGTTCATGGCGATCCATGCGTCACATGCCTCGGATCTAAGCTGCTGGTTCATGGAGTTGGGAGCATCCACAAGATCGCTAGGGACATAGTCCAGCGGAAGAGCATAATATTTGTTCACCAATACGGTGATATCGTCCGGGTTGGTGACGATAGTCGCCCTGACGGATCTTGGATCGACGAAGCCGTTATACCAGACTTCCTCATATTGAGGTTCAACGTATTCGGGTACAGGAGTCGGTATCGGTGTAGGAAGCGGCGTGGGAGAAGGCGACGGGGTTGCCGTAGGAGGCAGGGTAGTGGTCACGGCCGTAGTCGTAACGCTCGTCTCCTCTTCGACGGCGGTCTTATCGCAGGCGCTTATATTGCACAGTAAAGCGGCAGTCAGTACGACCGCCGCAAGTCTTTCTATCCTGTTGTCAGAACCTGTTGTATCCATTCGATAAGTCGCTGCTTTAATGCGTTAATTTCTTTTGAATATTATACACTACATGCCTAAATATCCACTAACATGGGGGAGATTATTTGCTATAATCATTACGGATAATCAATGAGTTTAAAGGTGGTGTAAACCAAATGGATATATGTGCGGTAGTAATGGCGGCCGGTAACGGAACGAGAATGAAGTCAACTCATTCCAAGGTCGTACATCAGGTCGCGGGAAAACCCATCGTCCAGTGGGTAGCAGATGCTCTTTGTGAGGCAGGCTGCAGCGAGCAGGTATATATTGTCGGAGACAAGCAGGAAGAGATAAGGGATGTGTTGGGCGAAGGCGTTGCCTATGTGTTCCAGGAACAGAGATTAGGTACCGGTCACGCCGTTATGCAGGCTGCTCCTTTCCTTGAAGGAAGAGACGGATACGTTATCGTTCTTCCGGGCGACTCCCCAATGGTAAGTGCAGAGACTATCTGCAAGGCATTGAACAAGATGGAAGACGGAGACTATGCTGCCGTTGTCATCACTGCAAAGGCAGACGATCCCACGGGATACGGACGTCTCGTAAGAGATGATGATGGTAATGTGCTTCGCATCGTAGAGCATAAGGACGCAAGCGAAGAGGAACTTAAGATCTGCGAGATCAATTCCTCTATGTATGTCTTCAAGACATCACTTCTTCTTTCCGCATTGGGAAGACTGTCCGCTCAGAATGCTCAGAAGGAATACTATCTTACGGATACTATCGGTATCCTTATCTCAGACGGATATACGGTAGGTTCAGTGATCTGCGACTTTGAGGATACTCTCGGAGTAAATGACAGGATGCAGCTTATGCAGGCCTGCAAGATAATGAACAGAAGGATCATCAATAAGCACATGAGAAACGGTGTTCAGATCCTCGATGAGAATTCCACATGGATCCATTCCGCAGTCGAGATCGGAAGAGATACCATTATCCTTCCCGGTACCACTCTTATGGGCAATACCGTTATCGGCGAAGAGTGCATCATCGGTGAGAATTCGAGACTTGACGGAGTAGAAGTCGGCGACGGAACGGTAATCGATTATTCTGTAGCTACTTCCTGCATCATAGGAAGCGACTGCCGTATCGGACCCTTCTCGCATATAAGACCCGAGACGAGGATCAACGATCACGTTACCATCGGAGCTTACGTAGAGGTCAAGAACTCTACCATCGACGACTACACAAGAGCAAGACACCTTACATATATCGGTGACTCTACTGTAGGTAAGAACGTTAACTTCGGTTGCGGAACGGTAACCTGTAACTTCGACGGTCAGGATAAGGTCGGATGTGTTATCGAAGATAATGTATTCATCGGAGGTAACTCCAATATCCTCTCTTCCGTTGTGCTCGGTAAGGACAGCTATATCGCCGCAGGTTCCACCATCACCAGCGACGTTCCTGCAATGGGACTCGGAATCGGAAGAGCTAAGCAGATCAATAAGGACGATTGGGTCACGAAGAAGAACCGCTTGAGAGGCGCTAACTACATTAAGCTCGACAGCAAGCGTTCGGAGGTCTGATATGTACCTTGTGGCAGGCCTCGGCAATATCGGGGACAAGTATGCATATACATGGCACAACTTAGGATTCCTGGCAGTGGAGATGCTTGCCGACAAGCACGGCATAACTCTCGATAAGAGCAAGTTCAACGGTGTATACGGCAAGGGAAAGATAAATGGCGAAGATGTTATCATCTTAAAGCCTTCTACCTTCATGAATAATTCCGGTCAGTCCGTAGCTCCCTGTGCATCTTTCTTCAAGGTAGAGCCGTCCCATATCATCGTTGTCTACGATGACATAGATATCAAGGTTGGAACTATCCGTGTAAGGGAGAAGGGATCAGCCGGGACTCATAACGGCATGAAGTCCGTTATCAAGTTCCTGGGCACTCAGGAGTTCCCCAGAGTGCGTATAGGTTCCGGACCTGTACCTGAGAAGTGGAATCTGATAGACTATGTGCTCGCCGATATCCCCAAGGATCAGAGGGAGACGGTGTATCATTCCTTTGAAGATGCAGTGAAGGCAATAGAAGAACTTATCGGAGAAAATGGATAACGACATAAAGTCACTTCTTGAACTCATTAAGAACGACGAAGCGCTCATCGCTTCATCAGACAGGTGTGTCCGCGAGGCACGCCATCTTAATGTGTCCGGACTTTGTGAGCAGCAGAAGGGCTACATAGTAGCAGCTCTCTCATATAAGGATTCCAAGAAGCCGGTCGTCGTATCTTCGGATACCGTAAGAGCCAAGGCTCTGGCTGAGTCCATGAAGCCTTTTATAGACGGAGATATCCTTATAGTGGAGCCTTCCGAGATGAGTATCGTATCTGCCGTTGCAAGTTCAAGGGACGGCGAGAGCGAGAGAGTAGGAACGATCTCGAGACTTATGCGAGGCGATTACTCTGCGGCCATTATATGCGCCGGCGCACTTGCTTCCAAGATGCAGAGCAAGAAGGAGTTCGAGAAGACCCTTATAAGCTTAAAGCTCGGTGACAGACAGGACCCGGTAGAGCTTACGGAGAAGCTCACGGACATCGGATACGAGAGAGTATCTTCCGTATCTGTCCCCGGCGAGTTCGCGGCAAGAGGAGACGTCGTAGACGTATTTTCTCCCGACAACAATATGCCCGTAAGGTTCAGCTTCTTCGACGATGAGATAGATCAGATAAAGTCTTTCGATCCCGATAACCAGAGATCGACCGATTCCTTCAACAAGATGACCATCTGCAGAGCAAGAGAAGTCATCCTTGATAAGAAGGCAAGAGGACAGGCGGCAGACAGGATATTAAAGAGCGCTGCCGAGGATATAAATAAGATGAATGCCGAGTCGGCGAAGGCGGCTGCGGAGCTCCTCTCAAGGACAGCTCACGCCGATTCCGATGCCGTCAGGGAAGGCATGAGGATCACCGGTATGGCAAGGTGGCTTGGCGCCATCTTAGATGAGCCCGCCATGATCCTCGACTACATAGATAAGACGGAGAACATGCTCTTCGTCGATGAGATGAGCGAGGTTAGAGGAAGGATAGACGGATACGAAGCGGACTTTGTATCAAGATGCAGGAATTCATTTGAATCCGGTACTTGTCCTTCCTGTGCATTTAAGTCCGTATTCGAGATCCCCGAGATAATGAGAAGGCTCGATAAGGGCTTTCAGGTAACTGCCATCGCATGCCTGGCAACTTCGGGCAACGGACTTCCCGGAGGCATCACCATTACTTCCGACGGAATGGCGGGAGAGAATTACAGGGGCAGGGATAAGGAACTGGCGGATATGGTCAGGAAGAACGAGTCTTCCATGACTGTCAGATTCCTTCTTACGGGTTCTCAGAGAGTAGAAGGATTCCGTCTTAGGATGGCGGGAGAAGGTGTCTCCATAAAGGTCATTCCCAAGGATCTCCCCGCAGGATTTATCTATCCTTCCGCTAAGATGTGCCTTATCGGTGAGCAGGATGTATTCGGTGCGGAGAAGAAGATCTCCAGAAAGAAGAACGGTGCCAATAAGATAACTTTCTTCGGCGATATACAGCCGGGTGACTATGTCGTACACGATGCTCACGGTATCGGCAGATACGAAGGTATCACCAACATGCGTATGGGTAAGTCCAACCAGGATTACCTGAAGATCTCATATGCCAAGAATGCCACTATCTACCTTCCTATAGATAAGCTCGATAAGCTTCAGAAATACGTAGGTCCCAACAATAAGGAACCCAAGCTCTCGTCTCTTGATTCGGGTGAGTGGAACAAGTCGGTAGAAAGAGCAAGGACGTCCATCAAGAAGGTGGCTTTCGACCTTGTTAAGCTCTATGCGGCAAGACGTGCCAGCAAGGGTTATTCCTGCTCTCCCGATGACGTATGGCAGAAGGAGTTCGAGGAGAACTTCCCTTATGTGGAGACTGACGATCAGCTTCGTGCCATCGCGGATATAAAGAAGGATATGGAGAGCGACACTCCCATGGACCGACTCCTTTGCGGAGACGTCGGCTTCGGTAAGACGGAGGTCGCTTTCAGGGCAATATTCAAGTGTGTGACCAACGGCAAGCAGGCCTTTATGTTAGCTCCTACTACGCTTCTCGCGCAGCAGCATTTCGACAACTTCCTCGAAAGGCTTCACGGGTTCCCTATACGTGTCGTGCTCCTGTCGAGGTTCGTTCAGCCTGCTGTCTTAAAGCAGAATATAAAGGATATAAAGGAAGGCAAGGCGGATGTCGTTATCGGCACCCACAGGATCCTGTCAAAGGATGTAGTGCCTCACAACTTAGGACTTCTTGTAGTAGACGAGGAGCAGAGGTTCGGCGTTAACCACAAAGAGCAGATCAAGGCTATGCGTAATAACATAGATGTCCTTACGCTTACAGCTACGCCTATCCCCAGGACGCTTCATATGTCCATGTCGGGTATAAGGGATATCTCCGTCTTAGACGAAGCTCCCATGAACCGCCGTCCCGTTCAGACTTACGTCATGGGCTACGATGAGGAGATAATAACCCAGGCGTGCCTTCGAGAGATCTCCAGAGGCGGACAGATATTCTACCTCTACAACAAGACCGCGGATATAGACCAGAAGGCGGCGCAGCTGGAGAAGCTCATGCCCGGTGTAAAGGTCTTATACGCCCACGGTAAGATGAGCGAGCATCAGATGGAGAGGATAATCGAATCCTTCATAGTAGGCGAGGCTGATATCCTGGTGTGTACTACCATCATCGAGTCTGGCGTTGATATGCCCAACGTCAATACCATGATCGTAGAAGACAGTGACAGGTTCGGTCTTGCACAGCTCTATCAGATAAAGGGAAGAGTAGGAAGATCTGACAGGCAGGCATATGCATATATCACATATAATCCCGATAAGGAGATGAACTCCGATGCGAGGAAGCGCCTTATGGCTATACGTGAGTTCACGGAATTAGGCTCCGGCGTCAAGATCGCTCTTCGTGACCTGGAGGTGCGAGGTGCGGGTAACCTTCTCGGAGCAGAACAGCACGGTCAGATGGATGTCATCGGTTATGAGCTCTACTGCCGTCTCCTGGATGAGGAGATAAAGATACTAAAGGACGGAGACGAGAACTTTGCTCTTCCTGCCCTTACGGTCAATATGGAAGTGGATTTCGACTCCTATATCCCTGTGTCCTATATTGAGGACGAAGAGTCCAGGATGGCTGCTTACAGACGTATCGGCTCCATCGCGGATCAGAAGGATTACGACGATTTCTTAGACGAAGTAACGGACCGCTACGGCGATCCGCCGAAGGAAGTAAACTTCCTCGCGGGTGCCGCTCTGATCCGTGCTCTGGCAGGTCAGGCGGGCTTTGAGAGAGTATGCTTCAAGGACGCGGGTGTCCTTATGTATTTTGCGGGCGACCGTAAGATGAACATGCCCGCGGTCGCGGCTCTTATAGGTACTCCCGAGTATGCGGGAAGGATCCTTGTCTGCGCTCAGGGCAAGCCCTATCTTCACTATAAGCCCAGGACCAACAGGCACGATAAGACAGTTGACGAGTCGATAAATCTCCTTAAGATCCTTATCGATAATAAGGATGCCAAGAAGAAAGAATAACGTTCACCTGTGGTACAATAGATAACTGAAAAAGCCTCCATAGTTTAATGGATAGAACAGCAGTTTCCGGTACTGCTGGTACGGGTTCGATTCCTGTTGGAGGTGCCAGATGTTCATACCCCTTTGCTCTTGGCTGCGAACAGGTCCTCGGTGCATTGCACCTGCGGAACTTGCAGAGCAAAGGGGTATTCACTTAATGGAGCTTGTGCGGAACCGGCAGCAAGGTGTTTTCTGTATAATAGAATCATATTGCATAAGGAACGAAGTTTTATGTGTAGGAATAGACCTCATTTGATCGGGGATCAGTCTATAATCTTACTGAATACGGATAAGGAGAATTTATAACAGATGGCTGCGACTTGTAAGAACTGCGGAGCGATGTTGACGTTTGATCCTGCTTCGCAGATGCTCGTGTGCGAATATTGTAACGGCAGATTTAAGCCTGAAGAGATAGAGACAGAGAGAAAGTCTTACGTAGAGGATCAGGAAGCGGTAGCCGCCAATGAAGTATACGGTACTGGGGACGAGAAGCTCCTGGACTGCTATGTATATACATGCAATCACTGCGGCGGCGAGATCATAATTAACGGTACAGAGGCTTCTACGAAGTGTATCTACTGCGGTAATTCGGCAGTGGTATTCAGCAGGATATCCAAGCAGAGAAGGCCTGACGTGATAATGCCTTTCGCGATATCCAAGGATAAGGCTGTGCAGCTTATAAGAGACAGGTTCAAGAAGGGCAGATTTATACCCGATGAGGTGAAGAACTTCAAAGCAGAGCATGTAAGGGGTATCTATATTCCGTATTGGATCGTCGATGCGAAGCATACGGATGCGGTGGTGATCAAGGGGTCTGTCGGTTCCGGTAAGCACAGAAGGACAGTCTATTCGGGAAGAGCAGGTTCCATGAATGTTCATGATCTTCCTCTTGATGCATCTACTCTCTTGTCAGATGAGAGCAGCACCCGTCTTGAGCCTTATGATCTTAAGGATCTGAAGTCTTTCGACGAAGATTATCTTACGGGGTTTTATTCCAATGTAACGGATATATCTTTCGGTGATATGAAGAAGGTCGTATGCACGAGAGCAAACGGCTTCTTCCGCGAGGCTGCATGTGACGATGTTAAGGGCGTATCCGGTAAGAGCGTAGTTGCCTCCAAGCCCCATACGGCTATCGATTACGGCAATATGAGATATGCTATGCTGCCCGCGTGGTTTGTAACTTTTGATTATCAGGGAAAGCATAATACGGTCCTTGTGAACGGACAGACAGGTAAGATCGTATGCGGTGTCCCTTGGAATAAGAAGAAGTTTGTCGCTATGGTGGCGGGGATGAGTGCGGCACTTACCGCTTTATTCTCATTCATCCTGAGATTTCTTTTGCCTGCCTTGCTTGAGAATTCCGATGATGACGACGGAGGCAATGTGATCTTATTCCTTATCGTATTATGCATTATCGCTGCCGCAGGCGGCCTTACCCAAATGAAACGTACGGTAAAGAGCATAGAGCTTACGCAGTCTAAGAGCATATTCAATTTTGTTAAGAAGAGGCAGTGATATGGATATACTTTATCTTATAGGCGCATTGATACTTGGTGCCGGTCTTGGGATAGGAACGGCATTCTTCGTTTGCGCATCGATGCTTAAGAATTCCAATGACATGGGAGATTCTGTCGGTACGTCAAAAGATTATACTGACCCTGCAGTGTTTACGGTAAAGGTCGACAGACTTAAGAGCGCAGAACGCGAGTGTTTCCATAATATTAATGAGATCCCTCTTACACCTTTATACAGCGAGCCTTCTTTGGACGAAGAAGTACATAAGCTCGAGAAAAAGTAAGGATGGAAGACGGTGACTAAGAGAGTAATAGTCGAATCCTATAACAGTGAATGGAAGAGGGATTTTGAAGATATAAGATCCGAACTTATGGCAGTGCTTTCAGGCAAGGTCATAAGTGTCGAGCACGTAGGAAGCACTTCCGTTGAAGGCCTGTCGGCAAAGCCGGTTATCGACATCGATATCGTCATAGAGGGTGAAGATGCTTTCGCAGAAGTAAAGGGTGCTCTTATGAGTATCGGGTACACTCATGAGGGCAATCTGGGCATCCCGGGAAGAGAAGCATTCAAGTACAAAGGCAAGGAGCATCTGAGGAAACATCACTTATATGTATGTACAAAGGATGCAGAGGAGCTTAGGCGTCATATCTCGTTCAGGGACTACTTAAGGACTCACCCTGAGGCAGTAAGAGAATACAGCAGGGTGAAGGAAGAAGGAGCTAAGCTCTACCCTTACGATATCGACAGCTACATCGGGCACAAGGCGCCCTTCATCGAAAGTATATACAGAGACATCGGACTGATCTGAACAGTCCGCGACTGCGAACTTACGATAAGTAATGATATAATGAATTTTATCAGATTATTCTGATGGGATAATTCGATTCGGAGAGGGAGACGTCCCGAAGATGCGTAATATGGAGAATTGTAACAGATTAGTCGTCAGTCGTGCATCGACCGCTATATATCTGATCTTATCGGCTGAGGGCATAAGGTCACGCAAGGTAGTAGTTCCGGCCAATCTGTGTTACGCCGCGATCTATCCGATCATCTACAGTGGTAATACACCGTTATTCTGCGATGTTGACTCTGACAGCGGGAATACGAATTGGGAACTTATAAGCGATTCGATAAGAAGATCAGAAGATAATGATGTAGCGGCGATAATACTCCCTCATATGTACGGGAAATGTATTCCCAAGCATGATATCGAGAAGATCTCGGAGAATTGCCGTAGGAGCAACATCTTTCTGATAGAGGATTGCGCCTCTTCACTAGGCTCTCATAACTGTGATCTTATCGCCGGATCTATCGGAGATTATGCGATATACAGCTTCGGATATTCAAAGACCATTGATCTGGGTTCAGGGGGAATGCTTACATCCTGCAAAGATATCAGCAGAATAAAAGACCTTTATTGTACATTGCCTCCGGTGACAGAGGAAGATCACGATAACGAGCACTTTTATTCAAGGCTTTATAGACTTATAAGGAACAATCCCCAACAGGATCTTGGCAGATGCATATGGCGTTCTTTGTTGCCGGAAATGAAGGGTGTATTCGTGAACCGATCGGATGATGTTGTTTTGGAAAAACGGATAAACGACAGATTTGATCATCCGGAAGAATATATCAGCAAAAGACGTGATCAGCAAAAAAAATACTGTTCAATGATAAAGTGGAATGATCATATCAGACCGTATGTATACGAAGACGGCGATGTTCCGTGGAGATTTTCCTTTTTTGTCGATCCGGATATCAGGCGCGATCTGATCGATCATCTCCTGGGAGCCGGAGTGCCGATAAGTGATTGGTATCCGATAGTAACTCCTATATTCGGAATAGATAACAGTACAGAGGATCTGTCATTGGCATTTCCGGGAGCATATTATATGCAGGAGAGATTGTTGAATTTACCCGTTTGTGTTGATGACGTATGTATAAAAAAGTATACTGATGCTGTTAATGCGTTTTTTGAGGGATGATTTTTATGGCTGAGAATGCAAGAAAAATAGCGATCATCGGAGCTTCATATCTTCAATTGCCTCTGCTTGAAAAAGCCAAGTCGATGGGCTTGGAAACTCATGTATTTGCGTGGAAATGCGGCGATATAGGCGAGACGGTTGCTGATCATTTTCATCCGATCAGTATAGTAGAAAAAGAGAAGATCCTTGAAGAATGCCAAAAGATAGGGATCAGCGGAATATGCAGCATTGCTTCTGACCTTGCTGTCATTACGGTTAATTATGTGGCTGAGAAAATGGGACTTATAGGAAACGGTATTTCCGATTCTTTGATCACTACGAATAAATACCACATGAAAAGAGCTTTTGAGGAGAATAATATCCCGGCAGCAAGATGCATTTTGGTATCAGAGAATGATATTCCCGATCTTTCGGAGTTTACATATCCTTTGATAGTAAAGCCTACGGACCGTTCAGGAAGCAGGGGAGTTACCAGATTGAACAGCCCTGATGAAAGTATAGAAGAAGCGATCTCACGTGCTGTAGATCAAAGCTTTGAGAAGAAAGCATTAGTTGAAGAGTATATCTTCGGCGATGAGTATAGCGTTGAGTGTGTCTCTTTCCGTGGGGAGCATGAGTTCCTTGCGATGACAAAGAAGTATACGACCGGAGATCCGCATTATATAGAAAAAGGTCATCTTGAACCCGCTCCGATCGATGAGACAACAAAAGAAAAGGTGATCAGGATAATATTCAGTGCTCTGGATGCTCTGGGGATCCAGAACGGTGCTTCTCATTCTGAGGTGAAGATTTGTGGAGAAGATATAAAGGTCATTGAGATCGGAGCCAGAATGGGCGGAGATATGATCGGAAGTTCTCTGGTACAGTTGTCTACAGGTTATGATTTTGTTAAAGCCGTAATAGATATCAGTCTGGGTGACAGACCTCAGAAGCCGGATCTGAACTCCGAACAAAGATACGCTGCTATCCGATACATTATCGATGATGAAGAGGTAAAAATCTTAGAGAATTTGAAAAACGAGGCATCGGATTTATTATATGCTTCTGATCTTGACTGGGCAGATGACGGTCCCGTAGTTGACAGTTCTTCCAGAAAAGGGTATTTCATCCTGACTTCAGATAGTATGGAGCGCCTGCTTCCGTACTTGCCGGAGTAAAGAATACTTGTTTATGAGGTAATACATGAAGATATCTGTAGTTGTACCTGTATATGGATGTAGAGGTGCGGTCAATGAATTGCATTCCCGTTTAAAGACGACCCTGGAAGAGATAACGGAAGATTATGAGATCATCCTTGTAAACGATTGCTGCCCTCAGGGTTCATGGTTTGAGATCGAGAAGCTGTGTCAGATCGATGATAAGGTGGTAGGAATTGAACTATCTCGTAATTTCGGTCAGGCAAGAGCGATCACCGCAGGAGTAGATTACTCCACCGGAGATTGGGTCGTGGTCATGGATTGTGATCTTCAAGATCGTCCGGAGGAGATAAAGAAGCTTTACGATAAGGCTCAGGAAGGTTATGACGTAGTCTTTGCAAAACGTAAGGATCGTAAAGACACCGGATTCAAGAAATTTGTTTCAAGGTGTTTTTATAAGATATACACTGTGCTTTCGGATGAAGCATACAGCTACGAATATAATAATTTCAGTATCTGCAACAGAAAAGTCATAGACAGTTTCTGTAAGCTGAGAGAATACCACAGGGATTATGCGATGTATATCTACTGGCTTGGATTCCACCAGGCTGAGATAGATATCGAGACCGATCCTCGCAAGGAAGGCAAATCATCATATAACCTTAAGCGTAAGATAAGACTGGCAGAGGATCTGCTGACGTCGCAGTCGGACAGATTATTGAGATTTACCGCTCATGTAGGATTCGGTCTGACAGCGCTCTCGATATTATTTATCCTCTTCCTCGTTATACAGTATTTTGTGGCAGATATTGACGCCGGCTGGACGAGTATAATCGCGGTTATTCTGCTCGTAGGAGGCATGCTCATGTCCGCGATCGGAATAGCAGGGATCTATATCGGTAACATCTTTATGGAAAGCAAGGATAGACCGTTGTACGTTGTCAGGACCATACTTAATGATCATGAGAAGTGATCTTCATGATCATTTAATGTGTTATCGAACGAACTAACTGTCATCATCAGGAGTCAGGATATGCTTCCATCGGCACAAGTCGCATTAGAAGAACTGAATATCGCAGGCAGGATGAATCCCGGACCGTGGGTAAAGCACTCGGAAAATGTCGGGATCGCCGCCAGGAATATCGCTGAGAAGATACCCGGCATGGATCCCGATAAAGCCTATGTAGTAGGACTTCTTCACGACATAGGAAGAAGAGTCGGCATAGTCGATATACCTACGCATGTCTACGAAGGTTATAAGCACTGTATGGCGCGAGGATGGGACGAAGCGGCGCGTGTATGCATGACTCATTCCTATCGCCTCATGAAGGAGGAGTTCGACTACGAGCCTTCAACTGAGCAGGAGAAAGCGATAAAGGAATATATCCTGAACACGGAAGCAGATGATTACGATAAGCTCATACAGATATGTGATTCTCTTGCGACTGACTACGGCTTCGTGATCCTCGAGAAGCGGTTCGTGGATGTCACGAGACGCTACGGAATAATGGAAGATTATATCAAGGGTTGGGATGTGTCCTTCAAGATCAAGGAGAGCTTCGAGGAGAAGATGGGATGCTCGATCTACGATGTGCTTCCCGATATAGGCAGGACTACGCTTCTTTCTCCCAAGCCTTGGACTCCGCCTACAAAGTGATGGCTTGAACATAGGATTCTCCACCTGCGTCTCCACTTTTCAAAAACGGAGACATGAGTGGAGAAAATCAGACAAAAAAACACAGGTTTTTTCTCCACCCGACTCTCCACTTTATAAAAATGGAGACATGAGTGGAGAGATAGCGATATATTAACAGATGAGATAATCATCTTGGAGGAAAGATATGCTTACGGTACGACATGTAAGAGAAGAAGATAAGGATTTCTGGTACAGCCTGGATAGGCATCTTCCGGAAGAGGAATTCGATAAGAAAGTCCGTGACAGACAGGGATATATCCTCCTTGACGATGACGATTCTGTCGGCATCTTGAGATATAACCTTTTCTGGGATAATACGCCCTTTTGTACTATGCTCTATATTAGAGAAGATGTGCAGGATAAAGGCTTCGGAAAGCATCTCATGAAGCACTGGGAAGAGGAGATGAGAGGCATGGGGTATAAGATGCTCCTTACCTCTACTCAGGTGGATGAGGATGCGCAGCATTTCTACAGGAAATTGGGGTACAAGGACTGCGGCGGACTTACCATAGACTATCCGGGTCTTGCCCAGCCCATGGAGATGTTCCTGAGCAAGGGATTAGATATTGAAGATTGACACAAGAAAGATCTGAGAGTAGACTTCACGTTAATAACTCTTGAAAGGAAACTGTCATGATCAGATTCGCTAACCTGACAACACAGACAACGACAACCACGTACGAGACAGTACTTGGTACTACAGTGCTGTGCGATATCAGGACTCGCGGAAAAGATTGACTTTCAGGAGATCATAACTTAGTTAACTGACCGCTTGTCTTTCTAAGATGAGCGGTTTTTGTTTTAACAAAATTACGAAACGGAGGAACACAAAATGGATTTGCATGACTTTAAAGACGTAGCGGAAAACTATGACCGATACCTTGAGGTAATGTATACGACTGAGTTCGACAAGCACGAGAACTTTCAGGAATTCT
Organism: Oscillospiraceae bacterium; assembly: GCA_900176545.1. Classification (GTDB taxonomy): domain Bacteria; phylum Bacillota; class Clostridia; order Saccharofermentanales; family Saccharofermentanaceae; genus Saccharofermentans. The sequence continues at coordinate 187,336 of FWXP01000002.1, forward strand.
ACCTGGATCTTGCCAAGAGGTATGGTCAGGGAGGTACAGTCGATATAGCATGCGGTACAGGTGCGGTCCTTCTGTATCTGGCAGAGCGCGGTATAGAGGTGGATGGAACCGACCTCTCCGAGGAGATGTGTAAGGTAGCTTCCGCCAAGGCTGAGAAGATGGGACTTGTTCTTAATATCTATCCTGCGGACATGACCAAGTTCTCTTCCGGAAGGAAGTATTCACTGGCTATAATCGCAAGGAGCGGATTTATGCATCTTCCGTCTTCCGAGCTTCAGATAGCGGCGCTCAAGAACATAAGAGAGCAGCTTCTTCCCGGCGGCATCCTGACATTTAATACTTTCGATCCTTATCCCGAGGTGCAGTCGTTCCAGATGAAGAATACTCCCGAGAGCTACATGAAGCGCCTTGAGTACATTAACGTCAACGGCAACAGGGAGGAGATCTATAATGCCATCTGCTATGACATCGTAACTCAGCATATGTACGGCAACTGGAAGTTCGTCGAGTATAACGATAAGGGTGAGGTCATAGGAGAGAGGGTAAGGCCTCTTCTCATGAGACAGACATACCGTTCGGAAGTTTTCCTCTTAGCAAAGCTCTGCGGCTTCGAAGTAGTTGATATCTACAGAGGATATAATGGTGATAAGGAAGACCTCAACGATCCGAAGTCAGCTCAAAAATATGACGGCAATCTCATCTGGATCTTGAAGCGTAAGGAGGACTTGGCATGATAAGGGAGATGAAAGAAAAGGATATACCCGAGTGCGTAGATGTCATAAGGAAGTCCTTTAAGACCGTGGCGGATGACATGGGGTTTACCGCAGAGAACGCTCCGTTCTTCACGGCTTTTGCTACTGATGAGAACAGGCTCTCACATCAGTTTAACGAGGAGAAGAGACCTATGTATGTGCTGGTCATTGACGGTAAGATCGCAGGCTATTATTCCCTTGCATTTCCGGCAGAAGGGGAAGCGGAGCTTAATAACCTGGCCGTGCTTCCCGAGTACAGGCACAGGGGACTGGGAAAGGAGCTCCTTGAAGATTCCTTCTTAAGAGCGAAAGGCTTCGGCAGATCTGTTCTTAAGATAGGAATAGTAGAAGAGAATAAGATCCTTCGAAAGTGGTATGAGAGCAACGGCTTCGTCCACACGGGTACAAAGAAGTTCGACTTCTTCCCCTTTACCTGCGGTTATCTGCAGAAGGAACTATAGAACTTGAGTGATATGAGAAGCGGTCGGGATCAGATCCCGGCCGCTTCTTCTTAAGACAGAAAACAAAATGCTATAATGCGGATAAGGAACAGGGGAGGGATAACTATGGAAGATACTTTTATCGGTATATTGATCGGATGCATAATCATACTTCTTGCGGGAGGCATATTGTCATTTATCGGCTTTCTCTTATTTAGCAAATATTTTACTCAGAAGAAAAAGTGTACTGCGACTGCAGTCGGTACCGTCACAGGATATACGCTGACTGCTTACAGCAAGCTGCTCCATTACCCGATAGTCGAGTTCACGGCTGAAGACGGAAAGAAATACAGGATCAAGGGTCCCGAGTACAGAGTGCATTCCGTGGCGGGATCGATCAGTTTCGGTAAAATCGGATACAGGATCGAAGAGAACGATGAGAAGCAGACGGTCTTTGTCAGGATGGGCGCGCTGTCCGATGAATTCCCGTATCCTTTCGGCAGGAATCCTCTTGCGGGCAAGTACCCTAAGGGGACTTCTTTCACGGTATATTACGACCCTTCCCATCCGAAGAAGGGCTACGTCAAGAGATACTGCGATAAGCGATTCTGGTTCTGGATATTTCAGGGCACTGCAGTATTCTGCCTCTTTGTGTGCATCCTTATCGTGTTGCTCACCATGTTGTTCGCCTGAATATGAGATACGGATATTGACATGATAGATCATCCGTGTGATAATACTTGTGCACAAGTAAATATTGCACAAGCAAAAAACGAGGAGCAGATATGAGCAGTAAGTACGATCAGCTTAAACTTCAGAACCAGGTATGTTTTCCCATGTATGCCTGTTCGAAGGAGATAGTCCGTCAGTACGGACCATACCTCAAGGAGCTGGGTCTTACCTACACTCAGTACATCGTGATGATGGTCCTCTGGGAAGACGAAGAGATCTCTTCAAGGGACCTTGCCGAGCGTCTTCATCTGGATTACGGAACGCTGACTCCCGTGTTAAAGAGGTTGGAGCAGGCCGAGTATATAACAAGAGAAAGGTCTGCCGAAGATGAGAGAACATTAACTCTTACGCTTACTAAGAAGGGTAAGGAGTTAAAGGACAAGGCAGTTAAGATCCCGTCCTGCATGGCAGAAGCGATGGGACTTACTAAGGAAGAGTTCGAGACCTTATACAGGCTCACTTATAAGGCACTCGGCAATATGGAATCGCAGGACAAAGGAGGTAAATGACCATGTCTTCGATCTACGACTTTACGGTTAAGGACAGAAAAGGTAACAACGTTAGTCTTAACGACTACAAGGGTAAGGTATTGCTCATCGTAAATACCGCGACAGGATGCGGATTTACTCCTCACTACGACCCGCTAGAGGCGATGTACGAAGAGCTTAATGAGAAGGGATTCGAGATACTGGATTTCCCCTGCAATCAGTTCGCTAACCAGGCTCCCGGAACAGAGGATGAGATCCACGAGTTCTGCAAGATGAAGTTTGGGACCAAGTTCCCTCAGTTCTCCAAGATCGACGTTAACGGCGATAACGCAGAGCCGCTCTTCTCCTATCTTGCTTCGGAGAAGCCTTTCGAAGGATTCGGCAAGGGCTTGAAGAATGTGGCTCTTGAGAAGTTCACTAACGCCAACAACAAGAAGTTCGGCGATAAGGCTTACATCAAGTGGAACTTCACTAAGTTCCTTATTGACCGCGAAGGCAAGGTCATCTCAAGATTCGAGCCCACAGTCGATATGGCGGAAGTTAAGGCTGCGGTAGAAGCACAACTGTAAGCACATCAGCTCAATAGATAAATAAATCTTTACCCCTGGTGTTATAATATTCTTGGAATATGGAACATCGGGGGTAGTTTTTATGGAAGAGAGAAAGATACATCTGTGCGATGCCTGCGGCGGACATCTTAAGGTAGATCTCGAGAAGCAGATATACACTTGTCCTTTCTGCGGAGTCACATACGATTACGAATACTTTAAGGAAGACGACATCATTTCCAAGGCTCAGACTTTCGAAGAAAGAGGCGAATTCGATGCTGCCGTAGATGCCTATAAGTTCTATCTTACGAAGGATCCTCACAACACCGAAGTGCTCAAGAAAGTAATGCTCTTTACGCATCATATCGAGGATATAAATGTGCTTCGAGATGTTAAGGTCATGGAAGGATTTACTTCAGACACTTCTGAGACAAAGTGGGTAGTAGAGAGCAGCAATGAAGAGTCTAAGGAGTTCTTCGAGACAGAGCAGGAGATCTTCGAGAAAGCATACGAATACCATAACCTCGTAGAGGAACTCGAGCCCGTGGATACGGAAGTTAAGAAGCTTGAGGATAAGATACTTGAGATCGATGGTCTGATCGGTGGGCAGTATATCTCATACGAGAACAAAGATATGGGGTTCGAGGACCATAAGGATCCCAGGGAACTTGCCGTGAAGTGCAAGTTCTTATACGTGATGGCAACACTCTTTGCGGCTCTTCTGATGCTCGCTTGTACACGAAGCTTCATAGGAGGCATTATATTCGGACTTATAACGGCAGGCCTCTGCGGTGTGATTCACTACTACAACTTCGTTACGAGGATCAGGGAGATCGAGAAGCTTGAAGCTCAGAAAACGCAAGTTGAAGAAGAACTTTCCAAGAAGAGGGAAGCACGACAAAACGTAGTAAGCCGTATGAACGCAGCTTTACAAAATATAAGAAAGCTGATGATAAAGCTCAATAAGCTTGAAGATCAGATAGAAGGACCGTGATATCGGGGCTTGCCCTGAGATTTGTTGCCGAATTCTATAGCTTCCTTGGGGCATAGATTGATGCATCCCATGCAGTGAGTGCACTTATCTCCCCATACCGGAAGACTATCCTTCATGGAGATATTTCCCAGGGGACAGACACGCGTGCACATAGAGCATCCTATGCATTTATCCGTTGCATAGAAATCCTTTGCCGTTATGAAGAACTTGTCGTAAACGGGAAGGCTCACCTTGGCGATAAGATAGTGTGAGATCTTGCTCTTAGCCTCTTCAAAAGGTTCGGATAATCTTATGGCTTCCGCTGCCTTCTTGATCGTATCCGTCGCATCGCCGACAGTCTTTCTGTTCTCCCAGTCCGATCTCATAGGGAAGTACAGAAGATAGTTCTGGGGCATCGCTACTCCCATAGTACCCATGTATTTAAGATCCATATCTTCGCAGATCTTCCTGCAGAATCTGTCTGCGGCGCCTATACCGCCTGCATATGTCATGAAGAAATAAGCCTTTGCGCCTTTCTTGAACGTAGACTTCCTTATAAGCTTCTCGAAAGGCTCCGGCAGCGCCGATACGTATATGGGACACACGAATACGAGCGTATCTTCTTCTTCGAAAGACATCGGTGTGTCTTTCTTAAGAGAAAGTGCCGAATCGTATATATCATCTCCCGTGATCTTCGCGATGTTTTCCGCCGCGAACTTGCTGTTGCCTGTTCCCGTAAAGTAAATGACCATAGTATAATCCTCTATCTTTCTATTCCCTTCCTGCCCGCAGACGATTATATATATCCGCGTGCGCGCACATAAGATGATATTGGTCTAAAAGTGTGGCAAATGAAGATGTTATAATCTCTTTGAAGGCTGATATAAGGAGGATCACAGATGGGACTTTTCAGAAGACTTCCGGGGATGCCCAAATACATTTACAGCGAGAAGGAATCACTGGAACTGGAAGAATATGTGACCAAGACTTTCGGTGAGTTCAAATATGCGATACATGAGCTCATATCTCCCGATATACATCTTGATATCCTGGTCGTGGAACCTACGGAAGAAGAGCCTTTCTATAAGCTCGTTACCTACGGTGCGGGAGCATATAAGATGCCGGTTCCGAGGGCGTACAGGAAGTATGCGAGCCGCTATGCGGAATATGTGATCAATATCCCCAAGGACTGGGATATAAAAAACTCAGCTCCGGAGGATTACTGGCCCATAAGAGTACTTAAGGAAGTCGGACGCATCCCCGTATCCTGCAGGACCTGGCTGGGATTCGGCCATACGACGCAGTCCGATGAGGCGGGGAGCGCTTATGCGCCTGATACTAAGCTCAACAGTGTCGTGCTGGACTATGCTCTGGATAAGGAGCTGGACAGAGCGAGCCTTCAGATGAGCTCGGGCAGGAAGGTGGATTTCTACCAGGTGATACCTCTTTATCCCGAAGAATTAAAGCTCAAGATGGATAACAACGCGGAGGCGATCTTAGACAAGCTCGATGAGGAGTTTGACGATTACAGGCTCATCTCCAAGGACAGAAAGAACGTGTGTCTGTAATGGTACGAAAGCTCGAAGGGTTAAGTGAAGAAGAACTTCAGCGTATACGGCTCCTGGTGGGTGAAGCCTTTGTCTCCAACGAGCTCTTCCATAATTGGGGAACGGAGGCGGAAAGGCGTGAGGATGTCCTTAAGTATATGGCCGTCTATGTAGATTTTGCCTACGGTGCAGGTGAACTCTATGCCAATGAGGATATGACCGGATTTATAGGTCTTGAAGACAGCAGGAAGAAGAAAGTCGGACCTCAGATGAAGATGCTCTTTAAGCTCTTTACGACGATCCCGTTCTATCGCATAAAGCAGCTGATGAAGTTCATAAACCGGATAGGTGAAGGCAATAAGAGTTATGCCGAGAAGCCTCATATCGATGTTCTCATGGTGTGTGTGGATAAGGCTCATCAGGGCAAAGGTATCGCAAAGGAGCTTGTAGATTTCGCGAAAGAGATGTCAGATGCAGAAGGCTTGCCTCTTCTTATAGATACGGATATGGAATCGTACGCACAGATGTATGAGTATATGGGGTGCGAGCTGTATAATAAGATCACGGCGGATAACGGCGTCACGCGTTATAATCTCTGCTACAAAAAGTGACAGACAATTACTTGAGATGGAGAAGGATGCATTGAATAAGCGTATCGATAATTTTGATTATCTGAGGATCATCTGTTCCGCATTGTTAGTGTTCTACCATTATCAGATGAACTACAGGTTCACATATAATCCTATAGCTGATTTTTACGGCGGTGTCATCAAGTATGAATATCTGGTGGAGATGTTCTTTGCCATATCGGGCTTTCTTGCGGCAGGGAGCAGGAAAGACAGGAACTTTAAGGAATCGGTCATCCGAAAGTGGATAAGGCTATACCCGATAGCTTATATCGCCACGAGCTTAAGTCTCATCTATATAATAATCGCTCATTTTGTCTACGGTTTTGATCCGTTGTCGTATTACTCAGTGGAGAGTCTGATATTCAGTTCTCTGATCGTACATCAGGGTTGGATCTTCACATGGGACTATGCTCTTAATGCCCCTACGTGGTATATCTGTGTCCTCATGGTCACTTTTATCATCTTTTACGGCATAGAGGCGCTGGACAGGAAGGTATCACTCGGACGCGGAAAGAACCTCATATATATTCTGATGATATTGCTGGCGTTGCTCCTTCACGGGCGCGAACTGCCTTTCTTCAAGCTCAAGAGTTGTCAGGGATATCTGGCATTCTTTGCAGGTGTGCTCATCTATAAGATCTATAAGGCTCTGGATGAGAAGAAGAATATCCTTTTCGGCGCAACGCTCTTCTGCGTGGGTCTGTTGCTGGTAGTTTTTTCCTTCCGCATCCCTATATGGAATTCACTGTCGGCTTCGCTCATCCACTGCGGCGTCATCCTTGTGGCTGCAAGTATAAGACAGTTTGCGTCTAAGGCGGCCTCTTATCTGGGAACTATCTCATTTGAAGTCTATCTGTTTCATGTCCCTGCGATAGAATTGAGCAATCTGTTTACCAAGATGGCGGGACTTACTTATCAGAGATCATTCGTGACTATGGTTATATTCCTGGTCGCTATGGGATTCCTCGCACATCTTATCCACAGATATATAGGAAAGCCTCTTACCGGTGCATTGAGCAAGAAGCTCAGTGTACGTTGACGACTACGATCTCGGGACAATCATTGATCCTTACGGGGAAGAGGCTGTTGCCAAGTCCTCTGCTGACGATTAGAGTCGAATATCCGATGGTATATGTTCCTTCGTAGTAGGGAGGGAAGAAGCGGAATTCGGGAGATAAGAGAGCCCCTATTCCCGGGATGATGATCTGACCTCCGTGTACATGTCCGGTGAGGACAAGATCTGCGCCTAAGTCCTTGAAGAGCTCCGTGTATTTGGGATCGTGAGCCAGAAGGATCACGGGCTTGCTGTCGCCGAAGGGCTCGTAGGCGTTGAAGGATCGAAGGGACCTGTATCCTATGCCTGCAAGGATGTAATCTCCCATATCGACAAAGTTATCGTCCAGGCAGATGACACCGTAGGACTTTATGGTGCGGAGAAATTCGCTGAACCTGTCTCCGTTATTCATGAGATACACTTCGTGATTGCCCGTGATGTAGTAGACGGGGCAGATATTGACTGCGCCTTCGAAGAACTTCTCTCCGATGTTATAGGATGTATGGTGTCCGTCAAGGACATCTCCTGTTACCACGATGATATCGGGCTCCTGCTCGCGTATCCTGTCTAAGAGGATCGATTCGTCGATGCCGAATATCTGATTATGAAGGTCTGATATCTGAACGATCTTAATATCTTCTTCAAGGCCTAAGTCAACATCGTATTCCGTCACTACAAGATGGTAATTACCGTAGAGGATAAAGATGCAGCAGACTGTAAGAAGTACCGCAAGGAAAGGGATCAGCCTGAACTTGGACTTCTTTGTCTTATGGTGCCAGATACGCATACCGGCAAGTGCACCTAAGCTTCCGCCTAATACCGCGAGGAATATGAGAAAACCTTCCGATATGCGCCACTTATTATTCTTTGCTTTGTATTTGTCTATGCCGTATGCCGCAAATGCAGCAGTGTTTATAAGTATGAGGTATATTACTAATATCATAGTAATGATTATACTATATCGGCTCATGTGTCGGACGCATCGTGTGACGGACAAAGGTTCTATAACAACAAAAATGTTTGATTGTAATAGAAACGCTCAAGGATTATAATCGCAGTCATGATAAACAAGAACTTTACAGGTTTTGAATTCTTTAGGAGCTTCGCATTCTTTTTTACGAATACGAGGTGCGGTTTCATTGCCTGAAGTTATTGAGTTTGACTAACATATCAAAAGACTTCGCAGTGAGACCGCTGCGAAGTCTTTTTATTTGAAGAAAGGCAGGATACATTATGGTAACGATGGAGACAAGAGACGAGCTGGAAGCTATCGACCTTGAGATAAAGGCGCTGGTGGAGAAGAGACTGAAGCTCACCACAAGGAACGATCTTATGATGAGCAAGAGCGAATCGGCTCTGGCAGGAAGAAAGTACGAGAGGGAACTTCTGCATTCCCTTGCAGAGCAGAAGGACTATAATCTCGAGAACTGCGAAAGGATGATGTTCCAGACTCTCTTCAATGTATCCCACTCCTATTGTTCATCCCAGAACGGTACGAAGTCACACCTCTCGGAATCCATAAAGACGGCTCTGGAGAATACTCCTGCCGAGTTCCCCAAGTCCGCTCTGGTGGCATGCCAGGGAGTAGAGGGCGCATACTCGCAGAAAGCAGCCGACAAGCTCTTCCTTAATGCCAACATAATGTATTTTCGAACATTCGACGGTGTCTTCAAAGCTGTAGAGAGCGGCCTTGTAAAGTACGGCGTCCTTCCCATAGAGAACAGTTCCTATGGTTCCGTTACCCAGGTATACGACCTTATGAAGTCACACCGCTTCAATATCGTAAGGTCCGTAAAGCTTCAGATAAGCCACAAGCTCTTAGCTAAGCCCGGGACCGATCCCAAGGCTGTCCGCGAGGTGTTCTCCCATGAGCAGGCTATCGGTCAGTGCTCCCAGTTCTTCAAGGATAATAAGGATATAAAGGTGACCATCGTAGCCAATACCGCCGTCGCAGCCCAGATGGTAGCGGATTCCGACAGGGAAGACGTAGCGGCGATCTCTTCGCAGGACTGCTGCGAGCTCTACGGCCTTCAGGTCATAAATGACCATGTACAGAACAGTGACCATAACTACACCAGGTTCATATGCATCTCCAAGGATGCCGAGATATATCCCGGTGCATCCAAGATCTCCATGATGATGGCAATCGGCCATACGCCCGGATCTCTGTCTGACACACTGGCGCGTTTTTCCGCTCTGGGACTTAATCTCACCAAGATCGAATCCAGGCCTATCCTCGGCAGCGACTTCGAGTTCATGTTCTATCTGGACGTGGAGGCTTCCGTCTATTCCGATGCGGTCATAACGCTTCTTTGCCAGCTGGATCAGGATCCTGCGGCCTTCACGTTCCTGGGAAGCTATTCCGAGGTATGATGCCCATAGTTGTAATTTTCTTTTGACATCCCGGGATGTAATGATATGATGTATTCATCTTAAGGGGGGATCATATGGATAAGGAATTGAATCCCAGGCTGAAGACGGCGATGACCATCTTCCTTCTGGTAGTACTCGGTGCCGTCATCGGCTGGATATACGAGATGATCTTTTACAGGATCGACATGGGACATTTTATAAGGCGAGGTCAGGGCGGCCCCTGGCTTCCCATCTACGGATTCGGTGCGCTGGGCCTGACCCTTGCGACGTATAAGAAGCGCCCCGGCCCCCTGATCGTATTCCTGATCACATGCGTGGGAGCATTCGTTATCGAGTTCGGTACAGGCTGGTTTCTATATAACTACATGGATGGATTAAGGCTCTGGGACTATAACACCGAGATCTGGAACTGGGGTAATATCGGCGGCTATGTCTGCGCCAGATCTATCCTGATATTCGGTGTCTTCGGAGTTCTCTATGCCAAGTGGGCGATCCCCGGATTCTTCAAGATGGCGGACAGGTTAAAGAAGAAGACATTTCTTTGCATCGTTATCCCGACAGCAGTCGTCTTCTTCTCGGATATCCTGTACTCATATATCATGAAGCCTCTGTTCTTCAAGTAAGACGCGGCTTGCATGGAAACTTTCCGATTGTGAGTATTAAATAATCTAACTATAATGATAATTGATCCAACAGTTGCTGTCGGATCTTCTGCGTGCAAGGATATTCCCGGACGATCATCCGAAATTATCCAACATTTTATGTTGTGATTTTTGATATCGGACGATGTTAACAAGTGTTAACCTTAGATTCGGGGACATCCTTTTAAGATGCGTAAGATCTTTCGAGGGAGAGATTTATCTGATGTATAAGAAGAACATTTCCGCAATACTGAGTCTTGCTGTGGCAGTTTCCGCCACGGGGTGCGCTCTTGTGCGCGACAAAGATAAAGATGCTGCGGGAAGCCCGGATGAAGTTCAGGTAGGGATCGTACTTCCTACACGTGATGAACCCAGATGGATCCAGGATGAAGCTGCATTTACTTCTATCCTCAAGGATGCGGGATTTACGTCCGAGGTCCTCTTCTCTCAGGGCAGTACTGCCACTGAGCTCTCCAATGTCGAGGCACTGGTAGAGAAGGATATAGATGTGCTGGTCATATGCGCCCAGGATGCCGCTGCTGCCGGAAGGGCGGTAGAAGTCGCGCACGAAGCGGATGCGGAGGTGATCTGCTATGACAGGCTCATAACCGATACGGATGCAGTGGACTACTATGTGACCTTTAACAGCTACGATGTGGGTGTATTGCAGGGGCAATACCTGATAGATGCCTACGAGGGGCAGACGGGAGTTCCCCTGTATCTTTACTGTGGTGCTACTACCGATAATAATGCATATATCTTCTTCGCGGGAGCCTGGAGCGTACTAAGCTCCGCAGTGGCAGACGGTCAGTTCGTTCTTGCCAACTGCGATGCCATTGAGCCCTATGCGGGTCAGACCCTGGAGGTCAATGACGATCACGAGATCCTTGCGGATATACTGGGGACGATCACCACGAACTGGGATCTTAATACGGCAAAGTCCCTTGCTTCGGCTAACCTTGTCACCAACGATCCTTCTCTTAAGGGGGATTGCGCCGTCCTGGCACCTAATGACGGAACCGCCAGGGGTATCGCGGATGCATTCAGCGCCGATCCCGATATCACTTCCTTCGTGATAACCGGTCAGGACTGTGAGACCGATTCACTTGGATATATCTGCTCCGGTATGCAGAGCATGACGGTCTGGAAGAATACCACCGAACTCGCATCGGTGGCCTGCGACATGGTCAGCGATATATTGTGCGGAAGGGAGCCTTCCACAACTGTTACTTACGATAACGGTAATCTGGCCGTTCCTACCAATGAGACGGCCGTGACAGTCATTACCATCGACAACATAAGCGAGCCTGTCGATGCGGGATATGTAGATCCCGAGGACATCGAAGGCTATGAAGAGATAACAGAGGATATGTCATCATAATACGACCTGTGATCCCGTCATGGAGATCACAAAAAGGTATGTCGCATGTGATCATTCGCATGCGACATTCTTTTAGTGGTGAAAATGTGGTTTAATATGTAAAGAGAAATTATGAGAGGTGTGTGGAGGATCTTATGTATACCGTTATAGTCGCCGACGACGAGGAAGAGATCAGAAGAGCTCTGGTCAAGAAGATCGACTGGAACAGTATAGGATTCGAGCTGATAGGTGAAGCGTCCAACGGTGCCGAGGCACTGGAGCTTACGGAGAAGCTCGGGCCCGATCTTCTTCTCACGGATATCATGATGCCCTTTATCGGGGGTATCGAGCTTGCAAGGAAGGTAAGGGAGGTTCGTCCCTCTACCCAGATCGCATTCCTTACGGGATACGAAGTGTTCGAATTTGCCAAGAAGGCGATCCAGTACAATATCGTAAGTTATCTCTTAAAGCCTATTTCTGCCGAAGAGACTACTGCTGAGCTCATCAAGATCAAGAAGATCATCGATGAGAAGTTCGAGCAGTTCAAGTCCAGTGAGCAGGCTAAGGAACACCTGGATACATTATCTTTTGCCATGCCCCTTCTTCTTGACGGTTATACTCATGCTAATGAGAAGGAGAATCGCGGCAATGTTATAAGCGAGGCTACAAAGCTCGGTCTCGTGACGGAAGAGAACGATATGTCCTACTGCGTCCTGGTCATAAGCATGATCGATAAGGACGGGCTCAACATAACTTCAAAGTCCGCAGTCAATTCTTTCGACATCATCTTCAAGAAGTATGTAGATCACATAAGCTTCTTTACGGATGGAAGGGTAGTGTCCCTTCTCTACGGTTCGGGCCGCACTCTGGATAAGTATCTTCACATCGCCGTAGAGGATATCTCGCAGAGCGTCGAAAGGATCATGAACTGCAGCTGCACCATAGGTGTCAGCAGAACGGGAAATAACATCTCTGGTCTTCATGAGCTCTATGTGGAAGCCATGAACGCATTGTCCTACAACACCGACGGCAACAGCAGCATAAGATATATCTCGGATGTAGAGAATGATTACTTCTCCGACATAGAGATGTTCGAGGAGTTCGTAGCTCAGGAGGAGCGCTGCGTCAGAGGAGGTCTCGTAAAGGAAGCGGGAGCGATAGCAGACAAGCTCTTCAGTGAGATCGAATCCGGTGGCAAGTATAAGCTCAGCGCCAACTTCATAGTCCCCAATATCACGTCATCCGTCTATAAGATTCTCTATTCCGTAGTAGATAAGGAGCATATCGATAAGCTCCAGGAGAAGTGTCCGCTTCAGATGACGGACCTCTACGGAAGCATCGCCAATATCGGCTCATATTGTAAGAGGCTTTGCATAGCGGCGGCAGAGCTCGTTGAGGAGCACTGCAAGAATACGGGTTCCAGGCACTGTGAACTCGCCAAGGAGATCATCAATAAGGAATTCTCCAATCCCGAGATCTCCCTTGTCAGCATCAGCCGTGAGATCGCCGTAAGCCCTAACTACTTAAGTGCACTTATCCGTAAGGAGACAGGAAGCACCTTTATCGAGCTTCTTACCAAGAGAAGGATGCAGGAGGCTGTATCTCTTCTTAAGTATCCTGCACTGAAGGTCAAGGATGTCGCATTGAAGTGCGGCTACGAGGATCAGCACTACTTCAGCTACAGCTTTAAGAAGGAGACGGGATTGTCTCCGATACAGTATAAGAAGCAGCTGACGGAATCGGGAGAAGAGTGATCATGGGAAAGGGAGGCAAGCGCGCTTCTTTTTCCCTGTCCGATGCGATGACGATAGTTGTAGTAGTCATCGTATCCTTCTCGGTCATCATTTCGCTCGTTGTATTCAACGCCGTATTCCTGGGTTCCATGCAGAGCAATGCCATAACGACTTCGGAGCAGTCTGTCGATCAGGTGGCAGTTACTATCAATAACTATACGGACGATATGCTCCAGATAATGGACAGGCTCTACGTGAACAGCATCACGGATCCCGACTCCCAGGAGGAGCTTTTCGAGGATCTTATCGACATAAGATCCGACGTTGTCATGATCACTACTTACGATATCCACGGCAACAATACCGGTATATGGTCAAGGTACGATACCAAGGACCTTATCTATACCAATCTCTCGTATATATCAATAGCAGATGAAGGCTCGGACGGTCTCGGCATATCCGCTCCTCACGTAGTATCAGTACTGGATAACAACTACCCGTGGGTAGTCACCATCACCAGGAATACCACAGACGGCTCATACAGCAATGCGGCCAAGATCGCCATCGACGTCAAGTTCTCGGGGATTGCCCGCTATATTGACGAAGTAGGTATCGGAAGTCACGGATACTGCTTCATAATGGACGATAACGGCAATATCGTATATCACCCTCAGCAGCAGCTCATATATGCGGGCCTTAAGGATGAGAACGAAGAGATAAAGGACATGACGGACGGATCCCATATGTCGGACGGAGTCATATATACAGTAAAGACATTAAATAACAGTAACTGGAAGATCGTAGGTGTAACATATCTCGACGAGACGGTCAATACCAGGGTCAACTACATGATCATCGTATCATTCCTCATACTCTTCTCGGCGGTGATAGTATCCTTCTTAAGCGGAAGGCTGTTCTCGCATCTTTTCACCAAGCCTGTCAACAAGCTAACGGACGCCATGAGGAACTTCGAGGAAGATGCTTCTGGCTTCGTATTCAAGCCCATAGCGGGTGCCATAGAGGTCAACAGGCTGTCGGATTCTTTCGAGCATCTTGTAATGAGGATCCAGCAGCTCATGGAGGAGGTCAAGGAAGAGGAGGATACCCTGCGCAAGACCGAGCTCAAGGCACTGCAGGCACAGATCAATCCGCACTTCCTGTATAACACATTGGATTCCATCACATGGATGTGCGAGGAAGGTAAGAATTCTGAAGCCGTCATGATGGTCAATGCCCTTGCCAAGCTCTTCAGGATCAGCATAAGCCGCGGTGCGGAACTGATCCCCATAGAGAAAGAGGTGCAGCATGCACAGTGCTATCTTCAGATCCAGAAGTTCAGATATCAGAACCAGTTCGATTATGATATCAAGGTGGATAAGTCGTGCGAGAGCTTCCTGTGTAATAAGATCACATTGCAGCCCATGATCGAGAATGCCCTCTATCACGGTCTTGATATGATCGACGAAGGTCATATCGATATAAGGATCTATCCTGACGGCGACGATATCATTCTGGAGGTAGAGGATAACGGCATCGGCATGAGCCGTGAGAAGATCGATGAGATCTTAAGGCACGATATAACCGACCGGCACGGTATCGGCGTAAAGAACGTAGACGACAGGATAAAGATATATTTCGGAGACAGATACGGCATCACCATAAGGTCCGAGCTGGACGAAGGGACCTGCGTATCCATAAGGATCCCCAAGATAACGGAGGAGAATGTATATGAGAAATAGCAGAAGTTCATTCTCCTGGGCAGTATTTGCCACCGTAGTCGTGATCTTGCTGGCGATCACCTCCGGGATATTCATATTCATGAAGAAGAGCCAGAACAGCGCTCTCTTCAATGCGGATCTCAACCGTGACTATGTGGCGGTGATAGGTAAGTCCGAGAAGTCCTCTTTCTGGATAAGCGTATCTTCCGGTGCCCGTGCGGCAGCGGCAGAATATAACCTTGATATGAGGTTTATAGCCCCCGACAGTGAGGAGGACTATGTATCCCAGAACAAGATGATCCGTGATGCCATAGATGACGGCGCCAAGGCGATAATCTTCTCTGCCATAGACTACAATGCCAATTCGGCTGCCATCAACGAGGCGATAGCTGCCGGCATTCCCGTAGTCGTGATCGACAGTGATGTTAACAGTGACGGCGTATCCTGCAGGATCATGACCGACAACTACGAAGCGGGCCGAATGGCAGGACTTCAGGCTCTCGAGGATAACAACGGCAAGCTCGTGATCGGAGTCGTGAACTACGATATCAATTCCGCCAACGGACAGGAGAGAGAGAGAGGCTTTTGCGATGCCGTCAGGGAATCGGGAAGGGACTGCGAGATCTATACCATCAACTGCCCTTCTACAAAGGATGATGCCTACGAAGGCACATGCCGCCTTCTGGAGGAGCATCCGGATATCAATGTCATTGCCGCTCTGAACGAATTGATGAGCCTTGGATCAGGATATGCCATCAGGGATATGGGTCTTAAGCAGTCAGTGGATATATATGCTTTCGACAGTAATGTCATCTCCGTAGGAATGTTGGAGACAGGTGAGATAGACGGTCTTGTAGTCCAGAATCCTTACTCCATGGGATACCTCGGAGTGGAGACGGCGTATCAGCTCATTAACGGCATACAGCTGCCCTCCGACAGGATCGATACTACTACTACATATGTAAACTACGCCAATATGTACGACATAGATATACAGAGGATGATCTTCAGGTTCGACGAATAAGAGACGTTATTACGACATAATAAAAGAGCTCCCGGCCGTGATGAAAACCGGGAGCTCTTGTTATCTTCAGATAAGATATCACTTCTCGTGATCGTAAGGGTGGATGGTCTCGATAGTTCCGTCTGCTGCGATGTTGAGCTTTGTGAACTTAACGCATCTCTTGTGTGAGCATCCGCCGGAGAGCTTAGCATCGTGATAGAAGAGATACCATTCGCCGTCGATCTCGACGATGGAGTGGTGAGTCGTCCAACCGATAACAGGCTCCATGATCCTTCCCTTGTATGTGAAGGGACCCTCAGGCTTATCGCTCTCTGCATAGCAGAGGTAGTGAGTTGTACCTGTGGAGTAGGAAAGATAATACTTACCATTGAACTTATGCATCCAGGGACCTTCGAAGTAACGACGGTCTTCGTCCTTAGCCTTGAGAGGCTCGCCGTTCTCATCGAGGATGGTGATCATCTTAGGCTCTGTTACGAAAGAATCCATTGTCTGGCTGAACTGAGCGAACATGGGTCCTAATGCCTTCTCATCACCTTCGGGTCTGTGCTCGTCGGGATTGAACTTGCCGGACTGCCACATCTCGAGCTGACCGCCCCAGAGACCGCCGTAGTAGCAGAAGATCTTGCCGTCATCGTCAAGAAGAACTGCAGGGTCGATGCTGTAGCTGCCCTGGATATAGTTCTCCTGAGGCTTGAAGGGACCTACGGGAGAATCAGACTCGGCAACGCCGATCCTGAAGATATCGTTCTTATCCTTTGCAGGGAATACGAGATAGTACTTGCCGTTTACTGCAACTGCATCGGGGGCCCAGAGCTGTCTGCTTACCCAGGGGATATCAGTCTCGCTGATAGCTACGCCGTTATCAACGCAATCGCTGTCCAGGGAATCCATGGAGAGGATGTGGTAATCCTTCATTACATACTGCTCTCCGTCGTCATCCTCGGGGATATCAAGGTCTTCATCGTGTGAAGGGTAGATATAGATCTTGCCGTTAAATACGTGCGCAGAAGGGTCTGCAGTGTAGATGTTGGTGACAAGCTCTTTTCTTTCGTTCTTTTTCATGTGCACCTCTTAAATATAGAAACTATATATAAATATAGTATGATCATGAAAATGGTATCACTATAAAGGTCTTATTGTAAATAAGAGTTTTATGCCCATATCGAAGCCAACAGGCTCAGAAAGTCACTTTTTGATAAGGATTTGCTCCGTTTTTCAGATGTAAAACAGATTTTGTGATGATATCATAGGAGAAAATGCGCGCGAGGTATTGCACATATGTCAGATACATTGAAGATGCTTATCATCAACCCCGGCTCTACTTCCACCAAGGTAAGCCTTTATGAGAACAAGGAGAGCCTCTTCGAGGAGAATCTCTTTCACGACGCTCCCGTTTTATTGAAGTTCGCACACGTTAACGACCAGCTGGAATTCAGATATAACGTAATACTTGATATGCTGAAGGCACACGATGTGGAACCTTCTTCCATCGACGTATTCATAGGAAGAGGCGGAAGCGCTTATTCCCAGCCCGGCGGTACTACCGTTATCGACGAGAAACTCTACGAAGATACCGTAGCGGGAGTAGGCGGAAGTGAACACCCCGCCAAGCTCGGCGTAATGCTCGCCTGGAAGTTTGCAAAAGAGTATGGCAAGCCCGCCTATACGCTCAATCCCACTAACGTAGACGAGTACTGCGACTATGCGCGCCTTACAGGCATCAAGGGTATCTACAGGATCTCCCACTCACACGTACTGAACCAGAAGGCAGTCGCAAGAGCTCATGCAAAGAAGATAGGCAAGAAGTACGAAGACTGCAATTTCATCGTTGCCCATATAGACGGCGGTATAACCGTAAGTGCTCACGACCACGGCAAGATGGTAGACGGCAACATGGGTGCAGACGGTGAGGGTGCATTCACTCCCACAAGGATCGGAAGCGTTCCGGTATTGCAGCTCCTTGACTATATCGACGAGCATTCCGTTGAGGAAGTACGCCTTAAGTGTTCCAGAGCAGGAGGCTTCGTAAGCCTCTTCGGAACAGCTGATTCCGATAAGATCCACGCTCTTGTAGACGCGGGCGATAAGAAGGCGACACTTGTCTGGAAGACGATGATCTACCAGATATGTAAGCAGATCGGTGAGATGAGCGCTGTCCTTTGCGGTAAGGTAGACGGCATACTCCTTACGGGAGGCCTCCTCCGATTTGCTGACGTAACCGAAGACATCACCATGAGATGCGGCTTCATAGCTCCCATCAGCGTATACCCCGGAGAGATGGAGCAGGACGCTCTGGCTCATACCGTATACGATGCTATTCACGGCGAGCTTCCCATAAACACATATAAGGGTAAGCCCGTTTGGGACGGCTTCGAAGGATTGGACCTCTGATATAAACGAAAGGCAGGATATAAACATGAGCTTGATCGATCTCGTAAAGGTAAAGGCACGCGCCGACATCAAGAAGATAGTTCTCCCTGAGGGAGATGAACCCCGTACCGTAAAGGCTGCAAGGATCATCAAGGATGATTCACTGGCTGTTCCCGTTCTTCTCGGTAACAGAGAATCCATAGAGAAAGTCGCTTCTGAAAGCGGCGTAGATCTTACGGGTATCGAGACGATAGATCCCGTATCCTCAGATAAGCTTCAGGAATATGCGGATCTCTTCTATGAGCTTCGCAAGGCAAAGGGTGTCACGCCCGAAGCTGCTCTTGAGACAGTAAAGGATGTCATGTACTACGGTATCATGATGGTAAAGACGGGAGATGCGGACGGCCTTGTATCAGGTGCTGTTCACAGCACGGGCGACATGCTCCGTCCCGCACTTCAGATAATAAAGACTGCTCCCGGCATCAAGTGCGTATCCTCAAGCTTCCTTATGGATATGCCCGACAAGTCCTTCGGACATAACGGACTTCTCGTATACGCCGACTGCGTAGTAATGCCCTGTCCCACAGCTGAGGAGCTCGCACATATCGCTATCTCCGCAGCCAATACCGCTAAGAAGCTCTGCGGTATCGAAGAGCCCAAGGTCGCTATGCTCTCATTCTCTACTAAGGGATCTGCAAAGCACGACCTTGTATCCAAGGTTCAGCAGGCAGTAGATATCGCACATGAACTCGCTCCCGACCTGATGCTCGACGGCGAGATGCAGTTCGATGCTGCCCTCATCCCTGAGATCGGCGAGTCCAAGGCTCCCGGTTCCAAGGTTGCAGGTCACGCCAACGTATTCGTATTCCCTGACCTTCAGGCAGGTAATATCGGTTACAAGATCACTCAGCGCCTGGGTAAGTGCGAAGCGGTCGCAGTTCTTCAGGGTCTCGATAAGCCCTGTAACGACCTCTCCAGAGGCTGCTCGGTAGATGATATCGTTGCGACGGTAACTCTTACGGCAGTTCAGGCTCAGTGATCTGTAACGCAAGAACAACTTATGACTTCTTAACGAATAACGCGCCTGATCTTAAGGTCAGGCGCGTTATCTGTCAGATGTAACGTCATATTGAAGTCAGTTTTGTGGTTGTAGCCTTGAAAAAGTCCTGACTCCATATATCAAGAGAAGACGGTTCTCTTATGAACGGGAGAACATCGCTTCGAGCTTGAGAATAATCTATATTTTCGAAGCGTCTGTAAAGGATCTCTTTTATCTCTTCAAGCGGCATATCCTCGTATGCGCCTTCGTATCCCGAATCTATAAGTCTGGCATTAAGATGCTTGAGGTTGACCGGCGTGTCCTTCGACAGATAATAGATATAATCGTAAAGATCTCTTCCTTTGACACGGTTCTTCCAAGATCTGCAGATAACGGCGTGGATCTTGCCTGCAAACAGGGAGGGCATATCGTAGAGATTTATCTCGTATGGTACAGGCACCAATCTGAATTGCTTCTCGTAAGTGGCAAACATAGGAGGCGTCGTGTCGACTTCGAACTTTATCTTTATAAGTTCCGATCCTATGACGGAACCTGCCAGGCGTTCATCCGCATAACATAGGAGGATATGCTCTCTGGTGTTGCCTTTGACAAATGCGGAAAGTATGTCAGATGATTGAGACTTAACTTTATTCTCTGCTTTGAAATTGAAGCCGTAAGTCAGTAATTCCTTCTCCAGAACGGGCAGATAGTCGTCCAGACTGAAATCCGTATCAGGAGTTATCAGTGAGAAGTCCAGATCTTCCGAGAAACGGTCCAGGCCATGAAAGATCCTAAGTGCAGTCCCTCCGTAGAAAGCTGCCTTGTGAAAGAACCCTGCTCTTGAAAGGCCGCAAAGTATTATTTCCTGGACGATCTCCTTGATGCTGTTCTTTTTGTCGTCGATGCTGTGAGGATCACGTGCATTCAGCATCTGTTCGATCATGTTGTTCACGGCGTCCTATCTCCTTTATCAGTGATACCAGTATCCTGTGGTTTGTGTTTTTGTAAAGCTGCGCAAGTTCTGTCATCGCGGCGTGGTCGGTATTCTTGAACGCTCCTTCATCGATACGAAGATCTTCAAAAAGAAGCTGTCGTAATTCTTTTTTGTTTGCACAAGGCGGACGGGAGTACAGGATATCGCATATCGCTTTCTCCGGAGATGCGACAAAGAAGAGCATCCCGTTCTCTTCGTGCAGTATGTTCCCGTATGAGAATGCACTTACCGGAACATCTCGGTATGTGAATGTTCCGAAGGGGGTATCATATCGTTTTTTCTTTTTCTTGAGGCAGGTTGCAGAGGTGTATGTATATACCGCTTCAGGGATAAGATCATACAATGAAAGTGCGTATTCAAACGACAGATAAGACGGTCCGTAGATCAGTCCCGCAAAGCAATGTCCGGGAGTACCTCTGTCGGTCTCATATAATCCGTTTATGATCGGGATAAGTACTCCGTCACGGACCAAACGGGATATCTTGGCTCCGGGATTTGCATAGGAGGAGTATTCATCGTTCAATATCGCGGTAGTTTTTATCATATTTTCACCTCTAATTGCAATCATAGTGCAATTAGAGGTGAAAATCAAGTGAATATCAAAGCTTTAATCTCATGAATACGTCTGCGTGTTCGTTATCGTTATATCTTGTGATCTCTTCGAAGCCGAACTGCTTATAGATGGCGATGGCTGCTTCACTCTTGCTGGCGATGCTGTCCAAGTAGAGCCAGTTATATCCGAAGGATCTTCCCTGGTCGATGGCAAATCTCATCATCTCTTTGCCGTAACCCTGTCCGTGATATTCCTTGAGGAGGTAGAAGCACTTGATCTCTCCGCAGTTCCTGTGAAGGACTTCCTTATACTTCTCGTCGAACTTGAGATCTCTTATGGCAATGGAGCCTATTATCTCCTGGTCGTCATCCATCATGACCCAGAAGTGTCTGAAGTTACCGGCGATATCCGTCAGGTACTCCTGTTCGCCCTCGGGATCGAATGCGCGACCGGATTCAGGGCGCACCTTGGCAAAAAATTCATTAAGCGGTTCTTGAAGAAAACTTACAAACCCAACAAGTCTCATAGAAGTAACCTCGCCTGTTTCATTCACATACTATTGTAACAGATAAATGAAGAAGTTGCCGTTTATCGGGCAAAATTTAATTCGATCCGAAGATCAGTTCCCGTGAGCGAGGCTTCTATACTGCCGCCGTTCTTCTCCATCAATTCCTTTGCTATGGAGAATCCGAGGCCGGTGGAACCTTCGGCATCATTTACCGTATAGTACCTGTCGAAGAGCTTGGATACCGTGAGGGGAGTAAGGGAGGGGGCAGGATTTTCGAAGGTCACCGACGCGTCCTTAGTGAGAACTATCGTAAGGTCTCCCTCAGAATACTTGAGTGCGTTGCCGATTATATTCTCGAATATCCTGTTGGCGTCTTTTCTCCTGCATCTTGCAATGACAGGAGCATCGGGCATCGTTATCCTGGGTTCGATACCTTTCTTACCGAAGGCCGCGTAGAAAGATATGAGACATTCTTCGAGGATCCTCCTGATATCCTGATCTTCTGACTCTTCTTCGGGAATGCGGTTTGCCTGATCCGAGGAAGTCGTGTACTTGAAGAGCTCTTCCGTCAGTTCCGACAGGGCATCAGTCCTGCTCCTTATCCTGGCGAGATACTCTTTACGCAGTTCTTCGTCAGGCTCTTCCTCGATCATCTCCAAGTATGACTTGATGGCAGTAAGGGGAGTTCGAAGGTCGTGGGAGATACCCGTTACCGCATCCTTGACGGCCCTGTTGCCGCCTTCGAACCTGCTTCTTTCTTCTCTTAATATCTGAAGTTCACGGTTAAGTGTCTCCGCGCATTTTCTTGCCTTGGGATCTGCTGTAGTAAGAGCTATAGGGATACCTGTCTTACCTGATACCTGATCTTTGATATTCTCGGTAAGCTCGTCGTAGCCGCGCCTTAAGATGCGGATCTTGTACAGAGCCGCTAAGAGGATCAGGGCTAATGTGACTGAAAGAAGTATGGGTATCAGCATATCCCGATTATATCAGTTAAGTTCCTTCCTTCGGAATACGATATATCCTGCTGATCCCGTAACTGCTATCCATGCTACATTGCTAAGACAGAAGACAGGATAGAGACCGTAGCTCCAGATCTTATAATGCGATACGACGAGCGTGCCCAGGATGGCTCCGCAAGCGGGATTTGCATATAGGGTAGCTATCAGGAACTTCCTGGCGGGCCCTTTTATGTGATTATGTTCCGGCTTTCCCAGGTATATATCCTCGTCCATGGGTTCTCCGTCAATCGTGAATTGGTAGATATCGCTGAAGTCCTTGGCGTCGAAGCTGTAATTCAGTTCGATCACGCTGTCGGGGTGTTGATCTTTGTACTCTCTTATCTTCTGAAATTCCAGGCGGCGTTCCGGGACAAGAAGTGACGCCATGGTGACCCCTGCAGACCCGGTAAAGAGTACGACCACTATCCCGGATACTGCGATCAGGGATACCATGGATCTTCCCGATATGAAGAGGATGGATACCGACAGGGTAAGGAACGTCAGGTGCAGAAGGAGGGAATAGAGCAGAAATGTTATAAGAAAAGGAATCAACAGCGGGATCTTGTATCCGCGTATCAGTATTCCCGCGGATGTGGATAGTATGCCCAGGACATCGAATGATATCGTGATAATGGCCCCGAACAGGAGAGAGGCCAGATAGACTTCCGCCTTTGAGTGCCCGCATGTTATAAGGTTGCGAAGGGCACCTCCCGAGAACATCTTTCCCATGAAGTACAGCGTGAAGAGAGGTGTTGCGATAAGCGAGATAAAAGATGAATATGTGATATTTTCGAGCAATGCGTCTATCTTTTCAAAGATATTCTTATCGAGCTCGTGGGTATGGTTCCCGCCGTAGCCGTAGATCTTGTAAGTCTCTTCAATTGAGAAAGGAAGTTCATAATCGGCCTTAAGGGCAGCTTTTCTATTCATACGATCAGCATCTGTATTCATAAAGGTCATAAAGATCAGGAGTATGACAAAGATCCACAGCTCGATCGCCTTCATGGCCCTGAAGAAGAATCCGCTTATTATCTTTTTCATATCAGACCAACTCCTTTCGCTTAAAAGCAGGGACGCCTACGACCACACCCGCTGCGAAGAATACAACGGTGATCTCACGCTGGATCTTGAAGACGTGCTTCGTTACACTGCCGTAGAAGGCTGTCTCGGGAGATCTGTCTCGCATATAGATAAGGACTTTTCGAGCATCGCCGGTGACATAATTCGGATTCTCTTGGTATGTGTATTCATCCGATTCCGTATCGTATACGGATTCTTTGTACGGGATCTCGAGCTTGTCCTTGCAGACGATGCCGATCAGGATAAATACGAAGAACATCGACAGGGTCAGTACCAGAGTGAAGAACTTTATGCTGAAGTAAGTGTCGACAAGGACAAAGAGGGACGCAAAGGCTGCCGTCCAGAACAGGATCAAGACACAAGATCTTGTATCAGGTATCTTGAAGAGCTTGGTACCCGTCCTTCCCATGAGCTTGATGCATAGTCTTACCGCCAGTATCTCAAGAGATGAAGCTATGACGGAGAAGACGACAGAGACGAGCCAGGAGCTTAGGAAGATCCAATGTCTCTTAACGCCTACGGATACCTTGTTGCGCCAGCCGCCGCTTCCTTTTTCCCTGTCGATAAGAAGGTAAATGAAGACGGCACTTATAAGTATCCCGTGAATGAAGAAGCTTCTCGGGTCTGTCTTCTCGGTCACCGCGTACATGTAGAGGTTCTCTGACAGATAAGTGGTGAGGACCGTGAAGAGCCCCCAGAAGCATGGGAAGAACAGCAGTATCCAGGTGCTCTTGCTCCTTGTGAGTCTATATAGTGTTATATGAAGCTGTCTTATCATGACTGTTCCCCGCCGTTTCCTACAAGGTTCATGAAGTAAGCTTCGAGGGTCTCGTCGTTCTCCAGCACCTTAAAGATCTCGACATTTTCCTTATCCGCTTCATGTACTGTCCGGGTGATATTGATATCTCCGAAGACCTCGATAGTGCCGTCGGAGGATACTTCGTAGCGAAGTCCCATGGTGTCCAGGACGCGGCACATGGCCTTGGTGTCGCTTACGGTAAGGCGGGCTGCCTTTGTAGTCTTGCGCAGAAGGTCCTCTGCGCTTAATGTCTGAAGTATCCTGCCGTTGTCTATGAAGGCGTAGTCCGTAGCAAGCCTTGAGAGCTCGTCTAAGATGTGGCTGGATATCAGGATCGTAGTAGATCTTTCCTTATTTATGTTGAGGAGCATTTCGCGCATCTCTATTATTCCCTGAGGGTCAAGACCGTTTATGGGCTCGTCCAGGACCAGGATATCCGGATTGCCGCACATGGCGATGGCAACACCCAGGCGCTGCCTCATGCCGAGGGAGAACTTGCCTGCATGCTTCTTGCCGGCATCTTCAAGGTTTACGAGCTTTAGAAGGTCGGGGATCGTGTCGTAGGAAGTAAGTCCCAGATTGATGTACTGAAGCTTTATGTTGTCGTAAGCGGAAAGGTTCTTATAAAGACCCGGAGTCTCCACGAGAGCGCCCATCCTTCTTCGTACGGTAGTTATCTTTCTGTCGGTATTCTTTACTCCGCTCAAGGTGTATGTGCCCGACGTAGGAGCCTGGAGCCCCGTTATTATCCTCATGAGGGTAGTCTTGCCTGCGCCGTTCTTACCGACGAGGCCGTAGATCGAGCCCTTAGGTATCTTGAGGCAGATATCCTGAAGGACCCTTGTCTTGCCGTATCTCTTACAAAGCGATTCTGTTTCCAGTACGTATTCCATAGTTTATCCTCCATGCTTCAAGGATACAGGAAGGCATGTTACGGGTTAAGT
Organism: Oscillospiraceae bacterium; assembly: GCA_900176545.1. GTDB lineage: Bacteria > Bacillota > Clostridia > Saccharofermentanales > Saccharofermentanaceae > Saccharofermentans. The sequence goes on from FWXP01000002.1 coordinate 212,636, forward strand.
TAAGAAACAGGTAAGATTGGTTAGTATAGTGTTAAGACGCTATCTTAAAGCCTATGCCCCAGACGGCTTCGATACAGTCAGTGCCGCCCGCGCTTTTTATCTTCTTCCTTATGTTGCTTATATGCACCTTAAGGGAGGATTCGTCTATGCAGTCGGGGGTGTCCTGCTCTATAAGGTCCAGTATCTGGGACTTGCTCACTACGCGTCCCTTGTTGGAGATAAGGATCTTCAATATGGCATACTCCGTTCTCGTGAAACGCACTGCACAGGAGCATACGGATACGATCCTGGACTCCGTGTCCATCTCTATGTCACCCGCGGTAAGTACCGGTGTATTCTTTTTCTTGGCGGAGTTGGAAAGAGCGACCTTAACTCTTGCCTTGAGCTCCCTTATCTCGAAAGGCTTTGTTATGTAATCTACGCAGCCTTTCTCAAAGAGCGTCAGCTTATCGTCTGTAGAGGACTTGGCACTTACTGCGATAACGGGAGTATTGTCGGTAACGTGGGAGATAAGCTCCTCTCCGGTCATTCCCGGGAGCATCAGGTCCATGAGGATCAGATCGGGATCGGTCTTTAACATGATCCTTCCTTCCGTGCCCGAATAAGCGCGGTGTATCTCATGGCCTTCCTTGGAGAGCTCTCTGGAGAGGATATCCCCTATATCCTCATCATCTTCGACTATAAGTATCTTTGCCATGTTTTTATGTTATTAGTATCGGAAATATAAGTCAATCGATGTTATACTTAGGGGGTGGAAGCTAAGGTATTAGAGGGGAATCTTCATGATAGACAGTTATAATGCGTTTATTTCGTACAGGCATGCGGACCTTGATTCAAAGATTGCCGCGCATGTCCAGAAGTCTCTGGAGAGATTTCATATTCCGGATAAGATAAGAAAGACAACGGGTAAGAAGAGGATAGAGAGGATCTTTCGTGATAAGGATGAACTTCCCATCACAAGTGACCTTACGGAGACCATCTCCAATGCGCTGGAGAATTCCGATTACCTTATAGTCATATGTTCCGAGAACACAAAGGAGTCATTCTGGGTCAAGAGGGAGATAGAATATTTCCTTCGTACGCATTCAAAGGATCATGTCCTTACGGTGCTTGCAGGAGGCGAGCCACAGGATGTCATCCCGAAGGTTCTCCTGACCCGTGAGAGAACATTTACTGATGAGAACGGCGTAGAACATACGATAGAAGCACCTCTGGAGCCTTTGTCATGCGATTACCGACTTCCCATGAAGAAAGCGGATAAGGAAGAGCTTCCCAGGCTCGCATCTGCGATCATAGGGTGTTCGTACGATGAGCTCATGAACAGGAGAAGAGCATACCGCATAAGGCGTGCCGCTCTTCTTGCTGCTCTTATATTTTCCCTTATGCTGGCTTTCGGTATGTACTGGTTCAACACGAGCCGGCAGATAGAGAACAGCCTTCAGGAAGCAATGAGAAGAAGATCCCAGCTCCTGGCCAACGAGTCCCGAAGGCTCTACCAGGAAGGTGACAGGATAGAAGCGCTGCATCTTGCTCTGGCCTCAGTGCCGGAAGGATTTCCCGATTCTCCCATGACGCCTCAGACCATGCGTGCCCTTGCCGATTCCACAGGCGCTTATGATACCCTTGAGGGCATCAGCGTCGACCATATGTGGAATTACTATATGCCCGGAGTCATAGAAGACTATTGCCTGAATGAGGAAGGTGACAGGCTGGCAGGCAGGGACAGTGCCAATAATATCTACGTGTGGGACACCACATCGCATGAACTTCTCATGACGGTGCCGCCTTGTGATTCGATGATCGAGAGGATGACCTTTCTCGATGACGAGAAGCTGCTGGTCGGCGATTACTACACGAATAACGTGTACGATGTGAACGATGGGGAAGAGATATGGTCTTTTGAGCTGGATCATTACGGTTTCTCTCTTGCGGACCCTCCCGTCATCGGTGATTCCTGCTGCGCTATAGTCGCCAACGACAGCACCGTATATGTCCTTAACAATGAAGACGGCAGCGTGGAAAATACATACGGATTCAGAACGGATTACGGCGTAGTACGTGCCTATGCGAACAGTGAGGGAACGAAGCTCGCATTGCTGGGATCAGATATCGGCGTCGATGCTCCTCTTGTATATTCCGTCTGTATCATCGATCTTGTTACCGGAGATGTATCCTATACCGAGCCGACAGCTAACCTTATAACAAAGGTCATGTGGCTGTCTGACGGCAACTTCTGTTATTCCGAGTATACGGAGTACCACTCAACTTACGGAGTATCGGAAGTGGAGCTTTACAGTGAGAACCATGCGATCATCAAGAAGATCGATGTCACGGACCTGTCTCTTATATGGGAGAGCCCTTTTGACTATGTCGGGCACGGAGTCGACCTTTCCATGATCGAGGTGGGATCCGGGTATGGAATATGCTGCAGTTCTGATACTTTGTGCAGTATCTTTGATCTCGATACCGGTGAAGTATCCCGTACCTTTTACCTGGATGATTATATCGTGGATATCAGCGACAGGGATTCCGACGGTAATCCCATGATGATCACCCAGGGCGGCAAGCTGGTATTCCCGTTGTCTTATGACAGTAATGACATCGCTGTTTATAATCCTCTCATCGACAATATCGTTGAAGCAAAGGTAAATAACGGGATCTATATTGTCAGGGATCTCAGCGACTGCATAATGTATTACGACGCAAGAGCCTGTAATGATGATATCGTACTTACCGAAGACATGGTGTCGATCGAACATAACAGCTATGATTTCGATCTGGACGGCGGAAAACTGGTCATCTATAACTCCGTATTCGGAGAAGGGATCTATCTCGAAGTAGTAGATACTGTTGATAATTCATTTATGGGAGAAGTGGAACTGGCGGGTTATGATGTGGATTCCACATATACTTTTGCCGGTATACGTGAGAACAAGGTTTATGTAACGAAGAATTCCTATTCCAGTATATCGGTTATAGCTGTTGATCTTGATACTCTGGATCAGGAAGAGATAGAGATAGCCGAAAGCGGATTCATTGCCAACAACGGCGCGGAGTTGTATGGGGATCATCTATGTTTCTATATGGCCGAGGGCGGGCGGAGCCAGGTCATCTTATATGATATTGCCAATGACAGATGTGATATCTTTTCAACAGGTGTCGATGCCAGCGTGGAAGTATTCCCTTCCCGCGCAGCCGTATATATCCCTGAAGCTGACATGATCTATGTGACATACACGGGTTATGAGGCGTTGATCGACTGCAAGACAGAAGATATCATCGTTCCCGATCTGCCTGATGCGTGGGGCGGCATGAAGGAAGTTGCATATGACAGTGCTTCCGATTCACTGCTCATTACGGATAATAATACGCTCATAAGTATCGATAAAGACGGAGATGAACAGCATTCCATGTCTACCGGTGGAAGGCAGATATACCACATGGAAAGCTTCAAGATAAACGGCGAAGACCAGATCCTTGTCGTTTACAGTGACAGCACCCTGGTCAGGTTCGATTCAGAGTTCAATCAGATAGGAGTAACGCAGATCACAAATTACTATAATGCCTACGGTGTCAGAGTATCCGTAGATTACGATGAAGAAGAGGGCCTGATATATATCCAGAGCGGTCTGATAACGACGGCCATCGAGACAGATACCTGGTATGAGATAACGGCGGTCTTTAATTCATTCGGCTATGACAAGGTAACTGACGGATTCTTCGTCAGCTACTATAACGAGGATGACGGTAAGGACGTCGTCGGATTTATCAAGAGGTATACGGGCGAGGAATTGGTCGAGAGAGGCTACGAGTACTTAAACGGCGCAGAGCTCCCCGAATCCCATCGCACGAGATACGGTATCTGATCAGCGTTTCCAGGGTCTGTAGAGCCTGGAGAAAAGATCCTTGCTTATGATGTAGATATCGTGCTCGTCGTCGTCCCTTCTGGCGATATAATCGCCGGGGACGCCCGAATAATACTTTTCCTTATCCCAGGCGGTGAAGAGCTTGATGTATTCAGTCAGGGGCTTGGCGTAGATCTTGCTTATGCTCTTGGCAACGACTGCGTGAGCGTATTCGGGTACGCTTCTCTTCTCTCCCGTATGGGTATTCTTGATGGTAGGGATGTACTCGAACTCATGTTCGTAGGCCTTGCCGAAATCTATATAACTCTTCCTGAGCTTTTCTTCCGTGATGGGATAGATCTCACCTTCGATACCGATCATAAGATAGGTATCGTCCTTTATGGTGATGTTGATATCACCCTCCATGGTACGGATCTCTACCACGGTTCCTACGGGGAATATTTCCTTGAGCCTTACTGTACCGACCTGCAGAGGGATCTTTTCGTAAGGCTTGAGACCGCCCTTCAAGGTGGTCTGCTCCGCATAGATTATCTTATACATGTCATAGTAAGCCTTGAGTCTCTCATAAAGGACTTCCTTCGCGGGCTTATCTATCTTCTCGGGACGGATGGTGCCGCCTGCCTTGAACAGATGTCCGCCGCCGCCGCCGATGCCGTCGGTCAGGAATGCTGCCAGCTCGTCGGCATGTACTTCCTTAGTGCAGCTTCGAATGGAGAGCTTGACTTCATAGGGGCTCTCGAAATAAGCCAGGCACACATTTACTTTCTCCGCCTCCAGCACGAAGTCTGCGATCACACCCAGGATGCAGGGGTCGCACTCTTCGGCCTCTACTATGAGGCATTCGTATTCTTCAAGGTAGTTGTAGCCAAGGATCGCCTTGCCGGTGATTTCCAGTTCGTCCAGGGAGATATTCGAGTTGCTCATCTCCCTTACAAGGCTCTTGTCTGCACGGAGGGCATCGATCATATCCCTGTCTAAGGGGTGGCTGACCTCAGTGAGCTTATTTGTGTCAGTATAGAGTCCGTAGTAAAGGGCGGTGGGGAGGAAGTCGTCAGTATTAACGTCGATCCCCTCTGCTCTTATCATATCCCATACCACGGTGGAACAGCTTCCCATATTGCTCCTTATGTCAGAGAAGGGAGGCTTGGTACCGTTTACCTGATGGTGGTCTATTACCGCGACCGTACCTGCCTCGATGATAGAGATATTCTTCTGTCCCGGCTGGCAGTCCACTGCTATAAGAAGCTCGGGCTTGTCCTCGAACTCGGGTTCGTATTTAACGGGGATATTAAGCTCGGAGATCATGATGAGCAGGTTGCTCTTGGTGACCTTCCTGGAACCTCTGTATATGAATCTGGGAGATTTACCTTTGGATGTCAGGTACCAGTAGACTGCATAACCTGATGCCAGTGCATCCGCGTCGGGATTGTCATGGCACTGTATAACAATATCGTCGTATCCAAGTAAGTCTTCGAGCCTCATCGTAAGTTCCCCCTGATATCCGTTTGATCAATATTATTTTATCACTAGGGGGCGGACGGTTGTATAATCAAATAAAGGGAGGGGGATGATATGAAGAGGATCTTAAATATCGCCGGGCAGTTCATGCTCTGGTTCCTGTTCTGGTTCTTTATAAGGTTCTGGTATCTGTCGGCGCTGTCCGTAGTACTGATCCTTATAGGTCTCGTATGGCATCCGTGCTTTTGGGCAGGTATCGTGCTTGCCTGCATCACCGCTCTTATCGCCGTCATAAGGTCTTTTATAAAGCTTCTGGAGCTGGGGCTCTTCGCCGCCGTCGGAGCCGGAGCGGGCGCCGTATCTTCCAGGATGAACGCATATAACGAGAAGGATAAAGACCCCGGAAGGTCCCTTTGAGGTCATGCCCGATTATGCTATCATCAGATGGAAAGTTCTGATCCGGAGGGTAAACAGATGAATAAGCTTTCGATCGTTATCCCTACATTTAACGAGAAAGATAATATCAGGTCTCTTGTAAAGAGGATCGACGATGCACTTGAGTCGGTCAATCACGAGATCTTATTCGTAGACGACTCCAGGGATGAGACTCCGCAGGTGCTGGAAGCGGTATCCAAGGAGAATTCCCGCGTTAAGTATATACACAGAGAAAATGAGAAGGGACTGGCAACAGCAGTCCTTATGGGTTTCAGGGCCGCAGACGGTGATTACCTGGCCTGCATGGATGCGGATCTTCAGCATCCGCCGGAGATATTGCTCCCCATGTATGTGGCACTTACCAAGGGTGCTGATATGTGTATCCCTTCAAGACTTATCCCGGGCGGAAGCGACGGAGGACTCAACTGGTACAGGAAGCTCATCTCCGGCAGTGCAAGAAATATCGGTAAGGCGATGCTTCCCTGCTTAAGGCCGATCTCCGATCCCACCAGCGGTCTTTTCATGTTCAGGAAGGAGATAATCGACGGAGCCGATATGAGGCCCGTAGGCTGGAAGATCATGATCGAAGTCCTTGCGACATCGCACTTCTCTTCCGTGACAGAGATCCCGTATACATTCTGCGAGAGGCAGAGCGGTGAATCCAAGATAGATAAGGATGCGACCGTTCAATATCTTCAGCAGTGCATGGACCTTCGCAAGAGGTATGTAAGGAACAAAATATCCGTTACCAAGTGGACGAGTGAACAGACAGATACCTATGTGAAGGAATTTACTTCCGGAAATTAAAAACCAAAAGATAACGATCCCCGCCGCATTACAGCGACGGGGATCTTCTTTGTCTTTAGATATCTTATCTGTTATCAGGCGGTTGCCGTCTTATCCTTGGAGATCTTCGGGAAGAAGACAGTGATAAGAGTGCCGATCAGAAGTACGATAGTTACGGCAAGGCCGCCCTCGAGGCCGAAGCCGCCGCCGTTTATTATCTCCTTGGAAGGTTCGAATACCGTATCAAGGAGCCTGGGGCCCGTGAAGCCGCCGCTTACAAGGATGCCGTAGATGTTGCCCTGAGCGAAGTTCCAGATGCTGTGGATGGCGCTCACGAGCCAGATGTTTCCTGTCCTTAAGAATACTGCACCTGCGAAGATGCCGAAGAGTGTCAGGTTGATGAATGCGAGTACCGTCAGTCCGTTATTGCCCAGATGGATGCAGGCAAATGCAAGGGAGCTTAAGAGTACTGCCACGGGAACGGGAAGTTTTCTTGTCATGGATACGAGAAGGTATCCTCTGCACATGATCTCTTCCGACATGCCCTGGAAGAACCAGCCGACTATAAATGCCAGGTATAAAGGAACGTTGATCCCGTCATGGTTGACGCTTACGGAAGCAGCTCCCGTTACTACAGCGATACCTACACCTGCGGAGAATATGACAAGACCTGCGACAAGACCCATCAGGTACTGGGAGAAGATACCTTTCTTCGTGTATCCCAACGTGACCATCTTGCGCTTCTGGTATACGATGCAAAAGAGTGTTATCAGTATGGTGTGCAGTACCCTGGCGCTTAAGTCGATGGGAATGAACCATTCCTGTGATGAGATCTCCAAAAGCGTAAGGGAAGATCCCGTAAAGCCCTGGTAGAGTCCCGCGAGCAGGCCCAATACCATGCCAAGGGCGATGAGACACCCATAATATATTGGTATGAACAGCAGACACTCGAAGAGTGCCACCAGTATCTTGTTGTCTGTCTTGATAAGGTGAAAAGTTCCCTTAGCCTTGAGTACGGCTTCGGGCGTTCTGATATTGTTTGTCATAAGTTATCCCCTCCGGAAATGTTTTGTTCCTACGCAGACATAGTAGCTTTCAAAGGTTAATCAATAATGCGGATTTTGTTAAAGAAAAGGTTAATTATGAGGATTTTTGGTTATTTTTATTAATGATTCTTAATTTAATGTTGAGAGCATTTCTGATATCATCTACACGTGTTTTTGTGCACAAAAATCTAAGATATAAAGAGTGAGAGAACAAATGAAGACCAGCTTTTCTACATTGGCATGCCCCGACTTCTCGTGGCAGGACATCTATTCGATGGCTAAGGATTTCGGCTTTGACGGTATCGAGATCAGAGGCCTCGGCGAAGACATCTTCTCTGTAAAGGCTCCTCCTTTCAGAGATGAGAATATCGACGGAACAGTTGCTAAGCTAAGAAAGCTCGGACTTGAGATCTCATGCCTATCCTCCGGCGAGCCCGTATACGATCCCGCGACGACAGATAAGGCCATCGAGGAGATAACGGCTTATGCAAAGCTCGCCAATAAGGTTGGTGCGAGCTTCATCCGTGTACTCGGCGACCGCGATCCCGCGCCTTCACGCGAGATCGACGATAATGTCGTTATCGAGACAATGAAGAAGCTCGTTCCCGTTGCAGAGGAATATAACGTAACGCTCCTTCTCGAGACAAACGGTGTTTATTGCGATACCTTGAGACTCAAGAAGGTAATAGACTCCATCGGAAGCCGTAAGGTAGCTGCCCTCTGGGATATGCACCATCCTTACCGCTTTATGAACGAGGCGCCTGAGGTCACTGTCAAGAACTTAGGCGAGCTTATCAAGTATACCCACGTCAAGGATTCCGTCATGGAAGGCGACAAGGTTGCTTATAAGCTCATGGGTACAGGTGACCTTCCCATCAAGGCCATGTTCGAGGCTCTGGATTCCATCAATTACCAGGGTTACATCACACTTGAGTGGGTATACAGATGGTCCAAGGATCTCTTCGATGCAGGTATCGTAGTACCTCATTTCGCAGGATTCATGGAGCAGTATAAGCCCCATAAGAAGAATGAGCTTCAGGTAGACAAGAGAGGTACGGGTTACTATCCCTGGCCTAAGGAGACACTGGTGGACTACACATTCCCCGATGTTCTCGACAAGATCTGCGAGCTCTTCCCCAATCAGTATGCTTTCCGTTATACGGAGCTCGACTATACAAGAACATATCCTGAGTTCAGGGACGATGTTGATAACCTTGCAAGGGCATTCCTTGCCATGGGTTGTAAGAAGGGCGATCACATCGCTATCTGGGCAACAAACGTACCTCAGTGGTACCTTACTTTCTGGGCTGCGACCAAGATCGGCTGCGTACTCGTAACAGTCAATACTGCTTACAAGATCCACGAGATCGAGTATCTCCTTCGCCAGTCCGACACGAATACTCTCGTTATGATCGATAAGTTCAAGGATTCCGACTATATCCAGATCATGAACGAGATCTGCCCCGAGCTCAAGGATTCTAAGCCCGGCGAACTTCAGTCCGCAAGGCTTCCTTACCTGAAGAACATAATCACATGTGAGTCCAGAGTAGACGGCTGCTTCCACTGGGATGACCTTCCCGCTATCGCAGAGACCGTTCCTTACTCCGAGGTAGAGAAGATCCGCCGTACTGTAGATAAGCACGATGTCTGCAACATGCAGTACACATCCGGTACGACGGGATTCCCCAAGGGCGTTATGCTCACACACTACAATGTAGTCAATAACGGTAAGGCCATCGGTGACTGCATGGATCTTTCCACCAACGACAGGATGATGATCCAGGTTCCCATGTTCCACTGCTTCGGTATGGTACTTGCGATGACAGCTTCCGTTACTCACGGTGTTACGATGTCCCCCATCACGGCATTCTCACCCCGTAAGGGACTTCACTGCATCAACCAGGAGAAGATCACGTGCTTCCACGGTGTTCCTACCATGTTCATCGCTATGCTCGGACATGAGAACTTCCCCAAGACAGACTTCTCTCACATGAGAACAGGTATCATGGCAGGATCACCCTGTCCCATCAAGACCATGGAAGAGGTCATCGAGAAGATGCATATGCCCGAGATCGTTATCACATACGGTCAGACTGAGGCATCTCCCGCTACTACCATGAGCAAGACGACGGATACTATAGAGCAGAGAGTAAATACTGTCGGACCTTCCCTCTTCGGTGTCGAGACCAAGATCGTAGACCCCGAGACGGGTGAGGAACTTCCCGACGGTGTCGCAGGTGAGTTCTGTGCCCGCGGATATAACATCATGAAGGGTTACTACAAGATGCCCGAGGCTACGGCAGCCGCTATCGACGAGGACGGCTGGCTCCATTCAGGAGACCTTGCGATGAGACGTCCTGAGGACGGTTACTACAAGATCACGGGACGTATCAAGGACATGATCATCAGAGGCGGTGAGAATATCTATCCCAAGGAGATCGAGGACTTCCTCTATACTCACCCCAAGATCAAGGATGTTCAGGTAATAGGTGTTCCTGATGCCGACTATGGTGAGGAGATCCTTGCCGCAGTAGTCCTCAAGGAAGGCGAGGAATCTTCCGAAGAGGAGATCAAGGAGTATGTAAGGACTCATATGGCTAAGCATAAGATCCCCAGGTACGTAGACTTCGTTGACGGCTTCCCCATGAACGCCGCAGGTAAGATCTTAAAGTACAAGATGCGTCAGGAAGCTACTGACCGTCACAACTTAGGCGATGCCAGCAAGATCGTAACAGCCTGACACAGCGACAGAAAGAACAAAGAATATGCCATTCGGAATCCGAATGGCATATTTTGTTATAATAGACCATGAAGAGGGTATCTTATGGAACACGATTTTCTATCTAAGGAACAGACTGCAAGGCTGAAGGCTATCCTTTGCATCCTCGTGGTCTTTGCTCACAGTAACAGCAATGTTATGCGTGAATATGGGCGCGTGTGCGTATGCGTGTTCTTTTTCCTGAGCGGTTTTTCCATGGCTTTTACGACATGGGGCAAAAAGATAAGTGCAAGCTACGTGATAAAGAAGTTTGCCAACATTCTTATTCCGTACTTCATGGTAGAGATCCTCTATAGGATATTATTCCATTTCTACAACGTAGAAGGTGAGCCAAATACCTTAAAGGGCACGATAAACGGTCTTCTGCATTTCTCTCCCGTCGTATTTGCAGGATGGTATATAGAAGTTCTGATCCTTCTTTTCATTATCTATTTTATAGCCTATAAGATAGCGGCAGGGGATAAGACGCGGTTCACGGTATCTTATCTTGTCATCTATGTCGCCGCGCTGATATACGATATCGTCTACGCCCGTTCGCTCCCTATGGGTGCTACCGCGCACTTCTTCCTGCTGGGAGTTCTTATGCATTTTTACAGGGACAGGATACGTTCCTTCTACAAGAAGAATTACTGGCTCAACTATCTGATGCTGCTTCTTCCTTTATTGTCATTCGTATTTATGTATCTGATATACGAGGAGGAATCACTCCTTAAGAATGCGGCTGTCGTATTGTTTGTCAATTTCGGTGCATTGATCTTCTTCTGGATCGGTCTTCGCGTGAAGTTCAAGTCGAAAGCGCTCGATATCATCTCCAAGTACAGTCTCTTTATCTATATGACACATGTCGGTATCCAGTATATCCTCATCACTGTCCTTCCTTTATGGGGTTTCAAGGTGCGCTGGATAGTCTTTACTGCTTTCCTGGCATCTTTTGCCATAGCATTTATCGTTTCTGTTCCGCTTCATCATCTCTGCAATCTGATAAAGAAGCCTATATTCAAGCTGATCGACAGACGATAATGACAAATGTCATCTGACCAAAGTGATTGACCTCACTAAAATCCTAAACGGTGTTGAAGCATAATAGCACCATAAGGAAAAAGGAGGACATGAAACATGTCAGAGATCTTAAGAGTAGACGGACTCGTAAAGAGATATAAGGAATTGATCGCTCTTGATAACGTTAGCCTCAAGGTGAAGGAAGGAGAGATCTTCGGACTTTTGGGACCCAACGGATCCGGTAAGTCCACGACCATCAACTGCATCCTCTCACTTCTGGACTTCGATAAGGGCAAGATAACGGTATTCGGCAAGGAGATGACGCCTAAGTCTTATGACCTCAAGAAGGATATCGGCGTAGTCCCTCAGGAAGTTGCAGTATACGATACGCTCACCGTTTATGAGAACATCGATTTCTTCTGCGGTCTCTATATCAAGGATAAGGCTAAGAGAAAGCAGTATGTACAGGAAGCTATCGACTTCGTAGCACTTAATGATTTTACTAAGTTCCGCCCCAAGAAGCTCTCCGGAGGATTAAAGAGAAGACTTAACATCGCCTGCGGCATAGCTCATAAGCCTAAGCTCATATTCTTCGACGAGCCTACGGTAGCAGTAGATCCCCAGAGCCGTAACAAGATCCTCGAAGGTATCGAGCAGCTTAGAAAGAACGGTGCGACCATCGTCTATACATCCCACTACATGGAAGAAGTAGAGCAGCTCTGCGACAGGTTATCGATCATAGACAAGGGTCACGTTATCGCGGAAGGTACCATCGATGAGCTCAAGGGCATGATCAAGAAGAGCGAGATCATCACCATCGAGACTGCGGGTCTTGAGGATAAGATCCTCGATAAGATAGGAGAGCTCCCTCATGTATTTAACGCCGAATATAAGGATAATGTACTTAAGGTGGAAGCCGGATCCGGAAAGCACAATGTAATAGATATAGTGAATATCCTTCAGGACAACGGTTATTCCATGAAGAAGATATTCTCCGAGCAGCCTACGCTCAATGATGTATTCCTTGAGCTCACGGGCAAGGAACTTCGCGACGAGTAAAGGGGATAGGAAGATGTTCAAGTATTATCTTTTAAAGAATCTGAGGAACGTTATGTTCCTGTTCTGGAGCCTGGTCTTCCCGTTAGCGCTCATGACAGCAATGTATGTCACTTTCGGAAGCGTCTATGACATGATCAACAGCATCGATCCCCATAAGACGGTGATCATAGCCGAGGACGACAGCGAGTTCACGGCAGGGTTTGAAGAAGTCATCAGGAGCATGGCTGACGAGTCGAGTGAAGAGCATTACTTTGACCTTCAGGAAGGCCTTACAAGAGAAGAAGCCGAAGAGAAGATCAAGGCAAATGATATAGAGACTATGTTCGTCGTAAGTGACGACAGTATTGAGGTCTTCCTGAGCAATGACCATTCGGCTACGGCAGCTGTCGTTGCCCAGTCGGTAGCAAATACCTACAGGAATAAGTTTGAAGTCATTATGGATGCTATGGAGAAGGATCCTCAGGCAGCCATGAGGATCCTGGAAGACTCCGGCGAGATGAAGGAATATACGAAGTCCAGGGAAGATGCCTTCTCGGGTGATCCTAATGTATACAGCTGGTATTTCTACAGCTCGTTTGTTATGGGTATCTTCTTCAATGCCACGGGTGGAGCGGCTATAGTAAGCGACCTTAAGGCGGATGTATCCTGCGAGGCCATGAGGTTCTCTGCTTCTCCCGAGAAGAAGAGCAAGATGCTGGTATGTTCATTCCTTGCAAGGCTTATCCCGGCGCTTGTTATCTGCGGTATACACTTAGCTGTAATGAGTACCGTATTCAATGTTGATCTGGGATCCGATCCTCTTAAGCTCATCTTATTCACCGTAGCTGCCAATATCTTCTCGATAAGCTTCGGCATCATCTGCGGACTTATCTTCAAGGGTACTCTCGAGAACAGGGCTAATAAGACTACGGCAGTACTGATGCTCTCGGTATTTCTTAGCGGTGAGATGATCAATACTCTTCCCGGCACCATCGAGAAGGTATGCCCCATCATCAACGACATCAATCCTGCGACCGTCATGAACCTGGCATTCTACAGGATGGCGCTCTTCGATCAGCCGCTTGATTTTTATACCAACATGGCTAAGATCGTCGGTGCTTCGATCGTATTCATCATCATCGGCACCATCATCTTAAGGAGGGAAAAGTATGCATCTTTATAAGAATTTCTTTCGCCTTTTGAAGAGCAACTGCATAGGCGTTGTCATATACCTGGTGATATTCCTTGCCATGATCTTCGGACTTGTAGCGTCAGCATCCTCCATGGGTTCTTCCGACTACGAGTTCAAGAGGAGCTACAAGATCAGCTATACGGATAACGACGGTTCTGAGCTCAGCCGCGGCCTCATCGATTATCTCTCACAGGAGAACGAGGTCGAGGATTATGCCGGCAAGGAAGAGAGCAGGGTACTGGATCTTGTCTTCTTCCAGGTGACCGAATACCACATGGATATAGAGGAAGGCTTCGAGGAGTCCGTGGAGAACGACGGCGGAGTGAAGCTCACATACACGACGAGCTCTGAGTCAGGAGGACTCACATATGCAGTCAACAAGATGGTAAACGACTATATCGATGCATATCGCGATTACCGTGAGATGGGATATTCCGAAGCTGAAGCTGTAGGCAAGGCTAAGGATCTTCTCTCGGAGCAGACACATGCATATGTCCTTACTTCCGAGGATGAGAACATTGTAGGAGGAATGGATAACGTAGTATTCTACCTTCACCAGTTCTTCGGATATCTGATCATCGGATGCCTGTCCCTCGGCATCGGTCACGTCATCATCGTAAGTGATACCAAGGTCATCAGGGACCGCGTATCTACATCCCCCGTTAAGAAAAAGAACATAAGCCTTACGAATACGATGGGCCTTATGACCTCCGGTGTAGTCATCTGGGTGATCTTCTCCGTGGTAGCATGGGCGGTCGGACACGATACCTCTGTCTATAAGGACTACTGGTGGCTCTATCTTGCAAACAGCTTTATCGCCATGCTGGTAGGATGCTCTATTACATCCCTTATCACATCCTTCAACATCCAGCAGAATACGCTTACCATGGTCACGAATATCCTGTCTCTTGCAATGAGCTTTATATGCGGCGTCTTCGTTCCCATGAGCGTATTAAGCCCGGCACTTCTCAACGTAGCGAAGTTCATGCCCCTTTATTGGATGTCTTATGCGGACAATATGACCATCTCGGGAACAGGTATCTCCTACGATGCGGATAAGCTCATCCTGTGCCTCGGCATTGAACTTCTCTTCGCTATTGCGATGTCGGTTCTTGCCATGATGATCAAGTCTTCAAGGCTCAGCAGAGTCGGTTCTTAATGCTATAATGTGTCCATGAACTGGCGCCTTGCTGATAAAACAATATTACTGATATCAACAGTCCTGATAACGGTCCTGTCTCTAAGCGGGGCCGTTGTCGGCGCTGATGTCGCAAGTATCCTCCTGGCGCTTATTATATTCGCTATTACGGAGATCAGATCCGAGCGCATATGGGCATATGTGATCGCAGCAGCGCTTCTTATCTCCGTATTCTTCTATCCCAGGCTCATCGTGGCCGTGCCGATGGCAACCTACGGCGTTGTATCTTCTTCCTCCGGGAAGAGCAGCCTTAAGATAGCGGCGGCAGCCCTTCTGACGGGATCGGTATTCTTTTTCGAAAGGAACCACATAACGGCTTTTGCGATAGCCGTCATATCCGCCATAGGGGTATACATGGCATTTAAGTCCGTAAGATTCGAAGTAACCGAGAAGATACTTACGGATAAGTACGACGAGGCCAGGATCGCTTCCTCCAATGCCAGGAGGCTCGGCGAGGAGATAATGAAGAATGCCGACAACGAGATCTATGTGGCAAGGCTCAAGGAGCGCAACAGGATAGCCCGTGAGATCCACGATAACGTAGGCCACATGATCACCAGGGTCATAGTCCAGCTCCAGGCCGTGAAGATAATCAACAAGGATCCGGTCGTAGGAGCGCAGCTGGAGTCGGTAGGTGAGACGCTGGATCTTGCCATGACGGGAATAAGAAAGAGTGTCCACGAGCTCCACGACGATTCCATAGACCTGTCTATCGGAATAAATGACATTACCAAGACCATCTCGGAGAAGTTTGAGGTGGAGGTAAAGACTTCTATCGAATCTCCCGCAGACAACAAGACAAAGAGTGCCGTTCTGGGCATAATAAAGGAAGCCGTGACAAATATCTCCAAGTACTCCTCCGGAGATAAGGTCCTTATCGAAGTTACAGAGAATAATACCTTCTGGAGGATAAAGGTATTCGACAACGGCAGTAATCCCGTAAGGGAATTCGACCTTAGTGACGACAGCCTGTCGGAAGGCACCGGCATAGGCCTTAAGAATATCGGAGCCAGAGCATCGGGCGCAGGCGGAAGAGCATCCGTCCTGAGCGATGAGAAGGGCTTTACCATACTTGCAACTCTGCCTAAGGGAAAGGAATGACAATGAGAGTCTTGATAGTAGATGACGATCCCCTCGTATCGGGAGCGCTGAAGGTAATACTTGAAGCTGAAGGTGATATGGAAGTAACGGGAGTCGCTTCCGGAGGCGCAGAGGCCGTCGACAGGGCGCTGGGAGAAGATGCTCCCGACGTTATCGTCATGGATATAAGGATGGACGGCATGAACGGCATCGAAGCTGCCGAGAAGATACTCGCGGGCAACAAGGATATAAAGATCTTATTCCTTACTACGTTCCTCGATGACGAATATATCAATAAGGCACTGAGCCTGGGAGCATCCGGATATATACTGAAGCAGGAATGCGCCACTCTGGCGTCTTCCGTCAGGGCGGTCCGCGGAGGCCAGATAGTATTCGGAGGCAAGATAGTAGAAAAGCTCCCCGACCTTATGAACAGGAAAGAGAAGTTCGACTACGACTCCTACGGTATAACCGATAAGGAGAAGGAGCTCATAGAGATGGTGGCGGAAGGCCTTTCCAACAAGGAGATATCCGAGAAGATGTTCCTGGGAGAAGGTACTGTCAGGAATATGATGAGTTCCGTTCTGTCCAAGCTCGACCTGAGGGACAGGACACAGCTCGCCTGCTTCTACTATCAGAAGATAAAGCCTTAAAGTGCGAAGTGAAATGCTTCGAGAGCCTGAAGCAGCGGCCTTAGGGGCTCGATATCCCTTGGGACCTTGCTCATTATGACTACTACATAGGGCCCGTTGTTCGCATATACCACGCCGCCGTCTACCGTAGTGGTGTGGGTAGGATCCTCGTCTACGAGCCATCCTGCCTTGGACCTTGTGACATACTGTTCTCCCAGCTCGCTGTGGATAAGGGAGTATGCGGGATCTTCGAACCATACCCCTGCAGTGGGGCCGAATTCCTCCGTCTCGAAGAACTGGTATGAACGTACCCAGAGTGCGGTCATCATCCTGGTGGAGACGTGAGGATACTTATAGCGGAAGGGTTCGGGATCTATGCCGATCTCCTCGCACCATTCCTGTATATATGTTCTCCTGTACTGATTGTTGAGAACCGTGTAAGCGTCGTTGTCGGAATTTACCAGCATATTGGTGATCGTACCTTCCCAGGAAGCAGCCCCCTCGGGATCGTTGCTGGCAAAGCTGGCGGCAAAAGGCCCCTTGATGGAACTTGCGGTGTAGAAGTTCTGGTCAATGTTATAGACGATGCCCTCACCTGTATTTATGTCCAGCAGCATGAAGCCGAAGTCGCGGTTTGCTTCCGTTAAGGTATCCATGGCGGTGAAGAGCATTTCGAGCGTAGTCTCGGAGGGGATGACTCCCCCTATGGTCATAGGCTCGGTCGTATCTCCTATGGCATTTATCACGTCGTACCACTCCGTTATCTCCAGGTGGCGGTCTACGTCGAATGCGGGAAGAACACCGTAAGCGGAGCATGTCTCGCCGAAATACTCGTTCTGCATTATAAGGTCGGCCATTTCCGCGCGGGTCATGCCGTCGGTCATCATGCCTGTCAGGAACCTTACCGTATAGTCTCCTGCGGGTATTCCTCGAAATGCAAGACTGCACTTTCTGACAAACAGTTCGTCGTCGATGTTTAAAGATGTGAACTCCGGAGAGGATATGAACTCCTCTATACAGCCGTTTACCGTCTTGGTCCCGGATACTATGAGACAGGCGTCTTCGTAGCAGGACTCGGGGTCTACCGTATCTCCCGTAAGTTCAGTCAGGATCTGCCCCAGAAGGACAGAGACCGTAGTCTCCCTTGAGACGGTAGTCTCTGAAGGTTCAGTTGAAGAAGGAGTCGTATCGGATGTATCGGAAGGCATCGCATCTGAAGCGAAGACTGTATTTGACGGCGAAGTATCCCCCGGATGCAACAGGTTGCATCCGACTGACGTTCCTGCAGCAAAGAGCAATGCAAGGGACGCTGAGATAGCCTTTATCTTATTGTCATACCTTCCCATCAATTCACATTTTAATATATCGCCGTCTATATAAATAATACATTTACATTACGGTAACATGTGTCCTACACATAAAGGAATATTGATAGTATAATCATAGTAGATCCCAAAAGGAGAAACGCTTATGGATAAGTACAGCGGATGTGTCAATGCCATGAAGGACTTGAGAGAGGCCGGTACTCATATGCAGAGCGGTTTTGTACGGACGCATTGCTATGCGTCTTTTTGTTTTCTTAGGAAACTTTCATCAAAATATACGGCAAAGGCGGTGATCTTATGACGATCGAACAGTTACTCGGTATCAAGGAAGGCGAAGCAGGTCTTGCCAATTACCTCGGAGTCCATGAGGTGCGTGTAGGCAACGACGGAAGCGTAGCCGTAGACATGAAGATAACGAAGGATCACTTAAATCCCAGGGGCATGGTCCACGGCGGCACTATCTCCGCTCTCTGCGACATAGCCATCGGATGTTACCACGCATCCAGGGGAGAGGAAGCAGTGGCTCTAAGTTCTGAGCTTCATTTCTTCAAGCCCGGCCTTGACGGCTCCACGCTGACGGCTACCGTATACGAGAGGAAGAAGGGACATACCATCTGTACTTTCCTTATAGAGGTAAGGGACGACTGCGGACGTCACGTAGCTGACGGCATGTACAGTACTTATAAGTCAGGCAACAAGGAATAAAGATAAGCGAGGATAAGAGGAGATGAGCAAGAGGCTCAATATCGGTTTTCTGGTAGATGACCTGAATAATTACTTTTCGAATCAGGCCTGCAAGGGCGCCGAACTGGCAGCCAGGGCGTTAGATGCCAATCTGTTCATCTACCCCGGTCACTATATAGGTAAGCCCGACGGCAGGAGCGAAGATATAGAATTCGAATATCAGTACAATTCGGTATTCTCTCTTCCCAACGAGAACAACATAGATATCCTCTATATCCTGCTCGGAACGATAGGGTCGCGTGCGGAGATCGATCTTCAGAAGAAGTTCCTGGATGATCTTCCCGATGTCCCCAAAGTTACCCTGTTTGCGGAAGTGGAAGGTTATCCTTCCGTGACTTTTGATAACAAGAACGGATTCGGACGGGCTCTCCTTCATCTTATAGAGAAGCACGGAGCCAAGAAGATCGGTCTGGTGTCGGGTCCCAAGACCAACAAGGACGCCAGGGAGAGGCTTGAGGCCTATACGGAGGTAATGGCGCAGAATGGCCTGGAAGTGACGGATGATCTTATCGTCTTCGGAGACTTTACCGAAGACAGCATGGACGTTACAAGAAAGCTCCTCGATAATAATCCCGATCTTGATGCGGTCATGTTCGCCAACGATCTTATGGCTCTGGGGGCATATAAGGTCTTTGAGGAGAGAGGGATAAAGGTAGGCAGGGATATACTGGTTGCAGGCTTTGACGACGATATCTTTTCCGCTTCCATGAATCCTCCTTTAACTACCGTCGAAGCAAGCTCGGCAGACCTTACCTATAAGGCGATGCTCGATGCTCCCGACTATATAAGCGGCAATGCCACCGGCAATATCTCGGTGGATACATATCTGGTACAGCGCAATTCCTGCGGTTGCGGAAGCCTTGACGTAAACGGCCTTAAGGAGAGGTTCAACCTTACCGACATCGTATCCGAGAAGAGGGACTGTCTCGGCTCCCTTAAGGACTATATGTTCGGAGTCTTCAGCGAAGATGAGCAGGCACTGGCGGTCAAGGAAAGCTTTGAAGGGTTCTGCGACGCATATATCGACTTCATAAACGGAGACAGCAACAAGGAACTTCTTGAACTGGCCTTCAGGAGGATAGTCGATTCCGATATCCTGACCTATGTGGGGACCGAGAAGCTCTTTAATGTCCTTCAGACTTTGCAGAGCGCGGGAAGCGACAGGCTCCCCGGTGAGATAGGAACGGTCACGGTGGATGCGCTCTTCTCCGAATTCTACAGGCTCCTGTCCCTTAAGGGACTGAGCCTTGCGGGAACTCATATGAGCAAGAGAGATAAGGTGTCCCGCCTTGTTAACAGGCAGACTGGAGAGATCTTCACGATGGGCGGAAGGGACACTATTCCCTATGACCATCTTCTGGAAGGCCTTAACAGCGTAGGCTTTGAAGGATCGTATCTTTATATGTTCCAGGGCAACCTCAAGCATCCGGCTGATGAAGAATGGCACTGCCCCAAGTCAGTCCTCCTTATGGCTTTTGCCGACGAGTACGGAGTCCATATGCCACAGGAGGAGATGATGCTCCTTCGTACGGAACGTCTCTTCGCCAATGAGTTCATAAGCCAGGAGAGAAGGCGCACCATGACGGTATTTCCCCTGTTTGTGGGAGAGGATCTTTACGGATTTATCGTAAATGAGCTGGATACTTCGGATCTGGCCAACGTATCTCTTGTTG
This sequence comes from Oscillospiraceae bacterium, assembly GCA_900176545.1. Lineage (GTDB taxonomy): Bacteria > Bacillota > Clostridia > Saccharofermentanales > Saccharofermentanaceae > Saccharofermentans. The sequence goes on from FWXP01000002.1 coordinate 232,887, forward strand.
CTTATCAGCTGTCCGTGTCCATCAAGTCCCTCCTTATGATCGAGGAGCAGAACCGCGTTAAGAGAGAGCTTCAGACATCGCTCGAACAGTTCATGCGCGACAACAGCCTTCTTACCAAGGAAGCAAGACAGGATGAGCTTACGAGTCTTTACAACAGGCGAGGATTCCTCGAAGAAGCTCGAAAGGCAATAGCCGACCCGTTAAACCGCGGTAAGAACGCCATCATCTGCTATGCGGACATGGATAACCTTAAGATGATCAACGATAAGTTCGGTCACGACGACGGCGATTTTGCCTTAAGAGAGACTGCGTCTATCCTTACCGATACATTCAGGAATACGGATATCTTAGGAAGGATCGGAGGAGACGAGTTCGTTGCATTTGCTCTCGTAGGCTCTCTTGACGATTACGAGAAGACTCTCAAGGAGAGGATCGAGAACATAACAAGGAAGCACAACGAGGTTACCGGGAAGGAATACCCCGTCGAGATGAGCGTCGGTATCTGCGAGTTCGTCTGCTCTGATACGGCGGATATCTTCGCGCTCCTTGAAGAGGCTGACGAGAAGCTCTATGTGGAGAAGACCGAGAAGAAGCGTTTGAGAGGGTCTTACAGATAATCTGAAAATCATATAGACTTTTATTATTTAAATATCGATAATTTTCGATCATTGAGCCGCCTTGCAAGAGGCGGCTCATGTATTTTTTACAACATTTGAGAGAGGTTCTGTGGTACATTAGAAATTGGCTTATGTTGAGAAATTGCGTCTTCATCCGGATAGCTATCCGATGAAGTGCGGTAATGCGTCGCGGTCAGGCGGCGTATTTGTCATAAGCCTCGCAGATGAACATCTATATGGGAGGCTATTCATGAAATACAGTTATTACCCCGGATGTACCCTGAAGAACAAGGCACAGGATCTTGACGTGTATGCAAGACGTGCCGCGGTCGCTCTCGGGTTTGAACTGGAAGAGATCCCCGAATGGCAGTGCTGCGGCGGAGTTTATCCTATGGGTTCCGACGAGATCGCTACAAAGCTTTCTTCCGTAAGAGCTCTTAACTACGCCAAGGAGCAGGGACAGGACCTTATCACACTCTGTTCCGCATGCCATCACGTGCTTAAGCGCGTGAACGACGACATGAAGAATGTCGCTGACATCTCTGACAGGGCAAACAACTATATGGGCCTTGATGAGCCCTACAAGGGAGAGACAACAGTAGTACATTTCCTTGAGGTCCTTCGCGACAGGATCGGATTCGATGAGATCGCCAAGAAGGTCGTTAATCCCCTTACAGGCAAGAAGATCGGCGCTTATTACGGCTGCCTCGTTCTTCGTCCCGGCAAGATATTAGAGTTCGACGATCCCGAAGATCCCAAGATCATGGAAGACTTTATCAGAGCATTAGGCGCTGAGCCTGTCATCTATCCTTACAGGAACGAGTGCTGCGGAGCTTACAGCTCCCTTAAGGAGGGCGGCGTATCCCAGGAGAGGACAAAGCTCATCTTCGACTCATCCGAGGGATTCGGTGCGGATATGCTCATTACCGCATGTCCTCTTTGCATGTATAACCTTAATAAGTCCGAAGCGGACAGCAAGATCCCCGTTTATTATTTCACTGAGCTCCTTGCAGAGGCTCTCGGAGTAAAGGAGGGTAATTCATGACAAAGCAAGAGATCGAGAAGAAGGTCGAGCTGATCAAGGAGATCAGCGGATGCGATCCTTATAAGTGCATGAAGTGCGGCAAGTGCTCCGGCTCCTGCCCCGCATTCAATGAGATGGATGTAAAGCCTCACCAGTTCGCATCTTATATCGTTAACGGCGACATCGAGTCGCTGGTAAGTTCTAAGTCTCTTTGGAAGTGCCTTACGTGTCTGGCTTGTATCGAGAGATGCCCCAGGAGCGTTCAGCCCGGTAAGCTCATCGATGCCGCAAGACAGCTTGTTGAGAGGGAGAGAGGCGGAGATTACCTCCATGCAGAGGATATCCCCGAGCTCCTCGATGACGATGTTCCTCAGCAGCTCCTTGTAAGCGCATACCGCAGGTACAGGAGGTAATATATGCAGAGAATTGGTGTATTTGTCTGTCACTGCGGTACCAACATCGCCGCCACGGTAGACGTTAAGAAAGTAGTTGAGCTCGTAAGATTCGAGCCCGGTGTAGTCTTTGCAGACGACTACATGTATATGTGTTCCGAGGCAGGTCAGGAGAAGATCATCGCAGCTATCAAGGAACATGACCTCACAGGTCTTGTTATCTGCTCCTGCTCCCCTCGTATGCATGAGAAGACATTCAGAGCTTGTGCCGAGAAGGCCGGCCTGAACCCTTATATGGTAGAGGTTGCCAACATTCGTGAGCAGTGCTCCTGGATCCATAAGGACAGAGAGGAAGCTACAGAGAAGGCAGTTATCCTCGCTAGAGCAGCTATCGCAAAGGTCAACCTCAATACTCCTCTCCAGGAAGGTGAGAGCCCCGTTACAAAGAGAGCTCTTATCATCGGAGGCGGTATCGCAGGTATCCAGACCGCTCTTGATATCGCTGATGCAGGTTACGAAGTAGATATCGTCGAGAGAGAGCCTTCCATCGGAGGAAGGATGAGCCAGTTCGACAAGACTTTCCCTACTCTCGACTGTGCTTCCTGTATCCTTACTCCCAAGATGGTTGAGGTCAATCAGCACCCCAACATCACTCTCTATACATATAGTGAGGTAGAGGGCGTATCCGGATACGTAGGTAACTTCGACGTTAAGATCAGGAAGAAGGCAAGATCCGTAGATATGTCTGCTTGTACAGGCTGCGGTGAGTGCCAGGCTAAGTGTCCTCTCGGAAAGATGGGCAAGATCCCCAGCGAGTTCGACAGAGGACTTCGTACGAGACCTGCCATCTACATGCCTTTCGCTCAGGCTGTTCCTGCAGTACCCGTTATCGACAGAGAGAACTGCACATACTTCAAGACAGGTAAGTGCGGTGTCTGCGCTAAGATCTGTCCTTCCAAGGCTGTTAACTACGAGCAGGAGGATGAGATCGTAACAGTTAAGTACGGTGCTATCGTAGTAGCTACCGGATTTGACATCATCAACCTCGACAAGTTCGGCGAGTATGCTTATAACGAGTCTCCCGATGTCATCACATCCATCGAGCTCGAGCGTCTCATGAACGCTTCAGGTCCTACAGGCGGACACCTGGAGAGAATGAGCGACCATAAGCAGCCCAAGGATATCGTATTCATCCAGTGCGTAGGTTCAAGATGCGACGATGAGAAGGGTAAGCCCTACTGCTCCAAGGTATGCTGTATGTATACCGCTAAGCACGCTATGCTCATCAAGGACCACTGGCCCGATACGAATATCACTGTCTTCTATATCGATGTAAGAACTCCCGGTAAGAACTTCGATGAGTTCTACAGAAGAGCAGTCGAGCAGTATCACGTCAACTACGTTAAGGGTCAGGTAGGTAAGGTCATCCCTCAGCCCGACGGATCCCTTCTCGTTCAGGGCGTAGACCTTCTCGATAACAAGCAGATCATGAAGAAGACCGATATGGTCGTTCTTGCTGCTGCAGTAGAGCCTAACAAGGGCGTTCGTAAGATCGCTACAATGCTCACTGCAAGTATCGATAACAATGACTTCCTTACAGAAGCTCACGCTAAGCTTCGTCCCGTCGAGTCCCCTACGGCAGGTATCTTCCTTTCCGGTATGGCTCAGGGTCCCAAGGATATCCCCGAGACAGTATCCCAGGCAGGTGCCGCTGCAGTTAAGGTAGTAGGACTTCTTGCCAAGGATAAGCTCAAGACCAACCCTTGCACCGCTAAGTGCGATCCCATGTTCTGTAACGGATGTTCCACATGTGCGAATGTCTGCCCTTACGGAGCTATCACATACGAGGATCAGCAGGTCAGAGGTCCCGGAGTCAATGAGACAAGAAGAGTCGCAGTCGTCAACAATGCTCTTTGCCAGGGTTGCGGTGCTTGTACTTCTGCTTGTCCTTCCGGTGCTATGGATCTTCAGGGATTTTCCAACAGACAGATCACAACGGAGGTGGATTCTATATGTCGATGAACGAAGAAAAAACGGAATTTCGTCCGTTGATCGTAGCTTTCTGCTGCAACTGGTGTTCCTACGCCGGTGCAGACCTTGCAGGATCTTCCAGGCTTTCCTATCCTGCTGACGTAAAGATCATCAGAGTACCCTGCTCCGGAAGAGTAAACCCTATGTTCATCCTCAGGGCTTTCGAGAGAGGCGCTGACGGTGTCATCATCTGCGGATGCCATCCCGGAGACTGTCACTACAGCACAGGTAACTACTATGCAAGAAGAAGAATGACACTTCTCTTCTCCATGCTCGACTACATGGGCGTAGAGAACGGAAGAACAAGAGTCGAGTGGTGTTCCGCAGCAGAGGGCGTTAAGTTCTCCAACACGATGAACGAGTTCTGCGAGAAGGTTAAGTCACTCGGTAAGAGTGTCAGATTGGGGGATATAAGATGCAAGGATTGATCGACAGATTAACAGCACTTCTTTCCGACGGTACCGTAGCAAGAGTCATCGGCTGGAAGAAGGGTGACATGGCTTATAATCCCGAACCTCATATGTTCGAGACAGCAGAGTCCCTGAAGGACTTCGTCTACGACGGATTCTGCGGAGCAAATCTCTCCAAGATGATGATCGAAGCTTCTAAGCTCGAGGGTAAGACTGCAGTATGCCTTAAGCCCTGCGATACCTATAGCTTCAACCAGCTTATTAGAGAGCACAGAGTAGTTCGCGAGAATGCTTACATCATCGGTGTAGGCTGCAGAGGTAAGCTCGATATCGAGAAGATCAAGAAGGGTAACAAGGGTATCACTTCCATCTCCGGTACAGAGCTTGACGGAAGCGACGATATCAAGATCGAGACTATCTACGGCGATAAGAATATCAGCTACAAGGATGCGCTCCTTGACAGATGCCACGTATGTAAGGGCAAGGACCACATGATCTTCGATGAAGTCTGGGGTGAGTCCAAGGATACGGCAGATCAGGAGAGATTCGCCGAGGTCGAGAAGATCGAGGCAATGACTCCCGAAGAGAAGTTCGCATTCTTCAGGAACGAGCTTTCTAAGTGCATCAGATGTAATGCATGCCGTAACGTATGCCCTGCATGTTCCTGCAGGAAGTGCATCTTCGATAATACGAAGTTCGATGCTCAGCAGAAGGCTAACGTTGTTTCCTTCGAAGAGAGAATGTTCCACATCATCAGGGCTTTCCACGTTGCAGGCAGATGTACAGACTGCGGTGAGTGCTCAAGAGTATGCCCCGAGGGCATCCCTCTTCATCTGTTCAACAGAAAGTTTATAAAGGACATCGATAAATTCTACGGCGAGTTCCAGGCAGGTAAGGATCCTGAGGCACAGAGCCCTCTTACGGACTTTACCTTCGAAGACATCGAGCCCGGAGAAAGGGGATAATACATGTATAAGATTGCTATAAAGGATTTAAATACATTATTCTCGAAGATCGCCGAGGAGCAGGAGCTCATCCTTCCCATCAAGAAGGCCGGTCAGTATAACTTCGGCGTATACGAGGAAGGCTGTGACATCGACGGTATCCTTACGAACAAGACGGTAAAGTCAGGTAAGGATGCATTCTTCCCTCAGTTCGAGACTCTTTATAATGTAAGAAAGAAGATCACTCCCGCTGACGAGCTCGAGAACGGCGAGGAGGCTGCAAACACAAAGATCAGGACTAAGCTTACTATCGAGGCTGAGGCTCTTAAGGATAAGGACTTCGTTATCTTCGGCATGAGAGCTTGCGACGTTAAGGGAGTAGAAGTACTTGACCAGGTATTCCTTACGGATCCCGTAGATAACTACTACAAGGCAAGAAGAGAGCACGGCATCATCGTAGCTCTTGCATGCCACGAGCCCGAAGAGTCCTGCTTCTGTACCGTATTCGGTATCGATCCCGCAGATCCTTCCAAGTCCAAGGCAGATGTTGCTACCTGGATCGTAGGCGAGGAGCTTTGCTGGAAGCCTATAACAGAGAAGGGTGAGGCACTCACAAAGAAGATCGAGTCCCTTCTGGCAAGTGCAGACGACAGCGCTGTAGACGCTGAGATCGCCAATATCACATCCATCATGGATAAGCTTCCCAACACGAAGCTCTCTCTTGAAGGATGGGGTAAGGGCAAGACAGATGAGAAGTTCAATTCCGATGTATGGCAGAAGATCTACACACCCTGTCTCGGATGCGGAACATGTACTTTCGTATGTCCTACATGCCAGTGCTACGACATCAAGGATTACACGACTAAGGACGGCATCCAGAGATACAGATGCTGGGATTCCTGCATGTACTCCGATTTCACATTGATGGCAGGCGGTCAGAACCGTACATCACAGGTTCAGCGCTTCCGTCAGAGATTCATGCATAAGCTCGTATATTTTCCCGACAGATACGATATGTATTCCTGCGTAGGATGCGGCAGATGCGTTGATAAGTGCCCGCAGTCCCTTAATATAGTTAAGGTTATAAAGGCATTCGAAAATGAGCAGAAGGAGGCAGGAGCTAATGTGTAATTGTGGTCATGACAGTCTGGTTCCTCAGATCGGTATCATTACCGGCATCACACAGGAGACACCTGACGTTAAGACTTTTAGAGTAAATGCACCCGACGGCGGCAAGCTTTTCGAGCATATGCCCGGTCAGTGCGCTATGGTATGCGTTCCCGGAGTAAGTGAGGGTATGTTCTCCATCACTTCTTCTCCTACGAATAAGGAGTTCCAGGAATTCTCCATCAAGAAGTGCGGTATCCTTACAGAGCAGCTTCATTCTCTTCAGGTAGGTGATGAGGTTACTGTAAGAGGACCTTACGGTAATAACTTCCCCGTAGAGACAGAGTTCAAGGGTAAGAACCTCCTCTTCATCGCAGGCGGTATCGGTCTTGCACCTCTTCGTTCCGTTATCAACTATTGCCTTGATAACAGAGAGAACTACGGAAGGATCGATATCCTTTACGGATCAAGATCCGCTGATGACTTGGTTAAGCTTAAGGAAATCCAGGAAGTCTGGATGAAGGCTCCCAATGTCAATGTTTATCTCACGATCGACCGCGAGCAGGAAGGTTGGGACGGCCATGTAGGATTCGTTCCAACATACCTTAAGGAGATCGGATTCTCCACAGACTGCATCGGTATCGTATGCGGACCGCCGATCATGATCAAGTTCGTTCTTCAGGGCCTCAAGGAAATGGGCTTTACGGACGAGCAGATCTACACGACACTCGAGCTTCGTATGAAGTGCGGTATCGGTAAGTGCGGAAGATGCAACATCGGATCCAAGTTCGTTTGTAAGGACGGTCCTGTATTCAGGTTCGACCAGATCGATGAACTTCCCAACGAATATTGATCAGAAAGGATTTCTTATTATGGAAGAGATGGTAAATGTATATTTCTACGGAAAGAAATACACTGTACCCGCGGCTCTGACTATCCAGACCGCTATGGAATATGCAGGTTATACATTGAAGAGAGGCGTCGGCTGCCGTCACGGTTTCTGCGGTGCCTGCGCTACGATCTACAGGATCAAGGGTAAGAACGAGCTTAAGACAGGTCTTGCTTGTACAACACAGGTACAGGAAGGTATGTACATCACTCAGATCCCTTACTTCCCTACAGATAAGAGAACATACGATATCAACGATCTCAAGGCTAACCAGCAGGTAATGATGGAGCTCTATCCCGAGATCTACTCCTGTATCGGATGTAATGCCTGCACAAAGGCATGTCCTCAGAGCCTTAAGACGATGCAGTACATCGCTTATGCTCAGAGAGGTGACCTCAAGAAGTGTGCAGAGGAGTCTTTCGACTGTATCATGTGCGGAACTTGTTCCGTAAGATGCCCCGCAGGTATCTCACATCCCATGGTCGGACTTCTTGCAAGAAGACTTAACGGTAAGTACATCGAGCCCGAGGCTAAGCACCTTACCAAGCGTGTTGAAGAGATCAACAACGGCGACTTCGATGCAGCTATGGCTGAGATGATGGCAAAGCCCATCGATGAGGTCAAGGATCTTTACAACAACAGAGAGATTGAGAAATAAGGAGGACCTGTAACGATGTACGCACCATATAATGACAGTATGATGGAATCAGTTAAGAAGGTCGAGGCTACAAGAGCCGCTCGTATGGCTACAGAGCCCAGAAGACTTACAGCTGACGAGAAGGACGATCTTCTTTCCAAGTTCCATCCCGACTACAATAACGACTCTTTCGATGAGATCAAGGTTGGTCCCAACAAGGGTCAGAGAGCTCCCATCGAGCTTGCAAAGATGCTTCACTCCACAAGCCGTCTAGTAACGGACAAGGTGGATCTTAACAAGATCGACTACGATGTAGACGTTCTCGTAATCGGTGGCGGCGGAGCAGGTTCTTCCTGCGCTATCGAGGCTCACAATGCAGGCGCTAACGTAATGATCGTTACTAAGCTTCGTATCGGTGACGCTAACACCATGATGGCTGAGGGTGGTATCCAGGCTGCAGATAAGGAGAACGATTCTCCCGTACAGCACTACCTCGACTGCTTCGGCGGCGGACACTTCGCTGCAAGGCCCGAGCTCGTTAAGAGACTCGTAACAGAGGCTCCCGATGCTATCAAGTGGCTCAACGAACTCGGTGTAGAGTTCGATAAGGACACAGACGGTACAATGGTCACAACACACGGCGGCGGAACATCCAGAAAGAGGATGCACGCAGCTAAGGACTATTCCGGTGCCGAGATCATGAGAACACTTCGTGATGAGGTCATCAACCTCGGTATCCCCGTAATCGAGTTCACATCCGCAGTTGAACTCATCAAGGACGATAAGGGCCAGGTTGCAGGTGCTGTCCTTCTTAACATGGAGACAGGCGACTACATGGTAGCTAAGGCTAAGACAGTAGTTATCGCTACAGGTGGTGCAGGAAGAATGCACTACAACGGATTCCCCACATCCAACCACTACGGTGCTACAGCTGACGGTCTCGTACTCGGTTACAGAGCAGGTGCTCCTCTTCTGTACCAGGATTCCATCCAGTATCACCCTACAGGTGCCGTTTATCCTTCACAGATCCTCGGCGCTCTCGTTACAGAGAAGGTAAGATCTGTAGGTGCTCAGCTCGTTAATGCTAACGGTGAGGCTTACATCCATCCCCTTGAGACACGTGACGTTAACGCTTCCGGCGTTATCCGTGAGTGCCGTGAGGGCAGAGGCGTAGACGCTCCCGGTGGAGTTCAGGGCGTATGGCTCGACACCCCCATGATCGAGATCCTCGGCGGTGAGGGTACTATCGAGAAGCGTATCCCCGCTATGTTCAGGATGTACATGAACTACGGTATCGACATGAGAAAGGTACCTATCCTTATCTATCCTACACTTCACTACCAGAACGGTGGTCTTGAGATCAACGGCGACGGCTTCACAAATGCCATCCCCAACCTTCTCGTAGCAGGTGAGGCTGCAGGCGGTATCCACGGTACAAACAGACTTATGGGTAACTCCCTCCTCGACGTTATCGTATTCGGTCGTAATGCAGGTAAGAAGGCAGCTGCTAAGTATAAGGAAGTTACACTCGGCAGCCTTAATATCGATCACGTAGCAAGCTACGACAAGGAGCTTAAGGACGCAGGTCTTGAGACAGGTGAAGTATCACCTATGCTCCTTCCCAAGTACGCAAGACACGAGAGATAATAAGTACAAGAGAAAAGCAAGAAGAGCCGCTTCCGCAAGGGGGCGGCTTTCTTTGTGCGCGAAATGCAAACGCCAAAGAAAGATAGTATAATAGTAGATGGAATAAGAATAGATAAAGGAGGGTATGTAACATGCCACACAGCGGAGGAGGAGGATCCCACGGAGGAGGATCCCATGGAGGTTCACACGGCGGCGGAAGCTCAGGTCCCAGAAGATCGAATCATTATTTCCCCGGATCTAGAAGATACAGGCGTCATTACTATGACGGAAGGCCTGACACATACTTCTATTCGGACGGAAGACCTCAGAAGACCAGCAAGGGAAGCATCATCTTAGTTGCGATAATAGGTATCTTTACCGCAGCTATATTCTGCGTGCCTGCCATTAATTCCAAGGCTCGTAAGCTTGATGAGAAGTATGCAAGGCCCGCGACTAGGATCGTCGATACCATAGACATCATAAGTAACGACGATGATCTCGAAGACGCGCTTGAAGAATATAACGACATCACGGGTATATGTCCTGTAGTCCAGACGATATATACGGAAGATTATGAGGCTAACTACGCCGATCTTGAATCATATGCTTACGATACCTATGTTCACATGTTCTCCGACGAGCAGCACTACCTTATCGTATATGCGATTCCCAAGGATCAAAGGGATGCATATGTTGACGGGGATCTGAGCGTTCCGGACTACGAGTGGGAGGCCATGATCGGTGACGAGACCGATAATCTCTACAACGAGGCACTGGTCGTACACCGTATACAGAATGGTCTTGAAGAGGGCAAGAATCCCGGCGTTGTAACAGCAGAGGTCATAAGACAGCTGGGAGAGACGGACAAGCAGAAGATTGCAAGACCTGCACTTCTTAATCCGAGTCTCATCTTCCCGATGCTCATCGTAGGACTGTTCTTTGTATTCCCCATCGTCCTTATGGTACGCAACATGAAGAAGGAGAAGGAATTCGAATACGAGGAAGTACCTTTGGAGGAGAACGATATCGCATCAGCTCCGTATTCGAGGGGCGATGTCTACGGGACCACGATAGGAAATAACAGCGCCATCCGAAAGGCTTCAACAGCAGGCAGTATATTCGCGCTCATTTTCATGATCCCCTTTGTCCTTATAGGCATAGGAGTCCTTATCGGAGCTATAGCGAGCCTGACCAAGGGCGAGAAGCAAACGGGCCTCTTCCTTCTGATGTTCGGAGGCATCTGGCTTACTATGTCGCTGTTCGGAGTGTTCAGCGTCATCGGTAATCTCAAGAAGGCAAACGAGCGCAGTGATACACTTCCTCAAAGGCCAAGCCCAATGCCGGCAGCGAGCGACAGCTATCAGTACTGGCAGTCCCATGAGAACTGCAAGGCAGATCACGAAGACGACGATAATGTAAGGCCCGGATTCGAGTAATAGGCAAATGTGACAGAAAATGACAAGATTCATTTACTGTCCAATAAAAAGCAGAGATCCAACAAATAAAGGTGTAAGAAGGGAAACCTAGAGAAGGTCATTTAACCGGTAGTTCACATTTTCTTCGCAATTGAGGCTCGTTTATGAACGACACCGGGCGAAGATAAAAGTATCATAAGGATGAGAATGATACACGAAAACAGCCATACAGTTAAATGACACAAATTCCTAACTCCTTTTTGTTTCATTCACATCGGAAGACCGCTTCACTTAGTGGAGCGGTTTTCGATTGCAAGAAAAAACTTGGAAACTAGTATATCAACGATACTTAATTTTTGTATTTACAACTCTCATATTACATGTGAAAATAAAACGCATTTTGTAACGGGAGAAAATTGAATATGTACAGATCAAGTAAAAAGATGTTCAGATTATTATCTGGACTACTGATCGCGCTCTTATTTACGGGAGCGCTTCCCTGGAGAGAATTAAGAGCAGATGCGAATACTCACGGAGACTATAACTGCGCTCCGCTGGCCGTAACTTACGATCAGAATTCGACATGGGATCTTAATACTCAGGGAGAGTTTGTTGTAACAAACGTATCCGAAGAAGCAGTAAACGGCTGGACTATCAGATTGGATTTTGCAGCTGACCTTACTATCATGAATCTTTGGAACGGACAGGATCTCAGGAATGAGACTACACCTGCTAATACACTCATCATCGGTAATGAAGTGTATAACGCAACCATCAATCCCGGTGAGTCCATTAACTTCGGTCTCATAATGACAGGTACCGAATTCGCGCCTGTAGCACCTCTTAATGTAACGTTTGGCGCAGGCGAGGCAGAACCTGTTCAGATCGAAGAGGAAATACCTCAAGTTGAGATCGATCCTTCCACATGTGTTCTTTACACAAATAAGTCGCTCACTTTGGACGGAGGCACCACAACGATCACAGGTGATGTCTATACAGGCGGCGACTTCGCATTCCAGGGTTCCGAGTTAACCGTGGACGGCACTGTAAGTTCAGCCGGTTCCATGCTCCTTTCGAACTACGATGCGAATATTGCTAACAGGCAGGAGAATGTTGCTCCTGCAACAATGCCTGACCTTAGTGAAGAGATCTTCGCAAGAGCAGATGAGCTCACTGCATTGGATATGATCACTGACACCACATCAGGCGGATACCTCTACGTAGAAGAAAGCATGTATTTGCCTACCGATATTATGTCGGGAGAATATGTGATCGTGGCCGAGGATAGCATCACGATAAATGCCGAGGTTATCCCGCCTGATTGTAATCTCACATTGTATTCAATAAACGGAAACATCACGATATACAGTTATCAGGCATCATTTAGCGGAACACTCTATGCTCCTGCAGGTAAGGTAACTTTCAACGCAGATGAGATCACAATAGCAGGAAGGATCATTGCAGATGAATTCGAGTTCAACAGATCTTCTCTTACGATCACGAACGATCCTGCGCAGCTTCCTGAGGTAACTCCTGAAGTGACATCTGAACCTACTGAGATCCCTGAGCCCACAGAGTTACCTACCCCTACTCCTGAAGAGCCTGTCGATGAGACGTTGGACAGCGATGAGGACGGTATCCTTGACTATCAGGAGATTGAGATAGGAACTAACCCTAACGATCCTGATACAGATGGAGACGGATTAGACGATTACCTTGAGATAATGCTCGGCTACGATCCTGTTAACCAGGATACGGACGGCAACGGAGTTCTCGACGGAGAAGAAGACTTCGATCAGGATGGTATCAACAATGTAACTGAGATCAGCCTTGATCTCAACTTCATGATGTTTGACTCCGATGAGGATAGGCTCAGCGACGGCGCAGAGGTGAATACATACGGAACAGATCCTAAGGATCCTGATTCTGACGATGACGGTATCCTTGATGGAGATGAGGTCCTTCTCGGAAAGGATCCTTCTGATTCAGGCGATGCTACGACAAGAGTCGAGCAGACAGCAGCACAGGAGATCGTCAACGAAGAGGATCCCGCTATCTCCTCTGTAGAAGTAACTTTATCCCTTGCTAATTCTATTGATAGTTCTCTTACGATCAGAGATGAATACAATATCAATATGCACACGACTAATGTACCCGGCAGGATCGGTAGTCCTCTCTCATTCGAGTGCGAAGAGGATTTTGACACTGCTACTGTAGTCATCCACTATAGCGAATCAGCTCTTAGCGATACTGCGGAGTCTGATCTTGGTATTCTCTGGTACGATGAAGCGAACGGCGTATTCGTCGAGCAGGAGCAGGCCGTGATCGACAGTGACAATAACACCGTCACGGTCGTTCTTGAGCACTTCAGCAGATATGTACTTGTTGATATCGCTCGTTGGAGAAGCATCCTGCCTACCGCATACTTAGCTGACGATGTTGACTCAACATCTGATGGCTATAGCGGATTTGATGTGTTCTTTATGGTGGAACTGAATGACCGAATGACAGACGCTGACAAAGCCACCATCGTTGAATATATTGATGAGATCATTGATATGCTGCAGGATGGAGATCGATGCTATTTTATGATCTACGGTGATGGGTACGATACTGTTTATTGTAACTTTGAATACTATACTTCATTAAGCGGAATACCCGCTGGAGTTAGAAGTCAGATATTTGATTTCCAAGGAATTCCAGTTGCTACTGCCGTGCGAATGAGGAATATGATGACAGCAGCGGGTGTTGATATTGGTCATGATATTCTGACTTTGCGTATTTCAAACAACTTACAATACTCTGGAATAAGTGGCGATATGTGGGGCGGTGTTAGCCAATGGTATGCCTATCATGCAACGAGTCCACGTACGAATTATGATGTTTATGGCGCAACAATGGATATTAGGGTCGATAATACCGAAGCCATGAATGATATAAGCAATCTTCTTGGAAGTTATAACACTTCCGTAGTGGATGTTGATAATGACGGTATTCCTGACTTCCTCGAAGAGGAAGGTATGTATGGAATAGATGGCACTATCTATTACTCAAGTGCTGATCCTGAGACGGGTTACGATACTGACGGTGACTCCATTTCTGATGGCGAAGAGATGGGTACGATGTATACCATCCGCAAGATCAGTAGCAACTCCGTTAAGATAAATAACCGCTCATACAGCATAGCGTCACTTGCTACTAATCAGTACCGTCGTCTCATTCGCTTCATTCCCGAGAATGTCGGTGAGGTAGTTTATGTATTTGATGTTGTATCAAATCCTAATTGTGTAGACTCTGATTACGATAGTTTGTTAGATTTCGAAGAAGATACTCCTTTGGCAGCTAATCCTCACATAAATTACATTTTTTATAGTAATTATGATAGTGAGAGTACACATAATGATTATATTGCTTTTACGAACGAGGTGAATTTTAGAACCCGTTGGTTTGTTCGTAATGGTCTGAATTATAGGATTTGCATATCGAATTCTGTAGGAGCGTTTGTTAGAAATTGGAATGCTATGGGTTCGGTTGATGGCACGACATATATTATTGACGATGTATATATTATCGCTCACGGCGGGCTTGTATACGGTGAAGATGGGTGGAATGGATATGGCATCGTATTTGGTGCTGATGCTACTACGGGTATTACATACCACAATTTTGTAGACATGAATGATAAGAGTATAAGCAATTTGTATATTGAATCATGTTGGAGCGCCAATACTACCGATAGGGCATCAAGCATTGCGTCTGAGTTCCTGAATTATTTCGATATTGATAATGTTTATGGATGTGATGGTCACGCAGTAGTGGATTTTTGGTATTCTTATGATTCTTTTGGCGATAACTTCATTCAATTTGGTAATCGCGTTAGCAATCGCAGTCAATACAATCAGGGGAATGCTTTGATTTCCTTTACAGGCTTTGGAGACAATGTTACTTGGAAACTCGTAGTAAAAACGGGGGATATGTTTGCTGATGGTTTCTATCGTTACTACATTGATGATTCTGGTTCGATAACACGAGCGCATTGCCCTAATGGAGAACTGGTATGGACATTCCATGTTTAATGCACAGTAGTTGATTGTGCCATTTAGTATCTTTTGTTCCTATAAAAATGAAAGGAGCTGTCTCATTGTTTTGAGACAGCCCCTTTAACTTTTCTTATCTTAATCCAACTCGATATCTTTTAGCTCAAGCGGCGGTACCGGTTTTGTGGAGGCTTGTACCATCTTCTCGATCTCTTTCTTGGCCTTGTTGACGTCGATAAGAGTACCTGCACCTGCAACGCATCCGCCGGGACATGCCATACCTTCAATGAGGACTCCGTTCTTCTTGCCGTTCTTGGCAAGGAGGAGAGCTGTTCTGCAGTCTGCAAGACCTTCGTAGTGCTCGCACTTTAATTCTTCGTTTGGATAATATTCTTCCATGCACTTCTTTATGGCATCCATGACTCCGCCTGCTACTGCGTAGCCTCTTCCGGCACCCGTGGCATCGTGAAGAGAACCCTTGGATTCTATGGTAGCAGGATCGATGCCTCTTGCAGTGAAGATGGCATCTAATTCCTCGAAGGTTATAACGAAGTCTACGTCAGATCTTACGGTCTTTCTCATAGCCTCGAGCTTTTTGGAAGCGCAGGGTCCAATGAAGACTACCTTGGCGTCGGGCTCTTTCTGCTTTATGCTCCTGGCTGTTGCTACCATGGGGGTGAGCTCCAAGGAGATCTGATCCTTGACCTCAGGGAAGAAGAGCTTTGCCAGCATCGCCCAGGAAGGGCAGCAGGAAGTAAGAGCGAAAGGCTTATCTCCGTGGATGACATTTTCTACATAGTCCCTGGCTTCGCTTATACAGCCGATGTCGGCGCCTAATGCTACCTCGTATACTTCGTAGAAGCCCAGAGCCTTTAATGCAGCGTAGATCTTGTCTTTCGTTGCTTCGGGACCGAACTGGCCGATATATGCGGGTGCGATCTCCGCTATTACCTTGGTTCCGGACTTCATGGCGCGGATCATCTGATAGAACTGGGACTTATCCGCGATGGCGCCGAAGGGGCAGTTGACCATGCACATACCGCAGGAGAGGCACTTATTCTGATTGATCTTCGCTCTTCCTAATTCATCGCTTTCGATGGCCTTTATGCCGCAGGATAATGCGCAGGGGCGAACTCTCTTTCCGATAGCATCGTAAGGGCAGCTTGCTTTGCATTTTCCGCACTTGATGCACTTTTCCTTATCTATCTGGGAGTGACCGTCTACCATGGTGACGGCACCTACGGGGCATACTTCCACGCAGTTGTGCGACAGACAGTTGCGGCAGAGGTTAGATACCTCGTATACGTTGTCTTCGCAGGATGCGCATGCAGAAGGTATTACCTGCATAAGAGGGGCCTCGTAGTAGACCTCGTCTACGGTGCTCTGGTCAAGTCCGTTGGTGATATGTACGGGCTTGTTGGCAGGGCGCAGGGAAAGACCCATGGCGAGTCTTGCTCTCTCAGCGCTGATGGCGCGCTCCTGGTAGATGTTGTCTCCGAATTTGGGAGTCTCATCGGGGGAGATCTTGTAGGGCAGTGCCTCCAGATCGTCCTTTACG
Organism: Oscillospiraceae bacterium; assembly: GCA_900176545.1. Classification (GTDB taxonomy): domain Bacteria; phylum Bacillota; class Clostridia; order Saccharofermentanales; family Saccharofermentanaceae; genus Saccharofermentans. Next base: position 249,574 of record FWXP01000002.1, read on the forward strand.
TTCTCTGATTCATATGCGATACGTGCGACTTCGACAAAGACGCTCTTTCTTAGTTCCGATACGGGTGTATGTAATCCTCTCATAAGCCATTATTTCCTCCATATCAATTCTATCAGCGCGTGGGAACTTTGTCATGGGTATGGTAGAATAAAAACGGATAAGGAAACTGTGTTATGGATACAAGGAGATTACGTAAGGCGAACCGTGGTTTTAACGTCGTTGTCATCAGCTTCGTAGCGGTTTTGTTTGTGTTATTTTTCCTGATATGGATAGATACGGGGTCTGCGACAAGAGACCTGGATTCGACTTCAACTTCACTTCAATATAACTGGAATAATGCGGACGGTTCCCACGGGGATCTGGATGTTCTCGAAGGAGAGCAGTCATTCTTCTTTGCGCTGGACGGAAGTTCGATCGAGGGAAGAGATCTTTGCTTCAGGACGAAGAATACCAACTTCAAGGTGTACCTGGACGACGAGCTCATATACAGATACGAGCCTGAGGTCCCTGTCCTCTACGGAAGATCCTACGGTACGTTCTTCCATTCTATCCCGCTTCCTGAGTACGAGGGCGTAAGGACTCTCAGGATCGATACCCACGCAGAATACTCGGGTGGAAACGGCTTTATCAAGGAGTGCCAGCTCCAGTATGGAAGCCGCTATCTGGTTAAGCTCTATGCGGAAAATACGCCTAACTTCCTTCTGGCTGTCTTCATGTTCGCCATCGGTGTCATACTCATGTTAGGCGGAGCTGCCGTGGCGGGCTCTTCCAGTAAGGGCAGAGAGATAATATCCATGGGCCTTTTTACCGTCCTGTCCTCTTCGTGGATCGCATCCGAGACGGCCTTCTTCCAATTAAGCAGCAATAACCCCGCCGCAGTGCATTTCATGAGCTATATCCTGCTTATACTCCTTCCGGGCTCTGCCATGCTCTTTATAAGAGCCTTCGCGAAAAGAAACCGCAGCCTCATATGCAAGGTAATGATATGGATGTCGCTCTTTTTGTGCTTTACCGACGTTGCTTTCACTCTAATAGGCATCGCGGACTACCACGACATGATCGTCTTTACGCAGATCCACATAGGCGCCGCGATAGTAGTATCTTCCGTAAGTATCGTTATCGCCGTGAAGAGACGCGAGATCCAGAGAAGAGCCACGAGGCTTCTTGTAGCTGCTTTTTTCCTGGCGATAGCGGGAGCTTCAATAGACCTGTGGAGATATATCTGCCTTGATGTATCTGCGGATAAAGCGCTCTTCTTCCGCATAGGAATCCTTGCTTTTGTAGTAATAATGAGCGCATACGAGGCAAGGGAGCTTTATAAGTACAGAAGATATGCCATGGAGGCGGATACCATGAGAAAGCTGGCGCATACAGATGCACTTACGGGTATCGAAAACAGAATGGCTTTCACAGAGTATGAGAATAATATAAGAGAGCAGTCGTCGGAGGATATACTTCTTGTTCAGCTTGATATCAACTTCTTAAAGAGAGTCAACGACGAGTTCGGTCATGTGGAAGGCGATAAGCATATCGCTGCTGCTGCATCCATAATAAGCGACTGCTTCGGTGGCTCGGGCCGCGTGTTCAGGACCGGCGGCGACGAGTTCATCGCCACGGTAGAAGGTCTCGCAGGCAAAGCCAAATACGACGAAGCCATCAACAAGATGGAGCAGGAGATCGCCAAGTACAACAAGGCCAACAAGCCCCCGATCCCTCTTCAGATCGCCTACGGCATGGCCGAGTATACAGGGCACGGCAAGAACCCCGAGGAAGTCCTCAAGGAAGCCGATACTCAGATGTACCTCATGAAGACGCGGATGAAGGAAGAGAAGGAGTAATATCAGATATTTGAAAAGCTACGTGAGCGCAGTATAATCTATGTATAAGAGGTGTTACCCTTAGACGGTTACCTCAGTTTAGGACAAATAAATGACCGTGACTTTTGGTAGGGTGACGGTCATTTTTATGCCTGCCCCTTTAGCACTATAGAGAGTGGATCCGTTAATGTATGGGGAAATTCCGCTTTTTGCACAGTGCCCGTACTAATTGACATGCCCTATTTAATAAGATATAAAAGTGTAGGTTTTATTTAGTTAACTGCTGAAATCTATTAAAGAGAGGGTTTGGAACATGAATTTCGACGGCTTTTCCGTAAAGCTTATCGAGTTTCTCGATCACTATCTGTTCAGCATCAAGGGCACTACACTCGTACTGTTCTTTATGTTCGCGATAATAGCTATCGGGTATCTCATCGGCAAGATCAATATCAAGGGTGTATCCCTGGGTACTGCCGCTATCTTCATGGTAGCTCTTGTGTTTGGTCACTTTAAGGGCGTAACGGTCGGTTATGCAGGTCACGAAGGATGTATCGCAGGTTGGGCAGGAAGCCTTTCTACCATCGACACTTACTTCAAGATGATCCAGAACATGGGTCTCGTATTATTCGTAACATCAGTAGGTCTTATCGCAGGCCCCACGTTCTTCAAGAACTTGAAGAAGAATGCTACGTCCTATATCCTTCTCGGAGCACTTATCATATTGTCCGGAAGTATCGTTACTTTACTCATCACGATGTTCGTTCCCAAGATGACATCAGCTATGGCAGTCGGCCTTATGTCCGGATCACTTACAAGTACACCTGCCTTCGCTGCTGCTCAGGGCGCCATCGGCGAGGAAAGTCCTTACTACAGTGAGATCGCAGTAGGACATGCTGTTGCTTATCCTTTCGGAGTTATCGGTGTAGTACTGTTCGTACAGATCATCCCCAGGCTCCTCAAGGTCAATATGGATGAAGAGAGATCCAAGCTCGCTCCCGTAGGTGAGTTCGAGGCAGCTAAGGGTCCTGAATCCAAGCTCTTCGAGCTTGATAAGTTCGGTCTCGGTGCTTTTGCTATCACTCTCATGGTGGGACTTCTTGTAGGAAGCATCAACATCCCCCTTCCCGGAGGATCCGTATTCAACCTCGGTGCTACCGGCGGTCCCCTGATCATGGCATTGGTATTCGGTCACTTCGGTAAGATCGGCAACATCAGCATGAAGGTCAAGGAGCATCTCCTTAGTATCTTCCAGGAGTTCGGTCTCGTTCTCTTCCTTATCGGTGCAGGTATCGAAGGCGGCGCTGAGTTCGTTGATACTCTCAAGGTATACGGCGGCCTGATCTTCCTCTGGGGTGCTCTTATCACTCTCGTACCTCTTCTCGTAGGTTTCTTCTTCGCAAGAAAGGTACTGAAGCTGAGCCTCCTGAACAACCTCGGTTCCATCACGGGCGGTATGACAAGTACTCCCGCACTCGGAGCTCTTATCCAGTCCACGGGTACATCCAACGTAGCTTCCGCTTATGCTGCTACTTACCCCATCGCACTGGTACTCGTAGTACTTGCTTCCCAGTTCCTTACATACGTACCTAATCTTGTAGGATAAGAAGCGGCTTCTTTTGAACTTCAAGGCCCGGATGACCTTATGGTCGTTCGGGTCTTTTAGTTTGTCTTGCTGTTGGGTGTTTTTGTTCGAAATGGCGCTGAAAACGGCTGTTTTGTGTACGTCTCGTCACTCATATGTGTCAAAGTTGCAATATTTCGTGAAGAACCCCCACAAATCAGAAAATTCCGCTAAAATATATGCTGAAGATCAGTATTTATGAGGTTACGACTATGATCAGAGTACTTACGGTCGAAGACGATGCGGCCATTTCCAATCTTATATATATGACACTTACGGATGCCAGGTACGACTGTACCGTGGCTACCGACGGCGAGGAAGGATTAAGGCAGCTGGAGAACAACACATGGGATCTGGTGCTCCTTGATCTCATGCTTCCTAAGGTAAGCGGATATGAGCTCCTGGAGATCATAAGGAAGGAGACTGATACACCCGTTATCGTCATCTCCGCCATGAACCAGGTAAGCGACAGGATCAGGGGACTTAGGATGGGTGCAGATGACTACCTTTGTAAGCCATTCCAGATCGGCGAGCTGGTTGCCCGCGTAGAGTCGGTGCTTCGAAGGACTATAAAGCAGCCCGAGATGTTCTCCTACGGCGGCATATCCGTCGATGTAGACTCCAGAAGAGTATTCGGTCCCGAAGGCGAGATCCTCCTCACGACCAAGGAGTTTGATCTTCTGGATACTCTTATCAGGAACAAGAATATCGCGCTCACTCGTGAGTATCTTTACGAGAGCGTGTGGAAAGAAGAGTACCTGGGGCAGACCAGGACTTTAGATAACCACATCCAGAGACTTCGTAAGAAGCTCGGATATGATGATGTGATCCAGACCGTATTCAGAATAGGATACAGACTCTACGTACCGGACAGCAGAACATGAAATTTTTCTCCAAGCTCTATTTCTCGATGTTAGTATTGATAATTCTGGCACTTGCAGTGACAGAATACTTCATCGTGGCCTTGAGCTTGGATTCGGCGGTAGATACCCAGTTGAAATCGGCACTGGATAACCACCAGCTGGTAAAGTATGCGATCCAGTCGGATATACTTTCGGCGGCACAGAGCTCCACCGGTGAGATCAGTGATATCACATTGAAGCGAATAAGTGCTTCGGCTTCTGAGTCCATGGGTGTTCCGCTGGCTTTGTTCGAATATCCTTCAGGGAAGCCTGTGATAGATAATATCAAGATCACCATGCCGGAATTCGTTATAACTGAAGGACAGATCGAGTATCTGCCGAAGACGGCGGGAAGCAACAGTAAGCTCCTTTTTTCTGCCAGCCTGCTGACTCAATCTGATACGACATATCTTCTCGTTACCCAGAGCGATCTGACACCCGTGTACGATCAGGTTGACGATATGGTATTGAACTGTGTATGGGTATTCCTCGGAGTTACCGCCGCAGGTATCGTATTTGCCCTTGTATTCTCGGGCTTTATCACTAAGCCTATCAACGAGCTCGCCACGGTCGGCGTCGGATTCTCCCAGGGAGATTATTCCGGCAGGGTAAAGGTCAGGAGCCGTGACGAGATAGGCAAGCTCGCATCGGTATATAACCATATGGCCGATTCCATCGAGGAGAAGATCTCTGATCTGGAGCTTGCCGTCAAGCAGAGAGAGGATTTTACCGCTGCTTTTGCCCATGAGCTCAAGACTCCCATGACAAGTATCATCGGATATGCGGATACGCTCTACCAGAAGGACCTTTCAGAGAGCGAGGCAAGAGCTGCAGCGGGCTTTATCGTAAATGAGGGAATGAGACTCGAGTCCTTGTCCTTCAAGCTCTTGGAGCTCATGACGCTTAGAAAGAACGACTTCCTTCTGGAGGAGATCCAGATGAGTGATTTCCTTAAGGATATCGAAGATACCATAAGACCGGCTGCTGCCAAGAAGGGAATAAGGACCTTCTTCGACTATGAGCCGGGCTATGTCAGGATGGAGATCGACCTCTTCAAGACTCTCGTACTGAACCTTATAGACAATGCCATGAAGTCGGGTACATCTGATGTAGCTGTACTGGGACAGAGCAAGGAAGGCGTCTACATGATCGCCATCGTTGACCACGGCCGCGGTATCCCCAAGGATGAGCTTCAGAGAGTAACAGAAGCATTCTATATGGTAGATAAGGCGCGTTCTCGAAAGGAGCACGGTGCGGGACTCGGACTGGCGCTCTGCGAAAGGATAGCTGAGATACATAACACCAGACTTGATATAAGGAGCCGCGAGGGAGAAGGTACGGCTATCAGGTTAAAACTCAGGTTGGAAGAGGGATCTGATGATGTTGAATAAGGATAAGAACAACAAGCCTTCCAAGGCCGGGAAGAAGATCAGGCTCAAGCCCGCTCTCGGCGGGATCACGCGCTATATCGGAACGGCAGTCGCTACCGTTCTTATCGTGGGGGTAGGTGTGTTTATCCCGGCTTTTCTCCTAAGGAGCAAATCTGATATCAAGAACCTTCCTCAGGGGTATGCGGATATAGCGGATGTTCAGCCGTATGGTGCAGAGTACGCACAAAGTGCCAAGGGACTTCGTACTGCAATCACAGGATACGATGATTACGTTTTTAGTAATTCGAGCATTATCGACGAAACTGCTATCCCCCATACTGACGCTTACAGGAGCAACGGATATGCGGGTATCGGGATACAGGATCCTGCAGGTACCGGTGCCGGAGCAACGAGTGAATTCGTATACTCCTATACTAACCTGCTCGCAGAGGACTTCGGATATGAAGCCCCTGAGACATTTGAGGTAAGAAACATCTCTGAGGAGCTTTGCCTGGTAGGTGAACTCTATTACGATGACGGGTTTCTTCTGGACAGATCTACCGGTGTCCCGATCTGGATGGGCGTAACGGTGGTGAGCGGTCCTGACGGACTCACCGAGCAGCAGATGAACCGACTTTTCAATCAGACTGTGGCTCTGTATAACGATTTTACGGGTCTTGATTTCTTCGAGGATAATGGTGATGCGTCCTACGATCCCTATGAACTTACGTATTCTCATTCCATGAAGAGTTCCAACGGGGATTTTGTAATAACCACGGACTCCTATGGGAATCTGTATTATCCAACCGACGGATCAGATGAGGGTTACACGGTCTGGTGGATCACCTTCACTGTCACGGCATATTGATCGCAGGATAGAAAGAGTCTTATCTTTTACAGTATAATAGGGACATGAATAAAAAGATCATTTCCTTTGTGATGGTCGCTCTCGTAGCGGGAGCTGCCGTCGCGCTCATAATAGTACGTAACTTTGATAAGCTCACCGGCAGTCCTACTCTCGTAAAGCCGACTGTCGTAACCGAGATACCGGCAGGATCTGATATCGATCCGGCCGGAACTTCAGCTTCCGATATACCTTCCGTGCAGATCAACAGTGTTGATGATGCAAGGACCGTCATATCCGATTTTGCTTCGGATAACGGCCTTACCCTGGCTGATTATCCCGAAGATATGGTTAATCTCCTGGCAAGAAATCCGGAAACACTTGATTATGTCCTGAACTTTCCTCTTCATGCCCCTGAGGCTGATCCTGATATCGATCTTACTGGCGAAGTGAGCCGTGTTCAGATCCCCAGGCTCTATCAGTGGGATATGAGATGGGGATATAAGATATACGGCAGCGGTCCCATGGGACTTACCGGATGCGGACCTACGTGCCTTTCCATGGTCGCCATCTATCTTCTGGGCAATACGGATATGAATCCCGCCTGGATGGCCGATTATGCCATGAACAACGGATATTATGACTATGAGGATAACTCCGGAACATACTGGAGCCTCATGACCGACGGCGCATACGGCCTCGGCATAGACGTGGTGGAGATAACCACGGAGGAAGACAGGATGAAGAGGAACCTCGATGTAGGCAATCCCATAATCGCCATAGTAGGCGAGGGCCAGTTTACGGACGGCGGACACTTCATAGTCATCACCGGATACACGGATGAGGGCTTTACCATCAATGACCCCAACAGCATCGCCAATTCGGAGCGTATATGGTCATTTGAGGAGCTGGAGCAGGAAGTTATCACCCTCTGGGTATTCAGGATTTTGTAAACTCGAGCAAAAAATTGCAACTCTGACACATCTACAACACTAAGAGGTGACAAGTCTTCGGTAGGATGTAATTGTAAACCGAACGGAGGCTTTGTATGAAACGCAACAGATTGATCATTGCCGTTTTCGTATTGATGATAACATCGGCAGTGACCTACATAATATGGAACGGCATATATGACGACGCTGCGCTGGCTGCTTCAAGGGACAGTTCAGACCGCAGCCCGACGGAAGATATAGAGTTCAATGACTACAGGCTCATTGACATAAGGACGGAAGAAGACGCAAGGGAAGTCATATCGATCTACGCGGAAAGACATGACATAGATGAAGACGAGTATCCCGACTACATGGTAGAGAGGATGGTAAGTAACCCCGAGATAAGGGACTTTGTTCTTGAGTATCCGCAGCATCAGAACGAAGACGAGGAAGTAAGACTCGCGAGCATCTCCATAAGGGAGGACATAGACGATGCCGAAGGGGTGCCCGAGTTCTACCAGTGGGATAAGAGATGGGGATACAGGACATACGGCAGTGATGTAATGGGTTTTACGGGATGCGGTCCCACTTGTCTGTCGATGGTAGCGGTGTACCTACTGGACAATGACTATATGACACCGGCATGGGTTGCCCAATTCAGCATGGATAACGGATATTACGATTACGAGAACTACAGCGGCACGTTCTGGACCCTCATGACGAGCGGTGCGGAAACATTGGGACTTATCCCGCAGGAAGTCACGGGAGAAGTCTGGGACATCGAGGAACACCTCGCTAACGGGGAGCCTATCATAGCTGTCATGGGCCCCGGCGACTTCACTTCGGAAGGACATTTTATCGTTCTCGTGTCCTGCGAAGACGGATTCTTAAGAGTAATAGACCCCAACAGCCGCGAGAGAACGGCAAGGCTTTGGGACATCGATGAGGTTCTTCCTCAAATTCAAGGAATGTGGGCGTACAGCGTATGATTAACAGGAGAAATGAAATGGAATACATCGAAAGGTATGCAAACGACGTACTGCGACTTTGCATCTACTATCTGGGCGGCATGGAAGATGCCAAGGAAGCTTTCTATCAGGTCTTCAGTGAAGCGGCAAAGGCAGGCAATCCCGATAGGGCTGAGCTTTTCGCCATAGTCCGTACTACATGCGTAGCGGATATCTTCCCGGATGAGAATGAAGCCGACCTCTTCAGGTTCTACTTCGACCTCACGGAAGAGGAGATAAGGGAGATACTCGGACAGGGAGTATTGGCAAGAGTGTAAAGGTGAAGATGCCATAATTGAATATCTCGCTTAGAGCCGGCACGATTATTGGTGTCGGCTCTTTGCTTGCATGTTATAATAGTAAATGAATTTTTATATGAGGGGTAAATACTATGAAGGAATTACGAAAGGCACTTTCATTGACGCTTTCGCTCGCTATGCTGGTAAGTTCTACTTCCTGCTCTGCGAAGTTCGGCGAGAGCGTTACGGACAAGACAGAGAAGCTCTGCGACGCCATTCTCGACCGCGACTACAAGAAGATCGAGAAGATGGCTTCCAAGGGAGACAAGAAGCTCGAGGGTCTTCTTCCTCTGTCAACAGACGGACTTGAGGAGGATAACGAAGCCAGGGAGATCATCGCTTCCACGCTTCAGTTTGAGATCGACGAGGACAGCTTCGAAGGAGATTTCCTCGGCAGGGAAGGCAGCATCGACGTTACCTTCACTTATGTCGACTACGAGAAGGCAGTAGAGGATATCACCATCTTCGAGGATATCGATGCTTTCGAAGCAGCTATCGAGGACTGCGACGATACCGTAGAGCAGACCATCACGTTCGAGTTCGAGAAGGACGGATCCGATATCGTATGCACCAACATCGGTGACATCGCAGATCTCTTCCCTTATTCGAGCGAGGAGTTCAACTTTGCTCTCAGCCGTGACAGCTATACGGGTACGGTAGAGTTCTTAAACCTCAATGACGGCAACGGCTATATCGACGTATATACCATCACATGCAACCTTCCTATCGAAGGTGACGGACAGTCTCTTACATGGAACTACTACTGGACGGTAGAGTGCTACGACGTAAATCTCTACACATCCGATGTGATGGAGTCCGATACGGATACATTCCTTACCGCATTCTATTCCGAGGATGATATCATCCCCGACGGTAACTACGTATTCACATACTATACCGAGGACGGCCTTATCTTAGGTACCGGTTCCGTAGAAGTTACTCATACGGAAGTCGTTCCCGAGCCCACTCCTTCTCCTTCCGGAGATTCCGGTGATGTAGGTCCCTACTTCGTGGCTCCTTACGACGGCGTCATCGCACTTCCCGATACAGGTCTGGTATTAGATCTTCCTTCGACGTACTTCTGTCTTGATTCTGACAGTTCTTCCATCCAGACCGTATTCGGTGATAACGAGACTCTCAAGGAAAATCTGGTATTCTTTGCCGTAGATGTCTTAACGATGGGCGGCGCTTTCTGCGTACGTCTTCCCAACCTCGGAAGCTACGATGCTACTGCTGCTCAGACAGCTGTCAATAACGCCATGAGTTCTTTTGCGCCTGACGGAGTAACGATCAACGATACTTATTCTCAGGACTTCACAGTAGGTGACTACACATATACCGTTACCACGATGGAGGTTACGCAGGACGGAACTACAACGTCATACTGTAACTTCGTCATCGTCGGTGATGAAGGCGCTTGCTATCTTATCTACTTCTTCTCAGACGGTACCAATAACGTAGAGGAGTTCATGGGCGGACTTTCCATGAGCTGATAAGCCGAAGTCATACCTATAGTTCAAGGCCGGCCGTGGGATCATCCCGCGGCCGTTTTTGCTACTATAGATCAATTCTTGGGAATTGACTTTATATCATTCCGAGCATAAAATAGGTCGTGTACTGCGTAAATAGTCGTTAAGGAGAGGTTAGTGATCAGCAGAGAAGACATGCCCGTCGGACTTAAGTTCTCCATAGTAGGCAGGACCTTTAAGTCAAGGATAGACGACCTTGTGAGAGATTCGGGGCTTACATCGGTGCAGGCCGGTGTCCTTATGGCGCTCTATAAGTTCGAGAGCTGCGGCGAAGACAGGGAAGTCATCCAGAAGGACCTGGAGCAGGCTGTGGGTCTTACCCACCAGACTATGACGGAGATAATAAAGAAGCTGGAGATGAACGGCTTCATCGAGTGTGCGCAGAGCACAAAGGACAAGAGATCCAAGTCCATCAAGACCACGGTTAAGGCAAGAGCCATCCATGAGAATATGGGTAAGACCGACGAGAAGGTCTTTAAAGAGATGTGTGAAGGCATCAGCGAAGATAAGCAGGCCGAGCTTATCGCGACCCTCGATGCCATGCTCGATAATATATTAGAGAAGGAAGGAAAGTAAAAGATGGGTAATGTAAAGACTATCCTCAAGTCCCTTCGCGAGTTCAAGACAGCTACGTTCCTGACGCTGTTCTTTATCATCGGCGAAGTATTCCTTGAGGTACTGATACCGCGTATCACGGCTATGACCCTTGACGACATCGAGGCGGGTGCAGATCTGTCCGCTATCGTCAGGACCTGTGTCTACATGATAATCGCTGCGGTATTCTCGCTCCTGTTCGGAGCTCTCGCAGGTAAGACGGCTGCTAAGGCCTCCGCAGGACTTGCAAGAAATGTTCGAAAGGATATGTACGAGAAGATACAGACATTCTCTTTCAGTAACATAGATAAGTTCTCCACAGCTTCTCTTGTTACCAGGATGACGACTGATATTACCAATATGCAGAATGCCTACATGATGGCGATAAGGATCGCGGTAAGATCCCCCATGATGCTGGTATTTGCCATATTCATGGCTTTCAGGATGAATGCGGGTCTTGCAATGACCTTCGTAGTAATAATCCCCGTTATGGCTACGGGCCTTATCCTTATAGGTAAGTTCGCTATGCCTGCCTTCAGGGCGGTATTCAAGAAGTACGATAAGCTCAACGAGTCCGTCGAGGAGAATGTCCGCGGCATGAGAGTCGTAAAGGGCTTCGCAAGAGAGGACTATGAGTCCAAGAAGTTCGATACGGCTTCCGATGACATCAGGAAGGACTTTACCAAGGCAGAGAGGATCGTATCTCTTAACGGACCTCTCATGCAGTTCTGTATGTTCTTCAACATGGTATTCATCCTTACAGTAGGTTCCAAGAACATCATCCTCAGCAAGGGTATGGAGATCAACGTAGGTGAGATCTCCACCATGATGATCTACGGTTTCCAGATCCTTATGTCCCTTATGATGATCTCCATGATCTACGTAATGCTCACCATGTCCTTAGAGTCTATAAAGAGAGTTGCAGAGGTACTTAACGAGGAGCCTGCCATCACCAATCCCGAGAATCCCGTTATGGATGTGGCAAACGGTGAGATCGAATTTACCGACGTACACTTCAGCTACTCCTCAAGAGCTGCAAGAGAAGCTCTTAACGATATCGACCTTCATATCAAGTCCGGTATGACAGTAGGTATCCTCGGAGGAACGGGTTCATCCAAGTCGACCCTTATCCAGCTGATCCCCAGGCTCTATGACGTATCCTCCGGATCCGTTAAGGTAGCAGGCGTTGACGTTAAGGAATATGACCTCGAGACACTTCGTGATGCAGTATCCGTAGTACTTCAGAAGAACGTCATCTTCTCCGGTACCATCAAGGAGAACCTTCGCTGGGGTAATAAGGAAGCAACGGACGAGGAGCTCGTTGAAGCATGTAAGCTCGCTCAGGCTCATGACTTCATCATGGGATTCCCCGACGGTTACGATACCAAGATAGAGCAGGGCGGAACCAACGTCTCCGGCGGACAGAAGCAGAGACTCTGTATCGCCAGGGCACTTCTTAAGAAGCCCAAGATCCTGATCCTCGACGACTCCACAAGTGCCGTCGACATGAAGACCGATGCTCTTATAAGACAGGGATTTAAGAAGTTCATCCCTGATACTACCAAGATCATAATCGCTCAGAGAGTCGCTTCTGTTCAGGATGCCGATCTTATCATCGTCATGGACGGCGGTACCATCAAGGCCCGGGGCACTCACGACGAGCTCCTTAAGACATCCGATATCTATAAGGAGATCTACGAGCAGCAGACGAAGGGAGGCGATCAGGAATGAGTTCCAACAGAAGAGGCAGCGCAGGCCTTGGAATGGGCAAGGAAGGCTACCAGAAGGGATTCGGCGGTCTTGGAAGGACCGTAAAGATGTTCTTCGGATTCTTCCCTAAGCTCAGCATCCTGGCAGTCATCTGTATCATCGTATCCGCAGGTATAGGTGCCATTCCTTCGCTCTTTACCCAGAAGATCCTGGCAGTAGTAGAGGAGTGGGTAGACTCGGGAGACTATGCGGGAGCTAAGCCCGTACTTACCAAGTATCTTGTAGTACTTGCAACTTTATATGTACTTGCATTCCTCCTTAATATCTTAAGGACACAGATCATGGCTTACATGACGCAGGCTTTCCTTCATAAGCTTCGTGACAAGATGTTCTCGGGTATGCAAAAGCTTCCTATCAAGTATTTCGATACTCATAAGCACGGCGACATCATGTCCCACTATACAAACGATATCGATACTTTAAGACAGCTCATCTCAATGGCATTCCCTACCATGATCGAGTGCTCCATAACGGTACTCGTGGTATTTGCCATCATGTGCTGGTTCAGTATCTGGATGACGCTCGTACTTATCGCGGGTGTTGCCCTTATGTTCTTCGTGACTAAGGTAGTAGGCGGCGGCTCTGCCAAGTACTTCATCCGTCAGCAGAAGGCAGTAGCTTCTACTGAGGGCTACATCCAGGAGATGATGAACGGCCAGAAGGTAATAAAGGTATTTAACCACGAGCAGGAAGGCATCGAGGAGTTCAATAAGCTCAACGACGCTCTCTACGAAGATTCCAGCAAAGCTCACGCTTACGCTAATATCTTAGGTCCCATCATCCAGAACATAGGTAATATCCTTTATGTAGTACTTGCTCTTGCAGGCGGTATCTTCCTCCTTACGGGAGTAAAGAACTTCTCCATCTCCGGAATGGCATTTGGTATCAGTATCCTCGTGCCTTTCCTTAACATGGCAAAGCAGTTCACGGGTAACATCAACCAGCTCACGATGCAGATCAACTCCATCGTAATGGCAGGTGCCGGCGCGCAGCGAGTATTTGCTCTTATCGACGAGCAGCCTGAGACTGACGACGGCTACGTAGAGCTCGTTAATGCCAAGATCGGCGCTGACGGCAGCATCGAGGAGTCTGGCGAAAGGACAGGCAAGTGGGCATGGAAGCATTTCCACAAGGCTGACGGCACTACTACATTTACGGAGCTCAAGGGCGACGTACGTATGGTAGACGTAGACTTCGGCTACGAGGAAGGAAAGGATGTCCTTCACGATATAACTCTCTTTGCAGAGCCCGGCCAGAAGGTTGCTTTCGTAGGTGCTACGGGTGCAGGTAAGACAACTATCACGAACCTTATCAACCGCTTCTACGACATCGCAGACGGTAAGATCAGATACGACGGCATCAACGTCAACAAGATCAAGAAGGATGACCTAAGAAGATCCCTGGGTCTTGTTCTTCAGGAGACAAACCTCTTCACGGGTACCGTTATGGATAATATAAGATACGGTAAGCTCGATGCTACCGATGAGGAGTGCAAGAAGGCTGCTAAGCTCGCAGGCGCAGATGACTTCATAACACGTCTTCCTGACGGCTACGACACGATGCTCACCAATAACGGTGCTAACCTCTCACAGGGCCAGAGACAGCTCATCTCCATCGCAAGAGCCGCTGTAGCGGATCCGCCGGTAATGATCCTCGACGAGGCTACATCCTCTATCGATACCAGAACGGAGTCCATCGTTCAGAAGGGTATGGATAAGCTCATGGAAGGCAGAACGGTATTCGTTATCGCACATCGTCTCTCCACCGTCATGAACTCCGATGTCATCATGGTACTTGACCACGGTAAGATCATCGAGAGAGGTGACCACAACAAGCTCATCGCCGACAAGGGCACATACTACCAGCTCTACACAGGAGCATTCGAGCTCGAGTGATGATCTGTTCATAAGCAGATACAAAAACAGTCCGGGATGTCCCGGGCTGTTTTTATGTTTCTTTTCCTGTATATGTATCTGCTATAATCTTTGATAATAACAGTAAGAGAAAAGAAGTATAAAGATAAGTATGAGTAGTAACGAGAATTCGTCGCGGACGCCTAATATGATGAACCCGGAAGAGGCATTCAAGGGCGTATGGGAGATCTTGGGAATAGACAGGACCAAGGACAGGCTGACGATAAAGAAAGCATACTCGGCACTTGCCAAGAAGACGCACCCGGAAGAAGACCCCGAAGGCTTTCAGAAGCTCCATAACGCTTACAAGGGGGCACTTATATATGCTTCCATTCCGGAATCTAAAGGCTCGAAAGAAGTAACGTCCGAAGAGAAGAAGGAAGAGGAGACTTTTGACTTTCCCGATGTTTCTCTGACAACAGACGAAGAGGAGAAGGTCGAAGACGATGGCCTGGATTTTTCCTTTGTAGATAACGATGAGCTCTCCACGCCCCGAATGATCGAGGATGCCATAGTAAATTTCAAGGCTAATAACGGTTTAGATTCCGTAACTTCGTTCAAGATGCTTGCGGAAGGTAACAGGAAGAGACTTACGGAGATATTGTTCTCCCAGTATTGTAATCTTGCCGTTGTCTCGAAGGATGTATCCGTATGGGATATCTTCTTTCAGGAGAGGCTGGTGCAATGGTATCTTCCCGATGAAGCTTTCAGGCGATTCCTGGAGAATGCTTTCAGGGAAGGAGATCCTAACAGAGATAAACTCATCGCTCTGAATACGAAATATGAGGAGAGCTTGCCTTCTCCGGTACCTGCTCAACCGGTAAGTCCGGCTCCTGCCTTTGCACCGAAGGATAAAAGACCCGGCGAAGTGGTGATCAGCAGCAGACCGGCAAATAAATCCCTGATAGTCTTTCAGATAGTGGTCAACCTTTTCTGTATAGCGCTTGTTGCAATACCGATCATTATCTTGAATTACAGTAATATGGTATTTACTCCACGTATGGTTGATGCGCTGATAGGTTTCTGCATTAGCATTGGTATTGTTCTGGTGCCGTTAGCGCTCGTTGCCAACATCGCTGCCTTTAGGGATAGAAGAGCGAGGAAAGGAAAGTAACATGGCGATAATAGGAATAGATCTTGGAACGACTAACAGTCTTGCTGCCTGCTGGAAGGACGGCAAACCCGTAGTGCTCAGGAATTCTCTCGGAAGATTTCTGACGCCTTCTGCGATAAGTGTAGACGAAGACGGTCAGATCCTTTGCGGTGATATAGCAAAGGAGAGGCTCGTATCGCACCCTGACAGCTCCAAGGGAGAGTTCAAGCGCGATATGGGTACGGACGCATCCTATACACTGGGAGGGAAAGCTTTCGATCCCGTCCTTCTGTCTTCACTCATATTAAAGAAGATAAAGGAAGATGCCGAGAATGAGCTCGGAGAAGAAGTAGACGAGGCTGTAATAAGCGTTCCCGCGTACTTTGACGATTCAAGACGCTTTGCTACCAAGCAGGCGGCGGAGCTGAGCGGCCTTAAGGTAGAGAGGCTCATCAACGAGCCTTCCGCGGCGGCACTGGCATTCCTCCAGAAGAACGGCTTTGTCGACGGAACATATATGGTAATAGACTTCGGCGGAGGAACGCTTGATGTATCGATAATAGAGTCTTTCGATGAAGTTATGGAGATCCTCGCCGTATCCGGCAACAACGCTCTCGGAGGTAAGGACTTCAATGAAGCGATCTATAAGTATTTCCTCATGAAAAATGAGATCCTTGAAGATATACTTACCGCTGAAGATAAGGCGGTCCTGTATAAGCTGGCCGAAGGTTGCAAGATAGCACTGACGACCATGCCCATAAGCGTCATGTCAGCTACGATCGGCGATAAGGAGTATAGCCTGACCCTTGATAACAATACGCTCATATCTATCTCCAGACCGATACTTGAAGAGATGATCAAGCCCATTAAGCAGGTCCTTCGCGATTCAAGGCTCAATGTGGACATGCTTCAGGAGATAATCCTGGTCGGAGGATCCTGCAAGATGCCCATAATCTCCGCTTACATCAAGAAGATAACGGGAAGGACGCCCTGCACGGATGTTAATCCCGATACCGCGATAGCAAGGGGAGCTGCCATATTTGCCGGCATGAAGAGCAGGCTATCGGAACTTCGTGATATAGTAATGACGGATATCTGCCCGTTCTCCCTCGGTACTGCCATTAGCGACAGATATACCAAGGAACTCAGGATGGACTTTATAATCCCACGTAACTCGATGCTCCCTACCTCCAGGACCCGCCCGTATTATGCCAGCCGCGCGGGGCAGGATAAGCTCACGGTGGATATCTATCAGGGTGAGAGCATGCTCCCGCAGAATAATACAAAGCTGGGCGAGCTGAACCTTCAGTGTCCTCCTACGGCGGAGGGTGCGCATATCTGTGACACTACGCTTACGTACGACATAAACGGTCTTCTTCTTGTAGAAGTTAAGACGGTCGACGGCGTGGTCCACCAGAAGGAAATGGTCAGCAGGAGCAACCGTATGACCGGAGCTCAGATAGAGGCCCTCAGAGACCGCATGAAGAGCCTGGAATTCATTGCACGCGACAAAGAGAAGACGAGACTTCTTATGGCAAGAGCCGAGCGTGCGATAGAGGAGAGCTTGGGACCGACAAGAGAGATCCTCATGAAGTTGCTCATGGATTACAAGGCGGCTCATCAGATAGGCAATGCCCGCGACATGAGGCTGACTGAAGAAGCCCTGAGCAAGTTCCTGGACCAGCTGGACAGCTTCGATACAGGTATAGAATGACATAAGAATAAGGACTTCCTGTCGGAAGTCCTTTTAAGTTGCTTGGAAGTCACTTGGTCAGTCACTTTTGGGGTCGCTATTCTGTTTCAATAGTGACTCTCAAAGTGAATAAGTCTTACTTTTTCTCGGGTGCGGGCGCGATATCCTCCTCGGAGAGGTTATCCAGGCGAACTGCCAGAGCACACTCGATCCTCTTCTTGAAGAGGCGGCAGCCGTAGTCGTAGATGCCTGTGATGGAACCGTCTGCATGGAAGGAGTTGGCCGCGCATCCGCCTGAGCAGTAAAGCTTTGCCCAGCAGTCCTTGCAGGCTTCTCTGGAATATGCATTTACCTGAGCGAACTCATGTACTATCTCCTGATTCTTGATGCCTTCCCAGATGTCGCCGATCTTGCACTCGGGGTGGGATACGAACTGGTGGCAGGGATAGAGGTCACCCCAGGGGGTAACAGCCATGTATTCCGTTCCTGCGCCGCATCCTGAGATCCTCTTGTAGATACAGGGACCGCATGTAAGATCCAGCATATAGTGGTAGAAGGTAAATCCGTTGCCTTCCTTGTTGCGCTTCATCATCTCGCGGGCAAGGCGCTCGTACTCTGCGCAAAGGACAGGGAAGTCCTCTTCCGTAAGAGCAGAGGGACTGTCGGGAGAAGTTACTACAGGCTCCATGGAGAGCTCCTTGAAGCCAAGGTCAGCCATATGGAGGATGTCGTTAACGAAGTCCGTATTAAAGTGAGTGAATGTACCTCTCATGTAGTAGCTCTTGTTGCCGCGCCTTCTTACGAATTCTTGGAACTTAGGAACGATCCTGTCGTAGGAGCCGTTGCCTGCAAGGTCTACACGGAAGCGGTCGTTCACTTCCTTTCGTCCGTCAAGGCTCAAGACTACGTTATGCATCTCGTCGTTACAGAAGTCTATGACGTCGTCCGTGATGCCGATGCCGTTAGTAGTAAGAGTGAAGCGGATATTCTTGCCGGCTTCCTTCTCGATGGATCTGGCATACTTAACGAGCTGCTTTACTACTTCCCAGTTCATAAGAGGCTCGCCGCCGAAGAAGTCGATATCCAGGTTCTTGTGGTAGCCGGAATTCTCTATAAGGAAGTCGATGGCGCGCTTACCTGTCTCGAAGCTCATTATGCCGCAGTCACCGTTGAACTTGCCCTGTGCCGCGAAGCAGTAGGAACAGTTGAGGTTACATGTGTGAGCCACGTGAAGACAGATGGCCTTCAGGGTGAACTTCTTCTTTCTAAGATCGATGGCGATATTCTCGTACTTGTCGGGAGCAAAGAGCTTGCCTTCAGCCTTTAATGCCTCGATATCCGCGAAGCACTCCTCGATCTCGTCTTCGTTGACATCAGGTTTGTCCGAGTACTTTTCCAGGATGAACTTCTTAATCTCATCCTTGGGAGTAGACTCGTACCTCTCGATGATGTCGTAAGCGACCTCGTCCACCATGTGGATGGAGCCTGAGAATACGTCTAATACTATGTTCTTGTCGTCAAACTTATAGCAATGGATCAAGGTCTGATCCTCCTTTATTTACGGGCATGAAAAAGGTCTCAGAATCCTATAGATTACGAGACCTCATATTCAACTGTTGTCAGTAATGAGAATTACTTCTCTACCTTCTCGCAAGCCTGGTTAGCTACGCCGCAGGAAGTCTTGCAAGCAGACTGGCAGGATGTCTGGCACTCGCCGCAGCCGCCTTCCTTAACAGACTCGTTCAGGTCACGTGTATTGACAGTAATGATTCTTGTCATGTCAATGAGCCCCCTTGATTTTTAATAAAAGAATTATACTTTGATTCAAGCGTCGGTGTCAACCTTTAGTAGCGTCCCATCCCACTGTCTGTAGGGGGCTGCCTTGAAGTTTGTGCCACCTGCCCTAAGATCTTCCATGAAGCGAAGGATCTCTTCGGTGATCTCCTGTCCCGGGATAAGAAGAGGCACTCCGGGCGGGTAGGAGAAGACATATTCTGCGCTTATATGCCCCACTGCATCCTGAAGCTTTACTTTCGAAGACTTTGCGCGCAGTGCCTTGGAGATACTGATCTTGTACTTACGGGCGATGACGGGAAGAGAAGGCGCGTGTGTATTCTTTCCTGCTTCTCCCTCGATAGTGGAGTCTATCGCCTTTAGAGCTTCCGCGAACCTTATAAGGGAGGAGGACGTATCTCCCGTGCCTGTCATGGCGATTATATATGAGGGAAAAGAAGCCTCGACTTCTATAAGGAAATCCTCACGAAGAAGGTCAGCCAGCTCGTAGCCCGTCATGAGGCCGCAGGTAAGGATCACTATCTTGGAGATATCCTGCGACGGGGAAGTATAGAGCTTGAGCTTTGTAAGCCCGGAAAGATCGTCCCTTAAGGCAAGAGCATTCTTATAAAGCTCGTCGATATGGGGGTTCAGGAGAGCTTTCTCAAGGCCTGCCATCAGCATATAAGACGGGCTCGTAGATTCTACGGATGAGAGGAAGTGTCTAAGAAGCCTTCTGTCGGCCTTATCGCCGTACATAAGAAGGACCGCCGTCTGGGTGGGTGCGCTCATGGTCTTATGTACGCTCTTTATAACGATGTCACCGCAGGAAGAAGGCGGGAAGCAATTATCTCCCTTTATCCCTAAGTGGGCGCCGTGAGCTTCGTCTACGATAAGTAATACGTCCCTCTCCTTACAGATCTCATATATCTTCTTTGTGTCCGAAATGATCCCTTCGTAGGTAGGAGAAGTAATCACCACAGCCTTTATCTTGGGTTCCGAGATGAGCTTCTCCTCGACGGATACGGTATCCATGCCCATAAGGAAGGGCGTATCTTCCGATATAGCGGGATCGATAAGGACAGGAGTCGCGCCTGAAAGCTCTATCCCGTGCCATACGGATATATGGCAGTTGGAAGCTACAAGGATCTTGTCTCCTTTGGATACGTGAGAAAGGATAGATGCTACAAGAAGTGCGGAAGAGCCGTTTACTGAGATATATGCTTCGTCTGCGCCCCATAGATCTCTTGCCCTCTTCTCGATGCCTCGTATAACGCCTTCAGGGGAGTGAAGGTTGTCAAAGCCTTCTATCTCCGTTATGTCGTTTGAATACGAGATGCCTTCGGGCTCAGCTGCGGGATTGCGCTTATGGCCCGGCATATGCATGGGGAGGATATTGTCCTCGCGAAGGCTCTTAAGTCTTGAGTTTAAGGTGTCATTCATAGTTTCGGTAAAAGAAACCCCGCCCCTTAAAAAGGAGCGGGGAAAAGAAATGGAGTATAAAGATAGAAATAATAATTCTTACTTAAGTACAGTAAAGCTGTAGCTGTCGATCGTATCCTTGTTCTCGTAGATATTCTTCTGAAGATCGATAGCTGTTCCAAGGATAAGTGTGTAAGGGGAGAGAGCTCCGCCTACGGAACAACGCTTGTCAGCATAGCTTATTGCCTGAGCTTCGTCCTCAGATACGAGCATGTACTGGGATACGAGATAGAGGCTTCTTACTCCGACATCCATGCCAACGAGCTTGGGGTTGATGGAATAGGAGCTTGAAGAAGTGCCGGGAGTAGAGATCCTGCTGCTGAAGGAAAGTCCGAGAGCAGAGGAAGAAGAACTGAGGTGCTCCTCTACGAGGAAGTAGGGCTTGCCCTCTACGCCAACCTTGCCGACATCGTGGAAGAGACCGATGATGATAGCGGACTCCTCGTCGAGCTGGGGCATGATAGTATCCTTGATCCTGAGAAGCTGCTTTGTAACTGCTACGCTTCTGATGAGAAGTCCCTTTTCACATGCGAGAGCACCCTCTGTATCGGCAGGAGCCGTAAGCCAGGAAGTTCTGTTCTCGAGGAAATCGATGAAGTGATCGAACTCTGTCTTTCTCTTTACTACAGCTGCCTTGAGCTGACCGTAGAGCTCGTCTACATTATCCTTAGTAACGTCAACCATGGGCATGATGCCTGCGGATGCGTTAACGGGTGTGCCTGTTGCTGCAGCGGAAACTGCTGCTGCTGCAGCGGGAACCGCAGTATCACCTGCATCGGAACCCTCGGAGAAATTATACTTACACTTGGGACATCTGATCGCCTGGTTAGCGATGGTCATTCCGCAATCGGGACACTTTTTCATGAACTTGACCTCCTGGTCACAATAATATTTGTGTTTTTGATAGAGATATTTTACAATTTCAAACCGCGATTTTCAACACGAATAGTGCAGTTTGACAACAGTTTACAATTTATTAATTTATTTCTTCTTAAGCTTGCCCAAAGTGTTCCTAAGGAAACGCGGTATCGAAACCTTATATGGAAAATACTGCATCTTTCCGGTCTCGTGAGCGCGAAGGACCATCTCCAGTTCCCTGGGATTTACGCTTCCGCTGTTATTCATTATGTATGTCTCGGTACCCGGCGCTTCGTAGAAGCAGCGGTAGTGAGCTCCGTATGCGTCACCTACTCCCAGCACATGTCCGAACTCGTGGGAAGCTACGCTCATGAAGGATGAGATCCTGGAATAATCGTTCATGTTGATGGTGCCCGGATGCGTCAGCGACCAGTTGATCATGGCAGCTTCCGGGCATCCCGTCAGAAGGAATCCCCAGCCCATTCGCCATACGGGACTCGTGACAAAGGATGTCTTGGATACGTTGGTGTGACGGACCAGGAAGAATCTCTGCCCGGGATCAAAGACCGCATCCGGATCGTCCTTACGGATAACGTTCATCTTGACTACTACGGGAGTCCTGGTGCCTTCGAAGATATAGTGCTTGGCCCAGTGGGACTTGATGCCTTCCACGAATGCATCCGCGTAAGTATAGCCTTCGGGCTTACTTTTAAGGAGCACGTCCTTAGTATCCGTCCTGTCTATGGGCAGGAGGTATACGGGATCGAACTCTACGTGGACAGTCATATATATGGTGTCCTTCGAGATCTCTATCTGCACCGGGACCTTCAGGGGATCCTTGTAGGAGATGGAAAAGGTCGAAGATGACACGAAAGGCTTCAGCTTATAAAACATGTAAAGGATTATAACGCATTAAATAGACACTGACGAGGGGTAATGTCAGTGTCTAAAGGAGGGTGTTATGAAGTAAGGAACAATTACTTAGAACAACTATATGTTACCACCCTGAAGGTTTACACAGGCTTTCAAAAAGGGCAAAATATAGGCAAAGGTCAGGAGGAATTGTGGCATGAAGTTAGAGGGCAGGACATATAAGGCAAACCGCCTTTTGAGCATAAAGGAAGTGGAGCATACCAATGAGAACGTGGCCTTCTCCATGCAGCTCGAGGAAGCCCTCATAATGCTTTGCAAGGAGCTCGATATCCCCATCCCTTTATGGATGAAGAACAACACGCACGAATTCGCGGCCTTCCATCAGACCTTATTCTTTGCTGAACAATTTAATGAGAAAGTGAAGTTCGACAGATTCCAGATCAAGTGGGTCGACTGATCATTCGCCCGATACTCTGAAGATGATCTCGCCGGGATATACCATATCAAGCTGATCCCTGGCTACCTGCTCTATATAGACCTCGTCATCGGAATGAGCGCCCTGAGCCCTTAATGCTTCCTGCTTATCAAGGAGAGCCTGCTTTTGTGCCTGGAGCTCGCGTGATTCCTTCATGAGGCGTTCTCTTCTCTGGCGCACGTCATAGAATCTGGTAGCGCAAAGTACCGCGACCACGACAAAGGCGATGCAAACCACCGTCATTACAAGTGAGAAAGATGTATTTCTGCGCCTTCTTTTCACGTATCTATCCTTTCGAAGAAAACTCACAATAATATTTTATCCTTAAAGGGATTATCGCGCGACAGGTAAGGGGGCTTTTTAACGATACTGTAATAAACAAAGAAGATGCCCTTATCAGGCATCTTCCAAGATCTCGTACATGGATGCGGCATCGTCCTTCTTTACCGTGTCGGAGAGCTTTAATACCTTAAAGCTGACGTTGCCGTTACCGAACTGTATGGTTACTATATCTCCCACCTTGAGCTTCACGCCCGGCTTGGATTCCTTGCCGTTGACCGTGACCCTTCCAAGGGAACAGACGTCGTTGGCGACCGTCCTTCTCTTTATAATGCGGGAGACCTTAAGAAATTTATCCAGTCTCATGTTGTTATATTAACTCTTCCTTTAAGTGCGCTTGCCAGCGTCAGATCGTCGGTAAACTCGATATCCGAGCCCATGGGAAGGCCTGATGCCAGTCTTGTGACCTTGATCCCTGAAGGGGACAGGAGCCTTGAGACATAAAGTGCGGTGGCATTGCCTTCCGCCGTCTGATTGGTAGCCATAATGACTTCCTTGATCTCAGGGTGCCTGGAGAGCCTGTCGAAGAGCTGGGACAAGGTTATATCGTTCATGCTCTTGCCCGACACGGGGTTATATACGCCGTGAAGTACGTGATAAAGACCCTTATATTCGTGCATCCTCTCGAAGGTAGATACATCTCTTGGGGATTCCACTACACATACCGTGCTCTTGTCACGCAGGGGATCCGAGCAGATAGGGCAGGGATCGCTGTCCGTGAAGTTCTGACAGGAAGAACATCTTACCGTCAGCTTGTGGGCATCCTTAATGGCTTCCGCCAGTGAGTTCGCATCCTCGTCGGACATTGACAGAATGTGAAAAGCCAGCCTTTGAGCTGACTTTCCGCCAATGCCCGGAAGACTTCCGAGCTTTGATATCAGGTTCTGTACCGAAGGTGAGTAGCGCGCCATATCAGATAGGGAGCTTTACTCCGCCTGTGATCTTGTCGAGCTTCTCGGATGAGATCCTCTCGAGCTCACTGCTTGCAGAATTGAATGCTGCGATAACGAGATCTGCGAGCATCTCGGGATCTTCGGGATCTATTACTTCCTTAGCGATCTCAAGGCCGTAGATGAGCCTGTCGCCGCCTAATGTGAGCTTTACCTGTCCGCCGCCGGATGTACCGTCGATCCTCATGAGCTTGAGCTCAGCCTGTGCTGCTTCGATGTCTCTTTGCATCTTCTGAGCCTGTGCCATGAGATTACCCATGTTGCCCATTCCGCCGGGCATTCCTCTGAATCCTTTTGCCATCTTGATATCCTCCGATGTCTTGTTATTTGTTTGAGTTTAAGCGTCTATATTATATCAGTAATGTCAGTTGTCACCAAAGTGAATTTCCGTCTCGATACCTGCGCCGCTTAGCTTGTTCATGAACTCTTCGGCCTTGCTCATATCAGATCCGCCTTCCTTGTCGGGAGCGGGAGATACGCCGTTTATGGCATTACGGTACTGCCTCTCGGTACTGAGGAACACCTTGGTGATGCCGGAGAATGCCTGCTTGATATCAGACGATACTCTCTTGAACTTGGGCTCCTTCTTGATGGTATCGATAAGGGAGGCGTCAGAGTCGGAAAATACTATAAATCCCTTCTCGCCCTCGAGCTTCAAGACAGCCTGGTTAAGGAGCTGGTAGAGAAGGAAATCGTTGCCTGACACCCTCTCTATTATCGCGTTCCACATGGCGTCCACGTCAGCCGTAGCCTCGGCTTCCCTGGTAACTGCTATGGGAGTCTGATCCACCATGGCGGTGAGCCTTGTCTTCTTTGTCTCGCCTATGCGGTCCGTGGGCGCATAGATATCATTTGTATCCTTATCAAGATCCACGTCGTCCATGAAGGAAGATGACAGATCCGCGAAGATATTGAGATTGCCGTCATTGGGCTTCTCTTCAGGTGCTGCAGGTGCGGGAGCGGGCTCCTCGGCAGGGATATTGAAGATATCCACCTGATTTTCCATGGGAAGGTCCTCGGGATCTACGGGCTCTTCATCTACGGGAGCAGGAGCTGCGGGTGCTTCTTCAGTCTTCTCTTCTTCCTTCTCGGAAGAGAAGAGAGATGAGAACAGAGGCGACTCGGATTTAGGCTCCTCCGGCTTTTCTTCCTTCTTATCTTCAGTTACCGAGGAGATGCTCTTCATGGAGTCGAGCCTTGCCCTTATGGATGCGAGAGGATCGGAGTCGGATTTATCTTCAGACTTCTTTTCCTCTTCGGGCTTTTTCTCTTCTTCTTTCTTCTCAGGTTCTTCCTTGGGGCGGGCGATAGGAGGAAGGCTTGAAAGGTCGATCTTCTTCTTCTCCTCTTTCTCTTCTTCCGCCTTTATCTCTTCTCTGTGCTTAAAGGGAGAAGGCTTCTCGGCCTTGGGAGCTTCTTCGCTCTTAGGTTCTTCCTTCTTCTCTTCAGCCTTCTCTTCCGGCTTCTCCTCTGCCTTAGGCTCTTCCTTTACCTCTGTCTCGGGTGCCTTTGTCTCTTCGGAAGATGTTCCTGCGGAGATCTTAGCTGCGGCTTCCGCCTGCTTCTTAGCGAAGTCGGGGATCACCAGAGGCACTTCCTCTGCCTTTACCTTACGGCCGCACATACGAAGGAGAGTAACCTCGAAGGATGTCCTTACGGAAGGCGACCACTTAAGCTCGGAGACGGTCTTGGAAAGACCTGCTATAAATGCTATCAGCGTATTTGAATTCGTCTTGGATGCTATCTCGTACATCCTCTTCAATGTAGTAGCGGATGCAGGGACGAGAGCTGTGGGATCGGGCATCATGCGCACGATAAGAAGGTCTCTGAAGTATCCTGCCAGATCCAGGGTGAACTGGATAAGGTCGCGACCGCCGTCTGATACCTGCTTACAGAGGACCAGAAGGTCGTCGAACTTGCCGTCTATAAGGACTTCCGCCATCTTGGCCAGGATCTCCTTGTTGACGGAGCCTGTCATGTCCTCTATGGATTCTGCGGTTACCGTGCCGCCGGATGCTGAGGATGCAGCCTGGTCCAGCATGGAGATGGCATCTCTCATGGCGCCGTCTGACATGGATGCGATAAGTGTCAATGCATCGTCTTCAGCCTTGATTGATTCTTCCTTGCATATATACTTGAGCCTTGAGACGATGGCGTCCGTGGTGATCCTCCTGAAGTCGAACCTCTGACATCTGGAGAGGATCGTAGCGGGGATCTGGTGAGGCTCTGTGGTAGCAAAAAGGAATACTGCGTGCTTGGGAGGTTCCTCCAATGTCTTCAGGAGCGCATTGAACGCATCCGTCGTGATCATGTGGACCTCGTCTATTATATATACCTTATAAGGAGCCTTGGAGGGAGCATATGTAACTTCCTCGCATATCTTCCTTATGTTATCGATACTTCTGTTGGATGCTGCGTCGATCTCGATGACGTCCATGAGGCTTCCGTCCAGGATGCCCTTACATGTGGGGCACTTATTACAGGGATTGCCGTTGACGGGAGATTCGCAGTTGATGGCTCTGGAGAAGACCCTTGCGATGGAGGTCTTACCGGTGCCTCGCTGACCGCAGAAAAGATATGCGTGTCCGATCCTCTTGGAGATCACGGTCTGTCGTAAGGTGGCGACCGCGGCCTTCTGTTCGACTATCTCGTCAAAGTCCTTCGGTCTGAACTGTCTGTAAAGCGCTACATGTTCCATATCTCATCTGACCTTTTCCGGAAATAAAAAAGGTTCATCCCGTCTAAACTGCAGTCGGGCAGGCACCCTTGCGGCACAAACGAAGGTCCGCTTACTGCTGCTTCCTTCCGGACCTGACAGGGTTCACGGGATCGAATTGCACAAGACCCGATCCCGACCACAGATCACACGGGATGAACCGAAGACATTATAACACATAAAGTCATTTCGTGGGCAAAGAGTTTGCCGTTACTGATGGCAGGCGGACAGGAAGTCATCTAAGTAGCCTGACAGAGCTGCCATTATGGTATTTGCGCGGTCGTAGGACGAGCACTCGCAGCTTATTACCAGGATCACGGGCTCGTCGCCGTCTATGATCGCCACATCAGTATAGGAGTGGGACTCTTCGTTCCTTCCGCTTATATGAAGGATCCTTGTTCCGTCAGCAAAGGAGGATGTGAATGCACAAGGGACTTCTGACGCTTCCATGGCGCCGATAAGCGGCAGATATGTATCGTAGTCGTTGATATAGCTGTAGTAGAGATATTCCATATATGCGGCCAGGTCGTAGACACAGGTGCGTCCGCTGCCTCGAAGGATCGTTCCAGTATAGTCCTCATAGGTGACAGATCCGGTGTAGTTGATATAGCCGCTTATAGGATACATGTGATCCCATACGGCTTCCGTACCGCCGATGCTGTTAAGCAGATAGCTATAGGCCAGGGAGTCGTTATGGGTTATGGATAATGTCATGCAGGTGCCAAGGTAAAATGCCTTGCCGGGCTGGTAGTTCTCCGTTATCCAGGAGTTATTGCCGGGAGCGCCTTCGCCTAAGTATGTCGCGGTGGTGGTAGGGATTATAAGACCTGATGCGACGCCTTCGCAGTAGGTGATGCCTGCAGGGAGTGCGTAGGCTCCTGCGGGTATGATGGGGGTTAAGTCGTTGATGCCGAGTGTCTCGTTAGATGCGAGGTTTATATAGCGGAAGGATATCCTTTCGTCGGGGTTGGCGTTGATATAATAGAGGACATCCTGCTGCAGTCCTTCCAGCATCATGTCGCGCTCCTCGTGAGATACGGACTGGATGGGGTGGGAAGCAAGAAATTCCACCGGCGTGTAGGAGGGCAGGGGATCGGGGTTATTGTTCTGTGTCGTCTCCTCTGTCTCGGCTGCTGTCTCCATAGTCTCGATGCCGGGGACAACAGGAGCGAAGGAAGACTCTGTTGTCGTCTCTTCGGATGTCTCCTCTTCGGAGGATTCCTCGGAAGTCGTCTCTTCCTTGGGCTTCTTGGTGTGCTTGGAGGTAGCTGCTCCCACCATATCGGGGAACTGTTCCTTATATACCGACTGCATATGCACGCCCCACATGACGAAGACCGTAGCAAGGGACAGGACTACTACGATCACGAAAGCGATCAGTGCCCTTGTGTGTCTTTTCTGCTTGATCCCCGAAGCCTTCGTGAGGAATGTGGGATTAGGATCGTATCTCCGCATGGATCAGAAGAGGCCGTGTATCTTTCCGTCGCCGTCGATAGAGATATCAAGTGCTGCGGGGTGCTTGGGAAGGCCCGGCATGGTAAGGATCTTACCCGTAAGTACTACAAGATATCCCGCACCTGCTGACAGGCGTACCTCACGGACTGTGAGAGTGAAGCCTTCAGGTCTTCCGAGAGCCTTGGGATCGTCGGACAGGGAATACTGCGTCTTTGCGATACAGATGGGAAGCTCGCCGTAGCCGGACTTCGTGAACTCCTCTATCCTTGCCTTTGCTTCGGGAAGGATCTCGATATCCTTGGCGCCGAAGATTCCTGTAGCGACCTTTCTTATCTTCTCCTCTACGGGGTCCTTAAGGTCGTATGTATATACGGGTGTTGTCTTCTCGTTCTTGTCGAGGATGGATGTTACTGCTTCGGCAAGCTCGATTCCGCCTTCTCCGCCCTTGGCGAATACTTCTGCGGGAGCGTACTTGGCGCCCATCTCTTCGCAGAGGCGCTTCATCTCTGCGATCTCCTCGTCGGTGTCGGATAAGAACCTGTTGGATGCGACTACTACGGGGATGCCGAATGCCGTCATGTTCTCTATGTGCTTAGCAAGGTTAGGGAAGCCCTCACGGACTGCATCCACGTTGGGGATGGTGAGCTCTTCCTTGGGGATGCCTGCGTTGTACTTTAAGGACCTGACCGTGGATACGATGACTACGCAGTCGGGCCAGATGCCTGCAGCGCGGCACTTGAGGTCTAAGAACTTGAATGCTCCGAGATCTGCTCCGAAGCCTGCCTCGGTAACGAGGATATCGGTCATCTTAAGACCGGCCTTAGTGGCGATAACGGAATTACATCCGTGTGATATGTTGGCGAAAGGACCGCCGTGTACGAGAGCGGGAACGTGCTCTAAGGTCTGTACCAGGTTGGGGCAGAGAGCGTCCTTTAGGAGTACTGCCAGGGAACCTTCGGCTCCGATCTGACCTGCAGTTACGATATTGCCGTCCATGTCATATGCTACTGCGATATTGCGAAGACGGGCCTTAAGGTCGTCCATATCTGTAGCCATGCAAAGGATCGCCATGATCTCGGAAGCTGCGGTGATGGAGAAGGAGTCATCTCTCTCGATGCCGTTGGTGCCTCCGCCGACGCCGATCTTGATGCTCCTAAGAGCACGGTCGTTCATGTCCATGCATCTCTTCCACAAGATCTTGTCCTTGTCTATGTTAAGGGTATTGCCCTGATATATGTGGTTATCTACCATCGCCGCCAGAAGGTTGTTGGCAGAAGTGATGGCGTGAAGATCTCCCGTGAAATGAAGGTTGATGTCATCCATGGGAATGAGCTGGGAATATCCGCCTCCTGCAGCGCCGCCCTTGAGGCCGAATACGGGGCCTAATGAGGGCTCACGAAGGGCAAGGAGAGTCTTCCTGCCGATCTTGGAGAGACCCTGGGCAAGTCCGACGCTTATGGTGGTCTTGCCTTCTCCTGCGGGAGTAGGGTTCATGGCCGTAACGAGAACGAGCTTTCCGTCAGGATTGCTCTGCACTTTCTTAAGGACATTCAGAGGTATCTTGGCCTTGTACTTTCCGTAAAGATCCAGCTCATCGGGAGTAAGATCTATCTTTGCCGCGATGTCGGTAATGGGATCAAGCTGAGCCTGGCTGGCGATCTCGATATCTGTAAGCATGTAATACCCTCATCTCATTAATCTTTTGGTTAGGTATTGATTGTACAATATATATATATGTCTTTCCAATGTGAGGTCGCACAAAAAGCCCCGCAAACGCCCAAAACACTACATTTTGTAAGTATTACACAAAAACGCTCTATATGTTGTGTCGCCTCGTTGACAAAAAATCAAGAAACTGTTATAGTCTGTTTGTATTGCATTAACTACTCGGAGGTATGGACCCATGATCATAAGATCTGACCTTGATTCTTGCAAGAGCAAGCTTCAGTCAATGATTGGCAGCAGAGTAAGATTGACTTCCAATGGCGGTCGTAAGAGATTGATCATCCATGAAGGTATCATCGACAATTGCTACCCCAATGTGTTCACGGTCAAGTGCAAGAGAGAAGCTGAAGGAGATTATGAGATCGTCTCATACAGCTACATCGATGTCCTTACAAGAGCAGTAAGGATCGCGATCCCCGCAGATGCAGCTGCAGAAGCAGTAAGCTGATCTTAACAAAGAGTTTGTACAATAAGGTCCCGTCGCCGGCATTAGTTCGGTGACGGGGTCTTTTGCTTTCGAGCAGAACTTCGTGTATATTCGTAGCATGTCTTCAACATACAGCACAAAGGCATATGCCAAGATAAATCTCTTTTTAAGGCTCTGCGGCAAGTACCCTAACGGTTACCACAGGCTCTTTACTCTTATGCAGGAAGTCTCGGTAGCAGACGATATCACCGTTACGATAGACCCCGATGAGGAAGATGAGATAGTCGTAGCCAACTGTATGGAAGGCCTAAGACAGGAAGACGACCTTTGCTACAAGGCGGCCGTTAAGTACTTAGATCTTATAGATGCAAGGAACTACGGCAAGATCACCATCGAAGTTACGAAGAACATCCCTTCACAAGCGGGTATGGGCGGCGGATCTTCCGACGCGGCTTCCGTTATAAAGCTTTTGCAGAAGAGATTCAAAAGCCCCTTGACCCGGGAAGAACTTACAAAGCTTGGCAAGGATCTTGGCGCCGACGTTCCTTTCTTCTTCTATGGCAAGAGCGCATTCTGCGAAGGGATCGGCGAGAAGGTCACGCCATGTAAGGGACTCTCGGGGCTTCCCATGCTGATAGTAAAGCCCAGGGAGGGCGTATCTACTCCCGTATGCTTTAAGATGTGTGACGAGAATCCTCCCGTATTCGACGAAATGCAGTATAAGCAGGATATAAAGGACATCCTTGATAAGGACTTCGATCCTGCAAAGAGGGTAGGAGCGGCAGCGGATATCCTTATAAACGATATGCAGGGACCTGCCTGCGAGATACTTCCCGTCATAGGGGAGATAATAAGAGACCTTCAGAAGACTGCTCCCGTATATGTTGCCATGTCAGGCTCGGGAAGTGCCGTATTCTCTATATATGAGACAGAGGCTAAGAGAGATGAGGCTTCCAAGAATATAAAAGGGGATCACCTCGTGATCCCCTGTGAGACTATCTGACCAGAGCGAAGAGCCCTCGTTCGTATCCTCTGGAATTCTCGCTGTCTACCAGTATAAATCCCTTGGAATAGTAGAATTCACACATAGATGCATTAGATACCGCAGTATGAAGGAGCACCAGAGACGATCCTTCGGGAAGCTCGAGAGCTTCGTCCATAAGGCGGCTCCCGAGTCCCGTCTTTCTTACTTCATCAGCTACGGCAAATCTCGAGATATACCCGCAGGAAGTATAGTGTGCAAGAAAGTTGGAGCTTTTCTTGGAGAAGGAGTATTTCATGGGAGTCGAGCAAAGACTTATTGTGATGGTGCCTAAGGGCTTATCGCCGTCAAAGAGGCACAGGCACTTATTCTTCTCTATCCTGTGTCGAACTGATTCTACGCTCTCGGAGAGGGACTCCAACGTGTCGTTGACGATGCCCGATTCCTCTCTGTAATGAACCATAGCCTCCCTTACAAGATCCCTTACGGCTCTTGCATCGGAAGGCTCTGCGGTTCTTAGTATGTACTTATTCTCCTCAGTCATTAAGGAAGCAGTTTACCAGGATCGCCTTGTGGGCGTGAAGCCTGTTCTCGGCCTCCTGGAATACCTTGCTCTGAGGTCCGTCGATAACGTCCTCTGTTACTTCGTAGCCACGGTAAGCGGGAAGGCAGTGAAGGAAGATGGCATCCTTATGAGCGGCATTCATGATGTCTCCGTTGACCTGATAGTCCTTGAAGATCTGAACTCTCATTGCCTTCTCTTCTTCCTGACCCATGCTTGTCCATGTATCTGTATAGATAACGTCGGCATCCTTAGCTGCCTCGAAGGGATCTGTGGTCATGAGGACCTTGGAGCCCGTGATCTTGGCGTCTGTAAGAGCCTGCTGAACGTACTTATCGGGACATGTGTAGTCCTTGGGAGATGCGATTGCTACATCCATTCCGGCCTTGGCGCAAGCCTGAAGGAGGGAGTTGGCAACATTGTTGCCGTCGCCTAAGTAAGCAAGCTTCAAGCCCTTGAGGTCTCCCTTGCACTCCTTGATGGTAAGAAGGTCTGCAAGCATCTGAGTAGGATGCTGATCGTCAGTAAGACCGTTGATGACGGGGATGGAGCCGTACTTAGCAAGATCCGTAACGTCGGAATGCTTGAATGTTCTGATCATGATGCCGTCGAGCATACCGGATAATACATTTGCAGTATCGTAGATAGTCTCGCCTCTTCCGATCTGGAT
Source organism: Oscillospiraceae bacterium (assembly GCA_900176545.1). Classification (GTDB taxonomy): domain Bacteria; phylum Bacillota; class Clostridia; order Saccharofermentanales; family Saccharofermentanaceae; genus Saccharofermentans. The sequence continues at coordinate 282,245 of FWXP01000002.1, forward strand.
ATCGTTATTAGAGAGGAAGAGAGCCTGTCCGCCAAGCTGGTACATACCTACCTCGAAGGATACACGTGTCCTTGTGGATGACTTGGTGAAGATCATTCCCAGGGACTTGCCCTTAAGGTAATGGTGCTCGATACCTGTCTTTGTCTTCTTCTTCATATCCGCTGCGATATCAAGAAGATAGTTAAGCTCTTCGATACCTACGTCTTCGTGAAAATCTATATAGTGCTTCATATGTCGTTACTCCTTATATATACCTGATTCGTTATTCCAGTTCGTTCTCATCTACCTTGGAGATGGTGACGCCTGTCTCCTTGGTGATCTCTTCCTTGATCTGCTGTTCCTTCTCCTTGGACTCGGAACCCTGTGCGGCACTAAGCTGCAAAGGCCTCTTCTTCTGAGACTTCAAGATATCTCCTAATGCCTTACAGAACTTACCTGCCTCAGCCTTGGAGATGATAAGAGGGGGAGCGATCCTTATGGTGCTCTTGCCGATGGCGCTTACAAGGAATCCCTTGGAGAAGAGTGCTTCCTTCATGCCGCCCGATGAGACGGTGCCGTCGAACTCGATACCGATAAGAAGTCCCATACCGCGAACGGAAGTTATGACGGGATACTTATCCTTAAGAGCCTGAAGCTGATCGAATATAACGCCGCTTACCTGGCCTACGTTGTTCAAGATATCCTTGTCCATGATCTGGTCGAGTACGCAGTTACCTGCAGCCATAGCAAGGGGATTGCCGCCGAATGTGGATCCGTGATCTCCTACCTTGAAGCCCTCGGCTACCTTGTTGGTGCAAAGGCATGCTCCGATGGGAACACCGCCGCCTAAGCCTTTTGCCAGAGTCATGATGTCGGGAACGATGGCATAGTTTTCATATGCGAACATCCTTCCGGTACGGCCTACGCCTGTCTGGACCTCGTCAACGATAAGGAGGATGCCCTTCTCGGTGCAAAGCTTTCTTACATTCTTTATATATTCCTTATCTGCGGGATGAACACCGCTCTCGCCCTGGATGAGCTCGAGCATTACGGCTGCCGTCGAATCAGTGATGGCATCCTTAAGCTGCTCTAAGTCGTTAAAGTCTACATACTTAAAGCCGGGAACATTGGGAGCGAAGGCCTTGCGGAACTTCTCCTGGCCTGTAGCCGCGATAGTACCCATTGTCCTTCCGTGGAAAGACATATTGGCTGTTATTATCTCGTAGCGGTTCTCTCCCTTGTAGTAGAAGTATCCGCGTGCGAGCTTGATAGCTGCCTCGTTAGCCTCTGCGCCGGAGTTAGCGAAGAATACCTTATCCGCGAAGGAGAGGCGGCAGAGCTTATATGCGAGCTCACTTCTTCCGGGGATATAGTAGTAGTTAGAGCAGTGGATGAGGTTTGCTGCCTGATTAGTAACGGCACGTACCAGCTCCTTGTTGCCGTGGCCTAAGGAATTGACGGCGATACCGCCGATCATGTCCATATACTTACGGCCTTCCGTATCGTAGAGATACACGCCCTTACCTTTATTAAATGCTACGTTCATGGGTGCGAACACCTGCATGCAGTAGTCTTTGTCGTACTTCTTTGTAAGTTCCAGATCTTTATCCAAGCTGCTCATGATCAATTCCTCTTTTCTTTGGTTATCATGGTTCCGATACCTTTGCTGGTGAATAGCTCAAGGATTATGCTGTGAGGTATCCTGCCGTCTATGATGTGGGCTCTGTTGACGCCTCTTGTTACCGTATCAAGGCATCCCTGGATCTTGGGGATCATGCCTCCGGTTATCGCTCCGTCCGCGATATAGTCTGCGATGGACTCCTCGTCAAGGATGGAGATAAGGTGTCCTTCTCCGTCCAATACTCCGGGAACGTCGGTAAGAGTTATAAGCTTACTTGCCTTAAGTGCGATAGCTACTTCCGCTGCTACCGTGTCGGCATTGATGTTGTAGCTTTCTCCCGAAGATCCTACTCCTATGGGAGCTATGACGGGGATGTATTCGTCGTTAGCGAGCATTTCGATCACATGTGTGTTGATCTTCTTTATCTTACCTACATATCCTACGTCAACGGGGTTGCCTGCCGTATCCTCGGTCATCTTCTCCGCTACTATGAGGTTGCCGTCGATACCGCAGATACCTATAGCCTTGGCGCCCTTGGAGTTGAGGTTCGATACGATCTCCTTGTTTGTCTTGCCGATAAGAACCATCTGTGCGATGCCCATGGTCTCTTCGTCGGTGTAGCGAAGGCCGTTTACAAAGTGGGACTCCACGTTGACTCTCTTAAGCATATTGTTGATATCAGGTCCGCCTCCGTGTACGAGGATCGGATTGATACCGATGTACTTCAGAAGCGTGATGTCATCCATAACGGACTGCTTTAAGTCCTCATTTACCATAGCGTTGCCGCCGTACTTGATGACTATGGTCTGGCCTCTCATCTTTCTCATGTAGGGAAGTGCCTCTATGAGGATCGAAGCTCTGTCTATCTTATTTTGCATCTCGCCCGTAACGTTGGGCATTATCTTATTATCTGCCATATCAAACACCTCTTATTACTGTGTTAAGTCCCGTCTGCTCGGGAAGTGAGAACATCGCGTTAAATGCCTGTATTGCCTGAAGCGCCGCGCCCTTGCCTAAGTTATCCTGTGCGGAGAAAAGCTTAATAAGGCCCGTGTCGGGATCGTATACGCCGTTAACGTCTATGTAGTTAGAGCCGTTTACCGCCTTGACGTCGGGAAGTTCCTTGCCGGGGAGAGCTCTTACGAAATGCTCGTCCTTATAATATTCCTTATATATAGAACCTATCTTCTCTGTGGAGACATCTGCGAAAGCCTCAGAAGGTCTGCAGTAGATGGTAGCGAGCATTCCTCTTCTAAAGGGTGCTAAGTGAGGCGTGAATGCTACCTTTACGGAAGTTCCGTCTCCGCCTGATAAGAAGGAGCACTGCTCGGATATCTCCGTTGTATGTCTGTGTCCTACTGCGCCGTAGGGCTTAAATGCTTCATCAAGTTCGCAGTAAGCATAAGCAAGATCTGACTTTCTTCCTGCGCCCGTTACTCCCGATACTGCATCGATGATGATGGAAGAAGTATCTATAAGGCCTGCCTTTAAGAAAGGAGCTAATGCCGTCAGGGAGCATGTGGGATAGCATCCGGGATTAGCTACGAGACGAGCAGTCTTAAGCTCGTTCCTGTAAAGCTCGGGAAGTCCGTATACCGCTTCCTTGAGAAGTTCCGGATGGGGGTGCTCCAGCTTATAGCTCTTCTCATAAGTAGCAAGTACCTTATAGCGGAAGTCGCCGGAGTGATCGATGACACGTGCGCCGTTCTCAAGAAGAACGGGTACCGTCTTGGAGGATACGCCGTGGGGAAGAGCCGTGATTACAAGATCGGAATCCTTGGCTACTTCCTCCGGAGTTATATCTTCAAGGGGCATATCGCAGATGCCTCTGTAGACAGGGTAGACATCCGAGAAGAGCTGTCCTGCGAATGACTGGGATGTTAAGTGAACGAGCTTTACGTCAGGGTGACATAAGAATCCGTGTACGAGTTCTGCTCCTACGTAGCCTGTGCTTCCGATGATGCTTACCTTGATAGTATCCATAGCCAAACTTCCTTATAAATTAATACTATATATTATATAACCGCCTGATGACCTTATGAGGTTACAGTTATGTTATCGTAACTTATGGTGATTTATGCAATATACTGCATAAATATACAGATGTCAACTGCAGTATTCTTAATATAAAAGCGGTGATTTTTTATGAACGGTTGTAAACCGTTTGTTATAAATGCACAAAGGAAGCCTTTACCCTGTGTGCAAATAGCCTTAAAAAAGCCCTTTTTGAAAGCAATTGCCTACAAATTGCCCTATCCTTTTTTGGCAACAATGCCATATAGAAGGGTAGATATCTGTTTGTTATAGTATCTGTGATGAAAAAAGCCCACAGGGCACTTTTGGAGGTTATTGGTATATGGCAAGTTTATCTTTCCAGCACGTTTACAAGAAGTATGACGGCGGCGTAGTTGCTGTTTCCGACTTCAACCTTGAAGTAGCTGATAAGGAGTTCGTTATCCTCGTTGGTCCTTCCGGTTGCGGTAAGTCTACAACACTTCGTATGCTCGCAGGTCTTGAAGATATTTCCGAGGGTGAGATCTACATCGAGGATCGTCTTATCAACGACGTACTCCCTAAGGACAGAGATATCGCGATGGTTTTCCAGAACTACGCTCTGTATCCTCACATGACAGTTAAGGACAACATGGCTTTCTCCCTTAAGCTCAAGAAGATGCCTAAGGAAGAGATCAACCGTCGTGTAAGCGAGGCAGCTAAGATCCTTGAGATCGAGCATCTCCTCGACAGAAAGCCCAAGGCTCTTTCCGGTGGTCAGAGACAGCGTGTCGCTCTCGGCCGTGCTATCGTTCGTGATCCTAAGGTATTCCTTATGGACGAGCCTCTCTCCAACCTCGATGCTAAGCTTCGTGTTCAGATGCGTGTTGAGATCACAAAGCTTCACCACAGACTTAAGACAACATTCATCTACGTTACTCACGACCAGACAGAGGCTATGACCATGGGTACGAGAATCGTAGTTATGAAGGATGGTTTCATCCAGCAGGTTGACTCTCCTACGGAGCTTTACGATAACCCTGTTAATACATTCGTTGCAGGATTCATCGGTATGCCTCCTATGAACTTCATCAACGCTACTATCAACGTTGAGGGTTCTGATGTTTACATCTCCTTCGAGAACGTTACAGTTCGTCTTCCCGAGCGTTATGCTGTTGAGGAAGTTATGGAGAGAGACGGTCAGGAAGTTATCTTCGGTGTTCGTCCTGAGGCTATCACAGACGAGGCTACATTCGTTACAGATCACCCTGATACAGCATTCGCTGCTGACGTAGACGTCGTTGAGATGCTTGGTGCTGAGACATATCTCTATGTAACAGTTAACGGTTCTCTTCCTCTTACATGTAGAGTTGACCCTACAACATCTCAGTCTGCAGTTGGTCAGGTTGTTGACCTTGCTATCGATGCTAACCGTATCCACCTCTTCGATAAGGATACAGAGCAGAGCATCATTTCCTAAGAATAAACACTCAATAGAGTTGTGTTTAAGACCGGATCTCCTCGGAGGTCCGGTCTTTTATTGTGCGTGAAATGATAAGATATCAATATGATGAGATACAGTATGCCAAGAGAGCTATACGACTATATTCAGGTGAACTTCGCTTTTAATTCCAATAGGATGGAAGGTGTTCCGGTAACGATGGAACAGGTGAAGCGTATCTACGAGGGAGCAACTAACGCTCCGTTAGATATTGTCAATCACTTCCGATGTTTTGACTATATCCTGGACACGTATGCTCAGGACCTTACTGAGGAGTACATCAAGGAGCTTCATCGTATATTAAAGACCGGTACTATCAGTTCGGAATCCGAAGAAGCAGTGGTTGGCGACTACAAGAAATACAGGAATGCTGTCGGTGATCTGGAAACGACTGAACCGGATAAAGTCCCTGAAGCAATGAGAGATCTTATCGGCAACTATGCACCGCAAGATCTTATGGATATAATCTGCTTTCATGTGGATCTTGAGAGCATTCATCCCTTTTACGACGGCAACGGAAGGGTTGGGCGTCTTATCATGTTCAAGGAATGCCTTCGATTGAATATCCTTCCCTTTATAATCCTGGACCGTGATAAGTACTTGTACAGCCTGGGTCTTAAGGAATGGCAGACAGAAGGAAAGGACAGAAGGCTCATAGAGACTATCCGTCTGATGCAGGATGAGATGGAAGCTGTATTTGATTACTTTGAGATCAATAAACCATGGCGAGGAGAGGACCATGGGAACTGATCGAAGGTTTTGCCAAACAGTAAACGACAGTAAAAATATCTCAGAACAGTAAACGACAGTAAAAATATGCACAAACAGTAAACGACAGTAAATCTGAAACGGAAGTAAACGTCATAAGTTTTGCTTATTCCCTCATAAAAGTGTGCCGATCAGGTAAAAGTTCCCTCATAAAAATGTTGAGTTTGGCCCAAAGATCCCTCATGAAAATGTAATTGGGGATTGTTGTAGACTTTTTACGCTTTGGTGTCAAAAGGGGTTATCAACTTGTGCATCTTGTCAAAAAAATATATTATTAATACGTAGAAATATGCTTTTGGCAGAAAGTGTGGTGCGCAAATGGAAGAGATAAAGAAATGTATGCGCCAGACAAAGACTATCCTTAAGCAGGATGTCGGAGTCATGGATACGAACGGTTTGGTAATTGCATCCACCGATCCCGAGAATGAGGGAAGAACAGATTCCTCGGCTCGTGCGGTCATGATGAGTGACGATATCTTCTCCGGTACGGCGGACAGGACCTATATGAAGGTCGCCATCGGAGAACAGTTTAAATATATCCTTTATATAAAGAGCGATGAGCCTTCTGCCAGGATATATCTCGAGCTTATAGCCGAGTGGATCAAGACGGCAGTAAAGGAGAGAGGCACAGATGCCGAGAAGGAGCTCTTCACTAAGAACGTTCTGCTTGAGAACGAGCTTCAGGGTGAGATCCCCATCAAGGCAAGAGAATATAAGATCAATTGCTCAGAGGCAAGGATCGTATTCGTAGTAAGGTCTTCCAGGGAAGACGGTGCAGAGGTGCTGGAGATCCTTCAGAACTTCTATTCCGATTCCGAGAGTGCTTGCGTCCTTGCGATGGATGAGACTACTGCGATCATCGTTCTTAATGCAGAGGAAGCCATCGGCTCCGAGGATGAGAGAAATATCTTTATCGAGAACAGTGCAAAGTCCGTTCTCGACTGCCTTAACAACGAGGGCCTTACGGTATTTATCGGCGTAGGTTCATTCGTAAGTCTCTTCCAGCATATTTCCAAGTCCTATAGAGATGCCATGCTCGCTTTAAGAGTAGGTAAGATCTTCGAGAAGAACTGCTATATCTCAAGATACGATAAGCTGGGTCTCGGAAGACTTATCTATCAGCTTCCCGCTACACTCTGCCAGATGTTCATTGACGAGGTATTCCCCAACGAAGCTTATAAGACATTAGATGACGATACAGTCGTTACCATCGAGAGCTTCTTTGCCAACAACCTTAACGGTTCAGAGACGAGCCGTGAGCTTTATGTACACAGAAATACATTGGTCTACAGACTTGATAAGGTCAAGAAGAATACAGGTCTTGACCTGAGATCCTTTGACGATGCAGTCCTCTTCAAGATGGCATCCATGGTAAGGACTTACCTCGAGTATCTTGAGACCAGTAAGGACAACATGATCAGATGATAGTTTTTGAGAACGTCCATAAGACTTACAAGTCAGGCGTTGATGCCTTGAGAGGCATTGATTTTGAGATAAAAGACGGAGAATTCGTATTTATCATCGGTAAATCGGGTTCAGGCAAATCGACATTAATGAAGTGCATTACCTGCGAGGAGGTTCCTACAGAAGGTAATGTATATATAGACGGATTTAATATCAGTTCCATGAGCAGGGCGTTGGTCCCGGTACTTCGCCGCCAGATCGGCATGATCTACCAGGACTTCAGGCTCATAGAGACAAAGACGGTATTCGAGAACATAGCTTTCGCAGGTGAGATCATCGGTATCCCCAAGAAGAGCCTTGCGCAGACCGTACAGCTGGTTCTTAATATCGTAGGTCTTAAGGATAAGGCGGATGCCTATCCCCAGGAGCTCTCGGGCGGTGAGCAGCAGCGTGTTGCCATAGCGAGAGCCATGGTAAATAATCCCAAGCTTATAGTAGCGGACGAGCCGACGGGTAACCTTGACCCTGAGACGTCCGAGAACATAATGGCCATCCTTCAGGAGATCAACAGGTCCGGAAGTACGGTGGTCGTATGTACCCACGATTCCAACCTCGTTGACCGAATGAAGAAGAGAGTCATCGAGATCGACGCGGGCCTTATCGCAAGAGATGAGGAAGACAGTAAGTACGAGCATGTACAAAAGCCCGTAGAGCAGGACTTCGAAGGCTACGGTATAGAAAATCCCGGATTCGCTTTCGGTGACGATCCTAACTTCAAGGAAGACGGCGAGTACAGCGACAATTACGACGACGATGACTACGAAGCACCTAAGTCCGAGTTCTTCTTCGGTGAGACTCCTCCGGAGGTAGTTGCCAAGGAGAAGGCTGAAGCCGAGGCTGCGGCAGCTGCTGCCATAGCTGCCAAGGAAGCCGCAGAAGCTGCAGCGCAGGTGGCTGTAGAAGAAGCAGAGGAGATAGAAGAAGAGATCGAAGAAGAGATCTCTGAAGCTCAAGAAGCCGAAGAGGACGAGACACACGAGAACTATTCCGCTCTTATAGAGGAAGAGGATGACGGTGAGTCTGATATCATCCCCGAGGATGAGCCCGCAGAGGACGAGTCCGCAGAAGAGGATGAGAAGGAAGAAGATAAGAACGAAGAGAAGAAAGACTCTTCTGACTTTGTATTCAACGACGACGATAAGAAGGTCGAAGAGGCAAAGGAAGAAAAGACAGAAGAGAACAGGCAAGAAGCTGAGGAAGATAAGAACGACGATTGGATCGAAGAAGTCAGTCTTAACGATATCGACCTCGATATTCAGGAGGACGATGACTAAATGAGCATCAGAGCATTTTGGAATTCAGTCAGGGAAGGATTCAAGGGTATCACCAGACACCCTCTGGTAACCATTGCCTCTATAACGACGATCCTTCTCATGCTCATCGTAATGAGCGCATTCTTTATCTTCTCCGCCAATGTAAGATCCGTTATGAGAAAGCTCTCACAGGAGCCGCCCATCGAGGTCTACATGAAGCTTCAGGTATCTGAAGAAGAGCTCAATGCCACGGCTCTGGCGATCAACAACGATCCCGACATCATTAGCTATTCTGTTCAGAACCCTGAGGAGAACTACAATTACTTCAAGAATAACCTGGGCTCTTCCGCATCCATCCTGGATGACTTCGACTACAACATGTATCTGCCTTATACATTCAATGTGCAGATCAGCGATCCGGCTCTGGCGCAGGATGTAGTCAACAGGCTCAATATCCTTCCCGGAGTAAGCAAGGTATCCCAGGAGAGCAATGTCATGCATTTCCTGACGAGAGCCAAGAGCATCGTCAATCTTGCAACTGTCGTAGCATTTATCGTCCTCTTTATAATCGCTCTCTTTATCATCTCCAACATGGTAAGGATCTCCGTTTATTCAAGAGCAAGCGAGATAGAGATCATGAAGTTCGTAGGTGCTACGAATGCATACATAAGACTTCCCTACGTCATAGAAGGTGCCCTGGTAGGACTTATCAGCGCCCTCTGTGCATGGGGCATAAGCGTATTTGCATACAGGACATTATTCTACGAGGTGATGGAGGGCGTAGACCTCAACAGCTTCTATGCTCTTATCCCTGCTGGTAAGGTAATGTGGTGGGTGCTTATAATCGCATCCGTCATCGGAATACTTATCGGTGCTATCGGAAGCGGTATATCGGTAAGAAAGTACATAAAGGTATAAGGTGATAACAATGAAAGCAAGAAAAGTTCTTATCAGTTCGCTCCTTATAAGTGCCATGTTATTGGCGCAGGCTTCGGCGGTAGTTCCCAAGAAGCCCACTATCTTCGACCTCTACGATGAGATCGTTCATCTGGAGAGAGCATCCGAAGAGGATCTTGAAGCGAGAAGAAACGAGAGAGATCAGGCTCTTGCTCAGGCGCAGGCAGCTACTCAGCGAGTCAATGAGCTCTCTGCTCAAAGAGATGCCCTTAACGGTGAACTTGCAGAACTCAACGAACAGAATACACAGATGCAGGCCGAGTACGAACTTATCGCATCACAGTATGCTGCGGCACTTATCGCAAAGGCTGAGGCGCTCGACCGCTATGTAGAGGCACAGGATAATCTTGCCGCTACGGAGCAGATGTTCTGCGACCGTGTATCCGTTATGTTCGAATACCAGAATCAGTCACCTCTGGAGATCCTTCTGGAGTCTGATTCAATTGCCGGATTCTTCACGAATATCGAACTTATAACACTTATCGCCGACGCTGACGATCAGGCGGTGGATCAGATGCAGGTGGCTCTTGACGATGCAAGAGCTCAGGAAGAATATGCTCTCGCAGAAGCTAACGAGATGGAAGCTCAGGCAAATGCCAAGCAGGAGCAGCTTCGTGAACTCGAGGAGCAGATCGGAATTACCGAGAACAGCATCTCCGATATCTCAGGTCAGATAAGCAGCGCTCAGGCTACGGCAAACGACTTCAATGCACAGGCAGCTCAGCTTAACAGCGAGATCGCACAGATCCAGGACGAGATATATGCTCAGCAGCAGGCACAGGCCGCTGCACAGGCTGCGGCATCTTCAGAACAGCAGACTACAAGCGATACATACTCGGAGGAGGCGGCTTCTTCAGGTTCATCCGAGAATCTTCCCGCAGCTACTCCCGAGCAGACTGCACCTCCTTCTAATCCCGCTATCGGTGTGTCGCTTTCCTGGCCCTGCTACTGCAGGAGCATAACTTCTCCTTTCGGATACAGATATCACCCCGTAACAGGTGAGTGGAAGGGACATACCGGTATCGATATCGGCTGCGGCTTCGGCGACACTATTATCGCGGCAGCTTCAGGTACGGTATCGTATGTATGCTGCCCTTGTCCCGGTTCTAATTACACTGACGGTTCTGTCGGCGGCGGTTACGGCAACTATGTCATGATCGACCACGGCAACGGCGTTGTTACTCTCTACGGTCACTGCAGAAATATATATGTTTCTCAGGGCGAGTGGGTATCTGCCGGTCAGCAGATCGCGGAAGTAGGAAGTACGGGTACATCTACCGGACCTCACCTTCATTTCGAAGTAAGGGTCAACGGCAGCAGGGTGGATCCTCAGGCATATCTTCCTTAATGAACGAAGAATTCTACGACATAATCGCAAGATACTACGACACTATGCAGGACGGCATCGACCACGATATGTGGGCAAAGATGCTGGACTCCTTTATACGTGAATTCTGCACATCCGAGCCTCAGGGCGAAGACGGCAAGCGTCTTATCGCGGACTTAGGCTGCGGCTCCGGTACCATCACCATCAAGCTGGAGCAGGAGCACGGCTACGACTGCATTGGTATAGACCACTCCGTTCTTATGCTGGACGAGGCTAAGAATATCGCAGGAGAAGACAGTCATATCCTCTGGCTCAACCAGGATATAACCAAGTTCGAGCTTATGGGCAAGTGCGATGTCTTTATCTCCACCACGGAGACCATCAACCACATCACTGAGGAAGAGGACCTCAGAAATATCTTCAAGACACAGCAACAGTATCTTGCCAAGGGCGGCCTCTTTATCTTCGATGTAGGCATCAAAGAACATTTTGAAAGTACTCTCGGCAACAACGTATTCTTTGAGGACTACGACGACTTTACGCTTCTTTGGGCCAACGAATACGACACACAAACACGTCTTAGCACATCAGACATGACCCTCTTCTACAGCGAGGACGGTGAAGTCTACAACAGAGCCGACGCCACCGTCTTCGAGAGATACTACCCCGAAGACTACCTGGAAAAGACAGCCGCGGAATACGGCATGCACCTTGTAGCAAGAAGGGAAGAAGGCGAGAGGGTATTTCTTGTGTTCAGGAAAGAAGGGTAAGGGATTTATTCAGTTCTTATCCTTCTTTTTTCTCAGTGCCTCAAGTACCTCACTGACATTTTTACTGCTTATAGCATCAGGTTTTCTCTCTTTATATTCAATAAGGATGCCCCTATTCTCCAGTTCCGTGTTCCTTACAAGTATAAAGAGATCTTCGTACTGTTTATCTGATAGCGCTTGTTCTACCAGTTCTCTCATATCCTTGCTTATAACATCGTACGAACCGTATAACTCCGTCACTGCTCTTCTTATCATATTGATAGTCAGCGGTTCACCTTTTTGCTCCTGAGCATTAAGTATTCCGATGATATCAGACCTGTCATTCTTATATCCTCTTCCTGAACGCATCTTCATAGCGACAAGATATTCTTCACTGACGGTCCTGAATGTTACGATATTTGAATAAGTACGGTAATACTTGGAATACTGTTCGATCTTCTGAGTATAAGAATCAGTCTTCTTGAAATCGTCATTGATCCATCCGGACGGAAGCCCGTACTTGTCGCCTACGTGATTGATCGCATCTCTCATCGCGGAAGAAGCGTGAATGATTGCATCCATGTCATAAGTCCTCTCCCTGAAATCATAATTTATAAGGACTGATGCGCCGCCGATCAGTATTATCTCGGCAGGAACAGACTTACCGTTAAGATTTCTGTATTCCTTTGCCAGAGCCTTAAGATAACGATCGAGGTTGTCTTTGGTAAATGGGATCTCAGATGACATTTCTTATCTCGCTCTCGTAGATATTGAATCTTGTGAATTCCGGTATGGATTCCATTCTGACCTTGTTGAGTGCATCGTCAGAACTCATCACTTCAGCGGTAATTACAGCTCCGATGGGGTAGATTGGGCGTGAAAGCCTAGTATTCCTTATATCGTCGTACCTGGTGCATAAGGGTATATCATTTATCCTGGACAGGTAATCGAGCATGGCCAGAAGATACAGGGATTCCGGATACCAATGCTTATCGAATAGAAGACGTATCTCATCTTTCTCCAGGATATAAAGCATAAAATCGATATCGCCCATATCCTTAACGCGGTGGCAAGTGTTGCTCTTGAATGTTTCAAAAGCACTTCTGTATTCACCGTTTTCAGCTTCCAGAAGATCTTCCATCGAGAAGTTTAACGCCTTAGAGATTCGATATAACGTTCCGGCTGAACATCTGGCAAGATCCGTCTTGCCGCTGCATATATCGTTGATAGTAGCTTGCGGTACACCGCTAAGCTTGCTCAGACCGTACTTAGTTATACCTTTTTTTTTCAACAGATCATTGATAAACATATAGTCCCTCCTGACATCAATTATAACGGTACACCGTTATAATCTCAATCGTCATGCTGTACAAATCAGAACATATATTTACCGAAATGAATTTCACCGAAATCAATTTCGGTGAAATCGATTTCAGTGTTTTACACAATACTCTCAGGTTGTATCTTTGTCCTTAAATCAGTAATATATGGGAGAAAATGAGGTAACAACATGGAAAACGACAATACATACTTTGCACCGGGAGTCCCCGCGGATCCCAAGGAAGACCACATAATAAGAGCAATGGCACTTAAGGGTCACGTCAAGGCGGTAGCTATCAATTCCACCAAGACGGTAGCAGAAGCCTTAAGGATCCATAACACATCTCCCGTGGTAACGGCAGCTCTTGGAAGATTCATCACGGGCTCTCTTCTTATCGCAGAGAACATGAAAAATCCCACCGACACCCAGACCACCATAATCAGATGCGACGGTCCCATCAAGGGCATGACCTGTGTAGTAGACAGCCACGGCCACGCTAAGGCATACCCTATAGAGAATCAGGTGGAGGCAACATACCACAGACCCGGAAAGCTCAATGTAGGAGCGGCTGTAGGTAGCGGCTCTCTTACTGTAATAAGAGACATCGGCCTCAAGGAACCCTATACAGGTTCCGTAGAACTGGTATCGGGCGAGATTGCAGAGGACTTTACTTACTACCTTGCTTCCTCAGAGCAGACACCTTCAGTAGTAGCCTTAGGAGTACAGGTAGGACCCGAAGGCGTTCTTAATGCAGGCGGCCTTATGGTACAGCTTATGCCCGGCGCCACGGAAGAAGACATCGACTACGTAGAGCAAAGAGCCAACGGCGGCTTCCCTGACATCACCTTCCTCATGGAAGAAGGCTTTACTCCCGCCAAGATCTTAGACCTCTTCATGGGTGATCCCGACATGGCATATATGGACGGCTACCCCGTAAGTTACAAATGCAATTGCAGCAGGGACAGGATGTACGCAGGACTTGCGGCTCTTCCCAAGGACGACATCAAGGCTCTCTCGGAAGACACCCAGGGCATCGACACAGAGTGCCACTTCTGTGACCACAGATATCACTTCACGCCTGAAGAGATAGGGCAGCTGCTGTAAGAGAAAACACCAAGAAACACACTGATCCCGCAGTACACCTGCGGGGTCTTTATGTATACCAAAGATTCATGTTGTATAATGGGCAGGTATCAGGAAGACTAAGGGAGATATATGGACACACTATACATAGTAATGCCCGCCTATAACGAAGAGGCCAATATAGAAGCAGTAGTAGATCAGTGGTATCCGATCCTGGAAGGAAAGGGCGACGGATCGAGGCTTGTAATAGCAGATGCCGGAAGTTCCGACAGGACCCACGAGATACTCGAATACCTTAAGAACACTCACCCAAAGCTTCAGATATTAGAGAATACAGACAGGTACCATGGCCCCAAGCTCATGGCACTCTACCAATATGCTATAGATAACAATGCGGACTATATCTTCCAGACAGACAGCGACGGCCAGACCGATCCTGGCGAATTTGAGAAGTTTTGGCAACAACGAAAGGAATACAACGGCATCTTCGGCTATAGACCAGTCCGAGGGGACGGCAAGATGCGTATGTTTGTGGAGAAGGTCGTCTGCCTGCTCCTGAAGCTCTACTTCAAGGTAGACGTCCCTGATGCCAATGCGCCATTCCGTCTCATGAAGGCAGAGACACTAAAGAAGTACATGGGAAGACTTCCACAGGACTTCAATATCCCCAACATAATATTCACGACATTCTTCGTACATTACAAAGAGAGAACCAAGTTCGAGCAGATCTCCTTCAAGCCCAGGCGCGCTGGCAATAACAGTATCAACATAGGAAAGATAGCAAAGATCGGAATAAAGGCCTTGGGGGACTTCTCAAGGCTCAAGAGGGAAATGAAATGATCGCACAAGCGAGTGACTCGTTGACGTATTAGCATGACAAGCTTATAATGCTCTCACTAAATGTGTTGATGCATTTGGAGCAGTTTAACCGCTCAAGACGATAGGCGCCTCAACTATCAGAGGGATTGCTGAAGTCTTGAGCTTTTATTTTCGAAAGAATAATACCACAAAATATACACTGTGTATATTTTGTGGTATTATTCTATTGCACAGGAGGTACTGGAGAATGTTGTATCAAGGCACATATCTGTTATCAGCTAAGATAAGTGGGATTAAAAATATACACGAATGTATAGATTTGGAGTTTTACAAAAAGACTGTAGATAAGGGATTCGATCCGGAAAAGTACAAGGTCAAAGGAATATTCGGAGAGAACGGATTTGGTAAGACTGCGATAATATCTGCCTTCAAGATACTTAAATCCTTGATCATAGATCCGGGATACCTTAATAATCCCGAGAATCAGGATTATCTGTCCCAGACAATCAATAAGGCAACAAACAGATTCAGCATTTGTTGTGAGTTCTTAAGAGGGCGAGGAGAAAATCTTACTATATACGAATACTCAATAACGATCAGCAAGAAGAACGAGCAATACAGAATTGAGAACGAGAGTCTCAGACGCAGGAATGGTAATTCCGTAAAATCACAATACTCTACGCAGTATTCGGTTATAAATGGAAGGATCGAAGAATATTCGATAAAAGACAGATTTGAAGAGGTTGATGCAGCTACTGTTAATCTTCTGAATGCTGCAACGTTGCCTTCTCTAATTATTGATAGAGCGGAAGACAGAGTTGAATTTGAGACGATGTATCTCCCTCTGTTTATGTTCGCAGCGTCGTTAACACCTGTGTTGTCCAAGGAAGATACTCATGAGATAGAACATCTGAAGAATACTATTACTGAACAATATAAAGATCCTGAGCAGATGGATCCGGAAGTTCGTGATATCATTGACCGACTCGAGGTCTACGGAGCTGTAAACAGCAGAGTCATAAAGACCTATGAACTTGGAATGTTCAAGCAGCGAGTTGAGGATATGGAATCTTTCATCAGGCTGTTCAAACCTAATCTTCAGAAGATCGATATCGAAGCCAAGCATGCCGGAGAAGATTACATCTGTGATCTTAACATGAACTATGGCGAATACTCGATAAACAGTGAGTACGAGAGTACGGGTATTAGAAAACTGATGTCGATCTACGATGCTCTCAGGATAGCGGTTAACGGAGGTATTGTATTCATAGATGAAATTGATGCTAATATCAACAGTATCTATCTGAACGCTCTTATTGAATATGTAATGGTATATGGAAGGGGACAGCTCTGCTTCACATCTCATAACACCGACATAATGACTGTCTTGAAGGATAACAAGATGTCTATCGATTTCCTTACTAAAGACCAGAAGATCATCCAGTGGATCAGCAATGGTAACAGATCCCCTATAACTTCATATAAGAACGGTCTCATAGAGGGAATCCCATTTAATATCTATCCTACAGACTTTGTCGGTATGTTCGGAGAATACTGAAATGCGGTTGGTAATATTTGTCCTTGAAGCGGATAAGCGTTCACAGACGGATTGGATCTACATTCAGGAGACGATCAGGAGATTCTACGAAGCAGATAAAGAGACTTCGATCAAAACAATATTCATGGGCGGCAGATCCAACTATAATTCCAAACCGGTACTTCGTAGTATCAGGGAACTTAAGAGAGGTAATAGCAAGAATATCACTGTCATCTATTGCGTAGATACAGATAGATACGAATCCGATCACGACCAGGCAAAAGAACTCAATGATATCTCTCAATATTGCAGTGAGCGCCAATATGAGCTTATCTGGTTCTGTCACGACATCGAAGAAGTATTCATCGGAGAAGCAATCAGCAGTAGTGATAAGACAAAGACTGCCAATTCTTTCAGAAAAAGCGGGAAGATAGGAAGCATCACCGAGACTAAACTAAAAAGACGCGACTATGCACCTAAGACAAGCAATATACTTGGAGTTTTAGATAGGATCTTCCTGAGAAAGAAGTAAAACCAAGAAAATGCGTCTGCACATACCGCGCTAACGCTTGGAATAGTATAATACAGGCCTACATCGTTGTGTTCGATGTAGGCCTGTATTGCGATGAATCAGATTCCTCGTCTTCTAGCAAATTCGTACATAAAGTATGTATCAAGGATACTGTTCATAAAAGATAACTCAAGTTGCAAAAACCGGTCATAGGGTATGTCTTCAGAATAATAGACAATAAAGTTGTCGAAATCGAAGACTTTTACAACACCCTTGAAGTGGTAAATAAAAATACCTCGCATAACTTCTCTGCCTCCTTTTCTTGAAAATCTACTGATATATAAGGTTTTTAAAATAGGATGTTCAGAGTCGTTATCGCTAATGGAGTAGGTAGTAAGATAACACTGCAATTTATCTTGAGTGCATTCTGTTTCGTTTCTTGTTATAATATGTTGTATTTTTGTGGGCTTCGGAGGCGCTAACGAATGAAACTTATTATCCAGATCCCTTGTTATAACGAGGAAGAGACACTTCATGTGGCTCTGAATGATCTTCCGAAGCAGATCGAAGGAATAGATGAGATCGAGACACTCATCATCAACGACGGCAGTAAGGATAAGACCGTCGAAGTCGCTAAGAAGCTTGGTGTTAACTACATCGTAAACTTCAAGAGAAACAAGGGATTGGCATACGGCTTTATGGCCGGTATAGATGCTTGCCTTCACTTAGGTGCAGACATCATCGTTAATACTGACGCCGACAACCAGTACAACGGAGCAGATATCCCTAAGCTTATTCAGCCTATCCTTGACGGTAAGGCTGATGAGGTCATAGGTGAGAGACCTATAGACCAGACTGAGCACTTCAGCAAGAAGAAGAAGATGTTCCAGCATTTGGGCTCCTGGGTAGTTAGGAAAGCCAGTAAGACTGATATCCCTGACGCTCCCAGCGGATTCAGAGCATTCAGCCGTGAAGCAGCTCTCAGGATCAACGTAACAAACAACTACACTTATACACTTGAGACTATTATCCAGGCAGGAAGAAACAGGATCGCTATTGCAAGCGTGCCTATCAGAACAAACGGTGAGCTTAGAGAATCCAGACTCTTCAAGAGTATGGGTGCATACATGAAGCGTTCAGCAGGCGTAATCATGAGAAGCTACATGATGTATCGTCCGTTGGCATTCTTTGGCGCGATCGCCGCAGTATTCCTTATAGCCGGCGCAGCCATTGGAATCAGATTCTTGATCTTAGGCGGCACCGGACACATCCAGTCCTTGATACTTGCAGCAGTTCTTCTCATGATGGGAGCTCAGACCTTCATCATGGGACTTCAGGCAGACCTTATCGCCGCCAACAGAAAGCTCCTGGAAGATATCCAGTACAGAGTAAGAAAACAGGATGCCGACAGCGGAAAAGCTACGGCAGATCTCGAGATCAATAAAGATGCCTGATAAGAAAAAGCTTCTCATTACCGCTTCGACTTTTCCGAGGTGGGAAGGTGACACGGAACCGAGATTTATCTTGGATCTGGCTAAGAACATGACTGATGAGTTCGATGTGACCGTATTAGCTCCTGCCGCTATCGGAGCTAAGGAAAAGGAAGACTTAGAAGGCGTTCATGTTATCAGATACCACTATTTTCCAATAAGAAAGCTAGAGACTCTTTGCTATCCGGGAGCTATAGTACCAAGGATCAAGGAAAAAAAGGCAAGAGGACTTCTCGTTCCGTTCCTTATGTTATCCCTAAAGCTCAAGCTTAATAAGATCCACAAAGACTACGACATCATTCATGCTCACTGGCTGATACCACAGGGAATTGCCCAGAGCTCATACAAGACCCCTTATATAGTGACTGGTCACGGTTCTGATATTGCCTCGCTTAATTTTCAGCCCATGAAGAGCTTGAAGAGAAAATGCCTGGACAGGGCTGCTCAGGTTACTGTCGTATCCAACTATCTCAAGGGCAAGGCTGAAGAGATAACGGAAAGGCGTGACATAAAGGTCATACCTATGGGGTGTGATACAACCAAGTTCAGCCCTGAATTCAGGCAGGAAAGATACTTCGGAGACGATAAAAAGACGGTGCTATTCGTAGGGCGATTAGTAACTATCAAGGGTGTCGAGTATCTTATCGAAGCCATGAAGGGCGTTGATGCAAGACTCGTTATCGTTGGCGAAGGTCCCATTAAGGATGACCTGAAGAAGAATGCTGAAGAAGCAGGAATAGATGCAGTCTTCATGGGAGGCAAATCCCACGAAGAACTGAAGGTCATATATGCATCTTCCGATGTATTTGTATCGCCATCTATAACGCTGCCCAATGGTGCTCAGGAAGGACTTGGACTTGTTGCTCTTGAAGCAATGAGCAGCGGAGTACCTGTAATAGGAAGCAGATCCGGCGGTATAGTCGAAGTAATAGATGATGGTAATAACGGCATTTTATTCGATGAGAAGAATGTTAATCAGCTCAGGAAGAGCATCAAGGCTATTCTTAGTAATGAGTCTCTGTCCAGAAAGCTTAGACATCAGGCTCTTATAGATGTTAAGAGATACGACTACAAAGAGACAGCCAAGAGGTATAAGGAATGCTACAAAGAGATATTGCATTAAATTACATATACCTCAGCAAGAACCATGCAGGCGGTAAGGATCAAGTCGGGATCAACCTTCTTAAGGGATTCCAGGAGATCGATTTTGCCAAACGCATAGTCGTTATCTGCTACGATCATTCCCAAGAGCTTATCAAGAGAATCGCTCCAGATGTGGAGGTAGTATCAATACCGGCAAAAGATGAGAGCAGCGAACTTGTAAGGATGGCAAGGATCAGTCACTTTAATACATTCAGGCTCAACAATATTCTCAAGGAGCATGACATCAAGCTCGTATATCACTTGAGCTGCAATACGGGATTCTCCAAGACAGAAGCTGAATCTATAGTCATTCCGCACGACATTAAGGCGATCGCCCACAGGGTGCTCGCAGGGGTCAAGGTGCCCATACACAAGTATCTGATCTATAAGATCATGTACAAAGCAGACTTTAGGACCAATGACCACATCATCGCCATAAGCGATACCGACAAGAGTGAGATAAGTCAGTACTACCCGGAATACAAGGACAAGATCCAGAGGATCTATAACCCTATCGATGTAAGAAGAGACGATAAAGAACCGGAAGAAAGAGGCAACTACATAGCTTCCTTGAATCTTCAATTCCACCATAAGAACATAATCACGCTCATCAAGGCATTCGCGCTTATCAAGGACGAGATAAGTGAAGATCTAGTCCTTATCGGTAGTGTTCCTGACAGAGTTAAATACCTTAAGGACTATGTAGCAGAACATAACCTTCAGGACAGGATCAGGTTCACGGGATTTGTAAGCGATGAGGAGAAGGATAAGCTCTTCAGAAATTGCAAGCTCTATGTTAATCCGACACTCTACGAGGGATTCGGTATGACTGCAGTTGAAGCGATGATCCATAAGATCCCTACGCTTGTATCCAAGATTCCTGCTAACTATGAGATCACACAGCATCTTGCCTGGTACTACGAGCCTGCCGAGGACGAGAAGGCGTTAGCAACAGCGATCAAGAAAGCAATCAAGGCAGAATGGGAAGATGCCGACAGGAAGAGTGAGCAGATCTATAACAGCTATAACTACACTAAGATCGCCGAAGAATACAAAGCTTTCTTTGAGAGGTGCATCTCATGAACCCTCTTATAAGCATTATCGTACCCGTATATAACAATGCCGAGCACTTAAGAGATTGCATAAGATCCCTTAAGGCGCAGACATATGACAATACCGAAATGATCTTCGTCAATGACGGTTCTACCGATGATTCGCAGAAGATCCTGGAACAGGAAGGCGGTATAGAGTTCATTAATAAAGAAAACGGCGGAGCCGCATCTGCGCGCAATAGAGGAATAGACGAAGCAACAGGTGAATATCTGACATTTGTCGATGCGGATGATTATGTCGCAGAGAATTATGTAGAGATCCTCTATAACCTGATCACCAAGTACGATGTAAAGATCTCATTTGCGGGTGTACAGATGACAAGTTCCAAGGATATGACCTTCGAATCAAGTAAGGAAGACAGACTTATCGACAATGATACGATAATGTACAGGCTCTGTAATCAGAATAAGATGAAGGAGACCATAATTCCCTGTAAACTCTACCATAAGAGCTTATTCGAGGGTTTCAGATTCCCCGAGGGCATGACATACGAGGATCTTGCTTCCACGTATAAGCTGTTCTACAAGGCAGGCAAGGTGGCAGAAACAGACAATACCATCTATGCTTACTTCATGTCTGAAGGAAGTGTTATGCGTAAGCACTACGACTTGAAGAACTTCAACAGTGAGAACAGAGCTTGGGACGAGAGAGTAGAGTTCTATGAGAACCTCAACAACAAGAAACTCTACGAACATTGTCTGGTGTCCGCTCAAAGAAATAGGATAGCCAATTACTGCAAATGTCGAAAGTATATTGGCAAAGCCAATGCAGAGAATAGTAAGATAGCAGAGAAGTTCAAAGAAGACTACAAGAAGATAAAGGGCTCAGCTGAGTTATCCGGCAAAGATAAGATCCTGTTCAGGCTCTTCGACATCTCACCGGAGTTCTGCTATAAAGTGCTCTGGCCCTTATACGATAAATAAATGCGATGGAGGCGTGAACTATGAAGACTCTTACCGTATCAGTAGCCGCATACAACGTTGAGAAATATCTTCCCAAGCTTATAGACTCGGTTATTAATGCCGAAAACAGGGATATGATCGAACTTCTTGTTATAAATGATGGTTCCGGGGATAAGACTTCTGATATAGCAAGAAAATACGTGCAACAGTATCCTGATATAGTGCGTCTTATTGATAAAGCAAATGGAGGGCACGGTTCAACGATAAACAGAGGTATCGAAGAAGCTACCGGAAAGTATTTCCGAGCTCTCGATGGTGATGATTGGCTCAATACCACCAGCCTTGATCTTATATTGAAGCGCCTCCAAACAGATGAGTGCGATATAGTGCTTACGGATTATATTAGCTGCTATGAAGGTGGAAAAGACAAGATCGAGTCTTTTAGCGGTCTTGAAGACGGTAAAGAATATGCTTTTGTCGAACTGGCAAAGAAGATCAAGTGGATGAGATACCATACAGTGATCTACAGGACGAGTATCCTTAAGGATCACAACATCAAGCTGGATGAACACTGCTTCTATGTGGATTCGGAGTTTATGCTCCTGCCAATCCCTTATGTGGAGACGATAAGATACTACGCACTTCCTCTATATTGTTATAGATTGGGAATTGGTGGTCAGTCGGTAAGTCCTGAGAGCAGGATACGCCATACAGGAGATAGTCTCAAAGTCGCTGACAGACTTCTTGGTTTCTACAAGGATCTCCCTGAGGACTTGGCGGATCAGAAACGCAAGTATATTACTGATGGAGTCGCAGCGCATATGTTATGGCACTTTAAGACTCTTCTTATGTATAGGACATCGAACCAGATAAAGACGGTAATCGAGAGATTCGATAAAGATATTCGAGATAAGGCACCAGAAGTGTTTAAGGCGATGACTACATTTAATTCATCTTCGACTCTTATTAACTTAACAAGAAGGATGAATTATATGATGTATTATCCGGCCAGCTTGCTTAAGAGGGTAAAAGGAAGCTGATACATTGTATCAGAATGGTAATCTGATGATCGACATTCTTTAATATAATAGATTTAGGAAAGTATACAGGGAGAGCTAATGAGTTCTAACACGGGCGGAAGAGCAAAGCATATAGATTTTATCGTAGCCGATATCGTTGGTGTCGAGCTGGCTTTGTGGTCCTCGATATTACTATGGTTTGAACGAGTAGCGCCTTTTATTGAGTTCTATCAGAAGCTCTCGGTTCTCATTGCCGGTACATATGTGGTCGTGATGTTGTTTGGAACTCTTCACAAGGACGTGCTGAAGAGAGGACATTTGAGGGAACTATGGATGTCGGCAATGATGAGTACAGAGCTGATATTCTGCATAATTGGCTTGTTGTTCATCCTCAAGAAATCGGATACCTATTCACGAATAACTTTTGCTACATTTTATGTTATCAGTACCATTTATGTATGGCTCTTTAGGTCCGTCCTCAAGATCTGGATAAAGAGTCGATTTAAGAGTGGTAAAAACAATGCTAATGTTCTGATCGTTACATGTCCGGAAGCCGCTGAAGACTTTATGCAATCCTTGAATAAAGAGAATAATGGATACTACGCTTTCAAGGGGCTGGTATTTCCTGATACGAATGATCATAAAGAATTTGCACATCTGCCCGTTATCAGTGAAGATGAGATGCTCGGATTCATCAAAGATAATGCGATCAACGATGTGTTTATCTATTTGAAGTCAGCTAAGAGCTCTTCTCTGGTTGAAGAATTCTTGAGCATGGGTATCAATACTCACCTTGTCTTAAATCTTGAGATTGAAGATCTTCCTAATGCCCAGATGGAGCAGATAGAAGATTATTCTGTCGTAACTACAAGCATTAGTAGAGCTTCTATAGGTGAACTGCTTATAAAGAGACTTTTTGATATCTTTGTATCGATAATTGGTCTTATTGCAACGGGAATACTTTTTATCATCTTCGCGCCTCTGATCAAGCTTCAATCTCCAGGCCCGGTATTCTTCTCTCAGAATAGGGTAGGAAAGAATGGTAAGATCTTCAAGATCTATAAGTTCAGATCGATGTATATGGATGCAGAAGAACGCAAGAAGGAACTTATGGATCAGAATCAGATGACAGGTCTTATGTTTAAGATGGATAACGATCCCCGAATATTCCCCCTGGGGAAATTCATCAGAAAGACCAGTATTGACGAGTTCCCTCAGTTCTGGAATATCTTTAAGGGGGATATGTCCCTGGTAGGCACCAGACCTCCAACGCTAGATGAATACAAGCAGTACGATCCTCATCACCTTAGCAGGCTTGCCATCAAGCCCGGCCTTACGGGAATGTGGCAGACATCCGGAAGATCCGAGATAACAGACTTCGAAGAGATAGTGCGCCTTGATAATGAATATATTAGGAACTTCTCTCTTGCTCTTGATATAAAGTTAATATTTAAAACATTTGTGACAGTTCTCAAGATGAAAGGCTCGAAATAGGACTTTTTCATATGTATACTAGATTGAATGGCAGAAATGAGGAATAGAACAATGCACAATTACCGGTCAAATGGCAGAGAATGCTTTTATTACATACTTAGGAAATGGGATAAGATCATCGTTGGAGCTATCTTGATAGCCCTTTTATTCGGTGTCTTTAGGGGATTTAAGACATATAGGTCATGGGATCAGGATAAGGCTGATATAGAAGATCTTCATCGCAGGTATGATGAATACATGACTATCTATCAGCCTGAGATAGATATGTATAACAACAATATCACTGAGAAGCAAAATGCCATTACAGATTACTACCAGATGTTGTGTGAGGCGGAAGTAATAAGATTCGATGACAATAATACAGGTATAGCGGCAGCGACGTTGTATTTTGATTCGACTTCAGAAGAAGAGCTTCCCGAAGGAACTGTAGCCTTATTTACAGATGTACTGGTCAACAGTATAGATTGGGAGTCAGTGGCACAGGCCGGCGATACTGATACGAATTTTATAGAAAGAATGTTGGTTATTACCGGTGCAGAAGATGCCGGAAACGTGATCACTCTTAAGTATTTCGGGCGAGATGACGAAGCGGCGCTTGATATGCTTACAGAAATACTTGATCAGGCAGCAGACATTAAGGCTGACTTGGCTGACCAGATCGATGGGTTTGATTATTCGGTTGTGAATCTGTCATCATATACCGGTCGTGATGGTAATTATGTTGCTATCAAGACGGAAATCCAGAATCAGTATAATGTTCTTCAGATCGAGCTGAGTAACCTTTATAAGAATTTAGATGAAGTAGAAGGCCCACCTGAATTAAGAGATATGCCGTCAAGGAGACAGATTGCTTTCAGCATCGTAAAGCATTGTATATTCGGCGGTGTGATGGGTGTTGCTTTTATGGCGGCAGTCTTCTATCTCCTCTTCTACCTCAATGGAATGCTCCACTCCACAGAGGAGTTATCTTTCTATAGTGATTCGCAGGCTATGGCTTACGATTCCAAGAAGAAGCGTTTTGCCAAGTTGAACACATTCTTGGCTAAGAAAGAGAACAGAGGAATTCTCTACTCGCAGGCAGATGCGGTATCGAGAACTGTAGCTAATATTAAGTCTAAGTATCCTGATGTTTCCAAGGTAATGGTAACCGGTAATGGAGTAGATTGTGCCAAAGATTCGATAAAGAAAGCTTTGGAATCTACTAAGGACATCGGACTCAACATAAAGGTTGAGAATAATATTCTCACTGATAAGGGTTCATTCGAATCCATCAAGGACTACGATGCAGTAGTTGTAGTCGAAGAACTGGATAAGAGTAGTGTCGAATTGATCAAGAGAGAAGTTGAGCAGATCAGGATTGCCGGCAAAGAAGTAGTCGGTGCTCTTATTGCCAGGTGATCGACGTGGCAACAAAGATAATCGTTGCTACACATAAAAAAGCAGATATGCCGGAAGACAGCATGTACCTGCCTTTGTTAGTAGGTGCGGATGTCAATGCATCTGTTGCCGGTTATACTCCCGATAATACAGGCGAGAATATCTCATCTCTTAATCCTATGTACTGTGAACTCACAGGACTTTATTGGGCTTGGAAGAATCTCGAAGCAGATAATATCGGACTAGTGCACTATCGAAGACTCTTTAAGGGTAAGGATGGACAGGCTATCTCAAGCGCTGAAGTTGGAACTATTCTGAGCGGATACAAGGTGATCCTCCCGAAGAAGAGAAGGTACTATATAGAGACTCTCTATTCTCATTATGTACATACGCACAATAATGAAGAGATAGATGAGACGGCCAAAGTTATCGAGACATTCTATCCTGACTATAAAGACAGCTACGACAAGATAATGAAGCAGACCTGGGGATACATGTTCAACATGATGGTATTGCCTAAGAGTATGCTTGATGACTATTGCACATGGCTCTTCGATATCCTCGCAAAAGTAGTTGATAAGGTCGGCGAAGGTGACAGGAGTGCATTCGAAAAGCGCTATCCCGGAAGGCTCGGCGAGCTGCTCTTTAACTGCTGGCTCGATCATCAGAGCAAGGCAGGAGATATCAGCAAGTCTGATATCATCGAAGTTCCACTCTTGAACCTCGGAGACGAGAAGTTCATGAAAAAGCTCATCGCATTCCTTAGGGCTAAGTTTTTCGGCAAGAAGCAGGATAAGAGTTTTTAATGGAGGATGATATG
This sequence comes from Oscillospiraceae bacterium, assembly GCA_900176545.1. Taxonomy (GTDB): domain Bacteria; phylum Bacillota; class Clostridia; order Saccharofermentanales; family Saccharofermentanaceae; genus Saccharofermentans. The sequence goes on from FWXP01000002.1 coordinate 308,485, forward strand.
TCGAACCCCAATAGAGAAACGTCCTCGCCTAAACCGAAGATATCTTATCTCACATTGGCCAGTGTAGTGGCTGCGATATCGGTTATCGCTATACATACTAACGGCTGCTTTTGGACTTTCAGCACGGATCACTATTGGTTCACCGCCAATATACTTGAGTGTGTATTCTATTTTGCCGTTGATGTGTTTTTCATGATCACGGGTTCTACGCTTCTCGATTTCTTTGATAAGTACACATTACGCGAGTATTTCTCAAAGAGAATCAAGAAGACGGTCATTCCTTTTGTTGCCTGGACTCTAATCGGAATACTCTACAGAGTGGTGTTAGCGAAGACACTTCTTTGGACCGACGTTACTCCGAGATTCGTATTCGACGGACTTACTAAGTTTAATATCGTCAATCTTTATTGGTTCTTCGGTCCATTGTTCTGCGTTTATCTCTCGATACCACTCTTTGCAGCAGTTCCTAAAGAGAAGAGAAGTTTCATATATTCATATGTGGCAATAGCATCGCTGGTACTTAACGTCTTGATTCCGTTCGTAAACGGAGTGTTCGAGCTTAATATTGCATGTCCTCTCTCTGTCTCGGTCGGAAGCAGTTATCTGCTCTATATCTGTGTGGGCTATCTCCTCTCTCATAACGAGATAAACGTTAAGGCCAGGATCGTGAGCTATATCTTAGCTATCGCGGGGCTTCTGACACACATGATAGGAACCTATAAGCTTTCAATCTCGGCAGGGCAGATCAACGGACTATATAAGGGGTATGTAAATATACCTTGCTTCTTCTATGCTGTCGGAATATTCATTGCTATTAGATATTTATCGTCATATATCAAAAATGAATTGTTCTGGAAGATTGTAAACTTTGTGGGGGGGGTATACGTTTCCAATGTACCTGATGCAGTGGTTCTTTTTGGACTTGATCACCAGGTATACTCACATAAATACATATTCGCTTTACTATCGGCTCGGAGCACCGATACCAATCGCGATACTCATTATCTTGATATCGTGGGTATTAAGAAAGATTCCGGTGATCAAGCGTATTGTGCCGTAAGCAGGTAGGTAAGAACAATGTATTATTCAATTATAATTCCGGCATATAACGCTGCAAGGTTCATCGACAGAGCCATAGAAAGCGTTAAGACTCAGGATTGTACATCCTGGGAAATCATCATTGTTGAGAACGGATCAACAGATAATACATATGAGATAGCTTGTAGTTTGTCTAACGAAAAGATCCGTGTGTTTCAGAGCGAGAAAGGTGTATCGAATGCACGTAATCTCGGGATTGAGAATGCGCTGGGAGACTGGATCTTATTCCTGGATGCAGATGATGAGATCCTGCCGGGATCGCTTAGCTCCATGCAGCAAGATCTCGACAGTGAAACAGCATTTATCTCGTATCGATATGAGCATAATGCCACATCAGGCAAAATGACATCGTATTGTGGGCGCGAAGAGATAGCATCATATCTTATAGAGTGCTTGAACGATCCTACGCAGAGGGGGAATTCCACCGCGGTCTTGTTCCGCCGCAGATTCTTGATCGATAACAACATAAGATTCGATAAGGAATTGTCTCACGCCGAAGATTCGGTGTTCTTGATGAGTTGCATCGCAAGAGCAGAATCTATCAAGGATAGAGATAAGTCGATATATCGAGTGATAACCAATAATGATTCTGCTGTAAGGAGTATAAGTGATGCGGCGATCGACAGTTATTGCAGGTCGATACGCGCAGCAGAGCGTATACTTGCGAACCGATCTAAGGAGATAAACAATGCATTCTGTGTGTTTGCAATCTCTCAGCTTTTGGTAATACTCGTAAACGGAGTATATGCGTCAAATCCTTTTGGTGCTTCGGTCAAGAAGACCAAAGAATTATGCGACCGCGATCTGTTCAAAGATGCATTATCACAAGTTGATGTTGTGGGGCTCCCTATGTCAAGGAAAGTAACGATGTCATTGCTCAAGAAACATATGTATACAGCAGTGGGTGTTATAATTACATTGCGTATCTTTATTAAGAAAATATGATACGCGTCTGAAAAGGATTAATATGAGCATTATAGATAAAGAATATAAGAAATTGACTTCGGATGAGATAAAACAAGTTGAGCTGGATATCATGCTCGCGTTTGAACGGTTGTGTAAGGCAAACGGATTGTATTATGTTCTTTGTGGTGGAACATTACTTGGTGCCGTGAGGCATAAGGGGTTCATCCCCTGGGATGACGATATTGATGTTCTGATGCCTAGAGATGACTACAATCGCCTGATCGATCTTGTTGATATCGACCTGTCAGTTCTTCCGTCTCATATCAAGGTTGTATCTTGGAAGGACGGAGCACTCAAATATCCTTTTATCAAGCTTATTGATACAAGGACGATCATTGAGAATAAATATGTAGAAGATAGTGGAGCCAACAATCTCTGGATTGATGTATTTCCTATAGACGGCAATCCTTCTGAGGACGATAAGCTGGCGCAATTGTTCAAGAAATCACTGTTTTATAGAAAGATGTTGACTACAAAGCTGGCTAAAGTTGGCGGAGGAAAGACCTTCGTTAAAAAGCTACTTAAACCCATAGTGAAGGTGCTATTGTTACCGTTTAGTGTTGCCGGCTTATGTCAGAGGATTGATTCGTTGGCGCAGTCATACAAGTTCGACGGAACCGATTACATTGGCGGTACTGTCTGGGGGTATGGGCCATGTGAGCGCGTAGACAGGAGAAAATTCATGACTCCGGTTCAGTTGGAGTTCGAAGGACATATGTTTAATGCTCCCAGTAATTACGATGAATACCTATCAGGACTTTATAAAGACTACATGCAGTTGCCACCTGAGAACAAGAGGGTTACTCACGAGATCGATGCATACATAAAAACTATGGATGGAGAGGCCTAATGAATAAGATATTAAGCATAATAGTTCCTTCATATAATACTGAGAAATATATGAATGACTGCGTTGGGACGATGTTGGATGAGCGTACCCTTGATGATGTTGAGATACTTATCGTTAATGACGGATCTAAGGATAATACAGCTAGTTTGGCAGATGCACTAGCAGAGAAGTATCCCAATACGGTACGACATATTAACAAGGAAAACGGCGGACACGGTTCGACTATTAATCGTGGTATAGCAGAAGCAACCGGTAAGTATCTGAGAGTTATCGATGGCGACGATTGGGTAGATACCGAACAGTTTGTGGAATATATTGAAGCTTTGAAGAATAGCGATGAAGATATAATCATGACTCCATTTCAGCATTACTACGAGGCAGATAAAGGTAAAGATAATGTGGATATATCCTATCCGGTAGGTACCTATAGCTTTGCTGAGATAACTGACAGTGTATTCAAATCTTATCAGATACATTCAACGACTTTTAAGACAGAGACCATTCGAAATATCAGAAAGATCAGGGAGCATTGCTTTTATGTTGATCAGGAATATGTTTTCTATCCTCTTTGTTATGCCAAGACTGTAAAGATCTTACCTAATCACGTGTACCAATATCGTATTGGGACTCAGGAGCAGAGTGTATCCATGACCAATATGGTCAAAAACAGGAAGATGCATATGAGTGTCATCTTTGATCTGATAGCGTTTTTAAGTGAAGAAAGCATTGATCCGACTATCAGGGCATTTATCGTGAAGCGCGTAGGCATGCTAGCCAGGCGACAGATCGAAATATTCCTGGCGATGGAAGACAAATCCGAGGGTCGAAGTGAGTGTAAATCTTACTTAAAGAAGCTTAAGGAAAAATCTCGTGAAGTATATGATGCAATGCCGGGATCCAGATCACGCCTGTTCAGGTTCAATAGCGACTTGGCCTATGCAGTCTTCTATGGAAGGTAAGCATGGAAGCCAAACCCTTAATAAGTATTGTTGTGCCTGTATATAATGTTGAGAAGTATCTGCGCGAATGTGTAGATAGTATCTTGGCACAGACGTATCATAATTTCGAATTGTTACTTGTAGATGATGGAGCTACGGATTCATCCGGTGAGATCTGCAACGAATATGCCGAGAGTGATCCTCGAATTCAAGTCTTTCACAAAGAGAACGGTGGCCTGTCAGATGCTCGTAACTACGGAATAGACCGTATTAAAGGTGATTACATAACATTTATAGATTCAGATGATTTTGTTGGAAAAGAATATCTGGACATATTAATACGCATGGCGGAAGAGCATAAGGCGGATATCTCTGCAATAGGTACTATCGTTTTTGAAGATGACGGTGAAATACCAGATTGTACTGTTAGCGATGATATTATTGTGGAAACGGCAGATGAAGCAATTATCGACATGTTGCTCAGAAAGAATTTCGGGCTTTCTGCATGGGGAAAGCTATATGCAAGTGATTTGTTTGATCAAATAAGATTTCCTGCCGGTAAGATTTACGAGGATCTTTTTACTACACCCTATGTGGCAAAGGAAAGCAAGAAGATAGTCTTTTCCAACAGCAGACAATATTACTATCGTCAGCGTTCCAATAGCATCGTGCACAGTAAACTCTCTCAGAAGGATTATGTAATATTCGAGGGACACGAGAGATTAAGGGAGTTTATGAAGGAAAATAAAATCCCTAATGGTAAGGATGCCGCAAACTGCAGATTTATGGATGATCTGGTGGGTATAATACTTCAGCGTTTGGTCTATAATGATAATTATGTAAGTGAAATAAAGAAACTGCTTTCTGAGAATAAGACTCATGTCGCAGAGGGACTTAGAAATCCATTTCTTTCCAAGGGCAGGAAGAGTCAGCTTAGATTAGCGTTATTATCTCCAAGGCTATACAAAGCCATTTTGACTTTGCGGAATAGGAGCTGATTATGAATATTGCAGTGATATTTGCTGGTGGCGTAGGGTCCAGGATGAATTCCAAGAGCCTTCCGAAGCAGTTTTTGTCGATACATGGAAAGCCGATCATTATCCATACTCTGGAAAAGTTCGAACATAATGAACGTATTGATGGCATTGTGGTCGCCTGTGTTGAATCTTGGATGGAGTATCTTCAAGACCTGATAGATACCTATGGCATTACTAAGGTCAAGAAGATCGTTTCCGGTGGGGCGACAGGGCAATTGTCCATATACAATGGTCTGTGCGCAGCATCTGAACTGACGCACAGCAACGATTCCGTTGTTCTTATCCATGATGGCGTCAGACCTTTTATCACGTCCAAACTCATAAATGATAATATTGATTCAGTTGTTGAGCATGGATCAGCCATCACCAGTGTTGCAGCTAAAGAGACGGTGCTCATGTTAAGCGGTGAAGGTAATAAGATCACCAACATTCCGGATAGATCAGCCACAAGACTTGCCCGAGCTCCTCAGAGCTTTTATCTGAAAGATATTCTCGAGGCTCATAGGAAGGTGTTAGATGAAGGGCTTGATAACTTCATTGATTCCTGCTCTCTGATGCAGTACTGTGGTCATGATCTTTATCTGGTGGATGGTCCGATGGAAAATATCAAGATAACGACGCCTGAAGACTTCTATACCATGAGGGCGCTTCTTGATGCAAAGGAAAACGAGCAGATCTATGGAGTTGATATTGATGAATAAAGTATTGAGCCAAGATATTGAAGAAATATATAACAGTAATGTCGCGTGGGATAGTCTTGGAGGTAAGACGATTCTTGTGACCGGGGCTACAGGACTTATCGGGTCACTTTTGATAAGATCTTTGATCCACGCCTCTAGAAAAGGCAATCTCGGAATAAAGATCGTTGCTGTTATTCGTAATGTTGATAAAGCTAGGAGAATATTCGGCGAGGCGGAAGAGATCACTTATTGCGTTCATGATTTTTCTGATGATGAGAGATTAGTGATTGAAAATGACGTTGACTATATAATCCATACGGCCTCAATGACTGCATCGAAAGAGTTTTTAGCGCACCCAGTCGAGAATGTGAAGATCGCTGTTAATGGTACATTGAATATCTTGGATCTGGCAGTAGAAAAGCATTCCAAGGGTGTTGTATATTTGTCGTCGATGGAAGCTTATGGCCAGATGAACGTAGAGGATCATCTCGTCCAGGAGGATGAACTTGGCAAGATAGATCTTACGTCGGTTCGTAGTTGTTATCCTGAAGCCAAGAGAATGTGTGAATGTATATGTAATGCATATTCCGTTCAGCATGATCTTAATGTGGTATCAGCAAGATTAGCTCAGACCTTTGGTCCCGGAATAGCCAAGGAAGAGAATAGAGTATTCGCTCAATTTGCAAAAAGTGCGATCGAAGGAAAGGATATTGTACTTCGTACCGAGGGACTCTCGGAGGGAAACTACGTCTACACAGTTGATGCTATAGTAGCAATCTTGACTCTTTTACTGAAGGGGGAAAAGGGTGTTACCTATAATGTAGTTAACTCTGATAATCATATGCGCATCAAGGATATGGCCGAATTAGTCGCCCAAGAGCTTGCAGGCGGAAAGATAAAAGTGGTATTTGATATTCCCGCGGATAAATTGTCAACAGGTTACGCAGCAGACACCAAGATGCATCTATCCTCAGAGAGGATAAACAAACTCGGATGGGAAGCTCATGTATCCCTTAAGGAAATGTATTCAAGGACTATAGATTATCTGGTAGAAGGATCTCTGGAGGATGTCGGTGTCTGATACAGAAATAGTTAGTTCATCTTCCAACAAGGCCTTGCTATTGATAAGAGAGGTGCTTTTCTTCTCGTCATTAGGGTTTTTTCTGTTTAAGCGTCTTTTTTGTGATGTTACCTTATGGAATGGTCAGAATCCGTTTTGGGGAGAAGTAGATCAACAGGTCGATCAGATATGTGAGAGCTATGTTCCGTTCATTCTGATTGCCTGTATTGTATTTGCATTTTTTACGACAGTTCCCAAACTAACTCGTTTACTCGCATGTGCAGCTCTTATCGCTATCGGTAAATTAGTAGCAGTAGCTAATGAGGACTCTTACTTTTTCGTTATGACACTCCTTATCGTCGCGGCTGTTGGGATCAGTGCAAAGAAGATCTTAACATTTACTATAGGATTGAATATTCCTTTTTTGCTGTATACGGTTATTTCTTCCCAGATTGGAAGGATAGAAAATCGAATCGACCCGGGCAGGCACAGAGAGTATCTCGGGTACAATTGGACAACTACCCCAGTTATGATCTTTACGTATGCAGTCTTTGCATATCTTGTTTTGAGGAAAGGTAAGATAACGATTTGGGAATACCTGTTTCTTAATGCGGCTAACTTCTGGTTTTTCTATAAGACTAATACCCGATTTGCATTTCTTATCATTTTCCTCTTGTTAACCTTTTTGATGGTATATCGTGCCATCCGTGATCATGTAATACAACACAGTTTGTATCGCAATCTGTTTGTGGTAATTCCTGAGTTGTGTTTCATCTTTGTATATGGGATAACGATGCTCTATGACCCTAACTCAGGCATTATGCTTAAGTTGGATAGTATTCTGTCACATCGATTAAGACAGTGCCAGTATTCTATCGGTAAATATGGACTGTTGCCATTCGGACAGCCAATTACTTGGGTCACGATAGGTCAGAGTACGCCGGACAATCCCGCAACATATGTTGACACTGCATATCTGCAGACATTGTTGAAGTTTGGCTACGTTACCTTGATCGCGCTATTACTGTTGTCATCGTATATACTTTACCGTTCCTTTAAAGAAAAAAAATACGCGTTAGCAATTGTATTCGGGTGTGTTCTTGTGTTTGGTTTATTTGAACAGCAGCCGTTTTGGGCTGAATATGATGTTATCCTCTTGTTGGCATTTGCAGATTGGGCAAAGATACGAGACTTTTCTCATGATATGCCGCAAATTGGACTAAATCGTCAATTATAAGCAGTTTAAGCGACTGATATAATTATTCTCATCACTTAAATGGAGTATGAATTAGCGTGAGTGGTCAAAAATCGATCAAGAAGAACTTTGTATTAAATGCCCTTCTGACTATATCGGGTATCGTATTTCCAATTATTACCTATCCGTATGTAGCGAGAACGATAGGCCCGATAGGATTGGGCAAGATAGATTTTGCCTGCTCAAATGTCAGTTATTTCAGTCTTTTAGCGCAGCTTGGAATACCGACGTATGGTGTGAAAGCTTGTGCTCAAGTTAGGGATAATAAGCAGGAGTTGGCGAGGACTGTCAAAGAGTTATTGGTGATCAACCTCATCATGACATTCATTTCATATCTCTTTCTTATTCCGGCTATCATGCTCGTTCCTCAGATGAGAGATGAGAAAATGCTGCATTTTATTGCAGGCTCTGCCTTTTTGTTTAATGCTCTCGGAATTGATTACCTATACAGGGGTTTGGAGCAGTATAAATACATTACTATAAGATCGATAGTATTTAAGTTTGTTGCATTTTTCTCTATGTTTTTGTTGGTAAAAGCAGAGAGTGATTATGTCATCTATGGTGGTATCACTATTTTTGCCGCATCGGCCTCGAATCTTATGAACCTTATTCATTCTCCCAAGGTAATAAGCTTTAGATCCACAGGCAAGCTGAATCTCAAAAGACACATTGCACCCATAATGGTATTTTTTGCAATGACGTGCGCCACAACGATATACCTGAACATGGATAAATCGATGTTGGGTTTCATGACTACCCAAACCGATGTTGGTTTTTATGGTGCATCTATAAAGATCAAAACAATACTTGTAGCGCTGGTAACTTCGCTGGGTGCGGTCATTCTTCCTAGAGCATCTTATTATGTTGAGAATAAGCAATTCGATGAATTCTTACGTATAAGCGGAAAAGCATTGCGCTTTGTGTTTGTTGTTGCTACACCGCTAACACTGTTCTTCATAATATATTCGCGTGAGAGCATATTATTTGTAGCAGGAGACGAATTCACGGAAGCTATTCCTGGTATGGCTATAATGATGCCTACTCTATTGTTTATAGGAATTACAAATATTCTTGGAATCCAGGTGTTGGTGCCAATCGGCAAAGAGAAATATGTACTTTACTCTGAGATAGCGGGTGCGATTGCAGATCTGATACTGAATATCATCTTGATCCCAAGATACAAAGCAACAGGTGCAGCTATAGGTACGGTAGTAGCTGAGTTCGTGGTGTTGTTGGTTCAGGTGTATTTGTTAGCCGGTATTAAGGACCAGATAAAGGTGTTGAGTGAGTTTAAAACAATACAATATAAGAATATCATCGTTTCATTGATCATAGCATGTCCTGCATCTTTGTGGGTTAAGTTCGCAAACATCAGTTTCATGGACGATAATCTTCTCGTTCATTATTTTGTTATACTTGCTTTGGCAGGAATAACATTTATGGGCATTTATTACGCCCTTATGATGTTGCAGAAAGATACAATGATGCTCGAGATCACCGACACAGTACTTGGAAAGCTCAAGAAGAGAAAGGCTACCACATGATCAGTATCGTAGTTCCCGTATATAATATCGAAGACTATCTCAGAAAGTGTTTGGACAGCATAATCAACCAGACATATAAAGATCTGGATATTATCTTGATCGACGATGGGTCAACCGATTCTAGCGGGAAGATCTGTGACGAGTATGGCGCCAAGGATAATAGAGTCAGAGTTTTTCACATTGAAAATAATGGTGTGTCGGCTGCCAGGAACTTTGGAGCTAAGCAGGCGGTAGAGTTCGGTAGCCAATATGTCGGATTTATTGACAGTGATGACTGGATTGATCTTGACATGTGTGAGTTCCTGCTCAATCTCATCAACAAGAACGATGCAGATGTTGCCAGTTGCAGCATATATCGCGAATTTCCTAATAATCCCGTGATCAGAAATCTAAAGGATGCGATCTATACCGGTGAGGAAGCACCATGTGCAGTAGTAGATGGTGGCATTACAGACTCTTGTTGTGATAAGTTGTGGAATACAAGAATCTGGAAAGAATACGATTTCCCGACAGGCAGAGTATACGAAGACTATGCCACTGTGTATAAAGCTCTGGAGAAGGCCGATAAGATTGTCGTATCTTCTGAGCCCAAATATCATTATCTTTGCAGACCTAACAGCATCCTTCAAAGTCACGATATAGAGAAGATGGTCAATCTTTGGGTAGCAAGCAAGGAACGTTACCTGTATCTGAAGGATAGAGCGGGGAAAGATACACTTAAGAAACTCATATACGATTGCGCATATTCCGTTGGGCGACTTTGGAGCTGGGCATGGGAATATCGAGATGACGTAAAGATTAAGTACAGTAATCAGTTTGCCGATGCTACATCATTTACCAGAGAATTGTTCCCATCAGGGAAAAAGACAGATCTCGGGTTATCGGTATGTATTGGTGTTTTCTTTGCGAAGCACAACAACAGATTATCGTATTTCTGTATTTATCTGATGAATCAGTTCCGCCGTATCGGTGCCAAGAATAAGCGTTAATGGATCAGTCTCCAGGCATCTCCGAGGATACTACGAGTTCTGGGATAGAACTTCATGTATTTTACGCATGAGAATAGACTATTCTTACCAAGTATTTTTCTGTTCCTGAACGCAGCTCCGCGAACCGTATAGAATTCGAGATTTTCGTCGATTAATGGAATCTTATCGGTCATATCATGATCGTTACAGTAATCCTTCATCTTCTGAAGGCATTGTATGTAGTAGTCTGTCCTATTTGCCATCTCTTCATTAGTACGGACAGGTTTTCCGGTGGTATTAGCGGTATGTCGTCTCCACTTAATAACAGGGATGTCTAACAAATAGCAAGCATCTGCCGTCTTTGCCATGCGAAGGAGAAATGCATCGTGAGGATAATTCTCAAAGCGATAGGGAAGGATATCATCGTAGAAAGATTTACGGAAACAGTATACACATCCTGGATAATCCATGTAGATCACCTTCTCGTTAAAGGGTAGATGTGTCAGCTTACCGGAATAAGTCTGCTCGACGATTCGATCTTCCTTTTCGTTTTGTATCCACTTCTCATAGTTTCCGATCAGAAGCCCTATCTCGGAATGAGATTCCATGATTTCCGTCATCTTCTCAATCTTATCTTCTATCCAAATATCGTCCTGGTCACAGGGGAATATGAGATCTCCAGATGCAAGTAGAAAAGCATCTGAGAAGTTTTCTGCCCAGCCTTTATTGGTCTCATGAGTAATGACATGCCATTTTTCAAGTCCATTATCAGCAATGAAGGTCTTGCAGAGTTCTACGGTAGAATCCGTAGAACAGTCATCTGATATGATCACTTCATCGGGTGCAAGAGTCTGACTTTTCAATGATTCCAGCTGTTCAATTATATATTTTTCACCGTTATAGGTTGATAAGACGATTGAAGTTTTCATGGTTCCCTCTCTATGTAACTGTAATCATTATATCGTTTGAGGTGTATGTGCGTACATGTAAGTTGATTGTTAATCTATAAAAACGTATAATCGAATCGAAACTAACGAATTGTGCGGTGTGTAAGACACCTGGAGATATATGAACAAGAACAATATACCCGTGACACGGTCCTCGCTTCCTAATATCGAAGAATATATGGCTGAAATCAAGAGTATTTGGGAGAACCATTGGCTGACCAATATGGGTCCCAAACACAATGAATTGAAGGATGCTTTGCTTAAGTATATGCAAGTTGATAACATGGATCTATTTACCAATGGTCATATGGCATTAGAGTTGTCGCTTCAAGCATTGAATCTTCAGGGCGAGGTAATTACTACTCCATTTACGTTTGCTTCGACAACTCATGCGATTGTCAGAAATGGGCTGGAGCCTGTATTTTGCGATATAAATCCCAATGATTATACTATCGATGTTACACAGATTGAAAAGCTGATTACGGATAAAACCTGTGCGATAATGCCTGTACATGTATTTGGAAATATATGTGATGTAGAAACTATCCAGAATATTGCCAACAAGTACGATCTTAAGGTTATTTACGATGCTGCTCATACATTCGGTGAGACCTATAAAGGTGTCGGCGTAGGAAACTTTGGAGATGTTTCTTGTTTCTCGTTTCATGCCACCAAAGTATTTAATACTATTGAGGGTGGAGCTGTTTGTTTTAAGAATCCTCAGTTGGGAAAGATTCTTTATGAACTGAAGAATTTTGGAATTCACGATGAAGAAGAAGTTCGTGCCGTAGGAGCCAATGCCAAGATGAATGAGTTTTGTGCCGCTATGGGTTTATGTAATCTCAGGCACATAAAGGATGACATTGCGAGCAGAAAGGTTGCTGTTGAAAGATACCGTTCCCATCTTGAAGGTGTTAATGGTATTAAGCTGAATTATATTAACCCGAATGTTGAATATAATTATGCATACTTCCCGGTAGTATTTGATAAGAAGATCTTTGGCGCTTCCAGAACAGAAGTTCAGGATAAGCTAAAAGAACACTCCATAAGCGCGAGAAAGTATTTCTATCCTCTTACTAATTCGTTCTCTGCATTCAATGGTAAGTATGATGTGATGAAGACACCTACGGCACTTCATGTATCTAAGAACATCCTGGCATTGCCTCTTTATGCGGACATGACACTTGAGGACGTTGATAGGATCTGTGAGATAATTCTTACTTGCGCAAAGAAATAAATCTGTTTCCATAGTCACGATTGACGCATTTTCTTATATTTATTATTATAATATAGGCGTTGTGCGTCGGCCGGGATAATACTCGGTTGCAATGATATTGGCGGAGTGGGTTACATGGATCAGTCTTTTGATTACGACAAATTATCACAGGAGCAGCAGGTAATAGTTGCAAATCGTATCGCTTCTGATAATTTGCAGAGATCTAATGATCATTACCCGACTGCTACTGTAAGGGATTCATTTTATTCCAAGTATATCAAGCGAGCTATAGATATCGTATTATCTGGATTGGCACTTATAATCCTTTTCCCAATCAACCTGATCATAGGTATTGTTACGTTCTTTGACGTAGGAACTCCTTTGTTTTTTAAGCAGAAGAGGATCGGAAAGAACGGAAAGAACTTTACGATGGTCAAATTCCGCAATATGAACAATAATACGGATGAGAATGGTGTTCTTCTCCGTGCTGACCTTAGGGTTACTAAGTGGGGAAAGTTTGTAAGAGCTACCTCTTTGGACGAATTATTGAATTTTATAAACATCTTCAAAGGCGATATGTCGCTCATTGGTCCAAGACCACTGCCTGTAGTATATCAGGGACGATTTAATGACTATCATGAGTTACGTCACTCTGTTCGCCCGGGGTTAGATTGTCCTTTGCGTGATCCTTCAAAGGTGATGACATGGGCTAACAGATTGGAAAATGATTCCTGGTATGCCCAAAACATTTCTTTTAAGACTGACATGAAATTAATTTGCTTACTGGTTCGTGAAGTACTATTTGGCAAGGACAAGGCTGCCAGATCTGAAGGGTTTAGCGAAGGTACATTCATGGGATATTATGAAGATGGCAGAGTGATGGATTCTAATGCTATACCCGAAACATATATTTCTGACTTTTATTCTCACAGCGAGGAATGACTAATGAAATTATCTAATATGGCCAATCGTATACAACCGTCTTTGACGCGCAAGTTGTTTGATATGGCGTCAAAATATGATGATGTGATAGATTTTACGCTTGGTGATCCGGATTATGAAACTCCAGAATATATCAGAAAAGCCGGATGCGATGCCATTAACGGTGGAAAGACTCATTATTCAGCCAATGCAGGTCTTAAGGAATTAAGGGAAGTGATATCCGACAGAATCTACAGCGAAGCAGGTATCAAGTATGATTCTTTAAACGAGATACAGATCTCGGTTGGCGCTATGGAAGGCATATTTCTCACACTTTGCTGCCTGGTAGACCCCGGAGATGAAGTTATTATCCCATCTCCTCATTGGGTTAACTATCGTCATATGACCGAGATGCTTAATGGCAATCCCGTATTGGTAAATGTAAGCGAAGATAACGGTTTTCTGCTCTCTCCTGAAGCATTCCAAAAAGCTATAACCGATAAGACAGTAGCTGTAATACTTAATTCTCCTAATAATCCTACAGGAGCGGTCTACGATAAGGATACATTATTTGAATTGTGTAGAATTGCGTTTGAGAAGGATGTACTTATCATTTGGGATGAATGCTACAAGAGCATTCTTTTCGATGGTGCTAAGTTCGTATCCATACTCGATTTTCCTGACATGAAGGATCACTCCGTTATCGTGAACAGCTGCTCTAAGCGTTATTCCATGACCGGATGGCGTGTAGGATATCTGGCCGGACCATCTTGGCTCATATCAAATATGCCCAAGATTCAGGAGAATATCGCGGCATGCGTACCGGTTCCTTCGCAATATGCCGCATTAGCGGCCCTTAGTTCTTCTGATGAGATAACCGATGAGATGCGTGCCGGATTTGAGAGCAGGAGAAATGTATTAATCCGTGAACTCAATAAGATTGATAAGATCAGCGTTACTCCGCCTAAAGGAACATTCTATGCGCTGGTAAATATCAAGAATACAGGTATGAAGAGCGAACAGTTTGCGTATTCGCTTCTCGAGAATACGCATGTAGCCGTAGTGCCAGGTATTACCTATGGTGATGCATGCGAAGGCTACATCAGGATTGCATTTACCATGAATGAAGCAAAAATCGTAGAAGGAGTTAGAAGGATCAAGACTTTTATTGATTCCTTGTAATATTTCATGAAGAGAATTCTAATGCTCGGTGGCTCCAAACAGCAGATTCCGATAATCAAGCAGGCTAAGGAAATGGGTCATTACGTAATTACGTGTGACTATTCTCCTGAGAATCCCGGTCATCAGTTTGCTGATGAATACCATAACGTAAGTACTACTGATTTAGAGGGTGTTCTTGAGCTTGCTAAGGGATTGGATCTTGACGGTATCGTAGCTTATGCTTCTGATCCTGCGGCTCCTACTGCTGCTTATGTAGCCGAGAAGCTCGGCTTACCCGGTAATCCGTATGAATCTGTAAGGCTCTGTACTGAGAAAGACCTTTTCAGAGATTTCCTTCAAAAGCATGGCTTTAACTGCCCTGTTGCAAAGGGATATACAACATATGAAGAGGCTGAGGCTGATATCGGTAGATTTAAGTTCCCTATTATGGTCAAGCCTGTTGATTCCTCGGGAAGCAAGGGTGTAGTCAAGGTAACAGACCCTGCTGATCTTAAGAGTGCTGTATATGAAGCACTTTCTTATTCTCGCGGTAAGCGATTCATTATCGAGGAATTCATCGTGAAGAAAGGCTATCAGGTCTCAGGCGACGGATTCTCCGTAGACGGTAAGCTCGTATTTACGAGTTTCGGTAATGAGCTATATAGCAGTTTTGGCGGTACTAGGGACTATGTTGCGCTTGGCGAGTTCTGGCCGTCGCTTCTTACCGCGGAGCAGAAAGCTAAGGTGGATGCTGAGCTTCAAAGGTTGATCACTGCTCTCGGTATGAAGACCGGTGCTTATAATATTGAGGTGATTCTTGACGAGAATGATACTCCTTATGTAATTGAGCTTGGTCCAAGAAATGGTGGAAGCTATATTCCTCAGCTTATTAAGTATGCTACAGGAGTTGATCTTGTTAAGTATACGATTCTTGGAGCGTTAGGGGAGGACTGCAGTGACATTAAGATGGCTCCTACTACAGATATAGTCAGTAACTATATGATAATGAGCCATAAAGATGGCGTATTTAAGGATATCGTATTCGATGAAGAGTTCAAGAAGAATAATCTTCTAGATGTTTATTGTACCCATAAGGCAGGAGACACTGTTACAGCCTATAAGAATACTACTGATTCTATGGGTACTATCCTCTTCAAAGCTGATTCAGTTGAGAAGATGATCGATATCACTTCGAATATTGAAAAGTATTATCACATTGAAATAGATAAGTGATCATTCATGGAGAAAAAGAGACAGTCAAACATCGAATTGCTTCGTATTATCGCTATGTTTTCCATCATAGCGCATCATTATGTTGTAAATTCTGGAATTAATAACTGTTTGATTGAAAATCCTTGCAGCGTTAGAACAGCAATCTTGATTGTATTTGGCGCTTGGGGAAAAACCTCAATCAATATCTTTGTGCTTATTACAGGATATTTCATGTGTCAGTCCAAGCTTACGGTTAAGAAATATCTCAAGCTAATTGGTGAATTTGTGTTTTATAACCTGATTCTATTTCTAATATATTGGAGATTAGGCTGCATTGATTTTTCATGGAGCGGATTACTGCAGAAGTGCAACCCCATATATATGGTCGGGAATTCTTTTGTGCCGGCATATTTCTTGCTATTGCTTTTTGTACCATTTCTCAATAGATTTATCGAGATCATGGATCAAAAAACACATGCTAAATTAGTTGTTCTTTTGCTAGGTGTCTATTCAGGACTTGGCTCCTTGAGCTTTATTTTATTTACATTCAATTATCTTTCCTGGTTTGTGATCTTGTATATATTAAGCGCATATATACGAAAATATCCAAATCGATTACTGTTTTCCGGTAGATTTGTAGGAATTAAGTTAATCGGTGCTTTGGTAATTGCAAGTGCGACTCTTGTATACGAAATAAGACATCTTCAGCATACATTTTTCTGGGTTAGTGATAGTAATAAGATACTAGCGTTGTTGATATCGGTATATGTGTTTGTTTTCTTTTTGAATATCAATGTTAGTTACAATAGTATTATTAATCTGTTTGCCAGCACCACATTGGGAGTTTTATTAATTCATGCAGATAGCAGTATTATGCGGAGTTATATATGGGATACTGTTTATCCAAATTCTGTGTACTATTACACCAAATACGTGTATCTCCACGCGTTTGCTAAGGTTTTTTTGGTTTTTGTCATTTGCGCAATAATAGATATTATCAGGATTTATACTGTCGAAAAGTTGTGGTTGAAAGCAGTTGATTGGATTATTACGCGCGTAGGCGAGCGGAATAACATAAGGAATAAAGCGACCCCAAAATCATGAATGCAACCAGTATTGTAAAAGTTTCAGATATAAATGTTATCAAAGGTATAATGAAACTGTGTGATCATGCGTACACGGAAAGCGTTGTAGCATTGCCGGATTTTGAAGACTTATGCAGAAAAATATGTGACGTTGGTGTTTTCTTTGCCATGAAACTTGAATCTGATGTAATAGGGTATATTGCCTTTTATGCTAATGATGTTGTTTCGAAAGAAGCATATATATCTTTGTTGTGTATTAGACCTGAATATCAGGGGCTTGGTTTTGGAAAAGCATTGATCAATAGGTGCTTTGAAGAGTCACTTGATTGTGGCATGAAAAGCATTCGTTTAGCTGTTTTGAAAAGAGACGTTTATCAACAGAAGTTTTATATTAGACAGGGGTTTAGTATTAACAATGAATCTGATGATAGATATTATTTATCAAAAGCCCTATAAATTGAATGGAGTGTGTAAATGCCTTTATTAAGTATAATCATACCTTGTTACAATGTGGAAAAGTATATAAAACAATGTCTGGACAGTATTATGTCACAGTCGGATGTTGAGTTTGAAATAATCGCTGTAGATGATGGGTCGCCTGATAATTGTCCACAGATTCTTGATGATTATGCAGCTAAGGATTCGCGTGTGCGTGTAATCCATCAAGAAAATGGTGGAGTCTCGAGAGCTCGCAATGCGGGTATTATTGAAGCCAAAGGAGACTATCTCTATTTCGTCGATTCTGATGATTGGTTGGTTGAGAATAGTTTGGCCAAGGCAGTTAACATGGCAGTGAAAAAAGATGTTGATATCCTGTTTTGCGATTGCTTGGAGCAGTTCGATTCAGGCAGAGAAAACCGAATTCATCTTTATTCGCAAGAATTTACTTATGATTCACCTGCTGATATAGAGCGAATTCAGAGATCAATCTTGTGCCACAAAATGAGCCCGTATTTCTCAGCTGGGGCCGACAGTGCATATCCGGCTCCCTGGAGCAAGATAATCAAAGCAAGTTTGGTTAAAGATAACGGAATAGCTTTCGATCCGGCAGTGTGCGGAGTTTACGATGACGGATTGTTTACTATCGAGATCCTTGAAAAGGCTAAGAAAATCGCATATTCGGATATATGCGTTTATAACTATAGAATCCTGAGTTCTTCCATAGTTCATTCATACAGAAAAGGTATGATAGAACGATTCGAGAAGAATTGTTTTGCTATAGATGAGTATATTAAAAGATATAATAAATCATCAGAGTTTGTAAGTGCTGAGTATGCACGAAGAATAGCCTATCTCTCGAGCTTTATGTCTAGTTATTTCTTTAGCAGTGATAATCAGAATAGCAATAAAGAAAAATATAACGAATTGCGTGATACAATAGATCGAGAGCCATGGCACAAGGCGGTTCAGAATGCTAGCTACTGCAATCTGGAGACCAAACATAAATACACTTTGTTTTGCATGAAACATGTGTTGGTGGGGGGGTTAAGGCTGTATAGCAGTTTAAAGAATTGCTTGTTGCATTGATGGAATCGTGGAGATTGTTAGGGAAAACCCAAGGCGAATTATGACAAGATACTTCGATAAGACATTTACATTTTTAAAATCGATTCTCACTCGTAGTAGTGGGGGGATAATGTCATTTTTGGATTATCTTATAGTTTTTTTGATTATCATTTCGCGTGCCTGCGCGTGGACTTGTGATACAAATCTATCGCTGACAGCTGACGATATAATACTATGGTTGGATAAGTTCCTGATTGTTTATTATATAGTAGCTTTTGCTTTCCGCAAAACTTTGCATATCGAATTCAAGCAGTTGTTACGATATTCAGTATTATTGCTCGGTTTTCTAGTGTTTTCATTTTTAAATCCTTATGCTAAAGATGGATTTACAAGTCTATACGTTATTAATTTTTCTTTTATCTTTTTATGGATTATATGGCGTGATAATCCCAATGAGGTGTGGAAAAAATACACCGATGCGACACTGCTTATAGCTTGTATTACATTTGTTTTCTACTTTATAGGAAGTGTTATTCACGTAATCCCTGAGTATAATACTTCAGAGCGCACGTGGGGCGTATGGAAACCTGATGTTATCAAGAACTTCTATTATTTGTATTATGAGTCACAGTATATTACTGTCAAAGGACATATAATCTGGCGAAATTGTAGTATATTTGCCGAGGCACCTAAGTATAATTTCGTTTTGTGCACAGCGCTCTCTTCTGAATTGTTTTTGTCCAAGAAACCTCAATTATGGCGAGTAGCAATTTTGATATTTATGATTATAACTACTCTTTGTGCTATGGGGATGATATTGGTAGTTATAGCTTTGTTTTTATATGCTATTTTGAAGTATAAGGATACTTCATTAGGAAAACGATTTTTGCCTTATGTAAAGAAAACCTGTGTTATTTGTGGTATATGCGTAGTTGTCTTTATGGTAGCAAAATATCTTAACGATAGTAGTTCATATAGTATTCGATTTGATCATATTAAAGCCTGCTTAAAGACATTTGGGGATAATAAGCTGCTTGGCGCTGGATGGCTAAATGAAGGTGCGGTTTTACAGTACGCAAGCTATAAGCAAGGAATAGCAATTGGAATTCCGCTAGTTTTAGCATTTGGCGGAATTGTGCTGACTTCATTGATTTTGTTGCCATTTTTGCGAGTCTTTACCGAAGGCTTCAGTAAAAGAAAGTATAATTTTATGTTCTTTGTTTTACTGTTTTTGTTGCATTTCTTTTTGACTATAATACCAATAACCCTTATTGCTATGTTAGCATATGTCGTTATTATTGATTACGAAAGACACGAGGTCGTATAGGGGAATTATGCTTTCCGAAGAGTTTTACAAAGAAGAGATTCGTCAGAATTATCGGATTACAACAGAGATGAAAAAAGCATGGGCTGTTGAGCTTGAGATTATGTTGGAACTTGATAGAGTTTGCAAAGCTCTATCGATTAACTTCTTTTTAGATTGTGGAACCCTTTTGGGGGCGATTAGAGATAATCACTTTATCCCATGGGATGACGATATTGACGTTGTAATGCTTCGTGAGGACTATGATAAATTGCTGAATGATGGTATTCATCTATTTGGTAGTGATTATCTCTTTCAGTGTGCTTACACTGATACGAATTATCCAAGAGGACACGCGCAATTACGAAAAAAGAATACCTGTGCAATGATTCCATATGAAGCAAAACACGTTCAATTTGATCAAAGTATCTTCATTGATATTTTTGTTCTCGAGGGATTACCTGATTCTCAAGATTTGTTAAAGAAACAATTTGATGAAAAGCAGAAAATCATGAAGCGTATGAGCATAATGGGTATACCTGCATCGACTAAACCAATCAATACGATAATCAAAAAAATCTTGAAAGTAGTTTTTACTGTAGTATATCCAAGTATTCCAGAAATGTTCAAACAATATGAAGACATTTGCAAAAGATATTCATATCAGAACTCGCCTGAGCTTGGTAGATTAATGTTTCACGAAAGCGTAGATAAAGTATATAAATTGAAACGCGAGTGGTTTGAAAAGCCAATCTGGATAAAATTCGAAGGAATAGATGTACCAGTGCCCAATGGATATGATGATATACTTAGAACTTATTATGGTGACAATTACATGATACCTGTTAACTCGGGTGCATACCATGATGGTCTAATAATATGTGTTGATCGTTCCTATAAAGAGGTTTTGAAAGACTTATGAGCTCCATTTCAAAAAAGGGAAATGATCAAACTAGGCTAAAAAAAAACATAGCGTTAAGCACTGCATACCAAGTGCTGGCAGTTCTGATACCTTTTATCACCGCTCCTTATGTTTCAAGGATTCTAGGTGTTAATAATATTGGAATATATAGCTATACGAATTCTCATGTGCAGTTTTTTATGCTGTTTGGAGCGCTCGGAACTTTATCTTATGGTAGTAGAGAAATATCTAGAAATAGGGAAGATAAGTTCAAACGAAGTCAGTTATTTTGGGAAATAGCTATTTTGACTGTAATAACATCTCTAATAGTTATAGGTGTATGGCTTGCTTGGATATGTTTTCATCCGGATTCTAGATTGTTGTATCTAATTTGGACAATCTCGCTTTTGGGAACCCTCTTTGATATTTCATGGCTGTATTCAGGCTTAGAACAGTTTCGACATACGGTAACGCAGAATGTGATTTTTAAACTGCTTGGAATGTTGGCGACTTTTATATTTGTAAATTCCGCAGATGATTTATGGATTTATGTGC
This sequence comes from Oscillospiraceae bacterium, assembly GCA_900176545.1. Lineage (GTDB taxonomy): Bacteria > Bacillota > Clostridia > Saccharofermentanales > Saccharofermentanaceae > Saccharofermentans. The sequence goes on from FWXP01000002.1 coordinate 329,688, forward strand.
TCATCATTGCCGCGACGCAGATGCTTGCAAATCTAAGCATGTGGGTTTATCTTCCCAAGTATGTGATTGCAATACCCATAAAGCAATTACACATTCTTCCCCATTTTAAAGAAACACTAGTTTACTTTATCCCTACTATAGCTGTTTCCATATATACGATTTTGGACAAAGTACTTATTGGGGCAATTACTCATGATAATTGTGAAAATGGAAATTATGAGCAAGCCACAAAGATAATAACTATTGCCAAATCTATGGCGTTTGTAGGAGTTAATTTAGTATTACAGTCCAGGATCTCATACCTGTTTGTCCTTGAAAATTACGAGGAAATCAAAAAACAAATACACAAATCCATTGATTATATGGTGTTCATTAGTGTTGGGATTATGTTTGGCATTATTGGAATAGCTAATCGCTTTGTTCCGTTATATTATGGTGCCGGATATGAAAAAACTAGCACTTTGTTGATGGTGATGGCTCCGATAGTATTAATTGTTAGCATTAGTAACTGTTTGGGATCACAGTACTATAATCCGGCGGGCTTGCGTTCCAAGAGTGCGAAATACATAATAATTGGTTCGATGGTCAATCTTGTTTTAAATCTGCTATTTATTCCTAGATATAAAAGTGTGGGAGCAGTAATAGCATCAATAATTGCAGAAGTTTTAATTACATCTTTGTATATGATCAATGTTAATGGTTATTATTCTTTTAAAGAACTCTCTAAAGTGCTATGGAAGAAGTTGATAGCAGGTGTAATAATGATGTGTGCTGTGTTCTATTTAGGTGAATTAATACAGAGTGGGATAGTATCAGTTGTAGTACAGGTTACGGTTGGTGTGGCAGTTTACAGTTTAATTTTGATTTTGCTTAAAGATTCGTTTGTTACAGACTTTGTGTTAAGGAAGAGTAAGTTACTAGATAAATAGTGAACTGTATGGATTGGAAGTTGTCTGTAATGTAGTGTATTATTTTAAGGTGTTTCGAGAAATGTAACGCCGAAGTCGTGAACATGTTAGGTTAAGTGGATTTAATGAGGTAAATATGAAAAAATTGCTAGTATTAGGCGGCTCGATAGCTCAGATTCCGTTTATAAAGACGGCTAAAAATCTTAGTTGCATTGTCGCGATAGTTGACTACAACAAAGAAGCACCCGCAATAGAGTATGCTGATCAGTATTTTGAATGTAGTTTGTTGGATCTTTCAAATTTGAGGGCAATAGCAAACGATTTTAAACCAGATGGAATTACATGTGGAGCAAGTGATGTTGGTGTAGAAAACTGTGCCATTCTATGTTCTGAATTTGGGCTTCCGGGGCTTAGCATCGATGTAGCTAGAAGAGTTAGAGATAAGGGAATTATGATTGAGGCTTTTTCAAGATATGGAGTTCCGCATCCCAAGTATCAGGTGGTTTCCTCAATAGAAGAGCCGATTGACATACCATTTCCTGTTATAACTAAACCCGTAGACAAATCAGGAAGTAGAGGTATTAATGTCGCCGAGAATCCTAGTGAATTACAAGCGGCTTTGGCTGATAGTTTTAGTGTTGATGGAACTGAAGAGGTAATAGTTGAGGAGTATATGGATGGTCCTGAAGTAAGTGTGGAAATACTTGTTCAGAACGGGATACCTCATGTATTGCAAGTAACAGATAAAATGACAACTGGAGCTCCACATTTCATTGAAATTGGTCATTCGCAACCTTCTCAATTGCCTAGTGACGCTGTTGATCGTATTAGAAGAGTTGCATACGATGCTGTTAAGGCCGTAGGGATGACAGATGGATGTTGCCATGCTGAAATTAAACTTACAGATGACGGCCCCAAAATGATCGAAATTGCAGGACGCCAAGGTGGTGACTTTATCACAACTGTTCTTCTTCCCATTTCAACCGGCATAAATATGTCAGAATACGAGATAATGCGTTCCTTGGGGACTCCCATTCCTTTTACGGAAAAGAATGGCGTATTTAGAAGCGTTGCCGTGCGCTTTATTGAAGCAAAACCAGGTATGTTAAAAAGTATATCTCTAGATTATCAGGCTGAAGCTATGATTGGAATAGAGGAATTGCAATTCGTATGTAAAGCCGGGGTTAAATATGGGGATGCTCAGAATAACAATGATCGTTTTGGATATGTTATTGCAACTGGTAAGACTCCTCAAATTGCAATTGATAGGTGTAATAAAGTTATAGGTCAAATAGATATCGAGATGAAATGACTATGAATGTTGACTATTGTAAAGATGTGTTGAAGCGATATAAGGAAGAAGGAATTTGTATTGAGTTAAAACAAGGTTCTTTGGTTCCTATTACTTATGATTTTGAAGATAGCATGCCTGAGTGTGCGGCGCTACTTAGCAAATGGAGAATAGAGAATCCTTCGCTTTCGCCGGCTGAGTTTGTTGTTACTGAAAAAAGAACAACTGCTTGGATCGAAAAGGCAATTCTAAATAACCCAAATAGAATTCTTTTTATGATCAAGGATGATAATCAAAGATATGTTGGACATATTGGAATTTCAAATATTGATCCCACAAAAGGAAAAGCAAGATTGGATTCAGTTATGAGGGGTGAAACAACAACTTGTAAGACCATAATGCGCGATAGTATAGAGACATTAGTGCATTGGTGCTCGACCAATTTTGGTGTGACTAGGATTGATCTTGTTGTATTATCTGATAACGAGCGCGCTATAAGATTGTATCGAAATTGTGGTTTTGTTTCAGATGGGATACTGCCATTAAAGAAAATACAAGAAAATGGCGAGATTAATTGGATTGAAGACGCGACAATTAAAAAACCGGAAAAATCCTATTTGCATATGGAATACATACTATAACTCAAATGTTTGGAGATCTAATATGAAGACTGTTTACACTTGCTTTTGTACCGACGTTATCCACGACGGTCACCTCAATATCTTAAATGAGGCGAGGAAGCTCGGTTCTGTAACGATCGGTGCTCTTTCCGATAAGACACTTATCCGCTATAACAAGTTCCCGACACTTTCCCAAGACGAGCGAGTAAAGCTCTATGAGAGCCTTGAGGGAGTAGAGAAGGTAGTCATCCAGGACGATATGCTCTACGATGACATTATCCCCACTCTCAAGCCCGACTACGTCGTTCACGGTGATAACTGGACAGCGGGCCCCGAGTCGGCTATCAGGGCACATGTAGCCGAGCTCGTTGCCTCATACGGCGGTGAGATCGTAGATGTTCCTTATACATACAGCGAGACGGTTAAGAAGATCGATATGCAGCTGAGAGAAAAGCTCGCTATGCCCGAGTACAGAAGAAAGAGACTTCGCCAGCTCCTCGAGATGGTACCTGTCGTAAAGACGATGGAGGCACATAGTGGACTTACGGGTCTCATCGTGGAGAAGACGGTAGTTGAGAACGAAGGGAGGCTCGATCAGTTCGATGCCATGTGGATAAGTTCCCTTTGCGACTCTACTGCTAAGGGTAAGCCTGATATTGAGCTTGTTGATATGACATCCAGGTTTAGGACTATTGAGGATATCACGGAAGTTACGACAAAGCCCATTATATTTGATGGTGATACGGGTGGACTTACCGAGCACTTCGTTTATACTGTCCGTTCTTTGGAAAGACTCGGAGTATCCGCAGTCATAATCGAGGATAAGAAGGGGCTTAAGAAGAATTCGCTCTTCGGGACAGAAGTAGAGCAGACGCAAGCTACCATCGAAGAGATGAGTGCCAAGATCGCAGCGGGCAAGAAGGCACAGCTTACGGATGACTTCATGATAATCGCACGTATCGAGAGCCTTATCCTCGAGAAGGGGATGGAAGATGCACTTGAGAGAGCTTTCGCCTTCGTAAAGGCAGGCGCAGATGGTATCATGATCCACTCACGTAAGAAGGATCCTGCAGAAATCTGCGAGTTTTGCGATAAGTTCAGGGCTCAGGATAAGAAGACTCCTATCGTAGTAGTTCCTTCGAGCTTTAATACGATCACTGAGGACGAGCTCGCTTCACATGGCGTAAATATTGTTATCTATGCTAATCAGCTCACAAGATCTGCCTTCCCGGCTATGAAGCAGACCGCAGAAGATATACTTCGCTACCACAGAGCCAAGGAAGTCGACGACCGCCTTATGTCCATTAAGCAGATCATCACGCTGATCGACGAGATCTAAATTTACGAGTCAAATTAGGAGTGTTTCATGCCCAAACAAAACAGATTAAGCATAATTGCTGATAATATCGAATGGGTATTATTACATGTCTGTGCGCTATTTGTTGTTTTTATGAATGGTGGCATGTGGGGCTGTGATCCAACTATTAACAGAAATCTTTGGGAGTTTTATGATGAGTTTCGTATTGTCTTAATCCTCAGCTTATTGGGGTTGTTGTGTATACATCGTTCATTTAGCCTTAGTAAATCTTCGGTCAGGCTGATCCTTTTTATTACGATTGGGTTGTCTTTTTATTTTGTTTTTCAGCCGTCAGTAGCGAATAAAAATATATATCGAGATTACTTTGCAATTACGTTGTTATTGTTAATATTTGCGATGAGTGTCATTAAAGAAAAACAGCGAATCTGGGTTGCATTTAGTAATGTGGTTTTGGTATTAGCAGTATTTTCTTTGTTGTTTTATATTGGTGGAACGTTACTGCGTGTATTTTCGCCTTTAAATGCGATAGAGCGTGTGTGGGGAACATGGGATCCTGATCCAATATCGAATTACTATTATCTGTATTATGAAGCTCAGGTAACACACTATTCCGGATTCGATTTGTGGAGAAACTGCGGAATCTTTGCAGAAGCTCCCATGTTTAATGCTGTTTTGTGTGCAGCATTAGCTTCGGAAGTTTTCCTGTTCAAGCGACGTTCATTCCGTAAAACGATTATTATTTTGTTAACCGTTGCAATTGTATCAACATTTTCAACTACCGGGTTACTGTTTATTGTTTGTTTGTTTGTTCTGTATGTGTTGCAACTGAATAGAGTTTCGAGTTTCATTAAGCGACACAAGTGGATTGCAGCTTGTTTCATAGTCGTTTTAGGAGCTATTAGTGCTTGTATTGTATACTTGAAACTTCAAACCTCACAGGGATTCGGCTCTGTAGTTGTAAGAATGGATCATGCCAAGACTTGTTTGGAGTTATGGAGTGAGCATGTCTTCTTAGGGTTAGGTTGGCTTGAAACTGAGAATTTCATGGGGAATGCGGCTTTCCCTCAAGGGCTAAGTGTTGGTTTGCCGTATTTGCTGTATTGTGGTGGACTAGTTCTTTTGGGTATAGTTGCTATTCCTGTTGCTGCAAGTGTATTTACTGCATACAAGTCTAAAAACTATAAGTTACTTAGCTTCAACTTATTGTTTATCCTGATGTACTTTTTTGCGGCTATAAGCCAATATCCGTTGTTACAGTTGTTTGTTGCCTATAATTCGGTTTGTGCTCTCGATACAGAGTGTGCCGGTATATTCAAGAGAAACCCAATTGTAAAGCATACGAATCTCAAGAACTCACTGATTCGAAAGGCTTTTACGGTTGTTGCAGTTATTGTAGTATTAAGTTTATTGGGAATTGCTGCTAATAAACTGAAGGAAAATAATAGTATCCACAAAATATCTAAGGTTAAGTCCACTACCGAAATTGACGATTCATGTATCTATGATATTAATGATTTGGAAATAGATTCGGATTATCGTTCGGATAACTGGCTTTTTATTAGAGGTTGGTTTATTCAGTATGGTGTTGATAATGACTCTCAAACAATGGCAATAGTATTAGTAGATCAAAATACTGGGGAATGCTATAGATTACCTACTAGAGTGCAGATGCGTCACGATGTAACCAATGCTTTTCCGGATGGTACTGATTATGATAAATCCGGCTTTATTTTACATCTTCCCATGGATGACTTGTTTGCTGGCGATTACTATGATTACGATCTGTATTTTGAGGTTCAGTGCGACGATCAGACAACATATTATGATCCACACATCAGTTTGACGCGGTTTTATGAGGAGGAATAAAAACAATAATCCTTATATTTTCATTGATTCATGATTAAATAATTGATTGATCTTAGTTCCCCTTCTTCCTTGTTAAGTCTAATAATCTTCAAGGATGATAATAATAGGAGATATTTAAAGTGAAGCTGATTACATCGAGAATGCCCAACGGCAACCGGAATACTGTTATTCTGCTGTGTGTGCCAGGTTATCGTCTCGATGCTCAAAGAAAAGTAGCATTTGTCCATTAAAGCATAAGGCCTTGCGGTCACGATTCCCATTGACAGTATAGTGCCCAAGATAATGTCTATTAGTGATACTGAATTCAGAACATTCTATTATATTTCTTAAGCATTATCAGGGCACCCTATGTCTGTAAGGATCATCTTTAAGTTATTCATGGATTCTTCTCTGGATCTGAGAAGGAGAGCATGCATTGCCTCCTGCATCCTGTTGTATTCTTCATCAGTCATGAGGCAGGCTCTTTGAATAGCATCATCCAAATGTCCGTTCTTGTAGATTATGCTGTTCTCAGAAGAGAAACCGTAGTAATTCGCGCAATTTTCTTCGATGATGCAGGGCTTGCTGAACCCCAAGGCCAGCTGCTTGCTACCGGTTGTCCTGCAAGTGCTGAATTCATAAAGATGGCTTTGTTTAAGGTTGAGCGCTATGAAGTCGCTCGAGTCAATAAGGTCGTACATCGTATCGAAGCTTACCTTGTTATATAGCTTCATGTTTTTCTTGAATGCGAGCATGAAGTGAGGATAGGGTTTTTTGTTAGTACTATATGACTTAACTATCTTAGAAATGATCGCCGCAATGATTCTTTTTATCTGGGCGATGAATAATTCTTTCTTAGTCTTATATCCTACGAAGATAATAGTCGGCATTTTAGTTTTGTCTTTTACAATAGCGGCTGCCTTGCGAAGATCGTTGTCATCGTTGCTGGTTCCGATAGTGATTATCGTTCTGTTGTTTTTATGTTTAGCAACTTCTTCGTTATCTTTGAAGAAGTTTGAATTGACCATAGGGAAGGAAAAGTCATCCTGTTTTACTGGAGATAAAGAAAAGATCCTACCTTCATTTAGAAGTTGAACGTCGGTCTCCTTGTTATCGTAATAAGAGGACAGCGAGTGATAGAATCCCAGAACTCCGTATCTGCTCTTAGCTATGTCCTTGATGTCATTGTATATACTATGTATCTTGCCGTCTTTACCGTAATCGAAGCTATTGAGGACGACAAATTCGTATTCGCTCTTATTGGTGATATCTTTGATGGATTCGAGGATGGACTCCTTGTCATAAAAGGTGTAATTGATCTTGTTCTTGAGCTGACTCGCCTTGCAGAACTCATCTCCGTAATTATCGTGCTTTTGGACCAGACAATCGATTTCGTATCCTAATTGATTGAAGTAATAGCAAAGACCGGGGAGGGTCTCAAAATGATAGGGGTTGGGTTCGAAGATAAGTATTTTTCTCATGTCGGATCCTTTCGTATATAGCCATCGGAGTGATTATAACTCTAATCGGTATAGATGACTAATTTTGGGGTACATACACTATTACAACAATGGTAGAATCTTAAAAAATGGATGCCTCCTGCTGATTACAGGAAGTATCCATCTCAATCATCAATGTGTCCCGGATTTGGGTGCATATCACTTCAGGAAGTATAGTGAGGACTTGTTCGTAGATCTGCGAGAATATTACGCGGAAATACCATTGCTTTTCCCTCAAATATACACGTTTCTTTTCGCACGCGTTTTTATATAATATATAGTGTATTTTTGTGCGTTAGGAGGCATCCATGAAGGGCATTATCTTAGCAGGCGGTTCGGGCACCAGGCTTTATCCGCTGACCATGGTAACTAGTAAGCAGCTTCTTCCGGTTTACGATAAGCCGATGATCTATTATCCCCTGTCTGTTCTTATGAATGCAGGGATAAGAGATATCCTTATCATCTCTACACCGACTGATCTTCCTAGATTTGAGGAGCTCTTTGGAGACGGGTCTCAGTTTGGTATATCTTTGTCTTATGCTATTCAACCTTCTCCTGATGGACTTGCTCAGGCCTTTATTATTGGTGCTGACTTTATCGGGACAGATACTGTCGCTATGGTTCTTGGAGATAATATATTCTCCGGACACGGATTGAAGAAGAGATTAAAAGCTGCTGTAACTAATGCAGAATCCGGAGCAGGAGCAACCGTATTCGGATACTATGTAGATGATCCCGAGAGATTTGGTATTGTTGAGTTCGATGCTTCAGGTCACGCGGTGTCTATCGAAGAGAAGCCTGCTGTCCCTAAGAGTAATTATTGTGTTACGGGACTTTACTTCTATGACAATAAGGTAGTTGAATATGCTCGCGAACTGAAGCCTTCTGCTCGTGGTGAGCTTGAGATCACGGATCTTAATCGTATCTATCTGGAGGCAGGTAGATTGAATGTAGAACTCTTAGGGCAGGGATTTACTTGGCTTGATACAGGAACACATGCTTCTTTGGTTGAAGCTACCAACTTCGTTAAGACTATCGAGGAGCATCAGCACAGAAAGATAGCTTGTCTTGAGGAAATCGCTTATTTGAACGGTTGGATAACTGCTGATGATGTCATGAAGGTATATGAAGTTCTGAAGAAGAATCAGTATGGTCAGTACCTGAAGGATGTCCTGGACGGTAAGTATCTGGATGTATTGCATTAATATTTGGAGAGTATAGAGAAATGAACGTATTAGTAACAGGCGGTGCCGGATTTATCGGCGGTAATTTTGTTTATCACATGCTTAAGGCTCATCCGGATTATAAGATAATCTGCGTTGATTGCCTTACATATGCAGGGAATATGTCTACACTGGCTGAGGCCATGAAGAATCCTCAGTTCGTGTTCTATAAGACCGATATCTGTGATAGAGAGGCTATATATAAGATTTTTGAAGCCGAGAAGCCTGATGCAGTAGTCAACTTCGCTGCAGAATCTCATGTAGACCGCTCAATCGAGAATCCTGAAGTGTTCCTTAAGACCAATATCCTCGGAACACAGGTGATGATGGACGCATGCCGTAAGTACGGTAACATCAGATATCATCAGGTGTCTACGGATGAGGTGTACGGAGATCTTCCTCTTGACAGACCTGATCTGTTCTTTACTGAGGAGACACCTATCCATACATCTTCTCCTTATTCTTCTTCGAAGGCGGGTGCAGATCTACTTGTTATGGCTTACTACAGGACATACGGACTTCCTGTTACTATCTCCCGTTGTTCCAATAACTACGGACCTTATCACTTCCCGGAGAAGCTGATCCCCTTGATGATCGCTAATGCACTTGCAGATAAGCCTCTGCCTGTATACGGCGAAGGACTTAATGTACGTGACTGGCTTTATGTTGAGGATCACTGTAAGGCTATCGATCTTATTATCCATAAGGGTCGTATCGGTGAAGTCTATAACGTAGGCGGACATAACGAGATGAAGAATATCGATATCGTTAAGCTTATCTGTAAGAAATTAGGTAAGCCCGAGTCTCTGATCACATTTGTTACAGACCGTAAGGGTCACGATATGAGATATGCCATCGATCCTACTAAGATCCATACTGAACTTGGTTGGCTTCCCGAGACAAAGTTTGCTGACGGTATAGATAAGACTATTACTTGGTATCTTGAGAATAAGTCCTGGTGGGAAGATATCATCTCAGGCGAATACCAGAATTACTACGAGAAGATGTACGGGAATCGTTGATATATGAAGTTTTTTGTAACAGGTGTAGGTGGCCAGCTTGGTCACGACGTAATGAATGAACTTGCTGCTCGTGGTTACGAGGGCGTAGGATCGGATGTTCAACCTTCCTATAGTGGTGTTCAGGATGGTACGACTGTTTGCTCTATGCCTTATGTGCAGCTGGATATCACTGATGCTTCTGCAGTCGCATCAGTCATTGCTTCAGTAAATCCTGATGTCATAGTTCACTGTGCTGCCTGGACGGCAGTTGATCTTGCTGAAGACGAGGATAAGAGAAATCTGGTACACGCCATCAATGCTGAAGGTACTGCCAATATCGCAGCTGCGGCAAAAGCCTGTGATGCCAAGATGGTATATATATCTACTGACTATGTATTCGATGGTCAGGGTGAGACACCCTGGTCTCCCGATTGTAAGGACTATGCTCCCTTGAATGTATATGGTCAGAGCAAGCTCGACGGTGAGCTTGCTGTGTCTTCTGTTCTTGATAAGTATTTTATCGTACGTATCGCTTGGGTATTTGGTAAGAACGGCAAGAACTTTATTAAGACAATGCTTAGGGTAGGCAAGGATCGTGAATTCGTTACTGTCGTATCGGATCAGATCGGAACACCTACATATACATTGGATCTGTCACGTCTTCTCGTTGATATGACTGAGACCGAGAAGTATGGTTATTACCATGCAACTAACTCTGAGAGTGTGCCAGGAGGATACATCAGCTGGGCAGACTTTACGGAGAAGATATATGCAGTCGCAGGGCTTTCTACCGAGGTTCGTCGTGTAACTACTGCCGAGTATGGTCTGTCGAAGGCAGCTCGCCCTTTTAACAGCCGCTTGGATAAGTCTAAACTAGTTGAAGCAGGCTTTACGCCACTTCCTACATGGGAAGATGCTGTTGAAAGATATGTAAAAGAATTGAATTTGGAGGAACTTTAAGTTGGGTCAGATAAAAGTAACTAAGGATGTCGGCGGAATAAAGGGGCTTTGTATAATCGAGCCTGCCGTACACGGAGACTCCCGCGGATACTTTATGGAGACATATTCCAAGAGGGATATGGAAGAAGCAGGATTCGATATCGAATTTGTTCAGGATAATCAGAGTATGTCTACTAAGGGCGTACTTCGCGGTCTTCACTTCCAGATCAACTTCCCCCAGACTAAGCTCGTTCGTGCTCTTCGCGGATCTGTGTTCGATGTAGCAGTAGATATGCGTCCCGGTTCCGAGACCTATGGTAAGTGGTATGGTGCTGAGCTTACAGAAGAGAACAAGAAGCAGTTCCTTATCCCTAAGGGTTTTGCTCACGGCTTCCTGGTATTGTCTGATGAAGCTGAATTCTGCTACAAGTGCGATGATTTCTACCATCCTAACGATGAAGGCGGTATCGCATGGAACGATCCTAAGATCGGTGTCGAGTGGCCTTCCGTAGTAGGTGAGTATAAGGGGACAGCTTCCGCTTCAGGTTATGCTATGTCTGACGGAACGCCGCTGAACTTAAGTCCTAAGGATCAGGAGTGGATCGGAATAGACAGTCTCTGATATATAGCCGAGAACTATTGAAGATTAGATTACTGAATCTCCGATGTTTCTCGCGAATTCAAAATGCCCGTCACTCCAAGTAACGTATTTGGAATAATTGCTTCCGCCATAGAATTTTATTCCGTCTATCCTGTTCATTATGCAACATTGAGTGACGAAGTTAGGGATAAGATACACTCTTGGTCTTATGTCGGTGGATGCATTTAAGGGCATTCGCAGAAATTTAAAGAACGCATCTAACCTTCGCATGCTTGGGGCGGAAAGGTCAAGTATGTTAACCGGATTTCTTGCTGAGATCATCATAGTCTGGATTACCGATCGTGGCGGATTATGCTTGTATACTTGTTTTCTTATTTCTGACACAGAACCATCTAAGGTATCGGTAAAATAGAAATGAGCATGTCCCACTTTATTATATCTACCATACGCAGTGAGACCGTATGGCGCGTCCAACATTTGTTGCCAAACATAAGGTGGCTCGTTTATGTTACGCGGGCGAGAATGATAATAATATTCTTTGCCGAGTGATATCATTTTTCCTGTGTCTTGTATTGCTTGCTTGATCTTTTCTCCGGTCGGATCTTGTACTTCCCAAGTAGGAGCGTTGTCCAAAAGGATCATAAAATCAATTAATTCATCTTCGGAGAAGCGTTTTGTATTATCTATTGCTTCCAATAGATTTACGGCAGAACAAATTGCGTTTAATTCACTGACATCTATCTCGATGTCTCCCTTGAAGAAAGCTCTTGCGTTGTGCTTGTATTCAATATTCTTGTTGCCGGCAAGTTGATTTGCGCTTCCAACATTGAATTTGTTGATAACTGTTGCGAAGCCCTGCGGATACGAGAGTTTATCTTGTACGGATCTGATCATTGGTGAAGTTTTTATGAAAGAATAATCCGACATGGATATACAAGGGGCATCTAAAGTTTTCTGAATAGCGTCTATACATGTGGTGATATCAAGTGACGCAAATGATCTTGCGACTTTTTCGATCATACAAGAAGCATATAATGCTGATGCTATGGATAGGGATGTTTGGATCTCTATCATTGTATTTATAAGTGTTGATGAAACTGATGAAAGTGCCTCGATATCTTGATATTGATTAGACAGCATTTGAGAAATAGTGTTATATGCATCTGCACTGTCATATAGTTTTGCCGGCATCGAATTAACGAGGTTAAGTGATTCCCTCATAGCGTCCAGATTAACACTTTCAATTAAGCGCATGCTGGATTCATTAAGGTTTCCTACAAAATCAAATAGTGTAATATCCGAAATTCCGTTATCACTCATAATATTATCCTCAAGGTTTATATATAATTTGATTTTATCATGATAATGGGGAATTAACTTATGATTGATGTAGAGTTTAATCGTAATCGTGATATTATCGATCTGCTTCCCAATCAACTATCCTCAGACTAAGTTCATTCGTGCTCATAAGGGAACAGTTTCCGCATCAGGTTATATTTGAACATCGATGGCATCCTAAGGTATCGAACGAAGTGATGCCTGAGGATATCACCGATGGATACCAAGCGGTAGCGCGGTCAGTATGGAAGTGGTGTCTTTATTTGATGTGAATTGTTACAATCTATACATCAAACTGATCCGGTTCGATCAGGTCTTCCATTTTACAGTGAAGTGCACGGCTTAGTCTGAGTAGTGTAGCGGCAGACGCGTTGTTGATATTTCTTTGCCTTTGTTCGAATAATTGGATCTGCCTTAGTGCAACGCCTGATGCTTCGGAAAGTTCGGATTGTGAGAATCCGTTGTTAATACGTTCCATTTTCAATTTTGTAGATGGATATGACTCCTTAATAAGATCATTCATTCTTGTCAGGAAATGTTCAAGATCCATCTCGTGATATGTGGTATACATGTCTATTATCTTTGAGAGTGGTATAGCAGTTAGTATTTCGGTAAATGACCTTGATGTATACCATTGATAGAATGCAAGCGCCCATCCAGCCCAGTATTCAGGGGATTTGTCCAGATACATCTTGTCTTCGACGTCTTTATATGGTGTTTGGGTTTCTGTTAATACTATTCTTGCAAGTTCGCAGCCGTTAATTCCTGATATGTATTTAGGATTTCCTTCTGCGAATTGTTTTGATGCAGTTGAGACCATCAATGCTTCGCCGAATCTGTCCGGATCGATATCCAGTGACATTACCGCAAAATCTACAGCATGTCCGAGTGTCGACTGAGCATTGTTAAGATAGTCTTCACTGTAAGCGTGTATCACCATTCTTGATCTCCTCTCTCATGATGTCTATCATAAACAGCTCATTAAAATCGTCAGATGTTTGTTTGATACTTCGATATGCTTTCCTGGCTTCTCGATCTCGCGCGGTCTTCTTTGTATAGTAGGTCCTCGAATCCGCCGGTTCGGCATCAATAAAATGAATATGAGCAAAGGATTTTTTGCTTTTAAATACTATCTGTTCCCCAAGCTTTCCGAGTCTCATAACTTCAGTTAATTTTGAGAGTGATATAGTCCCGGCGATAAAATCCTGTGCAAAAGAAAAGTAAGAATCATCGGCGCGGTATCCGATGATGATATCGAATGGTGTAGGATCAATAAAGAAATTATCCTGCAGATATTGCTTGGCTCTTTCAGCTATACTGCCATTCTGCCAATAGCTTCTGTATTTGGTAAGTATAGCCAGCCAATTCAGGATGTTATATTCCGACGAATTCAAATTTAGTATCTTTAGACCAGTCAGATCAGCCTCGTAGATGTTGGCATACCCATTTTGGTCGTTAGCACAAGCCCACTCCTTGGCCAGCTCTATGTTCTCAGTAGTATAGAATCCGTAACCATAGTCATTGGTTCTCTTACTGCCATTAAAGACAGGCGTCTGAATAATATGAGATGAACCATGATGTACGAGCATTGGAATACACTCCTTTCGTTTATATCGCTACAGCGATATAACTATGTTTGGTGCTATTATATCGCTACCGCGATATAACTATGTTTGGTGCTATTATATCGCTACCGCGATATAATAGCAATGGAGTGTTATCTGTTGTGCTCGGAAGCTATTTCCAGTCTTCGATTTCATCGCCGTAGGTGCAAATCCGCTTATATCAGGAAATATGATATGGTATTTTCCTTTCGTTGTTGAAATCCTACATTGAGTGAATAACCTGCTGCTCTGTGATATCCTTAGGATATAGAAACTATGTGCGGAGGTGCGCTATGGCAGAATTGGATCCTAAGGCAATGTATAAGCTCTCTTACGGACTCTTTGTATTGACGACTAAGCTGGGTGATAAGGTAAATGGCTGTATCACGAACACCGGTATACAGGTGACAAGTTCTCCTAACAGGATCGCATTTGCGGTCAATAAGGCTAATCTTACGCACGATATGCTCCTTGAATCGGGCGTGTTCAATCTGTCTGTTATAAGCGAGTCTGCACCTTTCTCATTGTTTGAGAGATTCGGGTTCCAGTCGGGTCGTGATGTGGATAAGTTCTCGGGATTTGAGGCTTATGCATTGGATTCGGTTGGTGTTCCGTATATCCTTGAAGGTACCAATTCTTATATTTCAGGAGCTGTGTACCAGACTGTAGATCTTGGAAGCCATACATTGTTTATATGCGATGTTCTTGGTTCTTACAGCTTGTCTTCTTCTCCTTCTGCTACTTATTCGTATTATCAGTCGAATATTAAGCCTAAGCCTTCTTCTTTTGCTGTAGGTGATTCTGTCGGTTCTCTGGAGAAGACGTCTCGTACAGTATGGAGATGCACTGTCTGCGGATATGAATGGGAGGGAGAAGAGCTTCCCGATGACTTCGTATGTCCCTGGTGTAAGCATCCCAAGTCTGATTTTGAGAAGATAGTCAGCTGAGTTTATCCGGAAAAATAATATGCATTTTTGTCATTAAACACTATCAGAAGGGTATTAACTGGAAAAATGAGGGTTGTTTTTTCTAGTTAGGGGTGAAAATCTCGGGTTAACTGGAAAAATGTAGCCGTATTTTCCCAGTAACTTCGATAACGGACGGAACTTATAAGAGTTTCTGTTATAATGAATTCATCACTGGAAAGGGTCAAGCGGTATATATGAAGAAGACACTGGTAATATTGGCGGCAGGAATAGGATCGAGATTCGGCGGAGGGATCAAGCAGTTAGAGCCTATCGACGACTACGGACATATCATCATCGACTATTCCATCCACGATGCTATCGCGGCTGGATTTAATAAGTTGATATTCATTATTCGCCACGAGATCGAGGCTGACTTCAAGGAGGTTATCGGTGATCGTATCGCCGCCATCTGTGAGCCGCTTGGTGTTGAAATCGCGTATGCTTACCAGGAGATCTCTGATGCTGTTAGGTATTGCCCGACCTTTGATACATCTCGTACTAAGCCGCTTGGTACAGGGCATGCAATCCTTTCTTGTGACGGACTTATAGATTCACCTTTTGCAGTTATCAATGCTGATGACTATTACGGAAAGAGCGGATTTGTCAAAGCTGCGTCCTTCTTAGGTGATTCATATGGTCTTGTAGGTTATGTCCTTAAGAATACATTGTCAGATAATGGTGGTGTTACACGAGGTATCTGTTCTGTATCGGATGGTACTCTTACAGGTATTGCCGAGACTAAGAATATAGTTAAGACTGTTTCGGGGGCTGAGGTCGATGGTGTACCCGTTGATGTAGAGAGCCTTGTATCCATGAATTTCTGGTGTTATCCGGCTGAGTTTATGGATGTGTTGAGAGAGGGCTTTCCTCGTTTCCTTGCAACGATGCCTGACCCCATGAAGTCGGAGTATCTTCTTCCGATCATTGCTGATTCGCAGCTGCACTCGGGTACTAGGTTTACTGTGCTTCCGACTGACGATAAGTGGTTTGGAGTTACTTATAAGGAAGATAAGCCAGCGGTCATGGAGAGCTTTAAGGCGTTGATCGCATCGGGTGCTTATAGTCCCGATCTGTTCTCTGATCTTTGAAGTCACAAAGTTGGACAGAATTTAATTGAGCCTAAGGACTGATTTCTTGCCCGGCAAGGAGTCAGTCCTTTCAGTTTGACCTGAATTCTCTCGTTGTTGTAGTAATCAATGCCATGATATTCTAAGTCTGATTTGTGAAAGCCCATCACTTAAATTATAATATAAAGCGGTTTTCGAAAGGCAGGATTCACTAGTGTTAACAAGAGAACAATTCGATATCTTGGATGACCTGATCGAGGGCGACGGCTCCGCATCGGCATCCGCAAGCGGTACTATAACGGAACTTACGAGCAGCGGACTTATCTGTGACGGTAAGATCACGGCTGAAGGCATCAAGGCCATGGAGCCTTATAAGGTTCAAAGAGCGGTATTTATCGCCGCAGGATTCGGCTCAAGACTCGTTCCCATCACACTTAATACACCTAAGCCCCTCGTAAGGGTTCACGATGTAAGGATCATCGACAGACTTATCGACGCGTGCCTCGGTGCAGGCATCGAGGAGATCGTGATCGTAAGAGGATACCTTAAGGAAGAATTCGATCAGCTCCTTCACAAGTATCCGATGATAAAGTTCATCGACAACGACTTCTATACGGAAGCAAATAATATCAGTAGCTCGCTGCTCGCGAAGGATCTCATCAGGAATGCATATGTATTCGAGGCAGACCTTCTCATATCAAATTCCAAGATCATCAAGGGTTATAACTACACATCCAACTTCCTCGGTATCAAGACCGATAAGACGGACGACTGGTGCTTTAAGGTAAAGGACAGGATCATCGTCGAGGAGCTTACCGAGGGCGCAGGTGAGGATATCTGGCAGATGGTTGGTATCTCATATTGGGACGCTGAGGCAGGCACAAAGCTCGCAGAGGATATTCCCGCGGTATATGAGTCCGAAGGCGGCAAGCAGAGATACTGGGAGCAGGTTCCTCTAGTATTCAGGAAAGAGAACTACAAGGTCGAAGTAAGAGACTGTAAGTTCGAAGATATTGTCGAGATAGATACTTTCGCCGAGCTTCAGGCAATAGACGAGAAATATATAGTTTGATTGGAGATAAGTTATGGAAAGCATCAAGAGAAACATCCTTCTTAATCCCGGCCCGTCAACAACTACGGATACGGTAAAGTACGCACAGGTAGTACCTGACATCTGTCCCCGCGAGAAGGAGTTCGCAGGACTTATGAAGGGACTTCGCGAAGACCTCGTTAAGATCGTTCACGGCGACCTCGATAAGTACACATCGGTACTCTTCTGCGGATCCGGTACGATCAATATCGATGTCTGCATCAACAGCCTCTTACCCTCGGGCAAGAAGGTTCTCGTAGTAAATAACGGCGCATACAGCACAAGAGCAGTCGAGATCTGTCAGTATTACGGACTTCCTCATATCGATCTGGAGTTCGCAGTAGACGAGATCCCCGACCTTGCTAAGATCGAGGAGACACTTAAGGCTAACCCCGATATCGCTCTTATTCATACAACACATCAGGAGACTGGTACAGGTATCCTTAATCCTATTAGGGAGATCGGTGCTCTTGCTCACAAGTACGGCGCTATCTTCACTGTAGATACGACTTCCACATATGCGATGAGACCTATCGATATCGAGAAGGACAACATCGATTTCTGCATGGCAAGTGCTCAGAAGGGACTTATGTCCTTTACGGGTTTGAGCTTTGTAGTAGGCAACAGAGCTATCATCGAGAAGAGCGCTTCATATCCCAAGAGATCTTACTATTGTAATCTCTTCCTGCAGTATGACTGCTTCGAGAAGACGGGCGAGATGCACTTCACACCTCCGGTACAGACGATCTACGCTACACTTCAGGCTCTTAAGGAGTACTGGGCTGAAGGCGAAGAAGCTAAGTGGGCACGCCACACTCGCGTATTCAATGCGATCAACGAGGGTCTTGAGGAGCTCGGCTTTAAGCAGGTCATCGTTCCCGAGAACAGAGCAGGTCTCGTATCTTCCGCGATCTATCCCGACGATCCCGACTGGAGCTTCGAGAAGGTTCATGACTATTGCTATGACAGAGGATTCACGATCTATCCCGGAAAAATCTCTACAACGAATACATTCCGTCTTTGCGCTCTTGGAGCTATAGATGAAGCCGATATAAAGGATTTCTTCAAGGTGTTTAAGGAAGCGCTCGACGTAACAGGCGTACAGACCCCCGTAAGATATAACTGAACTAGGGCGATGCATTAACGCAGACAGTTACACTTGCTTTTATAACGGTGTTGCCCCACGATACCACAGAGCGAAGGAAGTTGACGATAGGCTTATGCCTATAAAGCAGATAATAACATTGATCGATGAGATCTGAGGAGAAGGTTACTAATGAAAGTTGAAAGTCTTGTTAAGATCATAGGATCTGATTTCTATACGGGAGTTCCCGATTCGCAGCTGAAGGCACTCTGCAATTACCTGATGAATACGTATGGTATCGACCCCAATCATCACGTGATAGCGGCCAATGAGGGTAATTGTGCTGCACTGGCAGCAGGCTACCATCTTGCTACAGGCAAGGTTCCTGTTGTCTATATGCAGAACTCGGGAGAAGGCAATATCATCAATCCCGTTGCTTCTCTTCTTAACGATAAGGTCTATGCCATTCCGGTCGTTTTTATTGTCGGTTGGAGAGGCGAGCCCGGTGTTCACGATGAACCCCAGCATATCTATCAGGGTGAGGTTACTGTAAAGCTCTTGGAAGATATGGATATCGCCACATTTGTTATCGGCAAGGATACTACTGAAGAAGAACTTGCATCTAAGATGGCTGAATTCTCTGATGTTCTTTCTTCAGGTAAGGATGTTGCTTTCGTTATCCGCAAGGGGGCCCTCGAGTACTCCGAGCCGGTTGAATATTCTAATGAAAATTCGATGGTAAGAGAAGAGATAATAAGACATATAACGGCTGTCTCAGGAGAAGACCCAATAGTATCTACGACAGGTAAGGCTTCACGTGAGCTCTTTGAGATCCGTACTGCTAACGGTCAAAGTCATAAATATGATTTCCTTACGGTCGGTTCTATGGGACACAGCTCTTCGATCGCTCTTGGAGTGGCACTAAATAAGCCTTCCACACGTGTATGGTGTATAGATGGTGACGGAGCAGTTCTCATGCATATGGGATCCATGGCTCTTGTGGGCGCGAATACTCCTTCTAATCTTATCCATGTAGTAATAAATAACGGCGCTCATGAGACTGTCGGCGGCATGCCAACGGTAGCATCTTCTATCGATCTTGTAGCTATCGCCAAGGCATGTGGCTATCCTTATGCCGTATCTGTTGATTCTTTCTCGGCGTTGGATGCTGAGCTTATCGCTGCCAAGTCGCGCGGCTTGCTTTCTTTTATAGAGGTCAAGTGTTCTATCGGTGCCCGCTCGGATCTTGGAAGACCGACAACTACGGCACTTGAAAACAAAGAGAATTTCATGGATTATCTCAGTGAACTTTAATGGATTCAGTAAGTGTTTATAGCGAGGGTATCAAATTGAGGTTGGACTGCGGTATAGATAGGTACATTCTGTGTTGTAGTCTTATGTCTTAAGAAGATCTTGAAGGAAATTAGAGATGAGTAAAGTAAAAGAAGATAAGAGATCACCTTTTTGGCTGGTGCTTTCCATGGCACTTTTTATGTTCAGCCCGTTTACTTTGATCACTACCATGAAGGATATGGTAGGTGATACGGCTATACAGATCCGTCTGGGTCTTGATTCCATAGCGTCAGGACATATTATCCTGGATGAGATATATTCCTGGCACGAGGGGCTGGTATTTACGGCTCACGAGGCCGGCTGGTATCTTCTTATGGGATTCGTCTATAAGTTCCTGGGACTTGCAGGAGTTATATTGGTAGGTGCTCTCTTTACTTATTTGACGGCATATTTCTGCCTTCGTATCGCACATTCTTCTTCTGCTAATCCTCTTGTGACGGTACTTGTCACTGCTCTTGTGCCTTTTATGTCCGGATTTCCCGACTATAGCGTAAGACCTTCATGTACGTCTCTTTTTGCTCTTGCTCTTCTTATATATGTCTATATGAATGGTAAGAAGCATCTAAATGCATGTATAACATTCGTGGCCTTGAGTTTCTTCCTTGGCTGGATGCACGGCGGAATACTTCCGGTATTTGCATTGGTCATGGTATTCTTCATGGTTGTAGAGCTTATCTATAAGGAATATCGATCTGCTCTGTATGATCTTTGTGCTATCGTGCTTGGTTTCCTTGTATCGCTTCTTAATCCCATCGGTATCAGGGTATGGACATTCGGCCTTAAGCAGTCGTCCGCATCTGACGTATGGCAGTATGTAGATGAGTGGCAGCCTATGGAGTTCGGTATATTTGCTTCTACTCTGTTGCTTCTTTTGCTTATCGGATTCATGGTGAGCGATAAGGTGAAGAGCTTTTCTAAGCCTGCGATCACGAAGCTTGGTCTTATCTGCATGTTCTTCATTGGAACATGTGTATATAAGCGCTTTATGCTCCAGCTCTCTATCGTATATCTGATGTTCGCGCCGGAGTTCTTAACAGACTTGATTGCCTGGGTCAATGCTAAGCTTATCCATGTGAAGTCCGCGCCTTCGCTGTCTTCTAAGTTCTATAAGCTCCTGGCATTTATCTGTATCCTGGCAACGGTCGCTACCGGCGCTCTTCGCGGCACTCAGTATATCCATTCCAACTCCATGGCAGATATCGAGGCTATGGCCTGCTACGACAGGGGAGTAGTGGACTATGCGCTCTCTGCGGGATATAAGAGACCCTTTAATACGTTCAATACCGGATCGTGGCTCGCGTTCTCCGGAGTTCCCGTACATATCGACAACAGGATCGACCCTTATATGATGGAATATTCAGGTGTCGACCATGTACGTGACAAGATGCTCGTCACGTCTCTCGCGGATATGGACTTTATCGAAGGACAGTATGCATGCGACGCATTTATCCTTGAGATGGGCGACGGATACTCGTTCCTTCTTTATGAGATCGAGACGTATGCGCCGGATCGTTACCGCGTTGTATACGATAATGTGGTGACTTCTCCTTACGACGGATCTTCCATGCGCTGGGTGATCATCGAGCCTACATTCTGATCTGTTTACTTCCTGTTAACACATCCCGGGTTTCCACTTGATATAATGGGAATGGTGTTACTATGTCTGATCGAGGTGTTGGGAGGAAACGCATAGCGGTCCTTTGCGCACAGCCCGAGGAAGAATATCAGAAGGCGTTGCTCGAAGGTATCAACAGGAAGTTCTTTGCTTCCGGGTTCGATGTGTGCGTTTTTGCCATGTATCAGAAGTTCCAGGAGACCAAGTTCCGGGAAGTCGGAGAATCCAATATCTACAATCTTATTAATTTCGACCTCTTCGAGGGAGTGATCATCCTGGCGGATACCATCCAGACCCCGGGCGTTCTTCGTCGTCTGGAGATAAGGCTCTTTAATGAATACAGGGGCAAGGTCCTCTTCGTAGATAAGGAGAGCGATTATTTCCCTTATATAAGCCTTCCTCACTATGACGGCATATGTTCCGTAGTAGAGCACCTTATAACAGTTCACGGATTTTCTGATATAGCATTTGTAGCAGGTAAGAAGTGGCATCCTCATTCAAAGGAGAGGCTTGATGCCTTCAAGGATACAATGGCCCGCCACGGTCTAAGTGTTCCTTCGTCCCGTATCTTCTACGGTGATTTCTGGTATTCGGGCGGTGAGACTATAGGCGATGAGCTGATGAAGTCTCCATCCGGCCTTCCCGAGGCCATAGCCTGCGCCAATGACTATATGGCAATAGGTCTTGCTTCTTCGCTTTCTAAGCATGGTATTAGTATTCCATCTGATATCGCGATAGTCGGATATGACTCGGCGGAAGACGGCAGGACGAGCCCAGCGCCCATAACGTCGGTGCCGCTTCCGTCCTTCTCCTTCGGATCCTACTGCGCCGATTGTCTGTTGGCTCTTCTTGATGGCAGGTCCTTTGAGCCTTTTAGTTCTTCGGTGTCCCTGTTTGTCGGATCTTCATGCGGATGTCAGTGCCGAAGCGTAGTTTCCAGGCCCCTGGTAAGAGATACCTGGGATACGGATCCTGATACAAGATCTTTCATGCCCGACCGTAATACGATCCTGGCGGATATGCTGTCGGGTGCAGACCTTGAGGAAGTCATGGAGACCGTAAGGTCCTATGTCTATAAGATCCGCGACTTCGAGAGATTTGACCTGTGCCTTAATTCATTCTGGGTGGATGAATCCGTATCATACGAAGGGTCTTTCCTTAGTGTCGGATATACGGATCGTATGGCAGATGTATTATCCTGCGACGATCAGGGAAGAGATCATCTGGAGTTCATGGAGACATTTGATATTCTGGATATACTTCCCGATATGGATTCCCCGTCGCCCAGGTGTTATATATTTACTCCCATGCATTTCGATGACAGGTGCTTCGGATATGCTGCTTTGGGTCTTGGTGAGTCCATAGCCCGGTTCGACCATTCTTACTGCATGTGGCTTCAGAACCTGATGTTCGGATTCGAGGCCCTTCGAAGGCTTCGTATCCTTAACCGTGCCAATAAGACCATGGAGGCCAACCGGTTTATCGACCGCATGACGGGGCTTTATAACTACGACGGACTTCTTAAGTATTCGGAGCCTCTTATCGACAGGTCTTTGCAGCTTCACTGCTACGTTTCTGTCATGGCGCTTGATATCGATCGCTTAGGAGAGTTCAATGAAGCCTACGGCAGGAAGGCCGGAGACCGCGCCATCGTCAAGGTAGCGGAGATAATAAAGTCCGCTTCGGGTGAGAATGCAGTATGCTGCAGGCTTGGAAATGACGAATTCGTGGCAGCCTGGCTGTCTGACGATGACCATGCCTCCAGGATATTCGAGGTGCATCAGAAGATAAATGATCTTCTGGATCAGTATAACTCCAGGCTGGGGCTGGATCTTAAGATCTCCACGGGAGATAAGAGCCTTAGGATAGGAAGCACCAATGAGTTCGAGAACCTTATAAACGGTGCTGTCACCATAAAGAATGCCAATAAGATAAGGGAGCAGAGATTAAACTTCGATTCTTCCCTTACTCCCGAGCAGAAGAAGACTGCAGAGACAGTAAAGATGCTCCTGGACGAGAACCGCTTCAGGTACCATTACCAGCCCATAGTCAGCGCCAGGACAGGCGAGATATTTGCCTTCGAGGCTCTGATGAGACCTGATATCGATCCTTATATAGGACCTGCGGTAGTAATAGAATATGCGGAGCACTTAGGACGCATATATGATGTGGAGAAGTCTACTTTCCTTAACGTCCTTCGTGAGTTCGAGCGAAATATAGATCGCTTTAATGACAGAAAGCTCTTTATAAACTGCATAACCGGTGTCACATGGACTCAAGAGGACACGGATATAGTCGCAGAGAAGCTTCGAAGGTACAACAAGAATATCGTGCTGGAACTTACGGAGCAGAGGGAAGCAGACGATCAGATGCTTGCCAAGATGAAGGATCAGATAAGAAAGCTCGGTATCCAGAGTGCATTGGATGACTACGGTACCGGCTACTCCAATGTAGTAAATCTCCTTCGTTATATGCCCGACTACGTAAAGATAGACAGGATGCTTCTGGCAGGCATAGAGAGCAATCCGCAGAAGCAGCATTTCGTAAGGGATGTGGCACAGTTTGCACACGACAATAACTTCTCCGTACTTGCAGAAGGCGTGGAGACAAAAGAAGAGATGCGCACTTGTATAGAGATAGGCGCGGACTTCCTTCAAGGGTATTACTTAGGACGGCCGGAGGCTGAGATAATAACGGCGATAGATCCCAAGGTAAGGATGGAGATATTGGAATTTAACCGTCTTATCTGAAGCTTATATATGTACATAATAGCAATTGATGTCATCTTTACCGTTGTCATATAATTACTATGCCGTCGGTGCCCCGTAAAAAGGGTCAAAAGGGAACACGGTGCGAATCCGTGACAGCCCCCGCTACTGTCAGTGCTTATGCGGCTTCATATCCATTGGGGTCTTAAGATCTTCGAGAAGGGAAGTCCGCTTAAAGGCATGAGCCAGGAAACCTGCCGATGAGCTTTACTTATTTGCGTGTTGCTGCGGAGGGCGGCATCGTCGCAGAAGGAACATTATTATGAAGAAGAAAGTAGTAAGTGTTGTCCTGGCACTTTCTATGATGGCAGGCGTTGCTTCCTGCGGATCACAGACAGGTGCTTCGGATGAGACGACAGCTGCTGCAACTACTACTGCTGCAGCAACAGAGGAGACTTCTGAGGAGACAACTTCCGAGGAAGCATCAGATTCCATCTATCCTCTTACATACGAGGATGCTTACGGCAACGTAGTTACGATCGAGGCTGAGCCCGAGACTGTTGTAAGCGTATCTCCTGCTCTTACGGAGATCGTATTCGCACTCGGCGCAGAGGATAAGCTTATCGGCAGAACAGATTACTGTGACTATCCCGAGGAAGTCCTTGATATCCCTTCCGTAGGTGCTATCGACAATCCCGACATCGAGATCATCGCCGAGCTCGAGCCCGACGTAGTGATCGCATCCTCCATCTTCAGCGAGGAGGCTTATAATGCCATCACTGAGCTTGGTATCCCCGTTGTCATCATCAGGGACGAGACAACTCTTGAGGGTATGTTCGACGTAGTAGCAGACGTTGCTGACGTTATCGGATGCCACGAAGAGGGTGAGGCTCTCGTAGAGGAGCTCTCCGCAGATCTTGACGAGCTTCGTGCAAATGCTCCTGCAACTGACGTTACTGTATATTACTGCATGAGCTACGGCGAGTACGGCGACTACACAGCAGGCGGCGATACATTCATCGGTGACATCATCGAGTCCGCAGGTGCGGTAAATGCCGCTGAGGACGTATCCGGCTGGAGCTACTCCGCTGAGGAGCTTGTCGAGGCTGATCCCGACTATATCCTTATCGACGAGTGGAGCTACGACGGCTTCATCGCTACAGAGCCCTATGCTTCTCTTACTGCAGTTCAGGAAGGCAACGTTATCATCATCGATTCCAACCTTCTGAACCGTCAGGGTCCTCGTAACCTCGAGGCTGTACAGCTTATCCAGGAAGCTATCTCCGGTGAGGCTGATGAAGAAGCTACTGATGAGGCAGCATAAGGATACATTCTATCTGAAACTTCTGGTGGCTGTTATCGCGACTATGGTCGCGGTAGCAGCCTCCTGTTGTCTCGGAAGCAGTGGCGTTACCATGCGTGACGTCATCTCTTATATCACGGGACACAGGGATGAACTGTCGGCTTCTACCGTTACCATAATAGGTAAGATCAGGATCCCCAGGACCATAACCGCGGCACTTTGCGGAGGCGCTCTGGCGTCCGTAGGCTGCGTTATGCAGGGGGTATTCAAGAATCCGATGGCTGATCCGTCTGTCCTGGGTATATCGTCAGGAAGCGCACTTGGCGCTGCCATAGCGATCGTATCAGGCCTTAATATCGTGATCATAGGTCAGGGCTTTACCGGAAGCTATATAGGCGCCGTCATAGGTGCTGCCGTCACCTGGATGCTGGTATTTACCATCGCCAGGGGATCAGGCGAATACGATACTTCCTCGACTCTCCTGGCAGGTATCGCCATATCTTCCATAATGAGCGCCCTTATCACCGTCCTCATGACCCTTCATATGGAGAGCATGGAGAGGGTATATCTTTGGATGCTGGGAACATTCTCAGGCTCTACCGTCACAAAGACTTATGTTTTATTTTTTGTAGTTGCAGTGTGCTTCCCTCTCCTGGTGTGGGTATCACCCCGTATAGATGTATTAAAGCTGGGCCGCGAGGCGGCTGCTTCCTTAGGCGTCAGCCAGTCAAGGACCTTGGGACTTGTCCTTTGCCTGTCCTCGGTCCTCCTGGCATTTTGCGTTGCCAACTCGGGCATCATCGGATTCGTGGGTCTTATTATCCCCCATATAGTCACATTCTTCAGGGTCTATAAGGCCAGGCAGAAGCTTATAATCTGCTTCTTCACGGGCGCCGTCTTCATGGTAGTCTGTGACTGCGTGGCTAAGACGGTGGTAGCTCCGGGCGAGATGGCGATCGGAGCCGTCACCAGCCTTATCGGAGCGCCCTACTTCCTGTGGCTTCTTATATCCACCAGGATCACTTCAAGAAGAAGGGGGATACGTGTATGAGCGATCTTATCGTAAAGGACATAAGCGTATCCTACGGTCCGAAGATTGTGGTGGACTCATTCTCACATACATTCGAAGAAGGGAAGATCCATGCGGTCATGGGTCCTAACGGCTGCGGCAAGACTACACTT
This sequence comes from Oscillospiraceae bacterium, assembly GCA_900176545.1. Classification (GTDB taxonomy): domain Bacteria; phylum Bacillota; class Clostridia; order Saccharofermentanales; family Saccharofermentanaceae; genus Saccharofermentans. The sequence continues at coordinate 356,245 of FWXP01000002.1, forward strand.
ATCAAGAAGATAGTAGAGCAGTATTCCGGGAAGGGACAGATAGCATATGTTCCCCAGGAGACATTCGGCAATATAGCCTTGTCTGTCTACGACGTGGTGGGCCTCGGGAGATACGACAAGAGCCGCTTCTTCACAGGCCTTACTTCCAACGACAAGGATCTTGTGGGGAAGGCCATATCTGATATGGAGCTTCAAGGGCTGGAGTCGCGTATATACGATACTCTAAGCGGAGGCGAGAAGCAGCGCACCATGATAGCCAGAGCTCTTGCCCAGGATACGCCCTGGACCATACTGGACGAACCTTCGTCGAGCCTTGACGTACGCCATACAGTACTTACCATGAAGATCTTAGATCGCCTTTGCAGGGAGGAAGGCAAGTCCTTTATAGTAGTCCTTCACGATATCAATACCGCGGCGTCCTTTGCAGACAGCTTTATTCTCATGAAGGACGGAAAGAAAGTGGATGCATCGTCTTCACTTACCGGAGAAGTGTTATCTTCCGTATTCGAGTCTCATTTCGAGAAAGTACTTACCACAGACGGGAAGTCTTTTTTCTATCCGTCTTTATAAGGACGATAAGAAGTATCACCAGGGGAAGTGTCACGGCAGTTACCGCCAGACCTCCCTCGGGACCGAAAGCTCCGCCTGTTACTATATCCAGATGCGACTTTGTATAAGCTGTCTTTATAAGGGTGGTTGACAGTTCGTTACCGCTGACCTGAAGTCCGTAGATATTACCCTGACAGAAGTTCCATGCAGTATGCGCTCCGCATGTGATCCAGATGCTGCCGCTCCTGTAGGAGATAAGAGCGAACAAAAGGGCGATCAGGAAGAGGTTTATGGACGCCAGGGGAGTGTAGCCCGCATTCATGCTGTGAAGTACCGAGAATAGGAAGGACGACAGGAAGTAAGCAAATATCCTGTTGGTCCTCTCCGTGATACGGGGGAGCATATAGCCTCTGAACATCAGCTCTTCGCAGGCACCCTGAGGGAACCACATAAGAAGTGAGATAAGGACGGTGGTAACTACTTCTGAGCTCGTATTAAAGCCTTCGAAAGTCACCTGCCCCGTGACATTCAATATAAGGTAGACGGAGGACATCAAAGCTACTCCCAGGACAAGGCCTCCCAGGTACTTGGGAAGAGTGCTCTTTTCTATGGCAAGACCTAAGGAAGCGAGATACTTTTTTATCTTGCCCTTCTTCTCGCGGATACGCTCCTTGAGCATTACCTTTATAAGGTAGCATCCCATCATGAGAAGATATCCTACTGACATGGAGACTATAAAGAGCGGATCTGACAGGAAGAGCCCCAGAAGCTCGAAAGAGAACGAGAATATATCCGCGAAGGTATTTACGGTCTTCATGCTCTCCACGATGTCAGCGAAAGCGGACGTAGATGAATATTTTATAAGTACCGGCAGCATGGCAAGTGTCTGGAAGATAGAAAGTATCACCAGAGGGTAGACTGCCTGATCGATGATAAAGCCCGGAAGCGTCTTGCCCGTAAGCTTTGCTTTCTTGCCGGGAGCCTTATGGTCTTCGTCGGACATGTTGTTCAATGTGAACCTCTCGGAGGATAAAAGCCTTACCGAGACATAGATACATACGGCGGATATAAGGAGCGTAAAGAGGACGCAGATAGTGCTGTTTATAAGTTCTCTTGCGGTGCATTCGCAAATGATGCTTCCAAGACCGTAGAAATGACCGTAGATGGGGATCATGCGATAGAAATTCTCTGCGCTGTCGACGCTCTGGATACAGGTGACGCAGATAGTTACCATTATAAAGAACAGAGGAAGGAAAGCCGTCTGTGCCGATACTACCGAGTCGCTTATGACTGATATAAGTATGGTAAGAGCTGCGACAAGGATCGCGAGGCTAAGAAGGAGCGGGATCGCCACCATGATGCCCGGAAGACCTGAATATGCGGGGATCATGAATATGAATATCAGCATGACAAGAGCCGGCAGGAATGCAGCCATACTGACACCCAGAAGATCTCCTATTATGAGCTCGAGCCTTGATACGGGGCTTAGAAGGATCGCCGCGAAGGTACCCTTTTCCTTCTCGCCGGCGATTATGTTGGTGCCTGAGTTCATGGAGGCATAAAGGATCGCGATAAAGAGAAGAAGAGGTGCTAATGATTTAGCTGCGAAGGTCATGATCCCCGAGGAGAAGCTTACTTCGGGGGCGGTTGCCGTACCCTGTACCTCGATGGCAACAGGTTCATTGATGGGAATCAGCTTGCCTGACTGCTCCTTAAGGTATTTCTGATACGATGCGAGGATATTATCGACTACATAATCCTTCCTGGCGGAGAATATGAGTTCGTCCTCTCTTATATAGGTAAGGATCTCCGGCGTTTCCTCGGAAGTGTCGTCAAATACCTTCTCGTCGAAGCCCTCGGGGAAGACTATGACCAGATAAGAGTCATACTTGTCCAGGCACTCTTCGAAATATGTAAAATCATAGTAGGCATCCGTCTTGAGCTTCAGCTCGTTGGTATGAGGGATTTCCGCCACATAGAGGTAGTCATCGAATGAATCGGGCTGGTTGAATATAAGGATGCTGCCGTTATCCTCCTCGAAGAACGCAGCATAGGCCCTCCAGGGAAATACATAGCTTCCGATGACCATGATAAAGGCGACGGATAACATCAGCATGATAACAAATGTCATGCCCGATGCCTTTGTCTTGAGGCCTCCGCTGTTCCTGAAGGCCTTATATGCCAATGTCCTTATTGCCTTATGGTTCATGGTGATTATCTTTGTAGATGGTGAAGAACGCGTCTTCAAACTTGTCCTTTCCTGCAAGAGCCATGAGCTCTTCTTCTGTTCCTTCTGCCGCTATCTTGCCGTCTACCAGCATTCCTATCCTGTCGCACAGGTCCTCTGCTACGGAGAAGATGTGGGTGGATAAGATGATGGCTCTGCCTCTGTCCTTTAATTCCAGAAGATAATCCGTCACCTGCTTGGAGGTAAGGATATCAAGTCCGTTGGTAGGCTCATCGAATATGATGACCGGAGGCTCGTGGATAAGGCTTATGGCGATACTGGCCTTCTGCTTCATTCCCGTGGAGAGCTCCACTATCTTCTTGTCGGCAAATGGCGTGATGCCGAATGTCTCAAAGGCGATATCCTTCCTGATCTTAGCTTCCTTGTCCGGGATGGAATACAAAGAAGCGAAGAAATCATAGAGCTTATCGGGCGTAGATAATGGATCGAGCTTTATCTCTGTCGTAAGAAATCCGATCCTCTTATGTATCTCCAGTGAATCCTTGACGGAGTCCAGGCCGCAGATGGTGATCTTGCCTTCCGTGGGCTTTGACAGGGTAGATATCATCTGCATGAGAGTGGTCTTACCGGCACCGTTAGGTCCTAAGAGGCCATAGATCTCTCCGGGGTTTACATGAAAGCTCACGCCCTTTATCGTGGGCGGTATATTCTTGCCGTAGGTCTTTACTACGTTATCTACGACTATAGCGGGATTGTCTGTCATTTAAGATCCACCTTTCGATAAAGCTTCTTGAATATGAGCATGCCGCCAAGGACGTCGGATGCTATTACTATAAGGAACATCCACCAACGCGCCTGGGACGCGTATATGTCCCTTATGAGGCAGATGTTGTTATGAAAAGGCATAAGGTATTCCAATGTTAAGGGCCTATTGAACCTGAATAAGTTCAGGAAGAAGTCTATAAGGAACAGCACCAGCGGCAGCTGCAGGTTGACTATGATGTCCTGGAGCCTTTGAAGGCTCATCGTGATATATACGGCAGCAGCTGACATAAGGTAGACGGCGGCGATAAGTACTATAAAGACTCCCGCTACCTGCCACGGGAGCAGCAGCATTCCGAAAGGCAGCAGCGACATGGCGTCGTTGCTCCAGTTGAGCCAGGAAGACATGAACATGAGGAACATGGTTATCACTGCTGAGAATGTCGATACCAGCATCATGGTGACGACCTTACCTGCGACGACTGACTTGCCCGATACGGGGGATAAGAGGAGCTTATCAAAGAAGCCTCTGCTCTTTTCCATGGCAAAGAGGTCGCATGCCAGTGAGTATACGCAGTAGTAGGACAGGAGCATGACGATGCCGGGAACTACCCTGGCTGCATTCTTGTTGGCTGTAGCTCTGTTATCCATTATCTTGGTGACTACGTTAAAGTTGTCGACCATGAAGGGGTCCCTGCCTTCGGAGGCATACCTTCCGCCGAGCCTGTCAAGAAGGGAGTTCTTATAAGGCTCTATTATCAGGTCCTCGAATGATTCCACCTTGGTCTCCATCAGCGTAGAGCTCTTGTCGTAGGTAACGTGGATAATGGCGTGGCTCACGGCTCCGGGGTACCCGTCTGCCAGGTTGTTGTAGTATCTTTCGATCTCTTCGTCAAATGGGAGCTCGCCGTCTTCGAAGAAGATCCAGATGGTGCCTTTCTTAAGGCTCTTTCTAAGATCCTCTTCGGAGTAGTCGCGCTCGAACTCATTTTGAGATATGACCTTGAAGTTGTATACGGTAGTGCCCTCTATCTCATCGAGGTAATCCTCGAAGGTATCGGGAGGCGCCACTACCGTAACGGGATTTCTTCCTAAGTTTCCCGTAGCCATATAGTTTATAAGTACAGGGAAGATATTAAGGGCGATCATCATAAATACTGCAGGCAGGAGAAGGACCGCTGCCGCTCTCTTCCAGTTGGCGGCAAGTCTTCCTATCTCCCACTTTATTATCTTCCATGTTGATCTTATATCCGTTTTCACCACTACATAATATAGCATAAGAAACTCAATGTCTTTCAATAATTTATAAAGAATACTCGGCAGACAAGTGGTGCTTGACAAAAAAGGACTGCTACTTCATAATATTCAAGCGCACGGTGCCATAGCCAAGCGGTAAGGCCAAGGTCTGCAAAACCTTTATTCCCCGGTTCAAATCCGGGTGGCACCTCCAGAAGGATCAATACCCGGTTCATCGAACCGGGTATTTCTTTTACCTTTTAGGTTAGAAGATTATGTTGTAAAATGACGGGTATCAACCGCTTAGGAGTTATATAAAGATGAAAGAAGAGATAGTAAAGGTATTAGAGCGCTACGATCAGCTCGTAGGGCTCATCCTCGACCAGAAGATAGATGAATTCGCAGATAAGATGGACGAGCGTCCTCCGGAGGATGACGACATCACATATGAGACATACCTTCAGCGTGTAGCCATGAAGGAGACAGAGGAGCAAAGCCGCCTCATGGAGGAGGAGCCTAACGATATCTTAGGCGGTCTTTCCATGAACGACTACTTTAAGAAGCTTCCTTTCGAAGAGTTAAAGGAAGTTCTCGAGTACAGCGCATTGGAGCTCGACAGAGGCGTTCCCGACAGCGTTATAGGTGCCGTAGCTAAGTCCGCGGACAAAGCCGCAGTACTCTCTTATGCGAAGAAGACCGTAGAGGATGCCGCGTGGACTGATGAGGAGCTGGGCAACGAGGATGCACTCTTCGAGATGGAGTTCCAGAAGGTAAAGGCATGCTTCAAGGTGCTATCCGCCATGAACGATTCAAGCCTTCTTGAGGGCGTCTTAGACCGCTTCATGAGTTATGCCAAGATCCCCGACTTCGTAGCAGACACGGTAGCTGAATATATCGAGGCATTCCCCGATGAATCCGTACCTCTTCTTATAGACAGATTGAACGAGCACAAGGACGAAGGCCTTGAAGGACCTTGCGAGGATCTTGTCATCATGCTTACAAACATCGGTAAGGAAGATCATCAGGATGAGATCTACGATGCTTTAAGATCCGCATTCCGTTTCATGAACAACAAGATCTACGCCGTAATCTGTCTTGCAGACTACGGCGATCCCAGAGCAGTTCCCATGCTCAAGAGCTATATCAACAGACATCAGACTACGATAGACAGGGATCTTTTCTATGAGATCATGTCCGCTGTCCAGAACTTAGGCGGCGATATCTCGGATATCTCCGATCCCTTCGGTGATTTCCAGAAGAAGATGAAAAAGTAATGGACGCCAGAGAACCTGCCGTAACGAAGCTCCTTGAGAAGCTCGAGGATGCCTCATATTCGGATGTCATCCTCTTAGGTCACCAGAATGCGGGCCACATAGGCGTATCCGTAGAAAATACCGACGGTACCGAGTCCGACGTCAAGAATCTTCTTGGCAGGCATCCGGCCGTTGTCGGCATAGATACCCTTGCCTTCAGAGGCTACGAGGGCAATATGCTGGATCTTGTAAAGACCGTTAAGCAGCTTCATAAGGAAGGCGTCATAATAACGCTCTCTTCCCACATGCCTAATTTCTCATTGGGAGGGGAGGAGTTCTTCGACTATTCTCCCAACATCCCCGACGGCAATGTAGGGGAGAGGATATTAGAAGGCGGAGATCTTAATCCCAAGTACAGAAGATTCTTAGATGAGATCGCGGAGTTCCTCGCCAAGTGCGTGGATATAAACGGCGAGAGGATCCCCATGATCTTCCGTCCTTTCCACGAGTGCAACGGATCCTGGTTCTGGTGGGGCAAGGACCACTTATCCGACGAGAAGTATATCGAGCTCTACAGGTACACGATAGATTATCTGACCAACAAGAAGAAGATAAGAAATCTTCTCTTCTCATATTCTCCCAACGGTTTCTTCGAGACGCAGGAGGATTTCCTGTGCCGCTACCCTGGCGACGACTATGTCGATATCCTGGGCATGGATATATACCACGATAAGCCCCAAAAGGGCGACGGCTTCATGGAAAAGCTGATCGGTTCCCTTGAGATCCTGGCTTCATGTGCGCAGGACCACGGTAAGATCTACGCTCTCACGGAGATCGGTCTTCGTACGCTGGATCAGATCCCGGGCGGTTTCTACGAAGGTCTTGCGCCGAGCGGTAATTTGTTCGATAATTGGTTTACTGAGCTCCTTAAGGCGCTCACATCCTCAGAAGCAGGTCTTCGAATGGCATATATGCTCTTCTGGGCCAACTTCTCGGATACTCAGTTCTGGATCCCCTACGTAAAGGGTGACTTCAGGCATGAGATGTGCGATGACTTTATCAAGTTCGCCACCAGCGACAAGATAGAGCTCGCTCCACCCGGTATGCAGGCTTAACTCAGTTGGTAGAGTGTCAGCTTCCCAAGCTGAATGCCGCGGGTTCGAACCCCGTAGCCTGCTCCAACACTCATAAGTCCTTCTCTGTGCTTCGGACACGCAAGTCTTACGACTTAACTTGCACAGAGAAGGACTTATTCGTTCCGCCGGATTCGAACAGACAAGTCTTGCGACTTAACTGGCACAGGGAATTCTTATTCACTTCACCGTAGTTTTATCTCGTGGACATACAGAAGAAGTTAAGAATCCGTCCTAAAAGATCATTGACCATTATCTATGTGTTTTGTAAAATCTTTGTCGGAATTATATATGGGGGATAAAATGATGACTATAGACCAATTGATTTGCCAAATGATCGTTTATGAGCATGAGATGGAGGGACATGCATCTAATATTGAAGATATCGAATCAGAACTGATTGCCGTTACATCTCATTCATCTACTTGTCAGGTTTTGCGGGATGCTTATTCTGAACTGGAATATCAGGCCGTCAGTGATTGTTTTAATGATCCGATCCGTAGTCTGAAAGCGAACATCGGGCGAATCAGGAGACTTCGCAGAGCGCTGTAATAGAGGGTAGATATGTCAGGATTATTGATTTCAGAAGAAGAATTTTTTGAGAAGAGTAATGAGTGTAAAGATGCTATAAGGGCGATCTTAGGCGCTGTTAACAGGAACGGTTCTCTTGGTATCAACGACCGTTTGTCGGAAGTTGCGGCTGTACTTGAGTGTTCTTATGGATTGTTTTATAACGCGATACTAAAGGCGGCCCGGATCATGTGTTCAGATTGGAACGCTATCGAAGTCTGTATTACCAACATGACTATATACGATAACTACCTTTCAGATCTGATCAACAATAACAGTCAGGCCGCTAATTATGATTCGATCGGCTGCGGAACTTTATGGAGTAACATGCATGTATACGACGTCGATCTTGAAGGATCCGAGTTCAATGAATCTGCGCTTCCTTCGTACAACTCTGCCGATTCCTGGATCATAACTTACGGGAATATAGAACGCATAGATGACATGAGGTCTCAATTAGACGGCTTCACGGATGTCTGTGATGATTATCTGGCGCTGTTGGAAGAATATGAATCTTCCGGTTGCGTGGAGGGACTTTTGGGAGATGCAATAAACCGCTATCTGGCTAATGTTCATGTACGATTGTTGGAGTGTATAAAATCAGTTGCCCGGGAGTTTACCGATGCGATGAATCAGTATTGCATCTCGTATTTCGCAGAATTCCCTGAAACAGGATACTATATCAGTAAACGTGAATTAGTATGCGATATATCATCTCTTGATAGCATAGCTTGCAGATATGATATAGCCGTCAATAATGCCAGGAACACAATAACGTCTGCGACCCGGGATATAAACGTGCCTGGGCTGTTGCGGTCTGCGTATAATCCTGTCCCGATCTCATACTCACATCCGGGACAATTGGTAACTCGAATATCACAGGCCAGAGATACGATACAATCAGTCATAGATCTGATAGATGAGCTTGAAGCAAACGGAAGGGCTCTCAGCGGCAACTCTATGGAAGATATAACCGGGTTGAAGGCTTCCATTGATCACATCGAACCTCTGGGCGGGTTCCGGATCATGCACTACCACTCTGACGGTGTCTCGGATATTCTGGATGTTCCCAATGTTGATGATGTTACCGATATCGAAGTTCAGGATGCTGTGTACAATACAGAGGCCGAGTACTTCCTAAGTGCAGTTCGTGACGCTGATCCTGCCGATCTGCCTGATGCGATAGAGGCCACCAGAGTATATCTGAGTACATTATTACCAGAAGGACTTGAACTGTCAGATGAACTTATACTAAATATTTCAGAATACTATTATTCGCTTATCGAAGAAGGATGGACACCTGATCAAGCTCTCGCTATTGTTTTGTACTCCATTACAGATTATTCAGATCTGTTGGCTGAAGGTGATTACGACGGACTTAATGAAAGTGCTGCTACCACTTGCCCGGATCCTTGTGTTGTCACCAGTAATGCAGTTGCATTTGCTATGAGAATAGCAAATGATGGTGACCGCGGATATGATCAGCAAGGTCGTGATCTAGGAGATGAATATGACTGTAGTTCATTGGTAATGCATGCATATATTCAAGCTGGAGTTCCAGGTTTGCAGGATGGTGCAAACGGCACACATTCATATACCACTGTCACGATGCAAACTTACTTTGAGTCACCGCAATCATTGTTTGAGTGTGTAGGATCTTCTTCCGATGGCATGAGTATCGATGATCTTCAACCTGGAGATATCCTTTTGTGCAATGGACATACCGAGATCTATGTTGGAAACGGTTACTCAGTTTCCGCGAGGTCTAATCTTGGTGATTATGATTCATCTATAGAAGGCGCTAATAATTATAATTATGGTTACTCTGGCGATAGTGGTCATGATGTGCCCGATGATACTGTGGCCGATTTAAATGATCCCAGTACATTGGATCAGAGTGGTGAGATCCGATTTGAGAACGATATTAATTCAAATGGTCAATTGCATTGTGCACATACACCACCTTGGCAAGTTTATCGTTATACAGGTGTACCGCAGGGGGATGTATGAGAAGATTAGTCATTATTGTTTGTTTTGCTTTGCTCGTTGCGAGTTGCTCATCCACACCTGATGTTGTAACGTCAGAATCTTCAGGTTCTTCTGTTACTACAGAAAATACTTCTACTATGGAATCGATACCTGATGGTACAACCGAATCTTTTGTGGAGAGAACACAAGAATATATCGATGCGGCTTGGGACTCAAGACTTGACTACAACGGAAGCGGTTTGGATGAGATCCCGGATCTGGCATTGGAATCAATAAGATACGATTACGGATTAATCTCAGATGTTACAGTTGAGAACGATTCTTCTTATAATGGATTGGCAGCTTCTATCGAAGAGTACGAAGAGGGGCTTATGGAGACCGATTATCCAAGTGTTGAATCCGATGCACTCTCAGAGCAGGTCATGCGTTGTGATAACAGGATCGTATGTATCAGATCTTATGTACAAGTTACTTCTGGCTATAGAATTGAATATATTACATGGGATCATGCAGGGGAAGTACTTCGTTTCTCGGACGTGATCACGGACTATGATCTTTTTATCGATACGGTCAGTCCTTTGATACTGGAGTCTTTGGGAGACCTTGATGAAGACGTTGTAGATGAGATTATGTCTACGCTGATCAATGCGTCGGAAAGTCAAGACTTCGTGTTCTATATGACAAATGATTCTTTGAGTTTCTTTGTAGAGTACTGTTATTCTGATGAAGAAGGCACGCTAGTGAATGATTCGGTGGAGGTAACGATTCCCTACAGGGAATATGCCGATCTTTTTGACCCGCAGTATCTTCCGGGAAACGGTGCTATGATCTGGGAAGATCCAATTGCTATCCGAGACTTGAATTCCATATGTTTATCTGACGAATATTACAACAGTCTGATCGGAGGTACATTTGTATCTTATAACGGTCACGATTATGCCGTGATCAAAGTGGGATCGAGTATGGTTGATGCATTGGCGGAAGGTGAATCGGAAAGCGGTGAGAGCTTTTCTTATGAAGACTACGATCCGCCGATCATCGCTGTTGTTGATCTTGAGTCCAATGAAATCGTATATTCCGAGCAGTCTTCATGGGCTGAGTTATACGATCACAGAAGCCTTAATCCTTTTGGAAACTGTAGTGATGCAATAGCGTTTGTGGCAGATCATGTCTGATTCTTTTTGTCACAATAATTCACAAACAAATCCAACTCTTAATGCAAACTCAACGGCTATCATTTTGATGGTAGCCGTTTTTGTTACCAATCATATATTCCATTCGAAAATAATTTTGGGAAAATCTCAAAAATCGTATTGACAAATATGGCGTCCCCAAATATAATTATTTTCGTCGCTTGACGAAGCGCGGGATTAACTCAGTGGTAGAGTGTCACCTTGCCAAGGTGAAAGTCGCGAGTTCGAATCTCGTATCCCGCTCCAGAATATAAGACCTGAGCATCTTGCTCAGGTCTTTTTTTGTCTGTATAATCTCTGGTGTTGCAACAAGTGTTGCATAATGGAATGTGGAGGAATGAATATGAAATACGATGAAAACGACAACCTGCTCTATTTCAGCACAGAGCAGTCAACTTCCTACGAAGAGAAGAGACTCGTCATAGACCATATGGCAAGGACTTCCATGGATATCCTGGGTTCCGCCTTCAAGGAGGGCGGAGTGTTCAGGGGAGGAGCCTCGGGTGAGGACAGGCCTAAGAATACTACAGGTCCCATAGCTGCCGTCGCAGCGATAATTATCTTCCTTGGTGTCATCGGAGGCGTAATGTCCGGTTCGTTCGTTATCGCGGCCGTGGCAGCAGGTATCGGACTCTTTATCCTTTCGATAGTAAGTTTCCTTGGTAATAACAATGCATCAGAGAATAAGTATTCGCAGCTTCAGGATAACGGTAAGCTTTTGACAGGCAAGGCAGGCGGCGTGGCGCTTCTTGCATTCTCTCTTGCATGTCTTATTCCCGCAGGTCTTTATGTAGCCATGGATATGGAGTCTTCTCCCGCGGTTGTCCTGGGGATCGGTTGTTTCCTTGTAGCTACTGTGATCACGAGTATCGCCAATATCATTTCGGGCAATAACAAGGCAAAGAATGTCTACACCGGAACCGTCAGTGCGAGATGTATCGGATATCTTAAGAAGACACGTACTTCCAGCAACAACAGCAGACACGGATATCACAGGAACAGGGTCTACATCGTAGGTACTCCCATATTCGAGTTCGACCATATGGGTGTCCTTCATAAGGCTTTCCTTAACGAGTATTCTCAGGGCAGGCTCAAGCCCTCGTACGGCGAGCAGGTAGAGCTCAATATCAATCCCGAGAACCCTGACGACATCCTCTATTTGCCTTTCCTTAAGAAGAGGAATGTCACTAATGTTATCACGGGCATAATATGTCTCATATTTGCAGTGCTTTGCTTCTGGGGTATGACAATTATGTGATATTGATTCTATTTTGGAATCATTATAAAATAGGATCATAAGACGAAAGGAGATCATCCATATGGCAGAAGTAATTGTAAATGCAGATAACTTTGAGTCAGAGGTCCTTAATTCAGATATTCCCGTACTTGTTGATTTCTGGGCAGAGTGGTGCGGTCCCTGCAAGATGTTAGGTCCCGTCGTATCCGAGCTCGCAGAGCAGTACGAAGGCAAGATAAAGGTGGCAAAGCTTAACGTGTCAGATCACGAGGAGTTGGCTGACAAGTATGGCATCACTAATATACCTGCGTTGAAGATATTCAAGGGCGGAGAGGTCGTATCCGACAGCATCGGCTTCAAGCCTCTTCCCGCACTTGCTCAGTGGGTAGACGCTAATATCTGATAATCAGACGAGAAAGATCATAAGAGGATACCGCGAGTCATATGGGCCCGCGGTATTATTTTGCTCTAATCCTTGAAGTCGGGGATCAGCAGGTCGCCCTGAGAGGAGGAGTCCTGAACGAAGGCGTTGATCTGGCCTTTGTCTATAAGATAGTCAGAGGCGGAGTCGTAGTGACCTGAAGGAACTGTACGCCTTAGAAAATCAGGAGCATCAGTGGGGAGCGTCGGCATGGGGGTGTACTGGCTCATAAGGCTTATATAGATGTCGTTGCCGAATTCGCCGGTTAAGAAGTCTAAGATCTTCTTGGTGTCAAAGAGCTTTCCCGGGAGCATAAGGTGGCGGACGATCATGCCCTTTCTCATAAGATCGGTGTCAGGATCGATGTCCGCGGGACCTACCTGACGGAACATCTCGCGGATGGCTGATGCTGCCTTGTCGGCGTAGTCCGGGGCATGAAGTATCTGTCTCGCGGTCTTAGGATCCCATACCTTGAAGTCGGGCATATAGATATCCACAAGGCCGTCCAGCATCTTGAGGGTATCTACTTCGTCGTAGCCTCCCGTGTTGACTGCTACGGGGATCTTAAGACCGTTATCCTTAGCTCTTTTTATGGAGTCGGCGATAACGGGAGCGAAATGCATGGGAGTCACAAGATTGATGTTGTAGGCGCCCTTGTCCTGAAGTTCCAGGTATATCTCTGCGAGACGGCTGCTGTCAGCTCCCTCTCCTTTGCCGGTGGGGCCTCCCGATATCTTGCTGTTCTGGCAGAAGATGCATTTCGCGCTGCATCCTTCGAAGAAGACCGTACCTGAGCCTCTCGTATCTTCGGTTCCTAAGCGTCCCGATATGGGAGGTTCCTCGCCGTGGTGGAGCATATAAAGGTTGACGACGGGGAGCGCTCCCATAGAGCAAAAGCCCGTCTTCTCGTATCTGTTGATGCCGCATTTGCGCGGGCACAGGGTGCAGTGTTCTAACGCTTCGTAATGTGCCATATAAAGATTATACGCAACTTATATAAAATTCGGGGGTTCTGGTGCGTTCAATTCTATGCGAAATATATTTAAAGAAAATAAACGACATATTTCGCTCAAATGTTAAAATCTTTAATGGAAAAACAGTCCTCGGAGGGGCGCCTTATGTTTAACGGTCTACACGAAGAATGCGGTGTGTTCGGTATCTATACGAGAGAAGAACTCGATATCTCGTCTCTTATGTATTACGGTCTGTTCGCACTGCAGCACAGAGGTCAGGAGAGCTGCGGTATAGCAGTCAACGACGACGGTACCATAAGGTGCACCAAGGCGATGGGCCTTGTAAGTGAGGTCTTTACTCCCGATAAGCTCGCAGAGCTTAGAGGTTCCATAGCATTAGGACATGTCAGATATTCCACGACGGGCGCCAGCACTCCCGAGAATGCACAGCCCCTTGTTACCCAGTATGTAAAGGGTACATTATCCATAGCACATAACGGCAATCTTACCAACTGTATCTCCCTGAAGAAGAAGCTTCAAGCTGAGGGTGCGATGTTCAGGACGGATGTTGATTCCGAGGTCATCGCATATATGCTCGCCAAGAAAAGATCCGAGACTCCTTCCGTAGAGGAAGCAGTTCAGGAGGTCATGAAGGAGATCGAGGGAGGATATGCTCTTCTTGTAATGAGCCCCAGAAAGCTCATAGCTGCCCGTGACCCCCACGGCTTAAAGCCCCTTGTTATGGGCACTATCGGCAGCAATATCGTATTTGCGTCCGAGACTTGCGCTCTCGATGCGGTAGGCGCGGAATTTGTCAGGGACGTTTTGCCCGGCGAGATCGTCATAGTAGATGGAGACGGAATAAGGAGTGTTCAGACTACACCAAGGCGTGAAGCCAAGTGCGTTTTCGAATATATCTATTTTGCCCGCGCTGACAGCGTCATGGACGGTATATCCGTATATGATGCCAGGATCAGGGCAGGAAGGCTCCTTGCCTCCCAGCATCCCGTGGATGCCGACATCGTCATCGGAGTTCCCGAGTCGGGACTTGATGCCGCCCTCGGATATTCGCTGGAGTCAGGGATCCCTTACGTAAAGGGATTCGTAAAGAACAATTATGTGGGTAGGACTTTCATTAAGCCTTCACAGCAGCTTCGTAAGCAGGCCGTAAGGATAAAGCTCAACCCCATCCCTTCTGCCGTAAAGGGCAAGAGGGTAATAATGATCGACGATTCGATCGTAAGAGGTACGACGATCGCCAACATAGTAAAGATGCTTCGTAAGGCAGGAGCAACAGAGGTTCACGTAAGGATCTCAAGCCCGCCGTTCATGCATCCCTGCTATTACGGTACTGACGTCCCCTCCTGCGATGCGCTTGTAGCGTGTCAGCATACGATCCCCGAGATCTGCGAGATAATCGGAGCCGATTCGCTCGGATATCTCAATGTGGATTCACTGGGAACGATGCTCGGCGAAGAAGGACACAAGTTCTGCGATGCATGCTTTACGGGTGATTATCCCAATATCGACAGCGGCATCGATCTTATGGATGAGGACGCAGGCGCCCTCGAGAAGTAAGAGTCTTACGCCGTCAGGCGCCGTATGTCAACGCTTCGGATCTTCGGTCAAGAGAAACGGAGTGAATTGACATGAGTTTAGGAATCATTGGCGGAATGGGTCCCATGGCGGGTGCCCAGTTCCAGGAGATGATCATCGAATTGACTGACGCCAAGCGCGATCAGGATCATCTGGAAACGATATTGTTCAACTGTCCCGGGATCCCCGACAGGACAGATTATATCCTCGGAAGAAGTGCCGAGGATCCCTTCGATCAGATATTAAGTATCGCTAAGAAGCTGGAGGCGCTGGGAGTATCGGCTATCGCCATCCCCTGCGTGTCTTCCGCCTTCATGAGCAGCAGGCTCCGGGCGGAGCTTAAAGTCCCCGTCCTCTACGGTATCTCAAAGACCGCAAGGGATATAAAGGGAAGGCGCCTTACAAAGGCCGGCATAATGGCGACCGAAGGAAGCCTTAAGACCTGCGTCATCCAGACTGCCCTTGAAGAATACGGCATAGAGCCGGTGGTCCCCTCTAAGGAAGATACGAAGAAGATAATGGATCTTATCTACAGGGACGTTAAGAGCGGCCGCGACGCGGATACGGATCTCTTTTATGAAGTCAGGGATAATCTTATAGCACAGGGTGCACAGACCATCATCCTGGGCTGCACGGAGCTTTCCGTTATCTACAGGAAGCAACACCTTGAAGGCGACATCACTGATATCATGCGAAGCCTTGCCACGGAGTCCATAAAGACATGCGGAAAGAGAGTCAAGAGGAGCGATATAGTATATGCAGCAGCGAAATGTTCTTGAATACCTTGAGGCCACCGTCAGGGAAGTGCCGGAGAAGGTCGCTTTCGAGAATAAGACGGAAACGCTGACTTTCGAAGAGCTCTATACTTATGCAAAGAATACGGGTTCTTGTCTTCTCGCGAAAGGCTATACGAGGGAGCCTGTCCTTATCTTTATGGAGAAGTCCCCTTCTGCGGTCGCAGCCTTTATGGGATGCATCTACGCAGGATGCTTCTACGTTCCCTTGGATGAGGAGATGCCTGCAAGCCGCATAGCGCACATATTCGACATAACTTCCGCGCGCGTTCTTATCTGCGATGATATAACAGAGGCAAAGGCCCGCGAACTGGGCTTTAAAGGAGAGATCATGCTCTTTGGCGACGCGCGTTCCCACAAGGAGGAGACGGCGCTTCTTGATAAGGTCAGGGAGGAGCAGATAGATACGGATCCCATCTATATAGTATTTACTTCGGGCTCCACGGGAGTGCCCAAGGGTGTTGCCGCGTGCCACAGGAGCGTTATCGACTACATAGAGAACTTATCCTCGGTATTAGGCTTTGACCGCGATACGAGGTTTGGAAACCAGAGTCCCTTCTACTTCGATGCGTGCCTTAAGGAGATATATCCTACGATGAAGTACGGCGCGTCCTGCGTGATCGTTCCCAGGGAGCTCTTCATGTTCCCCGTAAAGCTTTCCGAGTTCATAGTGGAAAAGAAGATAAATACGGTGTGCTGGGTAGTATCTGCCCTCACCATGATATCCTCCTTCAATGTCCTTGAGGAACACTGTCCTGCCACCTTGAGGACCGTAGCCTTCGGAAGCGAGGTCTTCCCCGTGAAGCAGTTCAACCGCTGGAAGAAAGCTCTTCCGGACGCCAGGTTCGTCAACCTCTACGGCCCGACGGAAGCTACCGGCATGAGCTGCTGGTACGAGGCTGACCGCTTCTTCGAAGAAGGTGAGGCTATCCCCATAGGAAAGCCCTTTACCAACACTCAGATATTACTTATAGACGATGAGGGAAAGCTCGCGGACGAGGGCGAGATCTACATAAGGGGAACGGCGGTGACCCTGGGCTACTATAATGACGCCGAGAAGACCTCTGAGAACTTCGTGCAGAACCCCCTGAACGTTTTCTACCCCGAGCTCGTCTATAAGACGGGCGACATCGCGCGGAAGGATGACGACGGCAACCTCGTGTTCATCTCACGCAAGGATCACCAGATAAAGCGCATGGGCCACAGGATAGAGCTCGGCGAGATAGAAGCCGATACGCTCCTTGGAGAAGGCATCTCATCCTGCTGCGCCGTCTACCATAAGGAGAAGGACAAGATAGTCCTCTTCTACACGGGCGAGGCGTCTGAGGCGCAGGTAAAGGCGGATCTTAAGGAAAGGCTTCCCAGGTACATGCTGCCCGGCAAGGTCATCAAGCTTGATAAGATGCCGCTGACGCCTAACGGCAAGAGAGATCGAAAGTATCTCGAGCAGAAAGCAAAAGGAGAATAACAGAGAAATGGAAGAGATAAGAGCCATACTTAATGAACTTCACGATGACGTGGATTACGATACATGTACTACCTTGATAGACGATCGTATCCTTGATTCGTTCGACATAGTTACACTCGTGGCGGAGATAGACGACAAGCTCGATGTCAGGATCCCGCCCGAGCAGATGATCCCCGAGAACTTTAATTCCCTGAAGGCTATAGCGGCCCTTGTAGAGAGGCTGGAAAACGAGATCTGATGCTGTTCGTATCCAAGGAATTCGTAGCATTCATCGCGGCGGTGATCGCGATCTATTATATCTGTCCCAAGAAATTCAGGTGGTATGTGCTCCTGGCGGCAAGCCTGTTCTTCTACACGATGGACGACGTAAGAAACCTTATATATCTTGCCGTGACGGGAGTGACATCCTGGGGGCTGTGCCTCATTCTGGAGCATATCACTTCCGACGCATCCAAGAGCATAAAGAAGATAAAGGATAAGGAAAAGAAGAAGGAGTTCAAGGCCCGCGTTCAAAGGAACAAGAGGATCTTCATGCTCCTGGCTGTCCTTATAGACCTGGGGATCCTGGGATTTACCAAATACGCGGACTTCGTGGTATCCAACGTGACGGCTCTGTTCTCTCATCGAATGAGAGTAACGGATGTGTTCGTTCCCCTTGGTATCTCTTTCTATACCTTCAAGACTGTAAGCTACGTGCTGGATGTATATAGGGGAACTTCGAAGGCAGAGAAGAACTTTTTTAAGCTCGTGCTCTTCGTGACTTACTTTCCTCAGGCGGTACAGGGTCCCATAAGCCGCTGGAACAATTTAAGCGCTACTTTGTTCGAGGGCAAGAATGCGGGGCTTAAGCCTTTCGCTTCTGGTCTTATAAGGATCTTTTGGGGCTACTTCAAGAAGGTAGTTATCGCAGACAGGCTGGTGGTGCCGGTCATGGCACTGACTCACGATCACGCTTCCTATCAGGGTGCATATGTCTTCGTTGCCATACTCATGTATGCGATGGAGCTTTACTGTGACTTTACGGGAGGCATAGATATCACCATAGGTATCTCGGAGTGTTTAGGCATCAAGGTGGAGGAGAACTTCATCCTTCCGTACTTTTCAAAGAATATCAAGGAATACTGGAACAGATGGCATATCACCATGGGTTCCTGGTTCACGGATTATATCTTCTATCCGCTGTCGGTGAGCCCCCGCATGCTAAAGCTCTCCAAGTGGAGCAGATCCAAGCTGGGCAATGCCTTCGGCAAGAGGGTGACGGTCTATATCTCGTGCTTTCTTGTGTGGCTGGCAACGGGTGTCTGGCACGGCGCGGCATGGAACTTCATAGTCTGGGGTCTTTTAAACTTCGTCGTGATCATGATCTCTCAGGAGCTGGAGCCTTTGTATAAGAAGTTCCACGGCAGGTTCCACCTTAAGGATAAGGCGTGGTACGGCGCCTTCGAGATGTTAAGGACGTTCTTTCTCATGGGCATGATCCGTATGCTGGACTGCTACCGCAATGTGCCCGTGACCTTTAAGTCTTTGGGCAGCATGTTCACGTCCTGGCATATGAAGGTATTTACTGACGGATCATTACTTGAGATAGGCCTGGACCTTAAGGAATATATACTTATCGGCATATGTGCTGTCGTCTTGTTCCTTGTAAGCCTCTACAGATACAGGACCGGCAGGGAGCTTCGCGAGAAGATCTCGGGCAGCCCCGACCTTACATTCGCGTGCTGCCTGGTGCTCCTTATGATAACCATCGTATTCGGCGCTTACGGCAAGGGCTATAACACATCGCAGTTCATCTACAACCAGTTCTGACGGAGAAATTCCATGAAAGCTATAAAGATAGTAACAAGAGCCATCATATATCCGGTCATCGCATCCATACTTCTGTGGACCTGCCAGAGCCTTCTTGTCCCCAAGTACCAGGTGGGCATAATGGAAGGCGCCATGATGCACGAATACTACGACAGCGATATGCCTCACGAAGTCCTCTTCGTGGGAGACTGCGAAGTCTACGAGAATATCTCTACGGTCAAGCTCTATCAGGAGTACGGCATATCTTCATATATAAGGGGAAGCGCACAGCAGCTGGTGTGGCAGTCCTACTATATCCTTGAAGATACACTCCGCTACGAGACCCCCAAGGTCGTAGTCTTCAATGTGCTGGCACTAAAGTATGCCGAGCCTCAGCATGAGAGCTATAACAGGATGACCCTGGACGGTCTTCGCTGGTCGCCTTCCAAGTGGCACGCCATCGAGGAATCCATGACGGAGAAGGAGAGCATGCTGGACTATGTATTCCCGATCCTTCGCTACCATGACAGGTGGAAGGACTTAAAGCCTTCGGATTATGAATTCTGGTTCCATCAGAATACAAATACGTTCAACGGATACTACATGAGGGTCGATTCGCTTCCTGAGCGTAACTTCCCGCCTGCAAGACCCCTGAACGATCCTAACCTGGGCAGGGTCCCCATGAGCTGGCTCGAGAAGATGTACGAACTTTGCAAGGAGAACGGCATAGAACTGGTGCTCATGAAGGCTCCCACTCAGTATCCTTACTGGTATCCCCAGTGGGACCGCCAGGTAATGGAGTTCGCATCGTCGCACGGCCTTGATTACTTCAACTATATACATGAGAGGGATCAGATCGGCCTTGATATGACAGTTGATACATACGACGGCGGCCTTCACCTGAACCTGAGCGGAGCGGAGAAGATGGCTACCTATATAGGAGCATATCTCGATTCGACGTATGACCTTACTGACTACAGGCTCGACCCGGAGGTCTCTGCCAAGTGGGATGAGGTCATAGCCGCCTATAACGAGCTGGCGGCTGCCCAGTACGCTGAATTAGAGGAGTACGGCGAGCTTCGAAGCTGGGGCATAAATGCCATGGAAGAATAAATGCCGCCTCCGAATAAACGAGAATAACGGCGAATAAACGAGATTTTCAGAAAGTCATTGAGATTTTTTATGAAAATGCTTGACTTAAGAGAACAAGGCAAGTATTATACTGAGGCGCTCGGAAGAAGGGCGCACCATGTTAAAGAGATTAATAATATAAAGAATCAAGGAGTGAAGTCATATGAAGACATTTGTTGCTACATCGGCAAACATCGAGAGAAAATGGCTTGTTATTGACGCTTCCGGCAAGACACTTGGTCGTCTCGCTACTGAGGTTGCTAAGCTTCTCAGAGGAAAGCACAAGCCCACATACACACCTTTCGCAGATACAGGTGATAATGTTATCGTTATCAACGCTTCTGAGATGGTACTTACAGGTAAGAAGCTCGACCAGAAGATGTATCGTCACCATTCCGGCTATGCAGGCGGACTTAAGGAGATCGATTACAAGACTCTCATGAGCAAGAACCCCGAGAAGGCTCTCGAGCTTGCAGTTAAGGGCATGCTCCCCAAGAATTCTCTTGGTCGCCAGATGTTCAGGAAGCTTCACGTATATGCAGGTGCAGAGCACAATCACGCAGCTCAGAAGCCTGAAGTATATACTTTCGAGCAGTAATAGGGAGGAGAACGTAATATGGCTACAAAGAAAGCTAACAAGGTATATTTCTACGGTACAGGTCGTCGTAAGGACGCTGTTGCTTGCGTTCGCCTCGTTCCCGGTTCCGGTAAGATCACAATCAACGGTAAGGACATCGACGCATACTTCGGTCTTGATACACTGAAGCTCATCGTTCGTCAGCCCCTCGTTGCTACAGAGACAGAAGGCAAGTTCGACATCATCGCTAAGGCTGTCGGCGGCGGTATCTCCGGTCAGGCAGGTGCTATCCGTCACGGTATCGCAAGAGCACTCGTTGAGGCTGATGCAGATGCTTACAAGGCAACACTTAAGAGCGCTGGCTTCCTTACAAGAGATGCTCGTATGAAGGAGCGTAAGAAGCCCGGTCTCAAGAAGGCTCGTAAGGCTTCCCAGTTCTCCAAGAGATAATCTCTCATCTATCAGAACTTACAAGACCCGCAGCTTATGGCCGCGGGTCTTTTTTATAATGTGCCGATACGACCGTTCTTCGGCGCCCCATTGCCAAATGGAGCAGTTCTTGACAAGGTATTTGGCAACGGCGGCTTCTCATCGTGAATGCCTGCGCGTTTTCAGTGCCGATTTCACGATGACGATCACCCCATCGCATTTTCATCGCAAAAAACAGCAGATCATTACTGCCTAAAATGCGATGGAGGCTGTTATCGCATTTTCCATCGCAATAATTGGCGGGAAATTACCGGGCAAAATGCGATGAGGGCAGAACATGTTGTGCATTTACCTACATATACGGGGGAATTGCCATACTTTTTTGTGGCGGAGGTAAATAGTCGCATGAAGAAGTGATACTTATAATGGTCGTATGCCTAAAAGTAACAGAAATCACTTTATCGACCTTCTCAAAGGTATCTGCATAATATTCGTCATCGTCACTCATTTTAACTGGACAGATGATGAGAAGCTCCAGTACTATTTCCCGTACTGGCTCAATATGGCCGTGCCGATCTTTATGATCATCTCCGGCTATGTCTATGCATTTTCCTACAGGAAGAATAAGATCGAGTGCTTCTCGGATGCTTATCTTCCGGGGAATGTAGTTCCTAAGCTCATAAGATATACGATCCCTTATGCTATCGCATTCGTTATAGAGATCGTCTATATGATCCAGAAGGGTAAGCTCCTTATAGACGAGGAACTGCCGCTGACACTTGTTAAGTCATTTATCGTAGGCGGATTCGGTCCCGGAACATATTACTATCCCATGATGATCCAGTTCGTCTTCGTCTATCCGATAGTCTATTTCATAATCAAGAAGTACGAGTTCAAGGGCGTTCTCCTTGTAGGACTTATAAATGCACTTTACGAACTGGTACAGTGCGCATACAACATGAATTACGGCTGCTACAGACTTCTTATCTTCAGATATCTTCTTCTTATTGCGGTAGGCTGCTATATCTCCTATGAGAAGATCAAGTGGAATATCCCGCTCCTTATAGCGTCCTTTGTTATAGGAATTCTCTTTATCTTGAATTACAGCTACAGGGAGTATGAGCCCAGGGTGCTTACACACTGGACCAAGACAAGCTTCGTAGCATGCCTTTATATAATCCCCATCGCGATAATAATGATCAGGAAGTTCAGCAATATAAGATTCCTGCCTCTGGAGTTCCTTGGCAAGGCATCCTACAACATCTTCCTTACGCAGATGGTATGGTACAGGTTCGGCTTCAGGAGGATGAAAGCTGAAGTGACCGACAGGCTGTGGCTCCTTGTCGCTGACGTTGTCCTTTGCATAATCGTGGGTATCATCTTCTACTATGTGGAGGCTCCTGTCACCAGATTTGTCAGCCGCAAGACTTTAAGGTTCATCGAGTGATATACTGTGCCTTGATATGAGAAAGATCATCAACGCACATTGCCATATATATCCTGCCAAGATCGCCGAGAGAGCAGTAGAGGGCATCAAGTCCTTCTACGATCTGGATATGTCATTAAACGGCATGACCGACGACCTTATAAGGGACGGCAGTGAGATAGGAGTCGTTCATTATCTGGTCCATTCCGTAGCAACGGTACCTAAGCAGGTAAGATCCATAAATGAATTCATAGCTGAAGAAGTAAGGAGCCATGAAGGACTCTTCACGGGATTCGGTACAATGCATCCCGACAGCGATGACTTAGAGGGCGACTTCGAGCATTTGCGAAGCCTCGGACTCAAGGGTGTAAAGCTCCATCCGGACTTTCAGCAGTTTTCCCTTGACAGTGATAAGGCAGAGAGACTCGGCAAAGTAATAAACAAAGGCAATATCCCGATCCTGGTCCACTGCGGGGACCCGAGGTACAACTACTCCAATCCCGAGCAGACTGTAAAGTTCCTGGAGAAGTTCCCGGACATGACAGTCATCGGTGCGCACTTCGGCGGATGGAGCATGTGGGACGATGCCATAAGGATGCTTCCCAAGTTCGAGAATTTCTATGTGGATTGTTCCTCCAGCCTCTATCTCATGACAGAACAAAGGGCAAAAGAACTGATCAAAGCTTTCGGGGCTGACAAGGTCCTCTGGGGCTCCGACTATCCCATGTGGGAAGCAAGTGCCGAGATAGAAAGATTCGATAAGATAGACCTTACAGAGGAAGAGAAAGACCTTATACTGTATAGGAATGCAGCAAAGCTCTTAGGACTGGAAGGGTAAAGATGGGCAAGGTATTTACTACAAGAAGTGCAGACGAGACGGTGGCGCTCGGCAGAAAGCTGGGACAGGTCCTTAAGGAGGGCGAGGTCGTAGCTCTTGACGGAGATCTCGGCGCAGGCAAGACATGCATAACCAGAGGCATAGCAGAAGGCATGGGTCTTATCTCCGACGATGTGTGCAGTCCTACTTTCACTATAGTAAATGAATATACCGATCCTGCGGATAAGATGCCGCTCTTTCATTTCGATACATACAGGCTGTCTGGAACGGATGACTTTATCGCGGCGGGCCTCGACGAATACTTTTACAGAGGCGGCGTCTGTGTGATAGAGTGGAGTTCGGTAATAGACGACATCCTTCCTGAAGGCACCGTGAGGATAAATATCACGGGCTGCGGACAGGAAAGAAACATAGATATCGATGACCCCGAGGGAAGAATATGCTGATCTTAGCTTGCGATACATCTAATTCCACCTGCTGTGCCGGTCTTTACGAAGACGGCAAAGAGCTCATGTTCGAGCTCAATAATTCAGGCAGGACCCACTCCGAGACCTTTATGCCGATAGTAGATAAGATCGTCAAGGAGTCAGGCAAAGACTATAAGGATATAGATGCAGTGGCAGTAACGGTAGGCCCCGGTTCCTTTACGGGAATAAGGATCGGTCTTTCAGCTGTTAAGGGCCTTTGCCTTGCTATAGGTAAGCCCTGTATCCCCGTATCTTCCACCAAGGCTCTGGCGCTCTCCGTGGAGAATATAACGGCAGAAGAAAAGGACTCCGTATTCATCCCCTGCTTTGACGCAAGAAATAACAGGGTCTTCGCTTCCGTTAGAGGCGGTGACGGCTACAGTGAGCTCATAGAAGAAGGCGCATACGACGCAGATGACCTGGCAGCGAAGGCTAAGCCTTATCTTGAAGGAAAGACAGTATTCCTCTTGGGAAACGGCGCCGATACCATGCAGAAGGCTCTCGAAGGAACGGGAGCTGATATCCAGAATGCCAAGGGCTGCGTGATCCTTCCCAAGGGCGTATATAAGGCAGCGGAAGGTATAGAGCCTAGAAGCGCGGCCGGAGTCGGAGCCGTATATTGCGCCGTATCTTCCGCAGAGAGACTTAAGAAACAATGATCCGCATCGCCCGCGAAGAAGACGTAGATAATATAGTCGCGCTGGAAGCGGAGTGCATGCCCCACCCCTGGGTCAGGGACGACATAAGATCCCTTATAACTGACGATAAGAAAATAGCGGTAGCAGCAGAGGAAGACGGCCTTATAGCAGGCTACGTAGGTGCTTCCTTCGTGCTGGACGAGGCAGAGATAGGTAATATCTGCGTATCTTCCGCCTACAGGCGCCGCGGGATAGCGGCAGCGCTCCTTAGAGAGCTCGAGAAGGAGCTTCGAAGCCAAGGCGTGACGGTCATATTCCTTGAAGTAGAGAACACCAATACGGGCGCCATCGCTCTCTACGAACGTGAAGGCTTTGCCATGTACAACAAGCGTAAGGATTACTACGGTCAGGGCAAGGACGCGCTTTTATATCGAAAGGATATCGCATGAGCAGGATAACGGAACTAGCACAGGAACTTCACGCCCTGGCATCAGCCGGCGTACTCTACTCCAAGGTGGATTTTGATAAGGAGAGGTTCGCAAGGGCAAGAGATATCGCCGCGGAGCTCCTCGCTCTTAACACGGAAGGCCTTACCGTAGAGAAGGCAACGGAGCTCTTCTGTGAGAACGACGGCTACCAGACTCCGAAATGCGACACCAGGGCAGTCATCTTCAACGAGAAGGATGAAGTGCTCCTTATAAAGGACTACGACGGCAAGTGGGCTCTCCCCGGAGGATGGTGCGACAGAGATCAGACGATCTTTACCAATACCATAAAGGAAGCATACGAAGAGGCGGGACTTGACGTAGAGCCCTATCTTCTGGTTGCCGCCCACAGCCACTATAAACACAATAATCCCAAGTCTTTCTTCAGCGTCATAAGGTTCTTTGTCCTTTGCAATGTAAAGGGCGGATCCTTCCGCGAGAACGACGAGACGACTGAGAGCAGGTACTTTCCCGTAGATGCTCTGCCCGAAGAGATCAATACCCATAAGTCCAATCCCGACCAGATCAGGCTCTGCCTCAAGGCAAGGCACAGTGAGCACTGGGTAACGGAATTTGACTGATTAAGTACAGCATTCACAGAAACTCAAATAAAATGAATTGAAGCTAACCGCAGTAATAGATATCATAAGATGAAAACTATTATTGGCGGGTTGGGCATGTTCAGTCGGCAGAATCGTTGTATAAAGAGTTTGGTTTCATTCTATATTGCCTTGTTGTTATTATTTGCACTTCCATGGAGGGAACTGCGAGCAGATGCGAATACTCACGGAGAGTATAATTGCTCTTCTTTATCGATAACGTACGATCAGACTTCAACCTGGGGCCTTACTACCCAAGGGGAATATGTTGTCACCAATATCTCTGAAGAGACAGCCCGAATCAGGCGGGAATATGGTATTACATGAGGAGTAGGATCTACTATGTTAAATGTGAAACATAAAACTTGTATAGTTATGTTGCTTGTTATGATGTTGATATTGGTGTGCTCAAATGTTTCTGCTCATAAAGCTTACTACACTGAAGTGGCAGATGTGCTTGAAGCTCGAATAGAGTCTGCAGGTATAGATGTCTCTAAGACAAACGTAAGACTTAATACCACCAATGAGGGGTCTGTTCACATTGATATCTATATCGACGGGTGTTCGGAAGCAGAAGCTGAGCGCATATTTGATGAGATCATTTTCCCTTACATGAGCGAAGATAATTTTGTTGTAAGTAAACTTATGGCGCACGATAGCAGGGTTATGTATAACGAGATAGCTGTTTACGGAGATGATGATCAAGATGCGATTGCTGTCTTCGGATATGCGGCTTCTAGGGATGATAAATGCGAGATATGGCACAACTCCTGTGAAGAGATTTACTTGGAGGATTATAGGGCATGATAAAGAAGATATGTTCCGCTGTGATATTGATCAGTATCATGTCGTGCTTTTTAGGCTGTTCTAACTTGACGCAATCCAGAACATCAAGTTTTGAATTTGCAGTTTATGACTTATCGGAAGATGTCAGAGCTGTGGACCTGGTGCCTAACTCTAAAACTTACACTATCCGAGTTTATGTCTACACAGATAGTTTAGCCATACCCCAAGACGAACTTGCCGACCTAATCGAGGACCTTGCGGTGGAGCAAGGCTTGTGTGACTCTGAGCAGTGCAATGTAGAAATCGTAGACCTGCGTGAATATCTGAATTCCAGGGAAACATAAATAGTTAAATTGCTATTACTGATCTGCTTGGCAAAATAGACATAAACCTCAAACGGGCTATACGGCTTTTTGGGGTAAAAAGTCGAAAATCCATTAAAGGAATATTAAGCTCATTGACTTATCAGTTGAGTAAAAATATACTTGCAAAGAATATGATAAATTTGGTCGCAGTCTATGCGGCACGGAGGAGTAAATGGTAGAAAAGAAAGTTGTCTTTCAGTGCGACACCGACCTTCAGATGAAGGCTGTTGCTGTACTTGTTCAGAAGGCTTCTGAGTTCAGGAGCACTGTTTATCTCGTAAGAGACGGCCGCAGAGCAAATGCCAAGAGCCTCCTCGGTGTCATGTCTCTCGGAATCGAGAACGGCGTAGAGATCGAGATCAGCGCTGACGGCCCTGATTGTGAGGATGCTGCAGAGACACTTGCAACATATCTCGTAAATCCCAAAATCTGATAAATCTGATACAATATCTGCATGAACGGGAATACGTTTGATGCAAGATTAGATACGGTACCTATGGATCCCGGAGTATACCTGATGAAGGACACTTCGGGTTCTGTTATTTATGTGGGGAAAGCTAAGAAGCTGAGAAACCGCTTAAGAAGCTATTTCGGAGGCGGTACCATAACCCACCCTAAGGTAGCTGCCATGGTATCCCATGTTGCCGACTTCGAATATGTGGTAGTGGGATCCGAGTCGGAGGCGCTACTCCTCGAAGCAAATCTTATTAAGAGGTATTCCCCTAAGTACAACATCCTCCTTAGAGATGACAAGGGCTACCCTTATTGCTGCATCACCTTAAACGAAGAATATCCCAGGGTATTTAAAGCATTTCGAACAGACGAGAAGGCCATAAAGGCAGGCGCCGTATACTACGGTCCCTACATGAGCTCCGACCTTTTCCATACTTTGCAGACTATCTACGATATATTCCCGCTGAAGCGCTGCCGCAAGGTGCTCCCGAGAGACATCGGCAAGGAAAGGCCCTGCCTTAATGCGCATATAGGGAAGTGCATGGCACCCTGCAGCGGAAGCGTCAGCGCGGCCGAATACAGAAAGATGATCGGGCAGATAGTGCTCTTTTTCGAAGGTAAGTACGACGGCATAGAAAATGACCTTAGGGAGCAGATGCTTAAGGCTTCGGAGGAGCTCGACTTTGAGAGGGCGGCGGTGCTTCGTGACAGGCTGGAGGCTCTCTCTAACATAAAGAAGAATCAGCGCGTATTCATGGAGATAAAGCGAGACGTGGATGCGGTAGGTATCTATAGCGACGCGGGCGAGACATCTATCCGTAAGCTGGAGCTTAGAGACGGAAGGATCGTCGGATCTTCCACATACTTTGTTAGCGGCGACTCCGCTTCCGTAGCGGAGATCATATCCGGCTTTGTTATGCAGCACTACGGGAATGTATCTAAGATCCCGCCTACGATACTTGTCCCTTCTTATGAGGAGGAAGCGGCAGACGATATCGCCATGGTGGAAGACCACCTCTCGAAGATGGCGGGACACAAGGTAAAGATACATGTGCCCGAGCGCGGAGAGCTTCGTGAGCTTCAAAAGCTCGCCGAGAACAATGCCCGCGAGATGATGGTTCGCCGTATCTTAAGAGGCGGAGGAGCCAACGCGGATCCTACTCTTGCACTTCGCTACTTAGAAAAGCTCTCAGGGGCTCCCGAAGGCTATATAAGCCGCGTGGAATCCTACGATATATCGAACCTCGGTAACGACGACATCTGCGCGGGTATGGTGGTCTTCAGGGACGGTAAGCCCGACAAGACGGCATACCGACTCTTCAAGATGAAGACTGTAACCGAGCAGGACGACTTCGCCTCCATGAGAGAGGTCTTGTCAAGAAGGCTCAAGCACAATAAGGAGGACGGCTTCGAATATCCGTCCCTGATATTGGTCGACGGCGGCAAGGGTCAGCTGGGAGCCGTGGAGCAGATGGTAAACGAGTTTGCTCCAGATAAAGGGATCCTTCTGGCGGGCATGGTAAAGAATAATAAGCACAGGACCTCCGGGCTCCTCTTTACTGACGGCACATTTATAAAGTTGGAAGGAAAGGAATCCTCGGACCAGGAGATAGTGCTCTTAAGGTTCCTGACGGCAGTGCAGAACGAGGTCCACCGCTTCGCGATCACATACCAGCGTAAGCTTGCAAAGAAACGTAATATCAGATATCGTCTTGAGAATATAGAAGGTATAGGTCCCGCCAAGCGAAAGGCACTTCTCTCTGCCTACGGCAGCATAAAGGAAGTGGAGGAAGCTTCTGTCGAGTCTTTAAAGGAAGTCAAGGGGATATCCTCTTCGGATGCGCTGGCGATATATACTTACTTTCACCCTTCGGAGGATAACTGATGGCCATATTTGCGATAGCCGATCTTCATCTTGCACTGTCTAATCCAGAGAAATCCATGGAGGTCTTCGGGAAGAGCTGGGACGGTTATATTACAAGGCTCGAGGAGAGCTTCATGGAACTGGTATCAGAAAGCGATACCGTCCTTATGCCGGGCGATATCTCCTGGGCTACCTACATGAGCAAGGCCGAAGAAGACTTTAAGTTCATAGATTCTCTTCCGGGGAAGAAGATAATCGGAAGGGGCAATCACGACTACTGGTGGACGACGGTAAAGAAGATGGAAGATACCTTAAAGGATATGGGCGTTACTACCATCTCCTTAAGTAACCACACATCCTTTATCGTGGAAGACAGCATAATAACGGGAACGAGAGCCTGGAAGCTCCCAACGGATGACAGCTTCTCGGATGAGGACCGCAAGATCTACGAGAGGGAGAAGATAAGGATAGGACTTTGCATACAGGCGCTTAATAAAGAAGATCCCGAACATACGAAGAGAAGGATCCTGATGCTCCACTATCCGCCCCTGACATCGAGAGTCCCCAATACGGAGCTGTCCGAGATGATAGAGGGCTCGGGCATCGATCTTTGTATCTACGGCCACCTTCACGGAAAGGCCCACAAGAAGGTCTTCGAGGGAGAGAGGAACGGCACGGTATATAAGTGTGTCTCCGCGGACTTCTTGGGCTTCTCTCCGGTCAAGCTCTGAAAGCCAACAATAGCAGGCGTTTTGGGGGATTTTTGTTGACATTTTGACGCCTTTTATATATAATATTTCAGTCGAGTCTGCTCGCGCGGAAGATATTTCCGGCAGTGGACTTTTTCTATCCTATTTTTTGCGGGGTTTTTATGGCTTACAGTATGACGGGCTTCGGCCGCGGAGAGAAGATCTTCGACACAAGAAGATATACTTGTGAGATCAAATCAGTCAACAGCCGTTTTTGCGACATCAACATAAGGATGCCCAGGCTCTTTAACTTTGCAGACGCCAAGATAAGAAAGCTCATTACCGACGGTCTTACCAGAGGTAAGGTGGACGTGTTCATCAATTTCGATGATTCCAAGAACGAATCCGGAGAAGTCGTATTGAACGAAGGTCTCGTCAAGGCTTACGCTTCTGCAGTAAGCAGCATCGCTTCCATGACGGGTGCGGATGCGGAGATCACAGCAGCAAGGCTCTCCACTTTCCCTGATGTCCTTACTGTAAGGCAGAAGGATATGGATGAGGATCAGCTCTACGCAGAGCTCTCTTCATGCCTCCTGATGGCTATCGAAGGCATGAAGGAGATGAGAGGCACCGAAGGCGCTAACCTCGTAGAGGATATCCTCGGCAAGGTCACTTCCTTAGAGACTATTAGAGACGAGATCGCCGCCAGAGCTCCCGAAGTTGTAACGGATTACAGGGCAAGGCTCTCCGCGCGTATCGACGAGATCTTGGAGGAAGATAAGAGATCCTTCTACGACGAGAGCAGACTTGCCGCGGAAGTAGCGGTATTTGCCGACAAGTGTGCTATCGACGAAGAACTCAAGAGGCTGGTGTCGCATTTCGCGCAGGCAAGAAAGATACTTGCAGGCGACACTGTAGGCAAGAAGATGGATTTCCTTATCCAGGAGATCAACAGAGAAGTCAATACTATCGGTTCCAAGGCGAACGATATAGAGATAACCAACAGAGTGCTCCTTATGAAGAACCTCATCGAAGAGATGAGAGAGCAGATCCAGAATCTGGTATAAGGAGCGGTCTTAGGGGATGAAGTTCATAGATATCGGTTTTGGCAATATAGCTTCTGCGGAGAGGATCCTTGCTGTATCCGCTTCCGATTCCGCTCCCATCAGGCGCATGATGCAGGATGCAAGGGACAGGTCGATGCTGGTCGACTGCTGTGCGGGCAAGAAGTGCAAGAGCGTTATCGTAATGGATTCAGACCATGTAATAACGTCGGCCCTTGAGGTCGGTGAGATAAAGGAGGCTCTGGCCAAGTGAAGAACGGACTAATCGTATCACTGTCGGGTCCTTCCGGAGTAGGCAAGGGAACGATCCTTTCCAAGGTCAGGGAGCACCTCCCGGAGAGCAGGAGCTCGGTATCTGTGACTACAAGGTCTCCGAGAGAAGGCGAAGAAGAGGGCGTAGCTTATTTCTTCAGGACTAAGGAGCAGTTCAAGAAGATGCTCTCAGACGGAGAGATAATCGAATATGACGAATACGTAGGCAACTTCTACGGAACTCCCGCGGGACCTCTCAAGGAGATGAGCGCTTCGGGTTCGGATGTGCTCCTGGACCTCACCATAGCAGGATCCCTGGCTCTTAAGGAGAAGTTCGAGGAAGCCGTCACGATATTCATACTCCCTCCTTCCTACGAGGAGCTGGAATCAAGGCTCAAGGGAAGAGGTACGGAGACCGAGGATGTAGTCGCCAGAAGGCTCGCCGAGGCAAAGGGAGAGATCTTGAGGGCAAATGAGTTCGACTATGTGGTAGTAAATGACGACATAGACGAGGCCGCAAGGAAGGTCGAAGCGATAATCGAAGCGGAGAAAGCCCGCTACGAACGTAACAAAGGTATCGAGAAGAATTCTTCTTGGACATAAAGTAACTAAGCTAAGCAATATTATTTAAGAAAGAGGGCATAAAGATGTTAGTAGATCCACCTATGGAAGCAATGGCAGACAAGGCAACATGTGCTTATGAGCTTGCAGTTCTCGTAAGTAAGAGAGCAAGCCAGCTCGTTGACGGCGCTCAGCCCATGATCCCCGACAGTGCTGCAAATGCAGTATCTCTCGCTTGCCGCGAGATCGCTCAGGGTAAGGTAGTAGGCGTTGAGGGCGTTCTCAAGAGATCCGAGTACAAGGTTCCCCTGACCAAGGAAGCAAGAGAAGCAGCTGCAGCTGAGAGAAGAGCTAAGGAAGCTCAGGAGTCTTACAGAAGAGCAGCAGCAGAGGCAGACGTTGTTACTACAGAGGAAGAGGCTCCTTCTGAGGAAGCTCCCGCTGCAGACGACGGATTCGTAGTCGTTGAAGTCGGCGAAGAGACAGCAGAATAATTTTAGGTAAGGAGCAGCAATAAGATGTCTGTTAAGAAATCAATGGAAAAGATCGTATCCCTTGCAAAGACAAGAGGATTTGTATATCCCGGTTCCGACATCTACGGCGGTCTTGCAAATTCATGGGATTACGGCCCTTTGGGCGTACAGCTCAAGAATAACGTCAAGAGCGCTTGGTGGAAGAAGTTCGTACAGGAGAATCCTTATAACGTAGGTGTTGACTGTGCGATCCTCATGAACCCTCAGGTATGGGTAGCTTCAGGTCACGTAGGAGGATTCTCCGATCCCCTTATCGACTGTAAGCAGTGTAAGGCAAGAGCAAGAGCAGATAAGCTCGTAGAGGACTTCAATGCCGAGAACGGTATCACTGATGTAGTGGTAGAGGGCATGAACGACGAGCAGCTCGTAGCTTATATCAAGGAGAAGAATATCCCCTGTCCCACATGCGGCGGCCATAACTTCACGGACGTTCGTAAGTTCAACCTCATGTTCAAGACATTCATGGGTGTTACAGAGGATGCTAAGAACGAAGTATATCTTCGTCCCGAGACAGCTCAGGGTATCTTCGTAAACTTCGCTAACGTTCAGAGATCTTCCAGAAAGAAGATCCCCTTCGGAATCTGCCAGATCGGTAAGTCTTTCCGTAACGAGATCACACCCGGTAACTTCATCTTCAGGACACGTGAGTTCGAGCAGATGGAGCTTGAGTTCTTCTGTGAGCCCGGCACTGACCTTGAGTGGTTCAAGTACTGGAAGGATTACTGCTACAACTGGCTTACAGGCTTAGGACTTAAGGAAGAAGAGCTTCGTACAAGAGATCACTCTCCCGAAGAGCTCGCTTTCTATTCAAATGCAACTACTGACTTCGAGTTCTTCTTCCCCTTCGGTGACGGACAGTGGGGTGAGCTCTGGGGTGTTGCAGATCGTACTGACTACGATCTTAAGCAGCATATGGAGCACTCTAAGCAGGATCTTTCTTACTTCGATCCCGCCAAGAACGAGAAGTATGTTCCTTATGTTATCGAGCCTTCCCTTGGTGCAGATCGTGTAACACTCGCATTCCTTTGCGCAGCTTATGACGAGGAAGAGCTTGAGGGCGGTGACGTAAGAACAGTAATGAGGTTCCATCCTTATCTTGCACCTATCAAGATCGGTATCCTTCCTCTGTCTGCTAAGCTTTCCGAGAAGGCAGGCGCAGTATACGAGAAGCTTTCCAAGAAGTATATGTGCGAATTCGATGACAGACAGTCCATCGGTAAGAGATACAGAAGACAGGATGAGATCGGTACTCCTTACTGCGTAGTCTATGACTTCGATTCCGAGAACGATAACTGCGTTACGATAAGAGAGCGCGATACTATGGCAAATGTCGAGTACGAGCCCGGTAACGTAAGATTCCCCATCGATAAGCTCGATGAGTTCTTCGAGGGCAAGTTCGATTTCTGATCGTCAGATCTTAATTGAATAATAATGCGGCGTCCTTTGTGTGAAGGACGCCGTTTTATATGGAAGAAAAGTGTCTCTCGTTATTGTCTATCTTATTATCTGGTCATATAAAATTATAGAGATTTGAATATTATCAGATGATCAGATGAATTATAAAATCCTTCCATGATTAAAGCGTGGAGAGGAAATCATATGAGTAAGACAACGAATCGTAAGAAGATAGAAGCAATAGCATATACGGCTGTTTTTACGGCTCTGGTATTTGTATTTACAATGCTCGTTAATGTTAAGCTGCCTTTTGGTAACGGAGGGCTTATCCATCTGGGGAACGTACCGCTCTTTATCTGTGCGATAATCCTGGGCAAGAAAGCGGGCGCCGTATCCGGTGCTGTCGGAATGGGACTTTTTGATCTGATATCAGGATGGGTGTTATGGGCCCCGTTTACTTTTGTTATTGTCGGCCTTATGGGATATGCGGTAGGAAAGATCACCGAGAATAAGAAAAGTGTTTCACGATATACTTTGGCTTTTGCTGTTGCACTTGTAATAAAGATCGTCGGTTACTACGTAGCGGAGTGGATCATCTACGGCAATATAGTTGCACCTTTGCAGTCAGTTCCCGGCAATATCATTCAGATCGTCTTTGCTTCCGTACTGGTACTTATAGCGATAAAGCCTTTGGAGATCGCTGCTAAGAGAGTAGGTGTCAGATATGTATAAGATAATGACTCCCGGCCCTACAGAGGTTTATCAGAATGTACTTCAGGCAAGAAGCATTCCATGCACGAATCCCGATCTGGATCTGTCTTTCGTAGAGGATTACAAGAAACTCTGCGTAAGGATAAGTAAGCTTCTTAAGACAGATGCAGAGACTCTTATCTTAGGAGGAGAAGGGATCTTAGGTCTTGAGGCAGCATGTGCTTCTCTGACTGAAGAAGGGGACCGTGTCTTAGTTATTGACAACGGAGTCTTCGGAAAAGGCTTTCAGGATTTTGTAAAGATATACGGCGGTGAGCCCGTTCTCTTTACGGGAGATTACCGCGAGACGATAGATCTTGATGCACTTGCGGCATTTCTTTCAAAGGACAGCAACTTCAAGTATGCGACACTGGTTCACGGAGACACACCAAGCGGAATGCTTAACGACGCTTTTGCTATCACGAAGCTACTTAAAAGCTACGGAATACTTACCGTAGTCGATGCCGTATCGACCATGTTCGGAGAAGATCTGGATGCGACTTATATCGACATTCTCTGCGGCGGGTCTCAGAAGGTGATCTCGGCTCCTCCGGGACTTACGATATGTGTGATATCTGAAGATGCGAAGGAAGCGATAAATGATCGCCGCACGCCGATACGTTCCTTCTATGCGAACCTTAAGGTCTTCTTTAATTACTACGAAGAGAAGTGGTTTCCCTACACGATGCCCATAAGCGACATAAAGGGACTTGATGCGGCTATAGAGAATATAGAAAGCGACCCAGATATCCTCGGAAGGCACGAGAAGATAGCTTCTGCTACACGAAATGCCGTCACTGCGGCAGGGCTGAAGCTTTATGCAAGAAGCGGCTTTTCGAATACAGTGACTGCCTTTGAAGTGCCCGTTGGGATAAGTAGCGAAGATATCCTTCTTACCATGAGGCAAGACCACAATATCCTTATAGCAGGCTCCTTTGATGTATTTGCAGGGAAACTGATCAGGATCGGTCATATGGGTAATAACTCACGGGTGGAGAAAGTGAAGGAGACGCTTAAGGCTTTGGATATCACTCTTTCCAAACTGGGCTTTAAAGCTGAGGAGAGTATGGCAGAAGTGTTCGCGAATAGCATCTGATCGGTAAGTAAATGCAAAATTTGAATAAAAATAGTTTGTAAATTAAGAATTTGGTAATGGTAATCCCTCTGATATTTATTTATAATAAAAAAACTTGATGAAATGAAAATCATATCGAAGGGGGATTTATGATGACCAAGTACGTTTATATGTTTACCGAAGGCAACGGTAGCATGCGTGAGCTTCTCGGCGGTAAGGGAGCTAACCTCGCGGAGATGACTAAGATCGGACTTCCGGTCCCACAGGGCTTCACCATCACGACGGAGGCTTGTACAAAATACTACGAGGACGGCCGTAAGATCAACGACGAGATCATGGCACAGGCTATGGCAGGCGTTGACGAGATGGAGAAGATCAACGGCAAGAAGTTCGGAGATCTTAAGAATCCTCTTCTTGTTTCCGTTCGTTCGGGTGCAAGAGCTTCAATGCCCGGCATGATGGATACTATCCTCAACCTCGGTCTTAACGATGAAGTAGTAGCGGCAATGATCGCAGGTAATCCCAATCCCGCTTTTGAGCGTTTTGTATATGACTCTTACAGACGTTTTATCCAGATGTTCTCTGACGTAGTCATGGAAGTCGGTAAGAAGTATTTCGAGCAGCTTATCGACAAGATGAAGGAAGAGAAGGGCGTGGAGTTCGACGTAGAGCTTACTGCCGCTGACCTTAAGACTCTTGCAGAGCAGTTCAAGGCTGAGTATAAGAACCAGATCGGTGAGGACTTCCCCTCAGATCCCGTTGTTCAGCTCAAGCTCGCTATCGAGGCCGTATTTAAGTCATGGGATAACCCCCGTGCGAATGTATACAGAAGAGACAACGATATCCCTTATTCCTGGGGTACTGCAGTTAACGTAATGCCTATGGTATTCGGTAACCTCAATAACGAGTCCGGTACGGGCGTTGCATTCACACGTGATCCCGGCACAGGTGAGAACAAGCTCATGGGTGAGTTTCTTATCAATGCTCAGGGCGAGGACGTTGTTGCAGGTGTTCGTACACCTATGCCCATCGCTCAGATGGAAAAGGAATTTCCTGAAGCATATGCAGAGTTCATCAAGGTATGTGACATCCTTGAGAATCACTACCACGACATGCAGGACATGGAGTTCACGGTAGAGAACAAGAAGCTCTACATGCTCCAGTGCCGTAACGGTAAGAGAACTGCTCCCGCTGCTCTTCAGATCGCTGTCGACCTCGTTAAGGAAGGCCATAAGACAGAGGCTGAGGCTGTTGCAATGATCGATCCCAGAAACCTCGATACACTCCTTCACCCTCAGTTCGACATCGCTGCTCTTAAGGCTGCTAAGGCTGCAGGTAAGGGTCTCGGTGCTTCTCCCGGAGCTGCTTGCGGTAAGGTAGTATTTACGGCTGACGACGCAGTTGAATGGGCAGAAAGAGGCGAGAAGGTCATCCTCGTAAGACTAGAGACATCTCCCGAAGATATCACGGGTATGAAGGCTGCTCAGGGTATCCTCACCGTAAGAGGCGGTATGACATCTCATGCTGCAGTAGTTGCAAGAGGTATGGGTACCTGCTGTGTATCCGGCTGCGGCGACATCAACATGGATGAAGAGGCTAAGAAGTTTACTCTCGCAGGCAAGACATATACAGAGGGTGATTACATCTCTATTGACGGTTCTACAGGTAATATCTACGACGGCATAATCCCTACGGTAGATGCTAAGATAGACGGTAACTTCGGAACAGTTATGGCCTGGGCCGATAAGTTCAGAAGACTTAAGGTAAGAACAAATGCAGATACACCCGCAGATGCAAAGAGAGCTCGTGAGCTCGGTGCCGAGGGTATCGGTCTTTGCCGTACGGAGCACATGTTCTTCGAAGAAGACAGGATCGCTGCTTTCCGTGAGATGATCTGCTCCGATACGGTTGAAGAGAGAGAAGCGGCTCTTGATAAGATCCTTCCTTATCAGCAGGGCGACTTTAAGGCTCTCTACGAGGCTCTTGAGGGATATCCCGTTACAATAAGATTCTTAGATCCCCCGCTTCATGAGTTCGTTCCTACGGAAGAGGCTGACATCAAGAAGCTCGCTGATTCCCAGGGTAAGTCCGTAGAGGATATCAAGGCTATCATCTCTTCGCTTCATGAGTTCAACCCCATGATGGGCCACAGAGGATGCCGTCTTACTGTTACATATCCCGA
The DNA here is from genome assembly GCA_900176545.1 of Oscillospiraceae bacterium. Lineage (GTDB taxonomy): Bacteria > Bacillota > Clostridia > Saccharofermentanales > Saccharofermentanaceae > Saccharofermentans. Next base: position 393,934 of record FWXP01000002.1, read on the forward strand.
GATCGCCAAGATGCAGACAAAGGCTGTCATCAGAGCTGCTATCGAGGTCAAGAAGGCTCATCCTGACTGGGCTATCAAGCCTGAGATCATGATCCCTCTCGTATGTGAGGTAAATGAATTGAAGTTCGTTAAGAACGTTGTAGTAGAGACAGCAGACGCTGAGATCGCAGCAGCAGGTATAGATATTGAGTACTCCGTAGGTACCATGATCGAGATCCCCAGAGCTGCCCTTACGGCTGATGAGATCGCTAAGGAAGCCGAGTTCTTCTGCTTCGGTACTAACGACCTTACACAGATGACATACGGCTTCTCCCGTGACGATGCAGGCAAGTTCCTTCCTTCCTACTACGATACGAAGATCTTCGAGTCTGATCCTTTCGTTAAGCTCGATCAGACCGGTGTCGGCAAGCTCATGGAGATGGCTATCAAGCTCGGTAAGCCTGTTAACCCCGATCTCCACGTAGGTATCTGCGGTGAGCACGGCGGTGATCCTTCATCTGTCGAGTTCTGCCATAAGATCGGTCTCGACTATGTATCCTGCTCGCCTTTCCGTGTACCTATAGCACGTCTCGCAGCTGCGCAGGCGGCCATCGCAGAAGGTAAGTAATATCAGCATTTTCTAAAGTGTTATCCATCCCCGGAGCTTAGGCTTCGGGGATGTTTTACTTCTGTGAAGAGGCTCATCGCAATTTCATCGCAAAAATCGTCCGTATTTTACTGTCTGTTTTGCGATATGATCATTCATCGCAATTCCATCGCATTATTCGGCGTGAGATTACTGCCTATTTTGCGATGAAGTGCCTGCTGCTACCTGTAGACGATCGATCGTTTGTGGCGCCATAGCCAAAAGCGATAGCAAGCGATGAGTAATACATATTTTACCTACTAAGTTGGTGGTCTTATAATCGAACCTGTGAAAAACAAGGAAATACAGGAGTATAAAGAATATGAGCAAGTTAAGAACACCATTTCGCTATGACTATGTAGGAAGCTTCCTTCGCCCTCAGGCATTAAAGGATGCTAAGGCAGCGTTTAAGGAAGGCAAGATCACAGAAGATGAGTTCGACAAGATCATCAACGAAGAGATCACTAAGGTTGTCGCTAAGCAGAAGGAACTCGGATTCCACGTTATTACAGACGGTGAGTTCAGAAGAACATTCTGGCATCTGGACTTCATGTGGGGCTTCGAGGGCGTAGATCACGAGGCTACCGGCAGGGGGGTACAGTTCAATGACGAGCTTGCAGTACTTGATGATACGTACCTCGTAGGTAAGGTAAAGGCTAAGGATCATCCTTTCGTAGAGTATTTTAAGTTCCTGAAGCAGTTCGAGGATGAGAATACTGTAGCAAAGTATACTATCCCCGCTCCCGCTCAGATGTTCCAGCAGATGATAATCCCTGCTAACTTCGAGAATACGAGAATGTTCTATGCTACTAACGATGAGCTTATCGAGGATATCGCTAAGGCTTACCGGGATGTCATCAAGCAGTTCTACGATGCAGGCTGCCGTAATCTTCAGCTTGATGACTGCACATGGGGTGCTCTCGTAGGAGATGCAGCTAAGCAGAGATATGCATCTCTTGGTATCGACCTCGAAGACGTAAAGGAGCAGCTCCTTAAGGTCAATAACCTGGCTCTTGAGGGCAAGCCTGAGGATATGGTCATTAATTCCCATATCTGCAGAGGTAACTACCATTCCACATACTTTACCAGCGGCGCTTATGACAGTGTTGCAGACCAGGTCTTCGCAAGAGAGAACGTTGATGCTCTCTTCCTGGAGTATGACGATGAGAGATCCGGCGGATTCGAGCCTCTTTCCAAGGTATCACCCGACAAGAAGGTCGTTCTTGGTCTTATCACTACCAAGTCACCTGTTCTCGAGGACAAGAAGGTTATAATCGACAGGATACATGAGGCAGCTAAGTATGTTCCCCTCGACAGGCTCTACTTAAGCCCTCAGTGCGGATTCGCTTCATGTGAGATCGGTAATAAGCTCACGGAGGAGGAGCAGTGGAATAAGCTCAAGCTCGTTAAGGAGATCGCCGAGGAAGTCTGGGGCTGATAAGCTTTAAAAGAGATAAGAAAAAGACCTTACGACATAAAGCCGCAAGGTCTTTTTTGATCATTCATGGCTATTTTCCCGATAAGTCGTGTTAACATTTAATATATAAACATCTTGGGGAAGTGTTGATATGAAAGACATCCTGATCGTAGAAGATAATGAAGAATTAGGAGCGCTCATGCGTGACTTTCTGACAAGGGAAGGCTATACCGTCACCTGGAAGATGACGGGTGAAGAAGGCATACTGGCGCTCAAGGAAGATAAGTTCCGTCTGATGCTCCTGGATGTCATGCTCCCCGGATTTGACGGTTATGAGACACTTCGCATCATACGTAAGGAACTGGGACTTCCGGTCCTCATGATGAGCGCCAGAAATGACGACCAGAGCAAGATATTAGGTCTTGATGTAGGTGCGGACGATTATGTGGAGAAGCCTTTCTCCATGCCTGTGCTCCTTTCAAAGATAAAGGCTATCCTTCGCCGCAATTATGATATGGCGCAGGAGCGTAAAGAGCTTTCCTATGATGATATACATATCGACCTGGATGACATGACGGTAAGAAAAGGGGACAGGGTCATCCCCGTAAACGGCAAGGAACTTGATATCCTCATATATTTTCTTAAAAATCCCGATAAGGCCATCCGTAAGGAAGCACTCTTTGATGCCGTATGGGGATCTGACTGCATGACCGAGATATCCACTCTGGCAGTATATATAAGGTGGCTTCGCGAGAAGATAGAAGATGATCCCAAGAATCCCAAGTATATCCATACCATATGGAGAGTAGGATACAGGTTCGGGCTGGTAAATAAGTAATGCGAAAGTATATAGGAAAGTACATCTTCCTCTTTCTGACATGCCTTTTTATAGGCGTGGCAGTGTATCTCTTTATAGAGATGACTTCCGAGAAGGAGCAGGGACAAAGGCAGACTCTCATGAACAGAGTCGCTCACGAGCTGACGCAGGCAGATACGGATGATATCGAAGGAAAGCTTTCTTCCATAGTATCTTCCACGGACTTCGCGGCGGAGTACGGAAACTCTAATGTGCCGTCAGATATCACTTTCGTGCGTCCGGAGGAAGAAGAAGGATCGTATTCGGAGGTTGTGGGCGCAGATTACATCTGGAGTATCCGTGAAGACGGTGAGATAAAAGGTTTTCTCGTATTTTCTTTTGAAGATGACAGTAAGACCGGCACCATAGTCTTATGCGAGGCTGTTGTAGTTATATGCTTCCTTGTATCTTCCGCCTTCTTCCTTTATATAGACAGGAAGGTGATACTTCCTTTCAACAGATTGTCGGAATATCCGGAAAGGATAGCAAAGAACACGGATTCCGCGATGCTGCCTGAGTCCAGGAACAGGTATTTCGGAAAGTATATATGGGGTATGAACATGCTGCGCGACCGCCTTTCGGGAGAGACGAAGAAGCTTCGCAGGCTCGAGAAGGAGCAGCTGACGCTGGTATCTACCATAGCGCACGGCATAAAGACTCCTGTTGCCAACATAAAGCTCTACTCGGAAGCCATAAAGAGCGGCCTTTACAGGGATGACGGCATTCCTGATGCGAAAGACTCCGAGGTAGCAGATAAGATCGCCAAGAACGCGGACGACATAACGGAACTCCTTAAGGAGCTGCTGGACAGCGCTTCCGGCAGCGTCGTTGTATTCGAGCCGCATGTGGAGGCTTTCTACCCGGGTGAGCTGGAAGATTTTATCCGCACGGAGTATGACAACAGGCTCAGCGTATTAAGGATACCATACAGCATAGACATAAGGAGCAACGTGCTCATAGAATCCGATAAGGAGGGCCTCGAAAGGATACTGACGCAGCTTGTGGAAAATGCCGTTAAGTACGGAGACGGAACGGGAATAAGGATCGTTACCGACAAGAACGACGACGGCTATACCTTTACGGTCAGCAACAAAGGAAGCCGCATACCCGAAAGCGAGATGCCGTATGTATTCAGGAGCTTCTGGAGAGGATCCAACGCAGAGGATACAGAAGGCAACGGCCTCGGCTTATACGAAGCTAAGCTCATAGCAGGAAAGCTCGGAGGAGACATATCCGTAAGGTATCTGGAAGAGACCAAAGAGACCGAATTCGAAGTGTTCTTACCGCTTTAATGATTTTTTAATAGTAAATCGTCAGAATAGTGCTCATAGATGATATATGGAGGAAGATATATGAGCACTGTCATCAAGACAAAAGACCTTTGTAAGACTTATATAATCAACAAACAGAGCAATAACGTACTGCAGAACGTGAACTTTTCCGTAGAGGAAGGTGAGTTCGTCACGGTCATGGGTCCTTCGGGATCCGGAAAGTCCACACTCCTTTATACCGTGAGCGGAATGGATAATGTCACCGCGGGAAGCGTCTTCTTCGACGGAGAAGAGATATCCGCCATGAAGGAGAAGCAGCTGGTGAGCCTTCGCCTTCTGAAGATGGGCTTTGTATTCCAGCAGATGTATATGATGAAGAAACTGAGCATCATAGATAATATAGTGCTTCCGGGATTTCAGGCGAAGATAAAGCCCAGGGAAGAGATCAGAAAGGAAGCCGAGGAGCTCATGAGAAAACTCGGCATCATAGACGAGGCAGACCGTGAGATCACGGAAGTATCAGGCGGACAGCTTCAGAGGGCTTGCCTTTGCAGAGCTCTTATCAATCATCCCAAGGTCATATTTGCGGATGAGCCCACGGGAGCCCTTAACTCCAAGGCTTCAGGCGAAGTCATGAACAGGCTCGTGGATGCCAACCGCATGGGAACAACGGTCCTCATGGTAACTCACAGCGAGAAGGTGGCTTCCATCTCCGACAGGATAATCTACCTTGTCGACGGCAACATAAAAGGTGAGCTCATCCTGGGCAAGATCAAGGAAGAAAATGATCTGACTTCCAGGGAACGTCAGGTAAGAAACTGGCTCGAGGAGATGGGATGGTAATATGTACTTAAGAATGCTTCGAAGGGACATCAAGGATAAGCCGGGCCTTAATGTCGTAACCTTTGTTTTTATGATCGCGGCAGTAATGTTCATGGTCATCGGTTCCACGCTCCTTTATTCGCTCTTCGGAGGTGAGCAGAAGACCTATGACAGATGTAATTCGTCGGATGTTTACTTTCTTCTGGATAAGAGCATATCCGATGCGGACGGTAACAGGGAAAAGTTCGAGCGTGGCCTGGATGAGATCCCGATCATCGGAGATCATGTATATGGTGAGGCGGTATTCCAAAGTTTTACCTGCATCGAGATGCCGGGCAAGGAGACGGATGAGGTTCACTATTCTTCCGGTCTTTTGATACTTTCTGTACCCGACGGATATGACAGGCCCATAGACTTCGATAATCAGTATTTTGATGTAGAGAACGGCTGCGTGGCGGTATCTCAGATACTGGCCAACAGGTTCGGTCTTCAGACAGGAGATAAGGTCCGCCTTACTACTCAGTACGGAAATACCTACGAATACGTTATATCCGTGATATTCATGAATCCCGCTTCCGCTCAGATGGACAGGATGTACCTAAGCGACAGGGATAAGGAGATCTTCTATTCCGAGTGCCCTGTAAAGTCGGAAATGTTCACATGTACGATAGCTCCGGGAGATTATGACTACATCTCTGCCTTAAGAGACAGTGCTACGGATCTGATGCTGGACTTCGAGTATTATCACACGGAAGGATATGGCACAAGGGTGCTCTTCATGTCCAATGACGGACTCTTTGCACTCATCGTATCCATATGCATGCTGATCGTAGCCGTAGCTGTTATGGCAATGACGATGATCACCATAGATTTCAGCCTCAAATCGGCCATCAAGAGAGAAGAGCGCGAGATAGGAATGATGAAGGCTATAGGGGTATGGTCGCTGTCGTATAAGACCCTCTTTATCGTTAAGTATCTCTTCTTTGCTCTGGTGGGAGGTCTCGTGGGACTTCCTCTGGGATTCTTCTTAAGTAAGCTTCTTTTCAACAAGTTCGTCATGAACGTCATGTATCCCGATGCGAGCATGATGATCCTTATCGGTGTCCTGGCGAGCCTTGCGACGGTACTCCTTATCATCCTCTTCAGCTTCACGGCTCTTAGAAGGATGAACAGGATCAGTGTCATAGATGCCATTCACGGTGAGAGCAGGGGCGAGAGGTTTACGGCGCTTCCGGGTCTTTCCCTCAATACGAAGAAGCATATGCCCGTGCCGTTGTTCCTGGCGATAAGTGATATCCTTCGAGGATTCAAGAGATATATCCTCCTGATCCTTGCATATATCCTGGGTATCAGCGTCGTGCTCTTTGTCGTAAGGCTCAACGATTCCATAATGAACATCGACTATGCCCATAGATACTTTCAAAATGGACAGCTCGACTTCATGGTCAAAGTGGAGGATTCATACTACGACCGCCTTTTAGGCGGAGCAGGAAGCTTCGAGGGAGTCATGGACGTCCTGAACAAGGACTTTGAGGAGAATGACATTCCTGCCGAGATCACCGTTTGTAACATCGGACTGGGCGTATTGAGCTGCGAAGACGGAGAGACGGTATGTAATATCATTTGGAGCAGAGCTCCTTCTTCGGAGATCTGGTACATCTCAGGTAATGCTCCCGTGCTCTATAACGAAGTTGCCATCGGATACTATAGCGCACAGGAGAAAGGCATCGAGATAGGAGATACCGTTACCATCGAGTACGACAAATATACCGAAGACCACACAACTTTCCGTAAGGTGAAAGAAGACTTCATAGTAACGGGAATGGTGGACCGGTTCGGAACCAATTCGCCTACGCTCTTTATGGGAGATGAATTTGACGGATCGGGTGTTGATACGAGCGATATATTCAGCTGTGTCCTGGATGTTCCGGCAAGCGAGTATGATGAATATATAGACAGGATGCAGTCTCTGTATCCCGACGGGGAAGTAACGATACTTAATAGGGATGAGGTAATGCCCAACTTCCTTACCGGTTATCAGGAGATGTTCAGGCTCATAATCACTTTAGTGTCCCTGATATGTGCAGTAGTGCTGATCCTCCTTACTACCTTGTACGAGAACATCTTCTTAGATGAGGAGACGGCGGATATCGCGCTTCTCAAGAGCATGGGATTTGACAGGAAAGTCATAAGGTCATGGCATTTCTTAAGGCTGATGCTCCTGTCGGTATTCTCCCTGATCCTTACATATGTCTTCCTGGAGACCGCAGGTAACGGCTTTATAGGCAATATCTTTGCAAATGTCATGAAGAGCTCCGGCTTTAAGTTCAAGGTCCTGCCTGTGGCGAACTATGTAATAGTGCCTTTATGCGTTATCGGAGGACTTGCCGTTGTCATAGGCTTCATGTCAAAGCTTACTGACAAGATACAGATATGGAAAGTGAGAAACGAATGATGAACAGATTAAGGAAAACACCTTTATTACTTCTGGCGGCGGCAGTGTTCTTTACCGGCTGCGGCAGATCGGTTCCTGTCATTACTGACCCTTCTGCACCTATGACACCCGTTGGTTCCTACGATACGGAAGAGATAAAGATATATACGGATGAAGGCATCATAGAGGAGCCCCTGGCGGAATATTCATCAGATGACGGACTTTGCGTCATAAAGGTGATGCCGAGCTATTATGACATTACGCTGGACTACGAGAGCGGCACGAGAGCTGAGGTCGGTACCGCATACGGATCTCTTGTCAGGCAGGAGCTTCCGGACTTTATTAGCACGATGGAGCCGTATCTTTACGAGAACATAAGGTCTGCATACGGCGGAACATACTCCGCGGAGGCAGTGGAGGGCAGGATAGATATCCTTTTCTCGTCCATGAGGCCTGAATATCAGGAGGAGATATCAGCCTTTGCTGAGGCGATATCAGGCGGTGTGCACGGCATCACTGAAGATTCTTCCCTTAGTTACGAGGAAGCAGTTCTCATGCAGATGATCCCGGATGCTCTTCGTCCCACCAGCTGCAGTGCCTTAACGCTCTGGGGAGACCGCACTGAAACCGGCGATATGATCACTCTTCGTAATCTCGAGTGGAACCTTGGTTCTTCTAACCAGATGGGCATGATCAATGCCGTTACTCACATGAAGAACGGGGATCGTTCAATGACTGCGATATCCGTCCTGGGACTTCTGGACATCATCTCTGCTGTTAATGACGACGGTGTCTTTGCGGCGATCCTCGATGTCGGTTCCATAGAAGGAGAAGCATATGTATGCGAGGGCAGGAAGTGCTATACCATGGAGCTGCGTTATGCGCTTGAGGAATACTCTGCTGCAAGAGAAGTCGGTGAGTTCATGGTAGGTGAGAGCGGGGATTTTACATGGTGCCATAACCTTACCATAACCGACGGTACCGATGCCTTCTGCGCAGAGGATTGTACCGATCAGGTGGCAGAGAGCGGCATAGGTCATTCAGTACTTCGCGATGCTGATACACCCATATTCGCAGGACTTTCCTGGGACAGTACCGATTCTCTGTGTATAGTGAATTCTTTTACGTCCGAAGGTAATCAGGACGGATTTACCGGACGTGATTCCAATGTGATCAGGTTTGCCAAGTATAACGAGTGGGTACTGGAGACGGATCAGTTCTCGGTAGCTGACGTTAAGGATATGATCACTCAGGAGACGGTCGATCAGTATGCCGTTCAGAACGTACACAGCAACGGAAGCGCACAGCTCATAATCATAGACTATGCTACCGGGTCCGTGCAGGTAGCATTCAGCGGTCCTGACGGTGTTGAGGATAAACCGGATTTTATCGAGGTATGTCACATAAGATAAGGTGATAGTGATAGAAAGAAGGCCTTGCGGATGTTATCCGTAAGGCCTTTAATATGTGCTTGTCAGATGGAGATCGAAGGCCTGTACTTGAGCACTTCTTCGAAGAAAGACGCGGAAGTCAGGGATACGATATTGCCTTCTATCTCGCAGTCGACATCGTATGCCTTGAGGGAATCCGAGCAGATATATACGATGCCTGCCGATGCGATGAGCTCCGTCATCAGGGAAGATGCCAGGAGCTTGACTCCGGTACCGTTTATAAAGAGTACGAGATTGCCTGACGCCGCCTTGGAAAGCAAGGTCTCGATAAATGCAGACAGAAGGTCCCTTCCGGTCTCACTGTCCTCGGAATAGTAATTCCTGGATATAAGTACCGTCAGTTCGCGGGGATGCTCGTCCAGTTCGATCTCGTTAAAGACTTCTATCTCAGTTCTGTTTTCCGGATCGTTTCTCATCGAACTCACTCCTGTCCTCGGATAGGAATCTCATGGAGCGCTGTATGGAATTCTTTGCAGTACCCCAGGGCTTATCCGTATTTCTGTAGTCGAACTTCAATGTGAACCACTCTACGTCGTCGATCAGAGCCTTGAAAGCATCTTCATTGGTCTTTGCGATAAGGGGAAGGAAGTCCGCCGCGTCATTCTGCGACATCTTGGCTGCGGCAGTCCTTAAGAGCAGCGCCAGATGGGGAAGACAGTGGTAATGAGCCGACAGCTTCTCCTTGAAGGCGGGATCCTTGGCGAAAAGATATACTATTACTTCCGCATATCGATCCAGGGTATAGTTCACCTTCTCGCAGATGGGACAGGACTTTGTCCTGGCATCTATCTTGTCGGCGATGGCTGTGAGCTTCGCCTTGTAGTCTGTATTTCTTCCCTTAAGGAGGGTTGCTTTACCGGGAGCCGCGTTATTTATGAGCGGCGTGATCTCATCGTTATAGTCCTTGAGGTGAGTATGGAGCATGAGTCCTAATCCCAGACGGTTAGCTTCCTTCAGATTGAGCTTGCCCATATGTTCGGGACAAAAGCCGGTCTTGTTGGTCACTACCCTGGTGTCGGGCTCCATCAGCGAGGGTCCCAGATAATATTCAAGATAGTCGTTCTCGACCTTCTTCTTAAGGGCGCATAAGGGACATTCACAGTCCGATTCGTATGCCTCGTTTACCGGGATGGTATATATCTTCTCTACGCTCATATTACCTCCTTGGAGTGAAGGAGCCTTACGGCTCTGACATTTATTGCCACTATGGTGATGGAAGTAAATTCCTCGATATTGCTTCCTATCTTCTGCTGTACCTCCAGAAGGACGCTCTGGGCGTCGTATCCGTACAGCAGAGCTATCTCCAGGCTCACCACTACTCCGATGGTCCTGGTCTCGGTCTTAAAACCGTCGATGCATCCGACACCGGGTATCTTGGCGATGACGATCCTTATAAGGTCCAGGAGAGCATCGTCGGAGATAGAGTAGGATCCCAGGGAAGAGAATGTGGGACGGACCATCGTCCTGTCCGAATCCGTATCGGTAGGGATGGGGGTCTTGTCCAGTTCCAGTCTCTTCCTTATCCTGCTCAAGGGATCGGAGAAATATCCCGAGAATTCATGCTTGATCTCCATGCTGGGAACGGGAATGGTATGCATACCTTCCGTCATCCTGGTATTTCTGGCACTCCTTCGCTCTTCTTCAGTAGAGACGTCTTCGATCCTTATGAGCATCGAAGGCTGGTGGAGCCAGAGATTATTGCATATCTTGGAGAGCATGGAATCCGAGGTGCCCAGGATCATCAGCGCGTCGGGCTTATTCTCTATCAAGGCTCGTCTCATGACAGAGGACCTGAGCTCGTCGGCAAAGAGTGCCTGACGTACCGATTCCATCTTGGTGGGCGCCTTCTTGGCGGATGTACCCGCGACGATACGGCTTCCGTTTATAAGAAGTCCGTCGTCTATCAGATATCTGATGTCGTTTGCTTTCGCTACGGCGATAGCTCTTGTGCTCTTACCGGTACCGGACTGTCCTACAAAAGCAATGACAGCTATGTGCGAGAGTGCTTCTCTTGCGAGCTTCTCATTGCCTGCTATATCGTCGAGTGTGTACTCCGGCGCGGCTTTATGGGATTTATCCTCGTGGGAAAAGGGTGTCTTTCGGAGCGTAGAACGAAGCTCGGGGATAAGTCTTCGTCCCCGATTTACTGCAGGAGCCTGCCCGGTAGCGGGGGTTCCGTTAGTATTGTTCTTGCTTTCCAGTTCTTCGGACATCAGTTATCCCAGTTGTGATATACCTCTTGGATATCTTCGTTCTCTTCCATCATGTCGAGCATCTTCTCGAGGTTGGAAGTGATCTCGTCGTCTGTTACTTCAGCGGATGTAGTAGCTACGGGACCGAGGCTGGAATCAAGGAAGGAATAGCCCTTTGCTTCGAGTGCGTCCTTTACGGCATAGTAGTCGTCGGGTGCGATATCCACCTCGTAGTACTCTTCCTCGGATACGAAGTCGGCAGCTCCGCAGTCGAGTGCATCCATCATGACCGTGTCCTCATCCTCGTAGTCTTCCTTGGAGATAAGGATAACGCCCTTTTCCTCAAAGAGGAAGGATACGCTTCCGGTAACGCCCATTGCTCCGCCGTACTTGGAGAAGATGTGACGTACGTCAGCAGCAGTTCTGTTACGGTTATTTGTAAGAGTACGTACCATGATGGCAACTCCGCCGGGACCGTAACCCTCGTATGTGATCTCTTCGTAATCGTCTCCCTCGCCTGCGCCTGCAGCCTTCTTGATAGCTCTGTTGATGTTATCGTTAGGCATGTTTGCAGCCTTTGCCTTGGAGATGACATCCTTAAGTCTTGAATTTCCGTCAGGATCGGGGCCGCCTGCCTTTACCGCAACTGCGAGCTCCTTTGCGAGCTTTGTGAAGATAGCTCCCTTTGCAGCATCTGATGCTTCTTTCTTTCTCTTGATGTTGCTCCATTTCGAGTGACCTGACATAAATACCTCCGTGTTCTTATATATTAAATAGGTTTTATATATCTAAATTTCCTTTTATACTGTAGCCAGACGGTAGATATAAGATATCGTGATGGCCGCGATCATTATAACAAAATAGATGATCCCTGCGAACTTATCATTCTTCTTTCCCTTGAGAGCGCTTCTTACGATGCAGTATACGACAGGGAAGAGGAATACCCAGAACGAAAAGCTCTTGGGGCAGAGAAGGTGCTCAAAGGTGGTAGCACCCGCGAAAGTAAGATCCATGAAAAGATCGTTCTTTGTGTAAGCGGTCTTAAAGAGCTTTGAACCGATCCATGTAAGAAGGGGGAAAGCTGCAATGACTATGAGGAATCTTACTATTGCCATAACATAGTCGGAAGAAGCTGAGATGACCTGAGCTATCACGCAAGCTATGGCAGAGAGCGCCAGTGATATGCCGGCGAGCTGTACAAAGCCCTTGGTAGTGTCGTGCCAAATCATCATCGCGGGAATGACGGTACACATAACTATCATAAAGAGGACTGCATAGATGAGATAGAGAAAATAGATCATCTCGCGGTTGACTACGCAGACGATGGCGTCGAGAGTAGTAATGGAAGTAAGGAAGAAGACCACTCCGGTAAGGCTCTCGATCTTGGCGTATCGGGAAGCGATGGGAGCGCCGCAATAACGGCATTTGCCCCTAAGGAAGAGCCAGCTGAACAGGGGAACAAGATCCTTTGCCGCCAGGGTGTGTCCGCATGTCATGCAGTTGGACCTTCCCTTTGATATCGTCCTGCCCGCAGGAAGACGGTATATGACAACATTTAAAAAACTGCCGAGAACTATTCCGAAGAGCAGCGAGAATACGGCGTAATACACATGCAAAAAAGTATAGACGTTCATACAAAACAAGCCTCCGTGAAAGTAATAATAACACAAAATATCTTCTTATTTCTTATATAATATGTTACACAAAGAAAATAATAAAAAAACTTGTTTTTTGTCATGCCGTGTTGTACACTCATAAATACATATTTGGGGTATTTTTGGGGTAAACCATGCCCTTTTCAACACCTTGTTGAATCCCGATTATGTTCTTAAGTTTAACGTTAAATTTGGAGGCATTTGATGAAGAGATTAGGAGACATTCTCATTGAGAGCGGATTCCTGACTGCTGCAGAATTGGCCGAAGCGTTAAGTGTTCAGAAGGAAAGCGGAAGAAGGCTCGGTGAAGTTATCACGGAGATGGGCTTGATGTCTGAATTCGATATCTTACGCGCGGTATCCAGCCAGTACAGCTATCCGATCATCGATCTGTCCAGCATTGATGTCGATTCCAAGGCAACGGCTCTCCTTGACGAGAAGTTCTGTGAAGAGAATGTAGTCGTTCCTATCGGCTTTAATGACGATAAGCTCGTTGTAGCTATCGATGACCCGCTTAACATTTTGGTCCAGGATGATCTGCAGTTCCGTACGGGTTATGAGATAGACCTTATGCTCGCTACAAGAACGGGCATCATGAACACTATCCATGCAACATACGGAAGAGAGAGTGCACAGCAGGCCGCTCAGGAACTTAACGCCGATCTTGCTTCCGACGAGCTCGAGGGTATCAGTGATGAGATCAGTGAGGCCGTTAACAGTGCACCTGTAGTTAAGCTCGTTAATTCCATGATCGACATGGCTATCAGATCCGGATCTTCCGATATCCATATCGAGCCCATGGAAGACAGGATAAGGGTTCGTATCCGTATCGACGGTGTAATGCAGGAAGTAATGAGCTCTCCCATCAATGCCAAAGATGCAATCATAACAAGGATCAAGATCCTCGGCGGAATGAATATCGCCGAGAAGCGTATCCCTCAGGACGGTCGTATCCAGACTGAGATCAACGGTGAGAAGGTCGACATGCGTGTATCCATTCTTCCTTGTATCACAGGTGAGAAGACCGTTATCCGTATCCTCGCAAAGAACGACGGTAACCTTAACAGAAAATACTTGGGTATCAGTGATCACAATAATGAGCTGATCGATAAGATCATTAAGGTTCCCCAGGGTATCTGCCTTATCTCCGGTCCTACAGGTTCAGGTAAGACGACTACTCTTTATACGCTTCTTTCCGAGAAGAATACTCCCGAGACAAATATCATCACTGTTGAGGACCCTGTCGAGATCCGTATTCCCGGTCTTAATCAGGTACAGGTTAATGCCAAGGCCGGAATGACATTCGCCAGCGGTCTTCGTTCTATTCTCCGTCAGGACCCTGATATTATCCTTGTCGGTGAGATCCGTGACGGTGAGACAGCAGAGATCGCCATGCGAGCTGCAATCACCGGACACCTTGTTTTCAGTACTATCCATACAAATGATGCTGTATCGTCTATCAACAGACTTATAGATATGGGACTTGAGCCTTACATGGTTTCATCTGCTCTTGTCGGAGTCGTCGCTCAGAGACTTGTAAGACGTATCTGCACAGAGTGCAGAAAGCCTTACGATCCCGACGAGTACGAGATGGAAAAGCTCAAGCTTGAACCCGGACAGAAGCTCTATCGCGGAGAAGGTTGCCCGGAGTGTAACGGCAGTGGTTATAAGGGACGTATTGCCATCCATGAAGTAGTTATCATAACAAAGGGCATGAAGGTCCTTCTTGAGAAGCGAGCAAGTGAAGAAGAGATGAAGCAGCTTGCTATCAAGGAAGGAACATATATGCTCGTAGATTCTGCGGCTGCGTTGTGCCTCGAGGGTATCTCGACCGTAGATGAGATGAACAGAGTAGCTTATTCAGTAGACGGCTAAGGAGGTTTTATAACTGTGGAAGAATTTAGCTTAACGATGGAAGCCATTTTGGCTGAAGCAGTAAAGAGAGGAGCATCCGATACTCATATCACCGTCGGACTTCCTCCCATGATCAGAGTCAGCGGTGAGCTCATGCCCTTGAGCGGCCAGATCCTGACAGCGGCTGATACAGAGTTCCTCTGTAAGTCCATGATCGATAAGTCAAGACAGCAGTACCTTGCTGAGCGTGGTGAGATCGACTTCTCATATGTCGTTGCTGATTACAGCAGATTCAGATGTAATATCTACAAGCAGCGTGGTGCTTATGCTCTTGCAGCAAGAACTATCACGAATGAGATCCCTACATGTGAGAGACTCGGTCTTCCTTCACTCTTTAAGGAAGTAGCTCTCAAGCCCCGTGGACTTATCCTTGTTACAGGTCCTACGGGTTCCGGTAAGTCTACAACACTTGCTGCAATGGTAGGTCATATCAACAGTGTAAAGAAGTGTCATATCCTTACTCTTGAGGAGCCTATCGAGTATCTTCACGAGCATGGAGAGGCAATGATCAACCAGAGAGAAGTTCACGAGGATACACTCTCATTCGCTAACGCTCTGAGAGCTGCACTCCGTGAAGATCCCGACGTTATCCTCGTAGGAGAGATGCGTGACCTGGATACTATCAGTACAGCTATCACTGCAGCTGAGACAGGTCACTTGGTTATGTCTACACTTCATACATCGAGTGCTTCCGATACGGTCAACCGTATCATCGACGTATTCCCGCCTCATCAGCAGGATCAGATCAGAGTTCAGCTCGGTTCCATCCTCGTTGCGGTTATATGTCAGACACTCGTACCCAAGATCGCAGGAGGTCGTTGCGCAGCATTCGAGATCATGCTTGCTAACGATGCCGTTCGTAACAACATCCGTGAAGGTAAGACTTATCAGATCGACAGTACGATCGCTACCAGCCTTCAGCAGGGAATGTGTCCTCTTGATTTCTATCTTGCAGAACTTGTTAAGCGTAAGATCATCTCCAGAGATACTGCTATCAGCAGATGCAGATTCCCCGATGATCTTAAGAGATATATCAATAACGTGGGCGGTCCTGCCAACAGCCCGCTGTTCGGAGATCTCGACTTCGCTTAAGTATAAAGAAAGAAATAATATAGGAGGATTATGATATATGGCAAATTTCAGATATCAGGTTCTTGACAATGCGGGCAAGCAGTCGACCGGTGTCGTGGAAGCACAGAGTATCGCTGATGCATCCAGACGTCTTAAGGCCGAAGGCAAGTATGTCCTTAAGGTCGAACTTGATAAAGGTCCTGGAATACTGAACATGGAAATTGGTAGTAAGAGACTTAATACCAAGGAACTCGTTCTTATTTCAAGACAGTTATCCTCGCTTCTTTCTGCAGGTATAACTATCATCCGTTCACTCGATATGTTGTATCAGCAGGTGGAAACGAAGAGATCCAAGAAGTGCGTAGGTGAGATCTACGAGGCTATCCAGTCCGGTAAGACGCTTTCCGAAGCATTCAAGGATCAGAGGGATGTACTTCCTTCCATTATGATCAGTATGATATCAGCCGGTGAGGAATCCGGTCGTCTCGATGAGATCATGGCTCGTCTTGCAGATCACTTCATGAAGGAGTCAAGATTGAAGAATAAGATCTCCGGTGCAATGGTCTATCCTAAGATCCTTTTCTTCCTCACAGTCGGTATCACTGTCGGATTGATGACATTCCTTATTCCCGGTATAGCTGATACGATCTCCGATCTCGGTGGTGAGCTTCCTAAGTTGACAAAGGCTGTTATCGCAATAAGTAACTCACTGGTTAACTACTGGTATGTATACGCTATCGTCATCGGTGCTCTCGTATACGGTTTCCAGACTTGGAAGAAGAGTGACAAGGGTTCAATGCAGTGGGCTAAGCTCATGCTCACGATCCCTATCGTTGGTAAGGCTACAAAGATGACTTGTGCTGCAAGATTCTGCAGAACAGTATCCACACTTATTAAGAGTGGTATCTCCGTTCTTACAGCTGTTGAGATCACAGCGGCATCTCTTGATAACAAGGTTCTTGAGAAGAAGCTTGGTGAGGCAAGACTTGAGATCAGAAAGGGTACTTCACTTTCTAAGGCTATCAAGGGAATCACAGAGTTCCCCCCTATGATCTATGCTATGACAGCTATCGGTGAGGAATCCGGTACATTGGACAGCATCCTTGAGAAGGCGGCAGATTTCTTCGAAGACGAAGCAGATTCCGCTACAACAAAGATGACGACGGCTCTCGAGCCTATCATGCTTATCTTGATGGCTATCATGGTCGGTCTTACTGTCGGTGCTATCGCATTGCCTATCTTCACGATGGCCAAGGACATCATGTAATACGGAAGGAGAATACAAATGGGTTTATTATCAGGAGGAAACTCTCAAACTTTGGTACTTGATACATCCAGTTCTGACCTTAAGCTGGCTGTTGGTACATATAATAAGAATGGTAACATCTACATCGATAAGGCCGGCATCGTGCCTCTCGATTCCGATGCGATCACGGATGGTGCGATCTCCGATTCATTCGGTGTAATCATGGCTATCAAGCACGCTTTCGCAAGACTTGATATCAGAAACAAGAACTGCATCATCACAACAGACGGTCCCTTCGTTCACGCAAGAGACCTTGAACTTCCTAAGGTAAAGCCTGATCAGCTCGACGATATGGTTCGTTACGAGGTAATGGGTCAGGGTACCAATAAGGATATGAACATCGAGTATATCGTTTATGGTCAGACAAAGGATATAGAGACAAATGCCGATAAGCTTCAGATCAGAGCTACAGCAGTTCCTACAGATACGATCAGCGATTACAGAGAGTTCATCAAGAGCATCGATCTTAACCCCCTTGCAATGGATGTTAATGCAAATGCTGTAAGGAAGCTCTTTAGTTCAGGTATCGCTAACGGAAACATCAGCATCAACCAGTCAACATTGATGCTCATCGAGCTTTCCGGTGCTAC
Source organism: Oscillospiraceae bacterium (assembly GCA_900176545.1). Classification (GTDB taxonomy): domain Bacteria; phylum Bacillota; class Clostridia; order Saccharofermentanales; family Saccharofermentanaceae; genus Saccharofermentans. The sequence continues at coordinate 411,538 of FWXP01000002.1, forward strand.
TACAACTGTTACTATCCTGGATAAGGGATTCCCTATCCTTACAAGAAGACTTCAGTTCGGTCACTCCAATATCAGACAGGTTGCTGAGTCTATCAAGAAAATGCAGGGTGGCGGAGATAATCAGTCATCTCTTGCAAGAAGACTTAATATCACAAAGGCTGACACTGAGAGTGCCGTTCCTCTCGAGGACATCGATGTATGGCACGAGTCTCTGAACGACATGCCTTCTCTTCAGAGTGCTGTCAATGCTTACTTCAAGAATCTTGTTGATGCAGTTTCAAGAACTGCACAGTTCTCGATTTCTAAGTTCCACATCGACAGTATCGGTACATGTCTCCTTTACGGTTCTGGAGCTAGCTACAAGAAGATCGACAAAGAGCTTTCAAGACAGCTTGGTACTCAGGTTGAAGTGCTTAATACATTAAGTACTGTTATCGGACCCAGAGATTTCGCACTGCCTCAGTTTGTTAATTGCTGTGGTGCATTGATTCGTAATGACTAAGGAGGATTGCTGAAGATGGCAAATTTAGGACCAGCAAAGGGTTATGCAAAGAAGGATCTTAACTTTTTTGCACAATTTACCGCAAAGGCTAGAAAGCAAGCGCGAGTTCTCGCAATTGTTGTTTTGGCAGCCTTGATAGTAGTAGGATTTTTCGTACTTTGGACAGGTTGGGCATTGTTCAACAATCTCAGAGTCCAGGGTCAGGTAAATGATCTCACGGTCGAGCTTCAGGATCCCAAGTACGCAAATCTTGACATCGAAGCTAAGAATCTCGAGCAGGAGGTCATCGCAAGGAATCAGTATTTCTATACTATCTCCGAGATGAGAAGGATAGTAGATGAGACTCCTTCCGCTACAACAGATCTTGCAAATCTCATCGGATCCAATATCCCTAATACAACATACATCTCCAAGTACGAGATTACAGGTACTCAGATGACTATTGAGGGATATACATTTAATTACTATGAGGCAGCTAACATTACTAACATGCTTCAGGCTTCCGATGTATTCTCAACTCCTCTGAACCTTGTAGTTGAGCATGTCAATAGAGCTACTGAAGATCCTGAGGACGGAAGCATTATCAGTATCAATACATACTATTCCTTCGTTATCACAGGTGATCTTACAGTTGATTCCTACATCTCTGTAAGCAAGGTAGTTGACAGTGAGCTTGGTGTTACAGCCGTTGGCGGCGTTACCACAACTGCTTATGCTACAGGAAGTACGTATGAGATTCCCGATATTGCAACACTTGAAGTAAATGGTGTTTCATATCAGCTTTCAAACGTTCTTGTCGATGGTGTAGCTGTTACAGAGGATGAGTTCAATGCTATCGTAGCTAATAACGCAATCTCCGGAAGAGCGGCAGGTAATATGAGTATTGAACTTCACTATACAGTAGTGGTTACAGATGAGGCCGCAGAAGGAGGAGAAGCATGAACAACTTAGGCTCTCGTGAGAGAAATCTATTTATAATTTTCGGAATATTCTTATTGTGCGTTATCCTTTATGTAGGACCCATAAGAATGCTCAACAATTCTACTGCTGAGCTCAAGGTTGAGAGAGAAGCTCTCCAGGCTCAGAAGGATTACTATGATGCACTTGCTGAGCAGAATGAAGCAACAAGAGCTGAGATCGAGAATATCGAGGCTGATATCGCAGTTATCGAGCAGACATTCCTTCCCAATATCAATACTGAGTGCCTTGCACAGTGGGTATTGAATGTATTCGAAGAGAATGATTGTAAGTGGCTCGTAAAATTCGAGACAGAGGATTCTGCCGCTCCCGATATCGTTCTTCCCGACGGTACAATGGCAGATGATAACGTAATTATCAAGTCGGTAAAGGTTACTTACTCAACATCTGATGGTTGGAATGTAAGCTCCTACGGCGGTGATGATGGTATTAGAGAGAATACACTCTACGATGAGAATGGAATCCCTCAGGAAGAGATCTACGATGCATTTATGGCAGATAGAACATATACAGGCATGAACTCCAGAGAAGGTTATGATGAATTCCTTGCAGCACTTCACCAGATCGAGCAGACGAATGAGGATTGCATCAAGGTATCCAGGATAGCAGTCGAGGAGAAGTCCGGTTATATCCTCATGTATGCAACTATCGATTTCTATAGTGCTACATTCATCGATCGTGTATCTGAGCCTGATACATCTGCTCCTTATGTTTCATGGCACGGAGCTACAGATATCGCTACAGATCACGGCTTCATCGGTATGCCTTTCTATGTTGATGATTCCGGAAGCGAGTGGTACGGTTGCATCATGAACAGAGCAGATGCTACTGACAGAGAGAGACCTTTCGCAGCATACTATTCTGTTCAGACTTGGGCTAACCTTGTTAATCAGTCTGATGTTGCTACAGCTCTTGGTCTCGAGAACCTGGATGGTGGAGCACTCGGACCGACAGGCGGAAGCACAACAAGCCCGGATGATGACGTTGATCCCGATGCTGATGTTGATCCTTCACTTGTTGATGACAACTAATAGCAAATATTCTGTTGTGAATTAGCACAGTATATAAACGGCTGATCTCATTATGAGATCAGCCGTTTTGATTGTAAGAAATCCGAAATAGATATAAATAGAAAGATAATGAAATATAGTAAAGGAATTTGAATTGATTGATAAGAATACAATGGTAGAATGAAACCCTTGAGAAATGAAAAGGAGGAAATCTAGAATGAAGAAGATCCAGAAGTCTAAGAAGGGTTTCACACTTATTGAGATGGTACTCGTTATCGCTATCATCGTTATCCTTGCTGCAGTACTTATCCTTGGTATCGGCGGATATCTTTCAAGAGCTGATAACGCAGCTGCATCTATTTCTGCACACAACAGTGCTATCGATTCTGTTACAAGTGTTGTTTGATCTTAGATTGAATTTTGTAACTGAAGAGGAGGAGAGTAACATCTCCTCCTTTTTTATTGAAGGCAGTTGATACAGATATAACGTGAATTTAAAAAACGTCCAGCATAGTTAAACCCCGAACAATAATACCAGTCGAAAAACCTAAAGATAGACATCAAAAGCCTATATAATCTAGATCCTTGAGATTTTTGAGAAATATGAAGAAAATGTGAAAAAACTATTGCATATGTGAAAAAAGGTGCTATACTAAAGATACAAACTCAATAACTTCCAGGAGGAAATGTAAAATGAAGAAGATTCAGAAGTCTAAGAAGGGTTTCACACTTATTGAGATGGT
>FWXP01000003.1 GCA_900176545.1 Oscillospiraceae bacterium
AATGCAAACTGTGCTCTTTTCTTTGGATACATCAATTCCTACGCTAATCATGTAACACCTCCTAGGTCTGAAATTAGTAATTGTTCCAAGCCGCACTTATTACCATTCAGTTTAGTTGGTTACACGGGAGCTAATCCCTACCTGCTTAAGCGAATGCTTATAATAAGGGGATTGGCTGACAGTTTATGTCACGGATGTAAGAATCCAAAAAACCGCATGTCAGGCCAATTACTTCCCCTCATTATAAGAAAAAAGTGCAACCGTCAGAGTTAATTACTCTCTAACAATTACACTTTTTATGGTACTAAAAAGATCGCCATAGCAATACTTCTTATAGCGGTAGCAGTAGCAGGATATATTCTATACCCCAGGGAGTTCAAAGTAAGGGAAGATGAGATCGCACTTCGTATTCAGATGGACACAAAAGAAGATATCGGACTTCTCGTATACGATTACAACGTAGCAGGTCGCGACTATAGCGGCGGCATATCAAATGCAGACCGCTCACTGATAGGGCACGACGAAGAACTTATCGTCACATGGAACGATGAAGAACTCAAGATAAAAACAGAGGAAGATATCCCATTCAAGATAACATTCAGGATAATCACGGAATACACTGATCCCAATTACGAGAACAACTATCCCGAAGGCATCACAGTATATCTGGATCCCATAGAATGGACAGCACACCTTGGAGAAGAATACGAAGTCCGAATCACGGGCGACAGTACCAACGGATACGAAGCGCAATATACAGACGGTGCCTGATAACATATACTACAAGTAATATGGTTATATCGATCGAACATGAACTTATAAGCAGCAACAACATCAGGGACTTCGAGATAAGTCTTCGTGGGAAGATGTCTCTGGCTTCAGCTGAGATATGGATATCCGAAGACGGTACGGACTTCCCGTGTCTTGGCATCCTGGTAAACTCAACTAAAGCGGTAGTTAACATCTTCTTCGAGGATGGAAGTAATTACGTCTCAATAGGAGACGAAGAGCAGGATGGCTATGTCACATTTTGTAAAGGACAATACGAAGTAGCTTCCTATCAGTTGATCGGCAAGGAAGACGCGATACAAGCCATATTGGATTTCTATATGACCAAAGACAGATCGGAAAAAATCTCCTGGGAACAGCTGAGTTAAAACCTCAGCCGGCCCCGATGAATCCGTCTTCGAGAGTCTGACTTGATACGAATACTATGACTGCTCTTCCGTCAGGATATTCATCAGTAGGATAGTTGTTTTTCAGTCCCATAATTATACCATCGACAGTATACGCGTGGTAATCGATCCCGTTATAGGGTTGGGCACAAGCATACTCAAGTTCTTCGAGCATAGAATCGTATGCTTCGACCTCTTCGTCAGTTAACTGTCTGTCATAAAAGAAGAATTCACAATCGCATGAGACGGCACAACCTTCGCGTTCGGCACTCACTTGGTAATAACCGCCAAACAGATCTTCAGACAATACAGTCCCTTCGCTTATACTGCACGAGTATACATAGTCGATCCCTTCAGGCAACGGCAGGTCTCTGTTAAATAATTCGCCTTCCGGAAGCGACCTTGGAGCCGTAAACGGATCCCATCTGTACCAAGATGGATCGATAGGGAACTCAGTTGTTGTCTCTTCTGTTGTGGTCGTAACAGCTGAAGTTGTCGTATAGCTGCTGGTATCAGACAAAACCGTGTCAACAACGGAACATCCTCCTGCCATAATAGAGGCAGTTAATAACAGACTTGTTAAGCTGATTATCTTTCTATTCCTGATATAAAATCTCATAGATCGTCTCCAATGAAAATTCAAACAGGTTCAGCTGCTTGATGTATTTTTTACATTGTCCAATCCTAATCCATACCCTAATAGAGATAGTAACATAGCGTCGTAATGTGTTCTGGGCGAAATAGGTGTAATCTCACCGAGTCTGTAAGACGTAATAACGTTAGCCGTTGATGGTATTTGTAGACGAAAAAGGATTATCAACACTATTATTGAATTCGATTATTATCTCGATCTATAGGTGAGTTTTGTATAAAACAGTTATGATATCTTCATGTGACGATATGGAGGCCGTTTATGCAAGAATCAGATATAACAGATTTTAAGAAAGCCCTTGAGACAGCTTACACCTTTATATTCGAAGGTCTGTGAGCTTACAGAATTGCTGCGTGCAGAGACCTCTACTGATTATGGTCCTTTGCTGGAAGAGATATCAGCTCTCAGATCAGAACTTGAAATGCTATAATGAATGCAGTCGGGTTTCCCGACTGTGTTTTATTGTTGGGGGATAGTATATGAGATGGTTATTGGTGATGGCAGCCGTTTATGCGCTGCTGATGTTTGTTGTTTATCTTGTGCTTCGTCGTATCTTTTCGCGGTGCGGGAAGTATCTTCTTCTTGGTATCTCCGATGTGGTTGCATTTCTCGTGGTGCTTGCTGTTGCACTCCTTGATATATGTACTCCCGGAGGAGATCTGAACGGTATGCTGGGGCAGACACTTCTTCTTGTATATGGTCCCGTTGCTGCTGTTATTCTTATTTGCATAGTTGTGGCTAGGTGGCGCAGCACAAAACGTTAACAGATATGTTAATGTTTCTTGACGGGTTGAGTTATATAATAGAAAGAAAGCGGCCATCGAGGATAAGACATGGTAGATCAGTTTTCAATACAGCTTTCTTTCCTGATATTTGAATCAGTATTCTGCTTTCTGTCTGCGCTCGTCTATGCCGTATCTAGGGATCCCTTTAAGCTTAGAAAGAAGGTAGTACTCTCGCTTAACATCGCATGCGGTGCAATGCTCTTATGCGAGTATCTTTTCTATGTCTACAAGGGCAGTACGGGAGCATGGGATATCCTGGTCATGAAGATCGTCAATGCGGCGGTGTATTACCTTATCGTATTGTTGTTGCTGGCTTATGCCATGCTGGTGGCGGTGCGGCTCTTTGCCCGCTGCGATCTTGGTCCCGATATGCCGTGCAGGAAGAGATTTATCGCTGTTACTGCCGTCGTTGGTCTGGGACTTGCTCTTGTTACGGTATCCCAGTTCACGGGTATATACTATTCTTTCGATTCTAACCATGTATATCAGAGGGGACCTCTCTTCTGGCTTGCCGCTTTGATACCGACCATAGGTGCGCTCATCGTGGCTTCTATCATCGTGGAGCACAGGGATAAGATCGGAAGGGGACAGCTGGCGGTACTTCTTTCCTATCTGGTTCTTCCCATGGTAGGCGAGCTCTTCCAGGTGATATTCTACGGCAATTCCTATCTCAATATCTGTATGGGTCTGTCGGTACTTCTCATGTTCTTCGAGAATATGGTCCATAAGGAGAAGGAGATAGTAAGAGCTTCAAGGACAGAGGTAAGAACGGGTCTTGCAAACGAGACCGGATATATAGAGTGGCTCCGTGACATGAAGGGCAAAGAGGAACTCAAGGACTACGCGGTGATAATATTCGATCTTCGTAAGTTCTCTGACGTCAACAGGACATACGGAGTCGAGAACGGCAACAGGGTACTGGCATCCTTCGGAAGCGTTATGCTCACTCACGTGGGACCTGATGAGATCTTAGGAAGACAGTATGGTAACCAATTCATAGCCATCGTCCATAAGGACCATGTAGACGGATTCCTGAATATATTAAAGGGCATAGACGTGACGTTCACGGATGTATCTACCGAGCAGCCCGAGACGATCACTCTGTCAGCCCGTGCAGGCGTATACCTGATAGACAGGACGGATCTTGACGGAGAGGATATCCTGATATTCGCAGGACAGGCATTAAGCGAAGTTAAGGCAAGAGAGACGGAAGACGTTGTATGGCTTACTCAGGAGCTTATAGATTCCATTGCATCCCGTAAGGGCCTGGAAGGAGAGATAAGGGACGGTCTTAAGAAGGGCGAGTTCATACCGTACTACCAGCCTAAGGTCAATATAAAGACAGGTAAGATGTGTGGTGCCGAGGCGCTGTCCAGATGGCTTCACGGGGGCGAGGTATTATTCCCCGGAAAGTTCATTGAGATAATGGAAGCTAACGGATCCATAAGGCTTCTTGATATGGATATACTTAAGACGGTATGTGCGGATATAGCTGACTGGCTTAGGATGGGTCTTAAGGTACCTCAGATATCAGTTAACTTCTCCAGACGTAACTTGAGCGATCCTGATCTTGCAGCACATATAGATAACGTGGTAAGCGCTTCAGGGATACCTAAGGAGCTCATAGAGATAGAGATCACGGAGAGCAGTGACGAGTTCTCCATAGAGGACTTAAGCAGGTTCGTAGATGCCATACGTTCCCTGGGATATAAGGTGTCAATAGATGACTTCGGATCCAAGAGTTCCTCACTGTCGCTCCTTCGTGACGTATCCTTCGATACGCTCAAGATCGATAAGGGATTCGTTGATAATTCCAAGTCCAAGGATGTGAAGATCTTAACTAATATCGTAAGGCTTGCCAGCGCCATCGATATGGAGATCGTAGCTGAAGGCGTAGAGCAGAAAGGGCAGATCGAGACACTGGATGAGCTTGGTGTCGATGTCATACAGGGATTTTATTTTGATAAGGCTCTTCCCAAGGAAGTCATGACAGAGAGGCTCAAGTCGCCTAACTACGATTGTGAGTTCGTAAGCACTATATAATGTCAAAAATATGTTATAATATTCGCAGTCGGGAAGTGGAAACCCCGGCTGTGTTTTATTATGGGGGGTAGTTGATATGGAAAACATGAATGGTAAGGACCTGCTTCTTGAAGGCAAGTACAAGGAGGCTATGGCAGCATTCGAGGCAATGCTGGAGGATGATCCTCATGACTTCGAGGCTCTGAAGGGTCTGGTACTGGCATCTGCAAGAGTACGTTCTTTTGCTGACCTTAATGACTCGAAGAATTTTCCCAAGTTCAAGACAACTGATGTAGGCGCTGCCAATAACCGTGCGCTTGGCGCAGCACTTCCTTCTGATGTCCCTTACTTCGAGAAGGTAAAGGAATTGATCTCCAAGATACGTGAGTATAAGACTCTGGAAGAGGAGATAACTAAGCTTACATCTGAAAGAAGAAATAAATACTCTGAGCTCAACAGCATCTATGACGAGCAGCCTGACGGTTATACTCTCCGTGAGGTGATGTTCGGATCGGTACGCATGAGTGTCTATTATTTCCTTGCGTCTGTTATCCCGCTCCCGTTTTGTGTGCTCATGGGATTCCTGGGTAAGGCTCTCGGTGTAGGAGGTGCTGTCCTCTTCTTTATGGTGATGCTTCCTTTTATAATCGAGGTCGTCCTGATAGCGCTCTTCTTTAAAGGAAAAGAGGGCAAGTGGAGAAAGAGATACGACGCTCGTAAGGCTGTTACTGATGAGATGACGACAAAGATCAAGGAGTCCGGCGAGAAGAAGGAGTCTCTCCTTGCCGAGATAGCTGAGATCTCCGGTTCACTATAAGTCTTGCTAGTCAGTGAATTCAGTGTGATTCTTGCCGCTGTTCTTGCCTTTGTAGAGTCTGGCATCGGCCCTTGTGATCATATTGTCGATAGAAGTATCCTTGACGCCTTCGCAGATGCCTATGGTCATGGTGACGGAGAATGACCTTCCCTCGTGTTCGAATACCATGTCGGAGATATTCTTTAGGATCTTATCTGCTATATCCTTTCCTGCATCGATACCGATATCGGGAACCACAAAGAGGAATTCCTCGCCGCCCCATCTTCCTGCCGTAGCACTGTCCGGAAGAGTCTCTTCTATGGTCCTGGCAACGTCTTTAAGTACTACGTCGCCCATATCGTGACCGTATGTGTCATTGACATGCTTGAAGTTGTCGATATCGCCTATTCCTATGACGTATTTCTCAGAGGAGATGGATACTTCCGCGAGCTTGAGGTTCATGGCGCGGCGGTTGTTGAGCTTCGTAAGAGGATCCGTCGAAGCCATGTCCTTGAGCTGCTTTGTCTGCATACGAAGCTTACATTCGTTATAGGAATTCATTATGGTGAAGATTATCGAGATGTAGATAAGTACGAAGGATCCTACGATGATGTTGATGATGTAGAAGATCATCTGGTAGGAAGTACCGCCTATATCGTATAAGGCATGAGCCGAATTGCTGTAATAGAAGTTCAGGATACCGTATAAGGGGACATTCAGGAATAGTACGATGAAGGGCGCCTGCTTATACGTATTGGGCATAAGGAATGCCAGCGGGATCAGCATGAGAAGGAACATGGCGAAGTTGGAAAGTAACCCCACACACATGGTGGCCACTACCGCATGGAGGATGATCTCGGCGATCGTTGCGTAGACAAGGATAATCTTATCCTTTACCTTCTTGGTCAGGGGGATCAGTATTCCATAGAATGCGACGCTGAAGATATTGAAGACGACCATGACCTTTACACCTGCCAAGGCGAACAGGAGAAGGTAGCAGATATGTGCTACCAGACATGCAATAAAGGCGCAGAAATAAAGAAGGAATTCCAACCTGGGAGATACCGTCTTATCGATCTTTGATACAAACTTCAGATCTCTGTTGTACTTTTCTTCGTTATACATAAGCACAGAACTTTAAGAAACTAAGTGTGGTCGCCTACAAGTGAATTATAGCATGCAGTATGTAAACCATATGTTTCCAAATAAGAAACTTGATGTATACTTGTGAATATTATTGGCGGGGTGACAGATATGTTGTATAGCAGTGCCGAGATAAAGCTCATAGGTGACGAATATGCAGGATTTTATTCCTGCGGACTTACGATGCTTGGAAGTTCTACCATGAGAAGATTTACTTCCGTGGAGTGTACAGAAGGAGTCGAGGAGATGAAATCCTCTGACGGACTTATGCTTACAACAAGGACTTCTCCGTCGCCTTACAGCGATGCATATGAAGTCTATGCGACGTTAAGAAACGATTCATCTTATCCTGTGGAGCTCGAGATGATGACGTCCTTCCTCCTCAGGGATATACAGGCGGATAAAGTCCACAGGATACTATCCTTCTGGAGCGCTGAAGGCAGGCTTCGAACAGATGACCTTCGTGTGCTTAATATGGAGCATTCCTGGAACGATATGGCGTACAGGGTAGAGAAGTTCGGCAATGTAGGTTCCATGCCCGTACGTAAGTATTTTCCTTTTGTAGTCTTAGAGGACAGCAGCACGGGAGAGTTCACGGGAGTACAGCTCTATTCACCGTCTTCGTGGCAGATAGAGCTGGTAGTCCGTAAGGGGGATCTTGTTACGGTAGCAGGCGGTATAGCTGACCGCGACTTCGGTCAGTGGACCAAAGTGGTAGAGCCGGGCGGCACATTCGAAGCTCCCAAGGCTGTTATAGCAACGGGCACATCACTTCTCGATGTATGCCACAAGCTGGTATCTGCCCAGCATCCCGATATCAGCCCTATAGACGACCATATGGGAATAACATTCAACGAATACTGTACGACTTGGGGCAATCCTGATATAGATAAGCTCAAGAAGCTGACGGATAAGATCGCGGGGAAGGGGATCCAGTATCTTGTCATGGACTCCGGATGGTATTCTGACTGCGGTTACTGGTGGGAATACAGGGGTGATTGGAGCATCAATAAGAAGAGATTCCCGAATGGTCTCGGTGAACTTGCTTCCTACATCCGTTCCAAGGGTATGGTGCCGGGTATTTGGTTCGAATTCGAAGTTGCGTCCCCTAAGTCCGGAGTGTTCGATCAGTGTGATCATTTTGTTAAGAAGGACGGCGTTCCTCTTACAATAGGAGGCGTCAGGTTCTGGGATATGGAAGACCCTTATGTATGGGAATATCTTCGTAACAATGTTACAAAAAGGCTTACGGAAGATGGCTTCGGTTACATCAAGATAGATTATAACGATACCATGGGAATGGGCTGTGACGGTCCTGAAGCACCGGGTGAGAACCTTCGCCGCAAGGTACTGGCGACACAGGACTTCTTCAGAGCGCTTAGATCCGAGGTGCCGGATCTTGTAATAGAGAACTGCAGCAGCGGCGGTCACAGACTGGAGCCTTCCTTCATGGAGCTCTCGTCTCAGGCAAGCTTCTCGGATGCTCATGAGATCTTGCAGCTTCCTCTTATCGCAGCTAACCTTCACCGCGTGATACGCCCCGAGCAGAGCCAGATATGGTCTGTAATGCGTAAGGACGATACGGACAGCAGGATATTCTATTCCATGTGCGCCACCTTCCTGGGACGTATGGGTCTTAGCGGTGACATATACGATCTGAGCGATCATCAGTGGGAGCTGGTAGACGATGCCATCGCCTACTACCGTGAGGCAGCTCCTATCATCCAAAAGGGAAAGACCACATGCCTTACGGCTGATACAATCTCCTACAATGAGCCTACGGGCGGACAGCTCGTCATCAGGGAATACGAAGGCAAAAAGCTGGTGGTATACCACAGGTTCAGGGATTCCGTGTCATTAACAGATTTTGCCGAAACTAACGGTATAGAACTTGACCTTAGCGCACCTGTATCATCATATGGATGCGCTGATAAGGACTTCTCGGCAGAGTCTTATATTCTGGAGGAACTATGAACGATATAAATAACGGCAAAGTCGTAAAAGAACAGTACTCTTCTTCGTCTAATCTTGATACAAGGATATCTATCCACGATAAGTATTCAACTAACAAGCAGGGATTCGGTAACTGGATCTTCTCCAATTATCAGATCCCCGAAGGAGCCCGTGTGCTGGAACTCGGCTGCGGAACAGCCTCCATGTGGAAGGGTCATGAAGATATGATCGGTAAGTGTTCCTCGCTCATATTATCGGACTTCTCGGAGACTATGGTGGACACAGCCCGCGGTAACCTGGGCGAACACGATAAGGTTGTCTATTCGGTCATGGATATACAGGATATCCCTTATCCTGATGATTCATTCGATATCGTTATAGCCAATATGATGCTCTACCATGTTCCCGATATCTCACGAGGATTATCTGAAGTCGCGCGTGTACTGGCACCCGGAGGCAAGTTCTATTGTGCTACTTTCGGCCTTCACGGGATTATGGAATATCTCACATCTATCCTTGCAGACTATGAAGTAAAGGATCCTACGAGTAGGAACTTTACGCTTCAGAACGGCGAAGAGATATTGTCACCTTTCTTCGGTTCTGTTGTCCGCAGGGACTACGAAGATTCCCTTGCCGTAACGAATGTAGAAGATATGGTCGACTATGTATATTCACTGTCGTCTATGACTGCCCTTGGCAGCATCCCGAGAGATAAGATGACGGAGATACTCACATCCCACATGAAGGACGGCGTGCTTCATGTTCCAAAGGAATACGGGATGTTCATATGCGGGTAACTGATATGGAATATTTGATAGTAAGGGTCACGGAAGAAAACTATCCTCTCTTTGACGAGATGGTAAGAAGACGTACGGGAAGAAGCGAAGAAGCTTCATCTGTTACGCCTGATATCGTCAGGGAATTATCGTCCCCTGATCTGTATCTCTATGCTGCAAGTGTAGCCGACAGTTTTGTAGGATGGATATCTCTTGTCTATATTCCCAAGGTCGGTATATGGAAAGGTAAGGGACATATATACGTTGACGAGCTCTGGGTCGATCCTTCCTACAGGGGAAAAGGCATCGCGAAGGCTCTTCTCTCGCAGGCAGACGAACTTAAGTCTTCTCTTGATGCACACGGCATAAGGCTCTATGTCAGCGTGGATAATCCTGCGGCAAGATCCCTTTATGCGCAATGCGGATTTATATCATCGGGTGAGACTGTCTTCATGGAGAAGTGATGTATAATCACTTGTATGAACAGGATAGAGATAAGAAGAGAAAAGATAAGAGATGATCTTACCCTTGATGTGTTTTATATAGACGGGAAGCCGTTATACGAATACTTCAGGGAGTGGGAATGCGGTATCGATCTTGTGGAGCTTCTCGCCATCACCTGGACGGATCGATATGACTTTGAATTTGATGCGGACTTCATGAGATATTGCCTTGATAAGGATCATGCTAATGTTCCGATCTTAAGTTGTCCCGATGACTTCGACTTTACATGTACGGTCATCGTAGCGGAAGTAGAGAAGCATGATGACAAGGTGATATGGCATCGGATCGGTATAGTGGACAATTCCGCATGGTCCTTTGAAGACGAGAGAAGAAGCGGCGTCCTTCTTACATCGAGTTACACTGATGCGGACTGGGAGAGATTCGGTGACACATTCATAGATGCCGATCTTGATAATGAGGAATTCAGAAGATTTGAATCCGAGCACGGTGTAGAAGAGATGTACCGAAGAAGGATCAACCATACATTTCCTTATTTCCAGGAAGATAAGAACATCAGATGGTTTAGCAGGTGTCGATTCGAATTCTCAAGAGATGAGTACGACAGGCTCGTTAAGAGTTGTTACGGATCCTGACGGCAACGGTGCTGCGGTATCGGTTCGTCTATCTTGTGAACTAAGTTATGGAGAGTTTGTGTAATGCTTGAATTTGGTTTTTCATATATAGGTGTCCTGTGGCTCCTTATGCTCTTCGTGCCCAATATATTATGGGCGCAGAGAAAGCCTTCAGACTATGAGAAATATGCTCCCCGGGAGAATAAGATCCTGGGTGCATTTGAGAGAGTAGGAGAAGTACTGACTTCTATTTGTGCGGTATGCTTCAAGGGTAATAATGTGCGTATCGGATCGGTGTGGCTCGTATGGCTCGCTCTGTCATTTGTATTCATGGTCATCTATGAGATCTACTGGATAAGATACTTCAGGAGCTCGCGCACCATGGCTGATATGTACAGCTCATGTCTGGGAGTCCCTGTGGCAGGTGCCATATGTCCCGTGATCGCATTCTTCCTCCTGGGAATATACGGATCCAATATACTGCTTATAGTATCCTCGGTGATACTTGGTATCGGTCATATAGGTATCCACCTGGGTCACAGGAAGGAAGCTGTCGGCAAGAACGAGCGCATCCCTTTAGGGAAGAAAATACTTGCTATTCTCTGTGTTCTGTTGCTCCTGCCTGTTGTCGTATGCATATCGATACGTAACTTCTTATGGGTCACGGATCCTGCTACTATCCGCGAGTCACTTTATGTGGATATCGGAGGTCAGAGTCAGTATCTTCTTATCCGCGGAACATCTGCCGATAATCCGGTAATACTCTATCTTCACGGCGGCCCCGGAAGTCCCGATGCATGTATGTCTCCCGTGTTCACGGATTATCTTATCGACGACTATACGGTAGTGTGCTGGGACCAGCGAGGATGCGGAAGGACTTATCTTGCTAATTCCGATACTTCCAATTCCACCGTGTCCTTCGATACGGCCATGACGGATCTTGGCGAAGTCATATCTTATCTTCAGGAACGCTACGGTCAGGATAAGATAATACTTATGGGTCATTCCTATGGCTCTGTCCTTGGTGCCACATATACTTACGAGCATCCTGAGGATATCGAGGCATTTATCGGCATAGGACAGTTCGTTAACTGGAAGGCATCCTCCATAGAAGAATATAGGGAAGCTTACAGCCGTGCCGAAGCCGCAGGTGATGAGACAGTCTCTATGACTTCCTGCTATGACCTGATGGTTGAAGCTGATTCCTTTGAGGCATCTATGGAGATGAGCAGGTATACGGGTAAGTATCTTACTGCGGAGCATTCCGGTAATACTATCGTTCATGCGCTTATATCTCCGTATATGGATTCGGATGACTTTATGTGGACTACGCATATCCTGAGCTACGAGAGCTTCATGGAATACGAAGGACCTCTCATGGATTATCTGAACAGCATAGATCTTCGTGAGGATATACCTTCCTTTGAAGTTCCCGTACTCTTCATAAGCGGCGGATGTGACTATAACTGCACCTATACGGTAGCAGAGGAATATGCCCGTTCCTGCGGAGCGGAGATGTATGTCATAGAAGGCGCGGATCACTACTGCCATGCTGCGTGTCCCGAGGAGTTCTCCTGCGCCGTTAAGGACTTTCTTTCGCAGGAGTGATAGAATGGTATCACTTTTGAGGAGGCCTGCTTATGACACCTGAGAGGATAAGAGAGTATTTCGCGAGAGACAGATATGCGGCACTTACAGGTATTGAGATACTTGAGGTGCGCGAAGGCTATGCAAAGACGCATCTTAAGGTAGAGGATAAGCACCTTAACGGCAATAACGTAGTCATGGGCGGCTGCATATATACGATGGCCGATTTTACTTTCGCGCTGGCTGCAAACTGTGGTGAATCAGAGTCCATAACGCTCAATTCAAGTATCGTCTTCAACAGCCCCGCTTCCGGTAAGGAGCTCTTTGCCGAGACGGAGATAATAAAGAACGGAAGGAGCGTATGTAACTTCCTTGTACGTGTTACGGATGAGAAGGGAAGGGTCATAGCTACTTCCACCATGGTAGGTTACAGGACTTGACCTTGTAAGCGGGCTTGTAGTAAGATGAGCCCGAATAAGACATAGGAGGAACACCAATGAAGAAGACATTCTGCTGAAGTTTATATACTGCCTGCGGAGAGTCTTTTTGCGTGTTCATTTTCATATCATTATGGAGCTTTCTGCCACGGTATGTCACCGTGGTTTTTTGATCCTCCAAGGGCAACTTACTTGAGGAGGAATATATGGCACTTATAAATATCAAGGATCTTACATTCGGATACGACGGAAGCGATACGCTCCTTTTTGACGGCGTGACCTTAGGACTCGATACTTCCTGGAAGCTCGCTTTATGCGGACGTAACGGCAGGGGCAAGACTACCCTGTTCAGGCTGCTTCAAGGAGAGCTGGACTACAAGGGGACCATCACGGGAGTACCTCATGTGGTAACGTTCCCCGTATCAGACATATCCTTTGCAGAGGACTGGAAGATACGTAAGGAATTAAATCTCATGAATGCCGATCCCGACATAATGTACCGTCCCTTAGAGACGTTGTCGGGAGGAGAGAAGACCAAGCTCATGCTGGCGGCGCTGTTCTCGGATGAGGATAACTATCCGCTCATAGACGAGCCTACCAACCATCTGGATCAGGAGGGACGTGAGGCTCTTGCTTCCTATCTCTCTTCCAAGTCGGGGTTCATGGTCATATCCCACGACAGGCACTTCCTGGATATGTGTACCGACCATACTCTCATGATCACGAAGACGGGAGTGGAACTTACTTCTTCTTCCTTCTCCGTGTGGTGGGACAATAACGAGAAGAAGCTGGCAGGAGAAGCGGAGCGTAATGAGCAGCTTCGCCGTGAGATGAAGTCCATCGAAGTCGCCATGAAGAAGAATGCCCAGTGGGCAGGTAAGGCGGAGAGCTACAAGAACAGGGCCAACGCTCCTTCCAAGGTTCAGGAGGATCACTTCAGGCGTGCATACGAGGCCAAGAAGGCATCTAAGCTCATGTCGCTTTCAAAGAACCTTCAGAACAGAAATGAGAAGAAGCTTACCGAGAAGCAGGGACTTCTTAAGGACCTCGAAAGGGAACAGCGCCTGAAGATAACGGGAAGCGTTCACCACAATAAGACTCCGATAATACTTAAGGACCTGGTGCTGTCCCGTGACGGCATCCCTGTCACTTCTCCCATATCCCTTACGGTAGAGCAGGGAGAGAAGATAAGGATCAAGGGACCTAACGGCTGCGGCAAGAGTACGCTTCTAAAGTTCCTATCGGGAACGGATGCTTCCGGCATAACCGGGACGGGAGACGTATATGTGGCGCCCGGGCTTTCCATGTCCTTCGTGAGCCAGGATACGGAATGCTTGCGCGGCACTGTATCCGATATCGCGGCATCGCGTAATTGCGACAGGACGCAGCTTAATACCATCCTCGTAAAGATGGGACTTGATAAGGAGCTCTTATCTTCCGACATATCCACATTCTCACTTGGACAGAAGAAGTTCGTTGCTACTGCGCTGAGCCTGTGCGAGACGGCGGATATCTATATCTGGGATGAGCCTTTGAACTTCATTGATGTATATATGCGCAAGGAGATCGAAAGGCTCGTTAAAGAGAGCGATATAACGCTCTTATTCGTCGAGCATGATCAGGCTTTCTCGGAGGCTGTGGCTACAAGAGAAGTGATTTTGCCACTTTTTTGACTATTCTGAGACCTCTTTGGGCTTTATAATTGTAACAAGACGGTTATACACTTGAAGCAGGCTTGTTGCATCCCTGGTGTAGAATCCGTATAGGTGAGACTATGAAGAGATTTGATAATAAAGCATTGAGAGCACTGCTCTCCATCATCGTAAGTGCATCGGTCGCAGTTCCGATCCTTACTCTTCCCCTGGGGACAAGAGACGGTATAAGTCCTGCTCTTAAGGTGCGCAGGGCCTATGCGGCAACATTCCCCGAAGAGGAGATCGAAGGTGAGGAAGTAGTACCTCCCCAGGAGATCGAAGTTGACGAGAATATCGCTAACGGCGGTACTATCTCTGCTACGTATACCGACGGATACGATCCTTCCGGTAATTCCGGAACATATAGTGATGTACAGACATATACCGTATATCAGCAGTTCGACCAGTCGGGCCTCAAGGTAGAGTTGTTAGATCCCATGTACTTCGCAGAGGATTACACGACATTCTACATAATGTATCCCGATACCATCATCAAGGAAGAGCCTTACATGGATTCCATCACTCTGGCTCAGATCCCCGTCGGTGAAGGTGTACAGAGGATCGCCGTAGGTGACAGCTGGTCTAAGATCGAGACACGTGACGGTATAGTCGGATATGTACTTACTGAATCCCTCTCCATCGATATGGTATGGCAGGATATCGACAGAACGGTATGGGTAGACTGTGACAGCCTTATCCTTCGTTCCGGTCCCGATACATCCTACGATATGGTAGCAACTCTTTACAGAGATGACAGACTTCGCTGCATAGCTATCGCAGATAAATGGTTCAAGGTAATAACGGAAGACGGTACCGAGGGCTATGTATATACTTCGTTCACGACGGAGACACCGCCCCCGACACCTACTCCCACACCTACTCCCATCCCGCCTCAGAACACCGGCGGCGGTGGCGGCGGCGGTGGAGGAGGAAGCTCCTCCGGTGGCGGCGGTACCAACTACAACCAGGTAGTCGGCGGTACTTACGAGAACGTAGGTAACAACGGACAGACAATTGCCAATATCGCACAGTCCATGCTCGGCGTATCCTATGTATGGGGTGCCAGCTCCGCTTCAGCGGTAGACTGCTCGGGTCTTGTCTGCTACTGCTATAACCAGCTCGGCGTATCACTTCCGCACCAGTCACAGTCGCTTTGCAGCGTAGGTGTTCCCGTAGCTCGTGAAGACGTACAGCCCGGTGACATCGTCTGCTGGGATACAGGCGGAGGATACTGCGGACACGTCGGTATCTACATCGGCGGCGGACAGTGTATCGATGCCAGAGGCCGTGCATACGGCGTTGTCTGGGGCGACATCGACAGACATCCTATCGTTACCATACGAAGGATATTCGTCTGATAGAGAAGATATTACGAACGGTGATCCTAAGGGTCGCCGTTCTTTTTTGTTTTAAGAATAAATGTTCTTTTCTCTATTGACAATAAGGATTCTGCCGAGTAGTATGAATACAAGTAAGAGTTATTCTTACAGAGGCTGGTCTTCGGATCTGGTCTCGCCGCAGACGGGAGCAACTCCCGTCATTTTTATTTTCTGGAGAATTTGGTGTGAATCAACTTAGCGTATTTATAGATGAGAGTGGAGATTTTTCTTTTGGGAAAGAATCATCAGAGTATTATTTGATAACTCTTGTACTTCATGATCAAGATGATCAACTTAATGATCTGATAGAACACCTTGATGCTAAGATGAATATGATTGCCCCTGTATCGAAGCAATACATACCGGACCGTTGATTCGCCAAAAAGATGAATACTCAAATATGACGTTGGACGATAGGCGTGATCTGTTGTACACGTTCCACCATTTTGTCAGAAAGGTCCCGATCAGATATCACACCATCGCTATAAAGAAGAAAGAGTGTAGGCATCACGATGACCTGGTGTCGAGATTATCCAAGGAGTTAAATCAGTTTGCACTTTCACACCTTGAATACTTTCAAAGATACAATCAGATCGTTGTATATTACGATAATGGACAGCAAGAGATAAAGAATATTTTGAATACTGTATTCAGTATCAATTTCACTGTTGTGGATTTTAGGGTAGTGGATCCACGCGATTATAGACTTTTTCAAGTTAGTGATTACTTCTGTTCCTTGGAATTGTTATATATAAAAATGCAGAAAGGTACATTGGCCAAGACTGAAAGATTGTTTTTCTATAAGCCTCAAGAATTGAAGAAACAGTTTCTCAAGGAAATCCACAAGAAGCATTTATAGATGAATATGAATGAGTAAAGCTGCGGTATACCGTGATGATTTGTGAACAGAGCATTAAGACGAGTTTACAGATTAGGAATATACTGTCCGCAATTTAACATCGGGTTATGGATATAATGGGGCTTGTTGAAAGTTGAACGGATCAAAGGGAGGAAATAGAAAATGATTCAGGAAAGTTTGGCACGTATGGGTAAGGTAGGTAAGAGAGAGGATCTGTCATACAGATCTGCTACACCTGAGGAGGCAGAGCGCTGCCGTAAGGCAGAAAGGATGAAGAGCTGGTCTCTGCCTGCGCAGGCATTCGGTATCTTCATCGGATTGGCATTGACGATCTATTGCTTTATATCCGTAGACAGTCCTTATGTATGGCCTGTAGGTGCAGTGATCACATTGATAGAAGTAATTGCATTCTTCGTTTATAAGGCGGATGCAGCGCCTTCCAAGTCATTTGAGGTCATCGAGGGTGAAGTAACATCCATCACGAGGACCAACAAGCGTAAGTACGTAAATGCATGGGTAGAGCAGGATCAGGTGACTGTAAGAAAGTATCGCTGGTGTTCTGCATTCCACCTTTACACAGGTACACGCGTGATGCTGGTAAGAGGTGACAGGGGCGAGGGCAAGAAGCCTGACTATTTTGCGATTGCCATCGGTGACGATCCTTTTACAAGATAAGCAGAAGATATCCTGATAATCCAAAGGAGAACAGACGTTATATCTGTTCTCCCTTTTTGTGTTAAGATTGGTACGATCTAAGGTTATGGAGGGGTATCTTAAATGGGAGATATTATCGAAGACAGTTGGCGTGCGCCTGCTCCGACAGAGAGGGAACAGATACTTAAGGTTCTGAAGGAAAGACGCAGACGTGAACTTATCACGATATTCCTGTGCATCGTTTGCATCGTATTATGTGTAGTATTTCTTATCTTTCAGATATCGCTGGTGCTGACGACGATATCTGTAGTGCTCGGGATGTTCTCGCTTTGGAAATTACTCGGTAAGAGTCTGGTATGTGTAGAACATGAGAGCCTGATACGAGCCACGGATGGCGGAGATCTCTATCTCTCGGATGTAGTAGTTGTCGGTAAGGATATACGAACAAGGGGATATCGCGGATACTCACATAACGGAAAGAGCGTCCAAGGTCATTCGCAAATGTCTCCGTTCCTGATATGGACATCCGGGGTAGAGGAAGCAGGCTGCAGATATGATTTCTTTATGGGCACTGATGCCGTGACATTTTTCAGGTGTAAGACCTACGAACGCGGATACATAATACGATACGTCAGTTCCGGCAGCATCGCATATTTTGACTATATTCCGTGTGACTAATAAACAAAAAGAACCGCCGACTTTGTCGACGGTTCTTCTGTTATATCTTGTCTTTAAGATCACTTTGCAACGATGTTTGCAAGGCGTCCCTTTACGTAGATGAACTTCACGATGCTTCTTCCTGCGAGAGCCTTCTCGAGTCTCTCGTCAGCCTTGACCTGAGCTTCAACTGCAGCCTGATCAGCATCGGCGGGAATGTCTACCTTGAACATTACCTTACCGTTGATCTGAACAGCGATCTCGATCTCATCCTTAACGAGTGCGGACTCGTCGAAGGAAGGCCACTTCTGGTTGAAGATGGAGTATTCGTTGCCGAATGTCTCGCACCAGATCTCCTCTGTCATGTGAGGAGCGAAGGGGCTGAGAAGAAGGATCAGCTTCTCTGCTGCGTAGCGTACGAGCTGAGGCTTAGCATTTGCTAACTGCTGGTACTTGTTGATAGCATTTATAAGCTCCATCATACGTGCAACGGAAGTATTGAACTGGAATCTGTCGATGTCGAATGTCGCACTCTTGATCGTGTAGTTCAGAACATAATTGAGTTCCTTCTCATCCTTGCCCATCTCGATCTTGGAGATGTCGGAATCCTTGATGGATGCTACGTCCTCGGCAAGTTTCTCTACACGGCGTGTGAACTTCAAGATGGCCTGGATACCGTCATCGTTCCAGGGGCCGCCCTCGGTGTATGCAAAGCCGAATGCAAGGTATGTCCTGAAGACATCGGAACCGTGCTTAGCAACATACTCGTCGGGTGCTACCGTATTACCTCTGGACTTACTCATCCTGTTACCGTCGGGTCCTAAGATGATACCCTGGTGAACGAGGCTCTTGAAGGGCTCGTCGAAGTCGATAAGACCCATGTCCCTCATTGCCTTACAGATGAATCTTGCATAGAGAAGATGCATTGCTGCATGCTCGGGACCGCCGACATACTTATCAACGGGAAGGAGCTTCTTGATCTTCTCCTTATCGAAGATAGCATCGTTGTTCTTGTTGTCGGGATAACGGAATTCGTACCATGAAGAGTCAACGAAAGTATCCATCGTATCGGGATCTCTCTTTGCATCGCCGCCGCACTTGGGGCACTTGCAGTTCATGAAGGAATCACACTTTGCAAGAGGGGATTCTCCGTCGGGTGTGAACTCTACGTCGTAGGGAAGAAGGACGGGAAGATCCTTCTCGGGAACCGGTACTACACCGCACTTCTCACAGTGGATCATGGGGATAGGTGTACCCCAGTATCTCTGTCTGGAGATGAGCCAGTCACGAAGTCTGTAGTTGACTGTCTTATGACCCATGCCCATAGTAGCGAGCTTATTAACGATAGCGTCGATAGCAGCATGCATCTCGATGCCGTTGAACTCATCGGAATTAACGAGTACACCCTTCTTCTCGCAGTAGGGAAGCTCGTCCTCGGCGCCTTCCTTGGATGCTACGACCCTGATGATATCAAGACCGAACTTTGTAGCGAACTCGAAGTCTCTCTCATCGTGTGCAGGTACTGCCATAACGACACCTGTACCGTATGCAGCGATAACATAATCTGAAGTCCAGATAGGTACTTTTCTTCCGTTCAAGGGATGGATAGCATAGGAGCCCGTGAAGACGCCTGTCTTCTCTCTTGTAGTGGACATACGGTCGATATCGGATGCCTTGGAAGTGAAGAGCTTGTAGTCATCTACCTGTGCCTTGCACTCGTCTGTAGTGAGCTTGCTGCAGAGCTCTGATTCGGGAGCAACTACAACGTAAGTAACACCCATGAACGTATCTGCTCTTGTAGTGAATACTTCGAGCTTTAAGGGCTCTCCGTTCTCGTCCTTCAAGATCTCGCCGTCCTTCTCGACTGTGAATGCTACCTGGGATCCTTCGGATCTTCCAATCCAGTTGGTCTGGATCTTCTTTGTCTTCTCAGGCCAGTCGAGGTCGGGAAGGCAGTCAAGGAGTTCCTGTGCATAGTCTGTGATCTTGAAGAACCACTGAGTCATGTTCTTCTTTACTACTTCGCTGTCGCATCTCTCGCACTTGCCGTCGATAACCTGCTCGTTTGCAAGAACCGTCTTACACTTGTCGCACCAGTTGACGGGTGCGTTCTTTCTGTATGCGAGACCCTTGTTATAGAGCTGGATGAACAGCCACTGGTTCCACTTGTAGTATTCGGGAGTACATGTAGCGAGCTCGTAGTCCCAGTCGAAGGTGGCACCCATCTCGCGGAGCTGCTTCTCCATCGTCTCTATGTTCTTGAAAGTGGAATCCTGAGGATGGATACCTGTCTTGATGGCATAGTTCTCTGCAGGAAGTCCGAATGCGTCGAATCCCATGGGATGGAATACGTTATAACCCTGCATCCTCTTCATCCTTGACCATGAGTCGGTAAGGGAGTAGTTATACCAGTGTCCGAGGTGAAGGTTGGCACCTGAAGGATAGGAGAACATCTCGAGGCAGTAGAGCTTCTCGCCCTCCTTGTTCGGATCGAACTTGTAAAGGCCGGTGTCGGCCCACTTCTTCTGCCACTTGCGGTCGATATCAACTGAATAAGGCATATATATTAATCCTTTCTTCAAAAATATACTTATTGATTAAACTATAAAATTCTATCACAGCACCATAAGAAATTGAAATATATTTGCAATCTTTTGCCACATTAGCTTAATTGATTTATATGATCCTTACGCTATAATAGAATTGTTTTAGAAGGATTTATCAGCGTCTTTTGACGTTTTCTTATATATGAGGTGTGATTTTATATGGGTCTTGGAATGGAAATTGGTATCGATCTCGGTACCAGCAGTGTGTTGATCTATGTCCGCGGAAAGGGTGTCGTTCTCAAGGAACCTTCCGTAGTAGCAGTAAATAATAAGACAGGTAAGGTACTCGCAGTAGGTGAATCGGCTTCTCTTATGCTCGGCCGTACTCCCGGAGTAGTAGAGGCTATAAGACCTCTCCGTGAAGGCGTTATCTCTGATTTCCGTGCAACTGAAGTAATGCTCAAGGCATTCATCGGCAGAGTATGTAATGGTCTTCGTGCCACATACTTTAAGCCCACGATCGTAGTATGCGTACCTTCAGTCATTACTCCCGTTGAGCAGCAGGCAGTTGAGAATGCATGCCGTCACGCAGGTGCAAAGGATGTATTCCTTATCCGTGAGCCTATCGCCGCAGCTATCGGCGCAGGTATCGATATCACTAAGGCATGCGGTTCCATGGTAGTAGATATCGGAGGCGGTACGACGGATATCTCCGTTATCTCCCTCTGTGAGCCTGTTGTCGATGCTTCCCTCAAGGTAGCAGGTGACAAGTTCGACGAAGCTATCATCAAGCACGTAAGAAGAAAGCATAATATCCTCATCGGTGAGAAGACTGCCGAGATGCTGAAGATACAGATCGGTTGTGCTTACCCCAGAGACGAGGAGCTTACATTAGACGTTAGAGGAAGAAACCTTATCACGGGTCTTCCTTCCACTGTTACGGTATCTTCCACTGAGATGCTCGAAGCACTCGAGGAACCCGTATCTTCAATCTTCGAAGCAGTACACGTAGTACTCGAGAAGACACCCCCGGAGCTCATGGCTGATATCTCCCAGAGAGGTATCGTAATGACGGGCGGAGGAGCACTTCTTTACGGTCTCGACCGTATGCTCGCTACCAAGATCGGTATCGACGTATACATCGCTCAGGATCCTATCTCCTGCGTAGCCATCGGTACAGGTAAGGCGCTCGACATGATGGATAAGTTCGCTGCATTGGGCGACCAGACCTGATATATCGAATCATATCAATGAATCTTCAAGACATCCGCTTCGGCGGGTGTCTTTTTGTGACACAAAAGTTTGATTGACTCTAAAGAAACTAAGTGATATCATCCCTACAACGGACGGATCTTAGTCCGCTTTTTATCCCGATTACAATTTATGTTTTGTATTTTGTTAATCCCCAATTAATCTAATGAGGTATTTATGTCCGATTACGATCAATTGCTCTCTAAGTCCAAGGAAGATCTGGAAGCTATCGCAGTACAGTTCGGAGACTTCACAGCAGAAGTCGCAGCTACCAAGACACGTGAAGAGTTGATCGCCGCCATCAGTGGAACTCCCGTACAGGAAGAAAAGCCTAAGAAGGCTCCCGCTAAGAAGACTTCTACGAGAAAGAAGAAGTCTGATGAAGAGACGGCTGTCGAACCTTCGGATGAAGAGAAGCCCAAGAAGGAAGTGAAGAAGGCGGCTGCTAAGAAGACCACTTCCAAGACTTCCAAGAAGACAGAGAAAAAGGCTGAAGACAAAGAGGAGTCCAAGGCAGAAGAGAAGCCTGAGCAGGAAGCTTCTGAGAAGCCTTCCAAGCCTAAGAAGGCTCCCGCCAAGAAGACTTCCAAGAAGAAGGAAGAGAACATCTCTATCGAGGAGATCGCCCCCGCTGCCGAAGAGGTAAAGGCAGAGGAGACCAAGCCTTCCGAGGAAGAAGCTAAGCCTAAGGCAAAGAAGACTTCCAAGAGGACTTCAAAGAAGAAGGCAGAAGAGCCTTCGGAAGAGGTTAAGGAAGAAGCAGCTCCTGCAGAGGAAGCTGCGAAGGCTGAGGCTCCCAAGGCTGAGTCTCCCGCAAGGAACGACAGACCTTCCAAGAGCAAGAAGAGAAGGATCTCCTTCGGTCCCGAGCAGACACCTACCGCAGTAGATATCCCCGCTGAAGAGAAAGCAGAAGAGCAGAAGGCTGAAGCTCCTGCTCCCACTCCCGAGATACAGTATCGCGAGGTAGAAGGTATCCTTTCCATCGGCGGTGAGAACCGTAATGATTTCTGCGGATTCGTTCACAGGAATAACTATCTTCCCGGTGAGGACGATGCATATGTTCCCGGTCAGATGATCAAGAGACTGGGCCTTCGTAAGGGAGATAAGATCAAGGGTCTTGTTGCTCCCGCAAGAGGCAAGGAGAAGTACGCTCCCCTTCGTAAGGTCATCTCCGTCAACAGTATCGAGATCCCCGAGGATTCCGATTTTGACATCATAAGGAAGCGTCCCAGGTTCGAGAGCCTGACTGCTATCTATCCCGATCAGAGACTTGATCTCGAGACGGGTGCAGAGGACCTTTCCACACGTATAATCGACCTGTTCTCTCCCATCGGTAAGGGACAGAGAGGTATGATCGTATCTCCTCCTAAGGCAGGTAAGACCATCCTCCTTAAGAAGGTTGCCAATTCCATCACTGCTAACAATCCTAACTGCAAGGTCATCGTTCTTCTTATCGACGAGCGTCCCGAGGAAGTTACGGATATGCAAAGATCCATCAAGGGCGAGGTCGTATATTCCACATTCGACAAGCGTCCCGAGAATCACGTAAGAGTTACGGAGCTCGTTCTCGAGAGAGCCATGAGACTTGTTGAGCTCGGTGAGGATGTAGTAATCCTTCTTGACTCCATGACAAGACTTGCAAGAGCCTATAACCTTACGATCAATCCTACCGGTAGGACTCTTTCCGGAGGTCTTGATCCGGGATCTCTCTACGGTCCCAAGAGATTCTTCGGTGCAGCTCGTAATATCGAGTTCGGCGGATCACTTACGATCATCGCGACTGCTCTTATCGAGACAGGTTCACGTATGGACGAAGTTATCTTCGAGGAGTTCAAGGGTACGGGTAACATGGAAGTCGTTCTCGACAGAAGACTTGCAGACAGACGTATCTATCCTGCTATCGCAGTCGATAAGTCAGGTACGAGAAGAGAAGACCTTCTTCTTTCTCCCGAGGAGCTTGAGTCCGTATGGCTTACGAGAAAGGCTATCGCGGAAGTCGATACTCTGGCTGCTACATCCGCAGTCATCAACTTCATGAAGAGGACGACAAGCAATGCTTCCTTCGTCCTTTCTGCCAAGAAATCATTCTCGGTAGATTCGTGATTGACAAGAAGAACTAAAGAGAGTAATATCTCATAGTTACTATTAAATCCGGTATGGCATACGTGCACCTTTAAGTACGCGCCATATCTTTGATGAGAGGTGAGATCAATGAAGAGCGACATCCATCCCAAGACTTACTTGGTTACGGTTAAGTGTGCTTGCGGTGCTACATTTGAGACACTCTCCACGAAGGAAGACCTTCGTGTTGATATCTGCTCAAACTGCCACCCTTTCTACACAGGTAAGCAGAAGCTTGTAGATACAGGCGGACGTGTTGACAAGTTCAACAAGAGAATGGGAAGAGCATAATCCTGTTCGAGCGACTAAGAATCGTAAATATAAGCGGCTTCGTAAGAGGCCGCTTGTTTTTGTTCGTTTTTGTCATGTCTTAGTATCGAGTTCATGGCGTTTTATCTTTGTCCCCGCGGATTTATATTATATTCAGGTTAACGATCATTAAATAATGATCATTTTGCGGGGAATGATGTATGAGTATTAGTGATTATCCTAAGATAGCACTGTTCTGGTTGATACCGGTGGTGCTGCTGTTCTTCGGTGTCTTATTTCCGTATGGAAAAAAAGAACGTAAGGCGGTGAGCGACGGTAAAGGTAGATTCCTGTCCAATATAGATAACTTCAGGGCAGTATCTCTTATACTGATCCTGACGGTCTGCTATGCATCCTTTTTCCCTCAGAGCCCATTTGATACCGAAGATCTGAAAATAACCATGTTCAAGGTGTGGTATTATTATGATTCAAGGATAGATAACTATGTCTATCTGATGATGTATGCCCAGATCCTGATGAGCTCTTTATGCTATTTCTTTACCGGTATGTGCGCATATGGGAACAGGGTTCTCTTCAGGCGTAAATGGCTCCTTATACTGCCGGCTGCGACTAACGCGATAATGGCTTTCATTACAGTCGGCACGAATAGCAATATGAATGTCCGGAAAAGGGAACTGTTCTATATTCTTAATGATGCGGTCCATTACCTTATGGGTATCTTTGTCGTGATGGCGATACTCTATATGGTATATACGATACTCCGTAAGCTCCTGAAGAACGATACTGTCCCGATAGTCATCGTACTGATCCTTTCGCTCTTTCATCCTACTCTCGAGCTTGGCCCCCTTGCGCATTCCTATCCCAGTGTCAGTATCCTTGAATGGGGTGCGAATGCACCACTGTTCCCCATAGGTATGCTGGTCATGAAGTATAAGGATAAGCTGATCCCGAAGGGTAAAAGATCTGCGGTCATCTATTCAATCGTCTGCTCATTTATGACAGTGCTGTCATTGGTCGTTCTCTTTAACCTCGTTCAATGGGCGATCCGTATCGCGAGGGTCCCCGCGCCCCACTCGAGCGGCTGTTTCCTCGATGGGTATGGCGAGGGAAGATATACTGCCTTTATCTGGAGAGTAGCCCGTTATCAGTGTATTACCTATCTTGTTCTTGGACTGTCGATCTGTATGCTCCTTGTCCTTGTGGCATCGAGGATAAGAACCGGTAATAAGGTGACGAGATTTATCAGGGAGTATTCTTCCGAGATCGTGATATTCCATTTCTGTCTGTATCTCATCTTTATCAGGCGTAATATCCTGTCAGTGCTTGAGAAGCTTACCTTTAAGTATCCTGCGGTCGAATGGTATGTATGGCTGATCGCATTGATGCTCATCTTGATCATCGTATCCGCTGTTTTAGCCGTGATACTAAGAAAGCTCATAGGAGGCAGGATAGACAGGAAGATAAGTGCGCGCTTCCCGCATAAGGAGAAGGAAGAGAAAGAACACGTGATGAGCGTAAGGAGCAGAAGGATCCTGATCGCAGCCGTGGCTCTCGTGGCCGGAGTTGTCTTTATCGCTTCGATAGCGACAAAGGATTCGAGTGTTAACGGGTTATGGGAATCTGTCGGTGCCGGAGATAAGTACATGGCATATATTCAGGACGATATCGTCGTATTGATGAGAGTCGATAAGGAGACCGGAACGATTAAGGTGCTGTGGGGCGGATCTTTTGCCCGCGATTCCGAGAACCTTACATCGGTAGGATATACGTCCTCTTACGATAATATCCTTACCAGTATATGCGCAGGAAGTTATTCTCCGAGAGATGTGCAGCGTAAGGTATCGCTTAGATACAGTCTCGGAATCCTTACTTTCAGGAGAGATACATCTTCTGAAGATATCAGGTTCATAAGGTCATACAGTAGTGACAAAGACCTTGAGGAGCGTCTGGCCGGTAACCTGGAGACGTACAGCGGGGCAGCCCGCGATCCGAGTTTCTCCCGTGGGAAGACCTGGGTCTTCGATTTTGAAGGTATGTTCAGACGTAATCTTGTAGCGATCGAGATCACGAATAAAAATCCGTACAGGATAAGTGTTCCGATGGTAGTTGCATCTGATATCGGTGTCGATGATTTCAGGCTCGATGATTTTGGAAGCATCAATTCGGGGGAGACACAGATCATCCTATATACCGGCAGTCGCGAACTGGGAGATTCGCCGGTGTACAGGCTGTCGGTGCTCGATGACTATGTAAGTCCTGTGGATCCTAACAGCTTGATCGAGATAACCTCTTCTGAGGTAAGGACTGACAGCAGCGGAGCAGTTGAATCCGTATACTTTGAATATACATCCGAAACGCGCGGATATGACGGAGTCTTTGTTGTATTATTCTATAAGGACGGTGACCTTGTAGGCGGCGGTTATAACTATGTGGATAATCCCGAGCAGACAGGCGATGACTCTTATTCTTTCTACATTGATGATCTTACCGAGATAACTGATTATGACAGCTATGAGATAAGGATACAGTGAGATGAACTGCTTTCTCGGAAGTGATATAATATCACCTAAGGATAGATATAAGGGACAGTAGTGTTATGGCATTTCTTGAATCAGTTTGGGCTTTTCTGGGCGTATTGCTGAAGCTGTTTGTACAGCTTATTGCAGTGCTTCTTACGAGACTTGGAGCACTCTTGCTATTCGTTGTCGGCTTGATCGTTTTCCTTATAGGGATCGTAAGAGCTGCAGGGAAGAGAAGTGCAGCGGGAAGGTTCATAAAGGTCGGACTGATCATAACAGCAGTGTCAGTTTTGCTATGGTTCCTGGGTGGACTTTTCTAAAGTAAGGAATAAGGAAAGAGGGTACGAACATGCAATTTTATGATGAAGATTCAAGGGCTCCCCGCGAGAAGAAGTTCTCATTAGCACCGATCATTATCGCCGTAGTGGTATTTATTATGATCATAGGTATCATGGCGATCCGAGAGGCTACCGTATTCGGTACGATAGGAAGCGTGATGTCAGATGAGATAAAGAAGGATAAGGAAGGCTGCAATGTTGAGATAACTGCTGTTATCGATCATCATGCCGACAAGGACGGCCATGAGGGTAATGGCACGGTCTATGCTCCTGTCTACAGATTCGAATATGAAGGCGAGACATATAAGGTGACTGGAAAAGTATGGATGCCCGATCCTGTCTATGAAGACGGTCAGGAAGTTCAGATCATGATCGACCCTTCAGATCCTAATCATATCTATGATCCCGATAATAACATCGGTACGGGAATGTCATCTTTCTTCACGAGTCTGATCCCGTTCCTGGCACCGGTCCTGATCCTTCCCTTGCTCATAATAATCGTCCCTGCCGTATTCGTGATCAAGAACGTGAAGAGGGATTTCAGCGATCGTCGCTTCACGAGAGAATAAGATGACCGGATGCGACCTTTGATCCTCCTTTGCGTCTTATAGTGCATAAGGCTACCGGGGAGGAATAAGAGA
The DNA here is from genome assembly GCA_900176545.1 of Oscillospiraceae bacterium. Taxonomy (GTDB): domain Bacteria; phylum Bacillota; class Clostridia; order Saccharofermentanales; family Saccharofermentanaceae; genus Saccharofermentans. The sequence goes on from FWXP01000003.1 coordinate 27,335, forward strand.
TGGTACTTACAACAGACATGATAAGATTCGGTCTTATCATATTCGCAGTATTGATCGCGACTTTGTTCATAGGGATCAGAAGAGAAGATAAGCTCATAAGAAGTGAGGTGTTCTCTTCCGATACGCTCAGGCAGATCCTGGCATTCTTTGTTATGGCAGGAGTTCTTTGTGCGATGTCGGATAACTATCGGATGCCTCAGTGCGCAACCCCTAACCGCGGATTAGAACTCCTGTTCTATGCTTCACCGATAGTCGCGGGAGGAATACTCTTCTTCGCAGGAGCATATGCAAATAAGTGCGGTATGTATAAGCGCATCGATAAGATCAGGATAGGAAGGGCGTTATTGTTCGTATTTCCCATGCTGTTCTTCGCTTCGATGATCAATCAGAACAATTACATGATAGCTGTTGACGAGAGAAACTGGTTTGCTGCCGTACTTTCAGTATTCGGCAGATCCTATATGGGCCTTATTCCCCTTATGCTCATCTTGGAACTTGTGCTCTTTATAAGCTTCAGGATCTTCCGTGATGAGAAGATGGTCATCGTCATAGCAGGCGTCTTATGTATAGCTCTGGAATTCGTCCCCCTATGCGAGAGACAGTGCAAGGTCGGATGGAATCCTTATACGATCATGTTCTTCTTGGGTATGCTCTTTATAAGATACGAGGACCGCATAACAGATCTTATAAGGAAGAAATTCTTTCTTATCCTGCCCTCAGCGCTTTTCGTATTCGCGGGGATCGCTTTCCAGGAGATATGGTTCTTTATCGCTCTGGACAAAAGGGCAAACAGTCCTTTTGCAAGTCATATTCCCTTCGAAGGACATATACATGCGCATGGTATCCCCATCGGACCTTTCAGTTTCGATCATCTGATGCTGTTTATAGCATCTTTGACTCTGGTCACCATGGTTCTGTGCCTTGCTGTAAAGCTTCGTATATCTAACCCCGTATACAGGATCCTGTCGGGCTTCATGTATGAGTTCTCATGGGTGAGCGTTCTCGTATCGTATGCGTTGAACATAAACTTTCTTAATAAGAGGGAAGCCGTAAACTTTAATGTGTATTTCATGAATAAGGAGATACCCATGGTAAAGCTGACTGCCCCGGATCTTGTGACAGGCTCATATCTCAGATATAAGGATCTGGTGATCTATATCATCCTTGTGATAGCTGTCTCCGTCATAGCATCTCTAATCCTCTATAATCCGTTCAGGATCATAAAGAACAGGAAAGAGACATAACCCCGGATTGCCTTAGATTGTCACCAACTTATAATGTAATTATTCTAAATATGCTTTATAATCGTATGTGGAATATTATCTTACTTTAAAAGCAGGTGTATATATGGCAACAGTCAAGAAGACTACGATAGGCGGTCAGGCGCTCATCGAAGGCATAATGATGAACGGCCCCTTCAGAACGTCCATGGCGGTCCGTAAGGGCGACGGCACTATCTATATAGAGGAAGTCAAGCAGAGCGAGAAGATGACATTCTTCGAGAAGATGCCCTTTGTAAGAGGCTGCATCAAGTTCTGGAAGATGCTGGTAACAGGTACTGACGCTCTCATGAGATCCGCAGATATCTCTGAGGAGGGTACTCCCGAAGAAGAGAAGGCTAAGCAGAAGAAGTCGGCTCTCGACGAATATATGGAGAAGCACTCCAACCTGATGGTCACATTATCCGCGATCCTCGGTATCGCCATAAGCGTCGGACTCTTTATCTTCCTTCCCAGGCTCCTTGTGGAGATCGCAGCAAAGCTCATGGGCGACGAACTGTCAGATAAGACATGGATGTCAGTAGTCCTTAATATCGCCGAAGGTGTCCTTCGTATGGTATTCTTCCTTATCTATCTCGGTCTTTCGTCCAAGGTAGAAGGTATCGACAGGGTATGGAGATATCACGGCGCAGAGCATAAGACCATCGCATGCTACGAGGCAGGTAAGCCTCTTACTGTAGAGAATATCAAGGAATGCTCCAGGTTCCATCCCAGATGCGGAACAGCATTCATGTTCATCGTTCTTGCAATATCGATAATCATCTATACGATCATCGGTATCATCATCGGAGACCAGAAGGCTATCGTCAATATCCTCTTAAGGCTCATCCTGATCCCCTTTATCTGCGGTATCTCCTATGAGATCTTAAGATTCGTGGGAAGACATGATACAAATCCTATATGTAAGGTCCTCTCTATGCCGGGTCTCTGGCTTCAGAGGATGACCACAAGAGAGCCCGACGAGCCCATCATCGAGGTAGCTATCGCCGCTATGCAGGCAGTTATCCCCGAGAATGCAGATGACGATGTCTGGTGATCTTATAACAACAAATGCTATAAATGAACTGATCGAGGCGGGTATCGATAAGGAAGATGCCCGCCTCGAAGTCTCATTATTCACTGAATCCGCTAAGGACGATACTGAGCTTAGATCTTTCATCTCAAGGCGCCTTGCAGGTGAACCCATGGCTTATATCTTAGGCTTTAAGGATTTCTTCAGGGATAGGTTCAATGTGACAGAAGGCGTACTTATCCCAAGAAGCGATACTGAGGTCCTGGTGGAGGCTGCCTTGTGGTTCGCGGGAGCGCTGGACTTTCCCATGGGCGATATCCTGAAGATCCCCAAGTCATTTAATGACCTGTCTTCTCTTAATATCGCTGATCTTTGTACCGGTACGGGATGTATAGGTATCTCCGTATATAACGAGCTCATAGCTAAGGGCAGGGAAGTAAGATGCGTTCTTACGGATATCTCGGATACTGCTTTATCCTGTGCTAAGGCAAATATAGAGGCTCTAAGTAAGGATAAAGACAATATCCGCTGCTTCAAGGAAGATGTATTGGGAGATCAGTCTAAGCTTCCGGAAGAGTCCTTCGATATCGTTATGTCCAACCCGCCATATATAACATCTTCCGACATGAAAGAATTAGATCCGGTGGTAGGAGAGCACGAACCACACCTGGCTCTCTTCGGAGGAGATGACGGAATGAGATTCTATCCCGTGATAGCAAGTAAAGCAAAGTCCATCCTTCGCCCGGGAGGCGCCCTTATAGTGGAGCACGGATACGATCAGGGAGAAAAGGTCAGAAATATATTCACCCAAAACGGATTTAACTATGTTACAACCCTAAAGGATTACGGGGGTGTCGACAGAGTGACATTTGGTGTAAGATAACAAAAAGTCAAAAAGGAGGTGCCTATGCCCGGTAAGTTTTTCTTATATAAATACGAGGTCGGAGACGTGGTCGTGATGCGCAAGAAGCATCCCTGCGGCAGCAATAAGTGGCTCCTCACGAGAGTCGGGAGCGAGTGCAAGATGACATGCGAAGGCTGCGGAAGGCAGATGAGCATGGATCGTCCTACACTGGAGAAAGCTACTTCCGACGTCATAAGAGAAGAAAAAGAGGAAGACAATAATGGATAATCTTCAGAAGATCGCGCTCCTTATAGACGCGGACAATACACAGATAAATAAGATCGAATCGGTGATACGAGAGATCTCCGCCAGGGGCAGGATCGTCGTTAAGCGCGCATATGGCAACTGGAAGAAGGCAGGCCTTAAGAACTGGGAAGAGGAGATAAAGAAACTCGCTATCAATGCCACACAGCAGTTCGACTATGTTAGCGGCAAGAATGCTACGGATATGGCTCTCGTTATAGATGCCATGGATATGCTCTATAAGGATATCTACGACGCATTCGTAATCGTAGCCAGCGACAGCGACTACACGCCTCTTGCCATACGTATCCACGAGTCGGGCGTATATGTCATAGGAGTAGGCGAGAAGAAGACTCCCGCAGCATTTCGAAATGCATGCGACGAGTTCGTATTCCTTGAGAACCTCGACGCAGAGGACGAAGTAAAGAAGGCGCCCAAGACAAGGAAGAAGAAATCCTCCTCCAAGAGCACAAGGGGCAGGAAGAAGGTAGAAGTCGAGGCTGAGACGATAGATGAAAGCTCTGACCTTGACGAGGTACACGAGCTCCTGAAGATCGCATGCGACAAGTATTCCGACGACGATAATTACTGTAAGGTATCTTCTGCCGGCGCATATATAAAGCGCGCAATGCCCGACTTCGACTCCAGGAACTACGGCTACTCCAAGCTCGTAAGGCTCATAAGCGACTTCCCCGACAGATACGAAGTAAAGAGCATCAAGACAGCCAATAACTCATCGGTAGTCACATATACCTGCAAGGAGTGACATGCACCTCCAAAGATAATGCACATTAATACTCCCGACATCCTGTAAGGAATGCCGGGAGCTTTTTTGTTATTCGATGTACCAGAGTCCCTCTGTGTCGTAGGTGTCGGGAAGCTGCTGCCAACCTTCTTCGGTCTCTATGTACCAGCAGCCTTCTTCCGTATCGTATTCCATGGCGCCGTAGTCACCGTAATCGGAGGAGATACCGTTATACCAGTACTGCCAGATCGGAGGCTCTACGTAGTCGTTGTAGTAGAAGTAGCAGTCGGTCTCTTCGTCGTAGTAGGCCTCTTCGTCAGGTATCCAGGGGCAGTTCCTGTCGAGAGCAGGAACGTAGAATTCGTTCTGTCCTTCGAACTTACCCGTACCCATCTCTTCCATATGCCAGAGAGAGTTCGCATCGTAGCTTCCGGGAAGGACTTCCCAGTTACCGTTAGATGTCTCTATATACCAGAGATGCTCGTCGTAGTCGTAGGCCATCCATCCGTAGTCACCGTAGTCGGAGGAGATGCCCTCGTACCAGTAGTGCCACTCGGGCGGATCTGCTTCATCCTCGAATACGAAGTAGCAGTCGGTCTCTTCGTCGTAGTAGCATTCGAACTCATCGTCCCAGTCGCAGTATCTTCCCAGGACATCTACATAGATGCTGTTATCCTCATCCTGCTGTACATATGCGGAAGACGCAGTAGTCGTTGTCCGTGCCGTGTCCGTGCCGTTGCCTGCCAGAGCGATTATGACACAGACCGTAAGGATGACCGGCATCAGGAGCGCTCCTGCAAGAGCTAACAGGACACCCTTTACTATCCTGCTGCCTGCTCCGCTGCTTAACAGAGACGAAGGGGTCATTATCTGATCCTGGATCTTCTCATCGAAGACGGAATTAGTGGCGACTTCCTGAAGAAGCGCACCGCAGTTAGGGCAGGAAGGGATAGCTCCTTCCGTCCACTTGAGCTTGATCTGTGTTCCGCAGTAATCGCAGCTCATTATGGTCTCATAGTTAGTGCCGCTTTTTACTGCGACGTGATCGTAGTGTTTACCTGTCTCGTCGTAGTAACCTGCAGAGTAGTAAGTACCCGTAGACTCGTCTTCCCATCCCCTGGGATAGTAGTAATAGTCGTGGGTGCGTGTCCTGAAGAGAGCCGGTGCTACCGTACCGCTGTAGCCTATGGGCTGGTTAGACCTGGGCCTTGCGGGAGGCGGCGTAGCTGTTCTCCTTGTGTAGTTGCTGTAACCCGAGAAGCTGCCGCTTGAATGGTTCCTGCTACTGCTGCTGTGAGAGCTGTAGCTCCTGCTGTGACTTCTACTGCTGCTGTGTGAACTGTGGCTCCTGGATGAGGAGCTCCTGTGTGAACTTGAACTTCTTCTTGAAGGCGGCATGTCTATCCCTCCTTATATCCATACTATCTTGATTATACTAGAGGGTATAATGGTTGTGTATAATAATCGTATCAGGGGGATAAGTCATGCAGGAGATGCCTTTACAGACCAAGGATTGTCATAAGTGCGGGAAGAGCTATTCCTACCGTAATTCGGGCAACATGATCGTATTCTGCCCCCATTGCCACCATAGTGATATCGTTTGCTGTGACTTCGGATTCGGTCCCGTGACTCCATGCTCCATCGACCTGGGGGATAAGAGGATAGCGATCCTTGATACGGAAGAGGTGGATCGTCAGATAAGATACCGCCTCGTATCGGAAGAATACGGGATCGATAAGTATCTTGAATCAAGTTATATGGAAGCCATAGGCGAAGCCGGAAGGATCATGTCAGAGAAGATAGATGGCATTTAACGAGCTTATAAAGAATTTCGCCAATATCCGCGATTATATGAGGGAGTTCTATGTCTACGGTTTTAAGAGCCGCGAGGACTTTACTTCCAAGAGCCTTCGAAGCTACGACGATTCAAGAAGAAGGATCGAGAGCTGGCTCTCCGATCACATGTCCTTCTCTTTTACTCCTGACGGCAAGAATGTATTTATCTCTGTTGACAGCAGGAGCTGCGGCAGCAATCCTCTCTTCAAGGCATGGAAGAGCAGGAGCTTTACCGACGGAGATATCGCGCTTCATTTTATCCTCATGGATATATTATCCGAGGATAAAGAGCTTACCTTAAAGGAGATCTTAGAGGAAGCAGATACCTATAACGGCATGTTCGAGGAAGGCAGAGTATTCGATATATCCACGGTAAGAAAGAAGCTCAATGAATATGTTGATCTAGGGATCGTCATATCTCGTAAGGAAGGCAGGAATACATACTACAAAAGAGGAAAGGAATACGAGCTTCCTGCAAGGGAAGTTTTAAGGTTCTTCTCCGAGATCTCTCCCTGCGGAGTATTAGGATCCTTTATAGAAGATAAGTATGACAGAAGCCATAAGGGGATAGAGGATACATTATCTTTCAAGCATCACTACATAACTTCTACCATAGACAGCGAGATCCTTTATACGATCCTCGATGCCATGGGCGATAAATGCGAAGTTGATATCACCTCCGTCAACCACAGAAGGCAGGAGACATTTACCGATACGATAATACCTCTTAAGCTCAAGATGAGCGCTCAAAGCGGCAGGCAGTACATCATGTGCTTCTCCATAAAGTCCGAGAAGATGGTCGCTTACAGAGTGGACTACATAGTGGATGCCGCAAAGGGCGAAGCGGTCTCCTACTATGATGAAGTAAAGTGTAAGTTCGCTTCCATGGAGGAACATATATGGGGAGTAAGTATCCCCCATGCCATGGAGCATGTCATGTTCGAGATATGCTACGGCAAGTATGAGGAATATATCCGCGACCGTCTTATAAGGGAGAAGAGATGCGGCACAGTTACGCTGGTAAGGGAAGGTGTCCTGCGCTTTGAAGCGGACGTATACGACTCCACCGAGCTCGTTCCCTGGATACGTACGTTCATAGGAAGGATAACTGCACTTGAATTCTCCAACAAGGGTGTGGAGAGACGCTTCAGGGAAGATCTTCTGCGTATGTATGAGATGTATTCGGAGGAGGAAGCGAAATGATATTCTCCGAAGTATACGGCGCATACTATAACATTATGGCGGATATATTAAAGATAGCCGTCAGGAGACCTCCTTCTCAGGAAGAGATAAATGCCATAATAAGTGAGAAAGGGTTTGCAGAGACTAACCTCTTCTTCAACGCTGACCTTTATGAGAACAGATATAAGCTCATGACAGGGGACGGCAGGACGCCTGTTAAGAAGGCTCCCACCATGCCTCTTACTACTGCGCAGAAAAGGTGGCTCAAGGCAATAAGCTTAGATCCCAGGTTCTCACTCTTCGATATAACAATAGAAGGCATAGAGGATGTAAAGCCGCTCTTTACTCCCGATATGGCAGAAGTCTTCGATAAGTATGCTGACGGTGACCCTTACGAGGATGATTTCTATAGGGAGCATTTCGCCATGGTGCTCACGGCTCTTCGTGAAGAGAAGTCGATAGATCTTCATATGGTCTCCGGAAAGGGCAAGAAGCGTCACCATGTCCTTACTCCCATGCGCCTTGAATATTCCGAGAAGGACGATAAGTTCAGGGTGATAGGACAGGAAGGAAGAAATGTCCTTACCGTAAATATCGCCCGTATCCTTGAAGCAAGTCTAGTCCCCCAAGAGGTACGAATAGATAAGGAACCTTATCTTGATAAGCAGGAAGTGACCCTTATGCTCTACGACACCAGGAAGGCATTAGACAGGGTGCTTCTTCACTTCGCGCACTTCGAGAAAGAGGCGGTGCACCTGGGAGGTAAGAGATATAAGATAACCCTCAGGTATTTTCCTGACGACGAGACGGAGATACTTATAAGGCTCATGTCTTTCGGGTCTCTTATCAGGGTAGTATCTCCCGAACCTCTTAAAGCTGAACTTAAGAAGAGAGTAGACAGGCAGCACGATCTGCTGTCCCTCTGATGCTGTTCGCAACTTTTTTTCCGTGATTACATTTCTATCCGAAGTTATCATCTGCTTGTAAGTTGATCTTGAGCTTGCGGTTCGGTAAATCCGCTGCGGTACACGAGGGTCTCCCTTAGAGGTATTCCGGTCAACATACATGGACACGCTATTTGGCTCAAAACCGAAAAAGCAAGTTGGTTCGAATCCAATCGTCAAATTTGGAAAACATTTGAACAACAAAGCCGGATCGTCCACGCCAAAGAAGAAGCCCGAAGAAGGGACATGTCTCTTCAAAGGCAGAAACGGAGGCAGTACCTTGAGAAGCCAAGCCCCGCGACGGATACCGCGGAAGGACCTTACAGGCCAAAGCAGGCACTTCGCCTGTAAGAGAGCATCGCTTAAGACGCGGGCCGCATCCCACGGGTACGGGTGGTCTAACTTAACAAACTAACGTGATGAACGGAGGAAAAAGAAATGAAAAAGGTAGTATTAACAGAAAAGCAGATCGGACTTATGTTCAAGAACGGTAAGTTCGTAAAGATAGCAGGAGCAGGTAAGTACCTGATCTCTTCTTCGACGATCGTTGAGGTAAGGGATATCAAGGAGGAACTCGTATCTGTAAGATGCGATATCGATACACTCCTCTCCAAGGAAGGCGTCGAAGATATGGTAGATGTAGTCGATGTTAAGAGCAACGAGATCTGCCTGAGATTCGTGAACGATATCTTCGTTGAAGCAGTAAACGAAGGCAGACATGCTTTCTTCAAGGCCTGTGGCGAGAATACGTTCATGATCTTTGAAAAGACATATAAGGTAGCGGAGGACTTCCCTAAGTATCTCTTCTCGAAGTTGCCCTCTGATATGTATAAGAGGTTTTCGGTAGCTCCCGACTTGAAGGGCGTCTTGTACGTCAACGGCGTCGTGGAGAAGGTACTTGATCCCGGTGAATACTACTTCTGGGATACGGAAGATGTCATCACTATGAATGTCTGCGACATGAGGATCATCCCCATGGATATTCAGGGTCAGGAGATCCTTACTGCGGACAAGGTGGAGGTCAGGGTGAACCTCGTTATCGACTACAGGGTAGAAGATCCCGTAAAGGTATATTCGACTGTGGCTAACGTGAATACATATCTGCACCGCACGGCGCAGCTTGCCATCAGGGAGATCGTCGGTAAGCAGAAGCTCGACGAGATCTTAGAGAACAAGGACGAGATAACGAACTATGTATATTCGCAGATGAAGGAGAAGTGCCATGAGGCAGCGATCGAACTTATCGATGCGGGTGTAAAGGATATAATCCTTCCCGGCTCCGTAAGGGAGATCATGAACACCGTCCTTATCGCTGAGAAGAAAGCTCAGGCCAACGTCATCACGAGAAGGGAGGAAGTGGCTTCGACGAGGTCGCTCCTCAACACGGCAAAGCTCATGGAGGAGAATCCTACTCTATATAAGCTCAAGGAACTCGAATACGTAGAGAGGATCTGCGAGAACGTAGGCAATATCAATATCGGCGGTACGGGAGATATCCTGGAATCGCTCACGAAGATCATCGGAAGAGAAGCTTCCTGATGAATATATAAAGGAGTATCAATATGTTAAAGATCGAAGGAAGATATAACACAGCGATCTGCTACGCGAAGATCATCGAGGATGAAGCTATCGAGCAGATCAGGACCATGATGGATACGGAGTTCTCCGAGGGCTCCAAGGTAAGGATCATGCCTGACGTACATACAGGTGCAGGCTGCACTATCGGAACCACCATGACCATCAAGGATAAGGTGGTGCCTAACGTGGTAGGCGTAGATATCGGATGCGGTATGTACACTACAAAGCTCAAAGAAAAGGAGATCGACATGGAAGCCCTGGATAAGGTCTGCCATGAGATCCCTTCCGGCAAGAACGTATGGGATGGCAGGAAGGAGAGATTCGATATCACGGATCTTACATGCTTCAGGAGCCTTAGGGAGACAAGATGGATCGCCAGATCCCTCGGTACTCTCGGTGGAGGCAACCACTTCATCGAGATGGATAAGGGCGAGGACGGTTCTCTCTACCTCGTGATCCATTCCGGTTCCCGTAACCTCGGCAAGCAGGTAGCCGAATACCATCAGAAGATGGCAGTCGACCTCATGAAGGGTAAGGAGGAATACTTTACTAAGAGAGAAGAGATCATCAGGACTTATAAGGAGGAAGGAAGAAGATCCGAGATCCAGGGTGCATTGGATGCACTTGCCGCTGAATATAACGCCGAAGAACTCAAGGTACCCGAAGCTCTCTGCTGGCTTCACGGTAAGTTCCTCGATGACTACATCCACGATGTTAAGATCTGCCAGGCTTACGCTAAGCGTAACCGTGAGCTCATGACCGAGATCATCCTTGAGAAGATGGGCCTTACTGCGGTAGAGCAGTTCCATACAGTCCATAACTACATCGATACCGATGAGATGATCTTAAGGAAGGGTGCCATCGCAGCCCATAAGGGTGAGAAGGTGCTTATCCCCATCAACATGAGGGACGGATCCGTACTTGCCTACGGTAAGGGCAATCCCGAATGGAACATGTCAGCGCCTCACGGTGCCGGAAGAGTCATGTCCAGAACAAGAGCCAAGGCGACTCTCCTTCTCGATGACTTCAAGAAGTCCATGGAAGGCGTATATACCACTTCCGTATGTGAAGCGACCATCGACGAATCCCCCATGGCTTATAAGTCCATTGAGGACATCATCGATGTTATCGAGGAGTCTGTCGATGTGATCGAAGTGATCAAGCCCGTATATAACTTTAAGGCTACTTCTTAAGAAGAACAGGGGAAGATATAGGAAGCCCCTGAGATGTGATGTTGTTCTTTCTTCGAAGTCCCGTATGCACGAATAAGGAATCTATCTTTGTTCTGTCTATGGTATTTCCTATGAAGACGCACTGTGTCTCGGGGGCTTCTTCCTGTACTCCGGTTATGGAATAAAGTCCGTCGGCAGCATCGAACCTGAGCCATGTGTCACCGCACTTTACGATCCCTTTGATGCGTGCGATATCTCCCAGCTGACCTCTGACAGCCATATCCAGCATTTGGATCAGTACCGAAGGAGAAGTCATCTCCACTCTCTTTAGTGTGTACATATCAAGATCGGAGAACATATCCTCGGGATCTTCTACTATATTATCCGCACTCTCTCCTGTAAGGAGAGTCTTGAACCATTCGGGGTCCGCACGGTGGTAATCGGTATCCAGGATCTTTGCATCGGGATTTATCTTCTGTACTTCTTCCTTTATCTTTGCGATATAGTCGCGGTCTTCGTTTTCTATCTTGGAGAAGACTATATAAGAGGCGTTTTTTATCTGGTTCTCACAGATGCTGCCGTATTCAGCCATATTGGAATAGTATGTTCTGGGTGCAAGTATAACAACGGGCTTAAGAAGAGATATCTTCTCCCACTCTACCTTCTTGATGTTCATAAGGATGTTGCCGAGCTTTCCTACACCGGTAGGTTCTACTACAAGGTATTCGGGGTCGAGGGAAGCGGAGATGCTTATAAGGGAATTGGCGAAAGTATCCTTCTGGGAACAGCATACGCAGCCTTCCATGAATTCCATCACTTCTACGGAGGAAGAAGAGCCGCTCAATTCTTTGGAATCAAGATCCGTCTGTCCGTATTCGTTCTCGAGGATGACCGGTCTTATCCCGGACTTCCTGATCATCTCTTTTATGAATGTTGTCTTGCCGGCTCCGAGAAATCCGGATATAACTAAGATCTTCATGTAATCTCCTAAAGCTTCGTGTTCATTATGCCATAAAAACGGGCTGTCACTTAAGAAAGTGGCAGCCCGTGAACAGACCCTCGACTGATCCTACTACTGATCAGTCTGCGAATTTGACTACAGGCTTGATGAGATCCGCGGGCTTATCCTTCATGAGCTGAAGAGCCTCAGGGAGCTTATCCCATCCTTCGAATACGTGAGTGGAAAGAGGGCTGACGTCAAGTCTTCCGGAAGCTACGAGAGCACCGAGCTTTTCCATCCTCAAGCGACCGCCGGGCATAAGGCCGCCGTTGATCTGCTTGTGACCCATACCTACACCCCACTCAACTCTGGGGATATCGATAACGTCACCGCTTCCGAGGTAGTTTACGTTACCGATCTTTCCGCCGGGCTTAAGGCACTTAACAACGGAAGAGAACGTATCTACTGAACCGCCGGCGATGATAGCCTTATCAACACCCTTAACGTCTGTAAGAGCAAGTACCTGCTCCTCGATAGTACCGTTCTTGTAGGAGATAAAATCTGTAGCACCGTAACCCTTAGCTGCCTCTACGCAGTTGGGACGAGTACCTACGGCGATGATCCTGGAAGCACCTCTTAAGTTAGCGCCTGCTACGGACATAAGACCAACAGGGCCGATACCTACAACGAGAACCGTATCACCGAACTGAACATCAGCAAGCTCGACACCGTGGAATCCTGTAGGGACCATATCGGAGAGCATGCATGCGTCTACTACGTTGATGTTTGAAGGAAGATGTGCAAGGTTTCCGTCTGCATCGTTTACGTGGAAGAATTCGGAGAATACACCATCCTTGAAGTTTGAGAACTTCCATCCTGCGAGCATTCCGCCGGAGTGCATGGAGTATCCTGCCTGTGCCTCGAGGGAATTCCAGTCAGGTGTGATAGCGGGTACGAGTACCCTGTCACCGGGCTTGAAGTCCTTTACCATAGATCCGACTTCTACGACCTCGCCGCATCCTTCGTGACCTAAGATCATGTTGTGTCTCTCGCCGACTGCACCTTCCCATACCGTGTGAACATCGGATGTGCAGATAGCGACTGCGAGGGGCTTAACGATGGCGTCCATAGGACCGCATGCGGGAACGTCCTTCTCGACCCAGCCTACTTCGCCGATCTTGAGCATTGCAAAACCTTTCATTGAAAGAATCCTCCTGGAGTGTTATTACTGCCTTTGATTATAGGAAACCAGACGTATTTGTATAATCGATATTTTTATAATAATATAGATGCATTCTATATATAGGGGTCGCGCGTATTTATTATGAATCTTCAGCATATCGAGTACTTTGTCGAACTTTCTCACACACATAATTACGTCATATCAGCAGAGCATCTGCATATCACTCAGCCGAGTCTTACATATGCCATCTCCCAGCTGGAGCAGGAGCTCGGTGTCAAGCTCTTCGAGAAGAGGGGACGTAATAACGTGCTCACCCAATACGGCAAGATATTCCTCTTCTATGCCGAAGCGACTCTTCGTACACTCGATACGGGAATACACGCGGTCAAGGACAGGGCGCAGGGTGCAGTTACCATAAGGCTCGGATTCTTCAGTTACCTCGGTAATTCCTATATCCCGAAACTGATAAAGAGTTTCCGCGAGGAGCATCCGGACGACACGATAAACTTTACCTTCGAGACAGGAAATACCCGTATGCTCCTGGAAGGCCTTGAGGACGGTCGATTCGACTTTATATTCTGCTCTCCGACCCATAAGAACGAGTTCGCGAGTACGGTCGTATCCAAGCAGGGCCTTGTAATGGCACTGCCGAAGGGACATGAACTTGCAGGGAAGAAGCGAATCACGGCCAAGCAGGCGAGCAGATACCCGTTTATAAGCTATACGGTCGGAACATATACTCGTAAAGCCATGAACGGATGGTTCGAGGATGCCGGGGTAACTCCCGATATCAGGTTCGAGGCTCTTGAGACTCCGGTAGTGGAGGGATTCATCTCGTCAGGATTCGGTATAGGACTGATGCCGAGAGATGAGGTGCTGGACAGTATGGAGATCGATCTGATCCCGGAGACATCACCCAGGCTTGAACGGGATATTAAGATGCTCTGGAATGACCATATAAGCAGACCTCAGCTGCACGATGATTTCCGAAGATATGTGGAGAGAAATAGTAAAGGTAACCACTAAGCTGATTCTTGATATGCAATAACAAAATATCGAATAACGATAAAAAAGTATTGCAATTCAGAAAGCGGCGTAGTATCATGAAGCCATCCGAAGAGAGGACGGTAACATGAACGATGGATAGTAACAAGCCTTTACTGATAGCGATAATAATACTGCTCGCATGCCTTGTCTTATTTGAGGCGACGGGTTCCGGCAGAAGCCACAGTACACGTGTGCGTCACACCTATAGTACGTCTTCGTCATTCAGGACCAGGGGGTAAGGATCATGTTAAAGAGAAATATCGCTGCAGGTCTGTTGATCGCTTCTATATGTACCGGACTCTGTTCCTGCTCTAATGAGCCTCAGAGGAATGTAACGCTCTACGATAATGACTTCGTTATCGAGCACTATACAGAAGGTATCGATGTTTCAGATAAGACAACGTACGAGCAGATAGTATTCACGACCAAGTACTTTGACATCGGACCTCACGAGCCCAGGTACAGAGGTATTATCTACTTAAGTGACGAAGAAGCATCCGAACTCATGGACAGCTATGAATGGGAAGAGACATCTCCCGAGTTTGAGTTCGACGAAGTCGATATAAGCGGCATGGATGAACCCTGGTACAGATGTAATGATTTTACGAAGGATACATTCAAGTTCGTCGATGTACATTATGCCGTCTTCAACGGTGACGTGATCATATTCGATATACAGACGATGTAAGGAGCATGGTCATGGATATACGTACTGCGTTATTCTGGAATCATATATTCGGAAGCACCGTATGGGCACTCCTGATGATGATCGGTCTTTCAGCTATCATCGTCGGCATCATCTTAAGAAAGCATAAGAAGGTAAGAAATGTCCTTCTCATATCAGGCTTTCTCTCTGTCGTTCTTTTTGTCTTATCCTGCGTAGGCTCCATATATACATACGTAGAGATCTCAAGATACAGGCCCGAGGATGAGTATGAGACGACCAAGCCCATAGAGTCGAAGATAATAGATCATGTCTATCTCGGATATCCAGACGAAGAGATCAACTATTGTACCGTCAGATATACCAATAACACCGATGAGGAGATCAACTTCGGAGGAAGGTATAAGCTGGAGATAGAGATCAACGGCAGATGGTTCGATGTGGAGCCAGAAGATGCTCCCGTGACTGATCCCATGTGGGTCGAGACGGATGTATTTATCCTGCAGCCGGGCGAGACTTCAGAGATCGAATTCAATCTTACACCATATGCAGATCTGGAACCTGCCAGATACAGATTCGTGATCTCGGACGACGGACACTTCTGCTGTTATTCAGAATTCGAGCTGACTGAATCCGGTGATTATCTCTGGGCGGAGTGATCTTGTATGGATGCTTATACCGCTCTTGATCTGAACCGCATCTTCGGATGTGATCTCTTCGGTATCTTTCTTTGGGTAGCCGCTGCATCGTTCCTTATCTGTGTCTTTACCGGTATCAGAAAAGAGATAAAGAGGAAGATAAAGATCGTCGGGATCGTATCGATCATCATATTCGCTGTCGATTGCTTCTGCTCTATGTATACTTATGTGATAGCATCGAATTACCATGTGGAGTTTGAACTCCCGTCTCACTATGAAGTAACAGCTGTAGTCTGTGGTCCTGATACGTTAAGGATAACTAATGTCGGTGATGAAGATGTATATATCACGTCTCAATATAAATTAGAGGGATATATCGTAAGTACATGGTTCGATCTTAAGTCTTCCGCTTACGACCGTAAGGATGATGATAAATGGTACTCGGATCATTATGCGCACGGGAGACTTACTCCGGGAGAATATATTGAGATATCTTATGATCTGTCGCCATATGGAGAACTTCGTCCCGGGCATTACAGGTTTGCGTTAAGAGATGATGAATACAACTGCATATATGCTGAATTCGATATAACCGACACAGGCGAGTTTGTCTGGCCTGAATAAGGAAAACTGATATACAAGATATTGCATAAATATTCATGGTATTGTATAATTATGCTGTAACGCTGAGGCGTACAACATGATAAGGGGGTAGATATCATGAAGAAGGTTAAGGGAATCATTGCGTCAGTACTGGTGGTAACTATGATGTTCTCACTCACATCCTGCGGTTCGGTCAAGAAGATCGATGACAAGGATCTGGAGGATGCATTCGAAGATGTATTCGACTGGGATGAGGACGATAACGATTACTACGAGAGCGATGATTATGAGAAGTGGGCGACCAATTTCGATGATCCTGACGATCCGTTCATCTATGATCTTGATCAGTATATCAGCGGTTATGATTCTGATGATGACGGATATATGTCAGTAAGCTACTGTGTCTTCGAAGACAGTGAGGACGCAGACGAGTACTTCGGATATTACTACGAAGCTTTTGCCGCCGGTGATAAGGAGGTGGAGAAGAGCTATCATTCAGGCAGGAACGGCTACTATATAAGCTACAATGAGAAGGATCGTTTCTTTGCCGTATACTTCTGCGATGACATGATCATTGAAGTCGCTGCTTCAGGTGACGATTACACAAAGCAGATGAATAAGTTCCTTAAGACATTAGGCTTGCCTCATTGATATAAAGAGGAAGGTTATGGGGTTGGGGGCCTCGGACATTATGTGTCCGGGGCTCTTCTTATGCTTGACAAAACCCGATTGACGATATAACATAAATGTGTTTATATAAACGTGTTTATGTTAATGAAAGGGAGAGTAAAATAATGGTCCTGATAGTAAATACGACAGAAGATAAGGGAATAACGTCGAGGCTCAGGCAGTATGCCTTGGATAAAGGGATAGAAGCGGATATCGTTGAAGCTTCCGACATGAAGATAAGTCACTGCATAGGATGCAATCATTGCTGGCTCGATACCCCGGGTGAGTGCTCAGTGAAGGATGACTACGAGGTGATAATAAGAAAGCTCTTAAAGGCGGATCAGATGTGGGTCATAAGTAACACTGCTCTGGGCTTTATAGACCATAAGGGAAAGAATGTCTACGACAGGATACTTCCGATCCTCACCATGAACCTCAAGTTCATAAAGGGACAGATGAGGCATATCTGCCGCTACGATAACAGGGTGGATATGGGACTTATCGTTACAGGAGAATGCGATAAGGAATACCTTGGAAGTTGGAATAAGAGAGTAGCTCTCAATGTGGACAGCAAGGCGCTGGGCGTATACGGGATAGAAGAATTGAAGGAGGCGTCAGCATGCATGGCAGGAAAAAGCTGATACTGATCCTGTCAGTAATGCTGGTGCTGACCGTAGCGGCTCTCATCGTATTTCCGATAAGTACCGGAAAGCTTCGTGAGAAGTACGGACCAAACGGTCTGGCGGAGAAGATCTCGCTTGCGACCGACGACGGCGATCTGGGACTTATCCTTCTGTCGGAGGATGTATCTAATCCGGTGCTCATCGTGTGCGGAGGAGGCCCGGGGATCCCGCAGTATCTCTTGGAAGAACTCTATCCGTCCGTGCTGCCTTCGAAGTTTACGGTATGTTACTGGGATTATCGAGGAGTATGTACATCCTATGATCCTGCCCTTGATCCTTCAACTATGGATACGGACAGATTCGTAGAGGATACGGTGGCAGTGACCGATTATCTTCGTGACAGGTTCGGCTGCGATAAGGTCTACATAATGGGACATTCCTTCGGAACTTATGTGGCGCTCCAGACGGTGTCCCGGTATCCGGAGAAGTATTGCTGCTATATAGCCATGTCCCAGGTGGTGGATCAGAGAAGATCCGAGATCGAAGCATATGACTATATGAGACAGCGATATGTCGAACTTGGAGATGAGAATATGGTCAGCAGGTTTGATGAGTACGAAATAAGAAACTCCCATGAGGATCTTATCTCATACTGCAGCAGCGGTCTTCGGGACGAAGCCATGCACGAGCTGGGAGTAGGTACTGCAAGAGATATGGATAACGTTATAGAGGACTTATTCTTCCCCAGCCTCAGAGTTACTTCCTACACACAGGGAGAGAGGATCGATCTGTGGAGAGGAAAGGCGCTGTCGAAGCATTTCGCTGAGGATACGGAAGTCAAGGCGTTCAACGCAATTGAAGATATCCCTTCCATAGAAGTTCCCATAGTATTTGTCGTAGGAAGGTATGACATGACATGCTGCGCTGATCTGCAGCAGGAATATTACGAGTATATAGAAGCTCCTTACAAGAAGCTTTATGTCTTTGAGGAGTCGGCTCACAGTCCTTTGTATGAAGAAAGTGAGAGAGCGGCAGAAGTATTAGATGAGATAAAGGAGGATATAACATGCATCTGATGGTGATAAACGCGAGCCCCAGGGTAAAGAAATACAGCAATACGGATAAGATCCTTACAAAGTTCCTGGAAGGATACAGCGTTTCCGGAAATACATACGAACAATACGAGATATCGGCAAGGAGCAGCTGGGATAAGATACGTGCGGCATATGATACGAACGACAATATCCTTATCGCGATCCCTTTGTATGTGGAGTGTATCCCGGGACTTCTTATGGAGTTTCTGGAGACGTTATCTCCCAAGACGGGCGGCAAGATGTCCTTTATCCTTCAGAGCGGATTTGCAGAGGGCGTTCAGCTTCGCTGCGGTGAGGAATACTTAAAGAAACTTCCTTCGATGCTCGGTATGGAATACGGAGGAACACTTGTTAAAGGCAATAACTTTAGTATAAGATTGACAGAAGGCAAGGAGCAGGACAGCCAGACGCAGCCCTACAGGACTATGGGAGAGGTGTTCGGACGTGACGGCAGCTTCTTCTCTGAAGAATGCAGTAAGTTCACGGGTCCCGAGGCATTTCCTCTTCCCGTAAGGCTCCTGGTAGGACTGATGTTCAGGACAGGCGCTAAGAAGGCGTTTACTGAGGCTGCTGCTTCCTGGGGCGGTACCAGGCCTTTAGACTTTAGACCGTATCAATGATATAAGTGGAATATGGGGCGCAAGACAAAGATAACAAGAGAGATGATATTAGATGCTGCTTACGAACTCCTTGACGAGTCCGGTATAGGGGCAGTGGCCATAAAGCCTATAGCAGCTAAGCTCGGATGCTCCACCCAGCCTATCTCATGGCAGTTCGGCAGCATGACTGAACTTAAGAAGGAACTCTTCTTCTATGCCGCAGGTAAGATGGGAGCGATAATGTCTTCTTCGATGGAAGGGAAGGAAGCCGTAGAGGCATTCTTCATATCGGGTGTCGTCTACATCTCTCTTGCTTGCGAACATCCCCATATATTCCGTTTCCTTTGCGTAGATGATCCCACCGAAAGTGTCGGCGAAGAGGTGCTCGAAGGCGCCAGCATATTCAACATGCAGTTCGACATGGAGGCCGTCGGGCTCATTGCAAAGGAATATAAGGTTCCAGAGGAGAAGCTTAGTCCCTTAGTAAGAGATGTGGTCATCTATACGCACGGTCTTGCAGCTATGATGATGTATGACAGCTTCAGGCTTCCCAGGGAGACTGCGTGCATGATGATGTACGAACTTGGCGAAAGGATGCTTGAAAGCGTAGGGATAGAGCTTCCCGAGGAGCGTAAGAAAGCCGTTCTCGAGAATATTAATCGTTGTTGATATATTTACAATTATCTTAAAGTTATTAACAGAAAGTTCCCAACCGCGATGATATACTTTTATCAAGGGAATTAGATAAAGGTTTCCGGTGGAGGTTTTCTATGAGCGCTGAGAGAAAACGCTTTTCCGTTAAGACGAAGATGTATATATTCGTGGTCGTCACGGTGCTCTCTGTCGCGGTCGGAACCTCCCTTATCTCATATTCCCTGAGCATCGATCAGTTGGATCATTACTATAAGCAGAGCGCGGCGGATAATGCGCGCAATATCGCTTCCTCGATAGACGGTGACTTCATAGCGGAACTCATCCCGATAATAAAGACAGATGAATATCAGTGGCTTCGCACCCGTGCCGAAGAGGAAGGTAATGAGCAGCTCATTGAGGATTACCTTATAGAGAACGGCGTCTGGGAACAGTATGAGGAGATGCGTTCTCATATCACCGATTATGTAGAGAACATGGACAGCATAGAACGTATCGCCGTTGTGGCTCACGGCGGCAGCAATATGGACTATGATATGTATCTTGTCATAGACGGCAAGACTCCCATATATAAGACGGGCTTTTATGAGATACGTGCCCTTGAGATGCGCGGCAAGGATATAACGAACCTTAAGGAGCCTGTCATATCGGACGGCACCTGGGGATGGGCATGTACTGATTATAAGCCGGTCTGTGATTCGCACGGCAATATAGTATGCGTGGTCGAATGTGATTACGGATTGGAAGACGTAATGACCGAGCGCTCTTCGATGCTCATAAGCCTTCTTATCGGATCGGTGTTGTTTACGACCATAATACTCGGTGTAGCAGTCTGGCTCATAAACGGCATTCTCATAAAGCCCATCCGTGCCATGACTGATGAGATGAAGAAGTTCAAGCCTTCAGAGAAGAACGGATATGACAGTGCCGGAGTTATGAAGCTCAACATCTTAAGCAACGATGAGATCGGTGATATCTACCACGGCATAAGAAATATGCAAAAGGATATACTTGATTATCTGAAGGCAAAGACAAAGGCGGAGAACGACATAAGGAACAAGAACAACAGGATAGGACAGCTCAGCAATGAGACTAATATGGATCCTTTGACGGGAGTAGGAAGTAAATCAGCTTACATAAAGAAGATCTCCGAGCTGAACCGCAAGCTCGCATCCCGAGAGCTTCGTGAGATAGCATTCATATTTATCGACATGAACAACCTGAAATATATAAATGACACCTTCGGACATAAGGCGGGTGATCACTATATTAAGGGCTGCTGCGATATGGTGGGAAATGTATTCAGGAATTCTCCGGTCTACAGGATCGGCGGAGACGAGTTCGTCGCCATATTGACCGATGAGGATTATGAGGATCGCCAGGCGCTCGTAGAGAAGCTTAAGTCCGATTATGAAGAGAGCTATGACAGGCAGGATGTAGAGCCCTGGGAGCGCTACTCATCCGCAGTAGGCCTTGCCGAACTGACTTCTGAGGATAAGACCCTTGAGCCCGTATTCAAGCGTGCCGACAAGGCGATGTACGAGGATAAGGCTCTCTTCAAGAAAAATAACGGCACCTACAGGTGATACTGATATATAGATGGTTTCCTATCAAAGGGATTGTTGATTAATAAAAAAACTTGATTATTTTCTCTGTTTCGCTATAATTGTTTCGGAATAAACCGGAATGAGGAAGAGAGATTATGGCAGAAGGCTTTGATTCGTTGACCGAGAGTGTCAGGCGCACTTTGGATGAGATAGATCTTAATACGATCCGCATTGAATTACTGGGATTTCAGGAAGTATTCGATTCCCTTAAGGCCGATTACGATAATGCTGACAGAGGATTGATACTGGACTCTCCTACGCTTAACCGCATAAAAGCAGATAAGTATAGCACGCCTTTCAGTGAGGCTTCCGATATTGCTTCTAAAGATGAAGCAATAGTTCGGGATGTATTAAGAGAAAGTGAGGGGCGTGTATGGCCATTGCAGTGACCACCGATTGGTTTTATGAACGTTATGACCGTGCTATGGAAGCACTTGATAATATCGGCAGGATATCGTGCGGTACCAGGAGTATTGATTATCATTCTTCACCGACCGGCAAGGAGTTGGTCGCGGAGTTTGGACATTTTAGAGATGTTCTTGCTTCAATGCTGAATACTATGGCATGTGACTGGAATGCAGCTAAGGTATGTGTGACCAATTTGAAGCATTTTGACGGTTATTTATCTCATATTGTTAATAACGAACCTACCAATCACATGGAATACGGATGTGATGCACTCTGGCATAGCGGAAATGTGAATGATACGCACCTTATCGTCAACGGGAACGTTACTATTGGATATATGGGCGGCGGCACTTATATCTCTTCGGAATATTTTGACGATCTTGGCATGTTGAGTGAAAGTCTCAATTCTATGAGGAGTGTCATTGAAGACTATTCCCGAATTGTAGAAGAAGTAACATCCGCTAATGATTTTACAGGTTTGACATTCGATGCGATAAAGAGCTATATGTCACGAGTGCATGTACCTATTGCAAGGAGTCTCATATCGGTATGTGTGACTTTCAGCAGTATCATCAGATCATATATAACGACATATAACATTTCTATGCGTGACGTTGATTATCTTTATGATAAAGATCACCTTGTTCAATTCAAACAGAGGATTCGCACGTCTTACAGAGAACTCAGAGATAAGATGGATGAATTCAACTGTTATGTCAGTTCGAAGAACTCGTCTCATGAAGAACTCGAACTTGAAATAATAATGCATTACTGGATCGACAACGTTGAACTTAGAATAGACTCACAGCTTTCACAGGTGGATGAGATCATCGAGGCCATCGAAGAAAACGAGGAAGCCGGTCATAGGGATGTTGCCGAACTTAAAGGTGATATCGATCTTCTTGATGATGTCGTAGCAGATCTCGGGATGTTTTCCGGATACAGAATCATCAGCCGGACCAGACAGTTCGACAGCATAAGACCTCTTGGCAGCATAACTGCAAGAGAGTTTGATATCTATGGGGTGTATTTCGGGCTCCTTTTGGACGGAACGGATTTGCAGAGACTCAGAGCGGAAGAGTTTTTTAGGAACGATATAAGAGTAAATCTCATCGAGAGCTTTCAGGGAAGAGATACGGCTCACTATCATTACAATGAATACAGAGGCTACGATGAGAATGTGCTGAGCGCCAGAATCAATGGATTTAATTTTAATGATAAGGAGTTTTCACGTAGATTTGGGAGTCTCCATTCTGCGATGATTGCCGACGGATATACGGAGCTTCGGGCAAGAAGATTCTTAGAGATCGCAGCGTTGTTCAACAGAGAAGGTATCCTCGGGTTTTCAGGTGACAAAAACGATATCGACGGAATAATCACGAAGGGAATTCAGAATTATGTTGTCGATTACGCAGGATATATCGCCGACAGTGATGCGTATGGATATAATCAGTTGGAAAGGTGGTGTAACGACGGCGAGTTTGACTGTTCGTCACTTATCATCTGCGCATATGAGAAGGCCTTCATCGATCTTCGATATGCCATGAATCAGACTGATCCTACTGTGGATGAATGGAACTACTGGCATATCGGTTCCAATAAACTTTCGTATTCACCGTTGGATAAGTACGGCTTCAGAATCTTTACTCCTAATGAGGATATTCACGTTAACGAACTGATACCAGGCGATATCTTTGCGATCGACACTAAGACGGCTAATCATGTAGAGATGTTCGCGGGAAGGTTTGAAAGCGGCGAGAGGGTGGAGTATCTCAATATCTCTGCTCATTCTTCCGAGAGGCTATCCGGTTCCGAGGAGAACACAAACGGCTATGCAGACCTGAACGGAGATCAGCTGCAACAGTGGGGACCGGAACAGATACGTAGCCGTTTTATCGGAACACCCTGGAGCACGATGATTTATGAGACGACCTTGGTTAGAGAAGAAATCGGTTCTTATAATCAGGAAGGCTATGATGTCTGGGGACATGACCGTATAGGGGAGATACGATATGAGAATATCGGACCGAGAACAGAGTGGGGACATGATGAGAATCATATAACCGGATGTATCAAATGGCCGCAGTATTATAAAGTGTTTAATGAAAACGGTGAAGAAATACCGGAACAAAGAGATTATATTCGCAGTGAGGAGCCTTGGAACAGGATATTAAGGCTTGAAGATATGACTTATTGGAAGACGGATCATTAACGATCCGTCTTTTTATACCATTTCGCTGCTCTGAGATACGCAGATGTGTCTTCTGTCGCAGTCTTCGAATACAAACTGACGGTTAGTATCTGCTCTTACGGCCTCGTTGGCATCCTGAAGTCCCTCTACGATCTTAACTCCTGCGCCTTCGAGCTCTTTATGGAGCATATAAGGCTCAGTAGCATAGATATACATGTCGTATAAGACGTCTGACATCTCTCTTAAGGGGCGGACAGCCTGCTTCTTTCCCTTGGCAAGGACGATAGCTATATTATCTCTTTTAAGTCTTATATGAGGCATCTTCTCATCCTCTAAGTGAGAAGCTTTGAAACCGCACTTTGTCTCGTAGAAGAGTGCGGTCTTAAGAGGATCCTCGCAGACGAATACTGCAGCAGATGCATTCATAAGGTGAAGAGCTCCGGAGCCCTCATCTTCCTCTTCATCCTTCTCGTCTGCCGCCTCTACGCTGTTGGATTCCTGACTGAATCTGAATCCCAGAAGGGGCATTCCGAAAGCCTTCTCGTGTTCGGGAAGAGAAGCTATGGTCTCTTGTCTTTCTGTTAAAAAGTCGTTATCGAGCTTGGCGGGAACTTCTTTAAGAGATGCTATCTTCTCAAGATATTCAGCAAGACTTAAGAATCTTACGAAGAGCGGCATGATCTCATCGCAGGAAGAGGGGAGATCCTTATTGCCGTGCAGGAACATCATGGCATATTCCACCGCCTCGGGAGGAAGAGAAGCAAAAAGCTTATTTAAAAGGAGCATTTCCTCCATGGCATTATCTGCGCATCCGCCTGCTTTTATATCTTCTTCGAACATGTCGAAGACCTTGTTTATATCATGTAAAGGATATTCCCTGCCTGTCATCGTGAAGACCTCTTTATATAAATATCTATTGGATTATAACACTTGTGCAGTACGTCTATTGCAAAAAAGAATAAATGAAGTATAGTTGTTATCTGAAAAGGCAGGTGCGATATGGCAGCGATCAAGAAGACAAATGCGATGCGCATGTTGGATAAGGCAGGCGTTGACTATAAGGCAATGGAGTACGAATACGACGAGAACGACCTTGACGGCCATCATGTCGCAGAGTTCTTCGGTATCCCTTACGAGGAAGTATTTAAGACCCTTGTTGCCAAGGGCGACAGCGGAGAGTACTTTGTATTCTGCCTCTCGGTAGACGATGAGATCGACCTTAAGAAGGCGGCAAAGCTTGCAGGTCAGAAGAGAGTGGAGATGATCCATGTAAAGGAGCTCCTTCCTCTGACGGGTTATATAAGAGGCGGATGTTCGCCTTTTGGTATGAAGAAGAAGTTCAGGACATTCATCGACGAGATGATCCTTCTTGTAGATGAGGTTTGTGTAAGCGGTGGTCAGAGAGGTCTGCAGCTTCGTTTGAAGTCAACGGATCTTGTAGAACAGACTGAAGCAACGGTAGGAGAGTTTACGACATAATGGAAAAGTACGAAGTTTTTAAATCACTGGCGATAATAATAATCGTTGCCAAGCTCTTTGGTCTTGGCGCACGCAGGATCAAGGCTCCTCAGGTAGCGGGCGAGATCGTGGCAGGCCTTCTTATAGGACCTTCCGTATTGGGACTTGTCGGTTATTCGGATTTCCTGGGACAGATGGCCGAGATAGGTGTTATGCTCCTTATGTTCACGGCAGGCCTCGAGACCCGATTGTCCGAACTTAGGAAGACCGGCGTCAAGGCGCTCCTTATTGCATGTGCCGGAGTATTCGTGCCCCTTGTATGCGGTGCACTTCTTTATTTTGCATTCTACGGTGTTGCCCCCTGGGGTTCAGAAGGATTCTTCAAGGCCGTCTTTATAGGAATGATCCTTACAGCTACTTCCGTAAGTATCACGGTACAGACATTAAGAGAGCTCGGTAAGCTTTCCGATACTGTCGGAACGACTATCATGAGTGCCGCAATTATAGATGACGTAATCGGTATCCTTGTCCTTACTGTTGTTATCGGCTTCAAGGATCCTTCCGCTAACTTCGGTAAGACACTTCTTCTTACCGGTGCCTTCTTCGTAGCCTCGATCGTTCTTGGAATAGTGATATATAAGATATTCAAGAAGTACGATAAGAAGCATCCTCATACAAGACGTATCCCCATCATCGGGCTTGCACTTTGCTTTGCTCTTTCGTATATTGCCGAGAAGTATTTCGGTGTAGCAGATATCACGGGTGCATACATCGCAGGTGTCATCTTAAGTTCACTTAAGGATTCCGACTATATCTCACGCAAGATGGATATCAACTCTTATATGATCTTCGGTCCCGTATTCTTCGCCTCCATTGGTCTTCAGACAGATATCAAGTCTATTAATGCTACGATCCTTTTATTCTCCCTTTGCTTCGTTATCGTAGGTATGGGAGCTAAGATCATCGGCTGCGGTACAGCCGCAAGACTTTGCGGATTCAAGGGAAGAGATAAGTGGAAGATCGGTGCCGGTATGATGACAAGAGGCGAGGTGGCACTTATCGTAGCCCAGAGAGGCCTTACGGTAGGTATGCTGGAAGGAGCTTACTTCACATCCGTTATCCTTCTTATAATCGTAAGTTCCATCGTGACTCCCATCGTATTGAAGCTTCTTTATTCCGAGAAGGGAACTGCGGTAAAAGAAACTGCTAAAGTATAGTATAATCTTTAGCTGTGAGGTGAATTAATATGACTGACAGCGGACTTAATGCACTTAAAGAAGGTGCTCGTATATATTTTATCGGAATCGGCGGTATTTCCATGAGCGGCCTTGCTCTCTTAGCAAAAGGCTACGGCTTCAAGGTAGGAGGATCTGACATGAATCCTTCCGAGAGAACGGAGATGCTCGCAGAGCACGGTATCAAGATCTACAATTCCCAGATCGCGGAGAATATCGCGGAGTTTGCTCCCGACTATATCGTTAAGACGGCAGCTATACTGCCTCATAACCCTGAGGTAGCCAAGGCTATGGAGGACGGCATAAAGATCTACGACAGATCCGAGTTCCTTGGCCTTCTTACAGAGAGCTACACAAGCGTTATCAATATATCGGGTACTCACGGTAAGACGACTACTACTTCCATGACATCCCTTATGCTCATCGAAGCAGGCAAGGATCCTACGGTGCACTTAGGTGCGGAGTTCGATGCTTTCGGAGGAAGTACCGTAAGGCTCGGAGGCAATAAGGATCTTCTTGTATCCGAGGCTTGTGAGTTCAAGAGGTCATTTCTTCAGTTCAGGTCTACGACTGCGGCGATAACAAATATCGATCACGACCATGTCGACTGCTATCCTACGATAGAGGATGTAATCGAGGTCTTCGCTGAGTTCACCGACAAGGTTGACGATAACGGATATATCGTCGTAACGGGTACTGACGAGAATATCAAGAAGTCTCTTGCCGTTGCTAAGGAAAGGCACGAGCAGGCAGGACGCAAGCTCCCTTCCGTCATCACATGTTCTGCTGATGGTGAAGATGCTGACTTTACTGCAAAAAACGTAGAGTTCGTTGAGGGACATCCTCATTTCGATATATATTTCAAGGGCGATAAGCTCGGAAGAGCCCAGCTTCGTGTTCCCGGAAAGCACAATATCGCCAACAGCCTTATCGCAGCAGCATGCGCTTACTTAAACGGTGCTGATCCCGATTCGATCATCAAGGCTTTGAACGAGTTCGGAGGAGCTGACGGAAGATATACCATAAAGGGAAAATATAAGGGATGTGACGTCGTTGTCGACTATGCGCATCATCCCACAGCTGCAAGGGTAACCATCGATGCTGCGGAGCATATGCCGCATAACGATATCCTTGTCGTATTCCAGCCTCTGACGTTCAACAGGACCAAGATGCTCTTTGAGGACTATGTAACATCTCTTCTGCCCTGTAAGAAGATACTCTTCTCAGAGATCTTCTCCGACAGAGAGGTAAATACCGGTGAGATCTCCAGTAAGGATATCTCCGATGAGATTAATAAGAGAGGCGGAGATTCCGAATTCTTCGCCGATAAGGAAGACCTCAGGAAGAGGATAGACGAGCTTATAAAGCCCGGCGACATCATCCTCATCTTAGGACCCGAAGACATAAGACATCTCGGCGATGTACTCTGCCCTAAGGGCGGTGAAGCATGAGATCAAGCGCCAGAACAGGAAGAACAGGTAACGCGAGACAGCCGCAGGAACCCGTAAATAAGACAATACCTCTTATAGGTTCCATAGTAGCCGCAGTAGCGGTGATCATCCTTTTTGTCCTTTATC
The DNA here is from genome assembly GCA_900176545.1 of Oscillospiraceae bacterium. Lineage (GTDB taxonomy): Bacteria > Bacillota > Clostridia > Saccharofermentanales > Saccharofermentanaceae > Saccharofermentans. The sequence goes on from FWXP01000003.1 coordinate 55,418, forward strand.
TCGTATCCTTCTCGGGCGAGAACAGGCGCAATCCCATAGTATTGTTCTCAGGTGCCGACGGGAACTTCCCCGTAGTATCCATGCAGAATACCCTTCACAGGGCAGGCTTTGACCTTCAGCGCTTTGAAGACGGTGAGCTCGATCCCGACAGGCAGTATATACTTGTATCCCTTGACGACAATGCCGTATCCGATATGGCAGCTTACAGGGACAGTGACAACGTGCTGGGATTTGTCCTGGTGTGTCCCACGATCCCGGAGGAGGGATTGCCTTCGGGGTTTGATTCTTCAGAACCTTCCAAGGATATAGCCATATTCGCGGGAAAGGATAACTCTTCCGAAGTAGTGTCCATGGGTGCTCCCAGGGTCATCTTCGAAAGAATATCCGGCGTAGATACTGTCTACGGCGTTCCTACTGCAAGGGGAGGCCTCTTCGCATCACGCTGCTTTGTAAGCATGGCTCAGAACAGATATCTGTCATTATCCGCATTCGGCGCAGATGAAGGTAAGGAGCTTTTGTATTCTCCTTTGTTCCAGAATGAGCTCGCAGGATATCTGAGCATCACTTACAGGGATGCTGCCATAAAGGATGCATCCTTCGCAGGCATAAATATGTGGTTCATAATGGCATTTGTCTCGATCTTTGCCTGTATCTTCGGACTTAGCGTATATCTCATGCTGCTCCCCGTAGTAGTATCAGATATCAAGCAGGAGAAGGTGCCCGCCAGGGAGAAGATAGCAGTGGCGGCCATAGGCGGTATAACGGTAGCTTTTGCCATAGGAGTTGTAGCCATGGCATTCTCGGAGCGCCTGAGGTCTTATGCCGGCATCATATTGGCATTCCTTCCGCTGGTATTCATGTTCATACTGACTTTGAACAGGTTCAGGTTCATAGTCTTCGATAAGACTGATTACAAGAGCAGGAGCAAGATGAAGAGGACTGCCTTTATGTCTGTTCTCATTGCTCTCTCGGCTCTCTTTATAATGCTTATATCAGGGGATATGGATACGTATATCTCTCATGTATCTGCACCTTTGATCGCAGCAGTCGCTTTTGTACCCGATCTTTTATGTGCGACATGTCTTCTTTATTCAGACAGGAAGTCAAGGTTCGTGGGTGAGGGAGGATGTTCCTATTTCGGTAACAGGGTCATTTTCCTTCTTATGCTTATTCCTTCCGTATTTGCCATCATATTCGGCATCATATTCAGACAGCATGAGATCACCGTAGCAGGCTTTAAGGGTCTTTATACGACACTTGTGCCCTTTGTTCTGCTGGTACCCTTAAGAAGGCATTCTGACCAGTCTCTCATTCCGGGCATCTTGCACGGCATTTTGTTCGCAATGTCAGTGCTTTTTGTGCTTTGATATCACATTGACACTCTACTTCATTGATGGTAGTATATGTCGGTGACCGCATGCGCCGGGCTATTAAATGTGCGTTTTTTCGCACTGCCTAGAGTAGAGCAGCGAGACTGGAAGAACAGGAGGACACAATATGTACGCAGTTATTAAGACAGGCGGTAAGCAGTACAAGGTCGCAGCAGGCGATGAGATCTTCGTAGAGAAGCTCGAGGGCGAGGCTGGCGATTCTATTACTTTCGATACTGTACTTGCTGTAGCAGACGATAACGGCATCAAGGCAGGAGCTGACCTTAAGGCTACTGTTACAGGTGAGATCGTTAAGCAGGGCAAGAACAAGAAGGTAGTAGTTCTTAAGTACAAGGCTAAGAAGGGCTATCGCAGGAAGAACGGCCACAGACAGCCTTACACACGTGTACGTATCACAGCAGTAAACGCGTGATCACCGTAAAGATCGTCAGAGGTGCTGACCGCAGGGTGACCGGCGTGTTCATGAGCGGACATGCTGGATATGCCGAAGAAGGCAGTGACATCATCTGTGCAGGAGCTTCGACACTGATATACACTCTGGCTAATTCGCTGGAGAGGATATGCGGGATCGATGCCCAGGGTATCTCTAAGATCAAGGAAGACGGCGGCGACGGAGACGTAAGAGCGGAGATCTTGATCCCATACGGAACCTTCACCGACAAGACTGCAGACGACAGAGCGGCAGTAGTAGCCGAGACCATATATACGGGTTTTATCTCTCTTGCCTCATCGGTCAATGCAGACGGTATTAAGTACATAGACATCATTGAAGACTATACGGAGGTGTAAAAATGCTTAATTTGAATTTACAGCTCTTCGCTCATAAGAAAGGTATGGGTTCGACCAAGAACGGCCGTGACTCAGAATCCAAGAGACTTGGAGCTAAGAAGGGCGACGGACAGCTTGTTATCGCAGGCAATATCCTTGTAAGACAGCGCGGAACAAAGATCCATCCCGGCGTTAACGTTGGAATCGGATCCGACGATACTCTCTACACAAAGATCGACGGTCGCGTTAAGTACGAGAGACTTGGCAGAGACAAGAAGCAGGTTAGCGTTTATCCTGTACAGTGATCTGTCATAAGATATTGAAGTTATGCATGCCTGTCGGATAATACCGGCAGGCTGCTTTTATCTTTAGAATAAGAGGTACCAGATGTTTATCGACCATTCGAAGATCTATGTCAAAGCAGGAGACGGCGGCCCCGGCTGTGTATCCTTCCATACAGAGAAGTTCGTAACGAACGGCGGACCTGACGGCGGAGACGGCGGTAAGGGCGGCGATGTCGTATTCTATGCGGCAGCCAAGCTCACGACTCTCCAGAGCTTCAGGTTCAAGCATAAGTTCGTAGCACCTGACGGAGCTAAGGGCATGAACCGCAAGATGTACGGCAGAGGCGGTGAGGATCTTCGTATCGCAGTTCCCGTAGGTACGGTCATCAAGGATCTTGATACAGGTAAGATCATCGCAGACTTTACCGAGGATAAGCAGGAAGTCATCGTCGCCAGAGGCGGCAAGGGCGGTCTTGGTAATATGCATTATGCTAATGCAGTGCGTCAGGCTCCTCAGTTTGCCCGTGTAGGTGTTCCGGGCGAAGAGAAGAATCTATATATCGAGCTTAAGCTTATCGCTGACGTAGGACTCGTCGGATTCCCTAATGCAGGTAAGTCCACGCTCCTTTCCGTCATGACAAAGGCTAAGCCTAAGATCGCGGATTATCCCTTCACTACGTTGGAGCCTGTTCTCGGCGTAGTTCAGGACTTCGATACATCATTTGTCATCGCAGATATCCCCGGTATCATCGAGAATGCTCACGAGGGCGCCGGATTAGGTCATGACTTCCTCCGTCATATCGAGAGGACACGTCTTCTTATCCATGTAGTAGATGTATCTGCTACTGACGGAAGGGATCCTATCGATGACTTTAACGCCATCAACGATGAACTTGTGCAGTTCAATCCCGAACTTGCCGAGCGTCCCCAGGTGGTAGTTGCCAATAAGTGCGACAGCGCTACTGAGGAAGAGATCGAGATGTTCGTTAACGAAGTAAAGAGTCAGGGCTTTGAGGATGTATTCGTGATAAGCGCTGCTGCCAGGATCGGTATACAGAAACTTACGGATAAGGTGACCGAGCTTGTGACAAAGCTTCCTCCCGTAGTGCTCCATGACTCCATCACTGAAGATGAGAAGGTATACAGGTTCGAGAAGGATGAGCAGTTCTCCATCGAGCGTGATGATTCAGGTGCATTCGTCGTAGTCGGTACATGGGCTAAGATGACCATGGGTTCTACCAACTTTGAGAATTATGATTCCATGCAGTATTTCCAGAGATCCATGATAAATGCCGGCGTTATCGATGCGCTTAAGGCTGCAGGCATCAAAGAAGGCGATACCGTAAGGATCGAGGATCTTGAGTTCGAATATATCGAATAACATAAGAATATAAGCATTTGTAACAATGTTACGGCGGGCATCGACCCGCCTTTTTCTTTGAGCGGAAAGATATCTTCTGAAGTTTGTCCTGTTTACGATGCGGTTTATTCGGGATAAACTAGGTTTATCGTGAATAGACCTGATAGATAAGGGAGGCTCTTCTGATGAAGATATCTTTACGTAAATCGTGTTCGACATTACTTATCTTCTCTTTGCTGTTATCAGTACTTGCGATCTCGGGATGCAAGAAGAAACAGGAAGGATCGGTGAGCGATCTTCCGGAAGAGATCACGGCGGATATGGAATGGTATGAAGCTTCTTCCACGGCTATAGAGACTAATATCAACGAAGCAGAATTCGAATATGTGACAACGGATGTCTTGGGCTGTATAGGAGATAAGGTCATTTTCTATACCTGGGGACAGGTATTAAGTTCTCCCATGTCTTACGTGCCTGATATCAAGAGGACTTATCTTCATGTATATGATACGAACGGCAACCATTCTTATGATCTGGATGTAAAGCAGGCGATAATGGATCATGATCCCGAGATCACGGGACTTTTTATCAATGATGTTGTCGTAGCAGGTGACAGGTTAAGAATAGAAGTCTTTAATGTCACGACTGAATCGGATCCGTATCTTTGTCGTGAATACTACATGTATCTTGACGTTGATTCCGGTGAGATAGATGAGGTAGAAGAGAAGGTAAGATCAGGAGAGAATGCTAACTATACTACAGAGGTAGGGCATTATGTAAATGACGGATGGACTGTCTCGGCGTCTGTCGTGAACCTGCCTGACGGATCACGTCCTAACTATTTATTTGATATATCATCACCTGACGGTGAGACATCCCATATCGATATGGCAGAGGATCTTCCGTTAGTGTCGGTAGCAGGGCTCATGGGACATCTGTACTTAGGTGACGGTAAGTTCGTAATGATCGTTATGAACTATGTATTTGAAGACAGATTCGTTTATATAGATGCCGCGACGTCGGAAGTGGCGGAGCTTAGTACAATAGAAGAACTGTCCTGGTTATATGAGATAGATGATCTGGCATCCTATTATTACTATGACGGATTCGGCAATGCGAGTGTTGACGCTGACTGTATAAAGGTGATCGATACCGAGGCGCAAGTGATCGAAGACTATGTTTCTTTTGACTACAGCAACATCAATCGCTATGAAGCGCAGTATATGCAGATGGTATATGCTGATGAAGATAAGATCATCCTTGGCGGAACGGTATACCGTGAGGAATTATGTCTTGATAATTTCGGTGCCGAATATGACGTCGAGTATCCTACTATGGTGATACTGGATCGTGCAGAGAGTAACCCTCATGCAGGAAAGAAAGTCATATCCCTGGCGAGTATGGACGGTATATCCTATCCGATAGCTGAAGGAATAAGAGAATATAACGATAACTCTTCCGACACATTTATCATGATAGATAAGAGATACAGATATGATGTAGTCTCACAGGATGTAGAATTTGATCCTGAGACTGATATGGAGACTTATGAGCTGGAAGTAAGATCTCTTATGATGAACCGCCTTACGATAGACCTTATCGCAGGAGACGGTCCCGATATCATCATGGGGGCAGTAGGATACAGGCAGCTTAATGATCCTTCTGTATTGCTGAATCTGTCAGAGGATGTAGACATTCCTGATGTCTACACGAATGTAATGGAATTCTCGAAGACTGACGGAGCGTTATACCAGGTGCCATTATCCTTCTCTCTTGAAGGTATCATCGTGAACAGGGAAGATGTGCCCGAGGGACAGATAGGATTTGATTTTGACAGCTATAACGAATATGTCAGCGGTCCTTGTAACGGAAGAGATCCCAACAGGATGACAAAGCTCATGTTCATGGACGCATGCCTTTCCGAGATGAGCTCGATCTTTGAGCAGGGCAACGGATATGATTACAACAATGAAGAGTTCGCCTCTGTAGCTGAATTTGTTAATTCACAGATACTTCCCGATGAACTGGATCAGGTAGTAATACAGGAATACTGGATCCCCGGCATGGAAGATCCCTATGCTACTGATTATGTGTCCATAGCATCAGGATTAGGGCTTCTTGGTACGACACAAGGTCAGCTCGATGAGAGGCTCATAATGGGATTTCCTTCGGATCAGCCCAGGGGATTGATGATCAATGTCGATCAGTCGGTGGCAGTATCTGCGGCAACAAACTATCCTGATCAGTGCAGGGCATTTGTCCGGATGATGGTAGGTGATAATATCCAGACGTTATTCGCATCTTATTCGGGAATATCAGTTAACCGCGCTGCTGAAGAGACGGCCTGCATAACTTTTGCTCAGAGACATAATGACAGGTATAACGCTCTTTGCGAGTATTATACGACGCAGAATCTTATGGATTTTGAATATCCGTTGTGCGAAGTCGATGCTGACAGACTTATATCCGACATGAACGGATATGTGGAAAATGCAGCGGGACTTCGAACTTCCGATGCGGCTGTGGAGCTCATCGTCAGGGAGGAGATACAGCCTTATTTTGCAGGTCAGAAGTCTATAGAAGAATGCATGGAGATCATAGAGAACAGAGTAGAGCTTTATGTTGAAGAACGAGGGTAGTTTCCTTGTAGCAAAAGCATTTCGAAGTGCATTGCGTTGAACTCGTCAAGTTTTTGTGTTATAAGTTTCTTGTGTGTATGAGTGTGTGTCATAAACATAGGAGGTTGTTATGGCACCAAACTTTAAGCGCTTTGCAGGCCTGATGCTGACGGCATCATTTCTATGCCCGATGCTATTTGTCTCAGGCTGCGGGAAGCCCAAGAGAGACGTTCCCGAAGTTACTGAAGATATGCCTTGGTATGAGGCTACTATCAACAGTGTAGATCCCGGACTTGATGTATCAGACTATACCTATTGCGGAATGCTCGTTGTAGGTAAGGCCGGCGACTATGTTGTATTCCAATCCTTCGCACAGAAGGCTTTTGGTCTATATGACGTATTTACTCCCGAGTACAATGACTATCATCTCACCGTACATGATCTTGACGGTAACTACTGCTATGACGTCGATACGAAGGAACTCATCAGGAGTGTTGAAGCAGACGCTACGCAAATTTTCATAGATGATATAACCGTGGTATCTGATGAGGTCGTCATCTCAGCTTCTTTTGTTGCCGGAGATGAGTACAAGGAACAGGCGTTCACATATGATCCAGTTACGCAGGCGATCACTTCCACAAGAGATATAAGGACGGCTGAGGAGATGGCAGCAGATCCTAATTCGGATTATGCCATCACCAATTACACGGCTCAGGTTGAAGAGTACTATGTCAAGAATTATGATATTGCTCTTGAGACCGGACTCGAACACCATTTTGCTGTTACGACGCCTGACGGTGAGACGAAGGATATCTGCATCAATGATGAATTTCCGATGGATTACCTTGTCTTAAGCTATGACTTTCTCTATCTGGGTGATTCGGTATTTGCCGTTAAATACGAGACATATGAGCACAGCAATATCTTCTGCATCATTGATATCGATAACGGTACCGTAAAGGAAGCGGGAGATACAGAATATTCCTGGCTCTACGATGTGACGAACAACTGGGACTATAAGTATTACAACGGAATAGGAAATGCCCTTATATCACAGGACGGTATCACGCTCCTTGATGTTGAGACTCATGAGGAGACGGTTTATATCAATTTTGATGATTGTGATATCAACAGATTCGATGCAGCTTCTCTCGAGATCATAGATCTTCAGGACGGTAAGGTCACTTTGGCAGGTGTCATACTTCGTAATGAGACATCACAGATGGTATTTAATTACGATGCGGAGATAGTGGTCCTTCAAAAGTGTGATAGTAATCCTCACGTTGGCGAGAAGATACTTACGGCGGCAAGTTTTGATGAACTTACTTATCCCATGGCAGAAGCAATAAGGCTCTTTAATCTCAATAATGAAGATGCGATCATAATCATGGATCCGAAGTACAGCTACGATGTTGTATCTAAGGATATCATCTTCGATGCCGATATGGACGATGAGACATATGACCTCCAGGTCAAGGCAGCCTTCATGAACCTGTTGTCCATAGACCTTCTGGCTAATGAAGGTCCGGATATAATCCTCGGCACCATGGAATATGATCAGCTCAATGATCCTGCTATGATGCTCGATCTGTCTGATTGTACGGAGGTCGAGGGCGTATATGAGAACATCATGGGTTTTGCCAAGACAGGAGATAAGATCTATCAGGTACCTGTTGCGGTACAGCTCGAAGGCATCATGGTGAACAGCGGAAGTACGGATACAAGTGTTCCCGGCTTCTCATACGATTCCTTCCGTGATTATCTGTACGGTCCCTGTAACGGTTCCGATCCCTGCCTGATGACCAGGGTGGAATATCTGTCTACGATCCTTGCAGAGGAAGGATATACGTTCAGGACGGAAGACGGCGGATACGATCTAAATAATGAGGAATTTGCTGAGGCGGCGGCTTTTGTCGAGAGCCTTAACCTGATGTCGGACGAAGAACTGGCTGACCAGCTTGCATGGCAGTCCTGGATGAGTAATGACTTCAGTGATCATGCTGTCATAACTACAGGCCTTGAACTGCTCTACCAGACGGGTAACCTGGTCAGTGATAAGATCCTTATGGGATTCCCTTCTTCAGAAGCAAAAGGCGCCCTTATGAACGTAGAACAGTCAGTAGGAGTATGCGCTGCTACGGGTGCACCGGAAGCTTGTAAGGCATTTGTTAAGTCCCTGCTGCAGGAGGATATCCAGACGGTCTTCGGAAAGTATTGCGGAATATCCGTTAACTGTAATGCACAGGCCGAGGCCTGCAGATCCTTCGCCGATATGATGAACGGATACTTCGAATGTATAGAAGACGTGCATTCTTATCAGGATCGTCTGGCGCTTCAGGAACCTGTCGAGGCAGTAGATCCCGAAACATTCGTAAGCGTCATGGACGGCTACATCAGGAATGCCGCCGGGTTCCGTCACAGTGAAGCGGCAGTCGAGCTCATAATACGAGAAGAGATACAGGCTTACTTCGCAGGGCAGAAGACGATCGAAGAAGTCATGGATATAATCCAGAACAGAGTAGATCTTTATGTAGAGGAACGTGGCTGATGATCACAAGAACTAAGAACCGGCGGGCACTGTCCCGCCGGTTCTTAGATAGACGGATATTAAAGTGAAGAAACCGTGATCATGTCCCTCGGTAGCGCAGATGTGTGAGCCCTTTTACGAAGCTCAAATATAGTTGTCCGATCTGTTAACAAATGGGGGATTGTAAAGCAGATTTGATTACCGAAATATGACACGATAACGTCACATGTGTTGCGTAAAATGCCTGATATTAAGGGATTTGTGGCATTGTACACATTTTGTTAATAAGGGCGTATTTTCGTTAATATTTTGTTTACAAAACTTCCTAACGGCGTCACAATCCATAGGTATACTTAAACCATAAAGAACAGAGAACCTCGCAGGAGTTTTGAGTTTGATTGAGTTTGTTATTGATCCCGTCAGAAATGACGGGATCATTTATTATGCAAAAATATAGCGATGCGAGAATGTATAGAAAACCGTCTATGTATTGTCAGGTTCCGCTCGAGGCGCGCCTTATGACTTCTTCGGGGATGCCCTTGTAGAGTGTGCACAGCCTTTCGAACTGCTTGAGGATATCCGTAGTCATTCCCTTGCTGATCCAGTCCACAGCCTGGCCGAATGCGAGGCATGTGTGATAGTGGATGAGAAGAGACTTATCCGCAGGTGCTATGTCCAGTCCTTCGCAGAGCTTGTCGAAGTATTCAGTGATGACATGCTCGCTTATCCTCATAAAGTACTGATTGAAGATGTCCCTGTTGCTGGAGTTGTAAAGATGCATAATGGCCTTCTTGTGGTTGAGCGTGAACTCAAGCGCCGTTACGATGGCACTTTCTATGCTGTCGAAGGTGTGGTTCTCGTGGATGATCCTCTCGGTCTCTTCCAAGACGATGCTCTCGATAAGGGTAGGAAGGTCAGCGAAGTGGTAATAGAAAGTATTGCGGTTGACTCCGCTTACTGCCACTATGTCCTTTACCGTTATCTGTGATAAAGGCCTCTCTTCCAGAAGCTTCAGGAATGTATTTTTTATGATGATGTCCTTTGAAATACCCATAACAAGATTTTAGCACAAAAAGGGACTCCCCGTATGCGATGCGGAGAGTCCCTGCGAATAAGGGGACAGATGGGATGTTATCTGATCAAGCAAATCCCTTTTCTTCCATGTAGTCGTATAAGCTCTTGTGTCCGGTCTCTTCCTCCTTGCTCCTTACGAAGAATAGGATGATCGTAAGAAGGGAAGAGATAAGAAGTATTCCGAGAAGTATCGCTATACATCCCGTGCAGCTCTCGCCGCCTCCTATCGTGCTCCTGAATGCCGTGACAGTGTAAGTGAAGGGCATGAATCTGTTAAGAGCCTGAGCAAGAGGACCGGAGATCTCAAGCGGATATGTTCCTGCCGAGCCTGCCAGCTGCAGTACCATGAAGATCAGCATAAGGAAGCTTCCTACCTTGCCCAGAAGTACATTGAAGAAGTACATAAGTGACATGAATGCCATGGATGCGAGGCACGCTACTGCTACTGTTCCTGCGAACCTTACCGGATCGAATCCGAGCTTTATGTGAAGGATAAGTACCAGGATGACGGCCTGGATCACTGCCATGGGATAGAGGACGCTGGCCTTGCTGAGCCACCATGAGAAGCCTGATGTAAGCTTGTCGTGAGATGTCAGGGGATACATGAGGCAGAAAGCCAGGGATGCGACCCAGAGACCTACAGACATCATGTAGGCTGCCATGGCATGACCGTTGTCGGATACGTTCGTTATTCTTGTCTCCGCAGTATCTACGGGATTGGACATCATATCGGCGTTTACCTGCTCCATAGAGCCCTGATCGATCCGGAGAGCTCCGTCTTCAAGACCGCTTTTAAGCTCCATTGTTCCCGTGGAGAGCTCGGGGAGGGAAGCAGCAAGTTCTGATGTGCCCTGAGCAAGTTCCGAAGTGCCTTCAAGGAGAGCTTCAGATCCCGCATCAAGTCTTCCGGCACCGTCTGTCAGTGCTGCGGAACCGTTAAGGAGAGCCTGGTTGTTGCCTACCAGCTGATTGGATCCGTTATAGAGCGTATCGGCACCTGTGCTTGCCTGGGAAAGGCCGTTGTCGAGTCTGCCTGCGCCGTCAGCGAGGGATGCTGCACCCTGGTCTACTGCGCAGATACCGTTGTTCAATGTAGCTGCGCCCTGTGAAAGATCGTTTGCGCCTGTAACCAGCTGACCTGCGCCGCCTGCCAGGTTGTGTGCTCCTGCTGCCAACTGATCTGCTCCTGCGGAAAGTGCGGAAGCGCCCTGTGATGCCGAAGCCATACCGTCTGTCAAAGCGGGAGCGGAGGCGTTAAGAGCTCCTGTTCCTGCGACGAGTGCCTGGGATCCTGCCGTAAGATCCGAGCTTGCCGCATCTAATGTGGCAAGTCCCGTCTCCAGCTGATCTGCGCCCTGGCAAAGAGTCGGCATATTGGAATCAAGCTGAGAGATGCCGCCGTCAAGAAGTGCATAGTTCTGTACGAGGCTTGATGTATATCCTGCAAATTCTACCCAGTATGGGTCACCTGTAGCCGCCATGGCCTGAGCATATTGGTCGAGCGCGATGATGCTCGAATTGATATTGGAAGATCCTGATGCCAGTGTAGCTGTGGCAGTGCTCATGGAATCAAGTCCGTTCGACAATGCCGTTGCTCCCTGATAAGAAGAAGACACCCCTTGCGTATACTGAGTGATTCCGTTATCTAGTGCTGTCGCTCCCTGATCAAGTGAACTTATTCCTGCAGTAAGATCAGGTATCTGTGAGTTCATGGAATCAAGTCCGTTCGACAGGTCGTTAAGTCCTGCTGCCAGCTGATCTGCTCCTGAAGCAAGATCATTCGATCCGGAATAGAGGCTGTTGGCACCTGCCGCCAAAGAAGTGCTTCCTGCGGTAAGTGAAGCTGCGCCGGTGCGAAGCTGAGATGTTCCGTTGGCAAGAGCTACGGCACCGTTTCTTAAGTCACCTGCGCCTGAAGATAACAGGAGCAGTGATTCGTCAAGTGTGCGAAGACCACCGTTTATAGTGCTGCTGCCGTCAAGATATGCGTGGATGCCGTTGTTGAGCTCTAATGCGCCGCTGTAAAGAGTCGTGGTGCCGTCATGCAGGTCGCTTGCACCATTGTTCAATTGAACTGCACCGTCGTCCAGCTGTGCTACACCGTCTGTCAACCTGCCTTCACCTTCTACCAGCTGAAGGGCGCCTTCTGCTGCTTCGTGCATTCCGTCGGACACATCTCCGAACTTCTCGAAGATGGTCTGCGCATATTCTTCAGAGATCTTCTGCTGAAGGCTCATCTCGATCTTTGTCATGGCTGATTCCGAGAGCTTCATGGCTACGTAGTTGGTAGCGGGATTTGTCTCGTAGATAAGTTCCATCTTCTCGGGATTCGGTGTAGTTACGGTAGACGCCTTATATGAGAAATCCTCGGGTATTATCACTACCATATAGTAGTTTCCGTCACGAAGTCCCTGTTCTGCGGAAGCCGCGTCAGTGAAAGTGAAGTTCAGAGAACCGTCTTCTCTTAAGTTGTCGACAAGATCCTGTCCTATCTGAAGTTCCTTGCCGTCGTATACCGCGCCCCGGTCGAGATTGACCACTGCTACCGGGAGCTTATCGAGCTCGCCGTAGGGATCCCACATGGATGCCAGGAAGAATCCTGCATAGATGGAAGGGATCAGTACGATCGCAGCGATCACTACGATCAAGAGGGGATTACGCAATAGTTTTTTCCATTCATTCCTTACCATAGTATGTCACCTCATCTGTCTTTATTGTCATTATGCTAGTCCCGCCTTATATAAGGGACAATAGACAAGATCCCGCTCGTGTCTATATGTGTTACAATTGTTCGTGAAAAACAGGCAGGAGAGTGACCTTATGAGATGGGTAGAGATAACTATAGTAACTACGGAAGAAGCTTCTGAAGCTATAAGCGAAATGCTGTCGCAGTTAGGTGCAGACGGAATCGCAGTGAGCGATCCTTTTGAGATAGCAAGGATAATAGAAGATCCCGCATCCCTTACATATGCAGACGAAGGCTTCATCGATTCCCTTGGGACTGACGTTACCGTAAGAGCATACTTTGCAGAGGAGGACGACGGCATACACTTAGTACCCAAGAACGATGCCTCCATGGATCCCGACAGTGTCGGAATGGTAACGGGTAATGTAGTAAATAAGATCCTTCCACTGGATGAGACTCTTGCTCTTATCGACGGCAGGATAAAGGATATGGGTCAGTACCTTCCTGTAGGAGAAGGTCTTACTGCTCACCGATATGTAGAGGATGTAGACTGGGCTAATGAATGGAAGAAGGACTATACTTCCTTCAGGATCTCCGACAGGGTCATCATCTGTCCTTCCTGGGAAGAAGCGGATACAAAGCCTGACGATATCGTAGTAAAGCTCGATCCCGGATCTGCATTCGGTACGGGAACACACGAGACTACATCCATGTGTGCGAAGATCCTCGACGGTCTTGTAACAAAGGAAGATAAGATCCTCGACCTTGGAACGGGTTCCGGTATCCTGTCCATCATCGCGGATAAGCTGGGAGCAGGAACGATCGAAGCTATCGATATCGATCCTCTTGCAGTAGACGTAGCAAGAGAGAACTGCATTATAAACGGATGTGATGACATCGATTGTTATGCAGGTGAACTTAAGGATGCCAAGAGCGATGACTACACGATCATAGTCGCAAATATCATCGCGGACATTATCGCCATGATCGCCGCTGATGTTCCCTCTAAGCTTAGAAAAGACGGTAAGTTCGTATGCTCCGGTATCATCAATACCAAGAAGGATAAGGTGGAGAAAGCACTTGCCGATGCAGGCTTTAAGATCTTGGAGCAGCATGAGAAGAACGACTGGATGGCATATGTATGTGCCTTGACAGATTAAGGAACGACATTTAGAATTATTATCAGTTTGATAAACCAAACCGATGGATTCGGGAGTAGTAATCGGACAAGATCAGATCAAGAGAGAACTGCGGATGGTGTGATCGCGGTGTGAAGATCCCGATGAATGGACCCGATGACGGGCGGTCAGGAAATGGACCGACGGGAACCTTGTCCGTTATCAGTAAGGCGCGTTTGTTGGAACGTGAGAGAGTGGATCGCATAAGCGATCAATAATAGGTGGTACCGCAGGAATATTCTTGCCCTATATCGAGTGATCGATGTAGGGCATTTTTGTTGCTTCGATAATTGATCCAACACTGCCACCAATATTTATCAAAGGAGGGCCCAGACGATGGCCAGAGAACCAAAGAGAATATTCCTTACCGAGGAGGAGATGCCCAAGCAGTGGTATAACGTTCGTGCAGACATGAAGAACAAGCCTGCACCCCTTATCCATCCCGGTACACACGAGCCCCTTACACTTGAGCAGATGACACCTATATTCTGCGAGGAACTGTGTAAGCAGGAATTAGACAACGACACTAAGTATATCGATATCCCCGAAGAGGTTCAGGAGTTCTATAAGATCTTCAGACCTTCACCTCTTATAAGAGCATACGAGCTTGAGAAGGAGCTTGGAACACCCGCTAAGATCTACTATAAGTTCGAGGGTAATAACACATCCGGATCTCATAAGCTCAACTCCGCTGCAGCTCAGGTATACTACGCCAAGAAGCAGGGCCTTACATCTCTTACTACAGAGACAGGTGCCGGTCAGTGGGGTACGGCTCTTGCCATGGCTTGTAAGCATTTCGATATGCCTCTTACCGTATACATGGTTAAGTGTTCCTACGAGCAGAAGCCTTATCGAAAGGCAATAATCGAGACTTTCGGCGCAGATATCATCCCTTCTCCTTCTGAGACAACTAAGGTAGGACGTGAGATCTTAGCTAAGCATCCCGGAACAACAGGTTCACTCGGATGTGCTATCTCAGAAGCAGTAGAGGTTGCTACTTCAACGGAAGGCTGCAGATATGTATTGGGCTCCGTTCTTAATCAGGTTGTACTTCATCAGTCAATCATCGGTGAGGAAGCTAAGCTTCAGATGGAGAAGATCGATAAGTATCCCGATATCGTTATCGGTTGCGCAGGCGGCGGATCCAACCTCGGCGGCATCATGGCTTCCTTCATGAGAGATAAGCTCGAGGGTAAGAAGGCTCCTAAGTTCATCGCAGTAGAGCCCGCTTCCTGTCCTTCTATGACAAGAGGTACATATGCTTACGACTTCTGCGATACAGGTCACGTTACTCCTCTCGCAAAGATGTATACCATCGGTTCCGAGTTCATCCCCGCTCCTTCACATGCAGGCGGACTTCGCTACCACGGCATGAGCCCCATCATCTCTCAGCTCTACCACGACGGTCTTATCGACGAGGCAAGGGCAGTAGAGCAGACAAGAGTATTCGAGGCTGCTAATCTCTTTGCAAAGACAGAGACGATCCTTCCCGCACCCGAGTCATCTCACGCTATCCGCGTAGCTATCGACGAGGCTCTCAAGTGCAAGGAAACCGGAGAAGAGAAAACAATCCTTTTCAACCTTACGGGAACAGGCTTCTTCGATATGTCCGCATACATGTCTTACCTCGAAGGATCAATGAGCAATTTCATACCTTCGGACGAGGATATCAAGGGCGGTATCGCTCAGCTCCCCAAGGTTTGATAAAACCTCAAATTCCTTTGTTTTTAAGGCTTTTTAAGGGTCGCCGGCAACGGCGATCCTTTTGTCTTGTAATAAGTCAATTCGGGTATGTTATAGATCAAAAAGCCTCAAAACCCTTGTGGGACAGGGGCTCCGAGTGAAATGTTAGTATATTTTAGATAACATGCAAAAAGACGATAAAAACCAAGGGTGCATTTTGCACAAAAAAACAGGGTGTATATGGTCAAAGGATATCCTTGTGGGGTTGCACCCCTTGTGTCAAACTAGACTTGTAAAATTATGCGAAAGGATACCTTATGAAGACAGTAGCGGCAATTGCGGATTCTATTGAAAACTCGGCCTTTGATCCGAGCAGATGCGTTGCCACGATACAAGCTCTCGGATTAGAGCCTCTCGTAATGGTATCTACCGTATACGACGCTGACGGACATGCAGAGAAGCTCGATGTCACAGAAGTCATCGACAGCGTATTTGCAGAATGTGATCCGTCGGTACTTTCCATAGGATATCTTACGGACGATTCAGTCATTCGTTATCTTGCAGAGAAGCTTGGAAGTCTCGGTAAGAAGCTTCCTGTCATGGCAAGGCCGTGCCTTATCTCGGATGCCGGAGATATCCTTGTTGAAGAGGGCGTATACCACGCTTTCGAAGATCAGCTCCTTCAGCATGTTAAGATCCTTATCATCAACAACTTCGAAGCGGAACTTCTAAGCGGCATAGAATGCCAGATGGAATCTGACTATATGAGAGCAGCTAAGAAGATCCATAACCTTCACGGCTGTCATGTAGTGATCAATTCAGATATCTTCGATAAGAAGTGCATCATCTGTGTCGGTGCCAGGAATGTATGGGAGGACCTTCCCGATACTCCTGACGGATTCGATACGGGTAAGTATGAATTATCTTCAGCTATATCATCAGCTCTTTGCTACGGTATTTCCAGTCTCGAATCAATTGAATTCGGACTCGGTTTTTGTCTTGGTGCAAGAAAGGCAGGCGAGCTCACGGGAGAAGAGGAAGAGACGGGAGACGCAGAACCTGAACCTGAACCGGAACAGGAAGTAATGCATGAGAAGCCTGCGGAGAACATATCATTTGTATCTCCCGGTAAGGCGCTTCGCGACATAGCCAGGAATCTTGATTCTGATCTTGTTCCTCAGGATAATCGCCAGTCTGCTCCTGTCGCAGTGACCAGCGTTATCGACGAGCATCTCGGTAAGCCCAAGGGTGAAGTATCCGATATTAATTCCAAGAAGGTATCTTCCGAATCCGTTACTGAATTTCAGTCCTTGAGGGATCGTCTGGAGAAGCTCAAAGAGGCATCGAGCAATTTAAGTTCGTAAGAAAACTACATTAACAGTGTAAAGAAACTTATTTAACGCGTGTTAGTTAAACACGCGTTATTTGTTTGTTTTGCAAGAAACTCGTTTTATCTTTTTAACGAAACTTGTCCAGTTTAAAGACGTGTTACCAAGATCAAGTTTTTGGACATACTAATCAAATTAAGGGATGGATATCATCGAATTAACACACATGAAAAGGAGACACGAAAATGAAGAAAAAGATCAAGGCATTCTTCAAATGGCTGTTCATCATCCTTGCCGCAGTACTGATACTCATGACATCATGGAATCAGATACTCTGTGCGATCGACAGATCCAAGGCAAAGGAGAAGTTCAAGGGTGACTGCGTGACCATAGACGGCAAGCAGATGCAGGTAACGATCCTCGGTGAAGAGAACGATACTACTATCGTATTTCTTCCGGGATTAGGCGGTGTGTATTCGGAGATAGAATACAAGTCGTTTAACGCAGAACTTGCAAAAGACTATAAGGTCGTTGTTCTCGAGCCTTTCGGATACGGTTTATCCGACGATGCGGATACCGACAGGGTCATAGACAATATCGTCGAGGAACTTCACGCGGGTGTAAAAGCGCTTGGAATAGACGAATACTACCTTATGGCACATTCCTGGGGCGGTGTGTATTCTCTTTTATGGGCGAACGAGTATCCCGATGAGGTCAAGGGCTTTATCGGAATAGATCCTTCTGTTCCCGGTCAGGAGAACTTAAAGATGGGTCCCTTCAAGGTGATGACAGTCAATAAAGCTCTTACTGTCTTCATGAAGGCAGGATCTTTTATCGGTATAGACAGGATAAAGAGCATCATTTCAGGTGACAGCGAGGAAGTCCGTTATCCTTATACGCAGGAAGAAATGGAATTGTACGATTATCTCTACCTTAACCGCTTCATGAATTCCAACATCTTAAGCGAGACTTTCCTTATAGATAGATCCTTTGAGATCATAAGCGGCATGTCTTTCCCCGACAGTGTTCCCGTCCTGAACCTTGTTTCATCTCAAAACGGTGAACAGATGCCCGGATGGATAGAGCTTCACGAAGCAGTGCAGGGTAATAATCCTAATACAACCATGGTGATCATCGAAGGTTCACACGGCCTCACAAGCGATAATCCTGAGGCACTGCTAGAAGAGATACATAACTGGATATAAAGCAGGATTCAATATAACCCGGCGGGACTGTCTCCATTAAGGAAGGCAGTCCCGTAGTTTATATAGCAGAAGCTTATAGGAACTTCTGACAATGATAATTGAGATTGTGTAAGTGTATTGATATAATTAGCGAGGTATGAAAAGAAATAAGAGGTAATTATGAAAAGGAAAGAGGTCTGTTTATCAATAATAATCACAACTGCGTTATTGTTTTCAGCTGGTTGTAATAAGAAGATAGAGCGTATCGAAAAAGAAGATATCCAAGATGCTGTAGAGGAGTTATTAGGAGAAGGAGCCTATGACGAATCTGATTCTCATAAAGTAGTGATTCACTTAAGTGATGATCGAAGAGATGCTGCTGAAGCAGAACTTGATTATGCATTGATAGTTACGGAAGAAGATTTCAATCTGATTTATTATCTGTTTGAGGATCCTGATGAAGCCGAGATTTTTTACAGTGAGTATGAGGATGGCGCACTAAGTAGGGAAGAGGATCTCCTTGCTCACAGCCACATTGACGGCGAATCAGGGTATTTTATCACCCATGCTGATGTGATCGACATGTATGCATATTATTCAGATGATATGGTTATGGTGGTGTTTACCAGGACAGGTGATGTTTCTATGGTCGAGGATTATATTCAGTCTCTCGGGTTGCCGATCAAATAAATCGTAATCAATAGCTGAAACATAATCTATCACGTAACACAGATAACAATATTCTTACAAGGTGATCTTGGTGAACTTTTATGCTGCATTATTGTTGAAATCTAAAGAGGGAATAGATATGAGGAAATCGGAAGAAAAACTAAAACTTGTAAGACAATGGAAGAAGGCTATGGCTATTTCAGCAGTAGTATTCTTGATTGGTGTAATCGGACTTTTCGTTATGGGTAGAATATCAAAGAGTCAGGAGATTACTTATAACGAGGTTAGTGTAAGTGTTCAAGATGTTAACGAGGAGTATGTATATCGCAGGCGCAACACCCATAGAAAGCTTGAAGTTAATGTTGTTTTTCAAGGGAATATTTATAAATTAAAAGGTGTTAATGTTAATGAGCGACAAAAGTATAAAGAAGCATTGGATTCTAACACAGATATCATAGTATATGAGTATAACAAAGAACTCTATTCAAGTGTGGATGCGCTTAAGAGTTCTACCGTCACTACCGCTTTTATGTTGTTGTTCTGGTATACATGTAAAATTACAGGTGTATCAGTGGTTTTATCCATTGTTTGCTACTTCATTAACGTAAGGCAGTATAAGAGTTTAGTAGTTAAGGAAGCGGAAGAGGAAAAGCGTGCTGCAGCCGCTAAGCGTATTCCGCCTCCTATAAAACGTCCTAAGAATTATCGTGCTTTGCGAAACTGAGACTAATAAAAGTTGAAAAACAAGTTTGATCCTGATATTGAAACGGAGGACATCAGAATGAAGAGACGCCAACACACGCCAGAATTAAAGCAAGATTAGAGCTTGAAGCTATACGCGGAGAACGAAGTCATTTTACAAGTCACAAATATACTGACTTATTCTCAAATCGAGGTATGAAGATCAGTATAGGAAATTTAAATTATTGAAAGGATGATGCTATATGGAAAAGATAGCTTTTAAACCGTTAGGCACCATAGTTACAATCAAAGGTACCCCAAAGAGATTTATGATCATTGCAAGAGCGTTGTTTTCGAAGAAGAATCACGGTACGCCTTTATATTTTGATTACGGTGCTGTTATGTATCCGGAGGGAATGATTGGTAGTCAAATCGTATATTTTCAAGATAGAGATATTGAAAATGTTGTTTTTGAAGGTTTTGATGACGATGAAAATAAAGCAATCCTAGACAGAATATATTTAGATTTGGAACATAAAGACGTTGTTCGCTGTGATGTAGAAGAGATTTCAAAAATGAACAGACAATACGTTGCTCGAATCCCGAGAAAATGAGGTAATAAACATGAGTAATGACTATGCCATTATAACGGCTAAAATTAATGCAATTGATGATTTGTACGATACTATACAAAATTATAGGAACTCAGAGGTCCTGGGAGTGACATCTTCTATAGAAGAAGTTTCAAACACTTCATATTACTTTAGTATCTCTAATGGTGGTTGTGTCGAAGACATCATTTATCAGTGCGCACGTGGGTCTTCTGATACGATTTATAGCAAGCTTAATGAGTATTATGATGCATTGGGCGATGCGATGGATCAAATTAATAGAGATAAGTCTAGTTTGAGAGCTCAGCGTAGAGGTAATGGGTTAATTGATAATGCCGTGAGCACGCTAGACGGTTTAATTACCGGCATAATAAATTTGAATAATTAGGAGTTGATGGAAAATGGGGAGTATTGCTGTAAGATATGATGAATTTGCTTTGGCGCTAGGTAATCTTGCGTCGTCAGGAATAGGGTTGTCGTTGCCAGACTGTTCAGTTAGTGCTACGAATTGTGATTGTAATACCGCCGGCTATTTATATATTGCGCATCTATATTCAGAGTTTTACAGTGTTTTATATAATTATCGACAGCTTGTGGCTCGAGATATTCGAATGACAGCAGATATAATAGGTTGCATTGTTGCATATGATCAAGAAGCGCTTAATTCAATGCGAAGCAATACACAGAATTTTGAGGTTGATTCATATGTGGTTGAAGGAGCATTGAACGTAACTGGATCTCCTTCGGTGTATACGCTTGATTTGGTTTCTATTGGAAATGATGATTATGAAATATTTAAATCATCTATCGATAACCAGAATGCGAATATTATTACTGGTTTAGCGAATTTAGTTGAAGCATGTGATCTATTCGCAACTGCTATTCAGACACTTCAAGATACAGATGGAATTGAAGGCTTAACAGCTGAAGCACTTAAGAGTTATTGGACAAATATTCATGGTGTGTGTGTAGCTAAAATCGCATTATTTGCCCAGGATTTTATTGCTCACGCAGCAGAATACTTGATTGCTTACGATTCAAATCCAACTTTGAGCAGTGAACTGACGTATACTCTGATTAAAGATGAATTAGAGGGAGTTAAGTCACTTCTTAATGAACAAAGAGAGATTTTGGATGGCGTCAATTCCGGAGTTATGAATGCCATTGCTACTGCTTCATCTGCAACAAATGGAGAGTACAACTATTCAAGTTATATTCCTGATTATTCTGTTTTGTCCGGTAAATTTGATGAAACAGTTGATTATATTGATTCAATTCACGAAGCTGTTAATGGAATAGAGACTGATGTAGTGGATGGAATAAAGTCTGTGCTTAATCCTAGTATTACAGATTTAAATGATTATATAAACGCTATCATTTCGAATATTAGAAGTGATACAGTTGGAGTTCAAACGAGTGGTATTCCGAATGTGATAGCTTCGGATTATGATTCTATATGTAGTTCGATATACATTGATTATTCGGACGTCAATAACAATTCTGAGAATATTACTTACGGTATGGCGTGCGCAGATCATTATAATACGGGTGTAGAATTGCAGAGAAGATTTGATGAATTAGAGATTGAACTTTTTCAAGATGCTTCTATTATTATTTCTTGTTCAATGGTGACTGTGGCATCGCTTGGTTCTTCATCAGGCGGTACAGTCCCGTTCATAATAGCATCCGCTTCTAACATTGTGGCAGTTTTGCATGGTACGAGTAGTTTGATTGAGGATTATCAAACATGGGAATATCTCGGAGATGGTGATCTTAATAATACTGGAACCAATTATCTGTATGTAATTGATTCTAATGCATGGGAAAGTCTAACAGGTCAACCGTTACCTCGAGAAGCTTACGATGCTGGAGAAGCACTTGTTTATATTGTTGCTGATGCTTCTGGCAATTTTTATACTGCTACTTATAATGGATCAGAATTTGTATTTGAATATGTAGAGCCAAGTAATGGTTCATATGGTGAAGCCTTAGTTGATAATTTTATTGTGAGTGGATCAAGTGAACTGGCAGGAGATATTGCATATGATTTGGCAATCGAATCTGGAGCCTCGCCTCTTGAGGCAACAATAGTATCAGTGGTTGTGTCTGAACAGACTGAGGGTTGTGCTGAGGCTACTACTGAATATCTCAGTAGTGATAGTGATACGGCTGTTAACTGAATGGACACCTCTTCCTCTATAATTGTTTCTAAGGTGGCTGGGAACAAGTCTATTTGATTATTCTTATTTTAGATTGACTTAAGTAAATTTTATTTATATAATCACATTGCTAAAAAGCTAAAAAATGATAGGGAGAATGATATATGAGTATTATTCACGTTTCTACAGAAGAAGCTAGAGAGTTAGCTACAAGAACACTTAATCTTGCTGAGGAGTTGAATTCACTTATCCTCAGTCAGGATAATATTATCAACGATGAGTTGCCTCCTGTATTGGAAGGTCAGACTGCTCAGAGCTTTATCGATCAGTATGATCATCTCCGTCCTTCACTTGTTGCTAGTTATGATATGCTTGTGAATGTAGCAGGACAGCTTAACAGCATCATTACAGGATTCGAGGACAGAGATCAGAATATGTCTGCTCAGGTTAATCAGTGATCAAATATTTATTGTGAATATGATTATAAAAGCCCGTTCCCTAGGGAGCGGGCTTTTAATGGTATAATAGCGCGTGAAAATAGAGATGGGGGTAGGTCTTGATGAAGAAGATCTTAGCAGTACTCGGAGCGATGGTTCTTTCCGCTTCCGTAGGAATGTATTTCAGTTTTTCATATACTGAAAAAACGTTGAGGAACAATGAGTATATCAGAGATAATGTTAGCGAGACTATCGCGATAGTCAGTCTCGATGACGGCGTTTATGATAATGGTACAATAACGTATTATTCCAATGTCTTTATAGATCTTTTGGGCAATGATTCCGGATATGTTGTAGAGTCAGCGGGTGGCGCGGCAGCAGGATTAGCTGACGGTAAGTATGGAGCGATCATAACATTTCCATCTAATACTTCCGAATGTATCCAGTCATTGAATTCAGCTGCTCCGGTCTCTCTCCCGATATCGTATACGATTAATCCTAAGCTGGATAGTCAGTCCTACATTAATGTAGCATCTAAGATAGGTGATTTCCAGGATGATATAAACGATCAAGTGTCGTATATGTATGTATCGTCGATTCTTTCAGAGCTTCATGGGGCACAGGATCAGACTGGAGAGCTTCTTGCAAATAATGAGGAGATACTGGATCTTCTTGAGAATCTTGAATTGATGGATTACGTTGAGAATCTGGATCTTGGCGGTATTCCTGAACTTAATTTTCAGCCCGAGGGATTGAATATTGAAGGTTACATGAATGAAGCCAATCGTATGGCTAACGATATATCAGGTTATTATCTTGCAAGCTATCAGCTGGCACAGCGAGATTATGCCGCAATGAATCAGACTCTGAACGTTTTCTCTGATAATCTCCGCGGGAATGCTGCTGCTTATTATGAACAGTTGAATTCGTGGAGAGATTCTTCTAATGAACAGAACAGGAGTGTACGCAACTATAGTGCATTACTGGAGCGATATTTTACTGATCTGAGTGGAGTAAGGATTGATCTTATGAATGAGGTTACTCGCTTCAACCTGGCTGTCGGTGAATTTAATGAATGGTATACATCTGCCAATGAATGGTATAACAATCTTACCGCCTATAATTTGCAGTGCCTGAATGGTGGCAACACCATGACTGTAGCTGCTTCAAGTGTTTCAAATTATTCAGAGAATATAGAGACGGAGTGCGCTGCTAATATGACTGCACTTACAGGTTATGAAGCTGAACTGAATGAATACTATCCTGATAAGGTAGAAGAGCTTCTTAACTGTATTGGGGAATATAATCAGGCACTGGATGAATTCAATATTGCTCTTGGCAATTTTACTAGCTATGCTAGTGATCCTGCTTCTTGTATCGAGATACAGGTCAATAGCGATACAAATTTAGATTCCAACGCAGCTCCTGTACAGAATACAATTGAAGACGATAATACTATCCCTGTCGATGTCAGTGGCGATATTAGTGATGGTGCGCAGAATACTGATTATGATTCTACAGCTGTAGATGGTGATTATGATGATGGCGATAACAGCGCTACTGGAGTTCCTTCTGATTCAGGAGAGAACAATGCTGAGAATAACGTAGATGATGAAGATAATGGCGTTCCCGGTGTAACTTCTGATGCAGGAGAGAATGATGCTGAGAATAACGTGGATAATGTTGTTTCTGCCGATCAGACAGTATCTTTTAGCGCAGATTATTATACGTTACTCAATGATCTTAATAGCAAGGCCGCTGCTTTGAATACGGCTAGATCAAACCTTCAGGCGGCTGTCGATGCCTTTAACGCTACCCCTGCTCCGACTGCCCCGGAATTAACATTTACGAATACAGAAAACTTATGCAATTCTGCTGAAGCATTGAATTCTTCCTGGAATTCATACAGAAGCCTATACACTCAAGGTGCTCCCTGTATTCCTACCCCTTATCAGTCAATGAACAGTGATTATTCTGTGAATCTCTCGGTTCCTGCTATGCCCTCAATAGAAACCGAGTACGAACTTCAAGAAGCTCCTGTGATGAATAGCACTATTACAGATGATATGGATTCTTTCCTAGCGGTATCAGGGGCATATGATCCGATGCGTTATTTATCAACGGATGTCGACACGCTCATCAATGCCAGATTGGCACGCTTTTCTGATTACAGTTATGGCATCGAGAATACGATGAACATGGCATACGAGAGAAATATAAATAATATGCGTTCTACTCTTGGCACATATACAAATTATGTGAACACTATGAGGAATAATGCAATTAACACCTATAACGAAGAGCAGGATGCATTCCAGGCGTCTGTTACGTCTTACGCTGACGGAGTACGTGCGATCAATGAGGAGAACGCTGTATTGATTGGTTCATTTTCAACAGTAATGCCTAATAGCAGATCCGGTTCTGATGTTAATACCAATGTTGTTAATGCTATTATACAGCCGGTTGTCTTTGACAATCAGTCTGAACTCATGACCGCCGAGGTCACTTCATTCAGTAAAGTTACTGATCCTTTGAAGTATGTAATGGTAGGTAGTGGTATTTTAGTAGCTTTATTCTCGATTTGGTCTGTTGTGGATGAAGTGAGAAAGAGAAGAGCATGATCTGTCAGTTCTATTTTGACGAACAAGATGAGACTGAAGTGAATCCTACACCTGTTCCTACAGATGGAGATTCTAATGGTATCACGATTGATGCTCAGTCGCTATATGATCGCGAGTATAACGGAGAGAATGAAAGACTTGATAATAGCGATATAGAACTCTTTTCTCAGGAAGCAATAACGGCTGAGAGTGAATATATCAGAAGCAGGGATGAAGCCCGTATTGAAGAAAGGGCTCAGTTTTTCTCACTGGTACCCGAGAATAAGACTATATCAGACCATATATCGGATGATCTTCAAGGCGGTTCATTGTTCGGCTATGACTCTTTCAGTGCTAATTCAGCTGTTGCTGCTCCTTCTACCATGAGCTCTGATCTGTTAATCGTAGTGTTATGCATCATAGGTGTTCTTTTGGGTTGTGGAGGAGCACTGCTGTATAGGAAAATCAAGAAGGGAAAGAAATCAGTATGATAAGTTTTACTTTGGATTACTTGGGCAGAACGATAGATCTTCAGCTGGATGAGAAGCAGGAAATACGCAATGTCCTTAAGGTCCTTTTAGAATCAGGTAATATCCCTGATGATCATAGCTGGAGATGGTGCAAGTCAATATTACAGAGAAGAATTATCAGCGTATATAAGACTTTCGAAGAGGAACAGATATTCACCGGCGATATAATAAGATTTGAATGAGGTTTTACTTATGGAAGAAATTATTACTGTTCGTATATTAAACAGCAATTCTGATATCCCTAAAGATAAAAGAAGCTATCTTACTTATGCCGATCGTCATCTGGTTCCCTGCAGTATTACTGAAGATGAGGATTCATTTTCCTTATGCTTTGATACTAATGGCTTGATTGCTCTTAATGAAATAAAGTATTCTGATCTTGATTCATTATTATTTCTTGCTAATTGCTCTGATCTTCTTGAATTGGGTTCCAGATATACTTTCAGTATTCACCCGGATAATATATATGTTGACAGAAATCGCATTCCTTCTATTCTTAACCGTGATCTTGGAATAGTGGATGAAGAAAGTTTTGTTAAGCAGTATAAAGCTTTGATCTCGTCTGTTGTTAATGATAAGTATTCCTATGAGGATTATCTTAATGGCGGACTTGATCTTATGGATAAGGATAAGTTCCTTGCTCAGATAAAGGAAATGACAGATACAGCATCTATATTATCCAAGCTCATGGAGTTGTACGAAGAGAAAAAACTATATAAAGAAGAGCACTTTGAGCTTGTAAGGAAGGGATCCAATAAGCATACTAAGATACTTCTTCCTATAGTAAGTATTCTGCTGCTAGCAAGTGTCGTTTTCTCTGTATACGTAATGGTGTTCAAGATTCCTCTTCAGGAGAAGCTGATTAATGCTAACGCGGCCTATCTTAACAATGACTACATTGGTGTCGAGAATATACTCCTTGATGTTTCCATTGATAAGCTTCCTTATTCTACAAAATATATCCTGGCTACCTCGTATATAAAATCTGCAGATTTATCTCAGGAGGAAAAGCAGAATGAATTGAATCTTATCACGCCTAGAACAGACGAGGTTATATTTGATTACTGGATCCATATAGGCAGGATGGAGTTCGAGGATGCTATTGATGATGCTCAGCGCCTGAATTCCGATTCACATCTCTACTATGCGTATCTTTGCTACAGAGATTATGTAGAGACAGACAGAAACCTGACAGGTGAAGAGAAGACTGCACTTCTATCAAGTCTGGATGAGAAGATCAACAGTATTGCTCAGCAGCTTCGTGAAGAACAGAATTCTGAAGTTATAGAGACGACGGCAGAGACATCAGAAGAGTCCGAAGCTACTATAGAAGAGACTGTTGAGAGTGTTGAGGAAACCATCAGCACAGAAGAAAATTACGAGAATGCAGTACCGGAGAATTCTGAAGAGTCGATGATCGAAGAAACAGAAGTATCTGATGAGGGATTAGAAGATGAAGTCGTTGCTGGCAATTAAAGACGATCGATATATAGAGATACCTTATGAGCGTAGTAAGGCTTTTTCGCAGGATAATGGTTATGATGTGATTGAATTTGATAATGACACTGTCAATGAATACTTGTTGACTGGATCTGATCACATAACCATATCATCTGATGTTGATTCTGATATTGTCGTGGAAATGACAGATGTCAATATCGTTATTGAAGGTGATACGCTCAGGAACCATAGTAATAAGCTGTTTTATAATGGGACACTAACCCGAGAAACTTGCATAAAATTATCTGATGGTGATGAACTTATCATTGGACGAAATAAGTTCATCTGGAATAAGGACCATATCAGAATTATCGGATCAGAGTATTCATCCAACCTTCAGTTCTATGTTGAGTCAAGAAAACTTCAAGAAGAGTATCCTAAGTATTCCCGTTCAGCTCGAAAGATAAAAAGAGAACCGGAGGATACTGTTGATGTAAGTAATCCTCCCAATGCGATAAAAGCATCCAAGGGGAGTCTTCTTAAGACTATACTGCCTCCGCTTGTTATGGTCGTTGCAATGGTAGCTGTAGGTGTTATCATGGGCCGCGGTATCTATATGTATGTAATGGTACTGTCTTCCGTTGTTACAACCTGCTTTTCTGTGACAAATTATTTTTCCGATAAAAAGGAGAATAAGAAAAAAGAAGAGCAGAGAGTAGCGAAATACGAGAACTATCTTTTAGGTAAGAGAAAGGAACTGGACAAGCTCTATAACATCCAGAAGGAAGCACTTTTATATCAGAATCTTACCTCATCTGCTATTCAGAAAGAACTCCGGGACAATTCAAACAGACTTTATGAGCGAAGCAGTACAGACGGAGATTTTATGGAGATCAATATCGGTAAAGCCGATAGAGATTCTTCATTCAAGGTGAAGTATAACAACGAGAGTCTCAACGACAATGACGATCCGTTCCTTGATGAGATGAGAGCTCTTTGCAGAGCGTACTCCAAGATAGAGGATATGCCTGTTAATATCGATCTTAAAACGTCACATATGGCTCTTATCGGTGAGAAGCGCCATATGTATTGTTTAATACGCGAGATAGTTGCTCAGCTGGCATTCTTTCAGAGCTATCACGATATAGAATTTGTTGTCGTAACTGAAGAAGAGGACAGATCTCAGTTCGATTGGATGAGATGGTATCCTCACTGCAGATTAAAGGCTATTAACGTTACAGGTATTATTGATTCTGATAATGTAAGAGATCAGGTATTGGGCCATCTGACTCAGGTAATGAAGGGCAGACAGGAGCAGCTTGATGAATCCAAGAAAGATACGCTCTTCCTGCCATATTATATCTTCATTATCGACAGTCCCAAGAAGATAGTTAACAACGCCATCATGGAATATCTGCAGAAGTCGGATATGGCTTTGGGTTATAGACTTATCTATCTCTCTAATCTTGAGAATAATGTTCCCGAGAATGTTAAGACTACAGTGATAGTTAATGATTTTGAGACTGCCAAGGTAAGACTTCTTTATGGAGAACTCGTTAATCGTGATATAAAGCTTCACGATTCTTCCGATGTTGATTTTGAGATGATGGCTCGTCTCACGGCTCCCATCGAGCACTATAAGGGTGTAACATCCCATATTCCGGAGAGCATCACGTTCTTTGAGATGTATGGCATCAAGACACCTGAACAGTTGCCTATACAAAAGCTGTGGCAGCAGAATTGCTGTCATAAGACATTATCCGTGCCTTTGGGTGTACGAGGCGAGAACGATATCGTCTCTCTTAATCTTCATGAGAAGGCTCATGGTCCTCACGGTCTTATTGCAGGTACCACAGGTTCGGGTAAATCCGAGCTCGTTCAGTCGTATATCCTGTCATTAGCGATCAATTTCAGCCCCTACGAAGTCGGCTTCTTGCTTATCGACTATAAGGGCGGAGGAATGGCCAATCTGTTTGCTGATCTTCCTCATCTGCTTGGTACTATCACTAACCTTGACGGAAGTGAGAGTATTAGAGCTTTGACATCTATCAAGGCAGAACTCTCCAGACGTCAGATGATATTCTTCAAGCATAATATCAATAATATAAATCAGTATACGAAGATGTTCAGAGCAGGAGAAGTGGAAGAGCCTCTTCCTCATCTGTTCATTATCTCCGATGAGTTTGCAGAGCTTAAGAAAGAACAACCTGAATTTATGAGTGAGCTTGTAAGTACGGCTCGTATCGGACGAAGCTTAGGTGTTCATCTTATACTTGCTACACAGAAGCCGGGCGGTGTCGTAGATGATCAGATCTGGTCTAACTCAAAGTTCAGGATCGCTCTTAAGGTTCAGAATGAATCGGACAGTAAGGATGTTCTTAAGACTCCAGATGCTGCACATATCGTTCAAACCGGTAGAGCATACCTTCAAGTAGGTAACAATGAGATCTATGAACTGTTCCAGTCAGCATGGAGCGGTGCGCCTTACAGGCCGCAGGAAGTTGCTCAGGGATTTGACTCAAGAGTATATAAGATCAATAAGATCGGTCAGGGAGAACTTCTTAATGAAGATCTGAGTGATGGTGCCGACAGCCATGATACTAAGCTTACACAGCTTGATGTGACTGTTCAGTATATCAAGGAGCAATATGCTTCTATTAAGACTAAGAACGTTACCAGACCTTGGATCCCTGCTCTTAAGGAGAAGATCATCACAGAGTATATCGCTGATATCGAAGATGTCGGTACGATCGAAGACTACGATCCTGCAGTTCAGATCGGTGTTGTCGATATTCCTGAAGAACAGAAGCAGGAAGTATATATTCACGATTTCTTCCGTGATGGTAACATGGCTGTATTTGCATCTTCCGGATACGGTAAATCAACTCTCCTTACCAATATGGCTCTTACTCTTGCAAGTAAGAATTCTCCGGAGCTTCTTAACTTCTATCTGATGGATTACGGTAACTCCGCTCTCGTACCTTTAAGGAAGCTTCCTCATACTGCTGATTACATCACGTTGGATGATGCCGAGAAGAGAAATAAACTTACAGGAATACTTGTAGATGAGATCAAGAAGCGTAAGAGTCTATTCGCAAAACAGGGTGCGATAAACTTCAAGATGTACAATCAGATGGCATCTAAGAAACTTCCGATGATCGTTATCTTTATTGATAATTACGACGCGGTCAAGGAACTTGGTCTTGAGTATGAGAATTTTATCGGCTCGACAAGTCGTGATGGTGTCGGCTTGGGTATCTACATGGTGCTTACAGCGTCTCGTGCCGGTGCTATCAAGTACAGTATCATCAATAACTTCAAGCATAAGCTCGCTCTTTATCTTTATGAAAGTGCCGATATGACTGCCGTTGTGGGCAGAACAAAGTATAAGCTTCCTGAAGTGAAGGGAAGAGCGTTTGTTAAGCAAGCTGATGTTAACATCATGCAGTGTTATCTTCCTGTCGCATACGAGGATGATATCTCATATATCAAGAGTATTTCTGCTATCGTCGATCGTATTGTAACGGGTAATACTGCACCTAAGGCTAAGTGCATTCCGATACTTCCCGAGACTGTTACGCCGGATCTTCTTACGATACTTCCCGAGACGTCTCATAAGATCGCTATTGGTCTTGATTGTCAGACCGTTGAGACCGTTTACATTGATCTCTCTATCAAGCAGTTTATCGTCGGTGGAGCACAGACAGGTAAGACTAATGCGTTGAAGTGCATAATTGAGCAACTTTCTGATAACATCGTCAAATACGTTTTTGACTCTAAGGCTGGTGACTTGTTGAGTTGCAAGGATAAGGTGAATTATTATTCCTCGACTGATTCGCTGGTTGATCTTATCCAAGAACTTGGGAGTTCTATAACGGCAAGAAATGCTATGTATGAAATGTCTTCCAAAGAAATAAGTGCTGTTGAGTTCTATAAGGGACTAGATGCACAGATATTGCTCATAGAAGATGTCGAGAACTTTATTTTGGCCGCTAAGGGGAAAGAACACGATTTGTCTGACGTGTTGAGAAAGGCACGTGACGTCGGTATAGGTGTAGTATTCACTTGCGTACCCGGCAAGTTGCGCGGTTTTGATGATCTTACGCGATTCTTTAAAGATGTGGATTCCGGAATCGTTCTTGGAAGACCTACGGATCAAACATATTTCAATATACGTCCAGATCGTACGTTCGTTCCGAAGACTGATATTGGATTCTTGGTTGAAAGAGGAAGAGTTAATAAGGTAATGTTGCTTAACAGCGATGAGATGTAATAAGGAGTGGTATTGTCTTAAGAGCCGACGCGAGATCCACATAGAATTTGTAAAATAACACGACCCTTGTTTGGGAATGCGGTGAAAAAGTGTTACACCCTAATGGATTAAAATATCACCATTAGGAGGATTCAAACATGAATCGAAAGCACACAGATGAAGAACGAGAGCAAGCAGTACTGTATTATCTGGAATCTGGGAAAGGGATGCTTGATGATGATTAGATGTAATAGCAAATGGTCTGCTCGGAAATGCTACTGTGAAGATTCCTGACCTTAATGATATAATCGGACAGAAATATAAATAAGGGACAGTATGGCAACTAAGAAAGAATTACAGTTGAAAAAAGACATAAGGATATACACGGTGATCCTTATAGTATCGGCGATAGTCTTTGCTGCTTCATTGTCTGCGCATCTATGGTTCACATATCAGGCAAGGAATGAGGTCTGTGACTATAAGGAAGTGTCGGTCAAGGTCGTGGATGTGAGCTCTGCTACTAAGATGGTAAGATTACGCCCGAGGACCGAGACTGTAGTTACGGTCAGGAACGGTAGATACGATATGCCGCTTCACGGTGTAACGAATCCGGGTAAGTTTATCAATGCACAGTATTCCGGCGAAGAGATCACGGTCTATTCGTACAGGGGAAAGCTCTATCCTGATACAGAGGTATTAAGACTTGATTCTCCTATGAACGAGAAGCGTGCACAGGCCGCGACTCCCATGCTGATCTCAGCTGTTATCCTTGTATTCTCGATTGGATACCTTTCCGTGAGCAGGCACAGATATAAGAAGATCAAGCTCAGAGAAGAAGAGCACGCCAGGAAGGCTCTTGAAGCTGCATCTGCTCCTAAACCGATAAAGCGACCTAAGAATATTCCTAATGCTATTAAGGAAGTCAAGAAAGAAGAATAAAGACAGTTTAATGGAGAACAGAGAGGTAACTATGAACAGGATAAAGAAAGCGATCTCAATAACAATGGCAGCTGCAATGCTCGTATCAGTCGCAGGATGTCATAAGAAGATAGATAAGATCGATGAGGACGATGTCATATCGGCACTGGAAGATGTGCTCGATCTTGAAGAAGCAGACGACAGTGATAATGAGACAGATTATTACAATGTAGTGGATAACTATCCCGGACGTGAGATCTCCATTCGAGGATATGTTGATAAGGACGACGATCACGATGAGAATATAGTGATCACGTATATCGTTTACGAAGATGAGGATGAGTCCATAGAGCATTTCGAATACTGCTACGATGCAGTAACCCATAATGCACTCTACAAAAAAGACGATTACAGTGCGTACTACGAGGAAGGCGAATGGGGTTATGCCATCGTGGAAGTCGGCGAGTACTATACGGCAGTTTACTTTGTCGATGACACGGTACTCGAGGTGAGTGCCCGTTCTGAAGATGATATAGCATCAGCCAAGGAGTTTATCAGAGAACTCGGATTGCCGCTTAAGTGACATTATCGCTAAGCGGGCAAAGAAGCATAAGGCTAAATGCTTCATGAGGAATAAGATATGATCATGAACAAGATTAAAAGAGCGATCGCACTGACTATGGCAGCAGTGATGCTCATGTCGATCACAGGTTGTCACAAAAAGATCGAGAAGATCGATGAAGAAGATGTCATAGCCGCACTCGAGGATGTGCTGGGTCTTGAAGAAGGAGAAGACAGCGACGATGAGACGGAGCATTATACCGTAGTGCGCAACTCTACCGGACGCGACTGCTCCATTGTGGTCAATGTGGATAGAGAAGATGGAAGCTATGATATCTCATATATCATCTATGAAGATGAAGATTTTGCTCAAAGACATTTCGAATACTACTATGAATATTATACCGATCCTGCTATCTACAGAGAGTTTGACTACCTCATAGACTACAAGGATGGCGAATGGGGATATATCGTTAAAGATCTCGATGGGGTTTTACTGGCGGTTTACTATGTCGACGACATGATGATCACGGTGGATTCTCGTTCGGAAAACAATAATGAGAAAGTCAAGGTGTTTCTAAGCGAGCTCGGTCTGCCTCTTCTCGAGTAATAAAGTCTATACGGATGTCTTGAAGGATACTCTTGCGGGTATCCTTCTTTTGTTCTCCCGACTTCTGTATAATGTTCATGGAATCAGAGGAGGACAGATATATGTCAGTGATAGAAGAGAAGAAAGAACAGTACATCGATCCCGCTTGGGGGTATAAGAGCGGAGGTTATCCGATATTTGTGGCGGTATTAGGTATCGCCTGTATCTTCGCGATAGTAGTTAAGCTGTATCCCATGGCTGTAGTATGGGCGGTGCTCTTTATATTGGCTTTGCTCTCCACCTTAAAGGCGAGGAAGATCAAGAAAGAAGTTATGACCTTCAGGGATGAGATGCTCACCATGCCGTGCGTTAAGGGCAAGGTTACGAATATAGAGGAGAGGCCCTTTGTATTCGGGATGGAATTGTCTCCCGACAAGATGAAGTTCTTCGGCCCCAAGACACGTGCCTACAGGGTATATGTATCCTACGAGGATCCTGCTACCGGCATGACAAAAGAAGTGATGTCGCAGCTCTACGATCAGCACAGGCTCTATACCTACGACATGAAGTGCGAGGCAAGGACGGTCGCAGAGAGGCGCAAGGCGATATTCGATGAGAACGCTGACGTCTATGTCTCTTCTGACGGAAGAGCGTCCGTGGAGCTTATAAGCAGCCCCTTAACATAGGTCAATGTAATCCCCTCAGTCTTCTGATATCTTAAGGTCAGTAAGCAATATTCAAAGTGAGGTCAACTTATGGACAGAGCGTATATCGTAGAACAGTTACAGCTCATAGTAGAGAAGTTCGGACTCGATATCAGCGAAGACGCCATAAGTGCGGCCGTGGGTTTCTCGGAATTCAAGGTATATTCCAAAGGGCAGCTCCTGGGAAAGATCGGAGAGGGATCCTCTGTTGCAGGCATCGTCATGAGCGGTGTGGTACGAAGCTTCTACGTGGACTCTGACGGCAACGACATTACGCAGTATTTCGCTTCTGAAGGCTCTATCTGCATAGACGAGGGCCTGATGGGATTTACCGAGCGCGTCGCCATGTGGGAGTCTCTGGAGGAATCTACCGTGATGCTCTTCAAGGCATCCGACATGAAGGATCTGATCTTTGGGGACGAACATCTGAAGACAGTATGGATAGCCCTTCTCGAAGAAGCTCTTCGCTACAAGATCTACAGGGAGAACGGCTTCCTCGTAGAGAATGCTACCGAGAGATACCTTGCATTTCGTAAGCGATCCCCTGAGCTCGCTTCCCGCATACCTCAGAGATATATTGCTACTTACCTCGGGATAAAGCCCGAATCCTTAAGCAGGATAAGAAGCGCACTGAAGGAAGAGGAGGAGCAGTAACATGAAGGATGTCATGGTAGGTACATGGGCGTGGGGCAAAGGCGGCAACGGCTCAAGGATGGTATTCGGAACAAAGCAGGATGAGAACGTTCTTCGCGAGTCCTTCTCGAAATGCATCGAGCTCGGCTTTACGAAATGGGATACGGCAGCAGTCTACGGCATGGGTACCTGCGAGACATTCCTGGGGAGCCTCATTGGAGATGAGATCTATATCTCCACCAAGTTCGCCCCTCCCAAGAAGTATGTGGAGGGAGACCTTACAAAGTCCTTCGAGGACAGCATGCAAAGGCTCGGAAGAAAGAAGGCGGACCTCTACTGGATACATATGCCCAATAACCTTCTTCCTAACCTCAAGGAAGCCATCCCTCTTATTAAGGAAGGCAGGATAGGTTCCATCGGTATCTCCAACGTATCCACGGAACACATAAAGAGCGCTCAGGAACTCCTCTTCAAGGAAGGCCTTAAGCTTGGCGCCGTACAGAACCATTACAGCCTCTTAAGGCGCGATCAGAAAGTGATAATAGATTACTGCAACAGTCAGGGCATTACTTACTATGCATATATGGTCCTGGAGCAGGGCGCTCTTGCAGGCTACTACAATGCAAAGAACCATTTCCCGACTGTCTCCATGCGTAACTTCATGTTCCCCGCAGGAAAGTTCAGGAAGATAGAAGGACTTCTTAGTGAGATGAAGAGGATCGCCGATAAGTACGGAATAGACAGATCCCAGGTTCCGATCCTCTGGGCCATGGGCAACGGAGCAGTTCCGATAGTAGGCATCACGAAGCCTTCTCATGCTCAGAAACTCGCAGATGCCATGAGGGTGGATCTTACAAAGGAAGAGATTGATCTTCTTACAAAAGAAGCGGAGAAGACGGGTATCCGCCAGCAGGGTATGTGGGAGCCGCAGTAATATCCTAAGTCACCTCCCTTTATGGTATACTCTTCCGAGGAAGAGGTGATGAATATGGAAAAGTACGAAGAGAATGGCGACTCCATCTGGAGAGAGCCGGATCCCGAAGAGAAAGAAGCAATAGGTATATGGGGCAGGTCAGCATACCGCGCCATGTTATGGAAACTGTGGGCTGTTGGCGGTTTCTGGGCGCTCTGTTCGCTGTTGCTCGGAATAGCCGCTGCCGGGAAGGATAGACATGGTGATACTCATCCGACGTCAGGTCTTATAATCGGACTTCTCATATTCGCTGTATATATCATCGGTGCCCTGATCGTCCGCAAAGGATACAGCAACTTGAAAAAGAGGATCCTTGACGGAGATTACAAAGTAACGGAAACAACTGTCAAGGACAAGCAGCTCATCTTCCGACGAAGACGTGCTCCGGCAGAATGCGTGACGGTAACTGCCGGCGACAGACAGGATACTTTCAGGATCCTGGATCCTGATGGAGATGATATATATGAGACTATCGGTCTTGGCGACAGGATGCTCCTTATATGTTATCCGGGTGACACCTACGGCTTCGCGGATAAGTTGGACCTTGTATATCTTCCTCCCTTTATCAAGAGGGCTAAGGAAGAGAAGGAGGAAGGTTCCGATGCTTGATATGGATCGCTATATGCCTGAAGATCCCGTATGGAGAAAAGCAGACTATAATGAGCAGCAATGCATCGTTCGCTGGGCGAAGAGTGAATATATCGGCAGGATCAAGGGGATATTCATCTTAGGTTCGATTATCGATGTGTTCGCTGTCTTTGTTGCTATAGCTGCTGCAAATTGTGTGGTGGAAGGTGAGCCTCAGACCTTCGAGGGGATCTTGTTCGGTATCCTGAGCACCCTTCTTATTACTGGTATATGTGTCTATATCGGCAGACTGCACCGCAGTCGTCTCTCCGTCATTGAGAAGGGTGAGTTCACCGTAGCTGACGCTAAGCTTATCGATAAGGAAAAGGTGAGGACCAGATACGAGAACGGCAACTATGTCACGGTAAGCTACGGTGAGGATAAGCGCTTTAAATGCACCTTGCTTGGCGATCCGTACGCTGAGATATATGAGTCATTGACCCTCGGTGCGTCTATGCTCCTTATAAAGTATTCCGAAGATGTAGAAGGCTTCGGAGGATATGAGTTCGACTGTTTCTGTCCTGAAGCTTTTGAGAAGAACGAGATGGAAATCAAAAAGCGATACGAAGAACCCGAAGATGAAGATGAGGATGAATACTCCGACTATGAATGACGATAAGAAAGTAGCACTTCCCACCGGAATAGGCTTCGCACATTAGGTGAAGGTGACTTACTGCTCCTGATATATCTTTGATCAGTCGAACCACTGCTTCTCGAAGTCTTCTACCGGTACGGGCTTGGAGAAATAATAACCCTGATAGAGCTTACATCCCATGTCGTAGAGCTTCTCGAACTGAGCTGCTGTCTCGACACCTTCCGTAAGAGTATCTATACCGAGGTCGTCTGACATTCTTATTATGTTCTTGATTATAAATCCTGCCTTTAAGTTACGCTCGGAATCACGAAGGAACTGCATATCTATCTTAAGGACATCAACAGGCATATCCTTAAGGAGGTTAAGAGAAGAGAAGCCGCTTCCGAAGTCGTCCATCTCGATTATAAAGCCGTATCTGCGAAGATCCTCGATCACTTTGAACCTTTCTTCGGCTTCATCCATCATGACGGTCTCGGTTATCTCGATCCTGAGCTGCTTAGGATCGATCTTGTATTCTTCCACAAGGTTCTTAAGCTCTTCTGCGACATCAAGGAAATAGAAATCCTTAGGGGATATGTTGACTGAGATGAACTGCTTAAAGCCGCGCTCCTGCCAGTCCTTTAATATCTCACAGGCTGATCTCCACATATGCTTATCTACATCGACTATCTGTCCGCTTCTCTCGAATACGGGGATGAATTTGCCGGGAGGCATGAGTCCTTCTTCGGGGTGTATCCAACGAACTAATGCTTCGGCTCCCGCGAGAAGTCCCTTCTCATCTACTATAGGCTGAAGGAAAGGACGTATCTGCTTAGTAGCGATCGCATCCTGAAGCTGGTTGGAGATGAGCTGATCGTGAATGATCTCATTACGCATCTTATCGTCGTAGTATACAAGCTGCGTCTGATAGGGATCAGCTATCCTTGTAGTAGCAAGGCGGGCGCTGTCGAAGAACAGAGGAACGTCTATATCTTCGCCCTCGGCTATATCGTAGATGCCGTAATGGATAATGACCCTGTGCTCAAGATCCTTATCGCTTACCTTGAATGTGGATATCTTCTCTTCGACGGGCTTACCGAAGAAATCCTCTTTATCGATAAGGATACCGAATGAATCTTCGGACAGCCTTCCTGCAAGGGACTTGCCGCGGGCGCCTTCCCTTATGAAGTCAGCTGTCTTGGAGACTGTAAAGTCTCCGAACCTTTTGCCGAATACATCGTTAATGACCTTGTAGTTGGAGATCTCCATATATCCGATCATGTAGTCGGTCTTCTTGTCGTTCTTGAGCCTCTTTTCTATGCACTCGTAAAGATATTCCTTGGTATACAGGTCGGTGAGGGAATCGTGGGTGGATCTGTAGATCTCGCGTTCCATCTCCCTCTGCTCTTCCGTGATGTCGCGGACACTTAAGTAAGAGCCTGTATTCTTGCCGTATTCGTCGTTAACGGAACGCATCTCAAGGCGGGTATACTGAGTCTCGTCTCCCGTACCAAGAGTCAGCTTCTTGCTCCATCCGGTCTCGTTGAAATCGATGTCGCCGAAGAGGAATGTAAGATTATCCTTTACGGAATCGTAATCGTTACGAGCACCGCCCAGAAGCATTCTTCCCGGTTCGTTGGTCCATACGCATTTACCTGTCTTATCAAAGAAGAACAGTGCATCGGGCATTTCTGAAGCCATACCTGACAGCATCTTGTCCAAAAGCTTCATGGGTCTGTAGTAAAGCGCGAAATAAAATACAAGGAGGCCGAATGCACCGAAGGCCATCATGGAGAAGTCGAGTTCAGCATTGGAAAAGATATCATATGTCTCCAGGATGCCTGAGATAAGCATCGCGAACAAAATTATCCAGTATTTCTCCGCATATATCTTTGGGGTCTTAATGCACTTATATACAAATATGATGATGACCGCCAGGAATATTCCGTATACTACGAGCCTGTGAAGCGTCTGGCCGAAGTAGGGAACGAGCACATAATATTTGAATCCGTCAACCATCGTGGATCTGGCGGAGAACGTGAATCTCGTAAAGGGATTAAGGGCATACTGTATGGCATCCAGGATAACGAGGATATAAGCCGCTTTTCTTATGAGTTTATTGGGCTTGAGCTCGCAGTAATAATGCGAGAATGTCAGAATGGAATATATGGTAGTATCCATTCCGAGGAAATATATGTAGAAGCCTACCATGGCTACTGTGTAATTAGTTGTCAGCATCAGGATGAGGTTGCCGGCGATGGGAGGGATGATGCCGCAGATCATGCAGGCTACGTACTTGCCGATAGCCTTCTTGGAGCGCATGGCTATTACCATGCAGACACTAAGTGCCACCAGGAAGATCAAAAAAATAATCGACAGGACTATCCTCATAGATCACCGTTGTCTTTCCTAATGCATAGCAAGCCCGTTTGTATAAAGGTATCTTAACATCCTGTATGGTTATAGGAAACCCTTGTAACAATAACATAACAGTTAATTAACGTTTACTGCCATGTTATTCGGCATTGGATCGGGGTAAACCGACAATAAAAAGATCCTCTGCAGGTAATGGACTGCAAAGGACCTTATATGGTGCGGATGACAGGACTTGAACCTGCACGCCGGAGGCACCAGAACCTAAATCTGGCATGTCTGCCAATTTCATCACATCCGCGAGCAATAGGTATTGTATCACATTTTGCTTCTTCGGCAATTTGACTGTTCATATTTTGTTTATAAGGAGATAACACAATTCATCTTTTGACAGGTTAGAATAAGACCATACAAAAGAACTACGAGAGGGGTGATACCAATGGGAAGTGAAACACAATCTTCTATTAGCGAGTATTCCTCCGCTCGGAAGATCATTAGTTGATTTGAGTTTGTTGTTATAGAAGCGATCGCATACGATATGCGGTCGCTTCTTTTGTATGTCCTCGTTTTTAAGATAACTGCAACATTAGTTCATTGATTAGTCGTATACATAGTGATAATCTCGAATATGTATAAATATAAGGAGAACATGAGGATATATGAAGATTGGAATCAGAAAGATCACAGCCGGATTGTTGGCGGCAGCTTCAATGCTCGTTACTTTCATGGCTTTCGCGCCGAATAAGGTACTGGCTGACGGCCCTGCGGCTCTTTATCAGACGCATGTCCAGAATGTCGGATGGCAGGACAGCGTATGGAACGGTGAGACTGCAGGAACCGAAGGAAGCGGACTCAGGATGGAGGCAGTCAAGATATTGATCGCCAACGACCCCGAGCTCGGTGTCAGATATAAGGCGCATGTTGAGAATCAGGGCTGGGATACGGACTGGTTCTACGATGGAGCTACTGCAGGTACTGTAGGAGCAGGCCTCAGGATAGAGGCTCTTCAGATCGAGCTCACGGGTAACGATGCAGCTAATTACGATATCTACTATTCACTTCATGTTCAGAACTTAGGCTGGCTCGGTTGGGCATGTAACGGCCAGGTTGCAGGAACGACCGGATGTGCTCTTCGTGTAGAGGCAATAAAGATCGTTGTCCTTCCCAAGGGTTCGGAGGCTCCGGCTACTGATTCCACGCTCCCCGCGTGCCCTTCTGATGTTGTTCACGTATCCTATTCATCTCATGTTCAGGATATCGGATGGACCTGGTTCGTAGGCGACGGTGCCACGAGCGGTTCCACCGGTGCAGGAAGAAGGCTCGAGGGCATAAGGATCGAAGTATCCGGTGCAGAGGATATCGGTATCAGGTACAGGACTCACATCCAGAATATCGGTTGGGATCCCGAGTGGAGATATAACGGTGAGGTAAGCGGAACAGAAGGTCAGGGATTAAGGCTCGAAGCTATCCAGATCGAGCTTACCGGAGCTGATTCCGCCAATTACGATGTATGGTACAGATCACATGTTGAGAACTACGGATGGCTCGGCTGGGCTAAGAACGGTGAGTATAGCGGAACATCTTCCTGCGGATATCGTATGGAGGCAGTAGAGATCCGTGTACTTCCCAAGGGTGCAGAGCCCGGTTCCACAGCAGGCGCATTCGTATCCACACCTCTCTTTACTGATGCTATGGATGTAATGGCTCAGAACTATACGAGCCCCACACCTTATCTTATCCTCATCAACAAGAGTACTTTCACGGTAGCTATCTACAGAAACGACAACGGTCACTGGTACAGGATCGATTCATTCGGATGTACTATCGGTGCTCCCGGTCACGACACCATCGAGGGTGTATTCCACGTACAGGGAAGAACATATTACTTTGATTCCTATGGAGTAAGGTGCTTCTACGCTACGGGATTCTGCGGAGACTACATGATCCACAGTACTTTGTATAACAAGCTTCCGAGACCTACATCACCTTGTGATTCCAGGATCGGTCAGGCACTGTCTCACGGATGTGTAAGAGTCGAGCTCGCTAATGCAGAGTGGATCTACAACAACATCCCCGGAGGAACAACGGTAGTAGTCTATCACTGATACAAACTTGGCATATAAGCGAGGTTCATATGAATAGAACGATCAAGTCAATGTTGGCAGTAACGGTTGCAGTTGCAATATCACTTGTGAGTTTCAAGACAGTAGCGGCGGGCGAACAGCTCGGCGCTACTACTTTTGATGACGGAGTGGGAATGCCCTGGCAGACGGCAACCTCAGGAACGGGAAGCATGAGCTTCGAAGTGACGAACGGACAGTTCGTCGTCACTATCGAGAACCCCGGAGGAGTATCGAACGGCGGTACGGACAGATGGGATTGCCAGTTCAGGCACAGGGACCTGACAATAGTTCAGGGCCATCAGTACCATGTTCACTATGAGATGACTTCATCTAACAGCGGCATGTACTATACCAAGATCGGCAATTACGACGGCAATATCGAA
Source organism: Oscillospiraceae bacterium (assembly GCA_900176545.1). Taxonomy (GTDB): domain Bacteria; phylum Bacillota; class Clostridia; order Saccharofermentanales; family Saccharofermentanaceae; genus Saccharofermentans. Next base: position 97,336 of record FWXP01000003.1, read on the forward strand.
GTATGGCACAACAACAGCGACGGTACCGATCTCGATTCTACCTGGGACAGGCTCTCCATAAATGCAAATGAGACGAAGGTGGTAGATCTTACCTTTACCGCAGGCCAGACTGTGCAGACGGCTGAGTGGGCATTTCACTTAGGCGGTGACGGAGAGTATACGGACAGTGTGTGCTTCCCCGCAGGAACGGTCATCGCATTCGACAATATGTCCCTTGTGGACCTGACTTCCGACGAGAACGATAGTGCTGCTTCCGCAAGCTCATCTTCTGCCGGTTCGGTCATGGTGAACCAGGTCGGATATATGGTAGGAAGAGTAAAGAAGGCTACTCTCGTATCAAGTGAGGCAGCGGGTATCGGATTCAGCTTGAAGGACGAGGATGGTAATGAAGTATTCACGGGTACTTCCGAGCCTTTAGGCATGGATGCTGACTCCGGATATAACGTACATATCTTGGACTTTACTTCCTTCGATGAAGCAGGAACGTATACCATAGAGGTGTCTACGGGTGAGACGTCATATCCTTTCGGCATAGGTAATATCGCTGACTTCACGTCTCTTTTGGACGATTCTCTTAATTACTTCTATCAGAACAGGTCCGGCATAGCTATCGAGTCGCAGTATATAACTTCCGGCGATGCGGCTGCTCTTTCACGTGCTGCGGGACATCTTCCCGATATCGCTTCCATAGGGGACAGCGGAGCGACACAGGATGTTACGGGAGGCTGGTACGACGCAGGCGACCACGGAAAGTATGTGGTAAACGGCGGTATCTCCCTCTGGCTCCTTCAGAATATCTACGAGACTTCGGTCTTTATGGGAACATCGGATATGTTCTCTGACGGCACTATGTCTATACCCGAGAACGCTAACGGCTATCCCGACCTGCTGGATGAAGCAAGGTGGGAGATGGAGTGGATGTTCACCATGCTGGTACAAGATGGTGACTATGTCGATATGGCTTACCACAAGATGCATGACGAGAGCTGGACGGGACTGGCACTTGCTCCCGCTGACGATATCCAGAGCAGGGTGATCCTTCCTCCGTCTACGGCTGCTACTCTCAATGTATCCGCATGTGCAGCACAGGCAGCACGGCTCTGGAGAGGGATAGATGAAGAGTTCGCCGACAGATGTCTTGATATAGCAGTTAGGACTTATGCTGCGGCTGTGGCACATCCCGAGATGTATGCGCCTCTTGAAAGCCCCGCAGGCGGCGGAGCGTACGGTGACGATAACGTGACTGACGAATTCTACTGGGCGGCATGTGAGCTCTATATCACCACGGGGGATGCGGCTTATCTTGCTGATATGTCGGCTTCTTCCTGGTATCTTCAGATCCCCGTGAGCCTCGGAGGCGGTGAGAGCGTAGGAACATACGGAAGCTTCGACTGGGGCCATGTATCTGCTCTCGGCAACCTCTCGCTGGTACTTAACGGAGATGTCCTGGATACTGATTCCTACGAGGCTTTGAAGGCATCCGTTCTGTCTGCCGCAGATACATATGTGGGCAGGGAAGCATCTCAGGGCTTCGGCCAGCCTTATGCTCCCAGCAGCATCTCTTACGATAATTCCAATACCGGTTATATCTGGGGTTCCAACTCATTCGTAGCAGATAACTCCATAGTCATATCCTATGCTTACCTCCTGTCGGATGACGAGGGATATATAGACGGAGTGACATCGGGTCTTGATTATCTCCTGGGAAGAAATCCCATGAACCTTTCTTACGTAACGGGTTACGGCAGCAATACCGCTCATAACCCTCACCACAGGTTCTGGGCTAATTCGCTGGATCCTTCTTTCCCGAGTGCTCCTTCAGGTGTACTGGTAGGCGGTCCCAACAGCGGCATGGAGGATCCCTATGTTCAGTCTCTGGGATGGCAGCCGGGTGTCACGCCTCCCGCTACATGCTATGCGGATAATATAGAGGCTTATTCCGTAAATGAGTGTACGATCAACTGGAATGCTCCTCTTTGCTGGGTGACAGCCTTTGTAGTGTCAACTTCCGAAGCGCCTTCTGAAGTTGAGATCGTCCCGGAAGAGGAGGTCGCTGAAGAGACATCTGAGACTTCATCCGAGACAGAGGCAACGAAGGCTGCCGAGGCTGAGGATGCACAGGTAGAGGAGCCTGTTAAAGAAGTCAAGAAAGGTCTTCCCGTTCCGGTAATAGTGATCGCAGGTATCTGCGGCGCAGGGGTGATCGCCATGATGTTTATTATCGGTAAGAAGATCTCCAAGAAGTGATATAAAGCGAATTGATTTTTATTAAGTCGGCATCTCCTGAGGACGGTGCCGATTTCTTTAATTTGACAGGTCTATGTCGGCTGTTAGGTCATTGAGAAGAGAAAGAGGATTTGATATAGTTATTATTAGTCTTTAGGCTTATGGAGGCATATCTATGTACTTGATCAAGAAGAAGCGCGTGCTCCACGATTCCATCTTCCTTATGGATATCGTAGCACCCAGAGTAGCGAAGTATTGCCAGCCCGGTCAGTTCGTTATCGTAAGGATCGACGAGATGGGCGAGAGAGTTCCCCTTACAGTATGTGATTACAACAGGGAAGAAGGAACAGTAACGATAGTAGTACAGACTATCGGAGCAAGTACTCTTCGCATGAAGGAATTAAATGAAGGTGAGTATCTTCACGATTTTGTAGGACCTCTCGGTCAGCCTTCAGAGCTCATTACGGATGATATAGAGGAAGTCAAGAAAAAGAAGATCCTCTTTGTGGCAGGCGGACTCGGTACCGCTCCCGTATATCCTCAGGTAAAGTGGCTTCACGAGCACGGCATCGATGCTGATGTCATCGTAGGAGCTAAGAACAAGGATCTTGTCATCCTTGAAGAAGAGATGAAGGCAGTAGCCGGTAATCTCTATATAACAACAGACGACGGTTCTTATGTTCGAAAGGGACTCGTAACCGAAGTCATCGCCGACCTCGTAGAGAAGGAAGGCAAGAAGTACGATCTTTGTGTATCGATCGGCCCCATGATCATGATGAAGTTCTGTACTCTCACTACCAAAAAATATAACATTCCCACTATAGTCAGCATGAATCCCATCATGGTAGACGGTACCGGAATGTGCGGTGCATGCCGCCTTACAGTAGGCGACGAAGTCAAGTTCGCCTGCATCGACGGTCCCGAGTTCGACGGATTCAAGGTCAATTTCGACGAGGCTATGGAGAGGATGAAGCTCTATCGCACCGAAGAGGGAAGAGCAATGCTCAAGCTCAAGGAAGGCGATACGCATCACGGCGGATGCGGACATTGTGACGGAGGTGATAAGTAATGGCAGCTCCCGGATTTGAAAGAGTACCCATAAGCGAGCAGGAGGCTTCCGTCAGAGCTAAGAACTTTGATGAGGTATGCCTTGGCTATACGGAAGAAGAGGCAGTGCTTGAAGCATCAAGATGCCTTAATTGTAAGAATCCCAGATGTGTTCAGGGTTGTCCCGTAAATATCGATATCCCCGGATTCATCATGGCTTTGAAGGAGCAGAACTTCAAGGGCGCATACGATAAGATATCCGAGTCCAGTGCTCTTCCTGCAGTATGCGGACGTGTATGTCCTCAGGAGACTCAGTGTGAGGCTCTCTGCATAAGGGGCGTTAAGGGTGATGCGGTATCTATCGGTAAGCTCGAGAGATATACGGCAGACCGCGCAAGAGAAGAAGGTATCAAGCCTCATACGGACTGCGCACCTAACGGTCACAAGATCGCAGTCATCGGTTCAGGTCCTGCAGGTCTTACATGTGCCGGTGATCTTGCCCGTCTCGGCTACGATGTTACGATCTTCGAGGCCCTTCATGAGGCAGGCGGAGTTCTTACATACGGTATTCCCGAGTTCAGGCTTCCCAAGGATACTGTCGTAGCAGCAGAGATCGAGAACGTTAAGGCATTAGGCGTTAAGATCGAGACAAACGTCGTTATCGGTAAGTCCGTTACTATCGACGAGCTCATGGAAGACGAAGGATTCGAGGCCGTATTCATCGGTTCCGGTGCAGGTCTTCCCATGTTCATGAAGATACCCGGCGAGAACGCAAAGGGCGTATTCTCCGCTAACGAGTACCTTACACGTAACAACCTCATGAAGGCTTTCCGTGAAGATTCAGATACACCTATCTTCAGACCCGCTAAGGTAGCTGTAGTAGGCGGCGGTAACGTTGCGATGGATGCAGCCCGTACGGCTCTCCGTCTCGGTGCTGAAGTTACTATCGTATACAGAAGGTCCGAAGCTGAGCTTCCCGCAAGAGTAGAGGAAGTCCACCACGCTAAGGAAGAGGGCATCAAGTTCGAGCTCCTTACGAATCCCGTAGAGATCTTGGAGGACGATGACCATAACGTTCGTGCCATGAAGTGCATCAGGATGGAGCTCGGTGAACCCGATGCTTCCGGAAGAAGACGTCCCGTACCCGTTGAAGGTTCCGAGTTCGAGCTCGAGACCAATGCGGTCATCATGGCTCTCGGTACTTCTCCTAATCCTCTTATCGCTTCTACGACAGAGGGTCTTGATACCAATAAGTGGAAGTGCATCGTAGCTTCCGAGGAGAATGGTCAGACATCCAAGGAAGGCGTATTTGCAGGCGGTGATGCAGTAACAGGTGCAGCTACAGTCATCCTTGCGATGGGTGCAGGTAAGGCTGCTGCCAAGGGTATCGACGAGTATATCAAGAGCAAGAATTGATAATTTCGTATCTATACTGAATAACAAGGCGGGAAAGTGATGAGCTTTCCCGTTTTTATATGGTCGAAAATCCCGGAAGTCCGTTTCCCGTATAATCTTCGTCATTGGTCGCGAATGTTCCCCTGACATTAAGATAGTAGATCGTGCCGTCGTCGATGATCAACATGTTAAAGCCGGAAGCGAGCGCGTTTCCGGGGGCAAAGCTTTGTATCGATCTTCCTGTCCTTCCGTCTTCGAGTACTATGTCGGAAGTGATCAAGACAGTAGTATTGGCGTCAGCCATGAACTCATCCTCATACAGTTCAGGACCAAGTATCTCACTCATGATCGTAAGCTCATCTTCAGAGAAAGTCTCTGCGATATATTCTTCGTTTATGTAGTTCGGTTCTCCCTGAATGAAATCACCGGAGTGGATCGGTCCTGAGCCTTAGCGGAAATGCATATCAGGCAAAACTGTCTTAATGCTCAGGAATTATCTTTATACATTCTTATACATTGAAAGAATATTACTTAAACTGCTACTGTTATCATCACATTGAAGTAAAAGAACGGAGGGGTTTCCGGATGTTGACCGTAAACAATGTAACCAAGAAATATAAGAACTTTCTAGCAAATGACAACTTGTCCTTCAAGATAGAGGACGGTGAGGTCGGAATACTTTTAGGACCGAACGGTGCAGGTAAGTCTACCATCATCAAGTCCATCAACGGACTTCTTCGATATAACGGAACTATCGAGATCAACGGTGTAGATAACAGGAGCCTTGAGGCTAAGAGACAGCTCGGCTATATCCCCGAGATCCCCGCGCTCTACGATACCCTTACGGTAGCTGAGCATATGGAGTTCATAAGAAGAGCTTATAAGATCGAGGATGTAGATATCGCAGATAAGCTCCTTGAGAGATTCGAACTTGCAGATAAGAAAAAGAAGATGGGTAAGGAACTGTCCAAGGGTATGCAGCAGAAAGTATCTATCTGCTGTGCTCTCGTACATAACCCTTCAGTGGTCATCTTTGACGAGCCCATGGTAGGTCTTGATCCTCATGCGATCAAGGAATTGAAGCAGCTCTTCCGTGAGCTCAAGGCAGAGGGCAAGACGGTACTTATATCCACACATATGATCGATACCATCGAGGATTACTGGGATGTTGCCCACATCATGATGCACGGCAAGATCGCGGCTACAAAGCATAACAGGGGAGACGAGGACGAGAAGTCCCTTGACGAGCTCTTCTTCGAGATCACAGAAGGTACACCTGAGGAGGCTTGATCATGTTATCTGCAACACTTTACAGGATCAGGAAAGACCTGGCCAAGAAGCCCTGGGTGATCGTTGTCGCCATCCTTGCCATCCTTATGACTGTCTTCATGATCTGGACGGGCGCACATGCCGGAGCAGACTCGGAGAAGGTCAGGAACCTGGAGCTTTCCATAGGTGCCATCAACGTCATAAGCATCATAGTATTTGATTTTGTATTCTCATCCGGACTTACCAACGGAGCCGTAGGATTTACATATGCCGATGTCAATTTCCATCTGGCAGGTCCCTTTACGCCGAAGTTCAATCTCATTCTTGCTTCTTCGGGTATCATGAAGATGTGCGGACTCTTTCTCTGGGTTCTGTGCTGCCAGTCTACCAGCCTGTCCCTTATGTTCGGATTCAGGACATGGGACCTTATCGCTCTTATCCTCGGCAACGTTATCGTCATGTGCGCAGGTTACGCTCTCGGTGCATTCTTCTGCGCTTACTTTAATGACAGCGAAGAGAAGATCACTCTTGTTAAGAGGATCTTCACGGCGGTCAATGTGCTTTTCGTAGGAGCTTCTTTTGCGCTTCTTTACAAGAGATGCGGTTCTATCGGCGCGATCCGCGGCCTTGGACTCAAGGGTATCATTGCTACTGTCGGCTCTTCCGTTCCGGCTAAGTTCTTCCCCGTAGCAGGATGGACCAATCTCGTATATACGGGTATCGCTTATAACAACATGGTCTACACTGTGATCGGTATCGTTATCGTAGTGGCACTTATCGCAGGTATACTCGCTTTGTACCTTAATACTGATCTCGATTATTACGAGTCTGCTATGGCAGGAGCTCAGAAGCTCGCTGACATGAAGGAGGCTAAGAGAGCCGGTGTTGATACTGATACGAGCAAGATCAATGCCAAGATAAAGGTCGGTAAGGAGACCCTTAAGAAGGGTTGGGGTGCTTCGGCATTCACATACAGGCATTTCCTTGAGAACTCCAGAGGAGCCAAGCTCTTCTTCATCAACCCTCTGGGCATCATATACAGGATCATTACTTTCGGTTACGGTCTCATGATGGATAAGATGAGCATAATGGACTCTCCTAAGGGCAACCTCGTTGCAGTCATGGTCATGATGATCATGCTCAACGCAGTCGTATATGGCGGCGGTAAGACCATACTCGAGTTCAACAGACCCTATATCTTCATGGTTCCCGAGAAGGCATCAAAGAAGCTGATGGCTTGTATCGCAGCAAGCCTTCCCGAGATGATCTTTGATGCTATCCTGTGCGGCGGCCTTGTATTCTACTTCGGTCACCTTACGATCCTCGACGGTGTAAGCGCAGCTGTCATGATGCTTGCCTTTAACCTTCTGTTCCAGCTGGTAGGACTTATGTCCCTTCGTATATTCCAGTCCTTGGGAAGAGTGCTCCTCATCACCTTGAGAACATTCATCGGATACGGACTCGTGCTCTTTGCTTTTGTACCCGCCATCATCGTATTTGCTGTCCTTGAGGGAAGCCTTGCTTCTCTCTTTCTGGTGGCAGCGGCATTTGCGGCAGTTCTCGTAGGAGTCCTCATGATCTTTGCCAAGGATCTTGTAGATAAGGTAGAGCTTGCATAATTCTCTATATAGCTTCCGAACCCCTTCCTTCGCGGGAGGGGTTCTTCCTTTGAACATGAAGAACATATTTTCTTATGAGGCTTCGGGTGGTATACTGTTCTTATGTTTAAGTTAGTATCGGAGCACAAGCCTTCGGGAGATCAGCCCAAGGCAATAGAACAGCTGGTTCAGGGCATAAGGGACAATGAACGCGCACAGACCCTTCTGGGAGTTACGGGTTCGGGCAAGACCTTTACCATGGCTAATGTCATAGCTCAGATCAGTAGGCCTACGCTCATCCTGGCGCACAATAAGACCCTTGCGGGTCAGCTCTATTCCGAATTCAAGGAACTCTTTCCGGAGAACTGCGTAGAGTACTTCGTATCCTATTACGATTACTACCAGCCTGAGGCGTATATCGCCGCTACCGATACTTATATCGAGAAGGACAGTTCCATCAATGATGAGATCGACAGGATGCGTCACGCGGCCACGAGGAATCTCCTTACCCGTGACGACGTCATAGTCATTTCTTCCGTATCCTGTATATACGGTATAGGCGAGAAGGAAGATTATATGTCCCTGATGGTGAGCCTTCATGTAGGTCAGGAGATATCTCCCGATGCCGTTATGGCGGAGCTTATCAACATCCAGTATGAGCGAAATGATTTTGAGGTCAAGAGAGGTACCTTCAGATGCAGGGGTGACGTCCTCGATATCTATACTCCCGATTCGGAGGATGTCCTTACCAGGATCAGTTTCTTCGGGGATGAGATAGAGAGCATCAGCCTGGTACATGCGATCTCAGGTAAGAAGGAATACAGCAGGAGCTTCGTGGAGATATTCCCAGCATCTCACTATGCTACGGGAAGAGCTAAGCTCGAGCGTGCCATAGTTACCATAGAAGAGGAACTTGAGGATCGTATCAAGGTGCTCCGTGATGAGGGTAAGCTTATCGAGGCATACAGGCTCGAGCAGAGGACCAGATACGATATGGAGATATTAAGGGAGACGGGATTTTGCAAGGGTATCGAGAACTACTCGAGGCATATCTCCCAGCGTAAACCGGGTGAAGCTCCCTGTACTCTCATGGATTTCTTCCCCAAGGATTTTCTTCTCTTTATAGATGAGTCCCATGTTACTGTACCGCAGGTAGGAGCTATGTATAACGGTGACCGTGCCCGCAAGGACATGCTTGTTCAGTACGGATTCCGCCTTCCTTCCGCATACGACAACCGTCCCCTGAAGTTCGAGGAGTTCGAACAGAGGATGGGACAGACCATCTTCGTATCGGCAACTCCCGCGGACTATGAGAAGGAACATTCTACCCGGATTGTAGAGCAGGTAATAAGACCTACGGGACTTCTTGAGCCTGAGATATCCATCCGTCCTGTCGAAGGACAGATCGAGGATATCCTCTATGAGATCAGGGAGAATAACAAGAGAGGCGAGAAGTCTCTTATAATGACGCTTACCAAGAAGATGTCTGAGGATCTTACCGATTTCCTTTCCAAGGAGAATATCAGGGTCACGTATCTTCATTCGGATATAGAGACCGTGGAGAGGATGGAGATCTTAAATTCCCTCCGTACCGATCAGATAGATGTCATAGTAGGTATCAATCTCCTTCGTGAAGGTATCGACCTCCCGGAAGTATCGCTGCTCATGATCCTTGATGCGGATAAGGAAGGATTCCTTCGTTCGGAAAGATCCCTTATCCAGATAATCGGACGATGCGCGCGTAACAGTAACGGCCGCGTTATCCTCTATGCGGATTCTGTTACTGATTCCATGATGAATGCGGTATCCGAGACTAACAGGAGAAGAGCTATACAGCAGGCATATAACGAGGAACACGGTATCGTTCCCAAGACTATAATCAAGCAGGTCAAGAATGTCTTCGAGACATTGTCTGATTCTGCCAAGTCCGAGAAGATCAAGAAGCTCGATGCCAGAAAGCTCATCGATAAGGGTGATGCAGGCAATATGAGCGATGAGGATAAGACGAAGCTCATCGCAAGACTTACCAAGGAGATGAAGGCGGCAGCCAAGGATCTCGACTTCGAGAAGGCCGCAGAGCTTCGAGATGTTATCATCTCCCTCAAGGGCAACGGCGGTAAGTGATATGGGTTTTACGCATCTTCATCTTCATACGGAATACAGTCTTCTGGACGGTGCCATAAGGATCAATGACCTGGTAGCAAGGCTCAAGGAGCTGGGTATGACTTCCTGTGCCATAACCGATCACGGTTCCATGTTCGGCTGCGTCGAATTCTATAAGGCGATGACAGCTGAAGGTATCCATCCCATTATCGGATGTGAGGTCTATGTGGCGCCGGCTTCCAGGTTCGACAAGAAAGCGACGGGTACGGTAAAGCCATATAACCACTTGATCCTGCTGGCTAAGGATAACGAAGGACTTCGTAATCTTAACAGACTCGTATCGGCAGGTTATACGGAAGGATTCTACAGACGCCCCAGGATAGACAGGGAGCTTCTTGCCATGTGGCACGAAGGCTTGATATGCCTTTCGGGATGTACTGCGGGACGTCTGGCTGAACTCATAATACAAGGCAAGGTCAAGGAAGCAGAGCAGGAGGCTTTGTGGTACGATAACCTCTTCGGTCGCGGTAATTACTATCTCGAGATCCAGAGCAATATGCTCCAGGAACAGTCTGTGGTCAATGCCGCTCTCGCAGGTATTTCCAACAGGACGGGAATACCGCTTGCAGCTACCAACGACTGTCACTATCTTCTTAAGGAAGACAGCTATGTGCAGGACGTCCTGCTGTGTTTACAGACGGGAGCCAAGCTCACCGATAAGGATCGTATGCGCATGAAGACCGATGACTTCTACGTCAAGTCGGAAGAGGAGATGAGGAGCTTCTTCTCTAATCTCCCTGAAGCAGTCGACAACACGGAGAAGATCGCTTCAATGTGTCAGGCACAGTACGACTTTGACACCATCCATCTTCCCGAATATGAGATCCCCGAAGGATATGACGACAATAAGGCATATCTTGATCATCTGACCGAGGAGGGCCTTAAGAAGAGATTTGAGATAAAGGGCAAGGCGCAGGACGAAGAGGTCTACTACAAGCGTGCCCGCTATGAGCTCGACGTTATAAACAGCATGGGATATACGGACTATTATCTTATCGTGTGGGACTTCATAAACTATGCCAAGACCCACGGGATCATGGTAGGACCCGGAAGAGGATCCGGTGCGGGTTCTCTTGTAGCTTATGCCATAGGTATAACAGACGTCGATCCCATAAGATACAATCTCGTATTCGAGAGATTCCTCAACAGCGAACGTGTATCCATGCCCGATTTTGACGTAGACTTCTGCTACGAGAGGAGGCAGGAGGTTATAGACTATGTTACTTCCAAATACGGCTCCGACAGGGTGGCTCAGGTTGTTACCTTCGGTACGCTGGCTGCAAGGATGTGTATAAGGGATGTAGCGAGGGTCATGGATCTTCCTTATGCCGATACGGACAGGATAGCAAAGCTCATACCCGAGAGCATAGGAATAACCATAAAGAGTGCCCTTGAGATCAATAAGGAGCTTCGCAATGAATACGATTCCGATAATGCCATAAAGCGTGTCATCGATGTAGCCATGAAGCTGGAAGGCATGCCAAGGCATACTTCGACTCATGCCGCCGGCGTTATCATCTCTGGTAAGCCCATAACCGATATAGCACCTCTGGCTGTCAACGACAATAATACCGTAGTCCAGTTCGCTAAGGCCGATATAGAGAGTGTAGGACTTCTGAAGTTCGACTTCTTAGGACTTCGTACGCTTACGGTCCTTCGTGATACTGCCGATATGGTAAAGGCCAGATACGGCAAGGAGATAATCTTCGATGCTCTTCCTCTGGATGACCCGAATGTCTTCAGGCTTATAGGTGAAGGAGATACTGTGGGCATCTTCCAGCTTGAGAGCAAGGGCATGACATCCTTCATGAAGGAATTAAAGCCGAATTCGATAGAGGATATCACGGCTGGTATATCTCTTTACCGTCCGGGACCTATGGATCAGATCCCTAAGTATATAAAGTGCAAGCATGATCCCGGCTCCATCACTTACGACCATCCGCTCTTAGAACCCATCCTGAACGTCACATACGGATGTATGGTCTATCAGGAGCAGGTAATGCAGATAGTCCGTGATCTGGCAGGATTCTCCATGGGTCAGTCGGATAACATAAGAAGAGCCATGAGCAAGAAGAAAAAGTCTCTCATGGAGAAGTACAGACAGCTGTTTATCTACGGCGGTACGGACGAGAACGGCAAGACCGTCGAAGGTGCCATCGCTCACGGTGTTCCCGAACAGGTAGCGGATAAGATCTATAACGATGTGGCGGCTTTCGCAGGATACGCTTTCAATAAGTCCCACGCTGCCGCATATGCGGTAGTAGGCTATTACACGGCCTACCTCAAGTGCTACTATCCCACCGAGTTCATGGCGGCGATGATGAATTCCTTCAGGTTCAATATCGCTGCTGCTGCATGGTATATCAACTGCTGCGGCCCCATGGGGATAAAGATACTGCCTCCTGACGTCAATAAGAGTCAGGCTAAGTTCGTTCCCGAGGGTGACCAGGCAATAAGGATAGGATTGTCGGTACTTAAGAACGTAGGTGAAGGCTCCGTTCAGGACATGATCGATGAGAGGGAACAAAACGGTGAGTATAGGTCCTTCGAGGATTTCCTGGTAAGATGCGCAGGTACCGATATCAAGAGAAATATGCTGGAGTCATTTGTCCTGGCTTCAGCTCTGGATTGGACGGGAATAAACAGAGCGTCCATGATAGCTACCATAAGGACTGAGTTCGAGAAGCTCACGGGAAGCAATAACAGACAGGTAGAAGGCCAGATGAGCCTCTTTGATATAAATGATTCTTCTGCAGTATCAGGGCCTTCCATAAGGATCGCGCATTTCGATGAGTATCCCGATGCCGTGAAGCTCCAGTACGAGAAGGAGATAGTAGGTATATATCTTTCAGGACATCCCTTAAGTGCCCATGCCAAGTATGTGGAGAGGTTCTCTACCTTTACCATGCTGGACTTGAAGGAGTACAGGGACGGCGGCCGCATACAGTCTTTAAATGACGATAAGCCTGTGATCATGTCGGGTATCGTAATGTCCAAGAAGCTTCGTACCACTAAGAACAAGACCTCCATGTGTATACTCACGGTCGAGGATATGTACGGACAATATGAGGCTGTGCTCTTCGGAAGGACCATGGATGAATATCTGAAGTTCGTTGAACCCAATGAAGCTTATCTTCTTATAGGCAAGAGAAGGATAAGAGGAGAGGATTCATTCTCATTGTCCGTTGACGAGATAGTGAAGATGCCGACAGATGACGAGGCTGCTGATGCCATAGACAGGAAGCCCGGAGTCAGGAATGCCATGGCTGCTACCGACAGGCTCATCAAGAACGACCATCCCAAGCCTGAGGGCAGATCCTTCAGAAAGCCTGAGGAAGGGAAGAATCCCGAGGCTCCCATGGGCATGAGGATAAGGTTCGACGGCAAGACTACTGATCCTAAGTACGAGCGCCTCTTGAACCTCCTTTGTTATTTCCACGGAAATGTTCCCGTGGATATCGAATTCGTATCGGACGGAAGCATGCTCAGGGTGGATCCCGTGTGCTTCGTCTCATCTGATCCCGACGTAGTGCGCATCATCACTGAATTCTGCGGTGAAGGAAATGTCGTGATTTGACTTTGAAGTGCATAATTAATATCATTAATCGAGTTATATTCACAGGTGGGGTTAATGGATAAGAAGAATAAGTATCCGCTTATGTACATATTTCTCGGCGGAATGTTATTACTGGCTGTCATAGCTTTTATCAATGCAAGTAATATGCAGGACTTCGGTGTTTCTGTTATGTACTTTAACGACCCCTTCGATTCCTGGATGGACTTCTTTAATCCTATAAATCATGCAGGTCTTGCAGATCCTTATATAGATACGGACAGGATATATCCTCCCATCTGTTATTGCTTTTACTGGCTTATATCCAGATTCGTCCCCAGGGGACTTTATACTTCATCTCATATCAGGAGAATGAAGTATCTTACGGGCGGAGCCATTGCATTTACCATGTATATGGTCGTGACTACTTATCTCTTCGTGAACATCATGGAGAAGTTCATAAGGCTCTCTGCTAAAGAGGAAAGACTCGAGGTATCAAGGAAAAGGGAAGAGCAGGAGAAGTTCATCCAGAAGATACTTATTATCTTCATCATGTTCTCTTCACCCTTTATATATCAATATGAGAGAGCGAACATCATATTTATCGCGCTGATGCTGCTCATTACCTATCTGCTCCTTAAGGATTCGGATAATAAGATCGCCAGGGAGATATCCCTTATCTGTCTTGCTCTCTCGGCATGCATTAAGATCTATCCTGCGGTATTCGGTCTTCTTCTCCTCAAGGAGAAAAGATGGAAGGAGTCTATAAGAGTCGTTATCTACGGACTTATATTCTTCTTTGTTCCATTCGCATTCATGGGAGGCTTTGACAAGATATCCAAGTTCCTTGAAGCACTTCTCTTAAGTCCGGATAATTCAGATCCGCATGAGTACGGTTACGGAAATAAGCTTAACTTTACCAATACCATAATGGCTGTTCATACCTTCTTCGTTAACAGAGGTAAGATATCCTATGCGGATGCACAGAACAAGGCTCACTATATGTCACTGGCGCTGACCTTCGGTTCTGCGATAATGGCATATTTCTCCAAGGAGAAGTGGAAGACGTATGCTCTCCTTACCGGCATCATGGTAGGATTTCCGGCATTCAGCTTTATGTACTGTTCGGTATTTATCTGTATACCTCTTGTAACTTTCATCATGCAGAAGCGTGAGAAGATAAGGAAGATGGATATCGTATATATCATCACATTCCTTATGATATTCGGCATACATATATATAAGACTCCCAAGTTGTTCTACATGAAGGATGTAAAGTGGCCCCTTTATGTGACTGACCTGATACAGGCATTAGGTGTATTCTTCCTTACGCTGTTCGTCTTTGCAGATGTCCTGGCCGTGACAGTATCTGAGATCCGCAAGAAGAAGGATTCCGATAAACTTAAGAAGTCCTGATCTTGATATAACAGCAACATAAGACCTTATAGACGGTGCTTAACATTAAAGTGAGTGCCGTTTTTGTTTGTTATAAATTTTGTTGAATTTAAATTCAATAAGTGTTGACAAAGAGCGATCGTGGGATTATATTGAATATACATTCAATGAAAATTCGTTCAAGATATGGAGGTTACGACAATGAATTCAGAGAATAAGGGTAAGGTTATCGTAGTAGGCGGAGGTATCGCAGGTCTTTCAGCAGGTATCCATGCGCTTAAGGCAGGATTCGAGGCTGAGATCTATGAGAAGAATCCTATCGCAGGAGGAGAGTGCATGGGATGGAACCGTAAGGGTTACCACATCGACAACTGCATTCACTGGCTCACAGGCACAGCTGAGCACACAAAGCTCTGGGAAGTATGGAAGACTATAGGAGCTATCGATGAGAATACAAAATATGCTGATACTGATAAGTTCTATTCCAGCAGAGTCGGAGGACAGGAACTGACACTTTGGAAAGACATTAATAAGTCTCAGGAAGAATTCCTTGCAGCCTCTCCTGAGGATGAGGAGGAGATAAGGAAGTTCTTTACTCATGTCGAGTATGCAAAGAGCTGTGTGATCCCTTCCGATAAGCCCATGGATATGATGGGAGTTAAGGACTATATCGTGATGGGTAAGGATATGGCCAATATGCCTAAGGTCATGAAGGAGTACGGTAAGATCAACTGCGCACAGCTTGGTGCGAGATTCAAGCATCCTGTCATAAGAAAGCTCATGTGTGACTATCTTCCTGCGGACTATACTGCATATTCACTTCTTGTATCCTATGCTACGATGGCTTCCGGCAACGGTAATATCCCTCTTGAAGGATCCCTTGCCATGACTCTTCGTATCGTTAAGAGATTCAAGGAGATGGGCGGAGTGCTCCATACAAATACACCCGTTAAGAGGATCGTTATCGAGGGGAAGAAAGCGAAAGGCATCGAACTCATGGACGGCAGCCTCGTAGAAGGTGACGAGGTGATCTCCGCTGTAGATACCGACCTTCTCTTCGGCAAGTTCATCGACAGGAAGTATATGCCTAAGGCTCTTTCCAAGGCATACGAACAGCGAAAGGCTTATCCCGTTACCAGCGGCTTCCAGGTAGCTTATGCCATTGATGCCGACTTCTCAGTAGACGATACCCTCTTCTTCGACATGGAACCCGTTAAGGTAGGAAATAAAGAGTATAAGAGGATGTTCATCAAGAACTATGCTTACGACAAGTCTTTTGCGCCCGAGGGCAAGGCGGTACTTCAGGCTGATATCAATCAGACCGATGACGACTATGAATTCTGGAGCAGCCTTACAAAGGAAGAGTACAAAGCTAAGAAGGCTGAGATCGCAGATGAGATGACTAAGAGGATCGTAACTGAGTTCCCCGAACTTGAGGGTAAGATCGAGCTCTTGGATTGCTGGACACCTTTAACATATAATAGGTACTGTAATGCATACCACGGATCTTATATGGGATTCGTAACTACGGTAGGCAACAAGCAGATGAGCTTCAAGGGAGTCATCAAGGGAGTAGACAATCTCTTTGTCGCCGGACAGTGGGTAATGAGCCCCGGAGGACTTCCCATCGCACTCGTATCAGGTAAGTTTGCCGTACAGAGGATATTGAAGCGCATGAAGAGAGATGTAAATATCTGAGGAATATATATGACACGTAAAGAACAGAAGGAAGAGAGACGCAAGGCGATATTAATGACTGCCCTGGACCTTTTTGTGGAAAAGGGATATTACGACACGAAGATCACGGATATCGCTACTGCCGTTCCCATGAGTACGGGACTTATGTTCCACTACTTCGAGTCCAAGGAAGAGCTTCTTATCGAGCTCGTGAAGATGGGAGCGGAAGGTACCAAGTCGGCTTCCGCCGGTGATATGGCAGATATCCCGGCAGATCTTTTCCTCAAGGGCTTCCTGGGACAGATGTTCTCATATGCCAAGGAGCAGCCCTGGGTATTTAATATGTTCGTTCTTATGGGACAGGTAAGGCGTAAGGGTATGCCTGAAGAAGCACGTAAGATAGCCATGTCCACAGGAACTGTTGAGTCTACCTCTATGCTTATCTCCAAGGGACAGAAGGACGGTATATTCAAGGATGGAGATCCTCTTCTGCTATCCCGCTGCTTCTGGGCATCAGTTCAGGGAATAATGGAAGAGATGGCTATGGACAGGACGATGGCAGCTCCCGATCCCGAGTGGATCGTATCGATCCTCAGGAAGTGATCCTATGTACAGTGTAAGAAGAGCTGAAGATAAGGACATAACAAGACTACTTGAACTGCTCGTTCAGGTGGATATGGTGCACCACGAAGGAAGGCCTGACCTCTTCAAGGGTCCTGCCACCAAGTATAACGAAGAAGAGCTCCAAGAGATCTTAAGGAACGATAAGACTCCGGTCTTCGTCTGCTTTGACGAAGAAGGTCATGTATGGGGCCATGCATTCTGTATCTTCAAGCAGGTAGTAGGCGACAGCGTCATGACGGATATAAAGACTCTCTATATAGATGATATCTGCGTAGATGAGAGAGTACGCGGTACGGGCGTGGGCAAGGCACTGTTCGAGTATGTTAAGTCCTATGCAAAAGAGACTGGTTCCTATAACATCACCTTGAATGTTTGGACATGTAATCCCGGCGCCATGAAGTTCTATGAGAATATGGGACTTCTCCCTCAGAAGATCGGAATGGAACTTATCCTCTAAAGGCAACTGAAGTTAACAAAAGTAAGTGCTTTATGTAAGCCTCGGTTGGTGGACTCATATATTTCCCGCATCTATAATCATGTTAACAATAGTTGCAAAGGTGGGATAAATATGAGAAAGCACTACTTGGACAACATTAAGTGGATGGTTCAGATCCTCGTAGTCTTATACCATGTCTTCTTTATGTATAACGGTATCGGACTGCCGGGTGTATACGGACAGCTCACAGAAGGGCAGTTCATTCCGGGTGACCTGTTCCAGTATATCGTCTACCCCTGGTTCATGACGCTTCTCTTTATCGCTGCGGGCATGAGCTCTAAGATATATCTCGGATCCCATACCGATAAGGAGTTTATAAAGAGCAGGACCACGAGGCTCCTCGTACCGTCTACCATCGGTGTTCTCGCATTCGGATATGTTCAGGGATATCTCAATATGGCTCTGTCAGGAGCTTTCGATACTGTGTCAGAACTTCCCGGTGTTATTCAGTATCTCATAATGTGCGTGAGCGGCATAGGCGTACTGTGGTTCCTTCAGGTCCTCTGGGTATGTTCCGTCCTTCTGGTGATCGTAAGGAAGATAGAGAAAGGACGTCTTCTCAAGGTGTGCTCGAAGACTAATATCGTCGTACTTATCCTTATGGCGGTC
This sequence comes from Oscillospiraceae bacterium, assembly GCA_900176545.1. GTDB lineage: Bacteria > Bacillota > Clostridia > Saccharofermentanales > Saccharofermentanaceae > Saccharofermentans. The sequence goes on from FWXP01000003.1 coordinate 115,388, forward strand.
CTTTTCTTCGGTGCAGGTCTTCTCCTGAATACCCCCTTTATCGCCTGCTACAGGTTCGGTCTTTATATACTGGCATTCCTTACCGGATATTTTATTTTCTCTCACGACGAAGTCATGGAGAGGATAAAGAAATGGCTCCCTTTATTCGCTACAGCAGGAATAGTATCCTGTGTCTTATTCTGCGTAAGGCATTTCGGTGAAAACTACGCGGATGCACCGGTAAACAGGTCGATAAGCTATATCCTGTGCGCGTACTTTATGAGCGTAGCTGTACTCGGATTTGCTGCAAAGTATCTGAACTTTACTACGCCCGTTATGACATGGAGCTATAGAAAGAGCTTCGGAATATATGTGTTCCACTACATTGGTCTTTCCGCTGTAGCCGTATTTGTTGCAGGCAAGACGGATCTTCCGGCCGCAGTAATATACATACTGTCTGCGATAGCAGCTTTCGGAGGAGCACTTCTTCTAAATGCTATAATATCAAGGATACCGTTCTTGCGCTGGGCTGTGCTCGGCATAAAGAAGAGAAAGGTGGCAAAGGATGCTCAAGGATAATCTCGTTCAGCTTCGTAAGTACAATAAGATGACGCAGGAAGACCTCGCCGATAAGATCGGCGTTACCCGCCAGGCCGTCGCTAAGTGGGAGTCCGGCGAATCGAGCCCGGATCTCGAGAAGAGCAGACTCCTGGCAGAAGTATTCGGAGTGTCTCTGGACGATCTTGTTAATTACACATCGGAAGAAAATATGGGACTTGGTGTAGGACCTAAGGGTAAGCACCTCTTCGGTATCGTCAAGGTGGGCGATAAGGGTCAGATAGTGATCCCGGCAAGAGCCAGGAAGATATTTGATATCAATCCCGGAGACAACTTGGTAGTTTTAGGTGACGAAGGGACGGGTATCGCGATAATGAAGAGCGACAGCTTCCTCGATATAGCTGATAAGATAAGAAAAGGGTTGTGATCACGTCACAACCCTTTGTTTGTTGAAGCCTCTTGATGATCGTATCAGAGAAAAAGTGACAGGTCGTTATCGATCCTCATGATCTTAACGATGTCGCCGGGCTTGACATTGTCTTTTTTGTCCCCGTCTGTCTTGTTCTTGATGAAGCTGAGATCCAAGTCTTCGAGACCTGTTACCTTGAAGCCCTTGTCTGTCTTGGTAACTATCTGTCCCTGATAGAAATCGTAATCCCCCTTCTTTATCGCAGAGTTGGTATGGATTATGTTATAGATTGCGTAGATAGGGAAGATGATAACGATTATATATGCGATGACCATCTTAACGCTGTAGAAGATGACACCTGCGAATGCCGCCAGTGCCGCTACGATTCCGAATGCTACTACCAGTAATACGATAGATCCGATAAACATACCGAATGCACTCTTCTTGATAGCTGATAATAATTCTTTCTCTCTGTTCTCGTCGATGCTGATCTTGCTGATGCTCTGAGCCTGAACTGCATCATTTACTGCCCATTTGGGGTCCCTTGCCATGTTCGTAATCTCCTTTTTGTGTGTTGTATACGAAGAAGATTATACTACATTATTCAAAATGTCATACTGACTTGCATATTGTTTTAGTTTATTGATCTATCATCGTCTTGTTCTCTTCAGCAAAGTTTCTTCTTTTTTATTTTGATAAAATTAGGAAGACGCGTCTTATACTGCGTGTCGTTACTTGATCATTTCGAAAAGAGGACAGCAACATGGGAATACAGGAAAGACCCGAAGTAATACTTCTTCCTGACGGAGCGAAGTTCTGGGAACACACATATGCAGATTTCTATCTTAAGGCATACGTGCCTGCGACTGATATCAAGGGACAGGTGAACAACTACGGATTCAGAGCGCCTCTTCTTACGGTATTCGAAGAAGAGCCTCAGAGCATCGTGGATGCGGCTCAGTTCGCAGTAGGAAGCGGTCTTGCGGATATCGCTGCCGCCAACGACACTGCAGTCCTCTTCGTATATCCTACATGTGAGGGCGGATGGAAGAATGCGACCGTAGAGATGTATAAGTCATTCATCGCCGAAGTAAAGATGGATCCCAACTACGAGGACGGTATCGTCAGGCTCGTTGATTTCTTTACGCAGGAGTTCAAGGGATACTTCATAAGAGGCGCTAAGTTCAGGACGGATATCTACAGCTTCGGCGCTTCCGCCGACTATGTAGCAAAGAATCTCTTAAAGAAGATCGAGGGCGAGTTCCTCTGGGGTCCCGGAGATATTACTCCCGCCATGTGCTCCATGGAAGGACTTACCGTAAAGCCCGAGATCGAGCGCTACGATATCCCTGTTATAAGCGTATTTAATTCAGATGAGATAAACGAAGCTTTCGCTGACTGCAAGTACTGCCTTATCAAGGAAGAGGCCGACTATATCGGTGACTTCATGTCCTTTGTAAGAAGATATAAGATGTGGTGCGGCAATATAGAGCTGGAGCCCGACTTCGATGAACTGGGTATGGTAGAAGAAGCAGGTTCATGTGTCGTTAAGACATCTGCAGACAACCGCCTTATCAAGGATCAGGATACACATGAAGTCGGTTATTTCTCTTACTACAACAAGGGGCTTCTCGACAACGGCAAGGTCCCTCTCGTACTGGGATTTCACGGTGGCGGAGATTCCTCCATGTATCTTACATTCGTAGCAGAGTGGTGGGAGGTAGCTCATAAGTACGGCTTCCTCTTCGTATCCGTAGAGAACCATCAGTATCTTCCCGCATGTGAGGCGATGGAGCTCCTGGCGCACTTGAAGGAGAAGTATCCCATTGACGAGAAGAGGATATATGCCACGGGATTCTCCATGGGATGCGCTAAGACATGGGATCTTTATCACGAATATCCGAATGAATTTGCGGGATTCTGTCCCGGAAGCGCACTCTTTCCCGTGAAGGATAATCCTTTCGGCAAGAGTCCTTCAGATCCGGGATTCAACTTAACGAATGCAAGGCCTTTCTTCTACAGCGGCGGTGAGGCTTCACCTCTTCCGGAGCTTCCTTTCCAGAACGAAGGATCCCTGGAGAGAGTCAAGTATCTTGCCTCTACCAATAAGTTCAAGACGAAGTTCGACGATATCGAGTTCGCGGACAAGGATAACTGGGAGCAGAAGATCTACGGTCACGCGGGACAGAAGACAGAGAAGATCTACGATGAGACAAGAGATTCATATCTTACTATCGATTACTTCGAGAGCGAGGACGGTGTCATAAGGACTGCTCTCGCATCCGTAAGCGGCCAGGGACATGAGTTCCGTCACCATACATGCGAGAATGCATGGAAGTTCATATCGCAGTTCACGCTGTGATGTGATAAGAGGAGGAAGGTTATGTTAGATCTTAAGAACAGGTGGGTACTGGTAACCGGTGCCGGAAGAGGTATCGGAAGGCTCATGGCCGAGAAGCTTATCGGTTGCGGTGCTAACCTCATCCTCGTGAGCAGGGATAAGAGTCACACGGAAGATATCGAGAAAAAGGCCAAGGGAGCAGGCTTACAGGTAGTGAGCTTCGGCTGCGACTTAGGTGTCAGGGAAGAAGTTAAGAAGCTGATATCTGAGCTTCTTAAGTACGATATCGATGTAGTCCTTAATAATGCGGGAATACAGGTGACGTACAGGTCCGGCGTATGGGATACGCCCTGGGACGACTTTGAGAAGTCATTCAGGGTCAATACCATAGCTCCCATGATGATCTGCTATGCGCTCCTTCCCAAGATGAAGGAGAAGGGCTTCGGAAGGATCCTCAATACCACGTCGGGTATCGACCGTGACCCTTACCAGGGACCGTATTCCGCAAGTAAGGCGGCACTTGATAAAGTAACTAAGGACCTGGAAGTTACATTGAACGGAGAGGACATACTCCTGTTCCTTACAGATCCCGGATGGTGCAGGACGGACCTCGGAGGCCCTCAGGCTCCTAACTCTCCCGAGTCCGCAGTGAACGGTTGCCTTGCAGGTGCATTCGCCTCTAAGGGTATAAACGGCACGATAATACATGCTCAGGACTATGCGGATAAGACTTTGGAAGAAGCAGTAAGCCTCATAGAGAATATGTGATAAATCATAAGATAAGAGCCTCTTTCAGTGGAGAAAGAGGCTCTTTTATTGTCTTCAATATCGTGTAACAGTGTTACAAAGTCAGTAATATCAGTCTTGATTCTCGAAGTCTACCAGATGCTCCTGACCATAGAGTCTTCTGAGCTTGGGCTTCTCGATCTTACCTGTAGCATTACGAAGGACAGGTGCGAAGATGATCTTTCTGGGTCTCTTGTAACGGGGAAGCTGAAGGCAGAACTCGTTTACTTCGTCTTCAGTAAGTGTCATGCCTTCCTTGACTTCGATGATCGCACCCTCGATCTCTCCGAGTCTCTTGTCGGGAAGACCGATGACTGCAACGTCCTTGATGGCGTCATTTTTCATGAGGAAGTCCTCTATCTCTACGGGGTAGAGGTTCTCACCGCCGCAGACGATAACGTCCTTCTTACGGTCAACGAGGTAGATGAATCCGTCCTCATCCTGACGTCCCATATCACCTGTAAGGAGCCATCCGTCCTTAAGTACTTCATTAGTTGCTTCTTCATTATTGTAGTAGCAGACCATTACGCCGTCGCCCTTTACACAGAGCTCGCCGACTTCACCCTGCTTAACGATCTCGCCCTTCTCGTCGATGATCTTGCACTCCCATCCGTATCCGGGAAGACCGATAGCGCCTACCTTATGTACGTTCTCTACGCCAAGGTGTACACAGCCGGGGCCGATGGACTCGGAAAGACCGTAGTTCGTATCGTACTGGTGCTTAGGGAAGTACTCGAGCCATCTCTTGATAAGGGACTTGGGAACAGGCTGTGCACCGATATGCATGAGCCTCCACTGATCGAGCTTATAGTCGGAGAGCTTAACGTCGCCTCTGTCTAATGCATCAAGGATATCCTGAGCCCACGGTACCAGGAGCCATACGATAGTACAGTGCTCATCGGATGCTGCCTGAAGGATGTACTGAGGCTTTGTACCCTTAAGAAGGACTGCCTTGGAACCGGCTACGAGGCTTCCCATCCAGTGCATCTTAGCTCCCGTGTGGTAAAGGGGAGGGATACAGAGGAAGCAGTCGTCTCTACCCGTGGAGTGGTGCTTCTGCTCGACTGCTGCGGCATGCATAAGGCTTCTGTGCTTGTGAAGGATAGCCTTGGGGAATCCCGTTGTACCGGAGCTGAAGTAGATAGCACCGTAATCGTCATCGGAGATCTCCACATTGGGAGATGTTCCGGAATAATCTGCAGTAAGTGAACGATAATCCTCAGCGAAAGTAGGACATGTGTCTCCTACGAAGATGAGTACTCTGTTCTTCTGAAGCTGTGCCTCGATATTCTCGATACGGCCGATGAACTCGGGACCGAAGAAGAGGATGTCGAGCTCAGCAAGATTAGAACAGTAGAGGATCTCGTCTGATGTATAGCGGAAGTTAAGGGGTACTGCGATGGCACCAGCCTTAAGGATTCCGAAGTAGATAGGGAGCCACTCCAGGCAGTTCATCATAAGGATACCGATCTTGTTGCCCTTCTTGATTCCTCTGCTGATCAGCATATTTGCAAGACGGTTTGCCTTCTCGTCGAAGACCTTCCATGTGATCTCTCTTCTGTATGCCTGAGTATCTGTGGGCTGAATGAGCTCATATTCCTTCCAGGTAACCCTAGCAGTCTCCTGCTGTTCGGGATTTAGCTCGACGAGAGCAACCTCGTCCGGGTAAAGCTTAGCATTTCTCTCCAAATACTCTGTAACAGGCATTTTGTAACTCCTCACATTGCACTTAAATAAATAAGATCGTGCGCGAACGCACGCTTATAAGTATAGCAGAAAAAATAATACTTGCCTTATCTAAGGTTAAATAAATACTAATTTTATGTCATGCATAGACATAAGGACAAATTATCGTCATCTTTAATATTGATTTTTCCTTGCGGGCGTGGCAGGGAGGGTTGTAATATCATCCCGATATTTTGAGGGGGGCTCATATGAAGATAGATAAACCTAGGAACTTTACGCCAAGGCTCGTCATGACCATATTGGGAGTACTTTTGTGTTCCATTGCGGTAGGCTTCTTTAAATGCGCCCGCTTCGGCGTCGATCCTTTCCAGTGCCTGTCATGGGGCGTATGGGGCAAGTTCGCGTCGGGGCTTCCTTTCGGAACATTCTACATAATCATCAATGCCGTCCTTCTTATCGCAGACTTCTTCCTGGATAAGCATTACATAGGAATAGCCACATTTATTAACCTCTTTCTTACGGGTTACATCGTAGATTTCTCGGAGAAGGTAATATCAAGTATCGTTCCTGATCCGAGCTTTGCATTAAGGTGCATATTCTTAGGGATTGGCGTGCTCGTGATATGCTTTGCTGCATCGCTCTACATGACATCCGACCTCGGTGTCTCCACCTACGATGCCATCGCGATAATCATCTCCAATAAGACCAAATGGCAGTTCAGGTTCGTAAGGATAGGAACGGATCTTATCTGTGTCCTCATAGGAACGATCTGCGTATACTTAGGCGCCAAGGACGGACAATATCCCGGAGCAGGAACCATAATATCAGCCTTCTTCATGGGACCTCTCGTAGACTTCTTTAACAGGAAGTTCTCTCGTCCTCTCCTTGCCAAGTTCGAGGCAAAGGCACAGGCTTGATCTTGAATAATGCACGAAAGTTGCCGCTTTCGGGTTTTTATTGGTTCGATCTCGTGGGATAATATGAATTATCAATATCGGAAGATAAGGGAAGATAAATATGAAGAAAAGGTCGATCGCGGCAGTAGTCGCAGCATCAGTCATACTGACATCATGTGGCAATGATCAGGCGGAAGAGAATGTAAGTGATACCACGACCGCAACAACGACAACTATTGAAGAGACTTCTGAGATCACAGAAGAGACGGAAACAAGTATAACGCCTGTTCCCGTTGAGGCAGGTGAATACGAGGATCAGCTTACGGATATCCTGGCAAACTACGATGTCTGGGATCTTGATGAAGAGATGACGGATCTTGCCTGGATGGATGAGAGCTCAGAGATACACTCGCACTGCTACGGTGTTACTGACCTTGATCGTGACGGATATCTGGAGATCATCAAATGCATGACAGCAGGAAGCGGTAATTATTCCCACAGCAGGATATTCGAGGTCATGCCTGACGGTACTATGGAGGAGATATCGGGATACTATTCCGATTCGCCGGCATTCGGCGTGATCGGCGAGAGCGGATATGCCATGGGTTGGTATGAAGATGAGTCAGGTAACTACTGGTATATAGCTTTTGGAAGATGCTACGACTTCTCAGGTTACTGTACTTCCTGGAGGCGTTTTTCCTTGCAGGACGGCGAGATCGTAGAGGAGAATCTCGGATCGTTCGGCACATCTTTCGATTTATGTACATATCGTGATGCGACCGGCGCCATGATCACCGAGGACGATTATATAGCGATGCTTCAAGGGTATGAAGACGGTCTTGACGGATATGTGACTACCGGCTGGTTCGTTGATATAACACAGGAGAACATAGAAGCTTCCTTCGAAGCATGGAATACGGATGCTACTCCGGTCGAAGGGTCTTTTACCGCTCTGGCGAATGTTACGGTCGAAGGCGGATATTACTATATCGATCCTGAGACAGAAGATTATCAGGATTATTTCATTGATTCTTTTGAATTCTCGGATGACGGTACCGAGCTGACATTCTCAGGATCGGTTCCGACTCTATACGACGCTGACTATGTCGAGTCCCTAGCGGTTGGCGATCTTCTGCCTACAGGCGATACCATCGAGACTATACTTTACGATGAGAGTAACGGGGTCTGTTGGATATATGCAGGAAGAGACTATCCGGCACTTTACTCATTTGAACTTCAGGCGAACGGGCAGTATTACCTCTTCCATGACGGGATTATCACAGATTCCGAAGTGGAAGACATGACGGTTCCGATTTCGCCGGATGTAGTGATACTCGATAATGCTGGAGCGTATGGATCACAGGGTATCCTGATCCTGGAAGATCGTACCGAATTCTTAACTGATATCAACGAACTGAATGAGGAAGACAGGATCGTTATCCGTGTAGCAGACGGACAGGTGACGTATATCTTCAGAGGGTGTATATTCCATAACCATAACTACATGGAACACTTTGTTGGAGAAGGAGTTATAGAGACATGAAAAAGATCGGACTTATTGGCGGTACCGGACCCGAGTCCACCGCTATGTACTACAGGGAACTTAATTCCAGGACAGATAAGAGAACTGACGGGCAGCAGATGCCCGATATGGCGATAGAGAGCGTCGACTTCAGACGTGCCTGGAACTATGTGTGCGAAGAAAAATACGATCTTCTTGCAGACTACCTGGCTGAGAAGGCAAATGCTCTTTATAACGGCGGTTCGGAGGTCATCGCGCTTACTGCGGCAACGATGCATATCGTCTACGATGAAGTGTCTTCAAGGACTCCCGCTAAGCTCATAAGCATCCCTAAGGCGGTAGCAGATGAAGTAGCCCGCCGCGGCATCAAGAAGGTAGGACTTCTGGGTACTATCTTCACCATGGAGAAGGACTACATGAAGACTGATCTTATAAAGGCGGGAATAGATGTCTTAGTCCCCACTAAGCCTGAGCGTGAGCTGGTGGCAAAGAGGATATTCGATGAGCTTGAACTGGGTATCGTGAAGGCGGAGACCTTGAAGGAATTTCAGGAACTTATTTCTACTATGCGTGACAGGGACGGTATCGAAGCCGTTATCCTCGGCTGTACGGAACTTCCGCTCCTTCTTAACTCCGACAACTGTCCGTTGCCCGTATTAGACAGCGTGGATATACATATTGAGAAGTTACTGGAGCTCGCACTCTAAAGGAGGCCTCACATGAAGGAGATCGTACTTGGTAAGACCGGCATAAGGACACCGCAGAACGCTTTCGGCGCTCTTCCTATTCAGCGTATCAGTACCGAAGATGCCGTAAGGCTCCTTCGCCGTGCTTACGACGGAGGCATGACCTTCTTCGATACCGCAAGAGCCTACTCCGACAGCGAGATCAAGGTGGGCAAGGCTTTCGAAGGAATGAGGGATAAAGTCTTCATTGCTTCCAAGACCATGGCTAAGACTCCCGAGAAGTTATGGGAGGATCTTGATACTACCCTTACCAACCTTCGTACGGACTATCTTGATATCTATCAGTTACACTGTGTACCTCAGTGCTATCGCCCCGGTGACGGCACGGGTATGTACGAGGCTTTACAGGAAGCAAAGGCACAGGGAAAGATACGTCATATCGGTATCACGGCTCATCTTATCGGAGTTGCGGAAGAGATAGTAAAGAGCGGTCTTTATGAGACTTTGCAGTTTCCTTTCTGCTACCTTGCAACGAACCGTGATATCGCTCTTGTAAAGGCGACAGTCGAGGCGGATATGGGTTTTATCGCCATGAAGGGATTATCAGGCGGTCTTCTTACAAATGCCGATGCCTGTATGGCATTCATGAGTGAATACGAAGTGCTTCCCATCTGGGGAGTTCAAAGGGAAGAGGAGCTGGATCAGTGGCTGTCTTTCTTCACGAGGGATATCTCCATGACACCTGAGATCAAGAAGTTTATCGAGGAAGACAGAAAGAGCCTTATGGGAGATTTCTGCAGAGGCTGCGGATATTGTATGCCATGTGCCGCGGGGATCCAGATCAATAACTGTGCCAGGATGAGCCAGCTCATAAGACGTGCTCCGTCAGCAAATTTCCTTTCAGAGGAATGGCAGGGACTTATGGCTAAGATCGAAGACTGTATCGATTGCGGAGTATGTAAGACAAGATGTCCTTACGGACTTGATATACCGAACCTTCTGCGCAAGAACTATGCGGATTATAAGGATATAGTGGCAGGTAAGGTGACCGTATGAAGTTCTTAGATCGTTTATTTGCAGGAGCCGGGAAGGAGAAGGGGAGATACCCTTACGATCCTTTGAGAGAGTACCCCGTTATCAGGAGCTCCATCTGCACCGGAGAGAAGGTAGCAGGGTTCAAGAACCGTGAAGACGGACACTTTACGGATGTTATGTTCATCAGGAATAAGGCGGATGAGGAAAAGTTCAAGAAACTCTACGATATCGACGATCTCCCCGTCGAATATTGAGATATATAAGTTGCATAATTCGGGGGCTTTGAAGAGCAAAAAGATTTTACTTCTTTATATTTAAAAGAATTTCACGAAGATATATAATAATCCTGTTTTGCTTCCTGTATTTTGGCAAGACAGAGGGAGATTAATGTATAAAAATGGAAAAGCCTTTTGTTGGCACTATTGAAGAGGTCTTGAGCAAGCTCGGTACAGATACCGAGAAGGGTCTTACTTCGACCGAAGCCGGCGAGCGACTTGAAAAATTCGGCCCTAACTCTTTGGGCGAGGAGAAGAAGGTTCCTTTGTGGAAGAAGTTCCTTCTCCAGTTCGCGGACGCGATGGTAATAATCCTTATCGTGGCAGCAGCTCTTTCTGCAGTCATGGCGATCAAGGAGAATAACGGATTTGAGGGATGGATAGATGTATTTGTAATCATCGCCATCGTAATCCTTAATGCTGTTCTTGGTGTATATCAGGAAGGTAAGGCCGATCAGGCTCTTGCAGCACTTAAGAAGATGAGCTCTGCTCAGAGCAAGGTCATCCGTAACGGCGAGCTCGTTATGGTTGATTCTGAGAGACTTGTTGAAGGTGATATCGTGTCTATCGACGCAGGTGATGCCATCGCAGCCGATATCAGGCTTATAGATTCCAATTCTCTTCAGGCAGAGGAATCTTCTCTTACCGGTGAGTCCGTTCCTGTCGATAAGGATGCTAAGGCTATCCTTGATGAGGATTGCTCCATCGGTGACAGAAAGAACATGCTCTTTATGGGTACAGCCGTAACTTACGGTCGTGCCAAGGGTGTTGTCGTTGGAACAGGTAAGAATACGGAGCTTGGTAAGATCGCCGATAAGCTTACGAGTATTGAGGATGAGACAACTCCTCTGCAGAAGGGTCTTAATGCATTAGGTAAGATCCTTGCAGCAGTCTGCATCGTCGTGTGCGTCATCGTATTCCTTGTTGATATCTTCGTTCAGAAGCAGAGCGTTATGGATGCTCTCATGACTGCCGTATCTCTTGCAGTTGCTGCTATCCCCGAGGGACTTGCAGCCGTAGTTACCATCGTTCTTTCCATCGGTATGACAAAGATGGCAGAGAGCAATGCCGTAGTAAAGAGACTTCTTGCAGTAGAGACATTGGGCTGCGTAGATGTTATCTGCTCCGATAAGACAGGTACTCTTACACAGAACCAGATGACAGTTAAGGTCATCTACGACGGACTTCACGTATATGACGTTGAGGGTAACGGCTATGCTCCCGAGGGACGCATCCTCGGGCCTGACGGCAAGGTATATACGCCTGAGGGCGTCGGCGAAATGCTCTGCCGCGCAGCAGTACTCTGTAATGACGCATCTATCGTAAAGGGAGATGACGGTTCCTATTCCTGCATCGGTGACCCTACGGAGGGTTCCCTTACTACTCTCGGTTCCAAGTGCGGAATGCTCAGGGAAGAGATGATGAATCGCTTCAAGAGAGTAAAGGAATTGCCTTTCGATTCCGATCGTAAGATGATGACAACATATAACACGGGCATCGAGGAAGGTAAGCTCATCAGCTTCACCAAGGGTGCTCCCGATATCGTACTCAGCAGATGTGCTTTCTACGCTGATAAGGACGGCGAGCATCCCATGACTCCCGAGTTCCTTGACAGGATCACAAAGCAGAACCACGAGTTTGCCAGCAAGGCTATCCGTGTTCTCGCTTTCGCTTACAGAAAGCACGATGATCTTAATGTGGAGCCTGACTTCTCTCACGAGAAGGATATGGTATTCATCGGATTGATCGGTATGATCGACCCTGAGAGAGAAGAAGCTAAGGCAGCTATCGCAGTATGTAAGGAAGCCGGCATCAGGACAGTAATGATCACCGGTGACTTCAAGGATTCTGCAGTTGCCATCGGTAATAACCTCAACATGATGGGTGAGGGCGCAGGTGCTCTTTCCGGTTCCGAGCTCGACAAGATGAGCGAGGAAGACCTTCGTGTCGCATGTGAGACAACGAACGTTTACGCTCGTGTATCTCCTGAGCATAAGGTAAGGATCGTAACCGCTCTTCGTGACAATAACCACATCGCTTCCATGACAGGTGACGGCGTTAACGACGCTCCTGCATTGAAAGCAGCAGATATCGGTGTAGCTATGGGTATCACGGGTACTGACGTATCCAAGAACGCAGCTGACATGATCCTTATGGACGATAACTTCGCTACTATCGTTAAGGCAGTAGAGCAGGGTAGAGTAATCTATGCGAACATCAGAAAGTTCGTAAGCTTCCTTCTTTCCTGTAACGTAGGTGAGATACTCGTTATCTTCCTTATCTCTCTGATCCCCAACACGATCGTTCCGGGTATCGCAGCTCCCCTTACAGCTATCCAGCTTCTCTGGCTGAACCTCGTTACCGACTCTTTCCCCGCTCTGGCTCTCGGCCGTGAGAAGGGTGAGCCCGGCATAATGAAGCTTCCTCCCAGAAAGAAGGGTGAGCCTATCATCAACGGTTCCATGAAGATAAGTATCGCAGTTCAGGCTATCGCTATCTTTGTCAGCGTAGCTACCGCATTCCTTGTATCACTGACTTCTACGTCAAACTTCTTCTTCGATACAACATCGATCGAGAACATTACAGGTGCAAGGACAATGGCATTCGCTACACTTATCCTGGCTGAGCTCTTCAGAGCATTTGCCGCAAGATCCGAGAGGATGTCCGTATTCAAGATCGGTCTCTTCTCCAACAAGATGATGAACGCTGCAGTTGGTCTGTCGATCGTTATGCTCCTGGCTGTTATCTACATCCCGGGCATCAACAAGATCTTCGATAACGTAGCTCTTAATCCTACGGCTTGGCTTCTTATCATCCCGTTGGCTCTTATCCCTTTCACCGCAAGTGAGGTGTTCAAGGCAATAAAGGGCAGGAAATGATATAAGCCTTATCCTAAGACATAACAGAAGGGTCACCCTGATTGGGTGGCCCTTCTTGTATCTGAAGATATCTGATCAGGTCATCTTTGTTCATTGTTTCCCGTGGGAAGCAAACCGTTCTTACGCTCGTAACGAAGTAGGGCCAGTACCTGGAATGCTACGAAGATATAGATGACTCCGATGATCCTTGCATAACCTAAGGATTCGCCTGTGGAAGTAACTGCTGAAGCAGTCCCGGCGGTTACTGCCGCTGCTTCAGACTGAGTCGTTGCCAGACCTCTTCCTGCTCCGTTGACATCATTCGGATCTATCCCGGAAGCCGCAGGTTCCGCAGCAGTTACCACGTCCTGAGATGTCGTGGTGACCGACGGTTCGGAGGAAGGCTCCGTAGGTATTACGACTGCCGCCGCGGCTGCTGCCGACGGTGTGGTAGATGTCGGAGCCGTAGTAGCCGCAGGTTCCGTCGGAGTTGTAGGATCGACTATCACGGCTGCTGCTCTGTCGTTGGCGAAGTAGACATCACGGCTTGCCCTGTCGGAACTTATGATCGTTACCGTATATGTTTGTCCGCCATACGTCACTGTCGCAGGAATTGAACTTACATCGTTGGCAAATGCATAGAAGTAGTTGTTCTCATCCCTTGCATATCCGTCAGGTGCAGAGGTTTCAGTCAGCATATAGACTCTTTCTCTGTCTACTTCGAAGGAAGCTACACCGCCGGCTCCCGTAGTCTGTGTAACAGCTGTACCAAGGGTCACGGTATTGCCGGTTCCAAGGGTGACAGGAGCAAGTGAGAACTGTGCTCCCTGAAGGAGTGCCGTAGTATCACCGGTCTCATGCTTTATAACATTGAGGTTAGCGATATCCGGATTGTAGGATGAAGCTGATCCTGCACTCCTTACTACCTGGCACTGGAAGTAGAATCCGTCAGCTATAGCGGGCAATACCCCGTCTATAGATATGCTGTTGGTGCTGTTGCTCTGATCCAGCTGGGTGCCTACGCGCCTGTTGACCGTAGCCCTGTAGGTGATGGTATATGCCGTCTGATCTCTCAGTGTCAGCGTCAGTACCTTCGTTGTCTCGTCGTAGGTGTAGGTCTCTGTCGTAAGTGCACCGCCGTCATCCCTTGTTATCGCTACCGAGGATACCTGAAGATCATATGTCTCAGGAAATGTGTCTACGAGAGTCAGCGTATCGTGACTGTCTGTAGTATCTACATTCAGCGCCAGAGGATTGACCGTTATGGTAAAGATAGCATTAGGAGCAGTGGCCGTATCGTATCTTCCCGTTTTTTCTATTACAGGAGGCATGTCGAATGCTGCATCCGCCGTTGCTTCGTCGATCATGGGTCCATTATCCAGATAGAGCTTTGCGTTGTTTTGATAAACTCCGTGGGCCGATGCCTGCTGGGTCACCCTGACATAGTATCTTATACGCACATTAGCGCCGTCCGTATTCTTGAGGTAATCAGTTATCGTGGGATTGCTCAGATCGAACTTTACCTGATTGTTCGGGAGAATCTCGACCTGCACGAGATCGGTATATACACCGCCACCTACAACGTAGAATCCGTCAGTTACAAAGGTGGTATTCGTTGGGAGAGTATCGATAACATATATATTGCTGAAGTTTTCAGTGATCTTATATACATAGATATCCCATCCGATCAGTCCTTCGTCAACTATATTGCCGGCGTGGTATTTATTGATCTTGACATCATATGTACCGATATCGTGATAATCGATCGCTGCGGGCGCCGTATCGCTCACTGCTTCGAGCGTATTGCTGACATTTCCGTGATATCCGGCAGGTCCGTAAGAGTCACCGATAAAGGATCTGTCTCCGTTCGGATCGTAGAGAGCGGGTCTGATCGTTACCTGATATCTTATGTAGATCGTTTCTCCGTCCGCCATGGAATCTAAGGTAAACCTGAATCCCGTATTCGTAAGATAAGCGAGCGTATAGTTACCCGTATAGGCATTGGTACAGGCTGCGTCAGTATATATGCCGAACGTACTTGTATCGATATCCTGTCCTGCGGAAGGCCAGTCGGATACAACGACATTGTTATTGACGCCGTGAGAGATGACATAAGCAATATACTGGTATCTGTGAGTAGCGTCATCTACCAGAGTACGGTTATCTTTGTTGACTTCCAGGGAAGTCTGCTGAGCATTTGGCCGCTCCATATTGATGGTGACAGATTCGGCTACTCCCGGGAAATCAGCAGTGATACTTGCCGGCAGATTGGAATCCGTGACATCCCCGATGACCTGACCGGAGAATGTCAGTTCACTCCACCTGTTCGTACCGGAGCAGAATTCAGTACCGTTCGCATCGTCAAAGTAGGTGATGGTGATGGAATGTTCATTGACGACGAAGCTTCCGACAGCCTTGTTACCGTTCACCAATGTATCGCTTGCACTGTTGAAACTGATACGTTCCGGAAGCTGGTAGGTAAATGTCTGGCCGGGAACAACGACACCGGGTCCGTCGGGGAATGTCCATTTGAGATCGACGTAGATATAGTCGGCATTATATGCCACAGTGGGCGGGTTATCGCCCCTAAGCGAGACAGGCTCGTTATTGCTGTCTCTTGTGTAGATGTTGACCAGCGTGATCGTGGCTGAATCCTGAAGTGCATTGTCATCTGCCCGGACGATGCTTCGACTGATCATGGATCCCAAGTTCAGGATGAACATCGAGCAGGTGAGCAATAGTGCCAGATGCTTTAGTAAACTTCTTGTTCTCTTCCTCATAGTAAGCCCTCGCTTTCTGATGTGACGGAGGCCGCATCCATAGTAGATCCAATAAAACATTTATTGATATAAATCTATTCTAAGGATTAGGGATTAATAGAATATGTACGTATCAGGTATAAAATGTGGATAAAATGGCAATAGAATATTGAAGAAACGTAAACTTTAGCGCTATTGAGGCTATCTGAAAAGCATCTTTCTTATCATTCGGAAAAATGGCTTCAGACAAGTATTTGCATATATGAAATGCATATGTTATTATAATTCGGCTGATAATTCGGTTTGGAGGCGTATATAATGAACGGATTAACAATAATTCTTTCGATCTTGGATATATTATCCGGAATCATCATGGTTGGTCTCTTCCTTGTTCAGGAAGGTAATGACCGCGGTATGGGCGTTGTTTCCGGTGCTACTAATACGATGGACTCTTACTACAGTAAGACTAAGGGCAGATCCCTTGAGGAGCGACTCAAGTTCGCTACCAAGGTAACGGCGATCGTCTTCGCAGTTGTTTCTGTTTCCCTTTATCTGGCTATCACAAAGTCCTGGGGATTCTGAGAGAGCTGATCATTTGATCATCCAAGACCGTCTTGCATAAGACGGTCTTTTTTTATTTAATTGATATAAGAGGTGAATACTATGGCTAAGTACAGCAGTAAGAAGAGCAGATCTTCAGTAAATATGAGTATAAGACAGCAGGAGAGGAACGGTGCCATGAGACCTCTGGATCTCGATGCACCCAAGTGCTATGCGGATATAGCTCCCAGAGGACCTCAGGGAGTCAAGAATCAGGTCATCGGAGTACTTCTGGAGAACGGCGAAGGCGGTATCGTAATGCCCGATCCTTCCTTCAAGGAGACAAACTTCGGACCCGTAAGGATAGAGAAGAATAACTTAAACGGCGCTCCTTTCAAGATGACCGTCGTTTGTGAGATATTAAACCCCGCTTCGGAGAATCGTGACTACAGAGGCAAGATCGTCGAAGTGCTCGGGGATATGGGTAATAACGACGTCAAGATGCTTGCTGTAATGAGGCAGTTCGGTCTTGCTTCCACATTCCCCGACGAAGTCGTGGAGGAAGTAAAGGATCTTCCCGTTAATCCCGATCCCGAGCTGGTGGATAAGGAGATAGCAGCGGGAAGACATGATCTTCGTGATCTTCTTACCATAACGATAGACGGAGAGGAAGCTAAGGACTTAGACGATGCCATCTCCATAGAGCGATTGCCCGGCGGCAACTATAAGCTCTATGTACATATCGCGGACGTATCGAATTATGTAAAGGAGAATACGGCGCTCGACAGGGAGGCTTTCTTAAGAGCTACTTCCGTATATCTCGTAGACAGGGTAATACCGATGCTTCCTCCTAAGCTCAGTAATGGTCTTTGCAGCCTTAATCCCAATGTGGACAGGCTCACTATGACAGCAGAGATGCTGATTGACGATAACGGCATCACATATGACGGCAGCATCTATGAGAGCGTTATACGAAGTGACAGAAGGATGAGCTACAAGGAGACATTCCGTATCCTTACAGAGCCAAAGGACAGTGATGCTGAGGAATACGGCCCCATCGTTCCAATGCTCTCTGAGATGAAGGTGTTGGCCGAGATCTTAAAGCGCATGAGAGACGGTAAGGGTGCGATCAACTTCGACTTCCCCGAGCCCAAGGTCATCTTGAACGACGACGGTTCCGTCAAGGATATCATGCCGTATCCTATCAATTTCTGTAACGGTATCATCGAGCAGTTCATGATATGTGCCAACGAGTTCGTGGCAGAGAGGTTTGCTACCATGAACTATCCTTTCGTATACAGGGTGCACGAGGATCCCGACGCGCTTAAGATAGCCAAGTTCTGTAATGTAGCAAGGAACTTCGGTGCCAGCGGAAGATTGTCCGGTAAGATAACTCCCCTTATGATCTCGGAGTACATGGCTACCATAAGGGATGACGAAGCTCGTCCCATGCTGGATACTGTACTTCTGCGTTCCATGGCAAAGGCCAGGTATGCTCCCGATAACCTGGGGCATTTCGGACTCGCTTCAAAGTTCTATTGCCACTTTACGAGTCCCATAAGAAGATATCCCGACCTTTATATACACAGGATAATTAAGAGCTATATACACGAAGAGAAGAAGAGGAGGCATTTCGCAGGACTCGTATCCAATGTCTCTGACCACTCCTCCGATATGGAGCGCAACTCCGTAGAGGCAGAGAGAGCTTCCGATGCAGTCAAGATGGCTGAGTTCATGGCAGATAAGGTAGGCGAGCACTATATGGGCAAGATCACGTCCATAATCGGTGCAGGAGTCTTCGTAATGCTCCCTAATACCGTTGAAGGCTTCGTTCCCTTCAGGACTATGTCTGACCACTATCTCTTCGACGAGCGTTCCTACAGAGCTATCGGATCCAGGACGGGAAGAAAGCTTACCATAGGTATGGACGCTCCTGTAGTAGTAGCTGCGGTAGATACCGAAATGCACAGGATAGACTTTGTCTTCGCCGAGGGCTTTGAGGGAGGCTCCGGCCGTTCTCAGGGAAGCGGTGAGCGTAAGGCTCCCATAGGCAGGCGTAAGGCCAAGACCCTTGCCAAGAAGAGGGGAAAGAGGTCCAGAAGATCATTCTGACCATAAGGACACTATGTGTCCGGATGCCCTGAATACGGCAACTCTCGCGACGTGTCGTGTTCATTCGGGGCGTTTTCCGTTATCTTGGAACCGTAACAAGGCAAGGGGGTATCCGATACAATGGATCAAAAGAAGATTGGCAGATTCCTGAAGACATTACGTAATGATAAAGGCCTTACTCAGGAACAACTGGCTGCTCACTTCAATACAACATCCAGATCTGTCTCGAGATGGGAGACCGGAAGCAGTCTTCCCGATATCTCCCTGCTTGTAGATCTTGCTGACTTCTACGATGTAGACGTCAGAGAGCTGATCGACGGCGAAAGGAAAACGGACATGATGGACAGCGAAATACGTGAAGTAGCGGACAAGATGGCGGATTACGCGGGCAATGAGAAGAATAAGCTCCTGCGGTTTATCCAGATAGTAGGCGTATTAGGAGTATTCGGAACACTTATCTCTCTTATATTGCAGGTATTATCCTATGAACCTGACCTCAAGAGGGCATTAGCGATACTGGCTTCTTTTGGGGGATTTGTCATAATGGGGATCATTACCCTTTATGTTACCGGTATACTCGGCAGGATAGCAAAGCATAAGAGATTTGTTAAGACGGCAAAGATAGTAACGATAGTGATGCTGGCTATAGGCGCCATACAGATCTTAAAGATGGTCGTAGCGGTAGCTCTGATGCTCCTTATATCCTTCTCGGGCAAGATAACGGTGATGGATGACATATCCGATTATGAATTATACAGACAGGATCAGGATAACGAGTATCATCTCCCCATAAACGATATGACAGAGGTATTGCCTTATGAGATAAGCGAGGAGGATGTCACGGATTATCAGTATACATACTATAATCCCTGGGATGCCCAGTATATCCTCTATATGACGATAGAGTACGATGACTCTTCCTATGAGGCCGAGAAGGACCGTCTGGAGAAGATAGGAGTAGAAGACTATAAAGGGATCTATTCCGTTACCGACGAGCCTTCAGGATACGATCTTGTGGCAATGGACAGCGACAGCTATAACGGATTCGTATATGCCATGGTTCCCGAGGAAGAGGATGGTAGTATTACCTACGTGATGATCTATTTCTGCAACTATTTCCTGGATCTTGATATACACGAATATATACCTGACGAGCTGCTCCTTCCGGGATTTGATGCAACAGACGGCAATCCCGATCAGGAGGCATTCAAGGAAGAGGTTAACAGAAAGAATAAATAAGAACTGCATAACTTTCTAATGTATACACTTCTCTTTTCTAACCCCGTAACATCGTTACGGGGTTAGTTCCAGTATAATGAGAGAAGGAGGGTTGATATGGTCTTTCTTATAGTTATCTTAGTTCTCGTCGTCCTTTACCTTATGGTACTTATATTGGTGCAGCCGCATCTTATCATGATGGCGCCCAAGCAGACCCTGGAGCAGTCCATGGCATGGCAGAAGGAGCGATACGATGTATCTTTCTATGACAGCCTTTCCAAGGAAGACTATATAGTCACTTCAGAAGACGGCTACGAGCTTCACGTACAGCTGCTCAAGAACCTTTCCGAGTCGACGCGCTATGTGATCATATCCCACGGTTATACGGATAACAGGATAGGATCTCTCAAATACGCTTCCGTGTACCTGGATATGGGATTTAATGTCATCATATACGATCTTCGCGGCCACGGTCTCAATAAGCCCCATAGGACAACATACGGCTATATGGAATCGAAGGACCTCAAGGCTGTTATCGAAGATACAAGGGAGAGGTATAAGGATATATCCATGCTGGGCCTTCACGGTGAATCCCTGGGCGCAGGTACTACCATAACTGTTCTTAAGTATAAGCCTCAGGTGGATTTTGCAGTCTCTGACTGCGGATTCTCTGATATGGATAACGTGATAGGGAATAGATTCAAGTTCCGATTCATGTACGATCTTTGTGACTTCGGCTGCCGTCTTCAGTTCGGTTATTCGGTAAAGGATATACGTCCCATAGAAGCGTTGGAAGAGAATACCATCCCTGTATTATTCATCCACGGTGAAGAAGATAAGCTCATAGTCCCTCAGAACTCTATAGATATGAGCGAGAAGACAAAAGGCATGTCGGAGGTCCATCTGATAGATGGGGCCGAACATGCCTATTCGATCATAAAAGATCCTGTATCTTACAGAAGATACGTCAAGGAATTTATCGAGAAGATAAGTTAATCTTCGATATATTCACCGTATTCTTTCTTTATTACTTCCCAGTCCATGTCGAAGCGTGCCATGTGTTTCTCGACTGCGGCTCTTGCTGCTGCCTTGTCTTTATTCTTGATGGCAGTAAGGATAGCTTCGTGATCTGATACGATTTTGGAATCCTTGACTGACTCAAGGCTGAGCTTTCTTACCCTGTCAAAGTGGATGCTCATAAGAGATACCATGTAGTGGCACTGGAGCTTGTTGCAGGCACGATATATGATCTCGTGAAACTCGTTATCGAGAGCCATGAGCTTGGCGTTGTCATTGTTCATATAGAACTTCTGGAGATTGACATTGACCTCGAGATCCTCGATATCCTTTGCGGTTGCAACTTCGCATGCTTCTTCTGCGAGAGCAGTCTCTATTACCTTACGAAGGAACCTCGCCTCTGTTATGAGGGCGTAGTCGATCATGGCTACGCGGCATCCCTTTTGAGGGAGGACATCTAAGATCCTGGACTTGGAAAGTTCCAGGAAAGCTTCGTGTACGGGTGTTCTTGAACAGCCTATCTGACTTGCTATCTCCTGCTCACCTATAAGTGAACCGGGTTCGATCTCCATATTTACAATATTGTCCCTTATTATCCTTAAGGCATAATCCCTGTTGGATTCCACTCTTGTCTTGGGGGTGATTATCATACGCAAGACTCCTTATCGTTGTTATAAAGCCAATATTATATTATACGTAGAGAACAAATAATTAAAGATATTTTTGGATAGTCCTTCGAACACTTCCTTCGCCTTGGAGCATCAGGCTCAGCATTTCCTTTATCTTATCCGACAGCCCGCAGGCGACAAGATCCGTTCCGAAGATGACTTCGTTTCTAAGGATAGGATCTACGCTGTCGCCCAGGGTTGAAGGATCATTCCAAGCAACATCTTTGAGGAAGGATTGCAGTGTTGCCAACATAGGATCGGAACTGGGTGTGAACTCTTCTCCCTTATCGTCTACGGCGAGAAGATATCTGAGCCATCCTGCGATGGTCAGGGGAACATATACCAGCGAAGTCTCGTCGAGCTCGTCGGATGCGATGTAGGACTTGATCGTCTCACCGAATCTGATGGGCATCTTGAGGGACGTGTCGGTAGCGATCCTCTGAGGTGCATCGGGGATATAGGGGTTGGGAAGTCTCTCTTCGATGACTTCGTCGATAAATGCCTTAGGTCTTATGATGCCCGGGTCTGTTACTACCTTCATGGCTTCATCGTAGCCGAGCTTATGTACGAGGGTATTAAGATCGTTATCCTTCATCTCATCTGAGATCCTTGTATATCCCAAGAGACATCCGAATACGGCCAGGGAAGTGTGGAGAGGATTAAGGCATGTAGTTACCTTCATCTTCTCGACCTTGTTTACCGTATCTCTGTCTGTCAGGTATACTCCGGCTTCTTCGAGCGGAGGTCTTCCTGCAGGGAAGTTATCTTCGATGACCAGGTACTGAGGGATCTCCGCATTAACGAAGGGCGCTATGAACGTACCTTTGGATGTCGTGATGGGAGCAATATCTTCAAGACCTGCTTCGACTGCCTTTTCTTCTACTGTCTTATCGGGACGGGGAGTGATCTTATCGATCATGCTCCAGGGAAATGCTACTACACTCTCATCGCTGATCCAGTCGATAAAATCCTGTCCTACGAAGCCTCCGGCAAGCCAGCTGTTCGCCATCTCCAGGATACTGCTTCTAAGCTTCTCGCCGTTATGACTGCAGTTATCCATGCTGACAAGAGCGATGGGAGCCTTGCCGCTTTTGAACCTGTGGAAGAGAAGCGCGCAGACGCGGCTCATGGCATGTACGCAGTTATCGGGTCCGTTCTTTATGTCATTCTCGACTATGCCGAGGTAATTGCCGGATATATCTTTCAGGGCATAACCCTTCTCCGTAAGGGTGAAGCTTATCATCTGAAGAGAAGAAGATGCACATATCTCCTTTAGTCTTTCATCTGAACCGTTATCCTTAGACGAAGCATTGATGGCTTCTGCTACTGAAGATACGATCTCGAATGCGATATTGCCGTCGCTTCTCATATCGGCAGCGAGAGTAAGGTTATCGTGAGGAGCGTAGATCTTCTCTATGATCTCTCCGTCGAATGTATCCGCAGCGATCACTCCTCTGTCAAAGATCCCCTTTTCCAGGAGTTCGTGGTCCAATCTTGCAATGAAAATGCGGAAGATATTACCTGCACCGAAATGAAGCCAGCAGGGCTTCTCACAGGTTGTCTTCCGCATCCGGTCTATATCGTATGAAGGGACCTTGACAGGCGTGTTCTCGAATCCTCCTTTCAAAAGAGTATCAAGTGTTAACTTAGCCATTGCTGTTCCCTCCGAATGAACTTTTTACTTACGTGATTTCTGGCAGGCTTCCCAGAGACCTTCCAGGTAGGTAGCACCCAGGGCTCTGTCGTAAAGACCGTAGCCGGGCCTGCCTTTCTCGCCCCAGATTGCTCTTCCGTGGTCGGGCCTTATGTAGCCGTCGAAGCCGTTATCCTGCAAAGCCTTTATGATGGCATACATATCGAGGTCGCCGCATGCGGAAGGATGAGCACTCTCGTGGAAATCCGTATCGGAAGTATGCTTTACGTTACGAAGATGTACGAAAGGCACCTTTCCTTCGGCTGCGAACTCTGCTGCGATAGAAGGAACGTCGTTATTCTTGTTTGCACCGAGGCTGCCTGTGCAGAGAGTAAGTCCGTTCCTCTTGCTGTCATGAAGTGCCAGGTACTTCCTTATGGAATCCTGGTTATTGACTACCTTAGGCAGGTTGAAGAGAGGGAACGGAGGATCGTCGGGATGTACGCCGAAGTCCAGGTCGAACTCTTCTGCTGCGGGGATGATGGCATCGAGGAAGTACTTGATGTTCTTGAAGTACTCCTCCTGGGATACGTTCTGGTAGAAAGCGATATCCTCGGCCATCTTTCCGAATCTCTCGGGCTCCCATCCGGGGAGCGTGAAGTTATTGGAACCGTTTATCATGGACTCTGTCATGGACTCAAGTGTAAGAGTCTTGGCAAAATCATGTGAATAGCTCATTGCAAGGCTTCCGTCTTCGATGGGAAGGTAAAGATCAGATCTGTACCAGTCGAGAACGGGCATGAAGTTGTAGCATACGCACTTAACACCTGCATCAGCAAGGTTCTTCATTGTCTTTATGTAATTATCGATGTACATATCCTTGGTAGGGAGGCCCTTCTTGATGTCCTCATGTACATTGATGCTCTCGATGACTTCCATCTCGAGACCTGCTTCGTTTACTTCATTCCTTACAGCGAGGATCCTTTCCATAGGCCAGATCTCGCCTGCGGGAATATCCGACAGGAACGTTGCTACGCCCGATACGCCGGGGATCTGTCTGATCTGCTGTAGGGTAACCGTGTCGTCCCCGTTAGGGAACCATCTCAATATCATTTTCATAATACTAATTCTCTCACAACCAATGGATTATAGCACTAGAATACTAGACGATTAGTTCTAAGTCAATGCTTACGTATTGATTATCACGTACATTTACTGATCTTTTTTATCGACGCTGATACGACGGGGTCTGAGTACCTTTATAAGGAGCGGTATGAATATCAAAAATCCGAATGTCTTCGCGACTTCGACCACCGATGCCATGTATATAACGGTGATGTCATAATCGGCCGCAGCTTCACTTACGAGATTGGAGCATGTCTTGACTCCGGAATAGAGGAGCAGGGCGATCAATATAAGGATAGTCGACTTGATGATCTTATCCTTGGGGATATCCTTCGAGCTGTCATTTCTGTCAAGGCAGCGAAGCGTAGTCACAAGACCTATGAATATGCATGCGACGGAAGCAAGCCCTAATGCCAGCTGGATATAGTTGATCATGCTTCTCCTCCTTCTTCCTCGGAAGCTTCGTCCCTGTTCTTCTCCTGCTCGATCGCCGCCTCGAAGATCTTCTCTGCGACAGTTACCTTAAGGTAAGAAGCTACGAAAGGCACTACGAGAACGCAGGGAGGGAAGAGGACCATAAGGGCCAGGGATACAAAGCTTATGATAAAGAGCAAAAGCGCCTTACCGAAGTTCATGGAAGCGATAGCTGCAGAATTCATTATGATATGCTTCGTATCTGTGGAGAACCTGGCAAGGTAGGGATAAGCAAAAGGATATAAGATAACAAAAGGAACGATAATTAGTATCGCAAAAGGCAGATACCAGTCCGGGAGCATTATCCCGTTAAGACCGAATCTTGCTATATGAATATTAATGCCGATAATTACTGCGAATATAGTGTAGAGAAGACTTAAAGGAATACTCTGTCTTATATTGGACTTAAAGCTTCTCATGAAGTCGGGGATAGCTGCATCCGACTCTTTCTTTACTCTTTTATAAAGAGCGAAGTAAAGTGCCGCGGAAGATGCACCGGAAGTTACGATCGGAATGGAAAAGATCAGCCAGATAAGGGAGAGCGCGACTATGTCCCACAGTACGCTTCCTATCTCGTAGAGCTTTGATCTTGTGATCTTGTCGAATGAAGGTTCCATGCCTGATCTCTTTCTTCAACATGCGGTATTTTTGTGTTGCACCTGCCCCGATTATAAACTAAGATAGATTGGAAGACAACAACTACTATCCTAGAATGTTAGTGAGGTGTAGATATGAGATTAGCAGGTATATTCGGCGACAGGATGATCTTACAAAGAGACCGTGAGAACCACATCTTCGGTACTGACGAAGGCACATCCGAGGTCAAGGTAACAGTAGGTGATATAACTGTCACCGGCGAGGTAAAGGACGGTAAGTTTGACGTAGTCATTCCTCCTCATAAGGCATGCTTTGATATAGACGTGACTATAGAAGGATCAGAGAAGATAACACTTCATGAAGTATGCTTCGGTGATGTTATCCTCCTCTCAGGACAGTCCAATATGGAGCTTCCGGTATACAGGTCCTACGATGCTTCCGAGGAGGAAGCAAAGAGTGCGAACTATCCTTACATTAGACAGTACAGGATGGCTCCCGAACCTGTATATAAGGACGACAGTGAGTATTCGCTTCCCGAGTCCAAGTGGGTAAGTGCCGTTCAGGGTCAGATCGAGGAGATGAGTGCTTACGGCTTCTATACCTTTAAGAGGATCTACGATAAGCTGCAGATCCCTGTGGGTCTTATCCTTAACGCTCAGGGCGGATCCAAGCTTGAAGGCTGGATGACGGAAGAAGACGTTAAGTCCATGACAAATGACTACCACTTCATCGAAGAGTTCAGCGGTAAGGACGATCTTGCCGATTACCTGAAGCTTCACGAGAGAAGATGCATAGAGTGGCGAGAAGCAACTAAGGTATTTGATCCTGAAGTATATTCCAAGAGCATCCCTGAGGAAGCGGTGCCTTTTGAAGTTCCCGGTATCGTTAAGGGCATAACGGGAAGTATCTGGGTATACAAGGAGTTCGAGGTAGAAGAGGACGTAACGGATGCATTCCTTTACTGCGGACAGTGGATCGATGCAGATGTTACATATATAAACGGTGTAGAAGTGGGAAGGACCGAGTATCAGTATCCTCCCAGAAAGTATCCCTTTGACGCGAAGATCCTTCATAAGGGCAAGAACCTAATCGCATTAAGACTTATAACTGAGAGAGAGTCCGGAGGAGGCGTTCCTTTCCATCAGTACTATATAAGGCTTAATGACAAGAAGATATCACTTGAAGGCGAGTGGAAGATGGTAACTGAGAAGAGCTGCGAGCGATTTACCGCAGGCATGATGCTGGTATTCTTCCCGTCGATCCTCTATAAGTCCATGATCACTACTTTGGAGAAGGTATCCATAAAGGCTGTTATGTGGTATCAGGGTGAATCCAATGCCGAAGAACCGGAAGGCTATGACCTTAAGTTCAAGGCAATGGTTCAAAGCTGGAGAAAGATCTTAGGTGAGGATATTCCTTTTATAATAACGGAACTTACAGACTTTATAGATCCTCAATCAGAGGATACATCAAAAGTCCCCGATGGATGGAGGTCCATACAGAAGCAGCAACTTGAGGCGGAAACCCTTATTCCCGGACTTCGCTGCGTGCCTGCAAGGGACTTAGGTGACATGTTCGAGATCCACAGCCCGAGGAAGTCGGAACTGGGCGCTAGGGCAGCTACTATTGTAGAAGATTTTATATACTGATTATTATATATAGAAGCAAAGAAACCAAGAAAATCTGACACATTGCCTTTGTGCAATGTGTTATTTTTTTACCCCGAAAACATCTTTTCTACTATTGACATATCACAAATGAGTTGATAACATGAGGACACAAGCGGACTAGCATACTAGTAAAACGAATATGAAAAAGAAGGGTGTTTTCCTTATGCGTAATGAGCAGCAGATCAGTTATACTCCGCGTGATCTTTCCAATTCAGAGAAGGTTCGCAGGAACTTAAGTCGCTATTGGCAGTTGTATCTGATGGTAGTCATCCCGGTGATCTACTACATCATCTTCAGATATATTCCCATGTTCGGTAATATCATCGCCTTCCGTAAGTACAGGGCAGGCGGTAATATCTTCGGTCAGGAGTGGAGCGGACTTCGTTACTTTAAGCAGTTCATGAAGGACCACACTTTCTGGAAGGCATTTGCAAACACTCTTATCCTTAATATCGGATACCTTCTCGTAAGATTTCCTCTGACACTTATCTTCGCACTTCTTATAAATGAGATCAGGAATCTTCACTGGAAGAAGTTCGTACAGACAGTATCTTATCTTCCTCACTTCATCTCGATGGTAATCGTTGCAGGTATGATCAAGGAACTCTTATCCACATCAGGTCCCATAAATGCAATGCTCGCCAACATGGGAAGTGAGAAGATCAACTTCATAGCTCTTGCAGAATGGTTCAGGACCATCTTCATAGTATCCGGTCTCTGGCAGTCACTCGGCTGGGGTACCATACTCTACCTGGCTGCCATGTCCGGAATCAATCCTTCGCTTTATGAAGCGGCATCCGTTGACGGCGCCAACCACTTCCAGAGAGTATGGCACGTTACGATCCCTTGTATCCTTCCTACCATCACGACACTTCTCATCCTCGATATCGGTGGTCTTGTAGGATCCGGCGGAGCATTCGAGAAGGTATTCCTTCTTTATAACCCCATGACATATAAGACGGCAGATATCATCTCCACTTACGTATACCGAATGGGTATCGGTTCCAACACCGGCGGTAACTTCTCATACGCTACTGCGGTAGGTCTCTTCGAAGGCTTGATCAATCTCGTCCTTCTGACGATCGCAAACAAGATATCCAAGAAAGTATCAGACAGCAGCTTGTGGTGATACGAAGGCAGGTAATGGCAAATGATAAATAATAATACCCTTAAGGCACACAGCAGAAAGAACAGGATCAAGGAGTCTACGGGCTATCAGATCTTCACGGTGGTAAATACCATCATCATGATCCTCATATCGGCAGCGACTCTCTATCCCTTCCTCTATCTGGTATCACAGTCGTTCACATCCGATAAGGCGATCATCGCAGGTCATACGAGCCTTATCCCCGAAGGATTCAACGTAGATACATATAAGTACATACTCTCCAAGGGTGAGTTCCTGATGTTCTACAAGAACACCATCGTATACACACTTATCGGTACGATATCATCGCTTCTCTTCTCTGCTATGCTGGCATATCCCATGTCTAAGACGGAACTGAAGTTCAACCGAGTACTTACTCCTTTTATCGTATTCACCATGTATTTCGGCGGCGGACTTATCGCAAACTACATTCTGGTAGACAGGATCGGTATCAAGAATACTATGGGCGGCTTCATCCTTCCCATGATGATCAGTACTTACTACGTACTTCTCATGAAGTCTTTCTTCCAGAGCATCCCCAAGGATCTCGAGGAAGCAGGTGAGATGGATGGCCTTAGTAAGTTCGGTGTCTTCTGGAGGATCGCACTTCCTCTGTCCAAGCCCATCATGGCTACGATGACACTCTTCTACTCGGTTATGTACTGGAACAACTGGTTCAACGCTTTCCTTTATCTTCAGGACAAGAATAAGTGGCCCGTTGCCTACTATCTTCAGACCATCATCAGAGGTCAGGGCGCCAACGATCCGGATGCCGTATCCGTATCCCTCAACATCAAGTCATGTGCCATGGTCCTCACGGTCCTTCCCATCATCCTCGTATATCCTTTCGTTCAGAAGTATTACGTACAGGGCATGATGCTCGGAGGCGTCAAGGAGTAAGACTCCTCTTATAACTACCCGGATGCAATCGGCCATAGCCGACATCAAAATAAAAAGTCACAACAACGGAGGAAAACTATGAAAAAGAGCAAACTTAAAGCGTTTGTCAGCGCCTCGTTGGTAATGTCCATGGTAATGGGAACTGCTTGTTCCTCTACCGGTTCGACAGAAAGCTCTGCGGTAACCACACTCGGTGATGTTATCGAGACTCAGAGCACCGACGGTGAAGAAGACCTTCCTTATACTTACGGTCTTGGCGAGACATTCCACGCAGACGAGCCCGTTACTTACACCATGTACTTCAGTGATGCAAGCTGGTATCCGATGGTAGAGACTTGGGAGACAGAGGGTATCTTCGCAAAGATCGAAGAGCTTACCAATGTTCACCTTGAGCTCATCTCCTACGACAGTAACGACTACATGCAGAACATCACTCTTGAGATCAACTCGGGTTCTTCTGCATACATCATCCCCAAGATATACGATGATTCTTCATTCGTTGACGGCGGCGCTATCGTACCTATCTCACAGTATGTTCAGTACATGCCCTATTTCACGGATTTCTATAACACATATAACATGGCTGATGATCTTCGTACCATCACAAGAGCAGACGGTAATTACTACAGACTTCCCGGTATGCTCGAGCAGCCTCTCCTTAACTACTCCTTCATGATCAGAAGCGATATCTTCGAGGCAGCAGGCGTAGATGTTCCTTCAATGGAAGAAGACTGGACATGGGACGATCTTTGCGACGCACTCGTTCAGGTAAAGGCTTACATGGTAGAGCAGGGTATGTGCTCTGAGGACGACTACATCTGGTCCGATCTCTGGTGCGGTAATGAATCCGGCCAGGGTAACGGCGGTAACCTTCTTAAGGTCATGGGTCAGACATTCGATGTAAACGCAGGTTGGGGTATCGGTAACGGTATGAGATACGATCCCGAGAACGACGAGTTCTATTTCTCTCCTACATGCGATAACTACAGAGCAATGCTTACAGCAGCTAACCGTTTCGTAGAAGAGGGTATCCTCGATCCCGAGACATTCACACAGGACGACACAACAGCAACAAACAAGTTCTACAACGGTGAGACAGTTATCATCTCCGTTAACCAGAGCCAGGTTGCTAACTACTACACAAACCTCGACGAGCAGCTCGGCGCAGGCAACTGGGAAACATATATCGTTACACCTCCTCAGGGAACAACAAACTACTCTACAGCTGGTGCTGAGAGACTTGAGAACGGTGTCATGATCTCCCAGAACGCTCTCGATGAGCTCGGTGAGGACGGCTTCATCGAAATGCTTAGATTCGTTGACTGGCTCTTCTACTCTGACGAGGCTTACATCCTCACAAAGTGGGGTGTTGAAGGCGAGACATTCCAGTACAACGACGACGGAACAAAGGAACTCCTTCCCGGCTTCTGCTGCGGAGGTCTCGGCTACGCTTCACAGAGCGATGACGATGTAGATATCAGACTCCAGTGGGGTTATGCTTGCGGTAACTACTACTATGCAGGTACTGTCGAAGAGATGACAGATAACTACATCCCCGATGTTGCAGATTACGTTAACAGAAATATCGAGTACAGAGAGACACCTCCTTTGGCACCTCCGATCGTTCCTACAGCAGAGCAGAGCGAGGACATGAACCTCATCGCTACACCTCTCGTAGATAACGTAAACACATGGACACTCATGTTCATCACAGGTCAGGCAGATATCGACACACAGTGGGACGAATACGTAGCTTCCTGTGAGGCATTGAACTCCGAAGGACTTGTTACACAGTACAACGACATCTATAACGGCTGATCCCGTTTTCGGAAGTTAGTTTCATGTATCGAGGGCTCTCCCGGTAGGGAGGGCCCTCACTCTGTCTGCACATAATTAATACTGAGATCTCATTTACTGCTGAAGCAGGTTATAAAGTCCGTCCTCTGACAGGACACCTCGCTTCATATCCTTGGGGATAAGTCCTTTCTCATCTGCTTCGAAGTCATCCTTCCATAAGGTCTCGTAGTAGGACGATAGGATTATTTTATCTTCATCTGTTCCTCTGTCGAAACGTTCCTCCATCTGCTCTATCCTGATAAGGCGAAGTACCTCTTTCCACTGATCTTCCTTGAATCCTATTAGAGCGTAGTTGTCTGATATGAGAAGAGGGCGTTTTACCAGCATGCCATCGGACGAAAGGAGTTCTAGCATCTCGTCTTCTGACATTGAAGGAAGCTTAGATGAGATCTTCATCTCCTTATAGAGATTACCGCTTGTGTTGAAGAGCTTCTTTATTGGAAGACCACTGATATCTATGGCTTCCTTAAGTGTCTTCTTATCCGGATTATCTTCCTTTATATCCGTGAGGTCATACTCTACCATCTGCTCATTTAAGTACTTTATTGCCTTCCTGCAGGTGGAGCATTTGGGATAACAATAGACTTTTACCATAAAAGTTTCCTCTTTTTTGTATTTTACCCATTGTATCACGGATTTTTGAGATATAATCGAAATATAGAGATCAATAGGAAAGGCGGTGCCTGACATATGCAATTACCTGAGACTCTCAGCATGAATCTTATATTCTGGATCAGTGCCGGTTTCGTAGTGTTGCTGTTATGTCTCGCGCTTATCGTATTGAAGGATACGATGACTCTCCTTAAGATCAGAAAAAGCTGCATATGCGAAGCTGATGCCACACTCATCTCATTCAAGAAGACAGGTAAGAAGATAAAGGGTGTCTACGAGGTGATGCTTAACGGCCGTGCAAGAAAGTACGAGAGTGCCGTATACGGTAATCTTGAAGGCGATTCTCCCAAGGAAGGCAGCAGGGTAAAGATCATGATAGATCCTTCTTCTCCCATAGCTGTCTACGATCCTTTCGTATCGAGACTTCTTCGCCGTAACCTTATAAATGCTTCGGAATCGGTTGTCTTCGCGGGATTATTATCTACTCTCGTTATATGCTGCCTTACGGGTATTATCCCTTTATAAAGTAACTTGCCGCATTGTCGTGGCAGACATTACGAATGATCATTTCGAGCCTCTTCTCGTCGTCAGGGAAGAGGCCTTTATTTACCGACTCAGCAAGCATATCGCAGAGGATCCTTCTGAAGTATTCGTGCCTGGGGTAGGAAAGGAAGCTCCTTGAATCCGTGAGCATTCCTATAAAGCCCGGGAAGTAGCTCTGAAGGGCAAGGTGTGTCATCTGGTCCTGCATACCCTTAAGGTTATCGTTGAACCACCATGCTGCGCCGTGCTGTATCTTCAAGACTGAAGGACCCTTCTGGAAGCATCCGATAAGAGTGTCGATCTGTGCATTGCATACGGGATCGAGGCTGTAGATGATCATCTTAGGAAGAAGATCATCCTTATCGAGGTCGCTCATAAGGGAAGCTAAGGGCGTTACAAGATCGAAGGAGCCTGCGATAGTATCGCATCCGATATTAACGCCCATGCTCTTATACATAGCTTCGTTATTGTCTCTCCTGCATCCGAAATGAAGCTGCATGGTCCAGCCTCGCTTAGCATATTCCTTAGCGCAGAAGAGAAGAAGATCCGTCTTGATGGCATCAGAGACCTTTGAAGATATATCAGTTCCTGCAAGTCTTGCTCTGAATGCCCTGTCAAGCTCTGCCTCCGGGATGACTTCGTAAGGGATAGTCTCCGTTCCGTGGTCAGCAAGAACGCATCCTTCTGAAGCGAAATGATCCATTCTGGAAGATAAGGCTCTCTTAAGTGACGAGAGGGAATCTATGGCAATACCTGCCGCGGAAGAGAGCTTCTTTATGTAAGCGGGGAATCCCGGGAAACTTACTTCAAGTGCAGGGTCGGGACGGAAAGTGGGAAGTACCCTTGTACTTATCTTGCCGTCTTCTCTTATCTTCTTGTGCCACTTAAGGTCGTCGCAAGGGTCGTCGGTAGTACATACGAGTTCGACCTTGGACTTTGAGAAGAAGTAGGAGGGAGTCATGTTGTTCTCGGATAAAACCTTGGATGTCTTATCCCACACTTCCTGTGCATTGTCTTCCGTTAAGGGCTCATAGATATCGAAGTATCTTGCAAGCTCGAGGCATGTCCAGTGATAAAGGGGGTTGCCCCATGCATTTCCGATGGCCTTAGCCCAGGAGAAGAACTTCTCCTTATCGGGAGCGTCGCCGGTAATATATTTCTCGTCAATGCCGCATGCTCTCATGAGACGCCACTTATAGTGGTCTCCTCCGAGCCAGAGTGAAGTTATGTTATCGAATCTTATGTCCTTGGCGATCTCTTCGGGACTTAAGTGGCAGTGATAGTCGACGATGGGAAGATACTTCGCGTAACTGTCGTAAAGATGCTGAGCCTTATCGCTGCCAAGAAGAAATGAGTCGTTAATAAATGCGGACATAAGATACCTCTGTGCTGATGTTTTATATGTAGAAAATACTACAAAATCTTCTTGAAAACAAGTTGAAACGTGCTAGAATGTTAGTATAAAAGATATGGATCAAGAGAGGATCGTATGGATCTTACAGCTAAGGCACATGAGACGGGAATGATACCCGTAATAGTATTGAATAATAAGAATGAAGCAGTACCTGCCGCTAAGGCTCTCCTTGCAGGCGGGATCGACTTCATGGAGATAACGCTGAGGACTCCATGCGCTCTTGATGCCATAAGGATGGTATCGGAGGAAGTTCCCGATATGATCGTAGGCGCAGGTACGGTCGTCAATGTAGAAGGCGCCAAGAAAGCGATAGAAGCGGGCGCTAAGTTCATAGTATCTCCCGGGTTCTCCGAAGAGACAGTTAAGTATTGTCAGGATCATGATACTCCCATTATTCCCGGATGCGTGACTCCTACCGAGATCATGGGAGCGATGGCTATGGGACTTGATACTGTAAAGTTCTTCCCGGCTGATGTATTCGGCGGCATGAAGACCATCAAGGGACTTGCGTCCGTATTTCGGGGCATCAAGTTCCTTCCTACAGGTGGAATCAATCTTTCTAATATGGCAGAATATGTGTCGGAGCCTTATATAACTGCAGTAGGCGGAAGCTTCGTATGTTCTTCCAAGGATCTTCTGAACGGGGATTATCAGGGCATTACGGATAAGGCCGCTTCAGCGGTAAATATCATAAGGCAGATCAAGGAGAACAAGAAATGAAGATAACCACTTTAGGAGAGATAATGCTCCGCTTGAAGTCACCTGCCAATGAGAGATTCTTCCAAAGCCCCATACTCGAGGCTACATTCGGAGGCGGAGAAGCTAATGTATCCGTATCACTTGCTAACTACGGCGTGGAGACAGACTTCGTAACAGTACTTCCCGATAATGCCATCGCAGAAGAGATCGTAAGACAGCTTAGAGGCTTCGGCGTAGGAACCAAGAATATAATCACCGCTGAGGGAAGAGTAGGTATCTACTTCTTAGAGACAGGTGCCAACCAGAGACCCAGTAAGGTCATCTACGACAGAGCAGGATCTTCCATCGCCATCACATCAGTCGATAAGTATGACTGGGATAAGATCTTTGACGGTTCTACATGGCTTCATATCACAGGTATCACACCCGCTATCTCTCAGAACGGTGCTGATGTTGCCATCGCAGCAGTAAAGGAAGCAAATAAGAGAGGCATCACGGTATCCTGTGACCTCAACTACAGAAAGAACCTCTGGAAGTACGGCGTTGATGCCAAGGATGTCATGACTGAGATCACAAAGTATACCGACGTAGTCATCGCCAATGAGGAGGACTGCCAGAAGTCCCTCGGTATCACAACCGATGTAGATGTAAGCTCCGGTTCTATAGACGAGGATAAGTATAAGGCTCTTACTGATAAGGTCCTCTCTTCTTTCCCTAACGTCAAGAAGATCGCAGTTACTCTTCGTGAGAGCCACAGCGCCGACTACAACGGATGGAGAGCATGCATCAATAACGGCAAGGAATTCTTTGTCAGCAAGAAGTATGAGATCACGGATATCGTAGACAGGGTAGGCGGCGGAGATTCCTTCGCAGGCGGACTTATCTACGGTCTTAATACATACGATTCGGATTCTGAGGCACTTGAGTTCGCAGTAGCTGCAAGCTGCCTCAAGCACACTATCCCCGGCGACTTCAACCGCGTTAGCGTCAAGGAAGTCGAGACCCTCATGAAGGGTGACGGATCGGGAAGAGTGCAGCGCTAAATATCGCCAACACATTTAACCCAACTCTGCAAGGACCGAAGGATCTTAACCGACCTTCGGTCTTTGCATTGCGGAATAAATCACTCAAATTCTTTAGAGTTTCTTTAAATTCGATTTGCAGTCAATTAATTAACGACTGTTAGGATGGTAACGGATAAGGGTGATGTATATGAAAAAGATAAAACAAAAAATATACAGGATGATAAACGGGTTTCTGGGGATAGTATCACTTACGGTGCTGACCGGAGGCCTGGTGACAGGCAATGAGCGCGTCGTGCTCACGGGATTTCTCATACTGATCGCAGAAAGACTTGCGGATGTCTTCGCTTAATCTTCCGACCAGTGGATGAATTCCAGGTGGCGATCGATGCTCTGATCGTTGACCATGAACTTCACGCGTCCGTTGAGGATCGAGATATCATCGTCTTCGGCATATGTATCTACTCCCAGGCTGTTATGGACATTGACACGGATGTCGGTGCTGTTGAGGTCGATCTTAGTCTTCTGCTCTACGCCGCCGACTGCCAGTGCGTGCTGACCGGCGTTCTCGATCTTGAGTCCGACGTTCTGGGTATGAAGTTCTGATCCTCCTTCGAGGGAACCGAAGCAGGTCGATTCGTTGGACCTGAGACTCACCTCTACGCTGGCGTCGTAGATAGTAACTACGGAGTCTTTCTTTCCGATGCTGCCTACTCCTGAGAGATAATTACCGCTTCCGAGAAGCAGCATCGAAGACTTTGTGATATAGACGTCAGACGCGCCTTCAAGGGATCCTATGACGACTCCGATATTGGAGTTGAGATCGATCTCCATGTTGCAGTTTACTATCTTAATGCTGTTATCAGCGAAGAGGGCTCCGATACCGGTGCACCTGGTGCCGCCGCACTTGATGTTGTACTGACCGCTTCTTATCTCGATGGCACCGCCCAGACCTGATCCGATACAGATGCCTTCATTGCCCTTACCGTCGATCTTGATGGTTCCGTTATGGGCGAAGATGATATTTCCGTGGGTTGAATCGAATGTATTTCCTATGCCGTAGTAGTGAGCGTCGTTACATTCGATAGTGAGGTTGCCGTCACCCTGTGTAGTGAGAGTGGAGGTAGGAGCTACGCTTATTCCGATCCCGTTCAGGTGGCTATTGCCCTTAAGTATAAGGTCTACGTTACATCCGTCTTCTATCTCTATGCACGGGCGGCTCTTGATATTAGAGAAACTGGCGTTCTCAAGAGTTATCTCTCCGCTGTAACCTGAGAGGATCTTGAGATGCATATCGGTCTTGAGATTAGGAGCACCGATAATGGAGATGTTGCGGTATACGGCACCTTCCTTGCCGACGATGATATCGGTACATCCGTACTTGGCAAGAAGAGCCAGGGAGACACGATTGGAGCTTCCCGCGGAATAAACCTGCTTCTGAAGTCCGTCTTCCTTCTCCTGTGAGAAGATGGCGATCTCATTTCGTATCTTCTTATCTATCTTACCTATGGGATCGAAGGCAGGCTTTGCCGTGTAGTAACCCTGGATAAGGTCTACGCCCATATGGATGACGGTAGAGAGCTCGTCTGCTGTCTCGATGCCTTCTGCGAGGGAGAGGATGGCATTGTCTTTACAGAACTTTATTATCTCCTGTACGAAATGCTGCTTCTGCGGAGCCTTGTCTATGCCGGTAAGAAGAGCTCTGTCTATCTTTACGTAGTTAGGCATATAGCGCAGAAGGTTGCTTATATTGGAGTAGCCTGTACCGAAATCGTCGATAGCTATCTCGATACCGTACTTGCTCAGATGATTCTTGATCCTTTGAAGCTCTATGTCGTCGAGCTCGGACTCTTCGGTGATCTCTACTACCACCTTGGAAGAGAAGCGCCTCAAGAGCTCGTCTACGACTTTGAACTGCTCTTCGTTTACCCTGACTCCGGGAATGCTGTTGATGAATATCTTGGCGTCTTGGAATTCATCGCCACGTTCATCTAAGGTCGCCATGACGTTCTTGAAGGTCAGATATTCGACATCAGCCATCCTGCCAAGGAAGCCCGCATATTTGATTATAGTAAGAGGAGATACCTTTTCCTCGGTAGTAGTCCTCATAAGAGCCTCGTATGAGAATATCTCTCCGGTGTCTGCCTTTACAATAGGCTGGAAAGCATATGTGATGAGATTCTCATCCAATATCTTCTCTACGAGCTCACATTCCTTTTTCTCGTCAGAGGTGAGGGTGTCGAGCGGATTGAGCCTTACGGCGAACTTGTTTGTTTTCATGTTGTCGATGAAGAGCTTATAGCTGTTCATGGCGATGGTCCTTCGAAGGAGCTCGAATCCCGCGGATACATATTCCATCCATCTTCTGTAGCCTTCGTTATGGCTCATGGGTCTGTTGCCGTAGCTTATGACCGCATATCCGAAGCACTGGTCTTCGGAGTAGAACGGCGTGAAGCAGAAAGCTGCAGGATGATCTCTTTCTTCTCCCAGCTCGGGAAGAAGGTATCTGGTGTTGAAGGTCTCTTCCAGATCCACGTTGCCCGTGTTGATGAGGCTGTTGTACTTAAGAGCTCTGATCATCTTAGGCGGGAATCCGTTATGCTTCATGCTGATAGAAGGCGTAGTCTCAAGATCCTTCCAGGGAGCTGACAGGCAGATTGAGAAGTTCTCGGCATCCTTTATCTGGTATGCATA
The DNA here is from genome assembly GCA_900176545.1 of Oscillospiraceae bacterium. Classification (GTDB taxonomy): domain Bacteria; phylum Bacillota; class Clostridia; order Saccharofermentanales; family Saccharofermentanaceae; genus Saccharofermentans. The sequence continues at coordinate 153,120 of FWXP01000003.1, forward strand.
GGAATAGATGGTGGCGAAGAATTCCTCCAGAGTCGTGGGTGTAACGATATCCTTCGTCATCATGTTATAGACATCGTCCATGCTGTTGTTCATCCTGTCGGTAGCCCAGGCGTTTCTTCTGGGATCGTGGTCCTTAAGGTCGGCCTCCTTGCATCCGCAGGTCTCACCGTGCGTGAATACGGGCTTGGCGGTAAAATGGCCGGGATTACGGTCATCGATCTTATCCAGGATGTATTTGATGGCATACTTTCCCATCTCTTCGTAGGGAAGGTCACAGGAAGTTATGCACCGGGGAGACAGCCTGCCTTCGGGAGAGGTGTCAAAACCTGCGACAGCGACATCTTCGGGGATCCTAAGTCCCATGGCGGTAAGTTCGCTGGCGACTCCTATGGCCATCTCGTCGTTGGCGCAGATTATCGCTTCGGGCATCGGGCGACCTTCTTCTGACATGTTCTTGACGGCAAGCTCGCCGCTGCTGTACCAGTAATCTCCGTAGTGTATCCTGCTCTCGTCGACCTCAAGGTGATTTGCCTTCATGGTATCCCTGAATGCCTGGAGCCTGCTTATGGAATGCATATGTTCCTTACGGCCGGATATATAGGCGATATCCTTGAATCCGTGTTCCTTTATCATGTGGGATACGACCAGGCTCATTCCCGTATAGTCGTCTTCGAAAACGCTGTCAAAGTAATCGCTCTCTCTGTCGATGACAAGTACGGGACCGGAATATGTATCATGTATCCTCTCCTCTATGGGAACTGAGGAAGGTACGGTCTGGATGCTGTCCTTAAGGATAACTATTCCGTCAAAGAGTGCGGGGTTAAAGAGGTTATATATGTTCATCTCAGCCTGTTCTCGTATGCGAGTCGACTGATACTTTCTGTACATGGAAAAAATGCACACATCGACGTTTTCGGAAAATGCCTGCTGCAAGAAACCGTTTATAAAACGACTCTGTCTGGTCTCGTCTACCTGACCTGCCAATAATGCCAATCTCAATCTCTTCTGCATGTATATGCTCCCTTGACATCCTGCCCTGTACCGATATCTGGATTATAGCATGCAGGCGTCCGAGGATATTTGGGAAACGGAGCATGTTATCACTAAATTAACATTTATTCGGGGTATGTAAACAAAGTATTAGTGGGATTTGATCTTTTGTTCCCGTTATTTGAACTTTTACCTAATCACGGAAGGTACGTTGTTGGATTTATCTTCTTTAAGAGGGATAATATCCGTATAGGATAAAGAGGAGAAGAAATGAAGTCATTCAAGTTCAAGTTAACTGCATCGCTCTTTCTTTCCAACTTTCTCATAAGGTTGGGATTTTTCCTTGCGGCGGGGATCCTGCTGATCGTATTCGGTATAGGTCATCCTGTCTTGATCCCGTATGGACTGGCACTTATAATCTTCGATCTTATAGTGTCTGTCATAGAGACGGTAAAGATGATCCGTGCGATCGATGTCTCGGAGCATCCGGCTGTACAGGACCTTAAGAGAGCGATGGACGGTAAGTCTTCGGGAAGCTTCGTATCCAATATCCATTCCACGGCCGGAAGGGTATGTGAATACTACCTTAAGCAGCGGATAGGAAAGGACAGTGATGTATCCGAATGCATCAAGGTCTTTGAGGATATGTGCAGGAGCGAAGATTCCATCAAGGAGGATATGCTCCTGTTCGAGAGCGGAGTCTACCTTGATAAGGACACTTATACGTTCTCTCTTACGAGACAGTATCCGAACGGTGAAGGAGAGTATTTCCAGATATACATGAACCTCAAGTTCGACATAAGAGATGACTTGAGGCTTCTTCGCGAATCTGTCTGGAACGAGGATATGAATATTGATTTCTTCGAATATGTTAGAAAGTCTGAATCCTATAAGCTCATCAAGAACCTTAAGATCAGGGATATAGAGATCGGTCTTGATGAGACCTGATAAAGAGCAAGGAGTATTACCCCGATGAACGGAAGACATGTTGATATCAAGAAGGTCAGGATCCATGATGATTTCTGGTCTTCTAAGCAGGAACTCATAAGAAAGGAAGTACTCCCGTATCAGTGGGAGATATTAAATGACAGAGTTCCTGAAGCCGCCCCCAGCTATTGTATGCATAACTTCAGGGCAGCAGGCAGGCTCAATAAGAACAGAGAGCTCATGGGCAGTGCATTTCGCGAGCCTGTATATACTTTCAGAGGGTTCGAGGCGCTTCCCGAAGATCCCTCTTCTCCGAAGGAAGACGAGTTCTACGGCTTCGTGTTCCAGGACAGTGATTTCTCCAAGTGGATAGAGGCAGTAGGCTACAGCCTTGCGACACACCCTGATAAGGAACTGGAAGCAGTTGCCGACGGTGCCATCGATATAGTATGTGAGGCGCAGCTGCCTAACGGTTATCTTGATACCTACTATATAATCAACGGAATGGATCGAAGCTTCAAGGACCTTCGCGATCACCACGAGCTCTATTGTCTGGGACATCTTATCGAAGGCGCCATAAGCTACTACGATGCGACAGGTAAGGATAAGCTCCTGAAGGCGGCATGCAGGTTCGCCGACTATGTAGATTCCGTGTTCGGATACGAAGAAGGAAAGATCAAGGGATATCCCGGACATGAGATAGCAGAGATGGCTCTCTTCAAGCTCTATGAGACTACCGGCGAAGAGAGATATAAGAAGCTCGCAGAGTACTTTATAGATGAGAGAGGACAGGCTCCTTTGTATTTCGATATGGAGCATCCTACTCCCAAGGGACAGCCTTATAAGATCGACTACTACCATCAGGCGCATATACCCGTAAGAGAGCAGACGGAAGCCGTCGGTCACGCTGTGCGCGCCGTATACCTCTATAGCGGTATGGCGGATATGGCAAGGATCTCCGGTGATAAGAGACTTCTTGGTGCGTGTGAGAAGCTCTGGGACAGCATCACAAGAGAGAAGATGTATATCACGGGAGGAATAGGTGCGACTCATCTGGGAGAAGCTTTCTCATTTCCTTTTGACCTACCTAACGATACGGACTACGCCGAGACTTGTGCTTCCATAGGTCTTGTATTCTTTGCAAGAAGGATGCTTCAGATAAAGGCTGACAGAAAGTATTCCGACGTAATGGAACTTGCTCTCTTTAACGGTATCCTAAGCGGCATCTCCCTGGACGGTAAGAGCTTCTTCTACGTAAATCCCCTGGAGGTGATTCCCGAAGCGGTGAAGAAGGACGAGAGAAAGTGGCACATTAAGCCCGTAAGGCAGAAGTGGTTCGGATGCGCTTGCTGTCCTCCTAATCTCGCACGACTCGTGGCTTCTATCGGTACGTATGCATATACGACGGACGAAGACACTTTGTATACACATCTCTATTTGGGTTCTGAGATATCTCATAAGGACGTGGATCTTAGGTTCGAGAGCGATATCCCGAATTCGGGAAAGGTAAAGGTAACCGCCAAGGCGGAAGGACGCAGTGATCTGGTGCTTGCATTGAGGATACCTTCCTGGTGCGGCGATGTATATGAGATAAGAACGAGCCGCGACCTGGCATCAGAAGTTCGTGACGGATATCTCTATCTCAAGGGATTCGAAGGGGAGACTACCATAGATATAGAGTTCTCCATGAAGCCTCTTATCGTAGTTGCCGACAGTAAGGTAACTGAGGATAAGGGAAGATGTGCAGTCGTTCGAGGACCTGTCGTTTACTGTATGGAAGAGACGGACAACGGCAAGTCACTGCGAGATATCCATATAGATCCCGATACATCCTTTGAAGAAGAGGTAACGACTGAATTCGGAATTCCGGCAGTAGTCCTTAAGGCATCAGGCTATAGGAAGATATCAGTCTCGGAAGGGGACTATGTATCGCCTCTTTACAGAGCTTATAAGACAGAAGAATCGCAAGATATAAAGATCCGTCTCATACCTTACCGCCTGTGGGCCAACAGAGGCGAGGGCGAGATGAGCGTATTTATTGGACTTTAAGATAAAAGAGGAGATCTTGTGATCTCCTCTTACTTTGTGTGTTCCAGTATGTCTCCCGGCTGACAGTCGAGAGCATCGCATATAGCATCCAATGTCTCGAACCTTATGCCTTTCATCTTGCCTGTCTTCAGGTTGGACAGGTTTACATTGGTCATGCCTACCTTCTCCGCCAGTTCGTTAAGTGACATCTTGCGGTCTGCCATCATTCGGTCAAGTCTTATGATTATTGCCATCTCCGTCTCTCCTTACGCGATAAGATCATTATCTTCCTGAAGATCCTTGCCGTAAACAAAGATCTCGGAGAGAATGCCTACGATAACGCCTGCCAAGGGGATGAAGATATCGATGTCGCCGAAGTTAAGAACGAACTCGCTTCCTCGTACTATATTGATGAATCCCTCTGCAAAGGGAGGAAGGAAACCTCCGACCATGATGGTGATCGCGATAGCTCTTAATAGATTGACGATCTTGTCATCGAAGGGCTTGCCGGTGACGGCGATCCTTCTAAGTCCGATGTAAAGAAGTATAAGTGCTATCGCCGAGAATACAGAATGAATGCCTCTTCGTATCGCAAGGGTATCGCTGCTCTTTGCAAATGAGATAAACTGTACTGCTGCGACGAATATCATCAGAAATGCAACTATGAGTGTTATCACTCTGTCAGTATTAAGTCTCTTGTTAAGTGTTGAAGATCTGTTATCCATGTTACTATCCTCCATTCGCTTTGTGACTTGAGGATAGCATCTCTGTTAAAGTGTGTCAATAGAAAATTAAAGCAAAGCTTTAAATAGTTATCTGAATACTATAATCCACAGGGGCACTTATCCGATAAGTCTTTAATTGATAGAAACTCATAGCCTCCGGATGGTATAATCTCATGTGAGATGACATTCGGAGGTCTTTTATATGGGAAAACTCTTAGTCTTCTACTCGCTGGAGGGTAATACGGAATATATAGCCGACAGGATCTGCGAGAAGATCGGATGCGATAAGCTCAGGCTGATTCCCAAGAAGGCATATAAGGATAAGGGATTTGCCAAGTTCCTGTGGGGCGGCAAGAGTGCCGTGATGGCTGAGACTCCCGAGCTTGAATCTTACGATGTTGACCTTGATAAGGTAGATGAGCTGATCATCGGATTCCCGGTATGGGCAAGTACGATCACGCCTCCCATAAGGACATTTCTTACTGATAACAAGGATGCTCTCAAGGAGAAGAAGATCGCAGTCTATGCCTGTCAGGCCGGTAACGGAGCGCCGAAGGCCATGGATAAGATAAGAGACCTTCTGGGTATAGATGACTTTATGGCCAAGGCGGTCTTTATCGATCCCAAGACAAGGCCGTCCGATGAGAACGAGAAGGTATTGGAAGAGTTCACAGATAAACTGTAAGGAGATATCCATTGAATAAAAAAGTCATTGCTGCTATATTAAGCATTTCCATCCTGACAGGACTGGCAGGTTGTTCGAACGGCGTGACCGAGACTACGCCTGCATCTTCAACTGAGGCGACCGTTCAGATAACGATCGAGAGTACCGAAGAAGAGGAGACTACTACTACTGAAGCTACTACGACGGTGGTCGGTACAGTTGACCTTTTGGAAGGATACGATACGTTCATAGTTTCTTCAGAGGCGCTTGAAGCAGGAGTGTGGAACGACAGGATATCCAATACCCAAAGAGGAGAGAACCTGTCTCCCGATCTTTCATGGGAAGAAGTTGACGGGGCTGAGTTATATGTTATCTATATGGTCGATCCCGATGGAGGCAACTGGATCCATTGGAAATCTGATAATATCACGGAGACATCTGTTCCCGAAGGCTGGGCGACATCTCCGGATTATGTTGGACCTTATCCGCCTGAAGGCACTACACATCATTACGATGTATATGTAGTGGCACTTAAGGCTCCCGTTGATCACTTGAGCGGAAGCGTCGATTCTGCTAATCCGAATTTCCCTGCATTCCTTACAGCCTTAGATACAGACGCCGAAGGAAATGAAGGTAATATAATCGCATACGGAAGGCTTTCCGGTACATTTACTTCTACCTGATAAGACATATTAGTCAATAACATAAGACCATAGTGCATTGAACGGATGCTACAATCCTCTTGATACATATTCATAAGCGAGGGCACTTCTATGAGCAAGATCAGATGGGGAGTATTAGGAACGGCAAATATCGCTAAGTGGTGTACTATACCGGGTATGCAGAAGGCACAGGACTGTGAGCTCTATGCTATTGCCGGAAGAAGTATTGAGAAGGCAGAGAGGTTCAAGCAGGACTTCGGCTTTGAAGTGGCATACGGATCCTACGATGAACTCATCGCAGATAAGGATGTTGAAGCCGTATACATCCCTCTTCCGAATGATCTTCACATAAAGTGGGTAACAAAGGCTCTTCGTGCAGGTAAGCATGTTCTCTGTGAGAAGCCGCTTGCTCTGAACCTTGATGAGGCGCGTGAGATGTATAAGGTGGCGCAAGAGAATAATGTCATCCTCATGGAGGCATATGCATATCTTCACAGTCCTTATGTATCGAGCCTTATAGAAGATGTTCAAAGCGGTATCATTGGCGATGTGGATTATATCGAGAGCGCATTCATAACTCAGGGATATGAAGAGGATTTCCGCCTGCATAAGGAACAGGGCGGAGGTGCCATGTATGATCTGGGATGCTATTGCACGACGATGATCCTTTCGCTTATAGATTCAGATCCTGAGACAGTGTGGGCTCAAGCAGAGTTCTCTGATCTCGGAGTAGACCTTATGACGGCTGTTATGCTCAAGTTCAGAAACGGTGCAAGAGCTTCATTTAATATCGGCATGATACTGGACAGACATTCCAATTCCAGGTTCGACAGGCTCTATGTACACGGCAGCAAGGGATCCGTCAGATCGGAAGTAGAGTATAACCAGGAAGGTACATTATCTTATAGTATCTTTAAGGGTGATGAAGTGATAGTAAGGACGGTCGAAGCTCCTTCCAATTATTCACTTGAAGTTCAGGATATGTGTAATGCGATCAACGGTGTATCGAAGCCTCATATAACACCTGAGTTCTCCTTGAAGAACATGAAGCTCATAGAAGATGTTCTTACAAAGATAGGGTACTGATAATTAAAAGAACGATAGTATGACGGATGTGACCTTTAAGATCGCGTCCGTTATTTTTTGCCTTAAGGTTGAATTAATGTAGCTCCTTTAGACTGACATCGTAATGATCAGAAAGGAGAACTTAGTATGAAAAAGATCATTGTGCTTGGAATAATATTCGGATTAGTGTCATCTTCGTGCGGACATAAGATCATGGAGACTGAACAGCAGGAAACTGCCACTACGGGAGAATACCATATCGAATTTCAGGATGAAAACGGTAATGATGTGGATGTTGCTGTTTTCCTCGATGACGGTGTTAAGGTATCGGATTCCGGTGACGGTGAGTATACATACCTGGTCGGTGACAATGAGATAAGTTTTCATATGATCTCCGAAGAATAATGAGATAATAGAAGAAAAAGTTCGGGGATACGATATATGAGATTACTGCTGGCAGAAGATGAGAAGTCCTTATCTAAGGCACTTACTTCTATCCTTACCAAGAATAACTATTCAGTTGACACCGTATTCGACGGAGATGAAGCCGAATCCTATATCATGACGGGAGATTATGACTGTGTGATCTTAGATGTCATGATGCCTTGTCAGGACGGCTTTGAAGTACTTCGCAAAGTGAGAAGGAAAGGTATTACTACACCGATAATAATGCTTACCGCCAAGTCGCAGATAGACGATAAAGTGGAAGGGTTAGATCTCGGTGCCAACGATTATGTAACCAAGCCTTTCGACAGCAAGGAACTTATGGCAAGGATAAGAGCTATTACTCGAAATGCTGTCGCTTCAGCAGACAACATACTTACGTGCGGCAATATTACTTTAAACAGAAACAACTTTGAACTCTCATCTCCCTCATCATCTGTTACGCTCGCATCAAAGGAGTATCAGATACTTGAATATCTTATGCTTAACAGGGGTATGCTCATCTCCTCTGAACGATTCATGGATAAGATATGGGGATTAGATTACGACGGCGACAGCAGTATCCTTTTTACGAATCTCTCATACCTCAGAAAAAAGCTTACTAAGATCGGTGCTAACGTGAAGATCAAAGCGACACGTAATGCGGGTTATACACTGGAGGAAGAATGATGGTCAAAAGACTTAAGAAGAGATTTATGCTCATCTCTTTGTTATCAGTATTTGCAGCTCTTATAGTGCTGGTAGCATCAATGAATATCATCAACTACAGAAAACTGGTTAGTGACAGTGATCGGATTTTGGTTGCTGATACTACCGCCGATTACTCTTTACCTGAGGAATATGATGATATCTTGGAAGATTCTTCTATTATAACCGGTATCAGTAGTATAACCGTAAGTGACGGTAGTTCCTTTAATGTTTCAGGTGGGAATGATCAATTATTCGTATTCATGGGTTCGAACAAGATATTCTCTGCTCATATCGATCCTGATATGAACATGACGACACTTCGGAGCACGTTGTTCGGATATTCAGAATCACAATATGAGGAGTATGCTGTCAAGGCGGTCAAAAGCGGTAAGGAGAGAGGCTTTGTCGATGATTTCAGATTCAAGGTAAAGCCTGATCCTGATGGCGGCTATGAAGTTGTCTGCTGTAATGTTTCCGAGAGCCTTAACAACTTCAGGAATTTCCTTGAGATAAGTATAGGGGTATCCGTGGCAGGCATTCTTGTCTTAGCTGTTATCCTGTTCTTTGTATCGGATAAAGCTATAAGACCGATAGTAGAGAGTTATGAGAAGCAGAAGAGATTTATCACTGATGCCGGTCATGAACTTAAGACGCCGTTAACGATAATACGCGCTGACGCGGATGCTCTCGAGATGGATATCGGGGATGGAAACGAATGGGTATCCGATATAAGAAAACAGACGATACGAATGAACGAACTTACCAATAATCTTATCCTTCTTTCTAAGATGGAAGAGACACATCTTACGAGAGCTGTAGAGACTGTACAACTGCACGATGTAGTGGAGGAACAGTCAAGGTCTTTCAAGGCAGTTGCAGAATCGTGCGGCGTCGACATGAACGTCGATGTAACAGATACGATCGTAAAGGGAGATACGAAGATGCTCACTCAACTGGTATCTATCCTCATGGATAATGCAGTAAAGTATTGTCCGGATCATAAAAGCATAGATATCAAGCTTATCCACGATCAGAAGAATGCGATATTGGAGATAACAAACGATACGAAAGAAGACATAAAAGAAGAGAGTTTAAAGCATCTTTTTGACAGATTTTTCAGAACGGATTCTTCGCATAATTCAGAGACCGGAGGACACGGTATCGGACTGTCGATAGCAAGAGCGATCGTTGATTCTCACAAAGGAAAGATCACTGCGGAAAAAAGAACAGACTACTCGATAACATTCAAAGTTCTGCTTCCTCTTGAACAGTAATAACATAGCCGTAACACATGGAAACCATAACAGAAGACATATAGTTTTTTAAGTGGGATCGGATAGTTTATAAGTGATGAAAATGTTGTAGTTTCCTTGCCTGATATTATGAATAATCTATGAATTATAAAACTCAAACCTCTAAATTTATTGACTGTTATTAACGCGGGTTATAAAATGGGCACATTGGAACTAGTATAACCAAATCTAACATAACAACGGAGGATAAGAGGTTATGGCAGAAGAAAAAAAGATCGTTGCTCCCACAGCAACAGAGGTAAAGACAGAAGCACCCAAGGCAGAGTTTAAGAAGGCAGCTCCCGCAAAGAAGGCTGCTGCTAAGAAGGCTGCTGCTAAGAAGGCACCCGCTAAGAAGCCTGCTGCAAAGAAGGCTGCTCCTGCTAAGAAGGCACCTGCAAAGACAGCTGCTAAGGCTCCCGCAAAGAAGGCTGCTGCTAAGAAGCCCGCTGCAAAGAAGGCTCCTGCTAAGAAGACAGCTCCCGCTAAGATCGTTGAGCCTAAGAAGTTCATCATTCAGAATTCCGCTGATCAGAGCATCTCTTACACAGAGATCGTTAAGAAGGTCAACAAGGCTTACAAGGATACTATCAAGTCTCTTGAGATCTATGTTAAGTCTGAGGAGAACAAGGCTTACTACGTTGTTAACGGCGGAGTAACAGGTTCCGTAGATCTTTACTGATCGATCTTTACTGATATCTATAATGGAGGATAGTCATACTGTCCTCCATTTTTTATGTCTTCTTGTCTTTGCGTTATAATCGTAGGAAAGAACTTTCAAAGAAAGGGATATGAGATGACCAAAGAAGAGTATATCGAGAAGATGAATTCAGATCATGAATGGGCTCCCGGATGGGATGCTATCGGCGATGAGTTTGACAGATTATACCCCGGTCAGGAACCTTCCCATTATGGAACAGTCATGACCAAGAGAGCGATATTCGGAGGAGAGGAATACTTAGACGGATTCTCCTTCTACAAGAACGATGCAGGGTATCTTCATTTGGTCACGTTCGGTATGACTGAGCTCTATGCTGATCCCGATTCCTTCGGAGAGGATTATAGCCGCTGGGGATATGAGATGACCATGAAGCTCAAGGAGGAGGAACCTTCTGACTGCATGTGGGCGATCAATATCTTGAGCAATCTCGCAAGATATACATATAAGACGAAGAAGTTCTTTGAACCCGGAGATCATATAGGCGGCAACGGATCTTCTATCCACGAAGGAACCCCTTCTCTTATAACAGCACTTCTTGTCGTTAACGATACTACCGCGCAAGGTCAGGATTCAGTACACGGAAGAGTCGACTTTCTGCAAATGGTAGGTATCACCCAGTCCGAACTTGAGGCGATCCGCAAGGACGACAGCAACATAGATCGTCTTATAAAACTCATGAAGAAGGATTCCCCTGAACTTGTTACCGACATGCAAAGAGACTTCTCCTATCTTTGATGTCAGTGAAGAAAAAACAGTGATCAATCAAAGACCCGTAAAGCTGAAGCTTACGGGTCTTGTTCGTTTTCAGCCGATGAGCCACTTGTGCTTCTCGACACTATATAGGGGAATGAATGGGATCATTATCGGAGTTGTCTTAACGTATTCCTGATACTTCGGATCTTCTCCGTAATGTTTGTTCTGTCGTATCTCGAGCCTTCTTGCGCCGCTGAACATTACATAGATTATCCCAAGATATCCGAGGATCGAGAATATCCACCCGGGTACTGAATCAAATGCGCAGATACCTGATATGAGAACGCCTGTCCAGAAGATCATCTCTCCCAGGTAATTAGGACATCTTACGATCTTAAACAGACCGGTGCTGACAAATGTATTAGGTGCGGACTTCTTGGCATTGTTCTTCTGGATGTCTGCAACAGTCTCGAACGTAACTCCGAATACCATTACCAGGATGCCGATAATAAGGCTTACCGGTGCTTCGTTATCTTCGTTCAAGCGGAAGTATACGGGTGCAGTCTGGCACGCATAAAGAAGGGCACATGTTATCCAGATAGCAAGCTTAACGGGAAGCTTCATGTTCTTGCCGTCAGAGATCTCACCCTTCATCTTATTGTTATAAGAATTACTCTTAAGTTCCCTTATGAGAAGATATCCCGACAGTCTGTTGCCGTAAAGAAACAGGAGCAGACATAAGATGATACCGAGTGCATCGATACTTTCTCTGAAGATGATGAATGAAACGATGCCGATGGCAGCGATAGAGAACCCGTATCCTAAAGAAATGAAATATACGTATTTATAAAAACCGATGGCGGATACGACAAGCGCGATGCAGAGCATGACTACGAACCAGTTCATACTTTTCCCCTCCTTAAGAGTATTTATCGCTAATCTAATATATTCGCCGTAGGTCCCAATACAGACAAAAATAAGAAAATGTCTATATCAATATCGCTTCAAAGATGGTAAATAGACATGCTTGCAAATCGTATCCATGTAACAAAGTTACTCTTATTTCTTTAACATTGATCAACAGTCACCACTGTCTTATGCATCGCAAAATGCCTGTTATAATGGAATTCGCTATTTGTGTCGTGTTCAAAAGAGATGAGCTTTGGTACTTTTTTTGCGAAGGGAGGACATCGATGGATCCTAAGAAGACAGGAAGCTTTCTTAAGGAGCTTCGTAAGAATAAGGGCCTGACTCAGGAACAGGCCGCAGAAAGATTTCACACCACGGGGCGTACGATCTCCAGATGGGAGACCGGTAAGTATATGCCGGATATATCTCTTCTTATCGATATCGCGGATCTGTACGAAGTGGATGTTCGTGAGATCATCGACGGTGAAAGGAAGAAAACAGACATGAACAGCGAAGTTAAGGAGACGGCCATTAAGATGGCTGACTATTCCGATACAAAGAACAAAGGAACACTCAAGTGGATAAGAGGCATAAGTGCCATTGCGGCGATCTTTTCCTTTATGCGTTTTGTTACCGATTGCTTTACGATAAAGAGTATTAGAAGTGCATCTTATGTGGAATATGACTTTTCCTTTATCTCCTCGGGATTGTTGTTCCTGATGATAGCGATAATGACGCTCTACATCAGCGGGAAGATAAATGACAGCAAGGGGATAGGCAATAAGATACTTAAGATAAGTTTTATCGTGTTGATAGTACTTTTTGTGCTTATGCTCACCATGCCGTTGTGGTTTGATCCCATATTCGCCAAGTTGATTTAAACATTTCTTTATCTTGTTTTTGCCCTTGCTTGAACTTCGAAGGATATTATGTAGTCATGAAGATAAAGGAGGGAAACGAATATGAGTAATCTGATCGGAGTAGGTGTCTGCGCGGCAGTACTCCTTATAGCGGCAATAAGATACATCGTTTATGTAAAAGAAAGCAGGAATAAGGATTAAGAAAAATGCTCTGTGGTGATCACAGAGCATTTCGGTTATCTTCTCTTAAGTATCTCGTCTAAGAGTGCGTCGGCTGCCTGCGCCTTGCTCATGAGCGGCAACTCCGTGCACGAGTCGGAAGTTATCAGCGTCAGCACATTGGTATCGACTCCGAATCCTGCTCCGTCTACCTTGACGTTGTTGGCTGCGATCATATCAAGGTTCTTCTTGGTAAGCTTTGCCTTACTGTTCTCCAGCATATTCTCCGTCTCCATGGAGAATCCGCAGAGAAACTGACCGGGCTTCTTGTCTGCTCCCAGTGTCTTAAGGATATCCGTAGTCCTCTCGAGAGGGATAGAGAGATCATCGTCATTCTTCTTTATCTTATTGTCTGCAACTGTTGCGGGTCTGTAGTCTGCTACTGCCGCTGCCTTGATGATTATATCCATCTTATCTGCTCTTGAAGACACAGCCTCATACATATCCTTGGCGGATTCGATATCGACCACATCCATATAAGAGGGTTTGGTGAGGTTAGTAGGACCTGATACCAGTGTGACGTTTGCTCCGCGGTTTGATGCGGCCTTGGCGATTGCATATCCCATCTTGCCGGAAGAGTGGTTCGTCAAGTATCTTATGGGATCCAATGCTTCTCTTGTGGGGCCTGCCGTGACAAGAACGTTAAGACCTGTCATGTCCTTCTTGCTCGCTGCAGTATGAATGACAGCTTCAAGGATTCTTTGGGGATCGGCAAGCTTGCCCTTACCTACGGCACCGCATGCGAGACGGCCTGACTCGGGCTCTATTATCTCCCATCCGTAATGATCGAGCTTTGCAATATTATCTTGGGTAACGGGATTCTCGTACATGGCAGTATTCATGGCGGGAGCTATGGCCTTAGGGCATCTGCAGGCAAGCACTGTTGTCGTTAACATGTCGTCTGCAAGACCGTTAGCGAGCTTGGCGATAACATTCGCCGTAGCAGGAGCGATGATGACCATGTCCGTCTTATCAGCAACGGAGATGTGCTCCACATTATGCTGGAAGTTCCTGTCGAAAGTATCTACCAGAGCCTTGTTGCCGGAAAGCTGCTCGAAAGTTATCGGCGACACGAACTTAGTAGCGTTCTCTGTCATTATGACCTGAACGTTCGCGTGCTGCTTTATGAGCAGCGAAGTAAGTTCACAAGCCTTATAGCATGCGATACCGCCTGTAACTCCGAGTAAGATATTCTTTCCCTTGAGCATAGAAGAAACCCTCCATGTAAACTCTTTGTTGCTCATACTGTAACACATCGGGTGCGTATTGCAAGAAACATGGTGCAAACTGACGAATCGTAAATTGTTGTTGCAAAAGAAAAAAGTAGGGTATAATCGAGTCGACGATGTGAAACCGCAGTTCCCTGTACCCGTATGGGGCGGGAGGACAACAGGCGGTAAGAACGTCAGTCGTTATTCTTTTAGCGGTGTATCCGGGAAACGGAGCACGAGCAAGGAGGTACATATGAATAACAGACAAAAGATCTTGAAGATGGTTGAGATCGCCATCTTTATCGCAGTTCTCTTCGTAATGAGACTTACCGGTCTTTCGACCATTCCCATCGGACCCTTCGTAATGACACTCACAATGGTTCCCATCGCTATCGGTGCTATGCTCTTAGGCCCCGTTGCAGGTGCGATCCTCGGCTGTGTATACGGCTTTATGAGCTTTTATGACGCGGTAACGGGAGCATCAGGAATGACAGGATTCTTCTTCCAGACAAGCCCTGTCCATACATTTATCCTTTGCGTAGTTACACGTACACTCGTAGGATTTCTTACAGGAGTATTGTTCCTTGTCTTAAAGAAGATCGACAGAAAGCGCATCTGGTGCTACTTTGCAGGCGGTCTTCTGGCTCCTATGATGAACACGATCTTCTTCATGGGATATATCGTTCTCTTCTTCTATCAGACAGAGTTCGTACAGAACCTTGCTTCTACCAAGGGCGCAGTCAATCCCCTCATGTTCGTTATCCTTGTAGTAGGTGTTCAGGGACTTATCGAATGGGCAACAGGACTTGTTATCGGCGGATCTGTCGCTAAGGGTGTAGCTGCTGCTCTCAAGAGAGATAAGTAATAAGGAGATCACATATGATCCTTGCAATCGATGTAGGTAATACGAATATCGTATTGGGCGGAATAAAGAACGGAGAAGAGTTCTTCTCCGTAAGGATCGCTACGGACCGTAATAAGACTGCCGATCAGTATGCGCTGGATATCCAGGGTATACTGGCTCTTTATCAGGTGGATACGGCTGATATTGAAGGCGGAATAATATCTTCCGTTGTTCCTTATCTGCAGACTGTCCTGCCGCAGGCAGTCAAGATCCTTACGGGAATAGACATTATGGTAGTAGGCCCCGGCATCAAGACGGGACTTGATATCAGGACAGATGATCCCGGTGCGGTAGGATCCGACCTTATCGTGGCAGCGGTAGCTGCAAAGGCTAAGTTCAAGCTTCCCATCGCCATCGTCGATATGGGTACGGCTACGACGGTATCAGTCATCAATGAAGAAGGATCATATCTGGGCGGTATGATCATCCCGGGACTCTGGGTATCTATCAATGCTCTTTCTTCAAGAGCCGCTCAGCTTCCTTATATCGACCTTACGGGTAACTGTAAGCTCATCGGTACCAATACCGTTGACTGCATGCGTTCAGGATCGCTTATCGGCTGCGCATCTATGCTCGACGGAATAATAGACAGGATAGAGAAGGAGATGGGCACTCCCGTAACGGCTGTGCTCACGGGCGGCGTAAGTCCCCTGGTCGCTCCGTACTGCAACAGGAAGTTCCACTTAGAGCCTGACATAATAATCGACGGCTTGAACCTTCTTTACGAGAAGAACAAAGGCAAGGTCTGATCATCCGATCGAATTAAGATCATCAAAGGACGTCTCGTTTTGAGGCGTCCTTTTTATCTTGTTCATATATTAACGGTAATTGAACACGAAGAAAACAAACGAAGAAACTTGCCGTATTAACGCGCGTTCCCATGTCCGTGATGCTATAATCGAATTAGCTGAAAACCCTTGTAAACAGGGTGTTTCAGACACTTTAAGAAAGTGTAAACGGGGGGAGGTGACCTGGATGGATCACAACAATAACAGTTCTTACGATATGATGAGACTTCAAGACAGCTTTTTATCCCTGTTCGACACTTTGGGCAGTGATCCTGCAGCTTCACAGCTCGCTTATCAGTATGTAGCAGGAGCCTGGAACTATATCTCTTCCTATGAAGACCCTTCTACTCTGGATCTTTCCTTCAGGTCCTTTGACGAGGTGCTGGACCTTATCGGCGGATATGTCCTTGAGCGTGAGCGTATGATCTACTTCAAGGGTTCTGATGATGATATGACATACGGCATTGAAGATGTCATAGAGACAGTTAAGGGATATACACTTCTTACAGTGTTCCTTCAGCTTGACGATAACGACCGCGAGCCGGAGTTCTTCTTCGAAGATGACCGTATCTGTATCAGATACTATACCGAGAGCGGTTATACGGGGATCTACGATCCGGTTGAAGCCATCTATTCCGTAATGAACAGCATGGAGCTTATAAGGATAGGATCCATGCTCAAGGGAAACTTCGATATCGAGCCTTTGTACGCAGGGCTTCCTCATTAAGAAGACTGACAGTTTAAAGGCAATATAAAAGGCCTGCGGGGAATCTCCACACAGGCCTGATCTTTTGCTTTGTTATCGATCTTACTCTACGATGAACTTCTTGATGTCGCTTAAGAACTCGTCGCAGTTGTCGCTGTAGATGTTGCACTCAAGGCTGTCGGAAGGAACGATACTGAAGATACCCATAAGGCTCTTTGCATCTACTGTATATCTTCCGGATATAAGGTCTACGTCAAAAGCGCAAAGGCTGGCTGCTGCTACAAAATCTTTTACATCGTTTATTTCCATCAACTTAACTTTTACGGATGTCATAATCTTTCCTCCATCTTCTCTTCGTTCAAAAATCTTTGTTTACCTGCTCCTATTATATCTCATTTGAGTATTATAGGGGCTGATTCTATGACAGTTTTTATGCCGTCAGCGCTTTGGTCTTTTGTGCTTTATGTCTTACTTAGTCTTGTCGGCAACCTTATTGAAGAAATCGGTATATCTTTCTACTATTATGTCCCACTTGAAGTTGGAAAGTACAAATTCCCTGCCGGTCTTTCCCATGCGGCTTGCTATATCTTCGTGGCTTATGTAGTAATCGATACAGCCTTCGAATTCGTAGTAGTCCTTGAAGTAGAGAGCTGAGTTGGATTCCTGTGCAAAGCCTCTGGTGACGTCGCAGTCGGCATGTACAAGTGCGGGACGCTCGCAAAGCCAGCTCTCCATAAGTACAAGAGAGAAGCTCTCGTGGATGGAAGGCTGACAGAGAGTAAGAGCTGCTGCACAACCGTCGTACTTTACCTGCTTATCTACAAAGCCCAAGTCGATGACCTGATCCTTGATATCGTCGGGGATATCTACTTCGCCTCCGCCGATAAGTACAAGCTTGAGGTCGCTGTCTTTATGACGGTGCTTATATTCTCTGAAGTAATCTATAAGGAGATAGATGTTCTTACCTGCATCCTTACGTCCTGCGTAGAGGATAAAGGGATCTTCTATGCCGGTAGTCTTCCTGAAGCGGTCGGCGTCGTACTCGAATTCAGTGTCGATACCTTCGCCTAATACTGCCTGCTCGACCTTGGAAAGATCGTAGATCTTATTTGCAAGGAGGTATTCGTTCTTGGCGTGGTATATGGCTCCTGCCATGTTCTCGAAGGCTTCCTTGTAGATGTCCATATAAGCATAGGATTCGTCGTGAAGGCAGGGGATAAGGACTGCCTTCTCGGGGCATGCCTTTATTCCGTAGAAAGTCGTACCGAACATATAAGGGATGAATACAAAAAGATCGTAGTCGTCCTTGTGTTCCTTTATATAATCGTAAAGGTCGGTGCTGTTGACCATCTCCTGAATGAAGTACTTCTCTTCTTCGGGAGTGATCTTCTGATCGTTCATGAGCTTAAGGTTGATGGCATCGAATCCTGCGGTATCTCTCTTCCTTACCTTGAACCTTCTGACGGTAAGGCCGCCTTCTTCAGTCACGCCGGGCTTATAGTGATCTTTGTTCCAGTCTGCCGTGAACTTCTCGATGCAAGTGGTTATTATCTCTACGTCAAGACCTGATGCCTTCAGGTGCTTGCTTATTCCGCGAAGCTCCATCTCTGCTCCGCCCGGTATATTGTCACCATACCACGGCACTACAAATCCTAGTTTTTTCATTATTCCCTCACTGGGCGGCAATTCCGCCAAAAGTATATATTACCTTACCATAAATCCGGCATATATGATATCTGACCTTGAACAAATATCCTGGAAATTGACAAAAAACCGAGAGAAATATAAACTATTTGTCGGGTTTATTCGGAAGCGGACCTTTGTGGAAAGAGGAAGAGATATGAACGAATCAGATGTGATCAACGATGCATCCGATCTTAGGATGTATGCGGAACGGATGACTGAATGTGATGATTCCATAAGAGAAAGTATTAATGCGATAAAGAGCGCGGTGCGCGGTTCTGTTTCCGCATCTCCGAAGCTTGTCAGGGCGGGATCGGAATATGAAGCGGCATCCTGTATGGATATCCTTTACCGGAGGACCGCTGATAATGATAATGCCGTGTTGAACGCGGAATTCTGAGGTGGAGTATCATGCGCGTTATAAGAGTAGATGATTCCCTTCTTACGAGATTGATAGATAACTGTATAGATCCATTGGATACTATCAGCGGTATAACTCACAGACGCTGCGCGGTCACTGATGGCAGATGTATCGCTGCAAAGATGTGTGAGGTCTCCGAGTACTTCATTGCTTCCGTATTACGATGCATCGATGCAATGCGAAATGATTGGTCATATGTCGGTGTCTGCCTTGGCTGCTTCAGAGAGCTTGATTCAACGAACGCAAGTCTCATACGACAGAACGGGATACCGACTACCGGCAATTTTGAAGAGTGGAGACAGATCTCCTTTGATTCGAGAACTGTGAGAGGGCCGTTGGGGATGCGTGTACCGGCCATTGACGTGACGGTCCATCGCATTGATCTTTCTTACGACAGGCTCTATGTTACTGCTCTTGATCTGGAGGCGGTCCGCAACGTTATCGGTTCACTTAGATCCCTCGGACAGGCGGCTGATGAGTATGTTGAACGTTCAAATATATTTATAGCTTCTCCTGCTCTCCTCGGACGATACGGTAATGCGATCAAGACCTATATCCGTATTACACATTTGAGGATCATGAGAAGGATCGCTGATCTGGCGTATGAAATGGCACGGAGCTTTTCATCATATGTCGGTGAATACGATTCAATGTATGGCGGTAATGATTTCCTGATAGATGAGCAGGGCCTTGAGACTCTTATCGATACTTTGAGGATACATAACAGGAATATCGCACAGGAAGTCTACGAAGCGGATCGGTGCATCGACCGTCTTAACGAGAAGAATATCCCTGTAGTCAGGCTCGAAGATAATGTTTCCTCAGCTACGACACAGTATGTCAGATCGATCATAGGGGAAGTGAATGATCTGACGTATATAGAAGGTCGGGGCAGAAGAGATCTTCAACAGTATATGGATGATCTTGATATCCTGTACCAGTATGCGGATCTGTTCGGGAGAAACTGCGGGCGTGGACTTATGACGAGCAATACAACACGTCTCAGCGGATTGTCTTCAAGGATAATGACAAGAAGAAACTATGATGTGACGAACTTCTTTGCCAGAGCAGGAATAACGGATGACGGAACGATCAGTGACTATAACCTGAGCGAGTTCAGGCGCGAACTTGAGAGTGTCCCCGACCTTGCTTCAAGAATGGGTTCTTCTCTGATCACCGACGATTCAATGCGTGGGATGATCCGGTATTATGCTGCGTTATTGCAGATAGGTATCGATCAGACTGAAGCGACAAATACAGCGCTGAACAGGATGTTCGATTGTCCTGAGTGGCTGGATAAGATCGACGGATCACTTTCCTCCGGTAACGAATATCTCTCTGATCCGAACAACCTTATAAGTTCTGTAGAACACAGACCTGAAGATGTGATAAGGGACGCTATCGATTGGGGAATCAGGATCGCCAAGGATGATAAGAACCACGGATACTACAAGGATACCAAGGAAAGGCGCTGGGGTCCCGATGACTATGACTGCGCTTCATTTGCCGTCTGTATGTTCACGGACGGAGCAGGGCTGCAAATCCCTCACGGACCTGATGATGATAAGAATATCGTTGTCAGTAATATGTATGATCGTATGCATGATTACGGTTTTGAGAAGGTCGATTTTGATAACGACTGTTCAAAATTGCAGCCCGGTGACATCCTGGTGATAAATCCCAGTGGTGAAACAGCCCATGCCGAAGTCTATATCGGTGACGGCAGGACGATCCATGCTACAAGTTTTGATGATGCTGCCGATCCCGCTGTCGGAGATCAGCAGCGAAGAAAACTGGAAGATAATATCGCTGTCAATGCGGCGAATGAGGGGAAGGAAGGTGCGACTCACCTTTATGATCTTAATGACTGGGGCGAGTATTTTGACGATACTTTCGGTACCAATATCAGGGAAACGAATTATGCCGATCAGGACGGACTGCCGTACGTCGGTGAGATAACGGGTTACAGGATAGCAAAGCCCGGAAGCAACGAGTATATAGACGCCGGTAACAGAGGTGAAGTTGCTTATGTGATCAGATACACCGGCGGGATATAGAGTGATAGGAGAAGGGGATATGGCAATAGGTCTGAACGATTTTTTTAACGATGTCTACTATACGACTAAGTTATACCATCATGACGAGAGTATAAGACAGAGCATAAGCGAATCTGAAGCTGCCGTAAGGGATCTTATATCAACGACACCGTCACTTGAACGTGCTCTCGCGGAATATGAAGAGACAAATTCCTTTTCCCGACTGATCGAGGATATGGAATATAACGAGCAGGCTGTTTTGGAACGTGGGGAATAAGATATGACAAGATATGACGAGATAGTAGTATCACATGATGAACTCTGCAGGATCATGAATTCATGTATCGACAGTATCCGTGATCTTAAGACTCACCTGGACAGGGAGATCCGCAGGGGATATCCTGAATCGATAGCGACCAAGATCGCCGAATCCTGTTCCTTTTTCTTCGATTCGATACGACAGTGCCTTAATGCTATGAGCGATGACTGGAGATTTATCTCATTCTGTACCCGTTTCTTCCTGGTACTTGATGCTTCATTTGCCGATCAGCTGCTCGACGCTGCCTCGCACGTTGAAGCGGGACCTTCATCTGAAGAGTTCGGACCTCGTGTTCCCGACTCTTTTGTGGGACCGGTACCATACGGATTCGTACGCTCTCCCAATACGGGATTTTGCGGTCCGATGCCGATGGGCGTTCAAAGACCGATAACGCATGTTGATCTTGACTATGAGTATCTTCATGTATCCGATCGGGAGATCGAGAGTGTAAGGAGTGTCGCTGATGCCCTTAGAAGGGCTATCGACCTGATCGATGTCTTTATCGATGCCGCTACGGAATTTGTCGGTACCGATGCATTTCAGGGGATGTATGCTCAGGCTGTTAAGGCGCATATCGAGAATACGCATATAAGGATCATGCGCACGGTCTCTTACATTGCATATTCCATGTATCAGACTTCCTATGAGTATGCCGAAGGATATGCTTCGTGCATCGGGAACGGTAGATTCGAGGTCGATGAGCGTGAATTGGAGGAACTCATCTTATCTCTTCGCAGCAGAGCCGACAGGATAAGCGGAGATGTAGTCGAGGTAAATGCCGCTCTATCACAGCTGGCCTTACCTGACGATGTATCGGTGCATTTCAGGCCCCTGAATGATCAGTGTTCAGGTGCAACTGACAGGCTCGCCGTCAGTATACGTCGTGAACTGACGGCTCTGAAGGAGATCGAAGACGGTTCAAGACCCGGGGTCTCGGGTGAATTGGAGGATATAGACCAGATAGATGCATACGGCGATCTTATGAGGGTCAACGCCGGTCAGAATATGCTGTGCTCCGATACGGTAACACTTGACCGTATCAATAAAGCGGTAGACGCAGGACTCCCTGATGACGCAGTCTTCTTCACGGAGCATTTCCTGATAAATGATGACGGTTCAGTCAACGAGAACAGAAGATCGATGTTAAGAGATGTACTGCTCAATGATCCGTCATTCTCCGAGAGACTCAACCGCAATGATATTACTGTCGGATCCTTGAGCGCGACGCTCAGATATATGAGATGCCTGATGGCTGAGGATGTTGAGAAGAGCGAAGCGGTAAAGTCTGCCCTGGAAAGACTCTGCGAGTGTCCCGGATGGCTGACTTCTCTGAATGCGGCCGGTAACGGTTACAATGACTATCTTGCGAATGACAGCAACTTCAGGATCTCCGTTGAGAATATGCCTGAGGCCGTGATCGACGGCGCGCTGAAGCTGGGTGTAAACATGGCCAATGATGATTCTCACGGTTACAATAACAGTGTGCTCCGCTGGGGTGATAACGGGGATTATGACTGTGCTTCTTTTGCTGTCTATATGTTCGCTGAGGGCGGAGGACTTGATATCAATTACGGCCTTGACAAATCCAAGCACAGGAACATCGCGGTCTTTGACATGGCTTCACAGATGGCTGACTACGGTTTCGTAAAGGTTCCCTTTGACGGAGATTGTACAAAGCTTCAAAGAGGCGATATCATCGTGATCAATCCTGACTGTACTCCTGTTAACGGACATGCGGGTCATGACCATATAGAGGTCTATATGGGTGACGGCGTGGTCATCCACGCTACGAACATCAGCTTTACGGATGATGTACAGACTCAGGGTGATGATATGGCTCAAAGGTTCAGGAATCATCCTTATTATGCTGATCCTGACAGCGATGAAGATACTTCCGGCAAGACTTACCTGGATAATTACTGTGAAGACTTTAATGCCACGTTCGGTACCAATATCACTTCCGACAACTATAAAGTCAACGGGATCCCCTTCGTAGGCGAGATCTCCGGGTACAGGATAGCAAGTGTCGAAGATCCCGAGACATATATCGATTACGGTGACAGAGGCCCTGTGCCTTATATCGTAAGATATACGGGCGGTATTCCGGTGTCGTGTGATTGACAACCCTCAGGGATTGTTATATCATCCACAAGACGCTATGACGAAGAGAAGTAACTTCGATTATCGCATTACAGAGAGTCGACATAAGGTGAGAGGTTCGGCGGAATGAATCGGAGCGAATAACACTTTACCAGCAGCGAGGTGAACGCGAATGCTATTAGCCGAGCCGTGACTTCCCGCGATAAGGGAGCAGAGCAGACTGTTATTGAACAGTAAATCAGGTGGTACCGCGGACATGTAAGTTCGTCCTGAACGACAGTAAGAAGAGTCGTTTAGGGCGATTTTTGTATTTACGGGAGGAAAAGATTATGGCAGCTAACATCTATCGTGACAAAGTCATCAATGAGATCTCCGAGAAGGATGTAGGATCTCACGTAAGAGCAGCAGGTTGGATCGAGAATATCCGTGACCACGGCGGTGTATCCTTCATCGACCTTCGTGACATGTACGGAGTCCTTCAGGTAGTAATGAGAGACACATCTCTTCTTGAAGGTCTTGTTAAGGAGGATTGTATCTCTGTAGAAGGTATCATCGACCACAGAGACGAAGAGACATATAACCCCAAGATCGAGACCGGTACGATCGAGCTCGACTGCAAGAGCGTAGAGGTTCTGGGTAAGGTAAGAGCTCAGCTTCCTTTCGAGGTAATGACTTCCAAGGAGATTCGTGAGGATGTAAGACTTAAGTACAGATACCTCGATCTTCGTAATAAGAAGGTCAAGGATAATATCGTATTCAGATCCAAGGTCATTTCTTTCCTTCGTCAGAAGATGACTGAGATGGGATTTTTGGAGATCCAGACACCTATCCTTACATCTTCTTCACCCGAGGGTGCTCGTGACTATATCGTTCCTTCAAGAAAGTATAAGGGCAAGTTCTATGCTCTTCCCCAGGCGCCTCAGCAGTTCAAGCAGCTCCTGATGGTATCCGGATTCGATAAGTATTTCCAGATCGCTCCCTGCTTCAGAGACGAGGACGCACGTGCCGACAGATCTCCCGGAGAGTTCTATCAGCTCGACTTCGAGATGAGCTTTGCTACTCAGGAGGATGTGTTCAGAGCAGGTGAGGAGATCCTTACAGCTACATTCGAGAAGTTCGCACCCGAGGGCGCAGCTGTAACTGCTGCACCTTATCCCGTTATCTCTTACAAGGATGCGATGCTCCAGTTCGGTTCCGATAAGCCCGACCTCAGAAATCCCTTGAGGATCATCGATGTTACGGAGTTCTTCTCCAGATGTTCCTTCAAGCCTTTCCACGATAAGACAGTAAGAGCTATCAACGTTCATGCTAAGCTTTCTAAGGGTCAGCATGAGAAGATGCTCAAGTTCGCTCAGGAGATCGGTATGGGAGGCCTCGGTTACCTCGAAGTACTTGAGGATATGTCCTACAAGGGCCCTATCGATAAGTTCATCCCCGATGATATGAAGACTGAGATCCGTGATCTTGCAGGCCTTACAGCAGGCGACACTATCTTCTTCATCGCAGATACTGAAGCAAGAGCTAATTCCTTCGCAGGTCAGATCAGGAACGAGCTCGGTTCAAGGCTCGACCTCATCGAGAAGAATGCTTACCGCTTCTGCTACGTAAATGATTTCCCTATGTACGAGTACGATAAGGATACAAAGGGATATATCTTCACACATAATCCTTTCTCAATGCCTCAGGGCGGACTCGAGGCTCTCGAGAACAAGAAACCCGAGGATATCCTCGCTTATCAGTACGATATCGTATGTAACGGTGTTGAGCTCTCTTCAGGTGCGGTTCGTAACCACGATCTTATGATCATGAAGAAGGCTTTCGAGATCGCAGGCTATTCTGAAGAGGATCTTCAGAAGAAGTTCGGTGCTCTCTATACTGCATTCTCCTATGGTGCTCCGCCTCACGCAGGTATGGCTCCCGGCGTTGACCGTATGATCATGCTCCTTAGAAACGAGGAGTCCATCCGTGAAGTAATCGCATTCCCCATGAACGGTAATGCACAGGATCTTCTCTGTGGTGCTCCCGGTGAAGTTACAGAGCAGCAGCTCCGTGAAGTTCACATCAAGGTAAGACAGTAATAACATGAAGGTATACTTCTATACGCTCGGGTGCCGCGTCAATCAGTACGAGACTGATGCGGCGCGCGAGCTTTTTATTAAGGCGGGATTCGGGATCGCGGATTCTGCCGAAGATGCGGATGTATGTGTAGTCAATACCTGCACCGTAACGGGTGAGGCTGACCGTAAATCACGTCAGCAGCTTCGCCGCATGGCAAGGATCAATCCCGATACCATAGTCGTAGCAATGGGCTGCATGACGGAGATGGCAGAAGCCGTTATCGATGCAGACGTAGTCTGCGGCACTAAGGATAAGACTCTCGTTGTAGAGAAGACACTTGAGTATATCTCGCGTAAGTCCGGTGGCGAAAGCATTTCGAGAGGTGTTATGCATCATCGTCCCGAAGTTACTAAGACTGACGAGTACCATGAGTTCGGTACCGTACTGTCTCCTGAGGGCACAAGGGCCTTCATAAAGGTTGAAGACGGCTGCAATAAGTTCTGTACTTACTGCATAATCCCGTTCGCGAGGGGAAGAGTTGCAAGCCGAGCTGAAGACGCTGTTCTGAAAGAGGCACAAGATCTTGCATCAAGAGGCTACAGTGAAGTAATAGTATCGGGTATCCATGTCTGTTCCTACGGTAAGGACAGGGGTGAGGACAGCCTGGCGCTTGTACGTCTTCTTAAGAAGATCGATGCCATAGAAGGTATCTCCAGGATAAGGCTCGGTTCGCTGGAGCCTATGTCCCTTACGGATGACTTTATAGAAGGGCTTAAAGGCGTAACTAAGCTCTGTCCCCATTTCCATCTCTCTCTTCAGAGCGGATGCGACAAGATATTAAAGAAGATGAACCGTGATTACACGAGTGATGAGTTCCTCGAAAGGGTTTCTAAGCTCCGCTCGGTATATCCCACCATGTCGCTTACTACCGATATCATCTGCGGGTTCCCCGAAGAGACGGAAGAAGACTTTAAAGAGACTTGTGACTTTGTAATAGAGGCAGGTTTTACCAAGGTCCACACCTTCCCTTATTCGGAGAGAGAAGGGACAGTTGCAGCTAAGATGCCTCAGGTCCCAGTGAATGTACGAAAGGATAGAGCTTCGCGTCTTATTGCCGTCTCAAACGAACTCGAGAATAACTTCGCGGCAAAGAAAGTCGGCTCCGCTGCTTCGGTTCTTATAGAAACTTTTAAGGATGGTTATGCGGAAGGTTATACTCCTGAGTACATAAGAGCAAAGGTAAGGACCGAAGATAATTCTCTTAAGGGGAAGACAGTATCCGTAAAGGCCGTAAGAGCGGAAGAGAATACTATCATCTGTGAGCTTATGGCGAACGGCTGAGATAAAAAGTCGTATAATATCGATAGACTAAATTAAGGAGGATCATGATATGCAGTTTGAAGAACTTCGTAAAGAAATGATCAAAGCAATGAAGGATAAGGATAAATTCAGAAAGGACAGCATCTCTCTTCTTGTTGCCGCAGCTAAGAAAGACGCGATCGACAAGGGATTAAGAGATGATATCCCCGAAGATATGGTAGATGCAGCCATCGCAAGAGAAACCAAGATGGCTAAGGAGCAGGTGGACAGCTGCCCCGCAGGAAGAGAAGATCTTAAGGCTGAATATGAAGCACGCTACAAGATATTTATGGAATTCATGCCTGAGATGATGTCTGCCGAAGCTATCGAGAGCTTTATCAAGGAGAAGTTCTCTGATGTTCTTGCAGAAGGCAACAAGGGAGCTCTTATGAAGAGCGTTATGCCAGAACTTAAGGGCAAGGCAGACGGAAAGCTCATAAACGAGGTCGTAGCAAAGCTTATAGGCTGATCGACTTAAGTTCTCCGATTACGGAAACCTGCTTAAGTCAACCTTATTATAATGTTTAAGATTTCTTAATCTTTTTTGCGAATAGTATGTTAGAATAAGTCTATAACTTCAAAAAGAGCACAGGGGGTGGGTCGATTGAACTCCGAGACGACAAGATTCAGTTTTACTACAGACAAGTCAGATAATGTCCGTGAGCTAATGACTTATGTTCTCAATGCTCTTAAGGAGAAGGGATATAATCCCATCAATCAGCTGGTAGGTTACTTTATCTCGGGTGACCCCACTTATATCACCAGCTACAAGGGAGCCAGAGGTGTTATCAAGAGGATCGACAGAGACGAGCTCCTTGAGGTGATCATCTCGGAATACTGCTCCAAGCTTTGACAGTAAATGTTATTGAGTTGTTAGGGCGATCGCTTAGGCGGTCGCCTTTATTATGTGCATAAATATTCAAAATGGTGTATTATTATGTTGATTTTATGGAACGGAGGGAAAGTGTCATGGGTTTATTTGACAGTTTGAAGGATTTTGCAGGTTCTGCAAAGAATGCGTGGAACGAAGAGCAGAAGAGGATCGCAGAGAAGGAAAGGGTCGGTCAGCAGGCGGGTACGTTAAAGCCTAATGCAAAGGTTGCCGCAACGCCGGCTCCTAAGCCGGCAGCGTCGCCCAAGCAGGCACCTGCCGTTATCGATATGCAGAGAGGTCTCGTGAACCTTAAGTGGGGAACGATCAATCCGATCAGATATCATGACTATACGAACGGAGTTGAGATCCCCGTAAAGATGTGCGGATTAGTAGAGGTGCGGGTCGTAGATCCTGATACGACGATCGGAGAAGATCAGTTTAAGGCCGCGCTCCTGGATCTGCTTCAGCCGATAATGGCAGGGTTGGAGAATGACTTTGTGCCTTATGATAAGTTGCAATTTCAGCAGCAAAAGCTGGCTGATGAACTTAATGCAAGCTTTGCAAAAGATAATATCCTGATCACGAGATTTCTCATAGCGAGTGTTTCCCCGAGAGAAGAGGAGAAGAAGCCTCTTGATATGTCTCAGCCTGATATCGCGGCTAAGGTCTCTCGGGCTCGTGGAGATGCTCCTTCGGGCAAGTTCTGTCCTCAATGCGGTGCTCCGGATACAGGCGCGAAGTTCTGCAGCAACTGCGGTGCGGTCTTGAATCAGTGAACTTGACGGGGATCCTTCGGGATCCCTGTTTTATGTGGTAACATCTATTGAACGTATTGATCATTCGGAGGTGTCTATGTCAAAGGGACGCGTAATGGGAATAGATTTCGGTACAAGGCATATAGGTGTTGCCCTGTCGGATGAACTGTGGATCACGGCATCGGGATTCGAGACAGTCAACTGGAACGGAGAGGACGATGCCTGGGCATTGGATCGTATAGCAACGATAGTTAAGGAAAAGAACGTTTCCGTTATTGTTCTAGGTAAGCCGTCAAGGACTGACGGTACCATATCCGAGACCGAGAAAAAGGCCGTCGTGTTCGGAGAGAAGCTTACAGAACTTACGGGAATAAAGCCTGTCATGAAGGATGAGCGCTATACCACGGTCATCGCGTCGAGGATGCTCCACGATACCAATATCAAGTCCAAGAAGCAGAAGAAGATCATCGATCAGGTGGCGGCAGAGATCATAGTAAGGGAATATCTTGAAGCTGCAAGATGACGTTTTATGTGGTGATGTGGTACAATCCATATATCTTTTATATTAAGGGAGATTCTTACAATGGATGAAGAAATGAACATCGTAACACTCGTTGACGAAGAGACAGGCGAAGAGATGGAGTTTGCTCTTGTTGACGGTTTTGATTATAAGGATAAGAGCTATTCCGTACTTGTTACTGCTACAGATAACGAGGAAGAGGCTGAGATGGTCATTATGGAAGAAGTAGAGGGAGAGAACGGTGAGATCCTCCTTGCTTCCATCGATGAGGAGATCGAGGACGAGATCTACGATTATTACGATCAGCTTTGTGACGAGTATTTCGACGATGAAGACGAATCAGAGGAAGCTTAATAATCCGTTCAAGAACAAGGCGAAGACCGGAGGAGGCAATCCTTACGGTGTGACTTCAAAGAAATCAGGAAGTGAAGACGAGCTGGTAGTGATCCGGGATGTATCCACCAATAAGGATTACTATCTTTCTATCGTCGATACTTTTGTGTACTCAAAAAATGAATATATCGTGATGTATAACTTTGCGCCGGATGAC
Source organism: Oscillospiraceae bacterium (assembly GCA_900176545.1). Taxonomy (GTDB): domain Bacteria; phylum Bacillota; class Clostridia; order Saccharofermentanales; family Saccharofermentanaceae; genus Saccharofermentans. Next base: position 182,293 of record FWXP01000003.1, read on the forward strand.
GGCAATCACGATAAGCCCGAGCTGGTGATAATGAGGACCGAATTTACCAAGAAAGGCGATCAGCTGTTCTATTCCATCAAGGATCAGAATGAGCTGGATGTCGCTTTTTCCGTATTCATGAGAAGGTATTACGGCTCCTCCGTTCCCGATGAACAGTCAAGGCTGGGCGTCAGGTGACAGGATGCAGGAAGAAGGAAGCGTAAAGAATGTATCTCTGGGACTTAAGATAGCTCTCGGAGGTATTGATATGATAAAGGCCATAGGTGCCGTGATCATAATGATAATGGCACAGGTCATGGCGATCTTCGGCGTAGCGTTATTAGGATTCGATCTCGATGCCTTTGACGGTACGTCGACATTTATCTATACTCTGATCGCTATACCTCTCCTTATTCTTTATCTGAAGCTCATCACTCCCAAGGATAAGCCCGTCATGAATGACAAGCTCAATGTTGCCCAGATCGTATTTGTCGTTGTCATGGCATTCGGCCTTATGGGAATCGTTACCGTATATCTCGTAGCTGCAAATTCCATAGCTCAGCTCTTTGAGTCTGTAGCAGGAGAGATGGAGAAGTATTCGGAGTCTGTTGACAGATATTCCGAGATAGCCGCAGCAGATATCCCGATGTTCGACCATATCCTGAACCTCATAGGAGTATGTATATTGGTTCCCATAACAGAGGAGCTGACTTTCAGGGCAGGAGTCCTGAACATACTTCTTAAGAGATATCATCCCATCGCAGCTGTACTTATATCAGCATTTATCTTCGGAAGCCTTCACGGAATCTCGATCCATATCGGATATGCTCTTATTGCAGGTTTCTGCCTTGGATGGGTCTACTTCTATACGAAGAGCATCAAGTCGACGATATTGATGCACATGCTCTTTAATTTGTTCGGTTCAGGTATCCAGACGCTTCTCGACAGCGGCCTGTTCGGTGATGCGTCAGGCGCAAGTGACGCTTTTGCTACATTCAGTGTCCTTCTGGAATTTGCACTTATCATCCCTGCGATCGTATGCTTCTTCTTATTGAGGTCCATGTATAAGAATTCGCTTACCATCAATACAGGTGTAAGGGCGGAAGCGACATACGATCCTGATTATAAGGATCCTTTCGAATCATTTGTTCCCGATGAGAATGCTCCGTCTCCTTTCGCTCCAGCAAAGGATGAGATAAAAGATGAACAGGCTTGACCGGTTCCGCTTCGGAAATATCCATAAGAGAAAGATATTAAGGACGCTTGCTGTCACATGTTGTGTCTTCGCGGCGTCTCTTGCCGTTCTGGCGGGTCTCGGAATATTCTCCAGCCGTTCGGAACTTGTAAGGATCAAGCTGTCTTCTTCCGATAACGGAAGGAACCTTGACGGCGCAGGTATCAATATCACGTCTGTTCCGGCGGTCAACAGGGTACAGGATCCTTGCTTTGTATTGAGTGACGCATACTCTTCCTTTACCATCGTGGACGCAACAGAAGACTTTATCTTCTTCGATACCGATGAAGGACTTACTTCGGAGGATATTCCCGTAGGAAGTTCGGTTCGTGTGCTGGCTCTTGATGAGGACGGAGTCATGAGCTTGAGATACTCGGGACTTGTCAGTGGCTTTGAGGAATCCAGATTCGGTCTTCTTAACGAGGTCGAAGACAGCGAGGGTAACTGGCTCAATGACCATATAACAGACACGGTATCACTTGATAACGTAGTCGTGGCTCTTACCGAGAGCGGCAAGCTCATCGCAGATATAACGGCAGGTCCGCTGGTGAAGCCTTTCGAGGACGATACGGCAGTATTTGCCGACATATGTGCATCAAGTGACGTAGTATATGCCGTGACTCTTGACGGCAGGGTATATTCCTCTAATGACGGACGTAACTTCGATCTTATGGCTACTTCCGATAACTCTGCGGAGGCTTCTAGGATCGCTTGTGTCAACGGATCGGTACTGGTGGTCTATTCTGACGGGGGACTCAAGGTATTCAATTCCGGAAGCGGCTATGACCTTGCTCCTTCGTTCGATACAAACGGCTTGAGGATAATATCCAACGACGATCGCCTTATCGCAGTTACTTCAGATAACAAGTTCTATGAGACTTCTAACGGCTATATCTTTTCTCAGATAGATACTGAAGGTGTTCTTGATGAGGAATCCGTGATAATCGACGCTGACTGCTGCGAAGATAAGTTCTGCTTCCTTACCGAGAACGGAAGGATAGTCATCGTCGAATCTTCAGATGACGGGGAGACCGAGATAAGGGATCTGGATATATCTTCCATAGATCCCGTGGATCTGGTTCTCTCTTCCGAAGGAAGGATCATTGTTGTCACTTCCGACCGTAAGGCGTGCCTTATCTCGGATGCTAACGGAAGGGTATCTGATCTTACGTCGAATGCAGGTAATGTTGATGCAGTGTTCAAGGGCGCATCAGATAAGATATTCACCGCCACGGGCAGCAATCTGTATATGGTAAAGGTATTGTCAGGAATACAGGTCAACACTTCAGTTCCTGCTGATTCTATCCTGGCGGGCGATACATGTGTCATAGACTATTCCGTGGCAGGTGACAGTGCATGGGAAGTCATAGGCGAAGGTACAGCTCTTACGTCTTATACTAATCCGTCAGTGTCCGGCCCTTCAGCTACTTCCGGAAGACTTACCGGTGCAGGGCAGGGAGTGCATGCCATATCACAGGTCCTTTACGGTAATTCTACGGATAACTTCTCTGACGATACTTTCTATCGCATGAGCTTTACGGTTCGATGCGACGGATCCGTATACAATGTCAAGATGTGGCTGAGCGGTGAGAGATTCGGTGATGTCGGTCTCAGTGCAGATGATGTCAGCGGCAAGATGCAGGAATATTCAACTGTATTCGCTGTTACGGGCAACATGCTGGCCGACGAGACAGTAAGGCTCAATATATCATTTGAAGGAGAAGGTACCCTCTATATCGATAATGTCTATGTGGGTGAGGACAGATACGATATCGATTCGATCCCCGATGAGTACAGGGAAGGGATTGAGGCTGGAAAGCCTTCGACTGTGAGACTTGCGAATATCCCCCTTTGTACTTCGGATTTCTCTTCGGAGGCTTATTACGGAACGGGTCCTGATTCACTTGAGACGGGAATGCAGCTCGTAAAGGGCGCGGAGTCCCTGCCGTGGTTCGTTATAGGTTCCTATGCTGATCAGGATTCCATTGATTCCTGGCTCGGTTATCTTTGCGGTTCCGTAAGATCTGATTACGGAAAGATAAGGATCGATAACGGTACTGCGCTTCCCTGGAGCAGGCAGTATGACACGATCTATATCGAGATCTCAGATCTTGATGGTGTCTTCGAGACTGATCTTCAGAGAGGTGCATATGTATCTCACGTTATGAGCCTTATCGCATCTTCCGAGTATTATTCCGAAGTAAAGGATAAGATAGTATTCCTTGACGGTATGCTCTATGAAGGCGGAACGGTAATATCCAACGCCGATTACCATACAATGGACATGACCATCGATCTTACGTATAACACGACCGGTTACGGTGACCTCATAAACGGTTCCTTCGATACAATAGGCTACGATGCACCGAGATTTCCTTCAAGAGGTGCAGAATCAGGTGAGTTCATAAGATCCCTGAATATCGCGGGAGATCCTTCGAGAGTAACGGCTGCCCAGATAGCATCGATCGCAGTCAACGACTCTGTAAGGATGGTCATGATAGATGTTAATGTCAGCAGAAGACCTGTAGATACGGAGACATCGGATGTATTCGTAGGAACGGCTCCTTCCGTTATATTGAATACCTTGTCACAGCTTCGATTTACAAGACATGCCAATTCACTCTATTACGAAGTAACCGAGCCTTTGGACAGCAATTCGGCGTTCAGTGCTACGCAGTTCAACTCAGATTGTTCCGTATCGCTCCTGGAGAACGGCAATACAAAATACCTTATAGTAGCTAACGATTCGGATACTCAGCAGCAGTTCATCATCGATGGGGTCGATCTAACCATGGACAGCGCGATAATAAGAAGGTATTCCGCTTTCGGAGAGCTCCTTAATACGAGAAGCCTGTCAAGGAGTGACGTAAGGCACACCCTTCAGGCAGGTGAATTCATTGTAATAGAGATATCTTCAGACTTATGATTTGTGCAGCTTCTTATAGGCGGTCATAAACCTGTCCCTTATAGGAGCATCAATGTTATGTCCAGACTCATGAGCGAAGCTGGGGTATATGACGCCTCCTGCCATCTCCGCATGACCGCCGCCGTCTCCTATGCCTTCCAGAGCCATCTTTGTGATAGTTCCTGCAGGGACGTCGTCCATCTCTGACCTTACGGAGAACTTAAAGCCACCGTCACGATCTGCATAGACTATGGCCAGCTCGACGCTGTCCAACGAAAGGATAAAGTCTGATACCATTGCCACCAGACCGTCAGGACAATCGAAGGGGATATGTACGAACCCTATGACGTCGTATACTACGATATTCTGGATGGCGGCTCCATATGCGCGAAGGTCAGTAAGCTCCAGCTCATTGCTGCCGAGCCTTGTCATGACCTTAAGATCTGCTATGGCATTGAGCTTAGCGAAAGCCTTTATGTCCTCCTCGGTGACGCGGCGGCAGAAGTTATTCGTATCCACCTTGATGGCGTAGAGAAGGGCTGTAGCGATATCTGCGGGGATATCTATGTCATTATCAAGAAAATAGTCGACGATTATGGTAGCACATGCTCCGTATGCCCTGTGATCCACGAACTTGTATTCATAAGAAGTGGTCCACGGATGGTGGTCGATGCAGGCGACTTCCTCGCCCGGTATATCGGTAAAGTTGGAATTGCTCCTCTGACCGTCTACCGTGATTATATAATCTTCATCCCTGGGAGGACGGGTATCCGCCAAGGCGATATCTATGTGAAGCTCCCTTATCATCAGCTGAGTGGACAGCTTGTCTATCTTGCCGCAGTAAACGCATCTGGCATTTATGTTGTAAAGGCCGAGCAGATACCGTAGAGCGAAGGCTGTAGCGATCGCATCCGGGTCAGGATAGTTATGAGTCTGGATCACGACATCGTGTCCTTTAAGGACGTCGATGAGTGACTGAAGCTTCAGTTGTGATTCTTTCATCAAAGTACCTTGGCAAGGAATGTCTTGAGACGCTCGTTATCAGGATCGTTGAAGATCTCATCGGGAGATCCTTCAATTACTATTTTACCACTTTCCATAAAGATAACGCGAGATGCAACTTCACGTGCAAATCCCATCTCATGAGTAACCACTGCCATGGTCATGCCGTCTTTAGCAAGGTCTTTCATAACATCGAGCACCTCTCCGACCATCTCGGGGTCGAGAGCGGATGTGGGTTCGTCGAAGAGGAGCACGTCAGGTGACATGCAAAGGGCTCTTACGATAGCGATACGCTGTTTCTGTCCGCCTGAGAGCTGACTCGGGTAAGCATTTGCCCTGTCCTTCAATGCAACCTTATCCAGGAGCTCGAGGGCCTTTGCCTCGGCATCCTCCTTGCTCATTCCCAGAAGTTTTCTGGGAGCAAGTGTCATATTGTCCAGGATAGTCAGGTGAGGGAAGAGGTTAAAGTGCTGGAATACCATTCCCATCTTCTGGCGGAGCTTATTGATATCAGTCTTGGGAGAAGTGATATCTTCACCTTCGAACGTGATGGTGCCAGCGGTAGGACGCTCCAGGAGATTAAGAGAACGAAGGAGCGTAGACTTACCTGAACCGGAAGGTCCGATGATGGCAACTACTTCGCCGGGGTAGATATCTGTCGAGATATCGTCCAGTGCCTTGATCTCATCACCGTTATAGTATTTCTTAAGATCCTTGATCGATATAAGGGGTCCGTTATTACTTTCTTTCACTGGTCCTGAGCCTCCTCTCGAGAATTGATACGAGCTTGCTGAAGAACATTACGATGACAAGGTAGATCAGTGCTACCGCGATAAGGGGCATGAATGCCGAATATGTGCGGCTCCTTATGATGTCGCCTCCCTTGGTCATATCCTGAAGTCCTACGTAACCTGATACGGAAGTCTCCTTGATAAGGACGATGAACTCGTTGGCAAGTGCGGGGAGGATGTTCTTGAAGGCTTGAGGAATGATGATATATATCATTGTCTGGACATAATTAAATCCCAGGGAACGGCCGGCTTCGAACTGTCCGTTATCAATGCTCATGATACCCGATCTTACGATCTCGGCTACGTATGCGCCGGAATTGAATCCGAATGCGATAACCGCTACGAGCACCTTATTATTGGATGTTGCAAAGATTATGAAGTACGCGATCATGAGCTGTACTACTACAGGGGTACCGCGGATGATGGTGAGGTAGACATTGGCGATAGCATTAAGGATGCGAAGGACAGCTTTGCCTGCGCCGGGTCTCATATCACCTATGAGCTTGTCGTGTGTAGATCTTATGATGGCAACGATTATACCCAGAAGGATACCGAGTATAACGGCGAAGAAAGTTACTTCGAGGGTTACCAGAAGTCCCTTGAGAATATACTGGTATCTGTCATCGTCTATGAAGTTAAGATAGAATTCGTCCCGCAGCTTCTGAAGCCAGGCAGGGATCGCAAGGCATAAGTAAGGCATTTCTTCCTCCGCTTTTAAAATCTGTTCCCATTGTAAAAAATTAAAGGGCGGAAATAAAGAGTATTTCCGCCCTCGTGCGAATTATCAAATGCTGTTTATATCAGCCCTCGGAAGGGATGTACTTCTCGATGATGGCATCGATAGTACCGTCTGATTCCATCTCTGCAAGAACTCTGTTGATCTCATTAAGGAGTTCTGTGTTGTCCTTGTTTACTGCCATTGCGTATTCTTCCTCTGTATAAGGAGTCTCGAGGATGATAAGACCTTCGTTAGCTTCTACAAGAGCAAGTGCGGGCTGGTTATCGATGACTACTGCGTCTACGTTGCCGTTGTTAAGAGCAAGGATCGCATCTGCACCATTGTTGTAACGGTCGATCCTGTCATCTCCGATATCATCGGACATGTAGAGATCACCTGTTGTACCCTGCTGAACACCTACGATATAGTCGCCGTCGATAAGAGTATCGATATCAGTGATCTCAGAACCCTCTTTTACGATGATGGACTGGATACCTGTAGCATAAGGTGTAGTGAAGTTGACTGACTGAAGTCTCTCGTCAGTAATTGTCATGCCTGCACAGCCGATATCGTACTTGCCGGACTGTACGCCTGCGATGATGGAATCGAAAGCTACATCCTGGATCTCGAGCTCGAGGTTGAGTCTTGAAGCGACCTCAGCGGCGATCTCTGCGTCGATGCCGACGATAGTATCACCATCATAATATTCATAAGGAGCGAAGGCAGCATTTGTAGCCATGATGAGCTTGCCTTCGTTGATCGTAAGGCCCTTTTCCTTCTTGCCGCAGGATGCAATGGAGAATCCTACGCATGCAACCATAGCAACAGCGACCATCTTGAGTAACTTGTTCTTCATAATAGTTCTCCTTTTATGTTCTTCATAACAAGTTAATTATATTGCGTATGGGGAAATGTATGTACTTAGATTAAAGTATAAAAATAAAGCGAAATGCCCTTACATTTTGAGCAATTCATCAATAAAGACACTGCTTATCCTTCCGGAGCGGTTCCTCCAGCTCCTGCATACGGCTTCGGCCATCTCGTGGCTGGATACCTTAAAGGACGCATGGAAATCACGTCCGCCCTTAGTAGAGGAGAGGGACACGGTATATGTGCCGTCGTCATCCTTGGAGGGCTCTGCGAAAGCCTTAACGGAATTAGTATCTTCAACAGCTTCCTTGAGTTCGGCCGCTGCCTTCTTAAGGTAAGCTAATACCTGTCTGTTAAGGGTGCTCTCGACGTCTTCGAGGATCGCTTCTCCGCCCTTGGTGATAGAGAGGGTCTCGTTAGTACCTACGACCTCTCCCGTACCCGTATCAGCCTCTGTCTTGTCCATGAGGTTGCCGGCGATGAGCTCGTTATACACCTCGCAGAAAGTAAAGAAGTCGATATATAAGGACTCCATGCACTTGTCAAGGAGCATCTGATAGCTTACACCCGGTGCGTTCTTGACTAGATAGAGTATATGTATCTTACTGTCTGCAGTTGTAAAAGATGACATGAGGCTATTATATACTGACAGGAGACTTTCGGCAAAATGCTTTTCACTAAAACCTATCTGCAGAGGGGGAATTGATGTATAATCCTCGAGGAAGAAAAGTTATAAGGAGATAACGAAATGCTTGAACTTAAGAACATTTCCTTTACCGTCGACGAAGGCGATAACTCCAAGACGATAATAAACGGACTGAACCTCAAGATAGACGACGGCAAGTTCGTAGTCATCACGGGACCTAACGGCGGAGGTAAGTCTACTCTCGCCAAGATCATCGCAGGTATCGTACAGCCTGATGAAGGACAGATAATCTTAAACGGTGAGGATATCACCGGGCTCAACATAACCGAGCGTGCCAGGAAGGGCGTGGGATTTGCTTTCCAGCAGCCCGTCAAGTTCAAGGGCATCAAGGTAATAGACCTTCTAAGGATCGCAGCAGGCAAGGATCTTAAGATCCCCGAGGCTTGTACATATCTCTCTGAGGTAGGTCTTTGTGCAAGGGACTATATCAATCGTGAAGTCAACGGTTCTCTCTCGGGCGGTGAGCTCAAGAGGATCGAGATCGCGACTGTTCTTGCAAGGAAGACGGAGCTTTCCGTATTTGACGAGCCAGAGGCCGGTATAGACCTCTGGAGCTTCCAGAACCTTACCAGAATCTTCGAGAAGATGAGGAAGGACATTACCACAGGTTCAATAATCATCATCTCTCACCAGGAGAGGATCTTAAAGATCGCTGACGAGATAGTAGTCCTTGCAGACGGTAAGATCACCAAGCAGGGCAAGGGCGAGGAGATCCTTCCCCAGATCATCGGTACGGATGCGGCAGTAGATGCATGCTCCATGCTCAATCTCGACAAGGAAGGTGATAAGTGATGGAACAGTTAGATGAGATCCAGAAGAGGATAATAGAAGAAGTCGCAGACCTTCACGAAGTACCTGTCGGTGCATATAACTTCAGGGCCAACAGCAAACTCGCAGGAAGAAATACCACTGCCAATATAGATATAGTCTCCAAGGACGACGGCTCAGGTATCACCATTACCATCAAGCCCGGTACCAAGAAGGAGAGCGTACATATCCCCGTTGTCATCAGCGCTTCGGGCATCAAGGAAGTGGTATATAACGATTTCTATGTAGGTGAGGACAGCGATGTCGTCATCGTAGCAGGCTGCGGTATCGATAACTGCGGCAAGCAGGATTCTGAGCACGACGGTGTCCACAGGTTCTTTATCGGCAAGAATGCCCGCGTTAAGTATGTGGAGAAGCATTACGGCTCAGGTGACGGCGAAGGTCAGAGGATATTAAATCCCGGCACCGAGATCCATATGGACGAAGGATCCGTCATGGAGATGGAGATGGTCCAGATAAAGGGAGTCGATTCTACCAACAGGACAAGTACCGCAGAGCTTAAGGCAGGGGCAAAGCTCATCGTTCATGAGAGGCTCATGACTCACGGCAAGCAGCAGGCTTACAGCTCTTACGATGTAGTCCTTGACGGTGACGGTTCGTCTGCAGATATCGTATCCAGGTCCGTAGCAAGAGACGATTCCTACCAGAAGCTCGACCTCTGCATCAAGGGCAATGCGGCATGCTCAGGCCATACGGAGTGTGATTCCATCATCATGGATAACGGAACCATCCTGGCTGTTCCCGCTCTTGAGGCACATAATGTCGAAGCATCCCTGGTACACGAGGCAGCTATAGGTAAGATCGCGGGAGATCAGATCAACAAGCTCATGACACTCGGTCTTACGGAGCAGGAAGCAGAGGAGCAGATCATCAACGGTTTCCTAAAATAATCGGATTTTTGTTAGAAATCTTACACTTGATATCAAAACAGTCGGTTTTTTGTTAAAAATCGGCTGTTTTCTGTTGCAAAAGGGCAATTTGTAACATACACGGGTTTTCGACGGGTGTATACTTTCAGTGGTTCAATAAATCTATGGAGGAGAACTGGAATTATGATCACACTTGATTATTCAAACGTACTTCCTTTTATCGGCGGTGAAGAGGCCGTAAAGAGAATGGAGCCTCAGGTTAAGACGGCTCATGACATGCTTCACAAGAAGAACGGTCCCGGAAATGATTTCCTCGGCTGGCTCGATCTTCCCACAAACTACGATAAGGAAGAGTTTGCACGTATAAGAAAGGCAGCTCAGAAGATCAGAAGAGATTCTGACGTACTCGTTGTTATCGGTATCGGCGGATCCTACCTCGGAGCAAGAGCAGTTATCGAGCTCCTTAATCACTCTTTTGCAAATGTTGCTTCCAAGAAGGTAAGGAAGAGCCCTATCATCCTCTTCTGCGGTAATTCCATCAGCGCTACATATCTTGCAGACATGATGGACATCATCGAGGGTAAGGATATCTCCCTCAACATCATCTCTAAGTCCGGTACGACAACGGAGCCCGCTATCGCCTTCCGTATCCTTCGTGCTTACATGGAGAATAAGTACGGTAAGGAAGAGGCTAAGAACCGTATTTACGCTACAACAGATAAGGCTAAGGGAGCTCTTAAGGGTCTCGCTGACGAAGAGGGTTACGAGAGCTTCGTAGTTCCCGATGACGTAGGAGGAAGATTCTCCGTTCTTACTGCAGTAGGACTTCTTCCTATCGCTGTATCCGGCATCGATATCAGAGAGCTCATGAAGGGTGCTAAGGACGCATCCAAGGCATATAAGAAGATGTCTCTTGAGGAGAACCCCTGCTACCAGTATGCAGCTGTTAGAAACTGTCTCTTAAGGTCCGGCTATTCCACAGAGGTAATGGTAAACTACGAGCCTTCTTTCCACTACATGACAGAGTGGTGGAAGCAGCTCTATGGTGAGTCCGAGGGTAAGGACTTAAGAGGAATCTTCCCCGCAGGTGTAGATAACACTACAGACCTTCACTCCATGGGTCAGTTCATCCAGGACGGCGCAAGGATCATGTTCGAGACAGTCGTTAATATCGACGCTCCCAGAAGATCTTTCGAGATCCCCAACGATCCTGCTAACCTTGACGGACTTAACTTCCTTTCCGGTATGGACATGAACGAAGTAAACAAGAAGGCTATGCAGGGTACGGTACTTGCACACGTTGACGGTAAGGTTCCCAATATGGCAGTTCACATGGCTGAGCAGAATGCTTACAACCTCGGTGAGCTCATCTACTTCTTCGAGAAGGCATGCGGTATCTCCGGTTACCTTCTTGCTGTAAATCCCTTCAACCAGCCCGGTGTTGAGGCTTACAAGAAGAACATGTTCGCTCTTCTCGGAAAGCCCGGCTACGAGGATCAGAAGGCTGCGCTCGAAGCAAGACTCAAGTAATAACAAAAGACAAAAGAACAACGATACTGCTCCGATCATTCGGGGCAGTATTCTTTTGTGTCCATGATTGTTCAAAGAAACTTAATATTTATCCATTCATATCCCGACACGATTGAATATAATTAGAACATGGAAAAGAATAAAAGAAACCCTGATAAAAAGAGAATGGTCGCGACCGGTATACTGGCGTTATTATGGTTGCTCACATCTTGCTTTAATGTATTCTTTCTGGCGGGTCGTATCCGATCTTTGAATGCAAGAGAAGATAAACCGCCTGTTCCGATAACTGCTCATAACTCAGCTATAGACAATGTTACCAATTTGATCGAGATTGACCTGAATGACAATGTCATAAAGGAAGACACGAGTATCTTCGAGATCCATCAAGCACCTTATCATAACGCATACACGGAAAGCAGGATCACTGCCTGCAAGACTGCTCTAGTATTGTCTTGTGCATATATAATATGCGGAATAGCTATGTTTATCGTATTCCGTAATACTAAGTGGCTTCCAGCAGTTTATTTTGTATGGACCTTGATCAACGTAGCGATATCCCTTATCTTGGCGCTCTTTTGACAGTATTATTCAGATGAAAGTGACTCTTAGTCGATCTTGATATAACGATCATATATTTTTTCAGGAGGTAGTTCCCATGAAGAAAGTCCTTGCTTTGCTTGTCGCGGCATCCATGTTTACTGCAGTATCGTGCAGCACGCCTGTCGAAGAGAGGGAAGCTCCTCCGGAGACGAAGCGTACTGAGGAAGAGACCACTACTACTACTGAGGAGACTACCACTACAGAGGAGAGTACTTCTGCTGAGACTTCCTCCGCTGAAGAAGAGATCTTGGAACTTGATTTCTCCTATGAGACATCTGATCCCGTTATCACTTCAGAAGAAGACGGACTTATTGATATTAGCTTTTATAGGGACGATCTTTGCCTTGGTGGCAGGATCTATCTTCCCGAAGGAGACGGACCTTTCCCTATGGTAATAGTTGCAACCGGCCTTCGTGTATCTTGTGACGAATACGAAGAACTGGCAGAGAATTATGCACAGCAGGGAATCGCTTGTGTCCTCTTTGATTTTGCGGGAGGTCCCGAAGGGGAGTCTCACAGCGACGGAGAGCAGCTGGATATGTGCCTTACCTCGGAGGTAAAGGATCTTAATGCAGTGCTGGACGGCATCATGACTTTGGATATCGTAGATAAGGACAATATTTTCCTGTTCGGACACAGCTTCGGAGGAGAAGTGTCTACTGTTGTTGCATCTCAGAGGGAGAATGATATCAATGCTCTCATACTTATGGAGCCTGCTTTCCTTATGAGCGATATGGTGAGGATGTTCATTCCTGAAGGCTCTCCCATCCCTGAGTCGGTATCTTTCCCTTACTATCTGGGTCATGACTTTATCGAAGAGATGCTCGCTTTCGATATCTTCGAATATATCCCTGAGTTTGACGGCAATGTTATCCTCTTTGCGGGCGATACGGGTGATGCACTGGGACTTTCCTATCCTGAGTATTTTGAGCAGGCAGGCGAGGCTTTTCCTTCTGTAGAGGTCGTGACGGTTGAAGGCGCAGATCACGCATTCTCCGGAGATGCCGGCTATACCATGTTCGATCTTTCTATGGAGTTCATAAGCGCGAATATTATCTGAGCCATATGCAAATAAATGTGATACATTACTTGTATGGGACATTTAAGTTTAAAGAAGTTATTGACGGAAGCCTGGAAAGGTTTCCGCTCCAAATATTTTGTCAATGTTATCGTCGTCTTCTTAGTCGGCGTCATAGTAGGCGGTTATTCACTTAGTACAGGTGAAGCCAGGATAGGTACTGAGACTACCGTTGTCCAGCAGCAGACACAGATGTTCCTGGACAGAGCTACGGGTAAGTCCAATGCGGATGTAATAGAGGAATTTGTCGAGGGGCAGGAGCTCATAAAGATAAATACCGATGCGGATAACACTGCCAGGAAATATACCAAAGGCGTTCTGTCGGTATTCGTCAATCAGATGTCTTCTTCAGGCTCTTTCGGATTCGGAATATTAAACGGTATCAACACCTTGGTATTCCAGGGGAGTATCTCCAGATCCATTGTTATCTTCCTCTTCGCGATAATACTGTTCCTTCTTAACGTCTTCGTAAAGAACATAATAACGGTAGGTAAGTGCAGATATTTCCTGGAGCATCGAAGGTTTTCCGAGACTAAGCTCGACAGGCTCCTGTTCGTATATAAGCACGGCAAGACCCCTAATGTCGCCAAGGTAATGGTCATAAAGTATTTCTTCCAGCTGCTCTGGAACTTCACGATAATAGGCGGCATCATAAAGTCCTACGAGTATTCCATGATCCCTTATATCCTTGCGGAGAATCCCGAGATAGAGTGGAGAGAGGCTTTCGCGCTGTCCAAGGAACTTACCCGCGGAGACAAGAGAAATCTCTTCCTTCTCGACGTGGTATACGGTGTAGGATATCTCCTCTCAGGCTTTACATATAACCTTTTGGCAGTATTCCTCTTGAATCCCATGAAGGAATGTGCATACGCAGAAGCTTATATGTCCCTTCGTGAGATCAAGGTGGATGAGAGCGACAAGTATGTACTTCTTAACGACAGGATGCTGGCAGTATCCAATGTATCTCTTGGCGTATATCCTGAAGATGCATATCAGATAAAGGCACTTGAGAAGCGTCAGTGGATCAAGATCGACTACGACAGGAAGTATTCCTTCTCGACCATAGTACTGTTCTTCTTCTCCTTCGCATTCGTAGGCTGGGTGTGGGAAGTCTTCTATACGCTCCTTAACGAAGGTGTCCTTGCCAACAGAGGTACCATGTTCGGCCCATGGCTTCCCATCTATGGTGTAGGCGGTCTGGTGATAATAATCGGTCTTCGTCCTTTGAGGCACAGACCGGGTCTTCTGTTCATGGGAGCATTCGTGGCATGCGGTGCACTTGAATACTTTGCCGCCTGGGCTCTCGAAATGCTCTTCCACACGAAGTGGTGGGACTATAACGGATACTTCCTTAATATCCACGGCAGGATCTGCCTTGAGGGACTCTTCGTATTCGGCCTTGCGGGAGTAGCTTTTACATATCTCTTCGCTCCGATGCTGGACAACCTTTATAAGAAGATCCCGAAGGACAAAGTAAAGCCTATATGTATAGTGCTCCTGGTGCTCTTTGCCATAGACCTGGGCTTCTCGGCATTCCATCCCAATGCAGGCGCAGGCGTAACTTACGGGGATGAGCCCGCTGCGATAGAAGAAAAAGAATAATATCGATGCAACCTTTTTCACCTCTTTACGTCTTATAGGGCGTAGGGAGGTGAAGCTATGAAGAAAAGGACCATCACGTTTTCCTCTGCGATACTGGCAGGAGTGATCCTGACCAACTGTACTTACCATGCGTCTTTTGAAGACAATAACGTACCCGATGCTACTTCTATTGAGACGACTTGTACGGAGACCTCTGAAGTAGAAGTCGACCATCCCGATATCATCGAAGTCCATGAAATTAGTCCTGACGTCAGATGTATCGATCTGAGCTCATTTGAAGTTCAGGAAATAGATGAGAGCGTAAGAGATCCCTACCTTGAATTTGCAATAGACCTTTATGCAAGACAGGCCTTGGAAGCTGAAGGCAATATGATGATATCTCCGGCTTCGATCCTCTTTGCCTTTTCTATGGTATCTGCCGGTGCGGCAGGAGATACACTTGACCAGATTACTGAAGTCTTACTGCCGGGACAGACTCCTGAGGCACTTCAGTCCTTTGCTTCTGTATATAATTCCGAGCTCAACAACGTGAGCGGGATAGAGCTTCATTCGGCTAACAGTATCTGGATCAATGACAGTCTTGATATCGGAGTGTATCAGGATTATCTCGATCACGTGACGCAGTACTATAATGCACAGGTGTGTTCATTCGTAAGCGGTTCTGTTGCAGCAGATGAGATCAACGGCTGGGTCAACAGTCAGACTAACGGGATGATCCCTCATATAGTGGATGGACTTCGCGACGATACGGCTTCGGTACTTATCAACGCGATAGCTTTCGATGCCGAATGGGCGGGAGGTCCGCTGGAGATAACTACCGATACAAGGTTCAGGAATGCTGACGGCTCATTCCCGTGGGCTGATATGATCAACGGGGATGCAGATGCTTCATTCTTTGCAGTGGA
Source organism: Oscillospiraceae bacterium (assembly GCA_900176545.1). Classification (GTDB taxonomy): domain Bacteria; phylum Bacillota; class Clostridia; order Saccharofermentanales; family Saccharofermentanaceae; genus Saccharofermentans. The sequence goes on from FWXP01000003.1 coordinate 197,910, forward strand.
TGCCCGCGGATTTATCCTCAAGTATACAGGCGGGCAGTATGCCTTTATGGCGATCCTCCCTGAAAATGATGATATAGATGCTAATGAATTTGCTTCCTCCATGACCGCCGAGCAGTATGCGAGATACTGGGATCTTATGGATGATTCCCTTGATGTCGAAGTGCGAATTCCTGAGTTTACATGTGATTACAGTGCTTCTCTTCCCGGGACATTGACCCAAATGGGCATGAACGATGTATTCAGTCCTGAGCTGTCAGATCTTTCCAATATGAGCGACAAGCCTCTTTTTATATCCGACGTTGTCCATTGTACGCATATAGAAGTGGACAGCACGGGACCGACGGCATCCGCGGCGACTTCCGAGATGGCATTGGCATGTAACGACGCTGAATACTGCGAACACATATACCTTACCAGACCGTTTGTATACGCCATCGTAGATGTAGAGACGGGAACACCTCTGTTCATAGGTACCGTGAATAATATCTGATATATGACCATAAGGGAAGATATAGAAGGAAGGCTCCGTACCCACATGAGTACGGAGCCTTTATGGTCATAGGAGCATCATGAGAAACGTCGGGAGATTGTTAAGTATATGCAAGGCATAGACCGATGTGATGTTCTTTTGCTTTAGGAGCAGTACGGACCACAGAAGCGCAGTGCCGAAGTGGGGGAGAACGAATAGGAATTCCATCAGGGTAAAAGCGTGCATATGGATCATGGCAAAAGCTGCAGACGCGAGTATGACCATAAGAGCCTTTGGGAATACCATGCTTGCCTTGGATACGAGGATATGCCTGAATACGGTTTCTTCTACTATCGGACCCAATATTCCCAAGGATACGATCATCAATACGGGATTGATCACCTGAGAAGCAGCGGCGATATTGCTTTCGTTCATGGAAGAAGCTTGTTCTGCATAAAGAAGTCCGTAGGGGATGATAAAGATATTATCTATTATCACGGTCAGTATGAGCATTCCTACTATGATAAGGACGTTCTTTATCGGGTGAGCCTTCCACATGGTGCCTGCCTTCTTAAGATCATCCTTACTGATGATAAGTCCTGCTATTCCCATGAGTATGTACATTATTATCTGGAAGTACTGCAGATGCATGATCTTGGGTAAAATCAGGATGAATACCACGTAGATCGCAAGAAAAATGGCGTACTTTAACTTACCGCCCTTAAGGGCAGTTTCTTTGTCTGACATATTAGATTCCTCCTTGGAGATCAGTTAGTTGTGATTGCTACAGACGTTGTAAGGAGCAGGAGCAGTATGAACAGCGGTATCATGGCAAGAAGTATGCCGATCAGCATATGCCTTGCATTCCTGTTCTTCTTCGAGTCGACGAACATAAAGACCGAAGCGATAAGATAGATCGCCCCTAAGGCTTCTGCTATCCATATGACCGGTGCGATCTCCTTGAAGATCGATATCAGTAACATGACTACCATCGAAGAAGCGAAGATCAGCGCTGTTATCTTCCTCTCCTTCTTCCTGTCATCGATATTGATCTTTATTGTATCGGATATGGTCCTGCTGGCTTCTTCAAGGGAAACGGATACATCTTTCTGTCTCTTGCTGTGCATGAGCTCGAGAAGGGATAATCCCAACGCTTCGGATAAGTCTTCGAGTGTCTCTATATCAGGATAGCCGTGACCGTTCTCCCATCGGCTTATGGCCTTATCCGTGACCATGAGCTTATCTGCGAGTTCTTTCTGGGTCATTCCCAGAGCCTTGCGTTCCTGAGCTATAAAAGCACCGAATCCCTTTGTGTCCATTGACGTTCTCCTTGTCGTGTCTGATGAATTCAGTATACAAATCCCACCGGATATTACAATCTATGATTCATAGAGTTCAATGTTTTCAGTGCTTTTATGGGATCTACACCGTTGTGTTAGAATGGATACCACAGTGGGAGGAACGATATGCAGGATGCAAGGATAGACAGGATAAGGGAGAGCGAGAAGAGATCTCATACGAAGATCTATACCGATGAGAATCTATATAGTTCCGACAGCTGGCTTCGTAAGCCGATAAAGACCGTACGCGAGATCGTACCTCTTATTTCCGGACATGAAAACATCAGGATATTGGACTTAGGATGTGGAGTAGGAAGGAACAGCATATTCCTGGCTCAGGAGCTGAACTGTAAAGTCGACTGCGTGGATATACTTGATATCGCAATAGATAAGCTCATGGATAATGCTTGTGAGTATGGTGTAGCAGATAATATCAACGGAGTAGTGGATACGATCGAACACTATGCTATCTCAAAGGACAGTTACGATCTGACCCTTGCCGTGTCTGCTCTGGAACATGTAGAGAATGAGGAGTCATTCAAAGATAAGCTCATTGAGATAAGAGATGGCATAAAGGATAAGGGCATCGTATGCCTTATAGTGAATTCCGAAGTGAAGGAGAAAGATCAGGCGACAGGAGAGGATCTTGAGCCTCAGTTTGAGGTGAACATCCCTACGATAAAGATGCAGGAGATCATTGCTGATATCTTCAGAGAATGGACTGCCCTTAAGGAGACGGTAGTCCCTCAGAAATACGATATCCCGAGAGACGATATCGTGAGTCATCTTACTACTAATGTTGTTACCTATGTAGGGCAGAAGTGACAGGATGTTTCTATGGGCGGATCCGTTGACTGCATGTCTCCCTGATGCTAAAATCAAAACATAAAGAGGCATTACCGATAGACGGTGACCTCAGAACTTAAGTTATAGACCGCCCAAGTTCTTCAGGCTACGGGCGGTTTAGTCTTTGTTCTTAAAACAAAGGGCTATTATAGATACGACCAACATGCCTATCATGAGAACTAAGCTCAGCATTTCATAATCGCTCATATAACCACCTCCTTCCTCCAATAGGGGGAGTAGAGGTCAACCGCCTACCGCTTCTGGTAATGCCTCAGGTGTGTATTATAAAACGAAAATATGTTCTGGTAAATGCTTACTTGACATGCTCATGAAAAAAGAGTAAAAATATTGCAATTGAATAATTTAAGCAATGGTGCTTATTGATGCGGATACTCTCCGCTGTCGATAAGCACTTTTCTTTTGCGGTAAAAAAGGAGAAGCGGTATATGGTTAATCAAAAGGTGGACAATTACAGGGTTCAGAGCCCGATGCCCCGTCATGGCCTTTATGACCCCATGAACGAGCATGAGAACTGCGGTATCGGTGCAGTCGTAAGGATCGACGGTACACCTTCTTCCAAGGTGGTGGACGATGCACTGAAGATCGTAGAGACTCTTGAGCATAGAGCGGGTAAGGATGCCGAAGGTAAGACCGGTGACGGTGTCGGCGTGCTCCTTCAGATATCACACGAATACTTCTCGAAAGTCTGTGAAAAGTCCGATATCAAGCTCGGTGGTCAGAGATCTTACGGTATCGCCATGTTCTTCTTTCCCCAGAGCGTAGATAAGCTTATCGCTGCTAAGAAGGTCTTCGAGAAGGTCCTTGTCAAGGAAGGTCTTAATTTCCTCGGCTGGAGAGAAGTTCCGGTAGACGGCTCAGTTCTCGGAAGCAAGGCATTAAAGTCCCGTCCCAATATCTGGCAGGCTTTTATCGAGCGCCCTTCGGATTGTGCTACCGATCTCGAGTTCGACCGTAAGCTCTATTTTGCAAGAAACGTATTCGAGAAAGAGAACGACGATACATATGTATGCTCTTGCTCTTGCAGGACTATCGTCTATAAGGGTATGTTCCTCGTAGGTCAGCTCCGTACTTTCTATAAGGATTTAAGCTGCGGCGAGTATACTTCCGCAGTAGGTATCGTTCACTCAAGATTCTCTACTAATACCAATCCTTCCTGGCAGAGATCTCATCCTAACCGCATGATGGTACATAACGGTGAGATCAATACCATAACAGGTAATATGAATAAGATGCTCTCACGTGAGAATATCTTAAGAAGCAACCACTTCGACGGAAGATATGAAGATATCTATCCGATGATGGATGTGACGGGCTCCGACTCCGCAAGGCTCGATAATACATTGGAGTTCATGATGATGGCAGGCGTACCGCTTCCTCTTGCGGTCATGATCACGATCCCCGAGCCCTGGCAGCATATCGATACCATGAGCCGCGAGAAGAGAGCTTTCTATCAGTACTACGCGACGATGATGGAGCCTTGGGACGGTCCTGCTTCGATCATTTTCACGGACGGTGACCTCATAGGTGCCGTACTCGACCGTAACGGACTTCGTCCTTCAAGATACTACATTACGAATGACGGATATCTTATCCTCTCTTCCGAGGTCGGTGCTCTCGAGGGTATCCCCGCATCAAGCATCGTTAAGAAGGACAGACTTCGTCCCGGTAAGATGCTCCTTGTAGATACTAAGGCGCAGAGGATCATCGAGGATGACGAGATCAAATCAGAATATATGCACCGCCGTCCTTACGGTGAGTGGCTCGATCACATGATGGTCGAACTTAAGGAACTTAAGAATAAGAATAAGCGTCCCGTAAGAGTAAAGGGCGAAGACCTTCATACTCTTCAGAGAGCTTTCGGTTACAGCTACGGTAATCTTAATAACGAGATCATCCCCATGTGCCTTAACGGCGGTGAGCCTACGGCTGCGATGGGTGTTGATATCCCTGTGCCTCCGTTATCTGACGAAGAGCCCCCTCTGTTCGACTACTTCAAGCAGAAGTTCGCACAGGTCACCAACCCGCCTATCGACTCTATCCGTGAGGCGATAATCACGGATACTACCGTATATCTCGGAACAGCAGGTAACATCCTTGAGGATAAGGAAGAGAACTGCCGTGTACTTAAGATCCAGAATCCTATCCTTACCAACCTCGATCTCATGAAGATCAGAGACAGTAAGCTCGAGGGCCTAAAGACAGCTGATATCTCCATGCTCTATACCAAGGGCACATCCCTTAAGGATGCTATCGAGAACCTCTATAAGCAGGCTGATAAGGCACATGAGGAAGGAGCTACGATCCTTATCCTTACGGACAGAGGAATAGATGAGACACATCTTGCTATCCCGTCTCTTCTTGCTGTAGCTTCCCTCGGAACATATCTCGTAAGAACAAGGATGAATACGGCTATCTCGATAATCCTCGAGTCAGCTGAGCCCTGTGAGGTCCATCACTTCGCGACGCTTCTTGGCTTCGGCGCAAGTGCGATCAACCCTTATCTTGCACTTGATACTATCCACGATCTTATCGACAGGGATATCATCGATAAGGATTTCACACAGGCAAGCGAAGCTTATACGAATGCCGTCGTATCAGGTATCGTAAAGATCGCCGCTAAGATGGGTATATCCACGCTGCAGTCCTATCAGGGATCCAAGATCTTCGAGGCCGTCGGTATCGGCGAGGAGATGATGAACGAATACTTCCCCGATACGGTAAGCCGTGTAGGCGGTATCGGACTTGAGCATATCGAGAAGAGATCTAATGACCTTCACAAGAATGCATTCGATATCTATAACGTAGAATACGATTCAGGCCTTGCAGTAAAGGGCTGGCATAAGTCCAGAAGCGGCAAGGAGAAGCACCTCTACGATCCCGAGACGATCCATCTCCTGCAGCTTGCTACAAGAAACGGTTCTTACGATATGTATAAGCAGTTTACTTCCAAGATCGATTCCGACGACCGTCAGATCACACTTAGAAGTACACTTGATTTCACATATCCCGAGGGCGCAGAGATTCCTCTCGAAGAAGTAGAGAGCGTAGAGAGCATCGTCAAGAGATTTAAGACGGGTGCCATGTCCTACGGTTCCATCTCTCAGGAAGCACATGAATGTATGGCCATCGCCATGAACCGCATCGGAGGCAAGTCCAACAGCGGTGAGGGCGGTGAGGACCTTGAGAGGATCCTTACGAAAGGCACCGACGAGGATCGCTGCTCTGCCATAAAGCAGGTAGCATCAGGAAGATTCGGTGTTACATCCAAGTACTTAACATCCGCAGATGAGATCCAGATCAAGATGGCTCAGGGTGCTAAGCCCGGTGAGGGAGGACACCTTCCCGCAGGTAAGGTATATCCCTGGATCGCCAAGACACGTCATTCGACTCCCGGCGTATCCCTTATCTCTCCTCCGCCTCATCACGATATCTACTCTATCGAGGATCTGGCACAGCTTATCTATGATCTTAAGAATGCCAATAAGGATGCAAGGATCTCAGTTAAGCTGGTATCAGAGTCAGGCGTAGGTACGATTGCTGCAGGTGTTGCCAAGGCGGGTGCAAGAGTAATACTTATCTCAGGTTATGACGGCGGTACGGGTGCTGCTCCCGCAAGCTCCATCCACAACGCAGGACTTCCCTGGGAGATCGGACTTGCTGAGACACACAGAACTCTTATCGAGAATAATCTTCGTTCCAAGGTTAGGATCGAGACAGACGGTAAGCTCCTTACCGGTAAGGACGTAGTCATCGCTGCAATGCTCGGTGCCGAGGAGTTCGGTTTTGCGACTGCACCCCTTGTTACCATGGGCTGCGTGATGATGAGAGTATGTAACCTCGATACATGTCCCGTAGGTGTTGCTACACAAAATCCCGAGCTTAGAAAGAAGTTCTCCGGTAAGCCCGAATATGTAATAAACTTCATGACATTCGTTGCTACTCAGATGAGAGAGTATATGGCAAAGCTCGGTATAAGGACAGTAGATGAACTTGTAGGAAGGTCCGATCTTCTTAAGATCAAGAAGAATGTAGGTAACTCCTCGAGAGTCGATCTTTCCGATATCATCTCAGATCCTTATGCAACAAGGACTGACGTTAAGAAGCATTTCGAGGAAGCAGATGCATATGACTTCAAGCTCGAGGAGACAAAGGATGAGAAGGTACTTATCCCCGCTCTTTCCGAGGCTGTAAAGAATAAGACACCTAAGACTATCGAGATCAATGTAAGTAACCTCGACAGGACACTGGGTACGCTTCTTGGAGCTGAGATCACCAAGAAGTACTACAACACACTTGATGACGATATGTTCACTGTAAACTGCCACGGTGCAGGCGGACAGAGCTTCGGTGCATTCATCCCCAAGGGACTTACACTGAACCTCGAAGGTGATGCCAACGACTACTTCGGTAAGGGTCTGTCGGGCGGTATCCTCTCCGTATGTCCTCCTTCAGATTCCATCCTGGTTCCCGAGGAGAACATCATCATCGGTAACGTAGCTCTCTTCGGTGCTACTTCCGGTAAGGCATTCATAAACGGTCTTGCAGGCGAGAGATTCTGTGTAAGGAACTCCGGTGCAACGGTAGTAGTAGAAGGAACGGGTGATCACGGATGTGAATATATGACAGGCGGTATGGCAGTCGTATTAGGCCCCGTCGGCAAGAACTTCGCAGCAGGTATGAGCGGCGGTATAGCTTATGTGCTCGATACTGAAAATGACCTTTACACTAAGCTTAATAAGTCTCTCGTAGGTTTCTACAGAGTCGAGTCCGATGAGGATAAGGCAACTCTTACATCCCTTATCGAAGAGCATGTAAAGAGAACGGGTTCTCCTCTCGGTAAGAAGATCCTCGAGGATATCGACGGATATATCCCGAAGTTCAAGAAGGTCATCCCTCATGACTATAAGCGCATGATGGAGTCCATCGCAAAGCACACCGCAGAGGGCATGAGCTTAGACGAAGCTAAGATAGCGGCATTTCACGAGAATACGGCGGCAAAGGCATAAGGAGCGTTAAGGATATGGGTAAAGCAACAGGTTTTATGGATTACGAGAGAGTCGAGAATGTCGGCGAGGAACCTCTCGAAAGGATAAAGACATACAGGGAATTCCACACACCTCTTAATGAGGAGGAGAGAAGGAAGCAGGGCGCAAGGTGCATGAACTGCGGCGTACCTTTTTGTCAGAACGGACATGTTATCTGCGGTATGGTATCAGGATGCCCCCTGAATAATCTCTGCCCCGACTGGAACGATCTTGTTTATAAGGGATTCTGGGACGAAGCTCTTGCAAGACTTATGTCTACGAACGCATTCCCCGAGTTTACTTCCAGGGTATGTCCCGCACTCTGCGAGAAGGCTTGTACATGCGGCCTTAACGGCGATCCCGTAACAGTCAAGGAGAACGAGTATGCCATTATCGAGAAGGCATTTGAAGAGGGAAGGATGGTACCTCATCCGCCCAAGGTAAGGACAGGCAAGAAGGTAGCTGTAATAGGTTCAGGTCCTTCAGGTCTTTCCACGGCATTCTGGCTCAACAGGAGAGGACATGAAGTTACTGTTTATGAGAAGGAGGACCGTCCCGGCGGACTTCTTATGTACGGTATCCCCAACATGAAGCTGGAGAAGACAGTCATCCTTCGCCGTATCGAGATCCTCGAGAAGGAAGGCATCACATTCAAGACTTCCGTTAATATCGGCGTAGACGTCACATATGAGTGGCTCAAGGCCAATTACGATGCAGTAGTACTCTGCTGCGGTGCAGGTAATCCCAGGGATATACAGGCACCCGGAAGAGACGCTGAGGGTATCTACTTCGCTGTAGATTTCCTTAAGGCAACAACAAAGTCACTTATCAATTCCAACCTCACAGACGGTCAGTATATAAGTGCCAAGTATAAGCACGTCGTTGTAATCGGCGGTGGTGATACGGGTAATGACTGCGTAGGTACATCCATAAGACACGGCTGCAAGTCCGTAACTCAGCTCGAGATGATGCCCCCGCCGCCCGTAGAGCGTGCAGCTAACAACCCCTGGCCCGAATGGCCCAAGGTCTTAAAGACCGATTACGGCCAGCAGGAGGCTATCGCAGTATTCGGACACGATCCCCGTATCTACTGCACGACTGTAAAGGAATTCCATAAGGATGAGAACGGCAGACTTAACGGACTTACTACGGTAAAGCTCGAGTCTGTTAAGGATCCGGAAACCGGTAGATTTAAGATGGTTCCCGTAGAGGGTTCCGAGCAGGAGCTTCCTGCAGACTTAGTCCTTATCGCAGCAGGCTTTTTAGGACCTCAAAAGTACGTAGTAGACGCATTTGGCGTTGATACAAACGCAAGAAGCAACGTTGAGACAGGTGATACACATAAGACTTCCGTAGAGGGCGTATTTGCCGCAGGAGACATGAGAAGAGGACAGTCTCTTGTAGTTTGGGGACTTCGCGAAGGAAAAGATGCTGCAAAAGAGGTTGACAGATTCCTTACAGAAGAATAAAACATTATGCGAAAGTTTTTAGTGTATATATTAAGGAGTGAAGCGAAAAATGGATAAGTACCTTGTTCTTGAGAACGGTAAGGTATTCAAAGGCGAAGGATTCGGTGCCGATAAGGACGTCATCGCCGAGGCTGTATTTACAACTTCCATGACAGGCTACCTGGAGACTTTGACGGATCCCAGCTACAAGGGTCAGGCAGTTGTTCAGACATTTCCGCTCATCGGTAACTACGGCATCATCACACCTGATGCCGAGAGCCGTATGGTCGGTGTATCTGCTTACATCGTAAGAGAGCTCTGCGAATATCCTTCCAACTTCAGATGCGAGACTACGGTCGAGGATTACCTTACAAAGCACGATATCCCCGGTATCAAGGGTATCGATACGAGAGCTCTTACAAGGATCCTCCGTGAGAGCGGTACGATGAACATGATGATCACATCTGATCTTTCACATGCCGATCCCGAGAAGATCAAGAACTTCGTTATCAAGGATCCCGTTAAGGAAGTAACTACTTCAGAGGTTCAGGTATATGAGCCCGAGGGAGATATTAAGTTCAACGTAGCCATGATCGACTGCGGTACAAAGCTCAATATCGTAAGATGTCTTCAGGCAAGAGGCTGTAAGGTCACCTTATTCCCTTCAAGTGCCAAGGCTTCCGACATCACGGCGATAGATCCCGACGGACTGTTCTTGAGCAACGGCCCCGGAGATCCTACTGATAATACGGATACTATAGAGACGCTCAAGGCACTTATCCCGAGCAAGATCCCCACGATGGGTATCTGCCTGGGTCATCAGTTATTGGCGTTGGCTCACGGATTCTCCACGGAGAAGCTCCATTACGGCCATCGAGGTGCTAACCATCCCGTTATCAACAAAGAGACAGGTAAGATATCTATTACTTCACAGAACCACGGATATGCCGTTGTTGACTCCAGTATTGACAGCAACATTGCATATCCGCTTTTTGTAAATGTCAACGACGGTACGAACGAGGGTATCCGCTATACGAAGGAGCCTGCCTTCTCCGTACAGTTCCACCCCGAAGCATGCGGCGGCCCCAAGGACTCCGAGCCTCTCTTCGACGAATTCATAAAGCTGATGGAAGGAAAGGGTGAGTGATATGCCTCTTGATAAGAATATAAAGAAAGTAATGGTTATCGGTTCAGGCCCGATCGTTATCGGTCAGGCTGCCGAGTTCGACTATGCGGGTACACAGGCATGCCGTGCCCTTAAGGAAGACGGTATCGAGATCGTTCTTATTAATTCCAACCCCGCTACCATTATGACAGATAATGCAATGGCCGATAAGATCTATATCGAGCCTTTGACACTTACGACAGTAAAGAGAGTCATCGAGACTGAGCGTCCCGATGCTATCCTCTCGGGTCTCGGCGGACAGACTGCACTTACGCTCTGCATGCAGCTTGCAAAGGACGGATTCCTTGATGAGTACGATGTAAAGCTCTTAGGATCCTCTCCCGAGTGTATCGACAAGGCCGAGGACAGACAGATGTTCAAGGATACGATGGAGTCTATAGGACAGCCCTGTATCCCTTCTGAAGTCGTAAACGACGTTAAGTCCGCTCTTGCATTTGCAGACAGGACAGGATATCCCGTTATCGTACGTCCCGCATTCACGCTCGGTGGTTCAGGCGGCGGTATCGCATCTGACGAGAAGCAGCTCGAGGAGATCGCGGCTACAGGTCTTCAGATGTCTCCCATCACTCAGATCCTCGTAGAGAAGAGTATCGCAGGATGGAAGGAGATCGAGTTCGAGGTCATAAGAGATAAGACAGGTAACAGTGTTACAGTCTGCTCCATGGAGAACCTCGACCCAGTCGGAGTACATACAGGTGACTCTATCGTTATCGCTCCCGCAGTAACACTTTCCGATAAGGAATATCAGATGCTTCGAAGCGCTGCTCTTAACATAATCGATGCTCTCGGAGTAGAGGGAGGATGTAACTGCCAGTTCGCATTGGAGCCTAATTCCTTCGAATATGCAGTAATCGAAGTTAACCCCAGAGTATCAAGATCTTCAGCTCTTGCTTCCAAGGCAACAGGTTATCCTATCGCTAAGGTTGCTACCAAGATCGCATTGGGTTATCGTCTCGATGAGATCAAGAATGCCGTTACAGGCAATACATATGCCGCTTTCGAGCCCGCGCTCGACTATGTTGCGGTCAAGTTCCCCAAGTGGCCTTTCGAGAAGTTCGTATACGCTAAGCGTGACCTTGGTACTCAGATGAAGGCTACGGGTGAGGTCATGGCTATCGCAGATTCTTTCGAGGGTGCTCTCATGAAGGCAGTAAGAGGAGCTGAGATCAAGGCTGACTCACTTCTTCTCAAGGCGTTCTCCGATATCACGTCGAGCGAGGCTGAGGCAGGATTCGCATCTGCTACTGACCAAAGGCTCTTCTATATCGCTCGTGCCATGTATCTCGGCGTTACATGCGAGCATATCCACGATGTCACAAAGATCGACATGTGGTTCTTAAAGAAGATCGAGAATCTCGTAAATATGCAGAAGGATCTCGAGGAGATCGGCAAGTCCGGTTCTTCTCTTTCCAAGGACAAGTATATCTGCGCCAAGAAGTACGGTTACACTGATCCTACTATCGCAAGGCTTACGGGTAAGGAGATCACGGACGATCTTAAGATCGCACCCGTATACAAGATGGTTGATACATGTGCAGGTGAGTTCGCTGCCGTTACTCCTTATTTCTACGCTTCCTACAATACGGAGGATGCAGGCGGAGAGAACGAGGCAGCTCTTCACGAAGATAATGCAGAAGGCAAGAAGACGATCATCGTACTGGGCTCAGGTCCTATCAGGATCGGTCAGGGTATCGAGTTCGACTATGCTGCAGTTCACTGCGTAACAGCTCTTCGTGCGCTTGGCTACAGAGTAGTCATCATCAACAATAACCCCGAGACTGTTTCCACTGACTTTGATACGGGCGACAGGCTCTACTTCGAGCCCCTTGACCCCGAGGAGGTAATGGATATCATCCGTCAGGAGAACCCTTACGGCGTAGTCGTTGCCTTCGGCGGACAGACAGCTATCAAGCTCACAAAGACACTTTCAGAGAATAATATCAACATCATCGGTACTAGCGCTGACTCCATCGATATGGCTGAGGACAGAGAGAGGTTCGATGCACTCCTTGAGAGGCTCGGCATCGCACGTCCCAAGGGATTCTCCGTACTTACCAAGGAAGAGGCATTCAAGGCAGCTAATTCCCTTGAATATCCCGTTCTCCTCAGACCTTCATACGTACTCGGCGGTCAGAACATGACCATCGCTTTCGGTGACGACGATGTTGATGAATACATGAACATCATCCTGGCACAGGGTATCGAGAATCCCGTACTCATCGATAAGTACATCCAGGGCCGTGAGATCGAAGTAGATGCCATCTACGACGGACACGATGTTCTTATCCCCGGTGTCATGGAGCATATCGAGAGAGCAGGTATCCACTCCGGTGACTCTATCGCCGTATATCCCGCAAAGCACATCTTCGACGATATGGGCAAGAAGCTCATCGATACCACAAAGGCTCTCTGCGAAGGCCTTAACTCGACAGGTATCGTAAATATCCAGTACATCGTCAAGGACAACAGGATATATGTCATCGAGGTAAATCCCAGAGCATCCCGTACGGTCCCTTACATGAGCAAGGTTACGGGTATCCCCATGGTAGATGTAGCTATCAGGGTATCCCTTGGCGAGAAGCTCGCAGAGATGGATTACGGAACGGGCTTTTACAGACAGTCTCCTTATACGGCTGTCAAGGTTCCCGTATTCTCATTCGAGAAATTAACCGACGTAGATACACAGCTCGGACCCGAGATGAAGTCCACTGGTGAGGTATTGGGTATCGGACGTAACCTTTCCGAGGCTCTCTATAAGGGACTTCTTGCCGCAGGCTATAAGATGTTCAAGGGTGGCGGTGTCTTCGTAACGGTAAGAGACTCCGACAAGGCCGAGATCGTAGAGACTGTCAAGAAGTTCGATCAGATGGGCTTCAAGCTCTATGCTACTGCAGGTACGGCTCAGGCACTTCGTGATTCCGGACTTGACGTAACAGTCGTATCCAAGATCCACGAGTCCGAGAGTAACAACACCATGACGCTCCTTAACAGCGGCAAGGTAAACTACATCATCTCAACATCCAAGAAGGGAAGACTTCCCGCAAGAGATTCCGTTAAGCTTCGCCGTCGTGCGGTAATGCTCGGCATACCCTGCCTTACGGCAGTAGATACGGCAGCTGCTCTTGCAGACTCCCTCATGAGCCGCTTCTCCGAGATCAACACAGAGCTTGTCGATATCAACAACATGCGTGAGAGAAAGAGGACAGTACGTTTCACAAAGATGCAGGGTATCGGTAACGACTACATTTACATCGACTGCCTCGAGAACATGATCTCTTCACCCGAGTCCCTCTCCGTATATATGTCTGACAGACACTTCGGCGTAGGCGGTGACGGTATCGTTCTTATTGCTCCTTCCAAGGTAGCTGATGCTCGCATGATCATGTATAACCTCGACGGTTCAGAGGGCATGATGTGCGGTAATGCCATAAGATGCGTCGGTAAGTATATGCACGATGTGGCAGGTCATAAGAAGAAGCACATGACCATCGAGACAAAGAGCGGCATCAAGAAGCTGGAGCTCATGACATCCGGCGGTGTCGTTGTAAGAGTAAAGGTAGACATGGGCAAGGCTATCCTCGATCCCAAGCAGATCCCCGTTAACCTTCCCGCTGACGATAACGGACAGGTAGTATCCCGTGACGTTACCATTAACGATGAGGAATACAAGATCACTTGCGTATCCATGGGTAACCCTCACGCAGTCGTATACACTGACAAGGTAGACGTATTGGATCTCGAGCAGCTCGGACCCAAGTTCGAGTTCGACAGCATCTTCCCCGAGAGAGTCAACACCGAGTTCATCAAGGTCGTAGACGAGCATACACTCAAGATGAGAGTATGGGAGAGAGGATCAGGCGAGACAATGGCCTGCGGTACAGGTGCCTGCGCGGCTGTCGTGGCTTCCTGTCTTAACGGTTACTGTCCCAAGAATGAAGATATCAGAGTTATCCTTAAGGGCGGCGATCTTATCATCCGCTACACAGACGATGCAGTCTTCATGACAGGTAACTGTGAGAGAGTCTTCACCGGCGAGATGGAGATCTGATCATTGATCTTAATATGAATTAATACATCGCCTGTTCGATCTTGTGGTCGGGCAGGCGATTATTTATTGGCTGATCATCCGGCATCAACTTCTTCACTTAAGAATGTATGTTACAATGAACCATACGATCATCGGGGGATCTTACATTGAAAGACAGGCTTCGCTACATAATCTTATTTGCGGTATTGCTGATAATTGAGATACTGATAGGCAAGTTTGCCACAGGATTTGTCCGCGGCTTTGTGGGCGATGTTCTTGTTATCCCGGCGATATACTTTTTTCTCAGGGCGACATTCTTCTGTAAGGATAAGATCTTTTCTGTATATGTAATGCCGCTTATCTGTTATTTCCTCGGATGGAATGCGGAATATCTTCAGCTTATCGATATAACGGGGATCTTAGGCATAGATAAGTCTTCTCTTATGGGGATCCTTATCGGAGGCTCATTCGATCTTAAGGATATCCTTGCTTATCTTATCGGGCTTTATCTTATCGGAGGAGCACTCGCGCTAGAGAAGAAGCCTGACAGAGCATGGTGGTATCCTCTCGGTACGTTTATCCAGTGGACATGGGGGATATATCAGACCACAGGCGGTCTTATCGTATATCTGTGGAACATAAGATGTCCTCATTCGTATTACGGCGGTACGATACGAACAGAGTGGAATAAGCCGTACGGTATGTCCATAGGCCAGTTCATCTTTACGCCTGCAGGAGAACTGTCAGATGAGATGGCTGTGCACGAATACGGACATACATTCCAGTCTCTGCTGCTGGGACCTCTCTATATACCGGTCATCGCTATTCCGTCACTTGTCTGGGGCTTTACTCCCGCATTTATCAGGATGAGGCGCGATAAAGGGATAAGATATACGAGCCTTTATTGCGAGAAGTGGGCTTCCGATTGGGGAGAGAAGATGACCGGAAGGAAAGCTCTGAGAACATAATTGAGCCATAAGGAGAACGTTAACTATGGATCTGTCAAAACTGTCAAAGGTATTATTGGGAACAGCATTTATCTTATTGGGAGTATCATATGCATTAGGATCTCTTCACCCGCTTACAAGGATAATCTTATGCTCCGTCGCATTGATATTGTCAGTTACTGCGATCGTCCTTTTACTGATATCAATGACAAGAAAGAAGTGACCTTAAATGACCATACAGCAGCTTAAATACGTTATTGCCATAGCAGAGTGCGGTTCAATATCCATGGCCGCACAGAGGATGTTCGTTGCACAGAGCAGTGTATCCAAGTCCGTCGCGGAACTTGAGAAGGAGATGGGGATAACCATCTTCAACCGTAATAACAAAGGAGTATATCTTTCTGAAGACGGCACCAAGTTTCTTTCCTATGCAAGGCAGGTAATAGAGCAGACGGAACTCCTCGAAAGGGAATTTAAGTCAGCTCCGCCTCCTCGCCGTGTATTCTCCGTATCTTCGCAGCACTACGCTTTCGTTGTTAATGCTTTCGTAGAGCTTGTGAAGGAGTATGGTGAAGATAAGTATGAGTTTACTTTAAGAGAGCTTAAGACAGCGGAGATCATCGAGGATATAAGGACCAGCAGAAGTGATATAGGTATACTTTTCCTCTCGGGATTTAACAGGGAGGTCATACAGCATATCCTCTCTAACGAAGAGATGGAATTTGTTAAGCTCTTTACGGCAAAGCCTCATGTATTTGTCAGCTGGAAGAACCCTCTGGCTCTTAAGAAGAAGGTAACCCTTGAAGATCTTAAGGCGTACCCAAGGCTTACATACGATCAGGGAATAAAGAACTCTTTCTACTTTGCGGAGGAGCTTCATATAACGGAAGAGAGCCCCAAGAATATCGTGGTATCAGATCGTGCGACGCTCTTTAACCTCCTTATAGGTCTTAACGGATATACCATAGCATCCGGTGTCTTAAGCAGCGATCTTAACGGCGACGATATCGTATCCATCCCTCTTGCAAGTGACGAGTATATGGATATAGGTTATATAACCCTCAAAGATAAGCCTCTTAATGCTATTACCAACAGGTATATCGAACATCTTACACAGTATATCTCCAACTATACCAAGTAGATCTTGCTATCGCTTTTGACTATGGCCTTCTAAGAAAAACTGCATCTAACACATAGCAGCCGATATGTGGTGTAATCATTTCATCAAAGAAAACAACGAACTCATGAAGGAGAAAATGAAATGGCAACATCAGTTATCGGTTATCCCAGGATCGGAAACTTGAGAGAGCTCAAGTTCGCAAGTGAAAAGTATTTTAAGAATGAGATCACTGCTTCCCAGCTGGAGACAGTAGCAAAGAGCATCAGAGAATATAATCTCGGTGTTCAGGTAAAGGGCGGCATCGACTATATCCCTTCAGGTGATTTCTCTTACTACGATGCAGTACTCGACGCATCCGTACTTCTTAATGCTATCCCAAAGAGATATAAGGACCTTAAGCTCTCGGATCTTGATACATACTTTGCAATGGCAAGAGGATATCAGGGTGCAAGCGGAGACGTTAAGGCTTTTGCAATGAAGAAGTGGTTCAATACAAACTACCACTACCTCGTACCCGAGATCGACGACGATACAAAGATCGAGCTTAATGCAAAGGCTCCCTACGATCTTTTTACAGAGGCTCTTAATGCAGGTACAAAGACAGTTCCCGTAGTAGTCGGCGCATTCACTTTCTTAAAGCTTGCAAAGTACACAGGAAGCAAGACAAGAGAAGATTTTGCAGATTCAGTTATAGCAGCTTATAAGCAGCTTATCGCAGGCTTTACAAAGCTCGGTGCAGAGTGGGTAAGATTCGACGAGCCTTCTCTTGTTAAGGATCTTACGGCGGAAGATATCGCTTTCTTCGAGAAGCTCTATAAGGAGATCCTTGCAGCAAAGGGCGGATCTAAGATCCTTGTACAGACTTATTTCGGAGATATAAGAGACTGCTACAAGAATGTAACTGCTCTTGACTTCGACGGTATCGGTCTTGACTTCGTAGAAGGTAAGAAGACATTATCTCTTGTTAAGGAGAACGGTTTCCCCGCAGATAAGACACTCTTTGCAGGTGTTGTTAACGGTAAGAACATCTGGAAGAACAACTACGAGAAGACGGTAGCTCTTGTTAAGGACATCAAGGCTTTGGCAGCAAACGTAGTTATCGGAACTTCCTGCTCTCTTCTTCACGTTCCCTGCACATTAAAGAACGAGACTAAGCTTTCTTCCGATATATTGAAGCATTTCGCTTTCGCAGAGGAGAAGATCACTGAGCTCAAGGAGCTCTCCAAGATCCTCGACGCAGCTGATCCTACTGCCGTACAGGAGTATAAGGATAATGTCGCACTCCACGCTATCGTAAGGAGCGGTACTGATGACGACGTAAGAGCTAAGGTAGCAGCTCTTTCCGAGAAGGATTTCGTAAGGCTTCCGGAGTTTGCCGAGAGAGAGAAGATCCAGAAGGAGAGACTTAACCTCCCTCTGTTCCCTACGACTACTATCGGTTCCTTCCCTCAGACAAAGGAAGTAAGAACTACAAGATCTGCTTTCCGTAAGGGTGAGATCACAGTTGCAGAGTACGAAGTATTCATCGAGAAGAAGATCGAAGAGTGCGTAAGACTTCAGGAAGAGATCGGCCTTGACGTATTGGTTCACGGCGAGTTCGAGCGTAACGACATGGTAGAGTATTTTGGTGAGTGCCTTGACGGTTATATCTTCACCGAGAGAGCATGGGTTCAGTCTTACGGTACAAGATGCGTTAAGCCCCCGGTCGTTTGGGGTGACATCAAGAGAGCAAAGCCCATGACAGTAAGGTGGTCCAAGTACACACAGAGCCTTACAAAGAAGCCTGTTAAGGGAATGCTCACAGGTCCCGTTACTATCCTTAACTGGTCTTTCCCCAGAGAGGATATCTCCTTGAAGGAAAGTGCTCTTCAGATCGGTCTTGCAATAAGGGAAGAGGTTCTTGATCTCGAAGCTAACGGCATCTCCATTATCCAGGTAGACGAAGCAGCACTTCGAGAGAAGCTCCCTCTTCGTAAGGAAGACTGGCACGAGGATTACCTCGACTGGGCTATCCCCGCATTCCGTCTCGTACATAGCGGACTTAAGCCCGAGACTCAGCTTCACACTCACATGTGCTACAGTGAGTTTAGCGACATCATCAAGGATATCGACGACATGGATGCAGACGTTATCACTTTCGAGGCAAGCAGGTCCGACCTTACTATCCTCGATACACTTAAGGAGAATAACTTCAGAACAGAAGTAGGCCCCGGTGTCTATGACATCCATTCTCCCAGAATCCCCTCTAAGGAAGAGATAAAGGAAGCTATCGACAAGATGACTAAGAGAGTTCCTCTTACTAAGCTCTGGGTCAACCCCGACTGCGGACTTAAGACAAGAGGCAACGAAGAGACTGTACCCAGCCTTAAGAATCTTGTAGCGGCAGCGGTGGAAGCGAGAAATGAAAACAACTGATCTGTTCGGTAAGAAGACCGTCTTCTCCCTGGAGATATTTCCTCCCAGGGCAGATATGGGCGAGAACGTAATATATGAGACCCTGGACGCACTGCACGACGTCAATGCTGACTTCATAAGCGTGACGTACGGCAGGAACAGCGGTCAGGACGGCTGCAGGACAGTGAAGATCGCATCCGACATCAAGCATAAGTACGGTGTGGAGAGTATAGCGCATCTTCCTTGCAGCGGAGTCAGCAAGGATACCATGATCAGGATCCTGGATGCCTTGAAGGAGAACGAGATAGATAATATCCTGGCTCTTCGAGGCGACCTCCCGGACGGTGAAGCCGTTAACGGTGACTTCCTTCACGCTGATGAGCTCATATCATTTATTAAGAGCAGATATGACTTCAATATCCTTGCCGCATGCTATCCGGAGTGTCATCCCGAAGCTACCAGCTACGATGACGATATCGAGCACTTAAAGCGCAAGGTAGACTGTGGTGCGGATCATCTGATCACTCAGCTCTTCCTGGACAATACTCATTTCTACCGCTTCATGTATAAAGCGGGAAGAAGAGGTATCAATATTCCTGTTGAAGCGGGCATCATGCCTGTTACCAACAAGAGGCAGATCGAGAGGATGGTCAAGATGTGCGGCGTGGAGCTTCCCGGCAAGTTCGTCAAGATACTTGATAAGTACGGCGATAATGAGAAAGCTCTTAAGGATGCGGGTATCGCATATGCCGTAGACCAGATCACGGATCTTATGGCTAATGATGTTGACGGTATACACCTTTACACCATGAACGATCCTTATGTAGCGCATAAGATCTACGAAGCAGTATGTAATCTGATATAAGACAGATTAAAAAGCGAAAAGTACTACACTACATACTACATATCGAGCAATATGTAGACTGGAGTGTAGTACTTTTTTATTGTCTGGAGATAAAACACACATAAGAAAGCGCCGCCACACGAATGTGACGACGCTTTCAAGCGGTATATATTAAGGATTACGGGTCTTATTCAACGTCCTGCAATGCTGCAAAACCAACCTCACCTGTTCTTACCTTAACTACGTTCTGTATGTTGCTTACGAAGATCTTACCGTCACCGATGTGACCTGTGTAAAGAACCTTCTTAGCTGTATCGATAACAGATTGTACAGGTACTGCGCTTACTACTACCGAGATCTGGATCTTAGGAAGGAGGGATGCTTCTACGGGAACACCACGATAGAACTCCTGTCTGCCTTTCTGAGCTCCGCAACCCATTACGTGAGTTACTGTCATACCTGTGATGCCGATGCCCATGAGAGCATTCTTAAGAGCATCGAGCCTTGCTTCTTTACATACGATGTCAATCTTTGTGAAGATATGACCTTCAGCATCAGCCTTTACATCAAAAGAGGGAACTGTCTTAACTTCAACTGCCTCAGCTTCGGGAACGTCACCTGATACTACTACGGGCTCGGAACCTTCAACGATAGCCTGAGGAGCGAACTTGAATCCTGCATAAGCTGTTGTAAGACCATGCTCGGAGATATCCATACCTTCGATCTCGTCTTCTCTTGAAGCACGAAGTCCTACGCTCTTCTTGATGATCACGAATGTTGCACCCATGAGGATCGCTGTCCAGATTATGATGCAGGAGATACCGAGAACCTGAACGCCGAATACTTTCCAGCCTGCAGCAACGTCTGTACCGTGGATAAGAGCATAAATGGGACCGTCAACGCCGAGGGAAGATGTGTTTGTTGCAAGAACACCTGCAAGGAGTGTACCGAGGATACCGTTTGCGCAGTGAACGCCGACGGCACCGACGGGATCGTCGATATGAAGCTTAAGGTCGATGAATTCGATAACTACGATTACTGCGATACCGGAGATGATACCTTCAACGATAGCACCGGCAGCATCGATGCAGTGACAACCTGCTGTTACGCAGACAAGACCAGCGAGGGAAGCGTTGATACACATTGATACATCGGGCTTGCCGTTCTTTACCCATGTGTAGATAAGTGCTGTTACTGTTGCGATAGCGGGAGCGATAGTTGTTGTAAGGAAGATACCTGCAAGCTGTGAACCGGATGTAGCAGCGGCACCGTTAAAGCCGTACCAACCGAACCAGAGGATGAAGCAACCGAGAGCACCAAGAGGGATGTTGTGACCCTGGATAGCGTTAACCTTGATTACTTTGCCCTTAGCATCCTTTACATACTTACCGATACGGGGTCCGAGTACGATGGCACCGATAAGAGCGGAAACACCACCTACTGTGTGGATAGCAGCGGATCCTGCGAAATCGATGAAGCCCATCTTTGCGAGCCAGCCGTTAGGGTTCCATACCCAGCCTGCCTCGATAGGATATACTACGAGTGAGAGGACAGCTGAGTAGATACAGTAGGAGCTGAACTTGATCCTCTCGGCAACGGCACCTGATACGATAGTAGCTGCCGTAGCACAGAATACAAGGTTGAATACGAAGCTTGAAGCGTTTGTCTCCATGAATCCTGAGAAGTCAGTGAAGATAGAGAGGTTAGGAACACCGACGAATCCTGCGATCATGTCTTCGCTCATCATAAGACCGAAGCCTAAGAAGATGAAGCAGACAGTACCGATACAGAAGTCCATAAGGTTCTTCATGAGGATGTTACCGGCGTTCTTATAGCGACAGAAACCTGTCTCGAGCATTGCGAAGCCCGCCTGCATAAAGAAAACGAGTGCTGCACCGATCAAGAACCAGATGCCGAATACTTCGGTCGTTACGGTCTCATTGATCAGTTCCGTGATTTGTGTTACGTCCATAGATCATAATTCTCCTTTTTCATTTTTCCCTGTAAAAGCAACTGCGGCAGTCTGTCTCACCCTTCTCGGGGGTTGACGGACTGCCGTAGGCCGCTTACATCTATATTGGGTTTTAGTTGTGCGCTTATCTTACTGCGAAGAGTAATTCTCCGTATGTGGGGAAAGGCCAGAACTCTGCCGCTGTCTCTGTTTCAAGCTTGTCGCAGGAAGCACGAAGTGCCTCCATCTGACTCTTGATGACATCTTTATATGTGTCTGCCTTCTTAACAAGATCTTCTTCCTTCTCTACATCTACGATAGAAGTGGAGAGAGCGGAATATGCTTCATAAGCTGACTTCATATCTGCTGCGATGTCAGAAAGAGTCTTCGACTCGAATTCGCTCTTGATACCGATCTGATCCTTGGCTGCGATATTGTCTGCAAGGGTAGAAGAGTAGGAGCTTACTGCGGGAAGGATATCCTGCTTTGCCATCTCGAGCATTGTCATAGCCTCGATGTGGAGGAGCTTACAATACTTATCAAGGAATACTTCGTGTCTGGATACCATCTCAGCTTCGGAGTAGACCTTGTGAGAGATGAACAGATCCTTGTTCTTCTGATCGAGGTAGTGAGCAACAGCATCAGGAGTTGTCTTAAGGTTGGACAATCCTCTCTTCTCAGCCTCTGCGATCCATGCATCGTCATAACCGTTGCCGTTGAAGATGATCCTCTTATGAGACTTGATCTCGCTCTTGATAAGATCGTGAAGAGCAGAAGTGAAGTCTGCGGAACCTTCGAGCTTGTCAGCGTACTGTTTGAGTGCTTCTGCTACTGCTGTATTGAGAACTGTGTTAGCAAGAGCGATGGAAGAAGCAGAACCGAGCATTCTGAACTCGAACTTGTTACCGGTGAATGCGAAGGGTGATGTTCTGTTACGATCCGTTGTATCCTTGGGGAACTTGGGAAGTACATGTACACCGATCTTGAGAAGTTCCTTCTCCTTAGCACCGTAAGGTGTGTCGTTCTCGATTGCGTCGAGGATCTCAGAGAGCTCTGAGCCTAAGAAGATAGAGATAACTGCCGGAGGTGCCTCGTTAGCACCGAGTCTGTGGTCGTTACCTGCAGATGCTACGGAGATACGGAGAAGATCCTGATACTCATCTACAGCCTTGATCACTGCTGTAAGGAAGAGAAGGAACTGAGCGTTCTCATAAGGTGTATCACCAGGCTCTAAGAGGTTGAGACCCGTATCTGTGCTGATGGACCAGTTGTTGTGCTTACCGGAACCGTTAACGCCTGCGAAGGGCTTCTCGTGAAGGAGACATACAAGATCGTGCTTCTGAGCTACTTTCTTCATGATCTCCATTGTAAGCTGGTTATGATCCGTAGCGATATTTGTTGTTGTGAAGATGGGAGCCATCTCGTGCTGGGAAGGAGCAACCTCGTTATGCTCTGTTGTAGCTAGGATACCGAGCTTCCAGAGCTCATCGTTAAGATCCTTCATGAAAGCCTGTACTCTGGGCTTTATTACACCGAAGTAGTGATCTTCCATCTGCTGGCCCTTCGGAGGAGTAGCACCGAAGAGTGTTCTTCCTGTATAGATAAGGTCTCTTCTTGCGTTATATCCGTCCTTGTCGATAAGGAAGTATTCCTGCTCGGGACCTACTGTTGTCTTAACGCCGTTAACGTCCTCGTTGCCGAAGAGCTTTAATACTCTTAAAGCCTGCTTGTTGATAGCTTCCATGGAGCGGAGAAGAGGAGTCTTCTTATCAAGTGCCTCGCCGCCGTAGGAGCAGAATGCAGTGGGAATACAGAGGACACCTTCCTTAATGAAAGCGTAGGATGTCGGATCCCATGCCGTATATCCTCTTGCTTCGAATGTTGCACGAAGTCCGCCGGAAGGGAAGGAAGAAGCATCGGGCTCTCCCTGTGTAAGCTCCTTGCCGGAGAATCTCAAAATGATATTACCGTCGTCTGTGGGGCTTACGAAGCTGTCGTGCTTCTCTGCAGTGATTCCTGTCATAGGCTGGAACCAGTGTGTATAGTGTGTGCAGCCCTTTTCGATAGCCCACTGCTTCATCTCGTTTGCTACTACGTTTGCTGCTTCAGGAGAAAGTCTCTTGCCGTTGTCGATCGCGTTCTTGACTTCTTTGAACGTTTCCTTGGGAAGACGCTCTTTCATGACGCTGATGCTGAATACATTCTCGCCGAAGATCTCTGCCGGATTACTCATAATCGTGTCTCCTTAATATATATTTTCTCGAAATGCAAAAACGACAAAGGCGCCACAGACTTAATATCTGCGGCGCCCTTGCCGTTCATCGTTCTGCATGCAATATACCGCTATGCAAGACGGGTTGTCAATAGCAAATTTCAAAAAAGTTTTGCGGCAGGTGACTTGTTGACATAAGCTTATTCTAGTGTTAAATTTCTTACGTGAACAACGGCGTTCATCCTTGACAGACGTACTGTCACGGATGGGCGCTTTTTCTTTTATTGCGGAATATATGGAGGACTACACATGGACTGCACTTACGAGGAATTCATGCAGTATATCGAGGAAGAGGATATCAAGTTCATAAGACTTGCATTTTGTGATGTATTCGGTACGCCTAAGAACATATCGATAATGCCTAACGATCTTGAGAGAGCATTAAAGCACGGTATCCCGATCAACGGTTCTTTTATAGCCGGCTTTGCCGAGAAGACCATGAGTGAATTATTCCTTCACCCCGATCTTTCCACGACGACACTTCTTCCCTGGCGTCCGGATCACGGTAAGGTAATCAGGATGTTCTGTGATATCACATATCACGACGGAACACCTTTCGAAGCTGATACGCGTAAGATACTTAAGGATGCTGTAGCTAAGGCCAAGGAGCAGGGTATAAGATTCCAGTTCGGCTCAAGGCTTGAGTTCTATCTCTTTAAGACGGACGAAGACGGTAATCCTACTGATATTCCTTATGATCAGGCAGGCTATATGGATATAGCTCCGTTAGATCGAGGAGAGAATGTAAGAAGAGAGATCTGCCTGACTCTTGAGAAGATGGGTATAGAGCCTATCAATTCTCATCACGAGGCAGGCCCCGGACAAAATGAGATCGACTTTAAGAGCTCCGATCCTTTGAAGGCTGCAGATAATGTATCTACATTCATCACCGTTGTTAAGACCATAGCTGCAAGGAACGGTCTTTATGCCGACTTTTCTCCCAAGCCTCTTAAGGGATATCCCGGTAACGGCTACCACATTAATCTCAGAGCTTGTACCGACAGCGGCGAGCAGATACTGCCCTTTGCTATCGCAGGTATCTTGAAGCATATAAAGGAATGTACGGTATTCTTTAATCCCAAGGAAGATTCTTATGACAGATTGGGCGAGGGAAGTGCTCCAAGGTTCATCACATGGTCAAGAGATAACAGAAATCAGCTTATAAGGATCCCTCCTACGACGGGCACGCATCACTATGCGCAGTTAAGGTCCCCCGATGCTAACTCCAATCCTTATATCGCCAATGCTCTTCTTATAGAGTCTGCACTTGACGGTATATTGAATAAGTCGGAGCTCGGTCAGTCTACTAATGAAGTACCTGAATTGTCTTCAGTGGGATTGGAAGTCCTTCCTTTAAGTCTTAAGGAAGCAAGAGAGAAAGCAGGCGAGAGCGAATTCGTAAAGAAGGTACTTGATGACAGCGTA
Organism: Oscillospiraceae bacterium; assembly: GCA_900176545.1. Classification (GTDB taxonomy): domain Bacteria; phylum Bacillota; class Clostridia; order Saccharofermentanales; family Saccharofermentanaceae; genus Saccharofermentans. The sequence continues at coordinate 223,224 of FWXP01000003.1, forward strand.
GCAGGTTGCTATCTGGGCTGAGGATAAGTCTTATCTATTCTGCACAAGGAGGTGAGGATATTTGATTAGAGAAGACTCCTACAGTACTTTGATAGTCTCTTCCAATGAGAAGTTTAATCAGGTCCTCGCCTCGATAATGTCTCCGGACGAGTTCTCCTGTGAGGTAGTCGGAAATGTGGGAGAGGGACGAAGAGCTCTTCTTGAGCGCGATTACGATATCGTTATCGTCAACACACCGCTTCCTGATGAATTCGGTGTCAACTTCGCCATAGATACGGGAGCTGATACCAATAGCGGAGTGCTATTGTGTATTAACGCGGATCTGTTCGAGGAGGTTACCGATAAGTGTGAGGAATACGGTATCCTTACCGTATCCAAGCCGACATCAAGACAGATAGTAAAGCAGTCCTTAAAGCTCCTTGAAGCTACAAGGAGAAGGCTTCACAGGATGGAGAAGAAGACTGCATCCTTCGAAGAGAAGCTTGCTGAGATCAAGGAGATCAACAGAGCGAAGTGGCTTCTTATCGAGAATCTTAATATGAGCGAGAACGAAGCTCATAAGTATATAGAGAGAACTGCGATGGATACGAGAAGACCCAAGATCGACATCGCAAGAGAGATCATAGAAGAGTATACAAAGCCGTAAGGCGCGGAGGATATATTCATGACTAAGTATATATTTGTTACAGGCGGAGTCGTCTCGGGACTCGGTAAGGGTATTACTGCGGCATCTTTGGGAAGACTTCTTAAGATGAGAGGCTTGAAGGTAGCTTCACAGAAGCTCGATCCTTATATCAATGTAGATCCGGGAACCATGAGCCCGTACCAGCACGGAGAGGTATATGTTACCGAGGACGGTGCGGAGACCGACCTCGACCTGGGTCACTATGAGAGATTTATCGACGAGGACTTAAATAAGTTCTCCAACTTAACGACAGGTAAGGTGTATTCCAACGTTATCGCCAAGGAACGTAAGGGAGAATATCTCGGTAATACAGTTCAGATCATCCCTCATATCACAGATGAGATAAAGAGATTTATATATAATGTAGGTAAGAAATCAGATGCAGATATCGTTATAACCGAGGTCGGAGGAACGACCGGAGATATCGAGTCGCAGCCTTTTATCGAGGCTATAAGACAGGTAGGTAACGAAGTAGGTAAAGAGAACTCTCTTTATATTCATGTATGTCTTCTTCCTTATCTCAAGGCATCAGGAGAGCATAAGTCCAAGCCCACTCAGCATTCCGTCAAGGAGCTTCAGGGAATGGGTGTATCTCCCGACATCATAGTCCTTAGAACAGATGAGCCTATCGAAGATAAGAATATCCTTAGCAAGATCGCTCATTTCTGTAACGTTAAGGAAGACTGCGTTATCGAGAACGATACGCTTCCTATCCTCTACGAAGCACCTCTCATGCTGGAGAGATCCGGCATGTCCCAGATCGTCTGCGATAAGCTTAAGCTTGATGTACCCGAGCCCGACCTTGCGGAGTGGGAGTCACTTATCGATTCCATAAGAAATCGCAGCAAAGATGTTGTCATCGGTCTTGTAGGAAAGTATGTACAGCTTCATGACGCTTACCTTTCCGTTGCCGAAGCTTTGCAGCATGCGGGATTTGCACTCGGAGTAAGAGTTAAGATCGACTGGATCGATTCCGAGAATATAACTGAAGAAAATGTTGATGAAGCACTGATCGGCGTAGACGGAGTCATCGTTCCCGGAGGCTTCGGAATGAGAGGCACCGAGGGCATGATCCTCACCGCCAAGTACTGCCGTGAGCACGATGTACCTTATCTTGGTATCTGCCTCGGAATGCAGATTGCCGTTATCGAAGCAGCAAGAGGCCTTGCAGGCTGGGCTGATGCCAACTCCAGTGAGTTCGCTCCCGAGTCCGCACATAAGGTCATCGACTTCATGCCCGGTCAGAGCGATGAGGTAGAAAAGGGCGGTACATTAAGACTCGGAAGCTATCCTTGCGTTATCAGGGAAGGCACCAAGATGCAGGAGTGCTACGGTGCTCTTGAGATCAACGAGAGACACCGTCACAGGTATGAGTTCAATAACGACTTCAGGGAAGATCTTGTTAACGCAGGTCTTGTCTTAAGCGGTATGTCTCCCGACGGCAACCTGGTAGAGACAGTGGAATATAAGGATAAGAGATTCTTCGTAGGTGTACAGTATCACCCCGAATTTAAGAGCAGACCCAATAAGGCACATCCCCTCTTCAAGGGCCTCGTAAGTGCAGCAAGCGAAAGGAAATAAGAGAAATGAAGATCAAGGTAAATAAGAATTTTGAGAATATTAAGGAGACGTATCTCTTCTCTGAGATCGCTTCCAGAGTAAAGAAATACCAGCAGGAGAATCCCGACAAGAAGATAATAAGGATGGGTATCGGTGACGTTACTCTTCCTCTTCCCAAGATCGTGGTAGATGCGCTTCGAGGTGCATCCGCTGAGATGGGCGTAAAGGAGACATTCAGGGGATATCCCCCGGAGTACGGTTATGATTTCCTAAAGGATGCCATCAATGCTCACTATGCAAGAATTGGCGTAGATGTTCCTTCCGAGTCGATCTTCGTATCTGACGGCGCTAAGTCAGACCTTGGCAATATCGTTGATATCTTAGGAGATAACGAGATCATAATCCCCGATCCCGTATATCCGGTATATGTGGATTCCAATCTTATGAGCGGAAGAAAGATCACGCTTGTAGAAGGTAATATCGATAACGGATTCCTTCCGCTTCCCGATCAGATCGATCACGAAGTAGAAGGCGCTGTGATCTACCTTTGCTCTCCCAATAATCCTACCGGTGCCGTTTATTCTTACGAAGGCTTGAAGGCATGGGTCGATTATGCATTAAAGACAGGTTCCATGATCATCTACGATTCCGCATATGAGGCATTCGTTGTAGAGGATGTTCCTCATACGATCTATGAGATCGAAGGTGCTGATCAGTGCGCCATCGAGATATGTTCATTTTCAAAGTTCGCAGGCTTTACGGGCGTAAGATGCGGCTGGACTGTAGTACCGTCAAAGCTTAGTTCCGACGGATTCGACCTTGCAAAGCTCTGGAAGCGACGTCAGGCAACAAAGTTCAACGGTGTATCCTATCCCGTTCAGAGAGCCGCAGAGATGGCACTTTCCGAAGAGGGGAGGAAGGCCTGCAGCGAGAATATCTCTTACTACAAGAATAATGCCTCAATGTTGGCTCGACTTCTTGAGCAAAAAAAGATAAGATTTACGGGAGGCGTTAATTCTCCCTATATCTGGCTCCAGTGTCCTAACGGCATGGGAAGCTGGGAATTCTTCGATCTTCTTCTTAACGAAGCTCAGATCGTAGGTACACCCGGAGAAGGATTCGGAAAGAGCGGTGAAGGATTCTTCAGACTTACCGCATTCGGAACCAACGAAGCTACAAAGGAAGCAGTTGAGCGCCTCGATAAATTGCTTTGATGCAAGTTATAAAGGAGCATACTTATGTGTGGAATAGTCGGCTATATCGGTCCCAGGAATACCTTGGGCATTCTTTTGAACGGACTGTCGACACTTGAATACAGAGGCTATGACTCAGCCGGCGTGTCCTTTATTCAGGACGGCAAGCTGGAGCTCATAAAGAAGAAGGGTTATGTAAAGGAGCTTCGTCAGGCAGTAGCCGATGCGGGCTTTACCCTTGAAGATAACAAGACCAACAGCATATCTGCCGGTATCGGTCATACCAGATGGGCCACACACGGTGCTCCCAGCGATGAGAATTCTCATCCTCATATGTCCATGAACGGCAAGATCTGTGTCGTTCATAACGGAATCATCGAGAACTACGCAGAGCTTCGTTCCTTCCTTAAGAAGAAGGGCTATAAGTTCGCTTCCGAGACTGATACGGAAGTAGCAGCTCAGCTTATCGAATATTATTACGCACAAAACGGTGACAAGGATATCAATGCCGCTGTAAGAAGGGCACTTCTTGATATCGAAGGTACTTATGCTTTCTGCGTCCTTTGCGTAGACGAGCCCGACAGACTTATCTGTGCAAAAAAGGATAACCCCATCGTTGTAGGTATCGGCAAGAACGAGAACTTCATCGCATCCGACGTTACCGCCATGATCGAATACACTAAGGATGTTATCTTCCTTGAAGACGACTGCGTTCTTACGATGACCAAGGATTCCGTGGAGATAACGGATATTCATGGTGAGCCCGTGGAATTTAAGGTGTCCAAGGTGGCGTGGGATTCCAATGCAGCACAGAAGGGCGGTTATGCTCACTTCATGCTCAAGGAGATGTTCGAGGAGCCTAAGGTGTTCGACGCTACGGTAGCTCCCCGTATCAAGGATAACGACATCATGCTGGAGCATTTCGACGTAACTAAGGAATATCTCGAAGGGCTTCGCAACATCAATATCATCGCCTGCGGTACTGCTTACCATGCAGGATGCGTAGCAAAGTATCTTATTGAGAAGTTCTGCCGTATCCCCGTAGTATGCGGCGTTGCAAGTGAGTTTATATACTCTGAGCCCATCGTAGACGATAAGACTCTTACTATCGTTATATCCCAGTCCGGTGAGACACTCGATACTCGAAATGCAATGAAGACGGCAAAGGAACTCGGAAGTAAGACTCTTGCCGTAGTTAACGTTATCGGCAGTACTATCGCAAGGGAGGCTGACTACGTTCTTTATACCGCAGCAGGTCCCGAGATCTCCGTTGCTTCCACAAAGGCTTATACGACACAGCTCGGATGCCTTTACCTTATCGCATTAAAGTTTGCTCACATTATGGGTAAGCTCGACGACGAGAAGTATATCCATTACCAGAAGGAACTCCTTGCTATCCCCGAGAAGCTTCAGTCTATTCTCGATAAGCAGAAGGAGATCTCCAAGTTCGCTTCCCGTCATTTCAACGCAGAGAGCACATTCTTCATCGGAAGGGGACTTGATTACTACCTCTCCATGGAGTCATCTCTTAAGCTTAAGGAGATATCCTATATTCACTCCGAGGCATATGCCGGCGGTGAACTGAAGCACGGTACCATCGCTCTTATCGAAGAGGGTACGCTTGTAGTAAGTCCCATCACTCAGGACGATCTTGTAGGCAAGATGGAATCCAACATCAAGGAAGTTGCTACAAGAGGTGCCACTGTACTGGCGGTCATCCCCGAGCGCTTCGCGGATAAGAGCTTCTCATGCAACGCTAAGTTCATTATCCCGGACAGTGACGAGCTCATGGCTCCTATCCTTGCTATCCTTCCCTGTCAGCTCTTTGCTTACTATATGGCTGTCTACAAGGGTTGCGATGTCGATAAGCCCAGGAACCTTGCCAAGAGCGTTACTGTAGAATGATATATGCGTAACTTGATAGACGTCTTGCTCGATCAGCGGGCACACAAGATCGACGGAAGCATCTATAACAAGCTTCAGGTCGATTTTGCATTTAATTCCAACAGGATCGAAGGCAGTCATCTTACTCATGATCAGACCCGGTATATCTTCGAGACGAGGAGTGTTAACGGAGACAACATCAGGGTAGATGATGTTATTGAGACGGTAAATCATTTTCGCTGTCTTGATCATATCCTTGATACTTACGACGAAGACCTGACGGAAGATTACATCAAAGATCTTCACAGGATATTGAAGAGCGGTACCGTAAGTTCAGGATCCGTTGAGGCGGTTGTCGGAGAATATAAGAAATATGCAAATGAAGTTGCTGATATTAGGACTTCTTTGCCTGAGAAGGTATCTTCTGACATGAAGGATCTTATCGGTTCCTATGAGGGGCATACCAATGATCTTGAAGGCATAGTTACGTTCCATGTATCTTTTGAGAAGATACATCCTTTCTATGACGGTAACGGCCGCGTGGGAAGACTTATTATGTTCAAGGAATGCCTGCGCAATAAGATATTGCCTTTTATCGTTAATGATCAGGATAAACTCTTCTACTATATGGGGCTTAAAGAATGGCAGACGGAAGGGAAGACCAGACGTTTGATGGAGACGGTCCGTTTGATGCAAGATGATATGGAATCCGTTCTTCGCTACTTCGATATAGAGATCCCCTCGAGAGGAGAAGAACAGTAAGTATATCTCTTGTCAGGAAACAGCAAATCGAGTATAATAGCCTTCGTTGACTCACGGATGATTAGCTCAGCTGGTTAGAGTACCTGCTTGACGTGCAGGGGGTCACAGGTTCGAGTCCTGTATCATCCACCACTTATCCTCCGAACTCTTGATCGGGTTCGGAGGTTTTTTATTGTCCGGAAAATCGTTCTGAGATCTTATGTCACCTCCGGTATGGATAAATTGAGAATAATTATCAATTTTGTATTGACAGCAGGAAGCTGCTTTGGTAAAAATGAGAATGATTCTCAAAAGTTCGGAGGCACAAGCGATGAAGATACAGAAAAGAAAACCGGTTACTATGATCACGGGATACTTAGGTTCAGGTAAGACTACCGTTCTTAATGAACTCCTTAAGAGCCAGACGGGAGAGAGGCTGGCGATCATCGTAAATGATCTTGGCAGTATCAATATCGACGCATCGGTCATTAAAAAAAACAGTGTTGTCGAAGCAGAAGCCAAGATGATCGAGATGACTAACGGATGCATCTGCTGCACTTTACAGGAAGCATTCATGGAGCAGATCGAGAGATTATCCGCTGACGATAACGTAGATAAGATAATTGTTGAAGCATCAGGTGTCAGTAATCCCGCGGCTATTGCATACGGATTCTTAAGCTATCAGAAGCAAAGGGGCGACAGCGGTGTTTATCTTGATTCGATAGTTACTGTAGCAGATGCTGACAGACTCTATAACGAATTTATCGAGGATATAAAGGGAACAGACGGAGAGAGGTCAGAAGATCCCGATATCCTGAATCTGGTAATGGACCAGATCGAGTTCTGCAATATCGTTCTCTTAAGTAAGTGCGACCTTCTTTGCCGTAAGCAGATAGCAGAGCTTAAGGACGTAATAAGGACATTCCAGAACGAAGCCGAGATATATGAGACCGTGTATGGAGAGATAGATCCTGAGAAGATATTCAGCGGCAAGAAGTTCGACTACGATAAAGTAAGGAATTCTTCCGCGCTTCAAAGAGCTATGGACAGGGAAGAGCAGATGGAGGAGCTCTATGAGGACGATTACGGTATAACGTCTTTTTCCTTCAGAGATCCCAGGCCTTTTGACTACGATAAGTTTATCGATCTTATAAGCTACAGATTCCCTGAAGAACTCATAAGAGGCAAGGGTTATATGTGGTTCAAGAACGACGATGTACATGTGCATCTCTTCGAGCAGGCAGGAAGGAACTCGTCTGTAACGGAAGTATCCAATTGGGTGGCATCCATGCCTAAGGAAGAGCAGGATGCAGTATTTGCCGAATTCCCTGAGATAAAGCAGGAGTGGCACGAGAAGTATGGTGACAGATTGAACCAGCTTGTGTTCATAGGCAAAGGTTATAACAAGGATGAATTCGTAAAAGACCTTAAGGCGTGTCTTGTTGACTGATGGTACCCGTATATATCCTTACCGGGTTCATAGATGCCGGTAAGACGACAGCTGCAAAAGACCTGATATATGAGATGCAAAAAGAAGACTATAAGAAGACGCTTCTTCTAGTCTGTGAGCAGGGCGAAGAGGAATACGACTATCAGGGACTTCGGGATATTGGAGTAACTCTTAAGTACGTAGAGAATGAGTCTGATATGCAGGAAGATCTGATCCTCGATCTGGAACTTGAAGTAAGGCCTGAGAGGATTATCGTCGAATATAACGGTATGTGGAATATCGATCGTCCCAAGGTAATATGGGATCCTGAGCAGATTCTGGAGATAATGATAATAGATACGTCTTCGTTTGATATGTATCTTACTAATCTCAAAGCTATGATCGCAGATAAGATCCGTTCCGCAGACCTTATAATATTCGGAAGATGCGAAGGGGCTGAAGATAAGCTTTCCATGTACAGACGAAGTGCCAGAGCTCTTAATCGCAATGCGAATATCGTATTCAGGAATGAAGACGGTGAGATAAGGTTCGATCCGGCAGCACATCTTCCTTATGATATTGATTCTGATGTGATAGAGATCGACGACGATACTTACGCGGCTTTCTATATTGATTCTATGGAGAATCCCGATCGTTATACAGGAAAAGAAATCAGATTCAGCGGTATTATACTTAATTCAAAGAATAACGGGGAGCACTCTTTTATAGTCGGCAGGATAGCAATTACCTGCTGCTCGGAGGATATGACCGTATTCGGATTCATATGTGATACCGAAGAGGAGAATCCTTATATCACGGATGAATGGGTGGATATTACCTGCATTATGCAGAAGGAGTATTCGGAGAAGTACGAGATATGGCATCCGGTATGTAAAGTTAAGACCATGAGACCTTCTTCGGAAGAACACAAAAAGATCATCAATGTAACGTGATCGATGCCTCGGTGCGGTGATACTTCTATTGTGTTATAATCCGACTTCAAGGGATCACAAGATGAGAGTAGTTGTAATAAGACACGGAACAGTAGACTATACCATAAAAAAGCGCTGCAATTCGAAGGAGTATGACGAAGATAACATCCTTTACGACAGCGCTCCTCTTAAGCCGTCTTTTACGATGACTGCTCCCGAAGGAGACTTTAAGAGCATATATGTAAGTTCGCTTCAAAGGACATACGATACGTGTAAGATCGCATTTCCGGGAAGGGAACCCGTACGCACCTGCCTTATAGATGAAGTGCCTTTGAGAGCTTTTAAGGATTCGGAACGCAGGCTTCCCTTCTGGGTGTGGGATATCGCGGGAAGGTTCCAGTGGCTGTCCGATACCAACAGGCAGGGTGATTCCAAGAGAAAGACCATAGAGCGTGCGCAGAAGTTCACGGATATGCTCATTAATAAGAATGAAGACTGCGCCGTTATCACACACGGATATTTTATGCATGTGCTTAAAGTCGTTATGAAGCGAAATGGTTTTTCTATCCGCGACAGCACGATTAAGTTCAAAAACGGGGAGCATTTCGAGGCAATATATGAAGATACGTAAGATATACCCTGATGAATATGCTGTCCTTAAGGACTTTCTTTACGAAGCGATATTTATCCCGGAAGGAGTGGAACCTCCTTCAAAGGACATCGTTGAACTCCCGGAGCTGAGACTCTATTACGAGGACTTCGGTAAGGGCAGGGGAGATCATGCCATAGTCGCGGAAGAGGATGGCATGATCGTAGGTGCGGTATGGACACGCATAATGAACGACTACGGTCATGTGGACGACGACACGCCATCATTTGCCATCTCGCTCTATAAGGAATGCAGGGGCAAGGGAACAGGGACCTGCCTCATGAAAGCTATGTTGGATCTTCTTCGACAAGAAGGATACAAGAGAGCGTCTCTGGCGGTGCAGAAAGCAAACTACGCCGTTCGTATGTACGAGAAGGTCGGCTTCAGGACGATATCCGAGAACGACGAAGAATATATCATGGTGTGTGAGATCTGATCCTTATCCGAGTTCCGCTATGCTTATGAATGCATAATTACCGATGTTCTCATCATCTTCTTCGCCGAATATATGAGGTTCGTTATAGCAATCCTGCGTTTCTTCAAGGCATTCCTCGAATGTCTCGTCTGAATCGTCAGCTGTGTATACATACATCACTATACCGTCGTAGCCGTTGGGGACGATGAAGTATAACGTCATGTATGTGGCAGACTCGTAGTACCATGTCGATCCGTCTTCCTCTTCGATCGTTTCATTCTGAATGACTTCCGTCTCTCTGTAGGCATAGCATGAGACGGTGTAGGTCTCACCGTTGTAAACGACATCGCCCGTGATGGAATAGCTGTCGGTGTCAATCGTCAGGTCTACGCTGGGATATGTCATCCCGGTATAGTAATCCAGAAAACAGACATCATGGTACCACCATCTTGTGCCTCGGGAACCGCCTTCCGGGACGTAAGCGCACATCGGGAGATCCAGGACATAGTTGACCTCATATACCGTATATCCTTCCTCTTCGGCAGGGTAGTGGGTAACAACCGGTCTATAGAGCATAGCCTGATTATTGAAGATCACGGCATCCGTGACCTCAGTGGTACTTCCTGAGGTTATGAACTGATTGAAGTATGTCGTTACATTGCCGTGTGTGAAGGGGATATTATTCTCCAGCACCCACGGTGTGTCGACCGGTTCGGCATAGTAAGTCTCGAAGGTTTCGGTGACATCGACCGGGTCTGCCTCGAAGCTCGGCATCTCGTCATGTCTTCGAAGATCTCTTCGCGATGTCTCGGTGACGGTAGTCTCCGTAGTCGTACGTCTTGTACATCCGGTAAAGCTGATGTTCAGAGCCACACCAATGATAAGTAGCATGGAAATACCTTTTTTCATAAGTATCACCCCAGTTCCCTAATGCTCAAGAAGGCGTAGTCGTCGAAGTTCTCGTCTTCGGCTTCTCCGAATATGTGCGGTTCTTCATAGTAGTGATCATACGGATCATCCATCTCATCGAAGGGAACGTCGGAATTGTCGGCGGTATATACGTACATGACAAGTCCGTCATATCCTGTAGGTACGATGAAGTATGTATGCACATGAGTGACGGATTCTATATTCCAGACAGTACCGCCATCTGCGGAAGTACATGTATTTGCTATCTCTTCAGTTTCTCGATATTCGTAGCGATAGACCGTGTATGTATGTCCTTCGTAAACGACATCACCTGAGACGCAGTAACTGTCAGTATTAAGACTATATACAACTTCCGGTAATGTCATACCCGTATAGTAATCCAGGAATGCGACTTCTTCATACCACCACATCGTGGTATATGATGATCCTGCAGAATCCGGGATGAATGCGCTCATGGGCATATCTATGGAATATTCGATATCGTAGACTGTATATCCAGGCTGTTCAGCGGGGTAGTGTCTTACTACGGGTCTGTAGAGCGTGGCGGTGTTGCCGTAGATCTCGGTTCCTTCGATCTCCTGATTATGACCGTAGTCTGTTATGAACTGATTAAAGTATGTCGTTACATTTCCGCTGGTAAAAGGAACGTTGTTCTCCAGTACCCAGGGAGTATCTACAGGTTCTGCATAGAAAGTGTCGAATCCCTCTGTGATGTCTACGGGGTCAGGATCAAATGTAGAGACCGTCCTTCCGGAAGTCTCTTCCTCCTCATCCTCATCTTCCTCTTGTTCACGTTCTTCTCTTCGTCTGTCTCTGTCGTTATGGCCGCAGCTCATGGATGTTCCGGAGAGCATGACAAGTGCCATTAAAAGTGCAATCTTCTTTTTCATCTGTCGCCTCGATCTTAGCCTAATTCCGATATGCTGAGGAAAGTATAATCATCCAGATTCTCTCCGGATTCTCCGAATACGGAAGGCGGTGTATAGAAAGGATTGTTCATAGCCTCTATCTCTTCCCATGTCCTGTAAGTATCATCAGCCGTATAAACGAACATGACGATACCGTCGTATCCGTTGGGAACGACAAAATAACATGTCTCAGTCTCGGTGGCTTCGAATTCCCATACGTCGTTGCCGTCAGAGTCCTGGGTCGTCTCGTTGACGAGGATATCCTGCTCACGGTATTCATAATAGTAGACCGTATATGTCTCTCCGTTATAGCTAACGTCGCCTGATACACAGAAACTGTCGATATCGGAAGACATCTCGATCTTGGGATAGATAGTACCTGTGTAGTAATCGATGAATCCTACACCGTGATAGTACCAGGTGGTGTTATATCCGCTGCTGACAGGTAAGGCTATCCTTGTAGGGAAATACTCTACATAGCTGACTTCGTATATGGTATATCCGTCCTGTTCCGCGGGATAGTGTCTTACATTAGGTCTGTAGATAGTAGCAAGGTTATTATATACAGTCGTAGGTATCTGCGAACGATCCGAAGAATTGTAAAGGAACTGATTGAAATACTCATAGATATTTCCTGAAGTGAAAGGAATATTGTTCTCCAGTACCCAGGGTGTTCCCGAATAGACCGCATTGAAATCGTCGAATTCCATGGTCACATCTACATCACTGAAGTCGTGAGAGGGCTCAAGAGGCTCATTGAAGCTTCTTCTCCTGGTAGTCTCTTCGGTCTCTTCTTCGTCTCTTCTCCTGTTCCTTCTGTTATCGTCAGAGCACGCTGTGGAGAAACATCCCAGCAGCAGTGCTGATATTAGGATCAATGCAGTAAATCTTTTCATATCTTTCTCCTCATATCATCCAAGCTCTGCAATGCTGATAAAAGCATAATCTTCAAGATCCTCGTCGTTTCCCGGACTTCCGAATACCGTTGCATCGGAGAATTCAGGTTCGTTCCCTCCGATGGCTTCTTCAAAGGGCTGATCAGAGTCATCTGCGATGTAGATATACATTACGATGCCGTCGTAGCCGTTAGGAACGATGAAATAGACCGTGGAATTTATTATGACCGTATCCTCCCAGATATATGTGCCGTCTTCTTCCACGACATTGCTGTCCTGATGCTCGTCCTCTCTGAATTCGTAGTATTCGACCTCGTAAGTCTGACCGTTGTAGATGACATTGCCGTATACTTTGTAACTGTCAATATCAGCGCTCATGCTGATGGTAGGATATTCGTTGCCTGTGTAATAATCCAGGAATCCGACTTCATGGTAACTCCAGAAAGTACCGTCGCTGAAGTATTGATTCGGGATAGTGATCCTGTGGGGGAAGACCTCCTGATAGGATATCTCGTAAATGGTATATCCGTCCCTGTCTGCGGGATAGTGTCTTACTCTCGGCATATAGATAGTTGCCACATTATTGAGCTGTTCCGATTCTATCTCCGCATATCGTCCGTTTACATTGTTGACCAGGTATTGAGAATAGTAAGTATTAACATTTCCCGTCGTGAAGGGAATGTTGTTACGAAGTACCCAGGGATCTCCTTCGTATTCAACATAGAAGTCATCGAATTCCATCGTCGTGTCAACATTGGAAAGATCATGCTGCGGCTCAAGAGGCTCTCTTATCCTTCTTGTGGTCTCTTCCGTCTCTTCTGTTGTCTCAATGCTCCGATCGTTGGAGCATGAAGTTATTGTCCAGCAACCCGCCACCGCTGCGGCAAGTATTAAAGCGATATATCTCTTCATATGAACCTTATCCCCGTTACCCAAGTTCCGCTATGCTCAGGAATACGTAATCTTCTACCTTCTCGTCGCTGCCGGGTGCTCCGAAGAGACCGGGCTCGCTGTATTCCGGAGTATTGTCGGCTATAACGTCATCAAATGATCTGTCTGAATCATCCACGATATATACATACATGACTATTCCGTCGTAACCTTCGGGAACAACAAGATACGAAGTGGTATGTATACAGCATGTGTAATTCCAGATGGAACGTCCTTCGGAATCAGTCGTTGTCTCATTCACGGTCTCTTCGTCTTCTCTGAACTCGTAGTAGGATACGTTATATGTCTGACCGTTATATATGACGTCGCCTGATACGCAGAAACTGTCTATGTCGGTAGACATATCTATAAGAGGATATTTGACTCCTGTGTAGTAATCCAGATAGCCTACATTGTGATATGACCACATGGTGCTGCTGGAAGATCCGCTCGGGACTACGCAGCTCATGGGAAATACTTCCGTGTAGGATATCTCGTAGATGACATACCCCGGTTCTTCCGCAGGATAGTGTCTTACCTGAGGCCTGTAGAGGGTGGCGACGTTATTGATCACGTCTGTCGAGATTTCCGAATAGCTGCCGCCGTATCCGCTTATCAGGAACTGATTGAAATACGTGTTTACGTTGCCGTGAGTGAAGGGGATATTGTTCTCCAGGACCCATGGAGTGCCCGAATAGTCCGCATAGAAATCGTCGAACTCGTATTCTACGTCAACATTGGTAAGATCGTGCTGCGGTTCGAGGGGAGCGGAATTACGCGAAGTGGTGATGATATCGTCATCTTCCTCCTCGTCCTCTTCTTCCTCTTCTTCGCGAGCTCTTTCTCTTCTGTTGTCATTACGATCTTCGCAGCTCGTCATAAGAAAGCATGACAAGAGCGAAATGCTAAGTATCAGTGCCGTAAACCTTTTCATATCTAACCCTCATAATTAAGATATTAATCATATCTTTTTGATTATACACCGAAGAGGCATCATCTTCCATTTCTACCGTAAGGGAAACTTGATAAAAGAGGGAAGATACGGCTTCAAATTATTAATATGCGGCACTGTCCCGAAACAACTTCGTTCCACTTTGTTTACAACAGAAAGAAGCCTGTGAATAAACGGATAACAATGACTTGTAACAGGGGTTTTCACCTTCGAAATGTGTTAAAGTCGCCTTAAGAGATATAAAGGAAAGGAGGACGGATCCATGACCGAAAGAGAGCATAAGATGCTTCTGATATTCGCCTGTCTGTGTCTGTTGCTCCTGATATTCAGGGTGCGCGGATATATAGGAGGTTCGCCTGCTGCTTCTGAACCTTCCTCATCTGAGACTGCTGTTACGGCAGTTGTCCTTAATAATGATAACTGAGCATCAGGGCCGATCTTCTGAAGAGTTCGGTCCTTCGTTTTACAACAATACCTATAATACATATTGACATAGTAGGCGAATGGTGATAATTTTTATTGAAAGCTGATGACGGAGGTTAGAAGATGAGGCGCTGTACAGTATGTTCACGACATATCCTTATGTGTTGTCGAATGTTGTGCTCCCGGGCAGCAAAAAGGCCGGAGTATAGCGGTGCCTGAACCTACTTAAGATCAGCATCACAGATAAGATACCTTGCCAATGCCCGGGAGTTACTTAAAGCCCTCGGGCATTTTTGATCATTAAATAATCGGAGTTAAACAAATGAAAAACGGCTTAAACACATCCTGTCTCCATCTTGAAGGAGGCGATGAGACAGAATTACATTACGGAGCGATAAGCTACCCAATATATCAGTCTGCGACATATGTACATCCGGGCGTCGGAAGAAGTACCGGATATGATTACAGCAGACTTCAGAATCCCACAAGAGAGCGCCTTGAGAAGGTGGTAGCCGGTCTTGAAGGAGGTATCGACGCATTTGCTTTAAGTAGCGGTATGGCAGCTATAGCTCTTCTTATGGAGATCTTTGCTCCCGGTGATCACATAATAGTCGAAGCAGATCTTTATGGAGGCAGCATCAGACTTTTTGATAACGTATCCGTTAAGAATAATATCGAGATCACGTATCTTAACTGTTCTTCTGAGGATATCTCCTCTGTTATTAAGCCCAATACGAAGGCTATATACATAGAGACTCCAACTAATCCCATGATGAACGTCTCTGATATTGAAGCTTTCTCTAAGATAGCTAAGGAACACGGCCTTATCCTTATAGTGGATAATACGTTCCTTTCGCCTTACTTCCAGAATCCCCTTAAGCTGGGTGCGGATGTTGTTATCCACAGCGGTACCAAGTTCATAGGGGGTCATAATGACACTCTTGCGGGCTTTATCGTAACGGATAAAGCCGATATTAAGGAAAAGCTCAGATTCCTTATTAAGACTACGGGTTCGGGACTGTCTCCTTTTGACAGCTGGCTTATCTTAAGGGGAGTAAAGACCTTAGGTATCCGCATGGAAAGATCTCAGGATAATGCGCTTAAGATCGCTAAGTGGCTTCAGAATGAGAGCCTTGTTACCAAAGTCTATTATCCCGGCCTTGAAGACCATCCGGGATATGAGCTTATCAAGAGGCAGGCAAGAGGCTTCGGCTCCATGATCACTTTCGACGTGGACAGTAAAGAGCATGCTCTTAAGATCTTAGAGAAGGTGGAGATAATAAAGTTCGCTGAAAGCCTCGGCGGAGTAGAGACCCTTATCACATATCCCACGACACAGACCCATGCCGATGTCCCTGAGGAAGTAAGGCTTAAAAACGGCATCACTGACAGAACTCTTCGCCTCTCCGTAGGAATAGAAGATATAGAAGATCTTATAAGAGAACTTACCGATGTTTTCTCTTCTATTAAGGAGGAAGATCATGCCTGAGAGAAATCTTGATTTTGATACGATAGTACCAAGGAAAGGCACCGATTGCCTTAAGTATGACTTTGCAGTAAGAAGAGGTATGCCTGAAGACGTGCTTCCTTTGTGGGTGGCCGACATGGACTTTAAGACAAGTTCTTACATAGAGGACGCCGTCATCGAAAGGACAAAGCATGCGATATTCGGTTACAGCGAAGTTCAGCAGGAATACTTTGAAGCAGTCGCCGGCTGGATGAGAAGACGCCATAACTGGGAGATCGACAGAAGGTGGCTCATAAAGACTCCGGGCGTAGTCTTTGCTCTTGCAATGGCAGTTAAGGCTTTTACTTCAGTCGGTGATAAAGTTCTTATCCAGCAGCCCGTATATTATCCTTTCTCTGAAGTTATAGCAGATAATGACAGGGTGATAGTAAGTAACGATCTTGTATTGGGAGAAGACTTAAGATACCATATCGACTTCGAGGATCTTGAGCAGAAGATCGTAGATAACGACATTAAGCTCTTCCTTCTTTGTAATCCCCATAATCCTTCAAGGAGAGTATTTACCGGGGATGAGCTTACAAGGATAGGTGAGATCTGCTTAAAGCATAATGTCTTAGTAGTAAGTGATGAGATACATAACGACTTCGTATTTGAGGGCGAACATACGGTATTAGCAAGTATAAGTAAGGAATTTGCAGATATATCGATAATATGCACGTCTCCCAGTAAGACTTTTAATCTGGCCGGAATGTTAATGTCCAATATCATTATCCCAAATGCGACGATAAGAAGAAGGTTCAGGCATGAAGTGGCAGCATCCGGTATGAGTCAGCTGGGTACCCTCGGACTTGTAGCTGCACAGACAGCTTATGAGAAAGGCGATGTCTGGTACGAGGCGATGCTTTCTTACGTTAAGAGCAATATAGATTACGTAAGAGAATTTACGAAGAATGAGCTTCCCGGTGTAAAGTTTATAGAAGGTGAAGGAACTTATCTTGTATGGCTTGACTTCAGGGGAACGGGCCTTAGCTTTGAGGAGATCGACAGAAGGATCATCCATGAAGCAAAATTATGGCTTGACAGCGGCAGGGTTTTCGGAGAAATTGGAAACGGATTTCAGAGGGTCAATGTTGCGGCTCCGAGGAAGACTATTGAGGAGTGCATGAGAAGGATCAAGGCCATTCTCTGATATAGTATGTAAGGAAAGCGGAGATTAAGGATGACGAGATCGGCAGATAACAGGATAGACGAGATAGTAGATATGATAATAGAGGACTACGAAGATGACCGTACGGTCAATCGCGTGGATATCCTGAACCAGCCCGATAAGAAGGCGATAGTCGATATCGTCGAGAAGCTCATGAAGATCTTATATCCGGGTTACTACAGCGATAAGGTGTATAAGATCTACAGCCTCAGAAATAATATGTCTGCAACTATAGAAGATGTTATCTTCCATCTGAAGAAGCAGATAATGATCGTTCTTAAATATACCCGATCGGATTCCAAGGATGAGGATCTTGAAGTTCAGGCTACGGATATAACCTATTCATTCATGAGAAAGATCCCCTGTATCAGGAAGGTCCTGGAGACAGATGTGGAAGCCGCATATGAAGGCGATCCCGCTGCAGACAGCAAGGATGAGATAATCCTCTCATACCCCGGTATCTATGCCATATCCGTATACAGGATCGCTCACGAACTGCAGCTGCTTAATGTTCCGATGATCCCCAGGATCATGACTGAGCATGCCCACAGCGTCACGGGTATAGATATTCATCCGGGTGCCGATATCGGAAAGTATTTCTTCATAGATCACGGTACCGGTGTCGTTATCGGAGAGACAACGATAATAGGTGAGCACGTCAAGGTATATCAGGGCGTGACATTGGGAGGTCTGTCCACCAAGGGAGGTCAGAGCCTAAGAGGTACCAAGAGACATCCTACTATCGGCAATAACGTTACTATCTATTCCGGTGCGTCCATCCTCGGCGGAGATACCGTCATAGGAGATGACGTAGTCATCGGAGGTAATGCATTCATAGTTGATTCCGTAGAGAAAGGTTCACGCGTAGTAGCAAGAAAGAAGGCTGACTGATGACGATCTTACAACTTAAGTATGTTCTGGCAATAGCATCATCTTCTTCAATGAGAGAAGCCGCGAGCAAGCTCTTCGTATCTCAGCCGGCTCTTTCCGCGACGATACACGAGCTTGAGGAAGAACTCGGTATCAGGATATTCGAGCGTAATAACAAAGGTATCTCGTTGACGCAGCAGGGGAGAGAGTTCCTTGTATATGCGAAGCAGGCGGTAAGTCAGTACGAGATCATAGAAGACAGGTATATCGAGAAGGACAAGAACAGGAAGCATTTCTCCGTATCGATGCAGCATTATGTATTTGCCGTTCATGCATTTGTAGAGACGGTCAAGGATTTCGGAACGGACAGATATGTATATTCCGTTCATGAGACAAGGACGGATGAAGTGCTTACTAACGTGAGAGATCTTCACAGTGAGATAGGTATCATCGCATATTCGGGATCTAACGAGACCATCCTTAAGAAGCTCTTCAGAGAGTACGGTCTCGTATTTCATCCGATAATGGTAAGGGATACATATGCATATGTATGGGAAGATCATCCTCTTGCAGGAAGAGAAGAGGTATCTTTGGAAGAATTAAAAGAATACCCCTGTGTAAGCTTTGATCAGAGCAGCGACAAGGATTTTTATCTTTCTGAGGAAGCATTGGGAGACCGAGAATACGAGAAGCTCATACGATCTAACGACAGAGCGACATCCGCGGAGATAATGGCGAAGCTTCACGGATATTCCATAGGTACCGGAATAATGACCGAGAGCGTGACATTAAAAGACGGCGTAGTTACGATAAAACTTAAGGAGCAGGATCCTCTTACCATAGGGTATATAATGAGGAAAGATCATAACTTAAGTGACATAGGTACAAGATATATAAGCGAACTTGAAAAGTATAAAAAGAAGGGGCTGTAAGGCCCCTTTTATAATGCACTTTGTGTGATAAGCAAAAGTAATAACAAACGATAAGTTCTAAGCATTATACAAACAACCGACGTTCAATTAACATCATAATCATGAATTCGGACGGAGGTAAAAAGAAATGGTGATCAAACAGATCAAGAAAGTAAGTGCGATACTGTCGGCTCTGCTGGCGATACAGGTGCACATCCGAATGCCGAATTCTCCTCTGCAGCCGGAAGCGTCCAAGCCCTACTTCCTTTATCTGCTCTATGCGGCTCTGGCAGTATTCGTTGTATCGTATCTGCTGTCGTTCTTCGTAAAGCCGGTAGATAAGAAACTGGAAAGCACGGGACCTCTTCTGGCAGGCGGAGTACTTCTTCTTAACATCGTAAATATCGTATGCAGTAAGCTGGCACTTCTTCCCGTGTTATTCTTCCCTTCGCTCGACAGAGTATTCGGAGTATACGTAAACGATTGGGAGTTGCTTCTTAAATGTATAGGATCGTCGGGCAAGCTGCTTCTCATAGGTTTCTCGATAGGAGCGGTGATAGGATTCGGAACGGGTATCCTCGTAGGATTTAATAAGAAAGCCGCATACTGGTTCAATCCTTTCGTAAAGATCATAGGCCCAATCCCCGCGACTTCCTGGTCGCCCCTGGTATTATCACTCTTCGCTACATCTTATCAAGCTGCGGTATTCATGATCGCATTGTCGGTATGGTTCCCTATAACGGTCATGACAAGTAACGGAATAGCAAATGTTCAGCAGACTTATTTTGAAGTAGCGGATACTCTCGGAGCGGGTAAGTTCTGGAAGATCTTCAGGGTCGGTATTCCGGCAGCGCTTCCTTCCGTATTCCTCGGCTTCTTCTATGCGACAACGGGATCCTTCGTAACACTGGTAACCGCCGAGATGTTCGGATGTAAGCTCGGAATCGGATGGTATCTGAACTGGCAGAAGAGCATGATGCTCTATGCGAATGTATATGCGGGACTTATCCTTCTGGCGGTTCTTTGTAATCTCATAATCACATTGCTGTTTAAGGTCAAGGACAGACTTCTTAACTGGCAGAAGGGAGTGATCAAATGGTAGGACATATTAAGATCGATAAGGTCAGCAAGAGCTTCACTAATCCTGACGGCTCAGTAGTCAAAGCTTTAAATGAAGTGGAACTTGATATCAAGCCCGGATCATTCGTATCACTTATAGGTCCGTCAGGATGCGGTAAGACTACACTTCTTCGTGCCATCTCAGGCCTTGCCTTAGCAGACGGCGGAGATGTCTATGTAGACGAAGAGAAGGTAACGGCTCCGGGTCACGAGAGAGGATTTGCTTTCCAGCAGGCTAACCTTTATCCCTGGCTTAACATCGAGAAGAATATAGCATTTGGACTTAAGGCAAGAGGCATCTACAAGACCCACAAGGAAGATGTTAAGGAATATATCGAGATGGTAGGTCTTAAGGGATTCGAGAAGTCTTATCCTCATCAGTTGTCGGGAGGAATGAATCAGAGAGCATCACTTGCAAGAGCTCTCGTAGGTCATCCAAAGGTCCTTCTCTTAGATGAGCCGCTCGGAGCTCTCGATGCATTTACCAGGATGAACATGCAAGACGAGATCATAAGGATCTGGAAAGAGCAGCAGATGACCATGGTCATGGTTACTCACGACGTAGACGAGGCAGTGTATATGTCGGATCAAGTCATAATTATGACGCCAAGGCCCGCCAAGATCGAACAGGTCATAGATATTGAGCTTGGAAGGCCCAGAGCACGAGGCAATATCGACTTTATCAAGTACAGGACCAGGATCCTTGAGATATTGAATTACGCGGGCGAGAATCACGAACCGGAATATTATTTGTAATCATAGGAGGAATTAAAATGAGTATCAGAAGAAAGATCACGGCAGTAGTTATGGCTGCAGCATTATCTCTTGCCATGCTCGGCGGATGTGCTAAGCCTCAGGAGACTCAGGCAGAGGGGGATGTCCTCACGGTCAAGATCTTGAACAACAAGGAGAGCTTGTGCCTGGCACCTGTTCATATCGCCATTATAAACGGTTATTTTGACGAAGAGTTCGAGGCTATCGGTCAGGAGTATGAAGTCGTAACATCCAATATCGACACAATAACAGAGCAGATCACAAGTGGTGAGATCAATGCAGGCTACGGCCTTACGGGCTCATTGATGCAGCCTATCTCCAACGGTCTTGCCATCTCATTCGTAACAGGACTTCACAGAGGTTGTACGAAGTTCTATGCAAAGAACGGGTCCGGTATCGAATCTGTTGAGGACTTAAGAGGTAAGACGATCGGTGTACCTTCACTTTCCGATTCATCCATCATCCAGCTCAAGCGTAAGCTTTACAGCCTCGGATTTACCGTCAACGGTGAGGATGCAGATGTTCAGTTCGTAGCATATTCCATGACAGATCTTCCTACTGCTCTTGATAACGGTGCTGTAGATGCAGTAGGTCTTCACGATCCGGTCGCATACAGTGCAGAGAACAGCTATGACTTCATTAAGATCCTTGATATCGGTGAAGATGAAGTATTCTCACAGGAGTACTGCTGCCAGGCTTATGTATCTCAGGAGCTTATCGAGAAGAATCCCGAGGGTGCAGCAGCATATACAAGAGCTATCCAGAAGGCAGCAGCATTCGTACAGGCACTTCCCGATGAAGCTGCAAGACTTCAGGTAGAGAACGGCTACATGCCCTCTGAGAGCGACGCTGACGTAGTAAGATACGGCGAGATACTCGCAAGCCTTAACTATGAGCCTTCTATCTCACTCGGACGTGAGACATTCAGAGCTTCATTTATAGATCTTCAGGCAACGGGTGATCTTGATCCCAACCTTGATCTTGAGGAGTTTGTCGCTAAGGTATATCCCACACTTGAAGGCGTGCCTGATTCGGTAGTATACGATCCTGATACACAGGAATTTACCGAGATCGATTAAATAAACATAAAACACAAAATACAGATCAGGAGTATAGAGAATGAACGCACATAAAGGACTTAATATATTGAACGTTTTGGCAGGTATCCTTATTATCGTCGGAGTAAATACATTTGCTCATATCTGCACGATGATGGAAGGTCCCTGCGCGAAGACCAAAACGCTTGCCATAGCAGTTGCTGCCGTTCTGGCAGTGCTCGGAATCGCTCAGTTTGCTCTCAGCAATAAAAATATCAATGCTATCCTCGGAGTAGTATCGCTTCTTGTCGGTATCACTACAGTGCTTCTTCCCCTTGTGATAGCACCTACATGCCAGATGCCTTCCATGCACTGCTACGTATATACAAGACCTTTCCTTGTGATCGTAGGTGTCGTTGTTGCGTTGATATCGCTTGCTGATATCCTTGTAACACTTAAGAAGAGATGATATGGATCTGTCACTGAAGCTTGCATCTAAGAGCATCTTCTCAAAGATCTTAAGGTCGATGGGGCTTATTACGATAAGCCTCATCATGTCCTTTACGGTAGCTCTCATCGGTCTTATCTCATTTGGTATGCAGCACGGGAGCGATAATGTAAAGGCCAGGATGGGTGCCGACATGATCGTAGTTCCGGAAGGCTACGGAGACGATCTTGAAGGAATACTTCTTACTACGTCGAAGAACTACTTTTATATGGACGAAGACGTATTGGAGGAGATAGAAAAGATTGACGGCATTGAAGTCGCTTCCGCTCAGACATTCCTCATGACACTGGAGGCATCCTGCTGTGATCAGTCGGTTCAGATAATCGGTATCGATACAGATACCGATTTTACCGTATCCCCCTGGATAGACGGTCAGTTCCTGACATCACTTAAGAGTGGTCAGATAATCGTCGGAAGCGACGTCGGCGTCAGGGAAGATGATTCATTTCAGATGTTCGGAGAGACATATGAGGTGGCGGGGATCCTGGATAAGAGTGGTTCTTCCATGGATTATTCCGTATTTATAGACAGATCCTCGATGGATACCCTGATGCAGCAGGCACAGGATGCCGGGCAGGGTGTTATAGCAGAGGTCAATTCTGACGATGTATCCGCGGTCATGATAAGGACAAAGGGCATAGAGGATGATTCCGCTATAGTAGGTAAGCTTTCAAGGATCGAAGGCGTTGATGTAGTAACGTCCGAGAGCGTATCTTCAAGACTTACTGAAGGCCTCCGCGATATGAGGACGGTCTATATAGTGATCATAGTGATCCTCTTTGTCGTAGGAATAATCATGATGTTTCTTATACACTACATGACTCTTAATGAGAGAAAGAGCGAGATCACTACCCTCAGGGTATTAGGAGTCTCCGGCAAAGACATAAGAGCATTTCTTATAAAGGAGATACTTATACTCTCGTCTATAGGTGCAGTGCTCGGAACTTCTATCGCGGCACTATCCTTTACGGTCCTCTTCAGGCTCATTGATGTACTGACGGATGTGCCTTTCACCATGCCGTACGGAGGAGAGACGGCTCTTATCCTTATTACGGATCTTGTCGTGATCGCCGTCCTCGGACCCTTATGTGCAGTGTCGGGAATAAGGAAGATATGCCCCGAATATATATTGGAGTAAATATATGAACATAAGACTTGAAGACATCTGTAAGGAATATAAGAGAGGCAGAAGGAGCTTTACTGTCCTTGATAACATAAGCTTCGAGCTTCCTTCCGGGAAATTCGTCGTGATAAAGGGAGACAGCGGAGTAGGAAAGAGCACTCTTCTCGGGATCATATCAGGGCTCATTCGCCCTACCTCAGGTAAAGTCTTCATAGGAGATAATGAGATCACATCCCTTGAAGAAGGTAAGCTCTCGTCTTTACGAAATGCACACTTAGGCATCGTAACGCAGGACTCTGATCTTATCCCTTATCTTACGATGGAAGACAATATTAAGCTCACATATGAGATCAACAGAAGCGATAAGGAATTCGATTCACAAAGGTACGATGAGATCTTAGATATCCTGGGATTAAGTGACCTTAAAGGTTCTTATCCTTCGGAGATGTCCGGAGGAGAGATCAAAAGAGCAGCGGTAGCAAGAGCTCTTGTCATGAGTCCGGATGTAGTGATCATGGACGAGCCTACGGCGAACCTGGACAGGAATAATGTAAGAAGTGTCTTAAGGCTTCTTAGGATGATGAGTGATAAGGGCAGTACCGTCATAATAAGTTCTCACGAAGAGGAAGCATCTGCCTTTGCTGATATCGTTAAGGATCTGGAGAGGGAAGCGGTATGAATATAAAAGACCTTGAAGTAATAGATAACTGCGATGAAGTAGACTTTGAAGAAGTAAATCACATACTTAATTTCTACGGATTAAGCGACCTTGATACTCCTACTCAGGAGAAGGTGTTCAGGAACAGCTATGTGACTGTTTTCTTAAGATATAAAGATAAGATCGTCGGTGTGGGAAGAGCCATATCAGACGGCATAACTCATGCAAATATCTACAATGTTGCAGTCAGAGACGAGTACAAAGGTCATGGTATAGGCAAGGTCATCGTTGACGAGATCTTGAAGAGAGTAGAAGGATGTAACGTTACACTGTATACCTCTCCCAAGCATATAGGTCTGTATGAACATTGGGGTTTTAAGCGTCTTAAGACGGCTTATGTCATATTCGCCGATGAGACACACTACAAAGAGGCGGGGTTTATCGACTGCTCCTTGCGATAAGTAAAACTTATCACAAGCGATAACTCTCGCGGAATTCCCCTAAGGCGGTGGGTTATGATACTATTTGACTATCAAACCAGTAGGTTAATGCAAAGGAGGTAAGCGACTATGAACAAGAGACTAATGTGTAGAGGCATGTGTATGCGAATGTTGATGTGTCGCTGTAGCAGACATAAGACTTAATGTGTTTTGATGATAACTGAACTTAGATAACTTACAGCTGTCACAAAACCGTGACGGCTGTTTTTTATAACTAAAATCGGAGGATGAACATTATGGCAAACATTAAAGAAAGCGCACTGGAACTTATCGGCAACACACCTATTCTTAAGCTGAATAAGTATTCCGCAAAGAGAGAGATCACAGATGCAACAGTACTTGCAAAGCTCGAGTACTTAAATCCCGCAGGATCCGTTAAGGATCGTATCGCACTCGCAATGATCGAGGATGCCGAGGCAAAGGGACTTCTTAAGCCCGGCGCAACTATCATCGAGCCCACAAGCGGTAACACAGGTATCGGTCTTGCAGCTGTAGCAACGGCAAAAGGTTATAAGGCTATCCTTACACTTCCCGACACGATGAGCGTTGAGAGAAGAAATCTTCTTAAGGCATACGGCGCAGAGCTTGTCCTTACAGAAGGCGCTAAGGGAATGAAGGGTGCTATTGCAAAGGCAGAGGAACTTAATAAGGAGATCGAGGGTTCCGTTATCCTCGGACAGTTCGTTAACCCCGCTAACCCCAAGGTACATAAGGAGACAACAGGTCCCGAGATCTGGCAGCAGACAGACGGTAAGGTAGACATCTTCGTAGCAGGTGTAGGTACAGGCGGAACTATCACCGGTGTAGGTGAGTACTTAAAATCTCAGAATCCTAACGTAAAGGTAGTAGCAGTAGAGCCTTCAACAAGTGCAGTCCTTTCCACGGGTAAGGCAGGCGCACATAAGATCCAGGGTATCGGTGCAGGATTTGTTCCCGATGTTCTTAATACAAAGGTATATGACGAAGTTATCGCTATCGATAACGAAGATGCTTTCGCAGAGGGTAAGGCATTTGCAGTATCAGAGGGTATCCTCGTAGGTATCTCTTCCGGTGCTGCTCTGAAGGCTGCCGAGATCCTTGCAAAGAGACCCGAGAACAAGGGTAAGACGATCGTTGCATTGCTCCCTGATTCAGGTGACAGATATCTGTCAACTCCTCTGTTCAATTCATAAGGAAGAGATGAGATTCTGAACATGAGTAATACATACAAAGATCTTCAGAATTCTCATCCCTGCTTCGGAGGACATAAGAATAACGCAGGCAGGATCCATCTGCCGGTAAGCCCCGGATGTAATATCGCCTGCAGATTCTGTGACCGCACAATAAACGATGTCGAAGAGCGCCCGGGAGTCACATCCAAGATACTGACTCCCGAGGAGGCTTCCGAGATCGTAGGTAAGGCTCTGGATATCTGCCCCGACATCAAGGTGGCAGGTATAGCAGGTCCCGGTGACACTCTCGCATCCGACAATGCATTCAATACATTCAGGATCATCAAAGGGAAGTATCCGGATCTTATCAAGTGCATGAGCACTAACGGCCTCTTGCTTAACGAGCGTGCACAGGATGTCATCGACGTGGGGATCGATTCACTGACAGTAACAGTCAATGCTATAGATCCTAAGATAGAAGCTAAGCTTAATTCCTTCATTATCTATCACGGTAAGAAGATAGAAGGAGAAGAGGGAGCAAAGATCCTTATCGAGAATCAGCTTGAAGGTATCAGGAAGGTCGCTGCCGCAGGAATCACGGTTAAGGTCAATACGGTACTTGTTCCGGATATCAACGGTGAGCATATCGAAGATATCGCCAAGGCCGTAAGCGCTGCAGGAGCAAAGATATACAACATCATTCCGCTCATCCCTCAGCATGAGCTCAAGGATCAGACTGCTCCGACCTGTAAGGATATCGAAGGCGCAAGACTTAAGGCTTCCAAGTATATAGATGTATTCAGACATTGCCAGCACTGCCGAGCAGATGCGGTAGGAGTCCCGGGTAAGAGCGAATTCGGTGATCAGATCTATCAGAGAAGGCTTAACGCAAAGGAGACTTTCTCCCATGGTTGATGAGAGTTTTAAGATAGCGGTTGCTTCAAGTGACGGGGTGGTAGTCAATAAGCATTTCGGCAAGTCAAAAGTCTTTCGCATATACACGGTAGATGAAGACGAGAAGCTGCATTTCGAAGAAGAAAGACATGTAACACCGGTATGTGAAGGCGGCGAACACGATGAAGATCGGCTCGACCAAAACCTTCAGGTGTTATCTGACTGCAAGTATCTTCTTGTGGCAAGGATAGGAAGTGAAGCGTATCTTCACGCAGAGAGATTCGGGATACAAAGCTATGAGCTCCCGGGACTAATTGAAGAATCAATCGATCGATTGATCAAATTTATAAAGATACAAAACTTATTTACAAAGAAAGGATGAAAAGATGGGCGAGATCAGACAGATTGCGATTTACGGAAAAGGAGGAATCGGTAAGTCGACAACAACACAGAACCTTACGGCAGGTCTGTGTGAACACGGTAAGAAAGTAATGGTAGTAGGATGTGACCCTAAGGCAGATTCTACGAGACTTCTCCTCGGAGGCCTTGCACAGAAGACAGTACTTGATACTATCCGTGACGAGGGTGAGGATATCGAACTTGACAGGATCATGAAGGAAGGATACGGCGGAACAAGATGTGTTGAGTCCGGCGGACCCGAGCCCGGCGTAGGTTGCGCAGGCCGCGGTATCATCACTTCCATTAATATGCTTGAGAACCTCGGTGCTTATACAGACGACCTTGATTATGTTTTCTATGACGTATTGGGTGACGTTGTGTGCGGAGGTTTCGCAATGCCTATCCGTGAAGGTAAGGCAAAGGAGATCTACATCGTAGCAAGCGGTGAGATGATGGCTCTTTATGCAGCTAACAATATCTCTAAGGGTATTCAGCGCTATGCAAGAACAGGCGGAGTAAGACTTGGCGGTATCATCTGTAACTCCAGAAATGTTGACCGTGAGCTTGACCTTCTCCGTGCATTCTCCAAGGAACTCGGAACTAAGCTTCTCTACTTCGTTCCCAGAGACAATATCGTTCAGCACGCTGAGATCAACAAGAAGACAGTTATCGAGTACAAGCCCGATTCCAATCAGGCACAGGAATATAGAAATCTGGCTCAGGCTGTTATCGAGAATGAGGACTTTGTAATCCCTACTCCCATGACACAGGAAAGACTTGAAGAGATCCTCATGGAATACGGCATGATGGAACTCGCAGACGATTACAAGATCTAATTACAAAGGAGAAATAATGGCTTATGGGTATCAACAGATCAATCGCAGAATTAGTAGGTAAGACACCTCTTCTCGAACTTACGGGTCTTGAGAAGAAGTTGGGACTTGAGGCTAAGGTAATAGTTAAGCTTGAATACTTTAATCCCAATCAGAGCGTTAAGGATCGTATTGCACTTGCAATGATCGAGGAAGCAGAGAAGAACGGCGATCTTAAGCCCGGTTACACAGTTGTCGAGACAACTTCAGGTAATACGGGTATCGGTCTTGCTGCTATCGCTGCAGCTAAGGGATATAAGTTCAGAGTTTATATCCAGGATCAGGTAAGTGAGGAGAGATTCCAGGTCATCCACGCATTTGGCGGTGAGACGATCAAGCTCTCCGAAGAGCCTGTTGTTGCTAAGGTGCTCGCGGAGACTAACGGTGACTTCGTCGCTGCGATCAAGGCATTGAAGGAACAGGTCCTTGATAAGGAAGAGAATATCTTCTTCGTAGATCAGTGTTCCAATCCTGCTAATCCCGGCGTTCATGAGAGAACGACAGGTCCCGAGATCTGGAACGATACAGACGGTAATGTTGATATCCTTGTAGCAAACGTAGGTACAGGCGGAACCGTATCCGGTACCGGTAAGTACTTAAAGAGAAAGAACCCTGACATCAAGGTTGTTGCTATCCAACCCGGCCCTGACTCTCTTCCCAGTGAGGCTAATCCCGCACCGGAGGAGATCACGGGAGTTCATCCTTTCGACGGGATACCTGCCGAGCGTATCCCGTCTACGATGAACCTCAATATATACGATGAGAAGTTCGAAGTAGAGACGATCGATGCTTATAAGGCTGCAAGAGCAGCTGCTAAGTCCGACGGTATCCTTGTAGGTACATCTTCGGGTGCTGCTATCCATACTGCGGTAGAGCTTGCGAAGAGACCCGAGAACAAGGGTAAGACGATCGTAGCAGTCCTTCCCGATACGGGTCTTCGTTACCTCTCAACAAATCTCTTTAATGAGGATTTCAACTGATCAGGAGTTAATAATAAAATGCCGATTAATCTTAATAATTCAAATGTAGCCACAAGAGAGAACAGGATCGGTTCCATTACAGGTTATGTAGGAACGCTTAAGGATCTTGCAACTCAGAGTGAGTGCGGTACTCTCAAGGGCTGCTCCAGATGTTTCTCACAGTCAAGTACATGTCTTTCATCCTGCGCATTGGGTCAGCTTTGCGGTATCCGCGATGTTGCTCTTATCCATCACGGTCCCGCAGGATGCTCCGTAGCAGCAGCCGGCGCTTATTACATGTCCAAGGTAATGAGTAAGAAAAGAGGTGTTACAAGTGACACTGTCTATGTCGGAACTGACATGAACGAGAATGACACTATCTTCGGTTCTACCGAGTCACTTCGTAAGGTCATCCTCGAAGTGTATAACAGATATCATCCCAAGGCTATCTTCGTATCAAGCTCATGTGCAACGGGTATCATCGGTGAGGATATCGACAGTATCGTTGATGAAGTAAAGCCCGAGATCGATGTACCCATCGTTGCAGTTCACTGCGAAGGCTTCAAGTCCAGGATCTGGGCTACGGGATTCGATATCTCTGACCACGCTGTTCTTCAGAGCATCGTTCAGCCCCCGAGAGAAGGCGTTAAGACTAATAAGATCAACTTCAAGAACTTCTTCGAGAGCGCTCGTCCCGAGATCATCGAGATCTTCAAGAGATTCGATCTTGAGCCCGTATTCTTATACTGTAACTCTACAGTAGAGGAGCTTTCTCATCTTTCCGAGAGCATCGCTACAACATGTATCTGCGGTACACTCGGTAACTACCTCGGAAATGCTCTTGAAGAGAAGTACGGCGTACCTTATGTAAGAAGCATTAACCAGTGCGGTATCGAAGGATTCGAAGCATGGCTTCGTGAGATCGGTAAGGTAACGGGAAGATCCGAGAAGATCGAAGAATATATCGCTGAGCAGCGTGCTGTCTATATGCCTCAGATCGAGGAAGTCAAGAAGGAACTTCAGGGCCTTACTGCAGTACTCGGAATGGGTCCCGGTTATACTTTCGAAGTATCCCGTGTTCTTACCGAGCTTGGTATCAAGGTAGTATGGGCTCTTGCATGGCACTACGACAAGAAGTACGAGAACGGAGATGTACCTCCTTCCATGAAGTACCTTCTCGATAACGATATCGACTTCGAGGCATCTGTCGCAGATCAGCAGAACTATGAGGTAATGAACATCCTTCATAAGTACAAGCCCGATATGTATCTCTCTCGTCACCCCGGTTCTACCGTATGGGCAATCAAGAACGGTACTCCCGCTATCTATGTAGCTGATGAGTACATGATCTTCGGTTATAAGCATACTCTTGAGTTTGCTAAGACGATCGTAGATGCGATCAAGAACAGGAGCTTTGAGGAGAACCTTGCTAAGAGAAGCAAGCTTCCTTATACAGACTGGTGGTACCAGCAGAATGTCGACAAGTTCCTTGAAGAGGTGAAGTAAGATGGCAAAGTTATTAGATAAACAAAGATATAAGTGCGCACTCGGCGCCATGCAGACAGTACAGGCGATCGATCGTGCATTGCCTATCCTTCACTCAGGTCCGGGCTGCGCTCAGAAGCTCTCCGAGAATACGGGTAGTTCGGGATACTTTTCTCCCAACATCTTCCCCTGTACGAGCATCAACGAGAAGGACGTTGTATTCGGCGGCGTAAAGAAGCTCGATTCTACTATAGAGAATGCGCTTAAGGTAATAGACGCAGATCTTTATATCGTACTTACAGGTTGTATCCCGGAGATCGTAGGTGACGACTCAGGTGAAGTAGTATCCAGATACGAGGATGCGGAAAAGCCCGTTCTCTATGCTCCTACGGCAGGATTCAAGGGTAATAACTTCAAGGGTCACGAGCAGGTAGTGGATGCTATCGTAGAGCAGTACCTTAAGAAGAGCGATGAGAAGATCGAAGGCCTTGTTAATATCTGGGCTGATGTTCCTTACCAGGATCTGTTCTGGCTCGGTAATATCAGGGAGTTAGAGAAACTCATCTCCGAGCTCGGTCTTATCCCCAATACCATCTTCGGTTATAAGAGAGGTATCGAGAACATCAATAAGATCCCCAAGGCTCAGTTCAATCTTCTGGTATCTCCCTGGGTTGGACTTGGCAACATGAAGAAGATGGAGCGTAAGCTCGGTATCCCTTATCTTCATTATCCTACACTTCCCATCGGTGCTACAGAGACTTCCAAGTTCTTAAGAGCAGTAGGTGAGTTCGCAGGCGTTGATAAGGATAAGGTCGAAGCAGTTATAAGTGAGCACGAGGATTACTACTACTACCTCATCGGAAGATATGCCGATCTCTTCCTCGAGAACCGTGTCATCAACAAGCAGTTCACAGTAGTAGCAGATGCACAGTATTCTCTCGGTATTACGAAGTTCCTTGTAAATGACTTAGGACTTGTACCTGCTAAGCAGTTCATAACCGACGATACTCCCAAGTACTACAGAGATAAGATCGCAGAGGAGTTCAAGAAGCTCAACTTCGGAATCGAGGCTGATGTATCCTTCGAGACAGACGGATATAAGATCCACGAAGAGATCAAGACTCACGATTACCACGGTTATCCTCTTGTCCTTGGCGGATACTATGAGAAAGAAGTAACAGAGAGCCTTAAGGGTAACTTCCTTAACGTCTCATGGCCTCACCAGGATAAGGTTGTATTCGACGACTTCTACGTAGGATATACCGGCGGAATAAGACTTATCGAGGATATCTATACAGTCGCTGTACAGAGATTCAACTGATAATACTTAAAACCACTGCCGCCTGTGATCTATCCCCCATCAAGATCGCAGGCGGTCAGTCTGATATACGGAGGTTAAAAGTGGCTTATAAGATCGCAATAGGCTCTTCCGACGGAAAGATCGTTGATCTTAAGTTCGGAGAAGTTAACAAGTTTCTTATCTATGAAGTAGGCGACGAAGTCGTGCTCTCCGAAGAGAGAGAATATATACCGGGCGAAGCTGAAGATAATTCGGCGGATTCCTGCTCATCGTCTTCATGTGACACCAAGTCATGCGGAGGTAACGGAGGCGGATGTCAGGGCCCGGGTAATGTGGCAGGTAAGGTGGAGCTCATATCGGACTGCAGGGCTGTCGTATGTAAGAAGATAGGCTTTCAGGCTCAAAAGCAATTCGAGAAGAAGGCCATATCCGTATTCGATGTCGAGTGTGAAGTAAAGGAAGCACTCGATAAGATAACCTTCTACTACAAAAGGATCGATAATCACGAATCCTTAAGAGGATAAGACTAAAAAAGAAAGGAGAGAGCCCTTAATGATCGTAACTACAAAAGGAAAGAATGCACTGAAGTTCATGGTGGACCTCTCCTTGTACCAGGGCGATAAGTATGTAAGGCTTAAGGATGTCGCTCAGAGAGAGGGTATATCCGAGAAGTATCTGGAGCACATAGTATCCAACCTTCAAAGGAATAAGAAGGTATTAAGTGCCAGAGGCGCTAATGGCGGATACCGACTGGCCAAGGAGCCTAAGGAGTATACGGTAGGCGAGATCCTGAAGTGCATAGAGAATGACCTGTCTTCATCCAATTGCATAAGCGAAGCAGGAAATGACTGCGGCAGGAGAGACCAGTGTATATGCTATCCGTTGTGGATCAAGCTGGACAAGGCCATAAACGGGGTCCTCGACTATACGACACTTCAGGATCTTATAGACTGGGACGGCAATATAAGCATCTGACGTTAAGAGCACTTATGTGATATACATAAGTGCTTTTCTACAGGACAAAAAACTTTTCCAAAAAAGTTCTTGAAATCAATTTTTAATTAACTTAGTCTCTATTTCAGGACGTCCGAATCCTGATAAAGACGAGGTAAATACATGAACAAACAGGAACTGCATGAACTGGTTGCAGGAAGTAAGGGTAACGAGAGTAATATCTGTCAGATCTGCCTGATCCGTGACGGTAAGGTAGCATACGAAGATAACTGGCACGGCTATAAGACAGAAGATGCCGTCAACGTTAACTCTGTTACAAAGGGCGTTATGTCGATCCTTACAGGGATCGCGATGGATAAGAGAGCGATAGAAAGCCTTGATAGTAAGGTCTTGGAATTCTTTCCAGGCTATCAGGTCAAGAGAGGCGAGAAGACGATACAGGATGTTACCATAAGGCATCTTATCACCATGACTGCTCCCTATAAGTTCAAGTCCGAACCCTGGAAGAAGATCTGTACTTCCAAGGACTGGACATTGACTACACTTGACTTCCTCGGAGGTCGTAGGGGAATAACGGGAGAATTCAAGTATACGACACTGGGTATACAGATCCTTGCAGGTATCATCGAGAGGGCCACGGGAGAAAGACTCATCGATATCGCCAATAGAGATATCTTCAAGCCCTTAGGCATCCCGGAACATACTATCCACGGCGACAGTTCCAAGGAGGATCAGTTCGACTTTCTCATGAATAAGGCCCCCAGGAGGAACGAGTGGTATTCGGATCCTACGGGTATGGTCACCGCAGGCTGGGGCATCTGCCTCTCCGCGACTGATATGGCAAAGATAGGACAGCTGGTACTGCAGGGCGGAGAGTACAACGGCAGGCGAGTAGTATCCGAAGAGTATATAGCCGATATGGTCACTTCTCATCAGAAACTGGGCGAACGCTTCGGCTTCTTAAGCTACGGATATATGTGGTATATACCTCACGAAGGAAGGGAGGTATATGCTGCGATAGGAGACGGAGGCAACCTTATCTATGTCAACCGCGAAGAAGGTATCTCGGTTGGAGTCACCGGAACCTTCAAGCCCAGGATCTTTGACAGGGTAGACTTCGTAGAGAAGTACGTTCTCGGCCTGTAATTGGGGTATAATGATCCTCATAAAGGAGTGTACTTCATGAGGATCATATTTGTTCGACACGGTGAACCCGATTACGATAATGACTGCCTGACTGAAAGAGGTGTAGAACAGGCGAAGAAGACAGCCGTCAGGCTTAATAACGAAGATATAGGAGCCGTCTTTGCTTCTCCTATGGGGAGAGCCGTAGAGACGGCTTCTTATACTGCAAAAGACCATGACAAAGAGGTCAACATATTAGACTTCATGCATGAGATAGACTGGGGCGCCAAGACCGGGAAAGAGCTTGAATACGACGGCCACCCCTGGACCCTTGCATATGAACTGATCGCAGCAGGACAGATCGATAACTGGAAGGAACATCACTTCTTTAAGGATAATATCTGTATGGATTACTACGACAGGTTATCCCGTGAAGCAGACAGATTCCTTGAAGGATACGGGCTCGTAAGAGAGGGGAATATATACAGAGCAGATAAGGAGAACAACGATACTATCGCGTTCTTTGCACACGGAGGTTCGGGAGCAGTGATCCTTTCTCATATACTGGATCTGCCTTTCCCTTATGTACTGACTGCCATGCCTTATGGAGTGTGCTCGGTAACTATACTGAACCTGACTCCTCTTAACGGCGATATGGTGATCCCAAGGATAGAGCTCTTTAACGACATGAACCACTTAGGGGAAGTCCGTAAGGAGACGCTAAGATTCGAGAAATGAAGAAGGTTTATCCGATAAGATCCTTTAATGTCTTATGGTAGAAGAAGTCGTGCACCATCTTATCGAACTCTACCCACATGGGAAGCGTCTGGCATGACTTCTTCCTGTCGCACTTAAAGCCCTTATCGGCAAGACATGCAACAGAATTAAGAGGACCTTCCATGAGCTCTAAGATCTCGCCTACCTTGTACTTCTCGGGCTTCTTAACGAGCTTATAGCCGCCGCCCTTACCGCTGGCGCCTACGACAAGACCGCCCTGGACCATCTCCTTGACGATTATCTCTAAGTACTTCTTGGATATCTCCTGTCTCTCGGCAATGTCCTTGAGGGGAATATAATTGCCGGTGTCGTGCTCGGCAAGATCTATCATTACGCGCAATGCATATCTTCCTTTGGTAGAGATCATAAGAAGTACTCCTTACTTATTTTGTTTCACCTATTATACCGAAAGGTAATAGGGTAAATCAATCTCTATTTACCTATTGACATAGTGGGTAAAAGGGTATAACATTCCATCAAGGCTTAAGTGAAAGGAAAAACATAACATGATCTACGCAGATAATGCTGCTACCACTAAGATGAGTGAAGCAGCTGTCAATACAATGGTATCCCTTATTGGAGATACATACGGTAACCCTTCGAGCCTCTATGCTTTCGGACAGAAGGCAAAGGAAGCTCTCGAGAAGGCAAGAGAGGAAGTAGCTGAGGCTATCGGCGCTAACCCCAGGGAGATCCTCTTTACATCAGGAGGAAGCGAAGCTGATAACCAGGCTCTTATCTCAGCTGCAAAGCTCGGTGAGAAGAAGGGTAAGAAGCACATCATCTCCACGGCATTCGAGCACCACGCTATACTTCATACGTTGAAGAAGCTGGAGGAGGAAGGATTCGAAGTAACACTTCTTCCCGTACATGAGAACGGTATCGTTCGCCCCGAGGAAGTAGAGGCTGCCATCAAGGAAGATACTGCACTTGTTACTGTAATGTACGCTAATAACGAGATCGGTACTATCCAGCCTATCCGTGAGATCGGTGCCATCTGTCGCAAGCACGGTGTACTCTTCCACACAGATGCAGTACAGGCTGTAGGACACATAAAGGTAAATGTCGAGGAAGACAATATCGATCTTCTCTCCGCTTCGGGACATAAGTTCCACGGTCCTAAGGGCACGGGATTCCTCTATGCAAAGAAGGGCATCAAGCTTACTAATCTTATCGAGGGCGGTGCTCAGGAGAGAGGTAAGAGAGCAGGTACCGAGAACGTACCCGGCATCGCAGCAATGGCAACAGCTCTTAAGGAGTCAGTAGAGAACCTTGACGCTTACGCAGCTAAGCTCACACCCATAAGAGATAAGATCATCGCAGGCCTCAAGGAGATCCCTCATTCTGCGATCAACGGTGATGAAGAGAGCAGAGTTCCGAGTAACATCAACTTCTGCTTCGAGGGAATAGAAGGTGAGTCACTTCTTCTTCTTCTCGACGACAAGGGTATCGCGGCTTCATCTGGAAGTGCCTGCACATCAGGTTCCCTCGATCCCAGTCACGTACTTCTTGCTATCGGCAGGGTACACGATGTAGCACACGGATCACTCCGTCTCTCATTAGGTGAGGACATAACGGACGAAGACGCGGATTACATCATCAAGTCCGTAAAGGACGTAGTTGAGTACTTAAGAGGCTTCTCTCCCGTATGGAGAGACCTGGTAGCAGGCAAAGGCAATTTCATACTGTAAGAAGGAGATAAAGATATGGCACTTTATAGCGAGAAAGTAATGGATCACTTCAGAAATCCCAGAAATGTAGGAGTATTAGAGAATGCTAACGGCATCGGAGAAGTAGGTAATGCCAAGTGCGGCGACATCATGAAGATGTACCTTAAGATCGAGAATGACATCATCGAGGACGTTAAGTTCGAGACATTCGGTTGCGGCAGCGCCATCGCTTCAAGCTCCATGGCAACAGAGCTTATCAAGGGTAAGCCCCTCGAGGAAGCAAAGAAACTTACGAATAAGGCTGTAGCAGAGGCTCTTGACGGACTTCCCGACTACAAGATGCACTGCTCCGTTCTTGCTCAGGAAGCGATAGAAGCAGCTATCGACGACTATAACAGCAGAAAGTAATGATCCGTAATACCATACAATCCCGAAGGCTCTGAGGCATTTGCTTCAGAGCCTTTTGGGTATTTACATAAATCTTATTGCTCGAGATAAATAATGCGGATTATCCGCAGAAGATCTTAAGTGCTACGCTCTTCCTATCAACACGTAAAGCGGAAGGAAATACATATGAGCATAAGAAGATCGATAACGGAATTAGTAGGTAAGACGCCCCTGCTTGAACTTAGTAACTACGAGAAGAAGCACGGCCTTGAAGCGAAGATGTTAGTTAAGCTCGAGTACTATAATCCCAACCAGAGCGTCAAGGACAGGATCGCCCTGGCGATGGTAGAAGACGCAGAGAAGGACGGCCGCCTTAAGCCCGGAGGAACGATAGTTGAAGTTACAAGCGGCAATACGGGTATTGCTCTTGCGGCTATAGCAGCAGCGAAAGGCTATCGCTTCAAAGCATACGTACAGGATCAGGTCAGCGAAGAGCGATTTAAGGTAATAAAGGCATTCGGAGGGGAGACAGTAAAGCTCTCATCCGACCCTATTGTAGCTAAGGCATTAAAGGAAAGTGACGGAGATTTCTTTGTCGCAATAAGAGCTCTTAAGGATGCACTCGCAAAAGAAGACGGCATATTCTTCGCAGAGCAGGGAGCTAACCCCTCTAATCCCCGTATACACGAACTTACTACAGGTCCCGAGATATGGGAAGACACGGAAGGTAATGTGGATATCCTTGTAGCTAACGTAGGTACAGGCGGCACATTGTCAGGAACAGGTAGATTCTTAAAGAGTAAAGATAAAAATATAAAAGTAGTAGGTATCCAGCCGGATGAGAGGTCGCTTCCGAGTAAAGACAATCCTCATCCTGAGGAGATCACGGGAGTTCATCCTTTTGAAGGTATCCCTGATGATCGTATCCCTAAGACAATGGATCTTACTATCTACGATGAGAAGATAGAAGTCCTTACGGAGAATGCATATAAGGCTGCCAGAGAAGCAGCTAAGTCAGAAGGTATCCTTGTAGGGACTTCTTCAGGAGCAGCCATATATGCCGCGACCGAACTTGCAAAGAGACCTGAGAATAAAGGTAAGACGATCGTAGCGGTATTGCCTGATACAGGACTTAGATACTTATCTACTAATCTTTTTAACGAAGAATATAAGGTCTGATCCATTGGTAATGGTATAGAATCCTTAAATGCACATTTTCAGATTGTTCACATACTTGTTAGTGTAAAATTACAACATATGATATTATTTACTTGTCTGCTGATGAAGCAGAGCAGTATGAATGGAATAATATCGGAGGGATAATATGAGAAAGTGTAGTAATTGCGGATTTGATAACGACGACAGTTCCAAGTTTTGTGTAGGTTGTGGTGCGGTATTGCCTGAAGCGGTTTCAACTGTGGCAACACCTGTTGCTCCTGCACCTCAGGTAAAAGTTGAGGCAGCACCTTCTCAGCCTGCAGCACCTCGTGCGGCTGCTACTTCTAAGACAAGCGGACTTTGCATAGCAGGTTTTGTAGTGTCGATCATATCGATCCCGCTTATCGGAATTCCCGCTATTATCGGACTTATACTGTCGATCTGCGGTCTTGGCGCTGCGAATAAGAAGAATCTCAAAGGAAAAGGCTTTGCCATTGCCGGTATCATTATATCGATATTAACGGGGCTGCTCTTCATTCTTGTCGTTGTACTTACCGCTTTGGGTATGAACGAGTTCTTCGATGAATATGGCGAGGATATAGTAAGAGAGGTCGAGACAAGATCCGAATACGAGGATCTTAATATCAAGAAGATAATCAAAAACGAGAACTGGGTATTAGAGCGCCAGGGATCTTATCTTGTATTCGAGTCCGGCAACAGATTCAGATATTATGAGACTTACGGTGATGACGACAGTAGTTACTACGAAGGCACATATGAGATCTATGTCGGCAGAGATGCGATCGAATATGTCTCTGAAGACCTTGAAGAATATGGCGTAACAGAAGAGGAGATCGAGGAACTTCTTGCTGCTGACAAGGATTACTGCGAAGAGAACTTTGTATGCATTGTATTAAATAACGAATCCTGCATGGTCGACGGTGTTAATACATTGGATGAAGAAGTTATGACTCCCTATATCGGTAACTATCTTGTAGATGGTGATGAAAGCGGCCTTGATCTTACCAATATGAATCAGGCAACTCATGTCTATTTTGTTCCCGAAGATCAGTATGACGACTGATATTTAAGGTTGGTGTTATAATCTTTATACAAAGGTTGTAGCGAGGACTTTGTATGAAGATATTCTGTGAATACTGCGGAAGCGAGCTTAAGAATACGGATGAAGAGTGCCCTAATTGCGGTGCTAAGAATCCCCAATTTCAAAGGACAGTAAAAGGAACTCCCAAGACTATAGAAGAGCTTAAGGCTTTTTGTGACAGCAAGGGTCTGAAGCTTGATAAGATGCACATTCACATAGGCGAAGACTTTAAGCAGCCCAAAGCCTTCGGTATATATAAGAATGAGCAGAACGGGCATTTCGTCGTATATAAGAATAAGGCTAACGGACAGCGTGCCATAAGGTACGACGGTACGGACGAAGCCTATGCCGTTAATGAGCTCTACTTGAAGATAAAGGATCTTCTTAATGATGCTAAGGCTGCAACTTCAGGCAGGCCTTCTTCAAGTACGAGACGACCCGCTCCCAAGAAGACGCCGGTACTTTATTACATTATCTGCATCTTTTTCCTTATCGTTATCGTTGGAGCGCTCGTATATGCCTGCATAGCGGCAATGATCGATAAGCGCTACAACGGTTACTATGAGCATAGAGGAACCACATACTATCGCCATGGTTCCTACTGGTATGAGTACGATGAGGATACCGAGAGCTGGTCATCCACGGGAGACATGTCCTCCAAGATCGACAGGGAAGAAGAATTCATAGGAAATGATTATGACAACGATATCGATGCACAAGAGTTCCCCGTAGATGATTATTCGAGCGACTGGGAATCAGACGATGACTGGGACAGTGATGACGACTATGACTGGGATGATTCCTACGACGACTACGACTTCGGCGGAGGCGGAGACTGGGACAGCGACTGGCATATCGATATAATGCGCTATCTGTAAGGGAAGGTATTTATGAAGGTCAATTGCGATTACTGCGGTAACTATATGGAGACAACAGATGTATCCTGCCCTCACTGCGGTGCGGCAAATACGCACGTTGCAGGTCACTATTCGGCAGGACCTGTGACCATAGATGAACTGAAGAAATATTGTTCCGATCAGCGTCTTCCTCTGGATAAGATGCATGTGCATATCGGCGAGAACTATACTTCTCCCATGGCATTTGGTATCTATAAGGATGAGGTGACAGGTCACTTTGTCGTCTACAAGAATAAGACTGACGGACAGCGTG
The DNA here is from genome assembly GCA_900176545.1 of Oscillospiraceae bacterium. Taxonomy (GTDB): domain Bacteria; phylum Bacillota; class Clostridia; order Saccharofermentanales; family Saccharofermentanaceae; genus Saccharofermentans. The sequence goes on from FWXP01000003.1 coordinate 263,329, forward strand.
CCGTAAGATACGAAGGCAAAGACGAAGCATATGCGGTAAATGAACTTTACCAGAAGATAAGATCTATGGTAGCTAATGCCCGCGGAAGGAATAAGTGAGGACAGATATGGAACTACTTGCATATTTTAAGAGCATACTTGATATGGACAGGGCACCCGTAGTGGTGTGTGACTTGGAGCACACGATAATATACATGAACCCTGTTGCCGTTAAGAGATACCACGGGGATCTTACGGGTAAGAGTCTTATGGCATGCCATAACCAGAAGTCCTGCGAGATGATAGAGAAGGTAATAAAGTGGTTCGAGGCTTCGCCTGAGAACAATATCACATATACATTTCGAAATGATAAGGAAAACAAGGACGTGTATATGGTAGCTCTTCGTGATGACTCCGATAAGCTCATCGGATACTATGAGAAGCACGAGTATCGTGATCACGAGACCATGCCTTTGTACGACGGTATCCTATAAGAAGATCCATGGAGGATTTATGATCGTACTGATCACGGGCGCATCACATACAGGTAAGACGGTATTGGCGCAGAAGCTACTGGAGAGATATAAGTATCCGTATTTTTGTATCGATCACCTGAAGATGGGACTGATAAGGAGCGGCAATACCGATCTGACGGTCCAGGGCGATGACGCTCTTACCGAATATCTTTGGCCTATCGTTCGTGAGATGATCAAGACCGCGATAGAAAATGGTCAGAACCTGATAGTGGAAGGTTGCTATGTGCCATATAACTGGAGAGCAGACTTCGAAGATAGCTACCTGTCTGATATCAGGTTTATATGCCTTGCCATGAGCGAAGAATATATAAGTTCCAATTATGGGAAGATAATGGATCACGGCTCTGATATAGAGAACAGACCTGAAGATCCCGAGTGCACCTCAAACTGGTTCATAGATAATAACAGAAAGTTCATTGAAGGATTCAAAGCAGCAGGTGAAGAAGTGACTCTCATAAGCAGTGATTATGAGAGTGTTATTGATAAGCTTCTTAAATCTAAGGCGACCATTTGATCTGTTTTACGTCTATAGGTGTATAAGAACATACACGGAGTTATGAATATGAAAAAAATATCGATCCTACTTGCTTCAACATTTATACTGACTATGTTTACAGGGTGTAATATCCCTGGAAGAGCAACAGAGATCACAAAGATAGAAAATCCTAATAAAGAAGAGATCAGTGAGATACAGTCCCGCGAAGGTCTTATGCTCAGGGTATCGCAAAGTAACTGTGATGAGATCAGCAGGGATGAGGATGTATGGGTATCTACTTCGTATGAGATCATGTGGGACGGTACAATAACTCGAAATGTCAATTATATGCTCTCGGGATGTATAGAGGATGAGTCTGTGACCTTGAGTGAAGAGGATTATCTGACTATATATGTATTTGCAGAGAGTACTTATTTAAATGAATCCTACTCTGATCATTCGGAGCAGGGAAGTGACGGATCAAGCTGGAATTACGTATATTATCCGACAGACAGCGATGAGACAGTGTGCCTATATTCGGGATATGCATATAGTGATGAGGATCTGTGTCAGATCCAGGATATCGTAAGTTCTTACTTCCCGGACGAGGATTATTACGGTCCCTTACAGAGTGCTGAGTAGGATTGACAAGTGATCGGATGGGTGTTATTTTATGGATGAATAAATATTCATTCATAAAGGAGCGCATATGCCTAAGTCAGAGAAAAGATGTCAGGAGATAAGAGAGGAGACCAGGAACCTCATCGTAAGAAAGTCCGCACTGTACTTTGCCAGGAACGGGTTCTCCGGTACTAAGATCAGCGATCTGTCTAAGCATATCGGTATCGCACAGGGGTCTATCTATAACTATTTCGAATCCAAGGAAGAGCTCTTCGCCGAAGTCTATTCCATATCGGATAAGATCGCAGGTGTCCATAAGCTGGATACCGTAGCAAAGCTTCCTCTGCCTGCGGATAAGAAGATACAGATGCTCTCTGACCACATAATCAAGAACATAAAGAAGGATGAGATGTTCTCCGCAGGTATCGCACTCTTCACCCAGAGGATGCTCGAAGGCGAGGCTGATAATGCATTCTACAAGACAACGGAGAAGATAATAAAGAGCGGTCAGAAGGAAGGCTGTGTCGTAGCCGGTAATGCGATGAAGCTTGCCGAGTACTACTGGGGTGTTGTGTACCTTTATGCCTTAAAGAGTCTTTATACTGATGATTTTACGATGATCACTTCAGGTGATCTTAGCAGGATATTATTGAGGGATAAGTAATATGATAGCGTTGATAACAGGTGCCACAGGCGATATAGGAGAAGAGTTCGTTAAAGGTGTGATCGGCGAGGTCGATAAGATCTGGGCCGTAGGAAGAAGTGAAGAGAAGCTAGAGAGTCTTAAGAATAAGTTCGGAGATAAGATCGTACCCGTCAGAACGGACCTGTCCGACAGAGAGGATATCTTAAGGCTCTGCTCCAGGATAGAGGAAGAAAAGCCTCAGATAAGATATCTTATCAATAATGCAGGTACCGGTAAGATGGCTCCCGTATCGGAGTTTTCATACTCTGAGATAGAGGGATTACTTGAGATAAATATGACGGCGGCAACACTTCTTTGTCGTGAAGCGATTCCGTATATGGAGAAAGGCGGATATATCCTTAATATCTGCTCGGCATCTGCATTTCAGCCTAATCCTTATATAGCACTTTATTCTGCCAGCAAGAGCTATCTCATGTCATTCACCAGGAGCCTTAATGTAGAAAATAGTGATATCAACTGTATAGCTGTATGCCCGGGATGGGTCGACACGAAGATGCTCTCTAAGATGCATGACGGTAAGAAGGTAGAATACCCCGGGATCGTTACTGCTAAGAAGGTGGTGGACGATGCGATCCGTGATGTAAAGAAGGGGAAGGATGTATCAGTATGTTCTCCTTACTACAGGTTCATGAGATTTTACAGTAAGGTGATGCCCCATAGTATTGTCATGAAGCAGTGGCTCAAGGGGATCCGCGACTACATATGAGATACAAGATAGAGACGGAGAGAACAGATCTTTTCGACACGAATATCATTATCACTATAAGGGTCAGGCTTAACGAAGCTGTCCCCGCTGATGCGCTTCAGTCTGCTTTCGCTAAGGCTTGCGGAGCTCATGAAGTGCTCAATATGAAGGTAGTATTGGAACCTTCGGGAGAAGCTTACTACACGGATAATGATATTTCCTGTAACAGCTTTGTCAGTACCGATCTGTCCCTGCAGAAGCTTATCAACGTTAATGAGAAGAAGAGGTTCCTGATAGAGGAAGGTGAGTTCATAAGAGGCTTTATGTCTCCCGACGGGATCATATTCATGATGCATCACTTAGGTGGTGACGGGAAGTCGCTCATGTACTTTATTGAGACTTTCATGAAGTGCCTTGCAGGGGAAGAGTGTGAGAGGGTTCCATTCAGGTCATTAACTGTCGAAGATCTTCCTTCAGAGAGTCGTATGCCGTTTGCTTATAAGCTTCTTCTTAAGTACTGGAACATCAGGTGGAAGAAGGACAGAAGAGTATTTACATTTGAAGATATGGATAAGGCATATGATAAGTTCTGGAAGGATAGAAGGACAGTCGTAGATGTTAGGAGTTACGGCAGGGAGGAGCTTAGTGATCTCCTTACTAAGTCCAAGGCTGCGGGAGTATCGCTTACCTCGTATCTTATTACGGATTTGATAAAAGATATGGACCGTGAAGCTGATGTAGGTCTTGCCGTTGATGGGAGGCTTGATGCTAACCGCCGCATGGGCAATCAGGCGACCGGGATAGAGGTAAAGTACAGATATGACGAGAGTAGCTCCTTTGAAGAGAACGCCAAGAATGTTCATGAACTTATGAAGAAAAGACTGTCTGATATCAGGTCACGATACTTTGTACTTCATTTTATGGGACGACTGGATCCCACATTAACAGATGCTCTCAATATGGAAAGAGCGGGATACTTTGGAAGCAGGACATCTTCACGTGCAGCAGATGCTATGGGATATGGTGATAAGACAAAGGATATAAGCATCACTAATCTTACCCGTGCTGATATACCTCTCGAGTACGGTCCTTACAGGATAGAGGATATCGTATTTATCCCTCCCATAGTCTCCTACGGAAGGAATGTCATCGGTATTGTCACTGCAGGTGATACCATGAATGTTGTAAGGCATGTATATGAGAAGAACTGATCCTTTATATCTTCTTCTCTTTGTCCTTTTTGGTGCAGGGCTTATAACAGGTATGTTCTTTGATCTTGAGATCAGCAGCACTTTGTATTCGAAGGATAATACTCTTGCAGTTATCATGAGCGTTATCGGGCTATATCTGCATTACGGATCGTTTGTATTCTTTCTCGGAGTCCTGGGTAAGCAGTTATCTCTTTGGGCTCCCAAGAGAGCCTTTAAGATCTTGGTCCTTCTTATCTATTCATATCTGGCGCTCTCAACTTCAACATACGGGGCAGGAGCTCTTATGAGCGATTCGGTATGCGGATTCCTGTATAAGGGAGCATCTCATACTATATCCTCTTATGCCGTGGCGGGGCTTTATCTGTTCTTCCCGTTGTTCTTCCTGGGTGCGTTTATTAACGGAAAGAAATGCGATAAGAAAGTGATAAAGGATCTGATAATACTACTGTCCCTTATGACCGTTGCACTGTTCTTCTCCTGGACCGTCAAGAGCATTTTCATGCGCCCAAGGTACAGGATAACGCTCTTGGGTTATGAAGGGATCGGCTTTGTTCAATGTTTTGATATATTCAGGGAAGGTAAGGTGCTTAAGGATGCCTGCCATCTGGTGTCTGATGATCTCGCGTCTTTTTATAGCGGTCATGCCATGAATGCCGTGATGGGTATTGTGATAATGCCTTGTTATGCTCATGTATTTTCCGGACTTCGCGGGAAAGAAAAAACGCTTTCTGTGCTGGCGGTGATCATCTCGATACCCGTTATGCTATCCAGGATAGTACTGGGTGATCATTACTTAAGCGATATCTCAACAGGCGCACTTGTAGGTCTTCTTATATGCACTTTATATTGCGGACTTAATGTGAAGTTTATCTCCGGTAAGAGTCAGAATTAAAAGGTTCTGTTAACTAACGGTTAACGAGCGTTACTTTTGCGCTCGTTTATGTGTATAATCGCTCTCGTGTGAATGAAAGAGATCTAAGGAGAGTTCAACATGAGAAAGAAAAGACCGGTCGATATGATCGAATGGAGAGAAGCTTCTGATAAGGAGATGGAGAGATTATCTTCGGTAAAGGCAAAGCATACTTTCGGTAATTTCCTGATGGTGCCTATATCTGCAGTTCCGCTTATCGCTCTTGTTTATTTCATGAAGGATTGTTTTGCGCAGCCTAAGGTATTATGGTCCAGCGTGGCAATTTATATTGTAATCTGCGTAGGATTCTTCTTCTTTCTGGTAAGGAAGATACACCCCAATCTTAAGTATGAAGTGTCAGATGTTATAGTCACAGATATAGTTTTTGATCACGCTACTGATTGCTGTGATCCGGTCACTGCTACGGTAGCTCAGGGAGATGTTGTCGTTAACTGTGTTCATATAAGCTGTGATATGCCCGAAAAGGGAGATCATGTGCTCCTGTATAGGGCCAATAAAGATGACGGATTTATGGGGATAATCAGAGAAAAGTGAGGTTGATGATATGAGAAAAGATGCAAAGATATTCTTGGCGGTAGGTTTGTTCTTTATGTTGACGGGCGTGATCATGGGAGTTGTCGATATATGGCGCGTCATTAATTACGATCGAGTGGATGCGACACTTTATAAGGTATATCTCGATAACGGGAATGAGAATCAGCGAAGAGCAATCATAGCAGGGTATGAATATGACGGAGAAGAGTATGGAGGTATCGTTCTGGGTGGAGGCGGCCCCCTGATGATGAAGGACGGGAATTCGTATACGGTACTGATCGATCCCGATAACCCTGAGGAAGTATTCTATCCGTCTTATCTTCTTGTGATCATCTCGATAGGATGCGGTGGCTTTGCCGTATATACGGGTTCCATTGGCCTAAGAGCAAGAAAGCGTACTTCTGAAGACTGATCTTGACTCCCTGTAACGCAGTTTTGTGTGCAGGGAGAAAATAAAAACCTATAAACCTATTGACATAGTAGGTTAATATCAATATAATCTCACCATACGATAAAGAATAACTTCGAAAGGAGAGGCGTTTACATGAGAAGTAAGACTTACAAAGGATCAGCTAAGGCCATGTGTTGTCGAATGTTACGAATGCGGGCTGTTGCGGCAGAGACGCGAATGTGTGAGAGTATGCGCCTCGATCTGATCCGATGTTGATATAAAACGGACCATAAGCCGGTAGCCCGAAGTGTGATCTTGCGCTTCGGGCTTTTTATCTCTAATAAACATAAATACGAAAGAAGGAAAATAACAATGAGCTTAAAGATAGATTCACTTTTGATCCACGGAGGAATTGACGGAGACGAGACAACTGGAGCAGTAAATGTTCCCGTATACCAGACATCCACATATAAGCAGGATGGCCTTGGTAAGGACAGAGGATGGGAATATTCAAGAACGGGTAATCCGACGAGAGCTGCTCTTGAGAAACTCATCGCAGACTTAGAGCAGGGTGAGTACGGACTTGCTTTCGCATCGGGTCTGGCTGCAATCAATACGATATTGTCTCTCTTTAAGAGAGGCGATAAGCTTCTTGTCTCGGATAACATCTATGGAGGTACATTTCGAATATTGGATAACGTATTCAAGAACTTCGATATCACATATGAGATAGTAGATACTTCTGATGAAGCCGCGATAGAAGCAGCTATAGATGACAGTGTTAAGGCAGTCTATATCGAGACTCCGGCTAATCCGTTGCTTACGGTCACCGATATCGAAGCGGTATCGAAGATCGCACACAGGCACGATAAGCTGGTGATAGTAGACAATACTTTCCTTACACCTTATCTGCAGCGTCCTCTTACACTCGGCGCAGATATCGTTATCCACAGCGGTACGAAGTACTTAGGAGGTCACAGCGATACCATCTCCGGTCTTGTAGCAGTGAAGCGAAAGGATATCGCCGACAGGCTCTACTATCTCCAGAATGCCATAGGCGGAGTACTGGCTCCCTGGGACAGCTTCCTGATGATAAGAGGTATCAAGACACTGGGTGTACGTATGGACAGACATGTTGCTAATGCGGAAAAGATCGCAAGATGGCTGGTGGGAAGCGGATATGTCAGCAAGGTATATTATCCCGGTCTTAAGACCGATCCCGGATATGAGGTTCAGAAGAAGCAGGCAGACGGCGCAGGTGCGATGATCTCCTTTGTATTGGATCCTAAGTATGACTACAAGAAGTTCTATGAATCCTTGAAGCTTATAACACTTGCAGAGAGCTTAGGCGGAGTTGAGTCTCTTGTATGCCATCCCGCTACCATGACTCACGCGGCCATCCCCAGGGAGATCCGTCAGGAAGTAGGTATCGTAGATGAGCTTATAAGATTCTCTGTCGGCATAGAGGATGCAGACGATCTTATATCCGATCTTGAGCAGGCCATAAAGGCATCGAAGAAAGCGTGATCACCATGGCCGGAGTTTATTCAGATATCAGGGAGATGATCGGCAATACGCCGATCCTTAAGATCACGCATATGGGCGTCAAGCCCGGTGTGAATATATATGCAAAGTTAGAACTCATGAATCCCGCAGGAAGTGTCAAGGACAGAGTAGGTCTTTACATGATCGAGGATGCCAAGAAGAGAGGCATCTTAAAGGAAGGCGGAACTATAGTAGATGCTACCGCCGGTAATACCGGAATAGGTATTGCAGTTGCGGCTTTGAACCAGGGGATAAGAGTTATATTCACGGTTCCCGAGAAGTTCTCTCTTGAGAAGCAGAAGGTCATGAAGGCATTAGGCGCAGAGATAATCCATACATCAAGAGAAGAAGGGATGTTCGGTGCAGAGAAGAAGGCAGAAGAGCTTCTTGCGACCATAGACGGTGCAGTGTCCCTTCGCCAGTTCAGAAATCCTGCTAATCCCCTGGCTCACTATGAGACAACGGGACCTGAGATCTACTCACAGCTCGAAGGAAATATCGATTACTTCGTAGCAGGTGCAGGTTCAGGCGGAACATTTACGGGAGTAGTTAAGTATCTCAAAGAGCAGGACAATGACATACAGAGCGTTCTGGCAGATCCCTGGGGATCAACTATCGGAGGCGGCGAACACCACGACTACGAGATCGAGGGCATAGGTAATGACTTCGTAGCAGATACCATGGATATAGATCTTGTGGACAGCGTGATAAAGATAAGTGACGACGAAGCATTCGATACCTCAAGGGCCCTGGCGCTCCATGAAGGCATCCTGGCAGGATCTTCTTCGGGAGCTGCGCTGGCAGCGGCTCTTAAGTTAGCGGAAACTATCGATCACGGGAATATCGTAACCATATTCCCTGATCGCGGTGACAGATATCTAAGTAAAGGACTATTTGACTGATGACAAAAATCTACGAACTTAAGAACGTCTCTAAGACATACCGTAATGACGGTAAGGAATTCGAGGCTCTGAAGAATATCAGCCTTGATGTAGAAGAAGGCGAGATCTTCGGAATCATCGGAATGAGCGGTGCAGGTAAGTCTACCCTTGTTCGTACGTTGAACCGATTGGAGGATGTTACTTCGGGAACGGTTAAGTTCTACGATAAGGACCTGGCTGAATTAAGTCCCGGAGAGCTTCGGCTGGTAAGGCATTCCATCTCCATGATCTTCCAGAGCTTTAACCTTCTTAACCAGAGAACGGTATTGTCTAACGTAGAGCAGCCGCTGCGCATAGCAGGAGTTCCCGGACGCAAGCGCCGCGAGACTGCCATGGAGATGTTAAAGATCGTAGGACTTGAAGAGAAGTGGAATGTATTTCCCGCGAGATTGTCCGGCGGTCAGAAGCAGAGAGTTGCCATAGCAAGAGCGTTGGCTGCTAACCCCAATGTGCTTCTCTGCGATGAGGCTACTAGTGCATTGGATCCCAAGATCACGGGAGAGATCTTAGAGCTTCTTAAGAAGATCAATGTGGAGAGGAACCTTACGATAATAATCATCACCCATGAGATGTCCGTAGTAGAGAAGATCTGCGATAAGGTAGCTATTATAGATAATGGTGAGCTCGCTGAAGTCGGCGGTGTCAAGGAAGTATTCAGTAATCCTAAGTCTGCTGCCGCAAAGAAACTGGTATTCCCGTCTAATCCTTTCGCGCCTTCAAGTGAAGGAGGAAAGCTTATAAGGATAGTATTTGACGGTACGAAGTCCAGTGAGCCTTTTATCGCAAATCTTGTGGAAAAGACCGGTAAGAAAGTAAATATCCTAAGTGCAAATACAAGAAGTGTCGGAGGCATAGGATACGGACAGATGATCCTTGAACTGCCCAATGATATTCGTGATCAGGAGATCGTGATCGATTTCTTTGAGGCAAGCGGACTTAGCGTATCGGAGGTGGACATCAATGAATGATTTTATTATCGACGCAATACAGAAGGGCATCTTAGAGACATTGCAGATGACATTCTTCGCATCGCTCTTCTCATATATCGTAGGACTTCCTCTGGGAGTTCTCCTCTATGCCACATCAAAGGGAAGGCTCCTTGAGAATCGTGCAGTGAACTTTGTTGTAGGTCTTATCGTAAACATCATGAGATCGCTGCCATTCCTGATCCTTTTGGTATTGCTGATACCGTTTACAAGGCTCGTCGTAGGAACGTCCATCGGTACTAAGGCGACCATCGTTCCTCTTACGGTCGGTGCGATCCCGATCGTTGCCAGAATGGTGGAGTCGTCACTGTGTGAAGTACAGCCCGGAATCATTGAAGCCGCCAAGTCCATGGGTGCTTCACCTCTATATACCATTATCCACTTCATCATCCCGGAAGCCGTACCTTCACTTCTACAGGGAGCAGCCATCAATATCGCGACAGTCCTCGGTTATTCCGCAATGGCAGGTGTCATCGGCGGAGGCGGACTCGGAGCTATCGCTTTGCAGTACGGCTACTACAGATATCAGAAGGATGTTCTGTGGACAACGGTAGCACTTCTGGTGGCAATGGTCATGGTCATCCAGGAAGTCGGAACAATACTTGCCAAGGCAAAGCGCAAGGTCTGATTGACAGGTTATCCTTTTTAAGTGTATTGTAAACTTATAAAGAGGAAACAATGGCGTTTCATCCGTGTAGGATGGAGCGCCATTTTTTTATAGGGTTCAAAAGTCGGTGAGAATGTCGTTATCTGCTTCCTGCAAACGACGGTTCCAACGATTCTTGATCGGAATTCGTAAAAAGTGTCGTTATCGATGATGAAGAAACGACGGTTTGAGCGACTCTTATACAGGAGGTCAGTATGGCTGCATTTGACAGGATACTAAGCGGGATCCCCGAGATGCTGGAGAAGCATCCTGATCTTGCCGATAAGTTCGCGGACGATCCGAAGATCTCAGGTATCGTTCACGTATTCGATGTAAGCAGTAAGGGACTTAAAGTATACAACGATATAGCGGACGAGCATCTTGTCATAAGCTTCTGAAGGAGTAGGGAATATGGATATAGATTTCAGATGGACTGACGGCGGCGATAAGGCATTTCACGAGTTCTATCTCAAGACGGAAGAATTCTACAGCAGTATCGTAGGAGGCAGAAAGAACAGGGAAGCCTTTATCCCGTATAACATATCCGAGGCTATCTCGGATGTCCTTATAGCAGAAGCGGATGGTAAGGCTGTCGGCTGCGGAGGACTCAAGATGTATTCGAAGAATGCCATCGAGATAAAGAGGTTATGGGTAGAACCAGAATACAGAGGTAAACATATAGCATCCGAGCTTATGGAACGACTTGAGGAGAGAGCTGAAAGAGAAGGCTGCACAAGGCTCATCCTTCAGACAAGACCGCAGATGGAAGACGCGGTTAGCTTATATAAGAAGAGAGGATATAAGCTTATAGATAATTATCCTCCTTACGACAAGCTCGAGGGTGCGATCTGCTTTGAGAAACGCATCTGAGACGGTCAGGTACACCTGCTCGTACATCAATTGGAGCCATATATGTGCTGAAGGATGAGAAAACGGAGAAAAGTCTGTCCTTCGGTACATTTTTTGAAGGAAAATACGTACAGACGGGTGTACAACATCACTTTGCCGGTTATTTGTTCGACTTGAAAACTCAATGATTTCAGGCATTTTGAGACTTGCGGCGAGGAATTACAAATAAATACCTATAAACCTATTGACATAGTAGGTATATAGAGTTAAACTTACACCATCTTAAACGAAAGGAAGACGTGAGAATGAGACATTCAATAACTCAATATCGGAATAGTATCATGTGTTGTCGAATGCTATACTCCCGGGCACACAATATGGTTGGTGCGTACGGACATGAGTCCTCACGCCTTCGAACAACGCGATGTTGAAATAACACGATGCTAAGACCATGTGCCCGGGAGCTTAAAAGTAAAGCCCCCGGTTTTTTATTGTAAAGACCAAAAGAAATGGAAATAACTACTATCAAGGAGAATAAACACTATGAAGAACATCACACTTAAGAGAATAGCAGCATCCGCGATATCTATCGCAGTACTTGGTTCATTTACGGCTTGTTCCGGTTCGGCTTCCGAGACTACAGCAGCAGGGACAGCAGCCGGAACAACAGCAGGAGAGTCTGCAGATGACACAACGGCAGCTGATGATCAGACAGCAGGAGGAACAGTCATCACTATCGGTGCCAGTGTTACTCCCCATACCGAGATACTTGAGTTCGCAAAGCCTATTCTTGCTGAGCAGGGCATCACACTTGAGATAGTAACACTTGAGGATTACATCACACCCAATACAGGTGTTATAGAGGGAAGTCTTGATGCTAACTACTGCGAGCATCAGCCTTATCTCGATCAGTTCAATGAAGAGAACGGATCTGATCTGGTATCCATCGGTGCCGTACACTATGAACCCTTCGGTATCTATGCAGGAAGAGTTGATTCTCTTGATGACCTTCCCGACGGAGCTCTTATAGCAGTTCCTAATGACGTTACAAATGAGGCAAGAGCACTTCTTCTTCTCGAGCAGGAAGGTTTTATCACACTTAGTGAAGACGCAGGAATAAATGCAACAGTAGCAGATATTGTTGATAATCCCTACGATATAGAACTCGTAGAACTTGCTCCCGAGCAGTTGGTTGCTACACTTCCCGACGTAGATTTTGCAGTTATCAACGGTAACTACGCTATCGAGGGCGGTCTTAGTGTAAATGACGCACTTGCAGTAGAAGCTAATGACGGAATCGCAGCTCAGACATACGGCAATATCATCGTAACTACACCCGATCATGCAGATGATCCTGCTCTTATCGCACTTGTAGAAGTACTTCAGGGTCCTGAGGTAGCTGAGTACATCGAATCTACATATGACGGAGCAGTAGTTCCCTTGTTCTGATAAAAGACAATACTAAGAATAGAAACGGAGAAAATATAATATGAAGACTATTACACTTAAGAAAATCGCAGCATCAGCAGTATCAATCGCACTTTTATCCAACTTTGCAGGATGCGCAGCAAAGACAGAAGAGACATCAGCATCGGTACTCGGAGAATCCGTAGGCTCATCCGCCGAGGACAGTACAGCAGCAGATGATCAGACCACAGAAGGCGTAGTTCTTACAGTCGGCGCAAATATCACTCCTCATGCGGAGATACTTGAATTCGCCAAGCCCCTTCTTGCAGAGCAGGGTATCACACTTGAGATCGTACAGCTCGAAGATTCCATCACACCTAATACGGGAGTTATCGAAGGAAGCCTTGATGCAAACTACTTCCAGCACGTACCTTACCTCGAGCAGTTCAATCTTGAGAACGGATCTGATCTTGTATCCGTAGGCGCAGTTCACTACGAACCCTTCGGTATCTATGCCGGACAGACAACTGATCTCGATGAGCTTCCCGACGGAGCTACCATAGCAGTTCCCAACAACGTAACTAACGAAGCAAGAGCACTTCTTCTTCTCGAGCAGGAAGGTCTTATCGAAGTAGATGACGAGGCAGGTATCAACGCGACTATCGCCGATATCACGGATAACCCCCATGACCTTCAGTTCGTAGAGCTCGCACCTGAGCAGCTTGTATCCGCGCTTCCTGATGTAGACGTAGCGATCATCAACGGTAACTACGCTATCGAGGGCGGTCTTGACGTAAACGATGCACTCGCAGTAGAAGCAAACGACGGTCTTGCAGCTCAGACATACGGCAACATCATCGCTACTACACCTGACAAGGCAGACGATCCTGCGATCCTCGCACTTGTAGAAGTTCTTCAGGGACCTGAAGTAGCACAGTTTATCGAAGAGAACTATAACGGTGCGGTAGTACCTCTCTTCTGATCAGAAAGCGTAAAAGGAGAATTAGAACAATGATCGGATTTGAATACTATAACCCCGCGAGGATAGTCTTCGGCGAAGGCAGCGAGAACAAGCTCAAGGATCTCCTTAGTGAATACCATGTTAAGTCCTTGCTCCTTGTATACAGCGGTGACTTCGTGAAGAAGCTCGGCATCTTCGATGTAATAAATAATGCAGCAAAGGACCTTCAGATCCGATTCACTGAAAACGGTAATGTCGTTCCCAATCCGAGCATTGAGCTCGTAAGAGAACTGGTAGCTCAGGGTAAGGAGAATGAAGTAGACTTCGTTCTCGCAGTAGGCGGCGGAAGCTCGATAGATACTGCTAAGGCAGTTGCTCTCGGTATCCCTTATGAGGGCGATGTATGGGATTTCTTCTCCAAGGGAGCAGTTCCCGAGAAGGTACTTAACATCGGTGTCATCGCTACTACCGCTTCGAGCGGATCTGAGACATCTAACTGTGCGATCCTCAGTAGCGGCGAGTGGAAGCTGGGATTTGAAGATAACAGGATAATCCCTAAGTTCGCGATAATGAACCCCAGGTATACTGCTAATCTTCCCGCATATCAGACTTCAGTCGGTATAGCAGATGTGCTCTCACATCTTCTGGAGAGATACTTCTCAAACGAGAAGAACTCGGATACGACAGATTACCTTATCGAAGGTGCCATCAAGGCGTTGACGGTAAATGCAAGAAGACTTATAGAGAATCCCACGGATATCAATGCAAGAGCAGAGATACAGTGGCTGGCAAGTGTAGCTCATAACAACTTCCTCGATGCCGGCAGGAGCGCCGACTGGGGATCTCACAGGATAGAGCATGAGCTCTCAGCCCAGTACAACATAACCCACGGTGAGGGAATGGCAGTAGTATTCGTCGCATGGACTAAGTATATCGCTAAGATAAAGCCCTGGAGGCTCGCACTTCTTGCAAGCAGAGTATACGGAGTCGACTCTTATGACTTCAGCGAAGAGGAAAGAGCACTCATCTTATCCGAGAAGTTCAAGGATTTCTTCACAAAGCTCGGCGTGAAGACAACACTTACCGAACTTGGTATCGACGATAAGGATTTCAGGACGATGGCAGATCGTGCAACGAAGAACGGTAAAGTTGGACACTATGTACCGCTCGGTTCGGACGACATAGTTGAGATATTGAAAATAGCACTTTAAAAACTGAAAGGAGAACTTAAAAATGGCTAGGATCAAATTGGTAGAACAGAATGAGGCAACAGGCGAGGAGAAGGTAAGATACGACGAGCTCGCAGGCAGAAATGCAGTAACTAACATGAAGAAGGGTCTTCTTAACGATGCTGCTACATATGACGCTTACATGGCTTGGTATACATCATGGAACAGACTCGTTGAGGTCATCGGTGAGAAGGATGCAGTCCTTTATGCACATGCTATCTCCACAACAAATTCCTGCAAGCTCTGCTCCCTTTTCTTTATAAGTGACGTTAAGGGCCTGGGTCTTGATCCCGCTAACCTTGTATACGATGAGAAGGAGACACTCCTTGCAAAGCTCGGTGAGTCTATCGTTAAGGATCCTACATCCGTATCCGATGAGCTCTTTTCTGACTTGAAGAAGTTCTTCAACGATCAGGAACTCGTAGTCATCGTTGGCTTCGCAGGACAGATGATCGCAACAAATAATTTCAATTCAGTATTCCAGATCGATGTTGATAAGCGCTTGCTCCCCATTATTGATGAGTTCAAGCCCGCAACATGGAGACAGAACATAAAGTGAGGTAGACAATGAGAACTCTGCTCGCATTCGGCGATTCCAATACCTGGGGACTTATACCGGGCTCATATCCCTTAAAGCGTTTCCCCAGGGAGGATCGCTGGACGGGCATACTTGAGAGTAAGACTGATGACCTTCGTATCATAGATGAGGGCCTCTGCGGAAGGACTACGGTCTTCGAGGATGCACTGAGACCCGGAAGGAGAGGACTTGCTTCTCTTCCGCAGATCTTGGAGAGTCAGTCCCCGGTAGACGGAGTGATCCTGATGCTGGGAACCAATGACTGTAAGTCCCTCTACGGAGCATCGGCTCATACAATAGGCAAAGGAATCGAGCTCTGCCTGGACGAGATAACGAAGTTCGTCGATCCTTCAAGGATACTCCTTGTATCTCCGATACACTTAGGTGAAGACGTTTGGCATCAGGATAAGGATCCCGAATTCGATAAAAGGTCGGTAGAAGTAAGCAGAGGTCTTAAAGAGGTTTATCAGAAGATAGCACAGAACAGAGGAACTAAGTTCCTGGCAGCATCGGATATAGCGACTGCAAGTCCCGTAGACGATGAGCATCTCGATAAGTCAGGTCACCTGGCATTCGCCAAGGCCTTATACGATAAGTTGAGCGAGATCTTCTGATGAGTAGAGTAATAGTAGGAATGTCGGGCGGCGTTGACAGCGCCGTCGCGGCTTTTCTTTTGAAGGAAAAAGGATATGAAGTCATAGGCGTCACTTTAAGGACATGGCTCTCCGAAGACGGTACGGAGAGCAGATGCTGCGAGATAGATGACGCAAGGCGTACAGCATGGGAGCTGGGGATAAAGTACTATCCCTATAACTGTCTGGAGCTATTCCGGGATAAGGTGATAGAGCCTTTCGCGCAGGACTATATACAAGGGCTTACTCCCAATCCCTGTATAGAATGCAACCGGTACGTCAAATGGGGGAAGATGGAATACATAAGGCAGGTGTTCGGAGCGGACTATATTGCTACCGGACACTATGCGCATGTAGTAAAAAAGAACGGGAGATATACGGTAAGAACTGCCGACTATGCTTCAAAGGATCAGACCTATATGCTCTATAAGCTCACTCAGGAGCAGCTGTCACATACTCTGATGCCCCTTGGAGGATATAGTAAGGAACAGGTTCGAAAGATAGCTGCAGAGTTGGGGATAGAAGTAGCAAGCAAGCGTGACTCACAGGAGCTCTGCTTCGTCGCGGAAGGAAACCACGCTGACTACATAGACGGTATGGAAAGGCCTGATACACCGGGGGAGGGCTTATACAAAGATAAGGAAGGCAATATCCTCGGTACGCATAAGGGAATACATCACTACACCATAGGTCAGCGAAAGGGCCTGGGCATAGCGCTTGGCACGTCTAAGTTCGTAACACAGTTAAATGCAAAAGCCAATGAAGTAGTCCTTGGAGATGAGTCGGATCTTATGCGAAATGAACTTCTTTGCGGAGACATCAACTTTATGTCAGTTGATAGGATACCCGAAGGGGAAAAGATACGCTGCAACGTAAAGATACGCTATGCTCATAAGGCAGCTCCCGCAGCTATTTACGCGACTCCAAATGACAAGATAGCAGTGGAATTCGACGAACCGGTAAGAGCTCCGTCCCCGGGACAGTCAGCTGTATTCTATGACTCGGAAGGCTGCGTGATAGGAGGGGGAAGGATACTTCGCGACTGATCCTCTTTCCTTGTAAGTACTGCCGTTATCCAGATAAGAGTGAACAGAAGCGGGAAACCTATCGTAAGCAGGAGTCCGGTTATGAGATGATCCCAGGCAAAGAAATTGCATGATCTTATAAATGTGATTGTTGCAGGAATTACCATGACAGCTCCGAAGATATAAGTAGCCTTCGTAAGCTTAGGATATAGCCCCTTGATATCACGTCCCTTCTTCAGGGTAAGAGCGAATGTCAGTATGAACAATGCCGCCGCATCTCCAATGAGGCGGGAGGCATCGTTATCCAGAGCTCTCTTGGTTCTTCCTTCTAATGAAATGTAATCATATTCGGACTCGGCGTCTTTTAGGATAAGGGGATAGATATCGTCCCTTACTATGACTTCCACTTCATCTCCTGTCGTATATGCGGCAGGAACCTTGGCAGTCATATCCTTACCGTCAACCGTTACCTTGAACATGGTATATTCATTTGAATATTGACGATATTCAGCTTCACCTAATACAACGTTGCATGTTTCTGTATGTATGCCAAATTCCCTTATGAGATAGTAACCTTCCAATACCGTGAGAACGATCAGGGTCCAGGTTACTATTAGTCTTATTCCATATAATATGTGTGTAAGTTTCTTAAGCATAGTTCACCTCAAAAGATGCATTTGGTGTATATTGCTCTTTATAGGGTAAAAATACACCGAATAGATTTGAAAGTCAAACTATTTTGTGAGATCGGCTGTCAGGTTTTATTTCCCTTTACCGACATGTCATGGTTTCTTTACAGACGAAACCCTGAAAACGTTGAAGAGTATTCTTGCTCAAGTTAAAATATCTATAACAAAATATCTGTATTTTGCTACAGGAAAGGAGGGAGCTTATGTATCGCAAGATGTTCTGGAACACAAGACGCGGTAAGAAGGGGTTTACGCTGGTAGAAGTCCTGGTCGTACTTGTTATACTTGCTATTATTGCTGCAATGCTTGTTCCCTCACTTACGGGATATATCAGGAGAGCAAGACGTGACAAATGTATTTATGAAGCTCAGTTCGCGATAACTGCCGCCCAGGCGACGATGATGGAACTTTACGGTATAGGTCCCGGTGTCATGAGCAATGAAGCAAACGGCGCGTTAGGCGGCGGATCCGGCGGTGATGTCAGATGGGATACAGGACTTCGCAATAACTCCGCGGAGAATGTTGAGTGGGGTGACAGGGTTTTAGAGCTTATGGATAGGGGAAGAGGCGCTGATAATGACGAACCTTATCTTCTCATATTCGGTGTAGGCAAGGCCAACTGCGGACTTACCCCTGCACAGGAGACGACAGTCTACTATATCGCATACGTTGAAGACCGTAATTCACCTGCCGTATTTTATATCAACGGTGAATGGATCTATCAGTATCCGACTGACTGCGGTGCCATCGTAAAGAGGAATGGTACCAACTACATGCATACTGATTCAGGTGATATCCCTTTGCAGCTCTATGTAGTAAGCCAGAGGACCGGGATCAGTGATAACTTCTGGACCAGCGGAGACAGCAGATCTTTGAAGAGCCATGCGGAACCTTACTTCAGATGGTAATGGATTGACATCGTAAGTGCTTAAAGGTATCTTAGACATTGAAGAAACAAGGGCGTTTCATCCTTAAGGGTGAAGCGCCTTCTTTTTTACTTGGAGGAATAACATGGTATCTCTTAACGATTATCTCTTCTCGGGAAATACGGTGCTTAAGATCCTGCTTCAGTATTCTGCAGATCTGAAGGCACAGGCGATAGAAGAGAATGATCCTATAGATCTTGCTCACAGCAGCTTTCTGCTTCAGATGATCGAGCTTCTTGAGCATAATGATTTCCTTACATCCCAGTCCAACAGGATAAAGGAATTCTATAAATATATGACAAAGGAATATCCTTTCCTTGCCTTTACGTTCAAGGGAAGGATCAAGTCGCTTATAAGGGCAGAGGAGAAGTTCAACGGATATATCGTTGAATACATATACGACTACTATAAGGAGAACGGCAGGTTCCCTAATGAGACTGAGATAAAGAGTAACCTTCACTGCTTCAGGGATATAATCGCATATCGAATAGTAATATCTCTTCCCCAGTGCCATGTGGAAGATGGTATGAGCCGCGAGGAACAGGAGATCAAGTATCTCTATGAGATCGCTGACGTAATGCCGTCTTTCCTTGAAGACAGAGGCTTTCATCCCATACTTTCCACTAACCCGGAAGAGATGAGATCCGATAAGCTCTCAGAAGCAAGCAGACCTTACTTCAGGGACTATGTGAAGACACCTCGTCCTACCGGGTACAGGTCTTTACATATTACTTTCCACGATGATATGGCAAGATGCTATACAGAATTGCAGCTTCGTACAAAGGATATGGATGACTATGCAGAGATAGGCGAAGCTAATCATTTCGGATATGAGAAGGGACAGGAAGAGAACAGAGCCAGAAGGGACATAATAAGAGAAGGAGAGTGCAGGTACTTTGACGAAGCCTATGTCAGGCTCATGCAGCTGCACTCACTGGACCTTTCCAAAGTAAACGTGAATATGTTCACGGCTTACAGCAACCAGCTGATAAATGACGGCTGCGGCCTTTTCAGAGGAAGGCAGATCTTGCCTTATGAACATTTGTCCAGATTCCAGAACGATCTTATAGACTGATCAGCTCTTCTTGGACTTGGAATCCTTATTGAAGCAGTAAAGCATGGATATAAAGCTGTAAAGACCAAGAACGGTTCCTGTGCCTGCGATGATAAAGGCACTTGTGTACTTGACCGTATGTGTTCTCCTGACGGTATAGGGATGATATACCTGAGGCAGCTCTTCAAGAGAGTTATATGCCACCAGATTCTGGGGATAGTCGATATTCAAGAGCTCTCCATTGAAGGATATAGTAGTAAGCTCCTGAGGATTTGCATCGAGATCGCTTATTATGTTATAAGCATTGGAATCGTTGGAAGCATCGAGCATGATGCCCTTATATCCCTTGAGATATTCAAGGTCAAGTTCAGCGTCGTAAGCGAAGAAAGGTACGACATATACATCGAATTCTTCGTCGTTCTCGATCTTATCTAATATCTCTTCTCCGTTTATAAAATTACCCTCTATCCTTATACGCTGGTCAGGTCTGAAGCCTGCTCTATTCTGCGTGGGTTCATTGAGGTTGATCTTCGGAGGGTGCTTCCAGACGAAGATATATGCGCCTATAAAGATGAGTATCATCGAGATCACGAATATAATGAAATTACGATGTATCGTCTTGTCTATAGGTTCTTTCTTTAATATATGTAAAAGCATCAGTTAGTCTCTCTTTGGTCGATTATCCCTACGATTATACCCATGACTTCAGATTTTATAAAGTACCGATAAGTAAGAAAGTTGTATTTTCCTCAGGACTGTCCCAAGTGATATCATAGAAATATCGATAACGATCCTCGGAGGAACAGCATATGGGAACAGACCGCGATCTTAAAGCTCTTATTGCATCGGCTGCAGGGGAGACAGAGGCTGACCTTGTCCTTAAGAACGGTAAGGTATTGAACGTATTTTCCAAGGAGCTTGAAGAGGGCGACATTGCCATAAAGGACGGTATCATCGTCGGTATCGGCAGTTACAGCGGCAAGGAGGAGACAGACCTTGAAGGCAGGATCGTATGCCCCGGACTTATCGACGGACATATACATCTGGAAAGTTCCATGTTATCTCCTTCAGAGTTTTCCAAGGCAGTTATCCCTCACGGCACTACAGCGGTCATAACAGATCCCCATGAGATAGCCAATGTGGCAGGGACTGACGGCATCTCCTATATGATAGAGAGCAGCAGGGGTCTTCCTCTCGATGTATTCTTTATGCTCCCCTCATGTGTTCCCGCTACGCCTCTTGATGAGTCGGGAGCCGAGCTCAATGCATTGACTCTCGAGCCGCTTTATATGCAGGAACGTGTATTGGGTCTTGCAGAGCTCATGAATTCCTACGGTACAGTCGCAGGAGATGAAGATATAATCGCGAAGATCAAAGGAGCCGTATCCCACGGCAAGGCGATCGACGGACATGCTCCCGCGCTTACAGGCAATAAGCTCAATGCTTATGTGACGGCAGGGGTCGGATCCGATCACGAATGTTTCTCTTTCGAAGAAGCCAGGGAGAAGCTGATGCGCGGTCAGCATATCATGATAAGGCAGGGAACGGCAGCCAAGAATCTCGAAGCGCTGCTTCCGCTCTTTGACGATAAGTATTGTGACAGATGTCTTCTGGTAACTGACGACAAGCATCCGGGCGATCTTATATCCCAGGGGCATATCGACTACATAGTAAGAGAAGCGATAAAGGCAGGTAAGAGTCCTTATAATGCCGTGAAGATGGCAAGCTTTAATGCAGCTGAATACTTCGGTCTCAAGGACAGAGGTGCAGTAGCTCCCGGGTATAAGGCTGACCTTATCGTAGTATCTGACCTGAAGGATTTTGTCGTGGAGAAGGTATATAAGAACGGCAGGCTCGTGGCAGAAGACGGCAGACTCACAGAAGAGATAGTAAAGCCTTCTATAGATCAGGATAGATACAGAAGGGTACGCCACAGCTTCAATATGCATGAAGTATCCCCGGAAGATTTTAAGATAAATTCCAAGGGCAGCAAGAAACGAGTCATAAAGGTAGTACCGGGGGAGATAATAACCGATGAAGTCATAGTGGATTCAGGAAGTCCCGATGCCGAGCCCGATAAGGATATCATCAAGCTCGCAGTAGTCGAGAGGCATAAGGGCACGGGGCATATCGGACTGGGATTTGTTACAGGTTACGGTATAAGGAAAGGTGCCATAGCATCAAGTGTCGCTCATGATTCACATAATCTTATCGTAGCAGGAACCAATGATGAGGATATGGCTCTGGCTGCTAATACCGTAAGGGAGAATGAAGGCGGACTGGCCGTTGTATGTGACGGCAAGGTGCTGTCTACACTTGCCCTTCCTCTTGCAGGCCTTATGTGTGAGGATGACGCCGCTTCAGTAGAGGCAAAGCTTGATGAGATGAAGGCGCAGGCCAGGTTCCTGGGAGTCAAGGAAGGCATAGATCCATTCATGACACTGGCATTCACGGCACTGCCTGTTATCCCGAAGCTTCGCATAATAACAAAGGGCGTAGTGGATGTTAACACCCAGAGCTACGCCCCCGTATTATTCGATTGATATCCTGATCAGACAGCCAGGAAGAACTTTATAAGGAAGATCGCCGAGAGGACATAAGTCAGAACGGAGACTTCCTTTGCTTTACCCGTAAATACCTTGATGCAGGTATAGCTTATGAGAGCAAGTCCGATGCCGTGTCCGATAGAACCGGAGATAGGCATTGCCAGGAGCATGATGCCGACGGGAAGGAGCTGTGTCACATCCTCGAAGTCGATATCCTTCAGGTTGCCAAGCATCAGTATTCCTACATAGATAAGAGCTGATGATGTAGCTGCGGGAGGGATGATCGCCGCAAGGGGAGCTATGAACATGCAAAGAAGGAAGAGAACTGCAGATGTAAGAGCAGTAAGTCCTGTCCTTCCTCCGGCCTCTACGCCTGATGCGGACTCGACGAATGTCGTTACAGTGGAAGTACCCGTAAGAGATCCCGTTACTGTTCCGATGGCATCCGATACGAGAGCTTCCTTCATCTTGGGCATCGAGCCGTTCTTGTCAAGCATATTGGCTCTTGATGCGGTACCTACGAGAGTACCTATAGTATCGAACATGTCGATGATGCAGAATGTGATGACAAGTGTTATTACCGTGAACCAGCCGATGTTTGCAAATCCTGTAAAGTCGAGCTTGAAGAGAGTAGTCGAAGCAAGATCCGCAACGGGAGGAACAAAGGAAGCTGTCTTAAGGCTCTCGAAAGGATTTGTTCCGAAGAAGATGCCTTCTCCTGCCCAGTAGAATACGGAAGCTACGAGCATGCCGTAGAGAACGGAACCCTTAACTTTCCTGTGGGAAAGGGCAACGATTACAAAAAGACCGATGAACATAGTAAGTACCGTAAGTACCATCATGCCGTAGCCTGTACCCATGTTATCCTTAGCGGAGGATGCCGTAAGGGATCCGAAGAAGTCACGCATTGCAAAGAACTGATTGGATGATCCGTCATCGTTAAATACGAATACTCCGGCGTTGGAACCGAAGCCGATATTCATGAGCATAAGACCGATGGCAGGTCCTATACCAAGGCGCACACCTAAGGGGATAGCCTGAACGATCTTCTCTCTTACATTGAAGATGGAAAGAAGTATAAATACGATACCTTCTATAAAGATGATAACGAGGGCACTTCTGAAGGACTGAAGATAAGTCATGCCTGTCATCATGGCGATGTTTGCCGTAACAAGAGCAAAGAAGCTGTTAAGACCCATTCCCGGTGCCATTACGAAAGGCTTGTTGGCCAGGAATGCCATACAAAGGGAACCTATGGCAGAAGCTATACATGTAGCAAGGAATACGCCATTCCAGAGATCCTGTCCTTCGGCTCCGAAGTTAGTAAGAAGATTGGGATTCAAAGCGATGATATATGCCATCGTCATGAATGTGGTAAGGCCCGCGATCACTTCAGTGCGGACTGTAGTTCCATTCTGTTTTAATTGAAACAGCTTTTCCATTCATACACCTCCGTTTTGTTCCAGTGGAAACTGATAACTAGATATTAATCAAGTAAGATGCAGATTGCAATTCAAAAGACTTGATGAGTACAAGTGATAAGTTTTGTGGAATTGACGCAGTAGGTAAATGGTGTTAGTGTTTATGAACGTATGAGAAGAGTTATAAGGACTGCAACGATCGATGATCTGAGTGATATAGCGGAAGTTGAAGCTTTGTGCTTTCCTGCTGCCGAAGCGGCTTCTTCTGAAGACTTTAAGAAGAGGCTTCTTGTCTATCCCGAGCATTTCGTGCTGCTTTATGAAGATGACAGACTCGTATCCTTCGTTGACGGCATGGTGACGGATGCGCCCGATCTTGAAGACATCATGTACGAGGATGCTTCTCTGCATGATCCTGAAGGAAAGTGGCAGATGATATTCGGTGTTAATACAATACCCTCCTGCAGGAAGAAGGGATATGCGGGGATGCTTATACATAAGCTCATTGATATGGCAAGAGAGCAAGGAAGAGAAGGACTGGTACTTACCTGTAAAGAGGAGCTTATCTCATATTATTCGAAGTTCGGATTTGTAAACGAAGGCCTAAGCTCATCTTTCCACGGAGGCGTTATCTGGTATCAGATGAGACTTACCTTTGATAAGAAGTGACAATAAGATAGAATAAACCTGAAGTGAGAGGAAGATTATATGATCACAAGAGACGAAGCGTTCACATTGCTTACGAGATATAACAAAGATCCCTTCCATATCCGGCATGCGGTCACTGTGGAAGAAGTCATGAAGTGGTATGCCAATGAATTGGGATATAAAGATGAAGCGGAATACTGGGGTATCGTCGGACTTCTTCACGATATAGATTTTGAACTCTATCCCGATGAACACTGCTTAAAGGCCCCCGAACTCCTTAAGGAAGGCGGAGTAAGCGACGATATCATCCATGCGGTATGCTCCCACGGATACGGTATTACCGTAGGTAACGGAACTACGATCGACGTAGAGCCGACAAGAGAGATGGAGAAGGTCTTATTTGCCGCGGACGAACTTACGGGACTTATATGGGCTGCAGCTCTCATGAGACCGTCTCAGAGTACCAAGGACATGGAGCTTAAGTCCTTGAAGAAAAAGTATAAGAGCAAAGGATTTGCCGCAGGATGCTCAAGGGAAGTAATAGAGCGCGGTGCGGATCAGCTCGGCTGGGATCTTGATAAGCTCCTAACTTTGACGTTAAAGGCAATGGCTGAGACTGAAGATGCCATTGTTTCCAAGCTTTGAGGAGACGGATATGGATGAGCTGAATGCAAAACTAAAGGTATTACAGGATCATCTTAAGGAGTTGGGAAGCGTTGCAGTAGCTTTCTCTTCGGGAGTAGATTCCACATTCCTTCTTAAAGTGGCAAAAGATGTTCTGGGTGATAAAGCGATCGCCGTTACCGCAAGATCCTGTTCTTTTCCTCAAAGAGAACAGGATGAAGCCGAAGCTTTCTGTAAGAAGGAAGGCATCAGGCAGATCGTAGTAGAATCTGAAGAACTCGATATACCCGGTTTCAGGGATAATCCGAAGAACAGATGCTACCTTTGTAAGAAGGAACTCTTTGAGAAGATGCTTAAGATAACACGTGAGAATAACATCTCATATATTGTCGAGGGTTCCAATATGGACGATAACGGGGATTACCGTCCCGGGCTTCAGGCTGTAGCCGAGCTTGGCATCTTAAGTCCCCTTCGCTATGCCAAGCTTACTAAGGAAGAGATAAGGACTTTGTCTAAGAAGATGGGGCTTCCTACATGGGACAAGCCTTCCTTTGCCTGCCTTGCTTCAAGGTTCGTATACGGAGAGAGGATAGACGAGAAGAAGCTTAACATGGTGGAAAAAGCCGAGCAGCTCCTTCTCGACATGGGATTTTATCAGGTAAGGGTAAGGATCCACGGCGATATGGCAAGGATCGAAGTGCTTCCCGAAGAATTCCCCAAGATAATGGAAGAGAAGAACCGTGAGAAGATAGTTACGACGCTTAAGTCTCTTGGTTTTTCCTATGTTACAATGGACCTTACGGGCTACCGCACCGGCAGCATGAACGAGACACTTGTTATAAAAGAGAAGTAATATGCTTAATCAGTTTTCAAGAACGGAATTACTTATAGGTAAAGAAGGAATGGAGAAGCTCGCTTCTTCAAGAGTTGCCGTGTTCGGCGTCGGAGGTGTCGGCGGATATACCGTTGAGGCACTTGCCAGGAGCGGCGTAGGTGCCATCGATATTATCGACGATGATAAGGTATGCCTTACTAATATCAACCGTCAGATAATCGCTACCCGCAAGAGCGTAGGTAAGTATAAGGTAGATGTGGCTAAGGAGAGGATACAGGATATCAATCCCGACTGTGTCGTCCGTACATATAAGACATTCTATATGCCGGATACCGCTTCAGAGTTCAACTTCAGCGAATATGACTACATAGTGGATGCCATTGATACAGTAACCGGTAAGCTGGAACTGATCGTTCAGGCTAAGGCTTGTAATACTCCCATAATAAGCAGTATGGGCGCGGGTAATAAGATGGATCCTACGGGATTTGAAGTCACGGATATCTATAAGACATCCATCTGTCCTCTTGCCAAGGTCATGAGAAGAGAATGTAAGAAGAGAGGCATTGAATCTCTTAAGGTCGTCTATTCCAAAGAGCCGCCTATTACACCTCTTGAAGATATGGCAATAAGCTGCAGGACTAACTGTATCTGCCCTCCGGGAGCCGAGAGGAAATGCACTCAGAGAAGAGCGATCCCGGGCTCTAACGCATTCGTTCCTTCGGTAGTCGGACTTATAATCGGAGGGGAAGTTATAAAGGATCTTGTAGGATACAAAAAGATCTGACAGGTAATATCAAAAGATAAGAAGATCAGTATCAAATAATGAGGATCGCAGTGTCATTGTCGGGGTTATCATTTGAAGTGTTAGTTTAAGTGATTTGTTGGAGGAAATAATAATGAACGAGACATTAAATGTATTGAAGTCCAGAAGGAGCTGCAGAGCATTTAAGCCGGATATGGTCAAGGAAGAAGACTTGAAGGCGATCATCGAAGCAGGTACTTATGCCGCTACCGGTATGGGTAAGCAGAGCCCCATTATCATAGCAGTAACAGATAAGGCGCTTCGTGATGAGATATCTGAAGAGAACAGGAAGATCGGCGGATGGAATGAAGGATTCGATCCTTTCTACGGAGCTCCCGTTATCCTTATCGTTCTTGCTGATAAGAATGTTCCCACATATGTATACGACGGATCTCTTGTAATGGGTAATCTCATGAATGCCGCAGAGAGTCTCGGAGTAGTAAATATCTGGATACACAGAGCCAAGGAAGAGTTCGAATCCGACTTCGGTAAGAATATCTTAAAGAAGCTCGGGATAGAAGGTGACTACGAAGGTATCGGTCACTGTGCACTCGGTTATGCTGCTAAGGACGCAAATGCGGCTGCACCTCGTAAGGATGATTACGTATACTATATCTGATCTGTGAGCCTCGGTTCGCCGAGGCTTATTTGTGCGCGAAATGCCTTTGACATAGTAGGTAAATGATATAGAATGAGGGAAAAGAAAGAGAGGAGCATTTCCATGAAGTCTATCCTAATCAAAGATACAACAAAGGAAGAAAGAGAAGAGATCATCAAGGCTTCGCTTGACTGCGGAGGCGGATGTGAGAACTGTTCCTCATGCTGGCTCGGAGGCGGTAGTCCCTGGGATATCTATCAGGATTATATCGACGGCAAGAGGGAGATAAGTGAGATCAACCGAAGCTATATGGACGAATACCGCCAGGGAAGACAGATAAGATGATCCCTGATATCTTAAGCTCTACCGAAGAAGAGAGAAGAGAATATATAAAGCGCAGATTTCGCTGTATATCCGACTGTGATATGTGCGGGCTCTGTACCGTATTCAGGGGCAAGGATCCGGAGCACGCTTACCACGATTATATAGTCGGGGTAAGAGACTTTATGGAAGTCTCTGCGGATTACAGATAATCTTCATGCAACCTTTCTTTCTTATCTGCGTCTTTAGTGTTGTAAGACAAAACAATGCGAAAGGCGGAAATAAACATGGATAAGAATTTGGTTAAGAGGATAGGCTCGATGACGCTTCTCGGAGCAATGCTGTTAACAGGATGCTCTAAGGCAGCGTCTGACATAAACAGAGAAGATATCAGTGACTGGAGAGATACGGCTCGTCACGACGGAACAAGAGGGGATTCGGATCTTGCCGATCATGTGAGCAGTATCAACTGGGACTTCTCTGATGCCGATAAAGGAGACGGATACTATACAAATGTATCCTTTATAGATGTGTCAGTGATCTTCGATGAAGAAGTGGACGACCTTTATTATGTTGTATCTCTTGAGGGAAAAGAACTCTGTCGCAGAGACGTAAGCTCAGCTACAGGATACGTGAACCCGTACGACAGGGGACACGAAGTTCCATGTGAGAAAGCAGATATCCATATATACTTCGGAGATCTTTTCAGAGATGAAGGCGAGACTTCACAGGCTGCTCTCGAGCTCGTTAATGAATACGGAAGCGGCTGGTACCTTGCAACCCGTATGTGTCCCGGAGAATATGAGATAACTCTCTGTGATAACGATGATAAGACTGTATGGACATTGAATCCTTATGTCGAGTATAACGAGGAAGGAACATATTTCTCCTTTACACAGGGTGCTACGAGTGTGATCGGAGAGATCGATGAGGACGACGATACGTTCAGAGCATTCTCTGATGTAACCGGTCTTTATAACAACTTCAGCGCGACAGGTATCGAATGGAACGATAACAGAAGAGATGCATCCGCGAATATCGAGCTTAAGTTCACCACTGATATCGCACCTGAGGATCTCGTATACCAGCTCTACTATGCAGGTAAGAGCGATACGCCCTTCAGGGGAAGTGTGTTCGACGGATACAGGGAGCCTGAATCCGTAAAGAACATTGACGGCACATATACATACACGATCAGCTATACCGCAACTGACTTCTATGGTACTTCGCTCTACGAGAAGTACGGTCTTCCTGACGGATATATCTTTATTAGGCTCACATCTGCTGACGGCAGTATCCTCTATGCAGAGTCTATGCATGCATTCGGCGACGCGGAGCACGGCTACGATCAGATCATCGCCTGATGATCGCAACGCAGCAGGGCATA
Source organism: Oscillospiraceae bacterium (assembly GCA_900176545.1). Lineage (GTDB taxonomy): Bacteria > Bacillota > Clostridia > Saccharofermentanales > Saccharofermentanaceae > Saccharofermentans. The sequence continues at coordinate 292,046 of FWXP01000003.1, forward strand.
CGGCCTTCGGCAACACGATATTGGACATTAGGGTATCCCATATCACTGAAGAACTTCCTGTAGGATTCCATGTCGAATCTCTGCCTGAAGTTGGCACCCAGCTTATTTAGAAAGCTGGCAGCCCCCTTAGACTGCTCAGAATACGTAAGATAAGTAGGTATGATGATCATTCCGCCAGGACGGATGATCCTCTCGAATTCCTTCATGGCTGACAGAGGATCGTCCAGAAGGTGGATGACGTTACCTGCTACGATCTTATCGAAGCTGTTGTCTTCGTACTTAAGGGAAGTGATATCAGCGAACTCTAATATTGTATTGGTTATGCCTGCGCGAGTCAGCTTCTTCTTGGCCTTGGCCAGCATATTAGGTGAGAAGTCCGTAGCTGTAAGGGACTTGCACTTAGGCGCGATGTGAAGGCTGAACATTCCTGTGCCGCATGCACATTCAAGTACTTCATCGGCAGGGAAGATGAGATCTGCTACGATGCGCGGAACCTCCTTATTGACCTTGCCGTTATATGCATTCTCAAAAAGATCGTAAACAAAAGCGAATTTATCCCAGAACATGATTGTCTCCTTACATGAATGATTACTCATATGAATATCTGCTCATATGATAAGTCGCGACCGCCCGCTTGTCAATGCCGATGATTCAAAATGAGAATTATTCTCAAATACGTTGACAGAATCAATCCATTGTGTTAAAAATGAGAACGGTTCTCAAAAGTGAACCCGGTAAAACAAAAATGTTTTGGAGGATAAATATGAAAAAGACGGTTTCAGGTATCCTGGCAGTGTCATTACTGGCTGCGGCACTTGCAGGCTGTAATGCAACGACAGACAATCCGGTCGACAGCTTGATCTCTGAATCACAGGCGGCAGATGCTTCGATACAGACAACAGATGACGGTAAGATCAGCATCGTAACTACGATCTTCCCGGAATATGACTGGGTAATGAATATCCTTGGCGATAAGGCTTCAAATTTTGATGTTAAGCTTCTTGTTGACAGCGGTGTGGATCTTCACAGTTACAACCCTTCAGTAGAGGATATCGCTGCTATCACGGATAGTGATCTCTTCGTATATGTAGGCGGTGAGTCGGATGAGTGGGTAGAAGATCTTATCGCGAACAACGCAGGTCTTAATACGGTTAATCTCCTTGAAGCACTCGGAGATTCGGTCTACGAAGAAGAGGAAGTCGAGGGGATGGAAGAACACCATCATGATCATGAGGAGATCGAAGAGGAAGATATCGAAGACAGGTCCCTTTCCGAGTTTGAAGGAAGCTGGCAAAGTCTTGAACCTCTTCTTAGCGCAGGTGAGCTTGATGAATATGTGGAACACCGAGCCGAAGAGAATGAGCAGGATGAGGCAGATGCTCGAAGTGAGCTTGAAGCAAAGTGGGCATGTGAAGCCGTACAGATCGATATTGAAGGCGATGAGATCACGTTCACATATGCTGACGGTACGACTGTATCCGGTGAATATACATACGCAGGTTATGTCCCCGTATATGCAGATGACGGTGATATCACAGGCGTAAGGTATCAGTTCGAGACAGATTCCGATGAAGCTCCCCGATATGTACAGATCAACGACCACGGTCATGAGCCTTCCGATGAGGTTGCACACTTCCACATCTACTTTGGTGATGAGAGCTTTGATGCCCTTATGAATTCTTCTTCAAATCCTTACTTCGTTGATGCTTCATTAACAGGGGAGGAAGTACAGGCAAGTCTTCTTGAGGGACACGGTCACGAAGAAGTCGAGTATGACGAGCACGTGTGGCTTTCTTTGAAGAACGCTGAGGTTCTCTGCGAAGCTATCACAGATGAGATCTGTGCCATGGATCCTGATAATGCCGATACATACACCGCCAACATGGAAGCTTATGCTGCGCAGCTTGAAGCATTGGATGCACAATATGAGGAAGTATGTTCATCAGCCACAAGGGATACACTTCTCTTTGCCGACAGATTCCCTTTCCGATACTTGGTAGAGGATTACGGACTTACTTACTATGCAGCCTTCTCAGGATGTTCTGCCGAGAGTGAAGCAAGCTTTGATACGATAATATTCCTCGCGGATAAAGTTAATGAACTCGATCTCGATGTCATCCTCATCATCGAGAACGGCAACGAGGATATTGCTGAATCTGTCAGGAATACATCCGAAGATGCAGATCAGGAGATACTGGTCATGGATTCCATGCAGTCGGTAACGTCTGCCGATATAGAGGCCGGAGCTTCCTACCTTAACATCATGACATCTAATCTTGATGTCCTTGCTCAGGCTCTTGCCTGATCTGCCGTCATAGTTTAACTCCTTAATGACCGCACACTTTGATATTGAAGTGTGCGGTTATCTCATATAAAGAAAAAGAGTTTTAAGATCATTCGCGAGCCATCTTTTTGGACTTTTTCTGACGATACATGGCTTTATCAGCCTTGTTCATACAATCCATGAGGTTGCTCCAGGATGTAACGGTACAAGCTCCCAGACTCGTGCTTAATGTATATGGTAATCTGCCTGATGCATTAATGTTCTTGATGTTATTCCTTACATTGCGGATAAATCTTCCGGCTCTTTTACGGTCGGTGGTATCAAGGATCGCGGTAAACTCGTCGCCGCCCATCCTCGCTACGAACTCGTTGCCGCTAAGTGCATTAGAAATGCAATCAGCGAGAGTCTTTATTGCTTCGTCGCCTGCAAGATGTCCGAACGTGTCGTTGATATATTTAAGTTTGTCCATATCTAGAGAGATGATGGTAAGTTCGTGAACAGGCATTCCGTCAGGACCGAACTTCTCCGAGATCTTCTTCTCGAAACCTCTGCGGTTAAGGATGCCGGTAAGAGGATCCTTTATATAAAGGCTTATTACGTCGGATATGCCGAAGAGCTTCTCATATAGTTCAAGCTTGTTGATGCACTGGCCTATCTGAGTCAACAAGAATTCCGTCTTGAAATCGATAAAATCATGATATCGGGTATCGACAACGAATATCGCATATCCGTATACTTCGTTCTTGTAAGATAACGGGAAGCCGATATGCATACCTGAATCTTCGTCTATATAACCTTCAGGCAAGATCCTGTCGCGGTCAAATAAGATCTTGTCGCGAATTATATCGCCTTTGTCGGTGAAGTGACCGCTTAATTCATGGCCGTTCTCCTTATATCTGCACAGGAAGCAGGAGGTTATGCTCGGTATCGCCTTAAACTGTTCAAGCGATATGTTAAGCAGATCTTTCATGGTGAGAGCACCGTCGAATAATGCGCTTAATACTACGTATTCACGTCCGGCGTCCATTGCTGCGGAAGCATTGGCGGTCATGGTACAAAGGGTCTTATATACATCTCGCTCGCCGATAGGATCACCGGTGCTCTCTCTTGTGATTATATTGGCAGGAACGTGAATAAAATGATCTATGTCCTTGCCCTCTTTAAGGTCGATTATTGCATTGATAGCGGCGTCAACAAAGTCGGACTTTGCGATCTCTATCGTAGTTAATGAAGGAATATGGTTCTCGCCTTCGAAAGTGTTATCTATTCCGCTTATAAGCGTATCTCCGGGGATGGAATAACCTCTCTTTACCAGTTCGTCGCAAAGGGCGATAGCTTCGTAGTCGTTAGAACATATGATAGCTTCGGGCAGGGTGCCGTCAGGCTTTATAAAGTGATCTGCAGTCTCAACGGCCTGGGTTATCCAGTAGTTGCCGTGGAAGACAAGATCATCTGATGTCTCGTATCCTGCTTCCGCCATGGCGTCCTTGAAGCCGTCCCAGCGCTCGTAAGAGTCAGGCATTGCAAGATTACCGGTAACGAATCCGATATCAGAAGAGTGACATTTGCCGATAACGTAAGATGCGATATCGTGCATCATCTTTCTGTTATCGGGTAATACCTGATATGTGCCGGGAAGTCCGGATCTTATGCAGACAAGCGGAGGGGCATCTTCGGAACCCTCGATCTCTTCTATAAGATCCTTGGCCATACCTTCGTGAACGAGAGTATCGTAGCAGACGATTATACCGTCGTAGGAAGAAAGGTTCGGAAGAGACAATATGCTCTTTAATCCGATGACGTGCAAAGGATTGGTCGAAGGAACAGAGCAAGTTCCGAACACATCTATACGATACCCTTTCTCAAGGGCATATCCATCCAGATGTCTTAATATCGCCAGGGCAAAATCCCTGTACATATCACCGATAAATACACAAAGTCTCATGTTGATATTATATAATTACGGAAAGGATCTTTTGTGAATATTATGTGTATCAGAATTAAATGAATGGTCAACAGATGCTAAGCGCGACAGATAAGCGGTATAAACACAGGTAAATATGATAAATATTTATCTTTATGCTCTCGGATAAGATGTGTTGCTATAGACAAATATGAGTTATTTACAAATCAATAGTGCAATGATAATATGCACATGATAAACCAAACCGTTGACGCGGAGATAAAGGTGATCATGATCCCACAGAGAGCCGGCGATGCTGAGAATCCGGCGGAAGACTAGTCATCAAATGGACCGCTGAGGGTGCAGTCAAATGCGATATAGCAAAGTATTCTGCAACGCGAGGGCATGCGTTACTTGCCGGGGATATGATAGTATCCTGCTAAGTGCACGACATTTGTCGTGAATCAAGGTGGCACCGCGAATCATTTCGTCCTTGACAGAAACATCAGTTGTTCTGTTGAGGATTTTTTGTTTCCTCCGGAACATAAAAAGGAGGCAAACATCATGAAGATCTTACCTGAACTTTCCAAGGTTAAGACACTCGCTTCGGAAGGGAAGTACGATATCATCCCCGTAAGCTGCGAGATCCTTTCCGACATCAGGACTCCCATCGAGACGATGAAGATCCTGAAGAACATCTCTACTCATTGCTATATGCTCGAGTCAGTAGCCGAGAATGAGCGCTGGGGCAGGTATACTTTCTTAGGTTTTGACCCTAAGATCTCCGTTACTGTCAATGACGGCAAGATGAAGATAGGTGATGTCAGCATCGAGACAGATGATCCCAATAAGTACCTTCGCCAGATCTTGAGCGAATACAGGAGCCCCAGGTTCTCATACCTTCCTCCGTTCACAGGCGGACTCGTAGGTTATTTCTCTTATGATTATCTCTGCTACAGCGAGCCTACCGCTAAGGTCAAGACAGTTGACGAGGAGGGCTTCAAGGACATAGACCTTATGCTCTTCGACAAGGTCATAGCTTTCGATAACTACGCACAGAAGATCGTGATCATCGCCAATATGTACTTGAAGGACGGTGAGGTCGGATATAACAGAGCTGTTATGGAGATCGAGAGGATAAGAGATCTTATCGTTAACGGCAAGCCAGACGGCGAGCATAAGGGAAAACTTCTTGAAGAGCCTAAGCCTCTTTTCGACAAGGAGACTTTCTGCGATATGGTACAGAAGGCAAGAAAGTATATCTATGAAGGTGATATCTTCCAGATCGTTCTCTCCAACAGATTGAGCGCAAAGTTCGAAGGATCCCTTCTTGATACATACAGATATTTAAGGACCATCAATCCTTCACCTTATATGTTCTACTTCTCCGGTACTGACGTAGAGGTAGCAGGCGCATCTCCCGAGACCCTGGTCAACCTCAAGGACGGTGTCCTTCACACATTCCCCTTAGCAGGTACAAGACCAAGAGGAAGAACGGAAGCAGAGGATGAAGCTCTCGAGAGAGATCTTCTTCGCGACGAGAAGGAACTTGCAGAGCACAATATGCTCGTAGATCTCGGTCGAAATGATCTTGGAAAGATAAGTAAGTTCGGTTCCGTAGAAGTCGAGAAGCTTCACTCCATTGAGAGATTCTCACACGTTATGCATATCGGATCTACCGTAAGAGGTAAGATAAGGCCCGACAAGGATGCACTTGATGCAATAGAGGCAGTACTTCCCGCAGGTACATTGTCAGGTGCTCCCAAGATCAGGGCATGCCAGCTCATAGGTGAACTTGAGAACAACAAGAGAGGCATCTACGGCGGTGCCATCGGATATATCGATTTCTCCGGCAACATGGATACATGTATCGCTATAAGGATCGCTTATAAGAAGAACGGCAAGGTATTTGTTCGAAGCGGTGCAGGAATCGTATATGATTCCGTTCCCGAGAAGGAATACGAGGAAACTCTTAATAAGGCAAGAGCAGTCATCAATGCTCTCAAGGCAGCACAGGAGGATGAGGCATGATCTTACTTATAGATAATTACGACAGCTTCTCCTATAACCTCTATCAGTTTATAGGAGCTATAACTGAAGATATCAAAGTCATAAGAAATGACGAGATGACCGTAAAGGAGATAGAAGCACTGAATCCCTCAAGGATAGTCCTTTCACCCGGTCCAGGAAGACCCGAGAATGCAGGCGTCATCGTAGATGTCATAAAGGAGCTCAAGGGCAAGATACCGATCCTCGGTGTGTGCCTGGGACATCAGGCGATATCCATGGCATTCGGAGCAACTGTAACTTACGCACCCAAGCTCATGCACGGTAAGCAGTCCGAGGTTACGATCGATACTGAAGACAGGCTCTTCAAGGGGCTTCCCGAGAAGATAAAGGTAGCAAGGTACCATTCACTTATCGCCGATAAGGATACGATCCCCGATTGCCTCAAGGTGACGGCAGTGACCAAGGAAGGCGAAGTAATGGCGGTATCACATAAGGAATATCCTGTATACGGAGTACAGTTCCATCCGGAATCCATAATGACACCTGAAGGCATGACGATACTTAAGAACTTTATAAAGGAGTGACACGAAGATGATCAAGGAAGCAATAGTTAAGATAGTTAATAAGGAAGACCTTACTTACGATGAGGCATATACCGTAATGAACGAGATCATGAGCGGTGAGACTACTCCCACTCAGAATGCGGCTTTCCTCGCGGCTCTTTCCACAAAGAGCGCTAAGGCTGAGACGACAGACGAGATCGCAGGCTGCGCTAAGGCCATGAGAGATCATGCTACTAAGGTCGAGACCGGAATGGATGTGCTTGAGATCGTAGGAACAGGCGGAGACGGAGCTCAGAGCTTTAATATCTCTACAGTATCCGCTCTTGTCTGCGCAGCAGGCGGCGTAAAGGTTGCTAAGCACGGTAACAGAGCAGCATCTTCCAAGTGCGGTACTGCTGACTGCCTCGAGGCATTGGGCGTTAATATCGAGCAGAGCCCCGAGATGTGCGTAAAGCTCTTAAAGGAAGTAGGCATGTGCTTCTTCTTCGCTCAGAAGTATCACACATCCATGAAGTATGTAGGATCTATCCGTAAGGAGCTCGGATTCAGGACAGTATTTAATATCTTGGGCCCTCTTACTAATCCGGCTGTACCTTCCATGCAGCTCCTGGGAGTTTACGATGAGTATCTTATCGAGCCCCTTGCACGAGTTCTTATGTCCCTTGGCGTAAAGAGAGGTATGGTCGTCTACGGAACAGATAAGCTCGATGAGATCTCCCTCAGCGCTCCTACAAGAGTATGCGAGTTCAAGGGCGGCTGGTATAAGGTATATACCATCGAGCCCGAGATGTTCGATATGGAGAAGTGCACCAAGGATGACTTGAAGGGCGGAGACCCTGCCGAGAATGCACAGATCGTAAGAGATCTTCTTGACGGTCAGAAGGGACATAAGAGAAATACGGTCCTTCTTAATGCAGGTGCAGGTCTTTATATCGCAGGTAAGGCTGATTCCTTCGAGGACGGCGTTAAGCTCGCAGGCGAGCTCCTTGATTCCGGTAAGGTTAAGGAGACCCTCGAGAAGTTCATCAAGATAAGTAACGAGGAGATCTGATCACATGACGATCCTGGACGAACTCGCAGCATATGCTCGCCTGAGAACGGAAGAGAATAAGAAGAGGATATCCCTTGCTGACATCCGCTCAAAGGCAGAGAGCCTTCCTTCATCGGAGTTCTCTTTCGAGAAGGCACTTGCCCGTGACGGTATGTCCTTTATATGCGAGTGCAAGAAAGCTTCTCCCAGTAAAGGTCTTATCGCAGAGGATTTCCCTTATCTTCAGATCGCCAAGGACTACGAGAAGGCGGGAGCAGACTGCATTTCGGTGCTTACCGAGCCCAAGTGGTTCTTAGGTTCCGATGAGTACTTAAGGGAGATAGCTTCCTCCGTGAAGATCCCCTGCATCCGCAAGGACTTTACAGTAGATGAGTACATGATCTACGAGGCTAAGGTCCTGGGTGCATCTGCAGTGCTCCTTATCTGCTCTTTACTTTCTACATCGCAGATAAAGGAATATATCGGTATCTGCGACAGTATGGGACTTTCTGCCATAGTAGAGACCCATAACGAAGATGAGATCGGAATGGCACTTGATGCAGGTGCGAGGATAGTAGGCGTCAATAACCGTAACCTCAAGGACTTTACTGTAGATACGGGTAACAGTGCCAATCTTAGAAAACTGGTTCCTTCGGACATTATCTTCGTTGCCGAGAGCGGTATAAAGACCCATGATGACGTTGCCGCACTTAAGGCTATAGGCGCAGATGCGGTGCTCGTAGGAGAGACCTTGATGAGAGCTCATGACAAGAAAGCTATGCTCGAACTTCTTAAAGGTGACTTATGATCATTAAGTTCTGTGGCATTCGAAGGATAGAAGACGTTAGGGCAGTTAATAAGACGCACCCCGACCTGGCAGGATTTATCCTGGTCAAGGGAAGGAAACGCTATATCTCTCCCGAGAAGGTATGTGAGCTCAAAAGATCGCTAGATCCTTCCATAAAGGCAGTAGGTGTCTTCATAGATGAGGATATAGATGAAGTAAGAAGGCTCCTTAACGAAGGGATCATAGACATAGCCCAGCTTCACGGCAATGAGCCGGACGAATATATAAGAGAACTCAAGTCTTCTACAGGTGCCACTGTTATAAAGGCCATCGGTATTCGCGATGCAGACGATGTCAGAAGAGCCGAGGCTTCTCCCGCAGATCTCGTTATAGTAGATTCACCGGGAGGCGGCACGGGAAGTACCTTCGACTGGGATCTCTTGCAAAAGATAGAAAGACCATATATCCTTGCAGGCGGTATCAATACGGACAATATCACCGAAGCCGTTGAGAGGCTGCACCCTTACGGAGTAGACGTAAGTTCGGGCATAGAGACGGACGGCTTTAAGGATGAAGATAAGATGAAGGCCTTTATGGCGCTTATAAAGAAAGGATGAATAAAGTGAAGAAAGAAGGAAGATTCGGAATTCACGGCGGACAGTATATCCCCGAGACACTTATGAATGCCGTTAATGAACTTACGGCAGCATACGAACACTATAAGAACGATCCTGAGTTCAACAGGGAGCTTCAGGAACTCTTCAACGAATATGCCAACAGGCCTTCAAGGCTCTACTTCGCCAAGAAGATGACCGAGGACTTAGGCGGCGCTAAGATCTACCTTAAAAGAGAGGATCTTAATCACACAGGTGCACATAAGGTCAATAACGTATTAGGTCAGGCGCTCCTTGCTAAGAAGATGGGCAAGACAAGGCTCATAGCAGAGACCGGTGCAGGTCAGCACGGTGTTGCTACAGCTACCGCAGCAGCTCTCATGGGTATGGAGTGCGTAGTCTTCATGGGTGAAGAGGATACCAAGAGACAGGCTCTTAACGTATACAGGATGAGACTTCTCGGAGCTGAGGTCATTCCCGTTAAGACCGGTACGGCAACTCTCAAGGATGCCGTATCCGAGGCAATGAGAGAATGGACCAACAGAGTATCAGATACTCACTACTGCTTGGGTTCCGTTATGGGCCCTCATCCTTTCCCTACGATAGTCCGCGATTTCCAGGCTGTTATCTCCAAGGAGATAAAGCAGCAGATCCTGGAGAAGGAGGGAAGGCTTCCTGATGTCGTAATGGCATGCGTCGGAGGCGGTTCCAATGCTATCGGTACTTTCTACCACTTTATCGAGGATAAGGATGTTCAGCTCATCGGCTGCGAAGCTGCTGGAAGAGGTGTAGATACATTTGAGACTGCGGCTACTATCGCTACCGGCAAGCTTGGTATCTTCCACGGCATGAAGTCCTATTTCTGCCAGGATGAGTACGGCCAGATAGCTCCCGTCTATTCCATCTCCGCAGGTCTTGATTATCCGGGTATCGGTCCCGAGCATGCTCATCTTCACGACATCGGCAGAGCTTCTTATGTCTCCGTTACAGATGACGAAGCAGTCAATGCTTTCGAGTATCTTTCCAGGACAGAGGGAATAATCCCCGCTATCGAGTCTTCACATGCAGTTGCTCATGCACTGAAGATCGCACCGACGATGGATAAGGATAAGATCATCGTTATCACCATCTCAGGTAGAGGCGATAAGGATTGTGCGGCTATCGCAAGATACAGAGGAGAGAATATCTATGAGTAATATAAAGAATGCATTTGCAGGCGGTAAGGCTTTTATTCCTTTCATTACCTGCGGCGATCCCGATATCGATACAACATATAAAGTAGTGATAGAAGCAGTCAATAACGGAGCTGATCTTATAGAGCTCGGTATCCCTTTCTCTGATCCGACGGCAGAAGGTCCCGTTATCCAGGAAGCCAATATCAGGGCTCTCTCGGGAGGAATCACTACGGATAAGGTATTTGACCTTGTCCGTAAGCTCCGTGAGACAGTTACGATACCTCTTGTCTTCATGACTTATGCCAATGTCGTATTCTCATACGGCGCAGACAGGTTCATCAGGACATGCAGCGAGGTCGGTATCGACGGACTTATAATCCCCGATATCCCTTATGAAGAGAAGGAGGAGTTTACACCTTACTGCGATAAGTACGATGTCGACCTTATCTCCATGATAGCTCCCACATCAGAGGATCGTATCGCTAAGATCGCTAAGGAAGCAAAAGGATTTATCTATGTAGTATCCAGTATGGGTGTTACGGGAACCAGATCTTCTTTCTCCAACGATCTTTCTCATATCACCGAGAAGATAAGAGAAGTAACTGATGTTCCCTGTGCCATCGGATTCGGTATCTCCAATCCCGAGCAGGCCGAGAAGATGGCTTCTATCTCAGACGGTGCCATCGTAGGATCTGCGATCATAAAGATACTTGCACAATACGGTAAGGATGCACCTTCCAAGGTCGGTGAATTCGTAAAGTCCATGAAGGATGCCGTAAGGAAGGCTTAAAAGGAAACGATACTGTAATCCAAGGTATTCCTACTAATGCTATAATCTATTATGTATGAATATCTAAGGAGGGGATCATCCATGAGTGAAGACAATAAGATCTTTGATATACCTTCAGATGCAGAGGACAAGGCTGAAGAGACTGCCATAGCTGCAGAAGAGAAGGTTGAAGCCGTAGCTTCTGAAGCATCTGAGCCTGTTGCGGCTGAAGCTAAGGAAGAAGTTAAGAGCTTCTTCGATCACGTTGAAGATAAGGCTTCTGAAGCAGAAGCAAAAGTCGAGGATAAGATCGAGCACGCTCCTCTTATCGCTCCCGTACCCGAACCTGCAGCTCCCGTAGCACCTGCTACTGCTGCTCCGGTAGATCCCAAGGCTGCAAAGAAGGCAGAGAAGGACGCCGCAGCCGCAGCTAAGAAAGCCGAGAAAGATGCAGCAGCTGCTGCCAAGAAGGCTGAGAAGGACGCTGCTGCAGCCGCTAAGAAGGCAGAGAAGGAAGAAGCAAAGAAGGCTAAGAATCAGGAGAAGGCAGCCGAAGAGCAGGCTAAGATCGATGCTTGCCCTAAGGAATACAGACCTGTATCCACATCCAAGTATTTCTGGTATGTATTCTTAAGCTTCATCCCCGTATTCGGATTTATCTTTACGGTCATCATGTCCCTTGTTCCCAAGAACAAGAACATCAAGAACTTCATGAGAGCTATCCTTGTATACTTTATCATTGGTATCATCCTCTCACTTGTAGGTCTTATCGTAATGGTATTCGTTAACGGTTCTTCCGTAGACGGCATCATCGATGCATTCGGATACTTTATCGAGGAACTTGCTTCCGCTTAAGAGACAAATTTGAAAAACAGGGCTCTCGTCTTTATGGACGGGAGCCTTTTGTTTAAATAGAAACCTGGATATGTTATTTGTTGAGCGAGGATAACCTGTGATCAGAAAAACGATATCAGTTATTATGATACTGATTATAGCCTTTAGTTTTTGTGGGTGTAGTAAAAATGTTGAATTCGATAATGAGTTGGAGGAAGTCGCAGAGCTGATCTTGTCGGAATACAGTGATTATATTGTCCTGGACCATGCTCCTGATATTGATGATGAACATCAAACTGTTTCTTGGACTATCGATTTTCGCAGAGAATATATCTCGAACGAGGCAAGAATATATGAGAAGGATCCTTATGAGATAATGGGAGGGATCAGATCACTTATCAATGACTATCTGACTTCAAATGATACTTGTCTGCTGGCAACTTACAGATCTGAAGTGCATTTTATGCGTCCTCGTATAATAGGGGGAGAATCTGTTGGTACTATTCGCAACTACAGTTTGTGGACTGGTGAACTTATCGGTGTCTTCCGCAGTATAGAATACAACATTTACCCTGATTTGGATCCGCACGGAAGACATATACGAGAAACAGCGCTAATTGATCCTGTTGAAGGTATCGTTTGAGTAGCGGGATCACTTCCTGTTGTCAGTTGTGCCTTAGTTTATATATCCAGCATTATCTGTCCGGTGATGAATGAATTCTGCTGAGCTTTCTTTATGGTGTCTTCAGGTCTTATGTTGTCGAAGAAGATGGTATGCTTGGTCTGGACGGGCATTTCTATTATTCTAGAACAGATAGTGATGATTCGGATTACGATACTCTTTCTGACGGAGATGAAATGGGAACAATGTATTCCATTAGAAGAGCTGATGAGGATCATGTTCAGATCTGTGGCACTTATATGGAAATAGATGAGGTTGGAACTAGCAGTTATTCTAACGTTGAGCGTTATATTCCTGAAAATCCGGGAGAAATATGCTTTGTATTCGAAGTTCAATCAGATCCGAGTAATCCCGATAGCGATGGAGATGGTTATCGTGATGGACATCCACTAGAAAGTAATCGTATGGTTTGCGACGTTTTCTATTATGGTATTGATCGAGATACATACAGATTTGTTGAGTATAACGGTTCATATTATTACGGAAGTAACCAAGGATGGTTCTATGATAACTCTGAAGACGCAACTGATAATGTAATAAGAAGTGTCTTAGGAGATTGTTATGATGATCAATCTGATCGTTTGTTATTTCTAGAGGAAGGTGGGTGCGGATTGATATCTACTGCAGATTTATTAGCGTATTATTCAATCCGAAATTCCAATCTAGGCTGTTTATATCCATATAGTGGTTTTAGCTATAATGATGATTATTTCAATTATCTTATGGATGTCTCTGAGTACTTATCCCCCATAGTAATCACTCTTCCTATTACGCAAACTGTAGAAATGTCCCCCGTAATTACCGGGTGGGGAGACGTTACATTAGGAATAACTCCAAGTTATTATACTTTCGGATTGGAAAGATATTGCAATAATTGTGGCGTAAATGTTGATATTCATCGTGCTACTCAATGGACAGATTCTCACCTGAAAACAATGATGATTGATGCATATAACTGTGATTGTATTCCTGTCTTATTTATGGGTTATGGTGCGTATGTAGCATACTATGATAATAAACAACAGAATGAAGATGATGCTCACTCTTATGACTATCACTGGGTGAATGTATTAGGAGTAGAAGTAGACGAAAATATGGGAGAGACATATTTGTATGTTGCTACTTGGGGACAAATCAAGATTTTAAAACTATCTGATATAATTGGGTTGTGTCCTGATGGGTGTCCCAACTACTTAAGGAGTATGGTATATTACTATGAGTGCCAAGCATAAAATAACGATTTTAAGTATTCTTGTTGTTTTGGCGATGATTACATCGTGTTCTCACGCGCGACTTGATAACAAAGAGTATATCGAATCCGCTTTTTCGTCTATAGAAGATGAACTGACAGAAAATTCTATATCGGTGGAAAGGACCAACATAGAGTTTAAACTTACCGGTGGTGAGGGACGTGCGATCCTAAAAATCTGCATCGAGGATTGTTCTGAAGAGGAGGCAGAGCGGATATTTGATGAGATTATCTTCCCATATATGAGTACTGATAACAGCGTCGTAGCAAATCTCATGATGCCTGGAGGAACTCTACCAGAATATTATATCCTGATCACAAACGCAGATACGGAACATGTCACAATATACGCCAATTATCATACCAATGTTTCACGCCAAAGATGTGAGATCTGGGAGAGTGAGGATAGAGTTATCCGGCTGGAGGATTATCGATGAGACATTACCATTTGTATACTTCGGTTTTACTATGTGCGATTGCATTGAGCTGCTGCTGTTGTGGCAGAGCAGAGGATCCTTATGTGTCTTTTGAGAAAGATGTATATGCTATTTCAAATGACATCAGGGATGTGACTTGCGGTACTGTCAAAGGTAAGACTCGTATATCTGTTTATGTATATTCTACTTCTTTTACAGAAGACTACGAAGGATTATGCGATACGACCGAAGGTATAGCTTCAGGATATAACCTTGACGAGAATGACAGTTACTACATAACTATCTATGACATAAATAAGAGTATTCAAGATCTTGAGTCAGCTGAACATGAATATGATTATGTAGAAGAGTACTATGGTGAGTATTCCAAGGAGTATCAGTAGAAGTCTCCAAAGCTTTAGCGATGCAATGTGCGATCTATCTGATTTATATATCCAGCATTATCTGTCCGGTGATGAATGAATTCTGCTGAGCTTTCTTTATGGTGTCTTCAGGTCTTATGTTGCCGATGAGAAGAGGGGACTTGGGATCATGGAGCCTTATGTTCCTTCTTACTGTCTCCTTGTCGTAGTTGGCATAGCAGTAGCGGCAAAGATGAGGGCAGGTGTTGTATGCACCTATATCCCTACCGGTGAGGCAGTCGCATTCGCGTCTCGGATTCTTCTCGGAGGGAGGATTAAGGGAGCAGCCGACAGCTTTCTCCAGGATACGCTTTGTCATGCAGCCGTCTGTCTCTATCCCGAATTTACAAAGTTCCGTTCCTTCAAGACATGTCCTTACGGTAATGCCGTATTCCTTTCCTATCTTCGCGAAATGCTCTCCTATGAAGTCTCGTTCTGCGAAGGTTACTTCACGTGCCTTGTCGAAGTTGCGGATAGTCTTGTTGTATAGGTCGAGAAAACTGATGACTACGTTATCCGTGTAGCCTTTAAGTTCGTAAGCCATCATGTCGAATGCTTCCTTATGGTATTCAAGGCTATATTTGTCTGTTATGAGGATGGGATCGTATCTCCAGCTTATATTCTTTATTCCTACCTTGCATGAGAGTTCCATAAAGGAATCTAGGATATGCTGCTTGTCCGGGACATAGGGTTCCACATCCTTGCCGTATGGAGTAATGGTCACGAACCAGAACTGGTTAAACCTCTTGAGCTCATCGATGTGCTTTAGCATCGGGGTGGGATCCTTGGTGCAGAATATGAGCAGGTCGACCTTATCAGGCGTCAGATCGTATTCCGTGACCTGATCGCCATAGTATGGGTTCCTGACGAGGACTTTCCCTTCGCGTATCCTGTTCATGAACCACTCGCTGTAGAAAGCGGGGATATCAGTACGCATTCCCGAATTGATGATCATGATATGAGTATAGCACGGAAAATGCCCCGAAAATGTCATTGATTCGAGTTTCCTGCCGTGCTAGCATTGTCGGTGAAAAAGAAGCTTTGTTGAGGATAATTGAAATGTATATATATGAGACGCACCTTCATACATGTGAAGGCAGTGCCTGTGGCCGTGTTCACGGCGAGGACTATATCGACTACATGATAGATAAGGGATATAGCGGGATCATCGTTACCGACCACTTCTTTAACGGTAACTGTGCCGTTTCACGCGTACTTCCCTGGAAGGAAAAGGTAGAGCAGTATGCATCAGGCTACTACAGGGCGCTTGAAGGATCCCGCGACAGAGATTTTACCGTTATGTTCGGAGTGGAGTATAACTTCCAGGGCGATGAATTCCTTCTCTATGGTATAACTCCCGAATGGCTCATGGAAAATGAACGTATCATGGATATGACAAGGCATGAGCTCTATAAGACAATGAAGGAAGCGGGAGCCCTTGTGATCCAGGCACATCCGTACAGGGAGAGGGATTATCTCGTTGATATCAAGTTGACCGAAGGTGTGTTCGACGGTATAGAGATCTATAACGCCGCTAACGGCGATAATATGAATGCTCTCGCCTATGAGTATGCCAAGAGTCTCGGCACATTGATGTCCGCGGGTTCCGACATTCATTTCTTTAACGATAAGCCCATGGGCGGCATGGCCTTTGACCACAAGATATCTTCTATTGAAGAGTTCGTATCTTCCGTAATGGCAGGTGAGGGCACTCCGGTTCAGGTCACTGACCGTAAGGCTATACCGGTAACCGGTATTCCTGAGCAGACAGTTCCCTTATCAGGCCCTTCATATGAGGTTCATTGGATGGAAAGGTAACATTTGTTGCATTTCCCTTGCAAAATCCCTTCCGAGACTGTATCCTTACCTGTGGATAAGGGAGGTACGGTTCCATGTTTGAAGAATTTGATCTTGAATCTATGAAGGTCTTTAAGGAGTCTTTGAAGTTCTCCGAGCCCGAGGCTCATGAGAAGCGTTTTTGTGATCTTTCGATCATGAGGAGAGCCAGAAGGAGCGTAAATTATATTGCGACAGGACTGTTCCTGGCTTTCTTCGGATACATGATGATACACCTCATGGTCCCTAATTACGGCAATATCATCTATCTTATCGCATCATTGCCCTTACTGGGAGCTCTCTTATATCTCGTATCATTTCTTTGTGTCATAACGAACACTCACGTTCAGACGACACGGGGCAAGATAGTCAGAGTAAGAAGAAATCAGCCTTTTGGCAGGACAACGGCATCCTTTGCTGATATCTATCTCGAGAAGGATAGTCAGTATGTAGAGAATATAAGGCTCTTCGGCGGTAAGGCCGATGAGGGTGACGAAGTCATCATCATGAGATATAAGGATAAGAGGAATATCTTCAAGGCATTAAAGCCGGGTCTTACATATGTTGCAATAGCACCTTATCTCATAGAGCAATCATTCAGTACCTATACGCCTTTTAAGTCATCGGCCGATTGATCTATTGTATGTGAACTTTTTGAAAACGTCCGCGTTAAGGTAGGGTTTTCTATCCTGACTGCAAGTATAATCGAATCTGTAGGGTGTTATAACCTTTGGTCAGTTATACTACTAACGCGAGGTTTCTATGAAGAGGGTAGAGAGAGTACTTAAGATAGCATTTATCTTAGTCTTTTTTCTTGCTGTCTTTGTATTCGTAGCGGCGATCTTTATCAAGATAGATCCAGGTGAGGCATATATAGGTTCCTTCAACAGCTTTGATCTTTCCGAAGGGTGGACCGTATATCTTCCTGACGGAAGCATGCTGGAGGATCGTGACCTTCCCGAAAGTATCAAGGTTACCGAGGGGCAGCAGATAACCATTGAGAGAACTCTTCCCGATACCATAAGTGACGGTATGCGAATGGGACTTCGATCTTCAAGGGAAGAGATGAAGATCTACGTAGACGGGCAGGAACGCGGATCCTACAGTGTCGATGATTTTGCTACTAAACGTAAGTCGGTCGTAAGTGCCTATGTGCTGGTAGACCTTAATGCTGCTGACGCGGGAAAGCCCATAAGGGTAGAGATATCATGTTCTTCCAATCCCACCGTGAGGCTCAATCGGATCACATATGCTTATGGCAATAACGTATGGTTCCCGTATGTCCAGGATAATATCAATCTGGTCATAGTCGCGGTGCTCATGGTATTCCTGGGCGTATTTGCGATCGGTCTTTATGTCTTTATCCGTAAGAAGGTAAGTGAAGCTAAGTCTGTATTCTATCTTGCTCTGACCATCATAATCGCAGGTATGTGGATGCTCGCGGAGTCGGAGATAAGACAGCTCATCTTCAATTCCCCGTCTCTTAGCAATGTATTCTCGTTTATGCTCATCGAGATAATAGCAGCCTTTGGAGCAATGTACTGTAATGAGGTGCAAAAGCGCCACTATACGAGGATCTATACTATCCTTGAGTGCGTGATACTGATACAGGTACTTACCAATATCGTCCTTAACGTGACTGGTATAGTCGATTTCTACGATTCTCTGATACTGTCCCATTCCTGGTCAGCTCTTACCATAGTGACTGTAGCGGGTACTCTTATCGCAGATACTGTCACCAAGCGTTCCAAAGCATATAAGTTCACTGCGATAGGTCTTGCTAC
The DNA here is from genome assembly GCA_900176545.1 of Oscillospiraceae bacterium. GTDB lineage: Bacteria > Bacillota > Clostridia > Saccharofermentanales > Saccharofermentanaceae > Saccharofermentans. The sequence goes on from FWXP01000003.1 coordinate 310,404, forward strand.
ACTGGTCTTTTGCAGTATGCTCGAGATAATAAACTTCTACCTTTATAACGTTGTCGTTATGGGCTTCCTCCTGGGTATCGGACTTCTTGTCCTTCTGGGCTTTACTATCGTGCAGGCAGTTTTTGATATCTTGAGGTCAGCCGAGAAGAGAAGGGTCGAAGCCGAGAAAAGCAACAGGATAACATTCCAGACCATCGCAAGTACCATAGATGCCAAGGATAAGTATACAGGCGGTCATTCCGACAGAGTGGGCCACTACGCAAAGCTCCTGTCCATGGAAGTAGCAGAGGATTATGGTCTTACCAAACAGGATATCGCAGCGGTTTCTTATATCGGACGAATGCATGATATAGGAAAGATAGGTGTTCCTGACAGCGTCCTCAACAAGAACGGAAGGCTTACTGACGACGAGTTCGAGCTCATGAAGAAGCACACGATAATAGGTTATGACATCCTGAAGAATATCGACTATATACCGAATCTTCGGGCGGGTGTAAGGAGTCACCACGAGAGATGGGACGGTAATGGTTATCCTGATGGTCTCAAGGGAGAGCAGATACCACTCGTTGCAAGGATCCTCTGTATTGCAGACAGCTATGACGCCATGACTACGGATCGTGTCTACAGAAAGAAGCTCGATAAGGCGACCGTCCTTTCAGAACTTCAAAAGAACGGCGGCAAGCAGTTCGACCCTGAACTGTCCAAGGTGTTTATCAGCATGATAGATCGCGGTGTCGTGTGACAACTAATATTTTGTATTTACAGGCAAATATCAATTATTGATTGTATTCTTCGGCGTTTAGTATAATCACCAATACAAGGGGGAATTAACTATGGCTTCTATTTTTGCAGACTCTGCCAAGCTCGGCTTCGGCCTTATGAGACTTCCGGAGAAGGACGGCGTGATCGACCACGAACACGTATGTAAGATGGTCGATGAATATATGGCAGCAGGCTTTAATTACTTTGATACCGCCTATATCTATCACGGAGGAAAGTCCGAGACAGCTGCAAGGGAAGCTCTCGTCAAGCGTTATCCCAGGGATTCATTCACACTGGCAGATAAGCTTCCCGCATGGTGTATCCATGAGGAGACAGATGTAGAGAAGATCTTTAACGATCAGCTGGAGAGGCTCGGCACGGACTATATCGATTATTATCTCCTTCACTCCGTTGAGGACGGAGCCAATTATGAGACTTATGAGAAGTATGATTGTTTCTCCTGGGGAATGAAGAAGAAGGAGGAAGGCAGCATAAAGCATCTTGGCTTCTCCTTCCACGGCAGCCCCGAGCTCTTAGAGCAGGTCCTCGATAAGCATCCCGAGACCGAGTTCGTTCAGATACAGCTCAACTATGCAGACTGGAACAATCCCGTAGTAAGGTCCGGAGAGCTCTATGAGATCTTACATAAGAGGGATATCCCCATGATAATCATGGAGCCTGTAAAGGGCGGAACACTTGCTAACCTTACTCCCGAACTGGAATCTAAGTTCAAGGCGGTAAGGCCTGATGCATCCGCCGCGTCCTGGGCGCTTCGCTTCGTAGGATCCCTTCCCGGAGTCATGGCTATCCTCTCGGGCATGTCCAATGAAGAGCAGATGAAGGATAACCTCAAGACCTTTACGGGATTTGAGCCCCTTACCGAAGAAGAGAAGAAACTGGTAGATGAAGTGCGCGATAAGATGCTCGATGCTAACCTTGTAGCTTGTACTTCCTGCCGTTACTGTACTGACGGCTGTCCTATGGGCATCTCTATCCCTGACATATTCCGCGCGGTAAATACATTAAGGCTCTACCCGGGAGATGAGTTCAGGCCCAAGATGTACTACCAGGGCCTTTGCGAAAGGACGGCGAAAGCATCCGAGTGCGTGGAGTGCGGTCAGTGCGAAGCAGTATGTCCCCAGCACCTTCCCATAATCGAGCTTCTCAAGGAAGCTGCATCTGTATTTGAATCCTGATAAGAAAAAGTCAATGTTTTAGGGGCCTGTCGGTGATCTCCGGCAGGTCTTCTTTTTGTAATCCCTTAATTCTGCCACGATGATCTTCCGGCTTAGAGCTAGAATATTATCGGAAGGTATGAGAACAAATGGGAGAGATTGTATGTTAAAGAGAAAGACTGTAGCAGCGGTAACTGTTACCGCATTGGTGTTGCCTCAATTGGCAGTTTGTTCCTGTTCCAAGAAGGACGATAAAAAGAAGATATATGCTGACGATATCCCCTGGTATACCATGGAATACTCTGATGCGGTCTCTGATTATGCCGATGTCAGTGACGATACGATAACCTATTATCTCGGCAGGAGTAACGGAAACTATGTATTCGTTGAAGAAGCGGATTATCCCGTTCCGGAGGAACTGTCCATGTACGGACGGACTTCATCGGAATATCACGATGCCAAGCTTGTTATGTGTGACAATGAGCTTAATGTCACGGGAACTGTAGATCTGGAAGTATTATTCGGCGACGCAGGGATAGTCGATAATGATTCGCAGTCATTTGGTATAACGGATCAGTCTTATGCGACAGACGAGAAGATAGTTATCGAGACATATTCCATGGGATTAGGTTACTCCATGACGACGGTGACCGTCGATCCTGTGAGTCTGGAGATCACGGATACGAGCAATTCTGATGACTTAAGCTTCTATAATGAATTCGGAGTTGACGAGAAGCGTGTGATGTTCGGCAACGGAAGAAGGCTGGGAGTAGGTATCATAGATGAAGGCAGTAACTGTACGATCGTTATCGGTATCTATGACGACGCAGGCGATGTACACTTTACGAATATGGCGGACCTCCTTCCCCTGGTCGGTATCTACGATATGACGGATCCTATAATGGTAGATGATTCACATGCCGTGGCAAAGCTCAAGACATATGCCGAGAGCGAAGATTACTGGATATCTGTTGATATCGGCAATAACAGCGTATCTGTACTCGATGAGGATATGAGTTATCTTGACGGCATAGATCTGGACAATATCTCATATTCTCCCGAATTCGGAAGTGTATCTCTGAGTGAGACCGGCATCACGAAGATAGATGCCGCTGCCAAGACTACGGAAGAGGTATTCTCCTTTGACTGGTGCAATCTAAACAGGAGCCTTATCGATGACGTGAAGCTGCTGGGCATTGACGAGGAAAGTATCGTACTCTTTACTACAGAGACGATCTTGTCGCGAGATGGTAAGGTTGATTATGAGAACGATCTTATCAGGCTTTCCAAGTGTGACGTCAATCCGAATGTCGGTAAGACTATACTTACGGTGGCATGTCTTGACGATATAAGCGATGCTCTGGCGCAGACAGTCTGTGATTTCAACGAGTCAAACGAAGACTATTATATAAGTGTGACCGATAAGTACAACGCCGCGGATTACGGATCTTATTCAAGCATGGCGGTTGTAGCCGCAATGGATGACAGCTTGGAGTTCGAGACGGCGGGAAGGTTCATGAATGATTCTGATCCCGGTATCTATGATTATTCACTGAGCGCCGAGAGCAACATGAGCAGCGGACTTATGGTCGATCTTATCTCCGGGGAGGGACCGGATATCATAATCGACGGAGCCGGTTATTCGCAGCTTTACAGTGACGACATGCTCATAGATCTGACGACTTATCTTCAGGATTCCGGGGTAGCATGCCTTGATAATATCATCGATGTCTCGAAGGTGGATGGCAAGCTCTATCAGATACCGCTGACATTCACCATATCCGGTATGGAAGTCGATTCATCAGCGATAACGGAAGGACAGACGGGCTTTACATTCGAGCAATACGGAGAATATGTCAGCGGACCCTGTAACGGTATGGATCCGATGATGCTTACAAAGCTCGACTTTCTTACGACCGTAATAATGTCTCAGCCTGACCTTTTCATATCGGACGGAGTCATTGATTTTAATAATGAAGCGTTCAGGGCAGCCGCAGAATATGCCGCCGATAATGTATTCGATCCCGTTACTTTGGATGAAGTATACGATATTCAGGAGGATTACTACGTTGGCTATAGTGAGATCAAAAGTCTTTACGGTGCGTTATTTGGAACAAGGCTTTTTGAAGGCAACAGCTTCCTGGGTATCCCTTCATATGAAGGAAGAGGTCCCGTCGTTAACATAAAGTGCTCTGCCGGTATATCCGCCCAGACAGCTTCACCCGAAGGCTGCTGGGAGTTCATATCCATGCTCCTGGCAGATGACCATCAGATGGATCTCTCATATGAATGTATGCCTGTATCCTCTTCGGCTTTCGATCTCGTTTGTCAGGAAGAACTGGAGTCTTACAGCGATTATTATTTTTTCTGGACTGAAGAAGAGCGGACGATGATGAATATGATGGAACCCTCAGACGATATGATCGATGATTTCAAGGCTATCATATCTACCGCTGACAGGATGAATATGACGGATTCCTCAGTGATGATCATAATGAGGGAAGAGATCCAGGCATATTTTGCAGGGGACAAGACATTAGACGAAGTTATCAGTATCATTAATAACAGAGCTCAGCTCTATTATGATGAGAGAGGATAAGCTATGGCAAAGGTGCTTGTAACAGGCGGAACGCGATTTGTAAGCAGATGTGTAGCGGAATACTTCCGTGACAGGGGAGATGACGTATATGTCCTTAACAGGGGAAACACACCGTCTCCTTCAGGCGTTACTCTTATAAAGAGTGACAGGCACGAGTTAGGCGATAAGCTTCGCGGGATGCATTTCGAGGCTGTTATAGATGTCTGCGCTTATAACAAAACTGATGTCGAAGACTTAAAGAAAGCTTTGGACTGTGAATGTACTTATGTCCTTATAAGTTCTTCCGCGGTATATCCCGAATGGGAGGCGCAGCCTTTCGCTGAGGACGCTTCGAGAGATCTTAATAAGTTCTGGAAGACCTACGGCACGGATAAGATCGCTGCCGAAGATATGGCGCTTACTTCCTTTGAAGATTGCTATGTAATACGTCCTCCTTATATTTACGGTGAGGGCAATAACCTCTATAGAGAGGGTTTTATCTTCGATTGCGCTGAGCAGGATCGGAAGTTCTATCTTCCTGGGAACGGTGATATGAGACTTCAGTTCTTCCATGTATATGATCTATGCAGGTTTATCGCTGCCCTTCTTGAGAAGAAGCCTGAAGAAAAGGTCTATAACGTGGGTAACAGTGAAGTCGTGACTATAAAGGAATGGGTAAAGGCATGTTACAAGGTCTTAGGGAAGGAGCCTTTCTTTGTAAATGTGACTTCAGGTATTGAGCAGAGGTTGTATTTCCCATTTTATAACTATGAGTATATCCTTGACGTTACACGCATGAAGGAACTTCTTCCCGATACGATATCTCTTGAAGACGGACTTGATCTGTCGTATAAATGGTATCGGAATAACAGGGATCAGGTTAATATCAAGCCTTTGATCTCCTATATCGAGGAGGAATTAATATGACAGACGAGCAGGCATATAAGCTGGGTGAGTGGCTTAATAAGAATCAGAACAGGCCTTTGAGCTATATGGAGAAAGAGTTCTTGAAGAGCCTTGTAGATCAGAGTAATACCATAGGGCAGCTTATAGAGAACCTCGCAGGCCTTGCGGGCATGATGCGCTGATATATTTGCAATTTAAGCACTTTTGGATATAATCGATACATATCGTAACTGCGAAGAAGGAAAGAAGTAGTTATCGAAGCGGTCTTTCAGAGAGTGTCCGGCAGGTGAGAGGACATAAGATCATCGGTAGTGAATACATTCCGGAGCAACTGCCTGAACGATCAGTAGGGTAAGTCGGGTGCGCCCGTTAAAGCGCAAGTGTCATGTACACGTTGAGGGATATATCGCGAGGTATATCTGAACATGAGGTGGTACCGCGAATTTTCGTCCTCTGTTCTCTTATTGGGGAACAGAGGATTTTTGTATCTTATTACGGAGGATGAACTAATGCAGATCTACGAAGAATTGAAGGCAAGAGGACTTATTGCCCAGGTAACAAATGAAGATGAGATAAGAGAGCTCGTTAATTCAGGTAAGGCTACTTTCTATATCGGCTTTGACTGTACGGCAGATTCACTTACTGCAGGTCACTTTATGGCTCTTACGCTTATGAAGAGACTTCAGATGGCAGGCAACAAGCCCATCGCGCTTATCGGAGGCGGTACTACCATGATCGGTGATCCTTCAGGAAGATCCGACATGAGAAAGATGCTTACAAGAGAAGATATCGACCATAATGCAGAGTGCTTCAAGAAGCAGATGGAGAAGTTCATCGAGTTCGGAGAAGATAAGGCGATAATGGTCAATAACGCAGACTGGCTCATGAACCTTAACTATATCGATCTCCTTCGTGAAGTAGGCGCATGCTTCTCAGTTAATAACATGCTTCGTGCAGAGTGCTACAAGCAGCGTATGGAGAAGGGACTTTCCTTCCTCGAGTTCAACTACATGATCATGCAGTCTTACGATTTCTATTACATGTTCCAGAAGTACAACTGTAACCTCGAGTTCGGCGGCGACGACCAGTGGAGCAACATGCTCGGCGGCACAGAGCTCATCCGCCGTAAGCTCGGCAAGGATGCTCACGCTATGACTATCACTCTCCTTACCGATTCTCAGGGTAAGAAGATGGGTAAGACAGCAGGTAATGCAGTATGGCTCGATCCTGCTAAGACATCTCCTTACGAGTTCTTCCAGTACTGGAGGAATGTAGGTGACCAGGATGTAATGAAGTGCATAAGGATGCTTACTTTTATCCCCATCGAGCAGATCGATGAGATGGATAAGTGGGATGATTCAAGAATCAACGAGAAGAAGGAGATCCTTGCATTCGAACTTACTAAGCTCGTTCACGGTGAAGAAGAGGCCAATAAGGCTAAGGACGCTTCGCACTCACTCTTTGCAGGCGGCGGTGACGATTCCAATATGCCTACATCCGAGTTCGCTGACAGTGATATCCCCGAGGAGGGCATCCTTGTCGCAGACCTTATGGTCAAGATGGAGATCGCCAAGAGTAAGGGCGAAGCTAAGAGACTTATCGAGCAGGGCGGTGTTACCATCGACGGCGAGAAGGTAACAGGCATCGATGCTTCCGTCTCCAAGGCTTCTCTTAAGGAAGGTGTTAAGGTAAGGAAGGGAAAGAAGGTCTACAAGAAGGCTGTTATCGCCTGAGAGCACTGAGAACAAAGGATAAGGCTGCTCTGTCACATGCTGACGGAGCAGTTTTTGTTTGTCTTTGTTATTATTCTATGATATTGCCGATCATGTGCTGCCTGTCGATCTGCGATCTTTGGCGGTGACGGCTGCTCAAAGCCTGAAGATCCAATAACGGCGGTACTTAGAAAACGATAAATGTATGTCGATATGTGTTCGGGATAGTATGACGTAATATCGATATATATCTATCGAATCAATAAACAAGAGCCTTTTACAATCGAAACGATCAGCGATATAATCCAAAATGAGATTTGAGAAAGTTAATTAAAGTAATGGTCATGTGACCAGAGGGTAAGTTAGGAATTATGGATATTTTTTCTTTTGTTCAGTTATTCGGCGGACTTGCGTTCTTCCTTTACGGAATGAAGCTCTTGTCCGATTCGCTCAAGAAGACTGCAGGCGGCAGACTTGAGAAGTTATTAAGAAAAGCTACTGATAATCCCTTCAAAGGATTGGCAATAGGCGCGATCATAACGATCGCCATCCAGTCGTCTTCGGCGATGACTGTCATGCTCGTAGGTTTTGTTAACTCGGGCATCATGGATCTGGGACAGACTATCGGAGTTATCTTCGGATCTGATATCGGTACTACTCTTACCGCATGGATCCTGTCATTGTCCGGTATCGACAGTAAGGACAACATATTCCTCAAGCTCTTAGAGCCCAAGTGCTTCTCGCTTATATTCGCTCTTATCGGTATTCTTCTTATCATGGCATCCAAGAAGCAGAAGAAGAAAGAGATCGGTACGATGCTCGTCGGCTTCGCGATCCTTATGCAGGGAATGACCATGATGTCAGGTTCCATGGCTCCTCTTCGCGAGATGGAAAGCTTCACCAAGATCCTTACTGCATTTAATTTCCCTCTTCTCGGTGTACTTGCCGGCATGGTAGTTACAGGTGTTATCCAGAGCTCCGCTGCTGCTATCGGTATCCTTCAGAGTATCTCACTCACGGGTAAGCTTACATGGGGAATGGCTATCCCGATCATTATGGGTGCCAACATCGGTACATGTATGACGGCTATCCTCTCATCCATCGGCGTAAGCAAGGATGCCAAGAGAGTTACCGCTATCCATGTAGCCATCAAGATAATCGGAACTATCATCTGGCTCGTTGTATTCTACAGTGTTGTATCTGTCGTAGACTTCGAATTCATGGACAAGGAGATCGGTGTCGTAGGTATTGCCGTATTCCATTCCATATTCAATATCGTTAATACTATCCTTCTGTTCCCGTTCAGCAAGCAGCTTGAGAAGCTTGCAAGAGTTATCGTAAAGGCAAGCGACGAGGAGAAGGAGATGATCCTCGACGAGAGACTTATGCTTACTCCTACGATCGCCGTAGGTGAATCCGCCAACTTCGTTACTAAGATGTTCACCAAGGTTAGGAACGGACTTGATAAAGCTACCGACTTGCTCATGAACGGTTTTAACAGTGAAGACTTCGAAGCTATCATGGCTAATGAGGAGAAGATCGACAGCTACGAGGATCATATCGGTTCATATCTTATGAAGCTTACAACTGAGCATCACCTTAACGAGGACGATAAGAGGAGTTCTTCCAAGATGCTTCAGGTAATAGGTGAGTTCGAGCGATTAGGCGACCATGCTTCTTATATGGCCAAGTCCGCTGAGGAACTTAAGAGCAAGAATATAAGCTTCTCTCCCGCAGCGAAGGAAGAGCTTGACAGGATAATACCTGCAGTGCGCGAAGTGTATTCCATGGCTATAAAGTGCTATGAGTCAGGTAAGCCTGAGGATGCCATGGATATCGGTCCCCTTCGTATAGTCATCTCCGAGATGTGTGAGGCATTCAAGGCATCTCACGTAGACCGTCTCTCCGAAGGTGTATGTACGGTAGAGCAGGGATTTGTATTCAACGATATCCTCTACAGCTGCGGACGTATCGCGGACCACAGCATGAATATAGCCGCAGTCGTATACAGATTCGCTACTTCCGACAGCAGCAATACCGCTTACATGCATGACTTTAAGCAGAAGACGGGTTCTTCTTCCGAGGTCAGCTATCAGAGATATTTCGATAAGTATATGAGCGGCGCAAAGTCCTGATATCGAGATCTTTTATAACATTGTGTGATACACCCCGGATACTGTCATAGTATCCGGGGTGTTTATGTTATCTATGAACCTTTTTTCTGTGCGGAAATACGCCCGTTCCGATACGATTTTTATTGTAAGAGGTCTCAAAATTTGTTATCATTTGTAACGGAAGGTTATGAACTTTCACTAATAGTATGGAGGAATTGAAAAATGGGATTGATTAGTATGGTAAAGGGCGTCGTCGGAGGCGCTATCGGCATTGCCGGTTCTTCTATCAGCTCTGAGCTCAGAGATCAGATAAGAGAAGTATTTACCTGTGATTCACTTGGACAGAACGTTCTTGTAAGAAAGGGCGCAGTAAGACGTACGGCAGACGGTAAGAATAAGGGTAATGAGGATGTTATCTCTTCCGGATCCATCATCATGGTTCCCGAGAGCACGGCTCTTATCCTTGTTGACGGCGGTCAGATCGTTGATTTCACGACTGAGGCCGGTTACTACAGATGGGATTCTTCAACATCTCCTTCCATGATCACATCTTCTTCATGGGCAGAGTTCAAGGAGAGAGTAGGCAAGACAGTTGCTGATACATGGGAGCGTATGACAGCAGGAGGAACACTTACAAAGCAGCAGAGAGTTTACTTTGTTAACCTTCTTCCTATCAGGGATAACAAGTTCGGATCTTCCGCACCTATCTCTTATGCAGACCCTGAGTACAGACAGATCTATATCCGTCTTAACGGTGTATTCTCATATCAGATCCAGGATCCCGTTACATTCTTCAGAGGTGTAGCAGGTAACGTTACAGGTGATTATCTTGCATCCGAGTTCATGGGTACTGTAACAGATCCCAGACAGCCCAGGATCGAGTTCACTGATCATATTGCAGAAGTACTTAACCGAATGGGTGGTCAGGACAAGATCATGTTCGCTAACCTTCCTTCTGAGCAGGGTAAGCTTCGTACATATATGCAGGAGTGCCTTGATGAAGATTGGCTCAGACTCCGTGGTATCGTAGTTGAGACTGTTGCCATCGGCGGTATTACACCCGATGAGAAGTCCCGTGCAAGGATCGAAGAGCTCGATCACGCTAAGCTTTACGGATCTGATCCTAATGCTCTTGCTGCACAGGTTGCTCTTGGCCAGACAGAGGCTATGAAGGCTGCAGGTGCAAATTCCGCAGGCGCAGCTACAGGTCTTATGGGTCTTGGTATGATGGGCGGTGTTGCCGGCGCAAACGGCGGTACTGCAGCAGCATTTAATTTCTTGGGTCAGCAGCAGCAGGCTCAGCAGGCTGCTCCCGTAGCCGCAGCAGCAACAGCAGCTCCCGCAGCTAACAGCTGGACATGTGAGTGCGGAGCAGTAAATACGGGTAACTTCTGTGCTCAGTGCGGTAAGGCAAAGCCCGCTCCTGCAGCTCCTGCAGGATCTTGGACATGTGAGTGCGGTGCCGTTAACACCGGTAAGTTCTGCCCTCAGTGCGGTAAGGCCGCTCCTGAAGCAGCAGCTCCCGCTAAGTGCCCTAAGTGCGGTTACACACCTGCAGATGGAATCCTTCCTAAGTTCTGCCCTGAGTGTGGTAATAAGAACGAGTAATAGTCATAGACTACAGTTCAAAGTGATCAAGGAGGTGTCTCGCAAGAGGCACCTCTTTTTATATGTCAGAATCACCAAAAACGCTTCCGTAGCACAAAAGAGCTATGAAAATGGTTATTTTTTGTTTGCAGGTGTCAGGAAATTGTTCTAAAATACTTGGGTTATCAAAATGAAGGGGAAAAGTATATGGCAAAAGTTACGTTTAGAGACGATCTTTGCAAGGGCTGCGGTCTTTGCGTCTATGCCTGCCCCAAGAAGATCCTTGAACTCGATAAGAGCAGACTCAACGATAAGGGTTATCACCCCGCTGTCTGCACGGATCCGGCTTCCTGCATCGGCTGTACATTCTGTGCAGTTCAGTGCCCCGATTCCGTAATCACTGTTGAAAGGTAAGGTCTTGGAACTATGGCTAACAAGAAAGTATTGATGAAAGGTAACGAAGTAATCGCAGAAGCTGCTCTTCGCGCAGGCTGCCGCAATTATTTCGGATATCCTATTACACCTCAGACAGAGGTTATGCACTACATGGCTAAGAAGATGGTTCAGATCGGCGGTAACTTCGTACAGGCCGAGAGTGAAGTATCTGCCATCAACATGGTATACGGTGCCGCAGCAGCAGGTGCCAGAGTCATGACATCTTCATCTTCTCCGGGAATCTCCCTGAAGCAGGAGGGTATCTCCTACATCGCAGGTGCAGAGCTTCCCGCAGTTTGCGTTAATATCGTAAGAGCAGGCCCGGGCCTCGGCGGTATCCTTCCTTCACAGGGAGACTACTGGCAGGCTACAAAGGGCGGCGGACACGGAGATTATAGAAATCTCGTTATCGCTCCCGCTTCAGTTCAGGAGCTTTATGAGCTTACTGTAGAAGCATTTAACCTTGCAGATAAGTACAGAATGCTCGTTATGATCTTAGGTGACGGTACTCTCGGTCAGATGATGGAGCCCGTTCTCTTCCGTGACGAAGAGCCTATCGAGAAGATCGAGAAGCCCTGGGCTGCAGTAGGCCGTGGCGGCAGAGAGAAGCACAATACAGTTACTTCCATCTATATCGATCCCGATGATCTTGAGGCAAAGAACCACGAGCTTCAGGACAAGTATAAGTACATCGAGGAGAACGAGGTAAGATACGAGGCTTACGGACTTGAGGATGCTGAGATCGTTATTACTGCTTTCTCTACATGCTCCAGGATCTGTAAGAACGTTATCAAGCAGGCAGCAGAGCAGGGTATCAAGGTCGGTATGATCAGACCTATCACTCTCTGGCCCTTCCCTAAGGATATCATCCGTGAGACTGCAGCAAGAGACAACGTTAAGGCTTTCCTTGATGTTGAGCTTTCCGCAGGCCAGATGGTCGAAGATGTAGAGCTTGCCGTATCCGGCAAGAAGCCCGTTCACTTCTACGGAAGAATGGGCGGTAACCTTCCTACACAGAAGGAGATCCTCGATAAGATCATCGCTATCCACAATAATCCTAACGAAGGAGGTAGAGGTTAATGGCTGTAGTATTCGAGCCTACAAAGGGCCTTACAGATAAGCCGTTCCATTACTGCCCCGGTTGTAATCACGGTATCATCCACAGAATCATCGCAGAGTCCATGGTGGAGCTTGGTATCCTCGAGGACACTGTATCAGTAGCATCCGTAGGATGTACATATAACAGCTACGATTACTTTGCATGTGATGCGGTTCAGGCTGCTCACGGTAGAGCTCCTGCTGTTGCAACAGGTATCAAGAGAACACTTAAGGACAAGATCGTCTTCACATATCAGGGTGACGGTGACCTTGCTTCCATCGGTACTGCAGAGATCATCCACGCAGCTGCAAGAGGAGAGAAGATCACAGCTTTCTTCGTTAATAATGCGGTTTACGGTATGACATCGGGTCAGATGGCTCCTACAACGCTCCTCGGACAGGTAACAACAACATCTCCTTTCGGTAGAGATGCTTCTTACCAGGGTTATCCCATCAATGTATCCGAGCTCATCTCTCAGCTTACGGGTGCAGTATATGTAGAGCGCGTATGCCTTACGGACTTTAAGAATATCCAGAATGCAAAGAAGGCTGTTCAGAAGGCTTTCAAGGTTCAGCAGGCAGGACTCGGATTCTCTATGGTAGAGTTCCTTTCCACTTGTCCCACTAACTGGGGTAAGGAGCCTGTAGAGTCTATGGAGTGGCTTAAGGAAAAGATGATCCCTCAGTATCCCTTAGGATGCTTCAAGGGCGCTGACATCGACTTCTCAAAGAAGGAGGATGCACAGTAATGACAGACTTTTCTATTATCTTAGCAGGATTCGGCGGACAGGGTATCCTTTCCGCAGGTAAGATGGCTGCAGAGGCTGCTCTTTACGAAGGTAAGGAAGTATCCTGGTTCCCTTCATACGGACCTGAGATGCGAGGCGGTACTGCTAACTGCTCCGTTGTTATCTCCGATGAGCCTATCGGTTCTCCCGTAGTTAACGATGCTGATGTAGTTATCTGCTTGAATCAGCCTTCCATGGAGAAGTTCGAGCCCTGTATCAAGCCCGGCGGAATTCTTATCATCGACTCTTCGCTTATTCACATTAAGCCCACAAGAACCGATATCAAGTTCATTCCCATGAACGCTTCCGAGATCGCATCGGAGCTTGGCAATATGGCATTTGCTACTATCTCAATGCTCGGATGCCTTTCCGCTGCTACAGGATGCTTCAAGAGAGAGTCCTTCGAGTCTGCTCTTTATGAAGTACTTCCCGAGAGAAGACATAAGCTCATTCCCGGTAACGTAGCTGCGTTCGATAAGGGAGCGAAGTTCGCCGAGTAACAGGCTTTATATTGATCCTTATACTGCCCTGATCTCTTATGAGGTCGGGGCGTTTTTTAATGCAATAAAGGATAATTTTTATTATTATTTCTTCACTTAACAGATTTATGTTGTTGACCATACTGTAACCTATATGGTAAAAGACATCTAATGGCTGTGACGAAGACGGTCTGATAAGAAGAAGTTACAGAGAGCCGACGGTCGGTGTGAGTCGGTACTGACCTTATCTTGTGACCCATCACTTCCGAGCCGGATGTCTGAACACTTATGTCTTAAGATGTCCCGTTACTGCTGCGTTAATGCATAGGGATTGTCGGATCCTGAAGGTGGCAGATTATGTATCTGCAATTTGAGTGGTACCGCGAGCGGTCTTATATATGATCTACCGCCCGTCTCAAAGTTAGAACCTATAACTTTGAGGCGGGCTTGTTGTATCCGCCTCACAACAAAACAAGGAGGCAGGACATGCTTACATTGGACAAGGTATTTGATGCTCAGAGAGTTCTTAAGGGCATCGTAAGAGAGACTGACTGCGTTAAGGCTGCAGGACTGGTCAAAGGAACAGAGCTCTACTTAAAGCCGGAGAATCTTCAGAATACGGGCTCTTTCAAGCTTAGAGGTTCAGGCTATAAGATCTCTAAGTTAACGGAAGAAGAGAAGGCAAGAGGAGTTATTGCCTGTTCTGCCGGTAATCACGCTCAAGGCGTTGCTCTTGCTGCGCAGAAGTACGGTATACCCGCTACTATCTGTCTTCCTGATTCTGCGCCCATCTCAAAGGTGGAAGCTACCAAGAGCTACGGAGCTAATGTCGTACTTGTAGAAGGCGTGTACGACGATGCTTATAACAAAGCACTGGAGCTTACGGAGAAAGAAGGATATACGTTCGTACATCCTTTTGACGACGAGGATGTTATTGCAGGTCAGGGAACCGTAGCGCTTGAGATCTTAAATGACTTAGATGACGTTGATGCTATTATCGTTCCCATAGGCGGCGGCGGACTTATATCCGGTATCGCTTATACGATCAAGTCCATAAGGCCGTCGATAAAGGTATACGGCGTGCAGGCTTCGGGAGCCCCTTCCATGTATAACGCAGTGAAGGAAGGCAGGACCGAGGGGCTTGATTCAGTCATGACCGTAGCTGACGGTATAGCGGTAAAAAAGCCGGGAGAGAATACATTAAAGTACATTAGCGAATATGTGGATGATATAGCTCTTGTAACTGAAGATGAGATCTGTGCCGCTATCTTAGCTCTTATAGAGAAGCAGAAGATGGTAGCAGAAGGTGCAGGAGCCGTATCCGTTGCTGCTGCCATGTTCAATAAGTTTCCCATTGAAGGCGAGAAGGTATGTTGCGTAGTATCGGGCGGTAATATCGACGTTACTATCCTTTCGAGGATCATAAAGAGAGGTCTTATGAAGAGCGGAAGAGTCAGCAGTCTCTTGGTAGAGCTTATAGATAAGCCGGGGCAGCTTAAGGATGTATCAAGGATCATCGCGGACCTTGGCGGTAATGTCACGAGCGTTCACCATGAGAGAGCATCGGATACGGAGAATATAAACGGATGCTACTTGAGGATCACCATGGAGACCAGAGACTATGACCACGTTAAGCAGATAAAGAAGGCTTTAACTCAGGAAGGCATCAAGGTGAAGACGGTCAACTGATAAGTTATATGTATAACATAGGAAGACAGAGCAACGTATATAATCAAAAAGAAAAGATTTAAGGAGGAACATAACAATGAGTAAAGATGTTTATACAAAGAATGCCCCCGAGGCTATCGGACCTTATACACAGGCAAAGGTGGTAGGAGGACTCGTATTTACGTCAGGTCAGATACCGATCGATCCTGCTACGGGAAATGTTGTTGACGGAGGCATTAAGGAGCAGGCTCATCAGTCCTGCAAGAACGTAAAGGCTATCCTTGAGGAAGCAGGAACTTCTCTTGAGAATGTGGTAAAGACAACATGCTTCCTTGCTGATATGGGAGATTTTGCCGCATTTAACGAAGTATATGCAGAGTACTTTACCGGAAAGCCCGCAAGATCCTGTGTAGCAGTAAAGACGCTTCCCAAGAATGTACTTGTTGAAATCGAGGCGATAGCTGAAGTATAATCTTGGCGTTATGCCAATATTAAGTGTCGACAATATATCATTGCATTATGGAGAACGCCGCCTCCTTGACGGCGTCTCTTTCATGGTGAACGAAGGAGATAAGATAGCCTTCATCGGGAATAACGGTGCGGGTAAGTCCACTTTGTTCAAGATAATCAAGGGTACCATTAAGCCTGATGAAGGTAAGATAATAAGGCACGGTAATACTATCGTAGGCTTTCTGTCCCAGAATATGGATGAGCAGGACCTGTCAGGATCAACGCTCAAGCCTCAAAAGCTCATAGATATCGAAGAGAGAAAGACTGCTCTTGAATATGAGATAGCTGCCGCAGGTGAAGACGAAGCTAAGCTCAAGCCGCTTATGGATGAGTATTCAAGGGTCACTGCGGAATATGAGGCTATGGGCGGATACGATTACGATCACAGGATGGCAGACGCTCTTGCGGGATTAGGTCTCACGGGTCTTTCCGAGAGGACTGATCTTACGACTTTATCGGGAGGAGAGAAGATGCGAGTTTGCCTTGCGCAGCTCATTGTAGCTCATCCTGATATCCTTATGCTCGACGAGCCTACCAACCACCTTGATATCGAAGCCATAGAGTGGCTTGAAGATTTCCTGTCCTCTTACGGCGGAGCAGTATTCGTCATATCTCACGACAGACACTTTATCGATAAAGTTGCAAACAGGGTAATTGAGCTTCAGGACGGATCTATCCGTTGCTATAAGGGCAATTACGATGACTATAAGGTCCAGAAGGAAGAATTCCTGAAGACTCAGGAAGCATATATAGCTAATCTCTCGGCAGAACTTGAGCACCAGATGGACGTCAAGCAGACGATGCTCTCTCACAGGAACATCTCCGGATATCACCAGAGAGAGAAGATGGTCGATAAGCTTGAGGAAGTGCTTGCAAGAGAGAAAGCAAAGCTCCCTTCAGGTGCCACATCCATGAGCTTCACTGTCGTTCCCGAGGAGCGAAGCGGAGCAGAGGATAAGATACTGCTGCAGGTCAAAGATGTCAGCAAGAACTATGACGACGATCCTTTCTTGTTCGAGCACGTCTCCTTTGAACTCAAGGCTAATCAGAAGATATTCCTCGCAGGTCCCAACGGCTGCGGTAAGTCTACTCTTCTTACTATGCTCATGGGTCGCCAGGGAGGCTTCGACGGATCCGTATTTATTGCTTCCTCTGCAAGCGTAGGCTATATGGAGCAGTTCGTTCCTTTCGAAGACGAGAGCCTCTCATGCTTTGATGAACTTATCTCAAGAAGTGATCTTACTAATACAGAGGCAAGAAGCATGCTCGCCAGGTTCGGCTTCAGAGGAGAAGATGCACTCAAGACCATTAATGTGTTGTCAGGAGGAGAGAGATCCAGGCTCTATCTTTGCTGTCTCCTTCAGGAAAAGCCCGATATCTTGTTTCTCGATGAGCCTACTAACCATCTGGATATCGATTCAAGAGAAGTCCTTGAGGATGCTCTGACCGCATATAACGGTGCGATCATCTGTGTCAGCCACGACAGGTTCTTCATAGATAAGTGTGCAGATCAGATACTTGGCTTTAATAACGGTACCGCTAAGCTTTATGACAAGTATTCCTACTATCGAAAGGATGTTGCCAAGAATACAGTTGCTGCTCCCATAAAGGAAGAGAAGAAGGAAGAGGAGAAAGTTTCCAGGGAGACCGAAGCTAAGAAAGAGTCCAGAAATAAGGCTGCTGACCGTAAGGAAGCCGCTAAGAGACGCGCCAGGATCAGTGCCATCGAGAAAGAGATAGAGGTATTGGAAGGTGAGCAGAAGGAACTTGAAGCAACATTTACTTCAGGTGCCGGCGCTGAAGAATACAATAAGTACGCAGCCAATGCCGAGAAGATAGAATCCCTCTATACGGAGTATATGCTCCTTACCGAAGAGGAAGACTCGTAAGGAAACTCTCACATTTTATTAACAATTAACCTTCGGTGAAGATGTTATAATTATTTTATAACTTTCCGGAAGGTTATATCGGTATGGCATCTGGTTGCAAAGATTATATCCTTGAACACTTCTCCGAAGCTTTGGAGAACGGATGCATATTCCCTTTTTTCCATCCTATCTATCGTACGATGACAGGCAAGATCACCTGCGCAGAAGCGTTGGCGCGTTGGAGCGATCCTCAGTACGGGCTTTTATCTCCGGCGGATTTTATTACTATACTTGAAGATGATGGTTTGATCTTCGATCTTGATATGACCATCTTGGAGAAGGCCTGTAAGATGTACTCGGATCTTAAGGGGGCAGGGCACCTTTTGCATTCTTTCTCCGTTAATCTCTCCAGACAGGATTTTAAGCACGAAGAACTCTTTGACAGAGTCAATCAGATCCTTGCTTCTTACGATGTGCCTCATGAGTCGATCAAGCTTGAGATAACAGAGAGCTTGATGCTGGAGGATCTTGAATCGTTCAAACGAACTTTTACGAGGTTTACCGATGCGGGATATACGGTATGGATAGATGACTTCGGAAGCGGATATTCTTCTCTTAACATGCTCCAGAATTACAGCTTTGATCTTCTGAAGCTTGATATGCTCTTCCTTCGTGATTTCTCCGAGCAGAAGAAAAAGATGATCGCATCTGTTATAAATCTTTCCAAATCCCTGGGCTTTCATACGTTGGTAGAAGGCGTAGAGGAGAAGGAGCAGCTGGAATTTCTTCGTGATGCCGGTTGTGAAGCTGTTCAGGGTTACCTTCTGGCCAAGCCTTTATCAGGTCAGGAACTGTCAGATCTTTTTGAAGATCAGCCTTCTTTAGTAGAGGCTCTTGAAGACAAATACTATTGGAACAGTATAGGCCAATTGAATCTTCTAAGCGCAAATCCTTTGGAAGAGTTCGAAGGAGAGCAAGACCTCTATGCTTCTAACCGGGTGGCACTTCTTGAGATCAGTCAAGAGTCCATGAAGTATGTCTATGTTAATAAGAGTTATTTGGATTGCATAGTGGAACTGGGTTATCCTTCTTTGGAAGACCTTGAAGACGCATTCAATAACAGAAAGAGCGATCAGTATCTGATGCTCAAGAAGATGATGGATGAAGCTGTCGGTACCGGGATGATACGTGAGATAGAATATATCAATAACGATGTCTTTTACAGGTTAAGAGCAAAGCTTCTTGCAAGGAAGAAAGATCACGCAATGGTCGCATTAAAGCTTTCTACCTTCGACTCTGACCGCGAGATAGAGACTGCAAAGGAGATGCTAAGTTACGGCAATGCACTCTTCTCCACATATGAATTGGTCGTTATGATCTATCCCGACAGTAATACTGTGAACAGGATATATACGACACATAATCTTCCTGTGTATGACAGAGAAGCAACGATCCATATAAGCCTTCGAAAGTTCTGCGAGGCGGAAGTCGCTCCCGTGGATCAGGAGCGCTATATGAGATTTCTTGATTTTGATACACTTAAGGACAGGATAAAGGACGGCAAACGAGGATTTATCTCAGGATTTTTCCGCATGTGCTGGGTGCAGGAAAGATACAATTGGTATGTAGCTCGTGCGACGCTTCTGCCTTCTGCGGGTGAATTCGCTATCATGCTTACCATACAGGCCCTGCAGCAAAAAGAGAGTGACTGCGTAGATCGATTAAGTCATGAACATCCCGAGTTTTTTGTCTAGATGCGGGCTTTGTGTTTCTATGATCCCTTATATCAATAATGAACTATAAATACATTGGTATTCTGTTTGTATTTTAAACTTTTACCAAGTATCCTAATTGTATAGAGAATCGAGGAGGAATCGCCTTATGGGAATGACGATGACTCAGAAGATACTGGCAGCACATGCAGGTCTTCAAAGTGTTAGAAGCGGTGAACTTATCGAGGCTAAGCTCGATCTTGTTCTGGGTAATGACGTTACAACTCCCCCTGCAATAAAGGTGTTCGAGGATATGGGAGCGGATGCCGTATTCGACAAGGATAAGGTCTGTCTTGTTCCCGATCACTTTACGCCCAATAAAGATATAAAGTCGGCTGAACTTACAAAGTGCATGAGATGCTTTGCAAGGCAGCAGGAGATATCCCATTATTACGAGCTGGGACAGAAGGAGATGGGTATCGAGCATGTCATCCTTCCCGATAACGGCATAGTATTCCCCGGAGATCTTATAATCGGAGCAGATTCACATACATGCACATATGGTGCACTGGGAGCATTCTCAACAGGCGTAGGCTCTACCGATCTTGCATGTGCCATGGCATCCGGAAGCACCTGGTTCAAGGTGCCCGAAGCTATCAAGGTAGTCCTTAAGGGTAAGCCTTCGGAGTATGTAACAGGTAAGGATATAATCCTTCATCTTATAGGATCGATCGGAGTAGACGGAGCGCTCTATAAGTCTTTGGAATTTACCGGAGACGGCGTACATCATCTGTCTATGGATCAGCGACTTACCATCTGCAATATGGCTATAGAGTGCGGCGGCAAGAACGGGATATTCCCCATAGACGAGGTGACTCTCGAATATATGGAGAAGACCAACAAAGAGAGATTTATTGAAGGCAGGTATACCTCTTTCTATCCCGATGAGGACGCCGAGTATTCCGAGACTATAGAGATAGATCTTGCTAAAGTGCCTCTTACGGTAGCTCTCCCGCATCTTCCTTCCAATACAAAGCCTGCATCGGAAGTAGACCTTCCAATAGATCAGGTTGTCATAGGTTCATGCACTAACGGCAGATACGAAGATATAAAGACAGCTGCAGAGATCTTCCGCGGCAGACATGTCAAAGAGGGGATACGCTGCATTGTGATCCCGGGATCTCAGAGAGTATACAGAAGAGCACTGGACGAGGGACTCCTCGCAATATTCGACGATGCGGGATGTGTTATATCCACACCTACATGCGGTCCCTGCCTCGGAGGTCATATGGGTATCCTCGCAGCAGGAGAGAGATGTGTATCTACCACCAACAGGAACTTTGTAGGCAGGATGGGACATGTTGAATCTGAAGTAATACTTGCGGGCGTCCCTGTAGCGGCTGCTTCAGCGATAACGGGTAAGGTGGCAACACCTTTTGATCTTAAATAAGGGTGATGAACATGAAAGTAAAAGGAAATGTATTTAAATACAAGGATAATGTTGATACGGATGTCATAATCCCCGCACGCCACTTGACTTCGGCCGATCCCGAGCAGCTGAAGCTTCACTGCATGGAGGATATAGATCCTTCTTTTGTGAATAAGGTTCAGACAGGCGACATTATGGTGGCAGGGAAGAACTTCGGATGCGGCTCTTCGCGTGAGCATGCGCCCATCGCAATCAAAGCAAGCGGCATATCTCTTGTTATCGCTTCCGACTTTGCCCGCATATTCTATCGTAATGCCATCAATGTGGGCCTTCCCATAATGGAGTGCCCTGAAGCAGCTGCGGCTATAAAAGCAGGAGATGAAGTAGAAGCAGACTTCGACACGGGTATCATCACTGATATAACATCCGGTGAGACCTTTACTGCCAAGCCTTTCCCTGAATTTATTAAGAAGATAATCGACTGTGGCGGACTGGTAGCATATACAAAGGAAAAGACGGGAGGTAAATAAGATGCCCGATAAGTCATATAAAATAGCAGTCATCCCAGGTGACGGTATTGGTCCTGAAGTAACTTCTTCTGCCGTAAAGGTATTGAAAGCGGTATCGGAGAAATTCGGATTTGAATTGAATTTTAGTGAATACAAAGCAGGCGGCTGCGCCATAGATGAGTTCGGTATTCCGCTTCCTGAAGCGACCCTTGAAGGATGCAAGTCTTCGGATGCTGTGCTCCTTGGTGCCGTAGGAGGACCTAAGTGGGATAAGGTCGACGCGAAGATAAGGCCCGAGAAGGCACTGCTTGGATTAAGAGCGGGATTAGGCCTTTATTCCAACTTAAGACCTGCGCTTCTCTTCGAGGAACTTGCATCCGCATCCCCTCTTAAGAATGTAAGTAATATAGATATCCTTATAGTAAGAGAGCTTACGGGCGGCATCTACTTCGGTGAGCACGGAAGATACGACAGCAGCGAACTTCTTTCTGACGGCAGCTCGAAAGGCACCGTCGCCTTCGATACAGAAAGCTACTCTGTAGCGGAGATCGAAAGGATAGTAAGAGAAGGCTTCAGGTATGCCATGGGAAGGTCTAAGAAGCTTACTTTGGTAGATAAGGCCAATGTACTGGAATCCAGCAGACTCTGGAGAGAAGTAGCGGAGAAGATCTCTTCTGAGTATCCTGAAGTCGCTTTGGATTACCTTTATGTAGATAACTGCTCCATGCAGCTTATTAATCGTCCCGAGACATTTGACGTAATAGTTACATCAAATATGTTCGGAGATATCCTCTCGGATGAGGCGGGCATGATCACGGGATCTATCGGAATGCTCCCTTCAGCTTCTTTAGGTGCTCCGGGTACCCCCGGAATGTATGAGCCGGTTCACGGATCGGCTCCTGATATAGCAGGTACGGGCAAGGCTAATCCTCTGGCGACTATCCTGTCCGCAGCTATGCTCCTTCGCTGGTCGCTTGATGAGACGGAAGCTGCCGACCTCGTAGAAGAAGCGGTGAAGAAGACCTTGAAGGACGGTTTCAGGACCGTAGATATCGCGTCAGGTGACAGCGATACGGTGCTTGGAACGGAAGAGATAACGGCCAAGGTACTGGAACGAATCTGATATAAACGCAATATAAAAGGAACGGGCTTCTATGAAGTCCGTTCCTTTGTTGTGTGCTTATTGTTATCAGAGAGCTGTCCTGTGCTCGATGCCGAGGTCCTCGGCAACTTTGAAGAAAGCTTCCCTTGAACCTCTTATGGTCCTCTCGGATACGCAGAAAGCAAGTCTGCAGTAGCCTTCTCCCGAGAAGCTCTTACCGGGTACAAGAAGAAGGTTATACTTGGCGCATGCTGCCGCGAAGTCAGCATCGCTCATTCCCTTGGGAGTATTCATGAAGATATAAAGAGCTCCTCCGGGCTTAACGGCGTCGAAGCCTGCGTCTACGATGTTGGAGTAGAGGAGATTTCTTCTGTGCTCGTAGTTTGCTACGTCTACCTTGGCGTAGAGAGACTTCTCTATGACCTTCTGCCAGATGGCGGGAGCATTAACGCTACCCAAAGTCCTGTTGGAAAGTACGATGGCACCCGTAAGGTCTTCGTAGTCTGCATTTCGAGGAGATACGAGAGTATATCCTATTCTCTCTCCGGGAAGGGAAAGGGACTTGCTCCAGGAGAAGCATATAACAAGGTTATCGATATAGGAAAGAGCAGCAGGAACCGTAGCTCCGTCGTATACCAGGTCGATATAAGGCTCATCGGAGATAACGTGTATGACGTGATCCTTGGACTTAAGAAGATCATTCAATCCCTTAAGGAGCTCTTCGGGGTAGATGACACCGGAAGGGTTGTTGGGGGAGTTGATGATGATCGCCTTTGTCTTAGAGGTAATAGCCTCATCGATCTTCTTAAGGTCGGGCATGAAGTCGTCGCCTGTTGCTACCTTAACGATCTTACCGCCGTGATTATCTACATAGTTGTTGTATTCCATGAAGTAGGGGCAGAGTACGATGACTTCGTCTCCGGGATCAAGGAGTGAGTGGAGAACATCGTTCATGGCAGCTGCGGCACCTACCGTCATGCAGATAGCATCGGAAGTAACTTCTACGCCTGATTCCTCGCTTCTCTTCTTTGCGATGATGCTCCTTGTGGACTCATATCCGCTGTTGCTCATATAGCCGTGCATACCGGGAGTGGGATTAACGGCGAGGTCTACCAGAGCTTCCGCCACTTCGTGAGGGGGCTCCAAGTCCGGATTACCGATGGAGAAGTCAAATACCTTATCTTCTCCGTATATTGCCTTAAGGCGATTCCCTTCCTCGAACATCTTTCTTATGGCAGAACCGCCTGCCAGCTTAGCTTTTATGTTTTCCGAGATCATATATATAGTCTCCTTATTTGTAATCTTAGGACATTATACAACTAGAAGGGCCGTATAGTATAATCATGCGGAACAGAAGAGATCGTTGATCTCAAGTGTTGACAAATCCTTGTAAGACGTATATCATTACGTAGTCAATTAAAGCAGAAATCCGTTTTCTCACCTTAAGCTTCGGCAAAGAGGTTCATAGCATGGATACAGAACTAACGACTCTGATCAGTGTTTGGGAACGGATTTCACCGTTCTTTTTTTATGGTCAGGAGGTGTTAAGTATCGCAAAGCCAAACAACGGTAATCAGATGATCAACGACGACATCAAGTTCGATAAGGTCAGACTGATCGACGCAGACGGACAAATGGTTGGAGTTGTCGACCTTGCAGTAGCAAAGAAGGCAGCTGAAGATGCGGATCTGGATCTTGTTTGTATTTCTCCTAATCCCGAGAATCCTGTTTGTAAGGTAATGGACTACGGTAAGTTCCTTTTTGAGCAGGGCAAGAGAGAGAAGGAAGCAAGGAAGAAGCAGAAAGAGACCGAGACCAAAGAGATCGGAATCAAGCTCACTACAGATGTCCACGACATCGAGGTCAAGCAGAAGGCCGTGATCAAGTTCCTTAAGAACGGTGACCGTGTAAAGATCAATATCAGATTCCGCGGCCGTGAGATGGCATACCAGCAGCAGGGCTTTGGCGTAATGGAGAAGTTCGCTGAAGGTATCGAAGAGTACGGACAGATTGACAAGCAGCCGAAGATCGAGGGTAGAAATATGGTAATGTACCTCGTTCCGAAGAAGACAAAGTAATTAATTACAGGAGGACATAATAATGCCTAAGCAGAAGACACACAGCTCATCAAAGAAGAGATTCAAAGTTACAGGTACCGGTAAGGTTTTGTATGCACAGGCTTTCCGCCGTCATATCCTCTCCAAGAGACCTACTAAGAGAATGAGACATCTTCGTCACAGCGCAGTTGCATCCGAGGCTAACGCTAAGGTAATCAGAAAGATGATCCCTTACGCATAATAGCGTATATCACTTTAAGTATTCACATTCTTTAGGAGGAAAAATAAATGTCTAGAGTTAAGAGAGGTATTCGTACCAGAGCACGTCATCATAAGATCATCAAGCAGGCTAAGGGTTACTTCGGTAAGAAGAGCAAGCTTTTCAAGGTTGCTAACCAGGCTGTACTTAAGTCCGGTAGCTATGCATATCGTGACAGAAGACAGAAGAAGAGGGATTTCAGAAAGCTCTGGATCGCTCGTATCAACGCAGCAGCTCGCCAGAACGGTCTTTCCTACAGCAAGTTCATGAACGGCCTCAAGGTTGCAGGTGTTGAGCTTGACCGTAAGGTTCTTTCCGATATCGCTATCACAGATCCTAAGGCTTTCGCTGCACTTGTTGAGCAGGCTAAGGCAGCTCTCTGATATCGTAAAAATATCAACAAAACATATAAACGGGATGTCTCACATGAGGCATCCTTTTTGTTTATAATCGAGTGGATGTTTAAGGGGGCAGGAAAATGAGATACAACGAAGAATGGGTCAATAACTTCCATTGCATAATCAATACTGAGCAACGTATGAGTTCAAAAGAACTGCTGGCTCAATATAAGCTTCAAAGACAGTCCCGTTCGGGACAGTCGGATCAGTCTTCCATATTCGGAATGCAATATTCTATGGGAAGGTCTGCAGGTCTTAGATTGTTCTTGTACATCATGGGTATCCTCTTAAGTGTCGCAGCGATCGTTCTAACGGCTATCTACGCTGCCGACAGTTCTTATCTTGGCGGGATTTCTATCTTCCTTGGGATCGGCACGGCCACGTTGCTCGCTTGTGTCTCCGGCATTATCTCCGTCGTTCTTAAACATATGGCTCATATGGATCCTGTTAAATCCAAGGTGTTGCCTTTTATTGGATTTGTTGCATCCGGAGTTCTCGTTGTTGTAGGATTGGCCAGCCAGTCAGAGGATATCGTCGGATGGCTCAAGGCTACGCTCATAGTGATCTTTCTTTTTATCGTCGTATTCTTTATATCAGCACTTTTTCTGGTAATTACCGAGAGGACAAGGGTATATACGAAGTCAGTTGAAGCTGTCTGCACAGGCTATGTAAGATATGTATCCAAGGACAAGACCATGGATTCGGATCAGCCTGACTATCGTGTAAGTATCTCTCCCATATTCGAGTACGATTCCGTAAAGGTCTGCTACGATACGTTCTCTCCCAGGATCAATTCAGATATCCCTATGGGCGCAAAGGTATTCCTGCATCTGGGTGACGAAGATAAGTATATGGTACAGCCTGAGCTCAAGAAGCGAGTTATTACCTTTATTTCTCTTATCCTCGGATTTGCCGTTGCTACAATAATTATCGCAATATTGTTATAATATCTGCGGATAGGGGGATAGATATGAAGTTTGAAGAAGATTGGCGAGATAACCCTAACTGTGTGATAGATACATGCCGGAAGGTCAGGCGAAGAGAGTATGTCGGGGTCATAAGTACCGGGCGTTATAGCGCGGCTTCTGCCAATAAGGAACCGAGGAAGACGTCTATTGATATGTCGGGCAGAACAATCCTTCGTTTTATGTTGCTCTTTGCCGTAGCTGTTGTATGCGGTGTTATCATATACATTGCCACAAAGGGTTTTACCGATGTCTCTTCAATAGGATATAAGGCTGCACTGATCTCGATCCCGTTGAGCATTATGGTTGTTTGCTTTACGTTTATGTTTGTCCCCATGCTCAAAGATAAGCGCAAGGAAAAGATTTTCTATGTACTGGGATTCGTTGAAGCAGGAGCAGTGCTTGTTCACGGTATTCTCGGAAAGTTTGACACTGTTGCGGATTGGTATGACAGTTTTGCATCCTTTATATGCTGTTCGTTAGTTGTACTCTTTGCAGCATGTCTCGTGTTGATACTGACAGAGAGAATGAGTCTGTATAAGTTGGAGATCGAAGCTCATTGTATAGGTTATGTCAGAATGCTATCCCGTTACTATTGGGAGGACGAAGGCCATTACATTTATTCATGTAAGATGTCCCCGATATTTGAATACGACACCCCTAACGGAAAGATCAAGGCTTGTTACGATGAATTCTCACCTTTGTGGAGTTCTTCGGTTCCCTTTGATTCTGTTGTGAAGATACATGTAAATGAGGAAGATATGTCCCGTGTTCAGCCCGAGGTGTGGATAAGAGTATTGGCTTTTTCCTTACTTACTGCTGTATTTACCCTTATCGCTATCGGAAGCTTCCTGTTGTGATATAATCTTGTCACCATGGAAGTAATAAGAAGTAAGGACAATCCCAAAGTAAAGAGATTTGCGCTCCTTCACGACAGAAAGAAGGCAGCTAAGGAGGGACTCGTGTTCATTGAGGGCATGAGGATCTGTGAGGATGCTCTTATGTCGGGAGTAGAGCCTGTATCCTTTGTATATTCTGATGACAGATCCGATCTTGCTTCTTCCTGGATAGAGCGCTACAACATCTCCTGCGAGATCGTATGCGTTACCTCTGAGTGCTTTTCAAAGATAGCTTCTACCGTTAATCCTCAGGGGGTCGCATTGGTAACACGTATTCCTGACATGAAGATCGAGATACCGAGAAGGGAAGACGGCAAGGATATATTCGTAGTTCTTGAGAATCTTCAGGATCCGGGTAACCTGGGAACGATAATAAGGCTTGCGGACGCTTTTGATTTCAATGCGGTCATAATGACTAAGAATTGCGCGGATCCTTATAACGAGAAGGTCTTAAGGTCATCTATGGGTTCCGTGTGGCATATACCTTTGATCGTAAGAGAAGATGCCGAGGTTATCACTTCTGAACTTAAGTCTATGGGTGTGGATACCATTGCATGCGACCTTAAGGGTGACCTTCTTGAGAAGGCGGATCTTAAGCTTCCCGCGGCTTATTACATAGGAAACGAGGGCGCAGGTCTTCGTCCGGAGACGTCTGCTCTTTGCACTTCCAAGATCAAGATCCCCATGCCCGGCAAGGCCGAGTCTTTGAATGCTGCCTCCGCAGCATCTATAATCGGATACGTTCTTGCAAGTTTGAGATAACTGTCTGTCATTTTCACTATTTATCAGAGTGCTTATCGGGGATAATTCGCTCAAATATTGAAATTTGCTCTTCGCCCTTATTCAAAAATTGACAAATCCTACCTCGCTATTTATTATTTAAAAGATTATGTAATTTACGGAGGTTTGCACAATGGGTTTGACTATTTCGCAGAAGATCATTAAAGAGCATTTGCTTTCAGGTGAGATGAAGGCCGGTGAAGAGGTATCCATCAGGATTGACCAGACTCTCACACAGGATTCTACGGGTACAATGGCATACCTTCAGTTCGAGGCACTCGGTATCGATCAGGTAAAGACTAAGCTCTCTGTGGCATATATCGACCACAACATGCTTCAGTCCGGATTCGAGAATGCCGATGACCACAAATATATCCAGACAGTAACAAATAAGCACGGTATCAGATTCAGCCGTCCAGGTAACGGCGTTTGCCACCAGGTTCACATCGAGAGATTCGGTGTTCCCGGACAGACACTTCTCGGATCTGACTCCCATACACCCACTTGCGGCGGTATCGGTATGCTCGCTATCGGTGCAGGCGGACTTGACGTAGCAGTAGCTATGGGCGGCGGACCTTACTACATCACTATGCCCAAGATGGTAAGAGTTACACTTAAGAACAAGCTTGCTCCCTGGACAACAGCTAAGGACATCATCCTTGAAGTTCTCCGCATCATGTCCGTTAAGGGCGGTGTAGGAAAGATCGTTGAGTATGCAGGTGACGGACTTGCATCCCTTACAGTTCCCGAGAGAGCTACTATCACAAACATGGGTGCCGAGCTTGGTGCTACAACATCCGTTTTCCCTTCTGATGAAGTAACAAAGGCTTTCCTTAAGGCACAGGGAAGAGAAGAAGTTTGGACAGAGCTTAAGCCTGATGCTGACGCAGTATACGATGAGGAGATCGAGATCGATCTTTCCAAGCTCGTTCCCCTTGTTGCTAAGCCTCACATGCCTGACCAGGTAGTAACTGTCAAGGAGATCGAGGGTCTCAAGGTAGATCAGTGCTGCATCGGTTCCTGCACTAACTCATCTCTCTTCGATATGCTCAAGGTTGCAGCTATCCTCAAGGGTCACACAGTTCACCCCGATGTATCTCTTGTAATCGCTCCCGGTTCCAAGCAGGTATTCAATATGCTCGCTGAGACAGGTGCTCTTGCAGACATGATCGAGGCCGGTGCCCGTATCATCGAGTGCGGTTGCGGTCCTTGTATCGGTATGGGTCAGTCTCCTAAGACTAACGCCGTATCTCTTAGAACAAATAACAGAAACTTCTTCGGAAGATCCGGAACAAAGTCTGCTTCCATCTACCTTGTAAGCCCTGAGGTTGCAGCTGTTGCTGCTATCACAGGTGTTGTTACTGATCCCGCAGGCTTCGGCGAGCCTCCTGTTGTTACAATGCCTGATTCCTTCAAGGTAAACGACAACATGGTCATCATGCCTTCCACTACTCCTGATGAGGTAGAGGTAGTAAGAGGTCCTAACATCAAGCCTTTCCCTGCACACCACGAGCTTGCCGAGACTGTAACAGGTAAGACGCTCATCAAGGTTGAGGATAA
The DNA here is from genome assembly GCA_900176545.1 of Oscillospiraceae bacterium. Lineage (GTDB taxonomy): Bacteria > Bacillota > Clostridia > Saccharofermentanales > Saccharofermentanaceae > Saccharofermentans. Next base: position 339,754 of record FWXP01000003.1, read on the forward strand.
CATCACAACTGACCACATCATGCCTTCTAACGCGAAGCTCCTTCCGTTCAGATCCAACATCCCTTATCTTGCAGACTTCTGCCTTACACCTTGTGATGAGCAGTTCCCCGCAAGAGCTAAGGAGAACAATGGCGGATTCATCGTCGGCGGTTCCAACTACGGTCAGGGTTCTTCCAGAGAGCATGCTGCTCTTGCTCCTCTCCAGCTTGGTGTTAAGGGTGTAATCGCAGTATCTTTCGCACGTATTCACATGGCTAACCTTATCAACAACGGTATCCTTCCTCTTACTTTCGCTGACGCAAGCGATTACGAGAAGATCAACATGCTCGACGAGCTTACTATTGAGAATGCAAGAGAGCAGGTTGAGGCAGCTGTTAACGGTAAGCCTGTAACTGTTAAGAACGTTACACAGGGTTACTCCTTCGAGACAAACCTTGTTATCTCCGATCGTCAGGCGGGAATGCTTCTCGCAGGCGGCCTTCTTAACTACACAAGGGAGAACAACTGATAACATCTCTCCCTCTTCGAAAGGAGTGTCCAGATGGACATCAATGAGAAAAAGGTGCTGCTTGGTAAGCTTACCGCTGCAGCTTCAACAAAATCACATATCAATCCCGCTCTTTACACCAAGTACGATGTAAAGAGAGGACTTCGTAATAACGACGGCACGGGAGTCCTTGTAGGACTTACCGAGGTCGGCGAAGTCATGAGCTACATCATCGACGACGCAGAGCGTGTTCCCGTAGAGGGCAAGCTCTTCTATCAGGGATATGAGATCTCCGATCTCGTAAAGGGATTCTACGGCAAGAGATTCGGCTTCGAGGAGGTTGCTTTCCTTCTTCTTACAGGTGAGCTTCCCACAGAAGCAGAGCTTAAGTCTTTCCGCGAGCTCCTTGCTGACAGAAGGCCTCTTCCCGAAGGCTTTACCGAGGACATGATCCTCAAGGCTCCGAGCCCCGATGTCATGAACAAGCTTGCCAGAAGCGTCCTTGCTCTTTATTCTTACGATGACGATCCCGAGAACAGGGACAGGGCCAATGTTGTAAGACAGTGCATCGAGCTCATCGCAAGATTCCCTGTCCTTATCTCGTACGGTTACATGGCGAGAAGACACTATGTTGAGCATCAGAGCCTTTTCCTTCATGACCCGAGGCCCGAGTACAACACTGCTGAGAATATCCTTCACCTTATCCGTCCCGACGGAGAGTTCAATGAGCTTGAGGCAAGGGTACTCGACTTAGCTCTTGTTCTTCACGCAGAGCACGGCGGAGGTAATAACTCTTCCTTCGTTACTCATGCGGTATCTTCTACAGGTTCCGATACATACTCCGTAATCGCGGCTGCTGTCGGTTCCCTCAAGGGTCCTCAGCACGGCGGTGCCAGCAATAAGGCATATGCCATGATGAAGGAGATGAGAGATACTGTTAAGAACTGGAACGATGACGGACAGGTAAGAGACTATCTTACTTCTATCTTGAAGAAGGAAGCTTTCGACCGTTCCGGACTTATATACGGTATCGGACATGCCGTATATACACTTTCCGATCCCAGGACGAGACTTCTCAAGCAGTATGCTAAGGAACTTGCCGTACAGAAGGGTAAGGAAGATGTATTTGAGCTTTACGAGTCAGTCGAGAGACTTGCTCCCGATGTATTCCATGAAGTAAAGAACAACGATAAGATCGTCTGCGCTAATGTTGATTACTATGCAGGCTTCATCTATTCGATGCTCGGTATACCTCCGGAGCTCTTTACTCCCATTTTTGCTACGGCAAGGATCGCAGGCTGGAGTGCTCACAGGATCGAGGAGATCGTATCCGGTGGAAGGATCATGAGACCTGCATTCAAGTGCGTGTGCAAGAGAAGAGAATATACTCCCATGGATATCCGTAAGGATATGCTCTGATACCATCCTGATAACTAACGAAGGTCCCATTCGGCAATCTGCCGGGTGGGATCTTTGCATTTAAGGAAACCGAAAACGTCTTTTTAGGTGTTTATATCATCCTTTTTGTGTAAATTGACACTAAATCGCCCTTGGTACTGTGAGTTTTATAGAAGATATATTGAATTATATTAAAAATACTTTATTTGATTGCGTTCCTTTTGCTAAAATAAACGCAATATGCCAAATAGGCAAAAGAAACAATAGGGGAGGTTGTGAAATGCTTAAAGCAAATTCAATCAAGAAGGCGATCGCCAGCAGCGTTGTTGCTCTTGCAATACTCTTTACAGCAGTACCTGCATTGAGTCAGACAGTATACGCTGATGAGAACGATCCTAATCAGCAGCAGACTTCTGAGTCTACAACAGAGTCCACAACAGAGTCCTCGGAGACATCCGAGACATCAGCAGAATCTTCTGAAACATCCGCAGAGACATCTGCAGAGGAGACTACTGCTCCTGCAGTCGTAGGTCTTGAGGACCTTTCGGGTACAGTTTCTCAGGAGGGGAACTCCGAGTATATCTGGTTCGGAAGAAACAACGGTTCAACTCTGTACGGTTCTCATAATACTCTTAATGTAAGAGGAAGATTCGGTGAGAACTACATTCAGTCCACATACAGCGAGGATGGATACTATACATTCCTTCGTGTAGGTGAGAATGTTTATGAGGTTGAGATCGGTGCTCTTGGTGCAGTTTATGAGTTCGAGGGTGTTCAGGTAAGACTTGTTGCAGGTATCGACGCTTCAGGCAAGGCTGTTACTATCACATATACTGTTTACAACAACAGCGGTGTTGAGAAGAACGTAAGCGTTGGTTCCGCAGCAGACGTAATGATCGGTGAGAATGACAGCGCGAGAGTATCTTATACTTCAAATGGTATCCTTATGGAAGATAATGATACGACCAGTTCAACATATGGTGCTTCCTTAAGGCTCATGCCCGGTAACTGTGACTTCACTACTCGTTGGTTCGGTTACTATGGAAGTGCAAGAAGCAATGTATTCAATGGTCTTGCGGATACTACTCCTTACAACAGCGACAGTGGTATTGCTTGGTCCTGGAACTTCAACATGGGTGCAGGTGAGACAGTTGAGAGAACAGCTCGCATCGGTCTTTATGAAGATTCTTACCACGTATATTATGATGCAAACGGCGGTGCTGGTGAGATGACAGATATCAACTCTCCTTACGGCGCAGGTCTTACAGCTACAGCTATGGATAACAGCTTCTATGCACCTGAGGGTACAGAGTTCTACAGCTGGAATACAGCAGCTGACGGATCCGGAGTTACTATCTTCCCGGGTAGCACATTCACACCTGCAGGCGATACTATCCTCTATGCTCAGTGGGTAGATACAACAGGCGTATATGTATACACAGAAGGTGAGAACGGTGAGTGGACACAGTACAGCAATAACGGTCTTTCTTTCCGTGCTTCACGTCAGGGTTCTGACGGACTTACATTCTCCCGTTTCCTTGGTGTACAGGTTGACGGTCAGGATATCGGTCCCGACAGATTTACTGCAGTTGCAGGCAGTGTAGTTGTTACACTCAAGCCTGATTATCTTCAGTCTCTTGCTCCCGGACAGCACACAGTAACACTTACATTCCGCGATGGTGCTCCTATCACAACAAACTTCACCATCAAGGCTTCTGCTGTTCCCGCAACAGGTGAGTCAATGAGCTACCTTCCCGTAGTCGGCGTTATCACACTCGTTGCTGCAGGTGCTGTTGTTCTTACAAAGAGGATCAAGGAAGAAGAGATCTGATTCCTTAACTGAATAGGTTGTCATTTAAAGAAGAGGTCGTCCTTATGGGCGACCTCTTTTGATATCATGAAAAACTTTATTCTTTTTGACTGCTGCTCTGAAAGAATTGCGAGATCGTTATCGCGACGAACATGATCACGCATCCTATGCCTTCCCTTAGAGTCGGTATCTGTCCGAGAAGAACGGCTGCGGCAATGACCGCAAATACCGATTCGGTACACATGATAAGGGAAGCGAGGGTAGGCGGTGTGTACTTCTGTCCTAAGATCTCGAATGTATATGCAACGCCGCAGCTTAGGAGACCTGCATAGAGGAGAGGTATACCTGCCGCAGAGATATTTGCCCATGTAGGATGTTCGAAGAAGGGGAGTAGTATAAGGGATACTATGCCCGTAAATGCGAACTGAGTGCAGGAGAGCTTAAGACCGTCGTGAATCTTGGTGAACTTATCTATAAGAAGTATATGAAATGCAAATGCTACGGCACAGCCTAACGTGAGAAGATCGCCGATATTGAGCGAAGAGCCTTCGGAAGGGTCTATGCAAAGAAAGTAAAGACCAACTGCTGATGCGAGTATACAGCACCATGTAATTATCGAAGTCTTCTTCTTCTGAAAGAGTCGAAGGATCGGGATAACGAAGATGTAGGTAGCCGTGATGAAAGCTATCTTGCCGGGAGTAGAATACTTAAAGGCGGCCTGCTGAAGGTTGGTGGCGATAAAGAATACCGAACCCATCAATATGCCTGCGGTAATAGTCTTCCTGTCGAACTTAAGTCCCTTATCCTTTATTAGGATGATAGGGAGAAGTACAGCAGAACCCATAAGGGTCCTTATTCCGGTAAATGTCAGTGTCTCGATGCTCTCCATGCCTACGCTCTGGGCAATAAATGCTATACCCCAGATGAATGCTGTGACGATGAGCATCATGGAACCTTTGAAAGAGTCTTTATTCATGCGGGTAATAATATCAGATTAGATTCGAAGAATCTATATTGTTGACATAAGGATGATAAGTGATAATATGTGAGTGAAAATTCATATGAATAAATTCTCATATAAGGCGGTGCCATCTTGAGTATCATTAAGATCCTTTTGCTCATAGCTTTAGCGGGCCATATCCTGTGTGGTTGTTGTGATTGCCTGCTAACATATACTCCTTCGGGGAAGAAGTTCGATGTTAAGGCATTAGCGGATAACAAGAAGATGGCGGAAGTTTTCGGCGGTATGCCCCTGAAAAATCCTCTTCTTTCCATGATGCTCGGATGTACGGCGCTCTTTATGTGTTCGTTCGGTTACTACGGGATATATCTGTGGATGAGAGAGTATTCTAGAGTAACTGCAGTCATCCTGCTCATTTCAGCTTCACTTTTCTTGATATTCGGTGTCGCGCATCACATCTTGTGCGGTGTGGCGGAGTGGATATACATTCGTATGGGTATGACCGAAGACGCGAGAAATGCCGTCGTGAAGCTCTTTAATGATACTGTGCTTACTATGGTTGCATGTTATCTCGGATGGGCCGTATTCGGTATAGCTCTGTTGACAGCTGTAATTACCGGCAATACGGATCTTCCTTTGTGGGCCTGTATCTTCAATATCGTCCCGCTCTTCATCGTAACATACCCTCTTCATATTGGCGGAATGGGTAACTGGTGCGGAGCAGTCATGTTCCTGGGACTTCTGTTGCTGATCTGATAAGGAGGCACTTATGAAGGATAAGAAAGACCATCTTCCGATATTCGGCATAGGACCTATGCTGTGCTTTATCCCTACCGGTATAACTGCTGTCGCTGTATTTCTGTCCGCCAAGGGCATAATTCCGGGAAGGATAGATATCTTATGGCTCAAGTTGGTGATGACGGTGATCGGTATCCTGCTGATCTTAGAGGGGATAGTCCTTTTCTTCTGTGCGGACTTGGGAGGTAAGCTTCAGGATAATATAAAGGAGAACCGCCTCAAGACGAACGGGTCATACAGATTCGTACGTAATCCGTGTTATTGCCTTTATCTTCTGGGATGTACGGGAGCTCATCTTATTGCACATAATCCTTATCTTCTTATATTATCTGTTATCCACCATATATGGATGACAGTGATACTTGTACGAACGGAAGAGAAATGGCTCTGTGATCTATACGGTGAAGATTATAAGCACTACTGCAAGAAAGTAAACCGCCTTATCCCTTGGCTTCCGAGATGATGGTGGTTCGCGTTCGTTCACTGGTTATTGACTCATATCGCGGAAGTATTCAAGGATTTGATGCCGGCTGCGCTAAGCACTGTCTTTGTAGCGTTAGGTAAGTCGGTAGCACCGGTCATGGCATATTTTATCGCTGAAGGATATGCACATACGAGAGATATCACCAGGTACAGAAGAAGACTCGGTATATTTGCGCTGATTTCCCGGTAGTCGGTGTACTGGCGCAGATGTTCCACTATTTCCTGAAGGACGATAAGAAAAAGAGATGGATATGCCTTAGTGTCTCATATCTGGCGTTCTTTGCACTTGCATTTGCAGGAAAGGGTATAACCGCATTGGGATTATTGCTGGTTCCTGTCATCCTTCTCTTCGTATATAACGGACAAGGCGGGCGCAAGAGCACCTTTATCTTCTATCCTGCGCATCTTATCATCCTGTCTGTCATAAAGTGGTTTATTATCTGATGTATACAGGCACCCGGGACTTCTCTTCATGTTATACTTAATTCATGCATACAGAAGTCAAAGTACCCAGATCCGTCCTTATGTCCGTGGAAAGTCCCGGGCGTTATGTCGGCGGTGAAAAGAATCAGATAATAAAGGAAGACGTTCTTAAGGAACTTCGCGAAAGAGGTGAGTGCACTGCCGTCAGGACCGCATTTTGCTTTCCTGATGTCTACGAGATCGGCATGAGTAATCTTGCCCTGCAGATACTTTATAAGCTCTTAAATTCCGAAGACTATACTTCCTGTGAGAGGGTATTCTCTCCCTGGCACGATATGGACAGGAAGATGAGGGAGAACGATATCCCGTTATATTCTCTTGAGACAAAGTCTCCTCTTTATGAGTTTGATGTCGTCGCCTTTACCCTGGGGTATGAGATGGCATTTGCCAACGTGCTTCAGATGCTGGAATTAGGAAAGATCCCTCTTAAGAGCTGCGATAGGAAAGAGACTGATCCCATAATCGTGTGCGGAGGCCCCGTAGCTTATAACATAGAGCCTATGTCGGACTTCTTCGATGCCGTATTCATGGGCGAGGGAGAAGAACTGGACCTCGAGTTCATACAAGAGATAAAGAAGTATAAGGACGGCGGTAAGAAAGATCGTCAGGCAATGCTTCGAGAAGTCGCCAAGATAGAAGGTATGTATGTACCGTCTCTTTATGAGCCTGAGTATTCACCCGAGGGAAAGTTCATAGCGCTTCATCCTATAGACGATACGGTTCCTTCTAAGATCACCAAGAGGATAATCAAGGACTTAGACAGTGTGCTCTATCCGACTGCACCTGTCGTACCCAATAACAACATAGTCCATGACAGGGCCTACCTGGAACTCTTCCGCGGATGCATACGAGGATGCAGGTTTTGTCAGGCAGGATATATCACAAGACCGGTAAGAGAGAAGAGCGCCGATACTCTGCTTGCCCAGGGAAAGGAGATAGAGCACAATACGGGCTACGATGAGCTTGGAATGCTCTCCCTGTCAACAAGTGATTACACGGAACTTGCAAAGCTCACGGATGGTCTCTTATGTGCTTTTGACGGCAGACATACGAGCCTGTCGCTGCCGTCGCTTCGTATCGATAATTTCGCTCTGGATCTTATGGAGAAAGCTTCTTCTACGAGAAAGACGGGACTTACTTTTGCTCCGGAGGCAGGTACCCAGAGGCTTCGCGATGTAATAAATAAAGGTATTAACGAAGAGAATATATTAAGTGCGCTTCGCCTTGCCTTCATGGGAGGCTGGAGTACGGTAAAGCTCTACTTTATGTTGGGGCTTCCTACGGAGACCATGGACGACGTAAGAGGTATCGCCGAACTTGCTAAGAAAATAGAAGACCTTTACTACGACGTAGCAAGGGAGATGGGTGTAAAGCCCCGCCGTCCCGAGATAACGGTATCTACGTCCATGTTCATACCTAAGCCTTTCACTGCATTTCAATGGGAAAAGCAAAATACCATGGAGGAATTCCTGGAAAAGCAGGCATGCCTTAGAGAGTGCCTCAAGAAGGTCAGGAGCGTTCGCTATATCTGGCACGGAGTAGAGACCAGCGTATGGGAGGGCATCCTTGCAAGAGGCGACAGGCGCCTTAATGATGTTATCTTAGACGGCTATAAGGCAGGATCCCTCTTCGATGCATGGGACGATAACTTTAACTATGAGAGATGGATGGGAATACTTGCATCTCACGGCCTTTCATGGGAGATGTATGCCAGAGGCTACGAGTGCGGTGATGTGCTTCCCTGGGACCATATAAGCGTAGGTGTCAGCCGCAATTTCTTCCTTAAGGAGCGCGAGCGAGCATATAGGGAAGAGATAACGCCCAACTGCAGGGAGAAATGCTCAGCCTGCGGCGCTAATTGCTTCAAGACGGGGGTATGTTATGAGACAAGATGACAGAGCCGCCGAGATGACAAGGCAGCAGCACCTTACCCAGTATGTATGCAGGGCGAGGTTCGCAAGGAAGGGAGCGCTGTCCTTTATAGGACACCTTGACCTCATGAAGGTCTTCGAAAGGGCTATAAGAAGAGCAGAGCTTCCAATACTCTATACACAAGGGTATAACCCCAGGCCTATGCTGGTATTCGCGCTCCCCTTAGGTGTAGGTATCGATACTACGGGAGACTACGTAGATGCGGCTATGGCCGTTCCCGTAAATGCGGAAGAGTTCATGGCAAAGGTCAATCCGGAGCTTCCCCAAGACCTTGAAGTCCTAAGCTGTATAAGCATAGACGAGCCTAAGAGAAGCCTTATGAGCGTAGTAACATACGCTGAGTATGAGATAGAGGCGCCCGGTATCACGGAACCTGCCCTGAGGCTCTTTGCCCGTGATGAGATACTTATGGAGAAGAAGAACAAGAAAGGCAAGATCGTCTCGACCGATATAAGACCTCTCATGGTAAAGCCTTTCGAAGATTCTACCGCTGATAAGGTGCATGTGTTGGTAAGCGCCGGATCCGTGAGCAACTTAAGACCCGATATATTCATAAGAGCAGTATGTATCCATGAGGGATACGATCCCGATAAGGCTTCGGAAGCCGTGATCACAAGGACTGCGCTCTTCGGAGGAGAGTATCCCGATATCGAGGGAATTGAAGGTTTGGTCTAAATAGTGTAAAATATTTTTTCGTAAGTTTGGGAATAGGAGCATTTTGGCATGCGTGACGAAGAACTTGAGTTGGCAGATCGCCTTGTAAGAATATTCGAGAACGTACTCTTTACGGAGGAGAAGTCCATTCAGAAGGGGTATTTCTCAGATCTGTCCATAGCCGAGATGCACACCCTTGATGCCATCGGACCTTATGAAGCAAGGACCATGACGGAGACTGCATCCTCTCTTGGCATCACTACCGGTACTCTTACCGTATCCATCGACAGATTGGTAAAGAAGGGATACGTTGTAAGAAATCGCGATGAGAAGGATAGAAGGATCGTAAGGATCAGCCTGACTCGTGAAGGTAAGCTTGCATCAAGGATGCACGGCAAATACCATAAGGTACTTGCAAGACACATATTGGAACCCTATACCAAGGAAGAGCAGGCTCTTCTCATGAGTATGGTAGAGGAACTGGATAAGTATCTCGAGTCACAGGCTTCGAGATATAACGGTTCGGAATCAGTCAGAAAGACGGCTAAGGAAGTAGCCGCCAAGACAAGAAGGAGAGAAAATGACGATGGATGACAACGGCGACCCCCGAGAACGTAACTTTAGTGCTGAGGATGTTATGAAGAAGAAAGATCAGATCTTCGAGGATATCCTTAAGCTGCTGGTAGCGGAGCTCAATGTATCCCCTACGGATATCACTGCGGATCTTACCATAAGGGATGATCTGGACTTTGATTCGCTCCAGCTCTACGAATTTGTTATTGATCTGGAGGAAGCATATGACATCCGACTTCCGGACGATCTTCTCGATAACGTGAGAACGATCGCCGATGTAGTCGATCTCGTATACGATCTGTCGATCGACCCCAAGGATTAACCTGATCCCATGCGATATATCCTGATAATAAGCAGCAGATCCAATCCCAAGATGTTGGCATCCCTGGATGATGCCCTGAACTACTTGCAGCAGCACGATCCCGATCTTCGTAATAAGCTCGAGATGCGCTATACCGAGTATGGCGGACATGCGGCTGATCTTGCCGTGGAATTAAGCGAGCAGTTCGGTGACAAGATCACCATAGTTGCCTGCGGCGGAGACGGAACCGTCCATGAGATCGCAAATGCTCTGGCATTTAGAAAGACTCCCATGGTATGCCTTCCTTTCGGAACGGGTAATGACTATGTCAAGACGATAATTCCCGACAGAAAGAAGTGGGACCTTATCCATTTCTTCGCTAATCTCGAGAAGGTCAAGATCAAGGATATAGATCTTATAAAGATAGACAGCTACGATGTCATGGGCGGACACATCAAGAACTGGTCCGGATACATGAATAATGTGGCTTCCATAGGCCTTGATACGGAAGTACAGGCCCAGGCCAAGGCTACGGTCTTGAGCAATGATACGCCTTTTAACAGGAAGACGGCATATATCAAGGCCGCCGTTAAGTCGCTCTTCGGCAATCGCGGTCACAACTTCAAGTTCGAACTGGAACTTGAAGACGGCAGCAGATATGTAAGTTCCAAGTCACGATATACTCTTATAAGTATCTGTAATGCCAGATACTACGGCGGAGGATTCTGTCCTGCACCTGATGCGGATATATCAGACGGTGTGGCTGATATCTGTGCCATAGATGATGTGAATATTTTCAAGGCATTGCGCCTTATCGTACTCTACAGGCTCGGCAAGCATCCGGGTAATGAAGGCATCCATATGTTCCGTGCGACAAGCGGAGTCATAACATCAACGGATCCGTCGCTTCAGCTCATGGGCAACTACGACGGAGAGGATTTCTACGGACAGAGAGTAAGGTTCGAGGTGCACCATAAGGCGCTCAAGCTCGGATTCTTTCCGGAAGGAGGTTGGAATACATTATGAAGGCTTTGAAGAAGATATTAAAGGTATTGCTCATTACGATCATATCCTTTGTGGTATTGTTCGGTATCTATTTTGTATATGTCCTTCTCGCGTACTACAGGCTCGATGACAACCTCGCCCTTGATGTGGTGACTACTACGGATTCCTTCAAGGTGTGCACTACCGGCGAGGAATATACCATCGGTTCGTATAACATAGGATTCGGAGCTTATACTCCCGAATACAGCTTCTTCATGAACGGCGGTAAGTATTCCTGGGCTATGAGCGAGGAAGGCCTTCATGAGAACATCGATTGTATAGCAGGTGAGATAATGTCCCTGGAGCCCGACATCATGCTCATTCAGGAAGTCGACTTCGGTGGTACCAGGACATATCACTTTGACGAGAGAGCAAGGCTTGAAGAGATGCTCGATCCCGGAAGCTTCGTATTTGCCCAGAATTACGATTCTCCTTATCTGTTCTGGCCCATATACCAGCCTCACGGTGCAAATAAGTCAGGTATCCTTACATATGCACAGTTTCAGATAACATCGTCACTTCGAAGGAGTCTTCCCATATCGGAGTCCTTCTCAAAGCTCGTTGACCTTGACCGTTGCTATTCCATATCGAGGATCCCGGTAGATAACGGCCACGAGCTCATCATCATCAATATTCATATGTCTGCATACGGAAGCAGTCCTGCCATAAGGGAAGGACAGATCGGAATGCTCGTCGATGATATCCAAAGGGAATACGAGGCCGGCAACTATGTCATTGTAGGCGGCGACTATAACCATAACCTCAGGGATGAGATAGACCCGAATGCTCCCGGATGGGCTCAAAGATTCCCCAGAGAAAGTCTTCCTCAGGGATTTGCTCTCGGATTCGATATATGTGAAGGTGAGTGCGATATCACGCACAATACGGGAAGAGCTTCAGAGGAACCCTTTGATCCCGATACCACATATACGGTAACTCTTGACGGATTCATAGTATCCGATAACATTACCGTTACGGGTTATAGAACAGTAGATACGGGATTCATCTTCTCAGATCACGATCCCGTAGTAATGGAATTTGTATTGGAATAAATGATCTTATATAAAGATCATGCTTCGGGATCGATGTGAAGCCTTTCCTGCTCGTGCATCCATGCGGAAAGCGCGTCAGTCATCTTGTGAGCATCATTATCGTAGTCCTCGCCGTGTAAAGGCTCTCCTACGTAGATGGTGATCTTCTTTCTCTTAAGAAATCCCTTGAAAGGCTTAGGCCACTTGCTCTGCCTGGGCCATGCCTGGTATGCGCCTGAGATATAGACGGGAACAAGAGGTGTCTTGGACTTGATGGCGATGTAGCATGCGCCGTCCTTCATTTCGCCGAGCTTGCCGTCATGTGTTCTCGTACCTTCGGGGAATACGAAGCAGATATTACCGTTCTCGACTTCCTTCTTAGCCTTGATAAGACCTCTTACGGGGTTGCCGTGACGCTCTACGAGTATACCTCTTCCTACTCTTACGATAAGTCTTCCGAGTGAGCCGTAATCAGTAGCAAGGTCTGCGCCTACGAGTGCGCACATGTACTTGAACTGCCCCTTGGGAAGATATTTGCTTATAAGTACACCGTCAGCGAAGCACTGGTGGTTGGCTGCGACTACATACGGATTCTCCTTGGGAAAGTTCTCTCTTCCTACACAGTTCATCTTGGTAAGGATATCGCAAAGAAAAAGAAAGCCGTTCTTTGCTATGACTCCCACTGCTCCTCTTCTCGTAGGGGATTCGTCAAAAGGTGATCTGAACAAGGATTTGAACATATATGTCTCCGTATGAATTTATAATATTTACAAAGGTATACCAAAAAATATAATAATGCAAATTATTCCGCGGTAGACTTCAAAAAAAGTAAATGGTAATATTTTCGTTAGCGATGTAAAAACGGAGGAACTCATGCGTACTGTTACTGGTACACCTATATTTAAGGCAGACAAGTATGAGAACATAAGGGATCTTATATTAACGTCTTGCGAGAAGCACGCTAATCTCGATGCTTTTATCTTCAGAAGAAACCCGAAGCTCTCCGAGGCCCACAGAACATATCACGAATTCGGAGAGGATATAAAGAGCCTCTGTGCATATATCTCTAAGTCCCCTTATCTCGGAGACAAGCTCGCGGTAGTAGGAGAGAACTGCTATGAGTGGTTCCTCAGCTATATATCCATATTATCTACTGACAGCATAGGAGTCCCCCTTGACAGGATGCTTCCCGAAGAAGAGCTCATCTCTCTTCTCGAAAGATCCGAGAGCAAGGTGATCTTCTACCATCCAAAGCATCATTCGATGATGGTGTCTATTGCTTCCAAGATAAAGGAAGGCTCCGTCAATATCGCACTCGAGAAGTTCGTGTGTATGTATCCCGAGGGTCTGTCCTCCAAGGAGACCTTCCCCGATGATGACGACAGGTTCGAGAAGATCGGCGATCTTATCGCCGCTGGTAAGAAGATAAGGGAGGAAGAGGGCGATAAATTCCTTGAGATCCCTATCCATACTGAAGAAGCAAGGATCATCCTCTTCACATCCGGAACAACATCTATGAGCAAGGGTGTCCTTCTTTCACATAAGAATATCTGTACTAACGTACATTCCATTACACAGACACTTTATGTTGTTGCAGGAGACAGGGCTTTCTCGATCCTTCCTCTGCATCATACGTTCGAGAATACGGTTGATATGTTCATGCTCTCGGTAGGCGTATGTCTCTGTCTTGCAGACGGACTTCGCTACATTGTGCCTAACCTCAAGGAATGGCACCCCGAGGTGTGTATATCCGTTCCTCTTCTTTATGAGAATATCTACCAGAAGATCGAGAGCGGTATCGAAGAGTCAGGCAAGAAGAAGCTCATCGACATAATGGTCCCCGTCACGAAGTTCCTGAAGAAGTTCGGACTCGACCTTAGAAGGGCAGTATTCAAGGAGATCCTTGATAAGCTCGGAGGAGATATAAGGCTCGTTGTTATCGGCGGTGCCGGTATCGATAAGAGATATATCGATGCGTTCACAAACTTCGGTATCGATTTCTTCATGGGTTACGGACTTACCGAGACAAGCCCCGTTATATCTGTTACCAATACGGATTGTAACGTTCACGGAAGCGTAGGCCGTCCTCTGCCCGGTATCGAAGCTGCTATCGACACGGAAGATACTTCCAAGAATGCCGTAGGCGAGATCATCACGAAGTCCGACTGCGTAATGCTCGGTTATTATAAGAATGAAGAAGCCACTAAGGAGGTCATCACTCCCGATGGCTGGTTCCATACGGGTGATATGGGATATATCGATAAGACAGGTTCTATACATATCACCGGACGTGTTAAGTCCATGATCGTACTTACCAACGGTAAGAAGGCATTCCCCGAGGAGATCGAGGCGCTCATATGTGAGATCAAGGGTGTCAACGAAGCCTTCGTATGGGGCGGAAAGAACGACAGGGAAGCTATCGACATCTGTGCCAAGCTCTTGATCGACCGTAAGGAGATCGGAAGGGTATTGGGCCTCAAGGGCGTTCCTACAGATGATGAGGTCGCATCTTACCTCAATGATCAGATGCATGAGGTCAACCACAAGATCCCTGCTTATAAGATCGTAAGGAATTATGTATTCTCCGAGCAGGAGATGATCAAGACTACTACTCTCAAGATCAAGAGGGCCAAGGAACAGGAGGCTATTGAGTCTCTTATCGCTTCGGCATCTACTTCCATGAGAGAGATGAACGGTACCAATCTCGACAGGCTTATGTCCTGATTATCGGACAGCAATTATCCCCTTCATGAGCTATACTTGTAGTATAGCTTTTGAAGGGAGTTTTTTATGATCTGCATATCCGGAGTCGGCAGTATCCATTGCCAGACTGAGAGCATCATCCGAGAGTGCCTCGACAGAGAGCGTGAAGGACAGCTCATATTTGTAGCTCCCGAATCCTCCAAGGCTTCAGTAGAGCGTCTTGTTACATCAGCAGTATCAGGGAAGAACGAAGGTGTTGTACGTAAAGGTATCGACATTACTTCATCCTGGGTCAACGGCGATGTTGTCAGCTTCATAAGGCTTGCAGTAAGGATCCTTGATATGTGCGGACTCTCCGACGGGGGCGGCTCAGACAAGATCATAATGCGTAATGCGATCTACAGGATCCTCGTATCACACCACAATGAATTCAAGACTTTCGGCAAGTTCTTAGGCAAGTTCGAATATGTGGATGCGATCACAGATCTGCTCGGTGACTTCAGACGTTACGGCATCGGTCAGGATGGTATCGCCAGGGCCTTGGAGAATGCTTCTGAAGGTAATGACGAGACTGTCTATACCGATAAGCTTCATGATCTTAAGCTCCTTACGATGTATATGGAAGAACTGGATCTTCAGTTCGACCTTAAGCTCATGTTTGATCCCATCAGTGAAGCTATGACCATCCTTAAGACTCTCCTACAAGATAAGTCTCTTCTTGATACGAGAAGGTACAGGGGACTTCAAGAACTCTTCAGGAGCACATATGCAGTTATCGGATTCGGTAACATCAGACTTCTTACTCCCCAGGAGATAGGATTTGTAAGACTCCTGTCTGATCTCGGCTGCAGTTTTTACTTCTATCCGTTCCTCGCAGAAGATGAGGCCGTTATCTATTCAAATGCCAGATCCTTCATAAGGAGCCTTACTGACGGATATTCCGATGTCATCTATGAGGATCTACCGGTAGCGGAAGAGGGTTATTCAGATGCACTTCAGGGTGCTGTCTCTGACTATGCCCTGAGGATAGAGAGGGAGGATAGTGAGATCATTCCCGTATCCGATATATCATGTTCTGTCCTTAAGACCACTGATGATGTTATAGGATATGTTGCTAACGAGATAATCAAGCTTACGAGAAAGGAAGGTTACAGATATAAGGATATAAGGATCGTATGCGCAGATGAGACTCTCAAGGATAACCTTCGAGGGATAATGGGGGCATTCGGTCTTGATATATTCGTGGACCGTAAGATAGTTATCAGTAATACTCCCGTATTCAGATATATAATTGCTCTTACGGAGCTTCCCATAAGAAGATACAGGCTCGAAGATGTCATGAGCCTTATAAGGACCGGACTTGCAGGTGTTACCAATGAAGATGCCGATGCATTCGAGAATTACTGTATCCGATATAACGTAAGCGGTGAGAGACTCTTTGCGAGGGAATACTTCACTGCCGACGGCAAGCATAAGGCGATGCTCTACAGGGAGGGAAGACGTGTTCCCGCAGGTGATTACATCTGGGAGAATATTATCGAGCGAGTGCTCATCCCGATAAGGGAGAGCGCTACATTGATCTACAATGAGAAGCTACTGTCGGGTAAGGCTATGGAGCTTGCGAGATTCACCGATACCTTATCTTCGAATATCAGGTATATTGCCGAGGAGTTTGTCGATCGCAAGGATACTGACAGAGCATCAGCGCTGGTCAGAGGATATTCGGAAGTTATGTCACTTCTCGTGCAGTTCACGACTCCCATGAACGAAGTTCCTATAGATCAGGAAGCATTCCTTTCCCTTCTTAAGATCGATATGAGGAACAAGGTCCAGACCACCATCCCGCTGATGGTGGATTCTGTCGAGATCGTATCGCCTGATCAGGCATATATCACGCCTTGCAAGGTCATGTTCCTTATCGGTACGACCGCAGAGAACTTCCCTTATTCCAAAGTTACTGAGGGCATAATGAATTCCGATGAGCTCGCCAGGTTGTCTTCTGATTCCGGAGTGGAACTTCCTGATAAGGTGAAGAGTCGCAATACCAGCGATCTTATCACTTCTGCGCTCATGTTCGGAGCAGTAAGGGAGAAGATATATATCGCGAGAGATCTGTCTTCTTCCGAGAGTTCCGTATTTACTCATTTCACGAGATATTCCGCCGACTTCGGCCCGGATATCTTCAAGATGGAGACTTCGGGTAAGGAAGTAGAGAGACGACATGATCCTTTTGATGCAGATATCGCAGCGCGATATATGGATGAGCTTCTGGATGATCACATGAGCGTCAGCGTCTCGTCGATAGAGACTTTCAATACATGTCACATGAAGTACATGCTCCAGTATATCCTGGGGATCAGGGAGCGTGAGGACGGAAGAGGAATAAAGGCCAATGTGATGGGTACCATAATCCACCACATGTTCGAGGTATCGCTTCAGGATATCATCAAGACATGTTCTACGCCTGCAGCCTTGGGTGAATATGCGCAGAACCTCAGAAATGATGAGACTCTCCTTCATGAAGTATCCCGGAAGGCATTTACGGATTATTGCGATAAGTCCGAGAATTACTACGAGAAGACTCCCGGATTTGCGGTGAATCCCGGACGTAAGGCTATAAGGCTCTTTGAATATGTGCTTCCCATAATGCTGGATGAAGCATGTACATCCAATATGGTTCCTTATAAGTTCGAGATGGATCTTCGGGATTCGGCCGATCCTGTCAAGATAACTACGACAGGCGGCAAAGAGATATCCTTTGTAGGATTCATAGACAGGGTCGATCTGGATCCGCAGACCAATAAGGCAAGGATCATCGACTATAAGACGGGTGATAAGAAGATAGAGCTCAAGAAGACACTGGCAGGCCTTCAGACTCAGCTCTTTGCATATGCCAATTCCGCCATCAGGGAAGGCATAGATGTAGGCGATGTCGGGTACTTTGAGATAGGTATGAAGCCCTCTTCAGGCGCAGACTTTAAGTTAGCACCCAAGCTGAGCTCGCTTTCGCGTGAACAGTTTGACGACGTAAGAACATATGTCGATATGTTGATCAGACATAACTGTGAAGAGATAGCGGCAGGCAAGGCTGATGCCAGGGTCAATTCTCTGACAGGTAACGGAAGCAATTCAGCCTGCAGGTACTGTCCATATTCCGGAGCTTGCGGCAATGATCCGAGATCTCCGGAGAGAATGTATAACGCGTTAGTTATCGGACACGAAGACGGTTCGTCTGCTAAGGACGATGAGATAATCGAGACCATGAATCATAGAAAGGAGCATATGGATGAGTGATCTGTCACAAGAACAGTTAAGAGTAGTAAATGCTCCTATCGAGAATATCCTTGTATCAGCGGCTGCAGGCTCCGGTAAGACTACGGTACTTGTTCACAGGATCGTAGAGAAGCTCTGCGCACGCGAGTTTGAGATCGACGATATCCTTGTCGTGACCTTTACCAAGGATGCGGCAGCCAATATGAAGAAGAAGCTCGAGGATAAGATCAAGAAGCGCATCGCAGAACTTAAGAAAGATCCCTCTTCGCGTTCTGAGATAATGTATCTTCAGGAGCAGCTCGATAAGCTGCCTTCCAGCTATATCCAGACTCTCGACAGCTTCTGCAGCAGGGTCATCAAGGAGAAAGGCTATGTTATAGCCGATACCAGGGAATATAAGCTCTTGGATCAGGGAAGCGTAGTCCTTGATGAGAACGAGCTGGATATCATCCTTTCAGAGGCTGCGATGGCCGCGATAGACGAGTGTTACGAGGGCGAGATACCGGACCCTGACTTTGAGATGCTCACCAGGATGTTCGGCAACGGAAGGACGGATGATTCCCTTTCCGAATCTCTTGTGACAGTATATAAAAAGCTTCGAAGCCTTCCTGATTATCTTGAATTGTGCGATGCAACGATCCTTCGGATGAAGGAGTCGGATGAGAAAGGAATCTTAAGATCAGTAGATAAGTTCAATAGTGCGGTCCGCTATCTTATGAGCCTTGTAGATGAAGAGACGGTGAAGGCACTGACAGAACTTATACCTAATATCAGGTTCGTAAGTAAGATGGGAGATAAGAAGAATACTGCAAGGCAGGATGCTTTCCTTGCTATGATCTCCGATACTTATCGATACTGTAAGAGAGTAACTTCTTCTGATGATCTCTTTGCCGCTATGCAGGACACGAGTGAATTCGATGATACAGAGTTCAACGGACTTCCAAAGGATGACGGAGACGGATATGCCGATAAGTTCAATGACCTGATCGGACCTGTTTGTGCGGTTATAAAGTTCATAAAGCCTATACTTCCGAACCTTTCCAGGATGCCCGGAGGCTATGGCGACAGCGCTGATGTCTATTCACTTCCAGATGCGTATCAGGGACTTATATCAGTATCTTCCGATGAACTGCTCGAACGACAGATACAAAGGACGAGACTTGCAGAAGTCTATCTGGATCTTATAAAGAAGACCGATGAACAGTATGCCGCCATCAAGGCTGTGGTCCACGGAACGGATTTCCCTGATCATGAGCATCTTGCCAAGAAGATACTCTGTACTGATGAGGGACGTGAATACTATACAAATAAGTTTGCAGAGATCTATATCGACGAGTATCAGGATAACAGTGAACTTCAGGATGCCGTCATCTCATGCTTTGCAAATGACAATGTATTCAGGGTAGGAGATGTTAAGCAGAGTATCTATAAGTTCAGATATGCTAACCCCTCCATGTTTCTTAAGATGATGGAGGACTATTCATCAGATCCTTCTGACGGTCATCTGTTCCTTCTTAATAACAACTACAGAAGTGACAGGAATATCCTTACCTTCGTAAATCATATCTTTGATCAGACAATGAGTGCTGAAGGTTCCGAGATCGAATACGATGACACGCAGGCGTTGTCTTTCCCGGATGTAAAGGCAGGTACTGCTTCGGATAACGATATCGTTCCCATGGTAAAGTTCGTAGAGCACGGGAAGGGTGAGAAGGATCTGTCTGCAATAGTCAGCGGTGTTGTCAGCGAAGTCGAACGCTTCGTTAAGATGGGAATGGACTACAGCGATATCTGCATCCTTACGAAGAGACGCAAGACTGCTGCCGTCATATCTTCATACCTTAACGAATGCGGATACGAATCCAGATATGCAGATGAGATAAGTGTCTTTGAAGACAGGGACATCCACGGTATCTGTAATGTCATTATCGCGGCGGGAAATGAGCTCAGGGATGAGTATCTTCTCGGAATATTGTTATCCGGATACAGGATATCCAACTTCACTTTGGAAGAGATAGCTGCGATCCATCTGTATAGCAAGAAGAAGGACAGGGATCTTAAGGATGAGAACCTTATGGTCAAGCTCAGGATCTATGCTGAGGACAGGAACGGGACTGCAGACCCGGTGCTCAAGGAGAGAGTAGAAACATTCATTACCTGGTTCGATAACATGAGGAACGATCTTCTTATAACGGATATCGGTGAGTTCATCGATCGTGTCTATCAGGATACGGGAGTAGCGGCCTCTGCGGCTTCCGCAGAGAAACTGTCGCTCTTTAAGAGCTGGCTCTGTTCAAACTTCATGCGTTACGGAAGTGATATATCTACTATTGCCACAAGGCTTGAGACCATGAAGGCAAAGCTTGGTAATAAGACGGCAGTCAGGGGTGAGGATAACGAAGAGGGAAAGATCACCTGTATGACCTATCACGGAAGTAAGGGCCTTGAGTTCCCCTGCGTTATCGTGACCGAACTGTTCTCTCAGTCACAACCGGATAAGTCGGGTCCTGTTAAGTTCGATCCCGAATACGGTTTTGTATTGAATGATTTCTTCCCTGAGACCGTCAGGCTCGACAAGTCACCAGAGAGGATATTCCTCGACGACGACGAGAAGCTGGCAAGTAACGCGGAGCAGATAAGGCTCTTATATGTAGCCCTTACCAGAGCGGAGCACCACCTGTCAGTTGTCATCCCTTTGCAGATTGAATCGGCATCCAGATATAAATCTCTTGTAAAGAGCCTTAGAAAGCAGAGAACAAAGAAGCTCCCTGCAGCTTACTGGCGTTATACGGGAGGAGGCGTAGAAGGATCATTTATGTCAGCCTTCCTAAGGTTTGCCGGTGCAGGAAGTATCAGGGATAAGATACACGAGGTACTTGGTCTTGGCGGTTCGGATTCATTCGAATATGAGGATGATTTCCGTGGATTTACAGTGGAATCTATCGATTCTTCCTTCAGTGTCACAGCTGAAGAAGAGGATAACGAGACTGATGCCGTAGTTGAGGTATTAGATGACACTAAGACACTGATACCTCTATTTGCCGAGTCTTACGATGAGAATGGTATGCCGGTATTTGCAAAGTACCCTTATGAGGATTCTTCCAGGATACCCTTTAAGATCTCCGTATCCCAGATAAAGAATGACGGTATCAGGGAGACTCTTCCTATCAATCTGGACGTAAAGGATCTGGATCACTATATCGGCGTTCAGCGAGGCGATATCGGTGACAGTGCGGCTTCCGTCGGTACCTTTATCCATAAGATCTTCAGGTTTACCGATCTTTCCAAGGCAAGGGAAGATGTTACTTCAGCGATCAGGGATCTTGCTGACCAGAAGATCATAAGGGAAGAAGACCTAGTGAGGACTACGGAATTCGAGTTCGGGATAAGGGCTTTTGCCGAGAGTGATATCGGCCGAAGACTCGATGAGGCAGATAAGGCATGTAAGGCTGAATATGAGAAGCCGATCGTATTCTCAGTCAAGGCTAACGATACGGACGATGTCCTCGTACAGGGAATCATAGATGTTCTCTTCTTGGACAGTGACGGTAAATATGTCCTTATCGACTACAAGACAGACAGATATCCTGAGGATGCGCCTGTTGATGAGGTCATCAAAGAGACCCGCAAGAGGCATTCCGTTCAGGTGGGGTGTTACAGATCGGCTGTTGAAGTATCAGGAGGAGAAGTAAAGGCAAGTTATGTCTATCTCGTAAGGTACGGACTGTTCGTAGAGATCTAAGCTTCGTTGTTCCTTCGATCCCTTAGAATCTTAAAGAAAGCTTTCATGAGGGCGCCGCATTCTTCCTCGAGGATGCCGCCCTCGAATTCTACCTTGTGGTTATGGCCGTGCTCTACATTGAATATGTCATTGCATGAGCATACCGCACCAGACTTGGGTTCATATGCACCGAAGTATACCTTTCTGATCCTTGATTGAACGATGGCGCCTGAGCACATCGTGCAGGGCTCTAAGGTTACGTACATATCACAGTCGTTAAGGCGCCAGTCGCCGATCTTTTTGCATGCTTTGTCAATGGCGACTACTTCTGCGTGAAGGATGGGATTGCACTTAGTAAGCTTCATGTTATGAGAACGTACAAGGACCTTGCCGTCCTTTACGATAACGCAGCCGATAGGGCATTCGCCTTTGTCGAATCCCTTCTTTGCCTGCTTGAGAGCTTCCTTCATGAATCTTTCTTTTTCTTCCATTAGAGGGATTATATCAGCGAATCCTGTTTTTGTGTATAATCTCGTTAGGGATAGATGTTTTATAGGGGGAATCTGATATGGAATTGAAAAAACTCAGATGTTCAAATTGTGACGGTGCTCTGAAGCAGTCTGATGATGGAAGGTATTACTGCGAGAGTTGCGGTACGAGCTATTTGCTCGATAAGGATCCGGAAGATGTCTTCTCCGAGAAGTTCGATCAGCTTACATCTCAAGAAAATCTTGCCAGGGCCGCTCAGTCGATCAAGACCGGTTCGAGAAAAGCAGCCATTCTTGCAATCCTGGTCCTTACAGTCTTTATGATCATAGTAATGATCATGGTCTCCGCGCTTTTAAGAAATGAAAGTATCCAACGAGCAGAGGCAGAACGTTCCCGTGCTGTCGTTTCCAGCGAGATGGCTGAACGTGAATCCGATTTCTATGAAGAATACGATCGGGTATCGCAGCATATCGAAGAACAGGCAGAGAATACGTAAGGCTATCCCTATATATTTATATTATTATTTGACAAAGAGCACATTGCAGAGTATAGTGTAATGTGCTTTTTAATGCGCAATTATGCGCGTTTTGAGGTAACAGTTTTTTAGGATAAGGCGGTTTTTAATGGCAACATTACAAGGTATCTGCAGAAATTGCGGTTCACTGATCATGGTGGACGATCGTGACAGTGAGTGCGAGTGCATCTTCTGCAATTGCGTATTTCCCACCAGCGAAGCAATAGAGATCTTTGAAGATCCCGACGGAAGAGAATTTCCCAACGAGCATTTTGAGAGAACAGAAGACGGTAAGCATCACTATACTAACCGCGTCTATTCTACCGAGAGCCTGGAGAAGGCTGTAAAGCGTCAGGAATTGACAGATTCCCAGGATTCGGGTTCTACTAAGGTCGTAAATGAATTCGAGGTTTCTCCTAATGACGTAAAGGCTCCGCCTAAGGTAGTAGCGATCATCCTCGCAGCAGCAGCTGTCCTTGTATTAGGTGTCTTGATCGTTGCACTTCCCAGATATCAGGAGAGGACAAAGCTTCATTCCGAGATCTCCGCTGATATCGCGTCTGTATTTGACGGCATCGCCGAAGTCGATACTTCATCCAATGAAGAAGGCTTTACCAAGGGCTACATCATCTCCGGCCAGACATGTGATGACATCAAGATCATTACGGCAGATGAGCTCGATGAGGATGCAGCACGTTCCATCTATGACAACTACTGTGCTTTGAGAAGTTCTCACTACAACGGTAAGAATAACGAGGTAACGATGACGATCTATACATCCGGTAACATCTACACCGTTACTAATGATGGTATTGAAGCAGCTAAAGACTAAGAAGATAAAGGAAGGTACAAAATGGCAGATTACAATGACGCTCTGAACCAGCTCAAGGCTCTCGCAGCAAAGAAGAACAACGTTATCGAAGAGTCTGAGTTCGAGAATATCGCAGAAGAGTGTGAGATAACTCCTGAGGATATGGAGAGGATCTCTGCTGAACTTACCAAGGCAGGTATCAAGGTAGAGAATAACGAGAGTGACGAAGACGCCATGAGCCTTACGCTCACTCCTTCCGAGGAAGTAGCTGTTGATGACTCCGTAAGGATGTACCTCAAGGAGATCGGTAAGATCCCCTTGCTCTCAGCAGACGATGAGAAGGATCTTGCTCAGCGTATGCAGAGCGGAGACGAGACTGCTAAGGATCTTCTTGTAGAGTCTAACTTGAGACTCGTAGTATCTATCGCAAAGAAGTACATGAACAGAGGTCTTTCTCTCCTCGATCTTATCCAGGAGGGAAATATCGGTCTTATAAAGGCAGTAGATAAGTTCGACTACTCCAAGGGATTCAAGTTCAGTACATATGCTACATGGTGGATCCGTCAGGCTATCACCAGAGCTATTGCCGATCAGGCAAGGACTATCCGTATCCCTGTACATATGGTAGAGACTATCAATAAGCTTACCAGAGTACAGCGTCAGCTCATTCAGGACCTTGGCCGTGAGCCTACCATCGATGAGCTCGCAGACAAGATGGGTATGCCTGCAGATAAGATCCGTGATATCCAGAGAATATCTCAGGATCCCGTATCTATCGACAAGCCTGTCGGTGAGGAAGAGGACAGCCACCTTGTTGACTTCATCTCTTCTGACGAATATGTATCACCTGACGAGGAAGTATCCAGGGATCTTCTTAAGGAAGACCTTATCAAGGTATTGGATCTTCTTACCGAGAGAGAGGCTAAGGTTATCAGACTCAGATTCGGTCTCGATGACGATAAGCAGAGAACTCTTGAAGAGGTCGGTAAGAGCCTCGGTGTTACAAGAGAGAGAATCCGTCAGATCGAAGCAAAGGCGATCAGGAAGCTCGGAAGATCCAGCTACGCTAAGAGGCTCGAAGGTTACGCTGACTGATGTCGATCCACGACCGGAGATATTCATTTCATCAAGGTTTTTCAATGGACAACGCTTTGGACTTTTCAAAGCGTTCGTCTTTTAAGAGGGAGATTTTACTTGAAAAGTTCTATCCTTCAAGGATAATCCTGCCAATGAAGATGAACTACGGTGAAGCAGCCGTTCCTACGGTAAGGGTCGGGGAGAAGGTGACTATAGGGCAGTGTGTCGGAGCGCCTAATCCCGGTTCTTTTGCGGTGCCCGTTCATAGCGGGATATCAGGAGAAGTAAAGGAGATCAGGAATATCACTCTCCCTAATTCTGTCACTTGTAAGGCTGTAGTCATAGAAAGTGACCGTAAGAGGACTTACCACCCGTCCGTATATCCCAGAGCTGACGTAAATATCAGCGCATCTAAGGTCAGAGGTATCGTTAAGGACGCAGGTATCGTCGGCATGGGCGGCGAAGGTATCCCTACCATAGCCAAGATAAATATGGCCAGAAGATCCGGTGTAGACAGGATACTCGTAAACTGTCTTCAGAGTGAGCCTTATGCCAACTGCGATTACATGAGGATAAGTGAATCACCCGAGTATATCGTTATGGGCGCCGTAGCACTTGCCGGAGCAGTAGGAGTAAAGAGGATAGATTTTCTTATTCCTGACAGTAGGAAGGAAGAGATCTCCGCTCTTCAGAATGCCATGCAGATGTCTGCAGGCGATTACTCCGGATATATATTCAATTTCAAGTACTTTAAGGACAGGTTCCCTCAAGGTTACTATGCGCTTGTTGCGAAAGCTCTTTACGGAGTAGACCTTGGAGAGGGCGAGACGTTGGAGAGCAGATGTAAGGCAGTAATGTTCAACTGTTCTACCGTATATTCCTGCTGGGAAGCTATTGCCGATAATATGCCCTTATCTTCCAGGATAATCTCTATATCAGGTGACGACGAGCCGGGACATAACGTCCTTGTTCCTATCGGTACACCCGTATCCGAGATACTTAATAACGTCAACAGCAATATAAAGACATCCAAGAAGCTCATATGGGGAAATTGCCTTACGGGTCTTGAGATAAAGGACCCCGACAATACTCCCGTGATAAAGACTACTTCCGCGATCTCCGTTATATCCAGGAAGGAGTTCCCCACGACGCCGTGCATCCGCTGCTTCCAGTGCGAAGATGCATGTCCCATGGGATTGGAGCCGGCGCTGCTGCATAACCTTCTTAAGAGAGGACTCGAGTTTTCTGCTCAGGACGAAGGTATACGAAAGTGTATCGCCTGCGGCTCATGTTCTTATGTATGTCCTGCCGCTATAGACCTTACCGGAGTGATAGCGTCTTACGCGCAGAAGCTCAATAAGAATCCCGAGCATCCTGACAAGCTTGGCTTTACAGAGCATACAAAGATCAATATCGGTTCAGTGTCGCTTCTGGAGACTTTCGAAGAAGACGAAGAGTATCAGACGGAAGAGGGCGGAGACGATAATATGGTACTTCCTTTCGAAGGAGGTAAGCTCATATGATCTACGGTAAGTTCGCGCCTTTCATACATACTGACAGGACCGTATCCTATATGGAATTGTCTTTCCTTATAGCTCTGCTTCCCTGCGTATGCTATGCGATCTTCAAGTACGGTATACGTGCGTTGATGCTCATATTGAGCTGCGTTCTCATGAACGTTCTTTGTGCCATGCTCTTTTCCAAGAGCAAGAAAATAAGGATTAAAAGGACATACCTTCATAATGTCATATCAGGAGTCCTGTTCAGCCTTATGCTGCCTCCTGATACGTCTCTTCTCATACCGATAACAGCTTCTGTCTTTATGACCTTCGTAACTGAAGTCCTGTTCGGAGGCATAGCGTTCTGTCAAGTTAACAGTCCTGTTCTTGCGAGGATACTCGTTGAAGTAGTATGGGGCGAACGCTTGAAGGGATTCTCTGAAGGCAGTAATCACTGGTTTGCCATAAAGTCCTTGTTCTCCTTTGCCAGGACTACGTCATCAGTAGCTTCGCGTGTCGAGGATTACCACACGGCTGAACTTATCACTGACGGTTATCCTTCATATATTGGAATGTGTTCTGTCATCATGATACTTATAGGTACCATATATCTCTTACGCTCAAGAACAGTAAGAACAGCGGCTCCGATCTGTTATCTTGTCACCGTTATCATCATCAGGGTATCGATGCATATCAAGGACGGCGTAAGATCAAATATCGCATTTCTTCTGATATCAGGTATATTCTTCGTGGCTTTCTTCCTTCTGACGGATAGAGCGACTGTGCCTCAGAATCATCTCGGCGGCACTGTGACCGGTATCATATGCGGTATCCTGACTGCGGGTGCTTTTGAGATATCAGGCGGGATCACGGCACTTTGTGTCCCCGTAGTAATGGTGAATATCATCTCAGGGCTTGTAGAATACTTTACGTCAGATGCTTCTGAGAGACATGCGGCAGTTAGGGAGGAGGCACAATGAATTCCTCACAGATAAAGAGAATGACAATAGAAGCAGTTGTGGTATTGATCCTGAGCTTTATCGTGCTCATAGCTGGTAATGCCATGACATCAGGACAGTCTGAGACCCGTATCCAGAACGGATACAGTGAGATGTTCGCCGATGTGCTCGAAGCTGCCAGATATAAGGAGATATTCCCTGAGAATATGTCCGATTTTGAAGAGATCAATCATGTATATCAAGCATTCGATGCTTCCGGTAAGCCTGTCGGATTCATACTTGATATTACGGTGGAATCAGCAGGAAATACATCCCTTCATCTTCTGACAGGAGTAACCTACGACGGAGCAGAGCTTACGGGCATCAAGCACATAGCTGATGAGAGCGTTCCGGCTCCCATATCGGAAGAAGAGATCGCAAGGATCGCTGAACAGGCTTCCGGTAATCAGATACCGATGTCCTATGCTGCGGGCCATTTCTCTGATGATGACGGAGACGGATCGGTGACCATGATCTCCGGCCTTAACGACGGTATCTACTATGCCCAGAGGCTCAATAAGGACAATAACGGATATATC
This sequence comes from Oscillospiraceae bacterium, assembly GCA_900176545.1. GTDB lineage: Bacteria > Bacillota > Clostridia > Saccharofermentanales > Saccharofermentanaceae > Saccharofermentans. Next base: position 367,333 of record FWXP01000003.1, read on the forward strand.
GACTATGTTCAGATCGAAGTGGTGGACGGATTTATCACCAGGGTCAACTGGGATGCATTCAATATCGATATGAATACCAAAGACAGGATCGATGCATCTTTGTCAGGCGGTTATTCGGTATCAGGAGATAACTGGGCGAATCAGTCATATAACCTCTGTCATGCTCTTATCGACTGCCAGGATCCTTCGAGACTGGCCATGAAGTCCGACGGAACGACGGATATCGTTCCCGGAGTTACCATAGACATCAGGACATTTGTGGAACTTGCTTACGAATGCATAGACAACTCTATTCACGGTTACGATCAGGAGACTTATATCGAGGACCTCAAAGGTATAATCCAAGGGGTACTGGGATCTGATCCCGAGACTCTCGGCATAATCAACGATGAGGGATTTGTCGTATTCTCCTTCGAGGATTATCCTAATCTCTTTGCCGAGCTCGATGCTGCCGGTAATGTTATCTCGAATCTGAACGTCAGGGAGAAGGCGACCGGTACGACAGATGATTCTGCCGGCATAAGCACCATAGAAGTCGATGAGAATGACGTGAGTAATGATCCTTATTCCGTAACAGTTATCGGTGCCGAGGACGGTGTCTCGATCGGAGGCGGATACGATATGACTTACGAGAACATAGACGGACTTCCTGTGTCAGAGATAAGGACATATATTCCGGGTATCCCCGGAGCAAGACAGAGAACCAGGTGTGTTCTTACCGCTATCAATATCTCCTACAGATTCCTGAAGGATTATCTGGATTGGATGGCATAAGGGGGATATATGATCAGATATAAGGATACAAAGCTGTCGCCTTTTGACAGGGTAGAGTTAAAGCAGGAGACAAAGAGTAAACAGGGATTCGGAGATCTTTTCAGGAAGAACTTCTACCTGTCTACGAGGGCCTGTGTTTTCATGCTGGGTTATTCTCTCACATTGGCTTGTCTAGTAGCATCCTTCGGCAGGATGTATATCCCAATATTGCTCGCGCTCCTTTGTGTTATCGTTTGGACATTTACTTTCAGGTTCGCAGAGAATTGCAGGACTATACCTCTTAATATATTTCTTAATACATCGCTTATCGCGGGACTTTATCTTCTCCCTAAGGTGTCGCCGGATCCTGTGTCATTCTATTCATATGTCCCGCTGCTGATAGGTCTTACCGCACTTTCATCATCTATAAGGGACGGAAGAGCTTACTTTACCAGATGCAGCATATCCGAGGAGATCGTTATCCCTGGGGTGATAGGCTCTTTTTGTGTTCTCGTGGCAGCTGTTATCAGCAAGTTTGCATTTGAGAAGAAGAGCATAGGCGTAATGCTCATCATCACTGCTGTCATGTCAGGCTTGACGGCACTTGCCTTCAGTAAGGCTATAGGTCAGAAGGTAAGGATGACATCAAGTAAGCTCATAGATGTTCACGATTATCATCCGGTTAATAAGGAAGAGAATGCGGGCTTCCTTATGGGCAGGGTAGTATTTGCCGGAGAGACGGTCGCGGTCCTGGCGGGAATGCTCGCTATGAGGATCTCAGACATGAAGTTCTCGCTTGATCTTTCTTTCGCACTTTATCCGATAGCAGCGTCTCTTGTCATCATAATCTTTATCCTTATTGCAGGAAGGCGCTTTGATGACATCTTCGCATGCGAGTCTTTGCTGATCATTGCCGTACTGCCTCTTATGCCTTCGGTTATCGGTGTTATTATTACGATTGCCGTAGATATCGTCCTGACGGGATTCTTGCATACATATAAGAGAAGAAAGCTCTTTGCTGATATAAATACGTATTTTGACGGGCTTCCGATGCTCATGGCAGTCCTTGGTATCACGATAATGCTCGTTGAGACAGTGGCTCGATGAGTATTTCGGTTATCTCCATGATATATCCATAAACAGGCGATAGGATATTGGTATGAGAAGACTGCTTGTTGTTGAAGACGAACCTGAGATCAGGGCACTTCTATATAATCATCTTACAAACGAAGGATTCGAAGTGGATCTTGTCGAGGACGGAGTGCGCGCCGTATCTTCATTCGAGCCAGGAGTTTACGATCTGGTCCTTCTTGATATCATGCTGCCGAAGATCGACGGATTCACGGTATGTGAGGTGATCAAGAAAAGATCGGATGTGCCTGTCATGTTCCTGTCAGCGCTAAGTGACGATAAGTCTCAGATCAAAGGATATGACCTGATGGCAGACGACTATGTTACCAAGCCTTTCTCTATGCCGGTGCTGATCCGCAAGATAAATGCGCTTCTTCGAAGGAGCGAGGGCAGTAAGCCGGAAGAGGATAATAGCATCAGGTACGAAGATATCGTGATCGATCCTGACACTATGGAAGTCTTGGTTGGCGGAAGAGAAGTGGAACTCACGTCCAAAGAGTTCGATCTATTAGTGACGATGGTAAGAAATCCCGGCAGGGTATATTCAAGAGAACTCCTTCTGGATCTTCTCTGGGACTATAATGCTCTTGTCGATGACAGGATAGTTGACTGCCATATAAAGAATCTCAGGCATAAGCTCGGAGGGGACTATATAGAGACCGTCAGGGGCAGGGGGTACAGGATTGGAAAGAAAGGTATTTAACAGACTTTCCGTTAAGGTCTTTCTCATATCATTCGTAGTGCAGTTCTTATCGGGAATGCTGCTTTGCTTTGTGCTCTATTCCAGGACTCCCGAGATGCTCTATTCCCCTAAGGATGAGATGGACGATCTTATGTATAAGCTCTCACTTACACCCCGTGAGGAGAGCGGAGATATCATAGACGATTTTATAAGCCGTACAGGGATCAAGATGGCTTTCTATATCCAGGATGAATATATCAACGGAGCATACAATTCTCCTGTTCAAGACATAGGAGGACTTACCATAAAGACGAAGGAAGAAGCAGACGCGGCTATGCACGAACTTTCTGACGGCGACGAATTCGGAACATATGGCGTTACGTTCAAGGACGATCCGACTGATTACATGCTTCAGTATTACTATTCAGGAGGACAGACGAACCTGATCCCCAGAGCTCTTCATAACAGTTATCCTATCCTGATCGCAGTCGTAGCATCACTGTCGCTTGTAAGTTCAGTGATATACACCATCCTCTTTGCAAGCCCGGTAAGGAAGCTGAGCAAGGTCTCGCGAGAGATGGCGAATATGGATTTCACTGTTAAATGTGATACCAAAAGAGGAGATGAGATCGGAGACCTTGCCAGGGATCTTAATACATTGTCCGTGACCCTCGACAGTAAGATAAAGGAACTTGAAGCTGAGATAGAACGTGTCCATGAACTGGAAAACCAGAAGGAGATGTTCTTCGCGGCAGCTTCCCATGAACTCAAGACTCCCGTCACTATCCTGGAAGGACACATCAGGGGGATGCTCGAAAGAGTCGGTCCTTACGAAGACCACGATGAATATCTCTCAAGATCTCTTCGTACCGTCAAAAGGATGGAAAGCCTGATAAATGAGATATTGACCGCATCGCGTATGCAGTCTTCTTCTGAATTGAATCTCACACGTGTCGATATGGCCAAACTCATAAAAGCGACCATAGAGGAGGCATCCGACCTTCTTGAGGCAAGGGAGATGACTGCGGTAAAGGATATTGAAGAAGACTTGTTCTTTGAAGGTAATCTCGAACTGACATCACTTGCAGTGAATACCTTCATGAGCAATGCCGTATTCTACGGCACCGAAGGATCTGCGATAGAGATAGGAGCCCATAAGGAAGACGGTTCGATCAACGTTACGATAAGAAACAGAAATGCTCATATAGAGGAGAACGACTTGGATCATCTCTTCGAACCTTTCTACAGAACAGATGCGTCCCGCAGCAGAAGAAGCGGCGGAAGCGGTCTTGGTCTTTATCTGGCACGCCTGATCATAACGAAGCAGAATGGTGAATGCAGCCTGATAAACGATGGTCCTGATGTATTAGCCAAGATCGTATTTCCCTCCATATAAACTCCATATAACCTACCTTAGAGATCCATATCGCTTTGTTACCATCTTGTCATTAACAAGATCGGAGGAGACGATATGTGTAATGGTGTTATCAAAAGGACGGCGGCGGTAATAGCAGTGATCCAACTTCTGCTTGCTATGACATCCTGCATCGGAAGGCAATACGAACATGTACTGATCAACAGGATGACTGAAGCTGAGAAGGAAAGGTCCTCTAAGACTGAACTTCAGATCCTCGATGAGCCGTGGAATGAATGCATGAATGACTTCGCGGGCAATGTTTATTACATCGAAGGATTTGGTGCGTTGGTATATGGAAGTCCCTGCTTCGATCCGCTTCCCCCTGAAGGATACGACGGCGGTGCGGGTAGTGTGATCTACAGACATCTCATACAAGATAAAGATCCCGATGAGATAGTCTTCGAAGATTACGAAGATTTCAAGGAACAGTTGTCGGAACTTATCGAGGAAGATATCAAAGCAGGCTGCCCGAGGGTACCCGCAGAAGAACACTTCGATGATATCATCGGACTATACGATGCTTATATTGCAGGAGAGACCAAAGATATCGACAGGGATGATCTTGAAGCATATCTGGAACGGTATTGGGCAGGTGAGGTCGATACGGGATCTGACGGTATGTATTGGGAGATGGATAAGGAGAAGGTAGAGGCGATAAGAGACAGCATCACCGAATACCATATCTACGACGAGGAATTGGATCTGGAATTTGTAGTACATGTCACGACTCCTCCGGAGTACGATGCTGACACAGTGTATCCTGCGCTTGTAATGACTGATGCCGTATGGAGGTTCAAGGATGTAACGGAGATATACAAAGCGATGGAAGAAGGCAGGGCAGAACCTCAGATACTTATTACTATCGGCTTTGAATACGATATTGACGGCTGGGATAACGAAGTAAGGAGCAATATCCTCTGTGACCATAAGAAGGAATTCCTGGACTTTATCACGGATAATCTTATGCCTTACCTTAGTGAAGAATACAGATTCGATACCGACAGTTCGACTTTGTTCGGCCATTCCCAGGGAGGCGTATTTGCACATTATGCGGCATTTAACTACGACAGATATGAGAACAAGCCTTTCAAGAATTACATAATAGGCAGCCCTACATTCTGGACACCGTACTTTACTGACGTAAGTGATTACGAAGACTACAAGTATGAGTATGGTTACTTTGAGCGAAATGATACCTATGACAGAAATATCCTTATTACCGCAGGGGATAAGGAAGATGAGGACTACGAAGATTATTACGGTGATAACGATTCTACTTTAGAAGGAATAGAACATCTGACAGAAAGGCTTAGTACATACGGCGTTACAACATTCGAGGTCAAGATATACGACAGTCACCACTATCAGTATGTATCGGATATGCTCATAGAATACGTGTGCGATAAGGTATAATCAAAGAGATCATATGAATAGTGAGCAGTAACGGATGCAAGAAGAGTTAAGATCTCAAAAGAACGATAACAGATACGTACTGTACGAGGACAGGATAGAAGTCGTATCCCGTTCTCGTACGGTCACGTTACCATTGCCGGTAGATAAAGACAGATATATGAACTATCTATGCTTTACCGGCATCTTCTATATCGGAGATAAGCTCTATGCGACAGTAGCCACGCGGGAAAGCTACGACCTCAAGTTCGTGATAGACGAGGACACGATAGAACTTACGGATCCGACACCATTCTACTGATCAAGCAGCATGTGCGTACTGATAAGCAGAATATATCTCATCGTAAAATGCCTGCTCTGCATCCATGAGAAATACTATCTTAAATAGGCACATACCTGTTATCTCGCAGAGATGCTCTCTGATATCCATCGACAGATCAAGATCCATCATATCGTCAGCTTCTCTCTGGGCTATAAGATATTCATATATATCGTCAATGGAATAGCCTGTCTTATTAGCGATGTACTCTGCCTCGGACTTAAGAAAATCCAAGCTTCTCCAATCTCCTACATAGATATCGTGATCGTTCATAGTCTGTTCTCCTCAATATAGATGGGTTAAAGTTTTCTATGACACGATTCTATAACAAGAGGTGTTCTAATAATGGTACAGAAAAGTAGTTTGCGATATTTTGTTTGGGAACGCAAATCTCTATTTGCCAATTAGAAAAAGTAAGTATATAATTAACGTCATGTTTGCGTAGCTCAGCAGGATAGAGCGTCCGCCTCCTAAGCGGAAGGCCAGCGGTTCGAATCCGCTCGCGAACACCAGGAACAACAGGGGCTTAGAGAAATCTGAGCCCCTGTTTTCTTTGTATGACGGGCATGTCCCGAACCTCGGGTGAAAATCCCGAGGGGCGTAGTTGCCGACGAACCTTAAAGCGACTTGCAAGGTTTGTATCGTGAGGTACAGGCGAGAAGAAGCAATAGCGAAACCGTGGCTCGACGGACAGAAACCTGATATTAAGGCGTATTGAGCGGATGAGATGGCAACGGGCATCAAAGTCCAAAAGGCAACCGTAACCTCAATGCGTAAATCAGGCGAGTAAACGGGGAAAGGTTCGGGGCTTATCCCGTGAGGTCTCACAGACGAAGCACGATCCGTAGTAACAACGAACTGTGAGAAGTCAGCAGAAGCCATAGTACCGAGTAATCGGGAAGGGTGGAACAATTTAACCGTGCGACGCAAATGTATGTCCTGAGGATATGCCCGACAGTGGTAGGATGAAACGTATATGAAATCTGAACACACAACATAAGGCTGAGTCCGAGGGAGCGGAAAGGAGAAGAGCACACAAGGCAATGTCGGAGCTGCTCGATAAAATCTTACATAAGGACAATATGAACGAAGCCTATAAAAGGGTCTGTGCCAATAAGGGTGCAGGCGGAGTTGATGGCGTCAGTACAGAGGAACTTGGTGAGTATATCAAGGCAAATTGGCCTACGATAAAAGAGCAGATACTACGAAGGGAATACAAGCCTCAACCCGTCAGACGGGTAGAAATACCCAAACCTAACGGAGGAAAGAGAAAACTTGGAATCCCTACAGCAATGGACAGAGTAATCCAGCAGGCAATAGTACAAGTGATAGGACCGATATGTGACCCGCATTTCTCGGAGTTCAGTTATGGCTTTCGTCCGAACAGAAGCTGTGAGATGGCAATAAGAAAAGTCCTTGAATACTTAAATGAGGAGTACACGTGGATTGTGGATATAGACTTGGAGAAATTCTTCGACAACGTACCACAAGACAGACTAATGAGCTACGTTCACATACTGATTAACGATGGAGACACGGAATCTCTGATACGCAAATATCTCAAGGCAGGTGTAATGACCCCGGAAGGATACGAGCAAACAGAAATGGGAACACCGCAGGGCGGCAACCTCTCACCATTACTTAGCAACATAATGCTGAATGAGCTGGACAAAGAACTTGAAAACAGAGGACTGCACTTCGCAAGATATGCTGACGACTGCATAATTGCAGTAAAGAGCGAAGCAAGTGCAAAACGTGTGATGTACTCCATCACGTCTTGGATAGAAAGGAAACTCGGTCTCAAGGTTATTGCGGAGAAGACTAAGATAGTCAGACCGACAAAAGTAAAATACCTTGGATTTGGATTCTACAAAGACCCCAAAACACTTGAATGGAAGTGCAAACCGCATCAGGACTCGGTTGCTAAGTTTAAACGCAGACTCAAAGCCTTAACGCAAAGAAAGAACTCAATGAGATTGGGAATTAGGATTAAAAAGATTAACCAAGTAACAAGAGGCTGGATAAATTACTTTGCGTTAGGAAATATGAAGATGGCAATATCTGACATTGACGCACATTTAAGGACAAGGCTTAGAACCATTATCTGGAAACAATGGAAGGTGCCGAGCAAGAGACAATGGGGACTCCAAAAACTCGGAGTATCCAAAGACTTAGCAAGACTGACATCGTATTGTGGAGACAGATACCAATGGGTCGTGACCAAGACTTGTGTAAAGAGGGCGATCTCAAAAGAGGTGCTTGGCAGGGCAGGTCTTATCAGTTGCCTTGATTACTACAACGAGCGTCACGCTTTGAAGTTAAGTTGAACCGCCGTATGCCGAACGGCACGTACGGTGGTGTGAGAGGGGGATTAAATTCCTCCTACTCGATTGTTGAAAGTGGATACTAATGGATATAAACAATATTGCTCAACAGGCAAGTACTATGCCGGTTGAGCAATATTCAGTTTATTTATCACATTCCCAACACTGATAAAGGGAATTCAGCCCCATGGACCACAACTATAGCTTACGGATTCCACTGTCCCGTCAGGGGCAAGATCCATCCAATAGTCATAATAGCCTATTTCATAATAAGCCCAACCCGGTCTTCTTTCTGCGGGGCCGTAGATCTTCTCAACAAAATCTATGTTGTGGCCGACAATAAGCCAATCGTTATATCGTAGGTCTGTGTAATGCGAAGCGCTAAAGAGCACATGAACAGTTCCGAACAAGAGAAGGGCGATAACGCAAGTAGCAACCTTTTTTGCAGCCTTATTCTTAAGGGTCTTAACAATAAGCACAACGCTGCTTACTGTAAGTGCGATCACGTACAATATTCCTATTCCATATATAAACAAGATCATGAAGAATGCATGTCCCATAATCAAATAAACCTCCGAATGGACTTATGCTACCATTGTCAGGATCTCATTTTGAGGAATTAATGCGGTAATGGTCAGGTCGTTTTCGGGTCTCGCGGATCAGGATATGATTCGGAACGTTCTTCTACTGAGGCTTAATGTTAGAGATCGGTTGAGAATGATATAATCGTTAAGAAATGTCGGTTTCCGCTCCTTTGCAGAAGATGAGGATCGACCGTCGCAGATCATTGGTGAAAGAGAGAATATCCTTATGAACAAAGATGCCATGTTTTCGGAGATAAATGCCAAGTACGATGAACTAAAGCTCGCACTGGAGGGAGAAGACCTCGACAAGATAAAGATACTTACTCTTGAGCTTCACGCGCTGGTACATCCGCGTGAGATATCCGGAAGATCCGAGGAGACGATAGCAGACTTTGTACTGAACTATATGATGGATGGAAATAAGGATGAGATCGTTCCCCGCGAGACATGGGATACGGATCTTAAGTACGCAGGCTCCAAGGAAGTTCCCATGTGCTGGCAGTTCTGGCATATATACAGGATCGAAGATCTTGTAAGTAACATATTGATGGCAAACGGTAAGCAGATCTTCAACGAAGACTGGCAAAGAAGGATCGGATCGTCCATAACCGATACCGGTAATGCCTTAGAGCCCGATGAGCTCGTAAGCTGGGCAAAGGGGATCGACGCAGCAGAACTTCGTAATTACATCATAGAGGTAGGTAAGAACACCAGACGTATCCTCTCAGACCTTACCTTGGAGCAGATCAAGTCCATGGTCCCCGAGGAGTGGGTGATGAGGATCCTGGAAGAGGGCGGCGTTACTACGGACTTCCGTTCCGTATGGCTTCTTGTATTCTGGGGAAGGCTTACCATAGGCGGAATGATATTGACTCCCATGACTTCACATCACATGATGCATCTTCCTACGAGTGTCGAGAAGATCCTGGAGCACGGATGCTGAAGGGCGATATGTTAATAAGCGTTGCTTGCCGCAACGACATGTTGAGATGTAGTGTTGCTTCGAAAGGAGCAAGCTATACATGTTGAGCGAGAATATTAAGTCAGTAAGGATATCTAAGGGTTTGTCCCAGGAGGAACTTGCGATAAAGCTCAATGTTGTCCGCCAGACCGTATCTAAGTGGGAGAGGGGACTGTCGGTCCCTGATTCGGAGATGCTCATCTCTATATCCGAAGTCTTAGAGACTCCGGTCAGCGTTCTTCTGGGTGAGACTATCAAGGAAAATGATCCGGAGGATCTTAAAGCGATATCCGAAAAGCTGGAGGTTATAAATCTTCAGCTTGCAAGGCAGAATGCTTCGAGGCGCAGAGTGCTTCATTGGGGCTTCATCTTGATGAGTGCTCTTATCGTACTGATATTCATAATTATAGTTATAGGAGGGAGCCCTTATCAGGACTGGGATCTTTCAGATCCTGAGCTCGCCGTGGCGGGAACCTTCATGCACGCCTTTGAATTCGTATATGTGAGGATTGCTCCTTTTGCCTTGATAGGAACCTTGGTAGGTGCCATTTTGACACGAAGAAGAGATTGACTAATCTTGGATTATTGACAACGAGTTCCCCAATTTATAGAATAGTGTAAAAATACATTATATGTGTAATGGTAAAGAGGGGATTTATATGAAGAACGAATTAAGCTATATAGACAGTTATAACGACAGCAACGGTATCAAGGCCGGTATCACCTCTGCAGTGTTCGCAGCAGTCGGGATAGCACTCATGATCGCGCCGTTCTTAGGATCTTATCTTTCTGCTGCGTCCGAGACCTTAGACTTATGGTTCTTTGCTCCGCTGTTTCTGATATTCGGAGCCGTTATAGGCAAGATGGGCTCTATCTTCACAGGGGAACTTGACGGAAAGATGCTGTCACGCAGATTTTGCAAGTGGATGACAGTGCTTAGTATCTCGCTTATAGTGATTCATGTTCTCGTCACCGCTTTATGTATCGTTATACTCGTGCTCAACGGAGGAAGATAAGGGGCATGTGACTTGATCTTATATACATGCATTTCACCTCATTTCCCTTGCAAGGATCGGACATTATATGTGTTATAATTAATAAAAACGCAATCGGAGGTGACTTATGACTGTAAAGCAGATCAATGTCTTTCTCGAGAATGAATCCGGAAGGCTCGCTGAAGTAGCAGCTGCCCTTGCCAAGAACAAGATCGATATCAGAGCTGTATATGTTGCTGATACTACGGATTACGGTATCCTCAGGATGCTCGTCAATCAGCCCGATGAGGCACAGATCGTTCTTCAGAATCTCGGTTTTACAGTAAGTCAGACTCCCGTTATCGCAGTAGCGATACCCGATACTCCCGGAACTTTGGATAAGGTTCTTCAGATATTGTCTTCAAATGATATATCTCTTGAATATCTCTATGCATTCGTAGGAAGAGCTTCCGCTGATGCCGTAGTCGTCATAAGAGTCGACGATAACAAAAAGACATTAGAGGTATTCGACAAGGCAGGAGTAAAGGTGTTGGATGACAAGGAGGTTTACGGTATCTGATGTCTTTATCACCCTATACTCTTTATGGTGTTAGTGAAGAGACGGCTTCGTTGGCAAAGGCAGCTGACGAGGCTGTTTCATCTGTATACGACAGGATAGATGAGGTCAAGACCTTTAATCAGCTTCGTATACTTGAAGTATTCAGGAAGCATAAGTTCTCGGAGGTGCATTTCGGAAGCACTACGGGATACGGTTATGACGATATTGGAAGAGAGAAGCTCGAGGCGATGTTTGCTGAGATCTTCGGAGCAGAGGCAGGCTATGTCAGGATGCAGATAAGTTCCGGTACGCAGGCTATCTCTTCCATGCTCTACGGTCTTCTTCGTCCGGGGGATGGACTTCTCTCGGTTACGGGCAGACCTTACGATACTCTCGCATCTACGATAGGACTTACAGAAGAGACCTACGACGGTTCTCTTCTGAACTTCGGTATCACATACGATGAGGTTGAGCTTGGAAGTGACGGTACGCCTGACCTTGAAGCTATAAGGAGCAAGATCTCCGACAAGACGAAGGTCGTATTCATCCAGAAGTCCAGAGGATATACGGGAAGAAGAGCGCTTCTTTGTGAAGACATAAAGGCTGTTGCAGATCTGGTCAAGTCAGTAAGAAGTGACATCATAGTAGCGGTAGATAACTGCTACGGAGAGTTTACCGAGAAGCAGGAACCCTGTGCAGTCGGTGCAGATATATGTGCAGGTTCCCTTATCAAGAATCCCGGTGGCGGAATATGCACCACGGGCGGTTATGTTGTCGGCAGGAAGGATCTTGTCGAGAAGGTAGCTCAGAGGATCACGGCTCCCGGCCTCGGAAGTCATGTCGGTCCTACTCTCGGATTCAACAGCCGGATCGCTCAGGGAATATTCATGGCTCCCCATGTAGTGGCAGAATGCCTCAAGGGTGCTGTGTTCGCAGCTAAGATGTTTGAGATGTCAGGTCTTTCTACTTCACCTTCAAGTGAAGAGGTAAGAGGTGATATCGTTCAGACGATCACTTTTAATGACGATAAGAAGCTCGTAGATTTCTGCGGTAAGATCCAGGCATGTTCGCCTGTTGATTCCTTTGTTACGCCTGAGCCCTGGGCTATGCCCGGATATGAGGATCAGGTGGTTATGGCCGCAGGTACCTTTGTACAGGGTGCTACTACGGAGCTGTCATGTGACGGACCTGTCAAGCCTCCTTATATCGCATATATGCAGGGAGGTCTTGTACGCGAGCAGGCAAGGCTCGCAGTCATGTTGGCATTGTCCGATTCTTGATCGTTGACAGGAGAAGGGAATGGAAGGTAAAGAAGACAAGCAGTGGTTCAATAAGGATGAGGGTGACTCCCGCAAGAAGCAGGGGGCTGCTTCCCGTCCGGCGAATCAGCAGCATAAGAGAAAGAATCAATCCAAGAATATCGCCAAGAGGCGTCGTGAGTTCGATAAGAGCAAGGCTCCGGGTCCCGTAGGAGGTAAGAAAGCTCCTGAGATGAAGACACAGGCTCCTTCGGGTAAGCACGTAAGGAAGAATGTTCCTTCCTCCGGAAAGCCTGCCCCCTTGAAGGATCAAAGACCCGCCACTAAGAAGCAGGGTACTCCTGCTCCTGCCGGAAGTCCTAAGCCGGGTGCCCCTAAGCAGTCCCCTTCAGCCAAGAAGCCTGTCTCCAAGAAGAAGTTCAAGCTCGCTAAGCTCAAGGGAAAGAAGAACAAGGATACCAAGAACATAAAGAAGGATACGAAGGCTAAGAATGCGGCTTCCGATACAACAGTAGTCATCGTGCCTCCCGTAGATACATATAAGGAAGGAAAGAAGAAGAGAGCTAAGAAGGCTAATCTTCGAAATGGTATCGTATCGTTCCTTCTTATCATCATGGCTGTTACGGTATTGATGTTTGTCGTACATCACCTCTTCAACTATATTGCAGTCAAGCCTCAGCTCAGCTTTATCTCCGAGGGCTCGATAGAGCATACTATCGGTGCCCGCGCGATCATAGTAAGAAAAGAGGAAGTGATCGCTTCAGGCGTATCAGGTGACCTGGTAACACAGGCTGCAGAGGGAAGCCGTGTGGCTAAGGATCAGAGCATCGCACTCGTAGTTCCCGACGGAATGCAGTCTACGGTAGATAATCTCCGTAATACACAGTCACAGATATCAGACGTCCAGCAGGAGCTCATTGAAAACGGCGAGGCCGATGGCGCCAGCGCTATCTATACTGAGATCAACGGCAGTGTAGAGCCGATCATCGATATGATGAGGACAGATGCCATGAACGGTAATATCAGTGATATGTCATCCTATTCATCTTCAATAACGGTACTTCTGAGTCAGAGGGAATCCGAATTGTCAGAACTTGATTTTGATGATGAGAGACTCAGCGTATTAAGATCGACTGCACAGTCCTATGAGGATCAGCTGGAGAGCAGTTCTGCGAGAATAAGAGCCAGCAAGCCCGGCATCATATCCTTTAAGTTAGACGGTCAGGAAGATGAGCTCAGCTTTGACATGCTCCTGTCCGCGGACCCTTCCGAGATAAGGGAGAGGATCAATACATCCACAGGTATCATCACATCAGATCTTTTTATCGATCCCGGAGAAGCGGTAGCCAGGATAGCAAGTAATGAGAAGCAGTATATCGCTTGTTTCCTGAGCGGAAGCAATGCTACGCCTGCTGCATTCGAAGTCGGATCGCTTCATACTATCAATGTCGGATCCGAGGGCATCAGTATAGGTAAATGTAAGGTAGAGCGCGTAGAGTCTACGAATGACGGTCTTCTTGTAGTATTCAGTACCACCAGATATGTCGAGGAGCTTCTTGATCTTCGTACGGTGGATATCGAGGTCGTTATCAATGAATCAGTCGGACTTCGCGTACCTGTCGGATGTTTGGTGAACCCTGACTACAACAGACAGGTTGCTACTATATATGTTAATAACGAAGGTTTTGCAGATGAGGTTGATGTCCTTATCGTGGACAGTGACAGAGAGTTCGCGATCATCCAGCCTATCGGTGACAGCACTGTTCCCAATATGCAGACTGTAATAATCACCAACCCGTCATCTATCAAACCGGGAGAGAAGGTCGAGAATTGATGGATTACGATTTTGATGAAGATCTTAAGTCTTTATTAAAGGAAAGAGCAGATAAGGTTCGAGAGAATATCGCAAGTGCATGCAAGGCTTCAGGAAGAGAAGCATCAGATGTTACTCTTATCGGAGTATCAAAGATGTTCCCTGTAGAATATGCTGAAGCTGCTTTCTTAGGAGGTATCGATAACCTCGGTGAGAATAAGGTACAGGAGATGGTACCTAAGATCGAGCGCTTTGAACAGCTGGATCTTCATGCCAAGTGGCACCTTATCGGAACTTTGCAGAAGAATAAGGTCAAGTACATTATCGGTAAGACCCATCTTATCCATTCAGTCAATACGGTAGAGCTCGCCGCTGAGATCTCAAAGAGATCGGAAGCTGCGGGAATAGTAAGTGATATCCTTCTTCAGGTCAATGTATCGGGAGAAGAGAGCAAGCACGGATTCTCCCCTGATGAAGTCTCTTCTGTAACAGAGGCGATCAATGCAATGAACGGTGTCAGGGCAAGAGGTCTTATGACCATGGCCCCCATACAGTCATATGACGGCGAAGCACGTCCGGTTTTCTCTAAGACACGTGAGATCTTCGAGGGATTGAGAAGTCAGGTAAAGGATAAAGAGACATGGGATACATTGTCCATGGGTATGAGTCAGGACTATGTCCACGCCGTTGCAGAAGGCAGTACTTATGTCAGGATAGGCACTGATATCTTCGGCAAGAGAGATTACGGAAATAACTGATTTCATTACATCTGTAACATTGATATAAGTGAATGTTACAGAAAAATTTCGCTTTTTTCCCTTTAATTACATGTGCCCAAATTTTCTTGATTATGTTCTGATGGATTAGTATATTCTAACCATACTTTTTAAATGCCACGCGGGTTATGTGGACATAAACAAATTTATTAGGAGGACAACAAAAGTATGGGCAAGTTTTCTGAATTCGTTAAGAAGCTTTATGATGTAGAGGAAGTATATGATGAGAACGAAGGATACTACGATGAGAACGAGTATTCCAACGACGGTTACTACAGCGATGAGTTCGCAGGTAATGATTCTTCTTACACATCTTACGAGGATGTTCCTTATCAGGAAGAGGCAGCAGCTCCTGTAGCAGTAGCTACTCCCGTTGCACCTCAGGCTTCTGCAACAGTAATCATGCTTACACCTTATGACATCAGAACAAGTCAGATCGTTTGCGATCATATCCGTGAAGGACATATCGTTATCTGCAACCTTACACCTAACGCTAACAACCAGCGTGTAGTTGACTACATCTCCGGTGCTGTTTTTGCACTTGACGGAAAGATCGAGCCTACACCTGTTAAGACAACATTCGTTTGCACACCTAAGCACGTTGATCTTATCGTTGACGCAGCTGCAGGTGAGGAGTCCGGCACAAAGGTTTCCGCTCTCTGATATCAAAGTTGAACTGATAGCAATGAGGAGTCGTTCCCGAATAAGGAACGGCTCCTTTTATATTTCAAAAAGATTCGGGATTTTGTTATAATCAAGATACCAAATACGAAGGAGCGGTCGTATGAAAGGTTCTGATAGAGACTTTGTTTTTAATTCCCTTATCAAGATCTCTGAGTTGCTTCTCAAGGAGTGTGAGTCGCTTGCTGAGATAATCGACTACACCGAAGATGCACCGAACGTGGTCAAGCGTGTTATTGCTCACGAGGAAGAAGCAGATGATACTCTTCGTGAACTGAATTTCTATTTTGGTGAGAAGATGCTCATGGAAGACAGTGAGGCAAGATCCGTATATCTGATCATAGAGGCCGTGGAGCTCTGTACAGATCAGCTTGAAGAGCTCGCCAGGGATTTTATCAGATACAATATCACGGCAGTAAGGGATAACTGTGTTACTTCCATCCTTGATTTTGAAAGAGCTGCCAAGAAGACGTGCGACCTTGTATTTAAGCTTCGTGACAAGGATAAGATAAATTCTCCTTATAAGGATATAATCGAGCTCGACCAGTTCAAGATGGAAGCCAAGAAGCTCTTCGACGTTAATATGAACAAGCTCTTCAGTCATGAGAAGGATCCAATAGAGATAATGAAGTGGGAGCGTATATATCGTTCTATATATGCCGTATTCGAGGCTTATGAGCAGGTATCGATAACTTGTGCCAAGTATAATCTCGCTTGGCAGTAAAAGACTTCTATAGTGTAATACGAACTGATAAAGACGGGTATTTCCCGTCTTTTCTTATGAGCGAAAAAACACATTGACAGCAATACGATGTAGGAATATTATATGAGCAGATGAACATATGAATAATTGTTCAAGTGAAGGAGAGACGATATGCATGACCATAACGACATACTGAAGAAAGTCAAGAATGAACTTCCCGATGATGAGCTCCTGTGTGATCTTGCAGACCTTTATAAGATATTCGGTGATACAACAAGGATCAAGATCATGTATGCGCTCTTTGAGGAGGAGCTCTGCGTATGCGCCATTGCAGACCTTCTCGGAATGACACAGTCTGCTATCTCGCATCAGCTCAAGATCTTGAAGGATGCGGATCTTGTAGCTAACAGACGTGAGGGTAAGACCATCTACTACCATTTATCCGATGATCACGTAAGGAGCATCATAGCCCAGGGATTCGATCACCTGACAGAAGAACATGAAGACTAATAATATATAAGGAGATATAAACATGAAGAAGACATTTGAATTAGAAGATCTGGATTGCGCTCATTGCGCTCAGAAGATGCAGGATGCTATCGCTAAGATCGAAGGTGTAGACAGCGTATCAGTCAATTTCCTTGCCCAGAAGATGACACTGGAAGCGGCTGACGACAAGTTCGACTCGATCTTAAAGGAAGCGATCAAGACTATCGCAAAAGTTGAACCCGACTGTCAGGTCATCCTGTGATCGAACGAAGCCGGAGTCATCCGGCTTTTGTATTGTAAGAAGTAAAAGAAGGTATTGGAAATGAAGTATAAGCTCACTCGTAAACAGAAGAAGACATTGAAGAGGATCCTTGTAGCATTCGCTCTTCTTGTCGTAGTTGCGATCATCACACATGTTTTTGAGATCGAAGGCATCCTGAAGCTTATACTCTTTCTCATACCTTATATTATCGTCGGATACGATGTATTAAGGACTGCATTCATCAATATCATCCACGGCCAGGTATTCGACGAGAAATTCCTTATGACAGTTGCTACATTGGGCGCTGTCTTAACAGGTGAATATCCTGAAGCTACTGCGGTCATGCTCTTCTATCAGGTCGGAGAGCTCTTCCAGAGTATTGCAGTAGGAAAGAGCAGAAAGTCTATAGCTAAGCTCATGGACATAAGGCCTGACTACGCTGTAGTAGTCCGTGACGGAGAAGAAAAGACCGTTTCTCCTGAAGAAGTTTTGGTAGGAGAGACTATCGTTATCAAGCCGGGAGAGAAGATCCCTCTGGACGGTAACATCCTCGAAGGTTCTACTTCAGTAAATACCGCTGCATTGACGGGAGAGAGCGTTCCGGTTGATATGGCATGCGGCGATAAGGTCATAAGCGGAAGCTTGAATCTTACAGGCGTTATCAAGGTACAGACTACAAACAGCTTCGGTCAGAGTACGGTATCGAAGATATTAGAACTCGTTGAGAATGCTTCCGAGAAGAAGGCTAAGGTCGAGGGATTCATCACAAGATTTGCAAGGTGGTATACACCTGCTGTAGTAATAAGTGCACTTGCTCTTGCAATACTGCCTCCGCTCTTTACGGGTATATCAGATTGGGATACATGGGTACTCTGGATCAAAAGAGCACTTGTATTCCTCGTAGTATCCTGCCCCTGTGCTCTTGTAGTATCAGTACCGCTGTCATTCTTCGGCGGTATAGGAGGAGCTTCAAAGGAAGGTATCCTTATAAAGGGTGCTAACAGCCTCGAAGCTCTGTCCAAGATAGATACTGTAGTCTTGGATAAGACAGGTACGCTTACGAAAGGAACTTTCGTCGTAGATGATATCCATCCGAACTGTATCACGAGCGATGAGCTCTTAGATATCGCAGCAGCAGCAGAGAGCTATTCAAGCCACCCTGTAGCAGAGTCTATCATCAATGCGCATAAGGGACATATTGAGCGCTCCAGGATAGGCGAAGTAGAGGAGATAGCAGGTAAGGGTGTTAAGGCGGAAGTAGACGGTAAGACGTACTATGTCGGTAACGGCGCACTCATGGATATGGTAGGGGCCGAATGGCACGATTGCCATCTTACCGGAACTATAATCCATGTCGCATGTGAGGGGACTTACTTAGGACATATCATCATCAATGACGAGATCAAGAGTGACGCTGCTTCAGCCATAAAGGATCTTCGTTCTCTCGGTATAAAGAAGACAGTGATGCTCACGGGAGATAAGGAGAAGGTTGCTGCCAAGATCGCTAAGGAGACTTTCGTCGATGAATACCATGCAGAGCTTCTTCCTTCAGAGAAGGTGGATCAGCTCGAACTTCTTCTTGACGGTAAGAGCAAGGTGGCATTTGTCGGAGACGGTATAAACGATGCTCCTGTTCTTACAAGAGCTGACGTAGGTATAGCCATGGGTGCTATGGGAAGTGATGCCGCGATAGAGTCAGCTGACGTAGTCCTTATGGATGATAAGCCGTCCAAGATTGCAAAGGCCGTTCGCATATCGCGTAAGACAATGAACATCGTATGGCAGAATATCATCTTCTCCCTTGGTGTAAAGGGTATCATCCTTATCCTCGGTGCGCTGGGTATCGCTAACATGTGGATAGCGGTATTCGGAGACGTCGGAGTGCTCGTTATTGCTATCTTGAATTCAATGCGCGCCATGTTCAGAATGAAAGAGTAATGTAACCGAACTTGTGCTTCCTTTTCTCGTTTTATGGTAAAATCATAAAAGAGATTTTACGGAGGCAAAAATGGCAGACAATAAAGCGGTAGCAGAGAGATTCAAGGAGATATTGAAAGAACTGCCCGAAGATAAGCGTAAGGCACTCTATTCCAAGCTCAAGTCTCTTCCTGAAGATCAAAGACAAGGCTTTATGGAGACTGTCGTTAATAAGGCTTCCAAGGAGAAGTCTCCTTCTAAGGAGATAGTAAAGAAGCCTTCTGAGAAGAAAGCTCCTGCCCCCAAGAAGAGACTTAAGAAGAAGTATAGGAATATGCTCATATATGCTCTTATCGCCGTTATATTTGTCGGCGTCATAGGAGTAGAAGTGTATCGTAACAAAGATAAGTTCAAGAGCGTTACCACGCCAACGACTACTACTGCTTCATCGGCTGTAACCGAAGAGAGTACGGCCGTATCTTCCGAGACGACAGAAGCAGAGCCTACTCCCATTCCTACCCCTAGTCCCACACCTGCGCCGACACCTGTTCCTCTTGCAGAAGGTGCACCTGATCTTACCGGACTTGTCGTAGTGATAGATCCCGGACATCAGATGACTACGTCAGAAGAAGAGGAAGCGTGCGCTTCCTGGCTCAGCGTGGAAAAGCCCCGTTGTACCAGCGGTGCAGCAGGTGTTGTCACGGGAGTTACAGAATACGATCTAACCCTCTCATATGCTCAGGTCATGAAGTCTTATCTTGAACAGTGTGGGGCAACCGTAATACTTACCAGAGATACTTCCGATATCGATCTTTCTAATCAGGAAAGAGCACAGATAGCAGTAGACAACAATGCCGATGTCTTTATCAGGCTTCATGCGGATGCAGCTAACGACAGCATGGCTTCGGGGATCAGGATCTATGTTCCCGATTCCGGTTCATATACATCTTCATCCGTTTCGCAGGGCGATGCTTACGGTGCGCTTCTTTCCGAGTCTACGGGTCTTGCCTTCGATCAGACCAGGCAGACTTATCTCTATACAGGACTTAACTATGCCAATTCCATACCTTCGTTCCAGGTGAGCCTCGGATTCCTCTCCAATAGCGATGACGAAGCGATCCTTGTAACGGAAGATAATATGTTGGCAGTAGCACAGGCTACGTCGGAATTTTGTTTGGAATTTAAGAATTAATCTTATATCAGGAGGTTTTTGTTATGGCTCGCGTAACTAACTTTTTCGGTGACAAGGATCACGAAGAGAACGAGTACACAAGTAATCCCGAACTGAAGGCTCTCATCAAGAGGATGGATAAGCTTGAGTTCACATGTCATGCGCTGTGGCTCATGCTCAACAAGAAGGGATATACTGATGCAGAGTTCGACGAGGCTATGGCTGAAGCTGTAGAGCTCAGCAAGAGAAGAGATTACCATCTCTCCGGTATTAGATGCCCTTCTTGCGGTCAGAATGCCCAGCTGTACGATTTCTTCAAGGTTAAGTGTATCTACTGCGGTGAGGAAGCCGTAATGCATCCTTACGAAGTATATAACATGCTTCCTGAAGAAACTCCCGCTCCTGCTGATCCCGCTGCACAGGAAGAGCCTTATGCAGTGGCACCTGAACCTGCTCCTGCACCTGAGCCTTACGATATCAATAAGGATCTTAACTTCGACGATCTTTGATCAACTTACGAACGATATACAGATATCGCATCGCATCAGCGCGGTGCGATATCTTGTATTGACTTTATTCTGATTACGGAGTAATTTATATTATCACTCTTATGGGGGTGTACTGGTTTCGACGGGGTTGTTGAGACCGGGAAAGCGGGTGGAGGATTCTCGTTGGCCTCCTTAAAAAACGGGAAATGCAAGTAATTGCAAATGATACACAGCTCGTAGCTGCTTAATCTAGCTACCGTCTCGTCTCCTGATCTGCAGGGAGACAAGAGACGCAACTTGCAGACCTTACCTGTCAGAGGTTAAACAGGGAAACTTCATTCGGAAAGCTTTGACCGGATGTCGTATTCATGAAGCTACCGGACCTGCCGCCTGTCAGCGGGCTTCGCGGGAAGGGGAATACTTCAAACACTGACTGCACCCGGAGATGTCCCGGAGGAAATGATTTCGGACAGGAGTTCGATTCTCCTCACCTCCACCAAAATCGACAGATACCGCTTGATCTGCAAGGGTCGGGCGGTATTTTTGTAATGGTATAATTGGATTGTCAGTAAGATAAATAAACAGGATAATAGACTAAGACAAATCGGAGTTTATCGGTGGAGAGAATGGAGGCTTTTGTAAATAGATGATAAAACTTGAAACAGAACGATTATGCCTGCGTGACTATGTAGAAGCGGACTTTGAGGCATATTATAAATTAAAAACAGATGATCGGACGATGTACTATATGCAGGACATCAAGCTGGATAATCGCGAAACGGCTCGAGTCGAGTTTGAGGATTTGCTTTCTGACATGAAAAATATCCATCGTAAGTATTATTTTTTTCATATGGAATTAAAAGACACTCACGAACAGGTTGGAAGCATAGGGTATACAGTAGTAGATGATACACCTGTAGGGAAAATAGTTCATCTTGGATACTTCACTTATCCTAAATTCTGGGGGAATGGATATACCTCTGAGGCTCTTAGTAAGGTTTTGGAATTTGCATTTACAAAGGACAGTGTGTACAGAGTTACAACAGGTTGTCTTAAAGAAAATTTCGGCTCTGAAAGAGTTATGCAGAAGAACAGAATGATAAAAGAAGCAGAACATGTTGATTATGAATGGCATGATGGTCATATGAAAACGCGTTTGGAATACAGACTTCTGAAAAATGAATGGGAACAGTTTGGTTAGCATGTCAGCAGAGATAAATCGGGATTTATCTTAGAGATAATTGATGGACGAGAATTACCAGAATATATGACAATGAATAAGGGGAAGATATGTGGCTGATCATGGCGGCTTTGTCCGCGCTCTTTGCCGGACTTACGGCGATACTTGCGAAATGCGGGATCAAAAAGACTGATTCAGACGTGGCGACTGCTCTGCGGACGGTCGTTGTACTCCTTTTTGCCTGGATCATGGTGTTTATCGTTGGCTCTGCTGGAACGATCACGGAAATATCGGCAAAATCTATCATCTTCTTAATTCTGTCCGGCTTTGCGACAGGAGCCTCGTGGATCTGCTATTTTAAAGCCCTGTCCGTCGGCGATGTGAACAAGGTCGTTCCCGTCGATAAATCCAGCACGGTTCTGACAGTGCTTATCGCAATCATCCTTTTCAGTGAGACAGAACATCTGGCGGTCAAGCTGATCGGTACTGCACTTCTTGCGGCAGGCGTGTTTCTGATGATCGAAAAGAAGAAAACTGAAACAAAGGACACAAAGCGCACGTGGCTGCCCTACGCGATCGGTTCCGCTGATTTTGCTGCCCTGACCTCTATTCTGGGAAAGATCGGCATAACGGATGTAGAATCAAATCTCGGGACGGCGATCCGTACTGGTGTTGTTCTTATTATGGCTTGGCTGATCGTCTTCGTTAAAGGCAAAGGTGCTGAACTGAAAAATACTGATTCAAAAGAACTTGTATTCATAGCTCTGTCCGGGATTGCCACAGGCGCATCATGGCTCTGTTACTATTACTCCATACAGAACGGCGTCGTCAGCGTTGTCGTACCGATCGATAAGCTCAGCATTATCGTTTCCGTCGCTTTTTCCTATTTCGTATTCAAAGAAAAGTTGAGCAGAAAGGCGCTTGCCGGGTTGATTCTGATTGTTGTCGGCACTTTGGCGATGGCGATCTGGGCATAGGAAACAAATAACGGCAAATTCTAATTTGTAGGAATGATGTGATGATTATATCCTGAACATACCTTACAGAGACAGTCGTTCGATTCCGCATACATTGGCTTTTTTCAGCTTTTTTGCACGGTACAGACAAAAATCGACAGATACCGCTTGATCTGCAAGGGTCGGGCGGTATTTTTGTAATGGTATAATTAAAGAGCTATCAACAAGAAACACGACTAACACAGAGAATAACAATGAGAAATATAAGGGAAATCTTTGCACGCGCAGTCATACTGCAATGTTTTGATGATAGGATTGTCTTAGAAATGAACTGGGGTGAATCTACCAGACCAATTAAGAAACGTGAGTATGAGAGAATCCTAATTCTTAACTGGCTTGACGATAAAGGCTATGATTCATATATGACGGAGGAAGAAAGAGCCTTTTTTGAATTGCCTGTGGGGGAAAAGAACTATAAGAAGAATGAACTTGAAATGATGGATGTTCGCTGCAAGGCAATGGATATCATTCTTTGGGCGTTGCAGATTGCAGAACTACCTGATTTATCTCGATTTGCAGTAAATGACAATCATAAACTGTTAAACATCTGCCGTAAGCACGAGTTTTTATCAGAAGTTGATAAGTGTAGCATAAGGCCTACAGATGAGCTCAGTTCTCAAAAAGATATTGAGTTTTTGTGGAACTGGAGAATGAATCAGTTAGATATCCGGGCTACCCAAGGAGCTAATCATAGTATTATCGATATGATCGAATCAGAATTTGGTGAGCGATATCAAGAGGCGCTTAAAAGCATAGAGCTCTACAAGCCTAAAATAAAGACCAGCTCCAGTGATTTTGTAACCTGCCATCTTGTTGTAAGAGAGCTGTATAAGTGGCAGATTCAGCTGCTAAAAGGTATAACATATTGGCGTTATCATGCGATAAGTTGGATGTTGGATGACGAAATGAAATGGTGATAAGGTCTATTTTTCAGGTAAAGTGATTAGGGTGTATTGAAACCATGGAAAATGAAATCCCGAATATAACCGACTACGACGGGAGTTCGATTTTCCTCAGAATGGGGCATGCATCTAAATTGGGTCACCACTACAAAAATCGACAGATACCGCTTGATCTGCATAGGTCGGGCGTATTTTGTCTAAATCATTGTAATCCGATTATGGGTGATGTATAATCACCTCAAGAAAGAAGCTTATTGCTTCTTGGGCTGGTCGCAAGACCCGGGTCCATCAAATGGCGGGTAAGACACCCGCTTTTTTTATGAGGTCACATGAAAGAACTAAGTATCTTTGTAGATGAATCGGGCGATTTCGGCGAGTATGATCCGCGCGCACCATTTTATATTCTTTCTTTGGTTCTCCATGATCAGAGCATAGATATAAGAAATGATCTTGCAATATTGGAATCGGAAATGAGAAATATCGGTTGGCCCAATCATTGTGTACATGCTGGTCCGATAATAAGAGCTGAATATGAATATAAAGATTATTCCTTGGGTGAAAGACAACAAATACTTAAACGTCTTATGACCTTTACTCGTAAACTGAATGTTAGGTTTAAATCCATATATGTTGAAAAGCGAAAAGGCTCTGATGAAATTGACATTACCGCTAAGCTTAGCCGACAACTGGCAGGTTTTATCAGAGAGAATCCATTTTTGTTTTCTGATTATGATGTCGTGAAAGTCTATTATGATAATGGGCAGACTGAAGTGACCAAGATCTTGGTATCAGTATTTAGTACATTGCTTGATGATGTTCAGTTTGTAAGAGTTATCCCTTCTGAGTACAGGTTGTTTCAAGTTGCTGATCTCATATGTACTATAAAACTGACAGAGCTGAAAATGAATAGGCATATGCTTTCTAAGTCAGAACAATACTTTTTTCAGGATGATAGGACTTTCAAGAAGAACTATTTAAAGCCATTAGACAAAAAGCAACTCTAACATAAGCGAATTCAAGCGATTATACATTGACTTTTGTTATAGATGTGATACCGTAAAATCAAGATAAGGCTCGACCCACTGCTGGAATTAGCGGAGGGCCCAGAGCCTTTTTCTTATGCCTTATTTGGGGGACAGGAGTTCGATTCTCCTCAGATAGGTGTTTTTCAGCTTTTTTGCACGGTACAGACAACGACATTAAGGTACCGCTTGATCTGAATGGATCGGGCGGTATTTTAGTAATGGTATAATTGGATTGTTATGACTATGGTTGAAGATTTAATTGAACAGTATTTTTCTCAAAAAGATGTCACCCAAAGACATCAAATTTTGAAGGAGATAACCTTTAAGTGTGAGCATGCTTCCAAAGAATTCTTTGAGAATGCTTTTAAGAAAGAACGTAAATTGGAAGAAAAACTGACCGCATTAAGAGGTTTTGCTTATTATGCATCAGAACAGGAAGTTGAACCATATGCGAATAAGCTTCGTGAGTCTATTTTGAAAATCCCTAAGACAACACCATATGCGTATAACTTGTATGAGGATATAAGAGCGGCTTACCTTCTTCCATATCTTGTAAAAACATATAATTATCCTTGTTTCATTGAACTTCGAAATCAAGTCGAAAAGCAATACGAAGATATGCCTGATGTATTTAAGAACATATATAGTTATGATGAAAATGGTCAGTTCTATCAGATACGTGATCCGAGAGAAGTAAAGCGAGCAATTGATGAGTTTTTGAGACAGAAACGGTCATGATGTTAAACTATCATATCTGTATAAACATTGACTTTTGTTATAGTTGTGATAACGTAAAATCAAGATAAGGTTCGACCCACTGCTGCATAGCGGAGGGCCCAGAGCCTTTTTCTTATGCTTGTGATTAGAAAACAGGAGTTCGATTCTCCTCAGAATGGGAAATGCATCCAAATTGGGTCACCTCTACAACGGCATAAAGGTACCGCTTGATCTGAATGGATCGGGCGGTATTTTTGTTTGATATAATCAGATTGTTATTAAGATATATTAACAGTAAAACTTACTACGAGGTATGACTCCGAGCCATGTCCAACGGTATGATTGTGTCAATAATCTTTCGCAAAATGCTCGGCCAGCCATCGGTTAAATGTCAGTTAGCTATCTCATCAAGTGTTGTATATTCCAGATAGTTCAGATGTGCCATATTAAGATATTTCTTCATTCCCCAACTGGAGGATGCTACATGTCTCAGTCTGGCACATACAAGCATTAATGCTGACTGTCCGTCAGGAAATGCTCCTATCGCTCTCGTTCTTCGTTTTATCTCTCGATTGACTCGTTCCATAGTATTGTTCGTTCTGATCCTGGTCCAGTGCTGTGTCGGGAAGTCCATGTAGGTCAATGTTTCATCTATGCCTTCTTCAATCTTCTTGGCCGCTGC
>FWXP01000004.1 GCA_900176545.1 Oscillospiraceae bacterium
GAAGAAGGCATAGATGAAACATTGACCTACATGGACTTCCCGACACAGCACTGGACCAGGATCAGAACGAACAATACTATGGAACGAGTCAATCGAGAGATAAAACGAAGAACGAGAGCGATAGGAGCATTTCCTGACGGACAGTCAGCATTAATGCTTGTATGTGCCAGACTGAGACATGTAGCATCCTCCAGTTGGGGAATGAAGAAATATCTTAATATGGCACATCTGAACTATCTGGAATATACAACACTTGATGAGATAGCTAACTGACATTTAACCGATGGCTGGCCGAGCATTTTGCGAAAGATTATTGACACAATCCATAAAGATCTTTCTTAAAGGAGGACGACAGACATGAGTACATACGAAGAACTGAACAAGGTCATACGCGACAGCAAGCATATCGTATTTTTCGGAGGTGCGGGAGTATCTACCGAGAGCGGTATCCCCGACTTCAGATCCAAGGACGGCCTTTATAACAACAGGGACGTTCAGTTCGAGAGATATACTCCCGAGTACCTGCTGTCTATCGACTGCCTTGACTACGAGCCCAAGGTCTTCTATGAGTTCTATCGCCAGAAGCTCAACGTAGAAGGTATAGAACCTAACGCAGCTCATAAGAAGCTGGCAGAGATGGAGAAGGCGGGGAAGCTCGACGGAGTCATAACACAGAACATAGACGGGCTTCACCAGAAGGCGGGAAGCGTCAATGTGCAGGAAGTACACGGATCTACTCTTCGCAATTACTGCAAGAGATGCCATAAGAAATACCCTGCGGATGCGATATTCACGGCTGAGGGCGACATCCCGAAATGCCACATATGCGGCGGTGTCATAAGGCCGGATGTTACTTTGTACGGAGAATCTCTTCCTACCGAAGCTTGGCGAAATGCGATAAAGCTGGTTCACGGAGCGGACTGCCTCATAGTAGGCGGCACATCGCTGGTCGTTAATCCCGCAGCATCCCTTGCCATGGACTTCAGGGGAGAACATCTGGTGATAATAAACCGCGATCCCACTCCTGCCGACAGGATGGCAGAACTCGTTTTCCACGAGAGCATCTCCAAGGTATTAAGTCAGATAGAACTCTGACAGATCATAAGATTATCAGCAACGGGCTGTTCCTGAAGGAACGGCCCTTATTTTTGTTCACAATGGAATCACAATCACATGGATTTTAAACTCATTATGACGATGACTTAACGAATATTTAATAAAACACCGCTTGTTGTGCAACGTGTGTTGCGTTAGAATCTTTCTTGTTCGGTTCAGATGATCGCCGGGCAAAGGGAGGGATAGATAATGAAGGAAATCACAAAGAAGTTGACCTGCGTGGCGATGGCCGGAGTAGTGATCGCATCTGTTGCCGGGTGCTCCGGTATCGGCGGTGGCAAAAAGAAGGTCTTGGAGGCAGTCGGAGAATATTGTGATGCCATAGTAGACCTGGATGTAAGTACGATCGAAGATCTCTCAACAGATGATCTTGAAGACGGGGATATCGATCTCGAGGCTGATCTTAGTTTGAATGATAAAAATATATATCACGGCTACGCGTCCGCATTCGTAAGCAGCGTAGCAGATACATTGACATATGAGATAGATGAAGGCTCTTTATGTATAGATAAGGGAAATGCAACGGTCGATGTCAGGTTCAATATGGTAGATCACGAAGCACTGCTTGCAGATGAGGAGCTTACCGACATCGATCTTATGCTGGATGCAATGGAGGATGCAGATACTTCTGATATCAATGTCACGCTCACACTGAAAAAGTCTGATGAAGGATGGAAGATAGAAGGATCAGCCGAGATCCTTTCTGAAGTTTATGACTTTACGAAGACAAAGGATCTTTTCTTCTTCGAACGTATAGAGAACTTAGAGATCGTCAGGATCCGAGGTATCATCGGCTTCAGTTATGAGCAAGCCCAGTATGAGATGGGGGGTGACTGGACTCTGGCGCATCATACGAGTGACTCGTATTTCGGTGTATCGATGGTCACCCAAAGATCCGGAGACTACGACGGATTTTATGCTGTCGCAATGTATAACGGAGAGGTGATCGCATACGAGCAGGACACTATTTCTCTTATATTGAGACCTGAAGAGCTTGGAACGCTGGAAAACGGTGAATACAATTTTATGTTCTTCGATCCTGAAGGAGAACTGTACTTCGGATGTACGATCATCTCGGAAGTATAAGGATATAGAAAGTAAAAGATATAAGAAGATGCAACGATCAATAAGGAGCATTCGGAATTAAGGAGGTAGGGACAGTGAAGATTCCGGTAAAGAAGACAACGTGTGCTTTGATGACAGGAGCAGTACTTATGTCAATGACTGGCTGCAACCTTCCGGAGAAGACAGGGAAGAAAGATGACTTAGAGAAGAGATTCCTGGAGACAACTGAAGATTACTGCGACGCAGTGAAAGAGACAGATGCGGACAAGCTCATCGATCTTTCCGCGGATGACCTGGAGGACAAGAAGGAAGATCTTGAGAATATCCTGGACTTTGACGGTGATGCATATAGTGAAGATATGGGAGCGCTCCTTTCCGCTATAGCTGATACCATAGAATATGAGATCGATGAAGATTCACTTGAAGTTGATGAGAAAGAGGGCAAGATCGACGTTACATTTACAGTCTTCGATCACGAGAATAATGAATTTGATGACGAGGTCGACACATTAGAGGAAGCTCTGGATGCCGTAGAGGACGGAGATACATGCGAGATCAAGCTTACATTGAAGCTTGAAGATACAGATGACGGCTGGAAGGTAAAGGATACTGAAGATATTACTTCGGATGTATACAGCTTTCTTATCATAGGAGCCGTGGACCCCGACTATACATTTGGCGTAGCTACAGTTGAGATCAATGAGGATGATGTTATCATCGCGGCTGATGACTTCTGTTATGCTATCGAGACTCTCGATGTTAACGGCATAATAACTACTTCTACGGAATTCGAGCGGATCACTGAGGCAGACCTTGGCCAGAGCTTATGCTTAACTCCCGGTGCGACATATAGCACGGATATGTGCCAGATGCTCTCTGTATTTGCAGATGCGATCTCTTATGAGATGGACGAGGACTCACTTACTGTTGATGAGGATACGGGGACTGCTCAGATCAATGTAACATTCTACGGCCTTCAGTATTATGGTGACGGAAGCACATCAGAGGAGGATTTCGATACCTTTGAGGATATGCTCGACTATCTTGCAGCAGGAGAGGTTGTCGAGTACGATCTGGTACTTGAATTAGAGCTTACTGATGACGGATGGATGGTAAGCAATCCGGAAGATGTGATCGAAGACGTTTATGGCTTCTTTATAGTGGGCTCTTTCATGCCTGATTATGAATTCGGAGCAGCAAGTGCAGTTGATCCTGATACACCGACGATCTCCGGATCAGAAGTTATCTGTTCCGGTCTTATATGGGTAAGCTGTGAAGATATAGATCAGACAGCGCGTACGGCAACAGCTTATGCAGATATAGGTTTTGGTGTCCATATCCCTTATTCACAGCCTGATGGTGTGATCGTAGATTTTACGGGATATTACACGACAATAGAGCTCAATGGTGAGCTGATCGATACCGTGAAAGATACAGTGTGGATCGATGTGGAACCGGAGGACGGCAGCAGCATTGCAACAGGTGAGTATGTACTTACGTTCTACACTCCCGACGGTACGGCTTATGAGTGTGTAACAGTTACGGTCCAGTGATCGTTCTGTCCATCTATACTTATTCCACGATACCGGGGTGCGCTTGACGCGTGCCCCGGTATCATTATGTCTGCATATTTCGAAACCGACATTTCGAACGGGAGTTTCCCATACGACATAGATAGTTAACACGGAAACCGCAATTGCTTTGATTGTAAAAAGAATATGTACGCGGATTAATGGACCGTTTACAGTTTGTCCTTAATGTGCAACACGCGTTGCGCTATAATTCTACTTGTGCGATCGATAAAGGTCGCTCGGAATTAGGAGGTAGAGATAATGAAGATTCCGGTAAAGAAAACAACATGTGCATTAATGGCAGGAGCAGTACTTATGTCAATGACAGGATGTTCGGCCCTTGCGGATATAACAGGCAAGTCCTCGAAGGATCCTTCCAAGGAAGTATTGTCCGCAGCTGAAGACTACTGCAAAGCGATAGCGGATGCCGATGCTGACAGCATAATCGATCTCTCGGCTGAGGATCTCGGAGATCTTGAGGATCAGCTGAAGGATGCACTGGACTTTAGGAACGGAACTTATAGCGACGACATGGCAGGTATCCTTGATGCTATCGCTGATACTATCGAGTATGAGATAGATGAGGATTCCCTTGAAGTAGATGCGGATAAGGGTGAGGCTTCAGTGGATGTTACGTTTACCGTTTTTGATTACCTTGATGGTGAATTCGGTGATGATGTGGATACTCTCGATGAAGCAAAGGATGCTATCGAGGATGGTGATACTACTGATATCGATATCACACTGGAGCTTGAAGAGACAGATGACGGCTGGAAGATCAATGATACCGAAGATATCACGGAGTCTGTATACGAGTTCATGATGATGGGCGCTCTTTCGCCTGACTTTTCCTTTGATGGAGCAGCAGAGCCTTCTGAAGCTGATATAAACTACGATGTTAATGTATCTGAAGTAGATCCCTACGAGACGGAGCCTGACTATACTTCATCATATACTGATTATGATACGGATTATGACTTCGAACTCTCGATGTTAAGTATGGGATATTGGAACACCGATGAAGAGATGTATATGGCATTTGACGAAGAGTACGGTTACTGGGAGGGAACTACTTCATGGACAGATATGATCGGTGAATATGATTCCGGTGTAGGCAGCATTTCTTTCGTTCAGCCTACAGCTTCTGACCTTGGTGAGATCTGTGTAACAGTAATATATTCCCCCGTAGCTTATGCAAATGAATCTGATGTTACGATGATCGTATACGATGTAGCTTATACCGCGACTACAGATGCCGATGGCAACCTGGTATATCAGGTAACGATCGATGCACCGGCAGACGGATATTATACGATCTCATTTGCTCCCGACGAATCTCTTATAAGTACTCCCGTGCTCAGTGTTACTGCAAGAGTAGGCGAGACAGCGTACTGAGGATAGGTACAGAGTTTCCGATTGAAAATGATCTGTGTATGAGGATCAATGGATAGTTAACAGTCTGTTTGCGATTTATAACGTTCGTTAACTCATAATGCCTATTGTGCGTCGGACAAGACGCGAATAAGGAGGTAATTCATAGTGGAAACAAACATCAAGAAGACAGCATGCGCAGTTATTGCCGGCACGGTATTCTTTGCAATGACGGGCTGTTCGGCAGCTGCCAAGTCTGGTGAGGAGACCACCTCAAAGGATCCTTCCGAAGAAGTAATGGAAGTGGCGGAAGATTACTGCAAGGCACTGGCGGATACGGATGCGGATAAGATCATCGATCTGTCTTCCGATGACCTGGGTGATCTGGAGGATCAGATTAGAGAGCTCCTGGATCTTGACTCAGGTGCATACAGTGATGATATGTCCGGTATCCTTCATGCTATCGCAGATACTATCGAGTATGAGATAGATGAGGATTCTCTCGCAGTAGATGAGGAGAAGGGTGAGGCATCAGTAGATGTTACGTTCGATATGTTCGATTACGTATCTAACGATTTTACGGAAGATGTGGATACCCTAGAAGAGGCACAGGAAGCTATCGCTGACGGAGAGAAGACGACGGTCGAGCTTACCCTGGAGCTGGAAGAGACAGATGACGGCTGGAAAGTAACAGGTACAGATGATGTTTTGGATGCCGTATACGACTTCATGATAATGGGCGCATTGGCACCTGATTTTACATATGACGGAGCTGATGTATCTACTACGGTCGAGACCGGTGTTCCCGATGCATCTGATGCAACTGCAGACGTTTCAATATCAGATGACGAACCTCTCTTGAGCTACATAGACAGGGATTGGTTTGAGGTGGTTGGCTACTACGGCGATGTAGAATTCGATCCCTCATATATCGTGCGTCTCGATTATTCCGATCACTATGTTGAATTCAGCGGTTCATATCTCAGCTGTGTCGACGATTGGGATTTTGAGAGACATACAGGTTATGTAGATTCATCTTCGTATACATACTTCGAGATAGCAGTTCTCCCCCAGTCGGATATCGATGATCCTGACTATACCGGATTTGCATTTGTTATTGAACATGACGATACGATTGAGATCAGGGATGTATCAGATATGGATGCAACTTCGATGTCAGATCTCGGTATTACGGTATCCGCAGAGGACTTCGGCGGAGATGCCTGGACAGGAAGCTATGTGATCTCACTGACTGATCCTTTGGGACGTACGGTCTGGCAGGCACATATACAGGTAGAATAAGAGGATAGATATAGATATATAAGAATGAAGAACGGGTATCCTTCAGGTGGAGGGTGCCCGTTCTTATTATCTGTACACGGATAGTTTACAAGGAAACCACAAATGCTTTGATTGTAAAGATATTATGTCCGTGTCTTTATAAACCGTTAATAGTTTGTCCCCAATATGCAACTGTTGTTGCACTATAATTCTACTTGTGCGATTCAAGAGCACATTGGAATAAGGAGGTAGATATATGAAAATTCCAATCAAGAAGACTACATGTGCAGCATTAGCAGGAGCACTTCTCTTATCGATGAGCGGTTGCTCATCTCTTCCGGCAGGAAACTCAACTGAAGATGTAAATGATGCGGGTGACGCATTTGCAAAGGCACTTGCCGATTGTGACCTGGATAAGATGGCTAAAGTATCCGTAGAGGATTTTGAGGATGACACCAAGGATTGGGCGGAACTTTTAGAATTTGACGAAGGCGACAAGTACGATGCCAATGCGGCGAAGTTCGCAGATGCAGTAGCAGATACCATCGCTTATGAGATCGACGAGGATTCCGCGGAGATCGACAAGGATGAGGCAACAGTAGAAGTGACCTTCACTATAGCTGATTATGACACGGTCCTTGACGGATACTACTACGATGTTGATGAGATGATAGATGCACTGGGTGATGCCGATGAAGTCGAGATAAAGATCACACTGGAGTTATCCGAAGTAGACGGGGAGTGGCTCGTTACCAATTACGGAGATGCCATGGACGATGTATACGGATTTACGGATATCAGAGATCTTATGTTCGAAGCAGAGTACTTCGATAACTACGATCCTTATACAGATCCCGGATATACTTTTGAGATCGACTTTGAAAGTGAGCTCTCAGGAC
The DNA here is from genome assembly GCA_900176545.1 of Oscillospiraceae bacterium. Lineage (GTDB taxonomy): Bacteria > Bacillota > Clostridia > Saccharofermentanales > Saccharofermentanaceae > Saccharofermentans. Next base: position 7,304 of record FWXP01000004.1, read on the forward strand.
CTTCTTACGGATATACCGCCGATACCCAGGAGATGTACGATGCTTTTATCGGGGAGCAGGCATATTTTGAAGGAGCAGGAAGCGAGGCCGTATTTGCATCCGGTACGAGCAGCATCATATTCGTTCAGCCTTCATCGGCTGATCTTGGAACAGCATGCTTCACTGTTGAGTATTCTGCCGTAAGTCAGTGTGATTATCCTGATACGGAGCTTCTCTTCGTAGGCGATATCGATCCCGTTATCGATGAGAACGGAAACGTATCATACCAGCTGGAGATCGAAGGGCCCGATGACGGTTATTACCATATCGAGGTAAGTCCCAGCATCGGCTACTCATGTGACCCTGTAGTAGAAGCTACATGTCGAGTAGGAGATGCAGCATAACATAAGCCAATGTCAAAGTATGGATAGGGGAGAGGAAGGATAGTCTTCCAAGACTGGAGGGGATGTTCCAAAGTGAAGCGATTCACCAAGGGACGTCCCCTTATCTCTTTGTATGTACCACTTTAACAAATCGGAGTTATTCCGAGCTCTTCCGAATTGGTGAGTAAAGTCGACGGGAATAATATATAATCATCGTTAACCACGAGTGGAAATCGTGGCGGAATAAGGAGGATATTAAGATGAAGACAACAAAGAGATTGGTAAGCACGGTGCTTGCCGGAAGTGTTCTGCTGTCGATGACGGGATGTTCGTTCCTCGACAAGTCCAAAGACGAGGTTACCCTTGCAGCCAAGCAATTCTGCAATGCCATAACCGGTCTTGATGCCGATACGATCATCGACATGTCTGACGACGAGCTCGATGACGACGTAACAGAGATGTTGCCCGGAGTATTGGACATTAAGGAAGGTGATGTCTATACGGCTGACGCGGCAGAGCTTATCGGTTCCATCGCAAAGACACTTACATATGAAGTCGACGAGGAGTCGGTAGAGGCAGACGGCAAGGAAGGAACAGGCAAGATCGATGTTACGTTCACCATGGTAGACGTCGAGGCTCTTCTGGAGGATGATGAGTTTGAGGAGATCTCCGACTTGATCGATGCCATCCCTTCCTACGATACGACAGATATCGAGATGACATTGAAACTCAACAAGACGGATGACGGATGGAAAGTAGAGGGAGTCGAGGATATCATCGAGGAAGTATATGACTTTACGGGATATCGTTTTTTCTTCTCCTTCGGTGAGGCTATTGAGGACTACGAGCAGGAGACTGAGCCCGGATCCACGGGGGATGTTGTTCTCTATGGAGCTTCTTACATGGGCTGTGATGATGTCGACTATGACAACAACATCGGATATGCCACGACGGATTCCATGTATATCGCTATATCACATGCATATGGAACAGAGAACGGCGAGCCCGACTTCACGGGATACCACGCAGAGGTCACACTTAACGGTGAAGTAGTGGCAACATCTGATGATGAGGTATTCGTTGCCGTATATCCCGGAGATGGTACGCTCGAGGCGGGTGAATATGGATTCACGTTCTATGACCCTGACGGAAATGCTTTCTGGGAAGGTACGATCATAGTAGAGTAATAAAGGACATTACACGAAATGCATAAAGAAAAGGCGTCTCCCGTGAGGGAGGCGCCTTGTTGTATGCCTGAATTTGAAGTATCAGCCCCACAGAGCTGTAAGCATGGGGATTATCTGCTTCTTTCTGGACATGACTCCCGGAAGGAATACCTCGTTGTCCTTGGGCTCGACGGAGAATGCATATCTTATGGTATCGTCGTTGCCGAAGTAGAGAAGCACCGTTCCTTCTACGAGAACGTCGGTGAGCATGAGGATGATCATGTCGTAGCCGTTCTTCTTCTTGAGGAGCTTCATGGTATCGAGGAATTCTTCCTTCCTCTCGAGCATCTTCTTGGAGTCGACGCAGATGATCTGCGATACGCCAAGAGTCTGACCGGCGATATGGAATTCCTTGAAGTCCGCACCGATTAGCTCTTCTGCGGTCTTGGAATCGGAGAAGGAAGCGTCGAAGAGCTCTGCTCCGATCTCCTCTATGGTAATACCTGCGATCCTTGAGAGTCTCTCAGCCATGGCGATATCTCTCTTGGTGCATGTAGGTGACTTGAACATAACGGTGTCTGACAGGATGGCGGATACCATGAGACCGGCCATATTGGGAGCGGGAGTAACGCCGTGCTCCTGATACATCTCGGCTACGATGGTAGTCGTGCTTCCCACGGGCTCATTACGCACCCTGATGGGCTGTGTTGTCTGGATATCGGCAAGACGGTGGTGATCGATGATCTCCAGCAGGTCTGCCTGGTCGAGCCCCGGAACAGCCTGAGCTGATTCGTTGTGGTCGACGAGGACGACTCTCTTATGCCTGGGCTTTAAGAGGTGGAACCTGGAAAGAGTACCGACTACCTTGTCGTTCTCGTTCAGGACGGGGTAGCTTCTGAACCTGCTCTTCAAGACGATCTCACGAACATCGTCGATATAGTCGCTTAAGTGGAAGCAGACAACATCGCCGGTAGCACATGCCCTTGAAGCCGGCGCAGCCTGATAGATGAGCTTTGATACGGAAAGTGCATCGAAAGGAGAGTAGATGACACATGTCCTGCTGTCCTTGTACTCCTTTAAGATCTCGCTGTCTGCATTGGTGCCGCAGAGGATGAGAGCATTGACATTCTCCTTCAGGGCTCTCCTTATCATGTCGGGCTGATTGCCGCAGAGGACGATGTTGTGTTCGCCCTTGAACATGAGTGAATCCTCGTTCAAAGGAAGTGCGATGACGATCTTACCTGATACGGAATTGACCATATCTCCGCCGTCGTTTATGATCCTTCCTTCTATAACTCCAAGGAGGTTGAACAGGGGAAGATCCGATACTTCCGGTGCCTCGATGGTGTTCATGTTATATGTGGCGATATCGCCTGCGGATAATGTTCCGTAGAGGGTACCGTCGGAATTTACTATAGGTATGGTGGTATTGCTTCCGTCCTGAAGGATCTTCCATGCGTGATCCAATGTGACCGTAGGGTCAAGTGCAGGGGGGGTATCGAAATCGATATCGGACACCTGAGTCCTTACATCCCTTATCTTGAGAGGAGCCTGGAATCCGAATCTATTCAGCATCCTCCTTGTCTCGTCGCTTACGTGGTCAAGTCGTGCCGCTTTGTATTCCCTGTCTCCGGAGGCATTGCGAAGTGCCGCGTATGCCATGGCGGATACAACGGAATCGGTATCCGGGTTCTTGTGACCTACTACGTAGATGTCGTTCATTAATATATCTCCGTTCGTCTTGTCTTTACGGTCTTATTGTATTATCCGTCAATTCAAGTTTCAATGAATAATCATCGTAAATCTTAATATATAAATAAAGAGTTCCGAATTGAACTTTAAGCTCCTATCAACTAAAATCATTATGTATTCCAAAAGTAAGGATGTGATCGTTATGCTGAGAGTAGGAATCATGGGCTGCGGGCAGATGGCCTCGGTCATGGCAGAGAACCTTACGGACATTACCGATGTTACGGTAGTAGCTGTAGCATCGCGCGATAAGAAGCGTGCTAATGCTTTCGCGAAGAAGTACTGTCCCTATGCCAAGACTTACGGATCTTATGAGGCGCTCGCTACGGCAGACGACGTAGATCTTGTCTACATTTCTACTCCCAATACGTATCATTACGAGAATGCCATAACGTGTCTTAAGGAGTACAAGAATATCCTTGTAGAGAAGCCTTTCGTCATGAGCAAGGCTGAGGCTGACAGTATCTTCTCGGAGGCAAAGAACAGGAATCTCTTTGTGTGCGAGGCTATGTGGACCGCATTTATGCCTCTGCATGAGAAGGTCATAAAGTGGATCAGGGACGGAAGGATAGGCGCCGTAAGGTATATGTCCTCTAACCTGGGTTACGACATCAAGGATCGTCCGAGGCTCACTGATCCCATGCTCGGAGGCGGAGCTTACTTGGATCTCGGCGTATATCCTACGCATCTTGCCATGTCGGTCATGGGCGACGATATCTATCCCGTAAGCGTACGTTCCAGAAAGTATTCGACCGGTATCGATGAGGACACGAGCTATATCCTCGAGAGAGCAGACGGAGCTCAGTGCGTATCCTACGTGACCATGGATGCAAGGACTGATGCCGACGCTGCCGTTATTGGCGAGAAGGGATACATCAAGATAAAGAATATCAATAATTATGAGATGATCGAGCTGTTCGACAAGGACGGAAAGCTCATAGACAGCGACGAGAGAAGCGGCCTGTCAGGTTACGCTCTCGAGGTGAAGGCTTGTGCCGAGGCTATAAGGAACGGCTTTATCCAGTGCCGTCAGATGCCATGGAGCAGGACAGCGGCCCTCGCCGGCATAAATGATAAGATCATCTCCATGATGTGATAAGAAGGAAACAAAAGGAATCAGGTAATGGCGCATTACTATGACAGCATGCCGGACACTCCGTCCGACAGAAGGCTCATCGATTACAGGGCTAACGGTATCAACTTCAGCTTTGTGACCGATACTAACGTATTCAGCAGGAACGATGTAGATAAAGGTACGGACCTGCTCATCAATTCAGTTATCGAAGATATAAAGGAGAGAGGCGCCAGGAAGGGCGAAAGGCTCCTTGACTTAGGCTGCGGCTACGGTGTAGTAGGTGTTGTCATGAAGTCGGTATTCATGTCCTTCGAGGTTACTTCCGTTGACGTTAATGCACGTGCGGTAGAGCTTGCCCGCGAGAATATGGCTTCCAATAACGTCAAGCTCACAAAGTGCATGCAGTCGAATGTGCTCTCCGCGCTCGATGAGAGTGACATCTTCGACATAGTCATGACCAATCCTCCCGTCAGGGCAGGCAAGCAGACCGTATTCTCGTTCTACGAGCAGGCTTATGAGCATATGGCTCCCGGAGCCTCTATCTATTCTGTTCTCCAGAGAAAGCAGGGTGCGCCGTCTTCTGAGAAGAAGCTCATGGAGCTCTTCGGCAATTGCGAGACGGTAGCTATCAGCGGAGGATATCGAGTCATGAAGGCAGTCAAGGAGAATCCCTGATGTCCGGATTTTGGCATTTGGTCGCGTTCCTCAACGGCATACTCCCGTTTGAGTTCACGGATTCGATGATAATGTTCTATATCTACGGCTTTATCGGCTGGATAGTGGAAGTCATCTATTATGGTGTCACGGAAGAGAAGTTCATCAACAGGGGATTCCTTAACGGCCCCCACTGTCCCGTATACGGCATAGGATTCTACGGAGTCATATGGTTCTTCAGGCCTTTCGTGCATAACTTTCCGCTCTTGTTCTTCGGTTCAGCCTTTATCGCTACTACCGTAGAGCTTATCGCCGGCGTCGTCCTTTACTGGATCTTCCACATGAGATGGTGGGACTATTCGGATTATAAGTTCAATTTCCACGGATTTATCTGTCTTCGATTCTTCATCTACTGGGGTCTTGCATGTTCCCTGGGTATGTATATGCTCCATCCCGCGGTCATGAGGATCATAGGCTTTATGAGTTCTCCGGTAAAGAGAGTTATCGTGTCGACTTTTTCCATGATACTGGTATTAGACATCGTAGTTACCGTAACAAGTATCTTCCGCTTGAGTGACAAGGTGAAGTTCATAGGCAATATATCCGGCGGCATAAGGCTGGTGTCCGATAAGCTCGGCTCCCAGATCTACGGTACAGTTGATAATATCGTGACTACGACTACTCCCGTCGTGGAGACTACGAATAAGTCTTACTCGGAATTTCGTGAGATGTATTCAAAGCACCGCGAAGAGGAGAAGGAGCTTTCCAAGAAGCACAGGGCAGAGGAACGTGAGCTCCTGGGATCTTATGTGGATATCGGCAAGCAGGGCCTGGTAAAGACCAAGGATGCGGCCGGCGCGAAGATAGGTACTATCTTAGATACCATCAAAGGATCCGAGCTTCGAATATTGAGCATCCTTCGTCCGGGCCACGGTGACGATAACGACGAGACTATAAGATATCTCCAGGATCAGCTGGAAGATATAAGACCTACGGAGGGAAAGAAATGAAGATAATGGTAGCATCAGATATCCACGGTTCCATAGGCTGGGCCGGAAGGATAATAGAGAAGTATAAGGAGACGGGAGCGGATAAGCTCCTTTTATTGGGAGACCTGCTCTACCACGGACCTCGAAATGATCTTCCTTCGGACTACGCTCCCAAGGAAGTCATAGCACTTCTAAACGAGTACAAGAAGGATATACTTGCGGTAAGGGGCAACTGCGATACCGAAGTTGACCAGATGGTACTGGAATTCCCCATAATGGCGGAGTACATATATGTAACCAGCGGAGATCTTACTATCTTTGCTACCCACGGTCATCACCACAGTGATACCAACCCGCCCGTATTCCTGCCCGAAGGAGCGATCCTCATGACGGGACATACGCATGTAGCCTGCGATGTCATAAAGGACGGCTTCAGATATATGAACCCCGGATCGCCTTCTATCCCCAAGAACGGTACGATGCCTTCCTACATCCTTGTAGAAGACGGCAAGGCGGAGCTTATCGCCTTCTGATATTCGGGTGTATAATCAATATCTAATTTAATTAAAAGGAGACTAACATATGTCAGCATGTGATTCATGCCCTTCTAAGGCAGGCTGTACTTCACAGAGCACCTGCCCTTCTGCAAACGGTGAAGCTCAAAGAAGCTCTGCTCCTACGGTGGAGCCTTCTAATGCAAATACAGATATCAAGAAAGTCATCGGCGTGGCAAGCGGTAAGGGAGGAGTAGGAAAGTCCTTCGTTACTTCAGCTCTTGCGGTGCTCCTTGCACGTAAGGGCTATAAGGTCGGAATAATGGACGCCGATGTCACGGGTCCTTCCATTCCGCGTGCCTTCGGTCTCAAGGAGACCTTGACGGCTACCGAGGAGAACCATATAGTTCCCGCTTCTACCAAGACGGGCATCAAGGCAGTATCCCTGAACCTTCTTACCGACGATGAGGAATCTCCCGTTATCTGGAGAGGTCCCGTTATCTCAGGGCTTGTAAGACAGTTCTGGACAGATGTCGACTGGGGTACATTAGATGTACTTCTTATCGATATGCCTCCCGGCACGGGCGATGTCCCTCTTACTGTATTCCAGTCTCTTCCCGTTGACGGTATCGTGATGGTGTCTACTCCTCAGGATCTTGTATCCATGATCGTCAGCAAGGCAAGGAATATGGCATCCATGATGAACGTTCCCGTATTGGGTCTTGTAGAGAATATGAGCTATATCATCTGTCCTCACTGCGGTGAGAAGATGAGCCTCTTCGGAAGCGACGACGTGCTCGAGGAATCCACTAAGAAAGCAGGTCTTGATATCCTGGATAAGCTTCCAATGGATCCTTCCTCAACTAAGCTCGTAGATTCGGGTAATGTGGAAGATCTGGAGGCTGATATCCTCGCGAATACGGTAAAGGCGATCGAAGATCTCTTATGAGAAGCAAAGCTTGCCGGCTGATAGCCGGAACGCTCCTTACAGCGTCTCTCATGCTTTCCTTATGCTCCTGCTCGCGCGCTGCGGATACCTCGATATACGGAAGATGTTCCAAGTATCTGGGAGAAGCAGATTATACTGCTTCGCTGACTGCTATGACCTATGAGCAGATCCCGGATGAGGAGGCCGGATACTTCGGTATCCTGTACAGGGAAGTAACCGATATCGACGGACTCCTGGCACAAGGTCAGGTCCCGGTATGTCTGTATTTCTATAATTCCATGGCTTCGTCTGATACGATAGGCATAACGGCAGGAGTCGAGGACTTAGCGCAGGTATTGTCCGATCAGGTCCTGTTCATTGCCGTAGACGGCATGGTCGAAACGGGGCTTAGCGGCACTTATTCGGTAGAGGCATATCCTGAGTTCGTTCTTATCCCGCCCGGAGGAACACCGGTGAAGTTCGAAGGATTCAATTACGATACATGGGATGCAAGCGATGTAGCTTCATGGCTTGAAAGTAACGGCTATACACCGGACTATACTAAGCTTCAATAATGAAAGGTGATCTTTATGGAGTATGAGTATTTTACGACGATAGGACAGGACAGTCACAGGTTCGAGGATGAGATCCTCGACAAGGAGACTAACACCATAAAGCTCGGAGGATACGATGTTCCTCACGACAGAAGGTACTCGGCCAACAGTGACGGTGACGTTATACTTCACTCCGTGACTAATGCGATCTCAGGCTGTACCGGGATCAATATCCTGGGCGGTATCGCAGATAAGATCTGTCTGGAGGACGGGATAAAGGATTCATCGGTCTACTTAAGGGAGGCCATGAAGGACCTGGGGGACAATGAGATCGTCCACCTCTCCATAACGATAGAGTGTCTTCGTCCCAAGCTCAAGGCGCATATCCCGGGGATAAGGACCAAGCTTTCCGAGCTTCTCGGAATAGATGAGAAGAGGATCGGCATTACGGCTACCACCGGAGAAGGTCTTACGGGGTTCGGAAGAGGAGAAGGCGTACAGGTATTCTCCCTGATGAGCTTTAAAAGGCCTGTGGAATAACATACTAAAGGGACCGAAGATAACTAACTGTTCTCACGGTCCCTTTACCTCTTTGGAGGAATAACTACTGATCAAATGTAAGAAGAAGATCCGCCAAGACATTTCTTAAAAATGTCTTAAAACTACTTTTATACTAACACTAAAGATTTAGCGGGTCGGTTGGAAATATTAAACAAATTTGAGCTGTTGCCTTTGTGTCAGGACTACAAAGACCTTACATGAGAGCTTCAGCTATCTTTATATCCTCGGGAGTCGTTATCTTGATGTTCCTGTAAGAACCCTTGCTTATCACTACCTTATAGCCCAGTAGTTCAGCCAGGGCAGTATCGTCGGTCGCTTCGATGTTATTGGCGACGGCATTCTCGTAAGATCTTTTAAGAACATCGTACTTAAAGCACTGTGGTGTCTGAACTTCCACGAGTGAAGACCTGTCGGGAGTATTGGCAACGATATCTCCGCTGACTTCCTTTACGGTATTCTTCAATGGGACTCCTGCCACGCATACATCGCATGTCTGAAGCCTTTTAAGACCGTCGCTTAGGATATCCGTATCTACCAGAGGTCTTGCTCCGTCGTGGATGAAGACTGCATCGTCAGATGAAGGCGGGACAGCCAGGTCCTTAAGCGCCTTGACACCGTTATATACGGACTCGGTCCTGGAAGATCCTCCCAAGACTATCTTTTCTGCAAATTCGAATCCGTAAGATGCGACTTCGTCTTCCAGCAGCTTCTTATTAGCTTCGTTCGTAACAAGGACGGCAGATATGTCGACACCTGCTTCTCCAAGATCTTTAAAGGCAGACAGTGTCCTGGCGATGACCGTCATCCCGCCTATCTTCAGGAACAGCTTGTTCTTTCCCATGCGGGTACTGCTTCCTGCAGCGGGGATTATCACATATAACCGCTTTGTCATCTTATTCTCCTTACCTTATGAGAAGAGCACGTCTGCCGCTTCCTGAATATTATCTACGAATATGAGTTCTATCTTGCCCGGCTTATCCTTATCTTTCTCGAGACCGTTCCTTGAACTGCTGGGTAATACGACAGTGGAGATACCGACCTTGGCGGCATCTTCGATCCTCTGCCTTACGGAAGATACGGGGCGGAGCTCGCCCGATAAGCCGACCTCGCCGATTATGAGGGTATTCTCGCGTACGGGGATCCTCCTGGCGGAAGATACTACCGCTGATATTATCGCCAGATCGCAGGCCGGATCGGTGATTCGAAGGCCGCCTATGACATTGATAAAGCAATCTTTTGTATTAAGAGCCAGCTTGAATGTCTGTTCCGCGACGGCAAGCAGCATGGATACACGGTTCCTGTCGGGACCCGAGGTCATCCTTTGAGGCGTGCCGTAGCAAGAGTCTGAGGCGAGGGCCTGTATCTCCACCGTAAGCGCCCTGCCGCCTTCAAGCGTAGATGTGAGCGCGGAGCCGGGGGCATTGAGCGGGCGACCCATGACAAGTAGGGCGGAACTGCTGTCTACGGCTACGAGGCCTTTCTCCTGCATATCGAAGAATGACAGCTCGTTGCTCCTTCCGAACCTGTTCTTGACAGATCTTAAGATCCTGTAGGATCCCGTATTATCTCCCTCGAAGTAGAGGACCGTGTCGACCATGTGTTCCAAAGTCTTGGGACCTGCGATGGAACCCTCCTTGGTAACGTGGCCTACGAGGAGGATAGGCATATCATTGCTCTTGGCTATCCTTATAAGACCTGCGGTGACTTCTCTTGCCTGGGATACGCTGCCCGGAGTTCCCTGGATATTCTCCGAGAATAATGTCTGTATGGAATCTATTATGCAAAGTCCCGGCTTTAAGGAGAGCATCTCCTTGGCTATTATCTCAAAAGAAGTCTGGGCGCAGATGACGATCCTGTCGCTGTTTATACCCAGCCTCTCGGCTCGCATTCCGATCTGCGCGGGAGATTCCTCGCCTGAGACATAGAGGATATCGCCATCGCCCTTATAGGAATCCGCCAGCTGAAGAAGGAGCGTAGACTTACCGATACCGGGTTCGCCGCCTACGAGCGTCACGGATCCGTTGGTGATGCCGCCGCCGAAGAGCTCGTCCAGGGCAGGGATACCGGTAGAGAATCTCACATAGTCTTCCTTGCCTGCGTCCTTGAGCCTTACGGTACCTTTGCTGTCAGTCCAGTTATAAGATGCGGCCTTATATGCGGGGGCGTCGCTCTTGGTATTGGCGGATGAGCTCTTGGAGGAACCCGTCACGCTCGTGGATTCGACGAGTGTGTTCCACTGGCCGCAGCCGGGGCACTTGCCCATCCAGCCGCTGGTCTCGAATCCGCACTCCTTACAAAAAAACGTAGTCTTACTCTTAGCCATAACCGAAGTATAACACAGGCACGATACTTAGTGAACATAAGTTTGTACACCTCGCCGATTGTTAAGGAAAAATGAGAGTGTATAATTATACTTATGGACACTATATGGAGTAAGTATTATAGGGATATACCTTCTTCGGAAGCATCTTACACGGATTTGACGTTGTATGAAGCCTTGAAGAAGAGTTCGAAGGACCATCCGGAAGCGGTCGCCATCCAGCACGGCAGGCGTAAGTTTACTTATTCGGAGCTTATGAACCGCACCGATGTACTGGCGTCTGCGTTACGCTCCTTCGGTCTTGGCAAGGGCGATGTGCTTGCCTTGTGCGTCAACGGTATCCCTGCCACGGTATTCAGCGTGTATGCCGCCTCCAAGATAGGCGCAGCAGTGTCCATGTTCAATCCCAAGTTCGGTCCCGACGGCTTCAAGAGGATCTGCAATGCCACCGGTGCTACGGTCGCCGTGATGACGGCTGATCTTCTTGCTTCGTGTGTATCCGTGCTGGGCGAGACCTCGGTACGTACCGTCATAGTGGCAAGATATTCAGATTACTTTGCATTTCACGACAGGATAAAGAAGTCCATAAGGAATCTGTCGGCTCGTGATTCCGTCAAGTATAACAAGATGAACCTTCCTTCCGAGACCAGGGTCTTGAAGCTCAAAGAGCTCATGGAGGAACATTCCGGAGATGATCTCTCATTTGAGACGGATATCTCCGCTGACAGTGATGCGATCTATTTCGGCAACGGAGGTGCTACCGGCAAGGTGATGGTGGCATCGTTGTCTTCCAGAGCGATCAATGCCCAGAGCTGCATGGATTCTTTTCTTCTCGGAAAGGAGAGAGGCAGGGTATTGTCCCTAATAGACAGATCCTTCTCGTGCGGCTTCTGCCTTGCAGTCCACAGCGTTCTCTTATCCGGAAGTACGCTGCTCCTTTATGCGGGAGACATAAGCAGATTCCCAGCAGAGGCCCTGCTCATATATAAGCCTGATGTCGTTATCGCTTATCCCGGACTTCTGATGCAGATGATAGGAAGGCTCAAGGTGATGCCCGTAAATCTCTCTTTCCTTAAGAAGGTCATCTCCTGCGGAGCCGTGATGAACATAGGACAGAACTATGAGCTCAAGTCTTTCCTGAAGCTCCACAGCCCGAATACGGCCATCGAGCGTATCTACGGCATGGACGAGACAGGCGCCGTATATATCTACAACCCTGAAGAACTGAAGAACAACAGGATATTCGGTATCCCTCTTCCCGGGATCATGGTAAAGATAATGGATGCCGACAGCGAAAGGGAGATGAGTCCCGGAGAGATGGGTGAGATATGTGTCTGCACTCCGTCTGCCATGAGCTGCTACAAGGATGACGACGGTTCGGGAGAAAGGGTCATAAGAAGGTTCAAGGACGGCCGTACCTGGATACTTACAGGCGACCTCGGGCACGCGGATGAGAAGGGATTTATCTACTTTGACGGTAATTCCAAGAATATATTCCAGCGCGACGACGTGATCGTATACCCGTACGTCATCGAGGAATGCCTTATGGGAGTAGACGGTGTAAAGGAAGCGTGTGTTGTCGATGTTGAAAGGAACGGGGAGACATATCTTGCCGCCGTTATAGTTCCTAAGGACGAGTATCTGTTCGATGCGGCCAAGCTGGATTCCTTGAAGGTGGCACTCGAGAGCGAATGCGAACTGGTATTTGCCGCTCCGATGCGTCCTGACGGATTTGAGTTCAGGGCATATCTTCCCAAGGAGAACTTCGGCAGGAACGATCATGAAGCCTTGAAGAAACAGCTTGCGGAGAAATACCGTATGCTAGACGAAGATGACGGCATCGATGATGAGATTGATGAAGAAATTGAAAATTCGGACGACCTATTTAATTAATTCTTTAAAATTAGTACGCAATCGTTAAAGAAATTAGATACATAATATGTGGCATGGGAGGTAAATACCACAATGAATAAGAGATTGAGAAAGTTTATGGCGGTGCTCTTGATGCTGAGCTTATTGGCACCGACAGTCGCATGTTCGCAGATCGAGGAGATGTTCGATCTGGATCACGGAAGTCATTCCAGCAGGAAAGACAGGGATAGAGACGATGATGACGAAGATGACGACGATGAAGACGAAGACGAGGATGAGGAGGAAGAGACAGAGACAGAGGAGACTTCCGAGACTACCGATATCACGGATCCTTCCGTTGACCTCGGTCTCGGTGATATTACCGATGCAGACGGAGATTATGATCTGACGGGTCTTACATACCCTGATCATGTTCCTACTGACGCAGAGCTCCATCCTGCTCACGCCACCGGTACTATCGGAGGCGATGAGGCATCACAGCTCCTGGATCAGGTAGAGCATGATATCCTTCAGCACTACATCGGAACGAGCTATGTTGACTTTGAGATCCTCTATGCGGATCCCGCTGCACAGGGACTTTCCTGTGATGAAGTAACATGGGGCAGTATCGAGACCGACGACGTGGCAGAAGCTGCATTCATCGACGATCAGCTCGATATCCTCTATTCCATCGATCCCGATCAGCTCGACTATCAGGACAGAGCTTTCTATGACAAAGTAGTATACGATCTCGAGCTCAGTGCTTATGAGATCCAGTATTCCGCATTTGCATATTATGCTCCTGTATTCGATCCCCTGATCGGACCTCAGTGTGATCTTCTCTTTATCCTTGACGTACTTGAGTTCGAGACTGTAGAGGATGCAGAGAACTATATCCTTCTTCTCGAGGATCTGGACAGATACTATGATGAGATCTGTGATTTTGAGGAGGACAGGGCAGCAAGAGGATTTGCTTGTACCGATTCCGTATATGAAGATATCGCAGCAAGCTTTGACGGTCTTGCATCACAGGAAGATGATTGCTTCCTCTATGATTCATTCGCAGAGAGGCTCAACAACATCGCAGGCCTTACGGATGATCAGAGAACACAGCTCATCGCAGATCACGATGCTGCTATGCACGACTATGTATTCCCCGAGTTCCGTGAGTGCTCTGAGAGGATGGGCGCACTTATCGGCAGCGGCGGAGTACAGCAGGGTGTATGTGCATATCCCGGCGGTGATGCATACTATCAGGTCCGTTTCATCGCTTTCGCAAATTCTTCCAAGACTATCGATGAGACGCTCGTTGAGCTCGATTCGATGCTTACCGGCATGATGGCTTCCGTTACTGCTATCGCTTCATCCGGTGACACATCCTGGTACAACGATTATCTGAATCCCGCATGCTCCATGGGAGATGACGTAGAGTCCAATCTCGATTATCTCTACGACGCTATCGCTCCCGATTTCCCGGATCTTCCCGATCACGAGTATTTCACCAGAGACGTACCAGAGTCATTGGAGGAGAACTTCAGCCCCGCAGCTTACCTCGGTTATCACCTCGATACATATGATCACAACATGATCATTACCAACAGGAGCGGCGTGGACGATACATTCGGTATCACATGTGCTCACGAGGGTTACCCGGGACACATGTTCCAGTCCGTATACACAAGGAGCGTCTGCGAGCATCCTTATCTCTATATCTGCGATTCCACAGGATATGCAGAAGGATGGGCTACATATGTTGAGAATTACTGCTACAAGTATTTTGTTGAGAATGAGAGTGCTATGGCACTTCTTCAGGCTGATAACGAGCTCAATGTACTGATCTTCGCAAGACTTGATATCGGCATCAACTACGAGGGATGGGATCTTACCGATTGTTCCGATTATCTTACGGAGCTCCTCGGTCAGAGCATCAGCGACGAAGGTCTTCAGCATATGTACCAGATCGTTACGAACCAGCCCGGATACGGTGTCAAGTACGGTATAGGTTTCCTTAATACGGGTCTTACGATCCAGTCCGTAAGGGATCAGTTCCCTGATGCTACGGATGAGGAGATCTTCACTGCATACCTTGATGCGCTGCCTCTTACATTCGAGATGATCGAAGCAAGGATGGTAGAATCCCTTGGCTGACGGCCCTTCGGGATATAGATCTAAAATGACATTAGACCGCTTGCCTTAGGGCAGGCGGTCTTTTATCGAACAAATTGTAAACACTGGGAAAGTACAGGGACACACTGTGAGACGTGTGTTAGAATCAGAGGTAGTTCCCGTCAACGGGGATAACAAACGGCTTATAAATGACAGGTGGAGGAAAAGACTATGGCAAAGTACAGATGTAAGCTCTGCGGAGAGATCTTCGAAGTTCCCGACGGACAGACACCCAAGTGTCCCAGATGCGGCGCTGAGGGCGACAAGCTCGAGCTCGTATCCGAAGTGAAGAGCAATCCTTATGCAGGAACAAAGACAGAGGAGAATCTCAAGGCTGCATTTGCAGGTGAGTCCCAGGCAAGGAATAAATATACATACTTCGCTTCAGTTGCAAAGAAGGAAGGCTTCGAGCAGATAAGCTCCATCTTCTTAAAGACAGCAGACAACGAGAAGGAGCATGCAAAGATGTGGTTCAAGGAGCTTAGCGGAATCGGCTCCACTGCAGATAACCTTGCTGCAGCTGCTGACGGCGAGAACTTCGAGTGGACTGATATGTACGAGGATTTTGCAAAGACTGCCGAGGCTGAGGGCTTCCCCGAGCTGGCTGCTAAGTTCAGGGCAGTAGGCGCTATCGAGAAGCATCACGAAGAGAGATATCGTGCGCTCCTTAAGAATGTAGAGGCTCAGGAAGTATTCAAGAAGAGTTCCGTAAAGGTATGGGAGTGCAGGAATTGCGGCCATATCGTAGTGGGTACAGAAGCTCCCGATATCTGCCCCGTATGCGCACATCCCCAGAGCTACTTCGAGATCAACAGCGAAGAGTTCTGATAAGAAGAAAAGAGAGCAACAACAACGGCGCGTCCTTCATCGGGCGCGCCGTTTGCATTTCGTTAAGGTTGTATATTAAGCCTTATTTATACTTGCTACGTACTCCTCAAGGTTCTTATATATGTGATCCTTGCCTACGTGTTCACTAAAGCCGGTCTTCTCAAGAGTTGCCGTAACGAAGTCGTTCATGCCTACGAAACAGTAGTCGGCACCAAGTTCCTTGATGTAATTAACGGCCTCCACGAACTCTGTCTCAGCGGATACGTCTGCGAAGACAACGCCTCGGAAGGAGAGGATATAAGTATCGTACTTCTTCTGACACTTCTCGATAGCCTTCTTGAGCTCCTTGCCGTTAGCGAAGAAATAAGCACCTACGCTGTATACGATAGCTGCATCCTTTTGGTTGATGAGTGTCTCTTCCTCCACGTTGACCCTGATCTTGGCAAGAGTATTGATGGTAAGTACCATCGCAAGGCCTACGCCGATAAGGATTGCGTAAGTAAGGTCGAGTATGACGGTAGCAGCCATGGTGACGAAGAAGAGCACGATGGCATCGGTGAGCTTGTGCGTGAAATAAGACTTGATGGTAGCAAAGTCATTCATCCTGTAAGCAGTCATGAGAAGGACGCCTGCAAGAGCTGCATAGGGTACCATGCCGATGACGGGAGCCAAGATGAACATGCATGCGATAAGGAAAACGGACTGGAATACGGATGTAAGCCTTGTCCTGCATCCGCTCTTGATGGCAACGGATGTTCTTGCGATAGCAGCTGTGGAAGGAACGCCGCCTGCGAAAGGCACTACCATGTTGGCAACACCCTGAGCGATGAGCTCTACGTTGGAGTCGAACTTCTCCTTCTTCATGGCTGCTGCGCATGTACCGCAGAGTAGAGACTCGATCATGCCGAGGAGTGCGATGGTTATGGCATATTCCATTATCTCTGCGATCATCTGACCATTGACGTCAGCTACGTTGAGCTTCTCGGCGTTGATGATGGACCTGGGGATGCTTCCTATAGTAGCTACGTCGAGCTTGGCTATAGTAGTTACCGCAGTGATGATGATGATGGCTGCAAGGGAGCCGGGGACATACTTGCCGAGCTTCTTGGGATATACAGCCATGATGACGATGACCGCTATCGTAAGGATAAGGGTGGTCATATCCGTATCCTTTATATGTGCGAAGAAATCCAGGAGCTTATCTATGGTGCTCTCGCCTGAAGCCTGCACGCCGAAAGCGTTCTTGAGCTGTCCAATGGCGATAACGAGCGCGATACCCGAAGTAAATCCCGTGACTACTGGCTTAGGTATGAACTGTACCAGCTTACCGAACCTCAAAAGTCCCGCGATCAGCAGGATAAGACCCGATATGAAGGTCGCCGCGAACATTCCCTGAAGTCCGTACTTACCGGATACGATAGTTCCGAGGACGACCGCCATGGCACCCGTAGGTCCTGAGATCTGGAAGGATCCTCCGCCCAGAAGTCCTGAGATGATACCTGCGAGGATAGCAGTGATAAGACCTCCCGCGATACCGATAGCCGCATGCTCGGCGTCAACGCTTGCCGCACCGAAGGCTAGTGCCAGGGGAAGTGCTACCGCACCTACCGTGATGCCGGCAGTAACATCATTTAAGAAAGCTTTGCTGTTATAGCCCTTGAACTCATTTACGAAGATCTTCTTGTAATGAGCGAAGAAGGGACGCTTGTTCTTTGAAGCTGACATAGATCTCTCCAATCGAAATATCTTTTTTACAACACTACTAAATATATAAATAGGGGTGGTGTTCTTTCAATAAGACCAAATAACCGATATATGAGGCAACTTTGTAAGACTCTTTTGGCACATTGCACTAGATGAAGGGGGCAGAAAGAAACCATACGGGTAACAAGTGTTGCACATTCAACAAAAATGCTTCACGAGGGAAACTGATCGTTGAAAGGTCGTTAACCGAAGTGTATCATTTAGTTGTTCGTAACCTTTTAATGCGAATAATGGGATAGACGGAAGGCGACCAGGAGCTGTATGTTCCGGCCGCTTTTCTTTTGCTCGTTTTATGCCCCATACTTTACCTTGCTAACTTGAAGACCCTGAATTATAATCTTTAAATGGTATTCAACGTATTATCAACGGAAGGAGAATATTTATGATTTACTCAGCAGAAGTAAAGAATATGTGCCCCGTTACCCAGGGTGTACATCACGGTGCCGCTCCGATCCCCGAAGAGGCAAAGTGGGTAAAGGCAAAAGAGGTTAAGGACATTTCCGGTTATACACACGGTATCGGCTGGTGCGCACCTCAGCAGGGTTGCTGCAAGCTTTCCCTCAACGTTAAGGACGGTATCATCCAGGAGGCTCTCGTAGAGACACTCGGATGCTCCGGTATGACACATTCCGCTGCTATGGCAGCTGAGATCCTCCCCGGTCTTACGATCCTTGAGGCTCTTAACACAGACCTTGTTTGTGATGCTATCAACACAGCTATGAGAGAGCTCTTCCTTCAGATCGTTTACGGTCGTACACAGAGTGCGTTCTCTGAGGACGGACTTCAGATCGGTGCAGGTCTTGAGGACCTTGGTAAGGGAACACGTACAATGGTAGGTACAACATACGGTACACTCGATAAGGGTCCCCGTTATCTTGAGCTTACAGACGGTTACATCACAGAGATCGCTCTTGATGAGAACGATGAGATCATCGGTTACAAGTACGTTAACTTCGGTAAGATGATGGACTTCATCAAGGCCGGTGACGATGCTAACACAGCCCTTCAGAAGGCTTCCGGTAAGTACGGTCGTGTTGATGACGCAGTTCGCTGCATCGATCCCCGTAAGCAGTAATTGAGGAGGTAACTGGAAAATGGCATTATTTGAATCATATGAGAGAAGAGAGCCTCAGATCCTTGCTGCTCTTAAGCAGTACGGCATCTCTTCCATTGAAGAGTGTAAAGAGATCACAGAGGCTGCAGGTCTTGATGTTTATCATCTTATCGAAGGCATCCAGCCTATCTGCTTTGAGAACGCTAAGTGGGCTTACACAGTAGGTGCTGCTATCGCTATCAAGAAGAACTGCCGCAAGGCTGCTGACGCTGCTGCTGCTATCGGTGAGGGACTTCAGGCTTTCTGTATCCCCGGTTCCGTTGCTGACAGACGTAAGGTTGGTCTTGGTCACGGTAACCTTGGTAAGATGCTCCTCGAGGAGGACACAGAGTGCTTCGCATTCCTCGCAGGTCACGAGTCTTTCGCAGCTGCTGAGGGTGCTATCGGTATCGCCGATAAGGCTAACAAGGTTCGTCAGAAGCCTCTTAGAGTTATCCTTAACGGTCTCGGTAAGGATGCTGCTCAGATCATCTCCAGGATCAACGGTTTCACATATGTTGAGACAGAGTATGACTACTTCACAGGTGAGCTCAAGGAAGTATTCCGTAAGTGCTACTCCAAGAACCCCGATTCACCTCGTGCAAAGGTTAACTGCTACGGTGCAAACGATGTACAGGAAGGTGTTGCTATCATGTGGAAGGAGAACGTTGACGTTTCCATCACAGGTAACTCCACTAACCCTACAAGATTCCAGCACCCTGTTGCAGGTACATACAAGAAGGAGAGAATCGAAGCCGGCAAGAAGTACTTCTCTGTTGCTTCCGGCGGTGGTACAGGTCGTACACTTCACCCCGATAACATGGCTGCAGGTCCTGCTTCCTACGGTATGACAGATACAATGGGTCGTATGCACTCTGACGCTCAGTTCGCAGGTTCTTCTTCCGTTCCTGCTCACGTTGAGATGATGGGTCTTATCGGTGCAGGTAACAACCCCATGGTTGGTATGACTGTTTCTACAGCTGTTTCTATCGAAGAGGCTGCAAAGGCAGGTAAGTTCTGATAAGAACTCGTATCTTAGATGAGATATAACTAGATCCCGTGGTTCGTGCCACGGGATCTTTTCTTGTGGTAAAATCACATCAGCAAAAGAAAAGGAAATAAGAAGATATGTCTTTAGATGAAACCATTAAGAGGATCAATGAACTTGCACATAAGTCCAAGGCTGAAGGCTTGACCGATGCCGAGAAGGAGGAGCAGAAGAAGCTCCGCGATATCTACAGAAAGGCAGTGCTCGGCAACCTTTCCTCTCAGCTCGAGAATATGTCCATCAAGCATCCTGACGGAACCATCACGCCCGTTAAGAAGAAGGGAAATTGATGGAGAAGTACCTGTCTGATGTACTGACTGTCGTCGCAGCGTCTATAGCAGCGATACTTCTTGCTGTTTTGTTGGGCGCCGAGAACTATATATCTGCGGGCATCATCGCCATACTTACCATTCAGCCCACCAAGAGGGAGACCCTTAAGACTGCGGTCATCCGACTGGTGGCTTTTGTTTGCGCGATCCTGATATCCGCAGTCACCTTTATCGTGATCGGCTATAATGTCGCGGGCTTTGCCGCGTATCTTGTCCTCTACATAGCTCTCTGTGTGAAGTTCAAGTGGATAAGTGCCATGGCCGTAAATTCAGTCCTTATTTCCCATTTTATCTCATTCGGTAACATGAGCTTTGCCGCTTTAGGTAACGAAGCACTGATATTCTTCCTGGGCGTTGGTATGGGAATACTCGTGAACCTTCGTATCACCGGTCAGAAGAAAAAGGTGGAAGACCTTAGAAACAAAGCTGACGATCAGATAAGGAACATCCTTCGAAGGATGGCCGAGAGGATAAAAGATAAGCACGTGGAAGGCTACGACGGAGAATGCCTTAAAGAGCTGGACAGGATAATCGACGACGGCATAAGGGCAGCTAAGTCTGAGCATGCCAATACTCTATTGGATGACAGTACATATGATATCGAATATATAAAGATGAGGGACAAGCAGTACGAGGTACTCCTTCAGATGTATAACAAGGTAAGAAGGCTCGATACTGCGCCTGAGACCGCAGAGCATGTTTCCATATTCCTGGAGAAGGTATCCCGTGAGTACAGCAGGGACAACGACGTAAAGGACCTTTTGGATTCTCTTGACAGGCTTCATATCTACATGGATTCGCAGCCTCTTCCTTCTTCGCGCGCGGAATTTGAGGACAGAGCCCTTCTTTATGCTCTTCTTGTGGACCTTAGGGATTTTCTTGAGATCAAGAGGGACTTTGCTGCAGTTAACCCCGATTCCTTGAAGCAGGGCCTTTTCTGAACAAAGGGAAAGGACTCCCGGGGGGCGAGAGTCCTTAAGGAAGGTTATGAAAAAGTATGTCTGATAATTAATTATCAGGTACGGTGCTATATTAGCAATGAGATGTATACTACTTGATTGAAAGATGTGTAAGAGTTGTAAAATTTAGCCCTTTTCGCGAAACTTAATCTTATCTTAATGTTTTATTTGCTCTCTCTTTGATATAGTTCTTTATGATGAAATCGGTTAGGAACGATACATAAGAAACAAAGGGGATAAACATTATGAAAGGAAATATCACGCTGATCTTTTCGGCTACTTGTGTACTTCTCGGTATTGTATTTATGGTAATGGCTGCTTATATGGGAATGGCAATGTTTCCTGCAGGACTTCTCATGTTCGTGAGCATGTTGCTCTTCTTTTCCGACTTGGGTAAGCAGAATGCCAAAAATATTGTAGCCGACGAGGAAATCTGACAAAACTTTATTACATATTTTCAAAAATCGCTATGTTAGAATGAAGTGTAACGCAAAGAGCGCGTTGCACTTCATTTTTTGTATATTTATGGGAGGCAGTTATGGCTTGTTTTACCGCTCCGCTGGCTGAGGCCGTTATCGTAAAGGTAGTAGAGAAGAATATCGAGAAGAAGGGTGGTAAGGAGGCTTCCGACAAGATACCTCTTGCAAGGAAGATAAAGTGGTTGTCTACGATGCTCTTCGGAGGCTCGGCACTTCTTGCTTTCGAGCATATATGGCACGGTGAGATAACCGCTTGGTTCCCTTTCCTTACTGCTATGTCAGATAAGGAGGATACCGTTACCATGCTAAAGGAGATCGCTACAGTAGGCGTTTCCATGGCAGTGCTCATCACGGCTGTATGGCTTATCATGTGTAAGGTGGCAGACACGGTTCTTAAGAATAAGCCCGCAGAGCAGGTAAAGGAGGCGAAGGTATAATGACACTCCTTATAACTGTTTTTGCAGCTATCATCGCCACTATCAAGTGGTACACCGCAAAGGATGATTCAATGAAGATCGGAACGCTCGCTCTTATATACTGGGGCGCGGCTCTCATGTGGAGCGTGGATGCCGTATTTGAATACATTGAGCTTGGCGCCGAATTCTTTACTCCCGCTGCGGCAGATATGTTAAATGATGCTTTCCTGGGAGTTGCTGCCGTGGCCCTGGGCCTTATCATATGGATGGTCATGGTCCTTATAAAGGATCCCAAGGGAAGAGTTCGTGCAGCACTTCAGAAGAGATGACTGTTAAGTTGAGACCGTCTTCGCAAGAGACGGTCTTTTCTTAAGATTCAAAAAACTTGTTGTGATATACTCAAGGTGTTCTATCAGTACCGCCAAGGTACTTCCCGGAGGGGTCATACATGAAGATAAGACTTGAACATCTGACGAAGAGGTTTCCTAACAGGAATAAGAAGATAGCATCCGAGGTCATAGCCGTAAACGACTTTGATTTTGAGATACCCGACGGCAAGCTCATAGGTCTTCTGGGACCGTCCGGATGCGGTAAGAGTACGGCGTTAAATCTTATATGCGGTCTGGAGGTGCCCACAGAAGGCAAGATATTCTTCGATGACGATGATGTCACGAAGCTCCCTCCCGAGAACAGGGGTGTAGGAATGGTATTTCAGAGCTATGCTCTCTATCCTCACCTTACAGTAAGGAAGAATATAATGTTCCCCCTGGAGAACTTAAAGGGCGACAAGAAGCTTACCCGTGAGCAGATGGAAGAGAAGGTCATGGAGGCTGCCAAGACCGTTCAGATAGAAGAACTCCTGGACAGACGTCCTAATGAGATGAGCGGCGGCCAGCAGCAGAGAGTTGCGATAGCCAGAGCTCTTGTTAAGATGCCCCGTGTCCTTCTTCTCGACGAGCCCTTGTCCAACCTTGATGCACGTCTTCGTATACAGACCAGGGAAGAGATAAAGAGGATACAGAATACTACCGGCATCACGACTATCTTCGTAACGCACGATCAGGAAGAAGCCATGAGCATTTCGGATATGATCGTAGTCATGAAGGAAGGTGTCGTGAATCAGATAGGAAAGCCGCAGGAAGTCTATGACAACCCGGTTAATCTCTTTGTAGCCAAGTTCTTAGGAACACCTCCCATCAATGTATATAACGGTTCCGTAAAGGGCGGCGAGCTCTATATAGGCGAGGATAAGATCCTTGGAAAGGATTTCGTGAAGGACGTAAAGGATCAGGATGTATATGTGGGCATCCGTCCCGAAGGCTTTGTCCTTGACGAGAACTTAGAGGGGAAGAAAGGTGCTCTAAAGGCTGAGCTCAAGGCTATAGAAGTAATGGGAAGAGATACCAGCGTCGTCTTCAAGCACGCTTCTTCGGAGAATCCTTCCAGAGCCATAGTCACGGCAGATAATAATATCAGCTCTTCTTCCGGTGAGATAAGGTTCGACGTCAACCCGAAGAAAGTATTCGTTTTTGCTAAGGACAGTGAGGAGAGGCTCATATGAAGAGCAATAACTTAAAGGCGTGGCTCTATCTTCTGCCTGCGATATTGTTCCTGGGCGTCTTCATGGTATATCCCCTGATCGACGTACTCATATACTCCGTAGAGGAGGGATATAATTCGGCATCGCAGACATCATATGGTACGGGTCTTTATAATTATTCCTATGTGCTGCATGATCCTTACTTCCTGCAGGCCATAAAGAATACCTTCATCATCGTTATCATAACGGTGCCGCTGTCTACGGGACTTGCCCTTCTGATATCGCTGGGACTTAATTCCATAAAGAAACTGAAGGAATTATTCCAGACGATATTCTTCCTTCCTTATGTCACGAACACACTGGCTGTAGGACTCGTCTTCATGATCATGTTCAAGAAGACGCCGTATACCGACGGTCTTATCAATATGATCCTTGCGCTCTTTGGGAAAGGCCCCGTTGACTTTATAGACGGTCCTTACTGGGCGAAGATGTTCGTCATGTGCTTCTACACGGTGTGGGTCGTACTTCCCTTTAAGATACTGATACTGACCAGCGCCCTGGCATCAGTTGACGAAGTCTACTACAAGGCCGCCAAGATAGACGGCACGCCGCGCCTTCGCATCTTTACGAGGATAACGCTCCCCATGATATCCCCCATGATCTTCTATCTTGTGATCACTGGATTTATCGGAGCTTTCAAGGCGTATTCGGATGAGGTAGCCATCTTCGGCACCAACCTCAACGCAGCCGGCATGAATACTATCGTAGGTTATGTCTACGACATGCTCTACGGAGATTCGGGAGGATATCCTTCCTATGCTTCCGCAGCCGCGCTCATCCTCTTTGCCATAGTATTCACGATCACCTGCATCAACCTGCTCATAAGCAGGAAGCAGCCCGTGTGATAAGGGGGTGACAAGATGCAGGATTACGATAAGATAAGCAAGCAGGCGAGAACGGGAGCCGTTATCAGAAAGACGGTGACATATACTCTGCTGACCCTCTGGGGGTTGATCGTCCTTTTCCCGTTCTACTGGATGATCCTTACTTCCTTTAAGAGCTACGGCAGCTATAATTCCGAATATGTCCCGAAGATGTACACCACATCTCCTACGTGGCAGAACTATAATGATGCATTTACCCAGGTGACGCTGGGCAAGTACTTTGCAAATACGCTCGTATTTACTATCGTTACTACGGCGCTTATGCTCTTCGTGATAGTCTTCGCGGCATTTGCTTTCTCGCGACTGGAGTTCCGCGGCAAGAATATCGTCTTTACCTTATTCCTGTCGCTCATGATGATCCCTAATGAGCTTGTCATCATCACCAACTTCGTCACCATAACGGACTTAGGTCTTCGCAATACCTTTACGGGACTTATCCTGCCGTCGGTCACTTCGGTATTCTACATATACCTTCTCAAGGAGAACTTCGAGCAGATCCCCAATGAACTTTATAAGGCTGCCAAAGTGGACGGTACGTCGGATCTTAAGTACCTTTTCAAGGTCATGATCCCCATCTGCCAGCCTACGGTGGTTACCATAATCATCCTTAAGGTCATCGAGTGCTGGAATTCGTACGTATGGCCCAGGCTAATCACTGATGACGCGAACTATTTCCTTGTATCCAACGGAATACAGGAGATAAGGGAGAACGGCTTCGGCCGAGAGAATATCCCCGCGATGATGGCGGCGGTAGTTGCCATCTCCGTGCCGCTCATAGTCCTGTTCCTTATCTTCCACAAGAAGATCATGGCGGGAGTCTCGAGAGGAGGTACGAAAGGATGATCACTATGAAGAAGATAATATCCTGTGCCTTGAGTGCGGCCTTGCTGGCAGCGTCTTCCTTGTCTCTTGCCGGATGTCACGGCGCGCGTTACCGCGATGCATTTGCCGTGCCTGATACTTTCGACGAGACCCGGCATTATGAGATCACGTTCTGGGCGAAGAACGACACCAATAAGACACAGACCGAGATCTACGAGAATGCCATAGAATCCTTCGAAGAACTGTATCCGAACATAACGGTCACGCTTCGTCTCTATAACGACTACGGCAAGATCTATAATGACGTAATAACCAATATCTCCACCAATACGACTCCTAATGTATGCATCACGTATCCGGACCATATCGCGACATATATGACCGGCGATAATGTTGTCGTGCCGCTGGATGATCTCTTCTCCGATCCTTCCTACGGCCTGGGAGGAAGTGAACTCAAGTTCGACTCGCCGTCCTTTGACGAATTCGTTCCGCAGTTCATAGAGGAGTGCAGGCTTGGAACCAATTACTATGCGATCCCTTATATGAGATCTACCGAAGCCTGCTATGTCAACAAGACCTATGTAGAGGCACTGGGATATGAACTTCCCGAAGTCCTTACATGGGATTTTGTATGGGAGGTCTCGGAGGCTGCCATGGCCAGAAATGACGACGGAACGTTTGCCGTCAACGGTCAGATGACGATGATCCCCTTTATCTACAAGTCTACCGATAATATGATGATCCAGATGCTTCGCCAGCAGGGGGCAGGTTACTCTGATGCGGGCGGCAACATCGAGATCTTTAACGATACTACGAGGGAGATCCTTCGCGAGATCGCTTCGCATGCCGAGTCGGGCGCGTTCTCGACTTTTAAGATCTCCAGCTATCCCGGTAACTTCCTTAACGCGGGACAGTGCATATTTGCCGTTGACTCAACGGCCGGTGCCACATGGATGGGATCTTCCGCTCCTCATCTTGATATCAGTGCCGATAAGCTCGTCGACTTTGAGCTCGCGGTATATCCCGTGCCTCAGTACGATACTTCAAATATGCAGATGATCTCCCAGGGACCTTCCATATGTGTCTTCAATAAGGCTGATCCCCAGGAAGTCCTGGCTTCATGGCTCTTTGCCCAGTATCTTCTTACCAACGAAGTGCAGATCGCGTATGCAGAGACGGAAGGTTATGTTCCTGTCACATTAAAAGCCCAGAACGATCCTTCGTATCTTGATTATCTCTCTCGTGCCGGAGAGGACGACGATCTTCACTATGCCATTAAGATACAGGCGTCGCAGCTGCTCCTTGCCAATGCGCAGAATACTTTCGTGACCCCGGTCTTCAACGGTTCCACATCGCTTCGTGATGCGTCGGGGCAGATGATCGAGAATACGGCCAAGAGCGTAAGGCGAGGGGGAGTCGTGGATGACGAATATCTCGACGCTCTCTTTGAGGATGTTAAGTCAATGTACCACCTGGATGAATACGGCAAAAAGGATCTGGGACCTCTGCCCCAAACTTCTGTCACTTTGCTCACATGTCTGGGCATCACCTGGGTATTAATTGGTGCATATGTAGTATATGGAGCCGTAAAACGCAAAAAAGAGTGAATACTTCATCTTAAGTCGTATAATTAGGGTGATCTTCGAAGGATCGGAGATCTATTCTTTAGGGTTAAAGATAAAGGAGAAAACATTATGAAGAAATTTATCGCAGTTTCACTTTCTGCAGCAATGGTACTTTCCCTTGCAGCATGTGGTAACAACGGCCAGACAGGCGGCACAACAGCAAGCATCGTTCCTGCTACAACACCCGCTACTTCCGCTACAGAAGCTACAGAGGCTTCCGAGACAGAGGCAACAGAAGCTACTATCGCAACACTTAGCGATGACGAGGCTCTTGAGAAGAGCGAGGGCGTAATGACTTATGCCGAGTATGCTGAGGCTGCTATCGATGATGAGGTTGTTATCGAGGCTTATGTTCAGGCTAAGCAGTCCTGGTGGGAAGACAAGGCTACAGTATATCTTCAGGATCCCGACGGTGCTTACTTCTGCTATGACATGGAGTGCTCCGAGGAAGATTACGATCTTCTCGTTGAGGGACAGAAGATCAAGGTCACAGGCTTTAAGTCCGAGTGGTCCGGCGAGGTCGAGATCATCGACGCTACATTCGAGATCGAGGATGGTCTCTGGATCTCTGAGCCCGTAGATGCTACAGACCTTCTCGGTACTGATGAGCTCATCGACCTTCAGAATCAGCGCGTATCTTTCTCTGAAATGACAGTTGTCAGCGTTGAGTTCAAGAACGAGCAGCCCGGTGACGATATCTACGTTACTCTTTCTCTTGATGATGAAGAGTACGAGTTCTGCCTTGAGTATTACCTCAATGGTGACGATGCTGATTTCTACGATCTCGTAAGCAATCTTGAGGAAGGCGATGTAGTTGACGTAGAGGGCTTCCTTTACTGGTATGAAGGACCTAACACTCACATCACATCCGTTACTGTTGTCGAGAGCGCTTCCGATGCTGAGGATAACGAGGATGCAGATGAAGTTGATGCTGAAGAGACTACTGACGAGTCTGTAGAAGAGTCTGAAGAAGCATAATATTCAAACTGATATGCATATTGCCGCCGGGCTTCCTTTGTGAGGTCCGGCGGTTTTTATTTGTGATAATATATTCATAGAAAGAAGGCGATACCGATGTTTGTAAAAGCTAATAATGTCACAGAAGAATTCGGAGAATATATCTATCACTACACCACCATGAAGGCCCTGTTCGGCATTATCCGCAATAAGGAATTCTGGTGGGGCAATACCTCTACCATGAACGATAAGAAGGAACTTATAGAATTCACCAATAAGATCGTGAGTTCCGTAAGGGCCGACTATAAGAGCATCTCGCCTGACAGGGTGAATATGTTCTGTAACCTTATAGAAGACGCATCCAAGGAGTATCCTTTTGCCATGTGCTTCTCATCTCAGGAAGAGGATGCATCTCAGTGGGAACGCTATGGCGACCGCGCCACAGGCGTATGCCTTAAGATCAATACACGTGTCTTTGCGGACCTTCTCTCGAGCTGCAATGTAGTCTTCAACAACGTCTACTATGACTCTGATATCCGAAAGCATAAGTTCTATTCCGTGTTGGACGAATACTTCAAGACCGGAAATATTACTGCTGAAGGCGTGGATACCCTGGAACGCCTTGTCTCCAATATCCTGACTAACGCACCGAGCTATAAGAACAGAAGCTTCTGGGCCGAGTGTGAAAGGCGCGTTTACACCCTTATCGGCATGCCTTTTTGTAAATCATCCGAAGCATATCGCTACGAATACGAGTGCAAGGATAACGAAGTGAAGCGCTACCTTAAGATCAAGTACGATCTTCTCTGCGCGGAGCAGGGAATAAGTCACGACTCTCTGTTTGAGGAATTAGTCGTCGGTCCCAGGTCCAACCAGAACCTGGATGAACTTCGTACATTTCTTGTGGATCTGGGCTTTCCTCGTCTTGCTGATCACATCAGAGCTTCAGACTGCCCGCTTCGCTGACGACTTCGGCACAGATGTGATCCAGGGTGGATACTATCGACGATAAGATCGCTTCGATTGGCGGCATATAGGTAGAGTCCCCCGGAATGAGGACCAGGTCCTTCGACGGATATATCCCGTTGTATGCATAAGTCTTGATCTTGTTACAGGCCTCTTCGGTGTATGACTTGTCCGACAGCATGCCGAGAGCTTCGACGATAAAGAATCTTCGAAGTTCGGGCACGGCTACCGCGAAATCGGGATTGATCGTAACGGTCCTGTGATCTCCCATGAACCTGCCGGGTACACTTAGCGTTATGGCAGGTTCGTATTTCCATTCAAGTCCCAGCAGTCTCAAAGCCTCAGCCGTATGAAGCTCCAGCCTGGAGCGATAGCGCTTCCCGCCGGAGACGTAGTTTGTCTCTATCGGCCTGGGGTTGGAATACTCCTTCAGCATATTGAAGTTATCCATACTGAGTCTTGATCCCGTGTTTATTATCACGAACGGCCGCTCGACCACTGTCGGGATGGGGAAGCCGTGCTTGCTTCTCCAGGCATTTTCCAATTGTATGAGCTGCTCTTCCAGCTCACACCTCTTTCTCAGGATCTGCTCGTAGTACTCCCGGTCAGGGGAGTTGGGGTAGATACGTTTGGGTGAATGTTGAGTCCCTTTTGGGTTTGATCTGGCAAATATTATGTTGCTCTTGGGCCAAGACAATAACGGCATGTTATTTAACATGTCTGTGAGATGACTATGACGTGCCATTAGCAGCTTGTCGGGTAATCGTTCCAGATTCATGAGATAAATATACAGACTTTAAGAGTGTAATTGGGACAAAAATTTCGACAAAAAACGACAATGATCGACAAAGGTCATTTCTTCATCGCAAAATAGTCAGTAAAAATCAGGCTAAAAATGCGATAAGAATGCGATGGAGCGCGTCATCGCATTTTGGTCAGTAATTTTGCCGGGATTATTGCGATGAAAACTGCGATGAGCAACCGTGATGATCCGACATTTGCCGTTGAAGCTTCGCTTTCATCACAAAACCACAATAAACAGTAACGCTTAACGGCTCCCGATATCAGAAATTTGTGCTATACTGTCAACATATTTATCTAACTAAAGACAAAGAAGGTGAACTCTATGAGCAAAGACATCGATTGGTCCAACTTGGGATTCGGCTATGTACCTACAGACAAGAGATTCGTGGCTAACTTCACGAACGGAGCTTGGGATGAAGGTGCCCTTATCGACGATCCCATGGTTACTATGAGTGAGTGTGCAGGCGTTCTTCAGTATGCGCAGACGTGTTTTGAAGGCCTTAAGGCATACAGGACTGAAGACGGCAAAGTCGTTTGCTTCCGCCCTGATCTCAATGCGGCAAGAATGGCAGATTCCTGCAGAAGGCTTGAGATGCCCGTATTCCCTGAGGACAAGTTCGTTCAGGCTTGCCTTGACGTTGTAAAGGCTAACCTCGACTTCGTACCTCCATACGGTTCAGGCGCTACACTTTATCTTAGACCTTATATGTTCGGTATCAACCCCGTTATCGGCGTTAAGCCCGCTAACGATTATCAGTTCAGGATCTTCTGTACACCCGTAGGTCCCTACTTCAAGGGCGGCGCAAAGCCCATCGTTATCAGAGTATCCGACTTCGATCGTGCTGCTCCCAACGGAACAGGTCACATCAAGGCAGGTCTTAACTATGCAATGAGCCTTCACGCTATCGTTGATGCACATAACAAGGGATATTCCGAGAATATGTACCTTGATCCCAAGACAAGAACAAAGGTCGAGGAGACAGGCGGAGCTAACTTTATCTTCATCACTAAGGACGGCAC
Organism: Oscillospiraceae bacterium; assembly: GCA_900176545.1. GTDB lineage: Bacteria > Bacillota > Clostridia > Saccharofermentanales > Saccharofermentanaceae > Saccharofermentans. Next base: position 37,767 of record FWXP01000004.1, read on the forward strand.
ACTTGTTACTCCCAAGTCCGATTCTATCCTTCCTTCCATCACGAGAAGATCTCTGTGCATAGTAGCAGAGAAGTATCTCGGCATGAAGGTCGAGCATAGAGAGGTATTCCTCGACGAGCTCGAGAACTTCGCTGAGTGCGGACTTTGCGGTACCGCAGCAGTTATCTCTCCCGTTGGTAAGATCGACGATCACGGCAAGGAGATCTGCTTCTCTTCAGGTATGGAGGAGATGGGCCCCTGGACAAAGAAGCTCTACGATACACTTACAGGCATCCAGATGGGTCGCATCGAAGCACCCGAGGGCTGGATCAGAGTCATCGCCGAGTAATATCGATACGCTTATATCTGAAGCCCGCAGGACATATAAGGTCTTGCGGGCTTTATTGTGCTAAAATACAGCCAAGAGGTGAGATGTATGGCAAGTAAGACCGATGATACGATTTCACGCATGAAGCGCATATCTCTCTGCGTCGTAGCGGGCCTTGTCATGGCTTTTAACATCAAGTCCTTCGTAAGATCGGGCGATCTTCTGCCCGGCGGCTTCTCTGGTCTTGCCATACTCATTCAGAGCATCTTTCTTAAGTTCGCTCATGTGAGCATTCCGTATGGTCCTGTCTATATCGGTCTTAATCTCTTTCCTGTTATCCTGAGCTTTAGAAAGATCGGTAAGCGCTTTACCGCGTACTCGTGTATAACCATTGCGATAGTCGCTTTCCTGACGGACTTTATCCCGTCTTTTGACATTACTTCCGATGTGCTCCTTATAAGCATATTCGGCGGACTTATCAACGGCGTGGCCGTCTCACTCTGCCTTAATGCGGGCGCGACTTCCGGAGGAACGGATTTTATCTCCATTTACATTTCTGAGAGGTTCAAGGTGGATGCCTGGAACTATATCCTGCTCTTTAATGTATTCGTACTGACATGTGACGGCTTCCTCTTCGGATGGGATAAAGCCCTTTATTCGATGATATTCCAGTACGTTTCCACACAGGTCGTGAACACGATGTATAAGCGATATAAGAAGGATACGCTGTTTGTTGTCACGGAACATCCTCAGGAGGTGGCGGAAGTGATAAGCAGGCTCACCAATCACGGTGCCACCAGGATGAATGCAGAAGGCATGTACAAAGGGAAAAAGAAGAGTATGGTATATTCCGTGATAGACAGCGGTGAACTTACCAATATAATGGAAGAGATACGTAAGATCGATCCTGATGCTTTTATAAATGCCATAAGGACAGACCGCATAAGCGGCAGGTTCTATATGCGACCTCAGGATTAACGGGAGGAATAATGAACGGTCTTTATATAAATACTTCAAATGATCTTTTTATCAAGATGCATCCTTTCTTCGAGGCGCTCGGGGAGGAGGCAGATAAATATGACTGGCTCGTCTCTGAGGCAGGTCCATGGGATCCGATATTCATGAAGGTATCCGCAAAGAGCGACAGATATGAGAACGAAGCCTATCACTTTATGGATGGTGCTTCTCTTCGAAAGGCTATCGCCGACAACCGCATGCAGGTAATGAACTGGGGCATGTTCTGTGCTTTCCCCAAGGGAACGAAGATAGACGATGTCCTCTCCCAAGGCTTTCCGAGAGCTGATTTTAACGACGAGCTCTGGAGCAATCCCGTAAGGATGCAAAATGCTTCTTCAGTCATAGAGATAGCGGCTGTAGAAGGAACTAAGATACAGATAAAGTGCGACGACGAGGAAGTGCTGGCAAGGATATCCAAGGCCTATCCCGACGCATACGACCTTTCTAAATACAACGAGAGCGTCATGCGCAAGACGACGGATACGAAGAATAAGGCAGCTTCAGGGACGGGCAAGGGATTTCTCTCAAGATTATTTGGTAAATGACCGACAGCAACCGTTTCTCTTTACAAACAGTCGGAAACCTTTTAAAGTTAACTTAGTATTCTGAATGGAGGTAAGGAGCATGGTACGCGGCGGAATGTTCTATGAGATCTCGTTCTTTATCTACTTGGTATTTGTCTTTGTATCCAAATGGGTCAATGATCCCCTTGTCCGCAAGATCAATCTGATCGTGCTCGGACTGACATTTCTCTATCAGCTCATCTATCTGTTCTTCAGAAGGAAGAAGGACTGCATCGGATTCGGAAGATGCCTGGCCATAGGCGGCTTTTATGCCTCGCTGGTGGTATTTCTCATGTTTGTTATCTATTCGATCGCGCTGATGTTGAAGGGGGCTCGCTTTGCGTCTCTCTTTTCTCTTCAGGGTTTCTATGATTTCTATTCGCTGCACCTGGTCTCTAAGTTCTCTTTTGGCGGCCTTGCAGTGATAATCGCGTGTCTGCTCTACATGTTCATCTATATCGTAGTGACTAATCGCAGTGATGTCAGAAAGGCATATTGACTTCAAAGTTTACAGACTGTTAAGAAGACCCTTCTTATATCGGAAGGGTCTTTTGTTATCCGCATGATATAATGATATCAGTGCATATCAAGGAGGATATCATTATGGCAGTAACATTTTATCGTTGTGAGCATTGCGGCAATATCATCATCAAGATCGTAGACAGTTCGGTTCCCGTAGTATGCTGCGGAGAGAAGATGAAGGAATTAGTTGCAGGTTCTGTTGATGCAGCAGTTGAGAAGCACGTTCCCGTTGTTAAGGAAGAAGACGGTATCGTCAGGGTATCGGTCGGTTCCGTTGAACATCCTATGACGGCAGAGCACTACATCTCTCATGTCGTACTTGAGACTGATGCAGGTATCCAGATAGCAGAGCTTCATCCCGAAGATAAGCCTGAGGCTGTATTCTCCCTTGTTAAGGGCGCCGGCATCATCACGGCTTATGCATATTGCAATCTTCACGGACTCTGGAAGAGCTGAGCGAAGAAAAAGATCATCAAGACAAAAATAAAGCCTCGGATCGCTGAAGTGAACCCCTAAAGTTGAACAAACTTTGGGGGTTTTTATATGAGATACAGTTTTGAACTTAAGAAAGAAATCTACGAGAAGCATTGCGAAGGTTATGGAAGCGATTATCTTTCGAAGAAATATGGCCTTAACGGGCCTGATATTCGCTATCTGTGTAGGTTGGTGGATAAACATGGCCTAAATGCTATCAGACATAAATTCACAAACTATTCTCCAGAATATAAATTAGCTGCTATTAAGCGTGTGTTAGAAAACGGCGAACCACTTAGAGTTGTAGCTATTGATATAGGATTGACCAGTAAATCTGTACTTCAACAATGGATTAAATCCTACATCGAGAACGGGTATAATGTCGTTACTAAGAAGAAAGGCAGACCTTCAACCCGTGACAAAGAAAAAGAAGACGGTCGAAGAGTTGGAGAAGGAGAACAAACTCCTTCGAGAGCAACTGTTGAGGAAGACTATCGAGAACGAATTATTAAAAAAACTACAAGCCTTAGCTCAAGAGGAAGAAAAGAAGAACGAGAACAACTGACAAAGGCAGTGATTGAGTTAAGGCAAGATTTAAATTGTTCGCTGGATTTTATTCTTGAGACTATTAAATCAATTGATTCGCTGCCTAGTCTTCCCAGATCTGTTTATCACTATTGGGAAAAACGAGTTGATCCGGATTCAAAATATGCTGACCTTATGGATGCCATAACTCGTATATTCAACGACAATCACAAGCGTTATGGTTATCGCAGAATCACACTTCAACTCAAGAACGAAGGCTGGATCGTAAACCATAAGACGGTTAAACGACTTATGTCTAAACTAAACCTCTACGGAAGCACACCTAGAGCCAAGTATAAGTCCTACAAAGGTGATTTTAACGGAACAGTAGATAACAAGCTTTTACACAAGAAAGTAGACGTTAAGAAACATACAACTACTTACGAGAGAGATTTTAGTACATCTGATTTTAACGAGAAGTGGACCACAGATGTGTCTGAATTCCATATAGCAGCTGGCAAACTCTACCTGTCGCCTATTCTGGATATGCATAACAGAGAGATTGTCTCTTATAACATTTCAAAACGTCCTAGTTATGCGCAAATAACAGATATGTTAAACAAAGCATTCTGCAAATTCGATGATCTCAGCAATCTTATATTTCATTCGGATCAGGGCTGGCAGTATCAGATGTACCCATACCACAAGGCATTAAAAGAAAGAGGAATAACACAATCCATGTCACGTAAGGGGAATTGCTTAGATAACAGTCCAATGGAGAACTTTTTCGGAAAAATGAAGAATGAGATGTTTTATGGACATGAATATGAATTCAAGACTCTAAAACAGTTACAGAAAGCAATGGAAGAATACATTGACTACTACAATAAAAGAAGAATTCAGGTTAAATTGAAAGGACTGACTCCTTGCCAGGCAAGGAATCAGTCCCTATACTCAATTTAACTCCGTCCAACAAAGTGGGTTCACTTCACGCTCCGAGGCTTTACTATGTTCCTTTTTATGGGTTATCAGTAACCGAGGTTTGACATAACTTCCTGATAATAACCTGTAGAAAGGTTGAAGATCAAAGATGCTACCCAAAGAACAAGGATGATAATACCGAGGATAAGACCTGCTGTAGCCTTTCCGCTCGTGTTACCTGCCTTCTTAGCAAGGATGGAAAGAACCAATGCAGCGACACCCAAAGGCATACACATGCAAAGAACTGCACCTACGATACCGCAGACCATTGATGCGGTAGCCTTACCGTCCTCGGGCTGTCCATCTACGATGGGAGCATTTGTGTAATTATCATTATCCATGAGAATCCCCCTCCAAAACTTGATGTATTATCGCAAAGTATTTTTGAATGCGACCAAATAGATATTACTCTAAACGGAATTTGATTGTCAATAGAAAGCGTTGAAAACAGTGCATTATGAGGTTATCAGAAGATGTTTCTCAGGATGCCGAAGAGGAATGCGGAGCCACACAATATATAAATAAAAACAAAGTTGGAGCGAGGAATATCCTTCTTCGCCGAATACATATATCTCAAGTAGAGAACTTCGACTGTGGTGGGTATCCAGGCGATAAAGGTGAAGGGGTTATCCCGGAAAGCTTCACTGATCCTTAAGTGCATCAGATCTATGAACATATGGGTTATCCCGCAGGACGGACACTCGTAGCCGGTCATAAGCTTTATAAGACACGGCGGTGCAAAGGGCGTGTACCTGACTATCAGATAATAGACTGCTCCTCCAAGGGCTATGAGCAGTGCCAAAAGGATCGTGTCCTTTGCGGGCTTTGACATCTTGTACCTCCGTTCGTTACGTACGAGGATTATATCGCAAAATCACATTACCGTGGATATAAAACACTTTTAACTTTTCTTAACCTTTTATTTGTCTTTTTTTAGATGTGAGATGCTAACATTTATTATGGAAAGGGAGGTATAAAGATGAAAAAGAAGAGTAAGTGGCCGTTTATCATAATAGGCGGCGTGGTCATAGCCGTTATCGGCGGAATGGCATATCTCAATAAGCAGATGGACAAGGTTGCCGCGCAGATGGCTCAGCCTGCTTCAACGCAGGTAGCTGCCGCGGATATCGTAAGTACTGTCAGCGGCGGCGGTTATATCTCCGTGGATGAGTCCATGGATATCAAGATCCCCGCAGATCTTGTAATAGATGAATATCTCGTAGAGGTAGGAGATATGGTGGAAGCAGGTGACGTGATCGCCAATATCGATCCGGCATCCATTACGTCTTCCATAGTAAGTGCCCAGAGTGAGCTCGATTCTATCAACCAGGCTTTGAAGGATACGAGCGACATGACGACATATGAGGTAGAGGAGTATAACACCAGGAAGGATTTCCTCAATGCGAAGATCGAGATCCTTACCGCATACTACATGAACCCTGTTATCGTTGCTACGGAAAGCGGTGTTATCTCTGCTGTAGGCAACGGTTCTTCCGATCAGGCTTCCGGCATGACCATCGATGATTATGCGGACATCCTCATAAAGGGTGAGAATGAGCCTTCGGAGGGAAGTTCTGAGACGAGCGAGAGCACGTCTGCTCCCGAAGAGACAACTGCTCCTTCCGAGTCGAGCACTTCCGAGACGAGTGAGACAGCGGCTCCTTCTGAGAGCTCCGAAGCGACTTCTCCTTCACAGAGCCAGCCTACTCCTGCAGCTAATGTGATAACGGATCTCAGCGGTCTTTCTATTACAGCTCCCGTTGCGGGGGAAGCCCCTCAGAGCAGTATTCCCGAGACGGATACATATACCGGTATCATTACATGGATGCCTGCAGCAGAGACTTTCGCTCCCGGAACACCCTATACCGCTACCATCACCCTTACTCCCAAGTCCGGGTTTACTTTCGCGCAGGGTGCGCTTCCCGAGCTCTCCGTTCAGGGGGCTACAGGCGTAATTCCGCTTACTTCAAATGATGGCAACTATGTAGCGATGATCGTTTTCCCTGCAACTGAAGGTGAGGCTCCTTCTGCGGGTACCGGTGCTTCTTTTGAGCTTCCCGAGGATTTTGATGTTAACCAGTTCCTTCAGAATTATACGGGGGGTACGGCATCCATCCCTACGCTTCCTACCAATGATTACGCGGCTCTTTATAATGCAGCGACAGCTTCACAGTACAGCGCTCTTGCTGCTGCTTATTCTTCCGGCGGTTCCCTGTCGGTAGGTTCCGGAAGACCTTCTTCCAATACATCCGAAAATCTTGTGGTAACTATCGCTTTTACGGATACAGCTATCCTTTCGATATCGATAGATGAGATGGATATCCTCGGCATACATGAAGGCCAGGAGGCTACGCTTTCTTTTGTTGCGATCCCCGGAGAGGAATTTACGGGAGAGATAATCCACGTATCCAATATCGCCAACGGAAGTTCAGGCAATACCAAGTACGATGTCGATATCCTGGTACAGATGGATGAGAATATGAGGTTCGGTATGAGCGCCGATGCGACTATTACGGTGTCCGAAGCTCACGGAGTTCCTTCCATTCCCATGGAAGCTCTTCAGCAGACCGGAAGCCAGACATTTGTGTACACCTCGGTAGCAGAAGACGGTACCCTTACGGGAGAAGTACCTGTAACTACGGGTGTGTCCGACGGCCTTACGGTAGAGATCGTAAGCGGAGTATCTATGGGAGATACCGTCTACTACGAGAAGAACGACGAGAATCCTCTCGCGGCATTCATGTGACGCTTGGAGGATCTTAACTTGATCGTTTTTAAGGATATCTGTAAGACATATATCATGGGTGACGAGCAGGTCCATGCTCTCGACCATGCGAATATTCATATAAAGCAGGGCGAGTTCGTCAGCATCATCGGTCCTTCCGGAAGCGGAAAGTCCACTCTTATGAACATAATGGGATGCCTCGATACGGCATCTTCGGGTGAGTACTATCTCGACGGGATGCCTATCGAGAGGTACTCGGAGAAGGCTCTTGCCAAGATAAGGAACAAGAAGATCGGATTTATCTTCCAGAGCTTTAATCTCATATCCACCATGACTGCCGAGGAGAACGTGGAGCTCCCTCTTATCTATCAGGGAGTAAGAGCGTCTGAGCGCAAGGCCAGGGTAAAGGAAGCTCTGGAGATGGTGGATCTCTATTCTAGAAGAGGTCATACGCCTAACCAGATGTCGGGCGGACAGCAGCAGAGAGTAGCAATCGCAAGAGCAATGGCTGCCAAGCCTTCACTGTTTCTGGCAGATGAGCCTACCGGTAATCTTGATTCCGCTACGGGCAAGCAGATAATGAGCATATTTAAGGAGCTCAATAAGCAGGGAAATACCATCGTCCTGATCACACACGACGATTCTGTCGCATGCCAGGCTCAAAGGAGCATCAGGATAATGGACGGTAAGGTCAGCGATATCGCATATGACGAGAACGGTGAGCAGGTAGCTCCCATGAGAGGGGGGACCGTCTGATGTTCATTCAATCCATAAAGATGGCGCTCAAGTCCATCATGTCCAATAAGATGAGGTCTTTCCTGACCATGCTTGGTGTCATCATCGGAGTATTCTCGCTTGTCGTTCTGGTCTCGCTGGTAACGGGTGCCACCGGTTCCATTACCGATTCCATCAATGAGCTCGGTACCGACCAGATCGATGTAGACATCTCAGATGTAAGAGGAGTACCTATATCTCTTGAGGAGCTTCGCACAGATATCGCTTCCATAGAATCCGTTAAGGCAGTAGCTCCCCAGACGTACGGCGTAGGTGAGGTTACTTCCATGACAAAGAGCGTAAGAGCGGTAGCCATAGGCACTACACCGGAACTTGCGGAGATACAGGGAATAAAGCTCGAAGCCGGAAGATTCTTTATGAATCCTGACCTGGATAACAATACGAATGTCATCGTTGTAAGCCACGAGCTCGCTGTCGACGTAGTGGGAAGATCCGATTGCGTAGGTGAGACCGTAAAGCTCGGAGGAAGGAGCTTTACTATAATCGGCGTAATGGAGAAGCAGAGCAACAGCATGATGATGCTCATGATGGGAACGCCCTACAGGGCCTATATGCCGTATACGACTCTTGTAAGGCTCATCCCAGGAAAGGATATGAGCGTATGGTCCTTTTCCGTGTCTGCCGTAGATGATCTGGATCAGGCGGAAAAGGATATACAGGAATATATGATCAGGAGATTTCCCGGAGACGAGGAAGGATACAGCATATATAACGAATCCCAGATCTCCGATCAGATGGGAAAGATCACAGGTATCCTCTCGATCCTCCTTGGCGGTATCGCTGGAATCTCTCTTCTTGTAGGCGGTATCGGTATCATGAACATCATGTTGGTATCCGTCACTGAGAGAACACGAGAGATAGGTATACGAAAGGCTATCGGCGCGAGACCTTCCGTCATCATGCTGCAGTTCCTTATAGAGGCTATAGTCTTAAGCGTTATGGGCTGCCTTATAGGTATCGGCTTCTCCTGGCTTGCGATGCAGCTCATAAACATGATAGGTAAAGTAAGCTTCGGCCTGTCGCCGGTGGTAGTCATAGTCGCAGTCCTCTTCTCTATGGGCGTCGGAGTGGTCTTCGGATTGTATCCCGCGAAGAAGGCATCTGCCATGAAGCCTATCGACGCACTGAGGTTCAACTGATATAAGACAGAGATAAAGTAAAAGAAGGAGTCCTGTGACTCCTTCTTTTTTGCATATGAAAAACAGTGCCTGTTGTAGGCACTGCCTTCATATTGGGTGTTATTGGTAAGTAGATTGTCTTAATTAATTCTCAGAAGACTTCCTCTTGAGTCTTACTGCCATTACCGTAGCTGCGCCTGCAACGAGTATCGCACCAACGATGATCCTGGGTGCGTGGGATGACTCACCTGTGGATACGACGCCGGAAGGAGCGGGAGTAGGTGTAGCTGTGGGAGCTGCCGTTGTATCGGAAGTTGTCTCTTCTGCTCTTGCTACGCCGAGGACGGATGCTTCTGTTGAAGTCGTTGTCTCTTCGGATGTTTCTGTCGTAGTTGCCTCTGTGGTAGTAGCAGCAGTAGTAGTTGTAGCGACTGTTGCCTCTACAGAAGCTTCCGTAGTAGTTGCCGCAGTGGACTCTGTAGGAACAGGAGTAGGATCAGCGGAGATGTGTCTGTTATAGATATCGATATCTACTGCATAGGACTGTGAGAAATCGAAGGAATAGGATCCGTCTCCGTTATCCGTGAGATTACCGTTAGAGGAGGAGATGGTCGAAAGTGAACATGTGCTGTCCATATTCGTCGCCGCCTCTGAGATGGTGAATCTGTAGTTGACACTGTCAAATCCGCCTACGGTGATATTCTGACCGCTGAGGATAGTGAGCGTGAGGTTACCTGATGCATCTGTCTGGATAGACTGTGTCGTAACGTTTCCGTCTGCATCTGTAGATGTGAACGTGAACCACTCGTTGCCTACATTCCTGTTTGTAAGAGTGTCATATACGTTGAGGTTGATCTCGAATCCGCTGGTACCGTCAACTCCGTTATATGTCTCTGTAGCATCAAGGCCGTCGATGACGATCTTCTCGATGTTGAAGGATGTGGCAACGGGAACAAATACCGCACCGAGCATGTTCTGATAATCAGTGTCCTGAGTCTGATAGTAGTAGACATCGTAATCCGTGAAATCGTAGTAAGGCTCAGACATGAGAAGTGCTCTGACGTTGGCACTGTTGGTGTTTACGCTTCCGAGCCTGTCGATGAACTTACCGTTGGTGATATCCCAGCAGAGCTCCTGAGTGTTCCTGTTGCTGATAGCTGCAACGGAATCCTTCTTGAGGAGGAGATTGAGGAGTAGTCTTCTTCCTTCGATCTCTTCTTCTTCCGTAGGAGTCGTGCCGCCCCATGTGCTCGTGTGCTCGAGATTATAGATGCTGCCGTAAGATCTGTCGGACAGCTTGAATCTCAGATAATCACAGCTGTAGTATGAAGCATGCCTTGTGCTGTTGAGGCAGTAAGCATATCCGTCCAAAGGATTGCCTGCGCTGTCGTAAACGCAAGGATTGCGGTTGTATCCGTTGACCTGGTATACCTCCGTTCCGTTAGCTGCGCTGACTGTTGATGAGAGTGCCTTGACCGGCATGAAAACAGCCAGCGCGGCGATGATCGTTACAGCCAGGAATTTCTGAATCGTCTTTCGCATAGATTTCTTCCCCTTCTTCAAATGTTCGTTGATTTGTGAACACCCCGTTAACATACATTTAACATTCTATATTAAAGATAATTGACAAGTCAATTGTATATATTTGTACAAAATTGATACATTATCGTAAATTTTGAACATATGATATTATCCGAAAGCAATCGCCGAGAACGGCATTTGATATTATCAAAGCGAGAAATAAAGGTATTTTTGTTTTCGGGGATAGTGTATTTTAGGTGGAGGATAATAGATCGGTTTTTGATTTTTTGTGACGGAGGCCCCGGAGTCGCTTGATGCGGGAAAGATATAAAGGGATTTGCTCCTTGGCAAGTATCCTTGATAAATACGAGGAGGCGATCAAATTACTGTTCATATCTCGTTAACATTTTGTTAATATAAGCATAGTGACGATCCGATGCGGTCGTATCAATGGAAAGGTTTGAGGGGTTATGAAGACTTTTAAGAAAGACATCAGTCTCCTGCTCATCGCGAGCATCATGCTCACGACATGTTCTTGTGCGTTCGGAAATATCGAAGAGGATGTTCTCGATATGGCGGACGATCTCGGAAAGAACATCGTTGACAGGAACTACAAGAAGATCACGAAGATCGCAGGTGAAGAGGACGACAAGCTCGAGGCGGTACTGTCGTTGTCGACAGATGATTCAGTGAGCTATAACGAAGCACGCGAGATCATCGCATCCACTTTATCTTATGAAGTAGATGAGGACAGCTACGAAGGTGACCGCAAAGAGGGAAGCGTAGATATCGTATTCACATATGTCGACTACGAGAAAGTCGTTGACGATAATCCTGTATTTGCCGATCTCGGAGCTTTCGAAGAGGCTGTTGAGGACTGTGATGATACGATCGAGGTAACGATCACTTTCGAGTTCGAGAAGGATAAGGACGGCATATATTGCACGAATATCGGTGATATTGAAGATATCTTCCCGTACAGCAAGGAAGAGTTCAACTTTGCTCTGGATCTCTACGAATATGTTGACGGCATCACATTTATCGATTGCGGTCCGGGATTCGTATACACGGATGTTGATTATATAAGCTGTACTCTCGGAGTTACCGGTGACGGTCAGCTCCTTACTTGGGATTATTACTATGTGGTCGAAAGAGACGGTGTTCAGATATACCAGTCCTCTATCATCACGGCTGAATGTCCCACCCAGCTCGAAGCTGAATATTCTGCTACCGGCAGTGATATCCTCGAGGACGGAACATACGACTTCATCTTCTATACAGCCGACAATGAGATGCTCTATTCTGCTTTTGCTGATGTTACGCATACTGAGGTAACGCCTTCACCTACGCCTACTCCCGTTCCATCTGCAAGTGGTGAGGATGTTCTTCCCGGTCCCGAGTACGTTTATCCCGAAGACGGTATAATCGCTCTTCCCGATACGGACCTTGTATTCGATCTTCCTGACGGCTACTACTGCCTCGCACCCGATACGTCGGATTTCCAGGAGATCATGGGCGGTGATCAGTGGATGGCGGATCAGGCTATCTTCAGTGCACAGAACAATCTCGGAACGGATCTTCTCGTTATCAGGCTCAATCATCAGGGATATTCCAGCCAGTCTGAGAGTTTTGCAACCATGGCCGATAATCTCGTGACAGGTTATTCCGAGTACGGTACGGTAACATCGACAGAGACTTCCGTTACGGTAGGAGACAGGGTATTCCCCGCGTATATCATAGGCATCTCCAGGGGCTCCGGTACCGTATACATCTCCATATGCCTCGTAGGTGACGATGACGATACGTTCCTTCTGACAGTTATGGGACTTAATTCAGAGGAGCTTTATGACATCATGGCCGGTGTGTCAATAGTCTGATAAGACACGGATAAATGATCAACAAGGGGCTCGTGAGATGATCACGGGCCCTTTATGTATGCGCCCGAACTGTAGTAAGATATCGACAGGCAAAAGAAGGAGAGAGAAATGGGAAGATATAAGCTAGCGATCTTTGATCTGGACGGAACGATCCTCTATACCATCGCCCAGCTTGCAAATTCGCTAAATGAAGCGAGGATACGAAGCGGATTGGAGCCTCAGGATATGGATGACATAATGGCTCATGTGGGACGAGGCGTAAGGAATCTGGTCACATGGTCGGTAGGAACGGGCGAAGGAGAGCTTTTCGAGACGGTGATGGATAATTACCGTGGCTACTATAACGAGCACTGCGAGGATAATACTTATATCTACGACGGGCTCTACGAACTCATGACAAAGCTTCACGAAGATGGTCTCAAGCTGGCGGTAGTCACCAATAAGTCTGATGCTCCCGCAAAAAAGCTCTGTGAACATTTCTACCCGGGGATCTTCTCGGAGGTAAGGGGACACAGGGACGGGATCCCTCATAAGCCCGATCCCGCACTCGTGGATGAAGTGCTGGAAGCGCTTAGCATCGACAGGAAAGATGCGGTCTACATAGGAGACTCGGACACGGATATAAAGACTGCGGAGAATTCCGGCATGGATCATATATGTATCACCTGGGGATACAGGACAAAGGAGTTTCTAAAAGAGTGCGGAGCGAAAGTGATGGCGGACGATGCCGAAGAGTTGGGAAGACTCCTTCTTATGGAGTAAATCCTCTTACACGGGTGAGGTTTTATGTTATAATCACACTTGCGTTTGAAGTCGAGGTGTAGCGCAGTTGGTAGCGTACGTGCTTTGGGAGCATGGGGTCGCAGGTTCGAATCCTGTCACCTCGACCAGATAGGACAAGGAGGTCCTGTGGCTTAGGTCACAGGACCTTTTTGCTTATCCGAACGTAGGAACGTTACACTTTATACTTAAAATATTTAATATAAAGTGACATACCTTGGTGTATAATTACAGCGATAAGATGAGGAATCTGCAGATTCCGACAAAGATGAGGAGAATTACTATGTCCAGACTTCTTTATGACGAGAACAACCTTCCCGATATAAATACGCTTACTGCGCAGAATTACGATAATCTCGATCCTGACACTGTAGAGCCCGTCAAGAGGATAGGTATCCTTACATCCGGAGGCGATGCTCCCGGAATGAATGCGACCATCAGGGCCGTAGTAAGGGCAGGTATCAATTCGGGACTTGAAGTATACGGTATCACGAGAGGATATCACGGCCTTTGGAAGGGTGAGATCTCTCCCATCGGAATGAGAGACGTATCCGAGACATTGCAGAGAGGCGGTACATTCCTCATGACTGCAAGATCCAAGACTTTCCAGACTGACGAGGGTGTTCTCAAGGGTGCCCGCATGATGGAAGTATATGGTCTTGATGCTCTTATCGTCAGCGGCGGTGACGGTTCCTTCAAGGGTGCAAGGGCACTTGCAAGGATCGGTATTCCCGTTATCGGTATCCCCGGCACCATCGACAACGACATCGGATGCACGGATTACACTATCGGTTACGACACATCCATGAATACAGCCATGGACTGCATCGATAAGCTCCGTGATACGGCATCCTCCCACGAGCGTTGCAGCGTTATCGAGGTAATGGGAAGAAGAGCAGGATATATCGCACTTAACGTAGGTATCGCTACGGGTGCTGAGGTCATCCTCATCCCCGAGGTGCCTTACGACTTCAATAAGGATGTCGTAAGAGTTATCCTCGACGGCCGTAATAAGGGCAAGAAGCACTACATCGTTATCGTTGCAGAGGGCTGCGGCACTGCAACGGATATTGCAAAGAAGATAGAAGAGCAGACAGGTATCGAGTCACGTCCTACGATCCTCGGACACCTCCAGAGAGGCGGATCCCCTACGCTTCGTGACAGAACGACAGCCAGCCTCATGGGCGTACACGCTATCGATTGCCTGCTCAATAAGAAATTCAACAGGATAATCGTAGAGAAGAACGGCGTTATCACCGACGTAGATATAGAGGAAGGCCTCGCTACCACAAAGACGATCCCGCAGATCGAGATCGATAACGCAAAACGTCTCTCATAAGCGGAGATAAATGTATAAGTACACAACTTTTGAAGAAGAAGCAGAAAGAAAGAAGATCAGGGGCAGAGTCTTAAGTGTCCTTGAATTCGACAAAGTCATAAACGAACTTAAAGAGATGGCGAGGACTCCCTACGGCAGGGGCCTCGCCGAAGCTCTTGTACCGACAACGGATCCTTCGGTGGTAGCAGAGAGCCTGCGCGATACGGAGGAGGCATTTACTTACATCAACAAATACGGACCGCTCCCTCTGGGTTCGCTTCCCGATATCACCAATGCGCTTTCCTATACGAAGGCAGGCGGCGTTCTTACCATGAGATCGCTCCTTGATATCGCGGTGTTCCTCCGAGGCGTTGAAGCTTTGAAGAAGATAGTCTCCGGCGAACATGCCGATATGTATGAGACTAATCTATTCTCCTCCATAAATGCCCTCTACCCCGTAGAGAAGCTGGAGAAGGAGATAAGCTTTGCCATCGTTTCCGAAGACGAGATGAACGATCGTGCCAGCGATACTCTCTATTCCATAAGAAGAGAGAAGAAAGAACTGGCGCAGAACATAAGGGTCCTCTTGGACCGCGTCATAAGAAGCCACGAGGAGATCTTGCAGGAAGCGATCATCACCATGAGAGGCGAGCGCTACTGTGTTCCCGTCAAGGCAGAGCACAAGGGCAAGCTCCCCGGTATCGTTCACGATACATCCTCTACGGGTCAGACGGTATTCGTCGAGCCCATGGCGGTGGTTGAAGCCAACAACAGGATCCGTGAGCTCTCCGCAATGGAGAAGGCTGAGATCGAGCGTATCCTTGAAGACCTTACGGATAAGGTCAAGAGGGAGAGAGGAAGCCTTAATTCCGACATATCCCTTATATCCTGCATCGACTTAGCGTCCGCCAAGGCCGATCTTGCCATAAGGATGAATGCCGTAAAGCCCGCTCTTAACGAAGAAGGCAAGATAAGGCTCGTAAAGGCAAGGCATCCTCTTATTGATCCCGAGAGAGTCGTTCCCGTAGACATAATAAACGGTATCGACTACAGGACACTTGTCATCACGGGACCTAATACCGGCGGTAAGACGGTATCACTTAAGACCTGTGGTCTCTTGACACTTATGACCATGGCAGGCCTCATGATCCCTGCTGCAACGGGATCTGAAGTAGCAGTCTTTGACAGAGTTTTGGCAGATATAGGAGACGAGCAGTCCATAGAACAGAGCTTGTCTACATTCTCGGCGCATATGTCCAATATCGTATTCATCTTAAAGAACGTCAGGGGAAGATCCCTTGTGCTTTTAGACGAGCTCGGTTCGGGAACGGACCCTGCAGAGGGTGCCGCACTGGCTGTAGCAGTCCTTGACGATCTCTACGAGAAGGGCTGTGTTACCATGGCTACTACTCACTATAAGGAACTCAAGGCATATGCCATAACTACGGAAGGCGTTCAGAACGCAGCATGCGAGTTCGATACGGATACCTTATCTCCCACATACCGCTTGAAGATCGGTATGCCGGGCGTAAGTAATGCTTTCGTTATCTCAAGAAAGCTGGGTCTTCCCAAGAGGATAATCGAGGATGCGACTGCAAGGCTGTCTGAGGAAGAGATGTCTTTCGAGCATCTTCTCTCCGAAGCCGAATCTAACAGCAAGGAAGCGGCAAGACTTAAGGAAGAGAACGCGAAGCTTAACGAAGAACTCAAGGCAAAAGTAGAAGAGCTTGAGTCTGAGCGCAAGGCACTTAAAGCCTCCAAGACCAAGATCTTAAACGACATGCGTGCAGAGCAGAAGGCGCTTCTTGAGGAGAAGCAGGAAGAGCTCGACGAAGAGATACGCCGCATCAAGAAGAAGGCTAAGAAGTCCCACGAGGAGTCTGCCGCAGAGGAACTCGACAAGATACGAAGAAGACTCAGAGCAGGCGTTAAGGATCTTAGAAGTGACGACGAGGACGATAAGCTTCAGATGGTATCTTTACCCGGTGAAGCGCCTAAGGCAGTTAAGGAAGGCGAGCAGTATTTTGTGCCTCACTTAAACGTCACAGGTACCGTTACTGCAGCTCCTAACGGCAGAAATAAGAAGGTCAGGATCTCGTCGGGCATAATGACATATACTGTGGAGCTTGAACAGCTTCGTATGCCTACGGCAGACCAGAAGGAGAAGCCTAAGGAGAATACGACTAAGACCAGAAGGGATCGTCCCGTCAACTACAAGGCGGATTCCGCTACTAAGATGAGGATGGAAAAGTCACAGACCGTGATGCCCGAGATAATGCTCCTGGGAAAGACCGTTGCGGAAGCCGAGAGCGCTCTTGACACATATATCGACAGCTGCCAGCTCGCGGGCGTACGTGAGATAAGGATCGTACACGGCAAGGGTACGGGAGCTTTACGATCCGCAATAGATACGATGCTTCGAGGCGATGTGAGAGTAAAGTCTCACAGGCTCGGAACCATAGGCGAAGGCGACGACGGCGTTACCATCGCCACCCTGAATTAAAAGGAGATAAGCGAAATGCTCTTTACCGACAAGAGACTCAACATAATTGTAGGCGCATACGGAAGCGGCAAGTCCGAAGTCTCCGTCAACTGCGCGCGCATCATAAAGGAGGAGAAGAAGGAAGGCAAGGTGCTCATCGCAGACCTTGATATCGTTAATCCTTTCTACCGTTCCGCAGATGCTGCCAAGAGACTTGAAGACGACGGCATCAGGGTGATCTGCCCCTCCTACGCCAACTCCAACGTGGATGCTCCCGTCTTAACGGGCGAGATGTATGTCATCTTCGATGATCCGGAATACTCCGGCGTCTTCGATATCGGAGGCGAGGATATGGGTGCCAATGTCCTGGGTTCGTTAAAGACCAGACTTGAAGGCATAGACTGCAATCTTCTTATGGTAGTAAATACCTTAAGACCTTTTACTTCAGATGTTCAGGGCATAGCTCAGATGGCATCCGAACTCCAGGAAGCTTCCCGCATGAAGATCTCGGGGTATATAAATAACACCAATCTTCTTGAAGAGACTACCTTCGAGGAAGTTGAAGAAGGTGAGAAGATAGTAGCGGAGGCAGCAAGACTTACGGGGATTCCTCTTCTTGCAACTACCGTGATGGAAGGCGTAGCGACAGAGGATCAGTTAAAGACCTTTGTTGCTCCCGAAATCATTACCATGAGAAGGACCATAAGATATAATTACTAAGAGGGAAACTATATGAGCGATTGTGAGAGATGTCAGTTCTATTCCTTTGACGAATATGCGGAAGAATATGTCTGCGACGTAGATATGGACGAGGACGAGCTCATCCGCCTCTCCGGAAGGAACTTCAAGGAGTGCCCCTACTTCAGGGACGGAGACGAATATAAGACCGTAAGGCATCAGATGTGATATGGCAGAAGTAAATAACAGAGAATCCATAATAGTTCGGACCAGCATCACGGGAATAATCGCCAATATATTTCTGGCTGCATTTAAGGCGGTGATCGGAGTGCTTTCCAACTCCATCGCCATCACCCTCGATGCGGTAAATAACTTAAGCGATGCCATGAGTTCCACCATAACCATAATAGGAACCAAGCTCGCAGGTAAGAAGCCCGACAAGAAGCATCCCATGGGCCACGGCAGGATCGAATATATAAGTGCTGCCATAATCGCGCTCATCATCCTCTATGCAGGTATCACGTCCCTTATTGAGTCCGTTAAGAAGATAATCACTCCTGTTGTTCCTGAGTATAAGGCAATATCCCTTCTTATAATCGCGGTAGCGGTCGTAGTTAAGATCGTCCTGGGAACCTACGTAAAGAAGGTAGGAGACAAGGTAAATTCCGACGCCTTGAAAGGCTCCGGCAAGGATGCACTCTTTGACTCCATAATATCTGCGTCCACTTTGGTAGCTGCGATAGTATTCCTTACTGCCAACGTAGCCATAGAGGCATACTTAGGTGCCGCCATCTCCGTCATCATCATCAAGTCCGGTATCGATATGTTAAGAGAGACATTAAGCCAGATCCTGGGAGAGAGAGTAAACAGCGAACTTACCAACGAGATCAAGAAGACTATAAGGACCGTAGAAGGAGTAAAGGGCGCATACGATCTTCTCCTTCATAACTACGGTCCCGACAGATATCTTGCTTCGGTCCATATCGAAGTAGACGAGAACATGACCGCAGCTAAGATAGATGCCATTACAAGGCAGATCCAGCATAAGGTCCTGGAGGAACATCAGGTAATAATCACGACCGTAGGCATCTATGCGGATAATACAAGTGATGATGAGATCAACAAGATGAGGCAGGAAGTCTACCACATCGTAAGGTCCCACGATAATGTCCTTCAGATCCACGGCTTCTTCGTAGACAAGGAGAACAAGAGGATGAGCCTTGACTACATAATGGACTTTGCCGCAGATGACCTTAAGGGCGAATACGGCAGGATCTACGATGAGATCAAGGCAAAGTATCCCGATTACGATCTGAACCTTAAGCTGGATATCAATGTAAGTGAATGATATAAGGAGGAAAATCTTATGAGGGATACTAAGAAAAGATTTTCCGTAAAGAGCTTGATAGCTTATGTGGTATGGATCTTAACTGCGTCTGTGATCATATTTTGGGCTGTGGATGATATAAATGGCATCAACTATGATATCGATATGCTCATAAATCCCCCTGTGATCGAACGTCATAATGAGCTAATAGATGAAGTAGTTGCCGAGGCAGGCCCGGTATCGGAAGATACAGAGGTTTCTGCTGACCGAAAGAGCGTCGAGGAACAACAGGAAAAATACCTTCAGGAACTTACAGCGCAAAAGAAAATCGCGATCGTTTGGACAGCAGCCTTTTGCATATATGCTCTTGCAGGCCTCGTTATGTATTTTGTTCTTAGAGAAAAGGGCATTTCCAAGATGCTTCTTTATATCTTGCTTATAGTAATTGATCTGGTGGTATTTAATCATTTCCCGATCTAGGATGTGACGATGATCTTAAGTAGTCCTTCGATATAAATGCAAATGCCACAAAACGCAAAAAAGATGAAATGCTTCATAATAATAACGCGAAAAGATGAAATGCTTCATAAAATTGACGCTAAATGTATGTGTCTGATGTTACTATTGTTATCTTTGCCCCAATAATTCACAAACAATTCCAACACTTAAAGTGATTAATCGGCTATCATTTATATGGTAGCCTTTTTGCTGCCCCAGTTTTTATTCCGGAGGTTGCTTTATGGAATTTCATGCTCAAAGAGATGACTCTGTTACCAAGATGGAACTTGATAATCAGGCAAGGGTGAGAGCCTTTGCGGGTGAGTGCGTAGTAGTACTTGAGAATAACGGAGTACTCCCTCTGGAAAGTACGGGAAAGATAGCTCTATACGGTAACGGTGCCCGCCACATGATCAAGGGCGGTACGGGCTCAGGCGACGTTAATTCAAGATATATAGTTAATATAGAAGACGGCCTTAAGGAAGCGGGATTTGAAGTCACGAGTACTTCATGGCTCGACAGATTCGATGCAGCCTTTATCCGTAATCAGGAAGAATACATGGCGAAGATCAAAATGCTTGCCGCTGAGCAGGGAAGACCTGAGATAGAGACTATGTTTACTAATCCCATATCTATCCCTGAGATCCTTGAGATCACTTCAGAGGATATCAAGGAAGCTGATACGGATACTGCAGTATATGTAGTCTCAAGAGACTCCGGAGAGGGCGGAGACCGTAAGGTAAAAGAAGGCGATTATCTCTTCAGGTTAGATGAACTTAATGCAATAAGGACCTTGGCAGAGAATTTCTCCAAGGTAATAGTCCTTC
Organism: Oscillospiraceae bacterium; assembly: GCA_900176545.1. GTDB lineage: Bacteria > Bacillota > Clostridia > Saccharofermentanales > Saccharofermentanaceae > Saccharofermentans. The sequence goes on from FWXP01000004.1 coordinate 58,102, forward strand.
TTAATGTAGGCGGTATCGTTGATATCAAGGCCGTAAAGGAGATAGAGGGCGTAAGTGCCATATTGGATATAAGCCAGCTGGGAAATATCGGAGGATATGTAGTAGCAGATGTATTAACGGGTAAGTCCGATCCTTCCGGAAGGCTTACCGATACATGGGCCGTCAACTACGAGGATTACCCGGGATATCAGGATTACAGTTCCAATAACGGCAATACGGACGATGAGTTCTATACTGAAGGCATCTATATCGGCTACAGGTACTTCGATACATTCGGTATCGAGCCTTTGTATCCTTTCGGATATGGCCTCGGATATACAACATTTGATATCACGACCGTAAGTTCAGTCCTTAAGGGAAGCGAAGTTACATTGAAGGTGGAAGTTACCAATACGGGTAAGAGAGCGGGAAAGGAAGTAGTACAGGTCTATGTATCTGCTCCCGTGGGCAAGGCGGATAAGCCTTACCAGGAACTTGCCGCATATGAGAAGACGCCTTCTATAGAGCCCGGTAAGAGCGTTGTTGTAGATATCACTTTCGACATGAGGGATGTGGCTTCCTATGAACCTTCTTCTGCTTGCCGAATCCTTGATAAGGGTGAGTACTATATAAGAGTAGGTAAGAACTCCAGAGACACTTCCCTGGATGCTGTTGTGGCGGTAGAAGATACCATCGTCGTAGAGAAGCTTCGTAATCTCTTCGCTGCTGATAAGCCTTTCTCCGAGATGACAAATCCCAATAAGGAGAGGCAGGTAACTTCCTTTAATCCCGAAGATTCCCAGCAGGCTTCAAGTGTTATAAAGCTGGTGCTGGATAGTAGCGCTATTGTTGCCTTTGAAGCTGAGTATACGTCTTCTCACGCTTCTTTGGAGGATAAGTATCCTTCTCGTAAGGTGCATTTCGATGACCTTAAGTCAGGGGCAAATATGGTAGAGGATCTTGTAGCGCAGCTTAGTGTTACCGAGATGGCAAAGCTCTGTGTAGGTTCTTATTCGAGTTTTCTCTCGGAGAGCCTTGTAGGAGCTGCTTCCATGAGAGTTCCCGGTGCCGCTGCGGAAACCTGTGACATCTTGGAGAAGGAAAGAGGCATCCCCGTGATGATATTGGCGGACGGTCCTGCGGGATTAAGGCTTCAGCCTCACTTTAAGGCAACACCTGACGGTACGCTTCTTCCGGGCGGCGAAGTATTCGGCCTAAGCTTCAGGGATTTCCCCGAGGATACTCCTTCTGATGCCGTAGATTACTATCAGTACTGTACTGCTATCCCTATAGCTACTGCTCTTGCCCAGTCCTGGAATAAGGACCTTATCTTCGAAGCAGGTAAGATCGTAGGAGAAGAGATGAAGAAGTACTATGTTCACTTCTGGCTTGCTCCCGGCATGAATATCCACAGAAACCCTCTGTGCGGAAGAAACTTCGAATACTATTCGGAAGATCCTCTTATAAGCGGTATGTGCGCTGCTTATGACACATTGGGTGTCCAGTCTTTCCCGGGACAGGGAACCACGATCAAGCACTATGCCGGCAACAACCAGGAAGATAACAGGATGTACAGTAATTCCCATATCTCCGAGAAGGCTCTTCGTGATCTGTACCTTAAGGGCTTTGGTATTGCAATTAAGTTAGCACAGCCTTATTCTATAATGACGTCGTACAATCTTATAAACGGCATCCATGCAGCCAATAACCGCGACCTTATACAGTCGGTTGCAAGGGATGAGTTCGGATTTGAAGGCGTAGTCATGACAGACTGGTATACATCGCAGGAATTTACCTTCGGATGCGTCAAGCCTCCGGTATATCCCTGCTCCTCCAGCCCCATGTGCATATATGCGGGTAACGACTGGCAGATGCCCGGCTGTGAGAAGAACGTGACGGATATAGTGGAAGCCGTTGATAACGGTTCGCTTCCCCTGGGAGAGCTTCAGTTCTGTACGTGCAATATATTGAAGATGGCGGTAAAGTGCTTCTCATAAGAGGAAGCATCGGAAGGTAATGGAAGAGATATTTGACCACGAGCACTACAATGTGCGCTACGATAAAGAATCCAACGCGGCGATACTTACCTGGAAGGAATATTCTGAGGTGGATCACTTCAGGACACCTCTCATGAAGTGTGCCGACATGATAAGAAAGCACAGGAGCCGCGATCTTATCGTGGACAGGTGTGATGTGGATCATATCTCTGACAAGGATAAGCTCTGGGTAAGTAAGATATTCCTGCCGGCTCTTAAGAGGAGCGGCTGCGAGAGAATCCTTATCGTATCCAAGAACGGGGATATGACCGTTCCCGAAGGATATCCATTCGATCTTCTTACAGGCAAATACAGGGTCAAGATGATCCCTGATGTGGAGAGCGGCATCGCTCTTATAAAGACAGAACTTACCGGTGGTGTGTCAGAGAAGATCCTCGGCATGACTAAGGAAGAGGCCCTTGCCTATATGGAACTTCCCGCGGATGCTTCCTGGGAGGATATCGACAATAAGTTCTGGCAGCTTTCCAAGCAATATCGAAAGGAACACGGAGAAGAAGCTGAGGAGAAGCTCAACGAGCTCTCTAAGGTCTATGAGATAGCAACGGGCAAGAGAGACCGCGAAGCTGAGGAGGCCCGAATCCGTGAGGGCAAGAAGAAATACTGGGGCAAGACTTCCGATGAGTGGAAAAACTATTTTTACTACACCTGGTATAAGTACCTTATAGGTATCGTTCTGGGTATAGTCATCCTGAACCTGCTCTATACGGTATTCTTAAAGCCCGAGAATGACGCCAGGGTCATATCTGTCGGTCACTTTGTCGTAGAAGGCGAGTACTTTGAGGACAAGGCGATGGAAGTCGGATTTAAGTATCCTTATACATTGGAAGTCAACGTAGCTGTTCCTAATGAAGTCGGCGAGCAGGGCGATATGTATGCCGAGCAGGCTGCGGCAGCTGCTCTTATGGCAGACCCCGATATAATCGTAACTGACAACAGGACATATCCTTATTACTTCGGTAATATGGTGGATATCTCAGATTACTACGAGGAACTTGAAGACATCCTTCCTCCCGAAGTCTATGCGAGGATAACTCCCGTATATTGCTCGGAAGCTCATTTCCAGGAACTGGCGGGCGGCTTCTCCGACCGTGAGACCGATACCGAGGAATATTCCGATGAAGAGATCATGGTGGGACTTCTTATCGAAGAGCCCGAGCTTATAAGGAGTATGGGATATTCGTGCCTCTGGCCCGACGAAGAATATAACCTCGTATTCTCATTCGGTTCAGGTGAGCTTCAGGATCCCGAGAGAACAAGAGAACTTCTTACGTCCGTATTCCTTGAGATGGCTTAAATGAGTCCCGTTACTTTCCTGATGGCGACTATCTGTTCTTCGGACATCTCATAAAAGGTGCCGGGGATAGAATCTTCGGGAAGGGTTATATCTGCGATCTTTATCCTTCTAAGGGTCACTACCTGTCTTCCGAAGTGGGATATGAGCCTTCTTACTTCGTGGGTCTTACCTTCGTAGAGAGTGATGTTGACCGTGTCTTCAGATACGACTTCCATCTTACATGGGCGAAGCTTTACGGGCGTATCCATGTCCGTTAACGTGACGCCTTCTTCTGCTTCTCTTATCTCATCTTGTGTCAGAGTCTTGCCTTCGTAAGTTACGGTGTAGACCTTGGGTATCTCATACTTCGGAGATGTTATCCTGTGAGAAAGCTCACCGTCGTTAGTTATGATCAGAAGTCCTGTCGTATGGTAATCGAGCCTTCCTACGGGGGAGAGCTTCAGATTCTTTATCTCCGGCGGGATAAAATCCCCTATGTTCTTGTATCTCTTGTCTTCCATGGCGGTCAGGACTTCGTCCGGCTTATCGAAGATGAAGTAGAGCCTGTCCTTGAGCTTCGTATCGGAGCCTTCTATCTCTATAAGGTCTGTTTGTCCTATGTGCATGGAAGGGTCGGTAACGATCTGTCCGTTTACCGTGACCTTGCGTTTCTTTATTAGCGTACGTACGTCATTTCTCGTTCCGTAGCCTGAATTCGATAGTGCTCTGTCAAGTCTCATAGAACCGATTATAGTGTATAATCGATTAATATGAAACAGATCGATCTCGAAGAGGGAAGACCTGACGTGGCGACGGCTATGTCAAGGCTCAATAACAGGATCTATCAGGCAAGAGCGACGGGAGACCGCGCATGCAAGATCATCCACGGATACGGTTCTACCGGCAAGGGCGGAGCCATCAAGTCCGCGTGCCTGTCGGAGCTTAGAGGTTATAAGAGAAGAGGTCTTATAAAGGACTTCTGCCCCGGGGATAAGTTCGGTCCTTTCTCAGAAGACGGAAGACGTATGGTGGCGGCATTCCCGGAGCTCAACCGTGACCGCGACTGGGCCAGGATGAACGACGGGATAACTGTCGTGCTTTTCAAGTGAAGATATGAATGAAGATATAAGAGCCAAGTGGAAGAAGTTCGAAGATGACTGCAGGAGCTGTAATGCCTGCCCTCTGTCGAAGACCAGGACCAATGTGGTCATATCAAGAGGTGCCAAGGATGCGTCCCTGATGCTGATCGGTGAGGCACCGGGACACGACGAGGATATAAAGGGACTTCCTTTTGTGGGAAGATCCGGCCAGCTGCTCCAGAACCTTCTTGCCGCATACGGCTTCAAGGAGAAGGATTACCATATCTGCAATATAGTAAAGTGCAGGCCGCCCGAGAACAGACGCCCCGAACAGGTCGAGATAGCGACCTGTAAGAAACTGCTGGCACAGCAGTTCGCGCTGGTAAAACCCAAGGTGATAGTCCTCCTGGGATCTACGGCATATGAGGCATTCTTCGGGGATAAGCCCGTGATGAGAGATGTAAGGGGAGCCTTCAGGGAAGTAAAGGGTTATCAGATAATGACCACATACCATCCCGCCTTTGCCCTTCGTAATGACAAGATGAAGATACCCATATACGAGGACATGGGTAAGGTCAGGAAAAAGCTCGAAGAAATGGGGCTTATTGAGACACTTGATAAATAAAGAAAATTGATGTTGATTTTGGGTTGGCGATTTGCTATACTAACCCACGTCAATAAATGACATTGCCGAATTGTGTAATGGTAGCACTCCGGTTTCTGGTACCGTCTGTCTGGGTTCGAATCCTAGTTCGGCAGCCACAAGTCCCGCAGTAATGCGGGACTTTTTATATGCCCGGAATACTGATGTATAATGTAAAAGTATCTTGATCGATATCGATCACATAACGGGGGCTTAGATGATATTTCTTACTTTGATCGCGATATTACTTATACTTAACTGCCTTAGGATCTTCGGCTTTCTTATAAATCCGGGCTTTACATCGATCTACGATGCTCTGCTGGTAAGAAAGCCCTTCTATGAATCTCCCGAGCTCTACGAACAGATCGACAAGGAGGATATATGGGGCGGTCTCTTCGGGCACTCTGTTTCTTATGCGCAATACTGGGCGACAATAAACAGATGGATGATGGTCGTGTGTCTTGTGGCAGTCATTTCGCTTATCGTTGCCATGGTCCTTATAAGGAAAAAGAAGGTAGAGCCTTATATCTCATATGTGCCGATATATGTATGCCATATAATCTCGACCGCGGTCTATTATCTGACCACCATAAAGGGCGGAAGATATGAATTCACCATGAACCTTAAGCATTTTGAGATCTTCCTGTCGGTAATATATTCACTTATCATGATCATCGTATGTATTCGCGGATATATAGCTTCAAGAAAGTACGGCGATCTGTCCTGCAGCGATAATAAGATCCCTCCCAAGCTCAAATATATCGTCACGGCTGCCGTGGTGGTCCTCTTTTCCTGCACGTATGTATATTGGTACGATGCTTATGGTATGTGCAGGGACTATAGTGTCAACTACGGTGTGTTCGAAGGCCCCGACAGCGTCAGAAGGCTCTATATAGAAAACTATGTCATCGGTAATTTTCAGAACCGCGCGGTAGATACGGAGCAGGGACTTTACTATCTTGATGATTACAGAGGAGAGTATCACAGGATAAATGTCATGGACAGCATCGGCGCGATAACGGAGATCTATTCGGGAGATTACTGTTTTACTTCTATTGGATATGCGGATGGGTATCTCTTCCTTTCTACTCCGGATGAGATACTGAGATTCGATCCGTCGGACTGTTCCTTTGAGTCACTTATAAAGGCGGAAGAAGGCTTCTTCATCTGTGATGCCTGCGTCCTGGATAACAAGCTCTACTTTGAGGAATACGGTGACAGGGATCATCAGGACGAAGTGCCGTTTATCATGGTGTCCGATATAACGGGAGGAGTGCTGTCAGACCCTGTGCTCTATCTGTCGGATATCCGCACCAGCATCTACGGCTATCCCTATGGATTCCATTCCTACGATTGGAATTCTAATCTCCTTCAGACATACATAGCCTGCGATAACGGTACTCTCTATCAGGGCGAAGGTCAGTGCAATATGCAGCTTTATGACGGTTGCAGGAATTATCTCAGGTACGACGAGATGGATAGTGTCAGCATGCTCTTCGTAGGAGAACGTCAGCATTCGATACAAAATGTCGGAGCATTCAGCCTTTATAACGGAAGCCTTTATTTTGTAAGTCTTACCGATACAGGTATAGATCTGTGCAGATCAGACCTTAACGGAGAGAATATCGAGATCATCGATTCGATGGATCTGGGGCGGGATTGTTCACGTGCCGATTATCATGCGTTTCAGTTGGTGATAGGGCAGGGTAAGATCATGGTGATAGCTGACGGCAGAATCTTCCTGAGCGAAGAGCAGACATCTCGTGATCATGTGGATCTGGATGTAGGAAGGTTCACCTTCGTTACCGATCTTAAGTAGTAAGATCAGATAAGCTTCTTCATTACGCAGTTCTCGATACCTTCGCTCCAGAACTCGGATCTTGATCTGTTCCTTACCTGAGTAACGATAGATGAGTTCATGGCGCCGTGACCTACGATAAGGATATCCTTGCCATTCTCGACTTCAGGAAGGATGTCCTCGAGGAATGATCCTGTCCTCTCGAAGAGCTCGTCAAGACTCTCGCCTGCGCCTTCTTCGGGGACATATTTATCCGGATGGAAGAAGAGCTCGTTTATGGGACAGTCCGGGATATCGAATGAATTTTCGATGCCTTCATATGATCCGAATGCCATCTCCGTGAGACGGTCGTCGGTTATTATCGGGATATCCCTTCCTTCCAGAAGGAGCCGGGCTGTTTCCTTTGCACGGATAAGGGGGGAACAGTAGCATATGTCCAGATGAACGTTTAAGTACTCGTCGTGTGCCTTGCGCGCCATCTGTCTTCCCTGCTCGTTAAGAGGTACGTCTGTCCTTCCCTGAAGCTTGTGCCTCAGGTTCCAGTCTGTCTTTCCGTGTCTTATTATGTAGAGCATAGCATTTCCTCCGCCAAGTATCTTACATCGAACGAATGATAATGTCATGTGAAGTTTTGGTTTTAGTTCAGAGTTAAAATGAAAGCAAACGAAAATGCGCTGTTGAAATGAAAAATGCCGCATGTTATTATCAGTTCATATGATAAATCTCGAACGAAGAAAGCAGATCCTCGATATACTTGCCACGGAAGGTTCCATCAATACGAACCTCCTGTCGGAGCGCCTGGGAGTAACGGGTGCCACCATAAGGACCGATCTTCGTGACCTTGCAAGAGAAGGTGCCATCGTCAGGTTCCACGGAGGCGTAAGGCTTCCCGAGAAGCAGCATACCGACGAGCTTTCCGAGAACTATATGGTCAGGTCCGTGACCCATGTCGACCTTAAGGAGAAGATCGGAAGGAGAGCTGCAAAGCTTGTACAGAACGGAGACACCATCTTTATGGACGCCAGCTCCACGGCTTTCAACATGATCCCGTTCCTCAAGGATACGGACGATGTTACCGTTATAACCAACGGTATCCACACGGCGATGGAGCTGCAGCACCACAACAATTTCAAATCGATAATCCTCATAGGCGGTATGCTGCGTCCCCATTCGGGAACCATCGAGGGCGTTATGTGCCGCGAGATGATAAGCAGGTTCCGTGCCGAGTACTATTTTGTTTCAGGTAACGGATTTTCACCTGAAATGGGACTTTCAGGCAACAACCTCTTTGAGCTGGAATTGAAGAGGATATGTGCCGACAGGAGCAAGCATATAGTGGCGCTCATAGACTCTACCAAGATGGGTGCCGACTCCGCATCGGTATTCATATCTCCCAATAAGATCGACTATCTGGTCACTGACGATAACGCGGACCAGGTGACTGTAGAAGCCTGCAAGAAGAAGGGTATGAACGTTCTCGTCGCTGACTGATCTTAATCAGCTGACTGTCCTACTACGCCGCTGAAGCTGTTCTTATATCTCTTAGGCGTCATATGAAGTTGCTTCTTGAACTGGGCAATGTAATAACTTGTATTTGAAAATCCTACGGCAGTCGCTATATCTGCTACCGAGAGATCCGAATCTATAAGGAGCTTCTCGGAGGCCTTTATCCTTACTGCATTCAGATATTCGGAATATGAAAGTCCTACCGTGGACTTGAAATATCTGGAGAAATAGCTGTAGCTCATTCCTGCGATCTGCGCCATCTCCTCTGCGGAAAGATCGTCGGCATAGCGTTCGTTTATCACTTCGATGACACGGGACAGCCTGGGGTCTTCCTCGGTAAGGTCGCGCCTTTCCTCATTGGATTCCGACAGGACCTTATCCCAGTGGCGGAATACATAGAGAGCTATGGCTGATAAGTGGCTCCTGATGGCCAGCGTAAAGAACTTTTTCCTGTCGGTATATTCGCTTACGATATTGTAGATGCACTTGGGGATATCCGTGGAATCTACTACGTTTGCTTTGAAGAGCCTTGCTTCGTTATGTATCGAAAGGGTATACGGCATCACGTAGTGAAGCTCGGAGTTGCTGAGGACCGAAGCGAAGACAAAGTCCGTGTCTGCCTGAAGTACAACGTATTTACAGCCTTTGTTGCATGTCATGCTGTGAACATCGCCCGGGATTATCACCAGGAAATCGCCGCTGTTCATGTGGTAATCGTGGGAATTGACCCTGACTGTCATGGAGGCTGCCACTACGTATATGAGCTCAAGATATTCGTGATAGTGCTCTCCGAAATCACCGCTGCCGTAGTTCCTTACAGCGCAGCAGAAGAGTTCGTGGCTTCTTTCCTTGATATCTTCGAAAGTAGCTTCGGGGAAATGCGTGCTGATATTCTTGAAATACTCGCTGTAACGGAATGACATTCGCTTCTCCTTGATCGGTGAAAAATTATTTATATCACAAATGATAATGCAACTTTTTTGTTCGCGCAACATATTTAGATGAAAAAAGGCTCTTAAATATGTATAATGTGTGTGTTTATGTGCTACTCAAGACAGGCACGTAGAGCAAGGGGAAAATATGCAGGCAAACCAGATCGTATTACCAAGTTGGCTGGGTAACAAGACAGTATTCCAGCAACAGGTGCCTTTTGTGATCGAGGGTAAGGCCGCGCCGATCGCCACGATCACTCTCGAGATCTTAAAGGATCCTACCGACGGCAGGAGGGTTTCCAAGCTCGATACGGAGTACGGTACTATCCTGAGCCTTGAGGCTACCACTTCGGCTAAGGGCGATTTTAAGTTCACCATCCCCGCTTATAAGGCTACTACCGATGCCTATACCTTTGTTTTCAAATGTTTTAACGAGACAGTGACGCTGTCTGATATACGATGCGGTGACGTATGGGTATTCCTGGGTTCCGAGTTCCTCTCGATCCCCATGAAGCATGCCACGGCTCCCGCGACTCCCTTGAAGAGACAGGTAATGAGCCATCTTCGTTTCTTTACTCCTTCCAGGAGCGGTCTCGAGGAAGGTGAGAAGGAGATAGCATACGATCCCAAAGAGCACTTCAAGGATGCTCACTGGATCAAGATAACCGATACTAAGGAACTGGCAGACGTATCTTCATCTGCATTTTCCTTTGCTTATACCGTAGCCGATCAGGTTCACTATCCCATTGGTGTCGTAGATCTTTCTACGGCCGATTCGTCCGTTATCAACTGGATATCTGACGAGGTAGTGGAGAATCAGGTCGCGCTTCGTGATTATCTCGAGGAATTAGAACTCCTGACAGATAAGGAGAGATATCTCGCGAACCTCAAGAAGGACAGGCATCTTAACGAGACTGACACCTTGAAGACCGAGATAGAGAAGGGCAAGTTCTTCCTGGACTTCGATCTAGAGAAGGATAAGAAGCTCCATGACCTTACTACCGACGAGGAAGAGAAGAAGGAAGAGCAGGAAGCAGTCAAGGAAGCTCAGGAACTGGATTTCCCGACTGCCGCCGATTCCACCTTCAAGACGGCCCAGGCTCCTAAGGAGGACAATATAAGTTCTGCCAAGAACCTGGACTTCGGCATGCTCTCCGAGATCAGGGAGAAGACCGGCAAGAAGGCCGTTGATTCCGCATATATCAAGGCGAAGTTCAGAGTCGGCACGCTCTACCGTGCCAAGCTTCATGCGCTTCGCGGACTTACCATAAGGGGAATGAGCTTTTCTCCCGACAACGAGGAATTCTCTTTCGGCAGATACGATCTTCTTCTAATGGGACTTCTGGGAACTCTGTCTTCGGTATTTGAACCCAAGGAGGTCTATGACGATTCGCTCATGCCCTCCATGCTCTTTGTTACCATGCACCCGGGAAGTATCGATTACGACTTCCCCTATAAGGTCATAGAGTTTAACGAGAAGCTCATGGCATTCTGCAGGAAGCTCAATATGCCTACGGGACTTATAAGCCTTCACGACTTATTGCTCCCCGATAAGACAAAGAGCTTTACATTAGGTGTCCGCCTGGCAGTCATTGCCTTAGGCCACCATATAACTCCTATGATGCCCAAGTCATGCCCTGCATGTTCCGGCGTCGAGAAGGCGGGCAACAAACTCATACTGCAGTTCGATAACTTGGGTGACGGCTTAAGGCTCGCTGAAGGTCAGACTGAGCTTCGAGGATTTGCGGTATGCGGTGAGGACCGCGTATTCTATCCTGCCAATGCCAGGATCTTACACGGAGTAAGGGTCATGGTATGGTGCGACGATATCGCGGATCCCGTAAGCGTCACATACGGTTTCTCGCCTTTCCCTCACGAGGCTACCTTCAAGAACTTGAATGATCTTCCCGTATTGCCTTTCAGGTTCGACAGGGAAGCTGCGTTCTACGCTCCCGATCTTTTCTTCACCAGCTGTGATGACCTGGAGTTCATAGGTATCGAGAATGAGGGCGAGGACTTTAAGAAACTCAAGGTATACAGGACTTTCAAGGGTAACGGCGTCATAACTTGCGATACACTTCATAAGACTGAAGGTACTGCTTCTCTTCACATAAGATACGAGACGGAGAATTCTCTCTACGGATTCGAGCCCGTGCTCACATATAAGTCCATAATGGCACCTTTGGAGCTTCGCGGAAGATCCAGGATGCTGGTGGATGTATTTAACCCCGATACCGTTAAGAAGAACCTTAAGGTGGAAGGATTCGGCGAAGCTGAGATCAAGCAGCAGCTCAACTGGCAGACGCTGGTATTCACATATGAGAAAGAAGGCCCCATCACTCTGGAAAGCCTTAAGTTCACCGTCGAGGATAATTCCAAGAACGGAGAGATCTATATCGACAATATAAGATTCGAATAAGGAGAGGACGATGTTTGAGAATGTACTTCCGGCTATAGAAGAGAGCATCAAGAACGATACCGGAGTATTCCCTGTCGTCTTCGAGGGACTTGAGCACGTTATGGAGAAGAAAGCTCCCAACGTAAAGATGAGTACCCATAATACCCACGAGCTCTTTTATATGCGTAACGGAAGGGCGGAGTTCAATATCGACGGCAAGAAAGTATCCGTCGAGAAGGGAAGCGCCCTTATTATCCGTCCGGAGACTCCTCACTGCTTTGAAGTTAAGTCCAGTGTGGCGGATACTCTCGTACTCTATTTCGGCTTTGCCAAGGAGAAGAATGTAGCAGGAAGATATCAGCCTTCTCTGGAGAGCTTCTTTAATTTCGCGGAAGGCGACGAGAGTAAGGAAGATGCTCTTTCCAAGGATCCCTATATCGTTATCTCGGGTTCTTACAAGAAAGAGATAAGCGAAGTCATGGAGAAGATCGTAAACGAGCGTAAGGGCGACTATCAGTCCAAGGAGCTTATGCTTCAGATACTTACCCTGGAGCTTATGTTGGTCCTTGCAAGAGCCCTCAAAAGAGAGTGGGAGGAGAGCCTAAGGGTTAAAAACGGCAAGGCACAGGAGCTTGTATTCATCGCAAAGGAATATATAGATTCCAACTACGATAGAGGTATCACCGTAGCAAGTGCAGCTTCCTATGTTTACTTAAGCCAGGGATATTTTACACGTGCCTTCAGGGACGAGTTCGGCATAAGTCCCATGTCCTATCTTATGAAGAAGAGAATAGAACGTGCCTGCGAGCTTCTCTCGGACAAGCAGATAAAGGTAGCAGGCGTAGCTTCCATGGCGGGGTTCTCCAGCCCTCAGAGGTTCAACGTAGCCTTTCGAAAGCAGATGGGAATAACTCCCATGGAATATCGCAAGCAGCATGCCGGCGGTTACGAAGAATAATTAAAGATTTGGAGATGATATAAATGTACGACTACGACAATGATTTTGCTATCCCCGAAGAGAGCAGAAAGAATATGGATCTTCCTGCCATCGAAGGTGCGGTAAGGACTATCCTTAAGGCTATAGGTGAGGACCCTGACAGAGAGGGCCTTCTTGAGACTCCTCAGAGAGTTGCAAGGATGTATGCGGAAGTCTTCTCGGGACTTCACAGAGATGTCTCTAAGGACATTAAGGTCTTTAACGAGAAAGGCAACGACGAGATGATCCTCATAGGAGATATTCCTTTCTACTCCATGTGCGAGCATCACCTTCTTCCTTTCCACGGTAAGGCGCATGTCGTATATATCCCCAGAGACGGTAAGATCTTAGGCCTTTCCAAGGTAGCAAGGATCGTAGATACCCTGTCCCGCAAGCCTCAGCTTCAGGAGAGACTTACATCCGAGATCGCAGATCAGATAATAAAGAGCATAGACGCTTCCGCTGTTTGCGTAGTTATCGAGGCGGAGCACCTCTGCATGACCATGAGGGGCATAAGAAAGCCCGGCTCCAAGACAGTAACTTCCGCTATGAGAGGCGGATGCAGGAACGATGCCAGAACGAGAAACGAGGCACTCGCTCTTATCAATCGTCAAAGGAGCAATTCATAAATGACAGACAACTACTATACCGGCAGCGTTAAGTGCCGCGACAAGCTCCTTGCTTTCGGTAAGGAGACCGTTTGCATGGGAATACTAAACGTTACTCCCGACTCGTTCTCGGACGGCGGAAGAAACTATAAGTTCACGGATGCAATGATGAACGTAAAGGCCATGATCGAGGACGGAGCAAAGGTCATAGACGTGGGAGGCGAATCCACACGTCCCGGATATACCGAGATCAGTGTTGACGAGGAGCTCAGCAGGATCGTTCCCGTTGTAGAGGCCATAAGAGATAACTTCGATGTAGTGATCTCCATAGATACATATAAGTCCAAGGTGGCTGAGGGCGCACTGGAAGCGGGATGCCACATAATCAACGACATCTACGGCTTTATGTACGATCCCAATATGGCATCCGTCGTTAAGAAGTACGATGCGGCTGCCATCCTTATGTTCAACTGCAGGAGAAACGGCGAGTGCATCAAGGAAGATATCATCGACAGAGCCGTAAGAGAGCTTGACGGAAGTATCAGAAGGGCTCACGAGGCAGGTATCGGGGACGATCATCTCATCCTGGATCCCGGTGTGGGATTCGGAACTTCAAGAGCTCAGGATATCGAACTTACGAGAAGGATCGGTGAGCTCTCCTTCGAAGGAAAGTATCCTATGCTCATCGCCTGCTCCAGGAAGAGGACGCCTTCTGTTCTTCTTCCAAGGGAGACCTCGCCCGACCAGAGAGATCCCGTATCCATCGGTATGGCTCTTGCGGGAGTTGCTTGCGGTGCTTCCATGGTAAGGGTACATAACGTTAGGGATACATTCGATGCTCTTTGCGGCTTCGATAAGACCGTAAGGGAGGAATAAGATATGGACCATATCGTAATGAGCGAGATGAGATTTCACGGATATGTGGGAGTCTTTCCCGAAGAGAAGGAAAGAGGCCAGACATTCATCGTAAGTTGCGATATGGCTTTCGATAAGATCCCCGGGGCGGTTACAGACAGGCTCGAGGATACTGTCGATTACTCTGCCGTATACGATGTCATAAAGGATGAGGTCACGTCTTCCGGGTATGATCTTATAGAGCATCTGGCCTATGAGATAGGCGGCAAGGTGCTCTCCTGTTCCGACCTCATAAAGAGCGTAGAGGTCACGGTATCTAAGCCCGAAGCTCCCGTAGAAGGTGACTTTAAGACGATGCTCGCCAAGATCACGAGAAGAAGGGGAGAGTAAGTTATGGATATGCATACGGCTTATCTTTCCATAGGAAGCAATATGGGAGATCGCGAAGAGAACCTTCGAAGCGCCATCGATCTTCTGAATGCCGACGAGGCTATAGAGGTCACGAAGTGTGCCAATATCTACGAGACGGAGCCCGTGGGCTACGACGATCAGCCTTATTTCCTGAATACATGTCTTGAGCTTAAGACCTCGCTGGACCCGTATTCTCTTCTCAAGGTCTGTCAGAAGATAGAAAATGACCTTCACAGGGTAAGGATAATAAGGAACGGCCCCAGGACCATCGATCTCGATATCCTCCTGTACGATGACCTCATATCCTACGATCCGATACTTACCATTCCGCATCCCAGGATGTACGAGAGGGCGTTCGTTCTGTACCCGCTCAAAGATATCACGGATTATTCGGGTAAGATCCCGGAGGACAAGAGCGTAAAGCTCGTAGATGAGCCCTATATTTGAATCTTAAGGGCATAACCGATATAATTTTATAGTTAATGTCCCGACATGGAGGAAGAAATGGCAGAGAACAATAATAATTCGAATGCTCCTAAGAAGCAGAACAATCACGGCGGCAACGGAAATAACGGAGGCAACAACAATAACTACCGTTCCGGCAACCGCAACAATGCCAGAAGAAGGAATAATAACCGCCCCAGGAAGAACAATGGTGAGGGCAAGGAGATAAAGCCTTCCGAGAATAAGGAGAATAAGATCCAGTCTCAGGTGGAAGGTAATTCCAATAACAACGCTTCCAATAATCAGGGCAATCAGAACGGCGGCAATAACCGTAACAGGAGAAATAACCAGAACCGCTCCGAGAGAAGACCTCAGCGTCCCAAGCACAATAATCCTCCCAAGCCCGTCCATATCGAGGAGACGGTAGAGGATATAAAGGCTGAGAACGATCGTCTCGAGAAGGAGATCTGGATCGATATCGCAGAGATACATACGATCAAGTTGGACTAAAGATGGCAAAAGGTGTATTCATTACATTCGAAGGAATAGACGGGTGCGGCAAGAGCACTCAGTTCATGCGCGTCTCCGAATACTTCAAGGAGACAGGCAGAAAGTTCATCGTAGTAAGAGAACCGGGCGGAACGACAGTAGGTGAGAAGATAAGGGAGATCCTCTTAGATAAGAAGAACGACTCCATGACTTCTCTTGCGGAGCTCATGCTCTACGAGGCTGCAAGAGCCCAGATCACGGAAGAAGTGATAAAGCCCGCTTTGGAAGAAGGTACATCCGTACTCTGCGACAGGTTCTTTGATTCCACCAGTGCATATCAGGGGTATGCAAGGGGATTGGGCAGCGAGCTCACCGATACCCTGAACAAGATAGCGACCGCGGGTGTAGTTCCCGACATGACATTCCTTCTGGATCTGGATACAGAGGTCGCTTATAAGAGAAGAAATACCAGAGGAGAAGCCGAGGATCGTCTGGAGGCCCTGGGCAATTCCTTCCAGGATAAGGTAAGAGCAGGATATCTCGAGTGCGCCAAGAAGGATGACCGTATCAAGGTCATAGATGCATCGGGAACTCCTGATGAGATTTTCGAAGAGATCAAGAGATGGCTTTCAGAGATCTTGTAGGACAGAAGGAAGTAAAGAGCAGGCTCGAACCTATGCTGAAGGGCACCTTTGCCCAGTCTTTCCTCATTACGGGTGCTCCGGGTATCGGTAAGCATACTTTCGGAAATGAACTGGCCAAAGCGATCCTCTGCCAGGAGCCTACTGAAGACGGCTGCTGCGGCAAGTGTCCGTCCTGCGCTTATTTCGATGCCGGTACGCACCCCGACATAAGAAGGTTCGAAGCTCAAAAGGGCAAGAAGAGCATCAGGGTAGAAGATCTTCGAAGCGGACTTATTGCCGATGAGGCGGTCAATCCTCAGATCTCCAAGAATAAGGTATACATTATAAATGCCGACCAGCTGGCGGACGTTTCCCAGAATCTCCTTCTCAAGTCTCTTGAGGAGCCGCCCAAGGGAGTGGAGTTTATTCTCCTGTGTTCTGACCAGAGCAAGCTTTTGGGCACCATCCTGTCGAGAGTCACGGTGCTTCCTCTTCACCCCTATACGACTGAAGAGATAGAGCAGATACTTAAGGCGTCGGGTAAGGAAGATGCATCTGAAGAGAAAGTAAAGTTCTGCGCGGAGTTCTCATCCGGTATTCCGGGCAAGGCATTATCCCTTATGGAGGACGAGGAGTTCTCCGCAGAGAGGGAACACATCTTCGATCTTGTCATGGAGATGCCAAAGATGTCCTACACGGATATACTTATAGACGAAGTCTCCTACTGGAACGACAATTCCGACAGGGTAGACGAGCTGCTTCTCCTTTTGCAGTGGACATTGGGAGATATAGCGACTCTCCTTGCTTCCGCAAGTAAGGGAGTACTTAAGAATCAGGACAAGAAGGACAAGCTCATAAGCTTCCTGTCCGATGCGAGGGGACTTACCCTCATCAACATGAGCAACGCCGTCAATGCGGTAACGGAGTTCTCCAAGGGACTCAAGGTAAATGTCAGTTACGACGCTGCATGCTCGAGCATGCTTTTGAAGATACATAAGGAGTTGAAGCAATGAAGAAGATAGTAAATCTGCGTTTCAGGGACGCGGGCAAGGTATATAAGTTCACATGTAACGGCCTGAACCTCACCATCGGCGATGCCGTTATGGTAGAGACCTCCATGGGTACCGACATCGCTCATGTAGTGGAGGAGCCCATCGAGATGGAGGACGATCAGGTAGGAGACGATATCCTTCCGGTACTCCGCTTTGCTACTGACAAGGAGCTTGAGCGATACGAGCTCAAGAAGGTCAAGGAGAAGGAAGCTTACGACAAGTGCCTTCAACTCATAGAAAAGCACGAGCTCGACATGAACCTCGTAGATGCGGTATTCGCATTCGACGGAAAGAAGGTCGTATTCTACTTTACTTCAGATAACAGGGTCGACTTCAGGGAACTCGTCAAGGACTTGGCTTCTGTATTCCGTGCAAGGATCGAGCTTCGTCAGATCGGTTCCAGGGACCAGGCTAAGCTGGTAGGCGGTATCGGTGTCTGCGGCAGGGAACTTTGCTGCTGCACATTCCTTAATCACTTTGCTCCCGTTACCCTCCGTATGGCAAGGGACCAGGGATTATCCCTTAATCCCACCAAGCTCAACGGCGCCTGCGGACGCCTTATGTGCTGCCTTCAGTTCGAGAAGGAAGCTTATGCCGATGCTCATAAGAGACTTCCCAAGTCCGGCAAGAAGATAAGGACTCCCCGCGGAATGGGAGTTGTCTCCGATGTCAATCTCATCGAGGAGAAGGTGTCCGTTAAGTTCACCGTTGATGACGTGAGCGAAGTGGAAGTCTTCGATTGGGGAACTCTGGAGCCCCTGAACCAGGGCGGATGCTGCGGAGGACACAAGGAAGGCTGTCAGGGTCCTGCCCAGGATGTGGACATGCTGGAGGACGACGCAGAGTAAACAATTGAGAAACCGCGCATTTGTAATATTTCTAATTTGATGAGATAATGTCATTACACTAACGAAGGGAGAATATTACAATGGCTTATGTAATTTCCGATGCTTGTCTTTCTTGCGGTTCCTGTGCTGATGCATGCCCCGTTTCTGCTATCTCTGAGGGCGATACACAGTACAACATCGATGCAGATGCTTGCCTTTCCTGCGGTGCTTGCGCAGAGGTTTGCCCTGTATCTGCTATCGCTGAAGGCTGATAAGCAATAATCCTAATTAGGAACTTAAAGATCCCGTTCGGTATTTGCCGGGCGGGTCTTTTTAGTCTCGATAATTGTCATAGCTCTTTGTTGCTGAGATTTTTCACCTGGAAAGATGAAGCGTCAATGGAATCTCTACTTGAGACGTGTTACTACCATGCTATTATTGATATAATCATCCAGGATATTGTAAAACTAACGTGACAGGGGATGTGCTGATATGAGTAAAGACAGCAAAATAACCAAAGGAATGACAGGTACGGCTTTTAAGCAGATAGGTTCTGCTATTATCGTCTGGTTGATGCTTCTTCTCTCGAATTCGGTTGATAGTGGGTCCGACACCGACATGGATTTTTTGTTCCATGAGATACGTATCTGGCAGGTGGTGTACTTCCTGTTCCTGGCCTTTGTTGTTGCCGGTTTGGTGTTCGCATTAAATATCTTTTCAATCGCTTGTTCGCTTAGTAAGACAGACGTTAAGACGCATCTGATCATACAGACGATATCGGCTATATCTGTTCTTGTGATGGTATCGTATTACTATATAACGTCTATTGAAGTAATGCGTCTTAGTATCAGACCTTCGCTTGCTTTGGTTGCAGCTGTTGTCCTGGTCTTATTTTTCCTTTATGTACTTATATCAAGTGTCAAAGAACTGATTCACTGCAAGGAGAAGCCTAAGTCAAAGTATATGGTGCCGGCCATTATCCTGTCGGTGCTGCTTGTGCTTGCGGTAATATATCCTTTTTCCTATCTTCTCAAGGAGCACGGATTTACTAATTATCTTTCTGACAGATTTGCTCTAAATACTGCGGGCGATAATGATATATGTAATTTTGTTAATCATGGTGTAGCTATCGATGACACGATCTACTATGTTACCGACAGCGAGCTTCAAAGGATAGATCCCGACGGAACTGTTACCGCAGTCGATTCCGCAGAATCTATGAACTGTATGCCTGTAAGATATGAAGATTCCATTATCTATTGGAAGGTCGAGAATAATAATATATATTTTTGCGGCTATGATACAAAGACAGATACGATCAGTGAGCAGGATGCCGAAATATATCATGGAGATTATTATGGTGTTCGGTTTGCCGGAATAAGAGACAGCAAGTATTTCTATATGCTCGGGGGGAGTATATGGTGTGTGGATATTATCGATGGGAATATCGATATAAGTAACAGTCAGAGATATGCATGGGACACAGCGTTCACTACCGACGTCTTTATTCTGGTTCCTGTCGAATACAGTGCTTTTATTCAAGAATACGGTTCTACTGATTCGGGTGTATACTGTGACGGATACAAGATCTCAAGGCGATATAGTCGTGAAGTTGGTAGTGTCTGCCTCTATTCAAAGTCTGCTTCCGGGGAAAACTATGTTGACAATGTAAGAGCTTGTAATGTTTATAATGGCAGAGTTTACTATGTTGTTTACATCGACAGTGAAGATTCATATGAGATATATGAATCAGGTCCTGATCTTACTTCACCTACTTTGATAGGTACCATGCCTCGTAATCCGGACGATCGCTATATTAGTCCGAGCATTGTAGCTTCTGATACTTATATCGCATGTATATATAATGGTGATGTCGTAACGATTGATATCGCTTCATGACAGTATAATCTCGACAATCCCGCTTACATAATTTAGACTCTTCTTATGTTTAATGAGTCTGATCTGACAACTGAAGATCTGGGCAGGAAGGGATTTACGCTGCTGCAGCTCAAGGACGGATTCCGCTTCGGCACCGACAGCGTGCTGTTGGCGTGGTTCGCGGCTTCCTTCATAAGGAAGGGTAATAACGGTGATAAGCGCTGCGAAATGCTGGAGCTTGGTTCCAACTGCGGAGCCGTGAGCCTCTGCGTTGCCGCAAGATACGATAATGCGTATATAGACGCGGTGGAGATAATGCCGGACGAATGCGAAGTCATGCGCATGAATATCAAGAATAACAACGTCGGTGACCGCATGCGCGCCTTTAATGCGGACATCAGGGAACTTCCTTCTGAAGTTAAGCAGAAGCAATATGATGTTGTCTTCATGAATCCGCCCTTTTATTCCAGGAAGAACGGCCCTGCGGCAGGAAGATCCGAGGGAAGACTTAACGGCAGGTTCGAAGAGAACGGTGACTTAGACGACTTCATGGCAGTAGCAGCTTCCAGAGTCATACCTTCTTCAGGGCATATCGTAATGGTAATGCATGCGGACAGGTTAGGGGATGTGATGACATCCATGCAGAAGAATAATATAAAGCTTACCCGTCTTATGAATGTGCATCCTTTCGAGGACAGGAATGCTTCGATGATACTTGCCGCAGGTAAGAAAGGCGCTTCGGGGTCAGATGTTAAGATCCTGCCGCCGCTTATTATAAGTAAGCGCATGGAAGATGGTGCTATAATCAATTCGGAAAAGATAAATGATATTTACGATAAGGAGCACACGGATTGCTTTATCTAGTTGGAACACCTATAGGCAACATGGGAGATATGTCTTCAAGGGGAGTCGAGATCTTGAGCTCGGCTGATGTTATAGCCTGCGAGGATACGAGGAGAACGGGACTTCTGCTACAGCATTTTGGCATAGAAGGAAAGCTCTTCTCTTACCATGAGCACAATAAGGCGGCCAAAGGTCCCGTGCTCGTCAATATGATGAAGGAAGGCGCAGACGTGGCTCTGGTGTCGGATGCGGGCATGCCTTCCATCAATGACCCGGGAGAGGACCTGGTCAAGCTCTGTATAGAAAATGATGTTGAAGTTACTGCGGTGCCGGGTCCTGTGGCGGCAATCACCGCACTCGTGCTCAGCGGTCTTGATACGACGAAGTTCCACTACGAAGGATTCCTTCCCTCTCAGGGAAGTCCCAGGAAGAAGAGGATAGAAGCTCTTCGCGCATATGATGAGACCGTGATAATATATGAAGCTCCCCATAGGCTTATGAAGCTTATAGACGAGCTTATAGAGGCGGGCTTCGGTTCCTGCCGCGCTTCTTTCTGCCGCGAACTTACCAAGAAATACGAGGAAGTCTTAAGGCTTAGCGTTAATGAGGCAAAGGAGCATTTCGAGAAGATCCCTCCCAAGGGAGAGTTCGTTATCTGCCTTGAAGGTTTGGGTGAAGTAAGCGAAGAGAAGAAAGTCGATCCGGATGAGCTCATACGACAGTTGGCAGCACAGGGATTACCGACAAAAAAGATAGCTTCAGAGGTCGCTGCGGCAACAGGTTTGAGCAAAAAAGAAATGTACGAACGCGCTCTTCATCTGTTACAATAAATCAAGTTTAGTTGATTGGAAGTGACAAAGGTGGAGCGGTTCTCAAGAGATGATCTTCTGGCGTATATAGACTCCCTTACCATAGGTGAGCTCAGATATATCGTGGACAGAACGGTCCTTTGTAAGTTCCTGATAAATCCCTGGGATAAGAGGATAATGTTCGACGATAAGATGCAGGCCGTGATCGGTCCTGCTGCTACAGAGGACATGCTCCTTACCCAGTTCTTCCAGTATATTCCCGAAGATGACAGGCAGTATGTGACGTCGCTTTACGATAATACGATCAGCGATCTTCTTACGGGAGACAGCGAGAGCGCGCAGATAAGCCATTCGATCAAGAAGAACGAATTCGATTCCATTACGGTCGATGTCTGCCTTCAGGTCGTAAAGCTCGATCAGACCAGATATGTGGCCGGATTCATGGAAGATAAGTCCATGAGCATGTATGAGAAGTCTTTCTCACAGCTCTTCGGAGAGGGTCTCAATTCCTATCTCTTTACATACGATATCGCTAATGACACATGCTATGTAAGTGATCGCTTCGTACATGAGTTCGACCTTAAGTCCAATGTGGTGGAGTCCTTCTCCAGGTGCTACAAGGACTATATTCATCCTGATGACACGGATAAGCTTCATGAGGCTTTCGTTCAGTTCATTACTACGCATCTCATAGATCCCGATATGGAGATCAGGTTCCTTGCTCCCGGAAGGGGAGAGCTGATCCTTCGTGTCGAGGGTTTCTCGGATGCGGGACCATCAGGAAAGTTCGGAGGGGAGACCAGATATATATCGGGTGCTTTCTCGGATGTTACTTCATATGTTCAGGATGACTTCCTGAGGACAAATCTCATCGAAGGTACGGGTGCCATAACGTTCTATGCCGACCTTGATTCCGAGATGCTCTACATCTCGGAGAACATAAAAGAGATATTCCCCGAGGCTCCTACTCAGGTGGAAGGGGACTTCGTCGAAGTCCTTGCTTCCAAGATAGTTACCGAGGATCGTGACAGGTTCGTTGTAGCCCTCAGAAGGTGTATGAGCGAGATAGGGACGAAGTTTGCCATAGAGGTAAGATTTTTAAGATCCGACGGAAGCATCGTATGGGTAGCGTGCCGCGGAAAGTCTATTGAAGATAAGATACAGCACAAGAAGATAATCGTAGGCATGACCTTCGATCTTAATAAGCTCAATGAAGTCAAGGAGACGGTGGAGAAGTCGGATGCTTCTCATGCTCTTACCAATCTTCCTGCCAGAGAGAGGCTCGGTAAGGATCTTGAAGAGCTCATAAGGAGCAAGGATACATTATCTGCTGCAGTGATACTGGCGGATATAAATGAGTTCCATTCCTATAACGACAGATACGGAAGAAGCGCCGGCGATGCGATAATCGTGGCTTTCGCTGATCTTCTGAAGAAGACTGTTCCGGCAGATGCCTTCGTATATCATGTGAGCATAGACAGCTTTGCTATTCTTTGGCCCGATGCTTCCCAGAAGAACGTTACGGAATATATGTCCGAGCTTCAGGAGTATTCGGCGGCTCCGCTGCATACCGAAGAAGGAGACTTCTTCCTTACATGGGGTCTGTCCGCATCCTTCTATCCTACGGGATCTACCGTAGATGAGATAATGACCAATGCGGAGATCGCTCTTCACAAGGTTAAGCAGGAGAAGAAGCTCAAGTATGCCATCTATTCTCCCGTAGATCTTCATGAGCTCAAGGAGAGAGTAGACTTCGAGCTTACGATCAACAGATGTATCCGTAATAACATGGAGAATTTTCAGCTCTATTATCAGCCGCTTACGGACGTTAAGACAGGCGATCTCGTAGGTGCCGAGGCGCTCCTTCGCTGGCAGGCTCCGGGAGGAGAACTTGAGAATCCCGAGAAGATAGTAGCTGCTCTGGAGTCCACCGATCAGATGGATGCAGTAGGCGATTGGATATTGAACGAAGCTGTTAAGCAGGTGGCCAAGTGGAGGTCCAAGGGCGTTCCCGAGGATTTCTATGTGCATATAAATGCTACGGCTGATGATCTTATCCGCAAGAATTATGTGGATTCCGTCAAGGAGGTCCTGGACAGGTACAATGTTCCGCCCAAGAATATCCTCATAGAGCTTACGGAGACATCCCTCATGAAGAATATGGCTATGTGCCGCAAGAACATCAATAAGCTCCATAAGGCAGGCATAAGGACTGCTCTGGACGACTTCGGTTCCGGCTATTCATCCTTCAATTACTTAAAGGAACTTCCCGTAGACGAGATAAAGATCGACAAGACCTTCGTTGACGATATGGATACGGAGGAGTTCAACAGGTCCTTCATATCCGCTATGACGATGCTGGCGCACTCCATCGGTAAGGGTGTTGTAGTCGAGGGAGTAGAGAGCGAGAGCCAGGCGGATACCTTGAAGGAGATGGGTGCCGATATCTTCCAGGGATATCTCTTCGGTAAGCCCATGTCCGTCTTTGCCTTCTGGAATAAGTACTTTTCTTGAATTATAAGCCTCGAGTAATTATAATTAATAAGTTCAATTATAATTCTTTAGGAGGCTCATATGTCTGAGAAGAAACCTTTTTACATCACGACGCCCATCTATTATCCTTCGGGCAACCCTCACATCGGTCACTGCTATACGACGCTCGCATGCGACGTTGTTGCCAGGATGAAGCGAATGCAGGGCTATGATGTAATGTTCCTTACCGGTACTGATGAGCATGGTCAGAAGATCGAGAAGAAGGCCGCAGAGGCAGGCGTTACACCCAAGGAATACGTAGACGAGATCGTTGAGACATTTAAGAAGCTCTGGTCTACCTTGGGTATCTCCTACGATCGTTATATCAGAACTACAGACGATTACCATATCGAATCCGTACAGAAGATCTTCAAGAAGCTCTACGATACGGGTTATATCTATAAGAGTGAGTACAAGGGTAAGTACTGTACACCCTGTGAGTCTTTCTGGACAGAGAGCCAGCTGGTTGACGGTAAGTGTCCCGACTGCGGCCGTGAGGTAACGGACGCATCCGAGGAAGCTTATTTCTTCAAGCTCTCCCAGTTCGCTCCCAAGCTCAAGGAGCTGCTCCTTGACGAGGAGAAGGATTTCCTTAATCCCAAGTCAAGAGTAAATGAGATGATCAATAACTTCATCGAGCCCGGTCTTCAGGATCTCTGCGTATCAAGAACGAGCTTTACATGGGGTGTTCCCGTAGACTTCGATGAAGGTCACATCGTATACGTATGGATCGATGCGCTCTCCAACTATATCACCGCACTGGGCTATATGAACGAGAAGTACGACGACTATGAGAAGTACTGGCCCGCAGATATGCACGTTATGGCTAAGGAGATCATAAGATTCCATACCCTTATCTGGCCCGCAATCCTTATGGCATTGGGCGAGCCTCTTCCTAAGAAGGTGTACGGTCACGGATGGATCACTTTCGGTAATTCCAATGCGAAGATGAGTAAGTCCACGGGTAACGTTATCGATCCTTTCGTACTCTGTGAGAGATACGGCGTAGATGCACTTCGTTACCATCTTCTCCGCGAGATGCCTTTCGGCGCGGATGCTCCTTATACAAATGAGATGATGTTCAACAGGATCAACAGCGATCTTGCCAACGACCTTGGTAATCTTGTTTCCAGAACGGTTGCCATGGCTATCAAGTACTTTGACGGTACTCTTCCCGTCGACAAGGAATTCAACGATTCCGATGAGGATCTCCTTAAGATGACGGACGAGCTTCCTTCTTACGTATCCGAGAACTTCGAATCACTTCATATCTCCGATGCTCTCGAGAAGATCTTCAGGGTCATCGCAAGAGCAAATAAGTACATCGATGAGAACGAGCCCTGGGTGCTCGCAAAGGATGAGGCTAAGAAGCCCAGGCTCGCAGCTGTCCTTTATAACCTCCTGGATACCATAAGGAGATGTTCTATCCTCCTGTCCCCCGTAATGCCTCACATCGTACCTGAGATCTACGAGCAGATCGGTGCATGCGAGTGCTGTACCACATGGGAGAAGGCGTCTGAGAGACATGCTCTCAAGGCCGATGTAACAGTCAAGAAGGGAAGAGTACTCTTCCCCAGGATCGATATCGAGAAGGAGATCGCAGAGCTTGATGCAATGGCTCCCAAGAAGGATCTTCCCGAAGAGCCCTTAAAGCCCCTTACAAAGTTCGATAATTTCGCAGCGCTCGACCTTCGTGCGGTAAAGGTCCTTTCCTGTGAGAAGGTAAAGAAGTCCGATAAGCTCCTCCTGTTCAAGGTGGACGACGGCTTCGGTGAGAGACAGGTACTCTCGGGTATCGCTCAGTTCTATAAGCCCGAAGACCTTATAGGCAAGACCCTTGCGATGATAGTTAACCTCGAGCCCCGTAAGATGATGGGCTATGAGAGCAACGGTATGATCATGTCCGTAAGGGACGGCGACAGGTTCAGGGTCGTTGAGTTCGGAGACGACATCAAGCCCGGAGCAGACATCTCCTGATGAAAGATCCTATAAGGTACATCAATAGCGGATACAGATTCTTCGACACGCACGCTCATCTTTATGATGAGCGTTTTGCGCAAGAAGGGATCAGACCTGAGGATATCCTGCGAAATGCTTCCGATGCGGGTGTGCAGCGAATCCTTATACCTGCCGATAGCCTTGAGACATCTCTTAGTGCAGTCTCGTTTGTGAAGGCGTATGACGGCTGCAGCGGCGTTGCGCTCTACTGCTCTGTCGGTGTTCATCCGCACGAAGCGTCTTCCTGGAACGACGACGTGCGTGACGGGCTCCTGGAGCTTATTAGGGATAGGACAGCCAATAAGATACGTGCTATAGGAGAGATAGGCCTTGATTATCATTATGACTTCTCTCCCCGCGATGTTCAGCGAAAGGTCTTTGAGGAGCAGCTCCTGATGGCCTATGAGCTCGATATGCCTATCATCCTGCATGAGAGGGAAGCCGCGGGTGATTCCATGGATATCTTAAGGCGCCTTTATAAGGCGGGTAAGCTTCGCGGCAATGTCGGTGTATGTCATTGCTGTTCCGCGTCACCTGAGATCGCCATGGAGCTTGTCAGGATGGGATTCTATATAGGATTTGACGGCCCCATTACTTTCAAGAATAATAAGAATACACCTGCTGTATGCGCCTCTGTGCCCCTTGAGAGGATCGTAATAGAGACGGACAGCCCCTATCTTACTCCGGTGCCCGACAGGGGCCTTATAAACGAACCGTGCTATGTGCCTTTCGTTCTGGAGAAGATAGCACAGATAAAAGAGATCACTACAGGGGAGGCGGCCGATGCCGTTATGCGCAATTCGCTCTCGCTGTATGAGATAACGGAGGGATAATATGAAAAAACGTGTGATAATTCTTATCGTGATCCTGGTGCTCGTCATAGGCGCCACTGTAGGCGGATTCATGTATGACAGGAGCGATCGTCTTATCGCCAGGACTACCGGCATCATGTTCGAGGAAGGATATGATATCGTGACGATCCAAAAGCACGGCTTTCTATTCAGGAGAACAGGGTATGAAGCTAAGGTAAGAGTCCCGCACGATGATCCCATGACGGTAATAGATGCTATCTATGAGATGTACGACGCAGAAGGTGCATTCCTTACTTATGCGGAATACTACGCGCTGTCCAATCAGCTCTTTGCAGGAGAGAGCCTTGTTCCCAAGGTAGAATCCGGCACGAATGTGTGGACTTGCGGTATTGAATTCGACGATAAGCAGAACTTGTATTTCGTTCTCGTTTCCGAGGATCCTCAGAACGCATACCTCTATATCTACTACTCCAGATACTGATATAAAAATATATTTTTAAAATAAAGAAAAAAGTTGTTGACAGGAGACCGCCCTAGCGTGTATACTCTCTTTGCGCTTGAGGAAAGCGCACCAGCGAATAACACATGGAAGCTTAGCTCAGCTGGGAGAGCATCTGCCTTACAAGCAGAGGGTCACAGGTTCGAGCCCTGTAGTTTCCACCACAGACGGCGCAGTAGTTCAGCTGGTTAGAATGCCAGCCTGTCACGCTGGAGGTCGAGGGTTCGAGCCCCTTCTGCGTCGCCACACTTAACCGGTTCGAGAGAACCGGTTAATGTTTGCCCAGATAGCTCAGTCGGTAGAGCAGGGGACTGAAAATCCCCGTGTCGGCAGTTCGATTCTGTCTCTGGGCACCACAAGAAGTCATTCGGTAACGGATGACTTCTTTTTTGTTGTTTTTGGAAACCCGTCGTAGCTTTGACGGGACCTCCTGTTTTCAAAGTATGTGTTATACTCCCTTTGTACTTTAGTAGGATGCATCTGGTGAGGACAGGGGGTGCGTTTTATGTGGAAGGGCACTAAGTGCGATCCTTATAAGATCACGTTCCTTAGCAGGAACAGCCATGACAGGCTCGTCAGGAAGTTATTCCTGTTCCTCATTGTGCTGTTCGTTATAGCTCCTCTGATAGCAGCATCTGGCTTCTTTATATATATGCATTACAACCTGGGAGTTCTGTCCTTTGTTCTCTTTTGGGGGCTTATTCCGATCATCATAAATGTATATAACCGCTATCTCAATAATGAGGTGTACAGGATCCGCGACTGTAAGAGATTCTTTCATATGGCACCCGTTATGGATACGTCGGTCATGGACGCCTGGTACAAGGACGGAGGCATAGTGATCAATAATTTCGAAGGTAAGTTCCTGGACCTTTTCTATAACTGGCTTCGAGATACAGGCATTCTCAAGGAGGCTGACGTTACTTTGTATACATTTACAAGAGATCAGTTCATGAATAAGTACTCTTTCCACGACGGTTCCCGTATAAGGGGTGATAAGTTCGCAATGCTGCCTATAAAGGATACAAAGATCAACATGAATATGCTCATGAACCTGCGGGAGGGCTACGGCTATTTCTACAGATATACGGATTTTAATTCCATGGTAAACGGTACTTACAGCATGCGTGATATAGGTCTGCAGCACAGGTTCAAGGATCAGATAGAAAACTTTATCTCCTACGGCTGATATCAGGCGTTGTCGTCTCTTCTGTAAAGGTAGTAATCGATATCCTCGGTAGGGCTCTTATCTGTTGCGATAAGGCTGTAGCCTTCTACCTCTATCGGGTTATACTCCGTGATGATGTACTTATACTTACGTGATCTTATGAGGTCGCGCTGTACCTCGAGAATATGCTCGGAGTCT
Organism: Oscillospiraceae bacterium; assembly: GCA_900176545.1. GTDB lineage: Bacteria > Bacillota > Clostridia > Saccharofermentanales > Saccharofermentanaceae > Saccharofermentans. The sequence continues at coordinate 86,789 of FWXP01000004.1, forward strand.
GCGTTCATGTAGGTGAAGTAGCGCATATCGGGATCCTGGTGCGTATATGTATAGAATCCTCTGTCAAGGAAGGCGTAGCAGATAAGGCTCCTGTCATCGTCCTGCATGATTATCTGGGACAGATAGTATCCGGGATAATCCTCCTTCTTTATTCCATAGTTTTCCGCATTTCTTGCATTCCCCAGGGACAGACCGCATGTGATAACGGCTATACCTACCGCAAGTATATTTCTGAGTGAGGCTTTTCTGTCTTTGAGAAGAAGGTTAAGTCCTGTTGCGGCAGGTGCCCATCCTATGACTGTAAGAGGTGTCAGAACAAATGCGTAGTACGGATATGACTTAGTTCCTATGAATGCGAAGAAGAAGCATGTGATAAAAGCCAGAGTGAGCATGGATGCAGTCTTCTTATTCCTCTTATACATGAATATCTGACCGATACCGAAGAACAGAGGAAGCTGGAAGTTCAAGCCGCTGAACAAGAGCAGCATAAGGAAGGGATCGAGGATCCTGGTGATGAGCGAAGCATCCTCTGAAGATCCCATATTATATCTGAATATGTTCAGTACAAAATAAAAATCTATCATCTCGGAAAGGGCATTGTTGACTGCAAAGAAGATCACGATAGGCACGGATACTGCTATAAAGCCGATAAGAACGCCCCCGATAGTCTTGAGAAGTCCTTTGATATCATGACGCTTTATAAAGTAGAAGCACAGATAGATCGCAATACCGATGAACATGCCGCAGAGGGTAAACTTGATCCAGAAGATCAAGGCGATCATGATACCCGTAGGTATCGTCTCCTTATATGTTATCTTTCCGGAGGATACCGCCTTTATGCAAAGGTAAAGACCTGCTGCCATAAAGGGCAGGCAGAATTCCTCAGCCGTATTTCCATATGCGAAGCTATGGGAACTGAAGGATACGAATGTCAAGATACCGACTGCTATGGAAGAAATGAGAGTATACGAGCCCCCTGTAAGGAGCCTTGTTGTCTTGATCCCGAAGAGGATAAAGATCGCGCAGGAGATGACCTCCATTATGTATACGCCCTTAAAGTCGTAAGGGGAGATAAGAGCTCCTGCAGCATTGATATAGTACAGGATAGGTCCTTTTTGTTCGATAAGATCCCTATATATCATCTTTCCGTGGGTAATGCCTCTTCCTACCGTAAAAAAGATGTGAGCGTCATTGGTTCCGTTTATTGGTATCATAGGTGACCCTGAGGATACCAGGAAGAGTGTAATGATGCCGAAGACTACAGCGATGATATAGTCGTAATGTGACAGCTTGGAAGGGTTATTCTCAAAGGTAACCCTTTCTGCTTTATAGGAAGCAATAAGGGCAGGGAGCGAAATGCTCGCGAAGATTGCTGCTATAAGACCCACGCCCAGTCCTGCAGCAGTAGGGAGTATTGATTCCCATCTGAACTGAAATGCGATCCCGAGCATAAGACAGGGGAAGAAAGCAAAGAGTATATGCTTTGTATCGACTTTTGAAGCTGAATATTTCTTGTCTTTCATCTTGTGTATGCAATAGATCGCGGCGAACACGATAAAAGGAACTGCAGCGATGATATTGGCGGGGCAGAAGAGAAGCGCAAGAGCGATCAGCGATGATAACCTGACAGTGCGGGATCCAGACATATTAAGATATCCTTATTTTTTCTGTAAGTATAGCACAGCTTTTCGGACACAAAAAAGACCCGGCCGTTAATGACCGGGTCTTAAAGATTCGATTGATCAGATGATCACTTGATGAGAACGATCTTGTCTCCGATGATGGGAAGTGTGTGCTTCTCGCCCTTGATAGCAGCGATAAGAGCCATAACCCAGAATACAAGGATAACAACATCAAGAAGACCGCCAAGGATCCATCCGAGAACGGGGATCACGATGATGATATTAGCTACAACACCGCAGATCGTAAGAAGGATACCGTTGTTAACGTGATTCTTAACGAAAGCGTGATCCTTCTCGGGAGCTACGAGTAAGCCGATGAGCCAAAGGATTCCGATATAAGCGAGGATAGCAAAGAGCTTATCGTTGCCCTCGGGTGTCTCGTTGGCTTCGATGACAGTCTGATTCTGCTCGAATTCATTATTTTCCATTTTTTCTTACCCTCCGTGACAAAATATACCTTATAATAACATAGTACATTCGGTTTGTCATACTGATGGTTAACATTTTGTTCATAAATATCGGAGTAAAGATTTGAAAGTTTCAAGGTACAAGAAAGAAGACGATATAACGTATGCTCTGGGCGCTACGGTCGTCATGGAATATCTGAACAACAGGCCTGATCTTGTGGAGGGAGTGATACTTCACCCGAAGTTCTCTTCTGAAGACACCATAAGCAGGATAGGCGACATCTGCAAAGCTAACGGGATAACCGTAGCTACGGAAGAAAAGCCCTTCAATATCCTTTCGCAGAAGGAGAACTGCTTCGTCATAGGAGTCATCCGCAAGAAGGGAGCTTCCTTGAAGGCGGGTAACCACGTAGTACTGGTCAATCCTTCCAATGCGGGCAATATGGGAACCATCATGAGGAGCTGCGCGGGCTTCGGTATCCTTGATATCGCGGTGATACCTCCGGCTGTAGATCACTTTGACCCTAAGACGGTAAGAGCTTCCATGGGAGCTTCCGCCAGGGTTAATATCGAAGTGTTCGAGACATTCGATAAGTATCAGGAGCGATTCTCTGAGAATAATATCTATCCCTTTATGCTGGACGGAAGTACGCTCCTTCAGGATACGGAGATAAATGAGCCCTTTTCTCTCGTATTCGGCAATGAGGCGACAGGACTTCCTTCTGAGTATTCGAAGATAGGAAGACCCGTAAGGATCGAGCATACGTCCAATATCGACAGCCTTAACCTGCCGATAGCGGCAAGTATCGCGCTGTATGCTTCCACTAAGAAAATATTTTCCGGTAAAGCGTAAAATTCCTATTGCGCGATAACATTAACCATGATAAACTCTTTCGGTGCATAAAAAGAATAACAACCTACGATGGAGGTGAATGACATGCCGAATATCAAGTCAGCTATCAAGCGTGTTAACGTTACTGAGAAGAAGACAGCTGCTAATAAGATGAAGAAGAGTGAGATGCGTACAGTTCTTAAGAAGGCTAAGGCTTCCATCGCTTCAGGTGAGGGATCCGCAGAGGCTTTCAAGACAGCTCAGATCACACTCGATAAGGCTGCTGCTAAGGGACACATCAGCAAGAATGCTGCATCCAGAACAAAGTCCCGTCTTGCTAAGGCTGCTAACGCTGCTAAGTGATCCTGATCACTACGATAAGATGAACAATGACGCTCTGCTTCGGCAGGGCGTTTTTTGTTGCAAAAGAAATCGCAAAAATGTATCATTTTTATATCTTTAGGTTTTGGAGAGGAAATAGATATGAAAAAATGTCCCGAATGCGGTACATACGTACCCGATGACAATCGGTTCTGTACTTCCTGCGGCGCTTCTCTTGCTGATGCACAGAGTGTCATGGAGGAGATCAAGGAAGAAGCTTCTGAGGCTTCCGAGGAGGTTGCCGAAGCAGCAGAGGAGACAGTAACGGAGACTTCAGAAGAAACAGTACAGGAGACTGTAGCAGAGCCTGTCGAAGAGGCAGCTCCTGCAGCAGAAGAGAATAAGGAAGAGGAGTCCATCGCGGCATCCTTTGCTCCCGTTCCCCCTCAGACGACTGCAGCAGCCCCCGCTGTAATACCTGCTGCTGATTATTCCGGCAGTTCAAGTTCCGCGCAGCAGACCGGCAGCACGGTATCTTCAGGTGTTCCCGGCAGTAAGAGCGGCATCACCGAGAGAAATATCTTCGTATGTATCCTTCTTAGTCTTGTTACATGCGGAATCTACACTTATTACTGGGTATATAAGCTCAACGAGGAGATCAATCAGCTCTCAGGCGAGCAGGGAACCAGCGGCGGCATGGTAATCCTCTTTGATATCCTTACTTGCGGTATCTATTCTTTGTACTGGATGTATAAGATGGGTGAGAGAACCGATATCATGAAGGGAGAACCTAACGGTACCACCAACGTGCTCTACCTTATTCTCAGCTTCTTCGGACTTGGCATCGTAAGCCTTTGCCTTATGCAGGATAATATAAATAAGCAGATCGCGAACGCTTGATGGATGAGAAGGCCAGATCAAAGAGACGTACGATCACATATCTTTGTGTTCTCGGCGCAGGCACAGTCTACTTTATCTGGCTCAAGTTAACGGGAATCGGAATTCCCTGTATATTTCATGAAATTACCGGGTGGTCATGTCCGGGTTGCGGCGTGACCACCCTTATCATGTCAATAGCAGCGGGAAGGTTAGATCTTGCAAGGTCGGCTAATCCGTTCCTTTATTACACCTGGCCCGTTCTTGTCCTGATACTTGTATTAAATGAGATAAAGAGCATCAAAGGGAAGGCTTTCAAGTGGAACACGCTGTTCAATGTTCTCCTGATCGCCTATCTGATTGCATTTATTGCTTTCGGAGTTATCAGGAATATCGGCACGAGGCCTCACTTTGTCTGGATGGGGGAATCGCTCCACTGGCTTCCGGGGATGATGGAAAGATATCTTCCCTGAACTTCCTGAGCGTTGATATCCAGAAGAAACTGCTCCTTAAGGGCAGGGTCCGATGCATAGTGCTCCTTTGCATCCGAGCAGTTGGAAAGTATGGGAAGACGGGCGCACTTGCCCATTATCTTAAGGCAGTACCTGCCTTCGCGGTTGAACCCCAGTATGCGGATAAAGCGCGGGTGCTTCTCTTCCTTTATGTAGTCTTCTTTCTGTCCTACGGCAAGGGAAGATAAGGCTCTTCCTATCCTGGGCATGGTGAAATGCTTCGTCTGAAGGGATCTTCTTAAGTTCTTATAGTCCTGTTCCCTTAAGGAAGCAAAGGTGTTGGAGATAAAGCCGTCCAGGCCGTCGCTCATATAAGCTATAGAGGATAAATCAAACCTTCTGACATCATTTATGAGGTCTGATGCAAAAAGATCCGTATCCGGGAAGGAATATTTCCTGCAGGAAAGGCCCGACAGCATTACGGCAAGAGCCTTGTCCGGAATAAGGTCGGAGATGGGATCGCAAAGGGAAGATACAGAGTCGTGAGCAAGATAAATCTCTCTGGAAGATGTGGCGCTGTAGCCTTCCTTTCTCGGGACCATATGCACCTTGAACCTGGTATCTGCCCCGATATCCCTGATGGCACGAAGATAGTCTGCTGCCAGGATGGAGTTAGGCTGCCTAAGAGCATTTCGAAGTGCTGTCTCCCGGGAAGGATCCACGGTACCTTCGGACATGACCTTCGATACGATGCCTTCTGCTCTTGCCGCGGGATAGCTCATTCCGTCGGAGAGACACTTCCTTACAACATCGTCAGCAGGGTCAGTCTCTGCTATGAGTCTTATAAGATCCGGGTCTTCGCTGTCGATACCGAAAGCGATATCCGTTACGACACCTGTCCTGTAAAGCGTCTCGACTGCACCTGCGGCAAACCTCTCGGAAGGAGCGCAGGCAAAGGTGAAAGGCAGCTCGATGACTACATCGGCTCCGCACATGAGTGCCTGCTTCGCCCTTATGTTCTTAGGGAGTATCGAAGGGGTTCCTCTCTGTACGAAAGGACCGCTCATGACCGCCATTACGATGGCTCTCGGGTCATTTACCTCTTCTCTTGCTCTTTGTATGAGATATTCATGTCCTTTGTGGAAAGGATTGAATTCCGCTATGATGCCGATTACTCTCATTTGCCTATGGTATTGCCTTTCAGTCAGGTGAACATTTGATATAATCCAATGAGATTATATTAGAAAAGAGTGTCGGATTCCAATGAGATATCGTATCGAGCGTAAAAAGACAGTGACGGTCATAGTCATCGCAGCAGTGATGCTGATATTGGGCGGTGCCTATCTGTGGTATGCGCGTAATTACGGTAATGCGGAGCATATTAATCTTACTCCCTCCAAGGTGATCGAGTATGAGTACAAGGATTCCGCATCTTCTCACGGCATCACGGCAGATTATGTCTGGTCCAGGACAAAGGAGCTCATGGTTGCGGGCGGCGAGGACGGCGTGCTGATCCCTTCTTCTTACATGATCGCCGGCAGGCTCTCGGAGGAGGAGGCAGAGGAGTCGGGTGAATATCTCCTGAGCGATCAGGCAAGACTCCTCATGGTATATGTCAGGACATCCGACAGGTTCAAGGCAGCATCTCTTAAAAATGCCGTCCTTGAGAGATTTGATATGGAGAATGAGTCCGTATCCGAAAGGATGATGTGGCTCGACGCCTACCTTTACTACTATGTTGCATTCGGCAATGCCGAGGACTACGAGAATATCGTATCCCTGAAGGATGCACTTTTTGACGAGACCGGTATGGTGGTCCCCGAGACTTTGCAGATAGCATCCTACGATCAGGGAGGATTCGTCTCGGTGGGTGATTCCGACAGCCATGACGAAGATACCTCCGCCAGCGTTATCCTGGTTCCTCAGAGCGATTCTTACAGCAATGAACTTACGACGGTACAGGGAGTGGAGCTTTCTTCGGTGAACCTCATGCTCATAAAGGACCTGGAGGCTAACGGCCTTCTTCCCGAGGGCAGCTACGAGCGTGACCTTCAGATCGTTCTGGACGGCAGGGTAGCTTCTGATATCCCGCTCTATGCATATGCATATACGGTCTCCGAGGAAGGCGATATAAGCTACATATATTCTCACGAAGTCGTAGCGACCGTCGATATGGAAGAGACGATAGCGGTCATGCGCAGCCTTGCGGAAGTAGGAGAGCTCCCCGACGATTCGTATTCCTGGATCAAGAACAGGATCATGAACGGCAGTTCCATCAGCAGATACTATTACATCGTATACGGCAATGCCGACGGAGACGAAGCATACGATACGCTTACCGACATCCTGGCAATAGCTTTCTTCAGGGATGACATCGATCTTTTTGACAGGGTGTGCACCTTGCTCGGCAGCCGTGTGGCTACATATAAGGACAGCCCTGCACTGAGCATGATCTACAGGACACAAGGCGACAGATTCTTCTTCACGGCAAGAGAGAATCTCGAAGTGTGCCTGGCACTTATGTAATTTGAAATCAAAATGTTACAAGAGTATACTTAGGAGCGAAATTTTGTTTATAAAGGAGAGCAGTGCAAATGGCATTTATAGATGACATCAAGGCAAAGGCAAAAGCCGACAAGAAGACTATCGTTCTTCCCGAATCAATGGATACCAGAACATTCGAGGCAGCAGAGAAGATCCTCAAGGAAGGTATCGCTGACCTCATCATCATAGGAACACCCGAAGAGATAGAGAAATACGGAGCAGGTTTTGACATCTCCGGCGCTAAGATCGTAGATCCTTTCAAGGATGAGAATAAGCAGAAGTATATCGACAAGTTCATCGAGCTTAGAGGCGTTGACACGATGGTAGCTGCAGCTAAGGCTAAGGCTGAGAAGAAGGGCCTTTCCGCAGAGGAGACAGAGGCACAGATCGAGAGCGCTAAGAAGAAGGGTATCACACCCGAGAAGGCTCAGCAGCTCATGGAGACAGATTACATGTACTATGCTTGCCTTATGTGCAAGTGCGGTGATGCTGACGGTGCCGTATCCGGTGCATGCCACTCAACAGGTAATACTATCCGTCCCGCTCTCCAGCTCCTTAAGATGAAGAAGGGCGTATCTTCCGTATCCGGCTTCTTCATGATGGAAGTACCTGACTGCACACTCGGCGAGAACGGACTTTTCATATTCGCTGACTGCGCTGTTAACACAGACTTTGATTCACCCAAGCTCGCTGAGATCGCTAAGCTCTCCGCTGAATCTTTCGAGCAGTTCTCCGGCAAGCAGGCTAAGGTAGCTATGCTCTCCTATTCCACAATGGGTTCTGCTAAGCACGACGATGTTACAAAGGTAGCTGATGCAGTTAAGATCGCACACGAGAAGTATCCCGAGCTCATCGTAGACGGCGAGCTTCAGCTTGATGCTGCTCTTGTTGAGTCCGTAGGTAAGCTCAAGGCTCCCGAGAGCAAGGTTGCAGGCCATGCAAACACACTCGTATTCCCTTCCCTCGAGGCAGGTAATATCGGTTACAAGCTCGTTCAGAGACTTGCTAAGGCTAACGCTTACGGTCCTGTCCTTCAGGGTCTTGCAATGCCCGTTAACGACCTTTCCCGCGGCTGCTATGCAGACGATATCGTAGGAACTGTCGCAATCACAGCAGTACAGGCTCAGGAAGCTTAAAAAGAATCTATTTAAGGAGTTAATAATATGAAGATCTTAGTAATCAACTGCGGAAGTTCTTCCTGTAAGTTCCAGCTCTTCGACATGGACACAGGTGTTGTTCTTGCCAAGGGTAATGCCGACAGGATCGGTATCGACGGAAAGCTTTCCTACAAGAGTTCAAAGGGAGCTGACCTTGAGAAGGATGTTGAGCTTCCTAACCACAAGGTAGCCGTAAAGCTCGTTCTTTCACAGCTCACAGATCCTGAGACAGGAGTTATCTCCGATGTTTCCGAGATCTCCGCCGTAGGCCACAGAGTTCTCCACGGCGGTAAGTTCTACAGCGAGTCTGTAGTAGTAAATGACGATGTTAAGAGAGTAATCAGGGAGTGCTTCCCCTTAGGACCTCTTCACAATCCCGCTAACCTTACGGGTATCGAGGCATGCGAGTCTGTTCTTCCTGCAGGTACTCCCCAGGTTGCAGTATTCGATACGGCATTCCATATGACAATGCCCCCCAAGGCATATACATATGCTCTTCCTTATGAGATCTCCGAGAAGTATTCCATCAGGAGATACGGCTTCCACGGAACATCCCACAGATATGTTTCCAAGAGAGCTGCAGAGTTCCTCGGTATCAGCACAGAGGGCCTTAAGATGGTAACATGCCACCTCGGTAACGGATCTTCCTTCGCAGCTGTCAAGGACGGCAAGTGCGTTGATACATCCATGGGTCTTACTCCTCTTGCAGGTATCTGCATGGGAACAAGAACAGGTGATATCGATCCCGCTATTGTTCCTTTCATCATGCAGAGAGAGGGTCTTTCCCCTGAGGAGATCGATACTCTTCTCAACAAGAAGTCCGGTGTACTCGGTGTATCCGGCGTAAGCTCCGACTTCCGTGATCTTGCTAAGGCTGCTTCCGAGGGCAACGAGAGAGCTCAGCTCGCACTCGACATGTTCTCTTACCAGGGTTCCAAGATCGTCGGTTCCTACGCAGCTGCTATGGGCGGCGTTGACGTTATCGTATTCACAGCAGGTATCGGTGAGAACACAGATACTATCCGTGATGCTATCATCAAGCCTCTCGAGTTCATGGGCGCTAAGATCGATCCCGCTAAGAACAACGGCACAAGATGCGAGGCTGTCATCTCTGCTGACGATTCCAAGGTAAAGATCGTAGTCATCCCCACAAACGAGGAGCTCGCTATCGCTCAGGAGACAATGGCTCTCATCTGATCCGCGATATTAACTTAAAACTTCAAAGGGCACGGTTCACGCCGTGCCTTTTTTGTTTATCTTTGAAGATCTGCCCTCATCCTGCGCCTGGTACGGTTGATGTGCCGCTCGAAGGCGCCTCCGGAGAGAAGCTCCGTGAGGACCAGCTGCTCGAAGGTGGGTACTGTGCAGGAATAAAATCCCAGCTGCTCGTTGAACTTCTTCACTAAGTGCTCGGGAAGCACCATATATCCCACACGAAGGGCGGGAGAGATGGACTTGGAGAAGGTATTAAGGTAGATGATATTGTCGTTAGTTGCCATGGAGAACAACGTCTCGACAGGCTTTCCCAGGACGGAGAATTCAGATTCATAATCATCTTCTATTATGAGCCCGTCTCTCGTATCGGCCCATCTTATGTATTCGTGCCTCTTGGACGCCGATGAGGTTATACCGGTAGGAAAGCTCCTGAATGGCGATATGTGAAGGATATCTGCCTTTGTCTTACTAAGCGCGGAACTCTCGATACCGTCGTTTCCCAGGGGAAGAAGATCGCAGGTGATCCCCGAGACCTCGTAGACGCGCCTTATCTTGTCATAGGACGGATCTTCCAGGGCAACGGTCCTTCCTTTGCCTATGAGAGCCGCTATCAGATTATAGAGATATTCGGCTCCCGATCCTACGATTATCCTGTCGGGAGTCACCCTTATATCCTTATTGCGTGCCAGATACCTGGCTATAGCATCCCTGAACTCTTCGATGCCGTTATTTGGGGACTTTTGCAGGATATCGTTCTCTCTGTTAGTAATGACGCTCCTCATGGTCTTGGCAAGGACTGAAGAAGGGAAACGATAGGCTTCAAAACTGTCGTAATATGCCTGAGGAGTAGTCGTAGGCACCGACAGTTCTTCCGGAAAGGAGGAGAAGCCGTCATCCGGACGGAAATCCACGAAGTAGCCGCTCTTTTGAACGCTTCTTATATATCCCTCATCACAAAGGAGCGCGTAAGCATGCTCCGCTGTAATGACGCTCACGCCGAACTGGGCCGAGATCGTCCTCTTGGACGGGATCTTCGTATTGTACGGATAAATGCCGTCTACTATGTCTTTCTTTATGTGCCTGTAGATCTGCATGTAAGATGTATCGTTCGTTTTCATCTGGTTATATTAAAAACTCTCCATCTGGATATTTTTTATATTCAGATATGTTGTAACCTATGATCATTGAAATTGCAATACATAGTGTTTACATAGGAGTTAGAAATGAGCGACCAGAGAAGACATTTAAGAAAGATAACATTTGCCGGGATCCTTGCGGCATTCATATTCGTAGGCACGGAGATCCATGTGCCTACAGCCATAGGTCATGTTAACCTTGGAGATGTGGTAATACTCGTAAGTGCATATATCTTAGGCCCTATAGCAGCTATTCCCGCAGCTGTCGGCTCGGCACTGGCAGACCTTCTTGCGGGATATCCTCAGTACATCGCACCTACATTCATCATTAAGTATCTGATGGGACTTGTTGCAGGTCTTATCCTGAGAAGAAAGCCCGAACATAAGGTTCCTTTCCTTAAGAGACTGTTGGCGGCTCTCATCGCCGAAGCCATAATGATAGGCGGCTACTTCGCTTTTGAGTCATTGCCTTTTATGTATGGTGTTACTACGGCCATCGGATCCTTGATCCCTAATCTTATACAGGCAGCAGCGGCCATTATCGGTGCGATACCTCTCACGTACATAAAGTCATTCGATAATGTCAGGGTATAAGGAAACTGAAAAATAGCCTCAATTATCGTTCCCTCCTTCTGATAGACTTGAAGGAGGGACGTATATTTTACGAGGAGGACTGATATGAGTCAGGTCATCAGGATAAAGTGCGGTACCGGTAACTGTTATCTCGTGGCAGATGGCAAGAATGCCGTTCTGGTGGATACGGGGAGCAAAGAAAATATCAGCGATGTTATCGCCGTATGCGATAAGTATGATATCAAGCTCATCCTTCTTACGCATACACATTTCGACCATGCGGAGAATGCGGCGGAACTGTCGCGCAGATATTCCGTGCCCGTCGCGCTCCACAGGGCCGACGACGAGCTCTTTGACGATTACTCCAAGCAGCCCCTTATGTCACGTGGCATGGTAGGCAAGGTGATCCTTACTGTCTCCCTTACGAAGCTTGGGAGCATCAAGGTCAAGCGCCCCGACAACATGATCTTCGTTAAGGAAGGCGACGACCTTAAGAAGTACGGCATAGACGCGCGGATAGTAGAGATCCCGGGTCACACTATAGGTTCCATAGGACTTGATGTGGAAGAAAGAGACCTCATAGTCGGAGACGCCCTGGATAACTGGGTGTGTCCGGAGAAGGCCCATCTGTACTTTAACAGCGATGCAGTTGAAAAGAGTGCGGAGAAGATAAGGAGCCTTGGCGAAAGGATGGTCTGGTTCGGTCACGGTAATCCGGTAAGGTCTGGCGAGATAAGAGTGCAAAGTCCGATTATAGGGACAAAAACTCTCTAAAGGAACATATTGTGCAATTATAGAAATCAGAGACCCCGTTTATCTGTTATAATTAGAAAAAATTATATATAAGATAATGGAGATCGATGTGGACGGATTCGACAGCGAGATGACCGGCGGAAGTGATTTCTTCGCCGAGCTCGATGAACTATATACCAATGCGGCGGCAAGAGGCCGCGAGGATAACGATGCGGACAGCCTCCTTGAGGGCCTTAATCCCGAACAGAAGGAAGCGGTAATGCATCTGGACGGCCCTTTGCTCATACTGGCAGGCGCAGGTTCCGGTAAGACAAGAGTAATAACATACAGGATCGCATACATGATGAAGAAGCATAATGTTGCTCCGGGTTCAATCTTGGCGATCACTTTCACCAATAAGGCAGCTAATGAGATGAAGGAGAGGATCACCGCCCTCGTAGGCGATAAGTCCCAGTATATCTGGTGCGGTACTTTCCACTCCATCTTTGCCAGGATCATGAGAAGACATGCAGACCTTATAGGTTACGACAAGAACTTCACGATCCTGGATACCGACGACCAGCTCAAGATGGTCAAGCAATGTATGCAGGAACTCGATATCTCCGAGAAGCTCTTCAAGCCCAGGAACTTCCTTTATGAGATAACCAATTCCAAGAACCATATGGTATCTCCCGAGCAGTACGAGCAGCTTGCGGGTGCGGATATCTCACGCCAGCAGGCAGCGAAGGTATACAAGAAGTACAATCAGAAGCTTCGTGAGAACAATGCCATGGACTTCGACGATATCCTGGTCAACATGGTCCACCTGTTAAAGGACAATCCGGATATCCTCGAGTACTACAGGAACAAGTTCAGATACATAATGGTCGATGAGTATCAGGATACCAACCAGCCACAGTACAATGCGGTCATGCTCCTTGCCAAGGGTCACAGCAATATCTGCGTAGTAGGTGACGATGATCAGTCCATCTACGCCTTCCGTGGTGCCGATGTAAGGATGATCCTGAACTTCGAGAAGGATTTTAAGGACGCGAGGGTCATCAAGCTGGAGCAGAACTACAGGTCTACGGCGACGATCCTTGCCGCGGCCAATGAGGTCATAGCCAACAACAAGAGCCGTAAGAGCAAGGCTTTGAGGACTGACGGCGGCGAAGGCGACAAGATCATCGTAATGAATACCGACAGCCAGAACATAGAGGCGTCCTGGACGGCAGATACCATCAAGCACATGGTCCAGAAAGGCAAGTTCCAGTATTCCGACGTCGCGATACTCTACAGGATGAACGCGCTGTCGAGATCGATAGAGTCGGCGCTCAGGGACAGGGGGATCCCGTTCAGGATCTACGGAGGCATGCGATTCTACGACCGTAAGGAGATCAAGGATATCCTCGCATATCTTCGCCTCATAAATGACAGCAAGGATGATCTTGCCTTTGACAGGATAATCAATGTTCCCAAGAGGGGCATAGGAGATACTACGGTAGAGAGGATCAGAGCCATCGCGGCAGCGGAGCATACATCCATGTTCGATATAGCGAGCAGGGCATCTGAGTACGAGGAACTCGTAAGGTCAGCAGTGAAGCTCAAGTCCTTCTGTTCATTGATAAACGGATTCGTATCCGTCATGGATACGGACGAGATGTCTTTCCCGGATTTTGTCGACCATGTCGAGAACGAGTCGGGTATCATCCAGGAGATAATCGATCAAAGAGAGAGCAAGGGTGAACTTACTGATCGAGTCGAGAACTTGAAGGAGTTGCTCTCAGAAGCAGCCGAGTATGAGAAGAACCACAGGGCTACTGCCGACGGCGAAGCCCTTAAGGAGCAGATAGAGGAGGATGAGTTCTTCGAGGAGGAGAATGCTACGGCAGATACTCTTCGCGGTATCCTTTCGCTCTATCTCGAGAATGCCGCTTTATATTCCCAGGGAGACGGAGAGGATGAGTCTGAGGATTTTGTAAGGCTCATGTCCATCCACAGTGCCAAGGGACTTGAGTTCGGCGCAGTGTTCCTGATAGGAGCCGAGGACGGTATCTTCCCCAGCTATAAGTCCATCGCGTCTGCGGCTGATACGGAAGAGGAGAGGCGACTTATGTATGTTGCCATCACGAGAGCCAAGAAGAATCTCTTCATCGTCTTAACAAGGCAGAGGATGCTCTTCGGTCAGACCCAGTGTCTTCCTCCTTCCAGGTTCCTTCGCGAGATCAATCCCGAGCATCTCTACAGGATGGGCGGTATGAGAGAGCCGGAGAAGAAGCCCGTTGAGGCTGTAAATTCCAAGGCAAGGGAGATGGCAAGAAGAAATATCGCAAGTGCTCTGTCTTCAGGTGTTACATCCAAACCCGAGAAGAGGAACAATGCTCCCGCCAAGAAGCCCGGAGCGCTTGAGCCGTCTCAGATAACAAACGGCATGAAGGTAAGACACGACAGGTTTGGCCTCGGAGTCGTACTCAAGGTGGAGCCTGTCGCCGGTGACGCACTCATCACCGTTGATTTTGACGGCATGAGGAAGAATATGCTGGCAGGTACGGCAGGTCTTAAGAAAGGAGATTGATCCTATGTACAGCTTGTTCGATATGTACAGTGACGAATTCAACAAGATAGATGTTGAGCCCCAGCTCATGAAGAATGAGAAGGATACCGAATTCGTAAGGCTCATCCGAGAGGAGAGGGAAAGGACGCTGTCGCCCTATGCGCAGAAGAGCTCTCTTTCCAGAGGAAGGGCAAAGGAGGAAGAACCCTGCCTTATACGAAGTGCATACGAACGAGACATGGGAAGGATAATCTTCTCTCAGTCCTTCAGAAGACTCAGGCACAAGACGCAGGTCTTCTTCAATCCCACCAATGACCATATCTGCTCAAGGATCGAGCATGTTATATACGTTAATTACATATCCACGATCATAGGTCGTGCGCTAAACCTCAATACCGATCTTATCCAGGCTATCGCCATGGGACACGATCTGGGACACGCTCCCTTCGGTCACAGCGGTGAGAGGGCACTTAACAAGTGCATCAAGTCGGTGGATCCTTCCCTCTACTTCGAGCATGAGGTGCACAGCCTCCGCGTTCTCGATGTTCTGGAGGAGCACAGGCCCGGCGAGCACGGCCTTAACCTGACATTCGAGGTAAGGGACGGTATAGTATCACACTGCGGCGAGACTTATAACGAGTATGTGCTCAAGCCCTTAAGGGATAAGACAGAGAAGCAGGTGTCCGATAAGCCGGAGAAGGACAGGACGGCTCCCGCTACCCTGGAAGGATGCGTAGTAAGGTTCGCTGATAAGATCGCTTATGTGGGAAGAGACGTTGAGGATGCAAGAAGAGCAGGTATCATCAGCGGTACCGGAGAGTTTCTCCCCGACAGCGTAGTATCAAGGCTAGGCTCTACTAATTCCGAGACCATCAATATACTTGTCGGCGATCTTATCCACAGCAGCATGAACGCTGACGAGATCAGGATGAGCGAGGGTAACTTCAAGGCTATGAACGATTTCCTTACAAGGAACTTTGAAGAGATATATAAGGCCCCCAAGATCGCTACATACGAGAAGACGGTAGATATCTTAATAGAAGCGATATTCGAAGCCTTTATGAGATGTACCGAAGATATCGAGAAAGCATATGCTTCCGAGAATCGTGCCATCAAGGATTTCGCGAAATTCTATAAGAACCATCCAGAGAGCGGTTGCGCCCAGGTAAGGAAAGTCGTCGATTATATAGCAGGCATGACAGACACATATGCGAATACCTGCTTTGACCTACTCTATAAAGTGTAACGGAGAGAAGATAATGGAAGATAACAATAACTACGGATTCTTTGCGATGCTGGACAGGATGCAGTACATCAACCGCTGGGGGCTGATGCGCAATAACAAGGTTGAGAACATAAAGGAGCACAGCTTCGATGTAGCGGTAATAGCTCATGCATTGGCCGTTCTCCATAACGAGATGTTCGAGCATGAATTGAAGACCGATCCATATAAGGTCCTGACATATGCTCTGTACCATGACTGTACCGAGATCATCACGGGTGATCTTCCCACTCCGATCAAGTACAGGAACGAGACCATCAAGAAGGCTTACAGGGAAGTGGAGCACGAAGCTGCCGTAAGGCTGTCGTCGCTGCTGCCGGGCATTATGCAGGACGAGTACTTGGAGCTCCTGTCACCTAAGTTCGAGACTGAAGATGACCTTCTCGTAAAGAAACTTGTTAAGGCTGCCGACAGGATCTCGGCTTATATAAAGTGCATAACCGAAGAGGCTTCCGGCAACACGGAATTTACGTCGGCCAAGAAGACAATAAAGGATACAATTGATAAGATAGGATTACCTGAAGTCGATTACTTCATGGAACGCTTCGTGCCTTCCTACGGATATACACTTGATGAACTTAATGCACAGGGTGCAAAGGAATAAAGAAAGACAGAATTTTTGATGAGAAGAAAGAAGACTACACAATATCTCCTTATTGCCGTGATATCACTTGTTGTCGGCATAGCGGGTTCCATCGTACTGGGCATCAGCCTGGCAGGGATGAGTACTCCTTATAAGGATCCCAAGAACAATGCATCCGAGGTGGTAGACAGGACGGCTTCGATAGCAGGCGGCGCTGTCGGAACAGCTATCGCCAAGGACAGGATAGGTTCAGGCGTGTATTCTGTCGGAGATTATCTCATCAGGAGCTTTACGAGTCCCGAATATCTGTCTCTGGGCAGGTCTGACAATGAATTCGCATCGGATCTTGTTGTAGCGGTTACGGGTTCTTCTGACCCTGATCTTGAAGATGAGATCGTATCGGATCTGCAGGACCATTCCAGGATGTACGTTATCGATAAATATGCAACTGATGCCAACAGGGCGTTTGCCGCAACAGGAAATATCTCTTCAGATCCCGGTGACAGCTTCACGGATTGTGTTGTTACCAAGCCTTTAGAGAGCGGTGATACATATACTATCGGTATCAGGAAGGTGGAAGGAACCTTCGATGCTACCGGAGATGAAGTCAGGACCGATTTCTTTGTTGACGGTGTTCTCTACCAGGGAAATATCAGGATCGAGGATGCCGGCGGATCGGGAAAAGGCTTTGTCATGGCATGGGATACCGCAGGTGTTGAAGCAGGAAGCCACAGTGTCCTTATCCTTCTTCGTTCATCTGACGGAAGGGGACAGATAATCGCAGGCGGTGATATCACGGTGCCCAGATGCATGGTCCTTAATAACGATATGGTCCAGCGTGGTTCGATAGACAGAAGTCAGACTGTATCCTGGTATATCCTTAATGCGGAAGATCGCGATGCATATATCAACTTCGTAGGACTCGGGGACGATATCAAGGTATCCCTTTACGATGCTTACGGAGATCCCATAGGTACCAACGATCTTCCCGGTTCGGATTATGAAGTGTTGAGAGGCCATCGACAGGATATAGATGCCATAAAGGCCGATACAGGTCTGCCTCTGGTAAATAACAACTTCTTCGTAAAGGTCGAAAGAGGCGAGCAGTGCTCCGATATGGAGGAGCAGATAAGCTACACTATGGTCCAGAGCCGTAATGTCGCATATTACGACGGTCAGTATATGGCTGTCATAAGCGACATAGGAGCAGTTCCTACACCTCTTCCCGTATCGTCTTCATCGTCTTCGTACGCAGGTACGGATGTTACTCTCTGCGACTTGAGCAATAACCGGATAGTGGTTCCGTACGAGGATGTACGTTATCTTCCTCTGTCGGGATTCCTGACGAAGATGGATATAGCCGAGACCACTTCCGGTTCTGAAGTTACGATATTCCCGAGATTTGCGGTGAAGACTACGGATTATGGTTACTATTCCACGTCCCTTTCAGTTGTAGGGCTCGATATTACGGCTCAGGAAGGCTATGCTGCCAGGGTCGAGACTACCATCGAGAACGGAGGAAGCGTCACGACAGTAGATGATCTTTCCAATATCGCGATAGGGAATGGAGAGAATACCATCGATATCAAGGTCACGGCTTTTGACGGTTCCGTGAATGACTACAGGATCTTTATCCTCAAGGGTGACGACAGCGGAAGCTTCAGTGAAGATACATTATCTTTATTCCCGACATCCTACTACAGCGGTCTCTGGCTCCTTCATTCACTTCATCCGGATTATATGTTCAGACCCTACAATACGGGAATGGACTTTGACACCGTACTCGACAACGAGGACAGCGGTGACAGGAGCCTTGCCAACGTTTATTCACATCCCGCATGGATCCAGAGCGGAAGTCCTGAGTACGACGGCGGCGGATGGTATGCGGCAACTAATGAGGTCGTTCAGTATTTCCTGGATCCCAGGAATTATCTTGATCCTCAGCATATCTTCTCATTTGAGCTTCTGTCCTTTGACAGCACGGCACAGACCGTAGACGGTGTCAGGAATATCGTAAACGGCAGTTTCCTGGCCGATACGAGCGAGTATGATTATTCACAGATCATATACGACGCAGGACAGACAGCTAACGTATCTCCTTATTTCCTTGCTTCGAGGATCCTTCAGGAGATGGGCTATAACGGCGAATCAGAGCTCTGTCACGGAACTTTGGCAGGCTATGAAGGTTACTACAACTTCTATAACATCGGATCGACTCCCGATCCCAATATCCAGAATGGTGCACTTATCAACGGTGCCCGCTATGCGATGTGGGGAGCAGATCCCGATGAGGAGGAGATCACTTCCGTAGAGGCCGAGCTCATGCTTCCCTGGAATACCGTAGACCGTGCCATCACGGGCGGCGCCTTATGGATCGCATCCAGATATACGGCTGCAGGTCAGGATACGCTCTACTTCCAGAAGTTTGACGTCATCGATAACGAGGATGGTCTTTATATGCACCAGTACGCACAGAATATCTCTATGGCGTATACTGAAGGTGCCAGGTATTTCTCCGGATACGCATCCATTGATATGCTTGATAAGCCGTTTATATTCCTGATCCCGGTATATGATGATATGCCGAGTGAATTCGGGGTCATGCCTTATACGGGAGCTTGATTCTTATGAGTACAAAGGGAAGGTTACATATCGCCACATTATTCCTGACGGTCATGGCATTCTTTGCCATAGTGTCGGTATTGCCTTCTCCTCTTACGAGGTCGGTATATGCCGATCAGAATGTTGTTCTTACTCTGGTGGCAAGCGATTATTCCGTTAATCCCGGAGATATCGTAACGGTAAATGTATTTGCCAATCAGCTGGATCATGTTACGAGATTCGGCCCTATAGATTTAAGGTGTAATTCCGATATGGTCGAGTTCGTATCGATCTCACAGCCTATCGAACTTGCCAACTTTAATTACACTACGGATACGAGCGAACCCGGTCACTTCGTGGTCAGTGCAGTCGATGAAGTAGTAGAGTCTGATATCAGCAGCGGTGAGGATACTTCAATGCTCTATGAGTCCGATATCATCCTGTTCAGCGTATCATTCAGGATAGGTGCAGAGGCATCAGGCGGTATAAGGTTCTGGCTCGACAGTGCAGACGGATTCAGGAACAGTTCCATGGAAGAATATTCCGCAGCAATAGGTGACGGCATCACGGTCAACGTCGAGGGAACGGTCTCAGATGATTCTGACCTTATCGAGCTTCAGATCACAGGTACTACCCTGACTCCGGACTTCAGTTCGGATGTATATGAGTATTCTTGCAGCGTGGGCAATTCCATCGGAGATGTCGAGGTCATCGCTACGGCAAGGAACAACGGTGCTTCGGTAGAGATCACAGGCGATTCATATCTTCAGCCCGGACAGAATGTCATTACGGTAGATGTCATCGCAGAGAATGGCATATCCATGAGCACCTATACCATATATGTTACTAGGCAGGGAAGCTTCTTTGCCGAGGGAGCTACGCTGGAAGACCGTGACGGTCGAAGCTACACTTTTGTCACGGCTCCTGCGGCCTATGACCTTCCGGAGGGGTTCGTGTCCGGTACGAGGACTATCAACGGATACGATGTTCCCGTATTTGCCAAGGAAGGTGTCGTGAGCTATCTTGTCTACCTTTCCGCCGGAGACGGTGAGCCGGCCTTCTATTTCTATAATCCTACCAACAGGGTCATCACGAGATATAACAAGGATAATTACGCCATAATAAGCAGCAGGATCCTGAATGTTGTCGCAGTTCCGGATTCCGTCAAGATTCCCGACGGCTTTAAGGCAGATAATATCACCACTTCCGAGGGAGTCGTCCTGGAAGGCTTCTCCAATTCCGAAGGTGTATTCATCGCATATATGGTGGATGAGGCCGGTAATGAAGCATTTTACCGCTATGATCCGGAGTCCGGACAGTTCGTTGACTATAAGACAGTAGACAGAACGGCCGAGAGGATATACGGGTTGTTCTTCAGGATTTTTATGGTAATATCACTGATTGAATCATTGATAATCATCGGGACAGTATACCTTGTTCGCAGGATAATCGCCAACAAGAATAATCCCAGACCGAGGAGAGTATGACATTTAAGGAACTGCTCTACGGCAGTGAGAGATTTACACCCAAGCAGGAAAAGACAAGGATGTTCGCGATGTATTTTTTCACGGGCATCTTTACCATGCTCGCAAATATCATATGTTTCGTAGCTTTCGATAAGCTGGTTACGGCCGAGTGTAATGTCACCGTGATAAGGTGGAGCTTTGACCTCTTCCTGATCCTCAATCAGACTATTGCATGGCTCGCTGCCACATTGACAGCATTCTTTACTAACAGAGCATTCGTATTCAGATCTCACGGCAACGTCTTTCTGGAGCTTCTGGGATTCATGGCTGCCAGGTTCGCGACGTTGGTGACTATAGAGATCGGTCTCTTTACGGTCCTTGTCATGCTCCTTGAGCATAATGCGGGAATATCGACTGACAGGCTGATCGTAGAGATCATAGGATTTGACTTCACCTGGCTCTATGTAGTCAAGATCGTTAATTCGATCGTGCTGGTAGCGGTCAATTATGTGCTCAGCAGATGGATCGTATTCAGACGCGGAATGAACAAGAAGGACGGAAATATAAAAGATGAGCAATAACGGCGGTACCCCCGAATTTCTTACAGACGCATTGAAGTTCGGAATAAATCTCGGACTTCAGAGAATGGAAAGATTAGATGAGATCTTAGGTAACCCTCAGGATGACTTCAGGTGTATACATATAGCCGGAACTAACGGCAAGGGATCTACTGCAGCCTACACGGCATCCATCCTTGCTGCTTCAGGACTTAAAGTAGGTCTTTATACATCTCCTTTCCTGGAGAGATTCTCCGAGAGGATGAGGATAATCGACGGCAGGGAAGGCCTGGATCGTCTTCTTCAGAACGAGACGGAGGGCGAGATCGATGCCGATACCCTCGCGGAGCTTTCCGATAAGGTCAAGACTGCTTCCGATAAGATGACAAAAGATGGGATGGAGCATCCTACCGAGTTCGAGCTCGTGACCGCCATCTGCTACCTTTGGTTCTCCATGGAGAAGATAGATATAGCAGTACTGGAGACAGGTCTTGGCGGAAGGCTGGATTCGACTAATGTAGTGAAGAGTCCTGTCTGCACCGTTATCACAGCCATCGGCATGGACCACACCGACAGGCTCGGAAATACCATAGGAGAGATCGCCGGAGAGAAGGCAGGCATAATAAAGGAAGGCGTGCCCTGCGTGATCTGCTCCCCGGAACAGATGCTGCTTACTTCTTCTCAGCAGGCTGAGGTAAGAAGAGTTCTTGAGCAGAAGGCTTCCGAAATGCACTCTCCCGTCACGTATGCTGTGGGGGAGGATGTCGGTATCTCCTTCACTCCTGATGCCAGGATGCATTTCGCTTATAAGGGACAGGAGTACACCACAAGGCTCCTGGGAAGACATCAGGTGCGAAATGCTGCTGCAGCCATAGAAGCATGTAAGATAGCGGGCGCGTCAAATGAAGATATCCGTTACGGTATAGAGAACACGACCTGGAAGGGTAGATGCGAGTGTATGAGCTTTCATCCTGTAGTGATACTTGACGGTGGCCATAACAGCCAGTGTGCCGAGAGCCTTGCGTCAGTCCTTAGAGAGATGATGGGCGGCAGCATATACGGAAAGCCTATGAGGGTAGTAATGGGTGTCATGAAGGATAAGGATCCCGATAAGATGCTCGAAGTCCTTCGTGACGGCGGTGTTAAGATGGCGGAGGTATATACCGTCAACGTCAATAATCCCAGGACCATGAGTGACGCCGAACTTTCGAATATAATCAAAGTTGTGTATAATGACGGGGTCAAAGTGATACCCGCAGGGGATGCAAGAACGGCGGTCATTTCCGCTTATAGAGAGTCCTTGAAGGACGGTATGCCCCTCCTTATAACGGGCTCGCTCTATCTTTTGGGAGAAATACGAGGTGCGATCCGCGCCGAGATAGGATAAGGATAACGATAAGAATGCACGATTATCAGAAATTTGCGTTGATGATGACGCCAATAGAGGAGAAGGATCTTATCCTCTTCGAGATGAGTCCCGAGGACAAGGCGCATGCCGTAAAGCAGTATAACAGGGCTCTTCTCAATGCTCAGCGCGACGGTACCGATGTATCCCAGATCATATTAAAGCCTATGATACAGAAGTATCCCGCGTGGGGTGACTGTGCTCTCGTATACGGACTCTGTCTTGCAAGGGAGAAGGAGTATGCCAGGGCTGAGAATGCCATGGAGTACGCGGTCAATAACACGCTTAGTTCCGAGCAGAACCTTGCTATCGCACAGGAGTCCATGAAGCTCATTAGGGAGGATATGAAGAATCCCGAGCCCAAGCCTGAGGTCCCCAAGTCCGGCAAGAACTGGACCTCTCTTGCAAACAGCGGTGCTGCCGCAAGGACAGGAATGCAGGCTCCCATCCTAGTAAAGGCTACCAACAGGACAAATGACTTCCAGCTGGCTTCCGAGAAGGAAAGACGCGACATCTTGATGAGGTCCGCGGCTGTCGGCGATGAGATGGCCAGCGATGATATAGCCGTAGAGGATGTAAGGACTCCTGCAGACAGACTAAGACTTACAGTTAAGATAATAGTAGGATTTGTGATAATCGCCCTCGTATTTGCACTTGTAATCTTTGTCGTATTACCTACAATATCTAAGATAAAGACAAGTAAGGATACCGAGGCAAGACTCGACTACCTGATATCCGAGCTTGACAAGAACAAGGATGATCCGGAAGTAGCAGGCATCATAGGAAACTATGCCGCTGAGTTCGGAGAAGGCGAGAAGCCCGAGGTGACTACGGCAGCTTCCGCATCTGAGACTACCTCAGAGTCCACCGAGGAAGAGACCGAGCCTACTTCGCTTACGGAAGACACGACGGCACTGGCTCCCGTTATCCCGGATGCGGGCACTGACGAGACGGAAGGTGATACTGAGGCTGCCGACGGTGAAGAGCCTTCAGGTGAAGACGGCGAAGACGGTTCTTACGAAGAATAAACTGACCTTTAAGGAGAGGCAATATGAAGTATATAAGCACAAGAGGATATGATAAGAAGTTCAGCGCTTCCGAGGCTATCGTTCTCGGTATCGCTCCCGACGGAGGATTATTCGTACCCGAGTCCATCCCTTCACTTTCCGACAGCGATATCGAAGAGATGAAGAACATGGCTTTCTATCAGATCTCCGCAAGAGTCCTTTCCAAGTTCCTTGAGGAGTTCTCCGAGAAGGAGCTCCTTGAATATACATCTCAGGCTTACCATGAGGATAAGTGGGGCGAGAATACCGTTCCCCTTGTTCAGCTCAATGCTTATAACGACAGAGAATATATCCTCGAGCTCTGGCACGGACCTACGGCTGCATTCAAGGATGTAGCTCTTCAGCTCCTTCCCCAC
Source organism: Oscillospiraceae bacterium (assembly GCA_900176545.1). Classification (GTDB taxonomy): domain Bacteria; phylum Bacillota; class Clostridia; order Saccharofermentanales; family Saccharofermentanaceae; genus Saccharofermentans. Next base: position 110,587 of record FWXP01000004.1, read on the forward strand.
CTCATGACTGCTTCCATCAGGAAGACAGGCGAGAGCAAGAAGATCTGTATCCTCACTGCTACATCAGGTGATACGGGTAAGGCTGCTCTTGAAGGATTCAAGGATCTTCCCGGAACGGAGATCATCGTATTCTATCCTTCTGACGGAGTATCCGAGGCACAGAAGCTTCAGATGATCACGACAACAGGTGCAAATACACATGTAATCGCAGTAAACGGCTGCTTCGACGATGCCCAGACAGGCGTTAAGAACATCTTCGCCGATCAGGCTTTCAACGAGAAGCTGGGCGCTAACGGAGTTAAGCTCTCATCCGCTAACTCCATCAACTGGGGCCGTCTTGTTCCCCAGATCGCTTACTATGTATATTCCTACATCGAGCTTCTAAGAACTGAGAAGATCGAGAAGGGCGAATCCATCAATATCGTAGTTCCTACAGGTAACTTCGGTAACATCCTCGCGGCCTGGTACGCTAAGCAGATGGGTATCCCCGTTCACAGACTTATCTGTGCTTCCAACAGGAACAAGGTCCTTTGCGACTTCTTCAGCTCCGGTAAGTACGACAGGAACAGAGAGTTCTTTAAGACGACTTCTCCTTCCATGGATATCCTTATCTCCTCTAACCTCGAGAGACTTCTCTTCGAGCTTACGGATAAGAATGCCGATCAGGTAAAGGAGTGGATGAAGGAACTTAATACCAACGGTGTCTACAGCGTTGACGCCAAGACATTGAAGAAGCTCCAGATGCTCTTCGTAGGCGGCTTTGCAGACGAGACAGGCGTATCCAAGACGATCCTTGATGTATACGACAGGACAGATAATGTTATCGATACACATACTGCTGTAGGATTTAATATCTACAATCGTTACCACCAGAGATCCGGCGATGAGGCCAAGACGGTATTTGCTTCCACGGCATCTCCCTTCAAGTTCTCTCCCGCGGTAATGGATGCACTTCGCGGAAACGGTTACAGCAACGGAAGATCCGTTGAGACGATCATCAAGGAGCTGTCTGAGGAGAGCGGACTTGAGATCCCCGCAGGCATCAAGGATCTGTCCTCCAAGGAAGTCCTTCATAAGGATCAGATCGAGAAGGATCAGATGGAGAACAAGGTAGAAGAAATCCTTATCGGATAATACATTTTTATCCATATTATAGGTTTTAATAAAGCCCCCGGTATGATAAGATTCTTAGCAAGGATTTTTTGACTATATGGGGGTTTTAGTATGCCAAAGAAAGCAGATATCAATAAGATATTGATCATCGGTTCAGGTCCTATCATCATCGGTCAGGCGTGTGAGTTCGACTATTCCGGAACTCAGGCGTGTAAGGCGCTTCGCAAGCTTGGATATGAGATCGTTCTCGTTAATTCCAATCCCGCGACGATCATGACAGATCCTGATGTTGCTGACAGAACTTATATCGAGCCTTTGAATGTTGCTCGTATCGAACAGATCATTGAAAAAGAACGTCCTGATGCTTTGCTTCCCAATCTTGGTGGCCAGTCAGGACTTAATCTTTGCTCGGAGCTTGCTGAGGCAGGCATCCTCGAGAAGTATAACGTACAGGTTATCGGTGTCCAGGTAGACGCTATCGAGCGAGGCGAAGACAGAATAGAGTTCAAGAATACGATGAACGCTCTCGGCATCGAGATGCCCAGGAGCCATGAAGCTTACTCCGTAGAGGAAGCACTTAAGATCGCTGACGAGTTAGGCTACCCCGTAGTCCTTCGTCCCGCATACACCATGGGTGGTGCCGGCGGCGGTCTCGTATATAACGTAGACGAATTGAAGACAGTCTGCGAGAGAGGTCTTCAGGCAAGCCTTGTAGGACAGGTACTCGTTGAGGAGTCCATAAGCGGTTGGGAAGAGCTCGAGCTCGAGGTAGTCCGTGATGCTAAGAACAACAAGATCACGGTATGCTTTATCGAGAATATCGATCCCATCGGTGTTCACACAGGTGACTCCTTCTGTTCCGCACCTATGCTCACTATCTCTCAGGATGTTCAGGACAAGCTCCAGGAAGCATCCTATAAGATCATCGAAGCTATCGAAGTTATAGGCGGTTGTAACTGCCAGTTCGCACACGATCCCGTATCAGGAAGGATCGTTGTAATCGAGATCAACCCCAGAACATCAAGATCCTCTGCTCTTGCTTCCAAGGCAACGGGATTCCCCATCGCTCTCGTATCCGCTATGCTCGCATGCGGTCTTACACTCGATGAGATCCCCTGCGGTAAGTACGGCACTCTTGATAAGTACGTACCCGACGGAGACTACGTTGTTATCAAGTTCGCAAGATGGGCTTTCGAGAAGTTCAAGGGCGCTCAGGATAAGCTCGGCACACAGATGCGTGCCGTCGGTGAGGTAATGAGCATCGGTAAGACATATAAGGAAGCTTTCCAGAAGGCTATAAGATCTCTTGAGACAGGAAGATACGGTCTTGGTTTTGCCAAGAACTTCCATGACAAGAGCAAGGAAGATCTCATGATGATGCTCAATACTCCCACATCCGAGAGACAGTTCATCATCTACGAGGCACTCCGTAAGGGCGCTACCGTAGACGAGATCTACGAAGTAACAAAGATCAAGCACTGGTTCCTTGAGCAGATGAAGGAGCTCGTTGAAGAGGAAGAGGCTCTTATGAAGAATAAGGGTGAGGTTCCCGCTAAGCCTGCACTTCTTCAGGCTAAGCTCGACGGTTTCTCCGACAGATATCTCTCCAAGATCCTCGACGTAACAGAGGAGTCCATAAGGACTAAGAGATACGAGTACGGAATCAAGGAAGCATGGGAAGGCGTACACGTAAGCGGAACACAGGATGCTGCTTACTACTACTCCACATATCACCTCTCCGAGGATAAGAGCCCCTGTAATACAGATAAGCCCAAGATCATGATCTTAGGCGGCGGTCCTAACCGTATCGGTCAGGGTATCGAGTTCGACTACTGCTGCGTACATGCTGCACTTGCATTAAAGAAGCTCGGATTCGAATCCATCATCGTTAACTGTAACCCCGAGACCGTATCTACAGACTACGATACATCTGATAAGCTCTATTTCGAGCCTCTTACTCTCGAGGATGTTCTTGCTATCCACGAGAAGGAGAAGCCTGTAGGAGTTATCGCTCAGTTCGGCGGACAGACACCTCTTAACCTCGCGGCAGACCTTAAGAAGAACGGCATCAAGATCCTCGGTACATCCCCCGAGACTATCGACCTCGCAGAGGACAGAGATCACTTCCGTGCCATGATGGAGAAGCTCAACATCCCCATGCCTGAGGCAGGAATGGCAGTAACCGTTGACGAGGCTCTCGAAGTTGCTAACCGCATCGGCTACCCCGTAATGGTAAGACCTTCTTACGTACTTGGCGGCCGCGGAATGGAGATCGTACACGATGACGAGATGCTCCGCGTATACATGGAAGCAGCTGTAGGTGTTACACCTGACAGACCTATCCTCGTAGACAGATTCCTTCATCACGCTACAGAGTGTGAGGCAGATGCTATCTCCGACGGTACTAACTGCTTCGTACCCGCAGTAATGGAGCATATCGAGCTCGCAGGCGTACACTCCGGTGACTCCGCTTGTATCCTTCCTTCCAAGAACCTTACTGAGAAGCAGGTTGCTACTATCAAGGAATATACAAAGAAGATTGCCATCGAGATGGGCGTATGCGGCCTTATGAACATGCAGTACGCTATCGAGGATGACGTTGTATACGTACTCGAGGCTAATCCCAGAGCAAGTAGAACGGTACCTCTGGTATCCAAGGTCTGCGCTATCAACATGGTAAAGATCGCAACAGAGATCATGACATCCGAGCTTACCGGAAGGAAGTCACCCGTACCTGAGCTTCACGATAAGGTCATCAACCACTACGGCGTTAAGGAAGCTGTCTTCCCCTTCAACATGTTCCAGGAGGTAGACCCCGTTCTCGGACCCGAGATGAGATCTACAGGTGAGGTCCTCGGCCTTTCTCCTAACTTCGGTGAGGCTTACTTCAAGGCTCAGGAAGCTACAAAGACGATGCTTCCCGTCGAGGGAACAGTTCTTATGTCCGTATGCGACAGGGATAAGTCCGATCTTCTTGAAGTAGCAAGAGCATTCAATGAAGTAGGATTTAAGATCCTCGCTACAGGCGGCACATACGACATGATCGTAGCTGACGGCATTCCTGCAACAAAGGTCAAGAAGCTCTACGAGGGCAGACCTAACATCACCGATCTTATCGCTAACGGCGAGATCAACCTGATCATCAACACACCTGCCGGTAAGACAAGTGTTCATAACGACAGCTACATCCGTCAGGAAGCTATCAAGCACAGGATCCCTTACATGACTACTATGGCAGCAGCAAAGGCTTCTGCCGAGGGTATCAAGGCTCTGAAGAACAATACACACCTGGGTGTTAAGGCTCTTCAGGATTTCCACGCTGAGATCAAGTAAGAGATCTTAAGAGAAGATCACATACAACAACAGCCTTCGACCTGTGGTCGGAGGCTGTTGTCTTTATTGGGGGGTATGTTGAAGTTTATGCTGCCATGTTATAGGAGTTGCATGTGAAGTCGCAGAAGGCAAATGTCCTTGTAGCGAACTTTGCATATACGTCCTCGTCGGAGATCTCATCTATATCCTCGTAGAATTCCTCTTCGTCAAGGAAGAGAAGGTATTCCTTGAGCTCGTTGATCTCCGCTCTTGTAAGCTGATATACCGTTCTTCTGTTATACATAGTAGTTATCTCCTTTCGAAATGCTCTTGTATCATCCCTTGCTTGTTATGGCTTAATGATACAGCCGCATAAAGGGACGTCCCATAGCGTACGCTTACATATAGCTAACAGAAATGTAAGATTAGAGTCCTTTGTGTCTTGTATGCCTGATGACATAAGTTATAAAATAGCAGTTGTTATATAAGGAGAGTCAATATGGAGCAATTTCTGGAGAGGTTGACTGATGTCAACAATGTTATCAACGATTTTGTCTGGGTTAAGATAGGTATCATCCTTCTTATCGGTACGGGTATATTGATGACCGTACTTACCAAGTTCTTTCAGCTGACCCACTGTAAGCATTGGTGGGAGAAGACCATAGGAAACCTTTTTGACGTCAAGGTCATATCACACACAAAGGACAGGGCTTCGATATCCCAGTTCCAGGCTCTTTGCACCGCTCTGGCTGCGACGGTCGGCGTAGGTAATATCGCGGGTGTATCAGCCGCAATAATGACAGGCGGCCCCGGTGCCGTATTCTGGATGTGGGTAGCAGCCTTCTTCGGAATGATGACCAACTATTCGGAGAATATCCTCGGCATCTACTTTAGAAGAAAGAATCACGAAGGTGAGTGGTCCGGAGGCGCGATGTACTATCTCCAGGACGGCCTGGGAGGTTATTCCGGCATGAAAAAGGTCGGCAAGGTATTAGCTGTTATCTTTGCCATTTGTGCTACACTTGCTTCCTTCGGTATCGGTAATATGGGTCAGGTCAATAAGATCGTCATTAACCTGACCAGCGCTTTTGACATCAAGGCATTATCCGGCAAGGTGCTCTATTCTTCCGGTGATTCCTCAGTAACGCTCTACATGCTGATCGTAGGTGTCATCCTCATGGTACTGGTCGGATTCGTAGTATTGGGAGGCCTTCAGAGGATCGCTGCTGTAGCGGAGAAGGTCGTTCCTTTTATGGTCATCCTCTTCGTTGTTGGATCGCTTATAATCATCGCCGCTAACTTCAAGGGAATACTTCCCGCATTCAAGGCTATCTTTACCATGGCATTTACCCGTCAGGCCGCATGGGGAGGTGCTACGGGTGTAGCATTCAAGACTATCATCACCCAGGGCTGTAAGAGAGGCGTATTCTCCAACGAGGCAGGTCTCGGATCCTCCGTTATGGTACACAGTAATTCCAACGTCAAGGAACCCGTCAAGCAGGGCCTCTGGGGTATATTCGAAGTATTCGCGGATACCATGATCGTATGTTCCATGACGGCTCTTACTATCCTTACATCAGGTGTTATCGATCTGAAGACAGGAGCGACAGACGCCGCTTCCGATGCTACTTTGGTAGCTGAAGCTTTCAATACTCTCTTCAAGTACGGAAATTTCGAACTGGGTAAATACTTTATAGCTATTGCCATCCTGGTATTTGCATTTACTACCATCCTGGGCTGGTCTCATTACGGGTCAAAGGCTGTAGAGTATCTGGCAGGGGATAAGGCGCCCGTAGCTACCAAGATCTATAAGGCCCTGTTCGTCCTGATGATCCTTTCCGGAGCCCTCATGACATCTTCTATCGCATGGGATATCTCCGATACCTTCAACGGCATGATGATGATCCCCAACCTCATAGGTGTCATCGCCATGTGCCCCGTTGTTATGAAGCTTACGTCCAACTATGTATCCAGAAGGATAAAGGGCGAGAAGATAGAGCCCATGCTCTCATATGATCCCAAGATCCAGAAGGAGAATGCCGAGGTCATCGCTGAGACAGGCGAGGACTGATACGGCTTTAACTGAAGATGATTGCTGCCCGGGTCGTTATGAACGGCTCGGGCCTTTTTGTGCGTCGGCTGATGTTAATTGCCAAAAGACTGCCAAATCAGCTCCGTTTTGGCAGAGTATTTGGCAACGAGGAACCTGAAGCAAAGATCTCCGGGCAAACAAAACGCTGCCCGTCTCAATAACGAACAGCGTCTCTTGTATTACTTACTGTGGATATCCTCGAACCTGAGCTTTAAGGCTTCGTTATGATCTACTGCCCAGTCTACTGCCCAGTCGGACTCGAAGAGGACTACGGGTTCATCGTCCCTGTCGAGGACCAGCATCGACGTAGATGTCAATGTAAGGTCATGGTAGTCGAATGCGGGATCCGCGTCGCTCTTGACCCATCTTGCGAGGCGGTAGCTTAAGGGAGTACGAAGTATATCTACGCCATACTCGCTCTTCAGACGGTATTCCAGAACGTCGAACTGGAGGATACCGACTACGCCCATGATGTATGTCTCGGTACCGATATCAGGCTGCTTGTAGAGCTGTACGGCACCTTCCTCGGAGAGCTGCTCAATACCCTTGAGGAACTGCTTGCGCTTCATGGAATCCTTGGGCTGTACCTTGGCAAAGTTCTCGGGAGGGAAGACGGGGATGGGATCGAACTCGAACTTCCTGTTAGTGGAGATAAGAGTATCTCCGATACGGAAGTGACCGGGATCGAATACGCCGATGATGTCGCCTGCATATGCGTCTTCTACGATATTCCTGTCCTGAGCCATGAACTGCTGGGGCTGTGCGAGAGTGATCTTCTTGCCGAGCCTCATGTGATTGACCGTCATATTCTTCTCGTACTTACCGGAGCATATCCTCATGAAGGCCATACGATCTCTGTGGTTGGGATCCATGTTAGCCTGGATCTTGAATACGAATCCGGAGAACATCTCGTCTGTAGGCTCTACTACCGCGATCTCATCTGATACATGATGAGGCTGGGGCATGGGAGCGATCTCCAGGAAGTGCTTGAGGAATGTCTCTACACCGAAGTTGGTGATGGCAGATCCGAAGAATACGGGAGTAAGCTGTCCTGCAAGGACCTTCTCCAGATCGAACTCGTCTCCTGCCATATCGAGAAGTTCGATGTCGTTCTTTAATGTCTCGTAGTGAACGGGGCTCATGAGCTCCTTGAGCTTAGGATCGTCGATACCGGCAACGGCCTGCTTTACCATGGAAGCACCGTGGTCCTGGTTGGATGAGTCGAAGAGGAGAACCTCGCCTGACTGTCTCTCGAACACGCCCTCGAAGTCACCGTCCGTACCGATGGGCCAGTTGATGGGCGTAGAGCGGATGCCCAGGACCTTCTCAAGCTCGTCGATAAGATCGAAGGGATTCTTAGCCGCACGGTCCATCTTGTTGATGAAGGTGAATATCGGTACGCCTCTGTTACGGCAAACATGGAAGAGCTTTATGGTCTGTGCCTCGACACCCTTCGCGCCGTCAAGGAGCATGACTGCGGCATCGGCTGCACAGAGGGTACGGTATGTATCCTCGGAGAAGTCCTGGTGACCGGGAGTATCGAGGATGTTGATGCAGTATCCGTCGTAGTTGAACTGCATTACCGAAGATGTAACGGAGATACCTCTCTGCTTCTCAATCTCCATCCAGTCGGATGTGGCGTGACGTGCTGCCTTACGGGCCTTGACTGATCCCGCCATATGGATAGCACCTCCGTAGAGAAGGAGCTTCTCGGTCATTGTAGTCTTACCTGCATCGGGGTGAGAAATGATAGCAAAAGTGCGTCTTCTCTTGATCTCTTCCTCTGTAGAATAATTCATCATTGCACCTCGGTAATGTTATAATATACAAATAGTGGTTTTTATTAGAGCCAAACTATTATACACAGTTTGCGGCGAAGTCGCAAAGGAGGATGTTTATGGAGCGTGGAGGAGGAGTATTGATGCATATCGCCTCTCTGCCCGGACCCTTCGGTATCGGCGTATTGGGAGAGGAAGCTATCGCATTTTCAGAACAGCTTAAAAAGCAGGGGATGAAGTACTGGCAGGTATTGCCTTTCTCTTATCCCGGATCGGGTGATTCACCATATCAGAGCTTTTCCGCCTTCGCGGGCAACTGGCTCTTTATAGACCCTCGAAGGCTCATGAAGAGGGGACTTTTGACAGCAAATGAGGTCGTAGCGCAGGAATATAACGTAAATAAGTGGAGGATCGACTACGATTACCTCCGCATCGAAAGGGAGAAGATGCTCCGCACCGCCTATGGCAGGGCTGACGACAGTCTTAAGAAGGATGTGGAGAGGTTCTTGAAGGAGAATAAGTGGGCACAGGATGTCGCCGCTTACCTCTGCGCCCAGGATAAGTTCTATAAGAAAGCCTGGTGGCAGTGGGACGACAAGGACTTAAGGGACTACAAGAAGGAAGCTGTAGATAACCTCAAGAAGGAAGATAACTATTTCTTCCATGCGTTCGTACAGTATATCTTCATGTCCGAGTGGCAGGAGATAAAGAAAGAGATCAATGATAACGGAATAAAGATAATAGGCGACATGCCTATCTACGTATCCTGCGACTCTGCCGACGTATGGGCAGGCAGGGATATGTTCAAGATGGCTAAGCCCGGCAGGAAGATAAAGAAGCAGGACGAGGACGAAGAGATCCCCGAGACCGCATATATCTTCGATAAGGTGGCCGGTGTGCCTCCGGATTATTTCTGTGAGGACGGCCAGCTCTGGGGCAATCCCATCTACGATTGGGAGAAGCATAAGAAGACTAATTACGAGTGGTGGATGACAAGGATCGAGGAGAACTACAAGCTCTACGATATCTTGAGGATCGACCACTTCAGGGCTTTCTCTTCCTATTGGGAGGTCAAGTCCGAAGCCAAGACCGCCAGGGACGGCGAGTGGGTCAAGGGTCCGGGTCTTCAGTTCTTCGATGTCCTCAATAAGAAGTTTGGAGATTCGAGCAGACTGATCGCAGAGGATCTGGGTGAGAAGACTCCTGATCTTGACGAGTTCATGAAGGCATCCGGCCTTCCCGGCATGAAGGTCATGCAGTTCGCGTTTAATCCCTGGGAGGACAGCGGATACCTGCCTCATAACTACGAGAAGAATTGCGTAGCATATACGGGTACTCACGATAACAACACCATGCTCGGCTGGCTCTGGGAAGCCAAGGAAGACGAGAGGGCAGAGTGCCTCAAGTACTGCGGCTTCGAAGGCAATAACTGGGGTGACGGCGGTACGAGGAGTGCATCCATAAGAGCTGTCATAAAGACACTCTGGATGAGCCACGCCGACTGCGTCATCATCCCCATCCAGGATCAGCTTGGCTACGGCGGAGATACCAGGATCAATATCCCCGGAACCGCCACAGGCAACTGGCAGGTCAGGTTCACCAGGGAAGATCTGGACGGCATAGATAATGAATGGTACAAGGAGCTGAACCGCCTTTACAGAAGATAAGTACGGCGGATCGGGATTTAGCATATGGCAGATTACATCATTACCGTCGATCAGGGAACTACATCGACGAAGGCATTTCTTCTGGACAGAAAGGGCGAGCTCACAGCCTCTAAGCCCTGTCCAATAACGCAGATCTATCCTGCGGCAGGATATGTGGAGCACGACGCCGAGGAGATATTCCTGTCTGTATTAAGGACCATCGCGGACCTTCTCGTGAGCTGCCCAGAGGCGGTAAAGAATGTCGATTCCATAGCTATCACTAATCAAAGAGAGACCACAGTTGCTATAGATAAGACTACGGGAAAGCCCGTATATAACGCTATCGTATGGCAGTGCAGAAGGACCTCCGATATCTGTAAGAGAGAGGAACTTCAGAAGGAGGAGCAGTACATAAGCCGCACCACGGGACTTAAGATAGATCCTTATTTCTCTGCCACCAAGATGCGCTGGTTCCTCGAGAATGTCCCGGAAGCCAAGGAGAAGAACGATAAGGGCGAACTCCTCTTCGGCACCATAGATGCATTCCTCGTCTATAAGCTCACCAATAAGAAGAGCTTCGCTTCCGACTATTCCAACTGCTCAAGGACCATGCTCTTTGATATCAGGAACTTAAAGTACGACGATAAGCTCTTGGAACTCTTCGACATAAGAAAGAACAGCCTTGCAGAGCCTAAGCCCTCCTGCGATGACTTCGGTACCATCGAGCTTACCAAGGAAGTCCTGGACGAGTACGACTTAGACGACGATCAGAAGGATATCCTTCTTACGTTAAACGGCATACATATTAGAGGTATCGCGGGAGATCAGGCGGCTGCCCTCTTCGGACAGAACTGCTTCCACAAGGGCGATACAAAGACTACTTACGGCACCGGTTGCTTTACGCTCATGAACGTAGGTGAGGAACCCGTCTTCTCCGATAACGGCCTTCTTACTTCCGCCGCCTGGTCCATAGACGGCAAGACCACATATGCTCTTGAAGGAAGCGTATTCCAGGGCGGCTCCGTCATAAGCTGGCTCAAGGATGAGCTTCATCTCATAGATAAGCCTTCCGAGTGTGACGATGTATGTAACTCTCTCGTAGATAACGGCGGCGTATACTTAGTCCCTGCCTTTACGGGGCTGGGCGCTCCATACTGGGATGCTGATGTCAGGGGAACCATCGTAGGCCTTACCAGGGGTTCGGGCAGGAACCATATAGTAAGAGCGGGCATAGAATCCATCGCATATCAGGTAACGGAGCTTGTGGACCTCATGAACGAGGACACGGGCATCTCCTCCACGCACATGAAGGTCGACGGAGGTGTCTGTGCCAGTGAATTTCTAATGCAGCTTCAGTCCGACCTTCTCGGGATCGATATCGTAAGAGCAAGATCCGACGAGATGACCGCCATGGGCGCAGGACTTCTCGCGGGACTTACGACGGGATTTTTCACTTCACTTGAAGAGCTTAAAGGATTATATTATTCCAGCAAGACATATTCGCCCGACAAGGACGCGGGAGAAGCTCGCAAGACTCTGGGCGAATACAAAAAAGCCGTGAAGACAGCAGCTTTCATGGCGTCTTTAGAAGGAGAATCCTTATAAGGCATGACTGAGTTATATAAAGTTCTGTTCGAGATGGCCGTGACTATAGTCCTCGGCGTCGTTATACGTAAGAAGAGGCTCCTTGACGAAAGGACACACAGCACATTTACGGAGATACTCCTTAATGCGATACTGCCTTTCGCCATCCTTTCCTCCAGCCAGTACGAGTATTCCTACGAGACCTTGAAAGGCATAATCGCCGTTGCAGGCGCTGCCTTCCTCTACTACCTCTGTACGCTTATCGCCTTAAGGCTTATCACCTCAAAGAGCCGCATGGAGGACAGTGAGAAGAGGGTGTTTGTCACCCTTGCGGTCTTTGCCAACACCGGTTTTGTAGGTATCCCTCTCATGCAGGGACTCTTAGGCGCCAGGGGACTTCTCCTTGCTGCCACATATAACCTTGTCTACAACATCTTCTTCTACACATACGGTATCCACCTTATCTCGAAGAAGAGGCATACACCGATACAGATCATCTTTAATCCCGTGTCGGTCGCTTCGGTAGCATCGCTCATTCTCTTCGTCATTCCCTGGAGGATGCCTCAGTTCTTAACGCATACTCTTCACACCATAGGTGACATGAATATCCCCCTGTCCATGATTCTCCTCGGATCTACCCTCGCGACAGTGGACGTAAAGAAGCTCTTTGCTGACCTTAAATCCTACGTGGTAGCCATATTAAGGCTTGCGGTATTCCCGCTCATAATGCTTTTGGCAGTCCTTATCGTAAGAAGGTTCGTTGTGATCTCACCCGAGACCATGATAACTCTTGTCCTTATGACTGCACTTCCTTCGGGAACCATGAACGTTATCTACTCTGAGAAGCACAACTGCGCACCCAAGTTCACGGCAAGGACGGTCGTCCTCACACTGATACTCATGGCGATATCGCTGCCGCTTCTCATGGCACTTTCGATAAAGCTCTTCATGTGATCAAGGGAGATAAGGGATGGAAGATATATTCTTTAACGGAGAACTTCATAACGATAAGCTAAAGGACCTGATGGGCAAGCTTCGCACCATGAAGTCGGATACGCTCATGACTGACATACTGCGCCTTGCATGCGCATCCGAGTTCGTCGTACCGGTAACCGACAAGAACGGCAGAGTGTCATTTACTGCTATCGGAGATCCCAAGGGCAACAGATATCTGGCGGTGTTTTCCGATACTGATGAATATAAGGCTCACGGAGCACCTGAGACTAAGCTCGTTAAGGCCACATTCGACGATGTGCTTAATACCGTTATGGATGAGAGCCTTCGCCTGGACGGTATGGTAATAGACCCCGGAAGCTCGGAGGTCATATTCGGCCATGAGATGCTCAAGATGATCTACGATCAGATGAACAGCCCTACTGACGTTAAGGTGGGTGAGCCTGATCACTATCCCGAGAACCTCAAGAGTGCGATCGTATCCTTCATGAAGGACGAGCCTGCGGTCAGGGCCGTATACGTCAAGCTCTTCGTCAGACTAAGCGACGAGATGACCGGCTGGATGTTCGTAATGGACGCGGATAAGAAGGGCGATGAGCTTTCTTACCTCTGCGATACCTTTAACAGATATATAACGCCTTATACTGACGGACTTATCTCCGTGACGGCGCCTTTTACCGACGGTTATGCAAACGATGCTGTAGTCGGTTCCGAGCCGTATGCAAGAAGAGAAGGAGATAAGATCTTATGAGCAAGAGACATCTGGTCGTTATCTTTGCCGCGGTATTCCTTTCCATTGCAGTGGTCCTTATGCTGTCCTTTACGGTAAAGAAGTTTGCCTCCAAGGCTGAATCGAACCGTCAGGCCCAGGCGATGGAAGAGTATGTTCAAAGGCTCGGCGATCTGGATGACTACATGGTCTACTACATAGGCGAACCTTCTCCTGAGGTAGTCGCGAATATAAAGAACCTCACGGTGATCCCCGCAGGGATGATGAACCGTAATACCCTCCCCATATACTGGAGCGATATCCATTTTATCGAGAAGGACGAGGATGATAATATCATCAACGAAGTGGAGCCCAGGGATTATGCCAGCTATATGCTGATCTATGTCGGTGCTGACGTTACGCTGACGAACGATCAGCTGGAACTTTTGCGCAACTGTAATATCGATAACGACGTACCTTTGATAATCGAGGGAGAAACAAATATCAATGCTTACAGGGAGGTCATCTTCATGGGACCCCACGAATTGGGTGAGCATTCAACTTCCATGTTCACTCCCTGGGGACGTCCTCAGGACAACATTATCGCCGAGGATGTGGTAACGGGCAGTCCGTACGGATTTGTTAACGCTCTTATCGATGTGATATTATCGAATGCCGAGCAGATGGATATCTACAGGGAAGAGAGCCTGGTGCTTGTCGAGACGGAGAGCACCACGACTACGGAGAGTTCTATAGAGACTTCTGACGAGAGCGAAATATCGGAGAGTACGGATGAAGCCTGACATAAGCAAGATCAAGATGATCAGCGCCAGATACGATGAGATCGTATCTTCCATGTCTGACCCTGCGGTGGCAGCAGACGGCGAGAGATACATGAAGCTCAGCCGCGAGCTGGGTGAACTTACCGAGAAGGTCGAGACCATAAGGGCATGGGAAAAAGCGGTGGAAGAGGAGAAGGAGGCTTTGGAACTCCTGTCGTCTTCCGACAGCGAAATGCACGAGCTTGCGCAGGAACAACTGACCTTAGCCAAGGAAGCTATAGCCGAGAACGAGGAAAAGCTCATTGTCCTCTTGAGCGAAAAGGACCCTCGTGACGACAGATCCGTTATCGTGGAGATAAGAGCAGGCGCAGGCGGTGAGGAAGCGGCTCTTTTCGCGGACACTCTCTACAAGATGTATAAGGGCTATGCGGCTCTCAAGGGGTATACGACAGAGGAAGTCGATTCCAACGAGACCGAGCTTGGAGGATATAAGGAACTTGTCTTTGAAGTTGACGGGAAGGGTGCATACAGCAGGCTCAAGTTCGAGAGCGGTGTTCACCGCGTACAGCGAGTACCCGTTACGGAGTCGGGAGGAAGGGTTCATACGTCTACAGTAACCGTAGCAGTTCTCCCACAGGCAGAACCCGAGGATGTATCCATAGATCCCAAGGACTTAAGGATCGACAGGTACAGGGCATCCGGTGCCGGCGGACAGCACGTCAACAGGACTGATTCAGCCATAAGGATCACCCATATCCCTACGGGTATCGTAGTCCAGTGCCAGGATGAGAGGTCCCAGTATAAGAACAAGGACAAGGCCATGGCAGTATTGCAGTCAAGGCTTTGGGAGATGCAGAGGTCATCTGAGAAGGATGCGATAGATTCAGAGAGAAGATCCCAGGTAGGAACGGGAGACAGGTCCGAGAGGATACGTACCTATAACTACCACCAGGGAAGGGTCACTGATCACAGGATCGGACTTACTCTTTATAAGCTTGAAGAGATATTAAGCGGCAACATAGATGAGATAATAGATGCCCTTATAGTAGATGCGGCATCTAAGAAAGCTCAGTCGGAGGAAGCATGATGGAGACAAAGTACATAAGAGGCAACGATAAGGCAGGAGTAGAGGAGGCGGCTAAGGCTCTCTTGGAAGGTCAGGTGGTGGCATTTCCTACGGAGACCGTGTACGGCCTCGGTGCCAATGCTTTCGAAGCTTCATCCGTAGAGAAGATCTTCGAAGCCAAGGGAAGACCTTCCGATAACCCTCTTATCGTGCATATATGGGACAGGTCCCAGGTGGATGAGATCGCAGCTGAGGTAACACCTCTTGCGAAGAAGCTGATGGACAGCTTTATGCCCGGTCCCATCACGGTAATAGTCAAGAAGTCTGATAAGATCCCGACTGAAGTAACGGCGGGACTGGATACGGTAGGCATAAGGATGCCTTCCGATAAGGTGTGCAGCGCTTTTCTTAAGGCTTGCGGCTGCCCTGTAGCGGCTCCTTCCGCCAACCTCTCGGGAAGTCCTTCCCCTACGTCCGCCACTCATGTAATGAATGACATGAACGGCAGGATATATGCGGTAATAGACGGCGGAGAGAGCATAGTGGGACTTGAGTCTACGGTAGTAGATGCTACGGGGGATTCGCCCGTTATCCTTCGCCCGGGTGCCGTTACCAAGGAGATGATAGACCATGCTGTCCTCAAGGAGACTTCCTATGCGGGCAAGGCCGATGACGATACCGCACCCATGTCTCCCGGCATGAAGTACCGTCACTATGCTCCCCATGCTCAGGTGGAGATAATCCCTCTTACCAAGGAGCAGCTGGAATATCCTACGATAAGCGTACCTACTGAAGCCGAGGAAGGTAAGGACCCGATACGTGACCTTCCCGATGAGAGCAAGAAGATCCTCTTCGACCTGGCGTCACCTTATATCTTAAGATGCAGGGAGATACTGGACTCCAACCCGGTAGCCAGGATCGGTATCTATGCCGGAAGGGAAGCCGAAGAGATCCTTGTACGTCTTGACGACAAGGTGATGGCATCCCATATCTGGATCTATCCCTACGGCGATATGTGTGATGCCAATGCCGCATCTCACGGACTCTTTGCCGGACTTCGTCACTTAGACCTTCAGGGTGTCGACGTGATACTGGCAGCGGGATTCCCCGAAGACGGCATAGGCAAGGCCTACATGAACCGCCTTGGTAAGGCAGCATGTAAGTCCGGAGAAGTTACCGATACCATCAAGAGCAATATGGCGCTTTCCGCCGACAGGTTCGTGAGCGAAGCTGATTTCCATAACGTATTTACCGCATCCGTACTCTTTGTATGCGATGACAATAAGACTTTATCCGCCGCATGTGAGGGCATAATGAGAGTCCTTCTTGAAGAGAACGGACCTTATTGCAGTGAACTTGACCTGAAGACACAGGCAGAGCTCTATACGGAGTCCGCAGGACTTTACGCAGCTGACGGCGATCAGGTGGACAAGAAGATGGCGGAGGTCATGAAGGAAGAGATCGGCAGGGGCATAGATCATCACATGACTTCCAGAGCCTGCGCATCAGTATACGACGACAATGACCTTATCCTTACGCTTCGCGATGAGCAGGCATTCGAGATCGCGGATTCTTTCCCCGAGCTTTCCGAGAAGGTATATTCCATATCTTCCTATGCGGCTTCCAAGGGTCTTGTAATAAAGGACGAGCAGGGCAGGATCGTATCCGTATCCATCCCGGATCCCAAGGGAGAGAATAAGGAGACTTATATCCACACCGTAAGGGCCCTTCGTGCCTGGCTCGAGATATTGTTTCCCTATATCCTGAAGGACTTAGGCGCCGAGAAAGTATAAATGTGAACAATCGTTCTAAAATGTAGACAAACTCTCCTGACCAATGTACAATGTTGTCAGTAAGATTTTTGACAAGACGCGAACAATAAGAATATTAGGTAAATGCTTGACTACAGGGAGTTTGTTGTGTTATTCTGACTGACGCTGTCTATATATAAGACAGTATCCTTGCTCGACTCGTGAGAAGTCGGGCCTAATGACCATAAGGAGGTGAATAATATGGCAAATCAGTATCAGTTGGTAACTGTCCTTAACCCCGCTATCGGCGAGGAGGCTGTTAACTCTCTTATCGATTCCATCAAGGCTAAGATCGAGACAGGCGCTACAATCGACGCACTCGACAACCTTGGTACAAAGCATCTCGCATACGAGATCAACGATCAGAGAGAGGGCCTTTACATTAAGGTACTTTATACTGCCGATAGTGAGTTCCCGAAGGAGATCGAGCGTGTGCTCAATATCACCGACGGTGTTCTCCGTTTCCTTACTGTTCGTGTCAGCGAGTAATCGCAGCACATTCGGAGGAATTTAATGAACAAGGTAGTATTGGTTGGAAGATTAACAAAGGATCCCGAGATCAAGAACACATCAAGTCAGGTACAGTTCTGTAACTTTACGGTTGCTGTAGATCGTCGTTTCAAGGACCAGAGCGGTCAGAGACAGGCTGATTTCATCAACTGTGTGGCTTGGAGACAGACAGCTTCTTTCATCAGCTCTTATTTCCATAAGGGTTCCAAGATCGGAGTAGTCGGCAGCCTTCAGTCCAGGAGCTTTGATGACCAGAACGGTCAGAAGAGATATGTTACCGAGGTAGTAGTTGACGAGGCAGAGTTCGTAGAGTCATCCGGCAACGGAAGACAGGGTTCCGCTCCCGCCGCAAGTTCCGCACCTGCACCCGCTGCAGGATCCGTAGCCGCTTCAGCGCCCACAGCGCCTTCTACGGCTATCGCACCGGACCTTGATGAAGATGCATTCGATGCAAACGGCAGCTTGGATCTTCCTTTCGAATTTTAATCTAATTAAGGAGAATTAACATGGCTGAGAACAGAGCACCTAAGGCCGGACGCGAGTTTTCCGGTAACATGAGACAGAGACGTTCCAGAAGGAAGTCCTGTGCATTCTGCGCTGAGAAGGTAGAGTCCATCGATTTCATGGATGCAACACGTCTTCGTAAGTTCATTTCCGAGCGTGGCAAGATCCTTCCCAAGAGAATGACAGGTACATGTGCAAAGCACCAGCGCGAGCTTACAACAGCTATCAAGCGCGCTCGTCAGATCGCTCTTCTTCCTTACATCGCAGACTGATAGCGACATTGGAATAAGACGTACGCATAGTATATAATAGTCGGGTATCCTCGAAGGTGGGGATACCCGATTTTTATTTGGAGGACATAAGGAATTGAAACTCATACTCTTACAGGATGTAAAGAACGTAGGTAAGGCAAATGATGTCGTTGACGTAAGCGACGGATACGGAAGAAATTTCCTTCTTAAGAACAAGCTTGCCAAGGAGACATCCGCAGCAAATATGAACGAAGTCAAGCTCAAGAAGGGAGCCGAGGCAGAGCACGCAAGAAGAGCTCTTGAAGAGGCTAAGGCTACTAAGGAGAAGCTCGACGACAAGAAGTTTACATTGAAGATGAAGTGCGGTGAGGGCGGTAAGCTCTACGGCGCTGTTACAGATAAAGATATCGCTGACGAGCTCAAGAAGAACGGCTTCGATATCACAAAGAAGCAGGTAGTCATCAAGGACCCCATCAAGAACGTAGGTACTTTCGGCGTAAGGATCAAGCTCCACCCCAAGGTATCTTCCGAGATCGCTATCGAGGTAGAAGCACTCTGATAATATGGACAGAGAGCTCACTGACAATCTGATCGAATCAGTACAGGACAGGACCGTCCCCGCATTTGACCTGGAGACGGAGAAGGCTTTGCTGTCTATCTGTATCAGGGACAAGGAAGCGCTTGACGGTTCCGTTATGAGAAGGGTGGTCGCAGAAGACTTCTCCGATGTTCGTAACGGACTTATCTTCGAGGCTATCTCCCATCTGTTCTTAAGCGGCGGCAAGATCGACAGATATAATATCTGCGATGACCTGGAGCATCACGGTAACCTTGCCAAGGCGGGCGGTACCGAGTATGTATTCAGCGTTGCTAACCAGACTGCCGTCAAGAGCAATCTCGACAGTTATGTCGGTATCGTAAAGGCAAAGAGCAAGACTCGTATCCTCATCGAGATGCTGAATGCTGTCAATAACGATGCCAGGAAGGGATCAGCTGACGTCAACGTACTGGTCGATTCGGCTATCAGCAAGCTGACTGCTCTTCGTGAATCTCCTGAAGGAGTCGGATTCGAGGCTCTCCATGCGATCTTAAAGGCGACCATCAATGAGATCCATACTATCATCGCATCAGGTGGTACCAAGTCCAATGCGGTAGGTACGGGATTTCGATCTCTTGATGCCATGCTTGGAGGTCTTCGCCCCGGTACTCTCAATATCATCGCCGCCCGTCCCGGTATGGGTAAGACGGCGCTGGTAGTAAATATCGCTACCAATATCGCTTCCATGCGACACTATAACGTTAATATCTTCTCTCTCGAGATGAGTAAGGCCGAGGTAGGTAATCGTATCCTGGCATCCAGGTCCGATATCACGGCGAAGCAGCTTCAGAGAGCCAAGATCACTCCGGCCGAGGAGACCAAGCTTGCCAAGGCATACAGGGAGCTGGCGGAACTGCCCATCTATATCGATGACAATTCCTCCGTAAATCCCGTTACGATGTTATCCGAGTGCAAGAAGCTCAAGGCCAGGGGCATGCTGGGAGTAGTCATCGTCGACTACCTTCAGCTCATGACCATGCCCAACATGAACAAGAACGCCAGCAGACAGAATGAGATCTCGGATATCTCCCGTTCCCTTAAGGTCCTTGCCAGGGAGATGGAGGTTCCTGTCATCGCACTGTCTCAGCTCTCCAGAGGTTCCGAGCGAAGAGAGGACCATACTCCCATGCTCTCCGATCTTCGTGATTCCGGTGCTATCGAGCAGGATGCCGATGCAGTATTGTTCATCGACAGACCCGATTACTATAAGAAGGATGAAGCTCCGCCCAAGATCCAGGACGCCAAGATCATCGTAGCCAAGAACAGACACGGTGAGACAGGCGTATGTAATGTTAAGTGGTGGGGCGAGAAGACGTTGTTCTTCGAGGCTGACAGGCCTTACGATCCTGTGGATCCCACTACTAACGGAAGCCAGGGTTCCTCATATACAAGGACTCAGGACGCAGGTGCATCTGCTTCCGATTACCATTTTGAGAGCGAGGAAGTTCCTTTTACACCCGACGATATCCCGCCCGAGCCTGCGGCAGACGGCGGTAATCCCGATAACGATGCTTTCTTTGCCGGCAGCAACGAAGGCTTCCCGGAGGGATTCTGATGGGATACGACCTTTCCGTTCCGGCAGCACAGGTGTATGCTTTCGGTATCAGGGAGGGTCTTTTCACATGCAAGGATATCGTTGTCGGCTTATCGGGAGGCCCCGATTCCGTCATGTTGCTCCTTATGCTCTCTGAGATCAGGGAAGCAGTCGGAGAGGACTTTCCGAGGCTTCATGCAGTACACATCAATCACAATATAAGAGAAGAAGCGCTGAAGGATCAGGAGCTGTCAAGAAAGCTCGCGTCTGATCTTGATGTGCCTTTTACAGTATATTCAGAAGATGTTCTCACGATCTCTTCCGAGATGAAGCGCTCTGTCGAAGATACGGGCAGGATCGTAAGATATCGTGCATTTCGAGACTATATCGCAGGAAAAGGCCTGACTGATGCATATATCGCCGTAGCCCACCATAAGGATGATGTGGCCGAGACCGTGATGCTCAACCTATTCAGGGGCTCGGGGCTCGAAGGCCTGGTATCGCCCGTCCCCAAGAGCGACGACGTGATAAGACCTCTGCTGTGTCTTAGGAAGAGGGAGATCCTGTCTTATCTTGAGAAGGAAGATATCGCCTACGCTACGGATATCACCAATTCCGACAGCGAATATACGAGGAACGCATGGCGCAATAAGATCCTGCCTCTTATAGGAGAGTATTCAGTAAAGGATCCCGTAGAGGCCGTAAATGACACATACCGACTCCTTAAGGACGATCTTATGTTTTTGGAGAGCGAGGCCTCTTCGGCATATGAGAAATGCCGTGTAACCGTAAAAGGGCATACTTTTGTTAAGGCTCAGCTCCCGGACGGATATCCCGATGCCATAAGGAGCCGCATCTTAAGGCTTTTGTGGAAAGATACCTTCTCGAACCTTACGGACTTCTCTTCAAGGAATACTGCAGATTGCCTTGAAGCCTTGAGCAGGAAGGAGAATACGAGGCTCGATATGCCTTTCGGGCGTATCTTTGTCAAAGCAGGCGGTTATATCGCTTTCTGCGTGGAGGAGGACTATCTTTCCGTAACACTCCTTATTGCCCGTTTACAGGGCTTTGTGACGGCAGTGGAGCATACTTCGTGCAAGATCGATATCCCGAAGGGGAAAGATAAGTCAAAAACAACAATTCTGCCTAACTCTGATATACAAATAAAGTGCGAAATCATTGAGAATATTAAAGGTTTAGCGTATAATAATAAATCGTGGTTTTGCCCGATCTTTGATGGGGATGAGACCATGGATCTGGTTCTTTGTAACGGGTCTTTGACGCATAGGTTCAAGAGGGCGGGGAGCGATTGTTCCAAGCCTTTGGGAAGGCTCCTCATGAGTCTTCGTGTTCCTAAGGAGGCGCGGGACTTTGTTATGTACGTGGAATCAAGAGGAGAGATCATATGGATACCCGGGATCGGTGCTTCTCAAGGAATTGTCTCCGAGAGAGCATACGAAGCGTGGAAGAAGGAGATCGGGGGGACCCAGCCGGCTTACTTCCTTAAGGTATCCTTAGTAGACGGCGATGGAAAGGAAGAGTATGGATCTGTCTGAGATCATGATCTCGAAGGAAGAGATCGCATCTATGGTTACTCGCGTTGCAGGCGAGATCAACAAGGATTATAAAGACGAAGAACTTGTAGTGATCGGTATCCTCACAGGTGCTTTTGTATTTACGGCCGATCTTGTAAGAGAGCTCGATATGCCTGTCATCATCGACTTCATGCAGGTCAAGAGCTATCAGGGAACGACTTCCACCGGAACGCTGACTATCAAGAGAGATATCAGTACGGATATCAAGGACAAGCATGTATTGATCGTGGAAGATATCATCGACACGGGTAATACGCTCAAGGCTCTCAAGGAACTTCTCCTGTCAAGAGGTCCCAAGTCCCTGAAGATCTGTACGGCTTTTGACAAGCCCTCCAGAAGAGTTAACGATCTTACGCCGGATTATAACGGCATAACTGTACCCGACGAATTCATAGTAGGCTACGGCCTCGACTTCGACGGAGCGTACAGAAATCTTAAAGAAGTACGTATTGTGAGGTAATCGATGGATAATAATCCCAATAGAAGCAACAACAGACCGCCAAGGATCTCATCGTCGCTGACTTTTTATGCGGCGCTCCTTCTCATATTGATATTCCTGGCATCCTACCTTGCCAACAACGGTGTCATAGGCGGCACACGTGACAAGAAGACTCTTTCGGATGTCATGAGCTATATCGAGGATGAGGACAATACGATCGATACCGTTCAGGTGAACGGAACCAGCATCGTCGTAGAGTATAAGGATGAGAGCGGTGATACACATATCATCAATCAGTCTGTTCCTTACGAGTATGTCGATGATCTTATCAACAGACTCGACGATGCCAAGGCCAGAGGCCGCATCAAGGACTACGATTATAAGGAGCCCTTCGACTGGAGCATCATCATCAATCTCACATTCGGTATCGGAAGCGTAGTGCTTCTCGTTGTGCTTCTCATGAACTTCTCCAAGCAGGCTAAGGACGGCGGCGGAGTATTCAGCTTCGGAAGCAACAAGGCAAGACTTACGAATCCCAATGACATGAAGGTCAAGTTCGACGATGTCGCAGGTTCTCTCGAAGAGAAGGAAGAGCTTTCCGAGATCGTTGATTTCCTTAAGTCACCTAAAAAGTATGCGGCTCTCGGAGCCAAGATCCCCAAGGGTGTTCTCCTTCACGGTGCTCCGGGTACCGGTAAGACGCTCCTTGCAAGAGCAGTAGCAGGTGAGGCAGGCGTTCCTTTCTTCTATATCTCCGGTTCAGACTTCGTTGAGATGCTGGTAGGTGCAGGTGCCGCAAGAGTAAGAAGCCTCTTTGCAGATGCCAAGAAGGCTGCTCCCTGTGTTATCTTCATCGATGAGATCGATGCCGTAGGACGTAAGAGAGGTGCAGGCTTAGGCGGCGGTAATGACGAGCGTGAGCAGACCTTGAACCAGATCCTCGTTGAGATGGACGGCTTCGATACAAATACGAATATCATCGTCCTCGCTGCAACAAACAGAGTAGACGTTCTTGACCCGGCTCTCTTAAGACCCGGTCGATTCGACAGAAGAGTCATGGTAAATGAGCCTGACGTAGACGAGCGTGAAGCTATCCTTGGTATCCATGCCAAGAACAAGCCCCTTGCTAAGGACGTAAGCCTTCGTGAGATCGCTCTCTCCACTGCAGGATTTACAGGTGCGGATCTTGCTAACCTCTTAAATGAGGCAGCACTTCTCTCCGCAAGAAGAAATAAGAAGGAGATCACTCCTCTTGAGATCTCAGATGCTACATTCCGTGTCATGATGGGCCCCGAGAAGAACTCCAAGAAGCTTACGGATAAGGCCAAGAGACTTACTTCCTATCACGAGGCAGGTCACGCAGTTATCTTAAGAGCAGTAGCTGATTACCAGAAGGTTGATCGTGTTACTATCATCCCTGCAGGAAGAGCAGGAGGCTTTACGGCTTATAAGCCTAAGGAAGATCTTGATTATTACACAGAGAAGATGCTCCTTGATTCCATCATGGTATCACTCGGCGGTCGTGCCGCAGAGGAGATCTTCTTAGGTGAGATCAGCACAGGCGCGGCTTCCGACCTTCAGCATTGTAACCGTGTAGCTTCCGCCATGATCAAGAAGTACGGTCTGTCCCCGAAGTTCCGCAATATGGTATTCGGAGACGAGAATGACGAAGTATTCGTAGGCGCTTCATTCGGTCAGGTACAGCCTTACTCCGATGAGACTGCTGCGGAGATCGACAAGGAGATCCAGCGCATCATCGACGAGTGCTACGAGAAGACCAAGCAGGTACTTATCGAGAAGAAGAATGTCATGGAAGGTCTTGCTACAAGGCTCATGGATGTCTTGAAGGTAGACGGTCCCGAGTTCGAGGAGATCTACGAGAAGGATGGTGACCTTACCGACATCATCGCAAGGGATCCTCATACAAAGGAAAAGGCCGAGACTAAATCTGAGGAGAAGTCCTCTGAGGCTCCTGCTGCGGAGGAGAAGAAGGCTGACGAGTGGTCCATAGATTCCGCTATCAATGAGGCGGTATCAAAGGATGAGAAGGCCGCTTCCGAAGCACCTTCCTCTGATACTCCCGATAAGACTGAATAAGGTCATCACACAATAAGGATTTCAGACTGCCTCCGATCTTCGGAGGCAGTTTTGGTATCTTCATGCAACCTCTCCTAATGAGCTGCGTCTTATATGGTGCAGATAAAAACAAAGGAGATAGATAACATGAATAAGAAGATACCTGCCTTATTACTTACCGGAGCCATGATCCTTACCATGACAGCCTGTCAGGATGACGGGGGAAGTAGCAGGAGGCACCGTGACGAAGACTCGAAGGAGACTACTGAAGAAACGACGGAGGAGACAACAACCGAGACCGATGCTGGTGATGCACTTCCGACTGTTATAGTAAGTGACATATCATTTGAGACCTGGACACCTCCTTACGATTCGGATTTCGTTCCTTCTGATGATTACGGATACCTGATGCCGTACACGGAGAGCCGCACCCCCTGGCCCAATCAGGAGATGTGGGAGGATAAGCATATTTTCCAGATGGGATTTGTCGATGAGGGCGGCAACCCTGTAGGAGAAGCAATATTCAACACCATAAGCGCTCTTGAGGGAACGAACTTCTACCTGGTAGGACAGCTCGATGAGAATATGAAATGGCACTACGGCCTTATGACCCTTGACGGAAGCATCTATACAGGCCTTATCTACGACGGTTATTACCAAGTGCCCGACAATAGTGTCTCGGAGGCAGGCTGTGTCTATATGTCCGGATATGATGACGGAATCCTGCATGTAGATGAATTTGACTTTGAGATGAATACCATTATCGAAGACAGATCTATCGTACTGGATACGGATCAGCTGCAAGGATACAGCTCTTCTTGCTTACTCTGCGTAGAGAAGGTATATGACGATGACAGGGCGGTAGTAATGCTCTGGCAGGACGAGATAGGACCTGTCGGTGATTACCTTATCGACACCACGACAGGCGAGGTCTTGGCAACATTTACGGAGTGGAGCAGGCCCATCTTCACGAACACCATGATCATCAGCCGCGAGACGATGGGTGATATCGTGATCTGCGATCTTGACGGCAATGACATCACGGGAGACTGTGTAGCGGCTTATGCCCTCAGTGAAGACAGGGTCGTTATCTTTACCAATGATACCGTAGGCATACTGGATAATGACGGCAATGTGATCTGTTCCATGGAGATGCGCGATCACTACGATCAATATGTATCCTCGGGTAGGATCCTTATAGGTACCAATAACGGCGTCGAAGTCTACGATCAGGACCTGAACCTTATCACTGTCGGAGATGTAAGCCTTAACTACGGACTTACCGTGGATGATTTTACTCACTTTACAGATGATGAAGTAGTATTTGTCGACTGGAGTGGTGAGAGGATCATCGACCTGGAGTCGGGTACCCTGGCCATCTATAATGATGAATACGATTACTGGAGATACAGCGGATTTATCGTAGGTTCCGATCAGTTCGATTCCGAATTCACCATCTTCGATGCGGATCTTAATAGCGTCCTTGAAGGTGAGGGAGATGCTACGATAGTAGAGGATATGGTGACAGAGGATATCTATCTCGTAGTAGTCACGACTGATCCTGATTCCTTGGACGCAATCACTACGGTATACAGGTTGACATCAGGTGAAGCTGAGCTCATGTATGAGACAGAAGGTGAGGTCAACGGTTACAGCGCCATGTTCATCGAAGGTACGATGGATGCTTCCGTCTTCGGAACGACTATCGTTGTCAGCCCGGATGGAGAAGTCATCTTCTCCTGTGAGATCACGGGTCAGTAACCTGCGAGGAAAGCCTTCGTCCTCTCATTGGAAGGGTTATTGATGACGGCGGCGGCCGGTCCTTCTTCTACGATAACGCCCCCGTCCATGAAGACGATCGTGTCCGCCACGTCCCTTGCAAAGCTCATTTCGTGAGTAACTATAACCATAGTCATGTTCTCTTCGGCGAGTTCTCTTATTACGCGAAGTACTCCGGCAGTAAGCTCGGGGTCCAGTGCGGATGTGGGCTCGTCGAAGAATATTATCTCGGGATTCGTGGCGAGGGCCCTGGCGATGCTGACTCTCTGCTGCTGACCTCCTGAGAGGTTGCAGGGGTACGCGTCTGCCTTGTCGGGCATGCCCATCTTAAGAAGAAGGTCATCGCATACTTGGTCGGCTTCTTCGCGGGACTTGCCGTGAACGTGTATAAGAGCTTCCGTTATATTTCTTCTTACCGAGAAGTGCGGGAAGAGATTGAAGTTCTGGAAGACAAGACCGAACTTGCCCCTAATCTCCGCAAGTTCCTTCTTACCGCAGTATTCTGCCTTTTCGCCCACAGTAGAGCAAAGGCTCATGCCGCCTATCTCTATGCTGCCCTTGTCTATCGTCTCCAGAGTAGTAGCACAGCGAAGGAGGGTAGACTTACCTCCGCCTGAAGGGCCTATGACGGCTACGACCTCGCCTTTTGCTACTGAGAGGTCTATGCCCTTCAATACCTTAAGGTCACCGAAGGATTTGTGTATGCCTTTCATCTCAAGTACATTCATTTATATATCCTCCGATCACGAGTAGTAGTTCATTTTCTTCTCGGCGCGATTCATCAGGATCTCGATAACGCCGTTCATTACGTAGTAGAATACGCCTGCCGCGATAAAGGGCATGACGGATACCTGTGACGATGCAAGGTTCTTGGCTGCAGTGAACATCTCGGTGACGGATAATACCTGCGCAAGGGATGTATCCTTGACGAGGGTTATGACCTCATTGGTAACGGAGGGGAGGACCCTCTTTACCACCTGGGGAAGGATTATCCTGAAGTATGTCTGAGACTTGGAAAATCCCAATACCTGTGCGGCTTCGTACTGACCCTGAGGCATGGACTGTATGCCGCCTCTGAATATCTCTGCGAAATAAGCTGCGTAGTTAAGGGTAAATCCTATTATGGTAGCAACGAAACGATAATCCAGGCTTCCTACAGCCAAGTCTCTTAAGTTGATCTTAAAGACATAGTAGGGAGCGAAATATACCAGCAGCAGCTGGAGCATGAGGGGAGTGCCTCGCATTATGGATATGTATACACGTACGAGAGTAGATACGAGCCTGTTCTTTGCCATCCTGCCCCTGGCGATAAGAAGACCTAAGGGGATAGAGAACAGCAGCGTCAGTATGAATATGCCCAGCGTGAACTTAAGTCCGGATAAGAGCTGTTGGATCGTAGATAAGATCGTGTCCATGAGATTGCCGCCTTCAAGGATTGATAACAGGCTGATTATAACATATAAAAGCTCCCCCTTGCGGAGGAGCTGTATGTATCAGTTGGCTTTTATCTCATGCTTTTTGTAGAAGACATAACCCAGTGTGACAAGAAGTGCCGTCAGGACTATGTATATGACGGGCGCTGCCTGATAGCAGGTGAAGTATCCGCCTAGGTGTATGAGCCTGTACTCGTAGACCATCCTGGAGGACACGAGGGCTCCGGGAAGAAGATTAAGCGCCTGGGAGAGGAACCTGAATTTCAAAGGTACCGACATGGCTCCGAAGTAAAGTCCTAAATACGCTGCTATGACAAGTGCCATGGAAGCCACTGCATTTCGCGTAAGGTTAGAGATAAGAAGTGCAAATGCAGTCGTTAGAACGGCTCCCGTAAGAAGGATAACAAGAAGTATACCTGCTACCTGCCACATATTAAGAGCACATGCGGCGAAAGGACGTGACAGCTGGATAGCAGCATCCATGCCCCTGAATCCGAATCGTATGCCGACGACTGCAAAGAAGGATGCAAGCAGCGCCGTAAGTGACATGAGGATATAGCTCATGCCGGCTGCCATCTTGGCAAAATACAGCTCCTTCGTGCCGTTTATCGTGGACCTTATCATGGGGTCAGTCTTTCTCTGCGTCTCCATGGCAAATACGGAAGAGAGGCTTGCCGCCGTCAGCATTATGAGCATCAGCATATGGTTGGAGATACCTTCGAATATAGCCGCGGAGATATTATCCGATCTGTAAGCGAAAGGCTTCGTTATCTTATCTTCCTGCTCTTTCCAGTAATCGCGCTCTTCCTGCGTGAGTCCCATCTCATCGTGTGCTTCCTCGATGGATGCGGTCCTTTCTTCGTAGATCATGTCTCCGTCAATGTCATCGAATACTCTTCCGTATCCCATGACATCCTGCACCCATTCGGATAATCCTTCGTATCCTTCATCCTCGGGATCTTCGATGTTACCGGCTTCGTCCGTCTTATCCATGAGCTCTGCCATGAGCTCGTCATCTATCTGCCTGTCGTTTATTACGGAGTTCATGTTGGCATCCAGATGCTTAGTGCCTTCGTATCCTCCGGTCACCTCGAAGTTGGCCTGTACGAGTCCCGTGAAGAGGAGTACCAGGAATGTCACGATGGCTACGATGTTTCTCGTTATCTTTCTAAGTTCGAACTTATATAATGTCCAAAAACAGTTTTCCTTTTTCATGTCTTTATTCATCCCTTATCATTCAAATTCCTTGAGGTAGAACTCTTCAAGGCTTCCGTTCTCCTCGGTCCACTTGCCGTCCCAGATTATCCTTCCGGATCTCATCATGATCAGACGGTCGGCGATATTCTCTATATCGGATACGATGTGGGTGGAAAGAAGCACGATGGACTCTTTGCCCAGTTCTTCTATAAGGTTCCTGAAGCGTACCCTTTCCTTGGGGTCGAGTCCTGCCGTAGGCTCGTCCAGGATAAGGACTTCGGGGCGGTTTATAAGAGCCTGGGCGATGCCGAGCCTCTGCTTCATGCCGCCGGAGTATTTACGTACCTTCTTATTGGCCACATCCTCGAGGACCACCATCTTGAGAAGCTCGGATGTCCTTACCTTGGCATCCTTCTTGGAGAGTCCCTTGAGGGCACAGAAGTACATAAGGAATTCCTTTCCCGTGAACTCCGGGTAGTATCCGAAGTCCTGAGGAAGGAAGCCCAGGATATTCCTGTATTCCTCGCTCTTTACTTCCTTGCCGTCGTAGGTGATCTCGCCGCTCGTGGGGGAGAGTATACCCGTAATCATCCTCATAAGAGTTGTCTTGCCGGCACCGTTGGCGCCGAGAAGTCCCGTTACACCGGGCTTTAACGTAAAAGATAATCTGTCTACCGCTATCTTATTGTCATATTGCTTGGTAAGCCTGTCTGCGACTAGTTCCATGCATATTCCTCCGATCTCATTGTCTTTTTGAGTTCGTATATCTCCAGGACGATAAGTGCTGCCATTATAAGCATCAGCGTTCCGGGAGCCGTTCCCGCGGAGATATTCGAGTGGAGCATCATCCTGAAGGTGCCGAAGACCAAAAATGCGATCACGAGACAGCAGTAGCCGTTCTCTCTTCCGAACCTGGTCCTCTCGACCTCCATGCATAGTATGCTCGTTACTGTATAGGGGATAAGGAGCATGGCTGCCACCGTGGTGATATCAGAGGCAGCTGACGGAAACAGGAAGATCGACGATACGAGCATCGTTATAAGATGCGAAGCGCCGATAAGTGCCGTCTTGGCAAATAGCGCTCCCTTAGCCGATATCAAAGTCACGCTCTCTAATTCCTTCATGCCGTGCATATCGGCACGAAGCGCTTCCAGCATGCCGAGCCCTGCCAGGAAAGGCATGAGGTCCGATACCGCGGTCAGTCTGTCAAAAGACAGATCGATCGTTACCGTGAGCGATAATATGAGTATCAGAAGTGAGGCGAGCCAGACCCGCTTCCTTATATATCGGAACTGTATGAGAAGTATCCTTATAAAGCTCATCCGGTTCGTATCCTGACGCTTGCGGATCTCTCTTAAGAATCGGTCCTTGGACTTGGCATCAGGGGTGCCCGCTGAGCTTTGAAGTAATTCCCTTATATCCTGATCTCTCATATCGTCTCCTTTCCAAGAGCTTTTGTAAGTCTGCTCTTTGCTTCCTTGAGCCTTCGGTATACCGCGAATCTCGATATCCCCGTAAGCCTGCTTATCTCCTTTATCGGTTCGTCGTTGGCGTATCGGAGGATAAGAAGTTCTCTATCCTCCTCTGAGAGCTTCTCGAGTGCCTGCCGGACCTCAAGGCTCTTTACCAGCGAATCTGCCGAGTTGTCGGGAAGGTCCGGTACCTCTTCCGAGTCGAGGGATACGGGCTTTATACGACGATACTCATCTATACAAAGGTTCTTTGCTATAGTGTAGAGATATCGCTCGGGTTCATTGCCTGAGGAGCCTAGGAACCTTAGGAATGCTTCCTGAGTGAGATCTTCCGCGATCGATCTGTCATGAACTCTGTAATAGATATATCTGTATATCTTGTCGTAATAAGTCTCTATATCCATATTGACGGTAAGTACCTCTGACCTCCTTTCATAATGTTTGACGTATGAGCCGTACGAAATGTGCGGACTTTTTGAAAAAACTTCAAAAAAGTTCTTTAAGGCATAAGAAAAGGCCTGCCGTATAAGGGGCAGACCCTTTCTGAAAGTATTCTTTATATCTTACTTTCCGATGATGGTAACGTCAGCACCGAACCACTCTTCGGATATCTTCGCGAGAGTTCCGTCAGCGGCCATCTCTTCGAGTGTAGCCTGAACATCGTCACGAAGTGCTTCATTGCCGAGAGCAAAGCCTACGCCGTACTCCTCACTGGCAACTGCTTCGTCCAATACCTTGAAGTCCTTGCCTGAAGTCTGGATCTCGTATCTTGCTACGATCTCATCCATTACGATGGCATCTACTGCGCCGGACTCCAGTTCCATCATGGCATTAAGGTAGCTGTCTACTTCGATAAGGTCAGCGAACGTATCCGTAAGTTCGGGATTCTCTTCGAGGGCAGCAAGTCCGGAGGAATCCTTCTGAACTGCTACTACCTTATCTGCGAGATCGCCCAGAGTAGCGATATCCGAATCGGATCTTACAACTACTACCTGATCGTTCTCCATATATGCTTCAGTCCATGTATACTGATCCTCACGGCCGCTTATGGTAAAGCCGTTCCAGATGCAGTCTATATTGCCTGACTTGAGTTCCTGATCTTTAGCGTCCCAGGAGATAGGCTGAGCTACGAACTCATATCCGAGCCTGTTAGCTACTTCCTCTGCAAGGTCGAGGTCGAATCCGGTATAGGAACCGTCATCTGCGATAAATCCCATGGGAGGGAACTCTGCATCAAAGCCTACAACGAATTTCTTGTCCTGCTTCTTGCCGCCGCAGGATGCGAGGGAAGCAGCCATCATCACGGTACACATTACCGCCGCTATTATCTTCTTCATAACAATTCACCTCTTATGTATAAAATACGGTTCCCATTATAAGGTATAATCAGTTGTGGAACAAACGAAATACGGCATATTAAGGAGACCTTAAAAGATGTTTAATATAAAGAACATAACTGACAGCATCATCTACGTAGGAGCTAATGACAGAAAGTGCGATATCTTCGAGGGAACATATCCGGTCCCGGACGGTATGGCTTATAACTCCTACCTTATAAAAGATGAGAAGACAGTTCTCATGGATACTGTCGATAAGGCTGTGGCAGAAGTGTTCTACGATAACCTGAAGGCAGCACTCTCCGGAAGGGACCTGGACTATGTTGTGGTCCAGCATATGGAGCCCGACCACTCTGCTACATTGGCGGGCGTTCTTCTTCGTTATCCTTCCGCTAAGATCGTTACCAACGCCAAGACAGTTCCTATCATGAAGCAGTTCTTCGATATGGAGATCGACTCCAGAGTGGAGATCGTAAAGGAAGGCGACGTGCTCTCGGTAGGTTCGCACGAATTGACTTTCGTTATGGCTCCAATGGTTCACTGGCCCGAAGTAATGCTTACTTACGATAAGAAGGATAAAGTTTTATTCTCTGCGGATGCTTTCGGCTCTTTCGGAGCATTGAACGGCAATCTTTTCATGGATCCTTCAGAGTATGTCACATATAAAAGCGAAGCAAGAAGGTACTACACGAATATCGTAGGAAAGTACGGAGCTCAGGTAGCTGCAGTATTAGCGAAAGCCGCATCACTCGATATAGACATAATAGCTCCTCTTCACGGATGTGTGTGGAGGGAAGGCAAGGAGCAGATCCTTGATTCTTATAAAGCATGGAGCTCCTTTGAAGCTGAGGAAGACGGTGTAGCGATAATCTATGGCTCCGTCTACGGCGGAAGCGCATTGGTAGCTGACATCATTGCTTCTAAATGTGATGCGAAAGGCTATAAGACGGAAGTTATCGACGTTACTTCCAAGCACACTTCCTACTCTGTGGCAGCAGCATGGCGCTATTCAAAGATAGTCCTTGTAACGCCTACCATAGACGGCGGTGTCTTCAGCAGGATGGAAAATACCGTGTCGGCACTTGTGGCACATAACCTTCAGAAGAGGAAGATCGCCATCGTAGATAACGGCACATGGGCTGCGACTGCCGGCAAGGCCATAAGAGCATCCTTCGAGAAATGCAAGGACATAGAGATAGTAGAAACCTCTTTCTCATTTAAGTCCAGGCTTAAGCAGGAGGAGCTCTCCAAGGTCGATGAACTGGTCGACAGCCTTTGAGATAAGGGCATTTGAGAGACTTGAAGTGTTGACATCTGCGCGTACGCGTGGTTATAATAACTTTTACAAGCGTTGAAGGGAATAAAGATACACTCCCGCGCATACAGAGAGTCGGCGGTCGCTGCGAGCCGATTGCGTAAGTGTAATGATAAGTCCTCCCGGAGCTGCCGGTTGAACGTATAAGATACGAGTAGATCAGGTCGGGACCTCCCGTTACAGAGGATCGTGTTGATAGACATGAACAGAGTGGGTTATATGACCAAGAAGAGTGGTACCGCGGGATATATATTTTTCTCGTCTCTTTCACAACAGGATTACGGTTTTCCTTTTGTGGCGGAGGCTTTTTTATTGCCCTTAAGGAGACGGGAACGGAGGTAAGACATATGAGATTAAGCGGAGCTGAGATCGTCGTAGAGACACTGATCGAGCAGGGCATCAAGACAATTTTCGGATACCCCGGAGGAACAGTCATCGACATCTACGATCAGCTTTACAGGAACAGTGACAGGATCGAGCATATCCTTGCTGCTCACGAGCAGGGCGCTGCACATGCGGCAGACGGTTATGCGAGGGCATCAGGTGAGGTCGGCGTCGTCCTTGCTACTTCGGGCCCCGGTGCAACTAACCTCGTAACGGGTATCGCTAATGCTTATCTTGATTCCGTACCTATGCTGGCTATTACCGGTAACGTACCTAACAGCCTTATAGGAAGGGACTCCTTCCAGGAGATAGACATTACGGGAATTACACTTCCCATTACTAAGCATAATTTCTTCGTACACAGGGTAGAGGATCTTGCCGATACTCTGAGAGAAGCTATAAGGATCGCAAAGTCCGGAAGGCCCGGCCCCGTACTTGTAGATATCCCCAAGGATGTACAGGGTGCAAAGTGCGAATTTATCAGTGCTAAGCCCGTAGAGAAGAAGGGCGGAGTTCCCGCTGATGACGCGGATGTAGCTAAGGCAGCATCCATGATCGCAGAAGCAGGAAGACCTTTTATCTACTTCGGAGGCGGTGCAGTAAGAGCGGGCGCAGGTGAGCTTATAGCTAAGCTTGCCGATAAGATCGATGCTTATATCGGATGCTCCATGATGGGCTTGTCCGAAGTGCCCGTATCCAATAAGAGATTCCTCGGTATGCAGGGTATGCACGGACATTACGCATCTTCCAAGGCAATGGCTAAGTCTGATCTTATTATCGGCGTAGGCGTAAGATTCTCTGATCGTGCTACCGGTAATACTTCCAAGTTCTCCGCAGGAGCAAGGAAGATCCAGATCGATATCGATTCCGCCGAGCTCGGCAAGAATGTCGACATCAACCTTGGTGCAGCTTGCGATATCTGTGATTTCTTAACTAAGCTTATCGATAAGGTCGAAGCTAAGCAGCTTCCTAACTGGGAAGCCAAGATAGAGAAGCTTAAAGGTCAGGAAGCAGAGCAGGAGTTCACGGATTTCCTTCCTGCAGATGCCGTAAGAGCAGTATCCGAGATCGTTACTCCCGATACGGAGATCGCAACAGACGTTGGTCAGCACCAGATGTGGGTAGCTCAGTACTTCGGCTTCGAAGGCAAGAGAACATGGATCTCCTCGGGCGGACTCGGAACCATGGGATTCGGTATGGGTGCCGCTATCGGTTCATCCTACGGATCAGGCAAGAGAACAGTCCTCTTCACGGGTGACGGTTCCTTCGGAATGAACTTAAATGAGCTTGCTACTGCAGTTACTTATAATGTTCCTCTTACGATCGTCCTTTTTAATAACGGCGTTCTCGGAATGGTAAGACAGTGGCAGACATTGTTCTATGACAAGAAGTATTCCAATACGACTCTTAACAGGAAGACTGACTTCGTCGCTCTTGCTGAGAGCTTCGGTGCCAAGGGTTATCGTGCGAACGATCTTGAGAGCTTCAAGAAGGCTTTCGCCGATGCATATTCTCAGGAAGGTCCCACTCTTATAGATCTTACTATCGACAAGGATCTTAAGGTACTTCCCATGATGAGACCCGGCGGAACTTTCGATAAGCTTATAATCGGAGAGGAGGCAGAGGAATGAGCAAGAACAGTTTTGTTATCGCAGTATATGTAGAGAACAAATACGGTGTATTGACACGTGTAACGAGTATGTTCACGCGAAGAGGATTTAATATCGACACTCTTACCGTGGGGGAGACGGAAGATCCCAACTACTCCCGTATCACAATCTCCTTAAGTAATGAGAAGACCGACAGAGCTCAGCTTATAAATCAGCTTAAGAAGCTCTATAATGTGAAGAAAGTCGAAGTCATCTCTCCCGATATGGCAATAAAGAGAGAGCTCATGCTCATCAAGGTAAAGAACTCTCCCGATACGAGAGCCGAGATAAGAGATACGGCATCTGTCTTCAGAGCCAAGATCATAGACTATTCCGCAGATGCGATGTGTCTTGAGATCACGGGTGATACCAATAAGATCGATGCTTTTATCGACAATATGAAACCTTTCGGTATAATTGAGATGTGCCGTACGGGTATCGTCGCCCTTGAGCGCGGCCCCGAGAGCATGCTCTCTAAGTAATATCAGAATCTAATTTGTGGAGGTATATACAAATGGAAAACAGGATCTTTTATGAGAAGGATTGCGATCTTTCAAAGCTTGACGGAAAGACAGTAGCTATCATCGGTTACGGTTCTCAGGGCCATGCACATGCACTTAACCTGACAGAGTCCGGTGTTAACGTAGTAGTTGGTCTTTACGAGGGTTCTAAGAGCAAGGCTAAGGCTGAGTCTCAGGGCCTTAAGGTATTGTCCGTTGAGGAGGCTACAAAGGCCGGCGATATCATCATGATCCTTATTCCCGATGAGAAGCAGGCTAAGCTCTACAAGGAGTCCATCGAGCCTAACCTTACAGCAGGTAAGACACTTGCATTCGCTCACGGCTTCAATATCCACTTCGGCTGCATCAAGCCCGCAAGTGACATCAACGTTATCATGATCGCTCCCAAGGCTCCCGGACATACAGTACGTTCCGAGTACCAGGCAGGTAAGGGTACACCTTGCCTTATCGCTGTTGAGCAGGATGCTACAGGCGACGCATGGGATCTTGGTCTTGCATATGCTGCAGGTATCGGCGGCGCAAGAGCAGGCGTTCTTGAGACAAACTTCAGAACAGAGACAGAGACAGACCTCTTCGGTGAGCAGGCAGTTCTCTGCGGCGGTGTAACAGCCCTTATGCAGGCAGGCTTCGAGACACTCGTTGAGGCAGGCTACGATCCCCGTAACGCTTACTTCGAGTGCATCCACGAGATGAAGCTCATCGTAGACCTCATCTACCAGAGCGGATTTGCAGGCATGAGATATTCCGTATCCAACACAGCTGAGTACGGCGACTACATCACAGGTCCCAAGATCATCACTGAGGATACAAAGAAGGCAATGAAGAAGGTCCTCAAGGATATCCAGGACGGTACATTCGCTAAGGACTTCCTCCTCGACATGAGCGATGCAGGCAACCAGGTTCACTTCAAGGCTATGAGAAAGCTCGGTGCTGAGCATCCCGCTGAGAAGGTAGGAGCTGAGATCAGAAAGCTCTACAGCTGGTCTGACGAAGATAAGCTCATCAACAACTGATCACTATTCCTTTAGGAGTTAGGAGTAAGACCTCTCGGGACATGGCTTCCCGGGAGGTCTTTTGTGTGTTCGTGTTCGGGTGTCGCTTGGCTTGTCGCTCGTGAGCGGCTTTGAAGCGACAACGCGAGCGACATTGGGCAAAAGTCGCTGATCCTGTCGTTCTAAGGAAGGTTTTGAGCGACATCTCGAGATAGTCTCCACCCATGTCTCCGATTCGCTGAAGTGGAGACAGAGGTGGAGACAAAACAGGCATTATTAGCCCAATCTTTCTCCGGCCCTGTCTCCATTTTTCAAATATGGAGACACGAGTGGAGACGGGGTCCGATACGATCGTCTAAAATTTATTTGACGAGCGTCCTGACCTGTGCTATCTTGAAGATAGTTTGATAGTCAAAGTATTATGAAGGGAGGGACTTCATATGCATGATGAGACTAGAGAAGAAAAGCCATTGGGATTATTTGGGATATTAGGATCGATACTTTACTATCTGAGCTTCTTGCCCTACCTCTATTGTGTATACTTTGCGGTCAAGGGGATCAGCGTATTCTTCGGATTCCTGGACTATAGCGGAACTTTGTACGGGATCAAGGCCGTGATCTACAGCGGCATGATGCTCACCGTGATCCCCGTCCTGCCTGCGTGCCTTCTGTATCAGATACTGTTCGGAGTACTCTATCTTCGTGTGCGCCCTAAGAATGTAAGACGACCCGCCGCAATATACGCATGTATATTTGCAGCTCTGATCGCTATTCCTTGTCTTGTCTATTGGGGAAGAGAAAAGGTCTATACGGTAACGGCAGGGTCTGAAGTCAGAGCATTTCTTGAAGATAAGTACGGAGAACAGTTCGCCAAGGAGTCAAAGATCGTTCTCGAGTCCATGGAGGATGAGGAATTCTGCGTTTATACTTCAGTTCTGCCTGACAAAGTATCCTTCGTGGTAAGACGTGACAGAAATACTCACGAGTTCGACGACCACAATGACCTGATGCGTGCTTTCGCCAATAACAACGAAGGTTTCACCGAATCTCTGAACACCTATCTCGATGAGATATATGGTCTCCCCGATAATGCTCACATAAGTGCCGAGTGCATATCCTTAGACTTCGGAGATTACAGGGATGGAGATGATTATTCCGATCTTATAAGGAACGCCGAATACACGGTTTATTCAATAGATATGGAACCTGAGAACATCGATCAGGAAAGCCTTGAGGAACTAACCTATGAGATATGGGAAAGATATGTCCCGAAGTTCGGAAGTTCCGTAGATGAATGCCTCATGGTATACATATACGATGACGGCACAAGGGTCGCGGAGATACAGATACTGCAGGCATCGTTCGAAGATAACGGAATACCTGTGGGATATATTGACGCTTATGAAAATATAGAGTCTTCATGTGAGATAGAGGATGAGATCTTCTATCTAGTGTGATAAGGGGGATAGTTATGAAGAAGAGAACAATGATCGCTCTGCTGACAGCGGCATCTTTGCTGGTGTCCTGCTCCAAGACAGCACCGACAGAGACCACGACGG
Organism: Oscillospiraceae bacterium; assembly: GCA_900176545.1. Taxonomy (GTDB): domain Bacteria; phylum Bacillota; class Clostridia; order Saccharofermentanales; family Saccharofermentanaceae; genus Saccharofermentans. The sequence goes on from FWXP01000004.1 coordinate 148,579, forward strand.
AAGGTACAACGACAGAAGCGACCACCGCGGAAGAGACTACTGCGGCATGTGAGACTTCTGAAACAACAGAGACGACTCCTACACCTTCACCAACGCCTGAGCCGACACCTGTTCCGACTCTCCAGGGCGATATCCGGACAGAAGGACCCGAACAGTACGACATGTTCATGGCTAAGATCGATGAGATAGAAGCTTCGGCTCCGGGGCAGTATGAATATCAGTTCTCTATTGACAGGAACAGCTGTATCCTGACTGTTTACGACGGGACGACTAAGGTCATGTATGTGATATCCGATGGCGAAATAACCGAATATGTTTCGGAAGTTCAACATGACTATAGTTTTGATCCCTATCTGTCATACGAAGATATAAGATCGATCCCCTTTCTTTGCGATACTCGTTTCTCCTTCGATACGTTAGGGGAGGAAAGAGTAGAGTTTAATTCCCCGGTTGCGGATGTAGTTGACAGTGTGCCTGACGGTATGTATTTCGGAAGTCTTGTAGGATTGAGCTCGGACGGAACATCTGCTCTTATCGTCGCGGGAACTCCAATATCTTTCGACCGTGATGAGATCCTGTCACTGGATGTTGGAGATCCTATCGGATTTATGGACTTTACTGTTGCTGATATTCAGGTTAATGAGGAGTACGATTATGTTCAGATCGACCTCAGCTCCGAGTCGTATGATATCGGAAACCTTCATCTTACCAATAACCCGTATATCGACGGTTCCGAGCTTTATCTTTGCGAGGACAGCAGAGACTGGATGCTGCAAGATGCGTTGATCGTTCAGGTTTCCGTGTCACCTTCGGTAGAACTCGGAGGCAACTATGAGAATATGCTCTATGGTCCTGACGGGTATGAGCCCGAGGATCTGGTAATAACGGGTAATGCCCTACTTGATTCAGGCTATTGGGCGTTGCTTGATCCATCTTATGGAAGTAACGGATGGATCAGCTGCAGCGGCGGACTGGAACCTGTGGTGATAGAGAACGGTCAGATAATTTATATGGCGATCGGATACAGATGATAAAAGGACCTCTCAGGACGGATTCCCGGGAGGTCTTTTGTATGTTGATTCTCCGAGGTACTCTCCACTTGATCGCTGAGGGAGAGTAAGGTGTAGAGTTCATGCAACCTTCGAATCTGACTTCCGTCTTTATGGATGTAGACGAAAGGAGTACGAACAATGAAAAAAGCAATTACAACGATCATTTCATCAGCACTTGTATTATCGATGACGGCAGGATGCGCTGAGCCGGAGCCTTCAGAGAATCCTACTACCACGACAACGAACATCACCATAGGTGATACGGATCCTGTAGCGGATCTCGGAGATGAGGGGGCAGAGCAGTATGAGAAGTTCATGGAAAAGGCAACTGAGATCAACGTATCTGATCCTTTGGCTCTTTTTACGATAAGGGGAGAATATGATACCGACAGGGAAGACGCGTTCTATGTCCTCTCAGTGTATACGGAGGAAGAAGTGACTGACTACGTTCTCATCGACGGAGAGTGGGAAGTTTATGACGGACCTGTCTCACATAACTACGAATCAGCATATTCATATGAAGAGTTCATCAATATGCCCTATATCACGAATTATGATTATTTCATGTATAATCCCATGTTCTCGGACGGGTTACTGGAGTCGGTCAGCGCGAGATATGTTGACGGCATAGACGATGGTACCTGGTACGGAAATCTCATGGCTGTATCCGAAGACGGATCACAGGCTCTGATCATGGTAGGAGAGCCAATATCCTTCGACCGCGATGCGATACTCGGTATGGATATCGGTGATGCTATCGGATACGGAGAAGCAACTATCACGAATGTGACCATCGAGGAGGATGAGGATTATACTCAGGTGGATATCGACTTTGCGGATATGTCATGGATGGAGCTTACATCACTGCCTAACGGTGATCCTGACAGGCTCTACATGAGGGATTACAGCGGAACACTGTACTTTGAGGAGATGGTACTCGTCGTAGTTCCCATATCGCCTGACTGCGAAGCAACGGGCTATGTAGGACTTAGCGATGAGGAATACGATGACTATAGTTCTCAAGATCCTACAGGAAGTGCATTCCTTGATTCCGAGCTGTGGTATCAGGTTTCCAACTCGGATTCAACGAGAAGGAACAACGGCTGGATCACAGCCTGGAGAGATGCGGAGCCTGTCGTCATAGAAAACGGCGAGATAGTAAGCCTTAATTTCTAAGATAACGGAACCGGTACACGGACCGGCACACAAGGTAAAATACTTTGTGTGCCGTTTTTTGTGAGAAAACGTTAAATATCGGGAATGTATCGGGAAGTGCCTCGCGCGCGTATGCGTGTTATAATAATAAAAGTTTTTTTGAAAGAAGGTACTTTCCATGATCAGGGATACTATCGTTGACGGATTCAATAATGCGCCCCACAGGTCGCTTTACCACGCATTGGGACTTACTAAGGAGGAGCAGCAGCGTCCTCTTATCGGTATCGTAAGTTCATATAATGAGATAGTCCCCGGACACATGAACATAGATAAGATCGTCGAGGCAGTTAAGCTCGGCGTAGCAATGGCAGGAGGTACTCCTATCGTATTCCCCGCCATCGCCGTATGCGACGGTATAGCAATGGGCCACACTGGCATGAAGTATTCTCTTGTAACGAGAGATCTTATCGCTGATTCCACCGAGGCCATGGCAATGGCTCACGGCTTTGACGGACTTGTTATGGTCCCTAACTGCGATAAGAATGTTCCCGGCCTTATAATGGCAGCCGCAAGACTTAATATCCCTACGGTATTTGTAAGCGGCGGTCCCATGCTCGCAGGAAGAGTTGAAGGTAAGAAGAGATCTCTCTCAGCGATGTTCGAAGCAACAGGCGCATATGCAGCAGGTAAGATCGACGATAAGAAGCTTGAGGAATTCGCAGAGAAGGTTTGTCCCACATGCGGATCTTGCTCGGGTATGTATACGGCTAATTCCATGAACTGCTTAACTGAGGTATTGGGTCTTGGTCTTAAGGGCAACGGTACTATCCCTGCCGTATATTCCGCAAGGATCGAGCTTGCTAAGCATGCTGGTATGCAGGTAATGGAGTGCGTAAGAAATAACATCCGCCCGAGAGATATCCTTACAAAGGAAGCTTTCGAGAATGCTCTTGCAGCTGATATGGCTATCGGATGTTCCACTAACTCCATGCTTCATCTGCCCGCTATCGCTAACGAGTGCGGCATCAAGATCGATCTTTCACACGTTAATGAGATCTCAGAGAGAACACCTAACATCTGCCACTTAGCTCCCGCAGGCCCGACATACATGGAGGACCTGAACGAAGCAGGCGGCATACATGCAGTCCTTAAGGAACTCCTGGACGGCGGACTTATCAACGGCGATGTCATGACGGTAACCGGCAAGACATTGAAGGAGAATGTTGCATCAAGCTTCGTAGTAGATCCCGAGGTCATAAGACCTCTCGATAACCCCTTCACCAAGACAGGCGGACTTGCGATCTTAAAGGGTAATCTTGCTCCCGACGGATGCGTAGTTAAGAGGTCTGCAGTAGCTCCCGAGATGCTTGTTCACGAAGGACCTGCAAGATGCTTCAACTCCGAAGAGGAAGCTATCGCATTTATCTACTCTGGTAAGGTTCAGAAGGGCGATGTCATCGTCATAAGATATGAAGGTCCCGCAGGCGGTCCCGGTATGCGTGAGATGCTCTCTCCCACATCTGCTATCGCAGGTGCAGGACTTGATAAGGACGTAGCACTTATTACCGACGGAAGGTTCTCCGGCGCTACGAGAGGTGCTTCCATCGGTCACGTAAGTCCCGAGGCAGTAAGCGGAGGTACCATCGCATACGTTAAGGACGGAGATATCATCGCCATCGATATCCCTAACTACAGCATCACCCTCAAGGTCTCCGACGAGGAGCTCTCTGAGAGGAAGAAGACCATGAAGCTCGAGGAGAAGCCCGAGCTTACGGGATACCTTAAGAGATACTCCAAGATGGTATCCTCGGCAGACAAGGGTGCGATAATCAATGTCTGATCTTTTAAGAGCGATAGATTCACTTGCGCTGTTCAGAGGGATTCGCTATGCGGAGCCCTTGAACAGCCTTTGTGATTTTCTGAAGAAGTTGGAAGCGGGATATACCATAGACGAGATGATCGAGGCCTATGGTACTTTCGTGTCAGTACTTTATTCCATGCGTACCGATGCGGATCTGGCGGGAGCAATGTGGGATGCGCTCCTTGCGGATATGAACCCCTACCTAAAGCATCGCATAGATACACTCGTTAATCCCGAGGAAGCTAGCAAGATGAGCACTCTCATTACTCTTACGGCTGAGAGGGAGCTCGACCTTCTGACGCAGATCGGAAGCAACACTTCCTACGATTTCAAGGAAGCTATGTACTACGACGGATATCTTCCTGACTTCACTTCATCACAGATAGACTTCAAGACGCAGTATATGCGTGTCATAGATAACCTTGCGACAACGGGCTACGGCATCTATGCCAAGTATCTGATGTTCAAGATAGATAAGGGTGAGATAAAGCCCGTAAAGCATCCGGATCCCATAAAGGCAGAGGAGCTCTTCTGCTACGAAAGGCAGCGCGAGAAGATAATCTCCAACACCAGGTCTTTCCTTATGGGCAAGAGAGCAGCTGACGCTCTTCTCTATGGTGATGCAGGTACCGGTAAGTCCTCTACCGTCAAAGCAGTGGCAAGGATGTTCGAGAAGGACGGTCTTCGCCTGGTAGAACTTCCCAAGACCGAGATAATGAACCTTCACGATGTTATAGAGATGCTCTCTCAGATACCTATGAAGTTCATTCTCTTTATAGACGATGTCTCTTTCGAGAGCAATGACGACAGGATAGGTTCCTTGAAGTCCGTCCTGGAAGGTGCTGCATCAGGCGGCAGGAAGAATATCGTCATATATGCGACAAGTAACAGAAGACATCTGATAAAGGAATCATTTGCAGATCGAAGCGACGAGATCCATAAGTCGGATACTATTGCAGAGCAGATGTCACTTTCAGAGAGATTCGGCCTTAAGGTCCTCTTCGATAAGCCCAATAAGCAGGACTTCTTAACGATAGTCCATAAGCTTTGTGAGATCAGAGGCATCAAGATATCCGATGAGGACCTCGATCTCAAGGCGGAGCAGTTTGCCATAAGAGGCGGCGGAAGATCCGCAAGACTTGCCAGACAATTCGTAGATCTTATAGGGGGATAAAGATGCAGGAAGATCACTTTTACGACAAGGAGAGGAGTGCCTTCTTCTTATCCGCCGGTATCGGTCTTGTCATCACCACACTATTTGTAAAGTATTCATTCGGTAACCCCGCAGCGTCTCTCGGTATAGAGACTTTAGGCAACATAAAGACATACATAATATCGATCCTTCTGTGGCTTATATCGTCTTCGGGTATCTACATGGCTTTCTCGAAGATCCTGCCATCCAAGGGCAAGAAGGGAATATCCTTTGCTCTTGCAGCAGTTGCTCTCATGTTCTTTGCTTATATGAGCCGCGAGGCTTATCGCTTCATGGGAGAAGGAAGTACTACGAAGACGATCATCAGATGTGTGGCATTTATGCTGGCTACGGTGCTGGTCTACAGCCTCTATGAAGAGCGATGCCTCTTTATACTTAAAGGCTTTATCCTGGCAGGGGTAGTCTTCTATTTTGCAAGAGTCTGGTACCTTAACTGCTGCTACCAGAATACATATACGCCCTGGTCATTCGGCATGATGTATAACATCTACCACACGTCAGCATATATTGATACCATAGGCGATATCTATTACGGCCATCCTTTTGTCGGAATGGAATCGGAAGTATATGGTCACTATGCTCTTCTTATGATCCTGCCTCTTAAGATCATGGGTGCAGATACGAAGTCCATAGGTATACTGATGGGCTCCTTCGCGGCGATCTCATATGTATCCATCGCACTTGCACTTCATCTGTCGATAAAGCAGTTCATCGTTAAGGTTGCTTCTCTTGCGACTATCGGAGTGAGCGGTATCCTTGCTGTCAGCATGTACTGGCAGAGCTATCCTCACAGGCTTCTTTTCCCCGCGCTGACATTGCTCCTTATAGCAGTATTCGGAAGAATAAAGAAGTTCAGGACTGTACTCTTCATCCTGGGATTTATCATGACTACGTCAGCCCTCATCTGGAATTTTGAGACGGGGATCCTTTGTACTATCGCATGGAGCATATGCGGAACTTTTGCATTAGGAAAGAAGCTTCCCAAGATCGTTAATCTGATCATATCCTTTATTGCTACAGTAGTCGTATCTTCAGGTGCGGCACTTGCGATCCTTAATATCTACAACCATCATGCGGGCGGCAAGGCAATGTCCTTTATGGATCTGGTGGGATATTCTTTTACCAGCGGATTCGTCTCGCATCAGGCTTCACCGGTTCCGATCGGTAACCTTGAATATGTTCATATGGTCATCCTCTGCATGATCTGTGCTCTGTGGGGACTGTGGAAGATGCTCATCAAGGGTGAGTCTTCTTCCAAGGTGATGACAGCACTTGCTGTAGCAGTATTCGGTATCGGTCTTGCCACATACTACGTCAACGATTCGGACGGAGGTCCCACGATCATCATGATCTATCTCATCATGGCAGCAGCTCTTGCAGCTTCCGGCGTGGACCGCTCTGTCGATCTTTATTCCCTGATCAAGAAGGGCTTATGCGCATATGCATGCATCGTTATCTTCGTGTTCGGTGCCATCAACTGGGAATTCAGGCTCAACCACCTGAACATCGAACCTACTCAGGCATGGGAATATGACAGCTTCCAGGCTTTTGCCGATGATGTCGATTCCAGGATCGCACCGGATACTGTCGGAGGCGGATACGGAACTACCGCACTCTTCCTTGCCATGGGAAGAGACAGGGGAACTGATGATTTTCATTTCAACTTTGAGGAAGTTGACGGATCAGAGCACTTTATCAAGTTCTGGTCGGAAGAAGTCGAGTTCGAAGGTTACGAGTGCATTGATCATTTCTGCTATAACGGCACCAACTTCGGATATTTCGAGAAGATACATGACGAGAGCAGTGAGGGAACGGATGCCTGAAGCACAGTCAGATAACAAGGAAAAGCTTTCCTTCCTGATCTCCGTTGTCATCGGATCCGTCGCCTCTTTCGTATTTGTAAGGGCATCCTTCGCGTCCCCGGCGTCTGCTATTGGGATAGAGACTCTCGGCAACATCAAGACATATGTCATAGCTGTATTACTGTGGCTCATGGTATCGGCAGTATCATTTCCGATCCTTTGCAGGGTGATGCCTTCGAAGGAGAATAAGATACTGTCCGTCATTATGACAACGGCGGCTTCATTGTTCTTCCTGTTCATGAGCTTTGAGGTCTATATGTTCCTGTCAGGAGACAAACGCCTGACGCCTAAGTATCTTCTGGCGCTGTTCCTGTATGTCGTCGGAACAGCTGTTATCTATCAGCGCTCTATAAGCGATCGCTTCAAGGTCTTGAAGAATGCAGTGATCATAGCGGAGATCGTAGGATTTGCCGCTTTATGGTTCCTCAGCTGCTGCTATATGAATACATTTACGACCTGGTCCTTCGGAACGATGTATAACATCTTCCATTCGTCTTCCTATATCGATTCCATCGTGAATATCTATTTCGGTCATCCCTTCAGAGGACTCGAATCCGAGCTCTACGGTCATTATGCGATGTTCTTCGTGATCCCGCTCAAGATCTTCGGAGCCAACATGAGGACTATCGGTCTTCTCATGGGAACGATCGCCGCAGTCACATATATCGCTCTTGCAGTGTCGCTGGTCTTATCTGTCAGGCAGTTTGTTATCAAGATCACTTCTCTGGCGGTCCTGGGTGTCAGCGGGATACTTGCGGTCAGCATGTACTGGATGAGCTTTCCTCACAGGATGATATTCCCGACCCTGACGATCCTGGCACTGACTGTAGTCGGCAAGAGAAATATCAAGTCCGGCAAGGTATTCGCCGCAGGACTCATACTTACGACATGTGCGGTCATATGGAACCTGGAATCCGGCATCCTCTGTGCCGTTGCATGGGGTATAAGCGGATGCGTGATCTTCGGAAGGAAGAGCAACAGGATATTGTCCCTGGTCGTCTCTGAAGCAGTGACCGTGATATCCTCATGCATATTGGCGCTTGTTGTCCTTAATGTCTTTAACTGGACCAGAGGCGGCATGGCAATGGGTATCAAGGCCCTTACCGGATATATGAAGTCCGCGGGACATATAGCCAGCATCTGCTCGCCGATCGCTATCGGTAACGCAGAGTACATACATACTGTCGTGATCTGCATGGTGTGTGCACTCTGGGGATTGTGGCAGCTCCTTATAAGGCGTAATGATTCCGCCAGGGTGATGTTCGCGCTCGCATCTTCGGTATTCGGGGTAGGGATGATCACGTACTATGTCAATGACAGTGAGGGCGGTCCCGCGATCTTCCTGGGTTATTGCGTTCTTGTCGCCGCCGTACTGGCTTCGGGTATAGATTCCAAGAAGGATCTGTATTCGGTCATTAAGAAGGCTGCGTGCATCTACGCATGTACCGCACTGTTCACCTTCGGCGCGGTGAACAGGAATTACTATAAGAACATCTTCGGCATCAGGGATTCAGGTGCCTGGGACTACCAAGGATTCAGGGAGTTTGCCCTGGATATGGATTCTCGTATCGCACCTGATACGGTGGCTGAAGGATACGGCGTATCTGCGCTCTTTCTTGAGATGGGAAGGGATGACGGAACCGATGATTTCAGGTTCTACTTAGATGACGTCGAAGGTGCCGACCACTTTATCAAGTACTGGTCGGAGGACACTGAGTTCGAAGGTTATGAAGTTGTAGATCACTTCGTTTACGGGGATACTAACTTCGGTTATTATGAAAGGATCCCGGATGAAGAAGTATAATACGTATATGTATCTTACGGAGGTTTTGTGATGTTGATAGGAGTCTTGTCCTTGATAGCGGTGTTCGCCGCTTCCATAACGGCGATCGTTATCCTCGGCAAACGAAATATATTTGAGTCGATAGCAGTGGGAACCGCATTCCTTATGTGCCTTCACGTTGCCATAAGCTTTGCGCTACTTACCATAGATAAATATTCCGTACTTAGAACAGTAAGTACGATGTTCATAGTATCGGCGCTTACACTGACGGCTACGCTCCTTCTTAAGAAGGGCAGGAAGTTCGTGTGCGACACTTCTGTTCGAAATGCACTCATACCGATAATAATATGTGTGTTCCTGGTGCCTTTCGTGAGTCTCAAGAACGGCTGTTACGGAATGGGTCAGGATGAAGGCGGATATCAGGTTCAGGCTCTCTACTACATGAGCGGTGATACTTCCGCCGTTAAGGACTTCGAGGGTTACTATGGCCTTTCCGAAGAGGAACAGGAGACATTTAAGCAGAGCATCGACTACACCAACGGCTTCGATGCTCTTCAGGAAGGATACAGGGATCCCAATTATCATGAGGGTGTAAGCCCTTCCATGAGGTATATCCACGGAATACCATCCTTCTCTGCGCTCATGGCAACATGGGGAAGCATATTCGGCCCGGAGAATATCCAGGGTGTTCAGACACTTATCTATGTGCTTCTCATATTCCTTACATACTTTGTTACGGTAAGGCTGGGGTTCAGTAAGGTGTACAGCTGCATGACATGTTTTGCGGTTGGATTCTCGCCTGCCGTTATCTGGCTCATGAAGTCATCTCTTACGGAGAGCTTCATGGCGCTCCTGATCATACTGTTCCTGTGGCTCCTTACGGTCGATACCAAGTGGTCGAATATCCTGAGTATAGTGCCTGTAGCGGTATACGGTATGTATCACGTATCCTTCTACACCATAGTCCCTCTGTTCATCGGCGTATATGCATTCAGGTATATAGCTTCCGCCGAGAAGAAGAATATCGGTCTTATGTATGCAATGCCGGTCCTTCAGGTGATGAGCTTCTTTGCCATGAGCAGGATACAGCCTATCTATACCAGGAATAACTACATGAGGATATTCGTTATCAAGAGGGGAGAGCAGACCGTGAGCGATCTCGACGGTCAGGTCATCCTGGTAGCGCTTATCTACATGTTCATGATCTCGCTCTTTACCATCTTCATAGGTAAGTTCCTTAAGAATAACAACAGGCTCCTGCTCCTTAGCAAGAACAAGATATTCAGATGGGGACTTCGTGCACTTATAGCTGTCCCTATCTTAAAGATCGCAATCGGCATAATGAGAGCAGATTTCCCTACAGCACTCGATGCGTTGAAGCAGTTCATGAGGACTACTTTCTATAACTACGCCATGGCGGGAGGACTTATCCTCTTTGTAGCAGCGATAGTACTGGTTCTCATAAGACCTTCAGACATGATCAAGGACAATAAGACATCCACATTGTCCATCATGTTCTTCTACCTTGTACTTGTCTATTCAGCATTCCTGAACGGTTCGGCACATCCTCTGATGTATTACACGAGATACCTCGTGCCATTTATCTCCGTTACGGTCCTGTTCGTTATGTTCATACTTAATGAGCATAAGAAGATCAAGGCGTATATAACCGTTCCCGTATTTCTTCTGTGCATGAGCATATTCGTTCCTACCAATATGTCGCTCATGACAAGCAGGGACGATACGAAGGTACAGTGGGAAGTAATGAATTCCATCACTGAGCTCTTTGACGCGGACGATGCAGTCATAGTCGCAGAGAATTCAAGGCTCGTTATGTGGGCAGGTATCGATGCCATGACTGACGCCGATGTCTATCCCCAATATAAGGACTTCGAAGAGATGGCCACTGAGCTCTGGAACGACCATAAGGATATCTATGTCATCAAGCGCTATCCGATGTACGATACGGACACCGAGTTCGAACTTGTCTACATGAATACATATGACTACGAAGAGGATTGTGAGAGAGACCCTTTCCCCGTGACTTTGTATCCCACGGATTTCTCTTCAAGGGAAGAGACTATCTACGTGTATAGGATGGCTCATACGGATCTCAGGGAATATCCTATCTCGGATTTCTACGACAGCTATACGGGCCTTGCAGGCTTTGAGCTTACATATGCATGGACAGGTTCCGAAGTCGTGGAACTTAACTGTGATCTTGAAGACCGCGATTATACGATGATCGTTGATCTTATGCCCGGAATCCCCTTCGGTGCGGCAGAAAACGGATGCATCAGTATCGATGTATATATCAACGATGAGTTCATCGACACTGTAACTCTTGCTCCCGGCGTTAACGAAGAAGGATTCACGCTTCAAATAGACGACGAAATGTTCGATGAAGGTGAAAATGTTATAAGATTTGAGTCGAACCTGTGGGATGCATCGATAAATAATCCGGCCGATCCGAGGCAGCTTGGATTCGCGATCGAGAACGTTACATTCGTGTCGTGATCAAGAGGTGCATATGGAATATATCGATGTAATAAGCGAGAAGGATCTCGATCCTATATTGCGCTTTAAGACATGGGATAATGTCATATCCCTGGGCGGTACATGTCAGGTGGCTTTTCAGCTTAAAAGACTTGAACTTCGTAAAGAATCCATGCCATTCGACTGGATATTTCTTACTGAGCCGGAAGATATAATCCGTGCAGTTGAGACTGATTTTGAAGGATGGCTGACGCTGGATAACCTTGCCGAATTAGGTGAGAGCCAGACTGACTGCAGAAGGATCATAGACAATAAGTTCAATGCTATCCACCAGCATATCTTTCCCAAGGATAAGACATATGAAGAGGCTTATCCCGAGATAAAAAAGATCGTTATGCGCAGACTGGACAGAGTACTGTCACTCAGAGGTCAGGATAAGGATATCCTCTTTGTGCGCCTGAATATGCCTGTGGACGACGCAAGGCGTCTGGGGGACATCATCAGGGAGAAGTACGGTCCTAATGCATATCTTCTGGTGGTAAACCACGTTAAGGAGATGCGAATAAGGCAAGTTGTATGTGATATCCCCAATGTTCTGATCTATGAGATCTTCGATGAGAATGAGAATACCGGTCAGAGATGGCAGGGCTACGATGCGCATTGGGATGTGCTCCTTTGCGATGCTGAACTTAAGGAATATAACGGCTCGTGCCTGAACCTTAAGAAGGACATCCTCTTCAAGGATACATATCCCGTGGAGACAGATGAGAACGGTGAGCTTTTCAGATGGACCGGAAGTGACAGTAAGATCGATCTTGGAAGGTTCACGGGGAAGAAGGTGGAACTGGTCCTGAGATCCAGGTTCTCCAATAAGATCCGTATATATAACGAACTTGATAAAGTGATAGGTCGAGGCAGGATCGTGTGCGGATACACCGGAAGGCTTAATAGGATCAACAGACCCGAGATCACGATCCGTATAAAGGTTGATGAGAATAGCGGTATCATAAGGATACATCCTAATGAAGTCTGGTCCCCGAAGGAAAAGGACGGTGTGGATGACGATCGTAAGCTCGGAGTCTGTATCCGTTCATGCAAGGTATCAGAGTGATATAATATATACATTCTAATTCCAAGGAGGATACGATAATGGATCTCGATATCAACAAGATCAAGGATGTTGCAGAAGACGCAGTAGATAAGGTGTCCAAGAACAAGGAAGCTAAGGCTGCAGTGGACAAGGCTATCAATGAGGTTGAGAAGAAGGTCAAGGTCGATCTTCCCGACGTTGATACCATCGCAAAGACCATCAAGAAGTGATGCCTATGTATAAGACAACAGTTAATGTAACAGGCATGATGTGCAAGATGTGCGAGAAGCATGTTAATGATGCGATCTCCGATAACTTCAAGGTCGTAAGCGTTAAGGCCGACCACGAAGCCAAGGTGACGGTCATCGAATCAGAGGAAACTCTCGATCAGGAGGCCGTTACTCGTGTCATTACAGACGCAGGATACGAGGTTACGGGATTCGCTTCGGAAACTATCTGACAATCGTGTACTAATTGTAAAAAGAATTTAAATTGGACCGCCGCTCGCATAGACGGCGGTCTTTTCTGTGTTAGAATCCCATTATGAGTACCGATTACACCTTCTTCTACGTTGAAGCCAATGTCGTGTGCATGATCATATTCTCGATGTTGCTCTTCAAGAATATCCACAGCGTAGACAGGCAGGAGAAGCAGCTCATCTACGATCGAGTATTGCTCTTCAGCATCCTTTACTTTGCCTGCGACTGCTTCTGGGCGATGCAGCTTGGAGGTGTGATCCATAACTGCAGAAATGTAGTCCTCCTTGTTAACTTCGGCAATAACGCTCTTATGGCCTTCATGACCTTCTACTGGTTCTTATATGTAGAAGTAAGTCAGAAAGCCAAATACATGGTCGTAAAGCGCAACAGGCTCTATACCAAGAGCCTTGCCATATCCTCCTCGATACTAATGGGATTCTTCTGTATCTTTCACAGCGACATGATCCTTACGGAGGACGGAGAAGTCACGCTGCTCTATGCGGGTATATTCCTCGCATCGCCTCTTATCTATATCCTTATAGCTGTGGGAAAGTCCTTTGTAAGGGCTACATATCCTGAGAATTACGCGGTGAGGTCGCAGTATATAACGGGTGCGGTATATCCTCTTGTAGTGAGCATTTCGGGCGTTATACAGACTCTCTTTATCAATGCTCCTCTCTTCTGCTTCGGTATCACCATCATGATGATCTACGTCTATATTGCGAGCCTGGAGAATATCGTCTCCCAGGATCCTCTTACGTCCCTTAACAACAGGGCGCAGCTTAAGAGATATATTTCAAATGACCTAAGGCCCGCAGACGGAGACGAGAAGATCTACATCTTCATGATCGACCTTAATAAGTTCAAGTCCATAAACGACACATACGGCCATATCGAAGGCGATAAGGCTATCGTGAAGGCGGCGCAGGGCCTTAAGCTCGCATGCACCATAGAAAAGCACAGGCACTTTATCGCCAGGTACGGCGGCGATGAGTTCATCATCGTAGCTAAGCTCATGGACGACAGCGAGGCGGAGTACTTAAAGGAGCGCCTCAAGGATTCCATCTATAACCACAACAAGGAGTCCGGTGCCAAGTACGATCTTCGCGCGGCTATAGGATATGCGGAATATAGCGGTAAGATCTCAGACTTCGCCGCAGCTACCAAGAAAGCCGACGACGCTCTCTACGAGGACAAGCACTGGGTAGAGCCCGATCTTACCTCTGCTGTTTGACTAATGCCCCTTCTGTGGTAGAGTAAGTCACGGAAGACTTACATCAGGGAGAGATATATGGCTGCTCTTAAGTACCCCGTTCTAATGGTACACGGAATGGGATTTCGCGACAGGAAGCACTTAGGTTACTGGGGAAGGATCCCTGCTGCCCTCGAGAAGGAAGGCTGCACGATATACTTCGGCGGTCAGGACAGCTGCGGCTCCGTAGAGACCAACGCGAAGCATCTTGCAGAGAGGATAGAATCCCTCGTTAAGGAGCGCGGCATAGAGAAGTTCAATGTCATCGCGCACTCCAAGGGAGGACTCGACATAAGATACGCCATGTCCACCCTTGGCATGGGCAAGTATATCGCATCCGTATCCACCGTGAATACTCCCCATAACGGCTCTCTTACCGTAGATAAGATAAAGTATTTTCCTAACTGGATGGTACGCTTTGCATGCAATTGCTGCGACTTATGCTTCAAGATCTTAGGCGACGGCGACCCCAATGTATACGATGCGGTCATGGGCTTCAAGACCAGCGACGCCGAGCGCTTCAACAGAGAGAACCCGGATGTGGAAGGCGTCTACTACCAGAGCTTCGCATTCACCTTCAAGAGCGCCTTCAGCGACATTCTCATGTGGTTCCCGCACTTCGTGGTAAAGCTCATAGAAGGGGAGAATGACGGCCTTCTAACACCAAGGGCGGTAAAGTGGGGAGACTTCCGCGGAGTGTTCACGGGAGCAACCAACAGGGGCATCTCCCACTGCGACGAAGTGGACCTCAGACGACGCCCCTTCACCAAGAAGAACGTAGACGGTATAACGGACATCGTTGACTTCTACGTAGACATGGTAAGGGAGCTTGCCTCGAAAGGCTTCTGACACCGCAAAGTTGAAATTTGAAGCCTTTTTATATACAATAGTCCGTGCACATGGAGACGTATCGAAGTGGTCATAACGAGGCGCACTCGAAATGCGTTAGCCCTCCGGGGCTCGAGGGTTCGAATCCCTCCGTCTCCGCCAAAACGCGAAACGGCCACTCTTATGAGTGGCCGTTTTTGCGTTGTAGTGAGATTGAAAGAGGATTCGAACCCGAGAGGGGAGCGGACGATAAGAGAAGCTTCCGGTGGAAGGTTCGACGTCCGCGTGAGCGCAGTAAGCTAAGCTTACAAGCTAACAGACAGCGAAGCTGTCGGTCGAATCCCTCCGTCTCCGCCAAAACGCGAAACGGTCACTCTTATGAGTGGCCGTTTTTGCGTTGTAGTGAGATTGAAAGAGGATTCGAACCCGAGAGGGGAGCGGACGATAATTTGACGATTTGTACGGGTAAGATCAAGATATCCGATGCTATACTCAATAAGCCGGGCAAGCTGACAGATGAGGAATTCGAGATCATGAAGACCCACTCGGAACTCGGTAAGGAGATAATCGATAAGGCGGTAAGTGATATTGAGTCTGACGGTTACCTTCAGGAAGCCCGCAATATGGCAGCATATCACCACGAGAGATGGGACGGAAAGGGAACCCGGTTCGATCCCAGGTGAGTGGAGGTGTTGCTGGAATCCCTTCCTGAAGTAAAGGATGTATTGAGAAGACTTAATCCCGAGTATAAGGACGAAGAGCGTAACGAAGGAAACTGACACGATCCGTGTAGTATAATCCTATATAGAAGATATCTGTCTTCAAACTCCTGTGGGAGAAGTGTTTTTATGAAGAAGAAATGGATCGTAATCCCCCTTATAACAGTTATCATCTTGATCAGCTGTTTCGTTGCATTCGGGAATCTCGTCGTATTTGATCTGATATTCTGCCCGCCGCCTTTGAAGCTGGAGAATGGTGATGTATACCATCCGGGGTTGCTCAATGCCCCTGTGATAACCGAGGTGGAAAGTGTGCAGTCAGTCTTACACGAGTGGGATCAGAGCACCGAATACGAAAAGGAGACATGGTGGGATCCTCCTGTCGCTAACAGAAATCTCTCTGTTAAATGCTGCATGAACGAAGAGGATGCAGATGAGGCAGAGGGAATGAAGCTGTATCTCTTTAAGCATGAGAGAGATCATCTGCTTAACATAAACGATGCGATATTAGTGAGCGACGGCACAGTGTATGCGGAGAGGGGCTATATAAGTTTCTTCTCTGCTTTTCCTGATGATATGGAGGCAGGAACTTACACCTTCGTGCTGATCGATAGTAATAACAGGATCGACTCGGTATTTGAGTATGAGGTAGTTGCCAGAGATTCAGATTCCGACCCGCTTTGGGTATGTGCAGCAAAGCCTGTAATCTATCTCTATCCGGATGAGACTACGGAATGTGATGTTTCACTGGATCTTGACGGGTTCTTAACATGTACATATCCGTCTTACGATGAAGACTCCGGATGGCATGTTACGGCTGATCCTGACGGAACATTGACTGATCCCGTGACGGGAAGACAATATGATTATCTCTTCTGGGAAGGTGAGATCGAAGCGCCTGACATATACGATAATGCGATATGTGTTCGCGGATGCGATACGGCAGGATTCCTGGAAGACTATCTTGAAGCATGCGGACTTAACTACAGCGAGATAGATGACTTTATCTCGTACTGGTTACCCCGTATGGAGTCTAATGAATATAATCTCATCGCATTCCCGACAGAAGGATACGAGGAAGAGGTCACGCTGAATGTAAGTCCCGAACCCGATAATGTCATTCGCGTTTATATGTTGTTTACGCCGTTGAACGAAGAGGTCGAGATACCTGAAGATCAGCTGCTTATATGGCCCGAAGGAACAGACAGGACAGGTTTTACGGTAGTAGAGTGGGGAGGATCTGAGTTATGATCGATTATACAAAAGGATTGGAAAGCACTTTTGATACGGCCGTGTCCCTGTATGACAGGATGCGCCCGGGGTATGTAAATGAGCTCTATAAGGAGATCTTCGATTACATCAGGATCGACGGCAACAGTCGTGTCGTCGAAGTAGGGAGCGGTACCGGTCAGGCGACGCTTCCGCTCCTTAAGACAGGGTGCGAACTTACCGCAGTCGAATATGGTGAGAATCTCTCTTCGAAGTTGAAGGAAAAGTTCAGTGAGTACGACAGGTTTAGTGTCATTACGGGTAAGTTCGAAGACGTATCCCTGGAAGAGGATACATACGATCTTGTCTTCTCGGCGACTGCATTTCATTGGGTCCCGGAAGAAGTCGGATATCCCAAGGTGTATTCGATATTAAAGCAGGGAGGTGCCTTTGCACGCTTTGCCAACAGACCCCGTATAAGCGGAGACGACCCTGCTCTCGCGCAGGAGATAGATGCCATATACGACGATCACTACAACAGTTATTACGGTGTTAAGTCCGGTGTGAAGAAGTGGTTTACAGAAGAGGATGCCAAGGTGATATCGCTGATCCCGGAGAAGTACGGGTTCGAAGAGATAAAGTACAGCCTGTTCTATCGTACGAGGGTATTTACTTCGGAGGAATACATCGCACTCCTGGGAACATATTCTGACCATATAGCGATAGAAGAGAGTGTAAGAAAGGTATTCTTTGCCAGGATAGAAGATGCGATAGAGCGACACGGCGGCAGGATATCGATAAATGACACGCTGGATCTGGAGCTTGCCCGGAAAAGATGAACCGTTAGCACCTGACTGCCGTATTTAAAATCATGTCTGTTGTACAAAAAAAGCCGTAGGAAATTGACACTAACGACTATGATTTTATAAGACGAGAACGAAGCAGGGGTGCTATAATATACCTACTGATAAGAAGAATTTGATAAAGCTGTCGACGTGAGTATTCGGTTCATGGCTTATGTGAGGAGTAATACTGATGAGTAAGGACAATATCGAAGAACTGCAGGAGCAGTTGTTGAGGGGCATTCACAGGATGTGCGTAAGCAGGGAGGATTGTAATGACTGCCCCTTTTATGTCACCAAGTGCGTATTTGAAGATCCCAAGCCCAGGACATGGTCAATAGATGAACCTGTCGAGATCAGACCTGCTCCCGAGCATCTCCCCGTGCCTTCTAAGGAGACAGTGAAGGAAGTGGTCGAAGAAGCTGAGGAAGAAGAGACTGCTATCGAAGAAGAGGTTGTATCAGCTGCGGCTCCCGAGCCCGCACCTGCACCTGTGGCAGATGATGATTCTGAGAGCACATGGCTCGTCAGCACTACCATGGGAAGTGCCTTTACCAAATACGTATTTGTATGTTCCAAGTGCGGATACAAGAAGGAATCTTATTTCTCCATGGCTACTACATCTTTCTGTCCCGAGTGCGAGAAGAGAAAGCACGAACAGCAGTAACATAAGATAAGCAACTTACAGGCCGTTGTCCTTTTATGAAGGCAGCGGCCTTTTGTTATGTTATGATATTTGCACGAAATGATAAGGAGATATGATGAGCGGCATGGAAGAGAATAAGAAGATCACTGCAGGGAATCGTTACTGCCCCGTTATCTTTGTCGTGCTGGCGCTTCTGTTGTTCTTTTTATCACCCGTCATCTACGACAGTGATAAGCTGGAAACAGTTCAGTATTATCGCGACGGTATCGCTGTGACGGAAATGACTCAAGGTGTTCCTTCGTGGGTCGATAACGTATTCTCAGTCTGTTTTATGGCAGATGTTATTGCAGGTCTTGCCAGCTGGATATTTGTGATCTTGGATAAGGCGATAAACAGACGTAAGATCCTGAAGAGAGTGCTTATCATGTTTCCGGTGGGAGCAGTATTCTTCTTTATATCTCTTTTGGGAATATCCTGCGTAAATACATACCGCGGTACAGCTGACGGCAGTCGCTTTGCCACGACATATAACCCTGAGTATTATGAATACAGTCATGATGACAAAAGGATCGTTGTAGGTGAATACTCGTGGCTTCTCGGCGGCTTCGGTTCCGTGTATCAGATAACCCCTGATGACCGGATGATCGAGATAGGTCAATTCGGAACAGATGACGGTTACAGGAATCGGGGGCAGTACGATATAGAGTGGGAAGAAGAGGGAGTCAGATTGACCTATACCTTCGATCCTATCGCTCATGATCCTGTCAAGGAAGTGTTCTGCAACTGGGCGGATGAATGATATCTCCTCGTTGAGTGCAACTTGTGCATCCTATAATGCAACTTGATACATATTCTCTGCAGGGCCGATCTTCGTGAGTTATAGTCTGGTCATAACAGAAAAGACCTACGGAGGAATAAGAAAATGAGAGAGATATGGAATAAGTACATCAAGACACCCGCCTTCCTTTACTGCTTTATGTATACACTGGCTACACTTACCAACAGTGTTATCTATCTGGCACAGGGAACCTTCGAGGATCCGTCCGGCAACTGGCATGAACTGGACAGAGCAGTTATCGTCTTCATAGCAGTACTTGCATATGCACTTATAAGATATATCAAGATGAAGAGTTTCTGGCTCAAGGTAGCATGTGTCTATGTTCCTACGATGCTCCTTACATTCTTCTATGTGTTCTTAAGAGGACTTACTGTAGAGCTCGCAAGCAGCGCATACAGAGATATCTTCGTTAACTACACTGCAGGATTCGTATTCGTTACTCTGGTGGTATTCGTAGTAACACTCGTAAGGAAAAAGAAGGCAGCCAAGAAGGCGGCAGTATAAGAGATATTAAAGGCCCGTTATCGGGCTTTTTCTTTTGCCTTTTATGCTCATTTCACGATATTTGTCGGGTAGATATGTTGATATTACATATCCCTTTGAGGGTAGCGTGAATGATACGATATTACTATCTGATTCGGATGGTAATTGTATGGACAACATAAAGGTTTTTATATGTGAGGATGAGAGCATAGTACGTGAGGGACTGCGCGACATGATTCCCTGGGAGAAGTACGGATTTGAGTTCGTAGGTGATGCTCCCGACGGTGAGATGGCGCTCCCGATGATACGTAACTTGAAGCCCGATGTACTGATCACTGATATCACCATGCCGTTCATGGACGGACTGTCACTTTGTAAGATAGTGATGAGCGAGTTTCCTGATATCAAGGTGATCATCATAAGCGGATACAGTGACTTCGAATATGCAAGACAGGCTATCTCCATAGGTGTCGAGAGATATCTTCTAAAGCCCATAACCAAGGCTGACATGATCAGTGCCATAGAGGAGATAAAGCAGAAGATAACAGAGGCATCCGAACAGCAGAACTATATAAGCAAATACGAGCAGGAGTTCAAGAAGTTCGAGAGGTTCTCACACAGGGCTTTCTTTGAGAAACTGGTGGAAGGTTCCATGTCGGTCCAGGAGATCTACGAACAGGCCAGCGAGCTTCATCTGAACCTGTCTGCCAACGGCTATAACCTTGTCATCTTTACCATAAGGGATGCACAGCAGAGCAGCTATGCCGACGATGCCGCCAATGTCATGGAGAGTCTCTTCGGACACTTTATGCAGTATCCCGACTACATCATATTCAGATGCAATCTATTGTCCTATGCGGTGATGATCAAGGGTGACCTTGAGAGGATACCGGTACTTACCGACAGATGCGTCGATATGATAAGACAGCACTGCGAGGAAGCACATGCGGATCTTTCCTGGTATGCTGCCGTAGGTGTTCCCACAGAGAGATTAAGCGGTATGTCCAAGTGCTATTCCGATGCCAACCGTGCATTCGCTTATCGTCACTTGTTCCCGGATGAGCATATCTTCACATCGGAGCTTATCAAGACCAAGCGTTATGCTCCCAATGCGGATGATCTGCATTCCCTCGATGCCGCTAAGCTCGATCCCATGATAATAAGAAACTTCGTGAGAACGGGTATACTGGCTGAAACGGAGTCTTTCGCGGACGAGTATATCACGGGACTTAAGTGCATGGAGGATTCGGTACTCATAAGAGACTATCTTCTTGTCAGCATCAGGGTCAATGTCGAGCTCGCCCTTCGCGAGGAGGGGATAGAGGATCCCAATATCGATCTGTCCCTTCGAAGTGCGGATATGGAGATAGAGGCCGCCTCATTCAGGAGCAATCTCATCGAGATACTGACGAAGGCGATAACCGTCAGGGATGCCGAAGCCTTGAAGCGAAGCAGCGACATAATAGACAGCGCCATGCACTACATCGATAATCACTATATGGATGAGGATATCTCATTGGATTCCGTTGCCATCGCCAGCAATATAAGCGCCAACTATCTGTCGGCCATGTTCAGCCAGAAGGTAGGTCTTTCCTTTGTCGAGTATGTCACCAAGAAGCGTATGGAAAAGGCAAAGCAGCTCCTTCGTAAGACCGACAAGAGATCGGGTGAGATCGCGGGTGAGATAGGCTACAAGGATCCCCGCTACTTCTCCTTTGTCTTCAAGAAGAAGACCGGCTGTACTCCGAGTCAGTACAGGAACGGCGAATACGAAGAGAAGCGATGAAGGTCAGGGAGCATTTCAAGAACGATACTCTCAAGGGGAAGATGTCGCGTCTTCTCCTGCAGCTCTTTATACCCGTCATATTCATCTTCATTTCGATCATAGCCATGATCGTTACCCGTAATGTCATGTTCGCTTCCGTAAGCGGTAATATCGCGGCGGCATCGGGCTTCAACCAGAACTTCAAGGACGACGTGGATCTTCAGATGTATCTCTATGTATCCGGAAGCAGCGATGAGATCCCGTGGGACGATGTGGCTCTTGCCAGGGAGCTTGCCGAGGAGCTCCTGCAGAGCACTAAGAACGAGAACAGCAGAAAGGCCATGAAGAACGTTATCCAGTTGTGCGACAACATGACCACGTACATGCAGCGCATCCAGGAGACTGAGCAGTACGACGAACGTATGGAGCAGCTGGAGACCAATATCTACGGCATCACGCAGCTCATTCAGGACAACTTCTATGTATATCTTTACCACGAAGCGGGAGAGATGGCCGGCATGCAAAGAAGGCTGGATTATCTCCTTGCTGCAGAGATCGCCATAGTCGGCATAATGACCATCTGGATCTGTCTCGTCATCTTAAGGCGTGCCTTCAAGCTCAGCGGAAGCATCACGGGCCCTATAATGGAGATGAATACCAGAGTAGAGGCGATAGGTGGCGGTGACCTGACCCCGCATACTCCCGTAAAGACCAACGACAGGAATCTTGCTTCGCTTTCCACAGGTATCGAGGACATGGCTGAGCGCCTTAATAAGCAGATCGAGCTTAACCGCCAGGAGCAGATCCTTCTTCGAGAGACGGAGCTTGCTCTCATCCAGGCGCAGATCAACCCGCACTTTCTCTATAACACATTAGATGCCATCGTGTGGCTTATAGAGAGCGGCAAGAACGAGCAGGCGGAGACTATGGTAACGAGCCTCTCATTCTACTTCAGATCCTTCTTGAGCGACGGCCGCGACATCGTCACGATAGCAGAGGAGACGAAGCACGTACGAAGCTACCTGGAGATACAGCAGGTGCGCTACAGAGACATCATGGAATACGAGATAGATATCGACCCGTCAATAGCGAAATGCAAACTCCCCAAGCTCACGCTCCAGCCTCTTGTGGAGAACGCCATCTACCATGGCCTTAAGCCCAAGAGAGGTAAGGGTAATATCACCGTTACGGGAAGATCCGATAAAGGCTTTATTATCCTTGAAGTAAAGGATACCGGCGCGGGTATGGACGAGGATACGCTTACATCCCTTCTTACGAAGATCCATAACGAAGATACGACCAGCTTCGGCCTCGTATCCGCTTATAAGAGACTGAAGCTCCTTTACGGAGATGACGTCGACTTCGACATACTAAGTAAAGCCGGGGAGGGAACGACTATCGACATCCGTTTCCCGGGAAAGGAAGAACTTGAAGATGAGACGATTCTGTAGCTTGATCATCTGTGCTGCAATGGCAGTCAACATAGTCGGATGTACGGCACATAAGACGGAACCGACCGATAAGGAACTGTTCGTCATAGGTTTCTCACAGGTAGGATCAGAGTCTGACTGGAGGATAGCAAATACCCAGTCCATGATCGATACGTTTACGGAAGAGAACGGCTACGAACTTCGTGTCGTCAATGCGCGCCAGAACCAGGATAACCAGTTCGCTGCCGTGCGTAATTTCATTCTGGAAGGAGTGGACTTCATAGTCATCGCTCCTACTGTTGAAGAAGGATGGGACTCCGTCCTTGCAGAGGTTCAGGCAGCGGGCATCCCCGTCATCATCATGGATCGTTCTGTATCTGTGGAAGACCAGAGCCTGTACCTCTCCAACGTAGGTTCCGATTTCTTAAATCAAGGCGTAATGGCTGTCTCATGGCTCGATAGGCAGGATGCGGATAACGGTGACGGTATGGTCGAGATCTTACATCTTCAGGGAACATACGGAGCTACCGCGCAGATCCTTCGTACACAGGCTCTGGAGGAGGCCGTCGAAGAACACGAGAACTGGGAATTTGCAGCTCAGCTCTGCGGAGATTATACGGAAGCCAAAGCATACGAAGTAGTATCTGAATACCTTCAGACTAATACCGATATAGATGTGCTTTACAGCGAGAACGACAACATGACATTCGGAGCAATGCGTGCCATGGACGAAGCAGGTATAACTTACGGCGAAGGCGGACAAGTGACGATAATCACTTTCGATGCCACAAGGGAAGCATTAACGTATTGCATGAACGGACAGATAGCTCTCTGTGTCGAATGTAATCCTCTTATAGGTCCCATCCTTGAAGGCCTTATAAGTACTTACAGGCAGGGCTACGATATACAAAGGCAGGTGTTCGTTCCGGAGTTCACATACACCTCTGAAGACCTGACAACGAGCTTTATCGAATCAAGAAGTTACTGATTCGAATCTTTACTTGCAAAAAGAGAAAAGCCGTCGTATCATTTAGGTAAACATCCGTAAAAAACGCAAAACAACGGAGAAATACCTAAATGCTTTATACATATACTGAATGCTTGGACAGATATAAAAATGACTATCAGATAAGGAGAGCAGTAGATTCCGGAGAGCTTAGAAAGATCGAACCCGGTATCTATTCCGATGAGGAGTTTGAATTTGAGACCGCGATAATATCTAAGAAATATCCTAATGCGGTCTTCACGATGGACAGTGCGTTCTACTATCTCGGATTGACGGATACTGTTCCTGATAAATACTTTCTCGTAACCGACAAGGATGCATCGAAGATACGAGATGCTCGTGTTATGCAGAGTTTTGACAATAATTCCATTCTTGAAGTTGGAATGACCGTTCGTGATGTGGATGGAGTGAAGATAAGAATGTACGGATATGAGCGAATGTTGCTCGAACTTCTTCGCAATAAGAATAAGATGCCGTTTGATCGCTATAAAGAGATAATCCAGAACTACAGAAAACGGGTAGACAGTATGGATATAACATTCCTCATGGACATGGCTGAAGAGATGCCCAAGAGCGATATGATCATCAGAGCTTTGGAACTGGAGGTACTCTGATGGGAATAGTAGCAAGTCTTATTAGACAGGCTGAAGAGAGTGGATATCAAGGCGCTAACGCAACTGCTAAAGTTTGTCAGGACATTATTCTCAAGGCGATAGCGGAAAGTGATCTTAGCAGGAACGTAACTATAAAAGGCGGAGTAGTTATGCGCGAGATGACGAGTGACGTTCGAAGAGCTACACAGGATATGGATATCGATTTTATCCGATATTCACTCAGTGATGATTCCATAGATTCCTTTATTACACGTTTGAATGTTTTAGATGATGTTGTCATTAGGCGTATAGGTGATATTACTGAACTGAGTCAGCAGGGTGGAGAAAACGTTTATCAATCAAAGGTATCTGGTTCGACTCTCAGAGTCGGGTAAAAACTGGCTGGACGTAGAAAATGATAGAGTCTTATCAGAACTCTCTGACTTTCTCAGAACTCTAATGATCGATAGCTGATAACAGCCCCCCGTAAGTCTTAAGACTCACGGGGGGCGCTGCGTATATAAGGTGATCAGGATGTTATCTTATGAACATTCTTCCGAATAGGAATGCGATGGCAACGATGTAAAACATATCTGCAACGAGAAGAGTAGAAGTAAATACTTCAGATACGTTATCTTTCTTTCCTTTTTCTATCGAAAGGAATGTCCGGAATGCGAATACTAAGCACGCAGGTAATGTTACTGACGTAAAGATACTAAGTAGATACATCAAGATACTGCCGATAAGAGAAAGAAGTGATAAGATCTTTGCTGTCTTGAATAGACCGGTGCCCTTCATGTTCTTTTCAGTTTTATCGATAGTGATCGCATTCATTGTTTTGTCCTCCCGTCTGATGTTTATGGTTATATCTTACAGGGGGAGATTAAATACAACGTCAATTCAAGTTTAAGAAAGTTCCTTATCCGTTAAAGAAAAGATTATGCGAATCGCATCTGGGAATCTGTATATGTTGTACTATCGGATATTATTGTCCCGGCAGAGCTGTAAAAGTATAATGATTTAAAATGGAACAGAGGGGTTCTTAAATGGCAACATTATGTAAGAACTGCGGACATCCGGTAAAGTACGATCCGCAGATACAGAGAGTGACATGCGATTACTGCGGCAGCGTTTTTGTAGCGCAGGATCTACGAGATGATTCTCAGGAAATACTTGAAGATATCGAACCTTCAAGGGTAAACGATGCTGACTTTATGGACAGCTATGTATATACGTGCAACAGCTGCGGAGGTGAGATATTCGTAAGCGGCACGGAAGCATCCACCACATGTATCTACTGCGGAAGTCCTTCCGTTGTATTCAGCAGGATAGCAAGGCACAGAAGACCTGAGTATATAATCCCATTCAGGATCACAAAGGAAGAGGTCATATCTTCCGTTGAGGCGAAGTTCAAGAAGAGTATCACCATACCTAAGGAGCTTAGACATCTTAAGGTAGAAGACATAAGAGGTATCTATCTTCCTTACTGGCTCGTCAACGCGGATCACTACGGAAGCGTTGGCTTCGGCAGGGTCATCTATATCAATAATCAGGCAGAGTGGGAGGGACATAACAACGCCGGCAGCATGCAGGTAAAGAACCTTTCCGTTAATGCAACTTCGATATTGCCGGATGAGTTCTGCTCCAGGCTCGAACCTTATACAGTCGGTGCTATGAAGCTCTTCGACGAGAGCTATCTTCTCGGCTTTTATTCGGATGCTTCTGATATCACTTTCGGAGAACTTCAGGACACGGTAAATAAGAGAGCAAGTGATATGTTCAAAGCTTATAGCGTACCTTCCGGGTATACGCTGGAATCTTCTGAGCACAGTACTGCGATACATTATAAGGAACTTCGTTATGCGATGTTCCCGGTATGGTTCATGACATACAGCTTCGAAGGTGTCAACCACACGATAATAGTCAACGGCGAGAACGGTAAGATCGCCAGCGGCATACCGCTCAACGACAAGCCCGTTAAGGTGCTCCTTGTACTGCTGACACTGATATTCTCGGCTCTCTTTTTCTACATATTCAGAACATTGATCTTGGAGATGGCAAATGTTGGGGGCAACGGCAGAGCAGCCATCGGCTTTGGTGCGATGATCGTGGCGGGACTGGTATTCCTTATCGGGTTTTCATCAAGAAGATATAAGAAAGTCCTTAAGAATATCAAGCTCTCTCAAAATGCTGCGGTATACGGATTCATGAAGAAGAGGCAGGGATAAGCTATGGTCACGTTATTATCTTTATTTGTAGGATGTGCTTACGGATATGGCGTAGCTTTATATCTCGTCTCTACGCTCCTTAAGAAGAATAATGATATCGGAGGAGAGGATATAAAGCCCGAGGTGTATGCGAAGGCTCCCAAGTACGATGTCAAGATCAGATGCAGTGATCGCTCGGATTGTGTCATGAGTACTTATTCAAGCCTTAAGCAACTGCCGCAGTATGCTGATCCCGATCCGAACGAAGAGGTCCATGCCATCAGGACTTCCGACAAGCCTTCGATCGTCTATAAGAAGAAAGATCCCGCCAAGAATGCTCCGAAGATCCTGCAGGATCAGTACGATATCGACGGTGATCTTCCTGAGGTAGATATACCGCTGTTTAAGCCTAAGGGATAAGACAGGAATATAAGGAGATAGAAGATGGCAACATTATGTAAGAACTGCGGAAGACCGGTAAAGTTCGATCCCGCATCTCAAAAACTCACATGTGATTTCTGCGGGAGCAGCTTTTATCCGACGTCGATAAAGGATCCTTCCAAGGAGATCCTCGAAGATATTGAACCGAGAAACCTCGGTAAGGCTCGCGACCGCTACATGGACTGTTATGTACATACATGTAACAGCTGTGGCGGTGAGATCGTGATCAACGGTCAGGACGTTTCTACGACATGCATCTATTGCGGAAGTCCTTCCGTTGTCTTCAGCAGGATCGCGAAGCAGCAGAGACCCGATCGTATCCTTACATTTCAGGTCACGAGAGAGCAGGCTCTTGATGCGATAAAGAAGCGATTCAAACAGGGTTCCTATATCCCCAAGGAATTGAAGAACCTTAAGACTTCAGATATCAAGGGTATCTATATACCTTATTGGCTCGTAGATGCAGAGCATTACGGTGCATATTACATAAGCACCGTAGCAGGAGATGCGCGTATGCAGCTGAAGTCATTTCCGATAGAGGCTTCATCGCTCCTGCCCAATGTCTGCAGTGAAAGGTTGGAACCATACAATACCAAGAAGCTTCGCCGTTTCGATGAGAACTATCTTATGGGTTTTTACTCGAGTATTCCCGATATAGATTATAGTGAGCTGGAGTCGATAACATCAAGGAAAGCAAAGCAGATGTTCGATAAGACGGTCTTTGAGGAAGCCGTTGATACGTCGAATGTCGTCTTTATAGGAGATCCTGATTACGACCGTTTTATGAAGTCAGAACAGAGCACTGTTGTAGATTATTCCAAGCTCCGATCTGCTCTGTTTCCGGCGTGGTTCGTAACATACAGATATGAGGAGAACAACTATGTGATCATGGTAAACGGTCAGACCGGAAAGGTCGCGGGCGGGGTCCCTTGGAAAAAGGTCAAGCTCCTGCCACGGATAGTTGCCGCGGTCATTTTGTCATTGATAGTTTATTCCGGCTTTGCTTTCATTAATGCGAGAGGAGATGTCCTGTACCTGATGCTCATGGAGGTATGGGTGGCAGTGATATGTTTGTCATTGTTTGTTGTCGGTATCGTAAACTACAGGAAGGTATCCGACAAGTTAGCATCCGGTAATCCGGAACTGTTCAGCTTTGTCAGAAGGAGGAACAGATAACATGAAACTTGTGTTGATCGCGTTGGGTGCAGTTTTTGCCGTGTGCGGCGGTATCGGGATCGTTCTTCTCATGTTCTCCTCTATGCTGAGATCGTCCAATGATACCGGCAGGAATACCTATGATCCCAAGGATTACAATACGAAGGTGGAGTTTGGTATGCGCGCTGCATCTGATCTGTGGAGTGATCCCGACGGCTTGATCAAGACTCGTGTTGCCAGGCATAAGAGACTGTATGCTCCGGATCCCGGAGAGACGGTTCGTATTCTCTCTCCTGAAGAGTTAGAGAGCATCAGGGCTAAATCCGATGAAGATCACGAAGTGATCAGGGATCAGTACGATCTTGACGGAGATCTTCCAGCAGTAGACATACCGTTATTTAAGCCTAAGGATTAATTGCAGCTTCGTATGTGAAGATGCCATCTTATAGGCTCGGGGACATATCCTCTCTTGCATACGGCATCTGTTATAGAAGTCAGGATATCGTGCCTCTTGTGACCTAAGGAAGTTATCCTTGAAGCAGTACTTGCATAGTAGCTGTTGTCGAAGCTGACGACTTCTATATCCGATCTTTTTTCTTTCCTTAAGATCTCCTTGAGGCGGTATGCCAGTTCGTCGTTCTGGCATATGACTGCGGATGCATCTTTTCTTATCTCGCGTGAGATCTTAAGAAGGAATTCTTCGCTTCCGCTGAGCATTTCGCGGCGCTCTTTTGCCGTAAAGAAAAATGCTCTTTGCTGCTCAAAATGAAGCCCGTTCTCATGAAGTGCATCTACGAAGTTCTTATACCTTGTAAGACCTCTTGAATCGTCTATACGAAATGCACACGCTATGTCCGTATGCCCCTTCTCCTTAAGGTAGGAGACAAGGGTTCGTATGCCGTCTTTATCGTCTTCTCTTATGCATACTGCATCCTTTGGAAAAGGGTAGGCGGTATAAAGATATATCACGGGTATATCCTTGTTATCTAAGGCTTCTATAAGAGCCTTGTTGTGGTTGGGAACAATGTCGCATATAGGCTCTATAAGGACTGCGGCAGGGCAGGCGGATATGGCTTGGGAAAGTGCATCTCTTTCCCTGTCGTAGGAGCCGCCTGTGGAGATGCAGGTAAGGTCGTAACCGTTCTTCTTGAGCTCCGGCCTGAGGGAAGATATAAAGTCGGGATTGATATATTCATCTTCGTCTTCGACAATAAGGAATATCTTATTGCTCTTAGTAGCATTCTCGGAGATATAGGAACCGCTGCCTCGCTTCTTTACGATAAGACCTTTATCCACCATAAGGTCCAGCGCGGATCTTACCGTCTGGCGGCTGCATGAATATGTACGGCACAGCTCGTCTTCGGAGGGAAGGCGCATCTTGCCTTCGTGGCGCATCTGAGTGAGCTGCGCCTCCAGTTCGTATGCGATAGTCCTGTATATCCCGGCCATCTTCCACACTCCCGTAAGATAATCGTTGTGCTTATCTATACCTTATAAGAGAGGGCAGAAGGCATCAATTCAGAAATCTTCAGATTGAGGCAGAAGGAACTTTTTGATGCTCGGATATCTTATCGGGTTTTATTCTGTGATATTAAGATTTTCAAGTAGGCATTGAGCCTTGTTGTCAGATCGCAATAAGAAATCAGCATACGTGTCTTATACCCATCGTAAGAAATCTGCATCCATATCAGAAGATATTCAACAACATGTTTCTATAAGACCTGATATCAGGTCGAGTTGTATGCTTTTTATCCTTCTTCACGGAAGTTGTATTTGGGCAGGATGACCATTCCTTCAGAGGCATACGAGGATCGTGGAGGGCATATCTTCGTTGTGGTCAAATGTAGTCAGTAACGGGGAATGCCCCCGGATGCCAAAACAAATCTATATATCAGAGAGGGGAAAAAGAAATGAAGAAATTTCTGAAAACACTGATCGGCGCTACATTGGCATTCTCGATGGCTTTCGGAGCCGTTGGATGCGCAGCTAAGCAGGCAGCTGAAGCAGCAGGAGAAGGTAACGGACTTATCAAGGTCGGCATCATCAACAACGATCCCAACGAGTCAGGTTATCGTACTGCAAACGACAGGGACATGAAGGCTACATTCACTGAAGAGAACGGATACGAAGCTTCTTTCTACTACAGCCTTAAGAACGAAGACCAGATCGCAGCTGCTCAGCAGTTTGTACAGGATGAGGTTGATTATCTCCTTATCTCTGCTGCAGGTACATCAGGTTGGGATTCCGTATTGCAGGATGCTCAGGATGCAGGTATCAAGGTAATCCTCTTCGACAGAACCATCGATGCAGACGAGAGCCTTTACGAGGCTTCCATCGTATCCGATATGGCTCAGGAAGGTCAGACTGCAGTTGACTGGCTCGCAGGTCAGAACCTTGATGAGTACAACATCATCCACCTTCAGGGTGTAATGGGATCTTCCGCTCAGATCGGACGTTCCGGCGCTCTCCAGGACATGGCTGATTCCAATGCTAACTGGAACATCGTTAAGCAGCAGACAGCTGAGTGGAACGCAGAGACAGCACAGCAGATCGTTCAGTCCGTTATCGATTCCGGTACAGAGTTCAACGTTATCTACGCTGAGAACGATGATATGGCAAGAGGTGCCGTTCAGGCTCTCGACGCAGCTAACATCTCTCACGGTATCGGCGGCGACGTTATCATCATGGGCTTCGACTGCAACTCCTGGGCACTTGAGGAACTCCTTGCAGGTAACTGGAACTACGACGGCCAGTGCAATCCTTTCCAGGCTTCCTATATCGACGACATCATCAAGAACGGAGCTTCCGAGAAGGTAGTCATCATGGAGGAGAGAGGCTTCGAGGCTGCTACTATCACACAGGAAGACGTTGATAATTACGGTATCTGATAAAGAAGATAGCGACACTTAAGATCACATGAGACTTTCGGGTGTGCGGTGTGGACTGCCCGCATCGCACACCCTCTTTATGTAAAAAGACAGGAGTTAAGAGTAGTATGGAAAAGAACTCTGTTTTGGAGATGCGCGGGATATGTAAATACTTTCCCGGTGTCCGCGCATTGGAGCAGGTCGACTTCACCTTAAGAGAAGGTGAGATCCACGCTCTCATGGGTGAGAACGGTGCAGGTAAATCCACTCTCATCAAGGTCCTTACCGGTGTCTATCACAAGGACGGCGGCGAGGTATATATCAAGGGTATCGACAAGCCCGCGGTAATAAGATCTCCGCAGGACGCGCAGAATGTCGGTATAAGTACCGTATATCAGGAGATCACGTTGTGTCCCAATCTGACGGTTGCCGAGAATATGTATATCGGCAGGACAAAGGGACTTCTTACGAATTGGAAAAAGATCAATGCAGATGCCGGAAAGCTCCTTGACGATCTCGGTATCCCTGCGATCCCCGGCCAGCAGCTGGGCAGCTGTTCCATTGCGGTACAGCAGATGATCGCCATCGCACGTGCAGTTGATATGAACTGTAAGGTGCTCATATTAGACGAGCCTACATCCTCTCTCGACGAGCAGGAGGTAGCTAAGCTCTTCAAGTTGATGCTGGACCTGAAGAAGAAGGGCGTAGGCATCATCTTCGTGACACACTTTCTTGAACAGGTATATGAAGTCTGCGACCGTATCACCGTTCTTCGCGACGGTAAGCTGGTCGGAGAATATGTTATAGAAGATCTTCCACGTGTACAGCTGGTATCCAAGATGCTCGGCAAGGATTTTGATGATATGGCCGACATCAAGAGCGAGTCTGACACGGAAAATATAGATTACTCATCCACACCCGTATATCAGGCCAAGGGTCTTGAAGGTACTACAGGTATCAAGCCATTCGACTTCAGTATCCACAAGGGTGAGGTTAACGGCTTTACGGGTCTTCTCGGATCAGGCCGAAGCGAATGCGTACGTGCTATCTTCGGTGCCGATAAGGTAAACGGCGGTGAAGTCCTGATCGACGGTAAGCCCGTCAAGATCAATAAGCCTTTAGATGCCATGAAGAACGGTATCTCTTATCTTCCTGAGGATCGTAAGAGAGACGGTATCGTAGGAGACCTCTCTGTAAGGGATAATATCATCCTGGCGCTTCAGGTCATGAAGGGATTCTTCAAGCCCATCTCAAGGGCGCAGGCTGAAGAATTCGCTGACGAATATATTAAGCTCTTGAACATAAAGACAGCTTCCTCGGAGACTCCTATCAAGTCACTCTCGGGCGGTAATCAGCAGAAGGTAATACTTGCCAGATGGCTCCTTGCAAATCCCAAGTATCTGATCCTCGACGAGCCCACGAGAGGTATCGATATCGGAACTAAAGTTGAGATACAAAAGCTCGTTCTAAAGCTCGCGGGAGAAGGCAAGAGCGTCACGTTTATCTCATCCGAGATCGACGAGATGATCCGTACATGTTCAAGGCTCGTAGTACTTCGTGACGGCAAGGTCGTAGGCGAACTTAAGGGCGATGAACTCACACAAAATAAGATCATGGCAACGATCGCAGGAGGTGAATCCTGATGTCATCCAATACAGTTAAGAAACAGACTTCTCTTGCGGGACTGGCAAAGTCCGTAGTCCGCAAGCAGATCTTTATCCCGATAGCGGCACTCCTTATCCTGGTGCTCTTCAATCTGATCGCGGATCCTTCATTCTTCCAGATCACATTGCAGCCCAACAGCGAAGGTTATAACGTTCTCTCGGGTAATATAATCTCGATAATAGACAGAGCATCGGAGCTCGTCATCCTTGCTATCGGAATGACCCTTGTTACTTCCGCTTCGGGAGGACAGGATATCTCGGTAGGTGCTACTATCGCCATCGCAGGTTCAGTCGTACTCAGAGTGCTCTGCGGATCCAACACGAGACCTGATACTCTTCAGGCTCCCGTCATCGTGGCTTTCATCGTATGCTGTCTCGTATCGATGCTCTTCGGTGCATTCAACGGCACACTCGTAGCATACTTTAAGATACAGCCCATGGTAGCAACGCTCATAATGTTCACTGCAGGAAGATCAATAGCAGCATGGATCAACAATAATGAGCTTCCCGTTATAAGCGATCCTAAGTTCGCATACTACGGCAACTTCATTCCCGGTATCCCGATCCCGACTCCCGTATTCATCACGGCAGCATGTCTTATCGTGATCGCACTTGTTCTGAAGTTTACTAACCTGAGGCTCTATTCACAGGCTGTAGGTATCAATCCTCATTCCTCCAGGCTCAACGGTATCAACCCTCAGATGATCAAGTTCATCACTTTCGTTATCTTAGGCCTTTGCGTTGCAGTCGCAGGCTTTATAAAGGTAAGTCGTCTTAGTACCATCAACTACTCCGTAGTAGCAAAGGATATTGAGATGGATGCCATCCTCGCGGTAGCTCTCGGAGGTAATGCATTAGGCGGAGGTAAGTTCAACATGACCGCTTCCGTTATCGGCGCATACGTTATCCAGTTCCTTACGACCACACTTTATAAGTACGATGTAGATTCTGCTGCTATCTCCGCATATAAGGCCGTAGTAGTAATAATCCTCGTAGTATTAAGTGCACCTATCGTAAGAGAGAAGATGGGTGAAGTTAAGAAGAAACTCTTCCCTGCGAAGACAGCAAAGGAGGCGGCTTGATATGTCATCTAATACTAAAGCTTCTACTCCTGCTCTTAAGAAGATGTTCGACAGGAAGACGATGACGGATACGAGAGTACTTCTGATCATCACCATAGCGGTATTCCTCATCATGTATGCAAGTGCCGTCATATTCCTCGGCAAGGGATTTTCCAAGCCTCAGACATTCTTCAATATCCTTAACGAGAACGCAGCTCTGATCATCCTGTCATGCGGCATGAGCCTCGTCATGATCACAGGCGGTATCGACATCTCCGTAGGACAGGTAACGGCTCTTTGCTGTATGTCCTGTGCTGTGCACCTGGACTTCCATAACGGCTCCGTATTCACGGCTCTTCTTATTTCCCTCGGAATAGGACTTGCCTTCGGACTTATCCAGGGCTTCCTCATAGCCTACCTGAAGATACAGCCTTTCATAGTCACCCTGGCGGGAATGTTCTTTGCCAAGGGCATGACCACCATCGTAAATGCCACTCAGTTCAATGTAGAGAACGAAGAGTTCAAGGCTTTGAAGGCAACAAGGATCACGGTACCCGGCATGGGCTCCGTCAACAAGGCAGGCAACTATGTTCCCGCATATGTAGAGATAGGTGTCATCGTAGCACTCGTCATAGTCATCCTTCTCTTTATCCTTCTTAGATGGACTAAGCTCGGAAGAGGATTCTACGCTGTAGGCGGTAACAACCAGAGCGCCAACATGCTCGGTATCAACGTAACAAGGACCAAGTTCATGGCACACCTTCTCTGCGGTTTCCTTGCAGGTATCGGAGGATTCGTATACTTCATGCATGTAGGTTCAGGTTCTCCTTCCCATGCGTCAGGTGCAGAGATGAATGCCATCGCTTCTTCCATCATCGGAGGCACGATGCTCACGGGCGGCGTAGGTAATATCGTAGGAACATTATTCGGAGTCCTTTCCTTGAGCACAATCAAGAATATCGTATCTTCCTTAGGTCTTGACGAAGCATGGTGGACCAATATCACCATCGCGGCAATGCTCTGCATATTCCTCCTCGTTCAGAGCGTTGTCCTTGCCAGAAAGAACAGGAAGAAAGCATAAACGCGTTATGTTAGTTTTTCATCAATAAGCCAAACCCTTCCAAACACACGATCAGCCCCCAAGGTCATTCGGATCTTGGGGGTTGGTGTATGTTTTGCCATAATTGGAGACCAAATATTAACATTTAGGGGTGTACTCCGTGGGATCGTATGGGTAATATATTCCTAAACTAAATTTGAGAGAGATCTTATGAGTAAAAAGAAGTCGAACCTTATATCAAAGTGCGTGATCTTGATGGTCATAAATATCTTCCTGACATTCTATGTATTCGGAATGCCAAAGATCTACGAGAACAAGGCTCACTTTACTGAGGACCGCCTGATATTCATCCCCAGGTCGGATTTTCCGGAATACTATTCATACTTCCCCCCATCACAATTACTACTATAAGTTGGATGAAGATATTACTGCTACGGATCTGGACGGAGAAGAAGTACTTCTTAAGAAGGGTCTGATCTTTCCGATGACATGTAAATGATAAGAGTATAAAGGGAGTAGACAGATGAAAAAGTACGAAGCGCGTGACCTTGATTACTATCTGAGGTTCTACACGATCCCGAGAGTAGTCGTGTGGATAGTGACGGCGATCTTTGCCGTTATCCTGACGGTCACCGAAGAGAACATATTAAAAGGTCTCTTCATGGCATTGCTATTGATGTCTCCCTGGATAATCGCCGTACATCTCTTTACTCACTTCAGGAAGAAGTCCTTAAGGCGAGCATTTGACCGCGGAGTCAGATCAGGACTATACAAGGTCTATACGGATCAGATGATTCGCAGGGTCATGGTCCCGGATGACGGGGGAAAGGAATTCGCTTACAACAGGCCCCGCTACCGATTAGGATGCGGAAACTACAGATGTAAGTTCGTTCAGGATAATAAGAACTGCTGGATAACGGAGCTTGTACCCGAGTGAAAACAAGATATTGCTTGTGATGTATTTTAGTCAAAAATGATAAGGAGATAAGTTATGAAGAAGTTTGTTGCAGCATTGTTGACAGCGTCGGTCGTATTCTCCCTTACGGGATGTCAGAAGATCAATGACAAGAAGATCATCAAGACATATCAGGATATTCTGGATGCTGAAGAGGAAGATGCGGAGAAAGTAGTAAAGAAGCTCGAGCGCCATGACTATACATATTTCGACGACGGTTATTATTTTCTTTGCGATAAGGGGGATACGAAGGATGTATATTCGGCTATCGAGATGGATGAATTCTTCGGTAAGCCCGGCAGCATCGTATCCTCAGTAAATTACCTGTACGCAGATGAGAAGAACAACGGCGACAGGGCGGTGGTATTCATATCCTACATCACCCTTGATGACAAGGACGCAGTGGATGAACTGTTCGAAGATACGGAAGACATATGGGATGATTTTGATGAAGACTACGTAGAGAAAGATTCCGATATCGATGACGATCGTATGCTGGCGGTATTTGAAGATGATTGGGGCGATGCTACACTCTATCTCGGAATCTATCGTGAAGGCAACAGTGCGATAATCATCGTCTCAGTCAATGATACAGATCTGATCGAAGACTTCTGCGGTGAACTTGATATCGAGAGTCCTTCCGATATTTGAGACGAGGAGCGATGTGAAAGGAATAATTATGAGCTTACTTATTATTGATACGACAAGAGAAGAACGTGAGAAGATAGTTGCCGAGTCCATAGGCAATATCGAAGGTTCCTGTGACGGATGCGCAGCGGGACTTGCCGAGATGTATCAGGATTATATAGACGGCAAGCGTGAGATACGCGATATCAATATGGAATTCAGAGCAAGGTTCGTATCGGGCGACGAAGGTCCCGACAAGTCTTCCTGCGGTTACACAAGGTAATATCAGACCTTTATCTCAAAGAATCTGTAAGGGATCCTCTTGTACGCCGGCAGTTTTGCCGACAGTGCGGAGGAGCTCTTTTTACATGTCTCGATAAGTATATCGACATCCTTCTTGGATATCTCTTCATTGCTGAATGCGGCCTTCTCTGCGATGGCGGTAGCCTTCTTGGGAAGCTTGGTGCGAAGGAGCATTCCCATGAACCTGAAGTAGCGATAATAAGCGATCGCTCTTTCCCTGTTGTCCTTTACCGATAACTTGATCATCCATACGAGTACGTAGACAAAGCGTGCTATACCTAATGCGAGTATCACGAAGAATGCGGCAAATACACCTGAAGGGATATTATCGAGGGAGAAGACGAATGTAGTCTTGCCGGAGTCAGTATCCTGATCGTCGCTTGTCGTCTCAACGGGACCGTCGTGTACTACCAATTCGCCGCCGTCGGGGATTATGACCGTCGTCTCGGATGTCTCTGATGCAGATGTCGTCTCGGAAGGAACTGTGGTCTCTGTCGCCGTATCAGTCGTATCTGTTGTGATCGTCGGCTCGGAAGGCTCGGAGGAGACAGGGTCTGCGGAATCACTGCCTGAGCTTATTGTGATGATGGATATCTCTGCATTCTCCAGGTCAGGATATGCTTCACAGGCTGCATCGATATTGTAGTGAGATGCAGCGCCTTCGTTGCCCGGAGTCGCATCGCCTACTATCCATCCGTATTCGGGAACGAAGACTTCGAACCAGGAATGAGCCTCTGTGGAATATACTTCGCTCTCCACTCCTGATGTTGCACCCGAATCCAGGAAGCCGTCTACGTATCTGGCAGGTATTCCGAGCATCCTTAGAAGGATAACGGAAGCAGATGCGTAGTGTACGCAGATACCCGTCTCGGCGTCTGTTATGAACCATACTACGAAGTCTGCGCCGTCAGGGGGATAAGCGGTGTTCTTATCGTAAGGATGCAGGGATCTTACATAGTCCGTTACGGCTCTGATCTTATCGACATCGCTCATGGCGGAGGTTCCGTTCATGGCGTCTATATACCAATCGGGAAGGACGCCGCTGTCGATCAAAGCCTGTCTTGTCTCTTCGGGAACTTCGAGAGCAGTTCCGTATACATACTTATCCAGATATTCTTCAGAGAAGACGTCACCGCATCTTACCGGGACGGGAGAAGAGTGGAATGTCCTTCTTCCGTTGTCCGAATAGTTATAGGGATTAACGGTAGTATAGCCCTGGTTGTCAGTCATGCGGTAGAAATCCGTGTAGCAGGGAAGTATATCGATGTCGGAATCCTGGATAAGATCTATGGTGACGGTGTACTGAGGGACTTCGTATACGGTGAAGTAGGACTGAGCATAAGGATCCATATTGATCGCAGACATGCTCCACAGGTTATCTTCGTATATATCCATGGAATCGAGCTTGAGATACATATAGTTGCCGCTGTATGTATCGGCTGTGCCGTTATAGTCGGCATTGGGATCCTTGAAGACAGTAAAGAGCTTGTAGGAAGGCGGATCGAAAGGACCCGTCCTGGAAAGGTCGGTGCTGGATGAATAGAGAGAAGCATACTGATTGTTGATGGTCTCGATCTCGAGCTCTCCCGGCTTTTTCTTGCCGTTAAGTGCCTGATTGATGATGTCGGTGAAGGTGCCGCCGACGGATTCGTCGAGCTTAGCGGACAGTTCCTTAAGTGAGAGCAGGGTGTTCTCTGCAAGTTTGTCCTTGTCGTAGCTCGAAGAAGGGAAGAAAGCTCCGACGATGATGGTGAAGATGAGAACAGGAAGTGCTGCTCTTATGAGCATCTTTTCTGCTGTCACGCGTACCTTGGAACGAAGAGAGCCTACGAGGAGCAAGAGGATGACTCCTGCTGCAGAGGTAACCGTGGCAGCCTGGCACGGTACCATTACTACATTGCCTACGGCTATGAGAAAGTAAGGCGCAAAGAGTACGAGAGGTACCCATACGCCCTTTCTCTTTATGACGACGTAGGTGATGACGCAGGCGTGGATATGGTTCAGTGTCTCAAAGGCGGTAGTGACTGCCTGGACTCCTATTGAAGTCCTGCGGAAGTTACCCGGCATGGAGTAGAGAACGTAGTACTGAACGGAACTCAATATGGTCTCAAGTCCCGAACCGCTGTAGATGCCGTTGCAGTAAATTATAAGGAATACGACGGCGGGTACCAGTATGAGTGCCGGTATCGACAGCCATTTCTTGTTGGCATAGTGGATGCCGGCATAGAAAGCTGATGCAAAGAGCGATGAGAAGATTAGGGATACCCATTCGGGATTCAGGACGAAGGCGGAACCTACCATCCAGGGAAAACCGACGCACAGCAAAGTAGACACTATCACTGCGGAGATGATCGATGTTACCTGAGGCGGTGTATCCGGAATACTGAGTCTTATCTTGGCCGCTCGCATGTTATGCCTCCTTGGGAAGCTTCATGTGAAGTATCGACAGTACTGCCCTGTTGAGGTCTTCGTAGGAGGATACTTCGTAAGCTATCTCGCACTTGTTGGGAGGTATTATCCTTATCTTATGTGAGATATCCTTCTTGAGAAAATATTCTGAAGTGAAGAGCATTTCGGCAAGATGAATATCCATCTCATTCCTGTCGTTACTGAGCTTAAGGAGGACTCGGGCATGTCCTGCATACTCCTCCAGGGGCTCCTTTACGATGAGCTTGTCCTTCTTGGCGGATATCTTCCAGTGTATGTTCTTGACGGAGTCTCCGGGATTATATTCCCTGATGTCGTAGATCTCAGAGCCGGGTGAATTGGACTTTCTTAGAGATCTCGCCCTTATTCCGTTGCTGTCAGGCATGTAGTGTGGCATGGAAGGGACGGGCTTTATTATGATCTCGCGGCTGTTGTCCGTCTTGTGGTCCATATGAAAGAAACCGAATATATCGTAGATGCGAAGTTCGGTTATCTTGTAGGAGAATGCGCCGCAGTGAGATGTGTCCAGAGGGATCTTTGAGGTGCCTTTGTCGTGGACTGTGTACATGATCGTCTCGGACTTATCTTCCATCCTGTCAGTGACCGTAGCAGTGAATCTCACGAGAGCAAGGATCGATACGTGCCCTCCGATCGTTATCTTGACGGAAGCCTTATCGCCTTTCCTTAGTAGCGGCGGTATCTCCACGGTAAAAGTCAGGTTCCTGGCGCATATCAGGCATATAAGGAACGATACTGCCGGCAGCAGGGCAAGGAGCACAAGGCAGTACCATGCCACCCACATCTTATAGAAAAGGAAAAAGATGAAGGTGACGATCAATGCAATGACGTAGATGCACCATGTCTTGAACATAGATCAGACCTTGGGTGCTACCGCCGACTTGATGATCTCTTTGCAGATATCTACGGTCCTTGTACCTTCTACCTCGGCTTCGGGAGTAAGGATGAGCCTGTGAGCTATGACGGGCAGGAATACCTTCTGTACATCCGTAGGAGTAACGTAGTTCCTTCCCATGAGAAATGCATATGCCTTGCTCATGGAAGTAAGGGCTATGGTAGCACGGGGGCTGGCACCTCTCTCAAGGGAGGCGTTGCCTCTCGTCTTATTGATGAGGATGACGATGTAGTCGAGTATCCTCTCGTGTACGAAGACGTTATTTACCTCCTCCTGCATCTTGGCAAGGGTAGCAGCGTCACATACCTGGACTACGCTGTCCATGGGATTGACGCCGTTCTTACGGGCTTCGAGCATTGCCTTCTCATCGCTTGCGGAAGGGTATCCCATGGAGACTCTTACCATGAACCTGTCTATCTGTGAGTCGGGGAGAAGGGATGTACCCGAAGCTCCCGCGGGGTTCTGTGTCGCAAATACGGTGAAAGGCTTAGGCAGCATGTATGTTTTGCCGTCTACAGTAACGTTGCCTTCTTCCATGGCTTCGAGAAGAGCTGACTGAGTCCTCGAGGAAGCACGGTTCAGCTCATCTGCCAGAAAGAGATTGTGGAATATCGCTCCGGGCTGGTACTTCATGGAATTGCTCGCCTTGTCGTAGAGCGAGAAACCGGTGATATCTGAAGGGAGGACGTCGGGGGTGAACTGGACTCTTCCGTAATCAAGTCCCATGGTCCTGGAGAAAGCCAGTGCCATCGTAGTCTTACCTACGCCGGGGACGTCCTCCATGAGGACATGACCTCCTGCGAGTATCCCGGTAAGAGCCTGAGCTATGACATAGTCCTTACCGCAGATGACCTTCTTGACCTCGTTGATGATGTTTTCAGTAGTACTCATATCCGTTACCCCTCGTTTAATTTCCTCTACAAGTATACAATATCTGATAATATGTAAAACAGGTGAAACTGTAAGAGATGAGAGGTGAAATTGATGATCTTATCAAATGAGGAGCTGAAGAAGATATACTGCGGTGCATACTCCTTTGAGGAGACAGAAGACGGATACTTGAGAGCATATCAGTATTCGAAGGCCCAGATGGATTACTTCGAGAAGGCATTCGACTTCTGGTATGACAGATGCATGGCGACTACGGGAAAGACAATAGAGATCAGTACTGAGGCAACTAAGCTATCCTTCGACTACAAGATAATATGGAAGGGTTCTGACGACTCCTTCGAACTTATGACGGACGGCCTTATATCCGATATAAGATATGTCAAGGACATGAAGGATGAAGGTAAGGTGACATTCGATCTTAAGGAAGGCAAAAAGGATATCGTCATCTATCTTCCGGTAGATGCCACGGTGCTCATAAAGAACTTCGAGATCGACAGTAAGTACGAGCCTCTTTCTAAGGGAGAGAAGGTGCTCTGGCTCGGTGATTCCATTACACAGGGATATGGTCCCTTAAGATCTTCACAGACTTATGTAGCCGTTGCTAACCGCATTCTGGGATATGACATCTTAAACCAGGGAATAGGCGGATATATCTATGACGATAAGTCCCTTATGAAGATGGAAGGATATGATCCCGTGAAGATCATAGTGGCTATGGGTACCAACCAGTATAAGGACGGTACGGCCATGGTAGAGGATTACTATAAGACGCTTACCGGCATCTACGGAAATGAGATCCCGATCCTTTGCATAACTCCTATCTGGAGAGGGGATCACCCGGATGAATTCGATATATTTACTTCCTTCTGCGATGGAGTTAAGAAGATCGCATCTTCCTACAAGAATGTTACGGTGATAGACGGCTTTGAGATGGTTCCTCATCTGGAGGAATACTATCTGGATAACCTTCATCCCAACTGCCTCGGAGCAGAGGTATACGGAAGGAACCTGGTAGAGAAGATAAGGCAGATCGGATTCTGATCGAAGTAAGATCAGGAACATAAGAAATACCCGGAAGAAAAAGCGCAATAGAACTCTTCCGGGTATTTATATGGGTTGATAGTCAAGTTTTTAAGTTATGTCTTCGTACCTGACGTTGGTGATGTATACGGTGGAGGTGTATCCGTGGTTACCCATGTTGAACTCCAGTCTTCCGTAGTTGTCATCCTTCTCGTCAGATGTGAATTCGAAGGTGTATGTCGTCCACTCTTCGTCTACGTCGATAGAGGTATCTTCAAGATATCTTATCCACCCGGCGTGCGGCGCGGATACGCATACAACCACATCTCGTGCTTCGTCCGATCTTATGTCGAATGTCACCCGGTACGTGTGCCCGTTCCTGACGGGAAGATCCGGCTGTACCAGCTGTACGGAATATTCCTCCGTTCCGTCGTTGGTGGAAGTGATGATTATCTGGTTGTCTTCTATGGTCGCTTCACCTTCGCCGTCGTTGAAGAGGAGGAAGAACCAGTTGTCTTCGTCGTCCAGATCCTCCGCATCGGAGAAATCTCCGTTATAGATGAAGTTGCCGTCTTCAAGTTCTTCCCTGAATACCATCTCGGGCTTGGTGACGTTGGTGTCGTATTCGTCTTTCTGGTATACGCGGACATAGTCGATCTCGAACTCGGCATTCTCAAAGTCGGTAGTCTCATCGGGGTTGCCGGGCCAGTCGCCGCCTACAGCCAGGTTCATCTGAACGAAGAAGGGCTGATCGAAAGGTGCGGGGTAGGGCTTGTCGTCTTCACCTGCTTCTGCGGTGAACCAGTCATTTACAGTAAGTACAAGGATGCCGTCGGTATAGAATCTCATCTCGCCGGGCTCCCACTCTACTGAGTATTCGTGGAACTCGGAAGAGAAACTTCCTTCATCCAGCGTGATGGTGCCCTGCTGCTCTGCATGGGGCTCGCCGTAGTGGATGGTGGAATAGGAAGTAGTCGTATCGTTGCAGAGGACTTCCATGATGTCTATCTCACCGCACTTGGGCCACTGGCCGTAGTAGCTCTCGTCCTGGGGCATCATCCAGATGGCGGGCCATAAGCCCTGACCTTCGGGGACCCTGGCGCTTACTACGACCTTGCCGTACTGGAAGTCTGCATTGTTCTGGGAATTTACCTTGCCGGATGTGTAATAGTCCTGTCCGTCGACTTCGCTCTTCACGGCTTTCAGTACGAGATGACCGTCGCGAACGAATATATTGTCGTCGCTGTTCGTGTATTCCTGGAGCTCGTTGTTGGTCCATCCGGGTTCTCTTACCTCTCGATTCCAGATGGTCTCGTCCAGGGTATCCCCGTCGAACTCATCGCTCCACAGTATGTTGTAACCTTCGATCTCGGGAGTCTCGGTCTTCTGTACAGAGCCTTCCGTAGAGGTGAGGCTGCTCTGCGGTGTTGCACTTGTGCCGCATGAAGCAAGAAGAGACGCGCAGAGAAGTCCGCTTGCCACAGCCTTCAAAGTCTTGTTCGTAACCATAGTGTGCTCCTTTCGCCATGAGCCTTGCATCGATAGCTTCAACATAGCATAACGGTAATGCGGGTAATTGCCTTTTGATGCTAATAATGTACTTTTGATGATATAATCTCTTTTGAGAGGAAGGAGAATACATGGCGCAGCTTAAAGAGCATATCCAATATCGAAAATATCTTCAGAGGGAGATGTCCACCATCCATGCACCTTTCCTTCCGGAGATGGATTTCTATGCTGCCATAAGGTCAGGGGATGTCAGGCGCGTAAGAAGGCTCTGCTCTGAAGAATTCCATAAGAAGCCCGGCTTCGGAAAGCTCTCCCGGGATAAGCTTCGCAATATGAAGTATCACTTTGTCATCACGACTGCCATGGTTGCCAGAGCCTGCATAACGGGCGGCATGCCCATGTCGGAATCCTACGGCATGAGCGACTACTATATCGACCTTTGCGACAGGGCGGATACGGTAGAAAA
Organism: Oscillospiraceae bacterium; assembly: GCA_900176545.1. Classification (GTDB taxonomy): domain Bacteria; phylum Bacillota; class Clostridia; order Saccharofermentanales; family Saccharofermentanaceae; genus Saccharofermentans. The sequence goes on from FWXP01000004.1 coordinate 192,747, forward strand.
GATATCGGCGCTTCACGATGAGATGTGCATAGCATACGCCAAGGCCATGAAGGATCTTGAGCACAGGGATATATACAGCAAGCAGATAACGGCATGTATCGACTATATCCTGGAGCACCTGGATACCAGGATCAGGATAGAGGACTTAAGTAATGTGGCGGGACTTAGCACTTCATATCTGTCCAGGCTCTTCAAGAAGGAGACAGGCATGGCAGTGTCCAGGTATATCCTGGTCAAGAAGATAGAGACCGCCTGCAATATGCTTGCCTACTCCGACTATCCGATACTTTGGATATCCAATTCCCTGGCTTTTCCGAGTCAGAGTTACTTTACCAGAGTGTTCACTTCCGAATGTGGCATGACACCCAAAAGATACAGGGAGAATTCGTCGTTTGTTCCGCTTGACAGGGATATGGCCGATTCCTAAAATTACTGGTATGTTTGCAAGAAATATAACTTTTGATACATCTTCCATGAAGCGCAGACAGCTCATGTCTTTCGGTATAAATGCAGTGGTATTCGTGCTCGCTGCCGTCGCTTTGGTATTCTCTTATGCTAATCTCGATACCGTCCCCAAGATGGTCCGACTCGCCCTTTTATTCCTGACAGTATGTGAGCTGGTGCTCCTGCCTATGGGTACCGTCAGATACCTTAAGATCGCAAGGCATCACTATGTCGAGGAAATAACGGTAACGGATAAGGAGATAACGATAAACGGGGACAGCTTTCCCATCGGGGAGGATGCAAAGTCGAAGCTTTACTTCGACGACGTGATCGATCGCGATTACCTTAATCTAATGGGAAGCAGCATAAGCATAAGGAACGATAAGAACAGACCTGTCAGGACCTTCTGGACCGGACCCAGCCGTCACGGCGAATCCGAGGCAAAGCGTAAGGAACTCAAGGAGGCGGTAAAGGCTGCCAGGGAAAGCAGGGCTGCGGAAGTCATCAAGCAGCAGATAGAGGAAGCTTCAGACAGGGCCGAGGAAGAAGCCATACATATAGAATTCCCCGTGGATGCCATGAGAAGACAGCTGATATTCAGCGCACTCCTTCTCATTATCATGGGATCTTTAATGTGGTGCATCGGACATTTTCCTCTCGGCGACGGATCTTATGTGTATACCGTCGGTGAGACATTCGGAGGACTTACCGTTCTCTACGGTATCTGCTACGGACTCTTTGCTATGTATAACATGACAAGGGCCGTGAAGACCGTGGAGATATCTTCCGGGATGCTTCATGTAAACGAAGATACCTACGATCTTGCCACGGACCCCAGGATATCGCTGTCGACGACATTTAATATGCACGATAACGATAAGGCGATAGACCTCAGTGTCTATCTGACCATCGAGTCAGCAGGGATAAAGCGCAAGTATTGGGCAGGACCAAAGAACGAGAAGAGATCCGCGGATGCAAGGAGAAAGCTCATCGTTGCAGTGGAGAGGTATAAATGAACGAAGAACTGAACAGGAAATTCGAGAGTACGATCGAGCTTCCCGTGAAGACAATGAAGAAGGCAGCGAGCAAGGAAGTTCGTAATCTGATATTCGGAGGAATAGCTATCTTTGCTCTGGCAGAAGTCGTCAGGATGGCGCTCAATGCCGTTCCCCTGTATCTGCTCGTACTTGAATACTTGAGTCCGTTCATCATCATATGCGGACTCTTCTGTGCGCTCATAAACCTTTATAACGGCACCATCGCCTGTCAAAAGGTGGAAGTGCAGGATGACGGCATAAAGATCAACGAGGACTTCTTCGGATTTGAGTGTCCCGTTACCATGGACTTTGCTATCGGTAAGTTCTTCGGAAAGACGCGTAAGTTCAACAGCATATATCTGGATGTGAGAGCTTCGGGCGCACACCGTAAATACTGGCTGGGCCATTACTTCGATAAGAGTTCATTTCATGCCAGGGATGAGATAGCCAAGGTATTGGACTTCTTCGATGAAGAGGGAAAGATAGTAAGGAGATAAAGGGAAGTATGGAACAGGAGAACGATAAGACATATCCCGTGACTATCAAGTTCGATACGGAATTCATGAAGACTATGTGCCGCAATGCGTATCTCAAGGACGCCGGTATCGGCGCCATAGCATGTATCATCGCAGCGCTTCTTCTCGCGCTCAAGGGGCTTCACATAACCTGGGGGCTTTTGATATTCGGTATCGTCTTTGTGGTCGGCGTGCTCTACTATCTGTATCTTTATTCGATCAATTCAGGCAGAGCTCTCTCACGGATAACGATCGGGGAAGACCGCCTTGAGATAAATAATGACACCTATCCCGCATCCTGCATATTAACGGCGGATCTGAGCCTTAGTAATTCTCCTGTTACAAGGAACAAGAGCGGAGGAATAGCGGCTTCTGCGAGTTATTACCTCACGGTAAGGGATGCGTATGGTGAGCATATCTACTGGGCAGGCATACATAATGATCCCGTAACGACTTCCAGAAGAGTATCGGCATACGATGAACTTACGAAAGCCCGGGGTATCTTCCGTTAAAGAAAATTAACAAGTTCTCTTATTGAGATATTCCCCCAAAAGATATAAAATTTTGTATGTAGTAGTATGATTTGGAGGGACAAATGAACGATCAGCTCAAGGACATCGTCTATGCCGACCTGTTCAGGTACACGGGAAATGCCCGTCGTACCGAGAAGATATATACAACGTATCTTCAGGAACTGATGAGCAGTCCCGAATTCAATTACATCAGTACTATGCGTCGTACAAGGTTCTACCACGACCAGATGAGCAGATACGACGGTTTCAATAAGTTCATGTATACCTGCAAGTTCAAGTTCTTCAACTTCTGGCTTGACAGGCTCTCCAGGAAATATCATTTCCAGATCCCTTATGACACCAATATCGGTAAGGGATTCTATCTTGCCCACTTCGGTCGAGTCATAATCCACCCCAAGGCTGTTATAGGTTATAACGTTAATGTATCTACGGGTGTTGTCATCGGTACTCAGTTCAGAGGCAAGAGAAAGGGTGCGCCCCACATCGGCAACTTCGTGTGGATCGGCGCCAATGCCGTCATTGTCGGCAATATAAATATCGGCAACAATGTACTTATCGCTCCGGGAGCTTATGTCAACTTTGACGTTCCCGACGGTTCGATCGTTATAGGTAATCCGGGTCTCATAAGAAGGGCTCCCGGTGCTACGCTCAGCTATATCAACAATACGATCCAGTTCGACGAGTACAATGTCCGCTCCGGCGGTAGCAATTGATGAGTATAGAGAGCAGTTTTTTCAAGGACAACAGAGAAGCATTCCTTGACCGCCTGCCTGAAGGGACAGCGGTTTTTATTTTCGCGGGAGTTCCCAGGCAGATGACGCAGGATTCGGATTACCGATTCCTTCCGGACCGCAATTTTTACTATCTTACCGGCATCGAGGTGCCTTCGTGCAAGCTCATCCTCCTTAAGAAGGACGGTGAGGAGAAGGTGATGCTCTTCGTCCCGCCCAAGGACGATATGACGGAGAGATGGCACGGCAAGAGGAAGACTCCCGAGGAGTATGCAGCCATTTCCGGTATAGCTGTTGACGACATCTACCTTGAGAGAGATTTTGACGACAGGAAGTATGAGATCTTAAAGGGCGGATATAAGGCTTCTTATGACGGTACGGCCGTATCCGACATCAATAAGCAGTTCATGCTCACGGAAGAGGCAGTACTCGACATAGGAGAGATACTGACCCGCATGAGGATGGTCAAGAAGCCTTGTGAGATCGAGGCCATAAGAAAGGCAGCCGTGATCACGGAAGAGGCGCTCTCTGACATGAAGAAGTCTATTTCCGAAGGCGTATCGGAGTATACGCTCTTTACCGAACTTACTTATCAGATGGCAAGGAGAGGCACTCTTATCCCTGCATTCGAGACGATAGTTGCCATAGACGATAATGCTTTCTACCTTCATCACAGCGATCCCGACGGGGAAGACGGACCTCTCGTAAGGAAGGGCGGTCAGATCCAGATCGATGTCGGTGCCAGGGTAGACGGATACTGTGCGGATATCTCCAGGGCATACCTGATCGGAGGCCCGACAGGTGACGACGATAAGAGGTTCAAGCTGTTAGAGCTCATAAAGAGACTTCGCGCCGAAGTACTCTCATTTGTTAAGCCCGGAGTCACATGGGTATCCCTTAATGAGCATATAAGAGCAGTTGCAGGCGTATGGCTCAAGGAGAACGGCCTTCTTGAAGGCGAAGTCACCGACGAGGACGTCAAGCGCTATTACTGGCATAATACGGGTCACCACTTAGGACTCGATGTCCACGATATATCAATAAGGGAGCTGCCTTTCGAGGCCGGCAACTGCCTTGCCATAGAGCCAGGAGTCTATATCCCCGAGTGGCATGTGGGATTCAGGATCGAAGACGATGTACTCGTCACGGAGAACGGCTGTGAATATATAAGCAGCGGCAATGACGATCTTTCAGATGTACTGGTGGAGATCTGATATGCTGTTACTTCTCGCGATAAAGACAAAGAGTATCCTTATAGCACTTTGCATACTTCTGGGAGCTGCTGTCATAGCTCTCATGTTCTTCGTGTACCTTCGCTGGTGTAAGAAGCTCTTCGTAAAGATCTTCAAGCGTCCTGAGCCCATGCCCAAGGTCGACAGGTCTCCAAATACCATCGATCAGAGCACTATCTACGGAAGGGGAAGGAACTGGTTCTATACCAATCGCAATGAGTATATCAACGTAAGGATAGATTCCTTTGACAAGACGAAGCTCTCGGGTTATTTCAGACCCGCCGCAGACAGGAGCACCAGGTTCGCCGTTATATTCCTTCACGGATGGAACGAGCATCCTTCTGAGATGGCAGCTTATGCCAAGCTCATAATGCGCCAGATCGAATGCCATGTCCTTATCGCTCACCAGAGAGCTCACTGCATGAGCGGCGGCAGATACTGCACATACGGTATCTATGAGAGCGTTGATCTCATGAGATGGATAGAGTTCGTAAAGCGTCAGGTAGGACATGACTGCAAGATCTTCATCGTCGGCAGGAGCATGGGTGCCGTTACGGCGCTCCTTGCAGCACAGCAGCAGGATTTCCCTTCGGATGTGGCGGGAATAATCGCTGACTGCCCCTATGAGAGCCTTGAAGCAGTCCTTCGAAATGAAGCCTTGAAGAGGTATAACAACCGGATGACGCTTCCTCTTTCCATGGTAGACCGTATCTTCAATAAGCAGTTCGGATTCGGTATAGATAAGTGCGACGCCGCTGTTCACGCAGGCAGGATCAGAGTGCCTGTACTGGTATTTCAGGCAGGCGACGATACCGTGGCTCCGCCTGAAGGCGCCAGAAGGATATACGACAATATAAAGACTCCTAAGAGGCTCGTTGCCGTAGATCATGCAAAGCATGTGATGTGCTATGAGAAAGCGCCTGCAGTATTTGAGAGGGAAGTTCGCAACTTCATCGAGCAGTGCGTAGTAAGGCTCGTCAGCAAAGGACAGATGTGATCCTTATTTGGCAGGTTCCTGCCCGGAAGCCGCTTCCTTTGAATTTCTTGTCTCTATCATGCATTTTGCCAGGAAGAGGAGCGTAGCTCCAAGGAGCAGTACGAGAAGTCCCAGGGTAGTGTTGGGATCGGGATTCCTGTTAAGTACAACGTTGCTGCCGGGACCTGCGTAAACGGTCGTGGGTGAAGTCTCGTCCAGAGCCAATGCATCAGATCGAAGCATCGGTATTCCGGTTATGAGAACGACCGATATGGCAAGTATGGCGATAAGGACTTTGAAGACCCGGTTCATATACGCTCCTTTATAAGAATGACCAATAAAGATCCTGATTCGATTCTAGCCTATATAAAGTGCTGTTTCTATTGGATTATGTGAAATGATTATTAACATTGAAGTTGCATGCCCAAATGATTTGTAGTATAGTTGCAAACGATTCACGGGGGAGCCGCTTGGGCGGCTGAGAGGATGGCTCACATCGACCCTTAGAACCTGTACGGATAATGCCGACGAAGGGAGAATTAACATGTCCAACAAAGAAAAGATTTTAAACATCACATCAGCAGGCCTTTGCCTCGCACTGGCCTTTGTCCTGTCACGCCTTAAGCTCTTCGAGATGCCCATGGGCGGTTCCGTGACGCCTGCATCGGTCCTTCCGATCGTTGTGTTCTGTATGGCTTTCGGACCTGTGTGGGGCTTTGTAGCTGCGATAGTATTTGCATGCCTGCAATTGATCGGCGGATATCTGGTGACGCCTTTCCAGGTACTCCTCGACTATATCCTGGGCTACGCATGCCTGGGCCTTACGGGCTTTGCGGCTCTTAAGAAGGAGCAGAGAGTACTTATAAGTAATCCCTTGAAGAGATTTACCAGGGCGGGACTCCTGAAAGCGGTCATCTTTACGCTCATAGCTTATATTGCACGCTGGTTCTGTTCCGTTCTCTCGGGCGTTATCTTCTATGCTGAATATGCACCTGAAGGAATGAATCCCTGGGTATATTCCATGGCCTATAATGGTTCGTTCCTGGCAGTCGACTGCGCCATCACCATATTCGTTATGTTTGTTCTGTTCAAGGCTTTGCAGGGAACGACCAAGAACTCATAAAAGGCAATTATAATAAACGACCATAAATACTACTGAAAATGACGCTAAATGCGTCATTTTTTATATAGATATCACATAGCCTGTTGTGCTAATATGTTAGACAAATTTCAAAATTCTATATTTATATATAAAGGGGGAATGTATTTATGGCAATGATCTTTGAGCAGGAATCCCGTACTTTCAGCGAGTATCTTCTTGTACCTAACCTTACGACGGAGAAGAACACACCCGATCAGGTAGACCTTTCCGCACCCGTATGCAAGTATAAGAAGGGCAAGGAAGAAAGTAAGCTCAAGATAAATATTCCCATGGTATCAGCTGTAATGCAGGCTGTATCAGACGACGGAATGGCAATAGCACTTGCAAGATGCGGCGGTATGTCATTCGTATTCCAGTCACAGTCCATCGAGTCTCAGTGCGAGATGATCAGAAAGGTCAAGAAGTACAAGGCCGGTATCGTAGAATCAGATTCCAATGTTTCCCCTGAAAATACACTTGAAGATATCCTTGCTCTTCGTGAAGAGAAAGGCCACGGAACGGCAGCAGTTACAGAGGATGGCACAGCAGAAGGCAAGCTCTTAGGTCTCGTAACAACAAGAGATTACCGTGTAAGCCGTATGTCACTTGACACTAAGGTCAAGGAATTCATGACTCCCATCGAGAAGCTCGTTACCGCACCCGAGGGTACGACACTTAAGGAAGCTAACGACATCATCTGGGACAACAAAGTAAATCAGCTCCCCATCGTAAATAAGGACGGCAGGCTCGTAGGTCTCGTATTCCGTAAGGACTATGAGTTCCACAAGGCTAACCCTCATGAGCTCTTAGACGCTGAAAAGAAGCTCGTTGTAGGTGCCGGTATCAATACAAGAGACTACGAAGAGAGAGTTCCCGCTCTTATCGCAGCAGGCGCTGACGCTCTCTGCCTCGACTCTTCCGACGGATTCTCCGTATGGCAGGAGAAGGCACTTCGCTGGATCAAGTCCAACTATCCCGATGTTATCGTCGGTGCAGGTAACGTAGTAGACGCTGAGGGCTTCAAGTTCCTCGTTGACTGCGGCGCAGACTTCATCAAGATCGGTATCGGAGGCGGTTCCATCTGTATCACAAGAGAGCAGAAGGGTATCGGTTGCGGTCAGGCTTCCGCCGTACTTGCTGTAGCAGAGGCTCGTGACAAGTACTTCCAGGAGACAGGTATCTACATTCCTCTTTGCTCCGACGGCGGTATCGTACACGACTACCACATGACTCTTGCTCTTGCTATGGGTGCTGACTTCCTGATGCTCGGCAGATATTTCGCAAGATTCGACGAGTCTCCCACGAGAAAGCTCCTCGTTAACGGCACATACGTTAAGGAGTACTGGGGCGAAGGTTCCAACAGAGCACGTAACTGGCAGAGATACGACGACGGCGGAAAGGGCGGCAAGATGGCTTTCGAAGAGGGCGTTGATTCTTATGTTCCCTATGCCGGTGAGCTCAAGAGCAACCTTGAGACATCCCTTGCAAAGGTAAAGGCAACAATGTGCTCCTGCGGTTCTTCCTCCATCGAGGAACTCCAGCAGAAGGCAAGACTCGTAGTAGTATCTTCCACATCCATCGTAGAGGGTGGTGCTCACGACGTTATCCAGAAGGAAAACGACAGAACAGCAAGATAAATTTGCCAGTTTACGTCTTAAGCATTAAAATATTAGGGTTGTATTTACAAACTAATAACGAAAGGTGATACATAACATGGCTGAAGAGAATAAGAATATATATACCGCGGAAGGTTTTCAGAGACTTCAGGACGAGCTTTCCGACAGAAAGACCAGAGTAACTGCTGAGATCACACAGAGACTTGCAGAAGCACGTGCACAGGGTGACCTTTCCGAGAACTCCGAGTACGATGACGCAAAGGACGCTCAGGCTAAGAACGAGCAGAGGATCAAGGAGATCGAAGCACTCCTTAAGGATGCTGTAGTACTTGGCGACGACGAGATCTCCAAGACAAAGGTATCCCTTGGTTCCACAGTTACACTTCGTGACGAAGAGACAAAGGAAGAGATCGTATACAGCCTTGTAAACGAGAACGAGGAGGATATCTTCAGCAATCGTCTCTCCATCAAGTCCCCCGTCGGTGCAGCTATCGAGGGTAAGAAGAAGGGTCAGGTAATCGAAGTTACTACAGCTGTAGGTACTTTCAAATATAAGATCACTAAGATCGGTAAGTGATCCATAGAATCGATTCTGATCGAGAAGCGCGTTGGGATCAAAGCTCACGCGCTTCTCTTATGTAATAAATAAAGAAGGAGTATACACATGGCAGACAACGAGAATCCTCAGCAGCAGACAGTCAACGTCAATGAGCAGATCAAGATCAGACAGGACAAGCTCAAGGCAATGCAGGAAGAGGGAAAGGATCCCTTTGTTATCACGAAGTACGATGTAACGGATCATTCTTCCGAGGCTAAAGAGAAGTTCGAGGAGCTCGATGCCAAGCTCAAGGCTACTATCGATCCTTCACTTGACGAGGAAGCAGCAGCCGAAGCTCTCAAGGAGCTTCACGAGAACGAGAAGATCACGGTATCAGTGGCAGGCCGTATGCTCCTTAAGAGAGTCATGGGTAAGGCTTCCTTCGCTACAGTTAGCGACCTTAAGGGCAATATTCAGATCTACGTTACAAGGGATTCCCTGGGCGTAGACGACTACCAGGCATTCAAGAAGTACGATATCGGTGACATCATCGGTGTTAAGGGCTTCCTCTTCAGGACAAGGACAGGAGAGATCTCCATCCACGCAGAAGAGCTCACGCTCCTCGCTAAGAGCCTTCAGCCCCTTCCTGAGAAGTTCCATGGTCTTACTGACACGGAGATGAGATACAGACAGCGTTATGTCGACCTCATCACTAACCCTGAAGTAAAGGATACATTTGTTAAGAGATCCAAGATCATCAAGGAGATCAGGAATTTCCTTGATGCAAGGAACTTCATGGAAGTCGAGACTCCCATGCTCGTATCTAATGCCGGCGGTGCAGCAGCTAGGCCTTTCGAGACTCACTACAATGCATTAGACGAAGACGTTAAGCTTCGTATTTCCCTTGAGCTCTACCTTAAGAGACTTATCGTAGGCGGCCTTGAGAGAGTATATGAGATCGGCCGTGTATTCAGGAACGAAGGTGTAGATACAAGACATAACCCCGAGTTCACACTTATGGAGCTCTATCAGGCATATACGGATTATGAGGGCATGATGGAACTTACCGAGTCCATGTTCCGTTACCTGGCCGAGAAGGTACTCGGTACTACAAAGATCAAGTACGGCGATATCGAGATCGATTTCGGTAAGCCCTTCGAGCGCATTACCATGACTGATGCCATCAAGAAGTACGCAGGTATCGACTTTAACACTGTTACAAACGACGACGAGGCAAAGGCTCTGGCTAAGGAGCACCACATCGAGTTCGAGGACAGACATACTAAGGGCGACATCATCAATCTCTTCTTCGAGGAGTACTGTGAGAAGAATCTTATCCAGCCTACATTCGTTATGGATCACCCTCTTGCTATCTCTCCTCTTACAAAGAAGAAGCCTAACGATCCTGAGAAGGTTGAGAGATTCGAGCTCTTCATCAACACATGGGAGATGTGTAATGCTTATTCCGAGCTTAACGATCCCATCGATCAGCGTGAGAGATTCGCAGCACAGGATGCAGCCTTCGCAGCAGGTGACGAAGAGGCCAACCACACAGATGAAGACTTCCTCAATGCGCTCTCCATCGGTATGCCTCCCACGGGTGGTATCGGATACGGCATCGACCGTCTCGTTATGCTCCTGACAGACAGCCCCAGCATCAGAGATGTTCTGCTGTTCCCGACTCTGAAGTCACAGAACCAGTAAAAGCCTGAAAATAAAGGGTTTAGAGAAGACGAATATAGGCTTTCATCGTATATTTTCCGTATAATCGTATATTTATCGTATTTTTTGTGATAAATAATCGTATACCAATAAAAATATACGATGGAGGTCTTTTTTATGTCCAAGAATAGTGTGAGGATATCAACAAAACAGCCCGGTATCTATAAGAATATGGTTACCGGAAAATACGATGTGAAGTACTGTTATTCTGAGGTCGATCCTCTGACTAACGAGAAGAAACACAGACAAAAATGGTATTACAGTATAAATTCGTATAAAGAGGCTAAGGATCTGCTTGCTTGTAAGAAGAACACAAGCGAGAGAAAAACGTGTGAAAAATTCACTTTGCAGCAGGCAAAAGAGCTTTGGAATGAGAAAGCCAAGGCAAACAGATACAGTCTGATATCAGTTCGTAATACCGATCAACAATTTAATATGATAACCAAGTTCTGGTCACCGAATCTGGCGATAGAGGACATAACTGAATCACATTATCTGAGACTAATCGACAGTTGCAGGGAATACGGTTATTCCGAAGAGACTATATGGAATATTAACTCGTGTATCAGAAAGATAATCAAGCTTGCATATAGGAATCGTTGTATAAGTGAGAATCCTCTGGATTTTTGGGATTCGCCGCGAATCAATACCGGGGCACGTAAGAATGTCATAACAAAAGAAGAGTTCTTGTTGCTGGATCAATTCTTCAGTAACAATGAGTTCCGCCGCCTTGGAAGAAACAACTATCCCAAGTACCGACTGTTGTTGAATCTTCTTTATTATACAGGCATGAGAATAGGGGAGATAATTGCACTTACATACAGTGATTTCATGAGTTCTGATAAACCCGGCGAAAAGATCATCCGTATCAGTGTAAACAAGTCTTACAATTCTGTTTACCGTCTTCTGAAAGATACTAAGAATCACAAAAACAGAGTAATACCGCTGCCGGAGTGTGTAGTTGAGATCTTTAATGAAGTATACCGAGACCACCTTCAGCATGGAGGTGACGAGAATGCGCGCATCATAACCTGGAATCACAGTGCTTGCAGAATGATGATTGAGAAAGCATGCAAGACTACAGGACTTCGCACTTATTGCTGTCATGATTTCCGTCACACGTATATAAGTAATCTCATCAGACTTAATGTGCCGTTGCCGATAATCGAATTTGTGAGCGGTGATACACAGGAAACGATCTTAAAACACTATTCGCATATGTTTAATGGTGATGAGCTTTTGTTGTTGGATGCGCTTGAATCAATGTAGAAGATAAAACTATCGTTTTCTATTAATTATATAAAGGCCGTCCGAGTGGACGACCTTTATTATTCTTAATCTTTGATCATACACTCTGCTGATTCAATAAACTAAAGAAGCGATTTAATAATCGAATCGATCATGAGAGAAGAAAAGCCAAACCAAAAAGATAAGCTCCACATTCCCTATGATCAGATCAGTGCGTTTCTTCCGAGAGACACATCATACCAGCAGACATGCGATTACATCAGGCATGCACTGGAGTATTATCAGAAGCACCATCAATCCGCGTAAGAGATGTCAAACTTCGATGATATAATACTTAAGACAGAGGAGATTCCTTAGTCAATAAAATCATCAGTATAATACAACAAAAATCCCTGAAATAAACTCCTGTGACAATGCTAGAATTGTCCTCGAAAATTCGAAGAACAGGAGTCAGATTTTGACCTTGACGGAACACTTTGGGATGCTACAGGGTGTTCCGTTGATATATGGAACAGGGTATTAGTATGGGAGATAAACAGGTTTGATAGACAAATCAAGATTTGAAGGGATGATAGGAGTAAAGAAGAGTGCTTGAGATTTCTTTTATGCAATTGCTTGTGATCATTACAATCCTCTGGGTGCTTGTAAGAGGTTTTGCTGCTTTCAGGGAAAAGGGCATAGATTGGAAGCGGGAGTGTTTGTTGTTGACCGTATATATATGCATCGTTGTAGTTTCAAGAATTGTCTATTTTCCCTGGCATCTCGTGGATGGACATATTGGAATTCTTAGATTTGATGCAGAAAAAATACTGCCTTTTGGGATTAATTTCAGACCATTGACTTTCCTGAATGAAAGATATCACGGATGGGCACTCAATACATATGGAAATATCGCCATGTTCATTCCTGTTGGGATATTCTGGGGATTATGTTTTAAGTGGCTTGATAATATTTTTAAAGTTACGCTTGCAGGTTTTGGCTATTCTTTTTTGATTGAAGTGTCTCAATTGTTATTCTATGAGAGAGCTAGTGACATAGATGATTTAATACTTAATACAACAGGTGCTTTTATTGGTGCTCTGATATACTTTAGTGCAGTTGCTCTTATTAAGAGATCAAAGAAAAACACTGTTAAAGTATGATGTAAAATTGCAAATCATTATATAAGGCCTGTAGTCGATATGACTCAGTCCTTGGAGGGTGTTTGAGAAGGATTAGGGTATCAACAGTTAATTTCCGGGGGATTAGAAAAAATCAAGAGTTCTTTACTTGGCATGTTATAATCCCTATTGATAGGCAACCCTTAGACAGGAATATCAGCAGTTATATTTACAGAGAAATGCCAAAATGAATATTGAAGGTAATAGTATAAAGCGGATAGATTGCAGCGAGATTCAGAATTGTTTTTCATTTTGGGATTTCGAGAAAAACATAGAGAAAAGAAAAAGAATAGAGTTCGAGGTTGAGAACAATATCCGGATAATGTATGCCTATATTTTGAATAAAAGATATATTGCAGGCATGTTTTTGCGTCCGATGGATAATAGAACGATGTACTTATCATATCTGGCCGTGAATGAAGAATACCGTAATCAAGGGATAGGAAGCGAAATGATAAGGTATGCTTGTCAAACAAGTAAAAATATTGGTTTTTCTTATTTGATTCTGAATGTGGATCACGATAATACAAGAGCCGGAAGTTTATATAAAAAACTCGGATTTTCCGAATTTAAGAACGACGGCAAAACGATCGTAATGTGTAAACAGCTTGATTAATCACGAATATCAGGAATTAAATGAACTAAGCCCGGGAAGAACAAAGAAAACGGAGATAAACATATTCTATGAGCGCACTGCGGACAAAAACTAACAAAAAATTCATGATATTATCAGCAATCGGTATTTTTATGGTTGTTGATTCCCATACGTTTACGTGTTTTGATATTTTCGGCAATTTCATGCCGTACAATTCATTTTTCATGCCGATGTTCGTTTTTATTTCCGGTTATTTCAACAAGGTGGATTCATTCACGAAAATGTGGCCGTATTTCATCAAAAAGGTCAGATCCCTGTTAGTTCCGTATATGGGAATATCACTGGCTGTTTTTGGCATTCAACAGTTGATCAACTGGATAAAGCTCGGAGACGAGATGACGCCCGTGCCTTCGGGGTATTTTGCATATGCTCTTGACAGGATCGTAACAGTCGGCTCCTTTGGCGCTATCGCTGAAGCAATGTGGTTTGTTATTGCACTCTTTGTGACACTGATGGTTTACGCGGTCATGAAGAAGCTGCTGCACAGGATATGGAATAGTTACGTAATGCTTGCCTTGTTTACGGCAGCCCATATATTTGTTGTATATCTTGCCAAAAATACTGATCCGCAGTCTTTGACGTATCTGCTTGTGCCGCTTAAATGTCTGTTCTTCCTTCCGTTTTTAGAGATGGGTGTTATCTACAGGGAGCATGTCGAGAAAAAACATACAAGTCTTTCGGCCGGATTTAAGATCGGACTGATGTTTGCACTTCTTGTTGTAAATGCCGTGCGGACTCTTTATCTGCCGAACGCATATGATCTTGCGGTTGACAGGATAAACGATCTGACGGGATTTTATAGTCCGTATTATGTTACGCCGCTTATATCTTCAATTGTCGGAACCCTGTTCTGGCTGACTTTTGTGGATCTCATCGCAAAACCGGTGGGAGAAAGCAGATTTGTAAATTACATGTCCTGCAATACTTTCTGGATCATGGGATTTCATATTCTTTTTTTCAATATTTTAAATTGCATATTGTTGCTGATAAGCCGGCATATAGCAGCTATACCGGGTTTTGATATCGAGAGTTTCAAGGGATCGGAATGGTACTTTTGGGATATAGGAAACAATGCAAAGATCCTGTATGTGCTCGCGGGGGTTTTAGGACCATTATTATTCAAATGGATATTTGACAAGATCAGTTTGCCGATCAGGAATAAATATAATGATTTTAAAAAGGCATCTGTGAAGAATGAAAAGATATTATCCGGGATAATGTATTCTCTTTTGGCTGTGATATTCACAGGCCTTGTGATTACATTTGTTGTAAACATATTTGAGTCTGCTTCGGACAGGAATGAGCCGGAAATCGTGGAAGATATCGAGGAAGAAGTTGATGAATCATTTTCGGATGATGAACCCGGAAACGTACAGGATTACGCAATCCCGGCATATGTTTTTCTCGATATAGTATATGAAGATGGCGGATCATATGCTGATTACTATTCTTCATTTGAAGAGGTGTACGAAGACGGAACTTATACTATCACCGTGAACCGTTCGGAAGATGCTGACGCAGCATCAGCCATTGACGGACTCTCATATATAGGAATCAAACTTGTATATGAACAGAATGATGATACGGAGAATATGGACATTTCGAACGCAGAAATCACCAATATTACAGTATCCTGTGACGGCACGCCGCTTGTTGCCATAGACAACGGGGAAACGATATCCATAGATGAAGAAACCAGATACATATACTTTGACTGTTATGACAATGAGTCGGGAGTTACTTCCGCAGAGAATGCGGACGAATCGAAAATCTTTCAATTCGACGGCAAAAATGAGATTGTGATAAGCTTTCAGATCTCCGGCATTTCTGCCCAATAGAAAACCGGATCATTTGCAGAAGCGTTAATCACGAATTATACGAGCCAGGAGTGATCCCGGCTCGTATTGTATAATGGAACAGTAAATAGACAGGAAATAGATTAAGATAAATCGGGATTTATAGAGGCGAGCATGATGTTGGAAATACTGAAAACGAGGTTTTTAGAACACAGGAATCTTCATCCGGGTCTGGAATGGTCCGAGGTGGAGCATAGGCTGCGTGAGGCTCCCGCTGCCATCGCGGTTTTGCAAAAGATGGAGGAAAGCGGCGGTGAGCCGGACACCATGGGTTATGACGTAAAGACGGGAAAACTCATTTTCTGCGACTGCGCAAAGGAATCGCCCGTCGGGCGCAGAAGCCTGTGCTATGACGAAAAGGCATTGCATGGGCGCACTAAAAACCCACCGTCAGGCAGCGCCGAGCGGAAAGCAAAAGAGATTGGCGTTTCGATGATGACGGAGGAACTCTATCGTCGACTGCAAAGTCTCGACTCATTTGATCTGAAAACGTCAAGTTGGATCGCTACACCAGATGATATCCGCAGTAAGGGCGGCGCGCTGTTCTGCGAACGCCGCTATGATACCGTGTTCACTTTTCACAACGGCGCGGATTCCTACTATTCTGTGCGCGGATTCAGAGGGTATATTCTTGTCTGAGTCGAGCCGGTTTTTCCTACATAGACAGTAAGGATAAGCATATAACGAGAGCTCGCATATACTGTATAACAGAATATTTTGATGCTGACGGCAATCTGATCAAAAGACCTGACTGTGTTACGAAGGCATATGAATCACTGGCAAGATATGTAAAAAAGCTGGCACCGTATACTGAAGTAGAGTACAAGCCTGCCAATCCGCTTTACGACATAATGAAGGAGAAAAACTATATTACTCCTCAATGCTTAGCTTTGGTCCGTGAACAGGGCTATGAGCTGCATTGAAGTGGTGTGAGATCCGGCAAATCAGATGTCTATTCAAGTTAGGCTTGAGTATTTTGTTGTATCTTCTATCTCTTCTCGCTAAAATTTATGTGTAGGAACCTCTATCCTATTACTGGAAGGAGGTATTACACATGGAAAATGAAGATCGAAGATATAACACTTTCGTGGACTTTGTAAATGCGAATAGACCAAAAACGGAACTTGTTCCACCTATTCAGAATGAGGAGGAACGTAAGCTTTTCGATAATATGGTCAGGGATCTGGCTGAGTTACGCAAGACGGATCCCCAAGCATCCTTTGCTCATTATGATTCTGAGTGGGGCTTTTATGATTGCGGCTATGACTTGGATTAAAGTGAGGTGCATTGCATGGACGAAGTTATTTACTATTTGATTAAGGAAAGAAGATTGGGTAAGAAAGATGGTGGCAGATACTACCTGTACACAGATGGAACTTGGGTTCCGGATAGTAAGAACGTAATTTTGGATCGCCTTATGGGATATGACCCCTATGATAATTCGCCATATGGCTTTGGAAGTCTTAGCATCATGGATGAGATCGAAGAGATTCCGGAAAACCTTGCAAAACAGATAATGAATCGATAACAGGAGACAATCATGAGTATCGGAAGTAACATTAAAATATTTCGCGAAGAGCATAAGCTCACTCAAGAGCAGGTAGCAGATAAGATAGGCGTTACCTTTCAAGCGGTATCATCCTGGGAACGAGACGCGTATAAACCAGATACAGATAAGCTTCTCCGATTGGCTGAGCTCTTTGATGTTTCATTATCTGCATTGGTTGAAGATAAGCCAAAAGCTTTCAAAACGAAGGACACAATCTATAACTGGGAGCATATGAAAACATATGTAAAGACTTCAGCCAAAGCTCTCGGCCTGACAAATACTCTAAAGGCTTTAGATTTCGCTGTCGAAGCTCATAATGGTCAAAAACGCAAAAAGTCCGATATTCCTTATATATATCATCCGCTGAATCTGGCCTGTCACGCATTAGCAATGAGTATAAACGATGACGACATCATTGCCGCATGCCTGCTGCACGATGTAATTGAAGACTGTGAAAAAAAAGCTGATGACCTTCCGGTCAATGAAAAGACAAAAGAGCTTGTTATTCTTCTCACCCATGAGAAAACTAATCCCACAAACCGCGACACAGTAATGAAAGCATACTATAAGGCAATTAAGGCTAACCCCAAGGCCGCGCTTATTAAGTGCCTGGATCGTTGTAATAACCTGACTACGATGTCATGGGGATTAAGCAGAGACAGGATATTTCGGATGATTAGAGAAACTGAGGCCTATTTTCCGGCTTTGCTAAAGTCTGTAAAAGCAGTGTCGGAGTACAACAATGCGGCATGGCTGTTACAGTACCAGATTGAGAGCACATTAGATATTTATAAGCGATTGATGTAGGAATAGTGTTTACGCCATAGTATTCGTCAGCACAGATAATTCCTGATTTTATGAACTAATTGCTTCTGTAGTAACAGGTATGCAAAGCGATAACCTTTATATATCTGACGTGTGTTCGGAAAGCATTGTGTGAAGAATAGGAGATAGCATTATGTCTATAGATTTCAATGTTGCAGATGTGTTTAAACTTCCCGTGAAAATATTTGCTGCAATTACACTTGGAACGGGAGCCTTAAGTGAGAAATACGAATATTCAGTTGATGATCGCCTCTTCAAGTTAGCTTGGAGAGGCGATTTTGTATCCGGTTGATCTTGTTTGGATTTGAACGGGGTGGATGCATATCCAATATAAGTCACTGAAAACTCACCTAACTAAGTGCGATACCTTTCAATTGCTTGATTGACTTATACATATGCCTGAGGCATACTTATATTGAAATGTTACCTGATTAGTTAGGCAAGTTCTCAATGGAGGGATTTATGGATATAAAACGTGATCTGTATTTAAAGAGAGTTATCTCTTTTATGTGGGATGGTCAGGTTAAGGTTGTTACCGGTATCAGAAGATGTGGTAAATCTTATTTGCTCAACACTCTGTTCCGTGCTTATCTGATCAATCAAGGGGTCAAGGAAGATCATATTCTAAGTTTTGAACTTGATCTCGCCAAGGATATTGAATTCAGGGATCCTCTTGCACTGGCGAAGAAAGTTCGGGATATCGTTGAAGGTCAGTCCGATCAGTACTACTTGTTTGTTGACGAGATACAGATGTCTGATGAAGTTACTAACCCGTATATTCCTAACGGGAAGAAGATCACTTTTTATGATGCGCTGAATGATCTTAAGTCTTTGAAGAATCTTGATATATATGTTACCGGAAGTAATTCGAAGATGCTGTCGAGTGATATCCTTACAGAGTTCCGCGGAAGAAGTGATGAGATCCGCGTTCATCCCCTGAGCTTCTCTGAATACTATGATGCAGTCGGAGGTGATAAACAGGATGCCTTTGATAACTATGCTTTCTTCGGTGGTATGCCTCTGGTGCTTTCAAGACCGAATGATACTGAAAAGATGAACTATCTTAAGTCATTATTCTCAGAAGTGTATCTGAAGGATATCGTTGAAAGAAAGAAGATCCAACGCAAGGATATTCTTTCTGCATCCTTGGATCTGCTCTGTTCATCGATCGGATCTTTGACAAATCCGACGAACGTAGCGAATTCTCTGAACTCAAAGCAGAAGCTTTCCGGCGAGAATACGGTATCGAACAACACGATCAAATCATATATGGATCATCTGGAGGATGCTTATCTGTTTGAAGAATGCCGCCGATATGATGTAAAGGGTAAGAATTACTTTGATTACCCGAATAAATATTATTGTGAAGATCTTGGTCTTCGTAATGCCAGGATTGGATTCAGACAGCAGGAAATGACGCATATAATGGAAAACATTATATATAATGAGCTTCGTATTCGCGGATGCGAAGTTGATATAGGAGTCGTTTATAGTACTGAGAAGAACAAATCGAACAATAATGTTCAGGTTGCAAGAGAAATCGATTTCATTGCAAACCGTGGAGGAAAGAAGACTTATATTCAGTCAGCTTTCGCACTTGAAACCGAAGAGAAGATAAAAATAGAGAACAGACCATTCTCCCTAACAGGTGATGCATTCCCAAAGATCATTGTCCGTCATGATATCCGCAAACGCTGGTATGATGATAACGGAATCTTGAATGTCGGCATCCTGGATTTTCTTCTTGACGATACATTGGTCTAAAGAAAGAGTTTTCCATAAAGGTCCTGATGAGCATATGGATCCTGGTGAAGAGGATTGTGGTGGCACCGGAATGGATTTTCGCTTCGAAAAAGGTGGTAAGAAAACAACATTCTTGACATATGTCAAATAAGGGAATAACATAAAACTGACATATGTCAGAAAAGAGGTGTTGCTATGACACGTAGACCAAGATGCCGTTGCATTAGTCAGTATCCGGATCACTGGTCGTTTTCTCCTGATGAAGTTTCTTCTGACGAGACTGTCGTGATGAGGCTTGATGAGTTCGAGACTATAAGGCTGATCGATAAAGAAGGCATGACACAGGAAGAATGCTCCAACCGAATGGGTGTAGCAAGGACGACCGTAACTTCTATTTACGATTCGGCAAGAAAGAAGATCGCTGATGCTTTGATAGATGGTAAAAGGCTTCAGATAAGTGGCGGAGCATACCAATTGAAAGAAATGTTCAATATCGGAGCTACTAAGAAAGGAACGAATATTATGAGAATTGCAGTAACATATGAGAACGGAAATATTTTTCAACACTTTGGACACACAGAACAGTTTAAGCTCTATGATGTCGAGAATGGACAGATCGTATGCAGCCAGATCGTTGATACGAACGGAAGCGGACACGGTGCTCTTGCCGGATTCCTTAAGGCAGCAGAAGTCGATGCGCTTATCTGTGGCGGAATAGGAATGGGAGCACGGATGGCACTTGCCGAAGCCGGGATCAAACTTTACGGTGGAGTTCAGGGATCTGCGGATGAGGCTGCGAAAGCTCTTGCTGAAGAGAATCTCAACTATGATCCTGAGGCCAGATGTGATCACCATGATCATGAAGAAGGCCATGAATGCGGTCACGGAAATCACGGATGTGGTCACGGCGGCTGTCATAACTGACAGTCGTGAATATCCCCAATATGTAAGGAGAGGTAAATATGAAAAAGATTATTGCCGCAATACTGATGATCATGCTTCTTGCTCTTAACGGATGCAGTTTCCTGTATGGGGAGCAAGTATATCGTTGCAACCCTAAAAACAGGCTTGGATTTAGGAGCGCATATATCAGAGGAGAACACATAACACTAAATTTTGATGAAGAATATGCATTAAGAGAATCAGACTTCCTTACGTTAAAAGAAGTCTTTGAAAGCGGGGAGTTCCCGAGCGAGTGGAACTTTTACCTCATTATGGATGCAGGAGGGTATGAGGTCCCGGTTTCAGATACCATTACCGTTGACCCGGAGAACATGAGGATAAGTTTTGACAAGAGCGGAGCAACTGCTGACAATGTCAGAGGTTTTAGTATTTCCTCCGAAGATGACACCTGGGCGTTTTATTTTGATCATGGAGTTATCAAGGAAACACATATGGTAGATGGAACAGAGTACTTTGTCGAGCAAAGACACGATGCTAAAGACGATTTTTGGTACCAAGCTGAGACCTTCGAAAGAAGTTGAACGATGCCTTTCGGGTATGATTAACAGATCGTATTGTTAGAACTATTTCGGTATCTATGTTCAGGATAAACTATTTGCTCAAAAAGCCTTCAGAGATAACCCCGTGGGGAGAGGCTCATCCGACCCTTCATTGGTTTGGCCTTACTGACGGTCTGCTATGGATCGAGATCGGCGATTCAGTGATATACGAATATGCGAAGGCGCATGCGGACGAGAAAGGCAATCTCATTAAGTATAACGATTACCAGCTTTCGCGTTTTCTGGAAGACTTTTCTGATATCCTCTCTCATGTTTCCGAGTCTATCCCGAGAACGTTATATGATGCAGTAGAGAGCTTTGAGAAAGATACTGAGGCTTGGAAGGACCTTTACTCCGATAAGGACGATGAAGCGTTCGATGAGTTTTACTTCGGAGAATACGAGACTTTGACATCGTGGTTCTACGATCGCTGTCTTGATTCGGGACATCTTATCGAGGGACCTCATATCGGATGCTTCAGGTGCGGGGATAATATTAAGATCCTATGGGGTAGTGTAATTCCCAGAAGTGATAAGCTGAGCAGCATCTGGAAGTATCCGTCCGGTTGCGTCGAGATCTCGTATTCTGAATTTGTTGCTGAAGTTCAAAGATTCTTCTCATCCTTTCACAAGGATATGGACAAACAGGTTGAAGATGTTGTGAGTAACGGGATCTCCGGAGTTGAAGTTGATACCGACGGCCTTATTCGAGAAAACAGATTACGTAAAGATGTTTTTTCTCAAAAGGTAGATTCTCTTAGGAATGTTGATGGTTGCGTGACCGATTGGAAAGCGATCATGGCTCTTTTTGACAAGATGAGAGCGGAGATAAAACGGTCTATATAAGACTTACGACTGATGCTGATGGGTGGATCGTCGATAAAGGTGTGGTCAAGAGATCCCGACGAGCTCCTTGCTGAATTCGAAGAACCTTTCTGCAAGTTGGGGATCCTTAGACTGCTTCGAAGACTTAGCTATCTTACACTTATAGAAATACTCCCCGGTGATATCAGATACAGAAGAGTCGGAAGCAAGGAATATCGCTGTCCTTGCGCCTTGCTCGGGGGTCTGGAAGAACGGCTTTAATAGTCCCGTTATTGTCTTACCGAATCCGGTCTCTCTGTCGATACCAATATTTGTCGCAACGGCTCCGGGATGGCAGCAGTTGACTGTTATCCCGCGGTCTTTGACGCGCCTTGCGAGCTCTCTTGTGAAGAGTACGTTAGCGAGCTTGCTTTGTGAATATGCAGTGATGACATTAAACCCCTTGTGAAGATTGATGTCATCGAAATGGATCTTACCCACTTTATGCGCGCCTGATGATACATTGACGATCCGTCCGCCTTCGCCCATAAGATCCAGTAGGCTCATGGTAAGAAGAAAATGACCGATGTGATTGATCCCGAACTGCCTCTCAAGACCTTCCTTGGTCTCCTGCCTGTCGAGGGATATGAAGCCTGCATTGTTGACTATGATGTCTATGTGATCGTAGTTGCTCCTGACAATGTTTGCGAAGTTTCTTATAGAATCGTAATCACCGAGATCACAGAGGATAAGTTCGAGAGTGCGGGACGTGTCTTCTGACAGGAGCCTTTCGAGCGCCTCTTTACCGCGCTTCTCGCTTCTGCAGAGCATGATGACACGAGCTCCCATGTCGCTTAATGCTCTCACGGTAGCCATTCCCATTCCGGAATTAGCTCCGGTAACTAAAGCTGTCTTGTTCTTCAAAGTATCGTTCATATAGGAATATTATAGAGTACAGTGCGTATGATAAGTAGGGTTGATGGATATTCTTTTGAGGTTCCTGTAATTTAATAAGCCGGAAGCACAAACTCCGCTGCGCTTGGTTCGTGCTCCCGGCCTGATTTAATTGATAGTGTCTAAATGAATTCGCCTGTATCTATTCACTTAGAGTCTGTGAACTGAATCAGTTATATCTAATCAACCTAATAAATAGTCAGTCATAAGCTGTACGTCAGTATCATCGACATAACCGTCCTGGTTACAATCGTAAACAGCCCATGCATTACTCCACCAGTACCAGCCCTTATCTGAAACAGACTTAATCGCTATTAGATCTACAGAGTTTATAATGCCATCTTCATTGCAATCGCCAACATATACTTTCTTAAATCCCCACCAAAATGAAATCTGTGTGTTACCGATGTGGCCGTCTGATGCGGCAAGACTTGTAGTCGCCATAGTTGAAACCATTGTCATTGCTGCCATTACTGCAGCGACAGTTTTTTTCATGTTTTTCTTCATGTTGTATCACCTCTTACTTATTTATTCAGAATTGAACCATTTTACTGCAGTTAAAGAGTTTTCCTCTGATGGTTTCTGATTATAGTTATTGAAACTGATGACAGTCAATCGGTTTCCTAGATATTCTAGAATGTCAACAAATATTCTTGTGTTATGTTAAATATTATTGTGCGTTTCGCTTAATGATCGTTAAGCGATTCGCTCGCACTGTTGGATATAACCGAATCAGTACCATTGTAAAGTTGCCAAACAATCCGATTGTGTTATCTACTTAATTGGATTTTGTTCATTGCATATATCAAGCAGAAAGGTTAACTTACTTATGTAATTATCAGCATGTACAAGAAGAGGTTGCGAACCATGGGTCTGTTTGATGTATTTAAGAAGAAGGACATTTCAAATTGGGATAACGCTTATAAGGCTAATCCGAGTTTTTATTCTAAGCCGGACGGAAGTCCTTTCTGTGCTTTTGCTCTGACCGAGGGCACCGATACTATCCTTCCCAAAGTGCCTCACTATGCGGTAGAAGGACAGGAAGTTAATGAGTACAAGCTCATGTTGGTCAGTACTACCAAGGAAGGCATCCTCGGCGACTGCGATTACTTTGAAGCTATTACGAGGCTTGATGATTATAAAGCTGCCGAAGATAACGAAAGGCTTCTTGTAAGGGGCTTATCCCTCAATGAGTTAGAAGAAGTATTGAAGTGATACGGTATGTATAGTATCGAGGACAAAGGCGACTGCAGCATCTATACCTTTAACGGTATCGACCTTAAGATCAAGAGCGTTGAGAAGAAGGATGAAGTCTTTGTATTCATAGAACATAAGGGAAAAGATCCTTTGCTCTCGATGCTCTTTGGAGACTTTGGTGCGGAATGCGAGTTGGATAATATCGACTTTGAAGTGCGTACCGAGGGCGGCATAAGGTATGCAGTCGTCTCTAAGGATCATCTGACGGGATTCATCAAGGAAGTATACTTCTTCGTTATGGAGAATAAGAACGTACTCGATAAGATAGTGTGATCTTATATGTATCTCAAGCAGGAAGTACGCGTGTTGACAACATCTGCGCCGTTGGTGTAAATTTACACTGACAAGTAGATAGGGGATAAGACTATGCGCAAGATACTTAACATCATTACCATTGTCATGGATGTCATCTTGATCCTGATACTGGGAGCCGTAAAGATAAACCACTATATCGAAGCCGATTATGTTGACTTTAGTGACTTCGATATCTATAGGCTCCTGTTCCTTGTATGGATCCCAATAAGCTTGCTCATAACTATAAGTCCTATGCTCACACAGATAGCTATGCTCCTCTTCGTTAAGAAGGGGAAACAGGCACTGGCATGTCTTCTGCCCATATTGAGCCTTATAGGAGACGGTGTATTTGAGGTGATCTCACTGATCGGAGGCACCATGACACTGTCTGAAGAGTGGATAGATACATCGCTTACGATAATAACGATCCTCGCATTCTTCATCATCCCTCTGATCCTCTCGGCTATAACACTTATCTTGGAGAAGAGTGCAGCAAAGAAAACTAAGGCTTCGTGACTAAGTCTTACGGGTATGAGCATCGGTCTTTTGCCTTTGGATATGTGGTATAATCTTGACGATTGAGTTTGTTAAAGATGCTTGTATAAATACTACATACCGAAGATCCCGGAAGCTTCGGATCGATTTGCAATCAAAGGATCTCAACTATGAACGAAGAGGAAAAGGGAAAATCAACGCAGGTTTTAGCCGATCCGCCCGGGAACGGCGGTCGTTTTACTCAATTTGACGGTCTACGCGGAGTTGCGATAATTATCGTCGTTCTCTCACATTGCAGTATCTTGAATCAGGGAGGCGTTGCAAACGCGATCTTTTTTGCGCTTACGGGATTCCTTCTGCTTAATCCGTTCAAGGATTCTTATGAACAGCGATTCTTATCTATCAGATCGATCCTTAAGTTCTATGGATCGAAGGCGCTTCGCATTCTTCCGGCTTATTATCTTGTACTGCTCTTTACTCGGCTTCAGACGGGATACGATGTGATTCCTAGAGATACATTTATAAGTCTTCTTTACTTTGGAAATATATACGGGCATTTATGGTATGTATATGCTTTCTTTTGGGTTATGTATATTATTCCGTTTGTCTTTGTAGCCATCTTATTGTTAGCGAAGAATATAAAAGCACTGAGAAATGATCTTGTTGTTGCAGTAGTATTTATCTTGCTTGCTGCGGCAGCGAGACTCTTTTTCCTGTATACGGGAATGTTCGATCTCAGATTTGATCAGCTGATGCTCGGTATAGCAGCAGGATACATATTCAGATATATACGTAAAAGATCCAACGTCCTTTCGAATATCCGACGCCATTCCGGGATAGTCCGGGCTATGGTGATAACTATAGTGTTGTTGATAGTAATTACTTCAAGTGATGTATTGGGAATATTCGATCCGTCATTGTCTGAATACTATATCGGCTGGAATCTGATCTATACCGTAGGATCCTTTATGAGCCTGCTTGTGCTTCTCATCGCATTGTGTCCTGATGGCTTGATCGGAAGGGTATTACAGGCTAAGCCTTTGTTATTCGTTGGGAAGTATACCTATACGATATATCTTCTTAACAGCTTTATCATTCCTCAGCTGAATATCAGATCAAAGCTATTCCTCTTTGTTTGTGTATTTTCGGCAAGTCTGTTCTTGGCCTGTCTGATAGATTCATTATTAGATAGAGTGATCGGTATGCTCAAGCGTCTGGTTCGCAGTATGCTGAATAAGTCTGCTAAGGCAAGCGGTCAAAACTGATAACAGATACAACTCATACTGCCGGTATCTTAAAAACATCTCCTCCGGGTGATAGGCTTATCTTGAACGAGGGTTACGACATGAGACGTATTATTCCATCTGCAAAGAAGATCATTATTATAATATGCGTGTCGCTTATAGCATTGATGAATATCATTGCCGTCGCAGCAGGCGTTAGATCTGAGATCGCACGTAGGCGCGTCAGCTACTACGGTTCTGATTGTTCCATCTTCCATGATTTCCCCGCTTATAGCGGGACGATAACGGAGGTTCAGACTTGGTCTCCTGATGGACCTATCCATTTCAAGGTTATTCGTATCAAGGTGAAGAATGAAGAAGGCGAGCGCCGGTTCACTATAGATGGCAGATCGACCGAAGATGCAGATTTAGAGTATCGGGTGGGCGATGAAATTACTTTCACGTACTACGATGAAGATCATATAGTACACGTATTTAAGATCGAAGTGCCTCCTCTCCGGGTAAGAGTTTTCAATATAACATTACAAACTTTATTAGTGCTTCTGATCCCTGACATCCTGCTGGCAGTTCTATTCGCGTTGATCTATAGGCATGATCATGGGGGGCAAAAGGAGAGTAACAACGTATGAGAAAAACAGTAAAGTACATAATCAGGATAGTATGTTAAGATAACCCCAGAGTACGGCTAGTCAATAAAGACGCCGTATAAGGGAGGGGCACTGATGGACAACATACTTATTCTTGCAGACGGCACAGAAGCAATAAGCAGTTTTGGCGAATGGTACAGCGCTACTGTTACTTATAACGGAACAGAAGTAGGAGTGGAGTTAGGTGAGAGCAAGAAGAATCCCGATACGAAGAAAGCGCTTCAGGATGCTTTTGAGAAGCTGTACAGGGATATTGATAAGTATAACTCGGATGCGATGGACCTGATCTGCAGTGAGGGCCTTGATGTGATCAATAAAGATTCCGAGGAGCCCTTCGATGCCGATATTGTACGAGAAGATTATTTTCTTGCCCGTATCGTAATAACTGATGATGACAGAGATGTCCGTATCGAATTTATCTATTGGGACAGGAATTCGGAACCCGAAGATTACTATGCCCATACCTTGCATGCAGCGGGCACTATAACCAAAGGCTTCTTCTCTGTGCTTTACGATAGTGTACGTGTCCTTATCAGCATTTCGCCGGAACCTCATACATTAAGTACCGGTGATGTACTTGAATATTCTTCTTCCGATGTGGGATATATCGGCAAAGTGGCTTTCTGGGGCGGCAGGGAAGTCGAATGCTTTTTTGAGCCGGATGAAGACGGTCTTGGTGCAGATACAGCATTTGCTACCATTGAAGAGATCTTAAAGAATACACAGGGATTTGAAGATATGGCCGTGTTTTTTACTTACAATAACGTGGATTCCTATATAGGAGAGATAAGAGCTAATCTCGCTTCTCCCGAACTTACGGAGGATGATATCGTTAATAACATGAATATCGATGTCGCATCGTTCACGGCAAACGGCGATATTGAACTGACCTTCGTATATCACGGGAATACTGCGGATGTATTTATCACGATAGCAGGATCGTTGGAAGAAGGCTTCAGACAATCCTTTGTCGGATACGAGTCTTAATTAATACAAGGAAAGAAAGCTAAGCCCCATGGACTTAGCTTTTATCTTTTGTATAGCATCAGATAAGGTCTTCCCGGAGTTGCCGCATAAGAGGAGTTATGAGAGAATCTAAGCTTTCAGATAAGAGAAAAAGAGGTTGAGATTGTATTAAATGGAGAAGTGCGACCTGTAAGAGTATTGTTGCAGCTGTCTCGGAGACCTTGGGCTTATTTATGCTGTCACAGGTAGGAACATGCATAGGGATACTTATATATCTTTTCCTTAACGTGATGACAAAGACTGAACTTACGGACGGATTTGAGATCGAGCTTAGCCTCGATAACGGCATTGTCGATAAGGAACTTTATAAGTGCTCATAAGGTGCATTTTGAAATGCATACTATAGTTTCCTTCAGGGGTATCAACAGGAACGTTTTCTGTGTTAACATCTGGTATGCACTATAGGAGGTTCTTATGCAGAAATTATTGTTCCTGGCAGATCTGCACGGTAATATGCCTGCTACTGCCGCACTTGAGAAAGAGATGGAGAGGATAAAGCCTGATGATGTCTGGTTTCTCGGAGACTGTGTAGGCAAGGGACCCGAGGGAGATAAGACCCTTGACTGGGTGCGTAAGAACTGTAACCACTTTATCGCGGGCAACTGGGATGAAGGTGTATATAAGTGTGCTAAGGAAGATCCTGACTTTAAGGCGTCTGACGCATTTTACTATCAGCAGTTGGGCGAAGAGCGCTTAGAATGGCTCGAGTCGCTGCCTCTTGAAGATGAGGTGCTTATAAGCGGTATCAACTTCAGACTCCTTCACGGAAGACCGACGGATATCAATTACCATCCGTATCTTCCTCTGGATGAACTGCGTCCCGGATTTACCGATTCGAAGGGCAAGGTCCACGGAGGATTCATTTGCGGCGATTCTCATATGCCTTATGTCCTGGAGATGGATATGGGCTATGCCATCAACACGGGAAGCGTAGGTAATTCATTCGGCGTTACCAGGTGCCATGCACTCCTGATAGAAGGCGAGCTCGGATCATCCGAGACCGCTCCCATCAGCATGAACATACTGAGCATCCCGTACGATAACAAGCTTGCTGCCAAGATCGCTGACGAGTATCCCGTACCGAACAAAGAGGCTTATAAGAATGAAGTCCTGACAGGTGTCTATTCGAGATAAGTATGGATATAAGTTACAGAAAAGTTCGTAAGGAAGACGGATATCAGTGGTATACGCTCCTTAACAGCGTATGGCGTACCGCATATGGTCACATCTTTCCCGAAGAGGTATTCGATGCGCGTGACAAATGTATAGACGATAAGGTCCGTGAGTTTTCTGAGGAGAAGTTCTTAGGAGATCGGAAGATCGCATATGTGGCTGAATGTGACGGCAGGATCGTCGGCTTGATGTTCGGAACTCTCGATTCCGATTATGAATACTTCAGGGGCGACTATGCCGATCTGGTGGCACTATATGTATATCCGAATTATCACGGGACGGGGATAGGTACTGCCTTGAAGGATCTGTTCATAAAGTGGGCGAGGACAAAGGGTGCCGAACGGTTCGTGATAGGTGTATTGAAGGATAACCATAAGGCCCGTGAGGTATACGATTCCTGGGGAGGGGTATTATCCTCGCACGAGCAGGACTTTACGGTGATGGACAAAGGCTACCCTGAATGTTTCTATACATATGAGATATCTTA
Source organism: Oscillospiraceae bacterium (assembly GCA_900176545.1). GTDB lineage: Bacteria > Bacillota > Clostridia > Saccharofermentanales > Saccharofermentanaceae > Saccharofermentans. Next base: position 222,150 of record FWXP01000004.1, read on the forward strand.
AATAAGACAAAAGACACTTCCCGGATCTTATAGGGAAGTGTCTTTGTTATTATCCTGCTTATAAGGCTCAGTTATGTTCGTTGAGCTTTGCGATTATATTGGGAAGCTCGCCGTCTACCTTGTCGTTATCCAGCTGGCAGGTACCGGCATTCGTATGTCCGCCGCCGCCGTAGGAGAGGCACAGGGCACCGATATCGGTAGTGCCGTTCTTGTTGACGATGGATTTGCCGATCATGACGGCAGTGTTCTGCTTCTTGAATCCCCAAGCTACGTGAACGCTCATCTCTACTTCAGGCCACATCGCATATACCATGAACCTGTTGCCAGTGTAGATCGTCTCCAGAGGTCTTAAGTCGATGACTGCCACCTTGTCGTAGATCTTCGTTACTTCCTTGAGTTGCTTCTTGAAAAGCTCCTGTTGCTCGAAGTACATATCGGTACGTTCCTTGACGTCGGGGAGAGCAAGCACGTCTTCGATGGAGTGGGTCGTACAGTAACCGATGAGCTCCATCATGAGCTGGTAATTGGAGATCCTGAAGTCGTGGAATCTTCCAAGACCCGTTCTGGCATCCATGATGAAGTTCATGAGCACCCAGTCCTTGGGATGAAGGATCTCATCGACCGTAAAGTCCGCCGAGTCGCCCTTATCGACGGCGGTCATGATCTCCTCGGATACGTTCTTGAATGTCTCAGCTCCGCCGTAGTATTTATATACGACGCGTGCCGCCGACTTCTCACAGATGCAGATATACTTGTTGCCGAAAGCTTCTGCGGAGTTTCTCATGAGCTCACTTTCATGGTGATCGAAAGCAAGTCCTACTCTGGGATCGAAAGGAAGGTTCGTAGTGATGTCGTTCTCTGACAGGTCGACCTTGCCGTCCTGGACATCCTTGGGATGAACGAACTTGATCTCGTCGATGAGATCGAGCTCTTTGAGGAGCATAGCACATACAAGTCCGTCAAAGTCACTTCTGGTAACAAGTCGCTTCTTATCCATAAGGTAAATCCCTCCCGATCGTTTTCCTGAATGGGGCCTATAGAAGCCCTCATAATGTGATTATACAACGCTATATGGCAAAAAAGATTTACATTAAGTTAAGTATTAGTGAACAGATCCCATAATGATATAATACCTTCCCCAAGCGACCTTTTGGGGTCACGTTCAAGTTGTAAAGGGACAGAAGGATGAAATATCAGGACAGATACCTTGAGCTGCTCAAAGCAGAAGGATGTGCCTCAGGATCGCCAGAGGAATGACTTATCCTATCGCGGTCACGCTCCTGATATTCATCGGTGAGTGTATCGTATTCGGCATCAAGTTCCTGATGTGGAGAAAGGTCAAGTAATAGGGGATATCACTCTTCACTGATCGTTCCGGACTGCAATGCGGGATTAGGACATCCGCAGTTACCGCAGAACTTGAAGGTCGAGAGCGTACCGCAATCGGGGCATGTCCATGAGGTATCCATTGGACGCTTGCTGCCGCACATTCCGCAGAAGTTATGCTGATTAACGGAACCGCAGCTGCATGTCCATGTACCTACGATAGAGGGCCTGTATACGGTCTGTACTTCGCCCGGAAGGTTTACGATACAATAGTCGTTCTTGGAAGACTTGATGACGATGATGAAGCATACGACAAACATTGCAATGACATAGCCGAGCCACAGCAGAGCTGCAAGACCTGTTATGATGGCTTCGCCTGAAGCTGAGCCGCTCATTATGATGGCATCGTATATGCCGTGGACTATGCTGGGAACGAATAACGTCAGCAGGATATTTGTCGTAAAGCTCTTCTTGCTTCCGGTAAGCTTGGCATACTTAGCCCTGCTGTAGAAGAATCCCATCAATACCGCAAAGCAGGCATGTCCGGGAACTGATGTGAACATACGAAGGATAGCGGTACCGAAGCCGTGCTGGAATACGTATCCCACGTTCTCTATACCGGCGAATCCCAGCGATACGAATACCGCATAGACGATAGCGTCGTAGCTGTAGTCGAAATGTTTATTCTTCCAGGTGATTAGCCAAAGTGCCAGGAACTTGCTGAGCTCCTCTGCGGGGCCTACTATGAAGATGGTGAAGATGAGTGTCTTGAGCACGGGTGTATACGAGAATATGGCTTCAAGTATCACATCTCCGATAAGCTCCGGGATAACGGCCGGGATGATCGCAGCTATGCCTGCGAAGAACAATCCTATAAGAAGACCGATAGGTTCCTTCTCCTGCTTGTCCTTAACATATATGAAGATAAGAAGTGCGACTACCGGAATAAGTGCCAGAGCAAATAACATAGACCCCTCCTGCTATGTAAGATTTTCGATAACTTATCACGTTGGCTTTAGGATAGCATTTTCCGCGGTGCATGTCACTTCCCTTGCATGAACTGTTCTTTGCCCTGCCACATAGTTGAGTTTGGCTGGTTCAAGGGGAGGACTCTCACCAATATACTTTTAACGTAATGTTGTAACGGGGGGATCTTAACATGATCATATTGGTTTATGTCGCGCTGGCGTTCTTCCTCTTCTGGGGAGCAAAGTTCAGCAAGAAGAAAGAGTGGAACGAAGAACTCATGTCCTTCGACCATACGAAATGCTTCCTTGGCTTCTGTGCCGTTATCGTAGTACTTCATCACTGCTCCCAGTGGACCTGCGCTCCCTGGCTTCCGCAGCAGTTTATAAGACCCGGTCTTGATATATTCGTTACCGCCGGCTACCCCATGGTAGGAATGTTCTTCTTTTTCTCGGGATTCGGACTTTATAAGAGCTCCAAGACAAAGCCTGATTTCTTCAGGAACTTCATAGTATCCAGGTTCGTTCCCGTCTTGATCCCTACGGGACTTACGTTCCTTGTATATGTCCTTATCATGAAGTGGAGACATATTCCTTTCGTGATAGATCATCCTCTTCAGATAAATGACCATAATACATGGCATCCCTTTATATGGTACATACCCTGCATGCTCCTTACGTACCTTCTCTTCTACATAGGCTTCGGTCTTATCAAGAAGGACTGGGCGGGTATCCTTATAGTAGCTTTAGGTACCGTAGGATATATCGCATTCTGTATGCATTTTCAGTACGGCACATGGTGGTTCAATACCATGCACATGTTCCTTATAGGTATCCTTGTAGCAAAGTACGAGAAGAAGTTCTTCGAGAGCTGCAAGAAGCTCTGGATCTTAAGGCTCATCGGAACGATCATCGCATGCGTTGTATTAAGATTCTTAGGCGATAACGCAGGCGGCATCTGGCTCATGTCGACGAACCGCGAATATATGAATTTCGCTTATCAGCATGACCTTGTATGCCTTATCTTCCAGGTACTCTATACGCTGGCATTTATGTCCCTTTATTATCTTGTTGCCATGAAGCTCAAGATAGGTAATCCGGTGCTTCGTTTCTTCGGTAAGTTCACGCTGGAGATCTACCTTATTCACGGCATCTTCGTCAACATGTTCGGCTTCTACATGATCAACTATGCTACAAGACCCGTACACTACATCGAGAGCGTACCTTTATATGTCCTGGTGGTACTTGCCATATCGGTACCGCTGTCCTTCGGTATGTGTCTTGTTGATAAGAAAGTCGGCAAGCTCTTAAGACCTAAGAAGGCATGAGTAAGATCTAATAAAATCTCAGGTGTCCCGAAGTGATATTCGGGGCACTTTTCTTATGCTCTAGACTTTAGAGGGATTTATCTTATGTTTTGTCGGGGAAGTGATAAAGGCTATAAGAAGTTACTCGCAGTTTGCCCCGCATGCTTCAAGAATACGAAGGGTTTATATAGCGCTTTATGCGGAATAAGATATAAGTGTAAATGGATCTGAGGAGGAAAGCCCTGACGAGAAGAAAAGCACTGCTCTCCTACTGACAGCGTCGCTTCTTATTTTGAATTCATGCAGTGCAGAATGAAAGGCCCATATGAACCCTTCAAGTCAGGAAACTGCTTCTCGATTTTGTTGAAGGATACGAGGTCCCCATCACACCTCACGGGGATCTCGTCCTTCTTTTCTTTGCGGCTATGTCCTTGTTGTATAATGGAGAAATCAAAAAACCAAGGACGGATATCAACATGAAGGATATAAAGAATACTGTTTCCGCACTGCTGTGTGCATCGCTCCTTCTGGGACTTTGCTCATGTTCGGATAAGCCCGAAGAGACGACGGCGGGGAGAGCAACAACTGCTGCTACAACAGAAGAGACGACTTCGGAGGAGACAACGACAGAAGAGACCACGTTAGGAACTGTTTCCGACGAGACGCTACCCCCGGCACCTCTGTACGATAGCGAAGATGAAGCATATCAGGTATTTATCGAAGGGCTTACAGTAGCTGTCAGGAACGGTGAGGGTTACTACTACGGTCCGGCCGGAAGCGACGATACCATCGGCGAGAACGGAATAGCAGCATACTATCTGGCGTGGAGCGATTCGTTCTATTACACTTACACGGATATGGATGGTGACGGTATACACGAACTGGTCATCGGTCACGAGGACTATGCCGAGAGCGGAGAGACCTTGATAATTGTTGACGGATTTGTCGTAGCAGATAAGGAAGGCGGATGCGATATCCTCCTTATAAGCTGGGAGAGAAGCCAGACGCAATATCTGGGTGACGGTTATTTCCTGACATCAGGTTCAGGCGGCGCGGGTCTTCATATAATGCAGATAAGTCATTTTGACGGTAATGACATCGTTTCCGATGCCATCCTTTACGAAGAATATATGGGAGGCGGTGATGCTCCCTCAGACGAGCCGGAGTATACTCTGTACTTAGGCGACAATATGAGCGAAGAAGATGCCTTACATGGTGAAGAGGCTACCGGCAGCTGGGAGGAGATACTTGCCGAAGCCGAGTCTCATGACAATGAGCTCGCGGATGCCGAGTGGACTGAAGTTATCATCTGATAAGGGGATAATAAGATCATGATCGATATGTTTCTTGTGTATTATATGGTGTCAGGATTTCTGAAGATCGCGCTGCCGATCGTCACTATCATCCTGAGTATAGTCATTCTTATAAAGAAAGATAAACGAGCCAAGCTTCTTGCCTTATACTGCCTGCTGCTGGCGATCGCTAACCTTGTGACCGGTATCGCGGCAAGAATGTCACGGGTATCGGTCGAAGCATATTCTTCCGCTTCGTCATTAAATTCTGTCATAGGATTTCTCATGACCATTGCCGGCCTCATATCGATATGTATTTATGCAAAGAATGAATACGGTTCTAATGTGCATATATCTGTACCTTTTACTTATGCCGGTATACTTCTGGTCGGTTCTATCGTGAATAATATCGTGGCGATAGCAGTAAGGGGATACGGCATCCACGCTGTAGAGCTGTCCGTAGGTATCGGCGGTATGGTGGTCTCGGCCCTGGCTTGCATCGCGCCGATGCTTATTATCAGGGCATTTTTTACGGGCAGGGAGAAGGAGTGGCAGTTCCCGAAGATGTGGAAGTTGCTGGTACTGATCACTGCAATTACATTTGTGTGGGATATCCTTACGAATCTGATGCCGATAGTCGGTAGTGAAACGGACGTATCAGTCCTCGTCGGAGTGTTGCAGGATGTCATAAACCTCATATCCTTGATGTGCAGGCTCCTTATCGCAATATATGTATTAAGGCACGTTAAGAGTAAGAAAGAAGAATAAGTCATGGTAATAAGAGGTAAGGATAACAGGGTCTCGAAGATCGACACGTATCTTAACTGTGCCGAGGTCTTCGCATATAGAAGTACATGTATCAAGCGTAAATACGGCGCGGTAATAGTCAAGGACGATGCCGTTATATCTACGGGTTATAACGGTGCTCCCAGGGGCAAGAAGAACTGCTGCGATACCGGCAATTGCCCGAGGATAGAGAAAGATCTTCATCAGGGACAGGGATACGATATCTGCCGTGCGGTGCATGCCGAGGCAAATGCTCTTCTTAACTGCTCAAGAGAGCAGACGCTGGGTGCAGATCTTTATCTTACAGGCGTCAATCCCAAGGACGATTCCATACACGAAGCAAAGCCCTGTCCTCTGTGTGCCAGGATGATCATCCAGGCCGGGATAAAGGATGTATATCTGCGCATCGGTAAAGGCGCTGACGAATACAGGAAAGTTCCTGCAGAAGATCTTCTGTGGGTAGCAGGAGAGGAACAGGACTGATGAACGCATATCTGAAACGACTGACAGAAGATAAGAATATTCCCATAGTGTTCGATTACGACGGAGTGCTCTTCGAAGCCAGATGGTACGAAGACCGTATCAATATGCGGGATGAGACCGAGGAACTTCTTCTCGCAGCAATGGAAAGGGGAGAGAACTTAAGGACCGCGCCCATCGGCTTTATGGTCGACTGGGTCAAGACATTAGATAACGATCTATATGTTCTTTCCTATATGCATAACGATATCGAATACGATAATAAGAAAAAGCAGGTAGCGGAGTTTTATCCTATTATCCCGACAGACCATGTCATCATGGCAACTTCTCCCGAGGACAAGATCGTTCACCTGGAGAAGATACTCTCCCAATACGGTTCCTTTATCTATATCGACGACACTCATCCGGCCCTCATGAAGTACGAGAACCACTTTGGGGATGAGTGCAAGTTCTTCCACGTCTCATCGCTTTATGTCTGAGTGAATTGAAATCGACGCTCTTCTGTGATACTCTGTTATTGAACACGTTTAATAATAGGGAGAAGATATGCAGCGAAAGGCACGGATAATACTTTATATAGCAATAGGGATACTGTCGGGAATAGGAATAGCAGCAGGCAGTGTCTTTGACCTTCAGGTGTCACGGGCACTCTTTATGGAGAGTAGTTTTCCTGCAAGGCTTATCACGTTGGCAGTATGTTTTGTCTTCTATTCATCCTGTGTTTTCTTCCTGGGCGTGCTCCTGGGACAGCTGCTTGCAGGAAATAACAGGAAGCCTGTAAGGATCATCTTTATATCGATGTTCATTTATCTTTTTGTATCGACGGCGGTACTTGCCGGAGCTGAGTTCATCAACGATCCGGTCTTTGGTGCGAAGAGTACGACTATGCTTCGAAGCCTTCTGGCAGGGACAGTCCTTTATGCTCCTTTCTTTATATCGGGCTATATCCTGAACAAGGGAAGATACAGGAAGGAAGACGTAAGAAGGCTCATCAGGATGATCGCCGTGATAACAGGATCTTTCCTTATGGTGAAGTACTTAAACACTATGGTGATAAGACCCGGTTATGGTATGGCACATGAAAGCGGATTTGTTGCCTGGTACGGTGTATCCCGCTCGGGCAGGATCCTTATGTCGCTCAAGGACCTGATCTCATATTCATCAGGTTCATTCGTATGCGGACCTGCAGAATACGCAGTCCTGTTCCTCGTGATCTTCCCGACCTATGCAATTGCATTCCCGTCGCTTAGGGATAAGGGTATGCTGCTTACCGTAACAGCCGCGATCCTGTTCGTACTCGTCAGTATAGCAAGACTCATATCAGGATATAATTACCTGTCTGACATAGCATTTGCGACATTCGCGGGAGTAAAGCTCTGCCTGTCATGTGAAGGGATAAAGCTGATCAGGAGGAATAAAGATACTGTATACTCATAGGTATGAGATACGCTAATGTCTATTTTGTGATCGGAACAGCTTACGCAGGCAAGTCGACGCTAGTTAAGAATCTTGCGAAGGTACATGACGGTATAGCTCTTGAAGAGAATTACCATGACAGAAGACTTCCCGAGCTGGACAGCAAAGAATTCCCGAACATTACATATACCAGGGATCTTCAGGACTGGCACGAATTTATAAGAAGGACACCTGACGAGTATTGCACCTGGATAGATAATGTGAAGAAGGAATGTGAGATCGTTGAGCTTCAGATAATAGATGAGATTCTGGAAGATCCCGAGAACAGAACAAAGAAGATATTTGTCGATACGAATATCTCGTTAGAGACTCTTCATAAGATATCGGATAACAGGCATGTACTCGTTATGTTGTCTGATCCCGATATATCTGTCAGCAGATTCTTCGACAGGCCTGATCCCGAGAAGCAGTTCCTCTATCAGCTCATGCTGGAAGAACCTGATCCTAAGGAGGCTCTTGATAACTACCGCGAGATCCTTACGCGTATCAATTCGAAGGAGAGCTATAACACGTTGAAGACTTCAGGCTTCGAGGTGATCCTCAGGGATGAGAACAGGAGTCAGAAAGAGACAGTCAGACTGGCGGAAGAAGTATTCGGTATCTGATGTATAAGGAGGATCTTGGTGAATATAGCAGTACTGTCTGACATACACGGTAACGATATCGCTCTTGAGGCGTGCCTTAAGTATCTGGAAGGAAGAGATATCGATGCATATTGTTTCCTTGGAGACTATACGGGTGAGCTGCCCGGGATCGAGAAGACCATGAAGATGCTATATGCCTTGAAGAGCGAACATGAGTGTTATTTTATCAGGGGCAATAAGGAGAATTACCAGACTGACGGGCTTGGGCAGGAGCATCCGGAGTGGGACGAGTTCCCGACTACGGTCGGTATGCTTCGATATGCATACGAGCATCTGACAAAGGAAGATATAGAGTTCTTTAACAGCCTTCCGATAACCATGAGATTGTGCTTCTCGGGAATGCCTGATATAGTGCTCTGTCACGGATCTCCTCGTAAAGTAAATGAGAAGCTCCTGCCTGACAGCGAGAGCCTTAAAGAAGTGACAGATGAGACGGATGCTGAGCTTATCGTATGCGGTCATACGCATAAGGTCATGGATACTATGTGCGGGAATGTTCGTGTGATAAATCCGGGATCAGTAGGAGTATCGATAGACGTTCCGTACAATTATCGTTTCCTTATCCTTCACGGACAGGAAGGGAAGTGGGAGCCCGAGTTCATATCTTTGCCTGCAGATATCGATCGTATAGTGTATTCTATGAGAGAAGCAGGCCTCTATGAGACAGCTCCTTACTGGACAAGATTTACGGAGCTTCTTGTTACCGGAAAGAGCGGACATTATACTCATGCCGGTATGCTCAATATGGCGATGGATATATGCCGCAGGGAGCATGGCGATTGTATATGGCCGAGAGTTCCTGAGGAGTGCTTCGAGAAGGCTTACAAGATGATCTGTGACAGATAGTCGGAGGCGTGTTCATATGGCTGAAGGTAAAAGATCTCCCAAGAATAAGATTGCTTTCTTTTTGCTGGCCTTGGTTGCCGTGATGCTCTTGGCGCTGATCGCCGCGCCGCAGATAATCTATAAGAGCCAGCATAATCCTCCTCCTGATGTCAGCGTTACTCCCTCTACTACTCCAACTACTACGATACCTGCAGGTGCCTACGGGTACGGTAATTCGGACGGGTTGGCATTTGTTGTCGACGTGACTAACGAAGGACCATTTATGTGGGACGAGGATTATTGGCAGACGACCACGTATTCCGTGTATTACGACGGTACTCTGGAGATAACTAATACATATTCCTTGAGCGGCGAACGTACGGAAGTCTGCCATATCAGCGAAACTGACTTTAACTCGATAATGAGTCTTGCACATAAGGTCATGGCTGAGAAGCCATATGAGGATATGGATTATTCAGATACAATGGATGGATCTACCTGGGGATTTTCTATCTACGATACGAACGGCGAAGCAACATATATCTACGGAGGTTATACGAACGGTATAGAGGACCTCGAGAACATCGAGGGGATCCTTATAAGTCAAGGATGAGTTCTGATATACATAACCACGAGATATATCACCAGAAGGTGAAGAGGATAGAATACGTAGAAGAACCACTTGTGGAAAGGCTTCCTGCTTCCGGGCTTTCCGTTATAGAAGCAAGTCAGAAGGACAGGTACAAGGAATGCTCCCAGCTGGAAGAGTCCTCCTGCTATGCCCTTTGACATGACCATGGCAAGGATGGTCTCTACGATACCGACGACAGAGAAAGAGATCCATTTCTTCTTCGGATCGTCTCTCCATATGCATGCGAACAGAGCCCACAGTACTGCCCATATGCACCAGTCTCCGAGAAGCGACAGTGCGCAGCCTGTTACGACAAGAAGTATCTTCACGGCTTTCTTAGCTTTGAACTTATCCCACATCCATACGGTCATGAAGGCCACCCAGAGAGTGAAGATCATGCCGAACATATCCATACCGAAGTAGGGCCATTTCCCGTGGTAGTAGATGCTGTAAGGGATCCATGTGATCACGGAGAATATGAAGAGTCGAAGTGCGTACTTCTTCCTGTCTCTCGTATATTGATATCCTTCTGCAAGAAGAAGTGACATGCCCGGGCCCGTAAGGCGCCCTATGATGTGCATTGTCTGTCCGAGAGGACTCATGAACGGCACAAAGCTCCATGCGATATGGTCTGTCAGCATGGCTAAGATGAGTATGTATTTGATCTGATTCCTGTTGAATATCGCTGTTCCCTTATTCTTTTCCATGGAAAGGATTCTACCATTCCCGTAAGCTTTCTGAAAGTAAATAGTTTTCTTTTATACAATTATGCCTACATTATCCAACCGTATAAGAAGCTGATGTAGTTATAATCGAAGTTAGGGGAGGATATGTGTATGGATGCCGACAGATCGGGAAGACGCTTATTTGAGATAGATGCGGTGAAGTTCTTCGCCATCTTCTTTATGATCTGCGCGCATGTCTACGAGCAGTTCGGATCCTTCGATCATCACGGTACCATGCCTGATTCGATCTACCGTAACCTGGTGGAGTTTATCGGCGGCCCTTTGGCTGCTCCGGTATTCATGTTCTGCATGGGGATAGGCATGGTATATACAAGACACGATACGCCCTCTGAATTTATAAGGCGAGGCCTTAAGCTTCTTATCACGGGATATCTTCTTAATTTCTTCAGGCAGACTGTTCCTATGCTGATAGGTATGGCCCTTGGCGTAGAGACGGGATTAAGCCTTATAGGCGGCCTTCTTAATGTGGATATATTGCCTTTCGCAGGAATGGCATTTATTACAATAGGACTTCTCAAGAGATTGGGGCTCAAGCCGTATCAGATGCTCTTCTTTGCCGTCATCTTGCAGGGAGCAGGGATATGGGCGACAAAGATCGATATACCTTCAGTAGCCTTAGCAACACTCGTAGGACTTATCCTGCCCGGCGGAGCGCATGTTGCTTTCTCTCTTATGCTGTGGCTCGTATATCCTGTCCTCGGTATCCTGTTCGGAATGCGCCTCAAGGAGACAAAGGACAGGGGAGATCTCTATAAAAAGATCCTGCTTCCCGCAGTGCTCTTCTTCGCCGCTTATTCATTGACGCTTCTTTTCTTCGGATATGACATTCGTCTTATCTATGCGCTCTATAAGGATTCCTACTACAACCAGACTCTGCTTCACACATTGTGGATCCTGCCCATAATTCTTATCGCGGTAAGTACGAGCTTTTTTGTATACAGAAGACTTGAGAACAGCATCCTCGGCAGGTTCATGACATATTGCAGCACCAACCTTACCTCCATCTATATCACGCAGTGGCTCCTTATCGGATACGGCCTCGGTTTTTTTATCCTGCTGGGATTCGAGGCGACTTTTTCTCCTGTAGCTCTTACTCTCGGTGCCCTTGTGCTTATGGCGGTATCTACCTGCATAACTGCTGCTCGAAATGCTATAAGAAGGCGTAAGAAGAGGGCTTAAGAAAGAAACTTTGATAAGCAAAGTAATACCGCGGATTTGCCCTAAAGGTATATATCGGCTCAGCCCTTGAGGAGATATTATGATGACATAAGGACCTCTTGGTCCGACTTAGGGGAAAAGGGGGGCTATGGTATGAATTACAAGATCTACGATAACAACTCAAGTGAATGGGTATTACTGATACACGGTCTTGGCGGAAGTATCAGCACATGGAAGTATCAGATAGAAGATCTTCAGGCGTACAACGTGCTTGCCGTGGATCTTGCAGGTCACGGCGGTTCAGCATTCGAGAAGAGAAAGCGCCTCCTTACCAGATCAGCTTCCGATATCAATGCGATCCTAGAGAAAGAGAATATCGATAAGGTACATGTCATATCCTTATCTCTCGGAACTTTAGTAGCAATGGAATTTGCATACCTTTATAAGGATAAGGTCAGGTCCATAGTCCTGGCCGGATTCGTCCTTAATATGGGTATAGGCTATAAGTCCCTTCTGGCTTTCGTAGAAGGCTTGAAGTACATCGTTCCCAAGAAGATATTCTATCCGATGTTCGCTAACCTCATGATGCCCAGGAAGAACCATAAGAGGTCCAGGGATTTCTTTATAAGGGAATCCGTAAAGATGAAGTCAGTCGCATTCAGGATGTGGCTTACTGAGCTTTTCAGGACGCAGTTCAAGCTAAAGGAATATCTCATCAACATAAAGGAGAATAAGCTTCCCGTTATGTTCATCTCGGGAAAGCAGGATTACTTCTTCGTAAAGAGCGTCAAGAAGACCCAGAAGAAGATAAGTGATGCCAAGCTCATCTTCATAGAAAAGTGCGGCCATGTATGCAGCATCGAGAAGCACAGGGAGTTCAATGACCTCGTAGCAGGATTCCTCCAAAAAGTCAGTGTAGGAATGGTATAATCTATCCCAAGGAGCGAACGTGATCCGTAATGATCGCGTTCGTTTACGAGGGGTAGTAAGTGGAATACGAGAAGCTTTTTTCAGACCATATGAAGGCGGCAGGATTCGATGTCGAGAACGGCATGGATATCTTTAAGTCTTACTATACCGAGTATCATGACAGTTCTGATTTTTATGAGAAGGCGAAGAGGACCGGCCTCAGACTGGATCTTTTGGCAGCGGCTGTAGCACATCTTAAGACGAGCAATTATCTCGGGTTCTCTGATAAAGCTGCATATGACATTAGAAGCTTATGGGGGCTCACCGACGAAGAATACATCTTTGTGGCTGAGACTCTCTCTTCTAATCTTAAGAAATATCATCTGGAAGATTCTGGCGTTCCCAGTCCCGAAGAGCAGCAGAAGATAGACGATCTTGATGGTATGCCTCGTGACTTGTGCAGATTAAAGAGATTATTTTCTATCACAGGCATATTGCTGCTCATAGTGTTATCGGTGTTTATCATCAGCTCGATAAGCAACAGTAAGATCCCTGAATATCAGGTCGCTGATGTCAAGATCACCGGTGTCTATTCTGATATCGTGACCGATACGGAATATGTGTATATAAATGATGTTCCCGTAGAGAGAAAAATGACACGCGCAAGATATTCTGTATTCATCGAGGACCTTAACTCAGAGTACTATCTGAACGGGGTTCCGAGAGGCGATCTGGATCGTCTGCGGAAAGTAAAGAGTGATGAAGGATCTATAACAGTCTATAAGTTGGACGGCGCTTATTACTACACAGAGAGCAGTATGTTAGCATCGAGAGCATCTTATCGATATAAGTATATGAGTTTGATAGTAATGGTACCTTTGCTCATAGTGTTCATCGTGGCGTTCTTGCTTTATGTGATCTTCAGAAAGTGTCCCGAGCGGTATTTGAAGTTCAAGGAAATGGGTCGAAGACGATCGGGGAGCGGATCGACTTTAACATGAGCATATGAGGGGCAGATAGAATGGAATTTACAGATACATACCTTGATAGGATCAGGGAAGTAGGATACGATGCCGATAAGGCAGGAGATGTATTCGACGGTTATCTTCGTGAATATCTTGATAATCCTAAGCTCAAGAAGAAAGCAGAAGAGCGTTCTTTAAGGCTTGATGCCGTGTGTGCTTCGATAGCGACTCTTAAGACGAATAAGTATCTCGGAATAGAGGATGAAGATCTCTACGACATAAAGCGCATGTGGCGTCTTTATGACCTTGAATATAAGCTTGTCGCAGAGACCTTGATCGACAACCTTAAGGCGTACCATCTGGATCCTGCAGGTGTTCCTACAAGAGATGAACAGGATAGTGTCGAGGATCTCGAGCACTTAAAGAGCGTCCTGAAGACGCTCAAGAGAGGAGTCATTATCGTAGGTGCCGTCATTGTGATATTGTTGGCGGTGATAGGTATAAGTTCTTACTACTGTGCTCAGGAATTTGAATACAGTGTAGTCGAAGTAACAGTAGTCAAGGAGACGACAGAAGAGTACACCGAATATAAGTACGATCAAAACGGGTTACGAAGCGGAGAGAGAAAGCGTTCCCGCCAGGTCGTATGGGTCTATTATGACGGCTACGAATATCCTCTTGTGGGAGTGGACCGATCCGATCTTTATGCTCTTAGGGACGCCCAATACAAACATGAACCTCTGACTGCCTACCTCTATAACGGCGGGATGTACTATAAGGAAGATACGATGAGGGCCTACAGGCCCTGTGCAGGAGTAAGGAGTTACTGCCTGTTCCTGCTGGTTGTCGTTCTCATTGTATTCGGTCCAATGCTGGTGCTATACTTGACCTTCAGGATACGCCCCGGCGCTTACCACAAGCTTAGAGTCTTTACTCACGGACGGTTTATCCTTAGAAGATGATGTTGGAGAAATAGATGAAGCAGAAGACAAGGATAATGTTGTTCTCTTTCCTGAGCAACTTCTTTATAAGATTCGGTATATTATTCTGGCTCGGAGGTGCGACTGCAGCCATAGCGAAGCATCCTACTGTTAAGGCTATCGGTATAGCGCTTGTCCTCCTGGATCTTGCAGTATCTTTCTACGATTCGGTCATTATATTCTTCATTGCCAAGAAGGACGGCAGCCCTATCATGAGGGACTTCTTTCAAGCTATGGAAAGTGATGATCCTGATGCCATAAATGACGTTGCAAGGAAGTGGGCAGTAAGACCCGGTGACGATAACGGTATTCTCGTTGACGAACAGGATCTGGATCCCGATACGACATTCGAGGATATAGCTGAAGCATTCGAAGCCTCCTGTCATGAACACGATCCCGACGGTAACGGACTCATGTACCTGGATGCAGGTATGTCGGATGACTTCGAGAACGCATATGAATACAAGCTTCGCAAGAGGCTCACAAGGGAAGACGGCAGGATAACCGATATATATCTGAAAGTAGTGTTGGACGCCGACGAAGACAGCATGAAGTATACTGAGAGTATCGGAAGCAACGAGGTGGAGACTGATTTCTTTACGTATATACGAAATGCTGACGTAAGCAGATATATCACCGACAAGAAGTATCGCGCACTCAAGGTAGGAGCGAGGATATATTGATCAGACCAAGTTGTCTTATAGTAGTATAACGAACGTTATCGTGGTATAATATCCGTGGTGTTCAGGGATAGATACCAAGGGATAATAAGGATAGATAACGTAAGGAGGGAATGCTTATGGTACCTCTGGAATACAGACCCTATAAGGGCAGACCTGACGAGCTCGAATATAGAGCCGCATCACCTGAAGAAGAACAGCTCTGTCGCAGGACGGAGAGGAATGGCAGACTTTTGGTCCCGATCTATCTGGGCTTTGTAGCCGTATTTGTCTGGATGGTCTGGCTGTATAAGAAGATGAACGGGCTTGATATCTTCGCCGTTGCGATAATGGCATTTATGGTATTAGGATTTCTCGCAATGCTGCCTTCTGTATTGTCGTGCTTTAAGAAGAGCATTTCCTTCGAAGTAGCAGACGGAACCATAGTCAGAGGACATAGTGTTTCTTCTGACGCAAATGATTATCGCTATTCTTCCGTATCCGTATGGTGCCAGAAGGAGCAGAAGTATCTTGATAAGGTAAGATGCAACTTCGATTCCCATCATGTGCATAGGGGAGATGATATCCTGGTCGTAAGGGGATACAGGGGAGAAGGCAAGAAGCCTAACTGCTTTGCGATCCTTAAGTTCCCGACTGATCCGGACGGCCTCAGATAACAGGCTAAGTGCGGTTTCTATAAATGAATAATGGTAATAATTCAGGAAAGAGGCATACGATCCCGTACGTGATCGTTGCCGTATTGGTGGTTCCTTTATGTATAGCGGAAGAGCATATGTCCTTGAAGTAGGATTCAGGTCGACGTTGAATGTCGATGTTGATAACTTCTCGGATTACTATGTCGGATCCCCCGCGAAGGGTCTGGTGGTGCGTATCATCTGGGGCCTGATATTCTCGGCGCCTGCGCTTGCGATCCTTATAGGTGTCCTTTTACAGGGATTAGGAATGTTATAACAAGGCGCAGTGAGTGTTATAATCTCCGTATCAGAAATGACATAACGGAGAGCAGAACATGAAGGTACTCGTAATAGGAACAGGTGCAGTAGGATGTGCGGTGGCAATAGCTGCCGCTGATGCCGGCATGGAGACTGCGGTCCTTGCCAGAACAAAGACTGCGGAATATATACGTAATCACGGATTAAAGCGAACAGGCATATTCGGTGAGAAGGAGATCTCTCCCGAGCGTATCGCCGTATACGAAGATTACGATCAGATCCCTTCAGGATTCGACTATGTCGCAGTAGCATCCAAGACCATGGCTAATAGTTCGGTAGCGGATGCACTGGCTTCCCACAGAGATATCCTTGGCAGCAACGGACGTATCGTTCTATTCCAGAACGGTTGGGGCAACGATGAACCTTATCTTGTTCATTTCCCTGCATCTCAAGTATTCAATGCCAGAGTAATAACGGGATTCGAGAGGACTGAGCCCGGCATTACCAAGGTTACGGTTCACACAGCTCCTATCCTTCTCGGTTCCTTGCACGGAGAGTCCATAAAGGAGCTGGAACCTCTGGCCAATGCCATCAACGATTCAGGTATCCCGTCAGAGACTTCGGATCAGCTGGAGGAAGCGCTCTGGGCTAAGATGCTCTATAACACGACTCTTAATCCCTTAGGTGCGATCCTTGACATGAGCTATGGTGAACTGGCAGCAACAGAGCATATCGTGGATATAATGAATGATCTTATCAAGGAGACATTTGCGGTAATAGATGCCGCAGGCTATAAGACATTCTGGAAGACTCCCAAGGAGTACATGGATGTATTCTACGGTAAGCTCGTTCCCGATACTGTCGCACACAGAGCATCCACATTGCAGGATATCGAGAAGCGTCAGAAGACAGAGATCGATACGCTTAACGGATGCGTTCAGAAGCTCGGAAGAAAGTACGGTGTCAAGACTCCCACTCACGATATGATCGTTGAGATGATAAAGGGTATAGAAGATATCCGCTGCTAAGTGATACAGGAGATAAGATGATCAGATATACGGAAGATATCACCCCTGAAGAGTATATGGATCTTCGAAGGGTAGTAGGCTGGGTGGAGTTCCCTCTGGAGGAAGCCAAGGCCTGCATAGATAATGCTTATATGGTCCGCTGCGTAAGAGACGGCGACAGGGCTGTAGGTGTTGTCAGGCTCCTCTGGGACGGGGGCTATATCGCATTTCTCTCGGATGTTATCGTCTCTCCCGAATACCAGGGGCAGGGGATAGGACGGAATCTTGTGCAGCTGTGTATCGATAAGCTTCGTGCTGACATGAAGCCGGGTTACAAAGTGAAGCTTACCTTGAATTCCGCTAAGGGCAAGGAGCTCTTCTACGAGAAGTTTGGCTTTAAGGTGCGCCCCAATGAAGATGCGGGCCCTGCTATGGATCAGTGGTTTATCGCAAATGAATAATGATCTTCTTTTCTACAACGAATATGAGAATTTCTATTCCATGGCGAAGGCCTCTTCTGCCTTTAAGCATTTCTGCGAGAAGGCATTCGGTAAGGATCTTTCCCAGGACGGATTCAGTGACATAAGTCAGATCGATCGCATCCTGCCGTATATCCCTTCGGATGGTTCGGCACACGTCCTTGATATAGGCTGCGGTAACGGCAAGGCATTAGGATATATACAGGCGATGACGGGAGCGTATATCCACGGCTTCGATTATTCCCATAATGCAATAGAGACGGCAAGGAGCCTTTTCCCTGACAGGAGCGAGTTCATAGAAGGCTGTATAGGCGAGGTGGATTATCCCGCAGAGCATTTCGATGCGATAGTGTCTATGGACAGCATGTATTTTGCTCCCGATATGGCGGCCTTTGTAGAGCAGATATTGAAGTGGCTCAAGAAGGGCGGCACATTCGTTGCTCTCTATCAGGAAGGGGATGTCATGCCTAAGACTGAAGACAAGGATACAACCGTTCTTGCGAAGATATTAGCTTCCCGTGGCATACCTTATGAATGCCTGGATATCACGAGAGAGTCCTACGATCTGCTCCTCAGGAAAAGATCAGCTGCTATATCCCTTAAATCTGAATTCTCTGCTGAAGGTAACTCCGACTGGTACGAGATGCTCCTGGCGCAGACAGAATATGCCAACAGGCTTTATCCTGAATACTCGGCTGAACTTGCCAGATATATCTATGTAGTCAGGAATTGAGCCTGTCTATGACGCTTTGGTAATTGCCGGTAAACTGCATTGCGTTCATGCCGGCCTTAATGGCACCTTGAGCATTCTCTTCGCGGTCGTCTACGAACAGGCAGTCGCTTCCCTTAAGACCGAACTTATCTAAGAACGTCTTATAGATCTCTACGTCAGGCTTTAGCATAAGATAGTCTGAGGAGACGAATACTCCGTCGAAGAAATCAAGGGGAAGGAACTTGGGAAAATAATCGTAGAAGATGTCACTGGCGTTGGACAGGACATAGATACCGTGTCCGTCCTGCTTTACCTTCTCACAGAATTCCCTGGCGCCTTTAAGAGGCTTCATGCAGATGGACCATCCGTCGACGCATTTCCTTAAGTCATCGTGGTATTTTTCCGGGATCCTGTCTTTGACGGCGTCGAACTTATCCCTGTCTTTTATCTCGCCCTTGTCGCTCATGAGCCACTCGTGGCTGTCGAAGAGCTCGCGTCTTATAAGTTCCTTCTCTTCTTCGGAGGAACATACCATATCCATTATCACGTCAGGGTTGAAGTCCAGAAGGACATTACCCATATCCAGTACTACGTTCTTGATCATATCCGATTCTCCATTTCTTCTTCCACATGATTATATACAACAGGGTTTCCGTTGAACAGGATAGAGCCTTGATTGCCGCAAAATGTTATAATCTTGAAGGAGAGGGGGATATGTTGTTATGGGATACAGTTTTTTCAAGATAACAAGTCTTCAGAAGCCTTTCAGGGACAAGCTTGCTACTTTCGTAAATACGCTCGGTTCAGCTATAAGGGACGGCAAGACGATAAGCTTCGCAGATAACGACATAGGTCACGTGCTGCAGCTTCAGAATGAGAGGCTCAAGAAGAAGGGCCTTGTCATGGACTACGAGGTATACGACAGGGATAAGAAACGTCATGCCACGGTCGGTTCGCAGTGGCAGGATGCTCACTACCAAAGCTATGTATGTCACGAGCAGTATGGCGTTAAGAGGAGGATAACAAAGAACGGTCAGAAGATCTATTCCGACAATAAGCGCAACATCCTCTATACGACGATAACCGATGTTACAAACGGCGTTCATCCTGACGGCGAGACTATATGCTGCCCTAACTGCGGCAGTGTAAGTACCATAGCGGAACTTCAGGGAGGATGCCCTTCCTGCGGTACCAGATACAAGATGGATGATCTCTTTCCCAAGGTCACGGGATACTATTTTCTCGAGGACGTGGCGATAGCCGGCACCGAGCATATAAAGGGCATCGCGATAGGCGCGGGCATCGCATATGTCTTTAATTTCTTTATCATGCTCATTTCATTGTTGATAAGCGGCGAAGGAAGTTTTCTCAAGGTAATACTCGGTATGGTAGTATTGGTGCCTCTCTCGATCTTCTTAGGCTATGTCTTATTTTCCATCTTCATGATGGTGCGACTGATCGCAGTAGGTTCGTCGCAGTCATCAGGCAAGTGGGGTACTATCGGTTCCAGGAATAAGTTCGAGCAGAAGATGAAGACCGTATGTCCAGAGTTCTCCTATGAGTATTTTACTTCCAAGGCGATATCGCTTATAAAGGCTGCGATCTATTCGGAGAACGAGCAGGAACTCATGTTCTACAAAGGCGGACCGTTGGACCCTGTATTCAAGGATGTTATCGATCTTAACTTCGGAGCGGCTCTTGGCATCGACAGCTTTACGGTGGAAAACGGCATCGTTACCGTTACAGCGAAGGCTTACTTCGATGTTCTCTACGCTACAGATAACGGAATAAAGTTCCAGCGTGATATGTTCGGAGCCGTATTCAGGAGAAGGATCGACATTCCCGTCGATATGGGTTTCTCCATGACCAAGATACAGTGTCCGACATGCGGAAGTTCATTTAACGCCATGAAGAACAAGGTCTGTCCGTACTGCGGCAATGTATACGATATAGAATCCAAGGACTGGGTACTTGTAAGACTTGAGCGATAAGCAGGATAAGGGGGATACCTTAGATGAAGTGTGCTAACTGCGGAAGTGATATGAGATACGATGTGTCTGTCATGGGTCTTGTCTGCGATTACTGCGGAGCCGTGAAGAACCTTCCCAAACCTGAAGATGAGCAGCTCATAGGAGATATGGACTTCGGCACGGCTATAAGAGGTGCCGCTGCTGACTGGGGTGTATCCAGAAGGCCTGTTGAATGTAAGAGTTGCGGCGCGCAGATGTTCTATTCTCCCGATCAGATGTCAGGCATCTGTCCTTACTGCGGTTCGTCCGTAGTCGTATCAGGAGAAGAGGCAGACCTTGGTATGGCACCGAATGCTATCATCCCGTTCTCCATGACAAGAGAAGAGATAGCGGCCAGATTCTACAGATGGAACAAGTTTGCATTCTGGTCTCCCGAGAAGTTCAGGAAGGGCAAGGTCCTTGAGAATCTCGTACCAATATATATCCCTTACTGGACTTTCGAAGCGGATACCGTGACAACGTATACAGGAAGATTCGGATATACAAGTGAAGTCGGGGAATCCACAAAGACCAACTGGTATCAGAAGAACGGCGTAGTCGAGAAGCATATCGAAGGGATAAGCACCTGTGCCAGCAAGAAGTTCCGTGATGATCGTATGCTGAATTCTGTTATCTCATTCAAGGACAGTGACCTTATAGAGTATTCGCCTGATGTCCTCGCGGGTATGGCCGCGGAAGTATATACAGTCGGAGTGGACGATGCGTGGAATGCGGTCAAGACGAAGGCTCTCAGGAAGAGATTGATGTCGGCAGTCTCCGAGAACGAGCACGCTGATCACTGTGAAGACCTTAAGTGCTCCACGGAGTATTCCAATATAAGGTTCAGATATGTCCTGGTTCCCGTGTGGCTCGCAGGTGCAAGGTATAAAGGAAAAATCTACAACGTAGTCGCCAGCGGACACAATGGTCTGGGTAAATGTTCAAGACCTTTATCGGTAGCCAAGTGCGTGTGGACACCCATCCTGATGCTGGCGTTCCTGATAGTTGGTGCGATATTGGGATTGGGACCTCTGTTCTTCGGATTGCTCATGATGGCGATCATGGCCGGATTTATCATTTACATAGTCTCGTTCTTTGCGGCTTTTGCAGATCAGAGGGAAAACGACAGGAAAAAGAGAAGATGATCACAGTAAATCTATACTACAAAGGAACAAACGGTAGCGCACGGGCTTTTGCAGAAGAGATGGAAAAGTCAGGTATAGCAGATGCGATAAGAGCTGAGAAAGGTAATCTCAGATATCAGTATTTTATCCCGATGGATGATCCTGAGACGGTGCTCCTTATCGACTCCTGGGTCGACCAGAAAGCGATAGACGAGCACCATGCATCTCCTATGATGGGGCAGCTTGCGGCTCTTCGTGATAAGTGCGATCTTCATATGACCATAGAGCGATTCGTAAGTGACGAATATGAAGCTGACCGTAAATACATAAGGGAGTAAATGCGTAAGGGGAAACTTAATAACGATATATGGAAAGAATAGATGAAGTATATGAGTTCTATAACGGCGGCGCTGAGATAGGACGATTGGAGCGCGGACTTGGTGTAGTTGAGTTCGATCGTTCCAAGGAGATCATCGGAAGATATCTTGTGGGGACAATGAGCATCTGTGACATCGGAGGCGGAATCGGTATGTATTCCGACTGGCTCGCAGGGCTGGGACACGATGTGACTCTTGTCGAGCTTGCTCCTACTGCAGTTCAGTATGCCGAAGAACATATGACTTCTTCCTACAGAGCGATGGTCGGCGATGCCCGTGAACTTGACCTTCCTGATAAGAGCTTTGACATGGTCCTTCTGATGGGTCCTTTGTATCACCTGATGAACAGGGAAGACAGACTTATTGCACTTTCTGAAGCGAGGCGAGTGCTCAAGAGCAGTGGCATCCTTATCGCTGCAGGGATCTCCAAGTTCAGTTCCGCGACATGGGCCCTGTCGGTCTACGGTAACGGAGTCGACTTCATAGATGACGATATCTATATGGATATGCTCCGTGAAGAGATAGGAAGCGGTAGGCACATAAGACCCGAGAAGTATCCTTATATATTATCCAATGCATACTTTCACACGATAGACGGCTTAAGATCTGAAGTAGAGGATGCCGGATTCGAGATAAGTGAGAGTGTAGCTGTTGAAGGCTGCTCATGGATCACGCCTGATATCGCGCAGAAGTGGTCTGATGGTAATAGAAGATCTCGCATCCTGGAGCTTATCAGAGCTACAGAACATGAAGAGACTTTAATGGGCATGAGTCCTCACTTCCTGGTGTGTGCCCGCATGAGATGATATAGATCGGATTCTCCACCGGACTCTCCCTTTTAGGTCAAGTGGAGACATGGGAATGCGCTTAAGCTCAAATTAAGGTTCACACAATAATGCCTTAAAGCGATTAATGTTCCTTTTCCGTATAGTTAAGTCACAAAGCGGATAGGAGCAATTGATATGAGAACAGAAAAGAACAACATCTTAAGAGCAATAGGGATCTTTATGCTGTGCCTGCTGGTGCACGGTGCAGAGGTATTCTTCATAAGAACAGATGAGACTATCTTTGCAGAGTGCTTCATCAATAAGGTCTTCGGAATAATCGTACTCTTCGTGGCACTTAAGTTATGGCATAAGTCATGGCGCGATATCGGATTCAAGAGCGAGAGCCTTATCAGGAACTGCGCCAAGGGCTTTGGAATATGCGCACTCTTCTATACATTAGGTTTTGTAGCTGAGTTCATCCTTCTTGCACTTCAGGGCAACCCCGGACATATGGAATTCTTCGTGACGGGCTTCTCGCTCACGGGTAATGTAGTTAAGCAGACAGGTATCGGATTCGTCCTTATGTGCATCGGTTTTAACATCATAAACGTATGGATGGAGGAAGGACTCTTCAGGGGATTCTTCATTACGTATCTGAAGGAGAAGGTATCACCGAGAACTGCACTTCTGATCGCGGCTTTCCTCTTCGGTATATGGCATCTCGTAACACCCATGAGGAGCGTAGCTGACGGAGAGATGACTCTTCCCACATTTGCAGTAATGAGCATCGGTTATGTAGTGCTCTCTGCTCTTATGGGAATCAAGTGGGGCATGCTCTATGAGTACTCCGGAACCATCTGGATCGGTCTTGCAGACCATTTCTTCAACAACTGTGTAGTAACGAATCTTCTTCATGTGGTAACGGCTACCGGTACTGATGAGATGCAGATCATGCGAGTTCTTATAGGTGAGCTCACATCCTTCGTGGCAGTCCTTGTATTCGTAAGAAGGCGAAAGGCGATAGCTTCCAAGGCTCATATAGTATAATCCCTTCTATATTGGGAATGAGGGATATATGACATGACGGATAAGCTTACAGGAAGAAGGCCGGTACTCATAACGGGAGCCATATATACTGTCGCGGCACTTCTGACCGTGATCTCAGCGTGGATCACAGGACTTCACAGATATGATCTTAGTAACACCATATCGGAATATATAGCACTTAGTCCATGGACTGCGGTGATGTATCTTGTTAGTGCTGCGGTCATGGTGACCTTGATCTTTATCTATATCAAGAGAAGGCAGATGCCGAAGTACCGCAAGATCTTGTATGGTATCATATTCGCATGTGTCTTCGGATGTGCGCTGTTTCCTTGTAATTATGACTGGAGCAGGCTTACTACCGAGATCCATAACTATTTTGCCATAGGCCTTATGCTCGGAGTGACGATATCCTTCGTGATGTTGCTTATAAAGGGCAGGACAAAGGCACAGAGGATACTCGGGATAGCAGGAGTATTATATGCAGCATACTTTATCGTCTGCTATCTGGTGATCGACTTAGAGTTCTTCTCGGATACGATCCTTATATGGGAGAACACGTTCATATATCTGCTGCTGGCAGAGCTCTTCATCGAGTAACAAAAGAATATCCCGGAAGCTCATGCGGGCTCCCGGGATATTTGTTATGTCGTTAATTATCTTATTACAGCTCGTGGACGATGAATGACTGTGAGATCAAGACGTTGTCACTTGAGTCATAGAATGTCGCAGTATATTCTCCTTCGATCAGGTAGCTGCCGGTAGGATCCAGAACGCTCCTGTCGCAGTCTGATGCGAAGAGCCAGATGTACGGATTGCCGTATTCCGTATATACGACCTCTCCTTCGTGTTCGAGCGTAAAGTAGCACTGTGCCGTATCGAAGTCGCTTGTCCAGATGAGCTCGAACTGTATCGTTTCCGGATTGACATATTCGGGATCGAGACCTGCGATATCGAATTCAAGCTCGACATCTACGATCACGTTCGTAGCAGTGCCGGACCATATCTCGATGTCATCTGCGTCGTAGAAAGTGAAGGTGTAATCCCCTTCCTCCAGGTAGCACCCGGAAGGATCCGCAGGTGCTCCGGGGTAGGAAGTGGAATAGGACATCAGATAATCTTCCTCTCTTACCAATTCTTCTCCGTTATGGGTGACTACGCAGTAGATCCCGCTCCAGTCGATATCGTCGCTGCTGTCTTCGTCGAACCAGATACCGCAGGAGAACCACTGTGCATTCTGGACCGTGATCTCGGGATCTTCGCTTATAGAGCTAGGGTCCTCTGCGTTCCAGCCGCCGTGAGCTCCGCATTCGCCCAGAGGTATCCTGAAGTCATATTCCTCGTTGGTAAACTCGTAGACGTATTCGAGTGCCACATCGTAATTGGTGCATAGCCATTCGTCACCTGTCTTCTCGAAAGTGAGATCAATAGTAAGATCTTCTGTTGCAGCTCCTGCAATGGAGTCTTCAAAATCGCTTATGACAGTTATATCTTCATTGAG
Source organism: Oscillospiraceae bacterium (assembly GCA_900176545.1). Classification (GTDB taxonomy): domain Bacteria; phylum Bacillota; class Clostridia; order Saccharofermentanales; family Saccharofermentanaceae; genus Saccharofermentans. The sequence continues at coordinate 247,272 of FWXP01000004.1, forward strand.
TACGGAGCTGTAGTCTGCCATGGTGAACGCGACTATTACCGACGCACTGCCGTCATCGTTGACGGTCGCGGAAGAGGTATTCACCTCAAAGGATAAGGTATCTGCTATCGCTTTAAGTGATCTGGATTCGGATGTGCTGTATACGGGGCCGGGCTCGAAGTTGAGGATCCTGCTCCATCTTGCCTGATCCTCTTCGCTGAAGCTGTCGCCTGCAAGATCAGATATATCCTCAATGTCACGTGCGATCAAAGCATCAGCGCATTGGCCTGCGGCAGTAACCAGAGAGGAGTCAGCTTCTTTGGTTCCCTCTTTATCCTTATCGCATCCCGTAGAAGAAAATGCCATCGCAGAACAAAGTACGACGGCCAGCATCTTTGTCGAATAATCTCTCATATATATGTCTCCCTTATACCACTGCACATCCCTTGCAGATACTTCCATACTACATTATCCGGGCGTGGTATATTGAGGCAAAATAATGTGATGTGATCGATTTTGCCACAGGATTGCGGAGTTTTGTTCAGATAAGATGCTGTACTCTGTAGATACGATGTAAAGTTTCGGGATAGATCGTATATAGAACATCGGAGGAATCAACTATATGAACACAAAGAAGGCAGTATCGCTCGTACTGGCGGTTTCCGTTATGTCGTTGGCTGCAGCATCCTGTGAGGAGACAAAGGTTTACGCTGACGATGAGATAATCGACCTTGCCGCCCAAGGCGCCGATTATGTAAGAGCCAGGGAGGTCGCACATCTTGCTTCCATCTCATCGGGATTCTTTCAGGATGATAAGACAGGGTGGGAGGAGAAACTTGATTTTTCCACTCACAGTGCGCTTTATGACGACGATACGAGAGCTGTGTTCGCCGCTGTGTGTCAGGGCATGGGTTATGATGTTGATGTATCTTCCGTCACTGTAGATGATAAGGCAGGGAAGGGGAGTATTCTTGTTGAATTCAGTCCTTTGGATTACGATGCGGTCTTTGATAATGGTCCGTGCAATGATGCACAGAGCATTATCGAATCCTTATCCTCGTGCCCGAGAAAAGATGTTGAGATAGTGTTTACATTCGAGATAGAGGATGGCGAGTGGAAGGTCTCCAATCCTGATGAGATCTTAGAGGAGATATACGGATATGTAGATATGGATCTTGAACTCATGCCGGATCTGACCGTATCTGATTACTGGTTCGAATGGGACTGCGCATTTTCGGAGTCTTCTCATCTTGCGGTCAATACTCCGTTCCTGTCCTGCTACTACATGCCTTATGAGGTCGATGACATTAGCGGGATGTACTACGTGTTAACCAAGGACGGTGAGGAGTACTATAGTGATCTTTGTGATGACGGCAATGTATTTATATCGGCATTAGGCCCCGGTGAACCGTATGCCCCCGATGATCTTAATATGCCTGCAGGTGAGTATTCGATAGCTTTCTACGACGGTGCCGACAGGCTCTTATATGAAGATTCCATCACGGTAATAGAAGCTGATGATACGATGCAGATCAATACGATATGGTATGAAGAGGATGCCTGCTGGGGCGGCTATGCTCTGTACGATGATGCTTCAAGCTTCGCAGTACAGCCTATGAACAGCTGGGGCGATCCGTCCCGTGATCAGTATTTTACTATCACATACGACGGTGAGATCATCTATACCGGATACGCGGGTTGGAATGCAGGTTCAATGTACGCCTCTGACGTATCACCCGATAACTGGATTTGGGATCCGGGTGTATATACTGTTGAGTATCACTACAACGATACTGATGCGGTCCTCCTGACAGCAGTCGTTATCGTTACAGAGAACGGCGTCGGTCCCGACGGAACGTTCCTTGGTGCCTTTGAAGGACTTAATGTAACTAACCTTGGCCTTTCCATTAATATGTACGAGGATATGGCAAATGCATTCTGGTATTCGGATGATATCGGAACTGCTGCCGAGAACGGTATCCTTACAGATGCAGCTTCTCTTACATACCGCATCCCGGTACAGGAAGACTACGGTACGATAGAATATGTGATCACTTATTCGGAAGACGGCTCGGCTGAGGTGCCTTACAATACGGGATTTACCGCTTCTGCCGAAATGCAGACTGACGCTGACGGCAACATGTATTACGAGTTCTCTTACGACGGGACCGTAGAACCCGGCTACTATGGTATCACCGTAGGCGGAGAACTTCATCCGGAATTCTACGCTTTCAGTATCTGTCACGTACAGTGATAGCAGGGACATAAGTGGTATAATACCCCCTGTGAAAAAGAAAAAAGGGGGATCAGCATGAAGAAAGATATCACTCGAAAGATCACTGCTCTTATTCTCGCAGCAAGCCTTATGGCATCTCTGGCAGCATGCTCATCTGACGACAGCGATGAGACAGAGGAAGAGGAGACAACAACTACTACTGCGGAAGAGACTACTTCCGAGGAGACTTCTGAAGAGACCACGGAAGAGACGACAGCAGAGGAGACAACGGAGGAGACCACAGAGGCTACAGAGCCTACCCGGGTCCTCTACGATGCTCCTTCCTGCAGTCAGGAAGAAGATGACAACAGATACAGGGCATTCTTCGAGACCGAATATGCGACTATGGCAGACGATATGTACCTGACAAATAACGGCATCGTTCCCGAGTTTACATATTCAGATCTGGATCACGATGGTACCGACGAGCTTCTCATAGGATCTGCCGAAGGTATATTTGCTGTAATTACCGAAGTAGACGGTTCTTACAATATCGCACCTGTTCACGGCTGGGGTATCCAGTATGGTGCCGAATCTTCGGAATATATCGGCAACGGATGCTTCGTGGCAAGCAACAGCGCAGGTAACAACTACGGCGGAGAATCCGGTGTAAATGTCATCTGGAAGTACGATACGAACCTTAGGACATGCGGCGTATATGCCAGATATTCCTTCGGCTGGGACTTCGATGGCAAGTGTATGTATAAGTTCTATATCCTGAACGAAGGTGCTACCATGTCTACCTCGTACTATGAATCCGATATGGAAGCCGCAGCAGATAACTACACATATACATATATTGATTACGGCGATTTCCTTTCTGATGAGGAGGACGAGCTTAAACATCAGTTCGGTAATGCGGTTGACAGCCTGAGGACTGATTCATCTCTTGATCTTCTTGAATGGAGATCCGTAGAAGTCATGCTTCCCGCATAAGCGTAAAGAATAAGATACAAGATATAACAAAAGGCTCGGAGATAGAAGTTATCTCCGAGCCTTTAACTTGTTCATATCCGAGAATTGTCAGGGAATAGGATATCCGATAACCGCAAGGAATTCATCGACCTTTTGTCTGTAAGAAGATGAATCATCCGTGGCGATCGCATATACGACCACGTTTTCTGACAGATACATGCCGCCATGGAGATGATCTCCTAAGTATTGCAATTCGTTTGATGCTCCGTCAAAGAGAATATATCCGTAGTTTCCTTCATAGTAGGAGTTATAGGCACCGTCGAATTCATTGTTGTCGACCAGATCTTCAAAGATATCGTATGTTTGCTCGAAGCAGTCTCGAGCTTCGTCTATATCGTCAAAAGATGAGTAGCGGAACGTGATACCGTATGGGAAATACCTACCGATTTCGATACCATCATATGTGTAAGAGTCGTAATAATCCGAATCGTAATTGCCGAGGGCATTTTCGAAATCGTTAAGGGTTATGGGATGTAAGCTCCCGAAGCCGTAGCTTGCGATCTCGGCATAGAATTCATATACATCGAGGATGGTCTCGAAGTTCTCATCCACTACCTTCCATTCATCGCGGGAGAGCTCGAACTCGACATTGGCTCTTATCGTCATGGCTTCTTCCGTATTATCTTCGAGCGCGTCGATAAAGTCATCGACATCAGCATCCTCATCAAGGTCTTCGTAGATAACGTCATAGTCGATAAGTGTAAATGTGATGACCACGCTTGCCTTGCCTGACTTTTTGGATGACTTGATTGTCTTCTTATCGATCGTATAAGTCATATTATCGTGAATGATATCGTGGATCTCATCTGTGTCATCTCTGGAAGAATATCTGTCGATATATGCTCCTACTACTCCTTCGAACTCGTCATCGTCCTCGTACAGAACTGCCAGGTCATCTATATCTCCTTCGACCACGGCATTGGCATATTCTTCGGCAACCTTAAGGACCTTCTTGTTGTCCTTGTCAAAAAGGGAGCAGCTGCTCATGGATATGAGCATTGAAGTTATAAGTAATAATGAGATGAGTTTCTTCATGATATTTCTCCTATGTCAGGGAAGAGGATATCCGATGCCTGTAAGGAATTCATCGACCTTCTGTCTGTCCGAAGATGAATCATCCGTGGCGATCGCATATACGACCACGTTTTCTGACAGGTATATGCCGCCATAGAGATGATCTCCCAAGTATTCCATATCGTTTGAGTCTCCGTCAAAGAGAATATATCCGTAGTTTCCTTCATAGTAGGAGTTATAGGCACCCTCGAATTCATTATCATCGACCATATCTTCAAAGTCATCGTATGTTTGCTCGAAGAAGTCCTGAGCATCGTCTATATCGTCGAAAGACGTATAGCAGATCATGACATCGTCTTCGAAGTACATAGCGTATTCTTCACCGTAATCATCGTAAGAGAAGTAATAATCCGAATCGTAATTGCCGAGGGCATCTTCGAAATCGTTAAGGGTTATGGGACGTAAGCTTCCGAAGCCGTAATCTGCGATCTCGGCATAGAATTCATATACATCGAGGATGGTCTCGAAGTCCTCGTCTACCACCTTCCATTCATCGTGAGAGAGCTTGAATTCGACAGTGGCTCTTATCGTCATGGTCTCATCAGTATTGTCTTCAAGAGCGTCGATAAAGTCATCGGTGTCAGCATCGTCGTCCAGGTCTTCGTAGATAACGTCATAGTCGATGATCGTAAATGTGATGACCACGCTTGCCTTGCCTGACTTCTTGGATGACTTGACTGTCTTCTTATCGATCGTATAAGTCATGTTGTCGTGAATGATCTCGTGGATCTCCTCTGAGTCATCTCCGGAAGAGTATCTGTCGATATATGCTCCGACTACTTCCTCGAACTCGTCATCTTCCACATGAAGATCTGCCAGGTCGTCGACATCTCCTTCGACCACGGCCTCGGCATATTCTTCTGCAGCCTTAAGTACCCTCTTGTTGTCCTTGTCGAAGAGCGAGCAGCCGCTCATGGAGAAGAGCATTGAAGTTATAAGTAATGATGAGATGAGCTTTTTGTTCATGATGATCCTCCTATAAAAAGTCAAACAGTTTAAGCTGTTTGCTGTTTTTTCTTCTATTTGCTCAACATGAGTTCAGGATTAAATGGCTCTCTGTTCTCAAGCATCACAAATACTATTCTTGCTATCTTTCTGGTCATGGCGATAATTGCCCTGCCAGACCCTTTATCTGTTTTCTTGCGTCGATAGTCTTCTATCAATCGCCAATTGCTTGTCTGTTTCGATAACCGAATCATTCCAAGCGCTACTTGAACAAATGCCGTTCTTAACTCCTGTGGTCCATGTTTTGTTATATGTCCCAGATGTACAGTCTCATTTGAATTGTGCACACTTGGCACTATCCCGATATAAGCTGCAAATCTCTTGAAGTCTCCATCGAATCGTTCAAGATCTTCTGTGTAAGATGCTATCGTTGCTGCTCCGATCTTTCCCACTCCGGGTATCGTCTTTAACAGCTCAACATCTTCATTATCTTCGACCATTGACTCAATTTGTTCTTCCACATCCTTGATTTGCTCTGCTAAAACATCTAAGATGTTAAGCATCACTTCAAGTGATGAGGCAGTGAAATCTGAGTAGTAGTGATTCGCGAGATCGTTCATCAGTTCCTGCCTTTTTCTTTTGCTTTGAAACTGAGCTGCATTAGTCTCAATTCCGTAGCCTGGAAGCATTCCGTGGATCTGATTCTTGATCTTTACAGAGCTCTGTACAAGTATCCTTCTTGTCTTAAGCATCCTGCGGATCTCTTCACTGGTCTGACTGCAAAGATGCGCTTCAGGTAACATTTCCTTCTGCAAGTACATTGCCAACGTCAACGCATCGTTTGCATCTGTCTTCTTTGTGCTACATGTGATCACTTTGAACCTATTCGTGTTGACCACTGTCACATCAAAGCATTCTTTTTCCATCTGGTTCTTAAAGAACCTTGCGTTACCAGTAGTCTCTACCGCCAACTCTATGGAACATCCGTAGTCTTCCTCGTATTGATGCATCTCCTCTATAAACTCGGAATATCCGTCAGGAGTTGTTCGATACTCTTCCTGGAGAACCACTTCTCCGTCTTCTGTTAATGCGCTTACCGTGAACTGTGTCTTATGCAGATCTACGCCTACGCACAACCTTCTTGTTTCCTCTGTCTTACTCATCTTCTTACCTCCGTAAGTTTATTCAGCAAGACAGCTTCTGTTGGGTGATGCTTCCAATCTCCTATTCGGCCTTCTCGACCTCTGCATGATTCGATTGCTAACTTCCCATTCTCCTTTGCGGTCTCTTTGGACCATAAACCATGTCGAGTTAGCATCTACTCTGTCTCACTGTTGTACTTGAATAATACAACCGTGATAGCTTTCACATCGCCCCTGTTTTACTTTTTATCATGCCTCCTTTATCAGGGAGCGGGATATCCGAGAGCGGATATCATTGAATCTATGACAGCATGGTCCTCAGGGTCGTCAGATGTCACTACGATGATCACGAATATATTGTCATAATAATATATGCCGCCGTAGATGTCATCATCGAAGAAATCGTAGTCGAAGGACTCGCCGTCAAATACGATATAACCGGAGTCGGCGTCATTGTAACAGTAAGTCGCACCTTCAAAGTCGCCGTTCTCGATCATATACTCATAATCCTCGAAGGCATCCTCAAAATAATCACCGGCGCTGTCAGCTTCGGATTCATCGTAGATATAAGTCTCGACCATAAATCCGTCGCCGTAATAGTAGATATCCGTATAGTATGAATTCTCGTGTACATAGTAATCGTTGGAGCTAAGTCCCAGCGAACCCTCGAGAGCGTTCTGGAACTGATCAGCCGTGATAGAGTGAACGTTTCCGAGTACCATACCTGCGATGTCGCCATAGAATTCGTATACTTCGTAGATATTCTCGAAGTCGTCGTCATCAACGAGCCATTCGTCATCGTCCAGTTCGAACTCGACAGTTATGGTGACCTCGCATACATCCTCTGTTCCGTCTTCCAGAGCGTCGATGTAGTCATCAAAGCCGGCTCCGTCACCGAGATCATCGTATACCGACATATAGTCGATCATCGTAAATGTGATATCAACACTTGCATCTCCTGACTTCTTGGAAGACTCTGCGGACTTCTTGTCGATCTCATAAGACATGGTATCGAGTATGGCGTTGATGGCATCCTTCTTGTCGCTGTTGCTCGTGCAGCTTTCCATGAATGCTCCGACCTCTTCCTCAAAATCGTCGTCGTCGATTGACAGCGAGGCGATATCTCCCGCATCGCCGGAGATCACGGCTTCGGCATATTCCTCTGCCGCCTTAAGGACGTTCTTGTTGTCTCCGTCCATAAGTGAGCATCCGCTAACGGAGGAGAGAAGTGATAATGAGAGTAATGATGCGATGATCTTAGTCTTTTTCATATAATACCTACCCTTAATGTTATTTCACCTTTCAACGATTGTTATTGTATCAGAAAAAGTTAACAAAGGCGTTACTTTTGGACGGGGTTTTGTTATATCTAAGAAACTTTGCCGATGTTAAAATGTTTCTGTAGGTAAAAGCATTCTCTGGGGTATCAAGGAAACCCGGGAGGGAAGAATGGTTTATCGGATCGAGTTTGATATAGCGGCAGTTTTCCTGACGCTGTTCATCATATACTACATAGTAATAAAGAAAGGCCTGAGAAGACATGCCAATCGTGTCTACATGGGTATGCTCGTCCTGAACTTTACCGCCGAGATCTCCGATATCGTGGGATCTTTGTGTAATAACTCCCCGGAGTACTACAGTCCCCTTATCCAGTATTTCTGGAATTATATCTATCTGTTCTCCCATAACATGATGGCCCTGGCTCTCCTGGTGTATCTTTTCTATCTGATCGGATATGAGAGGAGCAGGAGGACTGCCATAATAATACTCGTGATCCCTTATGTCATCGAGACGTTGCTTCTTCTTACCAATCCGATACATAAGCTGATATTCTACTTTGACGATGACAGGAGATATCTTCACGGACCGCTGTTCCCGCTTCTTTACACCATCGCATTCCTCTATATGGTCTTCGGCGTATATCTGGTAATAAGGCACAGGAAGGGCATTACACCCGCCAAATCCAACGCCCTTTTATTCTTCATGGCGATAACCTGTATCCCCATCGTGGTCCAGATCATGCTGCCTCAGTATCTTCTTACTCTGTTCTTCGAGACTATAGGACTTATGGGCATCCTCTTTACCATCGAGAACAAGGACGATGTCATCAACCCCACTACGGGTACGCTCAACAGATATGCCCTTCAGACATCACTAGACCGCGCTATGATCACGGGCAACCATACACTTCTCGTCATCAAGATCCCGAACCTTAATTACTACAATAAGATGATCGGCTTCGAGAACATGAACGATATTCTAAGGAGGATCTCCAACTGGCTCCTTGTCATGTGCGAATCCTATTCCTGTTACGACTGCGGCAGAGGACACTTTGCAGCCCTTTGCGAAGGGATCAGCGACGAAGCCGTGGATGACATGCGGAATAAGACCATGGACCGCTTCGATCGCCCCTGGGGCAAGGGCAAGTTCTCCCTCGTATTTCCTGTGCAGTTCGGTGCCATAAAGCTCCCGGACGACGTCAAGACAATGGAGAATCTCTTCATGCTCATTGATGCACCCTTCGACGGTAAGATCTCCTCCGAGATGGACGTAGAGAAGGCCATAGGACGCTACGAGAGGAACGTTCTCGTCGAAAGGCTCGTAGACAAGGCCGTGAAGACCAGGAGCTTCCAGGTATATTACCAGCCCATCTGGAACTACGAGGAGGGTAAGGTTATGTCCGCAGAGGCGCTCTGCCGTCTTATAGACGATGAGTTCGGATATATCCCGCCAGATGAGTTCATCCCCGTAGCCGAGAGGAACGGCTCTATCCTGGAGATAGGAAGGATCGTCTTCGAGGAAGCCTGCCGCTTCTATCAGGAAGGAAGGCTCAGGCAGCTTGGCATCGAATATATAGAAGTAAATCTCTCTGTAGTACAGTGCATGAGCAGGGAGCTGGAGAAGGTCTTCGACAATGTCCTCTCCAAGTATTCGATCGATGCTTCCCGCATTAACCTGGAGATAACTGAGTCAGCTACGGCAGAGAACCAGGAACTTCTCTTCGACACCATAGAGACATTGAAGCAGAGGGGCTTTAACTTCTCTCTCGACGACTACGGCACGGGTTATTCCAATATCGCCTATATGTACGAGATGCCTTTCTCCATAATAAAGATCGACAAGAGCATCCTCTGGAAGGCCCTTCATCCTACGTCGGGTACGGGCAGCAAGAATGCCGTCATCTATCTGGAGAATACCATAAGGATGCTCAAGGCCATGGACTACAAGATCCTGGTAGAGGGAGTGGAGACCATGGAGCAAAAGCTGCTTCTTGAAGAGCTCGGGGTCGACTATATGCAGGGATTCTATTTCTCCAAGCCTGTACGAAAGGATGTCTTCACGGACTACGTAAAGGTGGTGAACGCATGTTAGTGATGGCTTACTACAGCGTGATACTCGTTCTCTCCCTTATATGCTGCTGCATATACTACTGGAAGAAGAGGAACTACTACTCGGTAAGGTATACCCTTATCTTCATCCTGGCGTTCCTGTCGCACTTCTGCTACGTACTTCTGGCTCTCTCAAGGGATGTAAGGGAAGCTCTTATCGTAAATAAGTTCCTTTACATAGGAGGATGCTTCTTCCCTCTGGTGGGACTTTTTCTGGTATTTTCCATCTGTAAGATAAGGTTTCCCAAGTGGATGCATTTCGCTCTTATCGCGTTCAGCTGCCTTGTCTATAGCTGTGTGCTGACGGCAGGCTATCTTCCTATCTTCTATAAGAGCGTGGATCTGGAGATCGTAAACGGCGTCGGAGTACTTACAAAGGAATATGGTCCTTTGCATGTCGTCTACATAGTGGAGATAGCATTCTTCCTGGTAGCGACTCTCTTTGCCCTGGTATGGGGATGGGTGAAGAAGCCCGAGATATCAAGAAGGCATCTTGCCATCGCGGCCTTTATGCAGGTATTCTCCATCTTTGCATACTTTATAGGAAGAGCCATTACCAAGGACATAGAATGGATGGCATTGGCAGACCTTGTAGACGAGGTGGGCTTCCTCATAATAATGGACCGCGTGGGACTTTATAGCGTTGAGGATCTTGTGAGCAGTTCCATCCTGAAGGAAGGCCAGTTCGGCTATGTCTCCATAGACTTAAAGCACCGTTTTCTGAATGCCACTGCGGAAGCTAAGAAGATGCTCCCGGCATTTTCAGCCTGCCATGCCGACCGTCCCGTGGAGGACGAGGAACTTCGCAAGAAAATAGACGGCTGGATAAAGGATCTCGAAGACGTGAACGTATCCAAGAACCATATCTTCCGTAACGGCGACTTCATCTATACTATCCGCGTAAGTGACCTCTACGACGGCAGAAGAAAGAGAGGATATCTCCTGGAGATAATGGACGATACTGCCCACCAGCAGCAGGTGGCAAGCCTTGAGTCCTACTATAGAAATCTGAACGAGGAACTCAAGGAGAAGGACCGCATAATAAGAGAACTGCGCGGATGATCCGTGATAGTAGCGCCCTTCCTTGTGTGGTAAAATAAAAGATGTTTGAGAAACAGACATGAGGAGGGTTAGGTATATGGGATTTTTTGACGAACTTAAGAAGGGTATCAAGGACGTATCGGCTGCTGCGAAGAACAGCGTAGAGGAGGCTAAGGCAAGAGAGGCCAAGGGAGCCTCGGCAGGAACATTAAAGCCTGACGCCAAGCCGATGCCCAAGGCACAGCCGAAGCCTCAGCCTAAGACAGAGGACAACCCCAATGTGATCAAGGGTTTTTGCGGAGCAGTCCTGAGGAAGGAACCTGACGGCGATAAGCTCACGTTCGGAACTCCGACGCCCGTGCCTTACGACGATCCCAGGTATCCCTTTAAGATCGAGATCAGGTTCAACGGCGTCGTTACCTTCCCGGCAGGAAGCATCGAGGCTGACAGGGCTAAGATCGACAATTGGGCGGCTATTACCCTGAATGCGGGCCAGCGTGCGGTCGGTAAGATATCCTCTATGTCATGTCCGTATGAGAATCTCGCATCTCAGAATCATGAGATCCGTAAAGCGATCGCCGAGGACCTCAAGGAGGCAGGCAACGCTCCTTTGAATGTGCAGCTGAACAGCCTTACGGCTTCTCAGGAAAGTGTCGCTAAGGCAAAGGAATGGGACAGCAGGCCCGACTATGAGAAGGCAGCGGAACTTGCTGCTGCAGGCAAGGCTGCTCCCGCCGCGCAAGCTCCCGTAGAGGGTCCTACGGTAACATGCACCAGCTGCGGAACAGCATGTAAGCAGGGACAGAAGTTCTGTTCTAACTGCGGAGCCGTACTCGGAGGCTGATATGGAAGATCTTGAGAAGAAGCTGGAACTCACGGAGGAGATCCTTGAGGAGCTGGGCAAGGTCATGAAGCTTCTTAAGAAGGGATCGAATCCCCTGATCGGATATGTCTTCACCAATGACTACTGCGAGAAGATAAATGCGCAGATCCGTCAGGTGAAGTCGCCTTTCAGGAGATTGGGTAAGAATGAGATCTCCGATTCAAGAGGGGATGTTACGGTCGGCACGAGGGAGCTCATGATGCTCAGGGCTCTTCCTCTGTCTGTCGTTACCAAGGGCGAACACACCGGCAGGTATATAGATGCCAAGGGCAATATACTGGAACTTATCCCTCTCTACGAGGACCTTATAATGAGGATGGAGAGCATAAGGGATGAGCTCCTTATCCTGACCGGCAGGGGAGATACGTCTTCAAATAGTTAACAATCTTTAAGCGTTTGTTTTCATTCGGTTAATATATCACGTTCCCGCGAGCCTTATAATCTAGTTAGTTATATGGGACGAGTATGCGCATGCGCAAGATCACGGAGAGTGTGCTTATGAGTGATAAGAACCTGAAGGATTACGATCTTAATGATATCTCGAAGTTGTTCTACGACAGTGTCGGTTCGGTCATCATCGTAGATCCGTCCATAGATACATACAGGGCGATGGTAAGACGCGGGATCTTCGAGACGATCCTCGATGAGACCGGAAGCTACCATGACCTTATAATGAAGCTGTGGTTCCACTTCGGCGATACCAATGAGGAAGTAGTGGAGGACTATCAGGTCTTTGCTTCCTTCTCGGGAGACTTCAACGGCAAGTACAGCAGAAGGCTCAAGGTAGGAACTGACAATGAGGATAAGCCTCATCTGGCACAGCTCACGGTGTATCCTTTCGAAGATGACAGCAAGTATATCTTTATCCTGGATGAACTCGATGATAAGGAATCCATAGAGGAATCACTTACTACCAAGAAGATCAATACGATACAGAATTCCTATCTGTTCTCCATGTATATAGATCTCGCCCAGGATACTACCAGCAGCATCAATATAACGGAGATATCGGAGGATACGGTCAACGTACAGCTCAAGTATTCCGAGTGGAGGATGATGATCGTCAATATGTTCCTTCCCGAGGATCAGGAGCAGTTCCTGAGAAGGACGGATCCCGAGTACCTGAAGAAGAACTTCACTCCCGGACGTACGTCTTCCTATGACTGCATGATGCGCAATATGGAAGGTAAGTTCATCTGGGTCAAGCTCATATTCAGCCGTGCTCAGACATATAACGATGACGATTACAGATTCGTCTTTATGGTCCAGGATATCCACGACAATTCCATGGAGATCTTATCGGCTCTTAAGAAGTATGAGGAGATGGCTATCACTGATCCTCTTACCGGTGTATTCAATCACGGTGAGATAGAGACACAGTTTAATAATGCTCTTTCCATGAAGCACAAGAACGGTGATCCCGTATCCGTCATGATGCTCGACCTGGATCACTTCAAGGAAGTAAACGATACATACGGACATTCCGTAGGTGATACTACTCTTAAGACCTTTGCTGATATCGCCAAGGAACTTGCCATCAGTGAGAAGGCTCTTGTAGGCCGCTGGGGCGGTGAGGAATTCGTCATCATCTGCCAGGACAAGGGAGCTGATAACGCTAACGTATTGGCCAGAAGGCTCAAGCAGAGAGTAGAGGATCATGAATTCCCTACCATAGGCCATATCACATGCTCCATAGGAGTTACGGAGATAAAGTCTGACGATACCTTCGAAGAAGCCTTCAACAGGATCGACAAAGCTATGTACGAATCAAAGAATAACGGAAGGAACATGATCACGGTACTTTAAGACGGAGGTGTCAATGAAGAGGAAGATAGCCGTATTTACAAATGGCTGGAACGACGATTACCTCGACTTCGCGCTGGAAGGTATAAGAAAGCGTGCGGCCGAGGACGATATCGATGTGTATATCTTCCTTGACTATACTTCCTACGATAAGCCCGAGAATGAGATAAGAGGAGAGCTCAATATCCTGAACCTTCCGGATCTCAAGGATTTTGACGGAGTCCTGCTCCTGGGCAATACCCTTAATAATGCAGGTGAGAACCAGATCCTCCGCGAGAAGATACTTGCGGCAGGGGTTCCTTCGGTATGCCTGGAATATGAGCTTTCCGACATCAATTGCATAAGGACCGAGAATATAAACGGCATGAAGGAACTTATGGAGCATCTGATCACGGTACACGACGTAAAGGATGTGTTCTGGATCAGCGGTCCTTCCGATAACGATGAGAGCAATGCCAGGTTCGATGCCATCGTGGAGGTCATGGAGAAACACGGCCTTAAGTTCGACGACAGCAGGGTATTCGAAGGGTGCTGGAGCTATGCTATAGTAGAGGACAGATTCCCCGCGGTCGTAGCGGCAATGGATAAGCTTCCTGACGTATTTATGTGCGCCAACGATTCCATGGCACTTGCCGCATGCGTAGTCCTTGAGAAGGCAGGGATCAGCGTCCCCGGTGACGTCAGGGTAACAGGTTACGATAATCTTATGAGTGGCAACCATTTCTCTCCTATACTGACGTCCGTAGACAGAGGCTGGGAGACCAGGAGCGTCCAGGCGATGGACAGCCTTATCGACCTCATGAACGGCGGTGAAGATTTCGGTGACAGAGTATATGATTCCGCATTCGACCTCGGCGAGAGCTGCGGCTGTTCGCTTGGCGAAGAAGGCACGAGGATGCATAAGGCAGCCAGGCAGAGAGCATTCATGGTGCCGGTGGAGAGGACTATATTCGACTGGCATCTTATCGAGCTTGACGAAGCCGTGGCGCATGTTAAGTCATTGGAAGATATTCACGAAGGATATAAGGATACGTGGGAGAAGGATCACCCGTACGAAGGCGATGAATTCTATGTCTGCCTGAACAGGGATTTTGTCGAGTCCACTCAAGACGATACCGTGTACAGGACCAAGGGCTACAGCGATACCGTGGTAGTTATCTACGGCATGAAGGACAAGGTATCCGTCCCCATGCAGGAGACTGATATAAAGAAATTAGTACCCGGAATAAGTGAGGATGAGAAAGGTTCATCCACATATGTCTTCGTTCCTCTTCACATAGCGGATGAGAGCATAGGGTATTTCGTTGCCCGCAACAATACTAAGATCATCAAGGACTTCTATCTCAATTCCCTTACGAGGCATGTGTCGTCAGGTCTTGAGAGAGCAAGGCAGAATATAAGGCTCGAGAGCCTTAACAGACTGCTCGCGGACATCTCCGTAAGAGATGAGCTTACGGGTCTTTATAACAGGATGGGCTATGAGAAGATAGTGATCCCCTATCTTGATGAGATGAGAAAAAATAAGCAGAAGGCTGTCATAATGGTAGCCGACATCAACCGCATGAAGGTCATCAACGACAAGTACGGACACCTTCAGGGTGATACCGCCATCAAGATAGTCGCCAATGTCATAAGAAGCTCCGTTCCCATGAGTTGGAAGGCAGTAAGATACGGCGGTGACGAATATGTCGTTATAGGTGATCACACAGGTGATATAGATGGGATCCAGAAGGAGATCATAGAGAAGTCGGAGAGAGTCTCCCGCGATCTCGATCTTCCTTTCCATCTCTCGGTAAGCGTAGGTCATGTGGTCATAAATCCCGATAATAACCTGGGTAATGAAGAATACTTCCGTAAGGCAGACGAAGCTATGTATGCCATGAAAGAGGAAGCTCACAAGAAAGAAAATACATGACCGCAGTCATGTGACCGCACTCACTTCAAGCAGGGTAAGAGAACATATATAGTCGTCTTTGATAGGGGGACTATATATGAGAAGAGAGATCAGAACACCCATTGTCAGGGCGGTGATACTTAATGCAGCTTTCCTTATAACGGAGCTGATACTTCTGAAGCTGGGAGCATTCGACGGCTGTTACCGTCTCTATCTCGTGGATATCCCCATACGTCTCATAACGGGCGCCATAGCACTGTTCCTCATAAGCAGGACTGAGGATCTGCGAAGGCTCATGACTAATAAGATCCCGGCGAGGACTTTTATCTTCCTGATCCCGATCTTCACATACTTTATCCTGCAGCTGTCGCAGATCTTATTTGCCACAGGGACAGGATATCCTGACCCGCTGCTATATCTTCTTAACTGCGGCCAGCAGATAGCAACAGGATTCTTCGAGGAATCCATAAGGGTACTTCTCATGATAGGAATGCTCAAATATTGGATCGATTCGCCCCGAGGGAGGATAAGAACGATACTTATAACCGGCCTTGCATTCGGCCTTAGTCACAGCCTGAACTTTCTCTTCAACGAGAGTGTCCTCTCGTGCCTATTGCAGGTGATAAGCTGCTGTCTCTGGGGCATGTTCATGGGAGCTATATTCATGTACTCCAAGAACCTGACGCTTCTTATGCTGCTCCATGCCGTATGGGATATCGTTGTAAGGATACCCGGAGCATTCTTCATATTGCCGCAGAACAGTACGCCTCTTGATACTATCGACATCGGAGGCTATGTTATCGAATATCTCGTTTTGACGATAATGGCGCTGTATATAGCAAGGAAGAGCAAAGATCCAAACATTTGACAACGGATGCAAAAAACAGAATAATCCAAACATACAGAACTGTCGCGAGGTGTGTTATGGATGGAATAAGAAAGGTCACGGCTTTGACGGTATCAGCAGTAATGCTGCTAACGAGTTCATGTGCCGCTAAGAAGGAAGAGGAACTCATCAAGGAGTACGACGAGGATACCCTTGTGGGATTTCTGGAGGAAGAACTCGATATAGACGAAGACGATATCTATATCACCGACAGCGAGGATGCCGAGATCCGTGTGCCAGACGGAGTCAATATCACCTGCCCCTACGGCAGAGCCAGGCTCAACGCATTTATCTTCGAAGACGAGGACGACGCCCGCAATGTGTTCGAAGATTACTACGACATGTTCGAGGATACATTCAATGTCAACGACCAGTTTGAAGGAGACTACGACGAAGAGTTCGAGGACGACTACGGATACATAACCCTGGAAGGAGATAATGCCGGCACCACTATATTCGGTGACAGGTATATGTATGGTGGTATCTGCGGAGGCATCTACTACACGGGACATATGGTCATATTGATCTACCCCGAGGGTCCTGACGCAAGGCACGACGTGGAAGATCTCATAGATGCATTCGGCTATCCGTATGCAGACTGAAGATAAGTAAAGAGGGATAAGGAATATGGGAGAAGATAACATCAGGAAGCATCAGTGTCCGTCATGCGGAAGCAATCTCACGGTAGATACAGAGAAGCAGATGTATCGCTGCTCCTTCTGCGGTTCGACCTACGACTACGAATACTTCAGGGAAGAGCAGATGCACGAGCTCGCAGCTACCTATCTTGCAAGGAAGGAAAATCGCGCGGCTATAGATGCATATCACTTCATCCTGAACAAGGATCCTCACGACTTCCTTGCATTAAGAGGCCTTATGCTGGCAGCAGGAGATCTTCGTGATATCGATAACCTTGCAAAAGAAGATATAAGAGATGATTTCAGATACGACACAAGACTCGTTGCCGAGGCCAGAGAGAAGGCAGGTACAGACGACAAGGAGTACTTCGAGGAATTTACGGATATTTATAACGACCTGAAGACGAATTCGGATCTTGTTCACGAGATCGATAACCTCCGCAAGGAGAGAAGAGTGATCGAAGATACCATCGCCATAAGCGAGAAAGAGAAGAGGGAGAGCTACTTCAAGGATAAGTCCGGTAACGAATATCATCCGATGTTCGTATTTGTTCTTTTCTGGGTCATTGTCTCTCTTTTGACCATCGGAGGCATCGTACTCCTATTCGTTTGCCGCGATATGTCTACGGGGATCGACGCATGTGTCTTTATCCTTATAGCGGATATCATCTTGGCGGCATTGAACCTTAAGATCGCTTATCCCAGATTACAGGAGATCAAGGCGAAGGAGGCTGCTGTCGGCGAGCTCTATACGAAGTCGGGAAGCCTTGGAGGGAAGGTAAGAGAGCTTTACCATAAGACCGATAAGCTCAAGGCCGATCTGGACTCTTCCATCCCTAAGTTTATCGCTAAGGATAAGGAAAGAACTGCCCAAGAAACCCTGTAACATTGTTACAAACGTTTTGTTTTCCAAACATTCACACACGAGACCGCCTTAAGAAGGTAGACTTGGTGTATGAGACATATGCCAAGAACAGAGAAGATACTTAATATCATCATGGTCATATTTGCCTTGATAGGCATAGTGCTCATGGTTACCGGAAAAGAAGACGGGACGCTTCAGTCGACAGGAATAGAGAACTTTAAGTACTATACGGTTCTCTCTAATGTATTCTGCGGAATAGTAGCAGGGCTATATCTGATAAGAAGATCGGATAAGCTCATACCTTTGAAGCTGGGAGCCGTATGCGGCGTCACCATTACATTTTGCGTAGTGGCATTTATGTTCGGTCCAATCTACGGTTTTCTGCAGTTCTACCAAAGAGGTAATCTCTTCTTCCATCTTCTGCTGCCCGTAGTAGCGATGGTGGAATTCATTATCGTGCGAAGAGGGAAGATCCCATTCAGATATACGATATTGGCAGCGATCCCGACACTTATATACGGATTCTGCTACATGACAAACATCCTTATCAACGGCAAGGGAGAGTGGCCTGACACCAATGACTTCTACGGCTTTCTCAATTGGGGCTGGCCTGTCGGTATAGGGATATTTGCAGTAATTACATTATCGGCCTTCGGCGTGGCATGCGCCTTCAGGGCTATAAGCAACAAAAGGAGCTTGAACAAGAAAGAAGCCTGAATCACATTCAGGCTTCTTCGTTTCCGGATCTTTTCTTTAAGTTGTCCCTGAATTCTTCCGGTTCGTATTCCAGCGGCTTTGCCAGGAATCCTGATTCCCAGAGCTTATCCTCGATGATATCCAGTATCTCCTCTGACGGAGCCAGGACCGTATGGTAATGGTAGCCGTCCGTGACGTTGGAGAGAAGTGAGGACTTGCCTGAACGGATGGACTCCGAGAAGGCAGCGACATCCATACGTGATCTGATATTAAGATCTGCGCGAAGTGTACCGTATGCCCTGTGACTTACGAAGACATCCTTTACGGTAGCTCCGCAGTCGACGAAGAGGCAGAGCTCCATATCGCTTTGATCAGGAGTATGGTGCACCTTGAAGACACGCTCGCACATCCTCTCGCCAGCGAGGCGGTAGCCCTGAGAAGTAGATTCTATCTCTTCTCCTGCTGCGCGGAGTATGGCGATGTCAGTCACTATTATCTGACGGCTGACATCAAGAAGCTTCGCCAGACGGCTCCCTGACAGCGGTGTCGGGGAGGAGGCGAGTAATTCCTTTATCTTGTCTCTTCTCTGATCGGCATTCATGGATATCACGCGATAGGATGAAGGTTCTTAAGTGATACGTCGAGGATAGGAGAAGAGTGGGTGAGAGCACCGCTGGAGATGTAGTCAACGCCCATCTCTACATACTTTGCGAGGTTCTCCTTTGTGACATTACCGGAGATCTCGATCTCGGCCTTGTGGTCGATAAGAGCGATAGCTTCCTTGAGCATCTCAGGTGTCATGTTATCGAGCATGATGATATCAGCTCCTGCTTCAAGAGCCTCCTTTACCATCTCGATATTCTCGACCTCTACTTCGATCTTACGAACGAAGGGAGCATATTCCTTAGCCATGGCGATAGCTTCCTTGACTCCGCCTGCTGCACCGATGTGGTTATCCTTGAGAAGGACACCGTCGGAGAGGTTATAACGGTGATTGTTGCCGCCGCCTACCTTAACGGAATACTTCTCGAATACACGGTTGTTGGGTGTTGTCTTACGTGTATCAAGGAGCTTAGTCTTGGTGCCCTTAAGAAGGGAAGCCGTCTTATTGGTATAAGTAGCGATACCGCTCATTCTCTGAAGGTAGTTAAGAGCCGTACGCTCGCCGCTCAAGATGACTCTCATGTCACCTGTTACTGTAGCAAGGAGCTCACCGGGAACTACCTTATCGCCGTCCTGCTTAAGAAGCTCTACCTTAGTAGCGGGATCCATGAGCTCGAATACTCTTGCGAATACATCAAGTCCGCAGATGATGCCTTCCTCCTTACAGATGAGGTCAGCTGTTCCCTGAACGGGTCCCTTGACGACGCTGTTGGTGGAGACATCCTCACTGGTGATGTCTTCCTTAAGTGCTGACAGGATCAGCGGGTCTACATTGCAAAGTAAAGTTGCCTTATCGAACATGTTAATATCCTCCGTTTATTTTGTTTCTTCATTAGCTTTATCTATGGCATCCAGGACTATCTTCCTGTATTCCTTATCAAGTGTCGCACTGTCTTTATACAAGGAAAGATCGGGCAGATCATTCTCATCGAACGAGAGCTTACCATATCCTGAAGTGATATCCTCAGCCGCGAACTTGGCAAATACCATGCTCTCGAGAAGAGAGTTGCTGGCTAATCTGTTCTTGCCGTGTACGCCGTTACAAGCTGTCTCACCGATAGCATAGAGGTGATCGCAGGATGTCTTGCTCTTATAGTCGACCTTGATGCCGCCCATGTAGTAGTGCTGGGCAGGGACGACGGGGATGGGTTCCTTCGTTACGTCGTAGCCCTTCTCAGCGCAGTGCTCCACGATATTGGGGAAGTGCTTCAGGATCTCGTCCTTGGGGATGGGGCGAAGGTCTTCCCATACATGAGGCGTTCCGTCCTTTTCCATCTGTGCCAGTATCTTTGCCGTCAGAAGGTCACGAGGCAGGAGCTCATTAGTGAACCTGTTGCCGTTCTTATCAAGAAGTATCGCACCTTCACCTCTTACGGACTCGGAGATAAGGAAGTTGCGATCCTCTTCCTCGGTGGTATAGAAGGTAGTAGGGTGAATCTGGATGTAGTTGATATCCTTCACTGCGATATCGTACTTAAGAGCAAGTGCCACCGCATCACCCGTGAGATTTCTGAAGTTAGTGGACTGTGAATAAAGTCCGCCGATACCGCCTGTCGCGAGCATCGTATAGTCGGCGAGGATCACGGAGATCTCTTCTCGTGTCTCATAGTCTGCGGGCTTCTCCTCTGCGCGTGCGGAGTTATCCTTTACGACTGCGCCGTAGCAGCAGTTGTCGCGGATTATAAGATCTACCATCTTCTGGTATTCCACGATCTCGATATTGGGTCTGGTAAGTACTTCTGCCCATAGCTTCTCGGTTATCTCTCTGCCGGTTATATCCTTATAGAAGAGTATCCTGGGTCTGCTGTGACCGCCCTCACGGGTGAAGTCCAGTGAACCGTCCTCGTTCCTGGTGAACCTTACGCCGTAGCCTATGAGCTCGTCTGCCAGTTCATGTGAATATCTGATCATCAGGTCTACGGAGCCTTCGTCGTTCTCGTAGTGGCCTGCCTTCATCGTATCCTCGAAGTAGGCATCGTAGTCCGACATGTCGTCGAGCATGCACATACCGCCCTGAGCGAGGAACGAATCGCTTCGTTCTACATTACGCTTGGTAATGACCGTGATCTTCTTATCTGCCGGCAGGTGAAGCGCCGCGATAAGACCTGAACAACCGCTTCCTACTATAAGGACGTCGGTGTGATTTACTGCTTTGTTAGTGGCCATTGGCATCTCCTTAAGTATTGCTTGACCTAAGATAACACATGTTTTTACACCTGACAAGACACCTGTAAACTTTTCTGTTGACACTTATGGGTCTCATGTTTATACTTTCGATTAACAAACCTAAAGTCAGGAGAACACATTATGACGATCAGTGAAATGCAGGAGGAGATAATCCGCATCAAGAAGGAGAAGGATATCTGTATCCTCGCACACGCTTACCAGAACCACGAGATACTTGAGGTTGCTGACTATGTAGGAGATTCCTACGGACTTGCAGTAAATGCCTCCAAGGATTCCAAGAAGACCGTCCTGATGTGCGGTGTCCGCTTCATGGCAGAGACATGTAAGATCATCTCTCCCGAGAAGAACGTCATCCTCGTATCTTCGGAAGCAGGCTGCCCCATGGCTGAGCAGCTCGATACCGACTTCCTTGCAGCAATAAAGGAAGACTACCCTGATTACACGACTGTATGCTACATAAATACAACTGCAGAACTTAAGACGCAGTGCGATGTATGCGTTACATCCTCTGCGGCACTTAAGATCGTAAGCCAGCTGGAGAACGATAAGATACTCTTTATCCCCGATCCTAACCTCGGTAACTGGATAGAGAAGCAACTTCCCGAGAAGACATTCGCATTCTATAAGAGAGGCGGATGCCCTACGCACTTCCGTCTCACTGCTGACGAAGTCAAGAAGGCTAAAGAAGCTCATCCCGATGCACTCGTACTCGTACATCCCGAGTGCCGTCCTGAGGTAGTGGAGCTTGCGGACTTCGTAGGAAGTACGACAGGCATAATGAACTACGCCAAGAAGAGCGATAAGAAGGAATTCATCATCGGTACGGAGAACAGCATCGTATCTCATCTTCAGTACGACTGCCCCGACAAGCTCTTCTTCGCACTCTCCAAGGACTGCGTATGCCACAACATGAGACTTATCACATTGGGTGATGTCTACACGGCAGTAAAGGGCCTTACGGGTGAAGAGATCACACTTAGTGACGAAGTCATCACGGGTGCCAAGAGATGCATCGATAAGATGCTGGAGCTTGGCGGCTGATAAGGATCTCATGTCAGGCGATATCTCTTACAGCAGGAAGAACGATGAGATCGAATGCGTCCGTTATAAGGATTCACGTAAGACATATCTGCCACATACACATGCCGATCATCTTACCGTAGGTTATGTGGAAGACGGACGCGTCTGCATCGTCATAGACGGTGAGAGCAGTATCTGCGAGAAAGGCGATGAGTTCAGGATACCGCCTAACGTCCTTCACGAGATAAGAACAGTAGACGACGCTTCCTATTCCATGGTCGTGATGTGTATAAAGACCAGGAGCGTCATCGAAGACGACAGATTGCAGGAACTTCAGGATGCCATCCTGGAGAAGCCTGATAATATCTATCTGATCGAGGAGATGGCGGAAGATTCCGGGGTAAGTCCCTATCACATGATCAGAAAGTTCAGGAAGGCTTTCGGTCTTACTCCCCATCAGTTCCAGATACAGTGCAAGGTCAGAAAGGCACAAAGACTTCTCGAGAACGACAAAAGCATCGCCGAGGCAGCTTATGAGGCAGGATTCTGCGATCAAAGCCACCTGGACAGATGCTTTCAGAAAATAGTCGGTATGACTCCCGGTCAGTATCAGCAAAGCGCAGGGAAGAACTTAGCGAACAGATAAAGTCCGTCGTCACCTGCATTGACTTCATGGTGAACCTTAGCGGGCATGATAGATATTACTCCGGGCTCATAGATGAGCTCACTTCCGTCGTTGATGCAGATACCTGAACCCGAGATGACCTCATGAGTCTCAAGCTGTGTCTCATGAATGTGATCTCTTATGCTCTTGTTCGGAGCGATCCTTACCAGGTGATAGCTGTATTCTCCGTTTGTATCCTTACCCGTGATGATATGCTTGAGGGATACTCCTTCGAAGACGGGATGATCGGACCAGCATATCTCAGAGAATGAGACCTCCTTGCCCGGAAGGCGAAGAGTTCCGTTGTTAAATGATTCGAATACTGTAAGATCCATATTGTCGATCTCCTTTCTGTTGATGCCAAGAGCGTAACAAAAGGGAAGGTCGGTCGTATTGGATAAAATTGCGCAAAACAAAAGGGGGCCAAAGCTCCCTTCTTCTGTCTTAGTTCTCGTTCATGTAATTCTTGATGGTATATACCGCAGGAATTGCACATAAAGCGAGGATGCCGATTACTATAAGTGTCATTTTCTTCTTCCTCCGCGGAGTATTATAGGACAGTGAAGTATAAGTGTTAAGTATTTCTTTTATGATCTTTTTCAAAGAAAAATGAGTAATAAGTATGTGGTAAGATAATGCCACGGAAAGCAAGGATAGCAATTGGAAAAGATACAGTAACTTGTGCACGGTCTTAAATGTCCTGACCATAATATTTATGGCTACTTTGATCGTCCTCATACTTAACCTGACAGGACTGGATATAACGGTCTCGGTCATAATCGCTATAGTGCTCATCTTTCCTCTGGCATGGGTAGAAGAACGTTACCTGTCACGCTTCATAAACAAGATCGTCAGTCGCATCACCAAGTATTGATGAGCGCAAATATCAGCATTCTTTAATAGTTCGTTCATATAAAGTTCAATCATATCGGTATAACGCCCGCTATCATAAAGGATACAATTCATCTATACGGTACTTGTCACTATACGGCTTATGCTCCCGGCGCTATCGGGAGGGGGAGGTATATATGAGAAGGTTTATGAAGGTATTGGCGGCTGCTGTCACATCGGTCTGTCTTCTTGTGATCAATCTGCCGCTTCAAGGAACGAAGGTCCTTGCTGACAATAATGTATATACATTC
Organism: Oscillospiraceae bacterium; assembly: GCA_900176545.1. Classification (GTDB taxonomy): domain Bacteria; phylum Bacillota; class Clostridia; order Saccharofermentanales; family Saccharofermentanaceae; genus Saccharofermentans. The sequence continues at coordinate 271,433 of FWXP01000004.1, forward strand.
AGCAATAACGGATCTGAAGGAACTCTCACATACGGAAATACTTCGATCGGGAGCGGCCAATATGGCGAGGACTTCCGGATGCTTGAACCCGGAACACTGGAGATCAATTATACTCCCGGTGACGGTATCAGCGGTATCGTGATCATAATCCGCGATCTCGATAACCCGCCTGCAGAAGGCGAGCCTTGGCAGCCTGCGCTTACGGTCCAGGGAGATACTGCCACGAGCGATCAACTCGTTCTCTCGCAGTGTATGCAGATCGAAGAGATCCGTGAAGGCGGTGGTATGGTGCAGCTTACCCTTACCAAGGTCTACAAGGTCGAGTGGTCATCCAATATTATCAGGGATATCATATTCTTCAAGGATGCCAACGCTACTATCAAGAGACACTTTGACCATGCTCATGCTGCCTGTGAATTTGCTCTTTCGAACCATACTTCCAGAGTCACCATAGCAGAAGAGACTAATCGCGATAATACTGCAACCTATACCGGAACATACTATCTCTATAATCGTCCCGCTCAGCTTGCAATAGACAACACAGGCGGTATCGGAGGAGAGGATCTGTTAAGGCTCACGAGCGTAAAGATCAACGACGCATCAGTAGGCGTCATGAACGAATACGATCTCTGTGTCTATCCCGTAACTCCCCGTGATGACGGAAGCTTAAAGATCGAACTTACAGGTGATACAAGACTTGCTGTCGTTATCGGCTGGATCAACTCCGAAGCATTCCAGGATGAGAGCACGAGAGCATTCTACGACAATATGGGTTATGGTCTCTTCAATTGCGGATCTGCCGAAGTAAGAGCGATCTACGACGAGAACATGAACCGAGTAAATACATACTATACGACTGACGGCTGTATCCTCTCCGACGAGTTCGAGATCAGAGGCCACAGGACTCCCGGTATCGGTGAGCTTCGTGTACAGGCCGGTTACTATGTCGAATTCGAGTTCATTCCCAGAAACGGATACCAGCTGGATCAGTTCCTTTGTAACGATGGTCCGACAGCTATCGTTCCCTACGGTAATGAGCCGAATCACTATCTGTTCCATGTTCCGACCAACAACATCCACTTAAGTGCAGAGTTCGTTGAGAAGCCCGATGAGCTTGTAAGCGGAACATCTTCAACGGTAACAGGCGGTAATGCAGCTATCCCTCAGGATGCATTTATCGGCGGCAGCGGACGTATCACTGTCTCTGACCTCAGCGATCAGGCAGCGGCTCAGTACGACAGCCAGATCTCAGACGAATACGAGATCGCCGACGCTGTAGCACTTGATATGTCTAATGTCTTTGAGAAGGCTAACGATACAGGTGAGTGGGTCATTGACGATCTTCACGACGCAAGAGGTTCAGCGACTATCTCTCTTGAGCTCGGTGAAGAATTTAATCCCGATAATAACGTTCTGATCGTCCATAACAACAACGGAGTCATGGAGTATCTTCCTACGACATATGATCCTGATACTCACACCGTATATTTCAATACCACGGGATTCTCTGACTTCATCATCACTACGACCGATGAAGATACTGAAGATGCAGTCATCCCTGAAGGATTCGGCGAAGAGCTCGGTGAGAACAATAACGGTGAAGGACAGCAAGAGCCTGCACTTGAGTACAATATCGATCAGTCCGGCAACGGATACATCCTTACTACAGTAGAAGAGATCGACGGTGAGCCCGAGAGGATCACTATTGAATCAGGCTGCACTATCCCCAGTGAAGCTGATATCAGGTGGGGCATCGTTCCCGACGGTATGCAGATCGTTATCGACTACGACGGCGAGCAGAGAACTCTCGGTGAACAAGATGCGTTTAATCCCGGACATTTTGTTACCTTTAACGGTATCGATGTAAGCGGTAATACCATTACAGCTCATTTCAGCAAGTGTTGGGTGCTTGCATTCGGTACTACTACGGATCTGCAGTTTACAGTATACGGCAGTAACGGTCAGCCCTTAAGTCCTGTAAGTGCCATGGTCAACGATGAGATGCTCGCATCCGTACCTCCTTATCCCGTTTATTCCGATGTAGATGAGAGCGTGGACCAGAGATATAACATCGTAGAGCTGACCTTCACGTCTAAGCCTGCTTATATAACTGTTACGGCAGCTCCCAACAATGCCCTCAACATGATCTCCGGTGTGGAGAATGTAAATCCTCTCGGTGCTAACAGAGTCGATTACATAGACGAGGAAGATCAGGGCTTTGTATGGATGGAGGCAGATGGTACAACTACTCTTGATGCAAGAAGCATCACTGGAGCATCCGTAGAGGCAGGCGACGGCTACGTTCTCTTTACTAACGAATTCCTGATCGACGATATCCCTGACGATATCGCTGCAACCCTGAACGAGCTCTATGCGGCAGCAGGATACACCGACGTAAGCTTGCTGTACGGATTCGACCTTCAGCTCTTCTATAACGGTGAGCCCGTTCACGAGACAGGTTCTCCTGTTAAGATCACATTCACTCTTGCATCTGATCCGGGCCTTGCAGAAGGCGAGAAGATCTTCATCCTTCGTGAACACGACGGAGCGCTTGAACTCATAGAAGCAACTTTCGATCCTGCTACAAGGACTGTTACCTTCTACACAGACCGCTTCTCAAATTACGTTCTCTGCAAGGGCAAGATCCCGGTAAATGCAGAAGAGACGACAGCGACGACTACTGCCGCGACCGAAGCGACAACAGCAACAACGACAGCGGCACCTGCGGAAACGACAGCAGCACCTGCGGAAACGACAGCAGCTGCTCCTGCCGCACAGGCTACGGCTGCAAGGACAGGTGAGGAGAGATCCGCTGCCAACATGGTAGCGATAATTCTCATCACTGCCGCAGCAGCACTCTTCGTAGGAGAAGTTCGTAAGAGAACCAAAGAAGAGACAACATGACATAAAAGCTAAAGAGTCGGATACCTTCACGGGTATCCGATCTTTTTGCCTTGTTAACATCCGTTGCTTGCCGCAACGCACTTCTTACGGGTATCTTGCCCATAAGGAGGTACAACATGAAAGTACATAAACCTGCTAACAAAAATCAAGTACTTGTTGGTAGTTTTTCGCCTTGTTAATTCCGAGCATAGCAAACAGACCGGAATCTATTCCTGTTATGGCTAAAGGCTATATTCTTTATACGGATTGATATACCTCCATCACTCTTACGTAATATATGCGCAGGAATTTGTTAAGGCCGGCTATTTTTGCCTGTTTCTTACTTTTACCTTCAGCTTCTTTTTCAGAATATAGTTATATACCGTACAGTCTTCGGGGGCTCGGTGACTCTTGAGGACTCTCATAACCTCATAGCCTGTCTTACGTAATGTAGCCGAACCTTTCTT
>FWXP01000007.1 GCA_900176545.1 Oscillospiraceae bacterium
AGACATGAAGCTGCAGGCAGCGGCCAAGAAGATTGAAGAAGGCATAGATGAAACATTGACCTACATGGACTTCCCGACACAGCACTGGACCAGGATCAGAACGAACAATACTATGGAACGAGTCAATCGAGAGATAAAACGAAGAACGAGAGCGATAGGAGCATTTCCTGACGGACAGTCAGCATTAATGCTTGTATGTGCCAGACTGAGACATGTAGCATCCTCCAGTTGGGGAATGAAGAAATATCTTAATATGGCACATCTGAACTATCTGGAATATACAACACTTGATGAGATAGCTAACTGACATTTAACCGATGGCTGGCCGAGCATTTTGCGAAAGATTATTGACACAATCAAAGTATCCTTTCAAGAGAAGTCTCCCTGTTATCCTTGGTAGGACTCTTTTGTCTTAGACCATACTTCAGAACGAGGTTCCAATATATCTCTCCAAACTTGGAAAATAACTGATCGAAGTTGAGCTTAAGATTCTCATCTACGTTATATAGGTTATCTATTATCGCCTTAAGGAATCCGAATTTATAGCTGGTATCGTTAACTGACTTAGATGTAAAAACTACACTTAAGGCAGACCAGAGTTCGTCATCTGATGCATGACGTTCTTCGTACTTTCCTTCCTTAAGATCATAGCCTGCCATATCTTCACTATACCTTCTTCAATATCACATTGAACCATTCGACATTTCTATCAGGTCTTACATCCAAGGTTTGCCATCTATCGATTTCGTCAAACCCTATAGCACGAACATTCAAAGCATCGAACCGCTCATTGTTCATATCGGTAAAGTGTCTGTCTTCTCTTATAACATCACTGTCACCAAGTTTGAATGACATGTAGAAAATCCCATTCGTCTTGAGAGCTTTATGAATCTTAGTGAACACATCCGGAAGCTGGGCGTAATTCACATGAAGCAGCGATGCACATGCCCAAACGCCATTATACTTATCTTCCTCGTTTAAATCCTGGAAGCACTGATGCTTAACCTGAATATCTGTAAACTCAGATGCTTTCTTACAGAGCTCTTCGCTACCATCTATAGCATCTACTCTGAACCCCTGATCCAAGAACGCCTTGGTATCTCTGCCACTACCGCATCCGAGGTCAAGAATGCAGTCACCTTGTTTGAGATGCTTTGTAAATCTACTTCTAAGCTCACTGATATCAGCTTCTATAGTCGAAGCAAAGAACTGATCTGCGTTGTTATTGTAGTAACCAAGCGTATCAGACATAGTGGCACCTCATTATTATATTATAACTCCCAACGAACAGTAGAAATGCGATTAGATGTAAAGAAACTAATAACGCATTTACCAATTACCATGGTTTTATTTCAATTGACTACTACGGCTATAATCCTCCACTACCGCAGCCAACTTTTCAATGACATACCTTCTCTTAAGCGTATCATGATGCTGCTGGTTCTGATACGTTCTCAAGCACTTATAGCAAGATGTATCCGCATCACTACCTCCACAATCGCAATTATTTGCTTTGTTGTAAGCACCTATGAGAACACCTGTCATTGCATTACTATCTGCAAGACGTTTTACATGTCCCGCTCCTCCGGGGGTTGTATCGTAAATTATGAAATCATATGTAGGACCATACTGATTTACTGAATACTGAAGACATCCTGATATCTCAGTATTATCAAGATTCAAACGGCTGCATGCACTCAATATCACAGCTTGCAGAATAGAATATGCTTCCGAATATGAATACAGATCTGATATACGCAACAGCAACGCATCTGTTTTAAATCGATAACCTAATGAATACTTCGTCAGGATCTTATTCTTGCAAGCACCTCCTGCAGGGTTTTTATGTTCAGAAGTTAAATATGGTGTAAAGGCTTTAGCCTCATGAGCCGACAGCGAATATCCACAAGAAGGACACACATAAAACTCAGACTTATTAAGAATAGCTATTTCACCATCTTCGAGAATTGTAGTATTCACAGATAATCCGCCAACATCAAACGACTCCTGATGTATTTTGCTACCTTCAGCTACCATTGAAGCTTCAGTTCTATATGTTCTTTCAGGCTTGATAAGTGATGGTTTTCCAATTGTAGGATCCGCACCAAACCCAAACTCAGGAATAATAAAGGTTCTTATATCGGTATACCCAAAAGGATTACCGCAATGAGAACAGGATACCAGAGTCTGGTTATCCTTAATATCGTGATGAACCTCTATATTAAGTGCCTGACACTTAAAACAGTGAACATAATCGTACTGACGCCAAGATTTATTAGGGATTCGCCTAATATATCTGCTCTTTATCAGGTTACCTGCAGCTATTACTTCGCATCCGGGTGCGTATTCAGATATTGCCATCGACAGATCTCTGGAAAGATCGATCGGCAAAGTGAAGCCATCTTTGTTAGCAGATATCTTAAGTTCAACTGTATCAACGGGGAATCCGTATTTGGGCAAGATATTATTCCTGGACAAGAAGCTGATTATATCTTCCCTAATATAGGTGTTGATCCTGTGGATGATAGCACCATTATCCTTCCCTGCATCCTCTATTTTTCTTTTTTCACTATACAATGACTCTACTTCAGTTCTATATTGTTCGTATGCTGCTTTTAAATTTGGATAGGAAGAATCAGGTTCATCAAACAACCAACGTACCCAGCCAAAAGAATCTACTTCAAATTTCGCTACAAGTTCATCCGGCAAAGAATTCAACAACAGCTGTTTCAGTTCGACAGGCTTACTCTCAAGATACTTCTTAAAATCACTATATCCCGATGTTGGTGATTCAGCGCCAAAGAAGTCAGCTATTCTGCCAAAATAGCCATCATACACGCGCCAAAAAGAAGCAAACGCAGATGAGTACAAATGTCTAATACCAATTTTCTCATTTTCAACTTTAAAAAGAGGAGGCTGAATCTCACCATTGATCATTGATATTGGATCATTGAAGAAACTGAAATCATGATTAGATTTGTTGCAGAAAGTTAATGCCAAAGCCGCTGACTTTTTGCTTCGGCCGGCACGTCCTGCTCTCTGGATGTAATTCGAAGGTGTCGGTGGCATATTCCTCATGAAGACTGTCTCTAATTCACCGATATCTACACCCATTTCAAAAGTAGTAGAACAACTCAGAACATCAATCTCTTTATTCTTGAATAAATCCTGTATCCTGTATGCTTCCTCAGTTTGCAACTGTGCTGTATGCTCAGCGACTCGAAGCGATTGAACATTCAGATCGTTATATATTCTGTAATAGTGATTTTCTTTTTCTAACTCATCGACATTGACGGGCTCTAACTTACCATCACATTTGTATGATGGGCATACATTATTAACGTTATAAGGAGTAAGTCTATGACACTTATCGCATCTATACCATGCACGAGCATTAGAGATCTCAAGTTTACTTAGATCAATTTGCTTTCCTTCATGGTCATATCGATCAATGATCACCTCATTTTTCTCAAGTCTATTCCACACAGCACTCATAAATGAAAGTATCGCGTCATGATCTTCATCAATACCTTTAGATTCAAATACACGCCTTATGTAATCATATCTTTTGTTAGTAGACTTATCATTTCTCGGAACAAAAGATCTTATGTAGTTTTGTGTAGCGGATAGTTGATATACTTTCGATGAACCATTATTCGAATAGAATGCAATATCAGAATCAACAAAGTTGTATGGAACTATTATTGCATTGTCCTCAAGCATATTTCGCAGCAAGACCATGCAGATGCTGTGAACATCCTCAACAGACAAATCATATTTTGAATTCTTCGGAACCCTGAAATTCTCTTCGATCCCAATCTGCATTAATCCTAATCCAGATAAAGAATTTCTGGAATAACTGTTTATCAATTCTTTCATAACAGCCTTCCAGGCCTCTCTTTGATAATCAGGGTCTGTCTCAAACATTTCCGCTATATGGTTATTTCTGAAATCAACAACCATATCTTTTACAAATCTTGGGACCCTTCGAGCTTCATCATCAAGTTTTTGAATATTACGATTCACAATACGACTGTATAACAAACTTTGATACGATTCATAAAAATACGTAGCGAAATACGCAGCCGCCTGACGATTATCTGAAAACGCTATAAACTGCTTAGCTTTATTGGTAAAATCAACTTCAGTATAGTCATCAAATCCATCGTCAAAACCATCATCACTCCTACTTACAGGAGTATAACTAGCTTCGTATTGTGGTAATTCTTCAAACAACGCAGTACCTACAACGCTGGTAGAAGCTTCCTGACCTGCAAAGAATGATCTGAGAATACCTGCATTATTCGTACCTTCACAGTGAATACACTTTGTTACTCTGCCTGTAACTTCACTGTTCTTAACTTTAGTCAAATTTATGAATTCAGCTTCTGAATGACTGCACCTGGTCTTATGAACCTGATTCTTTTCTCTGATCATTCCGCAGTGAGGACATAATTCATATTGAGATACACTTAAGTGCTCATCGTTCAGCTTAGCATCCTCGTCATCATCACTTACGACATCACCTATAAGGAAAGCCTCTCGGATGTTATCTCCGGACAGACCGGCTTTCTGCTTAAGGAAACGCTTACCATTTTCTTCTTCGATCGATCCAAACAGATATAATGCATGGCATTGTGTACAAGTAACTACTTCAAAATACTTATATTCTGTGTCATTAATATATTTCGTTGTTTGTCGTGTCAATGAAAGGTCTTTATGATTACCCAATGTCACAAAGACACCATCTGTAGCCCTAATAAACATATGATATCGTGAGTCAAACAGTTTCTTTCCGCTTTTAGATGCGTGCGACGCAACATTAATAAAAGCAGACAACTGATCATCATCCCAATCAAATTGACCAGATATATCATTAACAGTCTGAGGTGTCTTCAAAAACAGTTTTACTCTCCAGAAAGTACTGTCTTTGATCAACAAATCAAACAACAATTCAGAATAATCAGACGTAGCAGGCTCCATCGAAAGATACTTACTCAACATCGATAGTACTCTATCATCAGAGAATCCTGATTCGATAATGTCGTTCATCTCTACATAATCTTCAATAGACAGCGAGAGCTCACCCTCTGTATCTCTGCTCAACTTTATCCTGGTAGCTCTGATAACATCTTCAGGATAGAACTCTGCATTACATAATCTGGAACCAAACAATGCTACCTCATTATCAGAATCACCACTTCCCAAAGTAGCACTAGTCAATATGTATTGTATCTTTGGACAATCAAGATGCGCATATAACCTTCTGAGGAGCATGGAGACTTCTATACCGGTTGATCCGGAATATGTATGTGCTTCATCAAGCACTACAAATTCCCAATTACCGGCATATTTACCTTGAAACAAAGTATTATCCCTAGGTCGAAGCATTAGATACTCCAGCATAGAATAGTTTGTTATCAAAATATTCGGGGGAGTATCTTTCATCTGTTCACGAGAGATCAGCTCGTTCTCCAAAGGGACATTACCATGATTTAATGTTTTATATTTCGATAATGCTTTATCATATTTCTCCTCAGTTTGACCCGTGTACGAACCAAAAGTAATAAACGGATAATCCGCTAATAGTTCTCTTAATCGACTGATCTGATCATTAGCCAAAGCATTCATCGGATAGATAAGCAAAGCCCGCACACCGGGAGTCAATACTCCCTTTTGCTGTCTCTCATTCATCAAAGAATTCAGTATCGGAATAAGAAAGCTCTCTGTCTTACCTGAACCGGTACCTGTTGACACAACTATATTGTGGCCTGATTGTATTTTTTCTATAGCACGTTCCTGATGCACATATAACGTCTTGTCATAGATCTTAGGAATTCTAATAAAATCTTGGTTTAGTGTCCCACTATCGATCAACGAACGGACTGATCTCCCACTTTCAAAGGAATCGACTACATCAAGGAAAGGACCTTTCGAGAATGAGCCTATCTCACTCATTCTTTTATCGAATAAGGCTTTATATTCTGAATTATCAATATCAAATACAGTCTTGAGATATCTGGTGTATTTTTCCGTAATATTCTTTGAAGCGGTTAATATATCAAAACTCATCGTACTCCCCCAATCTTAACGCAAATCTTATAGAGATCATCATCTATCATTATTCTTCGCTTACGCTCGTAGCGACTCATCTTAGAGGCATCCGGCTGCAATATTGCTTTATCCGGACTATACTCAAGACCGTTATATATTCCATCAATAAACAGATTAATGAGTACTTCGTTAGTATTCTTATAATTATCAAACACAACTATAGCTTTAGAAATATTAACAAACTTTCCGGTATCCCTTTTTACAAATCCGAATTGTCCTTCATAATAGACAAACGAAGACATCTCCTGATTATCATCAGGATTATGGATCCACGAATACAATTCGCCGTCTCCTATATCTCTGTTATAATCAATCAACTTAAGATTTGTAATGCAATACCTACCAACAAAACTTAAATCAGAGAGTTGCCGATTACGATTTTTAATACTCTTAATGTCTATTGTTTCACCTTCAAAACAACGCAGATCGATCAGCGATAATTTATATACACCTATTTCGACTGCAATAGCATCAAATCCACTATCATCTTCTTCAATTTCGTATACATGAACAGAATAATCTCCCTGCTCCAGCTCACACGAGATTTCAAACTTTCCGTCTTTCAAAGGAACATCTTCTTCGATCCTTACACCTTTGTGTTCTACTGTTACCACATATTCTGAATCACCATATACATCAAAATACCCATAGATCACGTTTTTATTGAAATCGCCTGATAACTCTGCACTCCTAACCTCACTTCTACAAGTTATATCAAAGAAATGCTCTGACTTATCATTCACTTTGATATATAAACTTCTCTTCAATCTTTCACGATTCAGAAAACTGTTGATATCAAGTGATCGGAAGTAATATAGACCAGTATCTTTATCTTGATTAATATGAATCTCTGACTCTTCCAAATCATCAGCCTGACTTATAAACATAATCGATGATTCAAAATCAAGATCACCTGAGACATATATGTGTTTTGGTAATCGTTTTCTCATCATGTCTTGCGGTTTGTTTATATTCCACTGTTCGACTGAGGCATATTTCCAATACAAAACCGGCAGATCAAATTGAATTGCAATACACTCTTCGTCAAAATCATATCTCAGATTGAGTTTATGATCTTTAACATAAGAATTACCATTCCTTGAATCTTCATCCAAGCTAAATTCAAGAATCTGAATATCATCTTCAAAGATAAGTTCATCTTCGGCTACAATCGCTAACTCACGAGGGAATGCTATACGGCCGGTAGGTTTAAAGATATAAGGCGCACCGATATACTGATAATCAAACCCATCTATATAGCAAAACTTGTAAGTTCTTATTCCAATTCTTGGTATATCAAGTTCAATACGATATAAACCATCTTCGGCGATGTAGTTCTTCAAATCAAATATATATCCGTAATTCTCTTCAACCAATTCACTTAATTTAAAACCTATATATTCTTTGTCTACTACTCTTCCGAAATAAACTTGATCACCATTTTTGATCACCTTTATAGAAGTTCCGTTGATCTTACTGCGATTCGCTTTAAAAAAGACCTTATCAAGCGATGCGGTAATAGCGTATCGCTCTTCGTCATACAACACATATGCACCGTGTGTACTTCTATCATTAAGTATTCCTTCATTCAAAGATCTTCCAACAGCAATCGCCTTATTATCAGGGAAGAGAATAATATCCCCTTCCGCTAGAGCAAAAGAGTAAACATCATATTCACTCAAATTGTCGTAGACATCCACTTTTGCATCAGTAATAAACCGCAGCTTACATCCCTTAACGGTAAATACGCATGATACGTCTTTAGATAAACAGTCAGCAATGGCTTCAATGTTTCTGAATTTGCTATTAAAGAATCTCACATCTGTAGATCTAATAACTCGGCGATAGTACGATCGCTTATCAGACTTTAATTCCACCTCTATGTCTTCAAATAACTGATCAGGGCGAATACGTATATCGGTCTCATTTGTAAAGAGAAACTTTCCTTGTAACAATGTAGGCTCTACAGATCTACTCTCGCTTCCAATCGTTATTGTCCAAATAGGACGTTCATCTTCAGAACAGTGTCTAAGGAGCTGCTGTGGCAATAATACCTTGAAACCATTATCACTAGGTTTGTAAATTATGACAGGACTAGAGAGCAACTTCTCTCCTCGTCCTCTCTTTCTTTCCTTCTCAGAACGATGGTATTCCTTATAAAAAGAGCTAGTCGAAGACTTTTTCCATGTCTCGAACAACCGGGTAATTCTATTGGTACTTTCAGAATAGTCAGCATCATACCAAAAACTCTTATCGATCATCTTAAGAAGTCGTCTCAAACGATTCTTACATCCACCCGGATTCAACTTCAAGGCCATCATTGTATGAACCATAACATTCTGAGCGCCTTCAGAGATCTCATCTATCAATATATCAAAAAGATTATTCCCGAAATCGTCACTAACGTTTTCTATACTCTTTGAAAGATCGATTCTCCAGAAATCAAATAGGTAGTTAAACAACTGATCGCTACATCTATCACAGATAAATGCATGCATGCAAATGTTCTGTATGAAACTAGTTTGAGTATTATCATACAGTTTTTTCTTCCCGCACATAATACTTCTAAACTCGTCATTGATCTTACTCTGGCAATTAGCAGGAATCTTAATGCTATATTCCGATTCAAGATAAGGCCAATAAGTTTTTGTTTCATAACACTTTCGTGCTACATAAACCAATCCAAAAGCAAAAACTTCTTCATGTGATATGCTGCTTTCCTGAATAATATTGGATATAGCTTCTTTCATAAACGACTTAAGGATAAGCTCCTCTTCGTCATTAATAACTATATCGCCGATGAGCAAATGAGAATTAAATTCCTTAACTATTCTTCTGAAAAACTTCTCGCGATTGCTAAGAACCTTACCATTGATGTGTGCAATCAAATGTTTAGTTGATCCGGAATTGATTCCATATTCGTCCTTATAGTCCCTAACAAAAGAATCTATTGCTTCCTTGTAAGATTGCACCTCATCATTCTGGTCACATCTAACCAGATACACATTAAGCTCAGAGTCTTCGACAAATTCATTTATATCATCAAGGAAACCACAGTTTACACACAAAGGGAAAAAAGACCTAACATATAAATAGGGAGCAAATTTACTGAATATAGCTGACTCTTCAACACCAGATTGAATAAACGCCTTATTTCGGTAACTATACTTCAGTGATCCTGCCGCTTTCCTTACCAATTCCATATTATCTGTCCTATAACAATAGGAGAACAAGAGCAACTGAAACAACTCATTCCATTTTTGAACTCTGTATAGTTTTCTGCGAATAATCACAAAAACAGGGTAATAACTTGAGTTATTGTCCCAAATACAGGATGGATCATATTTAACTATCTCATAACCCATAGTCATATGCCTCTACCAGATGCCATGCTATTCCGAAGAAACTTACTCTTAAATTATATGCCTGTAAAAATATCATAGTATGATCATCCGCAACGGTATTATCAACATTATGTAAACTGTTAGTGAAGCACTATATACTCGCGTCATAACAACGATTACTGAAATTTGGAAACAACTAAGAAAACAATAATTTGCTTTAATTATTCAAAAACAAGAAGCCAACACTCAGGTTGGCTTCTTGTTAATAACAATTGCACTTGGTAGACAGATCAAGTTGATCTCTTGAATCGTAATCAAATTCCCGAACTCTTATTAATCATACGAATAAGTAACAAGTAAACCGTGATCCGGATGATAAGAATATGAGACTGTTATTCCATCGTATGTTTGCGATATACGACCATCAAGAGCTCTGATACTATTCATATCATTCCATACAGACTCAGGAAGGCCCAGCGCTTCGTTAACATCCATAATGGCAAGTATGGCGTCTCTATTATTGTAATCGTCAATATCACTGGGATTTGTATCAATTGTAAGATAAGAATTATCTGATGCTACAGTCGCCCAACTTGAATCACAATATTTATCGTAGATTTCATTAAAATCATATCTGACAACAACAGTAACACTATCGCTCATCTCACCGACAGTAACGGTTACTTCACATTCACCTACACCAACTGCTCTCAGATTACCAATCTCGTTAACAGTTACAACATCATTATCTGAACTGTTCCATACAGCTTTACCTTTATAAGATTCCGGATCGATAACACAGTCGATCTTATAATTTTCACCTTTCGTTATTTCAATTTTTGTTTTAGTGATGTCTACACGCTTAACACCACACGAGCTAAGGATTATTGATGTCATGAGCATCACCCCGATAATCGTCACTCTTCTCTTCAACTTGCCATATGTGAACTTCATAACATTTCCCTCCTTAGGTTTTAAGTATCATTAGTTCCCTGCTTTCATAGCAGGGAACTATCTGATATGCGTAGGATATCAGCGCTTTTTACAGACATTTAACATGCTGTTAACTCGACCTTCATCGCAGATTTCAAACATGTATCGAAGCTATAGTTTTCTTCCCGAAGCTAGTACCTTTCGCACACGCCAAAAGAGACCGATCTCCCTTCTTGTGGGAGGTCGATCTCTTTCTTGTCAGATCTTATGCAGACGGGGTAAGATCCGTGTTCTTATCAGAGTCCGTAGTAAAGGAAGTAAGACTGAAGGATATCTGCATCTCTGCTTGTAACTGCTCCGTCACCGTTTACGTCCATGTGGTCAGGGTGAGTGCATGTAGAACCGTTGAAGAATTTCCTGAGTCTTGCATCCCAGTTATTGGGTTCGGGAGCAGAGTATCCGTAACGTACTACATTGCGGATAGTGATGACATCTGCCAGGTTGATGCTGCCGTCTTCGTTGGCATCTCCGACGTCTACTACCCTGCTGAAGTTATTGCAGTTACGGAAGTTGCTGGCATTGCCGATCCTCCAGAAATCACCGGGGCCGTAGGGACGGTCGTAGCTTACTGCCAGAGATGTCATGGGAGAAGATCCCAGGATAGTTAATACTGTAAGTGCTGTTGCTGTTAGTGTCTTGATCTTGTTCATAAAAATCTCCTTATTCGTTTATCGTCTGCTCTATACAAGACGTAACGGATAAGGAGAGGTTGCATCGGGTTTCCGATATTGGTTCTTATTTATCTTCCTTCTATAGCTCTATCGTAGTAGCTCTTGGTCTGGTTATCGAAGAGTACCCATACGATGTCGTCGAAGGCTTCAGGGTGTCGTGCGGTGTAGTCCTGTACGGCTTTTACCGCTACCTGTGCAGCTTCTTTTGCCGGATAGCCGAAGGCTCCTGTAGAGATAGAAGGGAATGCTATGGTGCGGATCCTGTTCTTTCTTGCGACTTCCAGGGAATTGATATAGCAGTTCCTGAGGGTATCTTCCTCGTTGTTGCTGCCTCCATGCCACCTGGGTCCTACCGTGTGGATAACGTAATCACAGGGAAGGTCGTATGCTCCCGTGATCTTAGCTTCACCCATGCGGCATCCGCCTAAAGTCCTGCACTCTGCAAGAAGGCACGGACCTGCTGCATAGTGGATGGCTCCGTCTACTCCTCCGCCGCCCAGAAGGCTCTCGTTTGCTGCATTTACTATTGCCTGTACGTCGGTTACTTTGGTTATGTCGCCCTTAATGGTCCTCATGGCTTACTCCTTTCCCAGGGGGATATCTAATACTTCAGCAAAGTCGTCGATGAACTTTCTTATCTTGTTGCACTGGCCTATCTCTACGCCGCAGAGGATGACCAAGGCTGCGGTCATGACCATTACTACTATAAGTGCCATCTCGTCGGTTATGGGGCCGATGTCGAGCTCGTATACAGATGCCACGATACCGAACTCTGCGGGCACCATTATGGACTTGACGGTGTCACTCTTCTCTTCGGCCTTGCGCCTGCTCTCTTTTAAGTAGAAGCGGATGTCGTCGGTTATCTGTTTCTTCTTGGATTCTGTCTGTCCGTAGCGGTTGTACTTCTTAAGAAGGCCGTCCTTCCAGGTGGAGTACTTAATGGAGCCTTCCTTATTAGAGAGGACGTTCTTATAGTCCCTATAGTGGCCGTTGAAGTCGAAGCCTATATCGTCTGCGATCTCGGATTCCTTAGCCTCTACGAAGGGGCTGTTCTTTCTTACTTCCAGCATGCTTATAAAGATAAGTGCCACGCCCAGGATTATAAGGCCATTACGTATATAAGTGTTAGGGAGCTTGATGACTCCGGCGATGACCTCAAGGGCAAATCCCGCGAGGATCAGGATTGTTGTCTTATTGAGCTTAAATGTATAAGGATTCTTCTTGGACATGTTGTCACCCCTTTATCTTGTTCCAAGAATCAGTATAACACGTTAAGAGGATGACGGCAGGCGATAGATCCTTCCGTTATATACTCCCAGGATCTCTCCGTCAAAGGATGGGGTATAGACTGAGTATCCGGGTTCTGCCGCATCGTACATTCTCCGGCTGGCTACGTTCGTACTGCCGCTATCCTGTACTATGTAATATGTGTAGTGGGGATCGCCATCGTCATCGTAATCTACGGTGCAGTACTTGTCCTTGATCGGTATCTCGGTGACGATGGGAGAATACTTAAAGACACTCGTGGTGCCGTGTATCGGATATATCACGAGAAGAGCCGCGGCACCAAATGCCAGGACTATCGCCAATATACGCCACGGAAGGCTGCATGTAGGAAGATCGTAGCTCTTATAGCCGTTCAAGAAGACAGATAAACCTGCGCCTGTTATCAGGACCGCTGCGGCGCCAAGACAACAGAGGGCATGAGTTCTAAGAAAGCTCCTCGAACAATCCTGAATCAGGAATTCATCCGTCAGAACATTTCCTTCAGGCGTTGTAGACAGAAGGGATCTGGGCAGGAGGATCAGAGCGATAAGAAATAATATCTATGCTGCAGCGATATGTACGATGACTAAGATTTTGGTCGATCTCTTCATAAGAATCACTTCATTATTCCTGATGGTATTATACCATTTTCAGGATGGAGGTTCCTTCTAACAAACAAGCGAGGTTTGAAACCTCGCTTGTCGATCTTATCAGCTTGTTGCTTACTGCTTACGCAGACTTACCTTCTGCAAGCTCCTGTACTTTCTCAAGAGGAAGATCCGTGTAGGAAGCGATCTCTTCAAATGACAGCTTGCCGCCAGCAATCATGCGGAGAGCGTTGTCCAGCTTAGCCTGCTGAGCGCCCTGCTCGAGGCCCTTGATCATGCCCCTCTCTTCAAATACTTCATTCCAGTTACACACGTTTACCATTGCCTCCTTCATCGACTCGGGGAATTCTGTCTCATATTCCCGTTCCATATGAGCTATCGCGTCTTTCTTATTGCTGTGCTCGGAGAATATCTCCGTTAACGACTTCATTATCTTTCTCTCATTATAGGTTATGTGTGAGTAATCATCAATTCTTCCCAGGTTGAATATTACTACTTCCAGCTTGTCGTAGTTTTCTTTGTCTTCGCGGAAATCGTTGGTCAGATTCTCCTCACTCATTCTGTATCTTATTATGCTGCCTTTCTCCTTCTCGTTAGGCGACATGGATATCCAGATGGAATATACCTTCTCGATATTCTCGTAGTGGGAATTTGAGAAATATGTCCCGTATTCTGATGCGACCATATTGCAGGCATAGTAGATGCCTCTGGTCACTATCCGATACGGAAGTGAAGTGGTATTCTTCTGGCCTTCGATATTGATGATTATCTTCATGTGCTTATCGGTAGCATTGGGAAGCAGAGCATCGAACTTCACGTCGTATCTGACGTGTCCGTCCTCTACTCCGGGACCTGATGTTACGATCTTATCCGAATCTATTCCGATATCGCCTTGGATATACTTGTCTCGTATATCCTCAAGGCTCGAATCTTTGTATTCCGGGATAAGTGACTTCAAGGTTATCGCGAGCATAGCCTTATAGGCGAATATGCTCTTGAAGCTCTCGTCGTACATTATTGAATCCTGTTCGTTCAAGATGTTGATCCTCCTTCTTGGATTTATTGAGGATCAGCGCTGATCTTTATGAACAGATACTAGCAGGATTGCAAGCCTTTATGTTGCGACAATTTTCGACAATTGCCGCCAAATTTCGACAACGAGTACGATTAATGGGTCTTTTCCATCGCGGATAGTATTCGGCATCGAACGAAGTGATGTTGAATGGTATCCGTGATGACACCAAGCGGTAGCGCGGTAGGTATCTCTTCTGAATAAATGTGGCCCGAACAGATACACTGTCCGGGCCGGAGGGTTATGTTGTAAAGAGAGTCGATTATCTTGTGTTATCAAGCGGCCTTGGCGTCTACGCACAGGCAGACATCCTTAGCTTCCTTCTTGCCGTACTGTGAAGGATAGGAGATAAGAAGTGCTCGCATATTCTTGTGGTAGCAGTCGGAACCCTTCAATGTATTAAGTGTTTCCTTTGTACCATCCTTCTTTTCTACGGTAACTACTGTAGCCATATGCTTGCCTGCACCTGTTACTCTTACATTATCTACAGTGCAGTCGCTGACCATTATGCGGTTTTCCTTAAGATCCTTTACCTTGCCTGCAAGGTCTATGGACATCTTGAAGAGTATGACTGCCAGAGCGACAACGAACAACTGCAAGATGATGGATACTACCGCAAAGGATACGCTGCCCTTATCGAGCATGGCCTTTATAGCCGTCGGGATGATGGCAAGTGTCAGAAGTCCCGAGACCGCCATCAGGCCTGTGAAGAATACATACTCACCAAGGAACTGCTCCTTTATGAGTTCGAGCTCACCTGTTCTTGCTTTTCTCAGATCATCCATGACTTATTCCTCCCATAAACGAATCCGGTGTTTTTGTTCTTATGGGTATATCTTACAAGCCGTGGATTAAGTTGACGCTAACTTGAGATTAAGAATTTATATTATTTGTTAAAGAAGTGATTAAGACGCTGTCTTGTTACCTGATGAAGTTAGTCCAGGCATGCTCTTCTTCCTTCTTGGGAAGTCCGAACTTCTCCTTGCCTAAGGCTATGCTCTTCATGAGGAAAGCCATATTCCTTCCAAGGGTCCTCATGGTCTGAAGTCCTTCCAGATCCTTCTCTGCTTCTCCCTTGCCGCCGCCATGGACACTGTTCCAATACTGGCTCGGGACTATAGGCATACCGCAGATGGAGAAGTATTTATTGAGCTCGTCGAAGGTCGCGGAACATCCTCCCCTTCTGGCTACTACTACCGAAGCTCCTACCTTCATGGTCTTATCGAAGTGGGTGCTGTAGAAGAGCCTGTCAAGAAGCGCGATAAGAGTAGCATTAGCTGATGCATAGTATACAGGAGATGCGACGATAAGACCGTCTGCTGTTTCAAACTTTGCTGCGACGTCGTTGACTTCATCGTCAAAGATGCACTTACCCTTGTCTGCGCAGCTGCCACAGGCTACACATCCTCTAATTGCCTTATTTCCGATCTGCATTACTTCTGATTCGATGCCTTCTTCGGTCAATACCTTTACTATCTCATCGATGGCAAGTGATGTGTTGCCCTTTACTCTGGGACTGCCGTTAAGGATAAGTACTTTCATGTTGATGCCCTCCCGCTCATAGTATCTTGATTATACATTCAGCTTTCCGGCAAATATATGAAGTATTTTTGCTCTTTAATATCGACATTTATACATAAAGATTCCCCCGCTATCACGTTCGGATATCGGGGGAATCTGAGTTATTATTTTGTTTTTGTCTTTGCTTTACTCTTAGTCTGTTACCAGGTTAAGATCGTCGTCCTCGTTGGATGAAGCCGTGGTAGCTACTGCGATGGCAAGTTCCTCGAGCTGCTTATCTGCAACGGGAGAAGGTGCCTCGGTCATGAGGTCGGAAGAGTTCTGAACCTTCGGGAATGCGATAACTTCTCTGATGGAAGCTGCGCCTGCCATGAGCATAACCATACGGTCGAGACCGAATGCGAGACCGCCGTGAGGAGGTACGCCGAACTTGAATGCATCAAGAAGGAATCCGAACTGCTCCTGAGCGGAGGCTTCAGTAAATCCGAGGAGCTTGAAGATCCTCATCTGAAGAGCTCTGTCGTGGATCCTTATGGAACCGCCACCGAGCTCGCAGCCGTTAAGGACGATATCGTAAGCCTTGGATCTTACCTTGCCCTGATCGCTCTCGAGCATGTCGAGATCCTCGTCCATGGGGCATGTGAAGGGATGGTGCATAGCCATGTATCTTCCCTCTTCCTCGGAGTACTCGAACATGGGGAACTCAGTTACCCAGCAGAGCTTAAAATCCTTAGGATCGATAAGGCCGAGCTTCTTAGCTGCCTCGATACGAAGAGCGCCAAGAGAATCGTATACGACCTTGTTCTTGTCTGCGATGATGCAGATAAGATCCTCGGATGCAGCACCCATAGCGTCCTTGATCTCAGCGATGTTCTCAGGTGTCAGGAACTTAAGGAAAGATCCGCGGGGCTCATCTGAAGGAACGAGCCAAGCCATTCCCTTAGCCTTATATGTCTTACATACTTCACCCAAAGCATCGATCTCCTTACGGGAGAACTTAGCACCGCCGGGGATGCATACTGCTCTTACGGAGCCGCCAGCCTCGAGAGCACCCTTGAATACCATGAAGTCGATCTTGGATGCGATCTCGGAGATATCCTTGAGCTCGATGTCGAATCTGAGGTCAGGCTTATCGGAACCGTATCTGTCCATAGCCTCCTGCCATGTGATGCGGCGGATAGGTGTCTCGATGTCAATGTTCATGACGTCCTTGAAGACCTTTACGAGGAATCCCTCTGTAACGTTCATGACGTCGTCGCAGTCAACAAAGCTCATCTCAAGGTCAACCTGTGTGAACTCGGGCTGTCTGTCGGCACGAAGATCCTCGTCACGGAAGCACTTAGCGATCTGGATATATCTGTCGTATCCTGCGAGCATAAGGAGCTGCTTATAGAGCTGAGGAGACTGAGGAAGAGCGAAGAAGGATCCCTGCTTTACTCTTGAAGGTACGAGATAGTCTCTTGCTCCCTCGGGTGTGCTCTTACCGAGCATAGGAGTCTCGATCTCTACAAAGCCCTGCTCGTCGTAGTAGTCACGTGCGCACTTTGCGATCTTGTGACGGAGCATGAGATTTCTCTGCATGTTGGGTCTTCTAAGGTCAAGGTATCTGTACTTGAGGCGAAGCTGCTCATTAGCAGTATCGTCTTCCTCGATATAGAAAGGAGGTGTCTCGGACTCGGAGATGATACGAAGATCCTCTACCGCGATCTCGATCTTACCTGTCTTCATCTTGTCGTTAGGAGCGGATCTGAGCTGTACGTCACCTACTGCGGCAAGAACATATTCGGATCTTACGGATGCAGCCTTGTTTCTGATCTCCTCTGAGGATTCGGGTGTGATAACGAGCTGGATCTCGCCTGTCCTGTCACGGAGAGTGATGAACGTAAGTCCGCCTAAGTCACGGCACTTATGGCACCATCCCATGAGTGTTACTTTCTTTCCTACATCAGCCTCGGAAAGGTCAGCACACATGCTGCTTCTCTTAAGACCTATGATAGATTCTGACATTGTATTTACCTTCTTTCTCTTAGAGATTATTTATGCAATATGTAACGAGGTCAGCTGTCTCGACCTCAACTTCGGATCCGTCTTCCATCTTCTTGATCTTGATCTTGCCCGATGCGAGCTCGTCGTCACCGATGACTGCCATATAAGGAATGCCTGCCTTACCTGCGTACTTCATCTGTGCGCGGAATGCTCTTCCCATAAGATCCTGCTCGCATCCAACGCCGTTAAGACGAAGGTCATAGCAAGTCTTGCCGATGAACTTCTTTGCATCGTCGCTCATGGAAGCGAAGTAGATCTTAACGTAGTCAGGCTTCTCGACAGGTACTTCCTGAGCCTCGACCTCCATAAGGAATCTCTCGACTCCCATGGCAAATCCGATACCGGGAACGTGAGGACCTCCGACGCTCTCTACGAGACCATCGTATCTTCCGCCGCCGCAGATGGTACCCTGTGTACCTACGTTCTCGGATACGAACTCGAATACTGTCCTTGTGTAGTAATCAAGACCTCTTACGATATTAGGGTCGATAGTATACTCGATTCCGATAGCCTCAAGTCCTGCCTTAACACCTTCGAAGTGCGCCTTGCACTCGTCGCAGAGGTGATCGATAAGACGGGGAGCGTTCTTCACGATATCCTTCTCAGCGTCGACCTTACAGTCGATCATACGAAGGGGATTTCTCTCGAACCTGTTCTTGCAATCCTCGCACATTGTATCCATGTGAGGTCTGAAGTGATCCTTCAAGATCTCGTTATAAGCTGCTCGGCACTTGGGACAGCCGATGGAATTGATGTGGAGTGCGATGTGGGAAAGTCCCATCTTCTTGAAGTAAACGTTTACGATGGAGATGATCTCTACGTCGATCGCGGGGCCTTCGGATCCGAATGCCTCGAGACCAAACTGATGGAACTCCCTATATCTTCCCTTCTGGACATTCTCATATCTGAAAGCAGTGATGTCGTAGAACATCCTGATGGGGCTGGGCATGGAAGACATACCGTTCTCGATATAGCTTCGAACGACGCCTGCAGTACCCTCGGGTCTTAATGTGATGCTCCTGCCGCCCTTGTCCTCGAAGGTATACATCTCCTTCTGGACAACGTCGGTAGTATCACCAACACCTCTCTGGAAAAGGTTTGTATCTTCAAAAGTCGGGATGGAGATCTCTTCATAACCGAATGAATGGCATACATCATGGAACCCCTTCCTCGCTTTATGCCAGCGGTATATCTCCGACGGCAGGATGTCTCTGGTTCCCTTTGGTGCCTGTAACTTCATGTTATGGACCTCCTTTAATTATTATAATATTACGAACGTGTATTATAACATCAAAGCTCGCCCTGATACAACAGCATTGCAAGAACGGCAGGTCCGGCCGTCTCGGTCCTTAATATCCTCTTGCCAAGTGTTACGAGCCTGCATCCCGTATCCTTCGCCTGGTGTGCTTCCTCTTCGGAGAATCCTCCTTCGGGGCCTATGAATACTGCTATGGTCTCTGGTTCTTCTTTCTCCAGTGCCTGCTTTAAGGTCTGTCCCTTCTCTTCTTCCCAAGGGAAGAGCATGAGGTCATTGTCTGTTGCATCCTTTAATGCGTCCTTGTAGCTCTTTGGGGATGCAACTTCGGGGATGATACCTCTTCCCGACTGTCTTGCAGCCTCCAGGGCGATCTTCTGCCAGCGGTCTATCTTGCTGTCCTTACCGGGCTTGACTACACATCTCTCCGAAAAGACCGGTACTATCCTGTATACACCCAGCTCTACGGACTTCTGGATCGTAAGGTCCATCCTCTCACCCTTAGAGACACACTGGTAGAGGGTTATCTTCTGCTTGGGTTCTGACTCGTTCTCTCGTTTTGTCTTTGCTGTCAGGATAACTTCGTCCTTTGTGACGGCCTGTACTTCGGATAAGATCTCGTATCCTTCCTTGTCCACCACGACGAGCTCCTCACCTGTCCTCATCCTAAGGACTGAGGATATGTATCTGGAATCCTCTTTATCGAGGGCAAAATCCGTATTCTCTTCTATCTTGTAATCAACAAATAACCTGGTCATGTAAGGATTGTAACATACTATGGATAAAATGGACTTAATGAACACATAGGAGGTAGATCACTATGCAATATGAGATAAAGGGAACACCATTCCCCGTTGCTATCTGCACATTGAACCAGGGCGAGTCCCTTATAACCGAGAGAGGTTCCATGAGCTGGATGAGCACAGGCCTTGATATGCAGACCAAGGGAGGCTCCGTAGGTAAGGCTTTCGGACGTCTCCTGTCAGGAGAATCCCTGTTCCAAAATGTATATACGGCTCGCGAGCAGGGCGCTTATATCGCCTTCGCTTCAAGCTTCCCGGGCAAGATAATCCCTCTTGATATCAGACCCGGATCTTCCATGATCGTACAGAAGTCAGGATTCCTGGCTGCCGAAACCTCGGTAGAGCTCTCCATCGCTTATAAGAAGAAGCTCGGTGCTTCACTCTTCGGCGGTGAGGGATTCATCATGCAGAAGCTCTCAGGTAACGGTACCGCATTTGTCGAGATCGACGGCGATGCATGCATGTACGAGCTTGGCGCAGGCGAGACAATGTACATCGACACAGGTTATCTTGCCATGATGGACGAGACAGTCACCATGGATATCGAGATGGTAAAGGGCGGCATGAACCTCTTCTTCGGCGGTGAAGGCCTCTTCAACACAAAGGTAACAGGTCCCGGCCGCGTATGGATCCAGACGATGCCCGTTATCAATCTGGCGGCATCTCTTATCCCTTATCTTCCGGCAAAGGGCAGCTGATATTATCTTAGGATATATTGAGGGAGGATCTCATCTCTGAGGTCCTCCTTTTTTGCATTATAAAAGGAACGGTGTCCAGCATATATCCACTGCCGGTCCTGCTCCTTTACTGAGATTGTATGGGCTTTATTTGTTTAAGTCAATCATTTCACCTGACTTCTTTATGATTACCATGCGTTTTACAGATCCGGATAGAGCAAACTCTCGTTTAAACTCTATAATACATTTCTCCTGACGACGTTTTGATCTATCACGATATTTGCAGATTGTCTTAACGCTTTTTGTACTGTATTTTTAATCAATGATTTTCCCTCACCTTTAGGAGCTTTTATCTCCCATTCCAGTCCATTCATGATCATATCCGGCCTATGAACACCCTCTGTATTTGATCTGGGTATTAATTCGACGTCATATCCCAGTTTGGTAAACAGGACAACCGTGGATAGTTCATGCGCTTCCAATAATACTCCGTTAGGAATGATTACACCTTGTCTCTTTACTTCTGTTTCCAAACCAACTATCGCCTCTCTTCTCTCAAACGTTTGTTTGTTATTTTATCATCTCATACCTTTAGCAACAATATAAATGATCGATAGTTGTCCCTTTTGTATTTATCAAAAAAACTGTATAATACTCCGTGATCTTAATCTTGGAGGGTTATTAAATGGGGATCTTTTCCGAAGGACAGAAAAAGGCTGATCTTCGCCGAAGCATAGAGATGAGCAAGAAGCTCAGGTTGATATTTTGGCTTACGGTAGCTCAAGGCATATTGCTCACTATATTTTCGATATTTAACTATACGCGCGTTCTCGTAAATGTGCTTCCTATACCGGCACTTGCACTGATGAACTTTATCATATGGCTCATCATGTTCGGTGTCGCCATTACTGATTCCATAATGATCTTGCTGCTCTTTAAGCACGACGACAGGTTCCTGATCGCAGGCATCTTCCTGCTTGTATGTACGATCCCGGAACACCTTCTAATGCTCGTACTGGATATCCGCGCGGTAGCTCTGGTGGCATTTCCCATCGCTACGAGGATTTTTATCATCAAGAAATTCTCACAAGGCATGACAGCTTGCCTTCGTACTATCGATTATTCTCTCTCCCGCTCCTGGGATACATTGGTAGGCGTTTATACAGGCACCGCTATCACATTGATCGTCGTCGACTTCGCCAGAAGATATCTGTTCAAGACCGCGCTCTTCAGCGTGATCTACATCGCAGTCTTTCTTCTTGGCGCCCTGATATCCGCGGTCATGTATATCATCCTTCTTCGAAGATCATCGACCGTCATGGCAAACTATAGTCCTGAACCGGCAGTTACCGAATCCTGATAAATCACAAGGAGGATCTCATGAGAGATCCTCCTTGCATTTTCCGGCTGTACTGTCGTTATCACTTGCAGTAGATGGCGATAGCCTCGGATACGAACTTTGCCGTACCCTTGCCGCCTGCGGCATCGATGTTTTCAGTGAACTCACCGCCTGCGTTGTACATCTGACCTAAGCCCTTCAGGATATCCTTGGTGCAGTTATACATGTTGTCCGTGATGAACTGCTGGATCCTCTTAACGAGATCCTGTGCTGCCTTTGAGTTCGGATCTTCTGTCTTCATGTCACCTGCTTCCTTGAAGAGGAGCATGAAGTTCTCGGTCATGAGCTTGCTGTCTATATTCTTGCTCTTCATCTCGTACTCCTTGTACTCGGGGGTGTTGCCCCACTCTTCCTTTGCTCTTCTTGAATATTCGTCGAGCTTTGTCTTATCAAATGCTTTAAAATCCATATTATTGACTCCTGTCTGTTTTATTCCTTCAGCGAACTTGATAAGGTCATTCAGGTGATCTCTCTTGAGCTTCAGAAGTTCTATCTGCTGCTTTATTGCCTTGTTCCGATCGAAGTCGGGGCTGCCCATGATCTCCTTGATGTCCTTGAGGGGGAATTCCAGTTCACGGAAAAGAAGGATGTGCTGAAGGCGTTCCAAGTCCGTATCGTCATACAGTCTGTAGCCCGCATCGGTATATCCCGTCGGATTAAGTAAGCCGATCTTGTCGTAGTACTGAAGAGTGCGTATACTCACTCCCGCAAGCTTGCTCACCTCGTTTACCGTTCTCATGGAAAATGTCCTCCGTTCGCTTTGGTAAGTTCACTATAAACTATGACGTAACGTCAGAGTCAAGAGGATATTCGAATTATTTTTCAATATTCGGAAAGAGGAGTTATCGTCCCGTAGTGACAGGGACAATCGGTGTAGGTATAACTCTCATAGTATTCGAGTTCCTCGTATATCTCGTACTCGGAAAGAACACCGTAATCTAATACATAATAGTTATCGAACGACGTACTGAAGATACGATCTTCGTAAGATGTATTGACCAGATGGACTCCGTCTTCTGCACGCACCGTATAGTATGCTTCAATAAACATCGTTCCGTGCCTGTCGTCAGTGAAAGCATATGATCTTACCGACATCGTATCTTCGTCGATGAAGCTTCTTACTATATATCCCCAGGTACTCAGGTAGACCCTGTCATTGGAATACCCGTGAAGGATCGGATGGATGCCGTAGTTACTGTTATAAGAGTAGAGTTCCAGGACCATAAAGCCATAACCGTCTGTCATATCCAGTATTGCCAGCTCCGCGATATTGTCCCAGTTTACATCTACATATGCATATCCGATATCGTTGTACGGATCCCCGCCTAATATCGCCTCTTCGATGCCGGAGAATTCACCCTTGCCGATATATGTCAGATCGGGATCTGCGGGATCGTAGTTATCTATGTAATTTATGATGGAATCTATGACAGCCGCATAGGCATCAGTGGGGATGACAAGCTCGTTTCCCGCTTCCGTCTCGGGAAGTCCCTCGGACATCCTGACCGCTACAGGCTCGGGCAAAGGAGCCATAGGCTCCGTAGAAGTCGCTGTCGCTACGGTAGTCTCTTGGGTCTCGGATACATCCGATGAGACGGTTGCCTGTTCATCTTCCTTGACCGAACAACCGGATATCAATGTCGATAAGAGCAACAGTGCTGCTATTGTCTTCCCTATTACCTTCACCGGATCCTCCAATATGTCTCTAGCCTATAATATTCTATCCTAAAGACATACTTCTTCAATAGCGAAGGTAGGAAAAACTGTATTAACTGTCAGAGAGTTATATAGTGCGAATGCTCGTCCACTATATCCTTGGCGATCTTTAATCCAGCACCGGTAGCCTCACGGCAGACCTTTACGGCCATGATGGGATTACCTTCCTCTATAAGGGAGAGGATCTTACGCTTATCGTCTAGCCTTATGCCGGAGGCGATCTTATTAAGGTATGCGTCATACTTAACGGGATCGCTCATTATATCTTCTATGTCCTCTGCCTTGCCGCCCTTATCGCTTGAAGCAAGGATCATATCTTCGACCTTGATATCCGTAGCAAGGAGCTTCATCTGATCGATCTTACCGAAGCTTCTGTGCACGATGGTATCCACATACTTAAGTATCAGTTCGTCATTACGGAAAGGTACGAATATACGAAGCATCCTTGTCTGATTGAGCCAGACTATCTTGACGAGCGTGCCTCTTAAGACGTCACTGGTACCTGCTACTCCAAGAGATCCTCTCTCATAAGCGGCACATTCCATCCCCTTGATGCTCTTTACGTTGTTATAGTCATCGGTGACATTGATCTCTTCCTTGCCTATATCGGCGACGGTCACGCGATCCACGGGTCTCATGTCGGCACCTGCCACATAGTCGGCCCATCCCAGCATATATTCCCAGCCGTATATCGTTGTAGTCAGCAAGATATCGTACTGATGCCAGGGACCGCACTCGATATGCCTTACGGTATCGATATATGTCTCATTTGCAGCCTTGCCGTTCTTCTTTTTGAAAAGATCAAATAAACCCATCTTGATGTCCTCCATACTCCTTGATTATACATCCTAATGACATCATAGTTAGTTAAAACTTTATTCATTCGAAGGCAATACGGCCCTTCTATAATGAGAGTATGGAGATAAAAACATTCGAATCCTCCAAGACATCGGTTGCATCATCTCCAGTTGTAAGACCAAGAACTCCTATACCCTGATAGTGCATATAACCTCCGTAAGAAGATATCGGGATAGGAGTTCTGTCATGCAGTCTTCATCTCCACGAACCACATATAGTTCTCTTCGTAGAACAGATAACATGACTTGCCGTAGATCCTGCAGGTATATCTTATCCCCATGCCTCCGGCCTTGAGAGACGGTGCACGCCTGATATCGGTGATCCTGTCTATCTCGAATCTCCTGCCGTCCTCGAGCTTGATCTCCTGCGGGATTATCTTGCCGTCCCTGGTAAATATCGCAGTCACCTGCACATATTCCTTCTTACGTATCTCCTGATCCATATCGACTGCCCCCTTCTTTGTGAACATATGTTCTCTTGAAGATGATAACACGGCTCGTGGCATGCTTCAAGACTCACATGCCGATCAAGCCGTGATATGTCCTTTTAATGGAACTTAGATACTATCAGGATGCAGAGGAATCCATGTAGAACAGACCGTCAGGTGAGACGAATCCGTTGATCTCTCCGCTCTCCAGAGCGATGGAGAATGAGTATCCCTGATCGTCCTCATAGGAAGTTACAGGGTTATCGCCTGCTTCGGCGATTATGTTGTTCTCCACATATTCAAGTGCAGCTTCATAGGAAGTGAACTGGATACAGTAAGTAACTGTGGTATTGCTCGTAAGGTCAGATGCATCGTAATCTGCATCAGAAGCGATCACATTATCTCCGCTGGTTACGACATTTGCTCCGCTGGGGAAACCGAAATCATAAGATACAAAGCCTTCTACAAAATTATCGGCTACGCCGTCGAACTCGTCAGCCGCCATAGGCATCATGGCTTCCTCAGAAGTAAACTGCTGACAGATATCTTCATAGGAACATCCTGCGATCTCATCTACAAGATCATTAACGGGAGCCGTCTCCTCAGTGGAGGTATCTTCATCTGCTTCAGTAGTCTCTTCCGAAGACTCCTCTGTCTCAGAAGTAGTCTCATCTGCCGTCAGCTCAACTGTCGCATTTGCACCTGTTGTCGTCTCAGAAGTATCTGCCGACTTGCTGCAACCTGCCGCTACTGTACCAAGAGCCATGCACAGAAGTACCGCCATGGCACGAAGCTTTATATCCTTCATGTTGATCTCTCCCTTAAAGAAATTTGAAAACTACCAAGATTATAAGAATTAATGTGCATCAATGCAATGACGCAATCTACACAAAATATCAGATCACTCTTCCGATTCCTCATCCTCACCGGTATATTCTTGCGGGACTACGGGGGATATTCCGAGAAGATATCCTATACCATCCCCCATATCCTCAGTAACGTAATCCTCAGCGTTAATAAGTTCTCTATCGTCGAATGTTCCTTCAAGGCAATCCTGATCCGACACATTCTCTATGTCCCAGGAATCACATACGGCCTTGCAAAATGCCTTGCGGTCTTCTATATCCATCGGAAGGTCATATTCGAATATCTGTCCGTAATCATCCTTGATACGAAGCCTTACCTTGAACCTTGAAAGTTCAAAGCCTTCCTCGCCTTCATATTCACTTACGAAGGAAGGATCATAAGGAACCCCCTGGCGATCCGTAGCGAACTGGAAAAGGCACGGATCAAAGGAAGCCAGGTTATGAAGTCCGAACTCCTGCACGTCATCCAGGGGCAGGACATCCTCTCCTTCGATGATGAGATAGTTATCTGTAAGAACAAGACATGGTGCATCGAATACGCCTTCCATACGGTAAGCATAGACATCGCCCGCGAGTTCCTCGCGAAGCTTCTCGACACCGATCTCTCTTACCTTGTCCTCATAGAAATTCTCTTCTTCCTTGTGCTTCTTGGAAAAGAGCTTCTTTAAGAATCCGCCTGCTTCCTCTTCTTCATCCGCTGATGCGGCAGAAGAAGCAAACATTGAAATACATAAGATCTTGTCTATATCGATATCGGTTATCCTCATAACAACACCCCCATCTGGCTTAATTGTAGCACAGCAAAGAAGATGTGCGATATATCAGAGGCCGAAGCTGAAGACTGCTATGACGTATATTCCTAAGATGAATATCGTTGCAAGGATATCAAGGATGCCGAGGACTGCGATCGCCTTATCACCCTTGACCATCTTTCTTCCGATGATGCAGAAGACAAAGCCGAAAAAGGCGATTACGGTAGCTATGCCGATGATGCCTCTTACGATGCTGTTATCTGCCTTGTTTACCATAAGAAGATATGACAGCGGCGCACAGATAACAGGCAGTGCCTCCAATGCCAGAGCGATCTTCCTTTTGCTTATATATCCAAACATATTGATTCTCCGTTTCCATTAAGATCCATCGGATTATATATCCTTAAGGGAGGATCTTATGTGTGAAAACTTAAGCATAAGTTTCTAAAAAAATGCGAGGGTGAATATATCACCCCCGCACGTTTATCTTTAATTACCCTGTCTTGCCTTGTAGTCCAGATCCTTGGCATTAAGATCGATGCTTATCTCCTTGAGCCTGTCACTTAAAAGATCGAACTCTTCCCTGAACATGGCGATCTTGGATCTGACATCTTTGTCCTCTACAAGTCTTGCTGACTTTAAGATCTTCCTCTTGATGCTCCTTCTCTTGATGCCCCTTATGAGCCAGATGATCCTGGGGATCAGGTAGGAAAGTACGAACATGATGGCAAGAAGCCACGGGCATGCACCCATCTTCTCCGTGCCCCAGTTAGAGGAATCGAACAGAAGCCACAGAAGGCCGCAGCCGCATACTATATCCACGAAGGCAACGAGCTTTCCGAATATAGACAGCTTACCGTTGACGCTGAAGAACAGCCAGCGAAGGGTGTCCGGGAACTTCTCCTCGAACATTACTAATTTATTCTCCTCCTTCGTACCGTATGTATATTCCATATGGGTCGTGTCCCTCTGCCTAAGATCGGAGATCATGATCTTTAAATCCTTGAGCCTGTCCGAGATCTCGAATATCTCCTGAAAGCTGTTAAAGTATCCCTTGTCCTTCTCTTGAGCTCTCTTTATGCACTGCCTGATGGCCCTGAGCTTGTTAGGGTCCGTCTCGACACGTGTCACATCGAGCTCTCTTAGCCTGCGGATCTTAAGAGCAGCGAACAGCATGCCTCGAAGCGCCAAAGCATTATGTGGATCCCTCTTAAGGATGAACGAGAAGGTCTTGGTAGCAGAAGTAAAGTTCCTCGCTTCAAGGAAAGAATATCCAATGAAGATAGAATCGTTCTGCATGAAGTATGCATAGTCATGTGTAACGCCGCAGTACTTGCAGATCAGGACCTGATGCTCTTCGTCTACCTTAAGCGGTGCGCCGCAAGAATTACAGACATATTCCTTTGTAAGATCAAGTTCTTTCATTTTCTACCCCTCTCTTGAGAGTAGATTATAAGATATCCTTGATATTTTGTTAATAGAAATCGTACCCCTTAAGACGAGAATGCATCCGCCGCTTTCTGAGCCGTGATACGGCGCTTCTCAAGGGTCTTCTCGAACATCTCTCCTGCAGCCTCCGGGAACATCTCGTAGATGACCTTCGTCCCTTATTCCGTGATGCCTCCCTTGGTAGCGACTCTTTCTACCACCTGCTCGAAAGTCATATCATTTCTCAGCATAAGATCTCCCGTGGCACTCATGGTATTTAATACCATCTCTATTACCTGCTCCTTAGGGATAGACGTATGCTCCTTTGCCTTCCTGCAGATGACGTCAAATATAGAAGCTATAAAGCCCGGCATGCAGCTGACAAGCTCAGAACCCATGCCTACTTCGTCCTCAGAAAGCTCTATCACCTTGCCGATGCTTCCAAGGAGCTCACTTACGTTCTTCTTATCTTCCTCCGACACCTTGTCGTTATAGCAGACTATGGTCTGGGATCTTCCTATCTCCGCCGTAAGGCTGGGGATGACCTTGGCTGTCTTATGCGGGACGACCTTACCCAGCATCTCGAAAGTGATACTTCCGTTCAGGGAGATAAGAAGCGTCTCCTGCCGAAGGCAGTCCTTTATCTCTTCAAGGACTGCTCTCATATCCACGGGACGCACGCAGACAAATACTATGTCCGAAGAGGAGGCCAGGGTCTTGTTATCGCATAGACCGGCGAATGCTTCACACTCCTTAAGTTTCTCAGAAGTCCTGTTTGCCGCCAGAAGGTCATCCTTAGAAAACCTCCCTGTCTCATGGAACTTATGAAGAAGCATCTTTCCCATGCTTCCGTATCCGATAACACCTACCTTCATGTGCGTTTCCTCCATAACGTATATAATTCGTTCAATCCCTATTCATCTTCAGTTAACAAAGGACAAATATAATGATTGTATGCAGAAGCAGTTTCTACAGACGGGAAACGCTTCATGCAGTATCACTTTCTTGGGACTCCTGTTTCTTCCTTTACCTTACCTTGGAGATGGGAGTCCTTAAATATGTCTCCTTATACGCATCCTATATATGCGACGGACTTATTGCCCAATGTGACGGCTCCGTCCTTCTCGTACCTTATAAAGACATCTTCTATCGCCGCCATGTATGCCTCATAGTCCTTGTCGCCTTCCTTGATGGAATAAGAGCCGCTGAGGCTCCTGGCGATGAACTTCTCTTTTCTAAGCGTTAAAGGATGCGGGAATTCCACATAGTCATATCTGCCGCCGTAAAACTTATCTATACGCTCGTCGTCCTTTCTTATGCCTCCGGCAAATCCCACGAAGTCGGGACAGTATCTTCTATATATCTCATAAAGTTCTTGGTTGATCTTATCGTCCATATCCCTTACGTTCCATATAAGGAATACCTTGCCGTCCTCCTTAAGGATACGGCGGCACTCTTCCCTGAACTTTACTACATCGAACCAGTGAAATGCCTGCGCGGTAGTAATAAAGTCTACGCTTCTGTCAGGAAGTGTCGTATCTTCCGCGCCGCCGTTTACGGATATATAGTTCTCGTAGCAGGAGAGCTCCTTCTCCGCAGTAGTCCTCATGTCAGGATTAGGCTCGACTGCAAAGACCTTGCTGCCTCTTGCCAGAAGATGTACGGCGAACTTGCCCGTTCCGGATCCTATATCCGCTATGACAGAATCCGAAGTGAACCCGTGTTCTTTATAGAAACAGTCGATAAGAGCTTCCGCATAGCTCGGCCTGCCCTTAGTGTAATCTCCGGCATAGCCTTCGAATCTTTCTGTCGCCAGCTTCTTATCTTCCATCCTGATCCACCGCCTTGTCTTAAAGTTTCCATCTTATTATCTCAAAAGAAATGCATATCCCCAACACTTCCCGGCAACAAAAAGCACCCGCCACTTACGTGACAGGTGCCGTTATTGTTCCTGATACGAGGCTTATGCCTGGTAGAAAGGATTAGCTGTTGTTCCGGGAGCCGGAGTTCCTGCAGGAAGGATAACGATCTCGATACCCTCGAGCCTGTAGGAGTAACCTGCACTACCGCAGGACTGTCCGTTGCATGCCCATCCGGTCCAACCGAAGTTCTGTACGTGGGTCCTGTACCAGATGGTATATGCGCCCGCGTTCTCACCGGTAAGTCTTATCTCGATAGCCTCGAGCCTCAAGGACTGGCCTTCCGTTCCGGAGAAGCCGCCGTTAGCTGTCCAGTTCTCTTCCCAGCCGATGTTCTGTACGTGAGTCCTGTACTCTACGCCTACGCCGGGTACGCCGACAACATTGATGTGGATACCTTCAAGTCTCAAGGACTGACCTGTAGTACCGGCCATAGCGCCGTCAGTAACACCTGCCTGCCAGCCGATATTCTCTACGTGTGTATCGTAAGTAATAAGGTCGATAGGCTGTCCCTTGGGAACGATCTTGATCTCCATTCCCTCAAGTCTCAGGCTCTGGCCTTCTGTACCGGCAACTTCACCGTTACATACCCAGCCCATCCAGCCGATGTTCTGAACGTGTACTCTGTACCAGATGTCGTAGTTGGCAGCTGCAGTACCTGTAAGCTGGATCTGCATAGCCTCAAGTCTTAAAGACTGACCCTCGGAACCGGAAGCCGTACCGCCGTTCTTCCACTCTGTCTCCCATCCTACGTTCTGGATGTGTGTCCTGTACTGTACGCCGAGGTCAAGTGAAGAATCTACGTTGATGACCATAGCCTCGAGTCTTAAAGACTCGCCTGTAGTACCGGCCATGGATCCGTCGTATACGTAATCCTGCCAGCCGATGTTCTGTACATGAGTACAGTAGTTAACTGATACTGTTCCCTGTGTAGCCGCAAGTACGGATACGGGAGCAGAAGGAGCTACGGGTGCGGGAACACTGCCGCCTGCTGCAGGAGCTGCACCGCCGCCGCTTACGGGGCTGTAGGATGCGCCGCCTGTGCTTCCCGTGTTACCTACGGAATAAGTTGTTCCGTCGATAGTATAAGGATTTGTTCCTGTTGTATTACCGTCGCTATACGGAACGAATGTTGCCCTGCTTCCGTCAGCTGTACCGTTACCGTTTACCTGAGCGGAATAGGATGCGTTAGCATCGAGGTTAAAGATCTTGTTTGCACCGTTCTGAAGTTCGGTCATGGTCATCCTTCCGTGAGGATAACAGCAGTTAGTGTTTGTATTAACAGTCACTACTTCCCACTGAACTGCCCATGTGAAAGGAACCCATGCATAGAAATCGATACTAAGGAAGTCGTTGAACCAGTCTGTTCTTCCGTAGTCGCAAGCAGTACCGAAGCCCTTATAGAGAGCGACTCTGTGTGCCATGAGGGCGAAGTCTTCTCTTGTGATGAGCTCATTGGGGCAGAATGTATCTGCGCAGATATTAGGATAACCGAAGCAGATGTTGTTGTCCTGTCCCCACTTAACGGCATTCTCGTAAGATGTGCCTGCAACATCGACGAATCTTGTGCTTCCGCTTACTGCGGGGCTTCCGCACATCTCATAGAGGAGCTGGATAGCCTGGCCTCTCGTAGCGAACTGCTCGGAGCCGGAATGACCGTCGTTAGCGTCGATATAGCTCATGTTCACGTTAGGGTTGCCGCCTGTAGTAATGAGCTCCATATCATCATCCTTACAGATCATGTGCATGAGCACATCGAAGGGATCAAGGCTTCCGCCGTAGTTGATGGTATAAGAATGGATAGGTGCGCCCAGGTGAGATGTCTCATCCTTAACGACGCCTCTGTTGTAAGCCGCGATAAGGAAGGGGTTGTTACTGATATCAAGTGTATTCAGATTACCCATACCGAATGCCTGCAGAAAATAAAGCTGCGGGTTACCGGAAAGATCCAGGGAGCCAAGGTTATAGTCGCACTCCAGATGGAGCTGGCAGAGCCTGGGGTTGTTCCTTATGTTGATGGATGTCATCTGCTCATTGTAGCTTGCTACAAGATACATGAGCTGAGGGTTGGCACTCATGTCAAGGCTTGTCATTGCAGTATTTGCAACATTGTAATACTCAAGCTGTGACAGATTGCTGATATCAACATAAGCAAGGTTCTCATTATCCCAGATGTCGAGTCTCTTAAGAAGAGGGTTGTTAGACAGATTAAGGGATGTGAGATTGTTCTTGAAAGCAGCGAGCTCGCAAAGGCGAGGGCAGTTGGATACATCGATGGATGTAAGACCGCAGCTGCTGGCGAAGATGTTCTCGAGCTTTGTGTTCTGGCTGAAGTCAAGTGTATGAAGATTAGGATTTGCATTACACTCGATGTAAGCGAGCTCGGGGTTGTTACTTACGTTAATAGAGGTAAGCTGGCAGTTATAGCAGTATACCCACTCGAGCTTGGGACAACCTGAGAAGTCAAGTGACGTGAAATCATTGTGGGAACACCAGATACCCTTAAGTTCAGGGTTACCGGACAGATCCATCGAAGAGATGTGGTTATTAAGACACCACAGACCTTCAAGAGATGACAGATATTCGATTCCCTGAAGTGAGTAGACGTTACTGTTCTCACAATGGAGATTCTTGATACGACTGATCTCAGAGGGAGACAGATAACCGTTCCCGTCCGCGTCGTAATCTCTTCCCGAGATAATAGATCTTAAACTGGCATCGGGGAATGTGGATGAATTGATGTAGACTCCGCCGGCAGCATGTACGGGAAGTCCACCCAGACCTTGAAGGAGGATAGCAGCTGTAGCTATTCCTCCGAGCAACTTTGACAGACGTTTCATTTCTTTTGTGTACCTTTCCTTTTTAGGTCGACGATCTCGACCGGGATCAAACTCATATACTCCAAACTCCACGCCCACACCATTCAGAACAGTTCTGTCATCCCGTCCCGAACAGATAACGGACGTTAACTTTCTCTTACTGTACTACGTTTGTAAGAAAAAGTCGATATAGGAAAGAAATTTTTTGTGACACTTTTGTCACCAAAGGTAAGTACTGAATAAAGATATAACAAAAACACTGGTTATGCAACACTTGTTGTGTATAAAATCCGAACTCTTTTTGTGCACTTTCAAAAGAGAACAAGATATTGATATAAGTATGGGTCTTTACAATGAAGATGTGGATATCAAAGGGCGGCAAACCTGGTTACAAGGTCTACGACAAAAACTCCGAAGACAGCGATAAATATGACGTTATGAAGGATCGAATCCTTGAAGCGCTCCTGGATATATTCCATCTTAGGCTGTACGGACAGCGCTCCTCCCAATACCAGAAGACCAAACATCACCTCAGGCTTTACGGCAATCCTTCCTTCGAAGTTCATGAAGAACTCGCTGTAGTCCCACAGGAAGTATCCCAGGATCTTCTCCAGGAAATAGCTTCCTATAAGTTCAGCGACAGTAGATATCGCAGCACCCGTAAGGAAGATGAGCATAGGTCTTTTTATCTTGAGCTTACGTATGACGAACATTATGATCAGCATGGCAAAGCCATATATGGGAAGCCACGGACCTTTAAGGAATCCGCGGTTAAAGAACTCACTGTTCTCGTCGATCATGACGCACCATATACATTCGTACAGCCATCCTATGACGGCATATACGAGAAACCATTCTATGCGGTCTCTTATTGCTCGTATCTTTTCCATAAGATCAACTGAACATTGCTACCATTGCTTCTATCTGAGAGATATCGGAAGCCTCCATGCTGATGACATAGCGTGAGTCGGCATCTCCAAGGGACAGGAAGGCAAAGCAGTTATCCTGAGATGAAGCGTTAACGTCTATGACCTCACAAGTGAATGTTCCGTCAGGCGTCGTGATCTCATAATCTGTTACTTCAAAATCGTAACCGGCCTGACTGAAGGTCCTCTGATAGGATATGGACAGTTCCCTGTAAATGGTCGTTACATCACCGTAGTTTGAATAATAAATATCCATCTGAAAGTCATCCGATGCATAAGCGGACATGACAAGATCATAAGATGTCAAAGTATCAGGTTCCACTTCGATAAAGTGAAGGTCACCTGATAAGGTTATAGTCGTAGATGTTCCGGGAAGTACTACGCTGTTGCCCTCAGGGCACATGAGTGTTCCTTCGGCAGGCTCTGAAGATGAAGAGTCTTCTTGAGCAGGATTCTCGGCAATAAAATCATCGAAGGATACGAACTCACAAGCGCCTGTAAAAGGAGTCCAGGCAAGATCTCTCCAGTTCTCATAGTCTTCCTCGGTGATATGCTCCGGATCATCAAGAGTAGCGAGCATTATGCCTGCAGCCTCATCGCCGCTGTCAGGAGAATAGATATAAGAGATACCTTCATCAGATCTTACGATACCGTCGACAAAGTGCATCTCGCCCAAGCCCAGCTCGTATCTCTCGAGGCGGTTGCCGCCTTCAAATCCCAGGATGATGTCTCCGTCATCCGTAAGATACGCACCGCCGCCAGCATCTACAAGGAAGAGCCTTACGGCATTGCCGTTCCCATCCAGCGTATACATGCAGTACTTCTGCTCGCCAAGCTGCGTATCCATGATCATCATCTCGAGATTACCGTCATCGTTAAGATCAAAGAGCTCATATCCGTAATATCCGAAGAAATATCCATCGGCAGGGTTATTGCCGCCGTAGGAACCTATGTTATAGAGATAGATACCGTTGTTCTCCGTCACGTTGAACTCCGCCGCATTGCCGGAATCCTGCATGCCCTGTGCGAATCTGTCGACACCGCTTGTAACGTCAGTAATAAAGTCCGAGACGATAGCCTTGTAAGCTTCAGGTATTTCCTCTTCCGGTTCAGGCTCAGCCTGTGTGACCTCAGTAGTCTCTTCCGAGATCTCCGTCTCTTCAGTCGTAGTAGTCTCTTCTTCGGTAGTCGTCTCCTCCTCAGAAGTCGTAGTCTCTTCCTCCGTCTCGGAAGTCTCCTGTGCGCAGGAGCAGAATGCCACGGATAATAATGTGATGCATGCCGCAAGTCTTATGAGCTTATTTTCTTTCATAGATCCACCCCGTTATAAATTCTATTTGATTGCTATATTGTAGCACATATAAAAAGCTCCCCTCCGCCTTAAGCGAAGAGGAGCCATGATCATTCGATCGTATCTCCCGGATACATAGGAACGTTCTGTCCGCAGTACATGCATGTTGCTTCAAATGCCTTCTCCGTATAGTCGAAGACCTTCTTGCCGCACTTAGGGCAGAGACAGAAATGAGAAGGCGGGTTGATCGCCCACCCGCGCTCTTCGATTTCCTTCATCTTGCGCTCCATGTCTTCACGGGTGATGCCCAATTCCGGCATCAGCTCCATGAGGGTAAGAGCCATGATCTCTACCTTGAGCCTTTTGCTGTCAACTTCTCTTTCCTTATCCGAGATCACGCTGTCATGACGGCGAACTGTAGAACGCTCATTCATGAATCTGCTGACCTCGTGAGCTATCCTTTGATTATGAGCCATATATCTCCCTCCCTTCCGCGATCAGAACTGATACTGATCGTCAAAGAAAGAATCGCCGATATCCTGAACGGGCTCTACGGGAGCCGGGATCTCAGGCTCGGGGGAAGCTTCGTCCCTAATAAACTCGATGCTTTCTCCGGGGAACATCTTCACAGAAGTTCCGCAGTAAAGACATGTTCCTTCAAAGGGAGCAGCGGGATTCTCGTTGACAGTCTTGCCGCAGTTAGGGCAGAGCACTCTGGTAAGCTTGGGATCCAAAGTCATCTTACGCTCTCTGACGGCGTCGAGCTTTGCATTCAACTCTTCGCGGGAATAGCCCTTCTCGATAAGGAGCTCCCACATAGCCGTCACCATCATGTCCATCCTGTTTACGGAAGAGCTAGATGCCCCTACACTGCTAAGGTCGTTGATAAAACCATCCATATTCATATACCTCCTTATTCCGAAGGTATTATACACCATTCCTTAGCCCGCGGAACTTATCAGCATAAAAGGGATAAACGTAAATAAGAGTAATATACCTATCAATATCGTAAGTATCACCAGCACCAGATTCTTCTTAAGTTCAGACTTTATCCTGCGCTTTAATGTCTGAAGGCGACCCGACGTGTAGATAAGGCTCGAAGCCAGGGCCGCATATACGAGGATCACGGATACGGAAGATATGAGCCTGCAAAGGATGCTGTCAGAAGAGCCCATAGTCCTCGATATACCGTAAGCGAGCATTCCGAAGATACCTGCGATGGAATAGATACGCGTTCTTACGGCCATCTTCTCCTTATCCTTGTCGGCATATTCTGCTACATCTCTTATCTTGGAGCCGTCATCAGGGAGCGAAGAAGAACGCTCGCCGTTTATTATCTCCCTTATATCGAGCTTATAGTAATCCGCTATCTCCACCAGGATACTTATATCCGGCATATTGCTTCCCGTCTCCCATCTCGAGACTGTCCTTGCCGACACATTAAATACGTCCGCGAGCTGCTCCTGGGTCAGGTTCTTATCCTTGCGAAGCTCTCTTAAGAAGGCTCCTATCTTTATAGTATCCATATCTTTCTCCGTATCTTATTCGTTACCACCGCATTTTATCACAACATGCCCGAAATGCTGATACTGCTGCATTTCGAGGCACACGACAAGCTTGTCCTGTGTCTATTTTCCCCCTTAGTCGCACCGTGTCGTGTACTGGAAAGGCCCCTCCTGCTAGGATGACGTCATCAGGAAATAAACGGAGGATAGAAAAATGAAAACAAAGAACAACTTAAGAAAGATCTTAGCTATAGTGATCTCATTATTCCTGGGCAACGGCCTTCTTCTCTCACTTGGCCTTCTCTTCCCCAAGGCGTTGGCAGCGATACTTCCCGCGGACCCGTTCGTAAAGTCATTTATAGTAGAACTTATAGGAGCTCTCATCTCTATAGGACTTATATTCTTCTTTCATAAGACACATGTATTGAAGATAACTTCCAGCGGAATGAAGGAAGGTCTTGGCTGCGGTCTTCCCATGCTCATCTTATACGGGCTTTTCCTCTTGCTCGGCATCAGCAACCTGGCAGGACAGACACTGATCCCTACATGGCAGATAACACTCTTCGCATTAAGATGCATCCTTATAGGAGTCGCCGAAGAGGGCCTGTTCAGAGGTGTCATCCAGGAGCTCTTCATGGATATATTCGGCAAGGATACGAGAAAAGGCGTTATGCTCTCCATCTTCTGTGCGGCCACGGTATTCGGACTTAATCACTTCCAGAACCTTATCGCGGGAGTAACATTACCCGCGGTACTTATCCAGGTACTGTCGGCCGTAGCTGCAGGTCTCATGTTCGGCGCCATCGTTTTCAGATCCGGAAGGATCATCTGGCCCATGGTGATAGTCCATGCATTGGTCGACGGCTCGAGCTTCATCTACAGCGGTATCCTCACAGGCGCATCTTCCGATGTCGATTCCGTCAACAGCCTTAATCCCGTGAACCTTGTAATGGTACTGGTCTTCGCAGGCATATTCTTCTTCCTTATGAGAAGGGAAAAAACAGCTGAGCTTTACGAAGGCAAGTGATGTTTATTCGAAGAATTCCGTTATGACCTTATTGTCATCGCAGTTCGTGACGACGATAAACTGTCCTGACGGATCCATATAGACATCAAGGGTATGGACCCTGAAGGTGGTAAATTCCCAGTCGGCTTCATATTCGATCGTGGCATAGCCTTCTTCCGTATAGCTGAGGGTTCCGGCGGAGT
Source organism: Oscillospiraceae bacterium (assembly GCA_900176545.1). Taxonomy (GTDB): domain Bacteria; phylum Bacillota; class Clostridia; order Saccharofermentanales; family Saccharofermentanaceae; genus Saccharofermentans. The sequence continues at coordinate 37,486 of FWXP01000007.1, forward strand.
CTTCAAGCCACGTATCGAAAGAGTCGCTTCTTACGATGATGAACTCATATCCCCGGTATGTACCTCTGATTCGTGTATCATCCTCACGGGTTACCTCATCCAATCTTTCTCCTGCAAAAGAATCAAGATCTTCAGAAGTGACGGTCGAATCAGATATATAACCCTGCATGAGCATGTACTGACTTATATCGTATTCTGTATTTGTACGCGGCGGATATACTCCGTCCATATCGTAGAACTCATTGAGCTTTTGCTCTTCCATATCTTTCTTTATATTGCCAAAGGTCATAACACCCAAGAAGCAGATGAATGCGACGGTAAGGATAGCATAGACTATGGGAAGCACGATACCTGCGATACCAAATCCCTTGCCCTTCTTGCAGGCCTTACCTGCAGTGGCAACTCCCACGATCGAGAGGAGCAGACCGACAAGCGGCAGCGCTGCTGCCAGTAATAATGTGACCGCATAGGCTACGGGACCTGCAAGGGTCATGAGCAGACTTAAGATCAATACCACAGGAGATACGATCGATAGGATAAATCCCGTCAGGCAAAGCTTACTTATCTGTCTATTCTGTCCGCTCATATGTCCCCCTTATCACATGCATTTCTCCAGCATCTCTCTTGCCCAGTGATACTGTCCTTCGTCTTCAAATTCCCTGTAATAGACCTCTATCATCATCGTGAGATAAAGGATCACATCGTACCATCGCATTCTGGCAAGTTCATCCTCGGAGAACGATGTCTGACCGAAGCCTTCCAGGAAATCCTTCCTCCTGTTATGCATCCTGAAGCGGTCATCCATATAGGGCTCTCCCCATAAAGCTCTCTCCCAGTCGATCACTCCTGACACGTGTCCGTCCTTAACGAATATATTGCCTTCCCACATATCCCAATGGACCAGGGATGCATCACGAACAGGATCGAAAGCAGCCTTGTCCTTCTCCAACCGAGACATAAATGTCTGTTCGTCATATAAGATATCTATATCTCTTCTCTGGGCATCTGATATAAGGTTAAGGAGCATCTGCTTTACAAAGTCATAAAGCGTATCGTATCTCTTATCGTCTCCAAGAAAACCGAATCGGGGATTTCTTACCTTTGTAAGTTCACGGGATATCTTGCCGATCTCGATATCGATCACGGCGATCTGATCTTCCGGCATATCGCCTCTTACCATAAAGAAGTTATCGCCCGAGATCTTCTCCATAAAGAAATAGTTCCCGTCGCATACCGTATTACTGTCGTCGCAATAATAGATATCAGCCACCTTGAACGAACAGCTTTCTGCGACAAGCTTCATGGCGCTTATCTCTGCCTTCATAAGGTTGATCTCATTTGAGGTATTACCGCTCCTGTCCTTAGCTGCGATCTTTAATATGCTCGAACTTCCGTCATCGAAGGTGACATCGTAAGTTACATTGCACATTCCTTCGGTAAGCTCTCTTATCCCGGATATCTTCTTATCCGGAAAAGCTCTCTTTGCCATGCGGGAGATCGTCTCGTCTGATTGTCTGTTCTTGGTAATAGCCATAAGGGACCCCTATCCCGATAGATCGAATGAAGATTGAAACAACTAAGCTAATTATATCATTAAGGGGTATCGGCTCTCCCACGCAAAATAAAACCCCGAAACCGTTATGGTATCGGGGTTTTAATGTGGAGCCGATTGCGAGACTCGAACTCGCGACCTGCTGATTACAAATCAGCTGCTCTACCAACTGAGCTAAGTCGGCGTCTCACGCGAAAATGATTATACTTGCACAGGTGGTCTGTGTCAACACTTATTTTATATTCCCGGTAAAATTATTGATCCTGCCAAGCCAAAGCTTGAATTTACGGACTTCTTCGGGACGGCTGCCACTATGCATCTCAAACGGAGGAGCTAAGCGAGCTCCCCTGCAGATCTCTATGAGCTCCTCGTAGTAGTTGCCAACGGTACCTCCGAAAGAGATAAACGGATAGACCATCCTCCCTCGCCAGTTGATGCTCCTTAAGTGATCCAGAAAGAATCCCGGGTATGTGCCGATCCACAAAGGAGCTCCCACGATAAAGACAGCGTACTTATCGGTATCTGCAGGCATCCTAAGCGGAGATCTCTGACGGGGGAAGAGCTTTTCCACTACGACTTTGTCGTGCAATATCTTCTGATCCTTAGGCAGCGGTTCGGGAGATAAGAGCTCACATATATCACTGTGTGTATATTCTGCCGCGATCTTTGCCATTTCTCTTGTATTACCGCTGTATGAGAAATAGATCACAATACTCTCCATGTCCTAATTATATGCATTTAATGGTATAATTTATACATTGAAAGGTATGGTGTATTTTATGGCGATAATCACCATTTCGAGACAGAACGGAAGTCTCGGAGAGGAACTTGCGGAACAACTTAAGAGCAGGCTTCAATGCGATATGATAACGCGCTCCTATGCCCTCGAGAATTTCTTCACGGATCTTCCCGAGGATGTTAAGGAAAGGCTCAACGAGAGCGCCAAATATTTCCTTAATACGCTACCTGATTCCGATAAGACTTATAAGGATATCCTCGTAGAAAGGCTCAGGGCTTTTGCAGCCGAGAGAGAGAATCTGATAATAGTAGGTCTTGGCGGCTGCGTCATATTCAAGAATGATCCCAAGGCAATAAATATCCGCGTATATGCCGACGAGAAGACAAGGATCGACAGGCTCACCAGAAGATATAACATAGATGAAGAGGAAGCTGAGTCTTCCATAGCCATCGGAGACCGTAAGCATAAGAGGTTCGTAAGTATCCTCTACGACCAGGATCTGGCTTCCCCGGATCTTTATGACCTGACCCTCTCTACGGACAGGATGTCGGTAGAGGAATGTGCCGATGCGGTCATAGCGCTTGCAACCAAGCACGACTTAAGGCTCAAGATCTCACGCGAGACCGAGAGCAATAATTCTATAGATCACCAGACTTCCACCGTCGTATTCAAGAACCCCACGGAAGAGGAGTTCGCCAGGATCCTCGATATGTACAACATCGAGTGGATGTACGAGCCTAAGACCTTCCCCATCGAGTGGGATTCGGAAGGCAACATCAAGATGGCCTTCTCCCCTGACTTCTATCTTCCCAAGTTCGATATCTATCTCGAGCTCACGACGATGGAACAGAAGTACGTTACAAAGAAGAACAAGAAAGCAAGGATGGTCATGGAGCTCTATCCCGGGACCAACGTAAGGATAGTCTACAAGAAGGACTTCCTGGCACTTGCAGAGAGATTTAAGCAGTTTGGAGGATAACGGCTGATGCCTGAGATATTAAGCGGATCGCTGCAGATCAATAAGATCGTCTACGACAGCGATGTAATAGATCAAAGAGTAAAGGAATTAGGAAGACAGATAACCGAAGACTTCAAGGGCGAGGAAGTCGTGATAATAGGAGTGATCAAGGGTTCCTTGTATTTCTTCTCTGACCTGACCCGCGCCATCGATCTTCCCGTGAAGATCGACATGATCGGATTCGGCAATATCCCTGATACCACCTCCAAGACAGGTGTCGTTCGTATCACTAAGGATATAGATGTGGATATCACGGATAAGCACGTGATCATTGTCGAGGATGTAATAAGGACAGGTCTTACCACGGCATATCTCTCATCCTGTCTCGAGAGCAAGAGGCCTAAGGACATCACCCTTTGCACGATGCTCCTTAATCCCAACCGTCTTCTCATGACGATCCCGGTCAAATACTACGGATTCGAGATAGACGATCGCTGGCTCATAGGATACGGGCTCGACAATAACGAGATCGGACGCAATCTCCCTTATATAGCAGAGATGTCGAGGAAGGAATAAGGATCCTTCCTCTTTTTATATCCTTCTTTTGCGGGAATACAAAAGACCCGTCGGATATGACCGGCGGGTCTTATAAAGAACAGCTCCAGCGAACCTTCTCCAAGTCTTCGTACTACGTCACCCTTTCAACTCCACGAGCTTCTTATGTGTTATCGCAACGACTACGTGACTGCTGCGACTCAAATCTCACACCGTGCAACTCATGTCTCCCATTCACCGCATATTCTAGATTACTTTCCGTTTACCGCCGATACCCTGGGGTACCTCTGCCGTAAACAATACCGGCTACTCGGTTTGCACGAACCGATGTAACATCCGTCGGGCCTCGGTACCTTCCTGTCGGCGGTGACATCTCACCAGCACGCGGATCAGTAATCCGAATCACTTGTCTGTTACAATCTGCGACTTGTAAACGGTCACCCGTTCCTTCAATCGCTGTGCTCGTATTTCCCTCACCGTCTACAACAACTGCTCCGTATCCTCTTCGATCAGACATCCCGTCGACCTCAGATCGTCTCTTCGGCTTCGCCTCCGGCTATCAGTAGTTCTGCAACAAACGTGCAAGCCTTTGGTTCTTCCCTGTGCCCTTCGTTGCTACGATTCAGGCGGTTCTCCGTGTCCGAATACTTTATGTCTTCAGTATTCCCTGGAGCTACTTTAATCATATCATGTTACAGGTAGATGACAACGTCGCGTAAAGCCCAATTAGCCCCCGTATCTATTGTGCATTTTTGCGACTGGTCAAGGGGCTTGCGCGCGTGTTAAAATATATATGTTGTGCGGATCACCGCCATAGGGAGGTCACTCATGTTGGAACTACTGGATTCTTGGATCCTCGAGATCACGGGAGGAGGATTCAAGAGTGCGATCCTCTCTCTTCTCATTTATATAATAATATCGCTCGTCCTGGCTTTTGTAATATTCATAGCCGTATCTTCGGTATTAAGAGCACAGGAAAAGCATTCAAGATCGCAATCCTTTAAGAAGATAGCAGGCTTCGCCATAAAGCGCAAGATGCCCTATAAGGCATTCGTGTTTTCTTTATTCTTCTTTATATCCATGTTCTCGGAACACACTTTGTCATTTACGAAGATCCTCGGTAAGATATCGCTCTTCGGAATGATCGTATCCATAATGATACTGATCGCATCTTCCATAGATATCGCCAGCGACTTCTACTCCACCAAGAGGATCGCCAAGAGAAGACCTCTTAAGGGTCCCCTCCAGATATTGAAGGCTCTTATCCTCTTCGTATTCGGCATAGTCATCCTGGCAGTCCTCATAGGCCAGAGCCCTCTCGTCCTTATATCCGGTATCGGTACTTTCACCGCTATCCTTTCCATCGTATTCAAGGATGCGCTTCTCGGACTTGTTGCAGGAATACAGATCACCTCCGAGAATCTCCTTCAGATCGGCGACTGGATCAGCATCCCTTCTGCCGGCGTGGAAGGAACGGTCACGGACATAGCTCTTATCTCCGTCAAGGTAACAGCCTTCGACAACACGGTAACTACTGTTCCCGCTTATACATTCCTGTCTACTCCTTTCAAGAACTGGCATAAGACCATAAACGAGCATAAGCGTCAGGTATCCTTCACGCTGGCCATAGATCCTTCTTCCGTCACTAAGGAAGAAGACGGCACTAACCTCACCCGATTCAGGAAGGACCTGATCGAAGAGATAAAGGCAGACGAGCACGTCAACAATGAGCTCTCCATCGTCGTCAGGACAGGCAAGAACAACGAGGGTAAGGGTATCCCCGTTGAGGTATTCTTCACTACGGATATTTATGAATACGATGAGTACTGCCACTACGCTTCCGTCTATATAGACAAGGCTGCGGCTTCTCTTAAGGATTACGATCTCAAGGCTTACAGGATCTCTTCTCTTTGATCGCCTCTAAGATCTGATCTCTCATCTTATACATATGCTGCACGCTGTTCTCCAGGAAGTAGTAGTGCATGACATAAGGAACTACCAGTACCAGGAAGAGTGCGCTTAAGATGATAGCGGGGACCGAAGGGTTCGTAAGTATCAGAGCTATGGAGATGACCTCCAGTATGGCAAAGAGAACAGTAACTATAAGGTGAATGAGCCTCTCGTGCTGGAAGTATGTGATCTTGATCTCGAATTCGGATAAGACCTCACGGATCTTCTCTATATCGGCATCCTTCATGTCCAGGTCCATAAAGCCCTGTACCTTATCCATATAGCTCTGTATATACTTCTTCATATCAGGAGAACCTCTTATTTATATAGTTAATGACATTCCTCTTATTAGCGGTCCACATGGGATCTTGAAGAAGGCTCTTGGGGCCGTCTCCCGTAAGCCTGTGGACAATGACATCTGAAGGAAGTATCTTCAGCGCCTCTTCTACAATATCAAAATACTCCTCCATGGACAGTACTTCAATCCTGCCCTCTTCCCACTCTTTCTCGTAGCGCGTTCCCTTAAGGATATAAAGGCATGTGAACTTGATGCCGTCAGTACCGGCATCGACGGCAGTCCTGACAGATGACATCATCTGATCCTTACTTTCTCCCGGAAGGCCGAATATCACATGGGTTATGACTTCGCAGCCTATAGCCTTAAGATCCCTTACAGCCTTTATGTATTCATGGGTCTCATATCCCCTGCCAAAGCTCTCCGCCGTCTTATCGTCAGATGTCTGAAGTCCCAGCTCCACCATAAGAGGGATCTTACTTGAAGTCTCCTTTAATACTTGAAGGATATCTTCCGGAAGGCAGTCGGGCCTTGTACCTATGGCAAGAGCCTCCACCTTGGGGTGGGATCTTGCTTGTTCGAAAGCTTTTCTTAGGTACATAGGATCGCAGTATGTTCCCGTAAAGCTCTGAAAATATGCGATATATCCCGTATCTTCAGGAACTTTGGAAGCGAGCCGTCTTACGGCTTCGTCGATCTGCTCGGTAACTGTCATCTTCCTGTCAGAAGCGAACTCTCCCGAGCCCCCGGCAGAGCAGAAAGCACAGCCTCCGACGCCCTTGGTACCGTCCCTGTTGGGGCAGGTCACGTCAAGGCTTATGGCAGCCTTATACATCTTATGGCCGAATCTGTTCTTAAAGTATGTATTTGCGTCGTTATATCTCATTTCTTTGTCCCGCCCTCTTTTCTCAGAGGATCCCTGTCGTAGTCGGCCATGCCGGAAAGCTCCGCCAGGCTCTTTATGGTACCGCTTCCGTAGCGGGAATTGATCTTATCTATGGCATCGTTTATCTTCTTTCCGCGCTCCGTCTCTTCCTGAACTTCGAAGAGCGAGATCTGGCTGCCGCTTCCCGCCTTTGTGAGCTTACTGCATTTTATACCGATGCTCCTAATGGGTGCATGCCAGTCGTAGGACTCGTCGAAAAGCACTTTTGCCGCTTCGAACAGGTCCTTGCCGCTGTCCGTGGGGATAAGAAGTCCCCTCTGATGCTCGTACTTATTAAGATCTCTGTCCCTTACATAAAGTGCGATGCCGCCTGCCTCAAGACCTCTTCTTCTAAGTCTTGCCGCAGTGCCGGAACAAAGTCCGTGCAAGGTGCCGTATACCTGCTCGGGATTGGTCATGTCCTCTGGTGTCGTCGTGGAGTTATTTATGGACTTTAATTCCCTCTCGTAGTCAGCTCTTGCCACGGGACTGTCGTCCAGACCGTTAGCATACTGCCACAGCATGATCCCGGCCTTCCCGAGATAATCCGAGAGGTATTCCTTATCGGCATTTGCCAGGTCGCCTATAGTCCTTACATTGATCTCTGAAAGCTTACTCGTGGACTTCTTCCCTGCAAAAAGAAGGTCAGATACGGGAAGAGGCCATACTATATCCTTATAATTCTCTTCTGATATATATGTAGTGGCGTCGGGCTTCTTGTAATCGGACCCCAGCTTGGCAAATACCTTATTGAAGCTTACACCTACAGAGCATGTAAGGCTGAATTCATTTCTTACCCTGGATCTTATCTCATCTGCTACCATGACCGGATCCTTATCCCTGCAGTAATCTGTCATGTCCAGCCAGCATTCGTCTATCCCGAAGGACTCCACCTGATCGGTATACTCCGTGTACATGGCCTTGAGTTTCCCGGAGATGCTCACATAAAGATCATAGTGGGAAGGAACGGTTATAAGATCGGGACACTTTCTCTTGGCTTCCCATATGGCCTCGGCAGTCTTGACGCCCGCCTTGGAGGCAAGCTCGTTCTTGGCAAGGATGATGCCGTGCCTCTTCTCCTCGTCTCCGGCCACAGCCATGGGCACGTTTTTGTACTCCGGATGAGAGATCATCTCGACAGAGGCAAAATAGCAGTTCTGGTCTATGTGAAATACGATCCTACCCATATCCGTCCTTTCTCGAAACGCCCTTATTCTAGCACTTTCGAGGGATACTCGCAAACATTCGTTCCCGCATTTGCGAATATATAAACTTTTTGTTAACTGTGTTGTAATTTTGTTTAATCCGATTATAATTAAAGCGAAATATCAAATATATAAGAAATGATTAAAGGAGGAACGGACCGATGGCTCAGCATAAGATTCTTCTCGTTGATGACGATACCGACATTCTCGAGATCAACCGTGCCTTTCTTGAGAGTGAGGGTTACGAGGTAGTAACCGCTACGAACATCGCTCAGACAATGGAAAAGGTTCAGCTTCATAACTTCGATTGCATAGTATTGGACGTAATGCTTCCCGACGGAAGCGCTTTCGAGCTCCCCCCCAGGATCGCAGTATATTCGGGAGCTCCCATCATCTTCCTTACCGCCAGAGAGCAGGTAGAGGACAGGATACAGGGATTCAAGGTAGGTGCAGACGACTACATCACAAAGCCTTACTCACTTCCCGAGTTAAGCCTTCGTATCAACGCACATATCAGACGTAACATGAAGAGTGAGGGTTTCCTTATGGAATTCCCGCCCCTCAAGATCAATATCAAGACACGTGAGGTTACCCTCAAGGATAACCCCGTTCACCTTACGAACCGTGAGTTCGATATCTTGAGACTCCTTGCAGAGACACCTAACGTAATCGTTCCCTTCGCAAGGATCTACTCCCACGTATGGGGTGACGACTCCGCTTGCGACAACCATCTCGTAATGGTAAACATCTCCTACCTTCGTAAGAAGATGGAGAAGATCGCACCCGAGATCACATTTGTTAAGACCGAGTGGGGTATCGGATACTCCTTCGCTTACCCGCCCGTAAAGAACAGCATGCACGGTGAGTATTGATTATAGTCGCTTAATTAAGTAAAATTACGCCCGATGAGACATGCGCTCGTCGGGCGTATCTGTTAAAAAGACAAGGAAACTCAAAGATGGCATCTGGCAATACCAAGACTTCATTAAAGCTCGAGAACGATTCGGTCACGAGACAGCTCATGACCGTTCTGGTATTCATGCTGTCCTTTATCCTTACGTCGCAGATAATGCATCTGGCAAATAACAGAAACGATTCGGGAGTACCCTACTCCAATTCCGAGCATACTTATACCATCACGGATGAGTTCGAGGATTCAAGTACCCTCTTCTTCGACGATCACTGGATAGTAGTCCCCAATATCCATCCGGGCGCACTTGAGATACATTCCTTCAAGTATTCCTATTTCCCCACATATGCCCACTTCGAGAATGTCAGCATAAACAGCAGATCCGGCTGGAACGACTTAGGTCCTAATGCCGTGATCTACAATGCGGGAGAATTTCCTACCCTCATTCGTTTCAATGGTGGAAGGGGTCGTCACGAAGGACATTACGATTACTGCGTAGCATACCTTAACAGGTTCAAGTTCAGTAATAATATATCCACGGCATACCTGAGCATCCCCGATATCCACGGTGAAGCTCGTGTATTCTGCAACGGCATGTACGAGGGTGAACTTGGAGATACCTCCTCCGAGACCAAGCTGGACTTCTCCTGCGGCTACTACAGTATCCCCATCCACGCAAATGAGTACGGCTACGCGGAAGTAACCATAGTAGTCACATGTGAAGAAGGCACATATGCTCCGGGCATATTGTCGGCTCCTGCCATTTCGCTCAAGACAACAGATACGAAGGCTATCGTCATATCCTCGGTATGGTTCGCAATCCTTATCACGATAACGGTATTCTTTACGCTGGGCGGCTTTATCATCACACGTACTACCGCAGGTCTTCACAAGTTCGGCATACTCCTTATATACGAGCTCGCGTTCCTGACGTACCTTACCCTTCACGAGCGATATGTCATCACATATTCCGTCACCAGGACCAAGGCCTGTTATGCACTTGTCGTCATAATGGCAGCTACTGCTTATTCCTTCGTATCGTCTCTCTTCTCGAATTCGGAGTTCAACAGGAAGCATCCCTTCTTTAAGTGGGATTCCCTTGTCCTCGTTGCAGTAGGCCTGGGACTTGGCGTCATCCCTCTCATCGATCCTACCGTATGGTCAGACTCCAGGCATATCGCCTTCCCTTACATATATACTTTCGTACTGTCAGCCGTCATGGCATTGAAGATACTGTTCTTCTACTTAAAGGAGAAGGCCAGCACCTTCGGTCTCGTAGCTTCCGCTACGTTCCTTTTCATGTTCGTATATATGCATGAGGATCCCACTACGAAGTACAACATACCTTTCTATTCCATGTACTTCACCATCGCCATCTCCGTCATATCGGTATATTTCTTCTTCCTTTATGTACATCAGTACAAGGCGCTCGCGAAGACTTCCGAAAGGCTCCGCTACCTCGTCAAGGAGAAGACCCTCCATATATCCGAGATCAACAGGGATCTTTATAACACCAATAAGAAACTCCTGGAGAACGAAGAAGCACGTAAGAACGTCCTTTCCAACGTGTCCCACGACTTAAGGACTCCCGTTACGGCCATAAGAGGCTACGCAGAACTCCTGTCCACGGCCAGGAAGAACATGAAGGACGAGCAGATAGACAACTATCTTAATAACATAATAAAGAGATCACAGCAGATGGAGCGTATCGTTGCGGATATCGTGGAGCTTACCAGGATGGAGTCCAATACCAACGAGTTCAGCTTCACTGACGTATCCATGGCTGAGCTCCTGGATGAGCTCTATATGCTCTACGAGGGCGATCTCCACGGTACTGCCAAGAAGCTCACGCTGGATCTTCCCGAAGACGATCTGCTCATAGTAAAGGCAGATCCCAAGAAGATCTCCAGAGTCTTCGAGAACCTTATATCAAATGCGATCAATTATACATACGATGAAGCTCTCATAAAGGTCAGAGCCTGGAGGAGCGATGCGGATAAGCCCGTATCAGAACAGAGGATACATATAGAGATATCGGATAACGGTATCGGTATACCCAAGGAAGAGATAGAGAAGGTCTTCGACCGCTTCTACCGCGCGAAGAACTCCGGACAGAACATAAAGGGTACGGGACTTGGTCTGTCCATAGTAAAGACCATAATAGAACATCACGATGCGGATATCACCGTAGAGAGCCGACTGGGCTCAGGTACGACGTTCCACATCGTGATGAAAGCTACTTTTTGATCGGTTTTGATCAGGCCTCTTTTGCCTTGAAATACTCGTTGAGCTCTGCGATAAGCGCATCGCAGTCCATACCGTGTACATAGCAGGCTTCTTCGATAGTCTCGCCTGTTGCCATAACGCAACCGAGACAGTGAAGGCCGGAGTTCATAAGGATAGGCGCAACACCCTGATCTGCTGCAACAACGTCACCGATAATAGTGTCTTTTGTGATCTCCACAGGACTATTCCTCCGCAAATAATGATATGCCCGCCGATCGCCGTCGGACGCATATAGGATACACTATAGAAGTAAATTTGTCATAGTATCTCCGAAGACTTATAAAAATCAGCCTTTTTGAGGTACCAAATTGACAAAACGGCTTGACACCATGCGGTTTTCAGTACATAATAACTGTGCAAATTGCCTATAAATGTAGGTACAAGGAGGCTATAACATGAATAAAACAGATCTTATTGATGCAATCGCAGCTAAGGCTGACATCTCCAAGAAGGACGCTGAGACAGCTCTCAAGGCTACAATCGAGTCCATCGAGGAAGCTCTCAAGAACGATGAGAAGGTTGTTCTTGTTGGCTTTGGTACATTCTCTGTTAAGGAGAGAGCAGCTCGCACAGGTCGTAACCCCAGCACAGGTAAGTCGATCAAGATCGCTGCATCCAAGGCTCCCGCTTTCAAGGCTGGTAAGGAGCTCAAGGATATCGTTAACAGCAAGAAGAAGTAATTTGATCTTGTTGAATAGCATTTAATTACAGGCTGTCTTCGGACAGCCTGTTTTTTATGCCGTTACCATCCCGCTCCTCTTCCTGACTTCCTCTGCAAGGAGCCTTATTATCGATATGCTCTTCATCTTCTTTTCCTTGAAGTTGCTCTTATATATCGCATATCGGATATTCCTCTCAACATGGTTATAGTTGATCTCCAGGGCATCAGCCGCATAGTCGAACAACACCTTGGGGCTTAGATGTCCCGTACTCTCACGAAGGGCTATCTTCGTTACCAGGATAAATATCGCCCTGGTGCCGAGAAGCGACGGCTCGAAGCTATGTTCCCTCAATACATCCTCTACGGTGGACGCCAGCATACCTTCGTTCACCGTTCCGGGCAATACATTCTCCCCCGGCTGTCCCTCTTCCCTTATCTCCTCGATGATGTCGTGTATATGCCTTGCAGCATACCCCGGGTTACGCCTGGCATCGACAACGTAATGCACCTTTCCTTCGGCGTCTGTCACGCCGATGATCCCTTTCCTCTTGAGCATCCCGTTCAACGTCTTTAAGAGGAACTCATCGTCGCATACCACATATATCCCCGTCTCGGTATCCGTAAGCTCCCTGCTGCTCCTTCGATTCATCTGATAGTCCTCCATTCCCTCTTTTTCTTTATATACATCAATATCTATCACCGGGCAGATATCAGGCGCAATAAAGAACACTCCCTGTTTTTTAAAACAGAGAGTGTATCGGTATTTCTGACAGTCAAAGAAATTTTATTCTTCGTCGGTGGATGTGATCGAAGTCTGCTTCTCCTCACTTATGGAGTTATCTACGTCAACTTCTTCTGTCACTACCACTTCCACGGCATAGTGCCCGTATCTCGTATATCTTATCTTCACGTTGGAACCCTCTTCGGGTATATCCCTCAAGGGATTGATGTAATACCTCTCACCGTCTACGGTAAGGGCATTATTGAAGACGGAGACGTCCTCCAGCGTGCCTGTATAGGAATAGTAGTTATCACTCTTAACGGACGCGATGGCAAGGAGCCTGGGAGCCGTAAAGACGGCCATATAAGCTACTGCCGCAGCGCAGAACAGTAGGGGAAGAAAATAAGCCACGGGATTTTTGGTCTTGCCCTTCTTGTTCCTGTTGGCACATACGACGCACAGTATTATCAGTACCAGAGCCACTATCGTATGTACGGAGAGATTGGCGATAAAATACTTCATTCGGAATCCTCCGTATATACCGCCATTATGCAATCCACGGCATAGTCATGCTTCTCTACGGGAAGAGCGGAATATATCTGGAAATCGTAGCAGACTCCGACAGTATAAGGTGCCTTGCCCTCCGATTCGGCCTTACACAGCCAGCGGTCGTAATAACCGCCTCCCTGGCCGAGTCTCGTGCCGTCTTCGCTATATGCTACGGCAGGAACGATCATGAGATCGATATCACCGGGGTAGATCTTACGAAGGCCGCTCTTGGGCTCGGGGATACCGTATGCACCTTCAGTGAACTGTGAATCGGGATCCGTGATCTCAAAAAACTCCATCTGATCTCCCTTTACCTTCGGATAGCAGATCGTCCTCTTGTTATCCAGGAAGAACTTTGCGATGCCGTCACAGGGAAGCTCACCTCTTACGGCCTTATAGAGAGCCACACAGGATGCGGAAGATATAAGGCTTCTTAAGTCCTTATCCTTGACGGATATGAACTGCTCTGACAGCACCTTATCGTATCCTGCTGCCTGCTCGGGGCCTATGAGAGCCCTTCTCGATCTGATGACTTCCCTGATCTGGGACTTCTTTGCTGAATCGCCCATATCCTTATCCTCCCTTCCCTTATGAGTTTATCATATTCAGAAGATCTTCTTCACTTATGGAAGGGATACCGAGCTCCTTGGCCTTAACTGCCTTGCTGCCGGCTGCCTCTCCTTCCAGGAGATAGGAAGTCTTCTTGGATACGGATCCTACAACCTTGCCGCCGTTAGCGACAATAAGGTCTGCCGCCTCATTACGGGACAATGTAGGAAGCGTTCCTGTTATACAGATGGAAAGACCTTCAAGGGCACTTCCCTTCTCTACCTTCTCAGCTTCAAAGGCTACGCCTGCTTCCTTGAGCCTTGCCATGAGAGCGGCATTATCTTCATCCGCGAAGAATCCCGCTATGGCCTCTGCGGAGATATCTCCTATGGAATCCACCTTGATAAGGTCATCAACAGTTGCCGTCATAAGGGCATCTATGGAACCGAAATGGTCCATAAGGTCTCTGGAGGTAGCCTTACCTACGTTAGGTACGCCAAGGCCTGCAAGGACCTTGTCCGCGGGCGCATTTGCCTTAGCGTCCTCTATTGCTCCCAGGAGCTTATCTGTATTCTTCTCAAGACCGAAGACCTTAGCTTCAACAAGCTCGTCCCTTCGATCCTTAAGAGAGAAGATATCTGCTATATCCTTAACGAATCCTCCGGCGATCAGGCCCTTCACGTATTCTATTCCGAAGCCCTTGATGTTCATTGAATCCCTGGCAACGAAGTTGCAGATCCTGTGAACGAGGGTTCCGGGGCATGCGGGATTAATGCACTTATAGTCTGCAGCGTCCTCTTCCCTTACGAGCTTATGTCCGCATACGGGGCATGAGTCGGGGATCTTATAGGGCTTCCAGTCGGAAGGTCTCTTGGCCTTATTTACACACTTTATCTTGGGGATTATCTCTCCGGACTTATATACGACGATGGTATCGCCGATGCCGAGCTCCAGCTCGTCAATAAATCCCTGGTTATGGAGAGTTGCCCTGGTAACGGTAGTACCGCACAGGGATATAGGCTCGAAGATCGCAACGGGAGTAACTCGTCCAGTCCTTCCGGTATCTACCTCGACGTCAAGGAGCTTCGTCTCCTTCTCCTCAGGGGGATACTTATATGCGATAGCCCATCTGGGGAACTTTATGGTATTTCCAAGCTTAGCCCTGTCCGCGATGGAATTGAGCTTAACTACGGCACCGTCTATATCGTAGGCAAGTTCTCCTCTTGCCTGACCGATCTTCTGGATGGCATCCCAGACTTCGTCTGCGGTCTTGCACTTATAGTAGAGGTCGATGACCTTCACGTTATTCTTCTTTAGGAACTCGTAGCCGTCGGAGTGAGTCTTAAACTCCCTGCCTCTGGTCTCCTGTATATTGAAGATAAAAAGAGACAGATCTCTCTTCTTTGTTATCCTCGTATCTATCTGGCGAAGTGTTCCTGCGGCACAATTTCGAGGGTTGGCAAAGGTCTTGCTGCCTTCCTCCTCCGCTTCTTCATTTACCTTGGCGAAGGCTTCTCTCGTCATATAGACCTCGCCTCGTATCTCGATATACTCGATGGGGTCGGGCATGGTCTTGACTACATCCTTTATCACCATGGCATTCTTGGTAACGTCTTCGCCTTCATTTATGCCGTCACCTCTGGTAACGGCTGTAGTGAGCTTACCGTTCTCATAGCGAAGCGCCATGGAAAGGCCGTCGATCTTGGTCTCTACCAGGAACTCGGTGCCTTCGCCAAGCTGCTCTATAGTAGAGTTTACAAAATCCTCTACTTCTTCCCTGGAAAAGACATCCAGGAGACTTAACATGGGAACGTTATGCTTGATAAGGATACCCTTCTCGGCCTTCCAGCCCACTCTCTTGGAGGGAGAATCCTCTCTTACGAACTCGGGGTGTTCCTTCTCGATCTGCTTGAGCCTTAAGTTCATCTGATCGTATTCGTAGTCGGATATCTCGGGTTCGTCGTCGTTATAGTACCTGTCGCAGTGATAGTTCATCACCTTGACCAGTTCGTCGTATTCCATCTTAACGGGATCGTTATCGAACAATCCTATCTGCATATCATCGCCGGACATATGGTTCATCCTTTCTTGCGTGAGAATGCGTAATAAGCCGTAGGGAGCATCAGAAGGATGCTGAAGAATATCCCCCAGACCGCAGCCGGAAGATGAAGCGTACCGTCGAATGCACGCATGAGATTACCGTGCTGTCTTGAAGTTATATAAAGGATCTTATCCAGTATCCCGGACTTACCCTTAAGGGGGATAAAGAACGAACCCGTAAGTATATGGCATCCGACAGACAGTATATAGATATCGGCTATCCACAGGACCACCTTCTGAAGCCTTAGAATGTACACTATTCCGATCGCCGCCAATGCCAAAGAGATGGCGATGGTCGAAGATATAACATAATGCCTGTTGGAGACGCACCTTATCACGTATCCTGCCGTCGTTATAAGGACAAAGGCACACGGCATATAAGTTACCGCTTCAGTCCTCGACAGGAGCATGAGTCCCAGGGATATCAAAGCTGCCGCCACCACTATCACGACGGCACCGATCTTGTTATCGGAAGTAATGGAGATCTTACCCGCTCCCTTCTCCAGAAGAGAGAATATCAGGTTCGTAAAAATATGTAAGGGCTCTGTAACCAGAGTCCCCCACGTAAAGAGAAGTATGGCTGCGATAACACCCGCACGCTCTTCGCTTCTCAATTTATCTTATGCCTCAGTCTCAAAAGGATCATAATCTTCAAGAAGTTCCTTAAGGACAGCTACTTCCTCACTGCTCAAGGAGATACCCTTACCGACCTTCTCATGGTCAGGGCCCCAGTCACGGATATCGAGCTTAGGCTTGCCGTCATTCCACTTAACGATATTAGCTTCTCTGTTCCAGCCGGACTTATTAGTAGCGAGAACACCGATCGTCTTGACTATCTCAAACTTGATTTCTGTCTTTGGCATAATGACCTCCTTGATCAGAGCAAATGGATAATATGCGTAGATTATAACAGGCATGAGCCAAAAAATATATAATAAATATAATACTTTTATTATAATAAGGGACGAAAGGATGTTTTTATGCATATAGTTCTTATCGCCCTTATAGCAGCAATAGTCATAACGGGACTTGTACTTCTTGTCCTGTCACTTATAGAGCCTCACAAGCTCAACATTACCCGCGAGACTCTCTCGGATAACGCGAAGGCAGGCAGCCCTGACTTAAGGCTCCTCTTCTTCAGCGACCTTCATGCGGAGTTCTGCTTTATCCCCAAGGAGAAAGTAGAAGAGATAATAAGAGAAGAAGCCGGAAGCAAAGGCCTTGATGCCGTGATCTTCGGCGGAGACATCATAAATAACCCCAAGAAATACAAGGTCGGTGCGGACTACCTGACCCACATATCAAACGTCTGCAAGGAGCTTGATATCCCTTTCGAGGGCGTCACGGGCAACCACGACGTACAGATCCCTGCAAACGGCATAAAGGAATGCTCCTTCCACAACATAAGCGGAGGCTACACGATCTTAAAGTCACGCCGTGACGGCTCTGATATCGCCATAAGCGGCATCAACGACTCGGGAAGAAAGCATAGGGTATGGTACGAACTCCCTTCTATCCCCGAAGGCTGCTCCAAGAATATCGTCATAGCACATAACCCCGACCAGATACTTCATATAGACGACTGCAGCAAGGTCGACTACATGATCTCAGGTCACATTCACGGAGGTCAGATAAGAACTCCTTTCAAGATAGAGTTTACAAGTCTTCGTAAGGATATCCTGCCCAAATACGACGTTATAGCAGGCACATACAGGATAAACGGCATCACGCTCTTTATCTCCAAGGGAATAGGCTGCGTAAGGCTTCCCATGAGACTTAAGGCTACCCCTGAAGTCAATATCATCGAGATATAAGCTCCAGCATCTCCTCTTCGCTCTTTCTTATCTCATCCAGGAGAGATCGCATCTCGCTTCTAAGGTCAGAGAGTTCCTTTACGGTCTCTTCGTGTACCTGAAGATCGGTCTCTGCTCGCTGTGCCGCTTTCTCGTTGATATCTTCATAATACGCACTATACGCCTTAGCCTGATGCCTTTCGTACAGGATCAGGGATACGACCGCTACGGCAAGACATATCACCAGTACCAGAGAGGAACGGCAGATACATCCGATGGCGATCGCTGCCAATATAGCTGCGACACGGATAGTGTTGTTCTTCGTGCTAAGGTCCTGCTTTTCACTCGCGCTCATGCCGTAAGATCTTCTGACTTCGCAGGGCGTAATGTCGGATCTTTGAATGTTACCGGATCTTCTGGCAACGGAGATATACTTAGAGATATCGTCGGTATATTTCTTCTTATCTTCGGGAAGCGCTTCACTGAAGCAGACATACGCTGCGGACTTTTGAAATGACATGAGCTTTGTCATATCTCCGTGAGTCTTCATAAGGTGTTCGGATACCATATTAGGCGTCAGGGAGCAATTGAGCTTCTCCCAAAGGCAGAGATAGTTGCCGGGTTCCGCGTTCAGCATCTCGTCCAGATACAACGTAGCAAGACCGTTCTTGCTGTCCTTTCTAAGATCCTCTATTCGCTTAAGATCGATCATCTCGAGCTCGTCCGTATAGAGCTTTCCGCAATAGTCGCATCTATATATCTTCTTTCCTTCGATAAGGCTCAGATTACCGGCACACGAAGGGCAGGAATATTCTCTTACCATATCAGCTTTCCACTCTTTCCCTTATTTCTTTCTCATGCTCCTTAAAGGATGCAAACAGCGTATTAGCTTCGGTCTTAAGCTCCGGAAGTGATGCTACATCCTTCCTGTTCTGTTCGAACGATTCATTAAGAGTCTTCTTTGCGTCATCGACAGCTTCATAACAATACAGAACATAAAAGACAATGCCGAATATACCGCCGACAGGGGCCAATACAATGCCGCTGCCACCCGAATTCAAAGTTACAAGGCACACCATCGCACATCCCACGCAAAAGGCAAAGATGACCCCGAAGATATTCTGTGCCAATATGTCCTTAAGAGCTTTCATCCTCTCGCTGAACGACTTCTTGGGAGTATTCTTTCTGTCCTCCGCGATTTTGGTAAGATGCTCGTTCTGACTCTCGATACCGTTGATCTTCCTTCTAAGGTCTACATAATGCTCAAGATCATGGGCGATGTCATTATTCTCGCGCTTACGAGACTTTCCCAAGGAAACGAATTGAGCCTTGGAGACCAATCGGTCAAGGGCACTGTCGGACCTCATGTTCTTTTCCAGATACTCTGCTACAGAATCCGAATCAAGCTCAATATGCAAAGATTCCAGAAGGTATACGGGATCATCCGGATGGGAAGACAGCGCATCCCTCATCAGTTTACGAGCGATATCCTTGAGTCCTTTTGCCCACAGTTTCCTTACTGCTTCAATATCTGAGCATTCCTTCTCATCACTATATAACTTACCGCAGAATTCACATCTGAACAGGTCTTCATCGATACTTATGAGCCTGCCTCCGCAAGATGCGCAAAGATCGCCTTCCGTCATGTGTCCACCCCTCCTTGGTTCCGGTGTTCATTATATAGAAAAGAGGGATGTGTTGCCACATCCCTCCCTGAAGTCAATGTCATCGAGATATGACTTCGAAGAAATTATCCTCGTAAGACCTTGCTTCGTCCTTGATAGCGCCGGCCTTTTTCTTGAGAGACGTGATCTTCTCCTCCATACCCTTCGCTTCATTCAACGAGGCATTCATTGCCTGATTCGTTCTTTCCATTTTCTTTGCCTTGTAGCTTTTCCTGCACCATCTTATCAGGAAAGGTATTCCCACCAACAGGGCAATAGACGCTACGCCAAGCCACGGGTTAACCGCGAGCATCATCAGGATGAATATGCTGCCCCCTAAAGCGGCGTAGATATAGTAGTCTAACGGCACCTTCCCAATCTGATCATCTTCCGGTATCTTTTGCCTGGCCGTCTCATTACGAAGATAGACCTGTTTCTTCCTTATCTGTTCTATCCTCAGTGTCAGATCACCGATATCCTTCCATATAAAGGTCAATTGCTCAAGAGCATCGATATACTGTCGCATATCATCGGGGATAGTCTTTCCGAGCCGGTCAAGTGCATGGCCTTCCCAAAATTCGGACATCTTTTGGGTATCTTTGTAGTTGACCGATATATAGCGCGAAGGAGGCCCCGGAATATAAATGGTGTTGAACCATTCCCAGTTAAGATAGAAATCATCGGGATCCTTTTCCAGAAGGAGTTCTACATATCTTCTTGCCTCTGTCAGCCTCTTCTTCTGCCTCAGGTCTTCGATCAACTTGAGATTGATCTCGGCGATCTCATTGGTAAAGATCTTACCGCAGTATTCACAGCAGAATATCTCTTTTTGATCGTTAAAGCTGAGATTACTTCCGCATGACGGACATGAATATTCGTGGATCACCATGCTTCCTCTTCTTCAAATAGTTTTCTCTCGATCTTCTCAAGATCTTTCGCTTTTCTTTTGACCTCGCTCTTTATACCATCTATTTACTGTTCCACCATCTGACATTGCTTCATATATTGTTCGTTTCTCTTCTTCTCATCTGCTCTTTCAAAAAATCTGACCGGAACGAAAACTGCAACGGAAACTGCCAAACTGATCAAAATCGCCGTCGGAAATGGTACGTCCCGGAACTCCACAAAAATCCTGAGACAGATTATCATGGTCGTAAGAGCAGCCGATATAGAAGTTTTTCCCCTATCGACATACCTGTTTGTCCTGTAGTTATACTCCAACGTGGATTCGTTGAGCTTTTTGGTAGTGTAGGCTACCCCCAGTTCTTCATTATTTTTCTCTATTTTCTCGTAATCTTCCTTCAGGCTCTCTATCGGATCATAGAACAGATCGACTTCCTCGCTGTTCGCGAGCTTCCTGAGCCTTCTAAATAACTTATGTGTTATAAGCCCCGTTATCATATCGGTATCATCCGAATGTTCCCTGATATATCCGCATATGGTAGATGCCTGAAGTTCGACGAGCAGCAGTTCTCTAATGCTTATGCTGCTTTCTCCATTTTTGGCTGTATAGTCCTCAATCAACCATCCGGCCGCATCGAATTTCTTACGGCGGCGAAGCTTTCTCGAAGCTTCTATATGAGTGATCTCTTTATTCTCCGAGTAAAGTTTTCCGCAAAACTTGCAATTGTACAGATCGCCTGCGCCATAAGGAGTGATATCGCCTCCGCAGGTTGCACATTTAAAGTCTAACAATTGTTGCCCCCTCCTTATTCCGAATATCATTATATAAAAAGGAGGGATGCGTTGCCACATCCCTCCTTGAAGTATCGATCGTTCCTGATCAGATCTTGCAGGCCTTGACCTTCCAGATATCATCAGCATATTCGGAGATCGTTCTGTCTGAGGAGAACTTACCGGAATTGCAGATGTTGATCCAGCACATCTGTGCCCACTTCATCTCATCCTTGTAGTCCGTGTAGAGACGGTCTCTTGTCTTCCTGTAGTCATCGAAGTCGCCGAGTACATAGTAAGGATCGCCGGGCTGCCAGTTAGTACCGTAGAGGATACCGTTATAAAGGTCGTGGAACATTCCAGTGCCCTCATCGTTGAACGTACCGTCTACGAGTCTGTCCAGAGCCTTCTTGATGCCGGGGATATTCTCATACTGCCACTGAGGGTTGTAGTAAGCCTTCGTAGCAGCCATATCCTGTGAGCGGCAGCCGAAGATGTAGATATTGTCGTTGCCTACAGCCTCTGCGATCTCAACGTTAGCTCCGTCCAATGTACCGAGAGTAACTGCACCGTTCATCATGAACTTCATGTTACCCGTACCGGAAGCCTCGAGACCTGCTGTAGAGATCTGCTCTGATACGTCAGCTGCGGGGAACATCTTCTCACCCTTACTTACGTTGTAGTTCTCTACGAATACGACCTTGAGCCTGCCCTTCATGTCGGGATCGTTATCGATCATCTTGGCGATCTCGTTGATGAACTTGATGATGGCCTTGGCCCTGAAGTAACCGGGAGCGGCCTTTGCACCGAAGAGGATCGTTACGGGAGGAAGGTCGAGCTTCGGATTCTCCTTGATCCTGTCGTAGAGATTCAAGGCATAGAGTGCATTAAGGAGCTGTCTCTTATACTCATGAAGCCTCTTGATCTGTACATCGAATACGGAATCGACGTTGAGGTCGATGTCGTATGTCTTCTTAAGGTGATCTGCAAGACGCTGCTTGTTGCTCTTCTTGATGGCAAGGAGCTTCTTCATTACTGCCTTGTCGTCCTTATACTTCTCGAGCTTCTTGAGCTGATCTAGATCAGTTACCCAGGAGTCGTTGCCCAAAAGCTCAGTGATAAGAGCAGCGAGCTCGGGATTACATGTACGGAGCCATCTTCTGGGAGTAACACCGTTCGTCTTGTTGGAGAACTTCTCGGGATAGATCTTGTACCAGTCCTTGAGAGTCTCGTTCTTTAAGATCTCCGTATGGAGTGCAGCAACGCCGTTTACGGATCTTGAACCGTAGATAGCAAGCCATGCCATCTGGACCTTACCGTCGGATAAGGGACTCATCTTGTCGATGAGCTCGGAATAGAGACCTGCCTCGTACATCTGAGCCCTGAACTGATTGTTGATGCCCTCGACGATCTCGAAGATCCTGGGGAAGAGGAATCTGAAGATGGAGATATCCCACTTCTCGAGAGCCTCTGCCATGATGGTGTGGTTGGTATAGCAGAACGTCTCCTTGACGATCTCCCATGCGTCTTCCCACTTCATGCCGTTCTCATCCACGAGGATCCTCATGAGCTCGGGGATACCGATAACGGGATGCGTATCGTTCAGCTGGATCGTATTGTACTTAGCGAAGTCCTTCATGTTATCGCCGTGAACTGCCTTGTACTTCCTTACGATGTCCTGAAGTGAAGCGGATGTGAAGAAATACTGCTGTCTTACACGGAGCACCTTACCGTCGTAGGATGTGTCGTTGGGATAGAGTACTCTCCAGATATCGTTTACTCTGTTTCTCTCGATAACGGCGTCATCGAATCTCTGTGAATTGAAGAGATTGAAGTCGAACTCCTGTGCGGGCTCTGCCTTCCAGAGTCTTAACAGGTTGATATTCTTCGTGCCGTAACCCGTGATGGGCAGATCAAAAGGGATAGCCCATACGTCGATATCGTTATAGTGGACCTTTACCTTCTCGTCGTATCTGGCGAGCGTGAAAGGATAGCCTCTCTCCATCCAGGAATCGGGATACTCCTTCTGGAAACCGTTCTCTATAGCCTGACGGAAGAGTCCGTATCTGTAGAGGATACCGTAGCCGTTAACGGGAAGGTTCAATGTAGCGCATGAATCAAGGAAACATGCTGCGAGTCTTCCGAGACCGCCGTTACCCAAAGCGGGGTCAGTCTCTTCCTCAAGGATATCCGTGATGTCGTAGCCGAAAGAAGCAAGCGCCTCCTTAGCCTGATCGTAGATACCGAGATTGACAAGGTTATTAAGGAGCGATCTTCCCTCAAGGAACTCAGCTGACAGGTAATGCGCCTGTCTTACCTTGGAATACGCTTCCCTTGTGTCCTGGAAATTGTCTGAGATGAGCTCAACTACGCTCTTTGAAAGTGCTGTCCAATAATCACTAGCAGTAGCATTCTCGAGCGAAAGACCTGTCTCAGCCCTTACGTGGGCCTGCATCTGTGCTTCAAGCATCTTAGCTGTTACAGTCTTTGCCATAATGTTTACGTGACGCCCCTAAAAGGCGCTCCCTCCTCTTAAAATACATCTAATTTTAACAGTTTTTTGATGTAACGGTCAATTTTCAAACGTTACAATTGAAGCATGTCTGTACGGTTGATAATCGGCAATCTTTATATTACTATTTATTTGATTTTATTAATATAATAAAAGTGATGCGGAGAATTTATGGATAAGATAACTTGGGCATTGATCGCCATAGTTGCCGGTGCAGTCATAGGCGCCGGACTTACTTACGTTTTTAAGAAACTCCCGGAGAAATGGCTACAGGATTATGATTATGATCCCAAGGCTCCCGACTTCAGGTTATCCAAGAGGATGAAGTTCATCCCCCACGGCGTCATCTCCGCAGCGCTTCTTGCCATCGCATATTCCGCGGCTATAGTCTGTGACCACGACGGATTCTTCCTGGGCGGAGCCAATCCCTACAGGCTCATCGCAGTACTCCTCGCATGGCCCGTTATCATAATGGTAGCCATGTCCGACAGGCTCAACAGGATAATCCCCGACGAATTCTCCATCGCACTTCTTGTCATCGGTATCGGATCCACCATTGGCGATTGTCTCGTAAGAAGTCCCTGGCACTCCCCCTACGCAGCATGGTACGTGCCTTTGCTCAATCACGTTATCGCCGGTGTCGCAGGATTCGGCGTATTGTGGGTCATAGGCTTTCTCTCAGAGACATTCCTCGGTAAGGAAGGCATGGGAATGGGAGATATGAAGCTTCTTGGCGCATGCGGTATGCTCTGCGGCTGCTACGGCCTTATAGTAACTCTCTATGTAGGCATAATCCTCGGAGGCCTTTTTGCCATCCCCCTCTTCATCCGTAAGAGGATAAGGATCGCAAGAGAGAATAAGATGATAAGAGAGAGCTCTGATCCTGTTGCTGCCAGAAGGGAACTTGCCAAGAAGAAGGCAAATATCCATTTCGCGGACGATCCCGATTATCTTGCTTTCGGACCGTTCCTCGCTCTTGGCGCAGGCGTATTCATCGCATTAGAACCCGTATGGCACACTCAGCTCTTTGGTGTATTTGCCGCCATGGGAGTCTACTTCTGATATGGCGAATAATAATACTCCCCCGCTAAGTTCAATAATACGTTATCAATTCAGCAGGCCCTCCGTCACCAACTGGAGCTACCCTCTTATGGTCATGTCGATCCTTACGGCCGTCTTCTACGGCATAAGGGTACTTGCCAACAACGAGGCCTGTCCTTTCCCGCCCACATCGCTGATCGGATATACTTTCCTGTCGGTCTTGATGTCGCTGTGCGTCCTTCTGCTCCCCGGTTTCATTCTCTCTTCGGGGATCACGGATCAGGTCGTAGGCAGAAATACGGGGGCAGGATCGCTTCTTCTGGCCGCATGTTCGGGTATCCCCCTCATGATGGTCACGACATCCATATATAACTTCACCGCCTGGATCGTATTAAGGCTCGGATCCTCCGTCATATTCCCCGCTTTCTTCTACCACGGAGGTACGGAGAGCAAGGCCGGCATGGCTCTTTCCATACTGGCAGACACTGTCGTTCCCGCGGCAGGCGCTTCGGTATTCTTCTTCGGTCTTCTCTGGTCCAGGTTCAGGAGCAGGGAGCGTTTCGTCGGATATATCATCATCTCATGCGCATATATGCTCTATTCCATGGACTTTATCGCCGCAGGTTCGTTCTTTGTAGCGGGTCTCTGGTGTTGCTTCCTGAGGACCAAGACGGGCAATATCTTCTGTCCCTTCCTGGCACTTGTATCCTCAAGGCTGTCGATATTTCTCTTCGGCAATGCCATTACGAAGATCGATATTCTCAAGGTACAGACCTATTCCGATATCGATTCCACTTTCTTCTACTCGTCCCTTCCCGCGCTCTTTATCGGCGTTATACTGATCTCATTCTTCATGAGGAGCCTTAACAGCTTCCGCGATGCATATGCAGATGACGAAGAGGAAGGCATATACGACAAGGTGATCCCCGCCTTTGATAAGGGGCTGAACCTGACCGTCATCACGGCAGGCATTATATTAGCCGTATTGTGGATAATGATAATAAAAGGAGTTCACATCTGATGGACAACGAGAGATACGCCAGAGACAAAGCCGCCGTAGTGGCTATGACCAAATATATACTCATGACAGCTATAGCAGTCGTGGTGCTTATCTTCGCCACCAAGCTGGTATCCGTACTGGTGCCTTTCCTTATAGGCTTTCTTCTGTCCAAGACCAGTATCGCCCTGGCAGATCCGGTGGCAAGGTCCTACAAGGGCAATAAGCCCCGGGCATTGATCAGAAAGAGAGCGGCTATCGTCGTCTACGTTATCCTTCTTATATTTATAGCTATATTCTGCGTATGGGGCGTCGCAACACTGCTGTCTCAGATGAGCAGGGCTCTTAATACCGTGTCTCACCTTGCAGAGACCTTCGATCCCATGGAGCTCGGAAGTGATCTCATGTCCAGGATGTCCGCGGAGAACGGCGGATTCCTTACCCCTGATATGATCGCATCCATCAAGAGCAATATCGCTTCCGTATGGCAGGACAGCATGTCGGCTATCCCCGCTCTCATATCCGCATTCCTTTCGTCGCTCCTAAGTGCAGTGAGCAGTATCCCCTACTGGATATTCGTTATCATCTGCGTCATATTGAGCGGCTACTACTTCATAAACGACGGTTACCACGTACTTCGCTTCTACATGAAGAACGTACCTAACAGAGCCTTCAAGCTCAAGGCATTATCGCTTATCAACGATCTGTCTGTGACTCTCTTCAGAGCCCTGGGCGGATATATCCTGCTCCTTCTCATGACAACTGCAGAAGCATGGTTCGCCTTCCATCTGGCAGGAGTTGACTACGCCGTTATCCTGGCCCTGATCACGGGTATCATCGACTTTATGCCCGTACTCGGCATCAGCGCTACCATGATCCCCGTCATGATCTACTGTGCGCTTCACGGCAATTACAGGAGCGTTGTGATCCTCGCCGTGGCTATGGGCGTCATGACCGTAGTAAGAAGGCTCGCAGAACCTCCGATACTCGGAAAGTCACTTCACCTGCACCCTCTTCTCATGCTCCTGGGCATGGCTATCGGTGTATATGTATGGGGACCTATCGGATTCCTTCTGGGACCTACTGTCATGATCATCATCATCGACGTAGTAAAGGTATTCGGATTGGACAAGAAATTCATGGAATTCTTCTCAAGGATCCTCGGCAACTTCATGAAGCAGCCGGAGAGCGAGAAGAAAGCACCTTCGAAGAAAAAAGATTAAGAATTAGGAAGTATTCCCTCGTCCTTATCGCCGTCACGGCTCAGAAATGTCCCGGGCGGAAGGTCTATCTGCCTTGAAGGCTTCATAAGGAACTTCATCTGAGGATGAGGGACCGACTCCAGAGGATTCATATCCAGATCGTAGATCTCAGCTGCAGCGACAGGCTCTTCCCATCCGTCAGGCTTTAATACATTAAGCGTATCGCCTCTGTAGAGCTTATTTCTCTGGCTGACGATATACATGCCCGTCTTCTCGTCGGTACCTTCCACTACACCTACTACGAATGCAGGCTTGTTATAGGTCCTCTCAGAGCCGATCTGGGCATTATCTATAGGTTTATCGAAGAAGAATCCCGTAGCATAGTCCCTGTGGACTACCTTATCTAAGAGCTCGAGCCACTTGGCGTCGGTCTTATAACCTTCGGGATCCTTGAGATAGAGGTCTACTGCCTCTCTATATACCTTTGTAGTAGCGGCAGCATAGTATGCGCCCTTTATCCTTCCCTCGATCTTAAAGCTGTTGATACCGGCCTTCACCATCTCGGGAACATGCTCGATCATGCAGATATCATTGCTGCTGAGGATATATGTACCGTGTTCGTCCTGCTCTATGGGAAGCTTATCTTCAGGTCTTTTCTCCTCAGACAGGTAATAACCCCATCTGCAGGGCTGAGCGCAGGCACCGCCGTTGGCTCTTCTTCCCGTGAAGTAATTGGAGAGGATGCATCTTCCCGAATAGGACATGCACATGGCACCATGTATGAATGCCTCGAGCTCTAAGTCTTCGGGGATATTCTCTCTGATCTTTCTTATCTGCTCCAGAGAGCACTCCCTTGCAAGGACGATCCTCTTGGCGCCCTGCTCATACCAGAAACGGCAGGCTTCGCTGTTAGTAACGCTCGCCTGTGTGGATATATGAAGCTCTAAGTCGGGAGCGACTTTCTTTGCTCTGGAGAAGATGCCGGGATCCGAGATCAGTACCGCGTCAGCCTTGGCTTCGTGTGCCACATAGTCGATCTCGTCGTCTACTCTCCTGATATCGTCCTCTAAGGCAAGGATATTCATGGTAACGTAGCACTTTACGCCTCTGTCGTGTGCATATGCTACGGCCTGCTTCATATCATCGTGTTCAAAATTCCCGGAAAAGGTTCTAAGTCCGAAGTTCTTTCCGGACATATATACCGCATCGGCACCGTAGGCGATGGCGGTCTTCAGCTTATCCATATCCCCTGCGGGGCTCAATACTTCAGGTATAAACATATATCAGCCTTCTACCGTAGTCTCTTCCTGCTCTTCAGCGGAAAATTCTGTCTCGACTACGCCTGCATCGATCTGCGCCCAGGCATCCTGATACATGGCAACATTGGCATTATGCTCAGCCTCTGTAACGGCATAAGCCGTTCCGCCGTCACCTGTAGCACAGAAATAGAAATAGTTACAGTTAGGCTCGGGATATAAAGCTGCCTGGATGGCATCAAGACCCGGCATACAGATAGGTCCCGGAGGAAGTCCCGGGTACATAAATGTATTATAAGGATTATCCATCTGCAGATCATCATAGGTAAGGACCATACGGGGCTCATCGCCGTTCATCTGACGGATATAATTGACCGTGGCATCAGAAGCGAGATAATGGAAGCTCTCGTCTTCCGAAGCAAGACGGTTATGGAATACCGCAGAGATATACATCATATCCATGGAACGGCTCGTCTCGGTCTGTATGATCGAAGCAAGCGTGATGACCTCATCAAGGGACATTCCGATAGCCTCTGCACGCTCATAGTACTCGTCGTAGAGCTTAGCGTTGGTATTATTCAGGAATGTATTGATTATGGTCTCGGGACTGGCATTGATATCGAATTCGTACGTATCCGGGAAGAGATAACCTGACAGGACGTGATCACGGTCCTCCGTAAGGTTGATCTGGGATACGAATCTGTAATCGACGAAAAGATTGGGAGAATCCATGCACTCATCCATCTCGGCATCGTCAAAGGTCAGACCTGCTTCGTGAAGCCTTACCTTGATCTCCTCGTAAGTGATGCCCTCAGGGAAAGTAACATATACGCTGCTTGCCTTCTGGGTCAGGAGATACATGATCTCATCGTATGTAAGTCCGGGGATCAGGTAGTGAGTACCTGCCATATAGGCACCGTCAAATCCGTTGATCTTACTCATGAGAGAGAATACGAGAGTATTGTCTATAAGGCCCAGTTCAAAGAGATTATCCGCGATATCGGATGTCATATCACCCTGCTTGATGACAAGAGGAACTGCGCCTTCGGTGTCCTCGTCGATGACAAGGGTACCGTCAGCGATGCTCTGCTCAAGCACCTCAAATCTCTTCTCCTGCGCGATGACGTAGTTATAACCGAACAGAACGCCGCTTACAACAAAGAAGCTCAAAAGCAGCAATACTGCTAGTATCCTCAGAGCGATCCTGACTTTCTTTGACAGCATATGATCCTTTCAAATCCCTTAAGGATGTGCCGGATTACTTCTTCTTGGCACGATCCTTCATACGAAGATCCGTATTGAGGATCTTCTTCCTGAGGCGGATGCTCTTGGGAGTAACCTCACAAAGCTCATCGTCCTCAACGATCTCAAGGCACTGCTCAAGGCTGTAGTTCAAAGGAGGTGTAAGACGCATAGCATCGTCAGAACCTGCTGCACGCATGTTGGTAACATGCTTCTTCTTGCAGACGTTAACTGTTATATCTTCAGGCTTGGGATTGATACCGACGATCATACCTTCGTAGACCGGAGTTCCCGCACCGATAAGAAGCGCTCCTCTGTCCTGTGCATTGTACAGGCCGTATGTCATGGCGTCACCGCTCTCGAAAGCTACGAGTACACCGTGAGTTCTTGTCTCGATCTCGCCGGCATAGGGCTCAAAGCCACTGATGACGCTGTTCATTATACCATTGCCCTTAGTGTCGGTCAAAAACTCGGTCCTGTATCCGATAAGTCCTCTGGAGGGGATACGGAACTCAAGACGGGAATATCCCTTGTCGGGAGGGAGCATGTTGAGAAGCTCTGCCTTACGTCTTCCGAGCTTCTCCATAACAGGTCCTACGAAGTCTTCGGGAACGTCGATGATAAGGTCCTCGACGGGCTCACATGTAACGCCGTCTACTTCCTTCATGATGACCTGAGGCTTACCTACCTGGAACTCATATCCTTCTCTTCTCATTGTCTCGATAAGGATGGAAAGGTGAAGCTCACCTCTTCCCTTTACAACGAATGCCTCTGTAGTATCAGTCTCTTCAACACGCATGGAGACGTTTGTCTCAACTTCCTTGAAGAGCCTGTCTCTTAAGTGTCTTGAAGTAACGAACTTACCCTCTTGACCGGCAAAGGGGCTGTCGTTGACGGAGAACGTCATGGCGATAGTAGGCTCATCGATATTTACGAAAGGCAGTGCTTCGGGAGTAGATGCATCGCAGATAGTATCACCGATATTGATCTCAGGGATACCTGCAACACATACGATCTCACCGACGGAAGCCGAATCGATCTCCTGACGTCCGAGACCGTTGAACCTTAAGAGCTTAACGATCCTGGAATTTGTCTTGCCGTCTTCATTATATGTAACAACGCAAACATTCTGGTTCTGAGCGATAGTACCTCTCTCTACACGTCCGATGGCGATCCTTCCGATATAGGGATCGGAATCGATGTTGGATACGAGGAGCTGCAAAGGAGCCTCAGTATCGCCCTCGGGGCAGGGTGTATTCTCTACTACGGCATCAAGAAGAGGCTGGAAGTCGAGCTGCTTGCCTTCCTCGTACTCCTTAAGATCCGTAGTAGCGATACCGAGCTTACCTGAAGTGTAGATGATAGGGAATTCGAGCTGGTCGTCATCTGCGCCGAGCTCGATAAAGAGATCGAGTACCATGTCAACGACCTGGTTGGGACGTCCGTCGGGACGGTCGATCTTGTTGATACAAACGATAGGCTTAAGGCCCATCTCGAGTGCCTTACGAAGAACGAATCTCGTCTGGGGCATGGGACCGTCGAAGGAATCAACAACGAGGAGAACCGCGTCTACCATCTTAAGTACTCGCTCAACCTCACCACCGAAGTCGGCGTGTCCGGGAGTATCTACGACGTTGATCCTGATGTCCTTATACTGAATGGCAGTATTCTTGGCAAGGATAGTGATACCTCTTTCTCTCTCGAGATCGTTACTGTCCATTACCTGCTCAACGATCTGCTCGTTCTCACGGTAGATACCTGCCTGCTTGAGCATGGAATCGACGATAGTCGTCTTACCGTGGTCAACGTGTGCGATGATCGCGATGTTGCGCATATTCTCAATCTTAGCCATAGAATACTCCTTATTTCTTATAAAAATCCTTATCTATTTTCCTACTAATAAAGGTCAAATATTACTCGACATATTACACAAAATATCAAGTCTCATCGCCTTTCTTATTACGCAAGTATATCCTTATGGGAGTTCCCTCAAAACCGAAGTTCTTCCTGATCTGATTCTCCAGATACCTCTCATACGAGAAATGGGACAGTTCCTTGTCGTTGACAAAGAGTGCGAACGTAGGAGGATTGGTAGCGATCTGGGTTCCGTAATAGATCTTTAAGTGACGGCCCTTATCCTGAGGAGTAGGAACGATGGCAGTAGCTTCATTGAGCATATCGTTGAATACGCCCGTCTTGAGCCTTCTTCCGGCCTGCTCGTGAACGGCAACTATCGTCTGCCAGAGCTTATCTACCCTCTGTCCTGTCTTAGCGGAAATGAATATGACGGGAGCGTAGTCCATGAAGGAGAATCTCTCCTTTACGGCCTTTGTCATCACTTCCAAAGTACCCGTAGTCTTATCTACGAGATCCCACTTGTTGATGGCGAAGATACACGCTTTGCCATTGTCGTGTGCAAGTCCCGCTACTCTTGTGTCCTGCTCCGTTATACCTACCGTAGCATCGATAAGGATAACGCAGACGGTCGCATGGTCGATGGCGGACAATGCCCTTACCATGGAATATTTCTCGATAACATCCTCGATGCGGCTCTTCTTTCTCATTCCGGCCGTATCGACGATAGTGAACTTACCGTATTCGTTCTCCACCTCGGAGTCGATGGCATCTCTCGTGGTACCCGCGATATCGGATACGATGGCCCTGTTATCACCTGTCATCCTGTTGGTAAGAGATGACTTGCCTGCATTAGGCCTTCCTATGAGAGCTACCCTGATCCTGCCGTCTTCCTCTTCACCTTCCTCTACCGGAGGGAAGTTCTCGAAGAGAGCATCCAGGAGCTCACCTATACCGAGCCTGTGTGAAGCGGATATGGGGATGACCTCACCAAGGCCCAGGTTATAGAACTCATACATCTCAGCGGGGGGCTCACCTACGAAGTCGCACTTATTGACGCAGACTACGATAGGCTTCTTGCTCTTTCGAAGCATTACGGCGATCTCCTCGTCGGATGCCGTAAGTCCCGACTTTATATCACACATAAAAAGGATGACATCCGCAGTCTCCATGGCGATCTCCGCCTGAAGTCTCATACCCTGCAGGATGACATCCGAACTCTCGGGCTCGATACCGCCCGTGTCTATCATTGTGAATTCGCGTTCTCTCCATACGGCCGTCGCATATATCCTGTCCCTGGTGACACCCGGAGTGTCATGGACTATAGATATACGCTCTCCGTAAAGAGTATTGAAAAGTGAGGATTTGCCCACGTTGGGACGTCCGACGATCGCTACAACCGGTTTGCTCATAGAAGGCTCCTGTCTTTTATGCTGATTAGAAGAAACAATAAAAGGCGGTGCCAGAATCTAACACCGCCTTGCTGCTAACTTATTAAGTTATGTAGATCAGGCTTCTTCGCCGATCGCTATGACCTGCTTGCCATCAAGATAACCGCAGTTCTTGCAAACCTTGCGGCGAAGCATCTTGGAATGACACTGCGGGCACTCAACAAAGCCGGGCATTTCAAGCTTCCAAGCGCTCCTGTGACGGGAAGTTCTTGCCTTTGACCACTTTCTCTTAGGATGTGCCATATATTTCCACCTCCATTTACTGTAGGAATTAAGCTTTTCTTCGCATAACGCTTAAAGATTGTACATTAGGATCTAAGCTTTTGCAATAGCTTTTTGAAGAATTCGGAAAAATATTTCGGTAAATGCCGAAAAAGGCCGTAAATGCGCTATCTCACAAACTTTACCGAGAACAGGTTCCTCTCCTTCTGCTCCTTGTCGTGGCATATATCATACGATATCTCGAATACTTCTGACAAGACCGAAGGCATATTTATATAATGCGTCTCCACCGCTATGGTGATCTCTCCGTAGGGAGTCCTGAATACTCCCATGGTCTTCCCCGCGGTATCAAACTTTAATACGCTCCTTATCTCCCCTGTGCGCTTGATGGTGGCAACACCCGACGCCTTATCCATAGAGAGGTCATAGACGGTCTCACCCGTGTCGCCTTCGTGCTTCTGCTTCCACTTTATCTTCATGACATCTGAGTTATCCTCAAAGATGCAGGAAGTAAGATACGGCTTATCGTAAGCAGACGTTCTTATCTCGATGTCTCTTCTCATCCCAGGTACTCCGCTACATCAAAACGGTCTACGGTAACCTTTCTGGTACCCTGAGGAAGCCCTCTTCCCAGGAAAGGTGCGGCTACGCTCTCGAAACGATGTGCATCGTCGCTGGTAAAGAACTCCCTTGTAACGGCAGCGCCGTCAGAGAGCATTTCGTTGTCTCTTAGAAGTTCCTCTACTACGGAAGCTACGCTTATGCCGGAATTTATGAGAGTGACATCAGGTCCCATCACGTCTCCTATGGTCTTTGCAAGGAGAGGATAGTGTGTGCAGGCAAGGACCAGAGTATCCACGCCGAACTCCTTGATAGGAGCAAGATAGCGTTCTGCCGTAAGGTGTGCGATCTCGTCGTCCCACCAGCCTTCTTCCGCCAGGGATACAAAGAGAGGACATGCCTGCTGGATTATCTGAAGGCCCGGGATATCCCTGCCTTCCTCCTTAACGGCCTTCTCATAAAGACCCGAAGATACTGTAGCGTTGGTGGCTATTATGCCGATCCTGCCGTTGCGTGTAGCCTTGACGGCAGCCTTTGCTCCGGGGTAAACCACCTCGACTACGGGCACCTTGGAATGCTTTCTTAATGCATCTATCGCATGTGTACTTGCCGTATTGCAGGCTATGACGATCATCTTAACGTCCTTTTGCTCAAGGAACATCATGTCCTGCAGGGAATATTCCACGATGGTATCGTGAGATTTGCTTCCGTAAGGGGCCCTTCCGTCATCACCGTAATAGACGGTGCTCTCTGAAGGAAGACGGGCGATGATCTCACGAAGAACGGTAAGTCCTCCGATACCTGAATCAAATACGCCTATAGGTCTGTTATCTGCCATTGTTCCTCTTCCTCAGCTTTTCAGTATCGATCTCATATCGAGGTTCGATCTCGAACTTCCTTCCGGACAATACGTGGTGAAGGTTATCTGCAGGTATCCTTCTCATGAGAAGGGTCGTGGCATAGAGCTGCTGGTATCTGACCTTGCCGCCGTTCCTGCTCTTGAAGAATGTATTGATCTTATTTCTTCCGTAGTTGCCGTCGCCTAAGATAGGATGACCTAAGTGAGCGAACTGCGCTCTTATCTGGTGGGTCCTTCCTGTCACGAGCTCGCACTCGAGCTCTGCTACGTCCGTCCTGTCGGGACCTGCACCCTTAAATACTTCAAGTACTCTGTATCTCGTAGTGATAGGGAGATCTCCGGGCTTTTCCATATCGTGAACATATACGTTGCCCGAAGGAGTCTTCTCAAGGAATGCGCTTACTTCCTTCATGATGGCGTCGTCTTCACAGATAACGGTCTCGCCTTCTTCGGGCACACCTATCACGAGGCATCTGTATCTCTTAATGAGAAGATCGTTCTTAAAGAGCTTTATTGCATCTTCGAGATATTCCTTGTTCTTGGCGAGCATAACGAGTCCGCCGGTATTCATGTCGATCCTGTGGACCAGCTCCATCTCTTTGTTATGCGTGCTCTTCCTTACTATATCTATAAGGTTATCTTCACCGGTATTCTTGCCGCTGTGAACGGCAAGGCCCTGGCGCTTGTTGACGATGAGAAGACCGTCGGTCTCAGCCGCGATCTTGTAGTCGGGATCCTTGGGTGCTTCCTTGATCTTATCGCCCTCGCCTTCAAAGAGACTGTCGGGAAGCCATACTTCAATGATCTGGCCTTCCTTGACGGCGATATCGGAAGAGATTCTCTTGCCGTCGATCTTTATATCCTTTTTCTTAAGGGCTTTATAAAGATCAGCTGCCTTAAGTCCCTTGAAGACCGTAGTAGCCGCCTTTACGACATGCTGATTATCCAGATCTCTTGTAACTTCAAACGATCTCATATATTACATCTGAAGACCGAAGAGCGCTGCAAAGCCCAGGTAGCTTAATGTCGCCATGATGATACCTGCAAGGAGGACTCCGCAGATAACTGCCTTAACGCTTGTCTTAAAGTCCATATCGAGGATACTTGCGGCAAGTGTTCCGGTCCATGCGCCTGTTCCGGGAAGAGGGATACCTACAAAAAGGAGAAGTGCAAGGAATAATCCCTTACCTGCCTTAGCCTTAAGCTTCTCTCCTCCCTTATGTCCCTTCTTAAGGCACCATGAGAAGAATTTACCGATAACGGGCTTATCCGCACCCCACTCCAATACCTTCCTTGCAAAGAAGAAGATAAAGGGAACGGGGATCATGTTGCCAACGATACATATGGGGAATGCAATATAAAGCGGTATCTGGAATCCGGCCGCATAGATAAGTGCTCCTCGAAGCTCTACGAGGGGTACCATGGAAATCAGAAACGTAATAATGTAGTGAATCATATAATCTCTCCGTAAAATAATCCGTTCCATTTTATACTTTTACAGGCGAGTTGTCATCTTGTGTGATATCATTACTGAAGTAATTACATATTAAAAAGGATGATAGGTATGAATATCGTAAAACGTATATCTTCGATCGCTCTTACATTAGTTATGTCAGTTATGCTCTTCGGCTGCGTCCAGTATAAGACACCCGAAGACTTCAAGCCCACGGCTCCCGAGGGCTGCCTCTCCGGTCTTCACCACGTAGAGATAGAGATACAAAGTTACGGCACGATCTCCGTAGAGCTCGATGCGGATAAGGCTCCCATCACGGTTACTAACTTCATAGATCTTGCAAACAGCGGATTCTATAACGGCCTTACCTTCCACAGGATCATGGACGGCTTCATGATGCAGGGCGGAGATCCCGAGGGAACAGGAAGAGGCGGTTCCGGAACCAACATCGCCGGCGAGTTCGCCAATAACGGATACGACTACAACGATATCTCCCATGTCAGAGGAAC
This sequence comes from Oscillospiraceae bacterium, assembly GCA_900176545.1. Taxonomy (GTDB): domain Bacteria; phylum Bacillota; class Clostridia; order Saccharofermentanales; family Saccharofermentanaceae; genus Saccharofermentans. The sequence continues at coordinate 73,731 of FWXP01000007.1, forward strand.
CATCTCCATGGCAAGGAGCCAGGACATGAACTCCGCTTCATCCCAGTTCTTTATCGTCCAGAGCGATTCCACTTTCCTTGACGGCGACTATGCAGGCTTCGGCCATGTAACTTCCGGTATGGATATCGTAGATCAGATCTGCGCTAATGCTCCCGTTACGGACGATAACGGTACGGTCCTTCCCGAGGATCAGCCCATCATAACAGAGATCAGGGTCATCGACTGATAATGGATATCGAGAAGGAACTTCAGAAGCAGCTCATCGCAGAGCGTGACTCGGAGGTCTTCAGGACCTCTTACGAGCGTGAGATCGACTTTTACAGCATAATCTCACGAGGTGATCTTGAAGCGCTGAACACCAGGCTTCACTCATCCCCTGACAGACGCGGCGTACTAAGCGACAATAACCTTGCCAATGCCAGATACCATGCGATCATAATGATCGCTCTGGTCAGCAGATTCTGCATCGAGGCAGGCATGGACGTACTCGTGAGCTACTCTCTGTCGGATATATACATAAGGTTGATAGATAAGGCCAGGACCGAGAAGGAGATATCCGATATCTCGGAAGAATGCGCTCTCGACTACTGTAAGAGAATGCACGAGAGCATGAAGAAATCCGTCATCTCAAGGCACGTTGTCCTTGCTCTCGAGTACATAAGGTCCCACATACATGAGAACCTTACGGTAGAGAACTTAGCTTCCGCGCTCTCACTTAATGCCAGCTATCTCTCCAAGCTCTTCAAGCAGGAGATGGGCATCACGGTCAGCAGATATATAAGAGAGCAGAAGATCTCCGTCGCGACCAACATGCTGCGCCATCTGGACGACTCTTCCCTTAATATCGCCAACTATCTGGGATTCTCATCCCAGAGCCACTTTATCCAGGTATTCAAGAAAGAGACCGGACTTACACCGGAAGAATACAGGCGAAGATATTACCATCAGAGCTGGATAGGCGACAAGGACGGTTCAAAGAAATAAGCAAAGGACCACACTGATGTGTGGTCCTTTTGATCACTTATTCTCTTGTCACTTGCGCTCTTCAAGAAGCGTCTGGGTACGATCTTCGATTATTGATATGACCTCGTCCAATGTCTTCTGCCCGCAGAAGTAGGAAGGCATCTCCTCCCTTACTATGGCTACTATGGAAGGATCCGTGAAATTGATATACGTACAGGATCTAATGACTTCCTCGTATCCGTCTACTATCGAATAGTCGACAGAGTGCCACGGGAGATCCAGTATACGAAGTTCACCGGTCGTGTACATACCGCTATAGGTCTCATACATATCGTTGTACATATCTACTATGTCACGGGCCGATTGTTCGAAGGACGATATCCTTACGGGTGATGCTCCGTCGAACTTGCCGAAATCATATTGTATCTCCTCCGAGAGAAGCGTCCCTACAAACTCCTTGCATGCATCTTCCTCATTTGTCTGTGCAGATATCGCTACGGAAGATCTTACGGTAAGACCAGGGCCCCTGCCGTCTGTGGTAGGAAATCCCATAAGCCTTATATCTTCAATGATGTCGGAATAGTTATACATCAGATACCCGAAGGAGATATCCGAGACATATCCCGCATCTCGTCTTACGCCGAGATAGGGATCGATATCTTCCGCATCTTCCTCGTCTATAACTATCTCCTCGTGGACATTGTCATTTACATACTCCGCCAAATCCCTGAAGCTCTCGTTATCAAAATCTGCTATCCCGTCAGCGGTACATTGTTCGCAGATGGAACTTAGCGCCGTGGTAAGGAAATCCAGCTGACCGTTGCCTATGGGATCGCTGCCGTTACAAGGTCCGAATACATATTCTTCGTACTGATCGAAGGTAAATCCTGTCTGATCGGGAGATACATCGTCCTTCTTGGCGATGATCCCCGCTATATTGACGGCAAGCGGCAACTGATAGAGCCTTTCCCCTGTCCTTGCCGCATCTATCACATTGACAAAGAGTCCCTCCGTATCTATCGCATCCGAGAGGTCGATAAGGAGATCGTCACTGTTAAGCTGAGTGAATGTCGCTCCGTTCAATATGATATCAGGGCCTTCTCCCGCTATAAGATCCACCATCAGCTGATTGGAGAGTTCACCGGTAGAAGTCAGATATTCATCTGTGACGCTGTCGGAATAATAGTCCAGCTCGCCGTTGGCATATCTTGCATCCGTCGAATACTTGCTGTCCAGTCTGATAAAGTAATCTTCGTTAGTCTCATTGTAGGAGCATACAGCCTCACATACAGCGTAGTCGAAAGTATCCAGAGTCGCTGCCGTGATTATCCTCTTGCCTGCATTGGGATTGGTATCCTGCCTGTCCATAATATATATATCAAGGCTCCCGTCCCCGACAGCGGTAAAGTAGGAATTACCAGTATATGTACTGCCGGCCATGATTACCCGATCCTCTGTCATGTCGAGAAGCTCCAGGTTCATCGCATCGTATCGATTGATATTACAGCACTCGAAGTCCAGCACTTGTGTCTTGGTCTGTGTCTCAAAGTCCAGCTTTCTTATACCGTATGAATTTACGACGATATTGCCGACACCTTCGATATACTTAGCCTGATCAAGATCATCCCTGAACCAGCCTGTCTCTTCCGTATACTCTTCTATCTGTCCTGTCGTAAGATCCAGGGAATAAAAGATATCGGGAGTATAGCCTCCGTCCGTTACCCGGAATAACGCTTCATCATCTCCCATATACAACATTCCATCGATATAAGCGAAGTCTTCTACAGCTACAGTAGTCTCAGTGTCGCTGCCGTCCGGAGCCTTGATATCGAGGATATACTCATTACTGCAGCCTCCCGGATCATATCCCGTATATATATCTACTATATAATCTCCCATCTCAAAGGAACCTTCAGCTCCGTCCTCGAGACTTATGGCCGGTATCTCGCTGCTGCCGACTACTTCCCCCGTATAAGGATCCAGGAGATACTTCATACCTTCATACTCATATGCGATCTTATCGTCATCAACATATGTCGACCACGCGAGATTCGGATATTCCGTATCGATCAGGTCTTCATCCTGCAGGAACTGCAGCTGATCGAAGGAATTGATGAGAGTCCCGTCAAGGTCATATACATCTATATGCTGAAAGGTATCGGCCAAAAAGTCCTGCAGGTAATCTCCCGAATCCTGCCTGTTCTTATAGTTGCCACAGGTCGAGAACAGAAGAAGATCTTCGGCTCTTCCGATGTAATACATATTAAAAGCCGCTATGGAATCATCGCTCTTATACTGCTCGCCTATAGTCACCTTATGAAGGTCATACCAGGGCGAATCCGCCTGAACTACCAGGTCTTTATTCCTGCCGCATCCTGTCGCCGATACAGAAGATGCAGCCAATACCGTTGCCATCAATAAGGCAGGATATCTTATCTTTTTACGCATATGCTTTCCCCCGTGAAAGTATACTGATATTTTAATATGGCCAGCGGTCGATGTAAACGAAAATTTAACAGATGTTAATTTATAGGGCAAAAAAGACTCCGCCTTGTAAGCGGAGTCTTTGAATGCTTATCTTGTTCTCTGTCAGGTTCTTGTGATGATCTCCAGAGGATCTACGTCGTAGTCGGAAGTAAGACCGCTTGCCTGACTGTTATTTACGCTGATCACGAGCCAGGGGCAATCGTCAAAAGCATAATCTCCGATCTCGGTAACGCTGTCCGGTACATATACATAAGACAGCTGGTCGCAGTAGCAGAAAGCACTGGGGCCTATATACTGAAGACCTTCGGGAAGATAGATGTACTCCAGATCCTCACAGGTGATGAAAGCTCCGCGCTCAAGACGCGTTACAGTATCCGGAAGGATGACATATTCGAGAGCATCGCAGTCCTGGAAGCAGCAGTCACCGATAGATGTGATGTTGGAACCTTCTGCGAACTCTACGAACCTGAATCCGTTTACTCCGTAAGGAAGGACAACCTCACCTGAACCGCTTATGGTGATAACCGCATCACGGGAGATGGTATAAGTAGCATTGTCTCCGCAGGAACCGCTGCACTCGATACCATGGATAGTATCGGCATCGCAGATCTTGTGTGTCATGGAGAATATCTCTACGGGAAGAAGATAGTAGTTGTATGTGTACTCTCCTTCAGTAGCCGTACCGGAGTCATAGGAACTGCCCTCGTAAGCATTTCCCATATCCCAGGTAGGATCAACGTGATACCATGTTCCGTCAAGGCATACGCAAGCCCATGCGTGGTTAGGGCTCTCATCATCGATCATGTCGTTATTGTGGAGCATATCAGGAGCACTTGCACCGATACCGAATGATACTGCGGCGGGAACGCCTACCGCACGGCAGAGAGATACGAATGTATTACCGAATCCCTCACATACGGCGATCCTCCTTCTAAGGAGAGCTGCCGCATCGTCCTGATATACCGTATAACGGTCTTCTACCTGAATGAAATCGTAGTAGAAGTTCTCAACGATGAATGTATAGATAGCGTAAGACTTTTCCCAGTCGGTAGTGCAGCCTCTGGTGATCTCTTCTGCAATTGCGATGACCTCGGGATCGTCGCAGTCAACGTCGTTTTGAGGCTGGAGGCATTCCTCCAGGGAAGTCGCATCAGTCCAGAGCTCGGAACATCTCTCTACGTTAAAGTCGTAGCAAAGGGACTTGAGCATGGCGAGCGTACCGTCGCCTCTCTTAGTGATATAGATATCCCACTGCATATAGTCGATACCTTCTGCTGTGTAATAGAAGACTACATAGTAGATGGTATCCGTAACAAGGGAAGAAGCTACATCGAACTGACAGGATCCGTCAGCAGTCATGCCCTGCAGAACAGGTCTGTTGTTCTCGTCTACGATTATGAGCTCGATATCATTGGCACAATCCGTATCGATGTAGATCTGCGTACCGTCTACTCCGAAGTCGATGGCGCCTCCGCTCTTGGATACGAAGTGAACCTCCGTATAGTCAGCGTAGAGCTGATCTACCGTTACGTCAGCCCTTACATCGTCTTCCTTTATGAACGACATGCCGGTGAATGACACTACTGCTGCACAAGCTGCAGCGACAACCTTCCTCAAAAACATCTTCTTTCTCCTTATCCCAGATTTCTTACCGCTACGAGAGCCTCCTCCACAGATACCTCTGCAGTCTCACCTGTCGCACGGTATTTGATCTCTACTATTCCTTCGCTGGCCCTTCTTCCGACAGTGATCCTCAAGGGGATACCGATAAGATCGGCGTCCTTGAACTTGACTCCGGGTCTCTCGTTCCTGTCGTCGATAAGGACCTCAACGCCCTCTTCGATGAGCCTGTTATAGATATTCTCCGCCAGGCTCATGTTCTCTTCGTCATTTACCTTTGTAGGAACAACGATGACCTTGTAGGGAGCTGCGACTACGGGCCACTTGATTCCGTCGTCGTCGTGGTTCTGCTCGATGATGGCAGCAAGGGTCCTGGATACACCGATACCGTAGCATCCCATGATCATGGTATTCTCCCTGCCGTCCTTATCAAGATAAACGCATCCCAATGCATCGGAATACTTTGTTCCGAGCTTGAAGATATGACCTACCTCCGTTCCTCTTGCCATCTTCAAAGGCTTTCCGCACTTAGGGCAAGCATCGCCTTCTACTGCATTTCGAACATCGGCGATCTTATCGGGAGTAAAGTCGCGGCCGATATTGACGTTCTTGAAATGATAATCCGTCTCACAAGCGCCTACGATGAAGTTAGCCATAGAACTTACTTCGTTATCCATAACGACCTCTATCTTCTCCTTGAGGCCGATAGGACCAGCGAAGCCGACCTTGGCGCCCGTTACTCTCTCTACATCGTCGAAAGCTGCAAGAGTGAGCTCGGTTGCATCGTAGAGGTTAGTAAGCTTAGTCTCGTTGATCTCTCTGTCACCTCTTACCATTACGGCTACGATCTTGCCGTCGATATTGTAGATAATGGTCTTAACAAAAGCAGAGGGCTCCGTGTTCATGAATGCCATGAGCTCCTCGATGGTCTTGACGTCGGGAGTATGGATCTTCTCCATGGGAAGTGCCTCGGAATTATCCTTCTCAGGGACGGTGCACTGAGCCTTCTCCTCGTTGGCAGCATAGCCGCAATCGTCGCAGTAGCAGATAGCATCCTCACCGATGGGGCTCTTTACCATGAACTCCTGTGAACCGGAACCGCCCATAGCACCTGAATCGGCGTCTACTACGGTGTAATCAAGGCCCAGTCTGTCGAAGATCCTTCTGTATGCCTTGTACATAGCCTGGTAGGACTTATCGAGACCTTCCTCGTCTACGTCAAAGGAATAAGCATCCTTCATGACGAACTCTCTTGCACGGATGACACCGAACCTGGGTCTCTTCTCATCCCTGTACTTATGCTGGATCTGATAAAGCGTAACGGGAAGCTGCTTATAGGACTTGATGGTGTCCCTTACAGCCTCAGTGAAAGGCTCCTCGTGCGTAGGACCGAGACAGAAAGGCCTGCCTCCTCTGTCCTCGAGCCTGAACATCTCGGGACCGAACTTCTCCCATCTTCCGGAAGCCTGATATGTCTCTGCAGTAAGGAGAGCAGGCATTATGAGTTCCTGCGCACCCGCATTATCCATCTCTTCCCTGATGATATTCTCGACCTTCTTATAAGAACGAAGTCCGATAGGCATGAATGAATATATGCCTGAAGCGCACTTCCTGATCATGCCCGAACGAAGCATGAGCTGATGTGAAGGGATCTCTGCATCTGCGGGGATCTCACGCTGTGTTGTCATGAATAACTTGGATACTCTCATTTACTATGCTCCCATTATTATTAAATAAAATAAACAAGAAGAGTATAAATGAGAAAATCGAGATTTGCAACTTTACGGGGCTTACAGAAGTTCCTTGATGAGGTAGATATCGAGTACGAGGCAGATGAGGATAACAAGGATGCAGATTATACGTATGATCCTTCGACGTGCAATGTAGTCACGTCTGGGCGCTTTGATATTCTGCATGTCCTTCTTCATCGCCTTCCTGTCCCTCTCTGGTGTTGTAGCATTATTATAGAGTGCAGGAATATTTCATGGTTTTCACGCATGTAACAATTATTTGACAAATGGTGAATAACGCTTGCATTAATCTCGATTTATTGGTAGTTCGCCCAAAGCACGCCCCTCCCTTTAGGGCTCTTATCACAAGTATGATATAATGTATCCGTAGAAATTTGCGTTTGGATATAGCAAGAGGGGAACTGTTTGAGGTTTATAGATCTTACAACCAAATACCATATCACGCGTGACAGGCTGTATTCCGCCATCAGCATCTCATGCATACTGCTCGTCAGCGGTATCGGAGTACTGGTAACGAAGACCGCCTTAGACACACAGGCTCAAAATGACAGGATAAGGCGTCAGGAGCAGGCCGAAAGGCTCGCGGCAGCTACTACCGAGAGCGTCGAAGAGACAACGACGACTTCAGAGTCCGCCGAGACTTCCCTCGTTCCCGTAATAGCACTTGCGGATGATTTTGAGACCGTAGAACCCCTATCCTCCGATACTCCCGACACAGAGGAGAGCACGGAAGAGGACGTCTCATACGAAGAGGAGACGACTACCGTACAGACTACGACGGAAGCTACGACTACCGCAGGTCACACCGAGACCGAGATGTACATGACGGTATATGCTTCAGGCGAACTCAATCTCCGTACCGGTCCCGGTACCGAATATGACCTCGTAAGGGTATTAGAGCCGGGCGATGCCATCGATGTAGTCGCAGTCACCGACAACGGATGGTACAGGACATATAACGGCAACTATGTAAGCAGCAGTCATACTACGACTACTCCTCCCGTGGCTCCTTCCACAGTACCTCAGACGGAGGCTACCGCTGCTCCCACAGCAGCTCCTACGACTACGGCAGCACCCGTGGAGACACAAGGTCCAGCCCCTGCCGGAGCTACTAATACATGCACGATAACTTTCTACGGTCCTCAGCCCAGAGCTGACGGCTCATACAGTACTACTACGGCTACGGGATCCACCTGTTCACAGGGTAGGACCTGCGCGGCCGACTGGAGCATCTATCCTCCGGGTACTGTCATCTACGTTGCAAACGACCCGCTGGGCGGAGACGGATACTATACCGTCGAAGACTGCGGTCCCGGTGTCACCGGCTACCATATAGATATCTATGTCGACGATGTGTCTGCTTATTCGACCACATCCAGGGATGTCTCTGTAGCCTGATGCGCCCAATATATACGAAAGAACGGTAACACTATGGCTAAACGCAAAGAAGAACTGAAGGTCATCCCTCTCGGAGGAATGTCCGAGATCGGCAAGAACATGACTGCTTTCGAGTACGGAAACGACATCATAATCATCGATGTCGGAATGGCTTTCGCCGAGGAGTCCATGCCCGGAGTAGACTGTGTCATCCAGGACTATACGTACATAAGGGAGAATATCTCCAAGCTCAGGGGTGTCATCCTCACACATGGTCACGAGGACCATATCGGCTCCCTCCCCTATTTCCTTCGTGAGTTCAAGTGCCCCGTATACGGCGGCAAGCTCACCATAGAGCTCGTAAGATATAAGCTCCACGATAAGGGAGTCAGCCTCAAGGGCATCAATCTCAAGGCCTTCAAGAACGGCGAGACGGTCAAGCTCGGCACCAACTTCGAGGCGGAGTTCATAAGGGTCAACCACAGTATCGCCGACAGCTATGCCATTGCGCTCAAGACCCCTGTTGGCAATGTCATCCACTCGGGAGACTTCAAGATCGACTATACTCCCATCAACGGCAAGACCATCGACCTTCAAAGGTTCGGCGAGTACGGCAAGGAAGGCGTACTGCTCTTCTTATGCGAGAGCACAAATATAGAGATAAGCGGCTCCTCTCCTTCCGAGATGCAGGTGGGCGAGTCCTTCGAAAGGATATTCAAGAACGCCACGGGAAGGATCATCGTAGCTACCTTCTCCTCCCACGTACACAGGATGCAGCAGATCTTCACTGCAGCTGAGAAATATAACCGCCGCGTGTGCCTTTCGGGCAGGAGCATGGTCACGGTATTTAACGTCGCTAACTCATTAGGCTACATCAACATGAAGCCCGACACTCTCATAGATATCTCCGATATCGATCAGTACAGGGACAACGAACTCGTAATACTTACTACGGGTTCTCAGGCAGAGCCCATGAGCGCATTGTCCAGGATGGCTTACGCTTCACATAAGGCGGTAGAGATCCAGAAGGGCGATACGGTCATTATCTCCGCACACCCCATCCCGGGTAATGAGAAGCCCATCTACAGGGTCATAAACGAACTCTTCAAGAAGGGCGCTCAGGTCATCTACGAGTCCCTGGCCGACGTACATGTATCAGGCCACGCCTATATAAATGAGATCAAGCTCCTGCATACCCTTGTAAAGCCTAAGTATTTCGTTCCCTGCCACGGAGAGTACAGGATGCTCTATAAGCACAAGAAGCTGGCAGAAGGTCTCGGAATGCCCGAAGAGAATATCTTCATCCTGAACAACGGCGACGTGCTGTCCATCGGAAGGAACCGCGCCAGGATCGTGGAGCAGGTTCCCGGAGGTGCTGTCCTCATAGACGGTTCCGGTGCAAGTAATCCCGACGACCACGTACTCTCAGACAGAAGACATCTTGGTGAGGACGGCTGCGTCAGCATCGGCATCACGGTAGACGATGCTACAGGCGAACTCGCATGCGTACCTTCCGTCAACTCCATAGGATTCGTATTCGACGACGAGAAGGAGACAATACACAGGGATATCGGTGCCAAGGCTATGGCACTCCTGTCACAGGGTGCGAGAAAACACGAATATATCGATGCCGAGGTAGGAACGAGACAGTTCCGTGAAGGCATCAGGACTATGCTCCTCGATAAGACAAAGAGACGCCCGATGATAATATCGACCGTCTCTCATATAGATTCACGTCATATGTGATATCAGAGCCTTACTACGTCTATAACGTCCTTGACGCTCTTGATCCTGCCTACAACACGATCGTACTGCTCAAGACTCTTTATGGTAATGGTAAGGTTTATCTCTGCTATGAAGTCGGAGCTTACGTGGGTATTTACCTTCTCCACGTTGACATGCTCTTCCTTAAGGCCGCTTAGGATATCGATAAGAAGGTAATTACGGTCAGTAGCCGTGACTCCTATCTGAACCTCGAAGATACCGCTGGTACCGCCGGAGCTCCATGTAGCATCCACGAGTCTTTCCTTACGCTGGGAATCCTTCTTGGATCTCGAAGCATACTTAAGGATATTCTGCACATTGCTGCAGTTCTTTCTGTGGATGCCTACTCCGCCGTTCTGCGTGACATAGCCGATTATCTCGTCGCCGGGAGCCGGATGGCAGCACCTTGCCAGATGAACGGCAACATTATCCAGTCCGTCGATAACGATACAGTTCTCGATCTTGTTCCCGGGCTTTGAAGTCTTGGCGGCAGGCTGCGCCTTCTCCTGGATATTCTTGGAAGATGCCGAAGGCTTGGGCGTCCTCATCTGATCGCCCTTTCCTATCTCGTCGGGGAATTCCTCGGGGCTGTAGTAGACTACCTGACCGTCAGATGTGGTCCTGTAGCCCAAAGCCAGTCTCTCCTCCTCGGAAAGTGACTTTATGTATTCGTCGCGAAGACGGCCGAACATCTTGCCTGCGGTAAGAGCTCCGTAGCCTATGGCCGCATACATGTCATCGATGTTATTGAACGTGTACCTGGAGAGGATGACCCTCAGGTTCTCGGGCACCAGGAGCTGTGAAGGGGTAAATCCGTTACGCTCGATCTCTCGCTCGAGTCTCTCCTTACCGTCAGCTATGTTCTCGGAACGCATCTCCTTCTTGAACCAGGCATTGATCTTGGATCTTGCGGATGCGGTCTTTACCATCTTAGCCCAATCCCTGGAAGGACCCTTGATCTTCTCGGAGGATAATACCTCTACTACGTCTCCGGTCTTGAGTTCATAGGACAGGGGCACGATCCTTCCGTTTACCTTGGCACCGTGCATGTGGTTACCAATGCCGCTGTGGATATTATAGGCAAAGTCGATGGGGCAGGATCCTTCAGGGAGCCTTACCACCTTGCCCTTGGGCGTGAATACGAATACTTCACCCGGAGCGATATTTGTCTTTAAAAGATCCAGGAAATCCTTGGGATCGTCGGAATCCTTCTGGGCATCCAGGAACTGCCTGACCCATGTGATCCTCTGATCGTATACGTCCTCCTTGAAGGACTTGGAATTACCAGCTTCCTTATAGTGCCAGTGCGCGGCGATACCGTACTCGGCATCCCTGTGCATGGAATATGTCCTGATCTGGACCTCGAAGGTCGTCTCGTCGAATGACTTGCCTCCCGGCCTCTTGACCGTGGTATGGATGGACTGATAGCCGTTCTCCTTGGGATTGCCGATATAGTCCTTGAACCTTCCGGGGAGCGGCACGTACATCTCGTGCACGATACCGAGCGCAGCGTAGCAGTCCGTCAGTGAATCTACAATGATCCTGCAGGCGAACATATCGTAGATCTGCGTTAAGTCCTTGCCCTTATCGTGCATCTTCTTATAGATGCTGTAGAAGTGCTTGGGTCTTCCGTCTACGTCGTAATGCTTTATTCCGTATGCCTCCAGCTTCTCCGATATCTCGGATACCACCTGGGCCATGAATGCCTCTCTCTCGGATCTCTTGGCGGATATGAGGCCTACGAGCTCGTAGTAGCCGTCGTGATCCAGATAGCGAAGGCACAGGTCCTCGAGCTCCCACTTGATCTTAAAGACGCCGAACCTCTCTGCGAAGGGAACGTATATATCAAGCGTCTCCCTTGCCTTCTCCACCTGCTTCTCCGGGGTCTGGTACTGCATGGTTCGCATATTGTGAAGTCGGTCTGCGAGCTTTATGAGGATGACTCTTATATCCTTGGTCATGGCAACCAGCATCTTACGGACGTTGGACGCCTGCACCTCTTCTCTTGTTACATATGCGATCTGATTGAGCTTTGTAACTCCGTCTACAAGGAGTGTTATGGTAGGTCCGAAGACCTCCTCCAGCATCTCGTTATCTACTTCAGTATCCTCGACAGTGTCGTGGAGCAGGGCAGCCGCCAACGATTCCGCGTCGACTTCCAGCTCTGCCAGGATCTCCGCGGTAGCTATGGGATGGATGATATACATCTCACCCGTCTTTCTCTTCTGCTTGATATGAGCCTTATATGCAAAATAAAATGCCTTCTCTATGAGTTCCTTCTCTGAATCCAGCTGTTCCTGGGGAAGGTGGGCATGAGAAGCATAGGACTCGAAGGCAAAGAGTACCTCTCTGAACTTCTCGTCGATATTCTCGGGGATATCGGGGATATCCGCCGTATCAAGAAGATATTCTCTGTTGGTCATGCCTTCATCCATTGCCGTTCAACCTCATATATGTCTTGGATGACGTAAGGCTCACCTTGCCGTCACTCTTGAGAAAGCTGAAGCAGATCTTGTCGGCATCCGTCTTTCCAAGCTTCATGATACCTGCTTCGGAGAAAACGTCAAGGCATCTGGATACCTGGAAAGGCGTGATCTCCACTCCCGAGCTCATGCTTATCATCTTGGCGGCAAGGGTAGTATCCATTGTGGATACGGTATTACCGCACTTGGAGGATAAGACCTTATAGCACTGTGCGTACTGAGCCTTGCTGGGGATAAAAGCCTCCTGAGAAGACTTCTTTGCCAGCTTTTCTATCTGGGACAAGGGCATTCCGGACCTGTACAGATCCTCCGCTATATCGTTCTTCTGCCACATAAAGCCCTGACCGCAAACGGGGACTATGTCCTCGAGGCACAGGCTCAATGTAGTATTGCCTCTGTAAACATATTCATTCATGGTATATGCGATATCGACTCTGTCTCCCGCCTTGATGACATCAAGGTACTGACCCATATTAAAGCCTACAGCCGATATGAATCCTTCCTTCGGATCCTTCCTGCCGTCACAGAGCTCCAGTCTTATGTGAGCACCGTCGCTCATGGCGATGACATCGGTCACGATGAGGTCGCACGTAGAGAATACGGGCTTTTTGTTACCTATGCCGAAAGGCTTTAATATATTGGTCTTCTCGTATGTCTCGAAAGTAACCTGCTCGAAAGGTATCTGCGCATCTATCTCTATGGAATCCTCTTCAACGCTGTCACTATCCTCGCCTGACGAAATGCTGTCTGCGGAAGCCTTTGCATTTTCTTCAAGAGCCGTCATAAACTCCTTGAGCCTTTTTCTCTCCACCACGAGACCGGCGGCCTTCTTGTGGCCTCCGAAGCTCACGCATTTATCTGAGATCTTCTCTATGGCATCGAAGAGGTCGAACTCGCCGTAGGCTCTACCCGAACCCTTGACGTTCTCCTTGTCTATGGAATCGTCAGTAAAGACGATAGCGGACCTTCTGTAATAAGCAGCGAGCTTGCCTGCTACTATGCCCAGGACACCCTGATGCCAGTTGCTGCCGTATGCCACTATGGGCCCGCATGTATTTGTTATGAGCCACTCCTCGGGTCTTTTGGGGTTCTCCACCTGCTTCACGGCCTCGGAGAATACTTCGCTCTCTATGAGCTTACGTTCCTCATTCTGCTTACCGAGGGCTTCTGCCGCCTGCTTTACGATCTTCTCGTCATCTTCCAGGAAGAGCTTTAATGCGTCGGATGAATCGTAGAGCCTTCCCGCGGCATTTATCCTGGGTACGAAATTAAATGAGATAAATGTCTCATCCAGCTTCTTGCCGTGATCCAGTATGAGCCCGTTCATTATGCGGACTCCGGGATTGACGGCATTAGCCATGCTCTTGAATGCCTTCTTGATAATGGTCCTGTTCTCGCCCGTAACGGGGACAAGATCTGCAATGGTGGCAAGTCCTGCCAGCTCCAGAGCCTGTCTCCAGATATTGCCGTTGACCTTGAACCTCTCGTCCCTGCCCATGGCCTCGATGATCTTTAAGGCTACGCCTGCTCCGCATAATTCCTTGAAAGGATAAGTTGTATCCTCTATCTTCGCACAGATAAGAGCATCCGCCTCGGGAAGCTCCTCCTTGACGTTATGGTGATCGGATACAATGACCTTTATCCCGTGTTCCTTCACCCTTTTGACCGTATCTATGTTAGTGATACCGCAGTCGACTGTGATGAGAAGATCGGGAGAGTGTTCTATTACCTTGTCCAGGATATTCTCCGTAAGGCCGTATCCGTGCTCCGCCCTGTGCGGGACTATATAGTCGACATTTGCCGAATGGCTCCTGAAATACCTGACCATTATGGATGTGGCGGTAACTCCGTCACAGTCATAGTCTCCGTATACAAGGATCTTGCCCTTGTTCTCCATTACCTCACAGATGATATCGACGGCCTTCCTCATATCATTGAAGAGGAAAGGGTCGTTCCACATACCTCCCCCGTCAAGGATGAATTCTTCCTTCTTCTCGGGAGTATCTATCTGCCTGGATCTTAACAGTTCGTCGATAAGAGCGTCAGCATCCTCCTCTTCAAAGGATACTGCCGTCTTCCACTTCTTCGCAGTCAACAACATACATTCATACTCACAGTGATTATTTTGTAATCATTTTAACAGAGTTGGGTCAAATAATAAACATCACCGGTCGCGTGGTTTTCTGTACACAATGAAATATCCGGCTCCCGAAGGAACCGGATATAAGGTATGACCTGGTCAATATCAATATGCGCCTACATAGCAAACAGCGATGATCTGATCAGCGCCGCCGTGAGAAACTATGACGATGTAGTAACCGTCCGGAAGAGCTGCGTCGCCATTCTCATATGTGAAATCATAATACATTTCGCCATAGTCGCCATATACTACAGGCTCTGCAGTGAAAGTACCAAGATCCTGATCAAGATCCGTACCGTCTGCAGAGTAATAATACTGATAAGTAACTGTACCAAGAGATTCATCATAGCATCTGCATGTAAGATCTACATAGGTATTATCGGAATCATACAGACCGAAAGTATCCGTGGCGGAATAACGGTTGTACCAGTAAGCTGTGTCTGTACCTTCATAGAAATCAGAAGAATATGTCTGATACTCAACACAACCAACGTAATCAGCGAATGTCTCACCTGTAGGCTGAGGCTCAGTTGCAACAGGCTCAGCATCCAAGATTACAGTACATGTGTCAGATACAAGGACCTCACCGTTAGGATCATAGAATGTGATCGTGTATGTTCCTGCAAGGAAGTAGCCTGTATCAGGATCAAGATCTGCAGATGTAAGATCATCAGTCTGGATCCAAGCATCATAACCTGTACCTGTGTAGATCACAACGCCGTCACGCTGTACTTCATACGTAAGCTCATAGATAACATCATAGTTATCAAGGAGAGAAGTATCGATCTGAAGCTCACCGTCGATCTCATCAGTGTTTGTGTAGACAGGATTGCTGTCGTCACCATTATCTGTCCACCACCAGTCGAGTGAATCGGATGTGATAGCATCTGCGATAGGTGTAGAGAATGTGAACTCGTCATTTGTGAAATCATAGAGCTTCTCGAATACCTTTGTGTAGTTGGATCCGAGCCAGTCACCGTCATCTGTTCTCTCGAACTCAAGTGTAACGGAGATCTCTGTTGTATCAGCGTCTGCAACTGCATTAGCAAAAGCATCAGCATCCGTGATGGAATCGTCGTCCACGAGATCAGCGTAGTCAGCGATAGTAAATGTTACATCGATGGAACCTTCGCCGCTCTTCTTTGTTGCTTCAACAGATTCCTCATCGATCTCATAAGAGATGGTGTCTGCAATTGCATTAAGAACTGTAGCAGTATCAGCGGAATAGAGCTCACCCTCGCTGAATGTAAGCTTGCCTTCCCACTCTTCCTGAATGTCTTCGAAGTCTTCTGTGGAAAGCTTAGCGAGCTTGCCAATATTGCATGCTGCCAATTCCTTAGCGTATGAATCAGCTGCGTCGAGAACCTCATCCTTGGACTTATCAAGGAATGAACATCCTGCCATCGAGAAAACGAGAGCAGAAGCAACTGCAAGAGAAACTGTCTTCTTTAAGTATTTGTTCATATTACCTCCCTTTGGCCTATAGGCTTCAGCATCTTTAAACAACAATGCTCTTGTTATGCACCTTACATACGGTATTTTATCATAAGCACTAAGATCGCCTGCGTTTTTGCACAAAAAAATCGGCCTTCCATACGGAAGACCGACCGTAATATGCAACTATCGATTAGCGCTTACGCTTTCTAGCAGCCTCAGACTTCTTCTTACGGCGTACAGAGGGCTTCTCATAGTGCTCTCTCTTACGAACCTCAGCGAGAACACCTGATCTTGCGCAGGAACGCTTAAAACGACGCAATGCACTGTCAAGGGACTCGTTCTCCTTAACTCTGATCTCTGACATCTCCATCCCTCCTCTCGTGCATGGCATTAATAACTCGCATATTATAACCGAGACCGGGGCAATCGTCAAATCATATAAGATAAACAAATTGTTAAGGCTTTACGGGAACTCATTCGTACCATATAAAAATCACTTCGCTTCCAAAGAACGAAGAAGGCTGATAAATGCTTTATTCTTGATAATGTTTGGAGCCCATTATATATAAAATCATGATAGAATAGATAACTGATCGCTCGTTCCCGGGTGCACGATAAAGAGCATCGATATCTGACCGGCCCTCAGATCCCTGCTCATGTCACCTGACGTTCTGAGCATCCCCCAAAAATACTTACCCCGGAGGATCTATGAGCAGACTTACTAATGTCACTACTACCTTGGCTCAGGAAACCGTCGAGGAACTCTATAAGGACATCGAGAGAAATATCCAGACCAGCCAGCCCGGTCTTTGTCCTGTAGATCTCGCAGCAGCTTTCCTTCATCTGAGCCACGCACGTTCATGCGGTAAATGTACACCTTGCCGTATCGGACTCGGAAGACTCGAAGAACTTATCAATTCCGTACTTGACGGAACGGCAGATCACGATACGCTCGACGCTATCGAGAAGACAGCCGAGAGTATATTCCATTCTGCAGATTGCGCCATCGGTTCCGAGGCAGCAAGAATGGCTATCAAGGCCGTCAAGGGATTCAGGGACGACTTCGAAGAGCACATCAACCACGGAAGATGCAAGCTCCAGAACTTCAAGTCCGTTCCCTGCGTTGCAGAGTGCCCTGCGCACGTTGACATTCCCGGCTATATCGCACTTATCCACGAAGGCAGATACGATGACGCGGTCAAGCTCATCCGTAAGGACAATCCCTTCCCCGCTACATGCGGCATGATCTGCGAGCATCCCTGTGAGGAGCACTGCAGAAGGACTCTCGTTGATGACGCCATCAACATCAGAGGTCTTAAGAGATATGCCGTTGAGCACGAGTCTGAGGTCAAGGCTCCCAAGAAGTACGAAGCCACAGGCAAGAAGATCGGTATCGTAGGCGGAGGTCCCGCAGGTCTTACCGCAGCTTACTTCCTTTCGATCATGGGTCACGAGTGCACTGTTTACGAGCAGAGAGACAAGCTCGGCGGAATGCTCAGATACGGTATCCCCAGCTACCGTCTTCCCAGAGAGATCCTCGACAGGGAGATTGAGAACATCAAGCTCGCAGGATTCGAGACTATAACAAATATCTCAGTAGGCAAGGACATCACCATGGCCGAGCTCAAGGAGAAGTACGATGCAGTATATATCTCCATCGGTGCTCATACAGACAATAAGATCGGCATCGACGGCGAGGACGCTGAGGGCGTTATCTCCGCTGTTGAGATGCTCAGAGGCATCGGCGACGGCAAAATGCCTGACTTCAAGGGTCAGGATATCGTAGTCGTAGGCGGCGGTAACGTTGCCATGGACGTAGCAAGATCCGCTATAAGACTCGGTGCGAATACGGTCAAGATCGCTTACAGAAGACGTAAGGTCGACATGACTGCCCTCGCAGAAGAGGTCGAGGGTGCAGTCGCAGACGGCTGTGAGATCTTAGAGCTCAACGCTCCTACCAGGATCGAGAAGACAGACGACGGTAAGGTCGCTGCTCTCTGGGTACAGCCTCAGATCGTAGGCGAAGTTAAGTGGGGTCGTCCCGCTCCCGTTAATGCAGATGCAGAAGAAGTACGCCTCTCCTGCGACAAGGTCCTCGTTGCTATCGGTCAGGGTATCGAGTCCGAGCATTTCGGAGAGTTCGGTATCCCCTTGAACAGAAGAAAGATCGCTGCTTCCGATGCAGGCGACTTCTCCGAGGTCGACGGCGTATTCGCTGGCGGTGACTGTGTTACGGGTCCTGCTACCGTTATCAAGGCAATAGCAGGCGGTAAGGTCGCTGCTGCAAACATCGATGAGTACTTGGGATTCAATCACGAGATCGAAAGCGGCGTAGATCTTCCTCCCGTAAGATTTGACGACAGAGAGCCCATGGGTCGTGTCAACATGACTGAGCGTTCCGCAAGCGAGAGGATCAAGGACTTCGGCCTTATGGAACTTCCCATGACGGATCAGGAGGCTTGCCAGGAATCTGCAAGATGCCTTCAGTGCGATCATTTTGGTTGCGGAAAGCTTAAAGGAGGCAGAGAGTTCAAATGGTAAGTGTAACTATAGATAATAAGAAAGTAAGCGTTCCCGAGGGAACAACCATCCTCAAGGCAGCAAAGTCCGTAGGCATCAACATCCCTACCCTCTGCTACTGGGAAGGATTGAACGAGATTGGCGCATGCCGTGTCTGCGTTGTTGAGGTCGAGGGAAACAAGCGTCTTCCCGCTGCATGTAACACGGCAGTTGAGGAAGGAATGGTCATCAGGACCAATTCCAAGAAGGTAAGAGAAGCAAGGATCGCTAATGTTGAGATGATCCTCTCCGAGCACTACTGCCACTGTACTACATGCGTAAGATCCGGCAACTGCTCCCTTCAGAAGCTCGCTAACGATCTCAACATCCACGAGATCCCTTACGAGTACCACATCCCTCAGAAGAAGAGCAACAAGGAATTCCCTCTTAACAGGGATTACTCCAGATGCGTTAAGTGCATGCGCTGTATCCAGATCTGCGACAAGCAGGCAAGCAATATCTGGGATCTCGTTAATACAGGCTCCAGAGCTACTGTTGACGTTAACGGCGCATATTCCCTCGAGGAATCCGATTGCGCACTCTGCGGCCAGTGCATCACTCACTGTCCCGTAGGAGCTCTTACGGAAAGAGATGATACGGAGAAGGTCATCGACGCCATCTGCGATCCCGATAAGATCACTGTCGTTCAGATCGCTCCTTCCATCAGGACAGCATGGGGCGAGCCCTTCGGTCTTTCTCCCGAGGAAGCTACGGTAGAGAGACTCTGCTCCGCATTGAAGATCATGGGTGTCGACTATGTATTCGATACTAACTTCACTGCTGACCTTACGATCATGGAGGAAGGCTCAGAGTTCCTCGGAAGACTTTCCGACAAGGAGAACAATAAGTTCCCCATGTTCACTTCCTGCTGCCCCGGCTGGGTAAGGTTCGTCAAGGCTCACTACCCTGAGTTCGTAGACAACCTCTCCACTGCTAAGTCTCCTCAGCAGATGTTCGGTGCCGTTGCAAAGAGCTACTATGCAGATATCCTCAAGGTAGATCCTTCCAAGATCTTCTGCGTATCCATCATGCCCTGTCTTGCAAAGAAGCACGAGTGTGCTATCCCCGCAATGAACGATGCATGCGGCGATCCCGATGTAGATGTAGTACTTACTACAAGAGAAGTAGACAGGCTCATCAAGGCTGAACAGATCAAGCCCGCTGAGATCGAGGATCAGGCTCTTGATCTTCCTCTCGGAATCGGTTCCGGCGCAGGTAATATCTTCGGTGCTACAGGCGGTGTTATGGAAGCTGCTCTTCGTACAGCTTATAACCTTGTAACAGGTAAGAATCCCGACCCTGATGCATTCAAGGCAGTAAGAGGTCAGGACGGCTGGAAGGAATCCGAGTTCGATATCAACGGCACTACTCTCAAGGTTGCAGTCGTTAACGGTCTCGGCAATGCGGATAAGCTCCTCAAGGCTATCAAGTCCGGCAAGGTAAGCTACGACTTCGTAGAGGTCATGGCATGTCCCGGCGGATGTGTCGGCGGCGGCGGACAGCCTATGCACGACAATAAGGAGATGGCTCCCGAGAGAGCACCCGTTCTCTACAGCCAGGACAAGAAGAACGTTCTCCGTTTCTCACACGAGAACCCTTCCATCAAGGCTATCTACAACGATTACCTTGAAAAGCCCTTGTCTCATAAGTCACACGAGCTCCTCCATACTGATCACCACGCATGGAAGATGCCTAACGAAGACTAAGTCATAAAAGACATATACAAGAGAGCGTCCGCTTCGGCGGGCGCTTTTTTGTCGCATAAAAAGAGCGGATCGTAAAGATCCGCTCCCATAAGTCCTATTACTTACCGATCAATAATCGGGTTCAAGGAGACCGTAGTTGCCGTCATTTCTCTTATAGATGACACAAACGGAATCCGTCTCTGCGTCAAGATATACAAGGAAATTGTGTCCCAGCATCTCCATCTGAAGAATGGCATCCTCTGAAGTCATGGGGCGAAGTTCGAATGTCTTTCTTCTGGTGATCTTCTTGTCTTCGGGTTCGTACTCATAATCAAAATCAGCACCGTTATCTTCCTCAAGGAAATTAACGATCTGAGGATAATCCTTCTTCTTCTTCAGGAACTTTGTCTTCTGTCTCCTGATCTGAGATTCGAGCTTATCTACTGTCTTATCAACTGCTGTAAGGATCTCCTCGTCAACAGCCTCTGCTCTGTAGATCTTGCCGTCGAGCTTGAGTGTTACCTCAACTACCATACGGCCGCCTTCGGGTCTTATGCGGACATTAAAGCTACCCTCGTCGCCGAAATACTTGTCGAACTTGGACATCTTGTCGACGATCTTGCCCTCAAGTCTGGTTCCGATCTTGATACCGTTGCCCTGTGTAGTGATCTTCATATAATCACATCCTTCCCTTTGAGACTTCTAGGTATTGCTACCTACTTAAATTATATAGCAAAGATTATTAATATACTGTAACTATTATTGCCGACTAACAAAAAATATCCCGCCGGTGTTCCGACGGGATACTTAAAACCGTTGAAAACAGGTCACTCTGCGTCTTCTGCAGATGTCTCCTCAGCAGCGGGAGTTTCCTCTTCGACGGGAGCTGCCTCAGCAGGAGCCTCTGTCTCCTCGACCTTCTCAGCAGCGGGAGCAGAAGCCTGCTCATCGAATCTGGAACCGCACTTGAAGCAGAATGTATACTCGAGATTATTCTCTGTACGGCAGCTTGGGCAGAGCTTCAAGCCCTTCTCGTAGAGGATCTTTACATTGAGTTCTTCGATCTCATTAGTAAGCTTTGTGATAGCGTCACAACGAGTGTTGATATCCTTTGTATTATCTACGTTAAGGTCCTTATACTGCTTATAATAGTAACGACCGATCTCATCATAATATCTGCTGACAGAGACCTTCTTCTCATCGATAGATCTCTGGTAATTGGCTATATTCTTAGCCTTGGGATCAAAGAATGCCATAGGAATATTCCTCCCTCAATGTATTTACCTTCACATTATACACTATGAGCAACGTTAAAGTAAAAACTAGTTGTAAAAAAAGACCGCTCCACGTAAGTGAAGCGGTCCTTAGATTCAAATATTTCAGTAAGTTCAGCTATTAGCCAAGCTCTGCGAAGTACTTGATTGTCCTTACCATCTGAGATGTGTAAGAATTCTCGTTGTCGTACCAGGATACAACCTGTACAAGAGAGTTGCCGTCGTCCATCTTGGAAACCATTGTCTGGTTAGCATCGAAGAGAGAACCGAATCTCATACCAACGATATCGGAAGAAACGAGCTTCTCCTCTGTGTAACCGAAGGACTCTGTTACAGCAGACTTCATAGCAGCGTTGATACCCTCAACAGTAGCCTCACCCTTAACTACAGCGTGAAGGATTGTTGTGGAACCTGTTGTTGTAGGAACTCTCTGAGCAGCACCGATGAGCTTACCGTTGAGCTCAGGAATTACAAGACCGATAGCCTTAGCAGCACCTGTGGAGTTAGGTACGATGTTAGCAGCACCGGCTCTTGCTCTCTGAAGGTCACCCTTTCTCTGAGGGCCGTCAAGGATCATCTGATCACCTGTGTAAGCGTGAACTGTTGTCATGATACCGCTCTGGATTGCAGCGTAATCATTAAGAGCCTTTGTCATAGGAGCAAGGCAGTTAGTTGTGCAAGAAGCAGCGGAGATGATCTTGTCATCCTTTGTAAGTGTCTTGTGGTTAACGTTGTAAACGATTGTAGGAAGATCGTTACCAGCGGGAGCGGAGATAACTACCTTCTTAGCACCAGCGTTGATATGAGCCTGTGCCTTATCCTTAGATGTATAGAAACCTGTGCACTCGAGAACTACGTCTACACCGAGCTGGCCCCAAGGAAGGTTGTTAGCGTCAGCTTCCTTGTAGATCTGAAGTGTCTTGCCGTCAACTGTGATTGTGTTAGCCTCGTCGTCAGAAGATACTGTGTGCTTATTCTCACCGAATACACCAGCGTATCCACCCTGAGCTGTGTCATACTTAAGAAGGTGAGCGAGCATGGAAGGCTTTGTAAGATCGTTGATAGCAACTACCTCGTAACCCTCAGCGCCGAACATCTGTCTGAAAGCAAGACGACCGATACGACCGAAACCGTTAATCGCAACTTTAACTGCCATTTTGAATTCCTCCTAAAAATATCCCGAATGGGATTGATTATCTTTTTGTGCTGAAGCACCGTTAAAATATTACAACAGAATGACAGGGTTTACAACAAAACATTCTGACAAAATCACGGTCAAAAAGTACAATTATCCAACTTCACTAAAAATTGCCTTGAAATGATTTTCGCTAATGAAAACAAACAGCGATTTCACGAAGCTTACAGTGTTGCAACTGCTCTCTTGATGCCTATTCCCTGGTCTGCGAACTTCTGCTCGAACTCGGTCCTTACGTTGTCCTTGTCCCACTCGGAGTTGTGAAGATCACGTGTGAGTTCTGAAAGCGTAAAGCCGCAAGCCTTGAACTCTTCAAGGGAAAAATCGTAAAGATCGTCGTTATCGGTCTTGAAGCGGATCTGACCGTGTTCCTTGAGAAGGACCTTATACTGCTCAAGGAATGCCCTGTATGTAAGCCTCCTCTTGGGCTTGTTCCTTCTGGACCAGGGATCACAGAAATTAATGTAGATCCTGTCGATCTCATCCTCTGCGAAGTAATTCTCCAGGAGCTGGGCATCGGCATTTATAAAGAAGAGATTGGGTATCTCCTGTGCATGTGCTTTTTCTATGGCAGAGAGTATTACGGAAGAGTCCCTTTCGAGAGCGATATAAAGTACATCCGGGTTCGATGTCGCAGTCTCGGTGCAGAACTTTCCCTTACCGCAACCGAGCTCTAAGAATACCTTACAGTCTTCGGGGAAGCCGCAAGCCTTGCGCCAGTTGCCCTTGTTGAGCATAGGTGCGTCGAACCACCTCTCGTGGCATACTTCCATCCTCTCGGGTATATGTCGCTTCTTTCTGCCTCTGGCCATATCTTTATCCTCACATACTTTGCTTCGTTATATATGACTTATATAATAACAGTCGCATAGATAATAACAGACGCCGATAATTAAGTGAAATACTTTTATCTTTAAGGAGTAACGCTATATGGATAACTTAGTCGATATCAACACAACGACCCTTTCTGCCGAAGAGAAAGGAGAACTGGCCTGCTCCTTGAGGGGCAAGGGCTGCAACTGCTGTCAGGCGGTCATAATGGCATATAAGGATGAACTGGGACTTTCTGAGCAGGATATAAAGAAGATGGGGGCGGCATTCGGAGGAGGCATGGCCACGATGGATGCTACCTGCGGCGCTCTTGTAGGCGCAGGCATCGCCCTGGGACTTATAAAGTATGAGGACACTCCCATAAGAGGCAACGCCAAGGCTCTTATCTCGGACTTCAAGGAGATGAGCAAGGCTACCTCCTGCAGAGACCTTAAGGGAATAGATACGGGCGTCATGCTCACATCCTGCGAGGACTGTATGCGAAATGCAGTGAAGGCTCTCTCCTCTCAGCTCTGATAACAACGACAAAGGGCACGACCGTTAAGATCGTGCCCTCTTTTTATGCTCTTTTTGTCTTTATCAGATCATCTTCTCGGTGAGCTTGATGCCGCCGATAACGTGGTAATGAACGTGCATTACTGTCTGGCCGCCGTCTTCACCGCAGTTGTTTATGACCCTGAAGCCTGTATCAAGACCCTTGATCTTTGCTACTTCGTCAACAGCCTTGATGACTTCACCCATGTACTTAGCGCCTTCCTCGGAAGCAGCCATATCGCGGATATCGTCGAAATGCTTCTTGGGCACAACGAGTGTGTGCACGGGAGCTACGGGCTTTATATCGTCGAAGCAGTATACGTAGTCGTTCTCGTATACCTTTGTAGAAGGGATCTTGCCTTCGATTATGTCACAGAATAAGCACATAAGTATTTCCTCCTTCTATCAGAGCATCTTCTCGAGCTCGGTCTTGACTGCAGCGAGTGCATCGTCGATACCTGCGGGATTCTTACCGCCGGCCTGAGCCATGTTGGGACGTCCGCCGCCGCCACCGCCTACGATGGGAGCTACGGCCTTGATGAGGTTGCCCGCATGAGCACCTGCCTTTACGGCGCTGTCGGTAGCCATTACTACGATATTTACCTTACCGTCAACAGTGGAAAGAAGAGCAACGACGCCGTCACCGATCTTGTCCTTCAAGGAGTCGCCAAGATCACGAAGTGAACCCATGTCGACATTATCGAGCTTAGCGCTCAGAAGCTTTATACCCTTAACATCCTGTGTCTGGTTCGTAAGGTCGCCCAGAGCTTCCTTAGCTGCAGCGGACTTAAGGGAATCGATCTCGGAATTAGCAGTCTTGAGCTCTGCCTGAAGATGAGAGATCTTATTAAGGATCTCGGAAGGATTCGTCTTCAAGATCTTAGCTGCCTCGTTAAGCGTATTCTCAAGATCTCTGTAGTAAGAAAGGACCGCATCGCCCGTAAGAGCCTCGATACGTCTTACGCCTGAAGCTACACCGGACTCGGAAAGTATCTTGATATTGCGGATGACAGAAGTATTCGTAACGTGAGTACCACCGCAGAGCTCAACGGAGAATGCTTCCTTATAGTCAGCTTCAGTATTGCCGCTTGTGCCCTTACCCATGGATACGACACGGACAGTTCCCTGGTACTTCTCACCGAAGAGAGCCATGGCACTGGTCTTAGCGGACTCTTCAAGACTCATCTCCTCTGTTACTACGTTAAGCGAAGCGGAGATCTCGCGATTGACGATCTCTTCTGCCTTAGCGATCTGTTCTGCCGTCATGGGCTGATCGTGAGAGAAGTCGAATCTTAATCTGTCGGGTGTGACAAGTGAACCCTTCTGCTCTACGTGATCACCGAGAACTGTCTTCAATGCCTTCTGAAGAAGGTGCGTAGCGGAGTGGTTCTTACATGTATCGAGCCTGTTATTCTTATCAACGGAGAGCTTTGCCTCGTCTCCTGTCTTGATGCTTCCCTTGGAAACATATCCCACATGACCGATCCTGGAATTAGGAAGATGGATGGTCTCGGTTACCGTGAATTCGCCGTCCTTTGTGGAGATAGTACCCTTATCGCCTACCTGGCCGCCCATGGTGCCGTAGAAGGTAGTAACGTCAGTAACGACCGTACCGTTCTCGCCCTCGGAAAGAGCATTCTTAAGGGACTCTTCACCTGCGATGGCAACGATATTGCCGCTGCACTCAAGGCTGTCGTAGCCCTTGAACTCAGTCTTTATATCTGCTGCAAGGGAATCGAATACTGCTTCGGAGTTGGAGAGCTTAGCGGAGAAGTTCTGGTTGTCCCTTGCCTTCTGCTTCTGCTCTTCCATAGCAGCCTTGAAGCCTTCCTCGTCTACCGTAAGTCCTTCCTCCTGTGCAAGCTCTACCGTGAGCTCGATGGGGAAGCCGAACGTATCGTAGAGATAGAAAGCCTTCTTGCCGTCGATAGTGCCCTTGGAACTCTCAAGGATCTTCTTGAATTCCTTCATTCCGTTCTCAAGAGTACTCTCGAACCTGTCGATCTCCTTTGTAAGTTCATTGATAACAAAATCCCTGTTCTTTATGAGGAGAGGATAGCTGTTGGAATATACGTCGATATAGATCTGTGCAACCTTGAGGATATTCTCCTTCTTGAGGTTCAAGGTTCTTGCGTGTCTTACCGCACGGCGGATAAGACGGCGAAGGACGTAGCCTGCACCTGCGTTGGAAGGAAGGAGCTTTGCGGGATCTCCGATGAGCATTACCGCTGTCCTTGTGTGGTCGGCAAGGATACGCATGGATCTTGTGAGCTTCTCGTCAGAATCGTACTTAACGCCCGAAGCCTCTTCGATATAAGCGATGGCGGGAGCGTGAAGGTCGATCTTATATACATCGTCGAGACCATTGAGGAATGCGAGGATACGCTCGAGTCCCCAACCCGTATCTACGTTCTTCTGGGAAAGAGGAGTAAGTGTTCCGTCCTGATGCTTCTCATACTGCATGAATACGTCATTACCGATCTCGGTATACTTGCCGCAGTGGCAACCGGGGCCGCAGTCGGGACCGCAGGGAGCTACATCCTTAACATAGAACATCTCACTGTCGGGACCGCAGGGACCGTACTCCAGTCCCCACCAGTTATCCTCGGCGGGAAGATAGAATATATTCTCGGGCTTGAAGCCTGATTCGATACGATACTTAGCGCCCTCTTCGTCACGGGGAGCATTCTCGTCACCTGCAAATACGGTAGCAGCCAGGTGATCGGCGTCGAATCCGAAGAGCTCAGTCAGGAGCTCGAAGCTCCACTGGCACCTCTCCTTCTTGAAGTAATCACCCAGGGACCAGGAACCCATCATCTCGAAGAACGTTCCGTGGCTCTTGTCACCTACGGAATCGATATCGTTGGTACGGACACATCCCTGAACGTTAGTAAGTCTCGTTCCCAAGGGGTGCTTCTGTCCGAGAAGATACGGCATAAGGGGCTGCATACCCGCTACGTTGAACATAACGCCGGTAGAACCGTCGGATACGAGCGATACGGCGCCGACATCCACGTGTCCTCTGTCTATATAGAACTGCTTCCAAGCATTTCTCAATTCATCTGAGGTGAACTTTCTCATGTCTAAGTCTCTCCTTTGTAGCAAAACAAGGCACGCGCTTCTCATTCCGCGTGCCTTGTAATTTTACAAAAAATATATAGAAAAATCTATATGCACATTGTGCAATATCAGCCCTTCAGAGCCTTTGTAAGGTATTCCGTGAACTTCTCCCTCACCACATCATCCTTTATGGTGACCCTGATGCCGTCAAAGGTATAGAGCTTGAACAGCTGGGTGAAGAGAGTAGGAACAAGTCCCGCCTCGAAGGCAAACTCTATAAGACCCTTGGATGTCTGGTCCGAGACTATGCTCTTGACATTGACATCGCCTGCAAAGGCATTGTAGGCACGAAGCAGTGTCTTCTCGTCATCTGCCTCCAGCCTTATGGTTATGAGCCTGCTCTTATCGGAAGCG
Source organism: Oscillospiraceae bacterium (assembly GCA_900176545.1). Lineage (GTDB taxonomy): Bacteria > Bacillota > Clostridia > Saccharofermentanales > Saccharofermentanaceae > Saccharofermentans. The sequence goes on from FWXP01000007.1 coordinate 101,305, forward strand.
AAAGCATCGATGCTGTTCCTTAAGTATTCGCTCAGGATCTTGTCCCTGTCGCCTTCAAGGCCTACATAAGTTATGCCCTGGCCCACAACATGGTTCTTCATCCTGTCGATCCTGTAACGCCTCATGGAAACGGCTTTGTCATTGCACTTGGAATATACGTCGTTGTCTACGGCTATGAGATAATAATTCCCGTTCTCCCAGTCAAGAGCCACCGGAGATACGGTCTTATCCGTGACGCCTCGAAGGCCGCCCGCGATATTGTAGCCGTACTTAAAGCAGAATACCTGCTTGGTATCTATGCATGTCCTTATGGTATTCAGAAGGAACTTTGTCTTGGACTTGGGTACGTTATCGTGAGAGATGAGGGACTTGTAACCGCCCTTGAAGTACGCGGGGTATCTCTCCTCGATCTTCTCGCAAAGTCCGGAATCGGTGAAGGGAGTCGTCTTGATGGCATCTACTATGAGACGCGCCTCGTCCAGGGTAAGTTCGTAGATCAGTTCCTCCCTGGTATACTTCCTTCCGTTCAATGTGATCCATTCGTGTCCTGCAGGAACTAATCCCGCAGCCTCAACGAACTCATTGAGCCTCTTGATATCCGCATAGACGGACTTGCGCTCGAATTCAGTACCGGTAACCCTCAGAAGGTATGCCTGGATGTCGGTCATCTGCACACCGCTGTCTTCGTCATAAGCATGTACATGGCGAAGGAAATAATCGTAAAGGAGCAATATCTTCAGCTTGGATTTCTCACTGTTTGCCATAGTGACCTCCGAATAAGTGGGTTATTAATAGTACACCAAATAACGAAGGCTTTTGCAAGTATAAAGGATCTCCCGGTACGGCCGTTTACCGAGAGATAGTGCCGTCAGACTACCGTCCTTGCGGCAAGAGCCTGCTGGAGCTGCTGCACCTGAGGTGACTGCTTCTTATTGCCCGTAGCTGTCCTTAAGGATGCCGCGAATATCCTGTGGATCTTATCCGCCTCATCGTAGAGCCTTCCGCTCTCTTCCGAGGTCACTCCTACGAGGGTAGAGAACTTCAGGTATTCGATGACCCTTCCGGATGAATAGAATCCGTCCTCGAGGCACCTTATAAAGCGCTCCTTGCCGATGGAATCGGATGCCATATTGGCTGCAAGGTTCACGTTCATGACATCCTTGAACATCATCTCGGAAAGAGCCACGTGTCCAAGGCTCCTGACGTGAGCCGCAAATCCGTATACGGCGATGGCGAACTCAGTGGCGATGACATCAAGATCCTTCTTCTTCTCGTCATCCTTCTTTCCTTCCTCCTTCTTGCCCTCCTCGGGCTCTTCGACGCCGGGGATATCGATATCCTCTATGACCTCCGGCACGTCGGATGTAGTCTCGAAGACGTCATCCTTATTCTTGTCTTCCTTCATGTTCTTGTCTCCTTTCGTTGATTATTACCGGTAGCTACAAGATAGCAGAAAAGAACAAACTTTTGGGACAAAAATTTCGACAAAAAACGACAAATTGTCGAAATGCTCCCGACACCGTGCTAAAATACTTACTACTTATTTCTTAAGGGGTTGAAAATATGCATATAGACAACAGTATCGCAGTAGCAGTTCCCGATATCCTCCTTCCCAAGGAAGGCACGGATCTGAAGAAGTGGGCAGTCATCGCCTGCGACCAGTACACATCAGAACCTGACTACTGGCAGAAGATAGAGAGCGAAGTAGGAGATGCTCCTTCTACTTTAAGGATAGTACTTCCCGAAGTATACCTTCCCAGAGAAGACGAGGACGGTATCAAGAAGAGGCTTTCAAATATCGCTTCATCCATCGACGAATACATGACTTCCGGCATATGGGATTCCCCTAAGGAAGGCTTTATAGTCCTTGACAGAAGTACTCCCATCCACCCTTCTCGCAAGGGTCTCATGCTGGCGGTAGATCTCGAGCAGTACAGCTACGAGCCCGGCAACAAGGAGAAGATCCGCGCTACCGAAGGCACCGTACTTGAGAGGATCCCTCCCAGAGTAAGGATCAGGGCCAATGCCAAGGTCGAGGTTCCCCACATAATGCTCCTTATCGACGATCCCAAGGATTCCGTCATAGGCATGGCATGGGACGAGATGACCGCGAGCGGCGCTTCTCCCTGCTACGACACTGAGCTCATGGCAGGCTCCGGAAGCATCAAGGGATACTTCATTCCCGCATCTTCCGACCTTTGCACTGATATAATCGTTGCATTTAAGAAGCTCCTTACAGAGAGCGCTGACGGCATGCTCTTCGCAGTAGGCGACGGCAACCACTCCCTCGCTTCAGCCAAGGCTCACTGGGACAACATCAAGAAGGGCTTGAGCGACGAAGAGAAGAAGACTCATCCCGCAAGATATGCTCTCGCGGAAGTCGTTAATATCCACGACAGGGGACTCGACTTCGAGCCTATCCACAGAGTAGTATTCGGCATCACTCCCGAGAAGTTCATCGAGGAGGCAAAGGAATACTTCAAGGATAACGGTGTCAGCATCCAGTCCTCACCTGCAGGCGGACAGTGGATCAAGGTCGTAGGAGATATCGACGATACCTATATCGTTCTTTCCAACCCTCCTCATTCACTGAGCGTAGGTTCCATCCAGGGATTCATCGACAAGATGGGTTATGACGTAGATTACATCCACGGAGAAGACTCCGTAAGAAAGCTCGCAGAGGGCAGCAATACGGGCATTCTCCTTCCCGACGTGGGCAAGGATTCCTTCTTCGACACCATAAGCGCAGAAGGCGTATTCCCCAGAAAGACATTCTCCATGGGAGAAGCTTTTGAGAAGAGATTCTACTTTGAGGCTAAGAGGATAGACTGATGTCAGACAGAAGATCGGTATTGATCGTCGGTGCGGGCCTGTCCGGACTCGTGTGCGGAATGCGCCTTGCCAAGGCGGGCTTTGACGTAGATATCGTAGAAGAGCTCACATATCCCGGAGGACTCCTGGCATCCAGCCGTATAGGCAAGGAATACCTGGAGCTTCTCCCTCATCACCTGAGAAAGACCGACAAGGCCCTTCTCTCCCTTGCAAAGGAAGAGGGACTTTCCGTGGACTGGTTCGATTCCCTCTGGTACGGAAGGGCGTCCAGGAGAAAGGTCGGTTATTTCCCCGGCGGTTTTGCGAGCCTCATAAATATCCTGATCCAGGATATAACGGATAACGGCGGAAGGATCTCATATTCCACCACCGTATCGGAGATCTCGTCTTCTTCGGACGAGAACGGCAAGGTTACCTATACCACTTCCTGCGTTCTCAACAATTCCGGAAGCCTCGAGATCGTAAGCGACTACGTTATCTTCACCGGTTCCTGCCGTTCCTTTGTCAACTGCAGCCACGGCCTTCCCATATCGATCAATTACAGGGATCAGCTCATGAACATCACTTACAAGGCCAGCATCAGCATAATGATGGTCCTGAAGAGATGCCCCTCCGAGGTCTACCATCAGAGGTTCGACGCATCTGCTCCCTTCAATCGTATAGTCAATCACTCCAACGTCTTCGGCACCAGATCCTACGGCGGCAACATCGTGTATCTCGTAGGAACATGCTCCATATCGGATGCGCTCTGGATAGCCTCCGACGAGGAGATCATGGATAAGTATTTCTCCGCATTCCACAAGATGTATCCGGTCATTAAGAAGTCGGATATCAAGTCCTGGAGACTTACAAAGAACAGATATTCAGTCACAGAGAAATATCCCGACCAGCAGCTCTATTCCCCTGCTCCCGGCATGTTCATCTGCGCCTCCGGACTTATAAAGTACGGAACAGATGAAGTACCCGAGAACAGGATGGACGGCATCGTGAGCCTGGCTAACGATATCTGCGAGAAGATAATAAGCAGCACCCGTTCAGAAGAGAATACATCCGTGATCACACCGCTGGCAGAAGGTATCTGACATGAGCGCTAAGACGGGAAAGGGTGCGGATATAGACGGACAGTTCAAGCTCCTGTTCCTGCTATTGCCCTTAGTAACGATACTGGGCCTTGCGTCATTCCTGATGGGACCTTCCAATGCGATCTTACTTTTACGCTGGTATCTTATACTCTTCATGTCGGGCATGATATCTTTCCCTTTTGCCTGCCGCATATTCGGAGGTCACTGTACGGGAGGATTCTTCCCCGCCAAGATAATGACTCTTCTGGGGACATCCCTTATGGTATGGACCCTTACATATCTTAAGATATTCAAGTTCAATACCTTCTTCGTGTTCTTTTCCATAGCAGTGATCGGTGCTCTTTCCTATACGTTCAAGGGTTCCCGCAAAGCACTCATGGACAAGATCTCCGAGAAGTACTTTATAGAAAGACTTACTCTGGAAGAGACCGTATTTGCGGCAGTATTCGTGATGCTCTGCTTCTATAAGGGATTCCAGCCCGATATAAACGGTCAGGAGAAGTTCATGGATTACGGCTTCATCACATCCATGCTCCGTAACCCGTCCCTTCCCGCTGCTGATATGTGGCTGTCGGGATACAGCATCAACTACTACTATTTCGGACAGTTCATATATGCACTCCTGATAAAGGTATCCGGGATAAAGCCCGGCATCGGCTATAACCTTGCCATGTGCTCCGCGATAGCACTCCCTTTCGGCATGTGTTATTCCATAGGAACATATCTTATCGATACGGCAAGAAAGAACGGCATGCGCTGCCCCCGTGCGATAACATATATCACGGGACTTCTGACGGGATCTGCCGTCATGATCTTCGGTAATTCCCACTCCTGGTATTACGACCCGGATTCTGTCGGCAACACTTTCCTTAAGTGGATCGAGAAACATCACGTATTGGGCATAGATCCCGGCGAGACCGATCATTTCTTCTATCCGGACAGCACCAGATATATCGGCTATAACCCCGACTCCTCTCTTATCGAAGGCATAGAGAACGGAGCCGACAAGACCATAGAGGAGTTCCCTTTCTACTCCTACCTTATAGGAGACCTTCACGCTCATGTCGTATCTACCGTCATAGTGCTCCTTATCATGTGCGTATGCATAGCTTTCGCGGCAAAGATGGCTGACATGACCATGAGTGAGTTCATACCGTCAAAGACGCTGATCCCGCTCCTGTCCGTAAAGAAGGACAAGCGCAGGGAATTTGTCGTATATAACCTTCTTCGCGTGATAACACCTGAAGTGATACTCATCGGCCTCCTCCTCGGATGCGCTCAGATGACCAACTACTGGGATTTCCTCATATACTTCATCTTCACTTCCATGACGCTCCTGGTAGTCATGACCATACGTTCCCACCGCTTTGTAACCATAGCAGGAGGCATCTCCTTCGCGTGCGTTATCTGCGGTATCCTCGGAGTATATCTCGCGGCGGGAAGAAGCCCTGCCCTGCATCTTCTCATGCAGGCAGCAGTCCTTATACTGGCGGCAGCTACGGCAGTGCTGTTCCCTTGCGCGCTCTCAAGGACATCCTTCGGCATGAGCCTTGTCTTTACGACGGCAACATTGACGGCACTTCCCTTCAATCTGCATTTCGACATGATCTCAAACAGCATAGCAAGATGCGTTAATCACTCTTCTCTCTTCCAGCTCTTTATCCTCTGGGGAGTACACGTCTTGGTTGCTGTCGTCTTTATCGTCGTTACGGTGATAGGAAAGAATACGGTCTATGCCTCTAAGTCAGGCGAGATCTTCGGCATGTCACGAAGATCCGAAGAGAACATGAACCCTGTCTCGAGATTCGTCTTCGAGCGCAATATCGTCGACGTCTTCGTATGCGGCATGTCTGTCGTAGGCATACTGATGCTCATAGCCCCCGAGATATTCTATGTAAGGGACATCTACACGGGCGGCTACCTTCGTGCCAACACCATGTTCAAGTTTACATACGCGGGCTTTATAATCCTGTCCGTAGCAATGACATATGCCATCGCAAGGCTGTACTTCGTAATATCGGCGAAAGGCAAATTCAGCGGCATATGCATGAGGATAGGGATATTCCTTACGATACTTCTCGTGATCCCCGCACACTACCCGCTCCTTGCCTTAAAGCAAAGATGCGGCGATGACCTCTCCAGGACCAGGTTCAAGACACTGGACGGAACGGCATATACCCTGGACTTCGCAAGTACCTATACGGGTAACTTCCACTCCGGCAATCTCCTTGAATATATGGATGCCGTCAACTGGTTCAACACAGAGGTGGAAGGTCCTCACGTCATAATCGAATCATACGGTGAGAGCTATACCGACTACAACATAGTATCTGCCTATACGGGACTTCAGACTGTATGCGGATGGCAGACTCACGAGTGGCTCTGGAGATTTCACGGTGTAGTAGATCCGGAGACCGATCTTCTCGTATCCGATCCCGACTACGACGTATGGTCCATATACTTAACCCCCAGGTACAAGGATATAGCTACGGTCTATACATCCTCCGATCCTGATGAGATAAGAGATGTCCTTGAAAGATATAACGTGGAATATGTCATTGTCGGATCCATGGAGCGCAACAGGTTCCATACGGATAATACGGACCTTATAGCATCCTTCGGTGAGATCGAGTTCGTATCGGGCGATCTTGCTGTTATAAGGATAGATCTTTGACAGACGTCTTTATCTCACTGTCAAAAAGATCCCAGGGAGATCCTTCGGGAACTTCTTCAAAGAAGCGCTTCTTCTCGTGAGATATCGGATCTTCATAGACGAGTACTGATGCAAAGAGGGAAAGGCTGCACTTAAGACGGCTTCCGTATTTGCCGTCTCCGGCCAGCGGGTGCTTTCTTGAAGCAAACTGTACCCTTATCTGGTGCGTCCTTCCCGTTATGGGTCTTACAGCTATCAGGGAAATATCTATTTCTTCGTTATATCCCAATACCTTATATACGAGCCTGGCATCCCTTACACCCTGCCTCATACGCTTCACGGGAAAGCTCTTGTTCTTCCTCCTGTCATGAAGGAGAAGATCGTTCATCTCGCCTTCCTCTTGTTCTATCCTGCCGGCGCATGCTGCCAGATATATCTTGTGAAAGCTCCCCTGAAGAGCGCTTACATCCTTACTGTTCCTGCTAAGGAGCATAAGACCGCCAACGGGCTTGTCGAGTCTTCCGACAGGACTCCCGTCCAGTTTCTCGCTGTCCTCGCCCGGATCCTTGAGGTATATCCTTACCCTTTTGTCCTCATATACGATCTTACCCATATCAGCATATGTAGACGGTTACCGTCTCTCTTCCTCCGTCAATGAAGAGCTCCACTACTCCCACATCCTCCAGGGTCTGTACATCGGGCTCTGAAGCATATGCCTTATCAAATATCGTCTTGCCTTCGAACATGACCTTGAGCCGACCGCGGGCGTAGACTACGAACCTGCTCTCCTTCTTCAGGAGTTTGCAGGCTTCCTCTACAGGGAACATGGTAAGTTCATCCCTTAAGTTCAGTTCAAGCTGCCTGGGGATAGTAAACGCCCCCACCTGCTTCTGTCCTGCGCCGACTCTCCTGTTCCAGTTATACATCCAGGCGATAAGTATCCTTCTGCCCTGATGGTCCTCGAATGTCTGGGGAGCATAGAAATCAGGTCCCGTCTCCACGGGGAAGAACGGATCATCTTCATTGTCAAAGGTGAACTTCTCTCCGTCAAAATCGCCCATAGCAAAGCATACCCTGTGAGGCAGGGATACCATGGAAGAGAACATCAGTACATATCTATCCTCCAGCGGGAAAAGATCGGGACACTCTATGCAGGATCCGAACTTCGGATCTGACAGCAGCTCACCTACATAATCCCAGTGAAGAAGATCATCAGACTTAAAAAGCAGGAGCTTTGCGATATTGTATATACCGGCTCCCACTACCATCCTGTAGGAGTCCTTATAACGGAATACCTTCGGATCCCTGAAGTCCTTATTATCGCCAAGCGGGGACTGCTTTATCACGGGATTGCCTTCGTACTTGGTAAATACCACGCCGTCATCGGACCATGCCACCGACTGCGTCTGCCCAAGTTCCTCCGATACGGATGTATAGAACAGGTAGAGCCTTCCGTCCTTGACGATGGCAGAACCCGAGAAGCATCCTCCGGAGTTCTCATAAGGCTGATCCGGAAAGAGGGCTATATCCTTCTCCTCCCAGGAGATAAGGTCCTTACTGACCGCGTGTCCCCAGTGCATCTGCCCCCACCTCGGAGCGTAGGGATAATGCTGGAAGAATGCATGGTATTCACCATTAAAATATACGAGCCCGTTGGGATCGTTCATCCAGCCTTCTTTGTTTTGGAAGTGATAGAACACGTTTGCTCCTCGCTTTACAGATCTTCTTATTAAATGAAAGAGACGCCGACATTCTGATCAGCGTCTCTTTGAAACTCAATAACCGTTAATGGTCAATTCTCTTCAGGTGCTGCTGTCTCTTCTGCTGCAGTCTCCTCGGGAGCCTGAGTATCGGCAGGAGCTTCTGAAGTAATATAGGGCACGAGCTCCACATTGGGGTCGAGCATATCTACGGGCGGCAGTATCAACTGTGTTCCGGACTGAATGGGAGCAGGGAATGTATCTCTTGTCAGACCGTTATAAGCAAGTACACGATCGATCCTTGCATCGGACTCGTTCTCGATATCGATGCCGTAAGCTGTGTGGAAGAGATCCCACCAGGATCTGTATCCAACCTGATCGGAGAATACGAATACACCCATAGGATCGTTAGGACCTGCAGGTGCTGCCGTGGTCTCTACGGGAAGCGTCGTTGTCTCCTCTGTAACCGTAGTCGTTGTCTCCTCTGTCTCGTCTCCGCCTTCCTTCTTACCGCAGGATCTGACGATAGCGGAGATAAGGACTATGAAGATTATGAGACATACTGCAACAAATGCAAGGAACATATATCCGTTGCGGTTGAGCTTCGGGAAACGCTTTCCGCCGCCGGGTCCTCTGCCGCTGCCACCCATACCTGAAGCAGGAGCTGCGGGCTTCTTGGCGGGACCTGAAGCACCGGGTCTGCTGCCCTGAGGTCTGGGACCGGGAGCTCCGCCGGGTCTTCTCTGAGCGGGAGCAGCTGCTGCGGCTGCTGTTGCCGTTGTTGCTGCGGCGGCTGCGACAGGTGCTGCGCCCTGATCGTAAGCTGCTGCCTGAGCACTTGCGTAATCCTCTTCATCGTCGATGCCGAGGATAGCGTTGATCCAATCATTATCTGCTGACGAAGCCTGCTGCTGTTCGGGCTGTGCTGCCTGACCTGCATATGCTGCGCCTGCATTATCGTCATAGGACTGGTACTGACCGGGCTGATACTGATAGCCGTTGTCGTACTGGGAATATCCGTTGCCTTCGTTACCGAAAGACTGGTAAGGAGGCTCTGCTGCAGGCTGCTCGGGAGCGGAATATTCGGGAGCAGGAGAAGTGAACTCGGGCTCTGCTGCCGCCATGTTCTCATTCTCCACATACTGACCGTAAGAGTAGACATCCTCAGTCTGTGTATTGATGGGCTCTTCGGAACTTACGGCATTTACCGGAGTATCGAATGTATTGCCGTCGAATACGGGCATATCAGGGATATCGCTGCTCTCCTCTGCTGCCTGAGGCTCGTCGGAGAATGTCTCGACGGGATTCTCGAAGGGAAGCTCGAATCCGGAGGAAGGAGCTTCCTTCTTCTCCTCAGACTCTTCCTTCTTATCTTCCTTCTTCTCCTCTTCAGCCTTGGATACTTCAGGGAAATCAAGTGACAGCTTATCATCGTCCTTGAGCTCGGGCTTAGCTGTCTCGATCTCAAAATCGGGAACGGGAATGCCGTCGCTTCCGTCAGACTTCAATTCCTCTTCGGTGGGAGCCTTGGTGGATCCGTCGTCACCGAATACCAGAGGAACCGCGTTCTGCATCTCGGATCCGTCGCCTACACCGTAGGGATCGAATTCGGCAGATGCCTTTGCTTCGGTCTCACTGCTGTCAAACGTAATGGCTTCATTGCCTTGAGAGAAAACTATCTCATCAGAGTTGGAAACGGGTTTCTTGTCATCTTCCACTTGCGGTACTACCTCGTTGCCTTCGTTGAGCTCCTTAAGAGCAGCCTGAATAATGTCCTCTGATTTAATTGTACTATTAGTACCTGTTTTCTCCAAAGTCTTTAAGATATCGAGATTAAGGTTATCGATAGGCTTGGTCTCGGCATTGTCGTCATCGGGAAGGATAACGGGTGTGGAAGATACCGTTTCCATCTGGGGAGCAGCGCTCTCGGGAGCCTCGGATGCAGCCTCAAAAGGATTGAATCCGCCTGCTACAAAAGGAGATTCCTCGATGATCTCATCTTCCTTCTTCTCTTCCTTCTTGACGGAATCCTCAAAGAGATTCTTCATTACTTCCTCAGCGGATACCTCTACCGCAGGCTCGGAGCTTACGGAAGTGTCGAGGAATTCGATAGGTGAAGCGGAATCCGCGGGCTGGTCCTTTGTAAGCTCGATGCCCTTATCTGCCGATGCCACCTGATTCTCGGAAGGAGCCACGGGGCTCGGGATCTTGTCACCGAACATGATGGCTGCGGAAGCGGCCGCACCTGCAACACCTGCCTCGGCGGAAGCTGCTGCGTTAAGTCCGCTGGTGAAGCCCGCATCTGCGATAGCTGCAGAAGCGGCACCTACGACACCGCCCTCGGTAGTGGATTCTATGCTCATGGAAGACATATCTTCTTCCTTATTCTTCTTCCTGAATCCGAAGAGACCCTTCTTATCCTCATTAGTCACGCTCTCGACAAAGGAGATGGAGAACTGCATGGGAACATTGGGCATCCTTGCGGAAGCCTGTGTGATGATAACGCCTGCGGCATCGCACTGATCCTCAGCCTCAGCGAGGATACGAAGTATCTCCCTCTGGCCCAGTGCATCGTAGATCTCCTTATTGCAGAGGATGATGCAGTCGTCGGGAGACAATGTAAAGAAGTTCGACCAGAGAGCATTAGCCGTCTTGGAGGAACAGTAATACATGAAGTCTCCTACCCTGTTGCCCATGCTGTCGATAGGCTCCATGGGGATACCTGCGTCAGTCAAAGGAAAGAGCGTATCGTCTCTGTATAAAAATGCAAGTCCGGTACCGATGGTTACTGCGAAAGCCTCGGAGTCCCTTACGATAACGCCTGCAAAATAAGGGGCACGATCGTTATTGTCATTGAGCTTCATCTTGCCTGTGACGTCTACTGCCGTAGCAAGGAAACCCTCGATCATGCCGTCGATCTCTTTACGTCCGAACTTTACTTCATTACAAGTGCCGCGAAGCTGAGGCTCATAAGGAGGTAAAGTACCTATCTCATACTCGGGGATAGTAGGGTGAGCGAACACGGAAAAGAAAAAACCTCTCTCCTCTTTATCAATGGTTATATCCGCCTGTCTTGCTTCTCTCTTACCGAATAATCGTCCGTCTATATAAAATGCATCAGTTAATGTCTGCGATGGGAAGTATCTTGCCGTCAATGTGCTTGCCAATCGTGTTAAAGTGGCCATGAACCGCTCCTCCGTATATTTATTCAGTATCAATTATAGCATAACGTTTTTAGATATATAGCAAAGTATTCTTATTTTTATTAATATAGAAAAGGTGTTTTTCTTTGTATTTCGGGTCCGCAAATAATATAATGTTCCCAGTAAACAACACTTGAGAGAGGTTAAAATGGATCTTCCCGTTCTCTACATAGTCATACCGTGCTACAACGAAGAAGAGGTTCTTCCCATAACTGCTCCGGAGTTCCTTGAAGAGCTCAATCTTCTAAAGAGCGAGAAGCTCATCTCCGACAAGAGCCGGATCATGTTCGTCAACGACGGAAGCTGCGACAAGACATGGGAGATCATAAAAGACTTATCCTCTAAGAACGAAGCATATACCGGCGTCTGCCTCAGCCGCAACAGAGGTCACCAGAACGCACTTCTCGGAGGTCTCATGGAGGCCAAGGAACTGGCGGACATAACGATCTCCATAGACTGCGACGGACAGGACGATATAAAGGCCATGACCGAGATGGTAAAGCAGTATCACGACGGATGCGAGGTAGTATACGGAGTAAGGAGCAAGCGAGAGACCGATACATTCATGAAGAGGTTCACGGCAGAAGCCTTCTACAAGCTCCTGAAGCTTATGGGCGCCGAGGTCGTATTCAATCACGCCGACTATCGCCTGATATCCTCCAAGGTCCTTAAGGAATTCGCGAACTTCAAGGAAGTAAATATCTTCCTTCGAGGCATGATCCCCCTGGTAGGATTTAAGAGCACATCCGTCTATTATGAGCGCCACGAGAGGATCGCAGGCGAGAGCCACTACCCTCTGTCAAAGATGCTGGCCCTTGCCTTCGACGGCATAACCAGCCTTTCCATCAAGCCCATAAGGATAATCACCGGTTCGGGCGTAGTCGTATCCCTCTTGAGCTTTATCATGATCATCTATATGGTAGTCGGTTATTTTCTCGGTAATACCATCCAGGGATGGGTAAGCACCAGCTCCATCATCTGCTTCCTTTGCGGAGTTCAGATCTTAAGCCTTGGCGTCATCGGAGAATATGTCGGCAAGATCTACCTGGAGACGAAGGCCCGCCCCCGCTATATCATCAGCGAAAGAACAGGACTTTCTTCGAAGCAAAGCGAAGAGGATCTCTGATATATTCATGAGGATCCTTGGTGCAGGGACATCTCTCGTACCTGCCGCCGTCAAATATCCTCTTGCTCATACCGCCGGCTCCTACTGAGATCACGTCTCTCCTGTCGGTCATCATCGCGACATTATATCTGCATTCTTTGCCGGGGAGTGCGAAACCCGTATTCTCAAGCCCGTGCCCTGTATCTTTCTGCCTGTACAGATAATAAGGTATATAGCCGTTCTCGAAGAGCATCTCGTAACCTTTTATCAGGGCGTCATCTACAGAGCCTCTGGTGAGCTCTCTGTCCAGCACCTCATCCTTGCCCATGGCAGCGCGCCTCTTCTTATAGAGCGTATGGATGGTGATATTTTCAGGACGAAGCTCAAGGAGCCTTTGGACCGAATAGAGAAAGTCCTCATCACGCTCATACTTAAGTCCCGCTATAAGATCCATATTTATAACATCAAAGCCAATAGACCTTGCTTCCTCGAATACCTTGACAGCATCTTCCGCGGTATGCCTTCTGTTGAGCTTAGAAAGAGTCTCGGACCTCATGGTCTGCGGATTGATGCATATCCTTCTAACCCCTGCGTCCTTCATGGCACTAAGCTTATAGGATGTTATGGTATCAGGTCTTCCGGCTTCCACCGTAAATTCCGTCTCCGGTGTCATCTTAAGTGTCGACCTGACTTTATATATGAGCCTTTCGAAGGTCTTATCGGACAGCACCGTAGGCGTTCCTCCGCCGATATAGACCATGGAGATATTTCTTAAGATATTATCGGCGATGTACTGAAGTTCCCTTTCGAGAGCCTCTTCGTACTTATCCAGGATATTCAGGTGCTTAGTAGCGTCAGCGGATATAAAGGAACAATACTCGCACCTTGAGGGACAGAACGGGATCCCGATATAAAGCCCCATATCCTCTTTGGGGATTTCTTCCAGGATGCGCCTTTCGTTAGCTCCCGTGATGCAGGCAAGCTTAGCCTTATCTTCCCTTACAAGGTACTTGGAGCTTAAGCTCTTCTCGTCAAAGCCTTCCTCTTCTGCCACCACGGTAGGACGTATCCCCGTAAGGCAGCCCCAGGGATAGGATACCGACATAAGGTCGCGCATATATACGTAGAATGATTTCTTCACGGCTCTCTTGGGATCAAGCGTATATTCTTCATCACTTGCAGGACGCGCCTCGCCGTCACGGTATGTAAAGGCTCTTCCCTCGTATACTTCACTTATAAGGGTCAGGTCGGGGCCGTCCTCTGCGGTGACCTCGTTCTTTTCCTTATCCTCCCTGACCTTGGTGCAGAAAAGCCTTAAGACATCCGAGATGCCGTAAGTATTGGCGTGACCTCTGAGTACTACCTTCACGTATCAATCTCCTTCGTATACATATATGCAGAAATAGTCCACATATATACTTGTCGGTATTATGTAAGTCTTTGTGCCGCCCACCTGTCCGTTGGCTTCAAGGAATGTGTTGTTGGCGCTCTCCGAGAACCTCTCTACCAGGCGAGTAAAAGGATTGTCGGCCAGGGACTCGTCGTAGGCGCTGCTTGCCTCCGCATCCCTTACTACAGCCTCAAAGGCAGGATCGCTCAAGGATATCGGCATAGCCTTTCCCTCTTCTTCGGCATAGGATGCGGTCTTGTAATAAAGATCCACAAATATCGCATAGTACCCGGCATACCTGAAGTCGGCTCTGGGAGATCTTATGCAGGCAAGAACGGCCGCCGTATTGGCATCCGACTCCCTCGCATAACCTTTGGCGTGAGTTATCTCATGACATAATGTCACGGGGAAATAGAGGATATCCAGATAGTCCGTATTGAGATTAGCTTCTCCCAGGAACATATCGTAAAAGCCCGTAATATCCGTGTAGCTCCAGTAATGGCTAAGCATAACACCCTTGGCCCTTACATAATTGCGGGACATGCCGTAACCGTAGTCATCGGATACGGAATTCATGAGAGCATTGGCGTCGAACACCGCCTGCTCGAAGGAAGTGCTCATATGGGCAACTCCGTTATAGTCCTCTCCCAGCTGCATCCTGGCGCTTATCATCCCGTCGTAGGCCCACTTGAGAGCCATGGCATATTCCTCGTAGGTATGTTCTTCGCGGGTAAGCCCCATCCCCTCGGGAATGGAAGTCCTTCTGTAGTTGACCCCGTGCATCATCTGAAAGACGATCATCATGCATATGGCGACGATAAGAAGATCACGAAGAAGCTTATATACGTCCTTTACGAAAGGCACCGCGCCCCGCTTTATAAGAGTCTTTATTAGCTGCACTATCTTTCTTATAACAAGAAATAAGAGCATGGCGCCGCCTGCCACGACGATATTCTCGGTAAGGGATATAAGAAAAAGCGAATTAAATGTATTAGGGATAAAAGCTACTACGGGAAATACCTTGCTGCAGTAGATGTCTGCCGCCTGTCGGGATATAAGGATCTGAGGAAGGTAGTATACCGCGCCGAGTAAGGCAGCCAATATGAGCAGGAGCACAGTCCTTAGGACAGCACTTCTCACCGATATCCTGTCCGACTTATCCTTAAGGTTCCTCCTCATCCGTCAGATCTTCCCCAGGAGCTTGAATATAACGTACAGTATTCCGTAGCCGATAGGCTGATGTATCAGATAAACTATGAGGGAGTGCCTTCCCAGGAACTCGAGCGGAGCCTTGATCTTGCAGATCAAGGGAGAAGGCGTAGAGAATACGGACTTCTTATCCTTATAGCACATTCTTCCTATGGCGCCTCCCATAAGGAAGACTCCCATCCATGGTATAAGCGGCATATAATCTACCACCGAAGGAGCACCTTCAACTGAGATACCTGTAGGGATCAAGAGCCAGTTGGTGCTTACCCTGTCATAATAATGGATATGCATAACAAGGCTCATGATATAGAGACCGAGCAATCCGAGGATGAGTGTCTTGGCATTCTCGCTAAGCTTCAACTTCTCCATTATGAATATAAGAAGCGCATAAACGAGCGTAGATACCGACAGCATATGAAGAACATTAAAGAGGATAAAGCAGTATATATCCATAACGTAGGTGATAAAACCTGTCACCACCGTAAAGGTCAGTGCCACCCCCAGAAGCTTCAAACCTCTCTTCAAGTTATTCTTGGAAAATGAACAGCAGATACCGGATATACCTACGAAGAGCACCAGGATAACCGGATGTACAAAGACCTCATACCAGTCTGATTCCAGATAAGCGAAAGCATCCAGACCGAATTCGTATCTGACATCCCAGGAGAAATGCATGGCCATCATCATCACTATCGCGACACCTCGCAACAGATCTAATTCAAATGCACGATCTTTATTCCTGTTGATGATCAAGCCCATAGATATCCATCCACATCGTAATGATGGGATTATTGTAACATAAAAGCCGGAGCTTTAAGACACACGTCTGTATAGATAGAACGTGTCTTCTTCAATGAAACTTCCATTCCAATACATCTCATTCGAAGAACTCACGAATATGAGCTCATAGCCTTCCCAGTCATATGTCTTATCCTTGGTGATTATATAATCCGCCGCCTTCTGCTGTATAAGAGCCTTATGCTCGTAAGTATAATACTCATAATCACATGCCGTGCAGTAATGATTATTGAACGGGAGCGTATCGGTAGCAAGATAGAATCCCGAATCCAGGAAACCGAAATTGATGATCTTGGGATCAGCTATCCCGTCAGCTTTGATCACTTCAGCGATCTGATATTGAGGGTATTCCTCTCTTTCTCTTCCGAACATGAACAACGAAGGCGAACAGACTATAACAGTTGCAGTAATAAGGAGCATCCCCAAAACTGCAAGACCGGGTCGTAACGCCCTGACGGTAAGTTTATCTGAGACCTTCTCGGTAAGAAGGAACAAGGGTATCATGGCAAATACCATAAATGACTTTAATCCCATCAGATAGTAGCTTATCTGAAATCCCATACCGAATATCCCGAAATAAGCACATCCTAAGGTGAGAATAAAAAACAGGAACGTTTTCTTCTCTTTCCTTGCTGAAAAAACAATGAGCGAAAAGAATACAGACATGAAAAATATGTGTTCATATTTGTAATTCTCCATGAAGATCTCAAGCTGTTTTTTGGCAAATGTAATGATAAAAGGAGCATCTGAGGTGCTGCCTTTACGAGGATCAACATAGACAGATACGTTACTCAGGAAATAGCCGTCAAATAAGGTCTTTATGGAACCTTTAAATGCAAAATATAAAAGGATTGGAATGCAGATACAGAAAAAGCCCGCTATGAACATTCCTATCAACTTCGGAAGTTCCTTATGCTTCTTTTCCCGTATAGCGACAATAAGTACATATATAACAAATCCCAGGAGCAAACCGCACAGATTGAACTTAGTCCAGAAGACCATAGATGATATGATGCCGACAACAAATGCTTCCTTAAGAGTAAAAGAACGTTCCTCCCTTATACATCTAAGTCCGATATAAAGAGCTGCTCCTAAGAAAGGCAGCATGAATTCCTCTGCACTTCCTCCGTACCTGAAAGAATTTGTTATCAGGGCAAAAAGTGATATCGGAGGTATCAATATATATGTCGCGATGCCGGGCTTTACAAATAAGAATACCGTCTTTAATACAATGACCGTCCATGCAAAGAACGCAATTGCCTCTATGACATACATACCCGTAAAGGAATCATCTGAAATGATCACTCCCGGGATCTGAATAAAGAACATCAAAGGTCCTTTCTGATCATGGATGTCACGGTATAAAAGCTTACCGTTCCATACCGCTTTTGCAACTGTATGGTAGATATTGCTGTCATCCCAATAATTGATCTCGTACAGTGGTGATGATTGAGATACAAAGAGCATTGCCAAAACTGAGAAGATCAGCGCATAGATAAGGTACTTGTAAGAGACTTTTGTCGATCCACCTGACCTCACACCGGTAAAATCTGCCTTGCTGCATAAAGATATGAATGCATATATAAAAACGACAGAAATGATACCATATAGCAATGAACTCATAATGAATGATATCGATGATATATCATTGTACTGCGACAGATAGTATAAATATACAACCAGTAACAGGACCGCGATCACAGAAGAGGATACGATCCTCTTTAAAGATATCTTTGTGAAGGCGCAATCGGGCTTGATGAACAACAAAAGTCCTCCGATAAGGCTCAGGAGCAATCCTTCAGATAATGATGGTAGCAATAGAAGTACCATGCAGAAGAACGATGCAATGATTATTACCTTTTTGAGCCACGGAATATTTGCGAACACGTCAGGCTAAAGACCTCCTACCGTATGATTTTATAAAATATCATAAAAACGATCTCTATACTAATATGCCTGATCTTTAGAACGAAGTCTGTAGAGATAGAATGTATTGTCGACTGTATCCCTTCCGTCCCAGTCCATCTCATAGGTAGAACTTACGTATATAAGCTCATACCCTTCCCATTCATAAGTCGTACCTTTGGTGATTATATAATCCGCTTCATGAGCCTTGATAAGCTCATTTTGTTCCTCAAAATAGTACTTGGTACAGTAATGAGTATTAAATGGAAGCACATCACATGCCAAGAAAAATCCGGAATCAAGGAATCCGTAGTTTATGATCTTAGGATCTGATATACCGTCTGCAGCGATAATGTCTGCGATCTGGAACTGCGGATACTCATCCCTCTTTCTTCCAAGCATGAATAACGAAGGACTTTCTACTATAACTGTTGCGGTAAGGCAAAGTGCAGCAAAAGCAGACAAGAAAGTCACCATAGCTTTATTCGTAAACTTAGACTCAACCTTTTCTATAAGTATGAAAAGCGGTATGAATGCAAATACTACAAAAGCCTTCAATCCCATAAGGTAGTATGGCATTTGAAAACCCATTCCGAATATACCGAGAGAACATGAACCTAATGTCAGTATAAAGAACATGAGCATTTTCTTATTCTTCTGTGAAGCAAGATAAATGAAAGATGCGAAGAAGGATAAAAACAAAATATGCTCATATTTATAATTCGCTATAAACATACTCACCTGATCCTTTACGAACCCTATCAAAAACGGCGAATCTGAAGAGCGAATCGTTGCCGATTCAGCATACATAGTTCTGTTTCTCTTAATATATACTGACACGATACTATCAAAATATCCTTCGAAAAGATCTTTCAACGAGCCGTTGATAACATAATAGATTCCGACAGGAATACATATGATAAAAAAACCGATGAGAAAAGCGCCTACGAGCTTACACAACTTATTGAGCTGACGGCATTTTACTGCATAAATGATAACAAAGACTATAAAGCCCAGAAATATGCCGCACAGATTATACTTTGTCCAGAATACTATCGATGAAAGGACTCCTATTATAAACGCCTCTTTATTAGCGAAGAATCGTTCTTCTTTTATACATTTAATGCCAATATAAAGCGTATAACCGAAGATCGGCAGGAGAAATTCCTCTGCGCTTCCACCGTAATGAAATGAATGAGAAATCAGTGCCAGCATAGATAGTGGAGAAAAGAGTAAGAATGTGATCTTTCCGGGCTTAACAAACAGCGTTATACACTTATATGAGACAATTATCCATAAAGCAACGGCAACAGCTTCAGTAATGTACATTCCCCAAAAATTACGGGGCGACAACACAACTCCGGGCATCTGAATAAAGAACATCAAAGGTCCCTTCTGATCATAAATGTCACGATACAAAAGCTTACCATTCAACATTGCTCTCGCAACTGTATGATAAATGTTACTGTCATCCCAGAAATTCATCACATATAGAGGAGACGATTGGGATACAAATAGCATTACAACTAACGAAAAGACAAAAGCAAATAGAGAATATATATGAGTGTTCTTAGCATGATCGCTCGTACTTCCGGAAGAGTATGCTAATCTTTCACAAGAAATTGTCAGTAAATATATAAAGACAATCGACAAAATACCATAAAGCAAATAAGTCAAAATGAATGACATCGATGATATATCATTGAACTCTGCCAGATAAAAGAAATAAAAGGCAATTAGACATGCCGCCATGATCGAAGCAAAAACCAACCTCTTTATGGATAGTTTGGGTAGATCTCGATCAGGCCCAAGGAACATAAAAAGCCCACCAACAAGGCTAAGCAGCAAAGTTTCAGATAATGATGGCATCAATAAGAGCATCATGCAGAAGAACGATACGATGATGATTATCTTTTTAAGCCACGGCATCTTTGCAAACATGTTCAGACTTAAAGCCTCCTATCTAATGACTCCTACAAAATATCATAAAAAAGATCTCCATACCATGCGATATGGAGATCTTTGCACTACTTACTGAAAGAAAGGTTATACTCTTGTAACGACGATCTCGTAATTATCTATTGATGTTCCGCCATTTGAATAAGGAGTATTGGAACCTTCTGTGATCTTGATCTTATGATTCTCCTGGTAGTTAGGAACATAGAATCCAAAAGTATATGTATAAAGTACTGTTCCGGGATCATGAACTGCGTCGACAACGGTGATATCAATATCACACATTCCGGTGGACTCATTGAATCTGACATCAGAAACACAGAAAACCCACTTGGGAACCGAACCGTCTCTTGCGTATACTCTAGGCATCTCAACTACAGGAGTGGTAGAGCCGGAAGGACAGAACTGGCAGATGCTGGCATTCATAACATACTTCCTGGAACCGGTAGTAAATGATGTATCCTGACGATCAGCCTGAATCTTATCCTGAATCATCTTTGCGAACATCTGGCAATAGTCAGTGGAATCATTGTAGTTATATGTTGTGTAATACGACTCGTGCGTCGCTATGATGAGGCTGACGAAGAGACCACTGATCAACACAACGATAGCGACAGCTAACATCACCTCAACAAGGGTAAAACCCTTCTTATAGTTCTTAGTTACCTTTTTCATTATTACACCTCTCGATTACCACTGATCAAGAACACGCTGTCTGTACAGATCATGGTCAGCATTATTATAGTGGGGGCATACATAGTGGAAATGACCCGTCTCAAGGGACTGTCCTCCACGCCTCATCATGACCAACGTGTAATCTGTACCACAGATTGGGCACTTACCATCAGGACATGTATACTCAGCAGGGAAATTAACATCAGGGACTGTATAGAAGAATCCTGTTCTGTTATCAGCTACAGTAGCGTCTGCATAATTACCCGTACCCTCTGTAGAATCAGCAACAATCGCAGAACCAACATTAAATGTTGTTGTACTTACAGCTCCTCCGGGACCATTGCTGTCCATCCTGAACCTTCTTGCTACAACATCAACATCCAATGAACCACCCGCAATATTGATCTCCTGCTTTGTTGAACCTCCACCGTAGAATCCAGCCTCGGTCTTAAGTTCCTTATACCTACTTGAGTCACCTTCACCGCGAGCCGTATGCGCAAAATGAGTTATAAAATAATAGTTTCCTCTGGCATTAAACGCTGCAGATCTTGCATAGATCGAGGAGTTATTAGCATAACTCATTGAAGATACAAAACCGTACATGATCATACTGGATGTGATTGCCATAATAGCTACTGCGAGCATTACTTCCAGCAATGAAAATCCTTTTTTACTAAGATTCTTCAAAAGAACTCCCCCCTTTAATCAGAAATGATAACTACCGGAGAGCACGCTCTCACTATCTGCGATCCCGCCCTTAACTGATACCACTTCACCTGTAACCTGCACAGTTTTGTTATGAGATCTGTTATATATGTCACTGGCATTAATAGCAAGAACAGCTGCAATAATCGAAATAATAGCGATAACGATTACGATTTCAAGTAAAGTGAAGCCGCGCTTGTTATTCTTGGTCAACTTATGCATTTTGCCCTCCTTAACATAATCCTGTTAACATAATTATACTTCGATTCGAGCATATATCAATCGTAATTCCTTAAATAATCCTTAATGTTCAGGACCTAGGAAAGTCGCGACAATTATGCATTATCAATCTGATCTTAGTGATTAAAAAAGGAGGAGATATTACTCTCCTCCTCTTCAGTTACAAAATTCAATCTAAGATCAAACAACACTTGTAACAGAATCGATAGCACTGTTGTGTACAGATACAGATGCTGCTGCGTTATCAGCTCTTGCAAGATATCCGCCGATACCAAGGATAAGTACTGCTGCAAGGATAACGATGATAGCGATAACGAGTACCATCTCAATAAGTGTGAAACCCTTCTTAGACTTCTGAATCTTCTTCATTTTACATTTCCTCCTGGGAGTTATTGAGTTTGTATCTTTAGTATAGCACCCTTTTTCAATTTTGCAATAGTTTTTTCACATTTTCTTCATATTTTTCAAAAATCCTGAAAAGCCCCTATTTTAAGCGTTTCCAATCTATTCATCGAATGATTCAACAGACGATTTGTTAACAATTTGGATTTATTCCTCACTCCCGCTGCCTTATTATGAATCTTTTACCACGTTTCAACCAGGTTGTTTCAGGTCCAAGATCATACTTTTGACAACTTCGTATCAGCTTTCCGGTCTTCGATCTGTATAGCCTTTCCCTATAATTCCCCTTCCCCTTATCTTCTCTCGTTCTACTTTATTCATATATTTTTCTATGAGTCTGTTCTTCTACGTCCGCAGGAAATGTATAACATAAAAAAGGAGGAGATGTTACTCTCCTCCTCTTTAGTTACAAAATTCAATCTAGGATCAAACAACACTT
>FWXP01000005.1 GCA_900176545.1 Oscillospiraceae bacterium
ACAGGAGACTAACTATTAAAAGTCAATAAGAAAAATGTAGCGTAAACGCTAGTTGCATTGAACCTTGATAATTGCATAACGAATCAAGCACCCACGAGGTGCTTGGGAAAACAAGTGGTATGGATCAGATGTGGTTTATGCTTGCGGAACGAACTCCTTGTTTGTTTTTACGAGATGGAACATAACCCTTGTTAACTTCTTGGCTGCATGCGATACGGCAACATTATACGGTTTGCCTTCTGCTCGTTTCTTAGCTAGATAGGATCTGAATGTTGGATCCCAATGACATACATACTTTGTTGCATTGAAGATAGCATAGCGAAGATATTTAGAACCGCGTTTAACCATCTTTGAATGCGTTGACGTCAGTTGTCCTGACTGGTATACAGACGGTTCCAATCCGGCGAATGCGAGGACTTGTTCCGCGCGTTCAAAATCTTGAAAGTTATTTGTCTCAGCAAGGATTACAGCAGCCATTCGATTGGCAATACCAGGAATGGAAGTGATTGGGCTATCAATTTCATCCATGAGATTATTAATCTGCTCCTCAACAGCCTCGATCTGTTGCTGGTAGATCTGAATAAGCTCGATGGTCTGCTGAAGTTCTAATTCCTTGACGACACTCTTGATGCCAATGGATGCTCTGGCAGCATCTCTTATCTCAATAGCTTTATCGCGACTATAGTGTCCCTTTGAAGCTGAAGATAGCAATGCTGTAAGGTGAGTAAGGTTACACTTAGCAATCTTATCTGCTGAGGGTAATTCAGAAAGCAGGGCATACACAGAAGCTACGTGCAATGCAGAAACAACAGTTTTCAGCTCAGGAAATAATATCTGACAGAGTCTGACGAGCGTTACCTTGTGACGGCTACAGTCAGAAACCAGGGCTGAACGATAACGAGTTAGTGATTTCAATTCCGCAAGATGGTAAGATTGTTGCGAGTAGGACTTGAGATCTTCAGTTCTCAGCATAGTCGCAATGGTATGCGCATCGACGTGATCCGTTTTCGTCTTTCTAAGGCTTAGACCTTTTCTGAAAAGATTAGTATGTAACGGATTGAACAACACGGGGGCGAAACCGATACTGTTCAAGAAAGCCAGAAGATTATCGCTGTAGTGACCGGTAGATTCCAGCCCTACTTTTATTTTCTTGGGATTTCTGGAACAAGATAGAAGAACTTTCTTAAGGGTCTTAAATCCGTCACGGTTGTTCTTGAAAGTAAAAACCTCAACGATACAATTACCGTCAGAATCAAGGACAACACAATCGTGTTTATCCATTGCCACATCAATTCCTGCGTAAAACATAGCAGAACCTCCAAATGAATATTTGACACTGCTTTCATCCACAGACTTGTTTGTTCCTACGTAACCTCGTGCTAAATGAAACGTCATGCGTTATCTAACTAATTACCGCTTAAACAAACGGCTGTGGTTATAGCCTCCTGTAAAACGTCAAAGCGTTAGGGATAGAATACTAATCCACAGCGTCTGTTAGAGATTATAAGACCTTGATGAGGGTCTATAAAAACTACAAATCTGATAATACGAGGGATCAAATGCGAGATCTAAGCTTATTAACATGGAAAGAGATTAAGGAGATCGACAAGGAAAAGAGTGTTGTCTTTGCGGTGATGGCACCTATTGAAGAACACGGGTGGCATCTGCCGCTGGCAACCGATCTTATCGAGGGAGAGTACTGGAGTAAAGGGGCGATGAAGCTCATTGAGTCTGAGTCAGATGCAACGTGTTTTTATCTGCCTTCTTTTCCCATAGCTTCAGCTTCGGTAAATGAGTTTTACGGATCGATACACTTTACGATGAAGACCACTTATGATGTTGCTTATGGTGTGATCGATAGTCTTTGTTGTATGGGATTTAAGAATATTATTGTTATTGCTTCACATGCTGATCCTTTGCATCTTATCGCAGTGGAAAAGGCAGTAAGGAAGATCAATAGAAAGCATGATCTGTGTGCGCTGGCTCCTATGGGACAGATCTTTATGGGGGAGGGCGTGAAGATGCCCTGTGATCTTGAAGTCTTCGAGAATGAGCACAATAACGATTACCATGCAGGCTGGGTCGAGACATCAAGTCTATTGGCCATGGATAAGGACTATGTGCGTGACGGGTATAAGGATCTTCCGGACTCTGTTATCACGGACAGAGATATGATCTCTACCGAGAAGCAGTTATCGGCGATGGGCGAATACGGGTATCTCGGTTCTCCCCGCCTGGCGTCATCGGAGCTGGGCAGGAAGCTGAATGATAACTGTATCGAGTCGATCGCTGATGCGGTATTAAAGTTCTATAATAGAGACGGCTACCAAAGATATGAACACTACTCTTTATATAAGATACTTCCGCTTCATATCGGATTTATAGAAGCATTCGGAAGAGTTCGAAGGAAGAAGGTGACAGGATGATGTATACCAGCGGACAGTTTGCGATGATGGGCAACGTCGGAAGAAAAGCTCTTCGCATATATCGTGAGGAGGGGCTCCTGATACCCGTGATGACAAACGAAGAAAATGGTTACCATTATTATGACGAGTCACAGCTTTCTACCTTGGAGACGATCAGGCGTCTGAGGAGTATCGGACTTTCTCTCTTTGAGATAAAGCAGATCCTTAACGGTGAAGCAAATGAGGAAGATATAGTAAAGAGCAAGATCAAGGAAACGGATTCTCTTCTGAAAGATATGAAAGAGATGCTTTCAGATAAAAGTCAAACTAGCTCCGATGTGCAAGCCGCAGAACCGGATATTAGATCATTTGAAAGATGTACATGTCTTTATATCGATGAGAATGTTGAACCGGAAAAGCTGGGGATGTCTGTAGGAAAGCTATATGAGAAAGCGGCGAAGGCGGGGGTCCAACCTGCAGGAAGTCATTTTGTTCAGTACGACGGATTAGATGATGAAGAGAAGTTTACGATGAGGACCTGTCTGCCTGTTGCTGATCATTTCGGCGATGATATGGTTGAGATCTATGAATCCGGGTGTTTGCACCTTAACTTTAGGGGTGGTTTTTCCAAGGTGTCCGATGCACATAAGGTGATACATAAATATGCCGAAGAGCATAACATAGTCTTATCCGATCGGGCATATGAAGTCTATAACAAAGATATGTCTGTGGATGTGTACCATAGTCTGAAATAATTTGATCCTTGGTACGCAATCGTCAGTTGACAGATAGTAAAGTGCCGGTTGGTGGCGAGCAACTGCTCTTGTTCGTATAGTCTTGCTATCAAGATCAAGGACGGAAAAAGAGATGAGAAGAAAAGTCTGTTTGATATTTCAGTTATTGCTGCTTGCATGGTTTTTCCTTGATATGACGGGAGTATACCTCAGGGATTCGTATCTTGTCACACGTTCGTATAAGGAAGACGGGATCTTCTTTATCATATATCTGGTGTGCGTGCTGCTGTTCGTATTCAAAGATAAGATCGGAAGGTGGCTTGTCATTATCTGGACTTCGTTGTGGTTCATAACCCAGTTCATGAGTCACGAGCTGGTCACTATCACGGGCAACGGATATGAGAACAAGAGTCATTACTTCGAGGGAGCGTTTAAGTGGCTTCAGATCGACGGAGTATATATCCCTGACGTGTACCATACAATACTTCATATACTGATCCTTATGGTCCTTATATCGACACTTTCTTATATCGTAGCGTCACGTAATGCGAATAGGGGATCTCGGATATAGACCTTTGACGATCATAATGCTACAGTGTCCTTATCTAATGATATAAGGACAGATGAAGTTATGAATCTTATTAAGATCGGAGATATAAATGACCCGGAGATGGAGATCTATTCCGGGACTACCGAGAGGCAACTGAGAAATCAGGGATTGTTCATCGCCGAGAGTGCCTATGTGATCATAAGAGCGCTGGAGGCAGGATATGAGCCCGTTTCCATGCTGGTAGAGACAGAGAGGCTTGATATCGAGGCCAAACCTGTCTTTGAAGCTATAGAGAAGCTGTATGGCAGGGAAAGGCTTGATACGATCCCGGTGTATGTTGCCGAGCGTGAAGTCGTGATCAATATGACAGGTCACCATCTGGTAAGGGGACTTTGGATGGTACTTCGAAGGAAATCGGAGATATCACTTACTGATTTTTGCGAGGATAAGAGAAGGATCGCAGTGCTTACCGATGTGGCAAATCCCGCTAATGTCGGTGCGATATTCCGTTCGGCTGCAGCTCTGGGAATGGATGGGGTCCTTCTGACGCATGCATCTGTCGATCCTCTTACGAGACGATCCGCCAGAGCTGCCATGGGGACTGTCTTTCAGATCCCCTGGGTCCGTCTGCCCCTTGAAAGGTCAGGCGGCGAGGAAGTTATAAAGCTTCTGCATTCGCAAGGTTACAAGACTGTAGCCATGGCTCTTACAGATGATTCCGTCGGAGTAGACAGTGATGACATAAGAGCTACCGAGAAGCTGGCCGTGCTCCTTGGTACGGAAGGGACCGGTCTTCCCAAAGAGGTCATAGCGGCAAGTGACTACCGGGTCATGATCCCCATGTACAGGGGTGTTGATTCCCTGAATGTCGCGGCAGCCAGTGCTATCTGTTTTTGGGAGCTTATGAAGTAGAGGTATACTGATATTAGGATCACAAAAGGAGCGAATATAAGATGGGTATAGAAGACTTCCTGAGTTCGGGCAATATGAGACTTGATCAGCAGCTTAAGTTCACGGCTGAGATAGATAAGATGACTTCGGTCTACAGAAGGACGATGTTAATCAGCGGAGAACGTCATGAGAACGATGCAGAGCACTCCTGGCATATCGCGGTCATGGCGCTCCTGTTCAAGGAATACTGCGTTGAGGAACCGAGCGTTGAACGCGCCATAAAGATGTGTGTCGTCCATGATCTTATCGAGATCTATGCGGGTGATACCTTCGCATACGATGTCAAAGGAAATGAATCCAAGGAAGAACGCGAGAAAGCGGCTGCCGACAAGCTCTTTTCCCAGCTTCCCAAGGAGCAGGGAGATGAGATCCGTGCCCTGTGGGAGGAGTTTGATGCCATGGAGACGACCGATTCCAAGTATGCCGCCTGTCTCGACCGTATCCAGCCGCTTCTGCACAATACACTGACTGAAGGTCACACCTGGCGTAACGGTGGTGCCGTTCGACCTCAGGTGGAGAAGCGCGCTCAGATCGTAAAGGAATTCATGCCGGAGATCTATGAGTGGCTCATGAAGAATCTTGACCGCGGCGTGGCCATGGGCTGGCTCAAGGAAGAGTGATATTGAGCAAGAAATCTACATGTAGTCCGTATTAAAGTCAATAATATGTCATAGCGGCATTCTGCGGGGCTTGATTCTTGCAGGATCCGCTTTGTTTTTGTATTTATAGTTCCGCCCCTGTAGTATCATTGAAATCCTGATAACAGGATACAAAGAGAAAGGGTCATCGATGAGCAATAACAGATCGATAGTCATAGATGAGAAGACACCGCTTCTTATGCTGGCGGGGCCTATGTTCTTTGAGCTGTTTCTTAATACGATGCTCAACAACGTGGATACGTTGATGCTCAGTCACTACGACGAGTTTGCAGTAGGAGCCGTAGGTAACGCCAACACCATAATGTTCATGATGAATATCCTCTTTAATGTTATCGCGACTGCAACGAGCGTAGTAGTAGCGCAGTATCTCGGAGCCAAGCGCTACGACAAGATGAACATGATCTACACTCTGGCTATCGTTGTGAACCTTGTTATCGGCATCATCCTAAGCGGAGTATTCTGTGCGGCCAATCCCCTCATAATGGACTTCCTTCAGGTGTCTCCGGAGATGAGACCTTACTCCATGACATATATCTATATCGTCGGAGGAGGCGGCTTTCTCATGGCGGTGTTCAATGTAATGCTGCAGATCTTAAGATGTAACGGATATACCAAGATCGGAATGAGGGTCACGTTTGGCATCAATCTCATAAACATCGGAGGCAACTATCTCTTCCTCTACGGTCCGTTGAAGTTCATGAATATGGGAGTAGCGGGAGTAGCCGTATCTACGGTTGCAGCCAGAGCTATCGCGGTAACTGCCGTTATAGTGTTCTTCTATGTAACGAAGATAGGCAGGATATCTCTTAAATACTTAAGGCCTTTCCCCAAGAAGCTCCTTCTCAAGATGGTGAGCATAGGCCTTCCTACTGCCGGCGAGAACCTGACATATAACCTCTACCAGACAACGCTCCTTTCATTTGTAAACGGTATGGGAAATGATGCTGTTAATGCGAGGGCATATTGTAATACACTTATATCATTTGCGATGATCTTCTCCAATGCCTGCGCCATGTCTACGCAGATCATAACGGGACATCTTGTGGGAGCAGGTAAGCAGGAGCAGGCCTATAGAAGAGTATTCAAGACCCTTCGTACCTCGTTGCCGATAACGATAGCTCTGGCTATGACAAATGCGGTACTGTGCAGGTATTTGCTTCAGATCTTTACCGATAATCAGAATGTCATCGCCTTGGGGCAGATGATCATGATCGCGGACATATTCGTCGAGACTGGGCGCTGTCTCAACATGACCTTTGTCAACAGCCTTAAGGCGGCAGGTGCTTTTGTATTTCCTCTTGTAGCAGGGATACTCTGTAACTGGGGCCTGGGACTTACCACGGGATATGCGGTTGGCGTAGCCATGGGGATAGGCGTTGCCGGTATCTATGCGGGAACTGCCACGGATGAATGTATCCGCGGGCTCATCGTTATGTATTACTGGTATAAGAAAAAATGGTTCGGAAAGTCAGTCGTAGATAAAAAGGATGTCCTCGAGATAGAAGAGGGCACGTGACCGTAAACGCCAAGTAGCATAAAGGCAACTTCCGGTAGATGGTATCGCCCATCGCGGTTCTGTATACTGATATCGGAGGTGAGAGATATGGTCTTTTCCCAGAAACTTCAGATATTACGTAAGAACAAGGGGCTTACCCAGGAAGCCCTGGCGGACACCCTCGGTGTATCAAGGCAGGCCGTAGCCAAGTGGGAGGCGGGGCAGGTATATCCCGATATAGCAAATCTCATCGCCATAAGTGATCTTATGAACGTCAGTGTGGACTATCTTGTTAAGGACCAAAGCTGTGAAGCGGCGGTAACGTCCTGCTCCGACACGGATCTTGGGGAGCTGGTCGCATTTCGTCTGGAAGCAAACGTAAATACTTATGCCGCCTTCAAGAATGAGGTAGATGCCACAAGACCTGCATCCCATGACTTCAGATACGAGAAGGGACCTTATATGTACCACGATACCTACGTGGGCGGAGAGAAGTTCGCGGGAGAGGAAGCCGTATGGAAGAACGGTATTGCCGTCTATGCCATGAACTATATGGGACGGGTATTAAGTGATGGCTTTAGCGGAAACTTCCTCAAGGAAGCTCTTCGTGCGGCGGATATGAAGATGCCCTATAGAGGCCCCGAGTACTATAGCGACGGAGAGTATACATACAAGTGCAGCGTCACCGGAGACTTTACCTGGTTCCAGGGGTATGAGGAGATATACCGCGAAGAGATCAAAGTATATGAATGCGTCTTCCACGGCGGCCTTACGGGATGACCCTTCTGCTATAATCTAGTTCGGAGGGAAGATATATGAAGACCATCCTTATAATCGAAGACGACGAAAAGATCCAGGATATGCTGAAGATATATCTTGGCAGGAACGGCTTTGCTACCGTGAGCGCATACTCGGGTACAGAAGGCCTGCTGGTCCACGGAAGCAATATAGACTTGATACTC
This sequence comes from Oscillospiraceae bacterium, assembly GCA_900176545.1. Taxonomy (GTDB): domain Bacteria; phylum Bacillota; class Clostridia; order Saccharofermentanales; family Saccharofermentanaceae; genus Saccharofermentans. The sequence goes on from FWXP01000005.1 coordinate 7,757, forward strand.
CTGGATCTGATGCTCCCGGGAAAGAGCGGCAAGGATGTTATAGGGGGTCTTAGGAAGATAAAGGATGTACCTGTTATCGTCATGACCGCAGTGGGAGATATGGATTCCAAGCTGGATCTTTTCGACAGGGGTGCCGACGATTACATAACCAAGCCTTTCCATAACGAGGAACTGCTGGCGAGGATAAAGGCCCGATTCAAGGAGCACATCATGCCCTCGGACAGGATCGAGATCGACGGTCTCGTGATAGTCATGGACGAATATGCCGTGACCCTTAACGGGACAGACATCCCTTTCTCCAAATGCGAATACGATATCCTTCTGCTGCTGGCGCAGAACAGGGGAAAGATCGTTACCAAGAGTACCATCTTCGATAAGGTCTGGGATTATTCCTGCGAAGCTGACGAGAATACCCTTAATGTTCACATGAGCAGGATCAGGAAGAAGCTCAAGGACATAGATCCCGATGCCGAATATATAGAGACCGTGCGCGGCGTCGGCTACAGGATCAGGCGTTAAGATAGATTTAAGATTATCGTTAAGCCTGCTGTAAGGAGCTAAGGATAAGATAGGAGCATAAGATCGACTCATACGGGAGGGACCATGAAAGAAACGATAATCAGGGCGCAGGGGCTTACCAGGATATACGGCAGGCACAGGGCGCTTGATGGGGTAGACATTACCATTAACCGTGGCGATATATGCGGACTTATAGGCAGGAACGGTGCGGGCAAGACCACGATGCTCAAGATATTTACGGGACTCTCGATCCCGGACGAAGGATCCTATGAGCTGTTCGGCAAGACGGGCGAGCAGGAAAGAGGAAGGATAGGATGCCTTATAGATTCTCCCGCTTTCTTCGGGAACTTATCTGCTCATGACAACTTAAAGTATTACTGTATCCTCAAGGGAATAACGGATCTGTCCAAGATAGATACCGCTCTCGAGAGGGTGGGTCTTACAAACACAGGCAGGAAAAAGTACCGTAACTTCTCCCTGGGTATGAAGCAGAGGCTGGGCATCGCACTGGCGATCCTCGACGAGCCGGAACTTCTTATCCTGGATGAACCCATCAACGGACTTGATCCCATAGGCATCTCCGATATGCGTGACCTTTTTATAAAGCTTAATGAGGAGCTTGGCATCACGATCGTCATCTCCAGTCACATCCTGTCGGAACTTTATACCCTTGCGGGAAGATTTGTCTTCATAGAAGAGGGACGGATATTAAAGGATGTGTCCAAGGAAGAACTGGATGATGAGTGCAGGGTAAGCATCAATATCACATGTAACGATCTCTCAAGAGCAGCTGCCGTCCTGGAAGAGCAGTGCGGGATCATGGATTACAAGATAACCGATGACAGAACGATCAAGGTCTATGATGAGGTCAACGAGAACTTCCTTCAAGACCGCCTTCGTGAAGAAGGGATCGGTGTCATGAGTACCGTGCGCAAAGGCATATCGCTGGAGGACTACTTTAAGATGCTCGTGGGAGGTAAGGCAAATGGTTAATATATTGAAGGCCGATCTTTTCAGGATCGGAAAAGATCGTATCTGGATCATTGTTCTGGCCGCACTTCTTATCGTGTATACCATACCGGGCCTTTATACCCTTAAGCCTATGGGGGGGATGTCTCTTTATGATCAGGGCCTGTATATGGATCTGAATGAATATGTCGAGTCACGCCTTCCGGATTACGGGGTTGAATATGCATACGAGCTAACCACCGAGCAGTATCGTGAGATCGTATTTTCCTTTGAAGGCTATAAGACGGATGTCGATATAATATGCGGCGTTAATTTCCCGTTGTTCGAAGTGATCGTCGTCCTGGAAGTGTTGCTGGTTACAAGGGATTTCTCGGTCCATTCCATAAAGAATACACTGTCTTCTCCCATCCGCAGAAAGACATATTACTTCGCCAAGTATGCGGCGATAATGCTGCTCTCGGTCAGTATAGTCGTAGTCGTGAACCTTATGGTGTGGATCGCAAACATGATAATAAACGGACCGGAGAGATCACTTCCTTTCGGGACGCTGATAGTCATCACCCTTTTGTCTCTGATGCCTCTTACGGCCTATGTCTCCATGATCCATGCCGTGGCATTTCTTATCAGAAAGAGCCTTCCATACAGCCTTGTAACGATAGGTACGACACTTGCCTGGGGAAACATCCTTCTGAATATCTTGTTGATCCTGGGAGGCGGCTCAGCACGTGTCGTGAATCTCATAGCGTATCTTCCCAGCATGATGTACAGCGCTGTCACATGCACTCATGCTGAGGATTACGTTCCGTATATCTACATCTGTATCGCGTTATGTGTTACATTAACGGCAGTATCTTTGGCGGGAGGTTATCTGTTCTTCAAAAACAGGGAGATCAAATGATCTATATCGTGATCCTTTTAAGTATAACGACAGTCGTATCGACGGTGCTTCTCCTGATGCAAAAGAAGGAGATCGCCAACATAAGGTCGTCACTTAAGAAGATCAGGGAAGATAGAAGCAGCGAGAAGCTTCATTCCGTTACCGGCACCGCGGAGACGGATGCACTTATAACAGAGATCAATTCCCTCCTGGAAGATCTTCGTGCTGAGAGCATGCTCTACAGGAGAAGAAGGCACGAGCTGGACAATATGCTCACCAACATCTCCCACGACCTTCGAACTCCGCTTACATCTGCTCTGGGTTATCTGGAGATAGTAAGGGAAGGCGGGATCTCCGAAGAGGAAGAGGAGCGTGAGCTCGCCGTCATCTCCGAAAGGCTCGGTCGTCTTAGAGAACTCATAGATTCTTTCTTTGAATTCTCACGTATCGTCTCGGAGGATAAGGAACCGTCGAAAGAGACGATAAATCTCGTGGCTCTGATAGAGGATTCCGTATCGGGCTTCTACGATGTCTATGAGGATTCCGGGCGCCATATAGAACTCGACCTCAAAGGAACGAGATTCGACATAGTGAGCAACAGGATGATGCTCCTTAGGATAGTCGACAACCTCATATCCAATTCCTACAAGCACGGAAGCGGTGACCTTCACATAATAAAAGAAGACAATAAGCTCATCTTCGGGAACGAAATGCCTGAAGGTGAGCTTACGGATGTCTCCAGAGTATTCGATGAGTTCTGGACTACCGACGTATCCAGGACCAAGGGCAGTACAGGCCTTGGGCTTGCCATAGTAAAGCAGTTCTCGGAGATGCTTAATATCGGCATATCTGCCGATGCCGAAGACGGATCTTTCAGGATAGTCCTGGACCTTGCGGGTATCCGAGCCTGATGTTTTTTATTTCCCTTACAACATCGTAGTGTTAGAATATTCCTCAATTACTTAAAAAGGGGGATATGACATGAAAGCACTTATAATTAACTGCAGTCCCGTAAGAACGGGTGCTACGGCAACTATCGCAGGTATCATCGACTCCGAGATCTCTACCAGATATGAGACCGAATCTGTAAGTATAGACGATTTCTCTTTCTCCTTCTGTAAAGGATGCAGGAGCTGTCATTCGACCGCACGCTGCGTTATGGAAGACGGAAGTACAGAACTTATGTCTAAGATCGATCTGGCCGACATCATCATATGCGTATCCCCTTCCTATTGGGCAGATATCCCCGGACAGTTCAAGGCATTTATCGACAGATGTACACCCTGGTGCAATACCCATGAACCTCATGCTACGGTCCGTTCGGGCAAGAAAGGCTATGCCGTGGCTTTAAGGACCGGTCCTAATATGCCTGAATGCGAGAGGCTCATCGGGAGCATAGAGCATTTCTACGGACATCTTGAGATCGAATGCTGCGGCCACCTGGGACTTACTTCCATCGAATATAAGGAAGATGTCTCTCCACGTGCTCAGGAGATAAGGGATTTCTGCTCTTCCATCTGACCTCAAATGGACACAGTTTCCTAACAGACTTTTTATATATATGTTGCTATAATAGAGGTACTTGGGTAAGTTTTTTCGTTTGTGCCCTATTTTGGGCGCTACTTGAGTCGATAGGGTATCGTGCCGATGAGAAGAACAGTCGGAAAAGATATAAGAAGAGGAACTCTTAAGCTGATAGCCGGTATCACGGCGTCATTCCTCCTTGCGCCCCTGTTCTTCAGCTCATCCGTACTGGCACTGCCTTCTCCTCCTGCTGACCACGATACTGTCACGGAGAATATCCTCTTTGAACATGACGGATATTCGGCTGTTCTATATGACAATTCCAACGGTCTTCCTACTTCAGAAGCAAATGATATAGTCCAGACTTCCGACGGATTCACATGGATCGGAAGTTACAGCGGACTTATAAGATACGACGGCAATACTTTTGAGAGAATAGATTCCACTACCGGTATCGCCAGTGTTGTATGTCTGTTCGTAGACAGCAGCGACAGGCTCTGGGTAGGAACCAATGACAGCGGTCTTGCTGTGATGGAGCAGGACGGATTCAGGATGTTCGGTAAGGCTGAGGGCCTCAATTCGGAATCCATACGTTGCATCACCGAAGACAGCAGCGGCAATATAATCGCTGCGACTACGGCAGGTATTGCCGTTATCGACTGCGATATGAACCTTACCATGGTAAGTGATGTCCTGCTGGGAGACTCCTATGTCCGTGAAGTGAGCTGCGGAGCTGACGGCACCATATACGGAGTCACCGTAGACGGCGATTTGTTCATGCTGAAGGATAATGTCCGTGTAGGTTATTACGGTACGGGTGCATTGTCAGGAGAGGTATTAAGAACTGTTACTGCCGATCCCGAGATACCCGGAAGATTCTACCTCGGAACGAAGGAATCTTCGATCCTTGTCTGTGATACGGGTAATACCGTAACAGTTACGGATACGATCAATACCGATCAGCTTGTCTGTATCAATAAGCTGGTATTCGAAGATGATAAGATCTGGGTCTGCGCGGATAACGGCATAGGTATCGTAAATGACGGTATCATCAATGTATTGAACAATATCCCTCTTGAATCATCCGTAGAGGAGATGATGATCGACTATCAGGGCAATCTCTGGTTCACATCCGCAAGACAGGGTGTCATGAAGATAGTTCATAACCGCTTTTCCGATATATTTGATCGTTACGGTATACCGGAAGTTGCCGTAAATGCAACATGCGTATATAACGACGATCTGTGCATAGGAAAGGATAACGGTCTTACGGTACTGGGGGATTACGGACCCGTGACGAGCTTCCCGGTCACAAGTGCACGTACTGCCTCCAGGGTGGATATAAGCGATGAGATCACGGATCTTATATCGATCTATTCCGGTGTTAAGATCAGATCGATGATGTGTGACAGTAAGGGCGATCTCTGGATCTGTTCATTCAGCGACAATGCTCTTATCAGATATTCCGACGGTGAAGTGACGAGGTTCAATTCGTCCGACGGACTTCCTTCCAACCGAGTCAGGATGATATGTGAGAGAAGTGACGGAACATTTGCAGTCGCATGTACGGGTGGTGTCGCGATAATTTCCGGCGATTCTGTCGTTCGCAAGTACGACGTATATTCGGGGATAGGTGAGAGCGATGTCCTCACCATATCGGAGACATCTGACGGAAAGCTCCTCCTTGGAACTGACGGCGGCGGTATCTATGTCGTATCAGATGACGGTATTACCAATCTTACGACGGATAACGGCCTTAGATCTGACGTAATAATGAGGATCAAGCCGGACAGTTCCAGGGGACTTTACTGGATAGTGACCAGTAATTCCATCGCTTATATGGATGAGGACCTTAACATAACGACCGTAGAGCAGTTCCCTTATTCCAACAATTTCGACCTCTACGAGAACAGTAGCGGCGATATGTGGATATTAAGCAGTAACGGTATCTATGTCGTTAGTGCAGACGAGCTTATTGCCAACGGTGAGATAGATCCGATCTACTATGGTCACGGCGACGGACTTCAAAGTACGGCTACTGCCAATTCCTACAGCGCTCTTACCGACGAAGGTGATCTATATATGGCAGGATCCTCGGGTGTCATCAGGGTCAATATCGATACGATGGGTGAGCAGACGGATGATATAAAGACCTCCATGCCCTATATCGAAGCTGACGGCATAAAGATCTACCCCGATGCCGACGGAACATTCACGGTCCCTTCGAATGCCAAGAAGATAACGTTTTATTGCTATATATTTACTTATGCTCTTTCCGATCCCGATGTCGTCTACTTCCTTGACGGCTTCGATCAGACTGTTGTCGAAGTATCCAGGGATCAGTTCGGCATGGTGGACTACACGAACCTCAAGGGCGGTACGTATCACTTTACCTTGAGTCTCAAAGATGCCCACGGCAATATGAGTGAGCCCATCGTGTACACCATCGTCAAGGAGAGATCTCTTCTTGAACAGTGGTGGTTCATAACTGCCCTGGCTCTCCTTGCTCTTCTGCTCGTAATAGTAGTCGTGAAGACATATATCGATTACAGGATGGCTAAGTATAAGGAGAAAGAGGAACATGACAGGATGTTCATAAGGGAGATGACGGAGGCTGTCGCTAATACGATCGATATGAAGGATAAGTATACCAAGGGTCACTCTACCAGAGTTGCAGAGTACACCGTTATGCTCGCTAAGGAGCTGGGGCTTCCCAAGGATAAGGTCGATATGTATTACAACATCGCTCTCCTTCACGATATAGGTAAGATCGGTATACCTCCCGAGGTCCTCAATAAGCCCGGTAAGCTCACGGATACCGAATTCATGATGATCAAGTCTCATGCTAAGCTCGGCTATAATTCCCTGAAGCATATAACCACTTTGCCCGAGCTTGCCATAGGCGCGAAGTCACACCACGAACGTCCCGACGGCAAGGGTTATCCCGACGGTCTGGTGGGAGACCAGATACCGGAAGTGGCACGTGTCATAGCAGTCGCGGATACTTTCGATGCAATGTATTCGGATCGTCCTTACAGGAAGCGCATGAACTTTGATAAGGTCGTATCGATAATGAAGGAAGTACGCGGCACGCAGCTGGACTCCGATGTCGTAGATGCTTTCTTGAGACTGGTGGATAAAGGCGAGTTCAGGGCTCCCGATGATGACGGAGGCGGATCTGTCGAAGATATAAACAATATCCACAAGAAGTTCGATAAGGAAGCAGCGAAGGAAGAAAAGAAAGAGACGCAGAAGGAAGAGGCAAGCGAAGAGCAAAAGGAAAAAGAATGACAGATAAAAGGTCACCGCCCGTATAGGACGGTGATCTTTTTGTCATGAACCCGTGAAATCGTAGCGCCTGACGCCCAGCATCCAGAACTTGTAGCTCAAGTAGAAGAAGAGGATACCGAGGGCGGGTGATATCCAGGACAGGAGGGGGACGTTCCCGGGATCAAGGAGGACAAGACTCGGATAGTAAGCAACGAAAGCGATGGGTATCACGAAAGTGAATATAACCCTGAAGATACCGCTGAAGATACTTGCGGGGTACTTAGCGAAATCCTTGAAGCGGAACATTATGACCATGACATATCCGGAACCCTGTATCCAGAAGCAGGTGGCTGCCGCCGCGTTCATGATGGCGATCATGAAGAGAGATGCCGTAAGAAGGTATAAGAGCAGCTTCAGGATGATCGGTACCGATACTACGAGACCTATCTTGTTCCAGGCGTATACCAGCGTGCCTACGCCGAATGCCAGCTGCCCGAGTCCCTTGACGTCGAATACTTCCGAGATGAAGTAGAAGAAGACGTTGATGGGTCTGAAGCAGTACTTGATGAAGTCTCCGCTCTGGACCATGAACCTCAGGTTCCAGTTATTGTCGAAGAAGCACTGTACGGGTGTCAGGGCTATGAGTGAGAACGCATAAAGGAACAGCATATGGTGGTAGTCCCAGCCGTTGATGGAGGGGAACTTCCCGAAGAGGATCAGGAAGGTTATAAAGCCTGCCAGATTGGTCATGATCATGCCGATGGTGGAGATCACGAAGTCCGCTCTGTAGCTCATCTTGCTCTTCAGGTCCTGGACAAGGACCTTCCTGTATATACGAAGGTAGAAGCCGAGACCTCTTTTGTTCTTTTCCATAGGATCAACCTCCGTTCACGGTGATCTTCCTCACCGAATGGTTCCAGAATAATGTGCCTGCGATCGTAAGTACCACGACCCAGATCAGCTGCATGCCGAACAGGGACAGGAGTCCGCTGATGGTATCCGATCCGTTCTTCTCCAGAAGGATAGAAAGCGGCGTGTCGTATACGGCTCTGAATGGAAGATATCTTACTACCGTTCCAAGTTTGTCCGGGAAGAATGCCAGGGGGATAGATGCACCTGACAGAAGGAGCACGATGGTCTCCTTGACGATGTTGATGCCCCATGTGGATTCGGTGTACAGACAGATAGTTGCTACGATCATCTCGATGTTGAAGTTGATGATCAGAGCAAGTACCGTCGCTATGGCGAACCACAGGAGATTAAGACCCATGTGGATGGCACCTTTGGTCACGATCATGACTACGACGAAGGTGGGGATGAACGTCAGTACGAATGACACCACATGGCTTCCCGAATAGCTCCAGAAAGTATACTTCCTGAATGTCATGGGCTTGAGAAGATCGAGTATGATCTTTCCCGATTGGATGGATCTGCTCATATCCCATACGATGAACATCTCCAGGAAGTTGAAGAGGGCAGTCGCCAGGATCAGATAGATCATTGTATCGTTGAAAGTCATTCCGTTGACTACATCAGTTCCCGAGGAGGCGTATATGGCCTTCCAGAGATAGTAGACGAGTACCAGATATATGAGGTTTGCAAAGAGCGTTACGAAGGTTCCCAGGCGGAATTGCAGGGACTCCATAATGCCCGCACGCGTAAGTGCTATGAGCTTTCTGGGTGTCATGATGCTTCTCCTTCGTATATCTTCTTGATGACTTCTTCCGTAGAGATCTCGATAAGCTCGATATCTCTGATCTTCTTCTGTCTGTCGGCCCTGTTGATGACTTCCATGATGTCCGTCTTGCTCTCGTCGATGAGCGTCTCTTCCCATGTGTCATCATCCAGCTTGAGACGCAGTGTCCTGTAGGAGCCGAAGTATGACTTCAGATGCTCTATGTCGTTGTCGTAGATCTTCTGACCCTTATCGATGATGACTATCCTCTTGCAGAGAGCATCTACGTCTCCCATATCATGAGTAGTGAGGATGACGGTGGTGTTCTTCTGTTCGTTGAGACCCGCGATCAGGGATCTGATCTTGGCCTTCATGGAGACATCAAGACCGATGGTGGGCTCGTCCAGGAATACGATATCCGGGTTGTGGAGGAAGGCCGCCAGGATATCGCTCAACGTTCTCTGACCGAGTGACATCTGTCTTACGGGCTTATGGAGGATAGGCTCGATATCCACAAGGCTCCTGTAGAGTTCCAGCATATCCTGATAATCCTTCTCCGATACCATATAGATATCCCTCAAGAGCTTAAAGGATTCTATAAGGGGCAGTGACCACCACAGCTGGCTTCTCTGTCCGAATACGACTCCGATGTTCTCGCAGTTCTTCTTGCGGTTGATGTAGGGGACTACACCGTTGACCAGGATCTCTCCGGATGTGGGCTCGAGTACTCCCGTCATCATCTTGATGGTCGTGGATTTGCCGGCTCCGTTGGGACCTAAGTAGCCGATCATCTCGCCTTTGTTCACGGTAAGATCGACGTTCCTTACTGCGCTTACCGTCTTGTAGTCCCTGGAGAAAAGATCCCTTATGCTTCCCTTCAGACCTTCGTGACGGTTCAATACCTTAAAGTCCTTGCACAGATCCTTCATTACTATCGCTTCATTTCCCATGTCTTTTTCCCTTTCATTCCTCGTCGAGGGCTTGTGTTCTTTGATGATTGCAAGTATATTATTTGTGAACCCCGCTTTAAACCGCGTTTTTCACAGTTTTTTATAACTATCTTACACAGACGTGCGATATAGTTATGATTTTTCCGTTATCGAAAGGATATTGTTATGAACAGGGATGTAATGGGTCTTATCGTAAAGAGAGAAGACGGCTCGGAGATAGTCAACTACGATGACGATAACTTTCCTTCCTATATCTATGACGGATGGATAGAGCCTAAGGTCACCTGGGAGAAGGTCCCGCATTTCCATGAGGATGTTGAGATCTTAACGGTGAAGTCAGGTTCCATGGCTTATTCCGTAAACGGTAAGACCCTGGTGCTTCACGAAGGAGATACCATATTCGTCAATTCCAACCAGATCCACTACAGCATGGCTATAAGCGAGGAGATCGCCACATATGTCATATTCGTAGTTCATCCCAGCATCCTGACTACTTCGGTCGCGATAGAGATGAAGGCTATACGTCCCATTACCGATAATCCCGATATTCCGTACGTCCGCTTCAGGTATGTAAATGAGTTCACGGAAGCTATCAGGAATATAATGCTGGAGCTTCCTGCCGTAAGGCACGATCCCTTTGAGATCACCATGAGGTTCTTTCATATATGGGATATCATCAGGAAGCAGACAGCGTGCTACGGTCTGAACTCCGAAGAGATCACCGCAGAACCTCATATGAAGTATTTCAAGACCATGATGCATTATATCTCGGAGCATTACTGCAGCGGCGTGACCCTTGACGATATCGCTACCAGCGCCGGTATCAGCAAGTCGCTGTGCAATTCGGTGTTCAAGAGATATGTAGGGGAGTCGCCAATCACTTATCTCATGAGATTTCGCGCCAGGAAGGTAGCCGAGTATCTCAAGGGCAGGCAGATGACCTTATCGGAGATCGCATCCCTGACCGGATTTAACGGTGTCAGCTACATGTCCGAGACATTCAAGAGATTCTTCGGTATGTCACCGAGGGAATATAAGAAGACCGCAGCTGACAGAAGTGATTAGAAATAAAAGGATCTGCCTCAGATGAGACAGATCCTGATGTTATATAACAAATCCTATGCTTATTCGGCGATAGCCATTGCTTCGAGCTTTTCCTTCTCCTGAGAGAGTTCCTGAGCTTTCTTGAGCTCTGCTGCCGCTTCCTCTGCAGCCTTTCTGGCTTCCTCTTCGGCCTTGCGTGCTGCTGCCAATGCCTCTTCAGCCTTCTTGGCTGCGATCTCTGCCTTCTCCTTGGCGATAGCTGCAGCCTTCTTGGCTTCTTCCTCAGCCTTCTGTGCAGCGATCCTCTCGTCTTCTTCCATCTTCTTCTTGTTGGCCTGATCGAAGATCGTCTGAGCCTTTGCGGCTTCAGCCTTAGCTTCCTCAGCCTTCTCAAGTGAAGCAGCTACGAGAGCCTGTGCCTGCTCTGCGGCATTCTTTGCTTCTGTCTCTGCCTCCTCAGCTGCCACTCTTGCCTCTTCCTGAGCCTTCAGTGCAGTGATCTTGGTTTCCTGCTCGGTCTTCTTCTGTGAAGCGGTCTCCTTAGCCTCCTGAGCTTTCTGAGCTGCTTCCTTTGCGAGCTTCTCGATCCTGTCCGCTTCTGCCTGAGCATCTTCTGCTGCGGCGAGAGCTACAGTATATGCGTCTTCAGCCGCCTTAGCGGACTTCTTCGCTTCTTCTTCGGACTTTACTGCCGCTTCCCTGAGTTCCGTGGACTTGACGACGGCATTCTTTGCTTCTTCAGCCTTGCGAGTGGCGGTCTCTGCGTCCCTTACGGCGCGATCCCTGCGGCTGTTGGCCTGAGCCAGATCAGCCTTGGCTTTCTCGGCTGCTATGGTCGCCATGGACTTTACTCGGATGCTGGTGGTCCTTGCGGCCTCGGGAGAATTGGAACCTTCTTCCATCTCAGCCTTCTGAGCTGCAACTACAGCCGCATGATTGATGGATGCAGAAGGGGGTCTCTTGACGGGAGCACGAAGCTGGACCGGCTTGGAATCTTCAACGGACTCGGTCTTGGGAGCAGTCTTGGCTTCCTCAGACTTCTTGCGGGACTCTTCCATAGCCCTGCGCTCTTCCTCCATGGCTCTCCTTGCCTCCTGCTGTGCCTTTGCAGCTTCAGCACGTTCCTTTACGTAGTTCGTACCGGAAGTGTTGATGGTAGAGACATTGTTCCCATTGGAGACAGAGTGTCCGGAACTCTTACCTGACATAGACAACTCAACGGCGGGAATACCGAATCTTCCCTCTGTCTTGTTCTTGATAGCGTCCAAAATACCAGACATTTATGTCACCTCTGCATAATATAGTAAAATCCTACTGATATTTTGATTATATTATGCGCACAAATCTTATTTCAAGTATGTTTCTGCTTTGTAACAAAACTTTTAACAAATTCGGGATACCCGAAGAGGTGTTCACTCAAGAGGATGTTATAATGCAGGAAGAGGGATGGAAACCTTTAACATTGTTATTTTTATTATATTTTTAGGCCCCGGGGGTGTTTTTATGAAATATCTTGAAGCGACCGCACTCGGAAGAGAACGATACAGACTGGGTGAAGGTCCGTGTTACGACCCTGTTACAGGGATGATCTCGTGGGTGGATATTACGGCGAACACCTTGTGGACAATGCACAAAAACGGTGTCAGAGAGCCATTTGTCTTCGATCAGCCCATAGGTGCCGCAGTGCCGGTAAAGGGTTCCTCGGGATTTCTGCTGGCGGCCAAGGACGGATTGTACCTTTATGAGGAAGGCAAGACGCGTATTATACTGGACCTTAAGGAAACTTACCGTGACTTCTGGCGTTCCAATGATGCCAAGGCAGATCCCGCAGGGAGGCTCTGGTTCGGTGCATCGGTAGGCGATGACGAGCATGAGGCCGACGGCAATCTCTACAGGCTCTCGGAAGGTCAGCTCAAGATAATGCAGGCGGGGACCAAGATCTCCAACGGTATGGCCTGGAGCAGCGACAGGACCAGGTTCTACTTCTCGGACACGCTCAAATATGCCGTCTTTGTCTACGACTACGATCTTAAGACCGGAGAGATAAGAAACGGCAGGCCTCTTTGCACTTACGAAGACGGCAACGGCTTTTCCGACGGCCTTTGCATAGACTGTGACGATAACCTCTGGATAGCGATATGGGGAGGCAACAGGGTCGAGAAGAGGAGCGGCAAGACGGGAGAAAAACTGGCCGAGATACATGTTCCTTCGCGAAATGTAACCTCCTGCTGCTTTATGGGAGATAAGATGGATATGCTTCTCATAACCACATCCGGGGACGGACTTGAAGGAGCGGGAGAAGGCTGTCTTTATACATGTAAGACGGATGCCGTGGGACCTGCCCCCGACAAGGCGGTGCTCTGAGTCTTTACAGGTTCGTAACTCTTTCTCAGGCGGCTTAGCTGTATAATCAAAGCATATCAGTCTTGTGGAGGGGTCTATGATCTGGTATTACTCCGTACTCTTCGTTGCGGCTGCGGTATGTACGCTTATATATGCTTTCCTGTGGCATAAGCATTTCGACGTTAACCTTACGCTGATGTTTCTTGCGGGGTCCATATCCAACCTCGGATATCTCATGCTGGCGGACGCACAGACGGCACAGGAAGCTATCCTTGCCAACAAACTGAGTTATTTCGGTGCCTGCTTCGGCCCTCTCTTCATAATGCTCCTCATCTTTAACCTGTGCCATATAAGGCTCGGTTCCAGACTGAGGAAGCTGTTCTTTACCGTATCTACCGTCATCTACATGTCGGTGCTCCTTACGGGCAAGTCGTCCATGTTCTACGAGGAGATAGTGTTCGAGCGCAAGGGAAGCGCATCGTGGCTTACAAAGACATACGGTCCCATGCATACGTTCTTTATAGCGACCATCGCCGTATATACCTTCATAAGCTTTGTTGTCCTGATATACAGCTACATAAGGAAGAGGGATGCTTCCAGGTACATGATATCTCTGCTCTTTACCCTCGAGGTCGTGGCCGTAGCGGGTTATGCCGCAAGGAGGTTCTTCGAATGGAAGTTCGAGACGGTGCCGCTGGCTTACGCTCTTATCCTCGTGATATTCCTTTTTATCGTCTACAGGATCAATCTCTACGATATCGACGATGTGGCCATAGATTCATTGGTGGAGAAGGGCATCACGGGCTTTGTATCCATCGATCTTAAGAATAACTACCTGGGCAGCAACGATGCGGCAAAGAAGTATTTCCCGCAGCTCAACATGCTCACCGTAGATCGCCCGGTCACGCAAAATGCCGAATTCGGAGAGATGGCCCTTCGCTGGATAGACATATTCGCGAAAGATCAGAATAAGGACAAGCACCACTTCGATACCGAGGACGGAAAGATCTATCTCATCACGGTGAATTTCCTTTTTGACGGCAGAAGAAAGAGAGGATATCAGCTTTTCATATCGGACGATACCAGGGAGCAGAAGTATGTCAATCTCATCAACTCCTTCAACATCAAGCTCAGCAATCAGGTAAAGGCCAAGACGAAGCACATCGAGGCTATGCACGATAAGCTCATCATCGGCATGGCGGCTATGGTAGAGAGCAGGGACAACTCCACGGGAGGTCACATCAAGAGGACCAGTGAGGGAGTACGTATCCTCCTGGACGAGATAAAGAAGGATCCCGGGTTCGATCTCAGTGAGGAATTCTGCAAGGACCTTATAAAGTCCGCTCCCATGCATGATCTGGGCAAGATAGCGGTAGACGATGTGATCCTTCGAAAGAAGGGCAGGTTCGAACCCGAGGAATACGAACAGATGAAGAAACACGCCGCCGAAGGAGCCAGGCTCATAGAGCAGATCCTGGAAGGCACGGATAACGATTCCTTCCAGAAGGTGGCCGTAAATGTCGCGCACTACCATCACGAGAGATGGGACGGTTCCGGCTATCCCGAGGGCCTCAAAGGGGATCAGATCCCCATAGAAGCCAGGATAATGGCGATCGCGGATGTATACGATGCACTTGTCAGCAAGCGTGTATATAAGGAGAAGTTCTCCTTCGAGAAAGCAAACGAGATAATAATGGAAGGTATGGGAACCCAGTTCGACAAGAAGCTGGAGCAGGCATATATCAACAGCAGGCCGAGGCTCGAGGAATACTATTCATCACTGGGTGACGAATAATAAAAACAACAGCGGCATGTTCTGTACCATGCCGCTGTCATTCATCTATTAGGGGTTACGGGCTATTACATGCCTTTGAATATCAGTGTGGCGTTATGTCCGCCGAATCCCAGTGAGTTGCTCATGGCATATGTTATCTCTCTGGTCTTTCCCTGTCCGAAAGTGTAGTCCAGATCGAGCTCCTCTTCAGGTTCTCTTGAATTGCGCGTAACGTGTACATAGTTCTCGTTTATCGCCTTGACACACACGATGGCTTCGATGGCGCCTGCGCCTCCAAGGAGGTGTCCCGTCATAGACTTGGTGGAGTTGATGGAGACCTTCTTGGCCGCGTCGCCCAGAGCATACTTGATGGCGCGTGTCTCATAAAGGTCGTTCAGATGGGTCGATGTTCCGTGAGCATTTATGTAGTCGATGTCATCGGGCTTTATCCCTGCGCATTCCATGGCGAGCTTCATGGCTGTACCTGCGCCGCTTCCGTCGGGAGCGGGAGATGTTATATGGTAAGCATCGTTCGTTACGCCGTATCCTACTACTTCCGCGAGGATGTTCGCACCTCTTCTTACGGCATGCTCGTATTCTTCAAGGATCACTACACCTGCACCTTCACCGAGGACAAAGCCGTCCCTGTCCTTGTCGAAAGGTCTCGATGCCGTCTCGGGATCGTCGTTGGTAGAAAGTGCTGTAAGGGCCGCGAATCCGAATACGCCGGAAGGCGTGACTGCCGCTTCCGTTCCTCCTGCCACCATGACATCTGCTTCACCGAGTCTTATGGCATTGAAAGCCTCGCCGATGCAGTGAGTTCCCGTAGCACATGCGGTGGAGATGTCCATGTTCTTGCCCTTGAGTCCGAACTGAATGGAGATATTGGCAGAGGCCATATTGGTTATTACCATGGGTATATACATGGGATCTACTTTCTTGCCGGTATAGAACTTGGGGATCTCCTTCTCATGCTTTTCCATGGCGCCTATACCGCATCCGACTATTACTCCGATCTTGAAGGGATCTTCCTTCTCGATATCAAGAGCAGACTGCTCAAGTGCTTCTTTTGTTGCTGCTACGGCATACTGTGAGAACAATCCCATTCTCTTGGCGGACTTAAAATCCATGTAGTCCTTGGGATCGAAATCCTTTACTTCTCCGGCGAGTTTTGCCTTGCAGTCGGATACGTCGACCTTGGTTATGGGACCTATTCCGTTCCTGCCTTCCTTAAGGCCGTTCCAGAAAGTCTCGACATCGTTTCCGAGGGGCGTTATGGCTCCCATTCCGGTTATAACTACTCTTTTTGTATCCATACGTCTTCTCCGATAAGTTTCCGTTTATACGTGAAGAGTGTAGTTGAACGAATGAGTAAGTTGAACTGTGAATATCATCTCTTTGTATCAAATGGGAGACTTATTGCGGATACCTCAAATTAGGACAAAATGAGGCTTTTGTCCTAATTTGTGATAAATGGATTTTTTGTCATAAAAATGTGGTATCATCATCCTATCGAGCGGAGGGTATACACATGGCGTTACTTACAAAAGGTGCGATAATGAATGCATTCGAGGAGATGCTCCTTGAGATGTCATTTGATAAGATCACCGTATCTGCTCTCGTCAAGCGAAGCGGCGTAAGTTCCAATACTTTCTACTACCATTACAGGGATAAGTTCGAACTACTGAACGAGTGGTTCGGTATGAAGCTCAGCATCATCAGGACAGGTGATGATTTCTATACATGGCAGAATGCCATAAAGAAGTTCTTCCTGATGTGCCGCGATAATCCCAGGCTCATCCATCACGTGTTCGATTCCATTTCCAGAGAACAGCTGGAGCATTATATCTTCTCCATTACCGATACCGTTTTCCTGAGCTATGTCAGGAAGAAGGTGGCAGGCAGGGATGTGCCCGATAAGAGGATACGTGAGATATCAAGATTCTACACTTATGCATTCATCGGTTTCTTCATGGAATACATCTGGGATGAGATGGTCGATGATGTTGATGAACGCGTCGATAACTTAAGCAAGATGTTTGACGACTTTATCGAGAGTGCGATCTCTCACTGACCGATAACTGCCTGGAATGATGCTGTTCCGCTCTCCGGATCGTATGAGATGAGATACGTATCCTCGGTATCCGTATCGGAACCTGTCTCAATGGTGTAATAATATATCCCTACCGTACCATGGTCCGTCTCTACGTCCTGCCTCCCCACGGAGACATTGACAGGTGTATCTCCTGCGCGAAGTTCCTGCAGCTCATTTGCGGTCTCCGCTGCCGTATAGTAGTTATCCGCTGTGGATGTCAGCACCAGATGAGCATCGTCATCAAGATTCGAACAGATCGTCGTGATATCGTCCATATCCGCATTGAAGAAGATCAGAACGTAGTTATCAGTAAAGACAGCGATGCCTTCGTTGAAGGTGATACCGCCCAGGCTCTGATTGATCGTATCAAGGTCGTATATCTGAAGACCGTTCTCTTCCATCTCTATCGCGATGTCACGAAGGTCTTCGTCCTCTACATCTTCGGCGCTGATACATGAGGCGTCCGTAAGCTCATCCAAGGTAATGCTGACTATCGTACCGTAGTCGGATACGTTCTCGCTCTCGGGATCAAGCTCTTCGGATCTTAAGATCTGCAGTGCCGCGATACTGTCATCGACTGCTGCTTCTATCTCTTCCGATGCGGCGGTTGCCACAGTATCTTCGGAAGGAACAGTCTTCTGCTCATCCTGCGGTGCGCATGCAGAAGATACCATAGTTATTCCGATCGCCGCTGCAAGTACGCCTGCTGTTGTCATAAGTGATGTCTTTTTGTGTATAACCAGATTCTTTATTCTCATTTTTACCTCCGTTCCGCCAAATGATCTTCCGGCGAAAGCGGTACCCGTTACCTTGTACATCAGAGGCATCTGCGCATTAGAGACGAGAGCCCTGCAGTATTCCTTTTTGTGATCCTCTCCCAGGATCTCTATAACGGTCTCGTCTACACGCATCTCGAGATCTCTCGAGAACAGGATATATGCTGCCCATACAAGGGGATTGAACCAGTGGATGCCTAAGGCTGCCAGACAGATCATCTTGGTGATCTGATCGTGATATCTGATATGTGTCTTCTCGTGAAGCAGGATGTATTCCCTATCGCCTACTTCCGTGGCAGCGGGTATATAGATGTGAGGTCTCAGGATACCGGAGACAAATGCCGACCTTATCCCGTCAGTTCCGTATGTGCCGTCTTCTTCAGGCGAGGCGTGACGGAGCCTGATCTTCAGCTTCGCTGCGTTTATGATGAGAGCCGTGAAGAATATGACCACTCCCGTGCTCCATACGATGAGTAATACGGTGTATGGATCGGGGATCTTATATACGCGAACTGCTGAGGGAGTATCTTCGGAAGGAGCATTGTCAGTGAGTTCTGTATCCGCTGCTTCTATCTTTTCTTCGATGCCGGGATCTTCCGCCGGTATGACCTCTTCTGAAGATGACGCATCGGCCGCCTCGTAGGAGGCGATAGAGGGATATTCTCTATTCTCGAACAGGTTCATGAGACCGAATCTCGAACCGATATTTATGGGGCACAGCAGCCTTACGGCAACGATGACCCACAGGAGGATAGTTATCTTCTTGGGTACGTTCCTGAAGAGCAGACGGAGGATAAGGACACATACTATGGCTATACTTCCGTACAGGCTCATCTCGAGTAGCTGTCTTAAGATCTCTTCCATATTGTCTTATTCTTTGTCTCTGATATGAGTCTCGATAAGTTCTATAAGTTCTTCTGCTTCGTTCTTTGTAAGATTTCCTGTGTTGAGGAAAGCATTTACGAAGGCAGGAAGGGAGCCGCCGAAGCTTCGCCTTACCATCTCTTCGCTCTCGAATTCCTGGACCTTCTCTCTGGGTACTTCTGAAGTGACGACCGAGTTCTCGTTCTTTGCTATCCCTTTGTCGCAGAGCTTATGCAGCACTGTATATGTCGTGGACTTCTTCCATGCGAGGGCTTCTTCACAGAGCTTGACAAGTTCACCGGACTTCAGCGGTTCATTCTTCCATATGATGTCCATCATCTTGTATTCGCTCTCGAACAGCGTAAGGTCTTTCATATCCGATCTGCTTTCCTTAAAGAATATCTCTGTCGTTCCCGGCCGGGGGTGCCTGAAGTCATGCCTTGCGCAGGGGCTGTTCCACAGACAACGACAGAAGGTCTATCGCGGTAGACCTTCTTTAGTCTAGCGCGATAGACCAAGTTCGTCAAGCGGGGAAATATTGACAGATAACTCAACCTGTAAGATATGTCCCGCGGATCTTTTGTCCTTAAGGCATATCTGTGCAAAAATAGTCGAGAACTACCTACCGGTATCAGTGTAATATCCTTTCATAGATCAAAGGAGGCGACCGATATGGAGATCGTTGTAAAAAAGATAAGAGATGACATCTACCTCTTGGATGAGGATCACGAAGCTACGGGTTATCTCGTAGTAGGAGAGGATAAGGCTCTCGTGATCGATACCATGAATGCTCACTGCAACTTAAAGGCAACCGTAAGGTCACTTACTGATAAGCCTCTTATGGTAGTAAATACTCACGGGCATCCCGATCACATCTTCGGAAATATGTATTTCGAAAAAGCTTATATGAATCCTGAGGATACCGAGCTGTCACGTATGTTCCTGGATACGGATGCATTTCGCGAATACATAGAGGAGAGAGGGCAGGTCATGCCTCCTTTCAAGGATATAAGGGGAGGTGACGTTATAGACCTCGGAGGGAAGACTTTGGAAGTCTACGATATCCCGGGCCACACAAAGGGCAGCATACTCCTTCTCCTCAAGGAAGACAGGATACTCTTTGTCGGAGACTCTATAAATCACCATCTCTGGCTTCAGCTGGACGGATGCCCTCCCGTAAGCGAATATGTAAAGACCCTGGAAAGCCTTATGTTCCTTGAGGATAAGGCGGATATCCTGCTTCACGGACATGCGGGAAGAGAGGACGACATATCTCTCATGTCATGCATTCTAAACGGTCTTCGCGAGATAGCAGAAGGTAAGACGGGAAATGACCTTCCTTACGAATACTTCGGAGGTATCGCAAGACAGCATCCTTTTGCCGTAATGAAGGATAAGAACTATTCTTCTTCCGAACATGTCATCTGCTACAGGGAAGATAATGTGTGAAAGGCAAAGCCTTAGTGGTATCATGTCGAAAAGAAAAACGGAGAAGGGTAACAGATGAAAGATAATCTCAAGCGCATGGCAAGTTACTACAAGCCGTATCTGGGAACGTTCTTCCTGGATATGTTCTTTGCTCTGGTAGCATCCGCGATAGCATTGGTGATACCTCTGGCGGTAAGGAGCATAACGGCCGAGATCCCCGATATGTCTCCCGAGACGGGCATGCATAAGATACTCGTTATAGGTGCGGTCCTTATAGCTCTGGTGCTCATACAGTTTGTGGCAAACTATTACATCACATATGTGGGTCATGTTATGGGAGCCAGGATGGAATACGACATGAGAGCGGAGATCTTCTCTCACTATCAGAAGCTCTCTTTCTCCTTCTACGACGACCAGAAGGTAGGCCAGCTCATGAGCAGGATCACAAGTGACCTGTTCGAGATAACGGAACTCCTGCACCACGGTCCCGAGAATATCGTCATATCTCTCATAAAGATCGTCGGTTCCCTGATCATCCTGGCGGGCATCAGCGGGTATCTGACGGTAGCAGCCTTCATCCTCCTGCCATTTATGTTCCTGTTCGCAGTAGTTCTCAATAAGAGAATGAGAAGGGCCTTCAGGGAGAATAGGGTGAAGATCGCAGAGATCAATACTCAGATCGAAGATAACCTTTCGGGCATCAGGGTAGTCAAGTCCTTTGCCAACGAGGATATAGAGAATGAGAAGTTCAAGGTGGGTAATGACGGATTCCTTACCGCCAAGAGAGCTTCCTATCTCAATATGGGATTGTTCCATTCCGGAATGACCGCGTTTACTCTCCTTATAAACATATTAGTCATCGTCGTAGGCGGTGTGCTCATGACTAAGGGGCTCGTACAGGTTCCCGACTTCGTGGCATTCCTTCTTTATATCAATACGTTCACTGAACCTGTCCGTACGCTCGTAGACTTTACAGAACAGTTCCAGAACGGATATACGGGCTTCGAGAGATTCGTTGAGATGATCAGCATCGAGCCCGATATAAAGGACAAGGAAGATGCAGTCCCTCTTACCGACGTGAAGGGAGATATCAGGTTCAACGATGTATCCTTCAAATATAAGGACGGTGCTCACAGAGTACTTCGCCACATCAATCTGGAAGTTCCCGCAGGATCTTATGTAGCGCTCGTAGGATCTTCCGGAGGAGGCAAGACGACGCTATGCAGTCTTATCCCCAGATTCTATGATGTTACCAAAGGTTCCATCGAGATCGACGGCAAGGACATAAGGGACGTTACCCTGAAGAGCCTTCGTGACAACATAGGCATAGTCCAGCAGGATGTCTATATGTTCGCGGGGACCATAATGGATAACATAAGCTACGGTAAGCCCGGTGCGACAATGGAGGAGATAGTGGAAGCGGCTAAGCTTGCCAATGCCCACGACTTCATAATGGAGCTTCCGGACGGATATAACACCGACATAGGACAAAGAGGTGTCAAGCTCTCCGGCGGTCAGAAGCAGAGGATATCCATAGCGAGAGTATTCCTTAAGAATCCTCCTATCCTCATCTTCGACGAAGCAACGAGCGCCCTGGACAATGAGAGCGAGAATATCGTCAAGGAATCACTGGAGAGGCTCGCCAAGGGCAGGACCACTCTGGTCATAGCTCACAGGTTGTCCACGATACGTAATGCCGAGAGGATACTAGTCCTTACCGAGAACGGTATCGAAGAGAGCGGTACCCATGAGGAGCTGATAAACAAAGACGGGATATACGCATCGCTTTACAAGTGGAACGAATAATGACAGAACAAAGGCACGCCGGGAGCGTGCCTTTATCCTGCTTTGTGGAAGCCGATATGTTGAAAGGTCGCTAACTAAGAGTTTAAGGGGTAGCTCCCATAACAGCCTTTTTCTTTTCCCCGTACAAGCTTATATAGAAGGTGGTGCTCGAAAGAGCGTGACCATAAAGATCACGCTCCTTCATCCATACCTACCTTATATGACGTACTCTCCCCAACACACATAGAGGAAAGTGATCACCGAAACACTTGTTGTGCAACACATGTTGCAAAAGGGATGATAACGGACAACAAAAAGAAAGTCAACCCCTTCGGATCGACTTTCTCATCATCTCTTATGATTCTTCGGGTGGTCTTTTCAGATCGTCCTTGGGATCTCCCAGTACTTGAGCGAAGATGCGGCCCACATTGACTTTGCCGGAAGAAAGCCCCGGATATTCCTTGTAGATCTTACACGATGACAAGGATATCTCAGACATTATCCTGAAGATCTCTTCGTCAGAGTAAGGGCAGGAGCCTGAGATTATGAGCATCGCGATACCGAGGGTAAAGAGCCATACATTACGGAAGAAGCACTTGGCGTCTTCGTCTTGGAGACCGTACTCTCTGATGATCGTGGGCTTTATGAGTTCGTAGTTCTGCTCGAAGAAAGCAAAAGAACCGATAGTCGAAGACGGATCGGGATCTTCTTCGTAGGGGTAGCAGAGGAGCTTAAAAAGACCCGGTTCCTGCTGAACGAACTTGATGGTCTGGCGTCCGGATGCCCTGAAAGGATACTTATCATTAAGACCTTCCTCTACGAATTTTACATACTTGTCGTAAGCCGCTTTATATACGTCAGCCTTGAGTTCCTGCATGCCGCTGTAGTAAGTGAAGACGGGTCTGGAGGACATTCCGAGAGACTTGCCGACTTCTCGGGCGGTAACTTTCTCGAATCCCTTTTCCCTTGCTATATTGAGTGCTGCTTCTATGAGTTGTTCTTTTGTTACTTGAGGTCTGGGAGGCATGGTAAATCCTTGATATTTTATTGTTGCATAACGACAGTTATGCATATGTCTTGAATATAACAAAGTGCACCTCAAAGGTCAATTGAGATGATGTGTGATATATTAAAAATATGGGAGGGACTTATGGATATCTCGGATAAGATCATAAAACTTCGCAAGAAGAACGCGATGTCCCGCGAGGCGTTGGCATCCAGGATGGGTGTAGACAGATCCGTCGTTGAGAGATGGGAGAAAGGACTTCTTGTTCCTGATAAGATCCAGATAAGGAAACTCGGGCAGATATTCGAGGTGGAGCCGTCATATCTGGCGAACAACAGAGCTGACGATGACCGCACCCTGATAAAGGGACTTATCATATATCTCGATCACATAACAAAGGGACACAAGCGAGCAGTGGTGCTCACTGCTGTCGTGTCCCTTGTGGTTGCTTTCTTATTCCTTCTGCTGGCAATCAGGTTGCAGAGCACTTTCTGCAGCGTGATATCCGTCATAACAGTCCTTGTTTCCTGCATTTCGTTTATATTCTACGGCAGGAACAAGAAGAGATAAGTATCAGTTTGCCGTATACGTAAGATCTTTGAAAGTTACGTATGTATCGGAGTCCTTTCCGTTAGCGGAAGCGTAGATACCGATGCAGCATCCTACGAAGCCGCCTGCGACCTCGGTAGAGAGGTTAGCCACGGAAGCTTCGCCGAGTTCCTTGCTGTCGCAGAGGACCTTGGTGTTAAGTCCGTCTACCACGACAGATACGGTTACGGTACCGGATACGGGAGTCTTGCCGATTACTTCGTCGTTGCCGTTCTGGCAGAGGATCATCCTGCACTCGCCGTCGATCACTTCTGCTCTGAGGTTGTAGAGGTTGTTTTGCATGAGAACGAGACCTGCACTCTCACCTTCATTGAGGGAAGATGTGTCAAAAGTCGAAGAAGACGTGAAGTGATGGTGCTGCTGGCGGATACAGATATAAGAGGGGCTTCCTACAGCCTTTATGTCTTCTTTGCCGCAACGGAGCTTCAAGCCGTCGGGTGTGATCTTATACATGCTCGCCTGATAGTTACGAAGGAAGAGGAATTCATCGCCAAGCTCCTTCATGGAAGCGAACTGATAGTCCTTGTCCGTGCCGGGGATCGTAGTCTTGTGACCTGTCCTGCATGTGTAGGAATCAGGATCCTTCTCGGGATCCCATTCGGGAAGATCGATCTCTACCTTCTCAGTGAGCATACCGACGCCGGGATTTACAACGGGCCACTCATCCTCCCAGATGAACTTTGCAAGGAATGTCTCTCTGCCCATCGTCGTATAGCGATTAAGAGGTCTTACTGCGAGCATCGTCATGAACCACTCGCCGTTGGGAGTCTTGATGATGTCTCCGTGACCTACGTACTTGATGGGGTAGTCCTTACCGAGATGTCTGTGTGTAAGGATGGGGTTCTTGGGATTGCCCACATAAGGTCCCCAGATCTCTTTGCTTCGGCAGATCATGACGGAGTGCTCGGGGCCGGTGCCGCCTTCAGCGTGCATGATGTAGTAGTAGCCGTTCTCCTTGTAGATATGAGGTCCTTCAGGCCAGATGCAGCCCTTGAGAGCACCGTTCCACACATCCTTCTTCTCGCCCTTGAGACACCAGTTCTCAAGATCTACCTCTGCGATATAGATATACCAGTCACCGTTGTACTTTGCACCGCCGTCGGGATTCTCATGAGTACCGATGTAGTAGCACTTTCCGTCATCGTCGAAGAAGAGGGAAGGGTCGATACCGTCTGCATCCTCCAGGTAGTGAGGCTCGGACCAGGGACCTTCGGGGCTGGTGGCAGTTACGATGAAGTTGCCGCCGTGTGTAACGTTAGTACAGATGACATAGAATGTTCCGTTGTAGTAACGGATGGTGGGAGCAAAGAGTCCCTGGGAATGATCAGCGCCTTCGAGGGGCAGCTGTGAATGTCTGTCGAGTACGTTTCCTATCTGCTCCCAGTGCACGAGATCCTTACTGTGCATCACGGAAAGACCGGGGAAGTAAGCGAAAGTGGAGTTACAGAGATAGTAATCCTCGCCTACCGCACAGATGGAAGGATCCGGATAGAATCCGGGCATGATGGGGTTGGTTGCATAGATCTTGTTTGACATTTTTACCTCCTTGTCGTCAGATCGAGCGATTTTTCTTTATACGCTTTTCCGTATACATCGCTTTATCGGCTTCATTGATGGAATCCATAAGGGAATTCCAGTCTGCTACTTCACATATTCCTATGCTCACGCTTGCTTTATACGGAGCATTGAGCCTCTCGTTCTCGTCTTCAAGGTTCTTACGTATAGCTCTGATAAATTGTCCTATTCGGCCCGGATTGTCAAGGATGAGTACTGCCTCGAACTCGTCACCGCCCATCCTGGATACGAATTCCTTTCCCGTGAGAGCGGAAGATATCGAGGATGCCACGGCCTTGATGGCGGCATCTCCTGCGGCGTGTCCGAATGTGTCGTTTATGTACTTGAGACCGTCCATATCGATGCTGGATACGGCTACCTTGGGAGCATCGGGATCCCTGTTCTTCAGAAGTGCCGAGATCTTGTTCTCGAAGCCTCTCCTGTTAAATAGTCCCGTAAGCTCATCCCTTACATAAAGGTCGATGACATCCGCGACCTCAAAGAGCTTGTCGTATAGTCGGAGCCTGTTGAGGGACTGGCCGAAGAGCATGAGGATGAATTCCAGCCTCTCATCGAAGAATGTCCTTACTTCTCCTGTAGTCTTCAGCGCACAATAGCCGTATACCTCGTTCTTGTAGTAGATCGGCATGTAGATATAGGTTCCGGTCCCGTCACCGTAGAGTTCATCAGGAAGGAGCTTATCGTTGGAGAATCTCTTATCAGAGATATCTGCATTGCCACCGGCGAAATATCCCATGATGGAGCGGTCGTTCTCGCAGTATCTGCAAAGATATCCTTCGCTGAAGAAACTGTCTTCCATCAGGTTGGTGAGCGTGAGCCTTATGCTGCTCTCGAAGGACAATGCGTCTTCGTATTCCGAGGAGAGGTGGACAAAAGCGAAAGTCTTGTCGTAGTACTCCCTCTGAAGCTTATCGAGTCTGGAGTAAGTCTCGTTCAAGTCGAGCTCCCACTTGCCGCCGGTGCTCTCTCTTACTATGAGGTTGCCCGGGACTCCTATGTGGGCAGGTACTTCCTTGCCTGCGATGAGCTTCTCCAGGGTATCTACGGCAGTTGAAGCCAGGTAATCCCCGGGTATCTCGAAAGTAGTCAGCGTGGGTACTCTCGTTGCCGACAAGGGCTGATTATCCACGCCTGCGATCATGACGTCTTCGGGGATCTTATATCCGCGGATGATGAGTTCGTCGAGAAGACCTACCGCCATGTAATCGTTGGAGCTTACTATGCCTCTGGGAAGACTGCCGTGTTCCTTTATGAAGTAATCCGCAGTCTCGGGACCCTGGTTGATCCAGTAGTTTCCGTGGAAGATAAGATCATCGCTGACCTCGAATCCCGCTTCCGACATTGCCTGCTTAAAGCCTTCGAGCCTCTCGTGGGAATCCTTGAGATCCTCTCGGCCCATGAGGAATCCGATGTCTCCGCTTCCGCAGGCATCTATCATGTGTCTGGTGACTTCGTACATTATCCCCTTGTTGTCCGGGATGATGTTATAGAATCCCTCTTCGTCGGATCTTATGCTGACAACGGGAGGGAGATCTTCCGTATTCTTGAGCCTGTCCATCAGCACCTTGCTGAGACCTGCGTGATTGAGAGTATCCGAGCAGAGGATTATTCCGTCGTAATCCGACAGAACGGGGACGGCAAGTATGCTCCTTAATCCCTCAGCGTGA
This sequence comes from Oscillospiraceae bacterium, assembly GCA_900176545.1. Taxonomy (GTDB): domain Bacteria; phylum Bacillota; class Clostridia; order Saccharofermentanales; family Saccharofermentanaceae; genus Saccharofermentans. The sequence continues at coordinate 34,507 of FWXP01000005.1, forward strand.
AGCGGGTTCTCACTTGGAACAGCACAGTTGCCGAATATATCAAGTCTGTACCCACGCTCCTTTGTGATCGTCATCAGGGTCTTGATGATGATCGACGAGTAATCGCGGAACATGTCGCCGATAAATGCGCAGATATTCATAAGTTTCTCTCCCATATATATTTTAAATTACGAGAGAGGACTTGAAAACCTCATTTTTAAGATCATTTACCCCTATAAACGATTGATCGGCACATCTGTGGTAGGATATGGACAATAACGACCAACCCGGGGGTACAACATGGCTCATATTAAAGGCACCAATCCTATCCTTATGGCGGATGTTCCCGATCCCGATGTCATCAGAGTGGATGACACTTACTACATGATCAACACCACCATGCACTTCATGCCCGGAGGCGAGATCCTAAGGTCTTACGATCTCATAAACTGGGAACACGAGACATATGTTTTCGATACCATAGACGGGACCCCGGCACAGAAGCTCGAAGGCGATCTCAATATCTACGGCAAGGGTATGTGGGCCGGTACCATACGTCACCACGAAGGGACCTTCTATGTAGCATTTTCATGCAACGATACAAAGAAGACGTACCTCTACAGGAGCAAGGATATAAAAGGTCCCTGGAAGCGCAACATCATCGAGGGTTTCTACTACGACATGTCGCTTCTTTTCGACGGCAAGAGGGCCTTTGTCGTACACGGCAATACGGAAGTATATCTTACTGAACTTAACTCCGATCTTACGGGTCCCGCGGAGGGTGGTATCTCCCGCCTCATAGTAAATGATCCGGACCCTAAGATACTGGGATACGAGGGTTCCCATCTGTATAAGATCGACGGCAGATATTATCTGTTCCTCATACACTCTCTCCCCGACAGATGGATGAGGACCGAGGCGCTTTATGTGAGCGATTCCCTCGAAGGCGAGTTCAGAGGAGGGGACATATACTGCGAGAGTCTTTCCGACCGTCCCGACGGCCTTGCACAGGGAGGTATAGTAGAAGGACCGAACGGAGATCACCATGCAGTCCTCTTCAGGGATAACGGAGCCCTGGGAAGGATCCCCGTAGTAGTCCCCGTAACCAAGACCGAAGAAGGGTTTGCTTTCAAAAAGCCCTCGAAATGCATAGAGAATACATCTACCAGACCCGATCACGTATATAAGCCTTTGGCAGGAAGCGACGACTTCAAGGCGGATCCCGATAAGGACAGCTTCGGCTTCAAGAGCTTGTGGCAGTTCAACCACGAGCCTGATCTGAGCCTCATAAGAAGAGACGAAGAGAAGGGGGAGGTATACGTCAGGACAGCGAAAGTGACGGATAAGGTCACGCAGGCAAAGAATATGCTGACACAAAGGACTCTCGGCCCCTTATGTTCAGCAGAAGTCACTGTAGATGCCTCAAGGCTCAAAGAAGGTGATACCGCAGGGCTCATGCTCCTTCAAGGCAAGTATTCCTATGTCGGTATCACGGTAAAGGACGGCACGTACTATGCCGTGATGGACGCTGCGGGTGAGACCCGGGAAGAGATCCTTGCGGACGATAAGATAAGACTTCGCGCCGAGTGTGATTTTACGGATGGAAAGGACGAAGTAAGATACTTTGCAAACGGCAGAGCCATAGGCGAGCCTTTCCACATGGAGTTCACCCTTGAGCATTTTACCGGAGCAAGATTTGCCCTCTTCGTATATTCGAAGAAAGAAGCGGGAGGAGAGGCAGGATTCTCTGATTTTGTCTACGGAAGGTAAGCCTTAGATCCTCTTGTGATATACCTTGAGATGACCCTCATCTTCTTCCAGGATCATATAGGATCCTGCTTTGAGGGCACCCGGATTAAGGAACAGCGTACCGAACTGTTCTTCCTCGCAAAAGCAATGAGTATGGCCGAATATAACAATGTTACAGTTGTTTTCAAGGGCTGCATAGGACATAAGATCCTCTCTTGCACCGTACCTGTGGCCGTGGGTAAGAAATGCCCTGTGATCTTTTCCTATATCGAAGACCAGGACTTCGCGGAGCTTTACCTTGCTCGGGCGGTATGCATCACAGTTGCCCGCTACGGCATAGACCGAACAGCCGCTCCTGTTCTTTCTCATGACGATGTCGGTAAGTTCGGAGATGTCCAGTTCCAGATCTCCTGCAACGATAACGGCAGATAAGTCCTTCTCGACATCGATGATCCTGTCAAAAAGTTCTTTTCTGCCGTGGATATCCGAACAGATCAGGTATCTTGTCATCTGGGAGCTTCGCCCCTTGCGGCTTTCTTGGCCTTCTTCTCGAGATACATCGCCTTATCTGCCTTGTTCATGCATTCGAGGAGCATGCTCCACTCCCTTACCTCGCAGGTACCGATGCTGGCGCTGAGAGGATAATCCGCGCCGCTCTCGTTATTTGCTTCCTTTATGAGGTTACGAAGAGTCCTTATGAACTGACCGACTCTTCCGGGGCTGTTGAGAATGAGTACCGCCTCGAACTCGTCACCGCCCATCCTGGCCGCGAACTCATCGGGGTTCAACGCCTTGGTAACGCACTCGGATATGGCCTTGATGGCTGAATCTCCTGCGGAATGTCCGAAGGTGTCGTTGATGTATTTAAGTCCGTCCATATCGATGCTCGCTACAGCCAGCGGATACTTCTTGGTGACTCCGTTCTCGAAGAGAGCGGAGATGTCGCGCTCGAAGCCTCTTCTGTTGTAAAGACCCGTGAGAGCGTCCTTGACATAGAGGTCCATGATGTCCTCGACCTCAAATATCCTTCTGTATAGCTGCATACGGTTGAGGCTCTGGGAGAACAGGACGAGTATGAACTCGAGTCTCTCATCTATAAAGGATTCTGCATCCGGATCAAGCTCGCAGATACAGTATCCGTATACTTCGTTCTTGTAGTGGATAGGAAGATAGAGCCTTACATTGTAGTCGCGCTGCAGAAACTCCTGCGGGAGGAGCTCGGTCGACGGGAAAGCGATGTTCTTTACGATGCAGTCGCCGTTATCTTCGAAATATCCGACAATCTCACGGTCATTCTCCTTGAACTCACATAGGAATACCGACTTGAACTGCCGAAGTTCCTTGAGGGAGTTGAGGGTTATCGATACGCACTTATCGTCAGAGAGCGCATCCTCGTAATCCGTGTTGAGAAGGATGAAGGATCTTGTCCTGTCGGTATTGGTCCTCTTTACGAAAGCAAGTTCGCGGTAACCTTCGTAGATATCACGATCCGCCATAGCCTCATCCGTACTCTCACGAGGGATCAGCCTTCCGGGAACGCTTACGTAGAAGTCGACATCCTCGCCGCTCACTATCCTCTCAAGAGTTTCGATGGCGGTGTTTGCCAGAGTGTCCTCGGCGATGTCCGACGTCGTAAGGGAAGGAATGTGTACTTCCGATGTCTCGAAGTTGTCGATACCCGTGATCATGGTATCTGCGGGGATCGAATAGCCTCTGTATATAAGTTCGTCCATGAGAGCAAGAGCCATATAGTCATTAGAGCAGATTATCGCCTTCGGGAGCGTATGGTCAGGCCTCTCGAAGAAGTCGGCCTGCATGGGACCCTGGTCGATCCAGTAATTACCGTGGAATATAAGGTCTTTCCTGACTTCCAGGCCCGCTTCCTTCATGGCATCGACAAATCCCGCCAGACGCTCAGCGGAATCCGCAAGATCGTCCCGTCCCGTAACAAAGCCTATATCGTTGTCCTTGATCTTGGAGATCACATGCTCTGCCACATCGTGCATGATCTTCCTGTTATCCGGTACCACGTTGTAGAATCCGGTCTCGTCCGATCTGATGCTCACGACGGGCGGGAGGTTCTTTGTTGATATCAGGTTATCTATGAGTTCCTTACTCAGTCCTGCGTGGTTCAATGTATCCGAACACAGGATTATACCGTCATACCTGTCCAGATGGGGCAGGGTAAGGACGCTCTTTAAGCCCTCGGCGTGGAGGGGGTTCTCGTTGGGAACGGAACAGTTACCGAAAATATTGATCTTGTGACCGCGTTCCGTAGCCTTCTTCTGAAGGGCGAGGATTATCGCCGTGGAATAATCGCGGTACATGTCGCCTATGAATGCACAGATCTTCATGTTTTCCCTCCCTTGTAGTTTCCTGCATAGTGTAAGTATACTAGAAAAAGTTATACAAATTATTAATAGAATTTGAAGAGTTCCTAACAACGCTCGAGGAGGGTAAAAAGCAATATTTGTAAAGAGATTTGCTTATCGATCAAGAGTTGTGGCAAAATTACATGAAGTATTGAAAATCAACGCTTTTAATCTCGATTTCCTTCGGTTGAGTACCATTATTTGTACAGCAACATTTGCACAATTTGGGCATGTTGTATAAAATGTTATATTGAAAATATCCAAAATTGGTTATCGAATAATCGTCTTTTCTTGGATAATATGTCGGTGTGAATACACTAGGATAATGGAGGAACTATGAGATACATAGGTGTTGACCTCGGTACATCTGCGGTTAAGCTCTTGCTCATGACGGGCGAAGGCGAGATCCTCAAGATCGTATCAAGAGAGTATCCTGTCAGCTTCCCCAAGAACGGCTGGTCCGAGCAGGATCCCGAAGATTGGTACAAGCAGACAGTTGACGGAATCAAAGAGTTGGTAGCATCCACAGGCGACGGCGAGATAGCAGGTATTTCTGTTGCTGGTCAGATGCACGGTCTGGTTACATTGGACAGCGATGACAAGGTCATCAGAAAGGCTATCCTCTGGAACGACGGAAGATCCCAGGAGGAATCCGATTACCTTAATAACGAGATCGGCAAGCGTAAGCTTACTGAACTTACGGGTAATATCTCATACGCGGGCTTCACTGCTCCCAAGATCCTCTGGATGCAGAAGAATGAACCCGAGAACTTCAAGCGCATCAGCAAGATAATGCTTCCCAAGGATTATCTTACATATATGTTCACAGGCGTTTGCGCATCCGATCCTTCAGATGCATCAGGAACGCTTTTCTACGATGTTAAGAACAGATGCTGGTCCAAGGAGATGTGCGATATCTTAGGCATCACCGAGGCTCAGCTCCCCAAGGTATACGAGAGCTATGAGAAGGTCGGCGAGGTAAAGCCCGAGCTTTGCAAGGAGCTCGGTATCACGAGCACATGTATCGTAGCTGCAGGTGCAGGCGACAACGCAGGCGCAGCAGTAGGTATGGGAATCGTAGGCGAGGGCAAGTGCAATATCTCCCTCGGTACATCCGGTACGGTATTTATCAGCTCGAACTCCTTCAGCGAGGACTTCGAGAATCACCTTCATTCATTTGCTCACTCTGACGGAGCTTACCATGTAATGGGTTGTATCTTAAGTGCAGCTTCCTGTAACAAGTGGTGGCTTGAAGAGATCTGTGAGACAAATGATTACGGAAGAGAAGGCGGTCTTATCAAGGAAGATAACCTCGGTAAGAACAGGATCTATTTCCTTCCTTATCTCATGGGTGAGAGATCTCCTATCAATGATACAGATGCAAGATCCGCTTTTGTCGGAATGAGCATGGATACAACAAGAGGCGAGATGACTCAGGCTGTATACGAGGGCGTATCCTTCGCACTTCGTGATTGCCTTGAGGCAGCTAAGGAGATGGGTATCGACGTTAAGGAATCCTGCGTATGCGGCGGCGGTTCCAAGAGCAAGATCTGGCTCAAGATCCTTTCCGATATCCTCGGCATCAGGCTCAGTCAGACAGACAACACAGAGGGACCTTCCTTCGGTGCGGCTATCCTCGCAAGTGTTGCAAACGGCGAATACAAGAGCGTAGAAGAAGCTTGCTCAAAGCTCATCAAGGTCACACAGAGCGTAGATCCCGATGCAGAGCAGGTTAAGCTTTACGAAGAGAGATACCAGGAATATAAGAAGATATATCCTGCTCTTAAGGAAACATATGCGTTTATCGCCGGAAGGAGAGACTAATGGAAATCATTAATGCAGAAGACAAGCGTTTCAGAAATTACGGCAGACTTATCACTGAAGTCGATTTTTCTCCCGTTGTAGAGGCAATGCAGTCTACGGCTATCCCCGAGAATGTCGTATATGAGCCTTCTGTTGCAGCTCTTGAGGCAACAAGTGCTTTCGACAAGATCAGAGACATCTGCTACGGAGAGACTGATATTCAGATCGGTCACTGCATCGGTAAGAATACTCTTCTTAATGCTCTCGAGTATCACAGAAGCTCTGAGATCAATATCTTTGCTACTGACGCTATCCTTCTTCTCGGTAAGAGAGAGGATATCGAAGAAGACAATACTTACGATACTTCCAAGGTAGAGGCTTTCTACTTTAAGAAGGGCATGGCAGCTGAAGTATATGCGAATACTCTTCACTATGCTCCCTGCTCTGCAAACCCCGAGGGATTCCTTGTCGGAGTGGTTCTTCCCAAGGGTACTAACACAGAACTTAAGATCAAGCATGCTTCAGTATCTGAAGGCAGCAATAATGAGGATGCACTTATCACAGCTGTTAATAAGTGGCTCATCGCTCATCCCGATGCTGCAGGTGAGGCTGGTCACTTCATGGGTCTTAAGGGCGAGAACATCGACATCAGCAAGTAATCAAAATATCTATGGCATTATAAGGAGGAATCAAAATGTTTAATGCACCCAAGGCAAAGATCGGTATCGTAGCTGTAAGCCGTGACTGTTTCCCGGAGTCACTCTCCGTTAACAGAAGAAAGGCTCTTATCGACGCTTACACAAAGAAGTACGGCGCAGATGATATCTATGAGTGCCCTATTTGTATCGTAGAGTCAGAGATCCACATGAAGCAGGCTCTTGCAGACGTTCAGGCTGCAGGTTGTAATGCTCTTTGCGTATATCTCGGTAACTTCGGACCCGAGATCTCCGAGACAATGCTCGCTCAGCAGTTCGACGGTCCCGTTATGTTCTGCGCAGCAGCTGAGGAGACACAGAATGACCTGATCGGCGGCAGAGGCGATGCTTACTGCGGTATGCTCAACGCGTCTTACAACCTTAAGATCCGTGGCGTGAAGGCTTACATCCCCGAGTATCCCGTTGGTGATGCAGAGGATTGCGCTGACATGATCAAGGAATTCGTTCCTATCGCAAGAGCTCTTTACGCTCTTAAGAACCTTAAGATCATTTCTTTCGGTCCCCGTCCTCAGAACTTCTTCGCTTGTAACGCTCCTATCGAGCCCCTTTACAGAATGGGCGTAGAGATCGAGGAGAACTCCGAGCTTGATCTTTTCGAGTCCTTCAAGAACCACGAGGGTGACGAGAGAATCCCTGCTAAGATCAAGGAAATGGAAGAGGAGCTTGGTGCAGGCAACAAGAAGCCCGAGATCCTCAGCAAGCTTGCTCAGTACGAGCTTACACTCCTTGACTGGATCGAGGCTCACAAGGGTTCCAAGCAGTTTGTTGCTATCGCAGGTAAGTGCTGGCCCGCATTCCAGACACAGTTCAAGTTCGTTCCCTGCTATGTAAACTCCAGACTTACAGGTATGGGTATCCCCGTATCTTGTGAGGTTGATATCTATGGTGCTCTTTCCGAGTACATCGGTTACTGCGTATCCGAGGATATCGTTACGCTTCTCGATATCAACAACTCCGTACCTAAGGATATGTACGAAGAGTCCATCAAGGGCAAGTTCGACTACAAGCACACAGATACATTCATGGGCTTCCACTGTGGTAACACATGCTCCAAGAAGCTTGCTGCATGCGAGATGAAGAACCAGATGATCATGGCTAGAGCACTTCCCGTTGAGGTTACAAACGGTACTCTCGAGGGTGATATCGCTCCCGGTGACATCACATTCTTCAGACTTCAGTCTACATCTGATGCTCAGATCAGAGCTTACGTTGCAGAGGGTGAGGTTCTCCCTGTTGCTACTAAGTCCTTCGGTGGTATCGGTGTATTCGCTATCCCTGAGATGGGCAGATTCTACCGTCACGTTCTTATCCAGAACAACTTCCCTCACCACGGTGCCGTTGCTTTCGGTCACTTCGGAAAGGCTCTTTACGAAGTATTCAAGTACCTCGGCCTCGAGGGCACAGATCTCGGATTCGCACGTAAGGCAGGAGACCTTTATCCTTCCGAGAATCCCTTTGCTTGATCGGATATAAAACTAAAGTAACAGAAGGAATTAACAATGACTGACATTGAACTTAAGACAACCGCGGCTAAGGTCCGCGAAGGAATTGTTACTGCAGTGTTCAGCGCCGCTTCGGGTCACCCGGGCGGATCGCTGTCCGCAGCAGACATGTACACATATCTCTTCTTCGAGGAGATGAACATCGATCCTAAGAATCCCAGAGATCCCAAGCGTGACAGATTCGTTCTTTCCAAGGGACATACATCTCCCGGATATTATTCTGCACTCGCTAACAGAGGTTTCTTCCCTGTTGAGGATCTTAAGACTTTCAGAAAGCTCGGTTCTTACCTTCAGGGTCACCCCTGCATGAACGAGACTCCCGGCGTAGATATGAGCTCCGGTTCACTTGGCCAGGGCCTCTCCGCAGCAACAGGTATGGCTCTTGCAGGCAAGCTCAAGGGTGAGGATTACAGAGTATATACTCTCCTCGGTGACGGTGAGATCCAGGAAGGTCAGATCTGGGAAGCTGCTATGTTCGCAGGCGCTCACAAGCTCGACAACCTTACTGTTATCGTTGATAACAACGATCTTCAGATCGACGGTCGTGTAGCTGATGTATGTAACATCTATCCTATCGACAAGAAGTTCGAGGCATTCAACTTCAACGTTATCAACATCGACGGTCATGATTTTGCTCAGATCAGAGATGCTTTTGCTAAGGCACGTGAGACTAAGGGCATGCCTACGGCTATCATTATGAAGACAACCAAGGGTAAGGGCGTTTCTTTCATGGAAGATAACGCAGGATGGCACGGCAAGGCTCCTAATGCTGAAGAGTATGAGAAGGCTATTGCCGAGATTAGATCTGCAATCTGAGTGGAGGAATTAGACCAACATGAGTAATGGTATTGTTAAGATAGCAACAAGAGAGAGCTACGGAAACGCTCTGGCAGAGCTCGGTGACGAGTTCAAGGATTTCCTTGTACTCGATGCAGACCTTGCAGGTGCTACAAAGACTTCCGTATTTAAGAAGAAGTTCCCTGAGAGACATATCGATTGCGGAATCGCAGAGGCTAACATGACAGGTATCGCTGCAGGTATCGCTACCACAGGCACACCCGTATTCATCTCTTCTTTCGCAATGTTCGCTTCAGGTCGTAACTTCGAGCAGGTAAGAAACTCCATCGGTTATCCTCACCTCAACGTTAAGATCGGTGCTACACACGCAGGTATCACAGTAGGTGAAGACGGTGCTACACACCAGTGTATTGAGGATCTTGCTCTTATGAGAGTTATCCCCGGAATGACAGTTATCGTTCCTTCTGATGATACAGAGGCTAAGGCAGCAGTTCGTGCGGCTCTTCTCAAGGAAGGTCCCGTATACATGAGATTCGGACGTGCAGCAGTACCCGTTATCAACGATCCTGCTAATTACAAGTTCGAGATCGGTAAGGCTGTTAAGCTTAAGGACGGTAAGGATATCTCCATCTTCGCTTGCGGCGTTTGCGTTGCAGAGGCTCTTGAGGCAGCTAAGCTCCTTGAGGCTGACGGAATCAGCGCAGAGGTCATCAACGTTCATACTATCAAGCCCCTTGATGAGGAGACGATCATCGCTTCCGCATCCAAGACAGGCAGAGTATTCACTGTTGAGGAGCACTCCATCATCGGTGGTCTCGGAAGTGCAGTAGCTGAGTGCCTCACATCCGCAGATCTTCCTAACAACACTAAGATCACGAGAATAGGTGTGAATGATGAGTTCGGTCAGTCCGGTAAGGCTGCTGAGCTTCTGAAGTTCTATAAGCTCGATGCACAGAGCATCTATGAGCGCATCAAGAATTCCTAAGACACTACCTTCCTCTTCTTATCCATAGTAAACCGCCGGCGCCTGTATATCAGACGTCGGCGGTTTGTATAGTGCGAAAATATATTGTCGTCAGATATCGTCTTCTTCGTCTTCCTCCTTGGGAAGATAAGGGAGGAATATCTTTCTTAAGAATACAGAACAAAGAAGGGCAGTAAGCGCAAATCCAATAAATACCATGATGCTAAGGAGCGTCACTGATACGGCGTCAAATGCGATCAGTAAGCCTGCTAAGCCGGCATGGACGATAAATATGAATATCGTAGTGGGAAGGTGAGCTATAGCGAGCAGGAACGCATTCTTTATGACTACCTTTAGAGGGTCGTAACATTGTGACAAAAGCGGGAATGCGTAGGCTCCTACGGAAAATATGATGAAGAGAACGAGAAGGGGAGGGATCATCATCCAGAAGCTCGTACCTTCAAGACCCGCCCATACGAGGAATACGCTGTAAGACATGACAAGGCTCATAAGGAGCATCGGGATCCAGAGGATAAATGTCTTCTTGAAGTTCTTGAAGAAGGTTCCGAAGTAATCGGATAAGAGGAAGACCTCCTCGCCGTCTAATATCTCAAATGTGATCTTATATAAAGAAGTAAGAGCAGGGCCGATAGTTATTATCGGTATGCAAGTGACCATAAAGAAGAGATTGGCCATTATAAGATTGAATATTGCTGTCAGGAATCTCATTCCCGGACTTGTTGATTTTAAAAGATCGCGCATAAATATCGTTTCCTATCAAATTAGTAAGCAGATTATACATAATATGACAAAAATACTCAAAAAAACGGGGCTCGATTAGTGCAAAGTGCAAAACTTAGCAACATTTGCAAAAAACTTAGCAACATTGGTAAAGAAAAGTAAGGAGCTTTTGGGTATTATTGCGATGTAAATACTAAATTCCGGCCGGTCTTTAGTCAAACTACACAATGCGTAAGCAGAAAAACTAACATTCCAACAAATCAGGAGGAAAAACTATGAAGAAATTTGTGGCAGGTATGCTCTGTTTCTGCATGATGGCAGCAGTTGCTACAGCTTGCGGCGGTGGCGATTCCAACGGAAGTGATACACCCGCAACAACAGTGAACAATGGTGGTGGTGATACAGGTGAGACCACAGAAGATCCCGCTACTGATCCCGCTAACGAAGGCAAGACTCCTATTAATCTCTATGCTTTCACTGAGGAAGTTCCTATGATGTGCCAGTGTTTCCTTGACACACATCCCGACTTCGCTGCTCAGTACTACATCAACAAGACAGTTATCCCTACAACAGAACAGCAGTATCAGCCCGCTCTTGACCAGGCATTGCTCAATGGTGGCGAAGATGCACCTGATATGTATGTATGTGAGGAAGCATTCATCATCAAGTATACACAGGGTGATATGTCTTCTTTCGCAGCTCCCTACGAAGATCTCGGTATTGACGTAGACGCTAAGATCGAAGAGGCTCAGATCGCTCCTTATACAGTTGAGTGCGGTACTAACCCTGACGGTAAGGTAGTTGCACTTGGTTATCAGACAACTGGTGGTGCTTTCATTTATAGAAGATCTATCGCTACAGAAGTATTCGGAACAGATGATCCCGATGCAATCGCTGAGCAGATCGGTGCCGGCACAAACAGCTGGGACGCTTTCTGGGATACAGCTGACGAGCTTGCTGCTAACGATATCGCTATCGTTTCCTCTATCGGTGATATGTGGAACGTAGTTAAGCACCAGCCCAACACATCTGCATGGGTTGTAGACGGCGCTCTTAACATCGATCCTAACAGAGAGTCTTTCCTTGACATCGCTAAGGATCTTATTGACAACGGTTACTGCAACGATACATCTGCTTGGCAGGATGCATGGTTCGCAGACATGGCTGGTATCGGTGAGAAGCCTGTATTCGGTTTCTTCGGACCTGCTTGGCTCGTAAACTACACAATCGCTCCTCACTGCGGTGGTGATTCTGCTCCCGCTGATGGCGATTTCACACAGGGCAACACATACGGTGACTGGGCTGTTTGTCAGTCTCCTGTAGGCTTCTTCTGGGGCGGTTCTTGGGTTCTTTGCAACAACGATTCCGACAAGAAGGAAGCAGTTGGCCAGATCATCGAGTGGATCACACTTGATTGCACAAACACAGGTCTCCAGTATTACTGGGCTAACGGTATGATCTCTACAGACAACTACGCTGAAGACGGTGTAATGCCTGAGGGTACATACACATCTGACTCCGTTGCATCTGCTGTTGTAATGGGTATGTCCGATGGTTCCTCCGACTTCCTCGGTGGACAGAACATGTTCGACGTATTCGTACCTGCAAATGAGTTCGCTTCCGGTGAAGGCATGACACAGTACGATGAGAATATCAACGCTGAGTGGCAGAACCAGGCTGGTTACTACGCTCACGGTGAGAAGGATCGTGACGCAGCAATCGAGGACTTCCAGACATACGTATCTGAGAACCTTGGTCTCTGATTCACAAACTAGACGATTATAATAGCGGCGCTTACGCGTAGTTTAATCATCTAATTACAGCAAGGGGCGGCCTCGGAGTTGCCGAGAGCCGCCCTCTTGTTGTCTTTAAAACAAACACAACTTAACGAGGCGGGTGTTTATGGGCAAGAAAAGAATAAGTTATGCAAAATGGGGCTACATTTTCTCAATACCCTTCGTAGTCGCATTTGCACTCTTTACGTTATATCCCATCGTATACACGGTATTTATCGCATTTACTGACCTTAAGGGTGCAGCTAATACTACACCTCATCTGCTTAAGGATGACATCCTTAAGAACTTCAAGGAAGTACTTGCAACGAGCCAGTTCAAGCAGTCTTTCGGTAATACATGGAAGATCTGGATCATGAACTTTATCCCTCAGATGGGACTCGCGCTTCTCTTAACCGCATGGTTTACGGATAACAGAAGCAAGATCAAGGGCCAGGGACTTTTCAAAGTCGCTTTTTATATGCCTAACATTATCACGGCAGCTACGGTAGCTATCATGTTCAACGCATTCTTCGGCTACCCTATCGGTCCGGTAAATGACCTTCTGATAAGATTCCACTTCGTGGATTCAGCTCAGAATTTCCTGATCAAGAAAGCTAATGGTCAGAACATTGTAGCTTTCATCCAGTTCTGGATGTGGTTCGGCTACACAATGATCACGTTGATATCCGGTGTAATCGGTATTGATCCTTCAATATTCGAGGCAGCCGAGATGGATGGAGCTAACAGAGTTCAGACATTCATCTACGTAACGATCCCGAGCATCAGGACCATCTTGTTGTTCTCACTTGTAACATCACTTATCGGTGGTCTCAACATGTTCGATATTCCTTTGTTGTTCCTCAACGGAGGACCTGACAATGCCACACTTACGACAAACGTATTCATATATAAGCAGGCTTTCTCCGGCGCTTACCTTTACAACAGAGCCGCTGCAGCTTCACTTATAATGTTGTGCATCATCGTAGTATTCTCATCCCTTCTGTTCTGGCTTATGCGTGACAGAGATGCTGAGAAGGCTAAGAAGCTTCGTAAGCAGGCTATCAAGGAAGCAAAACTTAAGGCAAAGGGGGTGGCTTAAATGGCTGAGGTTGCAACAACAAAGCTCAAGAAGCCTTCCGCGATCAATAAGAGGAAGAACCCTATTTACATGACGGTCATCTACATCGTTTGTATCATTCTCCTTCTCCTCTGCTTAATGCCTTTCTGGCTCCTTCTCGTAAACGCTACGAGATCTTCAGTTGAGATCCAGACACACGCTGTATCTCTTATCCCTTCAAAGTATCTCCAGAATAACTGGAAGGTATTCCAGGGTAAGGACTTCAACGTAGCAGTAGGCTTTAAGAATTCACTTATCATATCTACTTGTGCTACGGCACTTGCAGTTTATTTCTCATCACTTACCGCATATGCTCTTACAGCATATGAGTGGAAGCTCAGAGACGGATTCTTCGGTTTCATCATGGGTGTCATGATGATTCCCGGACAGGTAACATCTATCGGTTTCTATCAGATGTGCTATAAGCTTCATCTTACAAACAACCACCTGATGCTCATCCTTCCTTCTATCGCAGCTCCCATGATGGTATTCTTCATGAGACAGTACCTTCAGGCTTCACTTTCGATCGAGATCGTTGAGTCTGCAAGAGTTGACGGAGCGAACGAGTTCTTCACATTCAACAGGATCGTTCTTCCTATCATGAAGCCGGCTATGGCTACACAGGCTATCTTCTCATTCGTAGGATCCTGGAATAACCTCTTTACTCCTATGATCCTTCTTACAAAGAACGAGCTCAAGACAATGCCTGTCATGGTTTCGCTTCTTAAGGGTGATATCTACAGAACAGAGTACGGTGCTATCTACCTCGGACTTTTCCTTACGGTATTGCCTCTTATCATCATCTATCTCTTACTCTCGAGATACATCGTTGCAGGTGTTGCACTCGGTGCCGTAAAGGGTTGATCGAAGTACAAGTTACAAACAAAACGCGGAAGGTTTTTCCTTCCGCGTTTTTCTTATGCAAAAAATATCAATAGGATCAGAGCCTGGACTGTCTTATCTGCTGTCTGTACTTAGAGGGAGTGCAGTTAGCATGAGCCGAGAATGATCTTGTGAATGTAGACTGGTTAGTGAAGCCGCACATTCTTCCGACTTCGGTTATGGACAAGCTGTCATCTTCAAGGAGCGTCTTGGCTGCGATTATCCTCCTATGGCAGAGATAGTCGTAGAAGGAGGAGTTAGTGAACTCCTTGAAGAGCCTTGCGAAGTGGAACTTGGAGAATCCCACGAATGTTGCTGCATACTCAAGGCTGATGTTGTCCATGTAATGAGTATTGATGTAAGCGATAAGGCTCTTGAACTTATAGAAATTCTTATGCTGCTTATCGTTGGTGAAGTTGACCATCTTGAGCGAAGATTCATCCTGTGCAAGGATCGCAAAAACTTCGGTAAGACGTGAGAAGATGCTCATCTCATATACCTTACCCATGTAGTTAAAGTAGATCTCTACGATCTCAAGGAAGAAGTTATATATCTTCTTATATGTATCCGGGTGTGTGATGGAGTTGATGAGCTGCGGTTCCTTCAGGAATTCGGCCAGATCATCGTAGTCATACATCCTCTTTAAGAAATCCAGTTCAAAGAGGAATACGAATCTCTTACCTTCGGAATCGCACTCGACTTCGTGGGGGATAGAAGGGGGGATTATCAGGATATCTCCGCAGTTCAAGTGGAACCTTCTGCCGTCAGCGATATACTTGTAGCTGTTCTCGACAGGTATTACTACCTCCG
Organism: Oscillospiraceae bacterium; assembly: GCA_900176545.1. Lineage (GTDB taxonomy): Bacteria > Bacillota > Clostridia > Saccharofermentanales > Saccharofermentanaceae > Saccharofermentans. The sequence continues at coordinate 49,715 of FWXP01000005.1, forward strand.
CTGCCGTGTGGCTGTGCTTGGGGTATGACTCTACCTGGAAGTTGTACCAGATACGTATATTACAGTTAGGGGCGAAGATGATATCCTCCACCTCATCTATGACCGTACGCTTGACGAAGTCTCGGATAGGTTGGTTATAACTTCTGTCAGGATCGAATTCCATGGTCTTTCTCCTTATCCTTTATATGATGCATTATTACTGAATATAGCAATATATGTCAATAACAGAGCAATAATTGTTAATACCTTCAGTGGAATATCCTGTAAAATTGAGATAGTGACTTTATTAAGCGAGGGCCATATATGGACAGACAGAAAGCATTAGCTAAGGCGACGGAACTGGTCGATCAGATGACGACCGAAGAGATGATATCCCAGTTGAGATACGATGCTCCCGCCATCGAGAGATTAGGGATCCCCGAGTACAACTGGTGGAACGAAGGTCTTCACGGAGTAGCAAGAGCCGGAACGGCAACGATGTTCCCTCAGGCTATAGGTCTTGGAGCAACTTGGGACAAGGAGCTCTTAGGTCAGGTCGGTGAAGTCATTTCCGAAGAGGGAAGAGCTAAGTACAATGCTTTCTCCAAGCTTGAAGACAGAGACATATACAAGGGACTTACCTACTGGTCTCCCAACGTTAATCTCTTCCGTGACCCCAGGTGGGGAAGAGGACAGGAGACTTACGGTGAGGATCCCGTTCTTATATCAGATCTTGCGGTACCCTTCATAAAGGGACTGCAGGGCGACGGCGAGCACATGAAGCTCGCGGCGTGCGCCAAGCATTTCGCTGTGCATTCAGGTCCTGAAGCATTAAGACACAGCTTCGACGCAAAGGCAACAAAGAAGGATCTTTATGAGACATATCTTCCCCAGTTCGAGGCTTGCGTCAAGGAGGGCAAGGTCGAGTCCGTAATGGGCGCTTATAACAGAGTCAACGGTGAGCCCGCGTGTGCACAGAACTATCTTATGAACGATGTTCTTAGGGGAGACTGGGGCTTTGAAGGCCACTATGTATCCGACTGCTGGGCGCTTCGTGATTTCCATGAGAACCACAGAGTAACGAAATGCATGGAGGACAGCGCAGCTCTTGCCATCAACACAGGTTGTGACCTTAACTGCGGCTGTACATATCTTGTTCTCGACAAGGCAGTAAGGCAGGGAAAGGTAAAGAAGGAGACCGTAAGGCAGGCTGCCATCAGGCTCTTTACTACAAGATTCCTGCTGGGTCTCTTCGAGAAGACGGATTTTGACGATATCCCTTATGAGAAGGTAGAGTGCAAGGAGCACCTAGAGCTCTCCGCTAAGGCAGCAGCAGAGTCGGTAGTACTTCTTAAGAACGACAACATCCTTCCTCTTGATCTTAATAAGTTCAAGACTATCGCGGTCATAGGCCCTAACGCAGACAGCCGCAAGGCTCTCGAGGGTAACTACCACGGAACCACATCTCAGCATATTACTGTCATTGAAGGTATCAGGAAGGCGTTGCCCGACACAAGGATCCTCTACTCGGAGGGCTGCGATATCTGCGAGAAGAAGCCTGATTTCCTTGCCAGGGAGTATAACAGGATCTCGGAGGCTGTCACAGCTACCGAGCATTCGGATCTTGCTATCCTCGTTCTCGGACTCAACGAGAACCTTGAGGGTGAAGAAGGAGATACGGGTAACCAGTTCGCATCAGGCGATAAGATCGACCTTCAGGTACCCGAGTGTCAGAGAGTTCTCTGCGATAAGGTATTCGAGGCAGCGAAGGCTAAGGGTATACCTGTTATCGTGATCATGATGACGGGAAGTGCCATGGATATGCGTGACGCAGATAAGAATGCCAAGGCAGTCCTTCAGGCATGGTATCCCGGTGCTCTCGGAGGATATGAGATAGCCAAGATCTTAACGGGTGAGGTCAATCCTTCAGCTAAGCTTCCCGTTACTGTCTATAACTCTACGGAAGATCTTCCCGAGTTCACGGATTACTCCATGAAGGGCAGGACATACAGATTTATAGAGACTACGCCTCTTTATCCTTTCGGATACGGACTTAACTACAGTGACATCAAGGTTGCAGGTGCCAAGGCTGACGGTAAGGACTTTGCTTCCGCTTCCAAGGACGGCCTCACTGTCGAAGTAGAGCTTACTAACGATTCTTCCGTGGCAGGCGAAGAGGTAGTACAGATCTACGTTAAGAACGACGATATCAATGAGACACTTCACCCTCACCTTGCATCATTCGAGAGAGTTGCAGTACCTGCAGGCGGCAAGGCGACTGTCGAGGTCAAGGTTTCCGCATCCGCATTCACTACGGTAGATGAGGAAGGCATAAGAGAAGCAAGAGGCACATCTTCGACTCTCTTTGTCGGCTTAGGTCAGCCCGATGAGAGAACGAAGGAATTAACAGGTAAGGACACGATCACTATAAAGATCTGATAACGGAGGTAAATATGGCATCTACATTAGAACTTAAGGGTAACGGCAACATCAAGTCAGCAACCGTAACCAATCTCGGAGCAGCTCTCATGAAGCTTCAGGTAAAGGATAAGGACGGCAAGGAAAGAGACGTAGTATTAGGATTCGATAACGCATCCGACTATCTTAACAACCCCGCTTTCTTCGGCGTAGTCGTAGGTCCCATCGCTAACCGTACCGCAAATGCGAAGTTCGATCTTAACGGAACCATCTACGATATGGAAGTAAACGAAGGCGTTAACAACCTTCACACGAGCTTTGACGGCGGTATGCATAAGAAGGATATGGAGATCGAGGAGCAGAGCGATTCATCCGTTACTTTCAAGTATGTCGTAAAGGATATGGAAGACGGCTTCCCGGGCAACAGGACAATACGCATCAGATACGATGTAGACGGTGATATCTTCCGCCTTACATATACGCTCGATACTGATAAGGATACTGTCTATAATCCTACTAACCACAGCTACTTTAACTTAAACGGCAATGAGACGGGCAAGATCTTCGGTCACGAAGTAAAGCTCTACTCTGATGCTTATACTGCTATCGATGCAGGTCTTATCCCCACAGGTGAGTTCGTAGACCTTAAGGGTACCGACTACGACTATTCTTCCGCTAAGGTATTCGACGCATCCTCGGCTCCCGTAGACCATAACTTCCGTCTTACAAAGGGCGACAAGTTCGGTCTTTGCGCAGAAGTATATTCCAAGGATTCCGGCATCAAGATGAGCGTATCTTCAGATCTTCCCGGTATCCAGATGTATACGGGAGAGCATATCCCTACGATCAAGGGAAAGAACGGTGTCACATACGACAGCTTCAACGGTATCGCACTCGAGACTCAGTGCTATCCCAACTCCGTTAACGAGGGTATAAAGAATGCCGCATTCAAGCGCCCTGTTGTTAAGGCAGGCGAGGCATTCAAGTCCGTTACCGAGTATAAGTTCGAGATCTGAGGATCATAAGTTAAGGACAAAGATTATGCCGTCTCTTCGGAGGCGGCATTTGTATTACTTCTTTTTCTTTCCTACCATTACTCTTCTGGCGGCGGCGAACAGGATGTTGAAGGGGAAGGCTCGAAGATCTTTGTCGGCTTCCTTGAGCTTCTGTCTTATTGGAAGGTTCTGAGGGCAGTGCTTCTCGCATTTGCCGCAGCCTATGCAGAGGGTAGCGTCCGCAGGTTCCCTGTGAAGAGCTATGGTGTGGAAGTAATCTTCTCTTCCCGTAGTCTTGTTGTCGGAATACATGCGGTTATAGCAGGAGAAGATACCGGGTATATCGATTCCCTTGGGGCACGGCATGCAGTATCTGCATCCTGTGCAGTTGACCTTGATGTTCTCGTTGATGTAACCCTTCACTTTGGAGAGCAATTCGAACTCCGCTTCACTGAAGGAGTCTGCCTTGGCTTCCGATGCCACGCGGCAGTTCTCCTCGATCATGGGGATATCGTTCATGCCGGAGAGGACACATGTGACTTCATCCTGATCCCAGAGCCATCTGAAGGACCATTCGGCCGCGCTCCATCCGTGAGGATCGTTCTTTATCTCTTCCTTGGCTTTCTCAGGAAGAAGGTTGACGAGCCTTCCTCCTCGAAGGGGCTCCATTATCATAACGGGAATACCCTTGGAGGCAGCAGCCTGAACGCCTTTCTTACCTGCCTGGGTTATCTCATCCATGTAGTTATACTGAACAAGGCACATCTCCCAGTCATAGGCCTCCAATATCTTAAGGAACATATCCGTATTGCCGTGGAAGGAGAAGCCTATGTGTCTTATCTGACCTGAGGCTTTCTTCTCCTCTATCCATTCCTTTATGCCAAGCTCCACGAGCTTTTCCCACTGAGCAATATCCGTCATGTGGTGCATAAGGTAGTAGTCTACGTAGTCTGTACGAAGTCGCCTTAACTCCTCGTCGAAATACTTATCTATAGCCGCCCTGCTCTTGACCATATACTGGGGAAGCTTGGTGGCGATCTTTATCTTATCTCTTATGCCGTTCTTCTCGACGATCCTGCCGACAACGTCTTCACTTCCGGGGTAGATATATGCGGTGTCAAAATAATTGACGCCCAGATCATATGCATGCATGAATTCCTTCTCGGCTTTCTCGAAGTCGATCTTGTTGTTCTTTGTGGTAAAACGCATACAGCCGTAGCCCAGAAGCGAGATGTCTTTTCTGTATTGCATAACCGTCCCCCCGGATCTTGTGTGTTATATTATAAAGCAATGCAAACGGTATACATACCGTGTGATGGAGGAATATCATGGCAAAAGGCTCACATGACATGACCAGGGGAAATATCTTCACCCACATAATCATGTACGCTATCCCCATGATCTTCGGAAACTTTCTGCAGCTTTCATACAATATGGCGGATTCCGTGATAATCGGTAAGCTCTTGGGTGAAAATCCGCTGGCGGCATGTTCCGCCTCTAATCAGTTAATGACACTTATGATCCTCGGAGCTTCAGGCCTTGGCATGGGGGCTTCCATAATCATGGCGCGCCTCTACGGTGCTAAGGAATACGATAAGCTCAAGAGGGAATTTGCTACCACATTTATATTCGGCCTCTTTTTCTCACTGGCAGTCTTTCTTACAGGCTTTATCCTGGCAGACCACATCCTCCTGTGGATGAATACTCCTTCCGAAGTCGCAAAGGAAGCGGCAGTATATCTTCGCATAATGTTCGTAGGCTTCCTCTTTACCTTTCAGTACAACATAATGTCCCACTCCCTTCGAGGCATCGGCAACACGGCAATGCCCGTTGTATTCCTCGGTATCTCCTGCGGCCTTAATGTCCTTATGGACCTGCTCTTTATAGGGGTCCTTCATATGGGAGTAGAAGGTGCGGGTCTTGCTACCGTCATCGCGGAGGCTATAAGCGTCATCTCCTGCATGGTATATATCCACGCCAAGGTCGATCTCTTGAGGTTGTCTCGAAATGATATGCATATAGACAGGACCCTCCTTAAGAAGACATTATCCTTAGGTTCCGTTACTGCATTGCAGCAGGCTGCCCAGCCTGTCGGAAAGCTCTTTATCCAGAGTACCATCAATGCTCAGGGAGTCATCACTATAGATGCCTTCAACGCGGTATGCAGAGTAGATGATTTTGCATGTGTTCCCGCCCAGAGCATAGGAAGCGGCATAATGACATGTACAGCCCAGAACAGGGGAGCAGGTTCAAGAGAACGTGTTAAGGAAACTGTGCGAAAGGGACTTCTTGTCTCACTTTGTTACTTCCCGATCATATTCACCCTCGTAATGCTCCTGAAGCACCCTCTTATGGTGCTCTTATCTCCCGAAGGTTCTACTCAGATCATCTCAATGGGCGTATCCTATCTGTCGGTAAAGGCCTATATCTTTCTTCTTGCCTGCATCGTCAATTCCGTCCAGGGATTTGCAAGGGGAGTAGGCAAGATGCATATCTCCCTTATATCCACCATCTTGCAGATAACAGTTCGCGCGATCATCGTATGGATCTTCGTACCTAAGATGGGTATCGTAGCGGAAGCATACGGATGCGCCATCGGCTGGACATGCCAGGCGATATACGAATTCGGTTATTTCTTTATCATGAGAAAGAGGATAGAACGCTCCATATAAGAGTCGGTTTCCGTAAAATATAGTAAAATTGATATACGGTATATATTAATTTGATACGGAGGTTCTATCTATGAGCAAGACGCTTCAGGATGTCCTTAAGCTCATCGAAGACAACGGCATAGAATTCGTTGACTTCAAGCTTACGGACATAGACGGACAGTGGAGACACTTAAGCATTCCCGCTAAGAGACTTTCCGAGAAGACCATGACTCAGGGTATCGGCTTCGACGGCTCCAATTACGGTTATGCACCTGTCGAGAACAGTGACATGGTATTCGTTCCCGTTTTGGATTCTGCGGTTATCGACAGATACGCCGAAGTTCCTACTCTCTCCATGATAGGTGATGTTAAGGTCATCTGTGTTCCGGAGAACAAGCCTTTCGATCAGTATCCCAGAAACGTTGCTATAAGAGCTCTCGATTACATGAAGGAGCTTGGCATCGCAGACGAGATGATCATCGGCCCCGAGTACGAGTTCTATATCTTCGACGATGTTATCTACGATATCGCCGACGGTAATGTATCTTCCTCGATACATGCGAAGCAGGCTCATTGGGCTGCAGCTTCCGAGTATAACAATAACGGCTATCAGATATCCCACGGCAAGGGTTATCATACGAGCCTTCCCCACGATGTATGTAACGATCTTCGTTCCAATATGTGCCTTTCGATGGAGGACTGGGGCATCGAAGTAAAGTACCATCACCCCGAGGTGGGCGGATGCGGTCAGATGGAGATCGAAGTGGAGCTGGGCGATATGTTAAAACTTGCTGACGACACGATGGCGGCTAAGTACGTTATAAAGAACGAGGCTGTTATGGAGGGAAGGACAGCTACCCTTATGCCTAAGCCCTTAGCAGGTGAGGCAGGTAACGGAATGCATGTACATATGCTCCTTAAAAAGGACGGTAAGCCTATCTTCTACGATCCCGATACTTATGCTCAGCTCAGTAAAGAAGCTATGTGGTTCATCGGAGGTCTTCTTACACATGCAAGATCTCTTTGTGCCATCACGAATCCTTCCACCAATTCCTATAAGAGACTTGTTCCGGGATTCGAGGCTCCCGTTACTATCGGCTACGCCATGGCTAACAGATCTGCAGTTATCCGTATCCCCGCGTACGCCAAGACTCCTGATGCCAAGAGGTTCGAGCTTAGAAATCCCGATGCCACATGTAATCCGTATTACGCATATGCGGCTATACTTATGGCAGGTCTTGACGGCATAAAGAATCAGATCGATCCTCACGAGAAGGGATGGGGTCCTTATGACTTTAATCTCTTCGATCTTTCAGAGGAGGAAAAGAAGAAGATAACGGGTCTTCCTTCAAGCCTGTCGGAGGCTCTTGACGAGCTTGAGAAGGACCATGACTACTTAACGGCAGGAGGCGTATTCCCCGAAAGGCTTCTTACACAGCTTATAAAGAGGCTTCGAAAGGATAACGAGGAGATTATGAAGATACCTCATCCCGCGGAGTTTGCTAAGTATTATTGATCGATAGTACACTTTGGCTTGAATACCCCAAAACCCCCGTTATCTCTGGCAGAAACGGGGGTTTTAACATACGGTTTCGCATATTATTCGCCAACGAATTGATATATAATAATGGGCAGGGATAGATTTTATATAGGGGGGTAGATCTATGAGATACTACGACGATACTAAGTATTACCATTTCAGCACGTCACCAACAACAGATCCGCAGGAAGCGGAGATCATCTTTCAGGAGCGCCTGGATTACGCCAAGGAGTTGATGGCGGATGCTTTCAGGCCTGAAGCGGATGTAAAGAGTACCGTTATGAAGTACTCCGTTGTCGGAGGATTCTTCCTGGCGATAGCAGCTATGGTCATCTTCTCGAGGATGGGCATGGTGGCACCGATACTCTATGTCTTCGGAGGACTGTTCATCGTCTTCGGGTTCCTGTCGCTCTTGCCGGGAAAGACGGAGATCAAGGATCTGCCGGGACAGGCCAAGATCCCTAAGGGGATAGGTACCATCATCCTGTTTTCCATAGGTCTTGCGATAATCGTTCCTGTTCTGATCGCTCCTACTATCGGATATGCCAAGGCATTTGTCGGTTGCGGCGGAGCCGTATTCGTCATTGGCGGAGTAGTCCTGGCATTGTACACGATATCGATGATCGTGAAGCACAGGCATACTCTGGCTGAGACGGTAAGCGGTACCTGCATAGGCTACATCAAGATGTCTGACAGTTCTGACGGTGTAAACGGCAGGCATCACCATACATTCATTACCGGAGCACCGGTATTTGAGTATTACTATAACGGTCAGGCCTATCGTGCTTTCCAGGAAAATGACATAAGGGCCGGAGCATTATCTCCCATGGTGGGAGAGACAATAGATCTCGGCATAGACCCCAATGATCCGTACAATATCTCATTCAGGAAGAACACGGGTTCCAAGGTATTTGCCGTAGTGATGTCACTTTTTGCCATTGCCGCAGGAATATTCTTATTCTTTATGCTTCCTACGGTAAATGATGACAGCGGATTCTCCGTTACGACTCAGGGAGGACAGGTGACTCTTGCCAAGGCTAAGTTCGATGATGATCTTATAGAGTCCCACCTCGGCACCGATGACTTTACCATCACTTACGCGACGGTAGAGTCGGTCTATGAGAAGAACGGTAACTGGTACATCGATCTTGATAACGGAGATACGAGGATGATCACGGAAGATGATCGTGACAAATACTCGGAGGGAGTAGGCGTATATCTGGTGAATCCCGCAGGCGGCGGCTCGGGGATCAACTTCGTGGCTGATTCATGGGAATATACCGGAAGCCATACCGTAGATGGGGAAGCATAAGGCACAGCACAGAGATACAAAGATAGTTTCCGCGGGATATCTGCGGGAACTATCTTTTTGTCTTGTTAACACCATAATAATCCCGAGTTTACAAACCGTTGCTATCCTTAAGGCATATCATATGGATGATAAGGAGGTTTCCGCATGAAGAAAAAGATCACGGCAACGATAGTCCTGATGTCGATAATACTCACGGCGTGTCAGTCATCATCAGGTACCGGCGCGACCGAACAGGCAACGGAAGCACCGACTACGACAGAAGCGACAACTACGACGGAAGAGACGACAACGGAGCCTCCCGCTCCTTCGTATCCCGATACGTTCGAAGGACTTATTCAGTATATGTGCGAGAGCGACGTATACGGCGAGTGGGTGAATGAGGTAGAGACATTATGCGGGGATGAGTATTTCATCGAAGGATTTACTGTTGTATGTAATGACAGTCCGGAACTTCAAAGTGTCCTTGATGCGACCTATGCACAGGACGACGGCATAGTACATATGACGAGGATAGTATCGAGTTCTCCCTTGAGTTATACCGCAGATTGGGAAGGTGTGCCGGTGACCGTTGAGTTCTACGAGATCGATCCTGATGTTATAGAGCTCTATGAAGACGGAGATTCCTGCGGAGCCGAGGTCATGATGACATATCCCGTTATGGACTTTGAGGGCGCCTATGAACGTCAGGAGGCTCTGGGCGAGGACTATTCCTATGCCGATTACAGGATGACTTTCTATACCTTTGACGACGAAGGCAATGTCAATGTCGATGAACCTACCGTTTCCTGGGTTACCTTTAATGCGATAAACGGTAATTACGGCATGAGTATCTATGTTGTTACATCTGACGACTACGGATATAGGGAATACGGATATTCGGGCAACAGTGATGATCCTATCGTTCAGGATATGATAGATACGTTTATGGCTTTTAATGTATAAGTTCGAAAGGCTTTACTACGATCCCCCGTGCTCTTGAGGTACGGGGGATTTTGTCGCAAGTAAAGTAAATAAATGACACAAATCTGATAGTTACGGGATATACCTATGAGTATCCTAGAGATACGGGTAAGAAGAGGAGGGTCCCTTAGATATGTTCGCTCTGCTTTTGGCTGTTATCTATGTAAGCTTCATATCCCTGGGACTCCCCGATTCCCTGCTCGGTGGCGCTTGGCCTATCATGTACAGGGAGTTTGACGTCCCTGTTTCTTTTTCCGGAATAATATTCTTCATAATATCCGCAGGTACCGTAGTATCCAGTCTTATGAGCGACCGCCTTACCAAGAAGTTCGGTACAGGAAGGCTCACTGCCATAAGCGTTGCTACGACCGCAGCCGCGCTTCTGGGGTTCTCGGTATCGACAAGATTCTGGATGCTCTGCGTTATCGCGATCCCTTACGGTCTGGGCGCAGGATCTGTCGATGCGGCTCTTAATAACTACGTGGCACTTCACTATAAGAGCAGACATATGAGCTGGCTTCATTGTATGTGGGGCGTCGGAGCTTCCGTCGGTCCTTACATCATGAGTGCCGTACTTACGGGCGGTAAGGCCTGGAACGGCGGCTACAGGGTCGTAGGCATCATACAGGTCGTACTCTCGGTCATCATCTTTGCATCTCTTCCTTTGTGGAAGAAGGCGGAAGGGACAGAGACTTCCGGGAGCAAGGACGATGAGTATAAAGGCCGCCCCATACCTCTTAAGGATGTCATCAGGTTCAAGGGTGCTAAGGAGATAATGATCACTTTCTTCTGCTACAGCATGATAGAGCAGACTTGTTCACTGTGGGCGGCAGGCTATATGGTATTTGGCAGAGGCATAGATACGGCTAAGGCCGCAGGCTTCGCCGGCATGTTCTTTATCGGTATAACGGCAGGCAGGGCATTATCCGGTTTTCTTACGATGAAGTTCAACGACGATCAGATGATGAGGATAGGTGAAGGTGTGATCGCCCTGGGCATAATACTCATATTCCTTCCTCTTGATACTACGGTTATAATCGGACTTATAGTGACGGGCTTCGGGTGTGCTCCGGTATACCCCAGCATAATCCACTCCACTCCGGTGCATTTCGGAAGGGATAAGTCACAGGCGATGGTAGGCATCCAGATGGCGGCAGCTTATATAGGAACAACGATAATGCCGCCCGTATTCGGAGTCATAGCAGAGAATATCAGCGTTAAGATATTTCCGTTATATCTGACGGCTGCGCTGGTACTGATGACGATAATGTATGAGACAGTAGTAAAGAAGACCGCAGGAGGGATACAGGATGCGTGAATTCACAGGTTTTAAGCACGGAGTAAATCTCGGAGGATGGCTCTCACAGTGTGACCACACTAAGGAGCGTTACGATACTTTCGTTACCGAGAAGGATATCGAGACGGTAAAGAGCTGGGGTCTCGATCATGTAAGGGTTCCCGTCGATTACGACCTTATCGAGGAGAAGGACGGTACCGTTAAGGAAGGCGGCTACATCTATATAGATAATGCTATCTCCTGGTGCCGTAAGAACGGACTCAACATGATCTTAGACCTTCACAGGACATTCGGTTATTCCTTCGATGAGTTCCACGGTGAGAAGGGCTTCTTCGAATCCGAGGAATACCAGGAGAGATTCTATAAGCTCTGGGACAGGTTCGCACAGAGGTACGGCAAGGATTCCGATATGCTCGCATTCGAGCTCTTGAATGAAGTTACCAAGAAGGAATACTGCGATCTTTGGAACGAGATCTCGAGAAAGTGCATCGAGAGGATCAGGAAGTATGCTCCCGACATCAAGATCTTAGTAGGCGGTTACTACAACAACAGCGTTGAGGCCGTTAAGGATCTGGCTATGCCTTATGACGAGAATATCGTCTATAACTTCCACTGCTACGAGCCTCTCATCTTCACTCATCAGGGTGCGCCCTGGATCCCTACCATGGATACTTCCTACAGAGTATCCCTTAAGGCTGACTATAAGACTATGGCGGAAGGTTCCCGCAAGAACATAGAGCAGGTGTCGACGGGATTTGCAAACTATCCCGAAGATTCCGTTCTCGATGATCAGTACTTCGAGGACATCTTCGCAGAGGCTATATCCGTTGCCAAGGAGCGCGGAGTTGACCTTTACTGCGGTGAGTACGGAGTCATCGACAGAGCGGCTCCCGAAGAGGCTCTTGCATGGTATAAGATCATCGGCAATGTCTTCAATAAGTTCGATATAGGAAGAGCTGCCTGGAACTATAAGGAGATGGATTTCGGTATCTCCGACGACAGGATGGACGGCGTCAGGAACGAGATCATCAAGTATATGTAACAAGCGTTACCCATTGTGGTATCATAGAGGAAGTCTTGATAAGGGAGGTTATTCTAAATGGGTAACAACAATGTATCGGCTGAGTACCAGCCCATAAGCATGTGGGGATATTTCGGATATGAATTATTATTCGGTATTCCCGTGGTCGGATTCATCATCCTTCTCGTATTTGCTTTCGGAGGAACATCCAATAAGAATCTCAAGAACTTCGCAAGATCCAAGTTCTGCGTATTCATCATCGCGACGATCCTCAGCATCATACTGGCTGTTACCGGTATCGCGACAGGTATTGCTGCCGAGATATTAAATCAGTGATCAAGAAATGATCTGACGGCATCAAGAGAAGATGTTGCCGTATCACGACCGATATCATAGACTCTCTGCATCTGCAGGGAGTCTTTTTCTAAGGCTCCGATACCTAAGGCTTCGGGCGGTCTTATGACGAATGCGTCGCCCGACTCTTCACGCACCTTTACATAGGTAGTCTGTGCGTTATACATCAGATGCCTGGTCCTTATACGCTCTATCGTGTTTGGATACTTATGAAGCGTAGTCTTTATAAGGGGCATTACTTTCTTATAACTGTGCTTTACGTAAGATAAGGGCTGCGTCAGGATGACGACATTCTTCTCATAGCCCTGCTTCTCCATGAACTCCAAAGGGATGGAATCGGTTATGCCACCGTCAAGAAGATGATGTTCTCCCAGTTTTACAACCTTAGAGGCCAGAGGCATGGAAGCGGAAGCTCTTATCCACTCCAGATCTTCGCAGCCGCCGTCAGTCATCTTGTGGTAGACGGGCTCGCCCTTAACACAGTCCGTTGCTACAACATAGAATTCCATGGGGTCATTGACGAAAGTATCCGTGTCGAATATATCCAGCTTGTCGGGAAGTTCGTGATAGCAGAAATCGGCTCCGTAGAGATCTCCCGTAAGAAGGAGGGAACGATATGACCTGTATCGCCATTCTTCGCAGAAGCGCTTGTTATAGCGGATGGTCCTTCCTATCTGGTGTGACTTGATATTGACGCCGAAGCACGCGCCTGCGGATACTCCTACGGCACCGTCGAAAGTGATGCCGTTTTCCATAAATACATCGAGTACGCCTGCGGTAAATAAGCCGCGCATCGCCCCGCCTTCCAATACAAGTCCTTTACGCATGGGGAGATTGTACCATACCCCTTCACCTTGACAAAATACCCGTGCATAGTAAAATGTGAAAATGATTCTCATAATTATAAACAAGTGAGGGACGCACCGTGGCATACAAGACAAAGCACAAGGAAGAGCTCCTTTCATATCTTGAATCCATCCCCGGTAAGCACGTTACCGCCGGAGAGATCTGCTCCTGTATGAAGGAGGGAGGAAGCTCCATCGGAACTGCGACTGTATACAGACAGCTGGAGAAGCTGGTATCCGAAGGCCTTCTTAACAAGTATGTAGTAGACGAAGGCTCAAGTGCCTGCTATGAATTCGTGCCGGAGAAGGATCATCTCTGCAAGGAGAGGTGTTACCACTTGAAGTGTGAAGCCTGCGGCAAGCTCATACATATGGAGTGTGACGAAGTAGAGTCCCTTATGGACCATATAAAGGCACACCACGGCTTTAACGTGAACCTCAAGAGGACCGTATTCTACGGTATGTGCGAGGAGTGTATCAATGGCGCTTCTTAAGTGTACTGACCTTACATTGGGATATGAGAACATAGTACTGACCGAACACCTGGACTTTGAAGTAAATGCAGGTGAATACTGGTGTATCACTGGAGAGAACGGAACGGGTAAGTCAACTTTCATGAAGACCATCCTCGGCCTTCGAAAGCCGCTTGCAGGCACCATCTCCTACGGTGACGGTCTTGAGAAGAACAAGATAGGTTATCTTCCCCAGCAGACACAGCTGCAGAAGGATTTCCCCGCTTCAGTCACGGAAGTTGTCATATCGGGATTCCAGGGCAAGACGGGACTTCGCCCTTTCTATACTAAGGAGGAGAAGGCCGGTGCCTTGAAGAATATGGAAAGGCTCGGCATAGAGGACCTCTCTAAGAGATGCTATCGTGAGCTCTCGGGAGGTCAGCAGCAAAGAGTTCTTCTTGCAAGGGCACTTTGCGCCACAGGCAAGATCCTGCTCCTGGACGAGCCTGTCACGGGTCTTGATCCCAAGGCTACGGAGGAGCTCTACGAACTCATAAAGAAGCTCAACAGGGAAGATAAGATAACCATAATAATGATCACACACGATGTAGAGGCTCCGAGGAAGTATGCGACGCATGTCATGAACTTCGGAGAGAAGATCACCAAGGAGGAGATATCAAGTGGCAGATACATGGTCTAAGTTCATCGAATATCTCCAGATCCCTTTTGTAAGATATGCTCTTATCGTAGGTGTACTGATCGCACTTTGTGCCTCACTTCTTGGAGTGACTCTCGTATTGAAGAGATTCTCCTTTATCGGTGACGGACTGTCGCACGTAGCTTTCGGAGCTATATCGGTAGCTACCGTGATAGGCTTATCCAACGATACGCTCTTTACCATGGGCGTGACCGTACTGTGCGCCATACTTATCCTCGGCGGCAGCAGATATACCAAGATCAAGGGAGACGCATCCGTCGCCATGATCTCGGTAAGTGCCCTTGCCATGGGCTATCTTCTCATGAACGTATTCCCAACGTCCGGCAATGTATCCGGAGACGTGTGCAGTACGCTCTTCGGATCAGCCCTTATCCTTACGTTATCCAAGGAAGACGTTATCTTATGTATAGCAGTCTCAGTGGTGGTAGTATTGCTCTTCCTGTTCTTCTATAACAAGCTCTTCGCGGTTACTTTCGACGGCGATTTTGCACGTGCTACGGGAACGAAGGCAGATATCTATAATCTTATAATCGCTGCCATTATCGCGGTCATCGTAGTACTTGCAATGAACCTTGTAGGTTCTCTTCTCATATCGGCTCTTGTCGTATTCCCGGCTATGTCCGCCATGAGGGTATTCAAGAGCTTCAGGTCGGTAACCATCTGTTCTGCAGTGATATCGGTCCTTTGCGCACTTACGGGAATGGTCATCGCCATCGTAGCGGGTACTCCCGTAGGTTCGACTATCGTAGTCACGGATATAGCGGTATTCGTTATCTTCTCCATTGCAGGAAAGATAACGGGACGCACGGTGTGATATGGGGAAGAAAGAGAACGGGTTATTGAGATTAAAGGAACTTAAGCTGTCCAGGTTCTTCTGGATGACATTGGCAGGCTTGATAAGTGCCGTTGGGATCACGACTTTCCTGGCTCCTGTTCATCTGTATGACAGCGGTATCGCCGGAACGTCGCTTCTATTATCGCAGTTGACACCGCCTTTTATGTCTTTGTCACTGTTTCTCATCATCCTTAATATCCCGCTTCTTGTATACGGATATAAGAAAGAAGGCTTTGCATTCACCGTTTATTCCATCTACGCAGTTCTGGTCTATTCGATATGCGCCTGGATAATAGAAGATATCCTTCCCATAGACGTAGCTGAAGCTTCTCCCTTTGCCGGTAAGGACCTTCTTCTTTGTGCCATATTCGGAGGACTCATATGCGGACTGGGATCCGGCATAGCAGTCAGGCACGGCGGTGCAATAGACGGAGTAGAGGTCATGGCCGTAATCTTTGCCAAGAAGCTGAACCTTACCGTAGGCACCTTCATGATGTGTTATAACGTGATCCTCTATGTTATCTGCGGCATCATATTAAGGAGCTGGACACTGCCCTTATATTCCATCGTCACATACTATGCGGCACTGCAGACTATCGACTTCGTAGCTGAAGGTCTGGACAGATCCAAAGCCGTCATGATCATTACCGATAAAGCCGATAAGGTCTCCATGGCGCTCATAAAGGAATTCGGAAGCGGAACTACAAAGCTCCCTGCCAGAGGCGGATTTACCAACAAGGAGAAAGCCATAGTCTATTTTGTAGTCAACAGATTCCAGATAGCCAAGATGAGGGATATCGTTCACGGCATCGATCCCAAGGCTTTCATGACCATTACCGAAGTGGCGGATATATACAAATACGAACCTGAAGATTGACAGGATATAAAAAGAGCGATGGCCCGAAGGTCACCGCTCTTTTTATAGTGTTACGAGGTCATTGGCTTAGTTGTGTTCTTTCTTCGACTTCCTTACATAGAATACGAAGCAAAGGGCTGCAGCTGCGATCACTATGGTTCCTACAAGTACAGTAGCATTTCCGGACTCGCCTGTGCTGGGTGTTGAAGAAGTACCGGAAGGAGCTGCCGTAGGTGTAGCTGCGGGAGCCGTAGTTGTTGTCTCCTCGGAAGAAGCGGTGGTAGGATCTGCCTCTTCGTTCTGGACTCTGGATGCACCGAGGATGCTGGGTGCGGGAGCCGTAGTCTCAGAAGGAGCTGTTGTAGTAGTTGTTGTAGGTCTTGTAGCAGCAGATGCGTCAACGGAAGGCTCTGTAGCTGTCGTAGCGGCAGTTGTTGCTGCTGTTGCATCGACTGAAGGCGCAGTCGTTGTCTCGGTCGTAGTTGTTGTAGCCGAAGGAGCTGCTGTTGTCTCAGAGGGAGCTGCAGTCTGTGTAGGAGTGCTGGTCTCTGTAGGCTGGGTCGGCTGAGGATTAGAGCCGGTTACGATCTCGGAATTTGCGATATAGAGATCATAAGAAGCTCTTGTATTGGAGATGACTTCTACGCTGTATGTACTGCCGTTATAAGTTACGGTAGAAGGATAAGTTGAATTGCTGCTCTCTGAGAAGATGATGAACCTGGGAGCATCGTCGAGCTGATATCCCGAAGGTGCATCTGTCTCGGTGATCATGTAGCATGTTCCTCTTGCGATGTTGTTGATGCTGATCCTTCCTGATGCATCCGTAGTAGCAGAAGTAAAGGCACTTACTGAAGTTACATTGCTACCGGAAAGAGCAGCTGTCTGTATGCTGAACTGAGCTCCGGAAAGAACTTCAGTCGTAGAATCGTCATCGTGCTTGATGATGTTCAATGTAGCTGCTCCTATAACGGAGGAAGAGCTTGCGGAGTTATCGTATACCCTTGAACGGATGACAACTGTTCCGTCCTCGCCGCTTGTTACTACGCCTCTGAGTGCGCATGTATTTGTTGCATTGGTATCGTCGAGAGTGGAACCTGCTACCAGGTTGACTGCTGCGCTGTATGTAACGATATATGCCTGCTGGTCATTAAGAGTAAGTGTGAATGTATGAGTAGCAGGATCGTATGTGAGGGTGTCGTTGGGGATGACATTACCGTAGATATCCTTTACGATCACGGAGCCCGTAACAAGATCCAATGCGCTTCCCATAGTATCGGTAAGTGTAAGTGTATTGCTGTTAGGATCAAGATCCATAGCTGCAGGGTTAACGCTTACGGTGTAGTTGGCATAAGGAGCGGTAGATGCATTATAGATACCGACCTTATCTACCTCTGCGGGCTTTGTATAATCGATGCTGTCTGCTCTTGTGCTGTCGTATACGCCGTTGTAGTAGAGAGAAGCCGTGTTCTCGTAGTGAACAGTCTCCTGTGTCTGGGAGTCTACATGTGTAAGATACTCGATGTAGATACCGTTATTTACTGCCTTGAGGTTAGCTATGAACTCGGGAGTAAAGTCAAATCTTACGACTGTCCTGCCCTGGTCGTTAACGGAAGTAGTGATGGTAACCTGATCTGCAGCATTGAAGCTCGCATAACCCGGGTCACCGCTGTATACGATAACGTTAGCGGGATCGAAAGAGTTGTTCTGAGGGAGAGTATCTACGATATATCCCTCGCTTATGGTATCGTTAGTGATCTTATTAACGTAGAGCTGCCATCTGATATATCCGTATGTAAGCTCGTCGCCGTAAGGAGCGGAACGCCACTTCATGAAGCTGTATCCGGAACCGTATATAGCGGTAAGCTTTACTACGGGAGTGGGGACCTGATCGCTGTTTACGGCAACCTTGTTGGTAACAGTACCTTCGTATCCGTTGGGATAGTAATCGTTTGCATTGGAAAGACCGTTGATAAAAGCAGTAGCCTGATCGTAGTCGTACATCTCGTCTCTGACCTGTACACGATAGGATACATATACTGTCTGGCCGTCAGAGAGATTGTTGATGGTAGTAGAGAAGGATCTTCCGTCACCTGCTTCCATGGCAAATCCCGTGTGGTCTGTGAATACAGAGTTGGGATCGAGGCCGGAGTCGGTATAGATAACGGGCATGCCGCCGTAGAGTTCCATACCGGGCCACATGGTATCTCTTACGACGATATTTGTCTGATCGCCGTGAGCTGTAACAGGGATCGTGCATGTATAGATATGTGCACTGTCGTCCTGAACATGGAATACCTTATCTACCGCAAGGCTTTCAGTAGTCGTGGGAGGGACAACATGAACAGTGATATCTGCTATGCCCTCGAAAGATATATCCACATCAGCAGGAGCTCTTCCGCCGTTGGGATCGCTCTCGATAGAACCTGCAAAAGCGAGATGTCCGTGACGGGAATCTTCTGCACAGAAATCTTCTGATGTGTAGTTAAGCCTTATCTGATGACCTACGATCTCGTAGTCACCGATGTCGTCGTTGCCGTTCATGATATCGCCTGTCTTCTGCTCGAAGGAGATGATATCGGGAAGGTTATATACAAGTACATCGCTTGTAGTAAGCGTAAATCCGTCGGGGATCTCCCAGTTAAGATCACATATCAATGTGTCTCCGTAAGAGATAGTGGGATCTTGTGTGTTGATAAGATCTACTCCGCCGCATTCGAGCGTAGCTGTAAGCGAACCGCCGTCGGTAGCGGTAACAAGAGATATCTCGTTATCTCCGTCGATGGCATTGACTGCAGCAGCCGGTGATAATGTAAATGCCATAGCTGCGACCGTGATAGAAGAATAGAGCTTGAGCATTCCTCTCTTCATAACGTTAACGTCCTCCTCGTAACCCATAAATTTGATAAAACTGTTAACAAAATGTGAACACCCCGCTAGCCAATATATTAAGATCGAACGTTAAATATAGAAAGTGGTCAATGTAAACAAAGATTGCCCTGCTCTCATGTATTTATTGGACATAGAGCACGGAACACAGCGGTCAAAAGCATAAAAAATCTAACCGCCACTCAAGAATTTTTAACACCTGTACAAGTGCTTTGATAGCAATTGTGATATCTCCCATAATTCTCGTGCAAGCGGGTCCGCACTCACCACTTTTTTGTTAAATGTATCAAAGGTTTAGTATACGTGCGCGATGCTATAATTTAAGCGTGGGTATTTTTCCGTTATTCAAAAGAAAAGAGGTTAGAGAATGAATTATACAGTGGGTGAAAGAGTAGTTTATGGTGGTAGCGGAGTCTGTTCGATAGACGATATCAGAGACATCAGTTTTTACCATGAGCGCCCCAAGAAGTATTACGTTCTCAAGCCCATGTTCGTTAAGCAGGCTTCTACTGTTTATGTTCCTTTTGACAACGAGAAGCTTACGGCTAAGATCAAGCCCGTAATATCCAAAGATGAAGCTATCGAACTTATCGATGCCATAGGTCAGCAGGACTCCGAGTGGATCGATGACAGGAATCAGCGTAAGGATAAGTTCAACGATCTTCTCTCCAACGGAACAAGAAAGGAGATCATCGATCTTATCAGCATGATCACAAAGCACAGAGAGTCTCTCGCAGAAGAAGGCAAGGTCCTCAATATGCAGGATGAGAAGATCCTCGCCGAAGCAGAGAGACGGATGAACGCCGAGTTCGCAGTAGCGCTCGACATGAGACCTGACGAAGTAGTCAGCTACATCACGGACAGACTTGGCGCCTGCTGATTAATATTTGCTTTCACAGTTATAACCCGAGACCTCGACTTGCTCCTTCTGATTTAAAGTCGGGGTCTCAACCTTTGTAAGGAAACTTGACTGCATAATGTCGTAATGATATAAGTATTCCCGCTAAGAGAATGGAGTAGGAATAATTATAATCAAGAACAGTATTTTCAAACACATATGTGTATTTCTTATTTCTATATTTTTGGTCGGAGTGCTTCCCTGGAGAGAATTAAGAGCAGATGCGAATACTCACGGAGAATACAATTGTGCCCCTTTATCGATAACATACGATCAGATTTCAACCTGGGACTTTACTACCCAAGGGGAATATGTTGTCACCAATATCTCTGAAGAGACAATAAATACTTATGTGATTATTTTAGCGTGAAATAGTTATTGGAGGGTTGAATATATGAAACGTCGACTATTGTTAGTAAGCTTGATTATTTTGGCGTTGTTATTAGGTAGTTGTACTCACCACGAGAAGTATCATCGTCAAAACGAGTTGCACGATCAAATAGCCGAACTTGAGAGATGTGTTTTAGCAGAGATGGGAGACTATATCTGCTTTGATGAACCTGTGATCAAGGACGATATAAGAAGGATAGATATCTCTATCGTGTTCATATCCGAATATACATATGACGATAAAAAGATGATCGAATATCCTCCGCTTGCTGTAATGGAAGATACCAGGGGATTGGTGGTGGATTTCTTAAAGGATGATCCTCTTTATTTTCCGGAAGACTACTCGATCTGTATCCAAGTTGTTATGCCGCCTGACGGTTCATCTTCGAGCGGTGTTGCTTATAATACTGTGGGCGAGTGGACTAATTATATAGCTGATCAAAAATATGACGAACTCTGCGTAGTCGATTATGGTTATCTTGATGCGGATGATCTTTGCGATCTGGATCCACATGGAATACGTGCTATTAGTCTTGATGATTATTCTTCGGATAACATAGATGAACTCTGCGATGTGATCGATGCTTTACCGGAATTGCAGGATGTTGTTGTTCACGATTCTGTTGCCTCAGAACTGGCGAATCGAAAACCGGACATTAATGTTATAGGGATCAAGTAAATTACGAATCCAATTTTCATGTCATCCCTTATATCGTTGTTTTGTTATAACTATATTTTCCTTGACACATCTATATCGTCATGTTTTAATAACCACAGATTTTTCTTTATAAGAGGAATATTAATGTTCAAGAATATCTTTGCTTATGCATACTACTTTTATTACTATTACTTTCAGAACATGAAGGTAAGAGTGGTTTGTGCATGACGGGAATTCTGGAACGAGAATAAGATTAAGATTAAACAAGCGCCGCACGGATCACAATTCGGGCGGTGCTTTTGTTTGAGGCGCACGCCGGGCGCGGAAGGAGAACAACATGATCGCAGTATTAAAGAGCAGTGCAACAAAGCAGCAGATCGACAACCTCGTCGAATGGTTCGAGAAGCAGGGGCTTCGAGTAAACGAATCAAAGGGTGAGTACTGTACGGTCTTAGGTCTTATAGGTGATACCACAAGGATCGACACGGACCTTCTTCAGGGACTCGATATCATCGAATCCGTGACGAGGATCTCCGAGCCGTTCAAGAAGGCTAACAGGAAGTTCCATCCCGAGGACACGATCGTAGATGTCGGTGGTGTAAAGATCGGCGGCGGCAACTTCGCAGTCATGGCAGGTCCCTGCTCCGTAGAGAACGAAGAGCAGATCATAGAGACGGCCAAGGCTGTCAAGGCAGCAGGTGCTACGCTCCTTAGAGGCGGTGCGTTCAAGCCCAGGACGTCACCTTATGATTTCCAGGGACTTCACGAAGAGGGTATCAAGCTTCTTATCAAGGCAAGAGAAGTAACGGGACTTCCTATCGTATCCGAGATCATGAGCCCTGATCAGCTTCCCGTATTCAAGGATATCGACTGTCTTCAGGTTGGTGCAAGGAATATGCAGAACTTCGATCTTCTCAAGGCACTCGGTAAGACAAATAAGCCGGTACTTCTGAAGAGAGGTCTGTCTGCAACTCTCAAGGAGCTCCTCATGAGCGCAGAGTACATCATGTCCGAGGGTAACCCCAACGTCATTCTCTGCGAGAGAGGAATAAGGACTTACGAGACATATACGAGAAATACTTTCGATGTCAGCGCCATCGCTGCTCTTAAGGAACTGTCTCACCTTCCCGTTGTTGCGGATCCTTCCCACGCTACAGGTAAGGTATCTCTTATCAAGCCCATGTCCATGGCAGCTATCGTATCCGGTGCAGATGCACTCGAGATCGAGGTCCATAACTGCCCCAAGAAAGCACTGTCCGATGCAGCTCAGCAGCTTACTCCCGATCAGTTCGTCGGCGTGATGGAAGCTATCGACAAGGCAAGGAGCATCATCTGATCTCCTTTATCAATATCAAGTATTAGGAAGTGACATAAATGATAGTCGGAATAGTAGGATTAGGTCTTATCGGAGCATCCTTTGCAAAGGCATATAAGGAGAACGAGGAAGGCCATACGGTATACGGATGGAACCGTACGGAGACAACTGCCGATATGGCAAAGATGCAGGGGATAATCGACGATAAGCTCACAGATGAGAATCTGCCTTCGTGCGATATCGTGATCATTAGTTTGTATCCCGAAGCTACCATCAACTGGATGGAAGAGCACAAGGATAAGTTCAATAAGAACGGTGTGGTCATCGATGCATGCGGAACAAAGAGGTGGGTCTGCAGGAAAGGATTCAGGATCGCTCATGAGTGCGGCTTCGAGTTCGTAGGCTGCCATCCCATGGCCGGTACCAAGTTCTCCGGCATGAGCTATGCACGTGCGAACATGTACGAGGGAGCACCTATGGTAGTCTGCCCCGACAGGTTCGACGATATGCATCTTATCGACAGGATAAAGGAACTCCTTGCTCCCTGCAGGTTCGGAACATTCTGCCTGGCGCATCCCGACGAGCACGACAGGATGATCGCATTTACATCCCAGATGGCACACCTTGTATCCAACGCATACATAAAGAGCCCGAATGCATTGAACCATAAGGGATTCTCTGCAGGATCCTACAAGGATATGACAAGAGTAGCATGGCTCAATCCCGAGATGTGGACACAGCTCTTCCTGGAGAATAAGGATAATCTCATATTCGAGATCGACTATCTCATAGAGGAACTTAAGAAGTATCGTGACGCCATGGAAAGAGACGATCACGAAGGACTCGTTAAGCTCTTACAGGAAGGTAAGGAGCGAAAGGAACAGGTAGACGGAAAGTGAAAGGTATATTCGTAGGAACAAAGCCGACTCCCTACAAAGTGATCATAGGAGCACGTGCATTGACTCAGGTGGGAAGCCTTATCGCTAAGACTGCACCTGATGTTCAGAAGGTACTTATCGTGAGTGATTCCAATGTCGCTCCTCTCTATCTCGAGAAGGTGAAGAAAGGCATAGAGATCTCCAAGATGGAGGTCTGCGAATATGTCTTCGAAGCAGGAGAGAAGTCCAAGAATATAGATTCCATCGCAGCTATGTGGGGCGTGATGGCAGAGAATAAGTTCACAAGGACCGATGCCGTAGTAGCATTAGGCGGAGGTGTCGTTACCGATATGGGCGGATTTGCCGCTGCGACATTCCTTCGCGGCATCAAGGTATTCCAGGTGCCTACGTCGCTTCTTGCCATGGTAGACGCGGCGATCGGCGGCAAGACCGGTATCGACCTTAAGGAAGGCAAGAATCTGGCAGGAGCATTCTGGCAGCCTACTATGGTAATAGAGGATACCGACTGCCTGAAGACACTCCCTGACGAACTCTTTACCGAAGGATTCGGCGAGATAATAAAGCATGCCTTCATAATGGATACGGAGCTCTATGACCTGCTTCGCGAGATCGCGGATGAGGGTAAGGTCGATAAGATAAGAGAAGACGATGCTCTTCTTGAGAAGATCGTCTCCATGAACGTATCCGATAAGGTTAGTGTCATCACTGAAGATACGTTGGACAACGGTCTTCGTCAGACACTTAACTACGGTCATACCGTAGGTCATGTCATCGAACGTAACAGCAACTTCTCGTTAGCTCACGGCGTATGTGTTGCCAAGGGTATGGGAATAATGATCGACTCGTGTGAAGCAGCAGGCACACTGCCCTCTGAAGAAGCTTCCAAGATGAGGGATCTTATCAAGGCATATGGACTTCCCGTAAGTGACGATATCACGGCTAAGGAAGCCTTTGACGGAGTTCTTAATGACAAGAAGAAGAGAGGGGATAACATCTCCGTTATCCTCGTTAATAAGATAGGTCATGCCGAGATCAAGAAGATGACTGCGGAAGAGTTCGAGTCATTCATAGGAAAGGGTAAGGCTCTATGATCTTATCCGCGAAGAACAGAGATCTAGACTTTACAATCTCTGCACCGCCTTCCAAGTCGGTATACCACAGGGAACTGATCGTAAGGTTCCTGTGCGGAGATAAAGCTCACATAGAGGCGGATCCTTCGGACAATAACGATATCCGTGCTACCAGAGCATGCCTTCGTTCACTTCGTGATGCAAAGGCCGGAGAGGAAGTCATACTTCCCTGTGGTGAGAGCGGATCTACCCTTCGCTTCATGATCCCCGTGGCGGCAGCATTTCTTCTCAGGAAAGGCTCTGAGATCGCATCGAAGATCGTCTTTACTACAGAAGGCAGATTGTTCGACAGACCCGTAAAGGAACTTGCCGAAGCTCTTGTTCCTCACGGCATCACCATATCGAAGGATGATCCTTCCCGCAGCCTTATCGTGACAGGTTCCATGACATCAGGTGAATACAAGATCGACGGCAGCGTATCAAGTCAGTATATATCAGGTCTTCTGATGGCTCTTCCCCTGTTCTCCGATAAGAGCAGCATCGAGGTAACGGGCGGCATCAAGTCGGCAAGATATATAGACCTTACCGTCGATGCCCTTACCAAGTATTCCGCTGCTGTAACAAGGGAAGGCGATACATTCTATCCGTCGTTCGGAGGTTACCACGGTGATGTCTCGGGCGACTTTACAGTAGAGGGAGACTGGAGCAACGGCGCATTCCTTCTCTGCCTTGAGAGGTTCAGCGACATAAAGGTGGAAGGTCTCGATCCTTCTTCCAAGCAGGGCGATAAGGCGATAGTGGATTTTCTGAAATTCGCCGATGCTAATGATTCCGGTTCATGGGACTGCAGCGATACGCCCGACATAGCACCGTATATGGCCATAGTAGCTCCGTTTCTCTTCGATGAGCTTACGCTTACGGGTATAGGAAGGCTTCGCATAAAGGAGTCAGACAGGGTCATGGCGGTAAGGGAGCAGCTCTCTGCCATAGGTGTTCGTACAGAGGAGACGGAGGATACTCTTACGATATATAGAGCTCCTTCTTCTTCGGTGACATCCCCCGTAAAGCTTCTGTCCTACAATGACCACAGGATGGCTATGTGCGCTGTCCTTATAGCAGTGATACTGAAGACCGATATAGATATAGATGACATCAAGTGTCTTGATAAATCTTTCCCTGAATTTCAGGAGATAATAAGAAGGGAATTAATTCCATGAGCATGAGAAGCATATACAGAGGCGACGTATTGAACCTCGAGATCTACGGAGAGTCTCACAGCCCTACGATAGGAGTCTTCATCGAAGGACTTCCCGAAGGAGTCTCTCCCGATGAGGAGAAGACGGCATCTCTTATGAAGAGAAGAGCTCCCGGACAGAATAAGTGGTCCACTCCGCGAAAGGAGAAGGATGAGGTCATATTCGAGAACGCTCCTGACGGAAGGCTTCACGGATATATCGTCAATTCCAATACGAAGCCCAAGGACTACGCTTCCATAATGAACAAGCCCAGGCCTTCGCATGCCGACTTCACGGCTAAGATCAAGTACGGTGACAAGGCTTCCAAGAGCGGAGGCGGTATCTTCTCCGGAAGGATGACTGCTCCAATGTGCATCGCGGGATCCATCGCTCTGCAGCAGCTGGAGAAGAGAGGCATAAGGATCTTCTCTCATGTAAAGAGCATCGCCGGAATATCTGACGATACCTACTTTGACCATGCCCCTCTCGATGAAGGATTCAAGACGTCTCTTTCCCTGGTATCCTCCAAGGAATTTCCCGTGGTAAGCGATGCTTCCGGCGAGAAGATGAAGGAGAAGATCGAGGAGGCAAGGATGTCCCTTGATTCCGTAGGCGGCATAATCGAGACGGTAGTATACGGAATGCCTGCAGGTGTAGGCGGTCCGATCTTTGACGGCCTTGAAGGAAAGATCGCGCAGATCATATATGCCGTTCCCGCTGTAAAGGGAATAGAGTTCGGAAACGGATTCGGTGCGGCGCTCCTCAAAGGTTCCGAGAACAACGATCCCTTCACATATAACGACGATAAGGTCACTCTCGCTTCCAATCGAAGCGGCGGAATCTTAGGCGGCATAAGTGTCGGCGGGGATTGTGCTCCCGTCGTCTTCGACTGCTGCCTGAAGCCTACGCCCTCCATAGGCCGCGAGCAGAAGACGGTAGATATAGAGAACAGAGAAGATACTACCCTTGAGATCTCCGGCAGGCACGATCCCTGTATCGTACCCAGGGCCGTACCCGTAATAGAAGCAGCCACGGCTATCGCGATCTATGACAGGATGCTCGCGGAAGAAAGGGGTATGTGATGTCTCTCGATGAACTTCGCAAGGAAATAGACGCAGCCGATAAGACTATCCTCGAGGCTATAGAGAAGAGGATGGATGTAGCAAGGCGCATAGGTGAGGACAAGCGTCTTATGGGAAGGCCCATCTACGATGTTGCCAGGGAAGCAGATAAGCTCGATTCCCTGGAAGCTGCGGCAGGTGCCGAGTCCAGGCCCTACATAAGGGAGCTCTACGGTAAGATATTCGAGCTTACAAGAAGGCACGAGGACAAGAAGATCTTCGGTGTCCTGGGACAAAAGCTCCCCCATACATATTCTCCCGAGATCCACCATATGCTCACTGACAGCTATACATACGGGATCATTGAGCGGGAGCCTGACGAGCTGGACGAGCTCTTCAATCGCAAGATATACGGCGGATTCAACGTGACTATCCCTTATAAGAAGGAAGCCTATAGAAGGTGCGATGTCTTATCGGAGGAATCATCCGCTACGGGTGCGGTAAATACCGTAGTATTCGCTCCTGACGGAAAGACATACGGATACAACACGGATGTATACGGTTTTTCCTTTATGCTCAAGTCCGCGGCTATAGAGGTCGCAGGCAGGAAGTGTCTCGTCCTGGGTCACGGCGGTGCGGCAGGTGCCGTAGGATATGCTCTTGAGAAGATGGGAGCTTCATCCGTTACCTTCTGCAGCAGGAGGGAGGATATCAATTACGATAACGTATACGATATCTGCTCCGATGCACAGGTGATCGTCAATTGTACTCCGGTAGGGATGTATCCCGAAGTGGAGGGAGAGGTCATCGATCTTTCAAGGTTTACTTCGGCGGAAGCGTTCGCGGATCTTATCTACAATCCTTCCTCCACCAAGCTCATGCAGAAGGCGGAAGCATTGGGGCTTAAGACCGCAGGCGGACTTACCATGCTTGTAGCGCAGGCCTATAAGGCATCGCTGTACTTCAGGGGAGCAGGACATGCCGACGATGCCCTTGAGGAGACACAGAAGATAAGGACCATCGTTACTTCCCTCGAGAAGAAGATGAAGAATATAACGCTCATAGGTATGCCCGGATGCGGCAAGACTACTCTCGGCAAGGCCATTGCACGTGCTACGGGTAAGATGTTCATCGATCTTGATGTCGCCTTCCTTGAGGAGTACGGCATCAAGCCTTCGGAGTGTATCGCCCATGAGGGGGAGGAAGCATTTCGAGCAAAGGAGAGCCTCCTGGCAGCGAAGATACTTCCTCAGAGCGGCAAGGTCATATCCTGCGGCGGGGGTATCGTAACAAGAGAAGTGAACCGCTTCTTCGTAAGGTGTAATTCCCGCGTGATATACCTTAGAAGGCCACTGGAAGTGCTTGCGGGTGAGGATCGTCCCATTACCGCAAGAGAAGGTGTGAACAACCTCTATGAGCAGCGCAGGGGCAGCTACGAGAGCTGGTGTGATACCATTCTCGACATACCTTCCTGCAAGGATAAGGCTGCATTTCTGGAGGCCTCTCTGGAAAGACTATATGCGGAGGACTTTTTATGAAGATACTGGTACTTAACGGACCCAACCTCAACATGCTGGGCATAAGAGAGCCCGAGATCTACGGCAGGACCACATATAAGGATCTTGTGGCGATGATAGAGGAACATTGCTCAAAGAAGGGCATAGACGTTACATGCAGCCAGAGCAATCACGAGGGAGACCTGGTGGACATGATCCAGCAGGCTTATTTTGACAAGGTGGACGGCATCGTCATCAACCCGGGTGCGTATACGCATACTTCGGTAGCGCTCCTGGATGCGCTCAAGGCAGTGCAGATCCCTACGGTAGAGGTCCATATCTCTAAGGTGGATGAGAGAGAAGCCTTCAGGCAGATCTCATATGTGTCCTACTATGCCTGCGAGAGGATCATAGGCAAGGGCCTTGACGGATATATTGAAGCAATAGACTATCTCGAAGCTTCTGTTTAATGCTATAATCGTAGGGCTATAAACTGAAACGAGGAACAGGATAATGGGATTGTTCGGCAAGAAGAATAATAACAATGACAATGATAACGAAGAGATAAAGGATGCTACTCTGCTCCAGGGCGATGACCTTGATGCATTTGTAATGTCCGCCATCGAAGAAGCGGAATTCGAGCAGGAACAGCAAAGAGAAGAAGAGAAGAAGAACGAAGAGGAGAGGATAAGACGCCAGACCCTCGAAAGGAACGGAGCCGCCCGGCAGAAGAAGATGGTGGTAAGGAGATTCTTCCTTATGGTCACATCTGCCGAGGAAGCTGACGGTGCATACGGACTTAAAGGTTCCGTTCACGGTCTTATAAAGAAAGACGACAAGGTGTACGTGTACCGTCCTAACGGAACCGTGCTTGAAGGTAAGGTCGAAGGCATAGAGACCGAATCCGACGAGAAGGTCGATGAGATCAAGTCCCAGGTAGGAAGGCTCATCGTAAGGTTCGATTCCGAGATCGAGGCAGGAACGGTACCCGAAGAGGCAGTTCCCTTCTACTCCGTCGTTACGTGTGTCAAGCCGGTGGACAAGGAAGATAACAGGGCTCCCGTAGAGAATCCCTATCTCCTGGGTCTGTCCCTTGAGTACAAGAACTACATGAAGGATAAGCAGTACATGCGCCTTCTTATAAAGAATATCGCTGACGGCAAGTTCATCGTGCCCATCCATCCGGCACAGCCTTCACCTGACGGCGGCAAGCCGATAATAAAGCTCGTGACTCTCAAGAAGTCTCCCGATGACAAGCTCCCCATGGTACCTCTTTTCACGGATATCGCGGCACTGTCTTCCTGGAAGGAACTCTTCGAGAAGGAGGGCAAGCCTTCCGTAGCTATGCTGAGCTTCAAGGAGCTTGCTAAGAATACACAGTCAGAAGGACCCGACTTCGTACTTAATCCCAGCGGACCTCTTACCATCAATTTCCCCCGCGATGTCGTAAACAATATCGCAGGTCTGGTAACTCCGCTCGATCCGGCGCGTAAGTCCGGCAAGCAGCGTATAGCGATCGGCGTTCCTCCCAAGAACGATGAGACTGAGGCTATCCGCAAGGCACTGGTCGAGTTCGCATCGAACGAGCCCTCTATCAAGGCTCTCGGATATATCGCCACTATCAAGGAAATGGTAAAGGGATATGCGTGCGTCGTAGACTGCCCCAAGGAAGGGTCAAGGGAACTCTTCCAGCAGATGGCTGAGAAGATCAAGCCATACATGAAGGAAGTCAGGACCATGGAATTCATGCTCCGTGCGGAGGCTCCTTTCGCGGAAGCATACTTCTCCAAGATACCATACGACTATAAAGGCTGATCCCGAACAACAAGACTGATATTTCTTGAAAGAGCCGGATCGATATCCGGCTCTTTTTGACGCCTCTAAAGGAGGGGGCGAAGCGGGTGTTCCGCAAAGCCTTATATATCAGGGGTTTCAAGGGCGATATGAGAATGTAACACAATATATAGGGGTTTGTTATTGACTTCACCACTATATATGGCTAGAATGAAGAAGCTATCAGTAATCATGAAAATTTGAAAATTGTAACACACAAGGCTGTGTAACATTGTTACAATAGCAACGTAACTTTTAATCAAACACGAGGGGCAAGGTGTAATCATGAAGATCATCAAGAGGAACAAGACAGAGGTAGATTTTGACATAACTAAGATCGTTAATGCTGTCACAAAGGCGAACAACGCTGCCAAGGAAAGTGAGAGGATGACTCCCACCCAGATCATGCGTATCGCTGACTCCGTCCAGAAGCAGTGCGAGAAGGTCAATCGTGCTCTTTCCGTAGAGGAGATCCAGGACCTTGTTGAGAAGCAGATCATGTCTCACGGCGCATATGAGGTAGCTAAGCTCTACATCACATATCGTTATACGAGAAGCCTTGTTCGTCGTTCCAATACGACAGATGACAGTATCCTCACTCTCATCGAGTGCAATAACGAGGAGCTCAAGCAGGAGAATTCCAATAAGAACCCCACTGTCAACAGCGTTCAGCGTGACTACATGGCAGGTGAGGTAAGTAAGGACATCACACAGAGACTCCTTCTTCCCCAGGATATCGTAGATGCTCACAACCAGGGCATTATCCACTTCCACGATTCAGACTATTTTGCCCAGCATATGCATAACTGCGATCTCGTTAACCTCGAGGACATGCTCCAGAACGGAACAGTTATCTCCGGTACGATGATCGAGAAGCCCCACAGCTTCTCCACGGCATGTAATATCGCTACTCAGATCATCGCTCAGGTTGCTTCCAACCAGTACGGCGGACAGTCCATCTCCCTTACACACCTCGCACCCTTCGTACAGGTGTCCAGAGAGAAGATCAGGAAGCTCGTAGACGCTGAGTTCGAAGAGATCGGAACGACTCTTACGGATGAGCAGAGAGATGCTCTCGTAGAGAAGAGACTTCGTGAAGAGATCTCAAGAGGCGTACAGACTATCCAGTATCAGGTAGTAACTCTCCTTACTACTAACGGACAGGCGCCTTTCGTTACGGTATTTATGTATCTTAACGAGGCTAAGGATCCCCAGCTCAAGAAGGATCTTGCCATGATCATAGAGGAAGTCCTCACACAGAGGATCCAGGGCGTAAAGAACGAGTCCGGTGTATATGTGACACCTGCTTTCCCTAAGCTCATCTATGTTCTCGAAGAAGATAATATCCGTGAGGATTCTCCTTACTATCACCTTACGAGGCTCGCAGCAAAGTGCACCGCCAAGAGAATGGTTCCCGACTATATCTCCGAGAAGGTAATGCTCCAGCTCAAGGTCGATAAGAACGGCAACGGCAACTGTTATACATGCATGGGATGCAGATCATTCCTTACGACTTACGTTGACGAGAACGGTCAGCCTAAGTACTACGGAAGGTTCAACCAGGGTGTCGTAACTCTTAATCTCGTAGATGTCGCATGTACTGCATGCAGCGAGACAAGGGACGAGGAGAAGTTCTGGAAAGTACTCGATGAGAGGCTCGAGCTCTGCCACAAGGCACTTCGTTGCCGTCATGACAGACTTGCAGGTACTCTTTCCGACGCAGCTCCCATCCTCTGGCAGTATGGTGCTCTTGCAAGACTTAAGAAGGGCGAGCCTATCACCAAGCTCCTCTACGGCGGATATTCCACTATCTCCCTCGGCTATGCGGGTCTTTGGGAGTGCGTATACGAAGTAACCGGCAAGAAGCTTACCGAGAAGGAAGGCGAGGAGTTCGGTCTGAAGGTAATGGAGACTCTTAACGCAGCATGTGCTAAGTGGAAGGCTGAAGAGAATATCGACTACTCTATCTACGGCACACCTCTTGAGTCCACGACCTATAAGTTCGCTAAGGCTCTTCAGAGAAGATTCGGTATCATCAAGGGAGTTACGGACAGGAACTATATCACTAACAGTTACCATGTTCATGTAACAGAGAAGATCGACGCATTTAAGAAGCTTTCCCTCGAGTCTAAGTTCCAGAGACTTTCTCCCGGCGGAGCTATCAGCTATATCGAGGTTCCCGACATGCAGAACAATATCGATGCAGTCATGGATGTCATGAAGTATATCTACGACAACATCATGTATGCCGAGCTCAATACAAAGTCTGACTACTGCCAGGTATGCGGTTTTGACGGTGAGATCAAGATCGAGGAGAGAGACCACAAGCTTACATGGGTCTGCCCCAACTGCGGTAACGATGACGAGAATAAGCTCAATGTAGCAAGAAGAACATGCGGCTATATCGGAACACAGTTCTGGAATCAGGGCCGTACACAGGAGATCAAGGAACGCGTACTCCATCTTTGATCCCTGAATCAGACGACGGAGGATATTAATGTATTACTGTGCGATAAAGGAATGTGATATTGCTGACGGCATCGGTGTCAGAGTGAGCCTTTTCGTATCAGGATGCAGAAATCGCTGCGAAGGGTGCTTTCAGCCGGAGACATGGAATTTCTGTTACGGCAAGGAATTCACTGAGGACACGCAGCAAGAGATATTCGAACTGCTCAAGCCCTCTTACATAAGAGGGCTTACTGTTTTGGGAGGAGAGCCCTTCGAGCCCGAGAACCAGAAGGTGCTCCTGCCTTTCCTTCAGGAATTCAAACGCCGGTTCCCGACGAAGGATCTGTGGGTATTCACGGGTTACAGGTACCACGACGAGCTTACGGTCCCGGGTGTCCACCCCAACTGTGAATACACCTCGGACATCCTTGACCTTATCGATGTCATGGTCGACGGAAGATTTGAATTATCTTTAAAGAATTTGTGTTTGAAGTACCGCGGATCGTCAAATCAGCGTATAATTGACATGAGGAGCACCAGAAGCGATCCTTCGGGTGAAGTCATCCTCTGGGACGAGCGTCAAGCGAGCGAATAAGTCAATTATAGGGTGTTATGAAAGACAGGATCAAGCGTTGGCTGGGATTGGATAAGACCAGCGACTATGTCGAACGATATTTTGAAGACAGTAATGCCAGAGCGAGCATATATATGTCTGTCATTATTGTTATCCTGGAAGGCTGGATGATCATCAGCCTTATGTACCGCTTGATGTTTACACCCGATTTTGTAAAGTCATCCACTTGGGTAGTAACTCATTTCCTGGCATATATCGCGCTATTTGCATCAGGCTGTATGGCGCTCATATATGCCGACAAGTATCTTCAAGGTAAGGTAAAGCGCAATAAGAGCAGGCATTCCACCACGCTGTGGCTGTTCTGCTGCGTATGTATCCTGTTCGGTATCTTTATCTCCTACTCGGATTTTGCCAAAGGTGAGCAGATATTTACGTTCATAACGATGGTGCTCTTTGTAGTATGTCTTCTCGTGTGGAAGCCCATCGTCTCTTTCTGTATGCTGTCGGTATCATTCCTGGCATTTTATGTTCTCATACGCCAGTATGGCGAGACTTCCTATGCCATGAAGACCAATTTCTTCATACTGTGGATATCTGTCCTCGTGACCAGCATAAGCAACTTCTATCAGAAGAGGGTAGAAGCCGAGAAGGATGAGAGCGTTGAAGAAGCTACGGCCAGGATCAAGAAGTCAGCCATGATCGATGAGATGACGGGAGTTGCCAACATGAACTTCTTCCGTTTGCGTGCCGCTGAGATCTTAAATGACAAGGAGACAAATCCCGGAAGCCTGATATTCCTCTTCTTGGATATAGAGAACTTCAAGGCCGTAAATGAGAAATACGGATTCGAATCGGGTAATGCATTCCTGAAGAAGATCGCTCTGGTGATGACGGAGGAGTTCCCTGAAGCGCTCATAGCAAGACAGGGAGACGATCACTTCGTAATCCTTACCGAGAGAAAGAACATGATGGACAGGCTCGAATCTTTAAGAGCCATGATCTTCGATTTTGACCCCGAGCTTCAGATCGGACTTAAGGCCGGCGGATATGTCCCTCACAACAGGGAGTGCGATCCGCATATCGCTTCTGATAATGCACGATATGCATGTGAGAGCATCAAGAAGAAGTTCGACCAGGATTACTGCGTATACGACACTAAGCTCAGCGAAGAGTTCAAGATGAAGCAGTATATCGTAAATAACGTAGACCAGGCTCTGGACAGCGGTCATATAAAGGTTCATTACCAGCCGGTAGTATGGGCCAAGAACAGAAAGCTCTGCGGCTACGAGGCGCTTGTAAAGTGGGAGGATCCCACATACGGCTTCCTGTCTCCCGGATTGTTCATACCTATCCTCGAGGAGTACAGGCAGGTACATAAGGTCGATATGATCGTTATCGATACCGTATGCCGCGATATCCATAATCTTATACAGGCTAAGCGTCCCGCAGTCCCCGTATCCCTGAACTTCTCAAGACTCGACTTCGAACTTACAGACGTAGTAGATCTTATCGAGAGCTGCGTCCAGAAGTACAATATCCCCCGCAACATGCTCCATGTAGAGGTTACCGAGAGTGCCCTGTCGGAGTATATCGATACTCTTCAGGATGACTTGGACAGACTTCGTAAGCTCGGTTATCCGCTCTGGCTCGATGATTTCGGATCCGGTTATTCCTCTCTCAATGTTCTTAAGGACTTCAGCTTTGATGTCATGAAGATCGATATGGTATTCCTGTCGAGCTTCGAGAAGAACAAGGAGAAGTCCATGGCGGTCTTGAAGAATGTAGTCAATCTGGCTAACGACCTGGGTATGAGGACTCTTACGGAAGGCGTAGAGACAATGGAGGAAGCCGAGTATCTGAAGGAAGTAGGATGCGAAAGGCTCCAGGGATATCTCTTCGGAAAGGCTATGCCCTTGAAGGATATAATGATCAAGATCGGTGCCGGTACGCTTAAGGTATCGGAGGAGTACCTGAATAATGATTGATGTCATATCGGTAGATAATATGAGACAAAGTGATGCCGCCGCGATAAGAGGCGGCATTCCTTCGCTCGAACTTATGAGAAGAGCAGCGCAGGGGATCTACGATGTATCATCGATAGAGGGTAATACGGATATCTATGTGGGAAGCGGCAACAACGGCGGAGACGGATTTGCCCTTGCCTGCATCATGGCTTCTGACGGGAATATCCCTACCGTTGTTACGGTCACGGATCATTACTCGGAGGATGCGTCATACTATAAGGAGAAGGCAGAGGCCGCAGGCGTGCGTGTGGTGCCTTTCGAGGAGGCCGGGAAGAGGAAGCCCGATACT
The DNA here is from genome assembly GCA_900176545.1 of Oscillospiraceae bacterium. Taxonomy (GTDB): domain Bacteria; phylum Bacillota; class Clostridia; order Saccharofermentanales; family Saccharofermentanaceae; genus Saccharofermentans. The sequence goes on from FWXP01000005.1 coordinate 85,024, forward strand.
GTTGTAGACTGTCTTCTCGGCACGGGGTTTAAGGGAGATGCAAGAGGCCTTTATAGAGATGCGATAGAGCATATAAATACCCTGGGAGCCCGAGTCATAAGCGCGGATATCAACAGCGGACTTAATGGTGATACGGGAGAGGCCGCCCTGGCGGTAATATCAAACCTTACCGTATCTGTCGGCTCTCATAAGAGAGGGCTCATAAAGGCACTGGGAGGGGAATATGTGAAGGCGGTGGTTGCCGTGGATATAGGTATTCCCATAAAAGATAAGGAAGACTTCTTCCTTACTGATGAAGAATGGAATGAGAAAGGTTTTCCGCAGGATCTTCGCATATGCGAAGACGGGGCGGTGTATTACAGATGAAGGCATTATTTTTTGATATAGACGGCACTATCTGGGACAGGCATAATCACATCCCGGAGAGCACCAGAGAAGCGATAGCTAAGGCGAGAGCTAACGGTAACAGAGCATTTATCTGTTCAGGCAGGACTAGAGGATATATACAGAATGAGGACCTGCTGGGAATAGGCTTTGACGGTATCGTCTCCGGCTGCGGTACAATGATCGAGATGAACGGCGAGACGATCTTTTCCGAAGATATCCCGGCCGACCTTGCGACGAGTACGGTAGAGACAGTACGAAGATTCGGATTCCGTCCCATATTGGAAGGAAAAGAATATCTCTACATGGAAGAATCCGAGTTCGGACATGACCCGTACGGAAGAAAGCTCTTTAGCGAGCTCAAGGACAGGAGAAAGCCTATAGATTCCCTCTGGGGGAAGTGGTCTATGAGCAAGCTCTCCTGCGCGACTGACGGTTGCGACACGCAGGAGTGCTTTAAGATACTATCCCGCTACTACGATATGATCGTACATAACAGCGCCGTAGTGGAGATGGTCCCTCACGGATACAACAAGGGAACGGGGCTCGTTCATGCCTGCGAACTTCTCGGTATCGATGTCAAGGATTCCGTTGCCTTCGGCGACAGCGTGAACGATCTTGATATGTTCCGGGCAGCGGGCTTTGCCGTAGCTATGGGGAACGGTTCGGAAGATGCCAGGAATGCCGCCGACTATGTGACTTCAACGCTTCACGAGGACGGCATAAGCAGAGCTCTTTCCTACTTGAATATCATATGATAACGTGACGGATCATCCCTCAGCATCTTAAGGAACGGGTCAGTTCTGTCTAAGGCTTCCTTGTCTTTTCTTACGCTGATATAAAATCCCGCTCTTAGCTGAGGATAGAACGGCATAGCCCTGAACGGGAGATCCTCGTAGAATCGTTCGGGAATATAGGGGAATATCCCGCATCCGTTACCTGCTAACGTAAGGGCGAAGACACACAGCATATCATTAACGAATCCGACTGATACGTTATTGCAGTTTATCCAGTCGCCGATCAATTCGTTATACAGGTCTTCGGATGTGATGAGCGGTTTGAGCCCTGCCATGGATGGAGTTATGAAGCTCTCGGAGGTGCTCACAGGATCATTCTTCATAGCGAGCATATTAAGTTCGTATTCCCCCGGATAACGATATGTCGATCCTACCATCATCATCTCGCTCGCGGAGGTCACTGCGATATCTATTATCCCCAGGGAGAACAGTTCCGTCAGTTCATTGTATGGATATACATTAGGATAAGGCTTGCAAGACGGGTGAGTCTTGAGGTATCCGATTATCGGAGAGATGAAGGCGCAGGCGAGGGTGCTGTTGGAGAATCCTATGCGAAGACAGTTCGTACTTCTTGAGCCGATAAGAGTATTCAGGTGTTTGTCATAGGACTGGTAGAGCGTGATCACCCTGGCTCCGTCAGAGGTAAGTTTCAGCTTGTTATCATCCTTTTTGAAAGCCGTGATCCCCAGCTTGTTCTCGAAGATCCGAACTTCCCTGTTGATGTGATCTACAGTTACGTTTAATTGCTTAGCGACTTCTTCTTTGCTGCCGCTGATACTCAGAGCCAGAACGATATAAAAGCAGGACAGACCATAACATCTCATCATAATACCACCTCCTCTCGGGGGACGGAAAAGATCAAAGTCGAGGTCTGCTGATGATATAGGAATCGGCGCTTATGACCGCGACGGTCTTTCCGTTCAATGTAAATAATATCTTTTCAACGCCGCTGGCGTTGTCTGCTACCGTATTGACAGAATCGAAGACGATCACGCTGCCGGTAAGAGGAGCGGAATCATATACATCCTTCGCTGTGATGACCACTTCGTCGGTCAGGTCGCAACAGTCAAAGTAGGGATAGCAAAGGAGCGTCATGCCCAGGTCATTGTCATCGCTTCGGGACATCCTTGTTATCTGCATCTTTATCCTGTTGTTCTTCAGAGCCTTGAACTTAAGTTCATAGAGAGAATATGCATGGCTTGCCACGAACTCAAGAAGGGGAGTCGGCAATGTGTCCGTATGTGTCTTCCTCTTGTGGGGAAGGGAATCCGCGATATTATCCATCTTGAAACGCAGATTCTCCAGTATTCCCTTATCGAAGGAATTCTTTACCGACTGCATCCTCAGTGTCAGAGCGAATTCTGCCTGAAGGTAGAACCTGTATGCTCGAAGCTTCATGAGGTCACGAAGGAGGGGGTCGCTGTTTTGAAGCTGCAGATCTCCCATCCTGATGGCTACATCTGCGAACTTACCGTCGAATTCACCCTGCTCGAACCTGTAACGCTCTTCTCCGTAGAGACGTTCGATGATCGATGCTGCAAGGGGCAGATTCCTCTTGACGTAAAGTCCCTTGAGAAACATATCCGCCAGTTTGTATGTCGATTCGGTGATCCCGTATGTAGATCCTATAGAGAAATAAAAGAAGGCTTTCTCATAGTCGGGGATACCGTCGCCGAGCCTTCCGTAGTAGTATATATAGCCCAAAGTATTGGCAGCATATCCGAAGCTTCCTTCACGCCAGAGCTTTTCCATGCATTCTGCTGCCAGGGCATAATCGCAAGGGTAGAGGGAAGAGCCGCCGTAGGAGGCATATCCCTTGATCCTCAGAGCATCGAAGTCTCCCTTAAGTGCAAGATGATCGGTGAAATCCCTGAAGGCCGCGCGTGTCACAGGATCTGCGTCCTTGAGGATCAGATCGTTGTCGAATTCCATTATAAAGTCGTGCTTTATAAGGTCGATATATCTTCCGGGGATCACTTCCTCGCTGTCTTCGTCCTCGTAGTGCCAGGTGATCTGATCCAGGAGCTGTCCTATATCGAGATAGTCCTCGAGACTTACGCTTATCATGCTGAGGGTGAACTGTTCATACTTGTCGAATATGTGTCTTATTATCCACTTGAAAAGATCGTTGTCAGAGATGGGCAGTCCGATCATCCTCATGTTCTTGATGTTGCCCGGGTTGGGTCCGAATAAGTCAGACAACTCCAGGTAGTCATAGAGATGCACGAGGAGAGGTTCCCACCATTCCAGGAAGAAGGATACGGCGCTCATCTTCTTCGAGCGGCAGTTGAGGAGTACTTCTCTTACGTCATCAAGGTCCATCCTGTAGTACTCAGAGCACTCGATATCGTCGGGTGTGACCTTGCTGAAGGGGATCAGCGTGATATCGGTCCAACGCTTATCCATGGTCGCATAGTCACGGAGCATCTCCTTTGATATGTAGATCTTGTGACCTGTGTCCTTCATGGTTTCCTCTCCTTCAGAAATTGGTAATAAGTAATTCTAATAATAAACATTTATTATTGCGAGAACAAATCAATTTCATTAACAACTGTAGTACAATAAAGTAAACGTTTTTTGAACGGAGGTCTTCATATGGGTCTTAATTTCAGAAAGAGCATCACGATACTTCCCGGTGTCAGGCTCAATCTCAGTAAGTCGGGAGTGAGCGCCAGCTTCGGAAAGAAGGGTATGAGGCAGAGCATAAGTACCAGCGGACGTGCTACTACTACACTGGGTATCCCGGGTACCGGCGTGTACTACACAAAGCAGACTAACGTCAAGAAACTCGCGGGCGGTCTCAAGGATAAGTTCACCGGTAAGAAGACCGATACGAAGAAGGAGCAGAAGGAAGAGAAGAAGAGTTCTTCCAAGACCATAGATAACGCTCAGATCGAAGCTAACAAGCAGCAGGTCGAAGAGTACGAGGCCTATGTAGCGAGCATCAAGTCCGTACATAAGCAAAGTGACGGCATGATCGACTGGAATGCATTGAATAAAGGTGAAGTTCCCACGAATATCGTGAAGGGAAGCGACGAATATAAGGAGTGGCTCGAGCTCAAGGAGTTCTCCGATGAAGTCCTGAAGGGCGATATCGACAGCTACTTTGCCATCATCGACGAAGTGAAGCCTTTCGACGACCTTCTTGAATTCGGAAGCAACTTCCAGGTAGGAACGGACAGGGCAGATCTTATCGAGATAGAGTTCGCCGTAAGATCGGATGACGTTGTTCCCAAGATCGAGATGTCGCTCAAGGCAAACGGGGATATCGCCGAGAAGGAGCTCAGTAAGACGGCTTATTTCGACCTTATGCAGGACTATGTAGCAAGCACTACGATAAGGATAGCAAGAGATGCTTTCGCACTTCTTCCCGTAGATACCGTTATCGTACATGCGGTGGATAATATCCTCAATACGGCTACAGGCTACGAAGAAGAGCTCACGCTCCTTTCAGTCAAGTTCACGAGAGAGAAGCTCATGTCATTGAACCTTGCCATGGTGGATCCTTCGGATGCTCTCTCGCAGTTTGAGTGCAACATGAAGTTCAAGAAGACTCAGGGATTCGATCCCGTTAACAGAGTGCTTGCCTGATATGCGTAAGGATGAGAAGGATTTCGCGGATAAGTACAGGGCGGTGCACGGCGGTACCGAGGTGGAAGCCATGCTTCAATATCGTAAGATGAACCTCACGTCGACTCCCTATAACCGGAAGTCACCGGACGACATCCTCAAGGATCAGCGCAGGAACCCATTAGATTGATAACATAAAAGGCGGCCTTGAAGGTCGCCTTTGTTCGTTATGTTCATCTCTCGAAAAGCTCGGTACTGAAGTATCTCTCGCCCGTATCAGGGAGGATCGTCACTATGCGTTTGCCCTTGCCAAGAAGCTTTGCCATACGAAGCGCAACGCATACGTTGGTGCCGCTGGAGATCCCGCAGAGGATACCTTCCTTCTTACCAAGATCCAGGGTGGTCTGTATAGCTTCTTCGTCTGTTACGATCTCGATATCTGATATCAAGTCCCTGTCTAATATCGGAGGGATCAAGCCGTCGCCGATGCCCATCTGAAGATGAGATCCGATGGAACCTCCGGAGAGGATAGCCGCGTGCTCGGGCTCAGCTGCCCAGATGAGCATATCGGGATTCTTCTCTTTTAACACCTTGCCGATACCCGTGATGGTACCGCCCGTACCGATACCGGAGCAGAAGCCGTCTATGGGACCTTCCACTTGCTCTAAGATCTCAAGTGCCGTGCCGTCCGTATGGGCGCAGATGTTCTGGGGATTGGAGAACTGATCCGGCATGAAGACATTAGGATCTTCAGCCGCCATCTTCTTTGCTTCCTCGATACATCTGTCGATACATTCACCGATGTTGTCGTTGTCATGGATGAGCTTTAACTCGGCACCGTACTGACGGATGAGAAGACGTCTCTCGGCGCTTACGGAGTCAGGCATGATGATCACTACCTTGTAGCCTTTGACTGCTCCCACGAGGGAGAGGCCGATGCCCTGATTGCCGCTGGTGGGCTCTACGATAACGGAGCCGGGATGAAGCCTGCCTTCCTTCTCTGCCGCTTCGATCATGCGAAGCGCAGTTCTTGTCTTTACGGAACCGCCGATATTAAGACCTTCGTATTTTACCAGGACCTCAGCGTCGTCAGGTCCCGTCATGTGATTGAGGCGGATAACCGGCGTATTGCCGATGGCCTCTAAGATATTATTACAGATCATATATACTCCACTTCGTTAGTAGGAAATGCCTCAATACTATATCACATTACTGCGCGTCGGTCTTGCGCTGTTCCTTGATATGCCTGAATATCTCCTCCGTGGCTATCCTTGCCTTGGCGACATTGACGCCCGGCTTAACGAAGCAGTAGTAGAGGCACTCTTTGTCTCCGATACAGATTATGTCTCCTATCTCGTACCAGAAGTAGTCGGCATAGAGGCTGTAACAGGTTAGAGGTCCCTGGCTGTAGTCCAGCTGTCCGTCGCATCCTTTGAGGGTGAAGCCTTTGACGTCGTGGTGGAGATGTCCCGTGCCTACCATATAGACTGACTTGAAGTCTACGATCATGCCGATCTCAACGTCGGCATCAAGGGAGTACGTGCCTTCGATGACTTCTTCCTTAACGCATTCCCTCTCCCACTTATACCAGTCGGGGATATGCGAGTATTCCGTCTCGCCGTCCTTTGCCTCCATCTGCCCGAGCGTATCCATCTCCCACACCTTGCCGCAGGCATTGCACGTAAGAGTGATGCCCTTGCCGAGGGTCTGTCCTTCGGTCTTGCATGCGGGACACTTATAGAGGATCCTGTGAAGGCCGTCTGCCCTGAAAGGCTCATCTACTATAACGTTGTTATCCTTCTGCCATTTGAAGTAATCGAAAGAGAAAGCGTCGTCTAAGATAGCGTCGATCTCCCTCGTGGACTTTGTCTTATAGTCCTCCGTGGAGACGATGCACTTTATCTGCGCCGTTACCTTTACGTTCCTCTTCTGAAGATTATTGTAGAGGGGATCCCTTGCGAAAGCACCGTAGGTGGTGATCATGACTACGGGAACACCCAGCTTCTTGAAGAGTACGCCCATCCTTCGGGGGAGGCGTGTAGCCGTGCCGTCAAAGGAGTAGCTCGCCTCAGGGTAAAGAAGGATGCTGGAGCCGTGCTCTGTCGCATACTGCATATCCGATATGAGCTTTAGGTCGGTAACGAACTTCTGCGTGGGGATACATCCTATGCTCCTCATAAGCCATTCCTTACCGATAAAGCCGTCCGAGGTGCAGACGATGTTATAGGGTCTCGGATATAAGATCTTGGATGCTATGGATAAGTCTATGAAGCTTGAGTGGTTCATGAGGATAAGCCAGGGGCCGTCACCTGCTTTATCCATATCGACTTCGGTGTAGGAGAAGCCTACGTCCTTAAGCTCTTTGCTGCCTAAGACGTTCATGAGCTTCTTCATGAAGAAATTAGGCTTAACGGGAAGCTTGTGCTCACCTTTTGGAAGTTTTATGACTTCGCTATACGACTTATTTGTCCTTTTGATCTTCATAACCCCGAGCTCCTTGCAAAATATATGTAAATTATAGCATTTCGCCTACTACCGTAAAAACGCATTTGCTAAGATACGAGATAGGACCTCACGAAAGGAGCTTTTCCCATGATCTATTATGTTGACAGTAACGCAGCAGCAGGCGGAAACGGAACTAAAGAGACCCCTTACCGCTATATAAACGACGCCGCTTCCAAGGCTTTGCCGGGAGATGAAGTAGTAGTTGCTCCGGGTATATACAGAGAACACGTTATACCCAAGAATAAAGGTGAAGAGAATGCACGTATCACATACCGTTCCGAAGTACCCTTAGGAGCCGTTATAACAGGTGCGGAAGATCTCAAAGACTGGGAGAAGTACGAAGGCGACGTATGGACCGCAAGCGTAGATAACAGGATATTCGGCGACTACAATCCCTATACTACATTCGTGTGCGGCGACTGGTATTTTGCTCCTACGGTAAGACATACCGGTGCGGTCTTTCTTAACGATAAGATGATGTATGAGACGGTTACTCTTGACGAGTGTATCAAGGGCGATATCGCACCTGATTCCTGGGATCCCGAAGGATCCAAGTTCAAGTGGTTCAGCGAGCAGAAGGACGGCAGGACGATCTTCTACGCTAACTTCAAGGGTAAGGATCCCAATAAGGAAAAAGTAGAGATCCTGGTCAGAAGGAACTGCTTCATGCCCGAGGAGAACGGCATAGACTACATAACAGTAAGCGGATTTAATATCAATAAGGCAGCTACCACGTGGGCTCCTCCCGCAGCTTATCAGGACGGTATGATCGGTCCTCACTGGAGCAAGGGCTGGATAATCGAGGACTGCGAGATCTGGGGCAGCAAGTGCTGCGGTATATCTCTCGGAAAGTATAAAGATCCCGAGAATGACATGTACTTCTATACGAAGCACGTTAAGAGCCCTACGCAGATGGAAAGAGATGCGGTCTGCAGAGGTCAGTATCACGGCTGGCTCAAGGAGAATATCGGTCATCATATCGTAAGGAGATGTCACGTTCATCACTGCGAACAGACAGGTATCGTAGGAAGGATGGGTGCGGTATTCTCGACTATCGAGGACTGCCATATCCATAATGTGTGCAACTCCCAGCAGCTGGGCGGAGCAGAGACGGCAGGCATCAAGATCCATGCGGCGATCGACGTGACCATCAGAAGGAACCATATCCATAACTGCATCATGGGCGTATGGTGCGACTGGCAGGCACAGGGTACCAGGATCTCGCAGAATATCCTTCACGATAACATGAGGCCCGACGGCGTAGAGCCGGCAGAAGGAGCTATGTGGAGTAATGACGTATTTATCGAGGTAAGCCACGGCCCTACGCTCATCGATAATAACCTGATGCTCTCCAAGGTAAGTGCGGTTATCCCCAGTGAAGGTATCGCTTTCGTACATAACTTCATGGCAGGTTCCATCACATACCTGAACTCCGGCGTAGACAGCATGGTCAACGGTACAAGAGAGCCCAGGTATACTCCTTACCATATCAGGCACAGGACCGAAGTCGCAGGCTTCATGACCATCCTTCACGGCGATGACAGGCTTTATAACAACATCATGATCCAGCTCTATCCCGTTACCGATAAGGCGAGGACTGCCAAGGACTTCGACTTTGAAGTAGCAGGTACGGGACACTTTGATATATTCCCTTCCTATGACGAGTGGATCTCCCACTTCATGATGGACAGGGAACCCGATATGGGAAGGCTCGCGCAGTTCCACTTCGGTCATCTTCCCGTATGGCTCGGAGGTAATGCTTACTTTAACGGCGCTACAGTCTGCAAGCATGAGAAGGATTTCTTCTTGAACGATACAGATGAAGTATATGTAAAGTACAAGGACGAAGACGGCAAGTTCATCCTTGAGACTAATGTCTACGATATCCTGAAGACATACTGCACCGAGCTCATCGACAGTGATGTCCTCGGATGCGCGTTCGAGCCCGAGCAGAGATTCGAGAATCCTGACGGAACACCTATCGTATTCGATACCGATCTTCAGGGAAAGAAGAGGGACGGAATGATAATCCCCGGACCCTTCGCGGAAGGCATAGCGGACGGTCAAATCATATTATAAATCATTTTTGATAAATGACCTCAGAGCCCTGCTGATAAGGCGGGGCTCTTGCTTTGTGCGGTTTTCCTACTAGTATTTTATCGGGTAATAATCAAGAATCCGTCAATTGACTGGTTTCCTTTTACGGATATAATTATATTGTGTGAGTGTGTGTTTTCAAGAAGGGGTGTAGAGCAGTCTATGGCCGACGATTATTTGTTGCAGACAAAAGATATTACCAAGAAATATAAGGACGTCCTTGCGGTCGACCATGTAAATATCAACCTCAAAAAGGGTGAGATCTACGGTCTTATCGGAAGGAACGGTGCAGGTAAGACAACGCTCCTTAAGATGCTGGCAGGACTTGCTAATCCTACGGAAGGTGATTATACGATTTTCGGCCTGAGCGGCAGGAAGACGGCGTCCCTTCGTGACAGGGTCGGAGTCCTTATCGAGCATCCCGGATTATTCGGAAATATGTCTGTCTACGACAACTTAAAGGTCAAAGCACTCGCATTGGGTGTCAACGACGACGATTACTTAAGGGAGCTCATAGACTATGTCGGACTAACTTCTGCAGGCAAGCGTCCCGTCAAGAAATTCTCCCTTGGAATGAAGCAACGACTCGGAATAGCACTTACCTTGGTAAGTCACCCTGATCTTCTTCTTCTGGATGAGCCGATAAACGGACTTGATCCCCAGGGAATAATCGAGATAAGGGAACTTATAGAGAAGCTTGCCAAGGAGCAGAAGATCACCATCATCATATCCAGCCACATTCTCGAGGAACTCTCCAAGATAGCGACCAGATACGGTGTAATCAATGAAGGAAGGCTCATTGCCGAATTCTCTCACGAGGAACTCCTGGACAGCTGTGTCCAGCTCATTGAGCTTCGCCCTGATGATGTCAGTAAGGCCAGTACGGTCCTGGAAGGTATGGGCATTAAGGATTATAAGGCTATGGACAAGAGGACTATCCATATCTTTGAACGTACCGATGAATGCGGAAAGATCGTTCTGGAGATGGCGAAGCATAATGTTGAGATACAGGGTGTTGAGATCAAGCACAGATCCCTGGAGGAGTATTACATAGAACTGACAGACAGGGATCAGATAGACAGACGCGGAGAAAAGAAGTGAAGAATTTCATAAAGGCACGAGCTTATGCTTATCTTCACAGCAGGAATCTTATCGTCTTTTTGATCTCTACGGCGATATGGTTCTTCGGTAATCTCATAAGTGTATTGTTCATGGACGGACAAGGGGCGAGGATGAGCAGGGTGTATGGCGTTTGGGCCTACATGGAATTCTATCTGTGCTTTATTCCCGTCGTTGTCACTACATGGTATGGTCAATCCCAAGTAAGCGGTTTTACCGAGAATATTCCGTTCCAGATGAAAGACAGGAAGTTCTATGATTCCTCTATTGTCTTTACATTTGTTCTTAATCTGCTGGCGGCGTTGCTTTCCGTTGCCGGAGCATTTATCGTGACTTGCGTCCCGAATAATGTGATCACGTATAACAACGACGCTAAGACTATGGGTACGGCCGTATTCCTTCTTGTCATGTGTGCTTTCTGCAGATGCTCCTTTGTGGTATTTGTTACCGAGTGGACTGGCAGCCGTATATGGGGAAGTGTCATCGGAATGCTGGGGTCATGCGGAACGTTGTCCAGTACGCTCATGTATTCGGAAGCTATACTCATAAAAGCTCTTGGAATAACAAAGAGCCGATTCCCGATATCAACTCTGTCGAATTATGTAATATTCAACGATATGATGCCCGCATATGCTGAGGCGCAAACAGATTATGTCGTTAAGAGTTTATGCGGTAATCCTATAGATATGACACTTAAGATGGTTATATATATTGCGTTGTTCATGACACTTACTTATGTCGTTAACAAGCGCAAAGATGTAATGTGACAAAGGGGACTTGGAATGTTAAGACTATTGGCTGCAGATCTTTACAGGGTGCTCAAAGATAAGCGGGTCTTCGTGATCATCGCATTCCATTTTGCGCTGTTCGTTCTGAACTTGACCAAATTCTGTACATTCCCTTTCATAGATTACATCGGAGGTGATGTTGTTTTCAGATACAGGATGATCGATATCGTAAAACCCGAGACCATGGCACTGATCTATTATCTGGGAACGGTCGATCTGCTGATCGCTACGATGGTCTATGCGATGTTTTTCTTTGCAGATGACACTCGAGACAAGACTTTCGAGAATATGTGTACTATCTATAAGAGCAAGAGTCTGGTCTTCATTACTAATTACATCACACTTTGTATAACATCGCTCGGATTTGCGGTGGCTAAGATGCTGGGTGTAAGTCTTGTCGCATTAGTCTATGGCATCGATATAACCATATTCGACGGTATATATAATTGTATCGGTGTGGTCACCTGGCTCCTTGCTACGGCGACGTTCATAGCCGTATTCTATACCGCTTATATCATATTCCGTAATATCTACGTACCGATCGTCATGCTGTTCGGGCCGCTTACTGTTACTTTCTCTCCCAGGTTTATGGATGTATTGCCTTTTGGGGATAAGTTGTTTAAGTATTGCCTCTTGTATCTTTCTATGCCGTCTTTGGGATTTGATGTAACAGAATGGGATCTGGCCTTCAAATGGATCGTACCGCTGGCCGCAGTCACGGTCGTATCTCTTGTGATATCTTCCGTAATATTGGAAAAGAGGGATGTCAGATAAGAGAGGGAAGCACCTTTGCGGACTCTTCGATGGAATATAAGGAAAGATAATGGAGTAACGGGGATATGGATGATTTTTTGTTGCAGACAAATGAGATCACAAAAGATTTCAAGAACATAAGAGCAGTCGATCACATCGATCTTAAGCTCAAAAAAGGTGAGATCTACGGCCTGATCGGCAGGAACGGAGCGGGTAAGACTACGCTCCTTCGAATGCTCGCAGGTCTTGCTCAGCCTACCGAAGGCAGCTATTCGTTATTGGGTTTGAGCGGAAAGAAGATCGCCAGGCTTCGAGACAGAGTAGGAGTATTGATCGAAGCTCCGGGACTGTTTTGCAGTATGACCGCCATGCAGAATATGAAGGTCAAGGCTATGGCCTTGGGACTTAAGGAGGATGATTACTTAAAGCAGCTCCTTGACAGTGTAGGTCTGTCTTCGACCGATAAGCGACCGGTCGGTGATTATTCACTTGGTATGAAGCAAAGACTCGGTATAGCCATGGCACTCGTCGGGCACCCGGATCTTCTCCTTCTCGATGAGCCGATAAACGGACTTGATCCCGAAGGTATCATCGAGATAAGAAAACTTCTCGATAAGCTGTCGGAAGAACAGAATATCACCATACTGATATCGAGCCATATCCTGGAAGAACTCTCCAAGACAGCTACGCGATTCGGGATAATCAACAGGGGGAGACTCATCAGTGAGTTTACCCGCGAGGAACTCTTCTCGGAGTGCAGACAGTTCATGGAAGTAAGGACAGAGGATATGGGTTCTGCAAGTACATTGATCGAAGGCATGGGGATCAGGGATTATAAGATCGTCGATAAGACGACTATAAAGATCTACGAGAGGCTCGATGAGACCGGAAGCGTAATATCCGAACTCGAGAAAAACGGTGTTAAGGTAATATCCGTTGACATGGGCCGAAGGTCCCTGGAGGAATACTATATCTCTCTTGTTGATCAGGATGACAGGGTAACGGCGGGAAGATAACATGACAGATTTTCTGAAGACCCGTCTGTACATCCATATACACAGCAGATACGCTAAGGTGTTCCTCGCCTTTTCTGCAGTATGGTGTATCGGATTCCTGTTGACCATGCTGGGGGTAGGCCCCGATAAGAGACCCATAAGCTCGGCATACGGTCTGTGGCGCTTTATGGATTTTTATTTTTCCGTGTTACCGGTTGCCGTAGCATATTGGTATAGTGATCTTATCTCAAACCGGTTCGCTGATAATATCCCGTTCGGATCCGATCATAAGCTGTCTATATCAGGATTGCTGTTTGCCCTGCTGATGAATCTTGTGAGTGCGGGCGGATTTCTTCTCTACGGCAATATCATGTTCCTTATCCCGAATAAGGCAGTAGTTTACCATAATGATCTGTTCACGATGTTCACGTTGAGTATGGTGTACCTGGCTGCTTCCTTTGTCAGGTGCATCCTGGTGGTATTTCTGATCGAGCTCATAAAGAGCAGATTATGGGGTGCGATATTCGGTATTATGTGCAGCAGCGGTCTCAGCTATGAGCTGATACTTTCTCTTGAGACGATGTTCCTGATAGCAACCGGCGCCGGGAGTTCTTCGTTTCCGCTCGCCCATAGTACGGCTTATATGATGGTTGTGACGCTGATGCCCGGCCGTGATGCGAGTGATCAGTGGGTAGTCCGTGAGCTTCAAGTAGATATACCTGTTCTCCTGCTCAGGATGTTCCTGTATTTTACGGTCGCTACGATGCTTACTCTTATCCTCATCAGAAGAAGAGACAGAAAGTGACGTAGGAGAGATCGCATGCTTCAGATAATTAAGACGAATATTTACAGAACGATAAGCAATAGGCGCCTGCTCAAGGTATTGTTCATATACCTCCTGATCTTCCTCTCGCTCGTTGTTACCAGCACTATCCTGTCTGAGGTAGGGAATAACAGCACCGATCCGGGGTTCGGTTATGAATACGAACTGTTCAGAGAGCTCTGGAGTGACAGGTGTGATCTCTGGGACTTTGCCCTGACCGGAGATTTTGTATTGATGGGAACCATCTTTCAGTTCTTCTGGCTCTCGGATTATGCTAGAGACAACTGTTACAGGACCATGTGTTCTATCAGCCGGAGCAGATGGAGGATCATCCTGTCCAACTATATCTCCATGTTCCTCATGACACCTGTCCTTATGATGATCAAACTGGTACTTTTGGCAATAACTGCTGCCATCTTCCGGTATGATATGACCTCATGGTTCTTGACCCCGCAGACCGGTCTGAAGATCCTGATCATGATATTGCTGGTCGGAACACATGAAGCGTTCTATTATTTCCTCTATGTAGCTACCGGGTCGTTCATGGCGATGATCTATGCATTCTTTATCCCGTTTACGGTAAGTATATCCAGCGGGATGTTCTCGTGTATGCCATACGGAGAACAGATCGCCAATGTTGTCTTAGTCATGTTCTTTGCACCTAATGTGCTCTATGAGCTGGTCAGCTCCGGGAAACTGTTCGAAGGCCGCTTATGGACGTGCTTGCCATTGTTCGCGGTGATCATCGCAGTGTTACTGTTCCTTGCCTGCCTTATTGCCGAGAAGAGGGATGTCAGATAATAGAGGGAAGCACCTTTACGGACTTTCTTAAGGCCTCGATGGTCTTGGTCTCGAGAACGCATCTGCAGTTGTTGCCTTTCGCTAAGCTGAGCCTGTCTCGAAGATCTATGTCCCCGTCTCCCAATGCAAGATGATTCTTCGGAGGCTGTTCCTTGCCGTCATGTATATGCATATGGCAAAGATGTTCTTTATGCTCGAGGATAAAGGGAACGTCGGTCTCGCCTATGGCCTTGGAGTGTCCGATGTCCCACGTAAGTCCGAACACGGGGCTTTGAAGAAGATACTCTATCGCCTTCTTCTCATATCCTCTGAAGCCGTCGGTATTTTCCACCACGATCTTTATGTCGGAATCACCTATCCATTCTTCGCAGGATGTCCTGAATACTTCAAATGATCTCATGTAAGTATCAAAGTCGCGGTCGTACATCTGTACCTTGCGGTCGGGAAGAGTGATGTAGATGCCGTGATGCATATGCATGTTTATCGTAAGAGGCTGACTTATATCACCGAACTTATCACGAAGGGGAAGGAGTACCTTAGTAACTTCGACAGTCCTTCTTACGGTCTCCAGATAAGCTTCCGTGACCAGGCGGTTAAAGTCGGCGATATTAAGGTTCTCGTCCAAGTGGATAGTGTAGTAGATGCCTGCATCTTCCGCCAAAGAGATGAGCCTTACAGTATCTTCCAATATATCCGCCTGATACTCGGGAAAGTTCATGTTGAGCTCTATAAAGTTAAGCCCCAGGTCCTTACAGAGAGCTATATTCTCCTCGAGGGTCTTATTCTCGATAAGTGTCGGCATCCCGAACTGCATAGGGATCACTTGAGCTTTCTGAACTTAGGAGCGCACAGAAGGCTGTTCTTCATAGTCTTAAGGACGTTCATCTTACTTGCGCCCTGCTTCTTGTCGTAGCGGAGTTCGAATCCGACCTCTCCGAACTTTATGCCGCAGATATGGAGCTTGTAGAGAAATTCCATCATGCAGGCAAAGCTCTGTTCCTTGATGGGATCGGGGCCGAACTTCTCGACGAGCTTCTTTATCGCAGACAGCTTATAGAGCCTGTAGCCGCAGGTGTAGTCCTTGACGCCGGGAACACGAAGTACCATGGAGTAATATATCTTAGCGAAGTCACTCATCATCTTACGATGGAACTTAAGTCCGACAACGTCAGCTCCGGGCTGGTATCTTGAAGCGATAACGCAGTCCAGGTCCTTTTCTGACATAAGAGCGAACATGGGATGAACATATTTGGGATCATGTGTGGCGTCGCCGTCCATAAGGCACATGAGATCGTCATCATTACCTTCTTTGAGGAAATACTCGATGCTCGTATTGAGTCCTCCTCTAAGGTTCTTGTTGACTTCGTGGTATACGGGCCTTACCAGCTCGGAAGAATACTGCTCTACTTTCTGTTCCATTACCTTCCGGGTGTTATCCTTGCTGCAGTCGTCGATGGGACGAACGATGAGGTTGACGCCTGAAGCAGCGAGCTTGTCTTTCTGTTCGATCCACTGATCTATCAGTATGCCGATATTTTCCTCTTCGTTATAGCAAGGTAGAAATACAAATAGATTACGCATTTGAAGATACCTGTTCTTCCTTTTTCTCGTCCGATCCGGGTGAGATCAAGGCCTTTCTCAAGAAATATGTGATGAAGAAGGGGATCACGATGGAAGCGCCCTTTGCAACGGCAAAAGCGATTATCCCTTCGTCTCTGTTATATATGTGTACACGGACTACATAAACTATAAGAGAAGCAAGTCCGAGTGCGAACAGCCATGTCAGGAAGAACACGATAAGTGTCCTTTTTGTCTTGGATCTGTATACCTTACGTGAGCAGAGGAAATACTGGATGATGAATCCGATGCATACTCCGAGTGCGTTTGCCACTACCTCGGGGAACCAGATCTCGCTTACACGGGAAACGACTACATCGATCACGGTAACGAATACGCAGATCAGCGAGTAGACAAAAAAGTCTCTTCGTTCTGTTATGAATCTCTTAAGTCCTGTTATCGATGCCATTGTTCCTCGTTCATAATTTGTGATGATTATTATTCTATCAGCAATGACCGTTTGTTGCTACAATGCGCATCAACCGTTCCAGGGACTGTATTCCTTACCTTCCAGTATATCGGCTATCCTGGAGCAAGCATTTCCGTCTCCGTAAGGGTTGCAGGAATGGGACATGGCATTGTATGAGTCCTCATTCTCAAGAAGTTCCTTGAAAGCGGAATAAATAGTCTCTTCGTCTGTTCCTACGAGCCTTAATGTACCTGCAGTGACACCTTCCGGCCTCTCGGTGGTATCTCTCATTACAAGTACCGGTACTCCATAGGAAGGACACTCTTCCTGTATTCCGCCGGAATCCGTAAGGCAGAGATAAGCTCTGGCTTCGAAGTTATGGCAATCGAATACATCTATGGGTTCGATGATATGAATCCTGTCGCAGTTTCCGAGTTCCTGAAGCGCGGCTTCTCGGACTGTCGGATTCATATGTATGGGGTAGATAGCCTTGCAGTCCGGGTGCTCATCCAGTACGCGCCTGATGGCCTTGAACATATGATGCATTGGTTCTCCCAGATTCTCTCTTCTGTGGGCTGTGATAAGTATCATCTTACTGCCTTCTGCCCAGTCGAGCTCGGGATGATGATAATCTTCCTGAACAGTGTATCTCATGGCATCGATGACGGTATTACCCGTGATGTATATGGTGGAAGGATCCTTTCCTTCTGATATCAGATGTTCGGAAGCAAGTCCCGTAGGGGCAAAGTTATACTTTGAGATGATTCCTACTGCCTGGCGGTTGAACTCTTCAGGATAAGGTGAATAGATATTATACGTGCGAAGACCGGCTTCTACGTGTCCTACGGGGATCATCATATAAAAGCACGCAAGTGCCGTTATAAAAGAAGTCGATGTATCACCATGTACGAGTACTATATCAGGCTTCTCTTTCTCGAGAACGGCTTTGATCTTCTCGAGTATACTGATCGAGATATCGAAGAGAGTCTGCTTGTCCTTCATGATATCCAGATCGTAGTCTGGAACTACCTGAAAGTTCTTGAGGACCTGATCGAGCATCTGGCGATGCTGGGCAGTGACGCATACGATCGTCTGAAGAGACTCTCTTTTCTTTAATTCATTTACCAACGGGCACATCTTGATAGCTTCGGGGCGTGTACCGAAAACAAGCATGATCTTTTTCATGATCTATCCTCCATATACAAGTGCTTACATGATACACCTTGGAGTCGGTTACGCCATAGCGGTAGAATGATCCCGGAATAAATCTTTCAAATTTGCATGTGCGGTTTATCGAGTTAGTGGAAGTATTATCGCTATCATTCTTTCCAATGCTTGAGCTGTGATAAGAATCCGTCGAACTGAGATCTTCTTTCTTCCTCAGAAAGGTCTTCGGTATTAGGTACGTGGTCGATAAGGAAATCCAGAATGGAGTCCTTGGTGGTATATACGAACCTTCCGTCTTCGTAGCACCACTTGCAGTAATCCTCGTTGAAGGAATGATCAGGCTCCCTGCTTATCATGCTGTCCTCTGTAAGGGGCATGCCGCAACACTGACATATGAGCTTTCTCGGGGATCCCAGGAGGGTATTGATGGATACATCGAACTCCTCTGATAAGAGCAGCAATGTATCTGTATTCGGCTGGGTCTCTCCGTTCTCCCAGCGGCTTACTGCCTGTCTTGTAACGCAAACCTTCTCTGCCAGCTGATCCTGTGTAAGACCTTCCCTCTCACGAAGTTCCTTAAGTATATCCTTGATCTCCATAGAAGTTCTCCTTCCGTATCCGTTATGTCTACATTATGGGACCTTCAATGAAGAGATACAAGCAACCTGCTGTTGCCTTAGCCCTTGTGGCGTTTATTCTTTCTCTTACTGATCAAGCGCCCTTCCTGTATCGCCGCAGATGTTGCCACAATACTGACGACAGCTCCGCTATATTTCAAGTCAATAAAAGATAGCGTCAGGGGAAGCGCGAACAGCAGTATCCCCGTCACTTTATTCATTATCGTATGTAAAGCAACAAGATCCTTTTGCTTTATATATCCCGATATAAGATTGACCGCCTTGATCACGGTGATAACGATGATCCTGATGCCGGTGATAAGATCCGCCATATCAAGCCTTTGACATCAGCTGAAATACAGCGATTAGCTTAATTCTTATGAAATATGAAACCTGATAAAGCAAAACGGCGCAGATGATAGATAGAATTACCGCTAAAGGTAAAGCTACCCAGCGGTTTGAAATAAACTCTACACAGCCAAACGCACTCTGTACAAAAACATGGTGGACAAGATACACATCATAGGAATACTTGTCTGACCAATCCAAAAGATGATGTCTGTCTTCTTTTGTGTTGAATCTATTGAAAATGAACCGTATCAGAATAACCGCCGCTATTCCTAGACAAACATGCCCATAATTCGTGAACTGACCGTATTGCGAAGCGATCGGAGCGGGTAATTCTCTATGCGGCCAATAGTCTATGCGAAATTGAATAGGAATGATCAGCAAACAAAGCACTATAACTACTACATTAAACAAGTGCCTGTCCATTTTCTCTCTTTGTTCTATCTTGCAATATATCATCCCCACAACAAAGCAATTTATCCACGCGGCATTAAAGGATCCGAAGAACGAGATAATCACGACCTGAACTAACAAGAGCAAAACGATAGACTCGATCCAAAACCGACAAGTGTTTCTGGCGCCTATCGCATTTATTATTTCCGAAAAAACAGGAGTCAACAAATAGCAAAACAGTATGGTGGAAATAAACCACAAGTGGTTCAACCCCGGAACTGTGCCGGAAAAAGTCAATAATCTGAATGCGCCGCTTACACCCGCGTCTAATAACGGTGAAAAATAAATAACTATGAGCATTACTATAATGAATACATAATAGTCAACCAATATCTTTGGAAAGCTTTTCTTATAAAACGGCAATATGTCTATCTTTTTCTTTTTTCCATACAGATAACCGGATATAAAAAGAAACATTTGGACCCCGATATTGAACCAAAAAGCCCATCCGATATGCGCTCCGTGAATATCAGTGGAAAAATCATCCCTTTGCATCATATGACAACTCACAATTAAGCACATTGCAATAAACCTTGCACAACTTATCGAATAGTCTTTTTGGGAATTGCTGCTCCTATTTATCTCCAAAAGGATCCCTCCTCACATGTTTATTTGTCATGTCGTTATCCTGCTGTTTTTCTGTATGCCACGTTCCATCATAGCCAAGTTCGTCCGTTGCCCTCGCGAAGGTCTTTTACGATCTGCTCACGGACTTGGGTGATGTGTCAGTAAACAGACCGTCTCCACATGAGGCGTGTTCGGGAACATATCCACCGGTCGGACGGACAGGAGCTTGTAGCCTCCTTCCGTAAGCGTCCTTATATCCCTTGCCATGGTGGCGGGATCGCAGGACACATATGAGATCTTCCCGGGAGAGAGGGTAAGGAGCGTTCTTACGAACTTAGGGTCCATTCCCTTTCGGGGAGGGTCTACTATCACGGCATCCGGGTGGGGCAGATCGTCCTTGTTAAGATCCATCCTCTCAGCCGGACGGCATATGAACCTGGCGTCGTCCCTTCCGGAGAGGGATGCATTTATCTTCGCGGAGTTCACGGCTTCCTGTACGCTCTCTATACCGATGAGTGTCTGATCCTTACCAGTGACGGAAAGTCCAATGGATCCTGTTCCGCAGTATACGTCCCAGATGACCTTCTCGTCCTTTAAATCTTCTGCTGCAAAGCGATAGAGGTGCTCTGCCTGCGGGATATTGACCTGGAAGAATGCACCTGCCTTTATCCTGAAGTTGCAGCCGCAAAGCTCTTCTTCATAGAAGTCTTCTCCCGCTATAGTGAATCTCTTGCCGGATCTTACTCTCTTGCTTACTGAAGTGCTGCTTATCCTAAGAAGGATCCCCTTTATCTCATAGGGACAATCTGCTGTCAGGCGTTCTTTCAGATCCGTTGATTCAATATATTGCTTAACATCTCGAAGTACCGTCTCGTGAGGTGCGGGGGAGTCACTTACAAACTCTATAAGTACCTGCTTTGTCCTCTCGGAACCTCGAAGAACGAGACCGCAAAAGAGTGTAGTGGGAGCATGCCCGAATACTTCTTCGAGAGTCTCTCTTATATTATTAAATACTATATATTCAAGAGGCGAGTCTCCCGCGGGGATGAGCTCGTCGGAGGAAGAAGCGGTAAGACAGATCTTGTTGTCAGAGATCTTATACTGCATGTGGTTCCTATAGTGCCATATATCCCCGGAAGGGAAGGTGGGCTTTATTGTCTTTGCGAGGAGATCCTCATCCTGGCGTCCAAGCCTTTGAAGGCAGGACCTGACCTTCTGCTCCTTGTATCTTAGCTGTGCTTCGTAGGAGAGGTGTGAGAGGCCTGCTCCGGGAGGCGTGTCCTCGTACGATCCCGTTCTGTCGGGTGAAGCGGTAAGTATCTCCTTCAGCTTTCCCTCACAAAACTTGGCTTTCTCATTTATTATCTCTATACGGCAGACTTCGCCCGGGAGCGCACCCCGAACAAAGACTGTCTTGCCTGAGGGGAGAGTACCTATGCCTTCCCCGTCAGAGCCTATATCCTTTATGGTAACGTCTGCTTTTAAATCCATAATGTGATTGTAGCACTAAAAGTGGTAGAATATTGATTTAGTAGAAAGAAGGGAGATATATATGCGAGGATACGAAGAGCCAGTTCGTAATTCTGCTCCGGTCGCTCCGGAGGACAGTGCACTTGCCGACGAACTTCGAAGTACTCTCAAGGGAAAGCCTACAAGATCCGGCTTTAACAGGAGTTGGGTCCGTGAGCTGATCTCATTTATATCGGATATAATAAAGATAGGTATAGTACTGGCACTGTGTGCGGTATTCGCTTTCGGCGGATTCGGTGCAGGTATGCTCCTGGGCTATGTATCTACTACGCGTCCCCTTTCCCTGTCTGACCTGACTCAGACAGAAGAAGTCCAGACTTCATTTGTATACGATATAGACGGCAACGAGATCGCAAGACTCACCGGTAATGAGAGCGTAGACAGGATCTATGTTCCCATTACGGCGGTAAAGGATACATATATCGACGAGGCGATAATAAGCATCGAGGATGAGCGTTATTACGAGCATTCCGGTATCGATATGCGAAGGATCGGAAGTGCCGTGCTCTCTGCTGTTGCCAACGGAGGTACAGCTACATACGGCGGTTCCACCATCACTCAGCAGACGGTAAAGCTCATCTCCGGTCAGGACCAGCACTCTACTTCCCGTAAGGTGCAGGAGTGGTTCGCTGCCATGGCTCTTGAGCAGGAGCTCAGCAAGGATGAGATCATGGAGCTCTACTTAAACCTCGCTCCTATGGGCAACAACTATGTAGGAGTACAGGCTGCCGCTCAGAACTATTTCGGAAAGAATGCTTCGGAGCTCAATCTCGCAGAGTGTGCATTCCTGGCAGGACTTCCCAAGAGCCCTTCTTATTACAATCCTTTAAGAGAGTCGGGTCGTCGAAATGCACTCCGTCGTATGCGTATCGTTCTGGGAAAGATGAACGAGCTCGGATATATCACCGAAGAGGAGTATCAGGATGCGCTCAATACAGAGCTCGTCTTCGTTAATAAGACTACTTCCTCTGCAACGCAGATCAATTCCTATTTTGCAGAATATGCCGTAAGGACCGTAGTCAATGACCTGGCTACAAAGAGAGGTATTTCCGTTTCTCTTGCGACTACCATCGTATATAACCGCGGATACCATATCTTTACCACCATGGAGCCTATGGTCCAGTCAGTCGTAGATGAAGCGTTCATGAACCGTGACCTATTCCAGAAGGATCCGTCCATATTGGCGGACTATCCGGAGAAGCCCACCGGCGGCATGGTCGTCATGAACGTTCAAAGCGGAGCTATCTGTGCGATACAGGGAGGCTTCGGAAGAAAGCCGGGTAATCTGGTGCTGGATCGAGGTACAGATGCATACCGTTCCACCGGTTCGTCCATCAAGCCCCTGATCGACTATGCTCCGGCTATCGAACTTCAGAATATCGTTCCTTCCACTTATGTATATGACGGCGAGGTCCATTACGACCCCAATGATCCTAACAGGGCATGGCCACTGAATTCCGACCGTTCATATGCGGGATGGATGACTATAAGGACCGCTGTAGAGAAGTCCAAGAATACCATTGCCGTTATGACGTGGGATCAGTGGGTAGGCGGTGATAACGCCCTGTGGTTCCTGGCACAGATGGGTATAGATAAGATGGAAGAGGGAGCATATCCCGCTCAGGCTGTCGGTGCTTTTACTACCGGTATCACGCCTCTTCAGATGTGCGGTGCCTATAATACCCTGGCTTCAGGCGGTATCTATACTGAACCTTATGCCTATACTCAGGTCCTGGACAGTTCCGGTAATGTTGTCCTTCAGAGCAATCCCAAGTCACAGAGGGTATTCTCTACAGAGACATGCTTCCTTATGAGCGACATGCTCGAAGGCGTTATAAAGAACGGTACGGCGGCAGGACATGCGTTCATCATCAATAACGATGCCGGAGAATACATAGGAACGGCAGGCAAGACCGGTACTACCGATGATAACCTTGATAAGTGGTTCTGCGGATATACACCTTATTACTGTGCAGCCGTATGGTACGGATACGATAACAGGCTCCGTCAGACGGTCATTCCGTCATGTGACAGGAACAATGCCATCGATATCTGGTATTACGTCATGAGCAGGATACACGGCAGCTGTCCCAGCATAGGATTCCCCAAGCCCGATACCATCGTGAGACTGGATGTATGTCTCGTATCGGGAAGAGCTCCTACCGAGCAGTGCTATGCCGAAGGTCATGTCATCTCGGAGTATTTCGTAGACGGATCGCCTTTGACACCTAATGGCAGCCTTCCTTGCCAGATGCACGTGCCCGCGCCTCCTCCGGAGGAAGTAGAAGGATAAGGGCAGGTTCGAAAGTGTTAACTTTTTATTGTCTTTTTTAGAATCATTACAATTTGGTCTTGTAATATGATTTTCATTTTGCTATATTATCAGTACCTAAAAAGTCTTATTAAATCAGAAAGGAAATAAATGCTATGAAAGATTATGAGCAGTGGGGTTCGTTTCAGGGCCGTCTCTGGAAGGAAGAAGTAAACGTACGCGACTTCATCCAGAACAACTATACTGAGTATGAGGGTGACGAGTCATTCCTCGAAGGCACAACTGAGGCTACAGACAAGCTCTGGGGCAGACTTCAGGAACTCTTCAAGGAGGCTAGAGCAAAGGGTGGCGTTCTCGACATGGATACAGAGATCGTTTCCACTATCACATCTCATGCTCCCGGTTACCTCTATGAGGAGGATAAGACACTTGAGAAGATCGTTGGTCTTCAGACAGATAAGCCTCTTAAGAGAGCTTTCATGCCTTTCGGCGGTATCAGAATGGCTGAGCAGTCCTGCGAGACATACGGATACACACCTTCTCCCGAGCTTCACAAGATCTTTACCGAATATCACACAACACACTCTGACGCAGTATTCTCCGTTTACACACCTGAGATCAAGGCTGCTCGTCACTCCCACATCCTTACAGGACTTCCCGACACATATGGTCGTGGACGTATCGTAGGTGACTACAGAAGAGTTGCTCTTTATGGTATCGATTTCCTTATCGAAAAGAAGCAGCAGGATCTTGCTAACTGCGGTGACGGCACAATGCTCGACGAAGTTATCCGTCAGAGAGAAGAGCTCGCAATGCAGATCAAGGCATTGAAGCAGATGAAGGTCATGGCTCAGTCCTATGGTTATGACATCTCCGCTCCCGCTAAGAACGCTAAGGAAGCAGTACAGTGGCTCTACTTCGGTTACCTTGCAGCTATCAAGACACAGAATGGTGCTGCTATGTCCGTAGGTCGTGTATCTACATTCCTCGATATCTACATCAACAGAGATATCCAGAACGGTTCCCTTACAGAGAAGGAAGCTCAGGAGCTCATCGACCATTTCGTAATGAAGCTTCGTATGGTCAAGTTCGCTCGTATCCCTTCTTACAACGAACTCTTCTCCGGTGACCCCGTATGGGCTACACTCGAGGTTGGTGGTCTTGGTTCCGACGGACGTTCCATGGTTACAAAGAACGACTATCGTTTCCTTCATACTCTTGAGAACATGGGTCCTGCACCCGAGCCTAACCTTACTGTTCTTTACAGCAAGAGACTTCCTACAAACTTCAGAAAGTATGCAGCTCACATCTCTATCCTTACTTCTTCCGTTCAGTACGAGAACGACGATGTAATGAGACCTGTTTGGGGTGATGACTACTCCATCTGCTGCTGCGTATCTGCTACACAGACAGGTAAGGAGATGCAGTTCTTCGGTGCACGTGCTAACCTTGCTAAGTGCTTGCTCTACGCTATCAACGGTGGTGTTGACGAGCTCGAGAAGAATCAGGTTGCTCCCGCTTATGCACCTATCACATCCGAGTATCTTGACTACGATGAAGTCATCAAGAAGTATGATGTAATGCTCGATTGGCTCGTTGACCTCTATGTTAACTGCCTTAACCTCATCCAGTACATGCACGATAAGTACTACTATGAGGCAGCTGAGCTTGCTCTTATCGATACAGATGTACGTCGTACATTCGCTACAGGTATCGCAGGTTTCTCCCACGTTATCGACTCCCTTTCCGCTATTAAGTACGCTAAGGTCAAGACAGTACGTGATGAGAACGGCCTCGTAGTTGATTACGAGATCGAGGGTGACTTCCCCAGATACGGTAACGACGACGACAGAGCTGACGAGATCGGTGTATGGCTCCTTGACACATTCATCAAGAAGGTTAAGAAGCACCACACATACAGAAATGCTGAGCCTACAACATCTATCCTTACCATCACATCCAACGTTGTTTACGGTAAGAAGACAGGTGCTCTCCCTGACGGACGTAAGGCAGGCGAGCCTCTTTCTCCCGGTGCTAACCCTGCATACGGTGCTGAGAAGAACGGTCTTGTTGCTTCCCTTAACTCCGTTGCTAAGATCCCTTATGTTTGGGCTCTCGACGGTATCTCCAATACTCAGACTATCAACCCCGGTGCTATCGGACATACTGAGGAGGAGCAGGTTAAGAACCTTGTAAGCGTAATGGACGGATACTTCTCTCAGGGTGCACACCACCTCAACGTAAACGTATTCGGCACAGAGAAGCTCATCGACGCTATGGAGCATCCCGAGAAGGAAGAGTATGCTAACTTCACTATCCGTGTATCCGGATATGCTGTTAAGTTCATCGACCTTACAAAGGAGCAGCAGCTCGACGTTATCGCTAGAACTTGCCACGACAGAATGTAATTTCTGATTAATAAGACTTAAGTTCAATGACAGCCGTCCCTTATGGGGCGGCTGTTTATTTTTCGCAAATAATCGTGCACGATGAATGGTATGAAACAAGGCTATGCGGTTTGAATACAATCTGGGATTTGAAGAATAATCATGGATAATTTATAATCAGCATATTACTATTATTAAGAGAGAATAAGATTGAAAAATAGAAAATTGATATCATTCGTAGTACCTTGCTACAGATCTGAGAATACTATTAAGAGAGTCGTAGATGAGATCGATTCCACGATGGCTTCGAGCGATCTTTTTGATTATGAAGTGATATTGGTAAATGATTGTTCTCCTGACAATGTATGGACCGTTATCAAGGATTTGGTATCAGCCGATCATAGGATCACCGGTATCAACCTCGCCAAGAATTTCGGACAGCATTCGGCACTTATGGCAGGTTACCGTCAGAGCAGGGGTGAATATGTGGTTTCACTCGATGATGACGGGCAGACCGCGGCGTCGGAAGTCTTCAAACTTATCAATAAGCTTGAAGAAGGCTTTGACGTAGTATATGCGACTTATCCCGAGTATCATCAGACTCTGTTCCGAAAGTTAGGATCTGATCTTGCTACAAAAATGAATAACTATATGTTTGATATCAAGCGACCGATGCCTAAGGGCAGCAGTTATTTCATAATGCGCAGATTTATTGTTGATGAGATCATCAGATATGATCATGCATATACATATATCGCCGGTCTGGTGCTTAGATCTACGAGAAACATCGCAATGGTGCCCGTCGAGCACAGGAACAGGCTTGAAGGCACATCGGGTTACTCTTTAAGATCTTTGATCTCTTTGTGGCTTAACGGTTTTACTGCTTTTTCAGTCAAACCACTGGAGATAAGTGCTTATATCGGCTTCCTCTGCTCGGTAGGCGGATTGATATTTGTTATCGTTACGATCATCCGAAAGCTCATGAATCCAGGTATCCAGGCAGGCTGGAGTTCTTTGATATCCATTATCATGATAATCGGAGGTATCATAATGGTCATGCTTGGTCTTATCGGAGAGTACATCGGAAGGATTTATATCTGTTTAAATAATTCTCCTCAATTTGTAGTGAAGGAAATCTGTCATATAGAGGATCTTGAAGATGAAAATTGTTCGTGCTGATTGGGAGAAAAGAAATCTCGGAGTCGTTACATATGAAATCTCCGTCGGAGCGAATGATCCTGTCTCCGCACTTGGCGAAGCGCTTGAAGCTTGCAAAGATTTCGAATACATTGTTTTGAAAGTGGAATCAGAGAACACCGAAGTTTCTAAGTATGCTCGTAAGAACGGCTTCGATTTTATTGAAGCATGCGCAGATCTTACATTGAAACCCAAAGATTATATACCCAATAAGCGCTTACTGCCTGTGATCAAAAGATGTTCATACAGGCAGATGGATAAGAAAGATCTTGATTTCCTTTATGATCAGATAAATAAGGGTATCTTCCATACAGACAGGATCTATCTTGATGACTTTTTTGATCGTTCAGCCGCTTCACGCAGGTATATCAATTGGATAAATGATCTTATTGCCGCGGGATATCCGGCATATAATGTCTATTATGCAGAAACTCCCGTAGGATTCTTTATTCATAAGAATTCGGATGATGATATTTATGATGGCATTCTTGCAGGTACGTATGAGGACTATGAAGGTACCGGTATGGGATATTGTGTCCAATGGGCAGGATATGATCATGTGGCTACATCGGGAGGTAAGTTATATCTCGGTCATGTATCATTGACCAACGTTAATGCATATAAGATACTGATGTCAATGGGGTTTAATGTTTCAGTTATCAAATACGTATATGTTAAGCACAAAATCTAATGGAGGGTATTATTATGGATGATAAGATCAATCTACTTGAAGAAATCATGGAATTGCAAGAGGGTGTGCTTACACCGGATTCTGTTTTGAGCGATTATCCCGAGTGGGATTCTATCTCTATCCTTTCTTTCGTTGCAACAGTTGAAGAGCAGACGGGAAAGATCATCACGACCGATGATATCAAGTCTGTAAAAACTGTTAGAGATGCACTGAGTTTTCTCGAGTAAGCAGATCATATGAGTAAATATCTGGTCTTAGGAGCCTCTTCGGGGATTGGAAGGGCAGTGTGCGATCAGTTGGCTTTACGGGGGGATTCTCTCGTGTTGGCCGGTCGCGATATAAATAAGCTTGAGTTGCTTCGATCAGAGTTATCTTCCTCTGAAGATCATATATCTGTTCTTTTCGATGCCGATGAGCCTGAGAGTATAGTTTCAGTATTTGAACGAAGTACCGAAAACGGTATAAAACTTGATGGGATGGTCTATTGTATCGGCAGAGCTGACGTCACGCCTTTGCGGACTCTGAAGATTTCACAGGCTCGATCCATGTTCAGCGTAAACTTCTTTTCGTTTGTAACAGCCGTATCGTTATATGCTAAGCC
Source organism: Oscillospiraceae bacterium (assembly GCA_900176545.1). Classification (GTDB taxonomy): domain Bacteria; phylum Bacillota; class Clostridia; order Saccharofermentanales; family Saccharofermentanaceae; genus Saccharofermentans. Next base: position 113,512 of record FWXP01000005.1, read on the forward strand.
GAAGTATTCAAATCGCGGAAGCATTGTCGGAATATCATCAGCAAACAGTCATTATCCGCAGAAATGTATGAGTATGTACGCTGCGAGCAAGGGCGCAATGGAGGCAGCCGTCAGAACGATGGCAATAGAACTGGCAGATAAGGGGATCTCAGTTAATTGTGTTATCCCGGGAGCAGTTAATACCGATATGTTCGGGAAGCTTTCTGATGATGTGAAAGAGATGATCGCAGGGAAGCAGCTTCTCGGGGTATCGTCTCCGGAGGATGTTGCTTCTTCAATAGTATTTCTGCTTAAGGAAGGGGCTAGAGTCATGACAGGAAGATCCGTTTATATTGACGGAGGGATCTTAGGGCAGTAATGATATGGAATTGATATATGATGTCGATAAGAAGTGTTATACCGATGAGGACCTGAGACACACCCTTCGAAGCGTCGGAGCTTGTGATTGCAACATCTTGTTTGTTCATTCTGATGTTATGTTCGGAACGCTTGCCAAGGGACTTAAGAGAAAGGAATATCTTCAGTGTCTTTATGATGCATTGTATTCCAATAATGTTCAAAATGTAGTCGTTCCGTCATTTACATATAGCTTTTGCAATAATGAACCGTATGATGTGAAGAACAGCAGAACATCCATGGGGGCACTTAATGAATATATCCGATGTCTGGACGGTCGCTACAGGACGGAGGATCCTTTGCTCTCCTTATCAGTGCCGGATCAGATCAAGACCGGCTTCATCGATCTCGGGAATCATTCTCTGGGAGAAAACAGCGCATTTGACAGACTTCATGGAATGTCTGATGTTAAGTTCCTTTTCCTGGGAGCCAGGCTCGGGAACTGTTTTACATATGTTCACTATGTAGAGAAAATGAACAACGTTGAATATAGATTTGATCTTCCGTTTTCGGGGACTGTAATTGACGGACAAGGACAGGAACATTTTGTGACTCAGTATATTCATACTGCCTGCTACGGGGTAAAGGCTGGAGATTATTACTATTTTGAAGATGAATTGGAAGAGCGGGGGCTTTTGAAAAAGCGTCACTTTGGTAACGGAACGATCAGTTGTATCAGTGAAAAGGATGCTTATTCGGCGATAGAAAATAAACTGTCAGAGAATATATTCTATTTTCTTGAACAGCCTTATACAAAAGAAGACCTGATCCATAAGTATACTATGGGTCAGAATGGAGAAAGGATCACGCATTGCTAATATGAGAAGAAATCTATTTGATCAGTGGGAAAAAAGCATCAAGACCTCATCTTCCAAGACCGCAGTCATACATAATGGTGAGTCTGTTGAATATGATAGACTCTATGATTCCGTTATAGGAACGGCATGCTATCTGGTCGAGCGCTATAATATCGAGATCAATGTTCCGATCGCAGTATTCATGTCAAAGTCGATCAACTCGGTAACAGCAGATCTGGCAATACTTGCTGCAGGTTGCCCGTTTGTAAATCTTGATGTCAAGACTCCGCTCGACAGGCTCATTAATTCCGTCAAGACGATCAGACCGGGTATAATCATCTGCGATACGAAGAGTTCGACTCTTATAGCTGATATCGATATTCCCAAATTGATCATAGATGAGGTTGAGCTACAAAATAAAGATGTAGTACTGCTTTCTTCAAGAAGGGCACATCTGATCGATACTGATCCGTTTTGTATCATCAACACTTCAGGTTCTACAGGTACGCCTAAAGGTGTTATCCTCAATCACAGGAGTTTCTTTGATTTTACCGATTGGGCTGACGAAGTGTTCGGATTTAACGGACAGGAAATAATAGGTTCTTTGTCCCCTCTTGTATTTGATATATATGTATTTGAGCTGTGTTTGATGATGCTTCACCAATCGACCATGGTTGTTCTTGATGCAACTCTGGCAATGTTTCCGGCAAAGCTTCTTCAGACACTTCAGGATAGTAAAGTATCGTATATCTTCTGGGTCCCCTCCATAATGGTAAACATCGCAAACATGGATCTTATAAGCAAGATACCGCTTCCGTCATTGGAGCTTGTCTGGTTTGCCGGCGAGGTTTTCCCGACCAAGCAGTTCCTATACTGGTACGATAATCTTCCTAATGCTTGCTTTGTAAATATGTATGGTCCTATAGAGATAACGCTTGATTGCACATTCCATATCATAAAGGAAAGACCGGACGAGGATGAACCATTGCCCATAGGAATTCCGTGTGAGAATACAGATATCTTGATCTTGGATGATGCGGGGAATGAATGCACTGCGGGTGAAGAGGGTGAGCTCTGCGTGAGAGGTTCTTCCCTTGCAATGGGATATTACAACAACAAGGAAAAAACTGATGCTGCTTTTATTCAGAATCCTCTTAATTCCGCATACCCTGAATATATATATAAGACCGGTGACGTGGTAGTTAAGGATCAGGATGGCATAATCCATTTTAAGGGCCGCCGCGACAGTCTCATCAAGCATATGGGATACAGGATCGAGTTGGGTGAGATCGAGCATCTCATTATCGATAATCTGCGAATTGTAAAGTATTGTTGCGCAGTATACAATTATCAGGAGAAGGAGATAGTTCTTTTTTATGAAAAAGAAACAGAGATATCCGCTGTTGATTTTAGGAAGGAGCTTAGAAGGGTAGTCCCTGTTTATATGATCCCATCCAAGTTTATTCGTATGGATGAATTACCCCGTAATACAAATGGCAAAATAGACAGAATGCTTCTGAAGGAACAGGTTAACCAGTGAGGTGCTGATTATGAGCGATATATTAGAGATGTTAGAGAGTCTTAAGCCGGAATGTGACTTTACCAACTGTGAGAATTATATCGAAGAAGGATATCTGGATTCCTTTGATATAGTTTTATTGACCAGCATGCTCGAAGATAAGTATGGGATCAAGATAGATGCTCTTGATATACTTCCGGAAAACTATTCCAATGTCGATGCCATTGCGTCATTAGTTGTAAAGAGTGGTGGGACTGTCTGATGATAACTCGCTTTTCGAATAAAAGGATCGCTTCCATACTTGGAGTATTGCCCGAGAACGACAGTCTCTTTGATGATGAGGTAGATAACTATTCGTTTCCCGCCAAGCAGACGATGAGACTTAAGAAGGTAATGGGTTTTGAAAAGCACAGTTTATCTAAACCGGATACCACAGTATCAGATCTCGCTCTTTACGGCATCAATCATATGTTGGACAACAACTGGATAAAGAAAGACGATATAGGTGCCGTGGTTGTAGTATCACTGTGTCCGGACCATTTTGTTCCTCACATAAGTAATATCATTCACGGAGAACTCGGATTGTCATCTGATGTATTCTGTATGGATATTCCGCAGGGATGTTGCGGTTATTTGATGGGGTTGTTCCAGAGCTTTATGCTGATCGATCATATGACTGATAAGAAAGTACTTCTGGTAAATGGAGATGTACTCAGTCATATCGTTTCTCACAGAGACAGAAATGATTTTCCTCTTATCGGCGATGCGGCGACGATAACTGTCGTTGAGCAAACAGAAGAGGAAAACGATATCTATTTCGAGTTGAATTCTGACGGTACACAAAGGGAAGCGCTTATTGTTCCCGCAGGGGGATTCCGAACGCCTGCTAATGACGAGACTTCGGAGATGAAGGATCAGGGAGATGGAAATTACCGTTCTCTTAATAATCTCCATATGGATGGTACGGCGATCTTTAACTTTGTTCAGACTAAAGTGCCGGAGATGATCAAGTCTGCGTTGGCACGTAATGCGCTTTCAGTCGATGATATTGATTACTATTTCTTTCATCAACCGAACAGATTCATGCTGATCAAGCTGGCAGAGCGTATAGGTATTCCTGAGGATAAGATCCCTGTAAACCTCGTTGAGAATTATGGTAATCCGAGCGGTTGTTCCATACCGCTTGTCATGGCACTCAATGCATCCGAAGCACTTATGAGAGATACTTACAGATGTTGTTTGTCGGCTTTCGGCTCCGGACTGGCATGGGGATCGATGATCATGAAGATCGGCAGGCTTAACAACATCGCGATCATACGAAGCAATTTGTGATATGGATATTTCTGAGATAAAAGACAGGATCAACAGGCTGAAACAGAATAGTTTGGAGATCATAACGAATACCCATATGGGTTTTTTGGATTCTCTTTCCGGAAAGTGCAACCTTTATGAAAACGAAGGAGCCATCATAATCACTTACAATGATTGTGACATCCAAAGACTGTATTTTTACTTTTGTGCCCTGGAATATCTGAAAGGATTGCTTTACGATATTCCTTCGGGTGACTATATTATGGAAAAGACCGAGCGTTTAGGATTCGAACTGAATATCGATCTGTGTGATGTGGGTTTTAGAGAGATCAAAAGGCTTTATCGCTATACTAATAACAGGATCGGTGATCTGTTGGAATCAGATGCTCCCGTTTTGGATTATCGCAAAGCAGTACCTAAGGAGATCTTTGACGGATCATATCTCGATAAGATAAATCGCTTATTACGTAAGACTTTCGATCCTCAAATCAGTCATCTTCCTGATGATATATTGTTGTCGAAACAGCTTGAAGCACGAGAGTTTTTGGGAGTAACAGAGAATTCCGAGATAGTTACCCTTCTTCAAAGGCGTATCGAGAATAAGAGGTTTTACATCAATCAGATCATTAATCGGGGTCCAAAGGAAAATATTCATGCCGTATTACTTGATGAACTGTTTGTATTCGCTTCAAACGGCGGCAAGATAGTCTATTCCTGGATAGAAGAAGACAATATAGCATCTGTCAGATTCCACGAGAAATACGGATTAAAGAGAGATGGAACATATGTAATAGTGTTTTCTTATCATAAGGCAGAGTGATAAAGATCATTCATAGCGATGACCAATGTATAAAGAATATTGAATAATCAATTATCGACAGATAAAATATTATTTATAACACGCAGTGAGGTTATGGCTTATGATCCCTTTCAATATACCTCCGTATATCGGAGGTGAGTTTACATATATTAAGCAGGCCATTGATAACAGGAAAATATGCGGTGACGGTCCTTTTACCAAGAAGTGCAATGAATGGTTTGAGGAACGGACCGGTTCTCCCAAGGTACTTCTTACTACATCAGGATCGTCAGCTTTGGAAATGGCCGCAGTGCTTATCGGACTTCGTCCCGGAGATGAGGTCATTCTTCCCAGCTATACTTTCTCCAGCACGGCAAACTGTGTGGTTCTTACCGGAGCAAAATGTGTCTTTGTCGATGTCCGTCCGGATACAATGAATATTGATGAGACTAAGATCGAAGCTGCGATCACGGATAAGACAAAGGCGATCATTCCTGTCCATTATGCCGGTGTAGCATGTGAGATGGATACTATCATGGATATTGCCCGAAGGCATAATCTCAAGGTTATCGAAGATGCAGCTCAAGGTGTTATGAGTACTTATAAGGGAAGAGCCCTTGGTACTATCGGAGATTTCGGGTGCTTCTCTTTCCACGAGACCAAGAATCTTTCCATGGGTGAGGGAGGAGCTATCCTGATCAACGATCCGGTATTCTTCGAGAGCGCTGAGATACTCCGCGAGAAGGGAACAAATCGTTCCAAGTTTTATCGCGGAGAGATTGATAAATATTCATGGGTGGACAAAGGATCTTCCTATCTTCCCAGTGAATTGCTGGCAGCTTATCTGTATTGTCAGATAGAACATGCCGATGAGATCTATAACGACAGGATGAACAGTTGGAATAAGTATAGGAAGGGACTTTCTGATCTTGCTGAACGGGGATTGATCGAATTTCAGTTCATTCCCGAAGAATGTGTTCACAATGCGCATATGTTCTATATCAAGACCGAGGATCTGGACGAGCGTACAAGACTTATCACGTATCTCAAGGAAAGAGATATAATGACGGTATTCCACTATGTTCCTCTTCATTCGGCTATTGCCGGTCGTAAGTATGGAAGGTTTAACGGAGAGGATATATATACAACGAAGGAGAGTGATCGTCTCTTGAGACTTCCTTTGTATTATCATCTGTCAGAAGCAGATGTGGATCGCGTTATCGAGAACATCAAGAGTTTCTATGATTAAGAGAAGCGGAGCACCTGTACTTAAGACTTATACTCTGTTCTTTCTCATATTGCTCTTGATCAGTGTATTTCCTGTACTCTTTGTTAAAGATCGGAGCATCTTTGATATCGGTGATGGTCTGACACAGTACTATGTACTGTTTGTATATACCGGAAGATTCATTCGTGAGGCTTGTAATAATATCTTTATAAGGCATGTATTTGAACTGCCGATGTGGGATATGACCATCGGAATGGGATCGGATGCGATCATCATAAGCGGCTGGCCTAACGATCCTGCGGATCCTTTATATTGGATATCGGCTGTTGTTCCTCCTTGTGCAAGTGAGATCGTATTTGAGATAGTACTGATGCTCAAGCTGTACATAGCGGGCATAGCTTATATCCTTTGGAGCAGGAATAAGGGGCACGAAGGCCTGAAAGTCGTCGCCGGAGCATGCGTATATGTCTTTTCCGGAGCCGCTATGGTGCTGGTAAGAGAGCCGAGCTTTATCAATATGTATTATCTCTTTCCTCTGCTGCTCTTAGGTGCCGACAGATTGTGGGAGGAGAAGAGATACAGGTTATATGTATGTATCGTTGCATACTGTACCCTGGTCTCATATTATTTCACATACATAATGGGGATGCTGTTGGTATTCTATTGTCTGATGAAGTTCTTCACGGGTAAGGACAGATCGATAAAGACACTTTTGGGATTATTAGGAAGGTTTATCTGTTTTACCGTTACGGGTGTCCTGATAGGCATCGGTCCGGTGATCCCGTCGATCCTTAATGTATCGAGTTTGAACAGATTATCTTATTCAAGAAGTATCAGCCTTTTGTCTCCTGATATCCTAAGAAGGTTCCTGATACACTGTTTTTCTTGTGACGCACCTTTGGGTGACGTCTTTATCGGTATCTCTTCCTTTGCGTTGATTGCTCTTGTATGTCTCATATCAAGCAAGAAGAAAGAACCGATCCTTATGATATCCGTCATCTTAGCGATCGCATCTCTGGGTCTTCCTTTTTTGCAGTCAGTGATGAATGGCTTTAATTATCCTGCTATAAGATATTTCTTTGTATTTACGCTCTGCGGTGCATATGTGGTGACCGCGGCTTTCGATGAGATAAGGAATCTGAAGTCCAAACTGTTCTATCTGCTCCTTACGATATCGATCTTCTTATTCGTGCTGAGCTTTTTCTCCGGGGACAGACTTGCAGTATACTCGGCTCTTTCGTTGTTTCTTGCTGTTCTCATAACAGGTATTGTTAATAAAGCGGTAACAGGATCCGGAAGAGTCCGTGACTGTTCGTATATGGCAGTCATCTTGCTGACATGTCTTATAAGCACCGGTTCATGCTTTTATGAATTGGAAAAGGATGTCCTTAATGAGGCGGGTACGGCTTATGACACTTTGACCGGAGATGAGGCGATGGTTCTGGCGATAAAGAATGACCGTGATACCTGCCGAACTGATATAGTGAGACCCGATTATTCAGAGACTATCCGCAATGGCACTTTGATGGCAGGGGTCCATGGATTTGATTTCTATCACAGTAACGCGGATCAGGATATCGAGGATCTTTACGGTACACTGGGAGTTCTTTCCAGTCCGTCGGTCTTTAACCAGACCGGCGTTCGCGGCAGGTCCTATCTTGAAGCCATATGCGGTGTCGGACATGTTGTCGTCAGTAATGAGCAGGGAGCTATAAGAGCGCCGTACGGTTATGAAGCCGAGGAACATGGAAACGACTTTACGTCTTATCGTTCTTCGGGAGGTGCAAATATTGCGTTCTTTTATGATGATCTTATCTCTCTTGACGCGTATTATTCCATGGATCCGGTCCGCAGAGAGACCTGTATGATGTACGGCATGGTCGTTGAGGATCTGAACGTTCCTGTGGCAGATGAGATAATTGATGCCGATATCGTACCTTATGAGATCTCAAACGGCGGAGATCTTGTGATGAACGGAACAGATATCGTGGCAGGGGCAGACGGAGGGTATATAGATTTTGATACGGATATGATATCAGGGCAGATAAGTGTCCTGGTATCAGGGTATCAGGGAACTCCTAAGGTCTACAGGATCGACATCGATCTTATGAGCTCCGGTGAGATAATATGTTCCGAACATATGGCCGGCTACTCAAAGGAGAACACATATTATGCGGGAGTTGATACTACGGTAGTCTGCTTTGATGATATTGAAGAGAATATAGACAAGATCAGAATTCACTTTGATTATCCCGGAGAGTATTCCATAGACGATATAAAGATTTATGTAAGATCCAATGAGCGGCTGTCCTCAACATATGAAGCTTTTTATTCTCATGCAGATATCGAAGATGTTAACTATAGAGAAGATGGTAATCACATCTTTATCGATGCTTCTTCTGACAGGAACAGGTATCTTTATATCGCCGTTCCCTACTCAGAAGGATGGCATGCGACGGTCGACGGAGAGGAAACGAATATAATAAAGGCCAATATCGCATTTATGGCATTGCCTGTAGGAGAAGGTGAGCATAAGATAGAATTGTACTATCGTACACCCATGCTCGTAGAGGGCATTTGCCTGTCGGCAGTGACTGCGGCAGCCTTCGCGGTATTCTGCATTATAGACAAAAAAAGGAACAAGAATGGTCATCAAGAATAAGAAATACATAATCCTGCTTCATATACTCCTACTGGTATATTCTATCTCCGGAGTATGTAGTAAGGCTGCATCAGGGGAGGAATTCCCGAGCGTGAGATTCTGTCTCTTCTATGGCGGATTGGTCATGATCCTTGGGGTGTATGCGATATTCTGGCAGCAGATCATAAAGAACCTTCCTCTTACGTTTGCTTATGCCAATAAGGCGGTAGGAATATTCTGGACGATGCTCTGGGGAGTCTTGATCTTTCACGAGTCACTTAAGTGGAACAACATCGTCGGTGCCTTGATAGTCTTCGCGGGTATATTGCTTTTTACAAGGGAGGATCAACATGAATAGTGCTATGCTGATCCATTCTCTGATCCTGATCGCGGGAGTATTCATAAGCAACATCTCACAGATAGTCCTCAAGAAGTCTGCCGATAAGAAATACGATTCGGTGATAAAGGAGTATCTTAATCCAATGGTCATCGGAGCATATGCGGTATTCTTTATCGCGACTTTCCTTACCATATATGCATATAAGGTAGTACCGCTCTCCATGGGGCCAATACTGGAATCCAGCGGATATCTCTTTATGATCATATTAGGTGCGATCTTTCTGAAGGAAAAGCCTACCAAGCGCAAATTGCTCGCTACTTTTATCATAATAATTGGAATTGTCGTCTATTCCGTGTAAGATATCGTAAGAAATCTAGTTGAGAAAGCAGTGGTTACTATGGTAAAAGGTTATGTTCATTCCCTGGAGAGCTTCGGATCGGTAGACGGTCCCGGAGTAAGATATATCATCTTTCTTAGCGGCTGTGCCATGAGATGCCAGTTCTGTCATAACCCGGATACCTGGAAGATGACCGAAGGTACGGAGTATACGACTGATGAGCTGCTGGAGAAAGCCATAAGGTACAAGGCCTATTGGGGCGATGAGGGCGGTATCACCGTAAGCGGAGGAGAGCCTCTCCTTCAGATCGATTTTCTGATAGAACTCTTCAGGAAGGCAAAGGTGATGGGCATCAATACCTGTCTTGATACGAGCGGTAATCCCTATACCGAGTCAGAGCCTTTCCATTCCAAGTTCATCGAACTTATGAAGTATACGGATCTTGTGATGCTGGATATCAAGCATATCGATGACGAGGGTCATAAGATCCTTACCAAGACTTCCAACAAGAATATCCTCGCCATGGCAAGAGAGCTCTCCGATATGGGAGTTCCTATGTGGATAAGACATGTCCTTGTTCCCGAGAGGAATGACTATGACGAGTATCTTCTTAAGCTTAGAGAGTTCATCGATACGCTCAAGACCGTTAAGAAGGTAGAAGTTCTCCCGTATCATACGCTGGGTGTGCATAAGTGGCATACCTTGAATATCCCTTATGAGCTTGAAGGTATCGATCCTCCGACTAAGGAAAGGATCGCAAATGCCAGGAAGATATTAGGCGCGGAGAACTGATATGCTGCTCTCGCTGATCGTCTTTATCCTTTACTCGAATATTGCCGTTATCGCATACTTCGCGGGTATGGAAGAAGCGGCAGTTCCGGCAGCGCTCATAGGCTTTTTGCCTTTCGTTCTTTGCGTGATATTTCCGTCATACAAGAAGATAGAGGATAAGAGGATACGAAAGCTTCAAAGGGGCGTAGCTCTCCTCATAGAGTTCCTGATAACATGCGTCGTCGATGCGGGAATGCTCATAACATATCTTGTATATGCAAACATGAATGAAGGTATAGCTTCGGATATAGTTGCCAAAGAAGTGATCATTGCCGTCATCGCAGGCAATATCATCTTCTGGAGCGGCATCATTACCGTCTATGTCAGGTCCAAGCAGCTCGGCTTTAAGTGGAGGGTAATAGGGATCCTGTGCGGAATGATCCCCATAGCTCATCTCGTAGCTCTGGGCTATATAATCAGGATCACCTTCCGTGAGTACAGGGATGAGAATGCCAGATATATCCTCAACAAGAGCAGGGTGGCAGATAAGATATGTCAGACCAAGTATCCGATACTCATGGTACACGGCGTATTCTTCAGGGACTCGGATTTCTTCAATTACTGGGGAAGGATCCCTGCCGATCTTGAAGAGAACGGAGCTACCATCTTTTACGGCGATCAGGAGTCGGCAGCATCCGTTGATGAATGCGGAAAGCAGCTGGCGGCTAAGATAAAGGAGATAGTAGAGAAGAACGGCTGTGGGAAGGTCAATATCATCGCTCACTCCAAGGGAGGACTTGATTCGAGAGCGGCTATATCCTTATGCGGCGCGGCTCCTTATGTAGCTTCTCTTACTACGATCAATTCCCCTCACTACGGATGTCAGTTCGCTGATTACCTTCTTACTAAGGCCCCGGACAGCCTTCGTGCTTCAATAGCATCTAAGTACAATGCGGTGCTCACAAAAGTAGGAGATAAAAAGCCCGACTTCCTGGCAGCGGTATCGGACCTTACGGATACTTCCTGCAAGGCTTTTAACGAGCGCTGTCCCAACAGTCCGGATGTCTACTACCAGAGTGTAGGATCCACCTCAGTAAAGGCTTCGGGAGGAAGATTCCCGCTGAACCTTTCGTACCATCTTGTAAAACACTTTGACGGCGTTAACGATGGTCTGGTATCATTGCCTTCTATGAAATGGGGCGACAACTTTGAAGTGGTAAAGCCCCGAAAGAAGAGAGGTATCACTCACGGCGATATGATCGATCTCATGAGAGAGAATATAGACGGCTTCGACGTTCGTGAGACATACGTAAAGATAGTAAGCGGACTTAAGGAGAGAGGATTTTGATAAAGCTCGTAGCACTCGATATGGACGGCACGCTCTTGGACAGTCAAAAGCGTGCCCCTTCTGATTTTGCGGATTGGGTAAAGGAGCATGACGGGATAATGACCGTCCTTGCAAGCGGAAGACAATACTATACCCTCGAAAGGCAGTTCGATGACTTGAAGGACTACGCCCTGTTCGTGGCCGAGAACGGTGCCATAGTATATAACAGGGATGAAGTGATATATGAGAACAGCATGGACCCCAAGGCGGTGGACGAGACCCTGGAAGTGATACTGAACCTTCCCGGAGCCATCCCCATCATGTGCGGGGTGGAGTCCGCGTATATAGCGGAAGCATCCAAGGAAGCCATGACGGAGTCAGCGAAATATTACGCTCGCCTCAAGTTCGTAAAGGACCTTCACGAATATGTCCATAAGGATCGTTTCCTGAAGATAGCAGTCTTCTTCGCAGGAAGAGATGCGGAGAAGGCTTATAACTCCATGCCGAAGCTCCCTGCCGGCATATCGCCGCTGCTCTCGGGAGACCGCTGGATCGATGTGGCAAATGACAGCATAGGCAAGGGTGAGGCCATAGGCAAGATAAGGATCAAGTACGGCCTTGATAAAGAGGAGTGCATGGCCTTCGGTGATTACCTGAACGACATGTCCATGATCCTGGAATGCGGTCAGAGCTATGCCATGAAGAATGCTCATGATGATATAAAGCGAGCGGCAAGATATGTGACTGAATTCGATAATGACAATGACGGCGTCATGAGGGTGCTCAGAAATATCTGATCCCAAGAGAAACCGACGGTCTCATAATGTATAATCAAGTTAATATGTGTGTTGCGGAGGAGTAAGAAATGTTGATCGAATACAGGGGGCATTCGTGCTTCAAGATAACCCAGGATTCATTCTCTCTCATAACAGATCCCTATATGCCGGGCTCGGTTCCGGGACTTAAGGATCTTGACGAGAAAGCTAACCAGGTGATCTGTTCTCACCAGCACGGAGACCATTACGGACTTGAAGAGGTAAAGCTCTCTGACGTCAGAGTCGATACGCCTTTTGATCTTACGATCATAGATACTTTCCATGATGATAAGGAAGGCGCCTTAAGGGGGAAGAACAACATAAGCATCATCTCCTATAAGGACACAAAGGTCGTTCATATGGGCGATATCGGATGTATTCCCGAAGACGATGAACTGGAGAAGCTTAAAGGGTGCACGGTGCTCCTTATCCCGGTAGGAGGATTCTATACGGTGGAGCCCGATGTTGCCTGGGAACTCATAAAGAGGATAGATCCTCAGGTTATAGTGCCCATGCACTACAGAGGAGATTCCTTCGGATATGACGTTATAGGAACGGTCGATGATTTCTTAAAGCTCGGTGATCTTCCCGTAGAGCGTATCGGAAGTACACTTGATACGGATACTCTGGGTAAAGATAGGAAGGTAATGGTCATGACTCCTTCCAAGGCATGATTTGTAATACAATAAACGGGTCCTTTTTGATACAATTAGTACCCGAAAGAAGGTAAATGCGGTATGTATAAAGTTGGATTCAGCAGCGAGAAATATGCACAGCTCCAGTCCCAGAAGATCAGGGACAGGATCGGACAGTTCGGAGGTAAGCTCTATCTGGAGTTCGGAGGCAAGCTCTTCGACGACTACCATGCTTCAAGAGTTCTCCCCGGCTTCGAGCCGGACAGTAAGGTCAAGATGCTGATGCAACTCAAGTCTGATGCTGAGATAGTGATCGTCATCAATGCAGATGCAATCGAGAAGAGTAAGAGAAGAGGAGATCTGGGTATTACATACGATCAGGATGTGTTAAGGCTCATCGATGCCTTCACCGAGATCGGTCTTTACGTAGGAAGCGTATGTATCACCCAGTTCAAGGGACAGGCTCTCGCAGAGAAGTTCGAGCAGAGACTTCGCCAGCTGGGCGTAAAGGTATATAAGCACTATCCCATTGAAGGCTATCCTTCCAATATCCCGCTTATCGTAAGCGATGACGGATACGGTAAAAACGACTATATTGAGACTACGAGATCTCTTGTTGTCGTTACGGCTCCGGGTCCCGGATCCGGAAAGATGGCTACTTGTCTTTCCCAGCTCTACCACGAGAACAAAAGGGGCATCAAGGCAGGATATGCAAAGTTCGAGACATTCCCGATCTGGAGCATCCCTTTGAAGCATCCCGTTAATATCGCATATGAAGCCGCTACAGCGGATCTTAACGACGTTAACATGATCGATCCGTTCCACCTGGAAGCTTACGGCGAGACAACGGTCAACTACAACAGGGACGTAGAGATCTTCCCCGTTGTAAACGCGATCTTTGATAAGATCTACGGTGAGTCTCCTTATAAGAGCCCTACGGACATGGGAGTCAATATGGCAGGATTTGCCATCACCGATGACGAGGCATGCTGTGAAGCAAGTAAGCAGGAGATCATAAGGCGTTACTACGAAGCTAAGTGCAATGTAAGGCAGGGTCTGTCTGACGGTACTGATGTCAATAAGCTCGAGCTCCTTCTTAACAAGTCGGGCATCGAAGTATCTGACAGAAAGTGCATAAGTGCTGCTCTTGTAAGGGCGGACCAGACAGGTGCTCCTTCGGTAGCTCTTGAACTTCCCGACGGACAGATAGTAACAGGCAAGACAACGGATCTTCTGGGTCCTGCATCAGCGGCTCTGCTTAATGCGCTCAAGGTCCTTGCGGGTATCGACCACGAGATTCCGCTTATCTCTCCTAATGTCATCGAGCCTATCCAGGATCTTAAGGTCAATCACATGGGCAATCACAACCCCAGGCTCCATACAGATGAGACATTGATTGCACTTACGATCTCTGCACAGACCAATCCCGTAGCGGAACTTGCGATGCAGCAGATAAGTAAGCTCAAGCATTCTGATGCTCATTCCACAACGATGCTCTCTAATGTTGATATGAACATGATGCATAAGTTGGGGATCAACATCACTTGTGAGCCTACGTACGAGACAAAGAAGCTCTACCATAAATAATCAGAACGGTACGGTCATAAAGTGGGAACGAAGAGACAGAGTAATTTTGAACTGATAAGGATCCTGGCTATGGTCCTTATCATCATCCACCATATCTTTATTCACTGTGTCGAACCTTTGTTATCCCAATCTGACCTGTTCGAAGGCTATGAAGTGTATGACAGGCTTATGCTCATAGACTTTGCCCGTTCGTTCGGAAAGATCGGCAATATCCTGTTCGTGATGATCAGCGGCTACTTCTTGATAGATAAGAAGATCGACATTACCAAGCACGTAGTCAAGATATTGTCGGAGATGTTCTTTGCAACAGTGGTGCTCATGGTGGCCGGAGCCGTCCATCTTCTCTTTGAGCCCGTATACAATGTGCTAAATCTCCGTGCATTTAATGAGGATTGGTGGTTCCCGGGTTATTACATCGTCATAATCTTTGTAGCATGGATAGGTCTTAACAGATATCTGGTTGATGCAGGCAGGGAAAAGCACAGGACCTTTCTGATATTGCTGTTCGCAGCGATAAGTATAGCCTGGATCAGGAATGTCATGTCCACTATAGGATTGACTACTATCGCCATGGGTATATTCTCATACATGCTTGGAGGATATATAAAGCTCTACGATCCTTTGAAGAAGCTGAAAGGTTTTTGGCTCTTCACCCTGATCGCGCTCTCGTTGTTCTTGATGGGATTGTCGTATCACATATATGCTTCCGGAAACATGAATGCGGCAATGGCGACCGATAAGATTTTCTACAACAGGGATATAGAAGGATACCTGGAATGTTCGCTTCCTTGTATCGTTATCAGCCTTTGTCTCTTTGAAGCCTTCAAGAGGATCAAGTGTATGCCTTCAGCGCTCATCAACGGCATCTCTTCCGCAACGTTCATGATCTATCTGATCCACGATAACAGATATTTCAGGGACAGGTTCTATATGTTCGACTGGGTGGCCATGATACATGATGAGAATTATATCGGATTGATCTCGGGCATACTTATAATGATAATGGCGATCTTCATCATAGGAATACTTATGAGCAAGCTATGCGATATCGCGATGAAGGGTATACGAAATAAGATATTGAACCTTTAACGGATGTCTTAACGGACGTCCGTTTTTCTTTGTTATAAAACAAAGTCAAGAAAAGTCAAAAATCCTGTTGACAAACAGGACGGCCAGTACGATAATAATCTTAGTCAAAGAAAGTCAAAGTCAAAGGGAGGAGTACATCAAGTGGCAAGGTTAGTCGACGTCATAGAGATGATGATCAAAGAGATGCTCGATGAGAACGACGGAAGCGCGACTATAAGCAGAAGTTCTCTCGCCGAGAAAGCTAATTGCGTACCTTCCCAGATAACGTACGTACTTTCCACCAGGTTCAAGGCGGGTAACGGCTATATCGTCGAGAGCCGAAGAGGCGGAGGCGGACAGATAACCATTACCAGGGTCCAGCACCTGACGCAGAGTGATTATCTCAAAGGAGTTCTGGATTCCGTCGGAACGGATCTTACACAGCAGCAGGCCAAGACACTACTTGAGAACTGCATAGCCTGCGGTGCCATTAACGCCAGGGAAGGCAAATGTGTTATGTCGGCGGTGTCCGACAGGGCCCTTGCCAAGGTGGATACGGATGTAAGGTCGGTAGTAAGGGCAGATATATTCAAGAATGCAATGCTCGGGCTGATGCTCGACAGATAAGGAGATAAGAAGATGAGATGTGAAAGATGCGGTGCCCCTATAGGCAACAAGATAATCAGATATAACGGCATCCTCCTCTGTGAGAAATGCGCCAGGGACTTAAATGTCGAAGATCCCTTCAGAGGAACGGCTATGTTAGGTCAGCCTTTCTCCATATTGGGAGAGCTTTCCAACGCACTGATGTCGGCAAGTAATGATCTGGACTTTGCAAATGCCAATACCCAGATAAGATGCCCCAGATGCAAGACTTCACTTCGCGATGTCGAGACCAACGGAGCCGTCGGATGTATCGAGTGCTATAACACATTTAACGAGACTATCCTCAAGGACATTCTGAAGAGACAGGGTACCAGTGAATATAAAGGAAGAAAGCCCGGAACAAGAGCCGACATCGACGAGACATCGGCGGTGAAAGATAAGCCGGAGACCGAAGCTCCCGCCAAGCCAAAGATCGAGGTGCAGCCCTCTAAGCCTGAGAAGAAGGAAGCTCCTAAGGCTACCAAGGCAGATCTTCTGGAGAAGATCAAGAAGGCGGATCTCGGAACCGTGTCAGACGATGACCTTAAGGAGGCCATGATGCTGGCAGCTAAGAACGAGGATTACGATCTTGCCGTGAGACTTCGCGACGAGTTAAAGAGCAGAAAGGGGGACAACTGATATGTGGTATGAAAAACCCGGTAAGGATACCGATGTAGTACTGTCCTCCAAGGTTACCATCGTTCGTAACATCAAGGGATTCTCATTCCCTGCCAAGATGAGTGACGCCGACAGGGAAAATGCCATGGGAATGATAAGGCAGGCCGGCGGCAATATGGGATTTAATTTCATCCGCTGCGATGAGATGGACGACACTGCGAAGGAAGATGTTTTCGATCAATACTACTGTAAGTACAATTTCCTGAACTCCGAGCAGAAGACGGCTTTCCTTCTTGGTAAGAAAGAAGGTCTCGGAGTGCTCCTGGGAGATAAGGAACATATAAGCATAGTCTCCTTTGTATCCGGTGACGATATCTTAAGTGCTTACAAGTCCGCAGAGGAGGTAGCTGAGAATTTCGAGAAGGAGATGGAGATAGCTTATTCCGATAAGCTGGGCTTTTTAACATCCGATATAAGATATGTCGGAACGGGACTTTCCATAAGCTTCCTGGTATCCCTTCCCGGCATAGAGAAGACCGCGGGTGCACTTGCAATACTCAGCAAGAGAGCAGAGAAGTACGATTGGCAGATAAGACCCATACTTCAAAGTGACGGCAATAAGGAAGCCGGTATGTTCGAGATAAAGAGCATAGCGACCCTTGGTGTCAGCGAGAGCGATATGGTCAGCAGAGCTCAGAAGGTCATCGCCGATGCGGTCAAGCTCGAAAGGTCCTGCAGGACGAATATCTACAAGAAGAAAACTCTTATCGTAGAGGATCAGTTCTACAGATCCTATGCGCTCTTAAGATACGCCAGGAAGATCGAGGCTACCGAGGTGTTGAACCTGTTAGGATGGCTGAGGTTCGGCCTCGATAACATCAAGGAGAGCGAAGTGGATCTCGATTGGGATACCATCAACATGTTGACGCACAAGGTAAGACGTGACTATACCGCAGTGGATTCAAGAGGAAGAAAGAATGCCGCATCGGCGGGAATACGTGCCGATAAGATACGAAAGGCATTGAAGAAGGATAACGAGAGGGGATGATGATATGAAGCTTACACAAGAGACAACTCAGGTAATAGTCTTTTCAAAGCGCTTCGCCGATTCGCAGGGCGGACGCATGATATCGACGGAGCCGGTACTTGCGGCTATAGCTGCCGTAGACAGCCCCGCCAAGGAGATACTCTCAAGGAACGGAGTCACTATGGAGAGCATCTGCGAGCTCATCTCGGCAGACGATATGGTCATCGAAGCTCCGGTCAATGACTATGAGATAGAAGAGAGCCTTCGCATGTTAAGGCTCGAGACCAAGCGGCTCTTCAACGATGCAGCCGATATCTCCAGGAGAGTCGGCATGCAGGGAGTAATAGCTCCCGAGCACCTGCTCTTTGTGCTCGCAAACAGCAGGGCCATGACGGCAAATGCGCTCCTTATAAAGGCAGGTGCGGATATAAACGGTATCATTGACGACTTAGGATCGGAGTTTAATTCCAGAGGAGCAAGAGGTGATCTCGGAGGCAGCTTCAACGAGGCAGGCCCCGAACTCGGCGGCCCCTCAGGCAGGAACTCCAAGCGCGATAAGAATAAGAAGAACGGCAAGAAGACTCTGGATGAGTTTGGCAAGAACCTTACCCAGAGAGCTGCAGAAGGCAAGATCGATCCCGTTATCGGAAGAGAGGAAGAGATCAACCGCGTCATGCAGATACTTGCAAGAAGAACGAAGAACAATCCCTGTCTCGTGGGTGACCCCGGTGTTGGTAAGACGGCTATCGCAGAAGGTCTTGCGCTCAAGATCGCCAACGGCGACGTACCCGATATCCTCCAGGGCAAGTCCGTATACAGTATCGACATGGGTTCCATGGTCGCAGGTTCCAAGTACAGAGGTGACTTCGAGGAGAGGATCAAGAACGTTCTTACAGAGGCAACATCAGATCCCAACATCATCCTCTTTATAGATGAGATACATACTCTTATCGGTGCCGGCGGCGGTGAGGGTTCACTCGATGCAGCCAACATCATGAAGCCCATGCTCACCAAGAACGAGCTTCAGATCATCGGCGCTACTACCATGGATGAATACAGTAAGTATATAGAGAAGGATTCCGCTCTCGAGAGACGTTTCCAGAAGGTCATCGTAGATGAGCCTTCCACATCCGAGGCTATCCAGATCCTCAAGGGCCTTCGTCCCAAGTA
Source organism: Oscillospiraceae bacterium (assembly GCA_900176545.1). Taxonomy (GTDB): domain Bacteria; phylum Bacillota; class Clostridia; order Saccharofermentanales; family Saccharofermentanaceae; genus Saccharofermentans. Next base: position 132,543 of record FWXP01000005.1, read on the forward strand.
CGAGGATCACCACAAGATCCGTATCACTGACGATGCTATCGAGCAGGCTGTAATGCTTTCCGCAAGATATGTATCCGACAGGTTCCTTCCCGATAAGGCTATCGACCTGATAGACGAGGCGGCTGCAAGGAAGAGGATCAACTTCGCGGACGATAACGAGAAGAGAAAGATAGAGGCAAGACTTAAGGAGATCGAGGAAGAGAAGACAAAGGCTGCCGAAGCACTTGAGTTCGAGAAGGCCGCAAGCCTCAAGCAGGAGGCATGTAAGCTTGAAGACAGGCTTTCCGGAATCAAGGAGAAGACTGCGCCTGATGCTGAAGGATTCACGGGTACTCTTACTGTTGACGATATCGCAGATGTACTTTCCAAGTGGTCCGGTATCCCCGTAGCAAAGATCACGGAGAGCGATGCCGAGAGACTTAAGGGCCTCGAGGATGAGCTCAAGAAGAGAGTAATAGGCCAGGACGAGGCAGTTACCGCCATCGCCAAGGCAATAAGAAGATCGAGACTGGGACTCAAGGATCCCACAAAGCCTTCAGGAAGCTTTATCTTCCTTGGTACTACAGGTGTAGGTAAGACTGAACTTGCCAAGGCTCTGGCCGAGGTTATGTTCGGTGACGAGAACGCACTCGTACGTATCGATATGTCCGAGTATATGGAGAAGCATGACGTAAGTAAGCTCATCGGTTCTCCTCCGGGATATGTAGGTTACGATGAAGGCGGTCAGCTTACCGAGAAGGTAAGGAGACACCCTTACTCAGTCGTACTCTTCGATGAGATCGAGAAGGCTCATCCCGAGATATTCAACTCCATGCTCCAGGTATTGGACGATGGAAGACTTACAGACGGTAAGGGCAGGGTCGTAGACTTCAAGAATACGATCATCATCATGACTTCCAATATCGGTGCAAGGATGCTCACATCCGCAGCGGGAAGGAAGATCGGATTCGCGTCTGCTTCCGACGAGCACGACGAGGATGAGGCAAGCCGCGAGGGCCTTTACGGCGGCAAGTCCTACAGCGAAGCTAAGGACGTTGTCATTGATGAGCTCAAGAAGGCATTCTCTCCCGAGTTCATCAACCGTGTTGACGAGATCATCTTCTTCCGCATGCTCGGCAGGGATTCACTCATAAAGATCGTAGATCTTCTTACTGCATCCGTCGGCAAGAGAGTCAGCGACATCGGTATCGAGATCGAGCTCACCGAGGAAGCCAAGGAACTCCTCGCTAAGGAAGGCTACGATCCCCAGTATGGTGCAAGACCGTTAAGAAGAGTCATCCAGTCCATGGTAGAGGACAGCTTGTCCGAAGCTATCCTTGACGGAGTGGTATCTTCCGGTAACATCGCCAAGGTGGATGTCGAGGACGGACAGATCGTCATAAGAAACGGCGGCCCCGTTACAGTAACCGCGGACGATAACAAGGAGACTGAGCCCGCGTAAGAGCAAGTCAAAAGATCCCCCGAGAGGCAGTCACACTTTAGAGGTGAGACTGCCTCTTATATTTTTGCCGTAAATCCGCTGAATATAAGATGTACAATGGGTTAACGGAAAGGGCAGATCATGAATATCAAAGATGCGGCAGTATTTATAAGTTGTATAGGGATAGTGATATCGGCGGGCGGATGTCAGGCGGAGCCGACGGATACCTCCGTCGTAACGTCTTCCGATACTTCGGTATCTGAGGTCATCGTATCGGAGATATCTTCCGAGACATCCTTAAGGACGGGAGAGACATTAGAGATCCTTCTCGAACCGCCTTCCTGCGAGATCGAATACGATGACAACCGCTACGGCGCATATTTTACTGATCAGTATATGGATACGGTAGGGGTGCGTCTCGGTGAGGCTTATGCGAGCTCCCTGATGTTCTGCTATTCGGATCTGGACAGGGACGGTGATGACGAGCTCCTTATCGGAGACAGTTCAGGTATATATGCAGTTGTGAGCGAAGATTTCGGGATATATACAGAATCCCTTATATGGGGCTTCAATCTTTCGCAAGGACCCGTCGGAGCGGAATATATAGGAAGCGAATACTTCCTTTGCTATGTTCACACGGGCAATCAGGGGCTGTTCTATACGAGCCGAATATACGGATATGACGGTGATCATGGCGGCTGTGGAGAATATGCTTATCTGGCGGGGTATTACGGCGACATTGGTGAAAGCGGATCCTCAGAGACGATGTGGGAACTTTATATCGCCAATGATCCGTCTGATCTTATGATGATAACGGGCGATGAGACCATGGATCCGGAAGATCCCAGATATACATATACCATGCTTCCTTACGGTGACTATGCCATCGGCAGGGCGGAAGATCCGCTCCTCGATGAACTGGAGAACAGCTTTGACGAACAGGTCGCAGGCATAAGGGAGAGCTCTTCCGGTCTTACATACCTTGAATGGAGAAGTGCGGGCGATATGCTCGAAGAGTAAGAGAAAGAGCTGATTTTATTACGTTTTCGTTCCAAGATAGCCTCTAAATGACATTTTTAATTGAAAAACAGGATGGATTGATATATCATTCTTCTGATTTTTTATTATTTCGCTAATCAAAGTAAGGAGGGTATCTCATGGGAGCATCATCTGCTGCACAGAGCGGCTGGCGTGCGAATAAATGGATCCGCGCTGCTATCCCCGCATTGCTTCTTCACTGCAGTATCGGTACTGTATACTGCTGGTCAATATTCAGCCAGGAGATCGCTGATTACATCGGATTTTCTAAGGGCGCTACGGAGTGGGCATTCAGCTTTGCCATCTTCTTCCTCGGTATGTCCGCGGCTTTCCTCGGCAACATCGTAGAGAAGGATATCCACAAGTCTTCCCTTATCGCTACTATCTGCTTCGCTGCAGGTATGGCAGGAACAGGATTCTTCATCTGGTACGGAGGTGCTCATCAGCACAGCCCTCTCGCACTTGTCGGTATCTACTTAAGCTACGGCTTCATAATGGGTATAGGTCTCGGTACAGGTTATCTCTCACCCGTTAAGACACTTATGCTCTGGTTCCAGGACAGGAAGGGTCTTGCTACGGGTCTTGCAGTTGCAGGATTCGGCGCAGCCAAGGCTATCGCTTCTCCTATCATGCAGGGTATGCTTGAAGGTCTCGGCGAGACAGGTATCTACAAGATGTTCTACATCCTTGCAGGTGTTTACTTCGTAATGATGTTCGCAGGTCACTTGCTCCTTGCTAAGCCCGCAGGCTGGGTTGAGCCTCAGGGCAAGGGAGAGAAGCCTTCCATCATCGCCGTTATCAAGACAAAGCCTATCCCCAACTACATCGGTATCTGGCTTATGTTCTACATCAACATCACTTGCGGTCTTGCACTTATCTCTCAGGAGAAGATGATCGTTAAGTGCGTAGGTCTTGCTGCTTTCGCAGGTATCATCTCCACTATCTCAGCTGTATTTAATGCAGGCGGCCGTCTCGGATTCTCCGCTTGGGCTGATACCATGAAGGACAGAAACACTATCTACAAGTTGATCTTCGCTATCTCGATCGGATTTACTCTTCTTGTAATGTTCACACAGGGTATCAAGAACGGTGAGGGTAACGGACTTCTTATCTTCCTCGTACTTGCACTTATCTTCCTTGTAAATGCAGGTTACGGCGGCGGATTCTCCAACGTTCCCACACTCCTTTCCGATCACTACGGAATGAGTTCCATCTCCGCTATCCACGGAATCACTCTTTCCGCTTGGGCTTTCGCAGGCCTTACGGGAAATCAGGTTGCTACTTACATCGTTAACCACTCCGGTGAGTGGATCGACCATGACGGTGTTCAGGTAAATCCCGTCGGATATCAGAACGTTCTTTACTTCACACTCGTACTTTACGTTATCGCTCTCTTCCTTTGCCTTTTCCTTGTAAAACCTACAGATAAGGCACTCGAAGCTAAGAAGGCTAAGAAGTGATCTGAAGACACAACACGAATACTAAGGCAGCCGCGGCATCAGTCGCGGCTGTTTTTGCGTGGTGCTATAATATCCATGCAAAAAGAAAAGGGGGCAACATATGCCTGACGAACTTACATTATCTAAGGAAAATAAGCCTTCGAAGAAGGAGAAGGATTACGATATCGGATGCGAACCCAGTAACTGGTACTACCACTGGGTGGGAGAGAATCTTATCGTAAAGCTCATCGCCGCCGTTACTAATATCAAGGTCAAGCCCGATCCCGATTATCTTAAGGAAGAGGGCCCGATCATAGTTATCTCCAACCATGAATCTTATCTGGACCCCGTCGTTACCAGCATGCTCACAAGGGGCCGTCCCGGCAACTTCGTTACGGGTGAGTTCGTATTTCGAAAGGAACCCTGGGCACATTGGTTCAAGCTGGGAGGCGCCATCCCCAAGAAGCAGTTCGTAGTAGATACGGTCTCCGTCAAGGCCATGATGAAGGTCATGAAGCGCAAGGGAGTTCTTTTTATCTACCCTGAGGCAACACGCTGTGTTGACGGAAGTACCATCACTTTCGACGACGGTGTGGCAAAGATGGCAAAGAAGGCGGGAGCCGCCATATACATAGCACATATCCACGGTGCATACCTTACTATGCCGAGATGGAGTCACGGCAGCATAAGGCGTGGAAAGATCACCGCCGAGTTCGTCCGTAAGCTCAAGGGTGAAGACGTGAAGAACATGAGCGCCGAGGAGATACATCAGTATATCCTGGACGGCATAAGATACGACGAGAACGACTACGCAAGAGAGCATAAGATCCCTTATAAGGGAAGTAACATTGCAAAGGGTCTTCAGAACGTCGCATATATCTGCCCTAAGTGCAGCATCGAGTTCTCCATGAAGTGGGTAAAAGGAGAAGGCGGAGATAAGCTTCGCTGCGATAAGTGCGGCAATACCGTCAGGTATCTCCCAACTGGTCTTCTTGAGGGAGCGACGGAAAACGATATTTCATTCGAGGATCTTAAGAAGTGGACCGACCGGGAAAGGGAGCTCGTGGCCGAAGAGATCGCCCAAGGTGATTTTCATATGGAGCTCGACGCGGATCTGTTCAAGGTCTTCGATCCTTTGACTTTTGCCAAGACCGGAAGCGGTAAGGTGACCATAACGTCCAAGGAAGTCATCTACGAAGGAACGGATTGTGACAGTCAGCTCGGTATTCCCTATAAGAAGGACAAGCCCCTGCCGAAGTATAAAAACAGGACTTTGGAGGGTGTGGCCAAGCCGACAAGGCAGGTCTTCGAGATCTCGTCCATGAAAGGATTATTTTCCAGATACGGAAAATATTTTGAAATATACAGCAAGGACGGAGAGCTCTTCCGCTTCCATGTAGACGGTCAGAAAGTCTACAAAGTACAGTTGGTAGTAAAGCTTTTGGGCAGGAATTGACACTTTTATCTCGATTCTAAACATTATATAATCTTATTTGGTTCTTTAGCGCCTTCGGGTGCATGAAAATAATATTCAGGAGTGTGACGACAATGGCACAGTATCTTAAGAAGAATGTAGAAGATCTTGACGTAGCCGGTAAGAGAGTCATCGTCAGAGTTGACTTCAATGTACCTCTCGACAAGGAGACAGGCACAAAGATCACAGACGACAAGCGTATCAAGGGAGCTCTTCCCACAATCAAGTATCTTGTAGACAACAATGCGAAGGTTATCCTCGTTTCCCACCTCGGACGTCCGAAGAACGGTCCTGAGGCTAAGTTCTCCATGAAGCCCGCAGCTGACAGACTTGCTGAGCTTATCGGTAAGCCCGTTACTCTTGCTGCTGACGTTATCGGCGAGGACGCTAAGGCTAAGGCTGCTGCTCTTAAGGACGGCGAGATCCTTATGCTCGAGAACGTAAGATTCCACAAGGAAGAGACAAAGAACGATCCTAAGTTCGCTGCTGAGCTCGCTTCCATGGCTGACCTCTATGTAAACGATGCATTCGGTACAGCTCACAGAGCACATGCTTCCACAGCAGGTCTTGCTAACTTCCTTCCTTCTGCTTCCGGATATCTCATCCAGAAGGAGATCGACTTCATCGGCGGTGCACTTTCTAACCCTCAGAGACCTTTCGTAGCTATCCTCGGCGGTGCTAAGGTATCCGATAAGATCGGTGTAATCACAAACCTCATGGACAAGGCTGACACTATCATCATCGGTGGTGGTATGGCTTATACATTTATCGCTGCTCAGGGCGGTAAGATCGGTAACTCCCTCTTCGAGGCTGACAAGGTAGAGCTTGCTAAGGAGCTCCTTGCAAAGGCACAGGAGAAGGGCGTTAAGCTCCTCCTTCCCGAGGATACTGTAGTTGCTGATGATTTCTCCGCCGACGCTAACAGCCAGATCGTTCCTACAATGGAGATCCCCGACGGTTGGGAGGGTCTTGATATCGGACCTAAGACTATCGAGAAGTTCTCTGCTGAGATCAAGGCTGCTAAGACAGTTATCTGGAACGGTCCTGCAGGCGTATTCGAGTTCGAGAAGTTCGCTGTAGGTACAAAGGCTCTTGCAGCTGCTATCGCTGAGTCCAGCGCTGTCTCCATCATCGGTGGCGGTGACTCTGCTGCTGCTATCGAGAAGCTCGGCTTCGCTGATAAGGTATCTCACATCTCCACAGGCGGTGGTGCATCTCTCGAGTTCATCGAGGGTAAGGTACTTCCCGGTATCGATTGCCTCCTCGACAAGGAGAACGGCAGAACATTCGCAGCAGGTAACTGGAAGATGAACTGCGGTGTTCCCGCTGATGCTGCTAAGCTCATCAACGAGCTCAAGCCTCTCGTAAAGGATGCTAAGGCTAAGATCGCTCTCGGCGTTCCTTTCACAGCTCTTTCCGCAGCTCTTGAGGCAGCTGCTTACTCCAACATCAAGATCGCAGCTGAGAACTGCCACTTCGAGGAGAAGGGTGCTTTCACAGGTGAGATCTCTCCCCTCTGGCTTGCTAAGATGGGTGTTACATATGTAATCATCGGTCACTCCGAGCGTCGTGAGTACTTCGCTGAGACAGACGAGACAGTAAACAAGAAGGTACACGCTGCACTTCAGTATGGTCTTAAGCCCATCATCTGCTGCGGTGAGACACTTGAGCAGAGAAAGGCTAACGTTCATAAGGACTTCATCAAGGGTCAGATCGTAGCTGCTCTCAAGGATGTTCCCGCTGACAAGATGTGCCAGATCACTATCGCTTACGAGCCTATCTGGGCTATCGGTACTGGCGAAGTTGCTACAGACGAGCAGGCTCAGGAGATCTGTAAGCTCATCAGAGATACAGCTCGCGAGCTCTACAACGATGCTATCGCTGATGCTCTTACTATCCAGTACGGCGGATCCGTTAAGTCTACATCTGCTGCAGGCCTCTTCTCACAGCCTGACATCAACGGCGGACTTGTAGGCGGTGCTTCCCTTAAGGCTGACGAGTTCTCCAAGATCGTTCTTGCAGGCTGATAAGTCTTAAGTAAGTTAAACTGAACTGAAGAAGATACCCTCGCTCCACACGGTGCGGGGGTATCTTTATGCCTTACTTTACACGTAGTTATTCAATTGATGTTTTATCGGCGACATGCTACCATCTTTTTATATAAATAATAAAGAGGTGACGGATACTATGTACTATATAAATTCACCGATCTATTATATCCTCGCTATCGTCGTTATGATCTGGAGCATGGCTGTCCAGGCAGGTCTGAAGTCCAAGGCGAGAAACGGCGCCGAGATAACGGCTGCCAGCGGCAAGACCGCCAATATGATCGTTCAGGAGATGCTCTCCGCGCATGAGATATACGGTATAACCATCGAGCATAAGCCCGGTGAGCTCACCGACTGCTACTCACCCAAGGAAGGCAAGATCTATCTGTCGGATACAACTTATAATCAGAATTCCATCACGGCTATCGCCGTTGCCGCGCACGAATGCGGACATGCGGTGCAGGATCACGTCAATATGCCTATCTACAGGTTCAGACAGCTCCTGGCTCCCGCTGCAGGCATCTGTTCCGTCGCAGGTGTGTATATCGTAGCCGGAGGACTTCTCCTTAACTATGCGGTAGAGAATGCGGGCGACCTCGGTTTCTTTATCTGTAATCTCGGTATAGCGATATATCTCATCACATTCCTTTTCTACCTTGTCATGCTCCCTGTGGAGAGGGATGCCAGCAGACGTGCATATAAGGATATGAAGGAATTCGGATGGGTCGGTGACGATCAGATAAAGCAGACATATAAGATCTTAAGAGCAGCGGGCGATACTTATGCAGTAGCTCTTGCTTCATCAGCTCTGACACTCTTCAGGCTGCTCCTTATGAGAGGTAATTCGAGAAGGAGAAGATGACCAGTGGAGGTGACGCACCATGAATGCCGAGAAGATAGTATTTGAAGCATCCGTTGCCGGAGGTAATAAGATAGCGGGATTTATGAGTCCCGCCGGATCTGTTCCTGCCAAAGGCGTGTTCCAGATATGTCACGGCATGGCAGATTACTTCGGAAGGTACGAGGAGCTCATCGACTACTTAAATGAGAGAGGGTGGCACGTGTGCGGCATGGATATGCTCGGACACGGAGCGACATATGAGCTTAATAAGGACAGGGATATGCCTCTGGGCTTCTTCGGAGAGGCGAAGGATTCTGCTCTTTGTATCCTCAAAGATGAGATGAAGATGCATAAGATAGCCAAGGAGCACTGGGGAGATGATCTTCCTTATGTTCTCTACGGACACTCCATGGGATCTTTCGTTGCCAGGAATATCTATGTAACTCCGGAGTTTGCAGGGGAGTTCGATGCCTTTATCTTTGCTTCTACCATGGGATATGAGCCCGCTGCGGGATTTGGCATCTTCCTGGCGAAGTTCTTTTCTCTCTTCGGCATGAAGAGAAAGCCCGGAAAGATATTAAACGGTATTGCTTTCGGGCAGTATAACAAAAAGATAGATAATCCTAAGACGCCTTTCGACTGGGTCACGTCCGATGAGACTGAAGTCGAGAAATATTGTAAGGACCCCCTGGCGGGATTCCTCTTTACATGCAAGGGCTTTATGGACCTCTTTACTCTTGTTGACAGGATGCAGTCTAAGAAGGCATATAGCGAAGCATCCAAGGCTCCCTGCATGCTTACTTACGGAGAGGACGATCCCGTGGCAGGGTACGGCAAGGGAGCGCAGGAAGTGGCGGATAAGTTCGCGCAGGATAAGGGACGTCCGGTAGAAGTAAGAAATTACGGTCACTACAGGCACGAGATACAAAATGAGCCCGTAAGAGGGCAGTATTTTGCTGATATAACTGAATTTATAAATAAGAATACGGAGGCACGAGGTAAGTGATATTAGATCAGCCGAGCGAAGAACAGTTTCAGGAGTGGGTGAAGGTATGGCAGGAATATTCCCCTAAGCTCAAGCCCAACAGAAGGAGCGGCATAGAAGTCGCCAGATATATCCTGAAGAAGTATAGGACAGAAGAGGTAAAGGATCCCATTAAGGCAGGACAATATGCCATGTCGATCATGATGAGCTCCTACCAGAGATCCAAGCTTCCCGAAGATACAGAACCGGACCCCAAGATCTTCAAGATATTATCGGAAGGCCCGGGAGCGGAACTGTATGATAAGAAGGATGAGATCTTCAAGGACGTTAAGGATATCATCGTAACGGTAGACATCGCCAGCGGCCTTTACGCAGTTGAGGGCAGCAGTCTTCTGTGGGACGAGCTCTGTGCTTATCAGGGCCTTGATAAGGATGATCTTCAGAATCCCGTTGCAGTAGCCGAATATGTCGAGTGCATGAAGAAGTTCGGCAAGACGATATAAGGAGATCTTATGGAAGATAATACTAAGCTCGATGCTATGAGCGATCACGACCTCCTTGTGGAGCTGGTAAGGTCACAGAAGGCAACAGAGAGCAAGCAGAAGATGACGTCGAACTTCACTATAGCCACCTTCGCGGTGATCACAGTGGCGCTCCTTATAATGGTACCGAAGTTCTACATGACCATGTCCAAGGTAGAGGAGATGGTAGAGGAGACTAAGACCGTAGCAGAGGAGACTCGTGAGCTCGTAAAGTCCGCAAGCGAATCGCTGGAGGGCATAGATGAGATGGTAGCAGATGTCGATCAGCTCGTTACCGAGAATACGGATGCAGTCGGTGAAGCTATCGAGAGTATCAACAACATCGATCTGGACAGGCTCAACCAGGCTATAGACGATCTGGCATCGATAATAGAACCCCTGGCAAACCTGCTGGGACATTAAAGGAGAAAGAGATAATGGATATAACACCATACGAGCATACAGTTCAGTATTACGAGACGGATCAGATGAGCGTCGTTCATCACTCCAACTATATAAGGTGGTTCGAGGAGGCCAGGATAGATGCCTTCGAGAAGATCGGTCTTGGCTATAAGCACATGGAGGAGATCGGCATAATAAGCCCTGTTGTAGGAGTATCTGCCAAGTATAAGACCATGGCTAAGTTCTACGACACGGTGAAGATAGAGCTCAAGTTCGTTAAGTATACCGGCATCAGGCTCTATATCGAATACGTTATCACCGACAGCGTGACCGGGGAGGTAAGATGCACGGGCGAGAGTGAGCATTGCTTCATAGACAGGGAAGGCAAGATAATCTCTCTCAAGAGATCCTATCCGGAGATCCACGAGAAGATGGAGCAGTATGTAGAGAAGGGAGATTGATCTTATGGCAGATATCGCTATCATCGGAGCGGGAACAGCAGGACTTACGGCAGCCATATATGCCAGACGCGGAGGCATGGATACGGTTGTATACGAAGCAGAAGCGTACGGCGGTCAGATAATAAATACCCCCGAGATAGAGAACTACCCGGGGCTCATGAACATCTCCGGCTTCGAATTCGCGACCAAGCTCTACGAGCAGGCAGCTGCTCTCGGAGCGAGGATCGAGTTCGACAAGATAGTGAAGATAGAATGCAAAGAGGACGGTACTTTCACGCTAAAGGGCGGTTACGGCACTTCGGAAGACTGTAAGGCCGTGATCATCGCGACCGGAGCCAAGAACCGTCCCATGGGATTAGACGGCGAAGAGAAGCTTACGGGAAAGGGCATCTCATACTGCGCTACCTGTGACGGTTCCTTCTATAAGGGCAAGACGGTAGCCGTATTCGGAGGCGGCAACACAGCTGTAGAGGATGCGATCTATCTGGCGGATATCTGCTCCAAAGTCTATATCATCCACAGAAGAGACGAATTCAGGGCAGAGAAGCACCTTGTGGACACGCTCTTTTCCAAGTCCAATGTCGAGAGACTTACTCCTTATGTAGTGTCAGCACTTAAGTCTGACGGCCGCCTTACGGGTATTGAAGTTACCAATAAGGCAGACGGCACCGTTAAGGAGATAGATCTTGACGGTCTGTTTGTTGCTATCGGACAGATCCCCAGGAACGAAGAGTTCAAGGATCTGATCTCCCTTAAGGAAGGATATGTGGCAGCAGGAGAGGACTGCCTTACTGACAAGGAAGGCATATTTACGGCAGGGGATTGCAGGGATAAGAAGGTCCGCCAGCTGACCACGGCGGCCGCAGACGGAGCCACTGCAGCCCTCGCAGCCTGCGAATATATAAGATTAAGTGCGCTTTGAGTTGTATTTGACTGGTTTTTCTGTATAATAAAAACGTACGATTTTGTACGGAGTATTTGATAAAGGAAGGGTATGTTGATGAAGAAATTTGTTAGAAGCATCGTATCTGTAGTACTTCTCGGTTCTATGGCATTGTCTTTCGCAGGTTGCGCTAAGAAGATCGAGCCCGTTAAGAAGAACGATTTTAAGGACGCTCTCGAGGAATCATTTGATATCGATGACGATGATTATTCCGAGTATGAATGGGATGATTATACGGACATCTACTACTATGATCACGATTACTATGTAGAGATGTATCAGTATGATGATGCTGATGATGCTCTCGAGAAGTTCGAGGATGCCTACGATGATTTCCAGGATATGCTTGACGATAAGGAATTCAAGGGCAGACACAAGGCTGTTTTCAACGAGAAGGGCGGATATGGCTACATCACATTCAGCGGTGAGTCTGATTCCGATGATTTCTTTGATGACGATATCCACGGCGGTATCTACTGGGCAGATGATACGATCATCATCGTTGTAGTTACAAGTGATAAGGACAAGTACACAGAGAATATCGATGCAATGATCAAGGCTCTCGGTTATCCCAAGCCCTAAGATCAGTCGAAATAAGACAGAAGATCCGAAGAGCCGTTTCGTAAGAAGCGGCTCTTCTCTTATAACAAAAAGGAGGCTCAGGATATGCTGGCAGAAGGAACAAAGGCTCCCGGATTCACTCTTCCGGATCAGAACGGTAAGGACCATTCCCTCGAGGACTATAAGGGACAGAAGGTCATATTGTATTTTTATCCCAAGGATAGTACATCCGGCTGCACCAAGCAGGCATGTTCCTTCGGAGAGCTGATGCCTCAGTTCAAAGAAAAGGGTGCCGTCATATTGGGAGTGAGCAAGGATTCCGTCGCATCACATAAGAAGTTTGAAGAGAAGTACGGACTTCCTTTTACGCTCCTGTCCGATACGGAGCTTGAAGTCATAAAAGCATATGACGTATGGAAGGAGAAGAAGAACTACGGCAAAGTATCCATGGGTGTCGTACGAACGACTTATCTCATAGACGAGGAAGGCATGATAATCAAGGCTCTGGATAAGGTAAAAGCAGCGGAGAATCCTTCTCAGATGCTCGGATTATTGTAACAGGAGCCGTCATTTAACGAATACTTCATAAACCCTCAACAGATGCATAATCTGGAGTTGTTAAGATTAGAATTAATAACTTATGTGCACAACAGGAGCCTTTTTACCGGCTTGAGGCGGTAAAATTCCTTTCGTTTCGAAAGGGTAAAGTCTGCATACTGTAGCAAGAGGGGATCGTCAGTGCCGTTACGAATAATGGAGCAATTTGTTTTCTGGTATCCGGCTGTCATGGCTATGCTGTGGGTGTTCGGTGCCCTGCTCTTTTATTTTTCCAATGAACGTAAGGGGGCACTTCCTCTGGAGAAGATGCCCTTTGTATCCATCCTGATGCCGGCCCATAACGAGAGCAGCATACTCTATCCCGTAATAGAGCAGATGGTGGAGCTCAATTACCCTAATTACGAGATCATCATAATAAACGACGGAAGTTCTGATGACACGGCAGAAGTAATAAGGAACCTTACCGCAAGATACCCGATAGTGCGAGGGATAGACTTAAAGCCTAACTGCGGCAAGGCCAATGCGCTCTATCTTGGTCTTATCGCATCCAAGGGCGAGATCCTGGTAGGCGTCGATGCAGATTCGTATCTCGATAAGAATGCCATAAGGTATCTGGTATCGCATTTCGTAAACGAGAATAACGGAGAGAGGGTAGGAGCCGTCACGGGTAATCCCAGAGTAAGGAACAGAGGCTCGCTTCTGGGAAAGCTCCAGCTGTGTGAATATGCCAGCATAATAAGCCTCATAAAGCGTACGCAGAGGGTCCTCGGCAAGGTAATGACCGTGTCGGGCGTGTGTGTTGCTTACAGAAAGAGAGCGCTCCTTGACTGCGGCTTCTGGGACCGCGACATGATGACGGAAGATATTGCCGTTACCTGGAAACTCGAAAAGAAGTTCTGGGACGTAAGGTACGAACCCAGGGCTCTTTGCTGGATGCTGGTACCCGAGACCGTAAAGGGACTCTGGAGACAGCGAAAGCGCTGGTCGGAGGGAGGACTCGAGGTCATCTTCAGACATTGGGATATCTTCAAGAGCTGGAGAAGACGCCGCATGACTCCCATCTACTTTGAGCAGGTCTTATCCTTCATGTGGTCCGTATGCTGGCTGATATTTACCATTATCCTTATATGCATGGAGATCGCAGGCAAGACGGTATTTACCGACTATATATGGAAGAGTCAGTTCCTTTCCTTTATATGCCTGTTCCAATTCATCGTTGCAATGTTCCTGGAATCCAAATACGACAGGGATGTACTGAAGAATGCCTGGTCCGTTATCTGGTATCCGTTGTTTTACTGGTATATCAATGTCTTTATCGCACTGGCGGCCGTAGTAAGAGCCATTCTCCCCAATAAGAAGCTCGCTACATGGAAGTCTCCCGACAGAGGTATCACGCAGCTGGCAAAGGAAGCACAGATCGCCGAGAACGGCGGAACTGATGAGATCCCCGAGGAAGTACCTGACGCGAACGAAAACAAGGAACTGACGGAAGAAGAACTCCGAATCCTAAGGCTTCAGCAGGCGGCTTCGGGTCTGACGGTAGGCGATAACGAAGGACTTATAGATCCGAGCTTTTCCATCCCTCTCATCGACGGAAGCGAAGACCGTCCCGCTATCGACTATAAGATCGAGAGACACATAGAATATGAGAACAAGCAGGTCTTATGGAAGCGCGTGATCGAAGTCATCCTTACCGTTATTTCCTGGATCTACATCGTCGTATACTGGCTCTTCATGGTCCAGGGAATGTTCCTGGACTACATAGGAAGACCCGTCAAGGAGTTCTGGGTATATACCATAGATTCCATTCATCAGACAGAGGAATACTTCTCCATCATGTCCATCGTCATACTGCTGGAGGTGCTTCTTCTTATCCTCTGGAAGGAATATAACTATCGGTTGTACGGCAAGAGAAAGAGAAGGCACTTTAAGCCTGATGTCACTGCAGAAGAACTGGACAGGATCTTCGAGCTCGATGAAGAGATGAGCCGTAAGCTCCATAACGACAAGTTCATAGTAGTACCCGTCAATCCTATCCCGGAAGGTATGGGACAGGGAAGAAAGAAGAAAAAGAAATGACCCGTCAGATAATGTGACGGGTCATATTCATCTGGAGCCTTCAACCGGGATCGAACCGGTGACCTCATCCTTACCATGGATGCGCTCTACCTACTGAGCTATGAAGGCATCTTAATGCCAAAGAAGTATACCATAAACCTTATATATCAGACAAGAGTGAGAAGAAAGCTCACGATGAATGTCATAAGACATGTTCCTACGGCAACGGTAAGAAGGCTCTTGCCTTTCCATGCCAGGAATAATGCCACCATGAATCCCGCAGCAGCTGCAATGACGGATCCGGTGGAGAATAGGATAGCGGGGAAGGTCATGGCCGAGAGCACGGAATAAGGAATATAGTCAAAGAATGCCTGTACGCGCTTGCTCCTGATCTTGCCTTGGAACAAGGTAAAAGGCAGTGCCCTTATAAGATATGTGGACACGGCCATCACTATAAGGAGGGAGAAGAACTTATCGTTGTCCATCAGAGGCCTCCTTTCCTACGGTAAAAGTACCGATAAGTGCAGCCACTACTGCGCAGATGATGATAGTAAAGCCCGAAGAGATCTTCTCGTGAAGCACGGGCGTAAAATAGAATACCAGCGATAATATGACCGATATAAAAGATACAAGCGCGATACCCTTGTCCTTGCGGGATGCGGGGATGACGATGGCAACGAACATGCCGTATATGCCTATGGCCAGGGATTCCGTCAGGATAGAAGGAAGGATATTGCCGCAGACGGCTCCGAGAAGAGTGCCGAGAGTCCAGCCGATGACAGGGAGCACCGCGAGCCCCAGCATGTATCTTCGGCCTACCGGCTTACCTTTGCCTGAAGATACGCCGAAGATCTCATCTGTTATGAAGAACGAAGTAATGAGCCTGGAGGGCGTATTAAGGGTCTTGTCTGCCTTCTGTGACAGCGAGATGCTCATGAGTGAATAGCGCATATTTATGACCAACTGCGCCATCGCCATCTCGATAAGACCTCCGGAAGCAGCCATTATTCCTACTCCGGCTACCTGGCCCGCCGATGTGAGACATGTAAGCGATATAAGGACCGCCTGCCACCAGGAAAGCCCGGACGATACTGCAAGTATGCCAAAAGAAAAGGATACCGATAAGTATCCTAATCCGATAGCAAGTCCGTCCTTAAAACCTTCTTTGAATGTCATTCGTCGAAGTTGCCGTATAGACTCTTAAGTTCTGAAAATGAAAGATAAAGATCAAGCGCGTCGGGCCTCGAGACCGGCTCTACAGTCTGAAGCTCGTCATTGATCTGATAGAGCGTTCCGCTGATTATTACATACTTTTCAATATATACGGAATCATTCCCGCTTATGGGCGCTCTTGCGATAAATACGGTAGATTCGTCTACAAGGAAATATTCGTCGCACTCTACGACGTCATCTCTCGTAACTTCAAGGGAACACTTCTTGAATGCTCCGTCCTCTGATTCCAGGAAGCTTGCCGTGCAGTAATTTCCGCCGGGAGTGGATCCTTCCGATGTCTTGAAGTAGACATTGTTGGATTCGTCGTTCATGAAATCGCCGAAGCTGTTCTGGTAATCGTAGATCTTTGTGGTCAAAGTCGTATAATCCGGATTGGTAGCTGTCGCAGAAGCATCCGCATTCTCGGTACAAGCTACCAGAGATAAGGCCAGAGCCAAGGTGCAGATAACGGCAGAAACCCTTGAAAACACTTTATTCATAAGATATTCCCCTTGTTAAGGAAAGTTTATTCAAACGGATTATAGCATATTATTGACAAAACAGAACAAAGAAAGTAAAATTATTCAGCATCTTAACACGAGATGTACATCGATCAAGGAGAAGTCGCGTAGCCTGGTCGAGCGCGTACGACTGGAAATCGTATAAACCCCAAAAGGGTTTCGAGGGTTCGAATCCCTCCTTCTCCGCCAAATCTGAGATCCCGAATATCCTGATAAGTAAGGAGTTCGGGATTTTAGTTTGCCGAAAATCTTGTAATTGACGACAGTTTTGACGACAATTACGAAGATTCATAATGTTTTCTACGAGACTTTATCGATATATCGTTGCATATTATCTGCCGACCTTTTCTTCATCTCTTTGCTGACATGTCCGTAAACATCGAGGGTGAAAGAAGCTGTAGCGTGTCCGAGATTATCCTGTACAGTCTTAATATCGTCCCCGCTTTCAAGGGATGCTACGGCAAATGTGTGCCTCAGATCGTGAAATCTTTTATTTTCCAGTCCGAGACTCTTAACGATCCGCTTATAGTTGTTATAAACGGTCGGATGGTTAAGATGTTGTCCCAGTTCATTGGTGAATACAAGATCCCATTCGTTGTTCCAGGCAGATCCGGCTTTCTTTTGGCAGATTTCCTGCCATTGCCTTTGCTTTGCGAGCATTTCCAGCACCGCCGGTGCGATGGTGATATATCTTTCCTTACCACTCTTGGTACTGTCGAGATGATATACAGCTCCTTTGTGATGGTTATTCCTCTTAAGCTGTTTATTTATCAGTATCGTGCTGTTCTCGAAGTCAACGCAATCCCAGGAAAGACCTAACACTTCGCCTTGCCTTAGCCCTGCAAAAAGTGTCAGATAATATACGTTCTCGTACTTGTGTCCCTTGATAGCTGTCAGGAATTCTGAAACTTCATCAGCTTCCATAGGCTCGATCTTGGGCTTTTGAACCTTAGGGAGAAGACATCTGTCGGATGGATTCTGTTTAATTTCCCCAACGAGGTAAGCCTGCTCAAGAGCTCTGTGAAGGACTCCGTGGATATTTTTCACGGTCTTCGCTGATAATCCTTTATTATCCAGAAGATCATTATAGAACTTTTGAATCTGGCTGGTCTTTAGTTCCTTGAGCTTGATGTTGCCTATAGCAGGAATAACATACTTGTGACAGATATTACTGTAGGAATCGTAAGTGAAATCCTGTACGGAATGCTTAACGTATACCTCAAGCCAGTTGTCGATCCATCCGGACAGCTTATACTGCGAAGGATTAACATATGTGCCGTCATCGATCTCAGCCGTTATCTCAGTAATCTTTTTACGAACTTCATCCTGAGTCTTACCATAAACGGATTTTCTGATGTACTTTCCGCTTCCGTCAGCTGCGGGGATGGAATATTTACCTTCCCATCGACCGTCTTCTCTTTTGTAGATAGAACCGCTTCCATTTGCGTTTCTCTTCATTCTTGCCATTTTTCCTCCTTTCTTTCAGACTTATAAAACAAGTGTGGGTCAGTCCACTTATTCACGAAGGTAGTTATCTTTGAACCATTTTTCCAGATCATTGTATGTAATATCTCCTGATATGGCCTTGTCTCGCATTGTACGGGCCTGCTCGCTCCACTTAACGAAATTATCCTCAGATATCTTCCCGTGCTTTTTACGGGCAAATGTGGCCTTATATTGACGTTGAAAAAGAATCTGTGTTTTATCGCTGTATAGTTCTCTGTTTCTGGAGCGAAGTCTTCCGACATCAAGACACATCTTGCCGATATCTTTGAAGTAAGATGGGTTCTCCAGTACGCGAGTACAGTTCTTTGTTACACCGTCGCTTACAAAAGCGAAGTATTTCTTGCAGTTAGAACAGCAGTAGAAATGGTAATTGAGTATATATCTGCTGACCATGTATGAGATCAGATCATCGAAAGAATCCGGTATAAATGCTTCGTATAGTTTCTTGTCAGAAGGTGACTTCAGAGTTACGAATTTGGTCGTTCCTGAATAAGCAGTAGAAGGAATCTTATCCTTATCTACGTTCATATAAGCTTGTCTTGGATCAGGATTCTTGCTGTATAACATGACTTCTTCAGCGAAATACTGAAGAGTCTTTCTATACTTTTTAAGTGATCTGAGTACCTTCTCACTCTTTTTGAAGGATGCATTTTTGCCGTTTCTGATTACATCAGACATCACTTCGGCCATAAGAGGAAGGCACAAAAGGTTCTTAAAGTTCTGTGTGTTGAGAAGGTTGATGGTAATAAGCGGAGCGAAATCTGAAGCGATATTGTCTACGATCGTATCGATCTTTTTGGCTTTGCTGCTTCTGATATTGGCTATAACTGTCTCATATACATCGGTTATCTGATCGTAGATCTTATCACCCGAAAGTATGCCGGGAACAGGTTCTGTACCACCAATAAGGTCACCGAGAGCTATGCCTGCACCCATAGATATTGTGTGGATTATCTCATTATCGGGATCAAAAAAGATGAAGTATTCCTTATCTTCAACGAAGGAAATACCTATCTTTACTTCGGTTCTGATCTTACCGGAAAGCCCGTAATCTATGTATAGCCCCTTTATAGCTTTCACTGTGCTCATCCTTCCGAAATAGATTTATTAGTATATTACCACTTGAAATCTACATAAACAAGAGATAAAATACATATGTTCTTTTTGAGATTATACTACGAAAGGAGGTACGGGAGCAATGGAAAACATGACAACAGTACACATGCCGGCGGTGATGAACGCCAAGGACGTAGCGAGTTACCTGGGGATCTCCAAGCAGGGAGCATACAACCTCATGAACTCTGGATCGTTCCCTACACTTAGGGTAGGCAAGCGATTACTGGTACCGGCAGACAAGTTCCTTGAGTGGATCTACGAGCACTCAGACAATGTAAAAGTAGAGATCTGAGGTAAGAAAAGGATACATGGCAACGCGAGATAGAAAGGTTCAATAATTATGATTAACGCCAATGTATTAACAGGGTGACGGTGTAGAAGGATAGAATCTACACCGTCATTTTCTTATGTGAGGAAGGTATAAGAGAGTGAGAAACGATCCGATCTATGATCAAAATCAGTCGTAACAGAGGATAGTTTTGTTATAAAAATGATCAAGAAGAGGATGAAAAGATGCTCGAAATTCACGGTAAAAATGTATAAGAATGAGCAAAATAGGGTGGTTCAAACCTCAAAAATCGGGTTCTGATTTTTATGATGAAAAGCAGGATAAAGGAAATGTGCACCTTCCGGCACCATTTCATATCACAATGACGGGCAGAGCCCGCCATTATTAGCCATTAGAGATAGGTGTGCACTGTGCAGTAAATCCATGATAATAGATATTTATTGTGTATGAACCGATCAGAAGACCGTATTTATGGGTTTTAGTTTGTGTAGTATCTTCATCTTAGTGTAGTGATATAAAGTGTTTGAATTGATGAAGAGATCATGGTGCACAAAGGAACTTTTCTGGAAATTATGTTATATTTACACGATAAGTAGTACACCTTTAAGCAGCATTAATATCTTATATGGATTATATGCCAGACTCCAATCGTACTCTCGTCGAAAACATATGATTGATATATTCATTGGAAACTTAGTTATAATATTGACAAATGTAGTAACCATATTTTTATATAAACTATAGTTGCTGATACATTTTGAGAGGTGCTTATGTTTCGAATAGCATTGTGCGATGATAATTTATCCTTTCTAGAGTATGAAAAGAGCATAATAGAGAAGTATTTTACCGATTGTTCTGCGGAGTATCAGTGTGATGCTTTTTTGTCGGGTGAGGAACTGATCGATTTAGGAAATGCTATAAGGAAATATAATCTATTCATATTGGATTATGACATGAGCGGTTTATCGGGATTCGAAACTGCACTAAAGATATATGATGTATTTCCCGGGGCAAAGATAGCATTCGCGACAAATTATTATGACTTTACGAGAGAAGGATACAGGTATAATGCCGTAAGGTATCTTGTTAAATTGGAAAAAACTTTTGTTAATGAACTGACGGAGTGCGTCGGATTTGTATTTAACGCAGAGCCGCCCAAAACGATTCTTTTAGAACTTAGTGATGGCGTTCTTGAAGTTGCAATAGATGACATTGTTTATCTTAAAAGCGAAAAGCACTATGTAGAATATACGATTCACAATAAAGGTGATACTTATTATGGGCGACGTTGCAGTCTTGATGATGCCCAAGTAGAATTACCAGGATATTTTGTTCGCGTACATCAGAGATATATTGTGAATCTGAAAAGAGCAATACAAGTAAAACGATATGAAGTAATTGTTGGGAAGGATAGAAAAGAGAATACGATTATACCAATCTCTAGAAATCATTTCGATGAAGTTAACAGGAAGTTTTGCTTATTAAAGGGTGACATCAGATGATCTATAATATTGTAAATGCCATAGTATACGTTGTTTTAGCTCAGCTGTTCTGTTCATCATTCCTTAAACGCAAAAGCTATAATCGCGTAGTTAATCTCTGTATATCAATCGCCTGGATACTTACAGTGCTTGGAGCAGCCTGTATATTGGCGGAATTGCCGGCAGTTAGGATCATTATTGCTATAGTGATAAACGTCGCGTTTGCATTATTGTTATTTGAACAAGGGAAAGCGTTTAAAACGATTTCGGTAGCTGTATTATTCTATGTATTAGTAATTGTTTGTGAAACATTCGTCATGGCTTTTCATAAATATCTGGATTCAGGAATGCGTATCGAGAGAATAATGGATAGCGAAATATACATATATATGGGCTCTATAAGTCAATTTATCCAGCTCATAGCCGTATTTTTGATCCGAAAGGTCTTTAGTCGGGTTAAACACGCTGAAATAGAATCGAAGTTGTGGTTGATATATACGATTTTTCCTTTGTATTCTTTGAGCTTGATAATGTTACTGGTATATAGTTTTGACGGTCCGATTAATCTGTTTCAGACGAATGCATTCACATACATTGCTATTTCGCTCTTGGCTATTAATCTGTTTGTATACTGGTTTATCAAGCAGGAGTCCGAAAGAGCGTTTGAGGCACAGAAAACAGAGATGGAGATCCAACATGCTAGGGGCATTGTGCAATTATATGAACAGATTACCAGAGAACGTGATATTCTTGGCAAAAGAGAACATGAATTTAAGAATACTATAGCGGTTTTGCAGGGCCTTATAGCAGATAAGCAATATGATAAGATGAAAGAGATTCTTGATGTTCAAAATACGGAACTGTTCAATAACACAAACGTTTTTGAAACCGGTAATCGCTTGATTAATACTATCCTTAATACCAAATATGCAGAGGCAAGGGAGAAGGGTATTCCATTTAGATTTGTTATTAATGATTTATCTTCGTTGAAGATGGAAGATCGAGACTGCATTGTTATTATTTCTAACATTCTAAATAATGCGCTGGAAGCAGCGGAGATATGTCCCGAAGATAAGCGTTTTATATCTATCAAAGCAGTAATCGAAGACAGCCAATTTGTATTTGCGTGTCGTAACACATTTGTACATGATCCTACACCGGATATGAAAAGTAATAAGAATGATGTTATAGTTCATGGGTATGGTATCAATAATGTAAAAGAAGCTGTTACTCGTAATAATGGTACTTGCTTTTTTGAGAAAGAAGAAAAAGAGTTTGTTGCGGTAGTCATAATCCCTGTGTAGTTACCATACTTGCCTAATTTCGACCATATTTGCCAAATTCTGCCATAGTTATTCCATCGTCTGGGTTGGTGTGTTATATCGTACTCAACCATAGGTGAAAGGAGTAGCAGATGGAGCGGTTTGTATCAAAGATTGTTTCCAGAATGCTTTTGGCAAACTTGATCACGGATGGAGAATCCGATGAATATACCTATGAGATTCAGGTGTTACTTGAAAAGATCATTTCTTATGCCGTGATATTCGGTCTTGCGATAGTCTTCAAGCGAGTATTGGAGATAGCTCTGTTTACTGTATCTTTTTCATTTCTGAGGAAATTTAGTGGTGGGATTCATTGTAAAAGGTTCGAAACATGTTTATTTGCTTCAATAATCGTTTCATTCTCAAGTATTCTTATATTCCCCATTGCTAAAGAAGTTTACCCTATATATCAAGGGGGGGGCGATAATGTCAATGATAATTGTCATCTTGATTGGCCCAATCAACAACCCCAATATAGATTGGAATGCTTGCGAATATAAAAGAGTAAAGTGTGCTTCCAGATTAATTGGTGTAATGGAAGCTATGGTTTTACTTTTGTTGGTGGTGTTACAAGCCCCTATAAGAATTCGATTCTTTATCAGTTATGGAATTGTAATGTGTGCAATATCCATGCTGTTGGAAATACGAAAGAAAGGGGGTATAGCACATGAAGAAGGCGGAAAAGCAGTTCTTGAAGGTAGTTAAGATAGTTGCCAAGAAGCAGACGATCGATCCTAGATTCCCTGAGTGCATTTCTTTCTACCATCAGCCCAAGAGACCTAAGAAGTGATCCTCGTGAGTGGAGGTATGGACCCATGTGGTAGCTAGAATGGTCAATGGTCAATCCCTGTTGAGTATCTATTACGAGGAGGTACTTATATGAGAAAAAGAGTGGTAACGACTATAACGCTTATAGTGCTTATTGTAAGCGTATTTGCCGCAAACGCATTTGCATACAGTGGCTCATTTGGTTACGGAGTAAGCGGAAGGACTCAAGCTGGAACCGTATATAATAACAGCGGTCATAATACTACTGTTTATGCTAAGGCAGTTCCATCATCCGGATATACACTTTTGGAGCTGGTTAACGGGAGCGTTCCTCCTCAATCTGCTTCCGGGGTTTATCCGTATAATCCGGTCAATCCAGGCTACATATCTGTTCCGGTTTTAGCGGGTGGCAGTGTAAAAGTGTATGTATCGCCGTACAATTGTAACTATACATCAGGAACAGTACAATATTATTATAACTAGGGAGATTAGGTGATGTCGGGATTGACCGTTCGTTTAATCAAAAAGCAAGCAGGCAGATTTCTCTGCCTGCTTGTTGTGCTTATACTGGGTAGTTTTACTATTGCGACTTCAGGTTATCTTATAAGAAGCATTAAAAAAACTGATATAGAAACTAATCTGGATTACTGTGGCGATTATGATTATGTTATCTATAACGCCGATCTGGGTTATGCAGATGCCTTGGTGCATTCTTCCGGTATAGAAGATATTGGACTTTACTACGAGCTAGGAACAGTAACAGATCTAGATGGTGTAGAGGAATTTAAAGCTGTAGCACTAAGAGATGAGTTGTCAGAAGATATATATCACATGACGTGTGTTATAGGCTCATATCCCGTAAATGAGAATGAAGTCGCCATAGATCTTTCAGTGGCCCATACATATGGTATTCCACCTTATCCGGGTGAGGAGATTGAGCTGAAGAAATATACTCCCAATGGAGAATATATTGGAAATGAAACATACCGAATTTCGGGGCTTTTCCGAGATGCTGCTCCAGACACTCAAGGTGGATGGTATAGGTGGCCGTTCAATGTTTTTAAAGAAGATTATTCGATGCCTGCGGTATTCTTCTATCCAAGTGATATAGAATCATGGGGATGCTCGCAAGAGACTGTATTAGTCAGATCAAAAACATACACAATTCAGGAAATGCAGGATACCATTAACCTAACGCTTAGGGAAACAGGTTCTTGTGAGAATGGTGTATACTACAATTACAATAAAATGATTGTCTATTCTGATTGCTTGGGAATAGATTACAATTCTATTCCTGGCAGAGACGGCGGTTTTTCTTGGGAATATCTAAGTAATGCTACTTCCGAAGGCCTTTTTAAGAGGGATTTTTATTCAACTCTTTTACTCCCTGTTATATCGTTATTGGTAATAGTTACCGAATCAGTATCTGTATATATGTTGGTAAAAAACATTATTGCCGATCGTAAGGACCATTATGGTATTCTTAGAAGTATAGGTATGTCTTCCAAAAGTATAATTCGTAATCTTGTATTTGAGATGTTTTGCTTTGGGTTAATATCTTCGATCACTGGCGCAGTTACAGCATATGTTGTCCATAATCCAACTATTAACATATTGAACTCTAGGCTTAATCTTCATTTATATAATGGAATAAACGTTGAAGACTTCATAAAGAATGTTACATATGATCCGATTGTTACAGCCATTATCGTGTGCTCATTATCAGTATTGTTGGCTTTAGTTGTTCCCGTATATAAGCTCTATAGAATGTATCCTTCTGAACTTCTTTCTGCATCAGATCAGATGTTTGTGGGAAGGAATAATAAGAGCCAGAGAAATAAGACTAAAATAAGCGGAGGATGGCTGGGGACCCTTAACAGAAGGATAGATCTTCATGCCGGAACAACTATGCTGTTAATGAGCATAGTTCTGTCTTCGATGTTGTTTGGATATTTGTTTTTCATGGCACTTTCTGATAAGGATTCAGGCTATGCTAAATGGCAAATTGAACAGTTTGGATTTGAGGGGCAAGGGTATTCTGCTGACAGATATATGTCTACTGATCACTCTCGGTATAATGTTTTTAATAGACACGATGCTGGAGTTTCGCCTGATGCATTGAATACAATAGCATCTAATCCGAACGTTACAGGTGTTAGGGCAGCAATCTTTAACGAATCAACTAGAATGGTTTTTGACGAAGAGCCGAGTGAAGATATCAAGAGACTTCTGAATAATCGTCGTCTGAACATTCCTGAAGAAATGATGTTTGCTGATATAAACATAACAGGCGAGGGCTATATTTTTGAACATATGGGTTATGAATCCGATGCAATCATGTATGAACTTCCTACCGTAGGTGTAACACCAGAAGAACTATCAGCTCTTGAAGCTGAAGTCGTAGCTGGCCAGATTAATCCAGATAGGATTAGGGCTGGAGAAGAGATAGTGTTGGCGGTGCCGGAAGAGCTAGAAGATATTTGTATCAGTTCTTTCCCAATAGGGTCGACATTGCCTTTCGACGACATAGTCTTAACCGGTGAAGAAGAGGTGATTGATCTATCCAATATCGAAGGAGACGATTGGATGGTCTACGATACATATGTTGTTGTTCCTGATGGTACTGAAGTCAGAGCTCGTTATGATGCTATAGGTAGCAGATATGAGTTATCTGCAACCGTAGGCGCAATTGTTGTTCTTCACGATGAAAATGATATTAATACATATCTAACATCAGGTTCCGAATGGGCACGTAATCTTGGAGTTGATGCCGGTATGTTTATCGATGATTCTGTAGGGATGAGTATTCTGTGTCTCGGTGAGACATTTGAGAATTGGGGGCTTCCTGATAGAAATTTTACAACAGTCAAAGTAAGTATCGGTGATGATGCTGATATATACCAATTTGATAAGTTTTGGTATCAGACATTATCTGGATTAGTCGGAATTAAAACGGATTCGACATTTGATTATGTGGATATGATTCATACGACAACTCAAAGAACGATGGCAGTATTCTATATCATGGTTATATCGTTGATATTACTTGGCATGGTATCGATAATATCAAGTCTTTATACCAAGACAAGAGGAAACACAGAGAGGATACAGTCGCTGAGACGCATAGGATTATCAGTGAAGCAAGTAAGTCTACTGATTTACACCCAAAATATATATTATCCGATAATAGCTACTATAATTGCGATAATTCCTGTTTATTGGGTACAAAGCTTTTTTAATGCAACATATGCAAAGACATTAAGTGGTGAACTATATCCTACCGGAACGGGGAGTGTTATGCCTTGGTATATAGTATTTCCGATAACACAGAATATGTTTTCTTATAACTTTATCCCTGCTCTTATCGTATGTTTCCTTACTGGAGTATTACTCATCGTTATAGGAACATTACCCCAGATAATGTATCTGAAGAAGATGAAGATGATTGCTGAGAAGGAGGAGTAAGTATGTTGATAAAGACGGTAGCTCTTAAGAAAGAATATAAGATTGGTGATAATACGGTAAAGGCCGTAAATGGAGTTGATCTTCAGGTTGAAGCCGGAGAGTTCATATCAATAATGGGTCCTTCCGGTTGCGGTAAGAGTACATTGCTTCACCTTATTGGAGGGCTTGATAAAGCAACATCGGGTCAGGTGTATGTTAACGACGTTGAATTATCGTCGATGAATGATACCGCACTATCTAAGTTCAGATGTTGTGAGATTGGTTTTGTATTTCAAAAGTTCAATCTGATTAACGAGATGACGGTTAAGGAAAATATTGTTACTCCGATTCTCATATCGGGTCGGAAGATCAATGATGAATATATTAATGGTTTGATTGAGGCATTAGGCCTTAAGGATAGGCTTGATCATACACCGCTTCAGTTATCCGGTGGTCAGCAGCAGAGAGTTGCAATAGCAAGAGCTCTCGCTAATGACCCCGCATTAATACTGTGTGACGAACCTACAGGCAATCTCGATAAAAAGAATAGTGAAGAAGTGATTTCGTTACTTGACACGATTCATGAGAATTACAAAAAGACCATTATGATGGTAACTCATGATAAGTCTATTGCTGATCATGCTGATGAATTGTATGTGATGGAGGATGGAACAATCCAATAACAACTATATTATGATTAACGAGCTGTAATTCTTTCGATATAGGAGAATTGATTGTGTTAGCCCCTATCTTGTGAGGATAATGTAACTCTTGCTTAATATTTTGAGGAGGGAGAGATATGAACTACATTGATTTAAACAAATTTATAAAGAGATACGCTACTCAGTCCAAGACGAAGACCGCTATGTTACTAACAGGAGACTGGGGCTCAGGAAAATCATATTATATAAGTAATATTCTTTGTCCGTATTTGAAGAAACGTAAAGTCAAGTGCATAGTTGTCTCTCTCTATGGTGTTGATAATTTAACGGAATTAAGCAAACGTATTTATCTGCGATTACGGCTTCCAACTTTTTCGAAGAAATCGGAAGCTAAAGAGTATGTGTCGATTATTGGGCATAGTATAATAGACAACGCGCTGTCTCTTAAAGGTGTAAATGTAGGTGTGTCTGATAATCAATTGGTTAAACTATATGAATCCGTAAATCTCAAAGATGTATTGATTATTTTTGAGGATACGGAGAGGAGTTCCATAGATATCCTCATGTTGTTAGGCTACATTAATGGATTAGTCGAGTATGATGGTGCAAAGGCATTAATTGTAGCGAATGAAAAAGAGATATTAGGCCAGAATCATGAATCATTTGATTATGATTTTTCAAAGGTTCTTACTACTCAAACTGATGAGATCGACGAAACTGCAAAAGATGAGAAACAATACTTATACCTTAGGATGAAGGAAAAAACTATTGGTGATACGGTACAGTTTACGGCTGATATTATTGAATCGGTAAAAAGTATCATAAATGATTATTCTGGAAATTGGATTAGCAGTATTTTACGTGATGATGAAATTGAAAAGATAGCCGGCATAGTACGAACTCGCTGTAACAATAACTTACGCATATTGATTTACGCGCTTCAAAAATGTGATGACATCTTCTCTGCTTTAGATATCGAAAGGAGCTTTGAGGATGCGTTTTACCAGGTAACTTTAGAAGGAGCACTTATTTTTTCTAAACGTTTTCTGTGTTCTGATACTCCCGGATGGGAGGGTACCAATTGCATTTCTGTTCAATTGGGAGAATCAAGAGCGCCTTTATTTAGATTCGTTTACGATTATCTTCTATTTAATACTTATAGGGTTGAGGATATTATCGCAGCATCAGTTGAATACTCCGATTATTGCTGTTTTGAGAAAAATGCAACTAGAGATAAGGACTCAGATCTTTTCGTTTTGGAGAATTATCACATTCAGAAAGAAGCAGATGTTAAAACCGCACTGGAGAATATTTATAAGAAACTAAAGAAAACAAATTATTTAGGTGTTCATGCATATGAGCACCTAGCGCTGAAAGTTATTAGAGCTGGTATGGTTATAGGCTTTGATGTGGAACCAATCTGTTCTCAGATGATTTCTAATACCAAAAAGATGTGTAGAGTGCATCCTTCGTCATCACAAGAAATCATATGGGGATTAATAACAAAGATCTCTGACGATAAAGATGTGATGAGCAAGTATGAGAAGTTTATGAAGAGGTTTGCTGAGGCGATAGATAATAGCAATAGCAATATTGTATTTTCTTATGATCCGGATGATATCGAGGACTTCTACCACGTTGTTCTGAAAAACAAACACATATACATGACACGGCGTCGTTTTATGTGTGATCTTGATAACAGGAAAATTGTTTCTATGCTGACCGATTGTACAGCAGAGCAGATTAGTGATTTCCGTAGTATTCTTATTTCTGTATACGATAGAGCTATGCAGGACACATATGATGAATCGGATAAGAAAGCACTTAAGGATCTATTGGATAAACTAAACAAGATTTCTCCGGCGGGGAGTAATTGGGATAAAATACAATGGATGCAGATTAACTATTTAAAGGATAATATTACTGATTTTATATCGAAGATATAGACTCGAGAACATTATAATTTGAGATGTTTATGTTTGACTCCGATTGCTTACGACTATATAATTTAGTCGTAAGCTAAGTCGTAAGTGAAATCGTATGTTCATAGGAGACGAACATGGCAATTCCGATCACAATAGAAAAACTATTATCTGAAAATATTGTTGAATGGGCGAGAATAGAGTTTAAAGAGGGATGGAATCCTGATACAACACTGAAAACCATAAGTGCATTTGCTAACGATATAGACAACTGGGGTGGTGGCTATATCGTTATAGGTGCACACGAAAAAGACGGGAAAGTTGTCAGACCTGTAAAAGGTATAACACCGGATTCAGTAGATAAAATACAAAAGGATATTCTCAGATATTGCAAATATCTGAGACCTGTGTATATCCCGCAAACAGAGCCTGTGTGGTTTGATGGGAAACTACTTCTGTTAATATGGTGTCCGGGCGGATATGAAAGACCATATGCATGCCCTAAGTCACCGGATTCGAAGAATAGTGAGAAAATATACTATATTCGCAAGTTATCCAGCACGATCGAAGCTACCGAATTAGATGTTAAGGAATTGATGTCTTTAGCACATAATGTTCCGTTTGATGACAGGATCAATCCTAAAGCTGAGATGAAGGATCTAAAGTATCCGATTATCAAGAACTACCTGCAGAATGTAAACAGTAGCTTAATAAACGAGATTGATAACTTAGACACGGTTCAAATAGCGAAGGATCTTCGAATTGCAGATGGCCCAACGGAATACTATAAACCATTGAATGTTGGGTTACTCTTTTTCAATGATCATCCTGAATTGTTTTTCCCTTATTGCCGGATAGAGGTAGTTAATATTCCTGATCCGACCGGTCAGGGTATGGAAGAGCGTATTTTCGCGGGACCTATAGATCAACAGCTACGGGATGCTCTTACCTATATAAAGAATAACGTAATAGCAGAGAAGATATTTAAGGTTTCTGGACAGGCTGAAGCTGTTAGAGTAAAGAATTATAGCTATGAGGCAATCGAGGAATTCTTATCGAATGCCATATATCATAAATCCTATCAGATCCATGAACCTGTTACAGTAAGAATAGAAGCAGATAAGATTGAGATAACCAGTACACCGGGACCAGATAGATCTATTACAGACGATGATATTCGCAATTATCAAATGCGAACCAGAAGATACAGAAATAGAAGAATAGGAGATTTCCTTAAAGAATTACATCTTGTAGAGGGAAGAAACACTGGTATTCCGACTGCAATTAGAGCAATAAAGGAAAATGGCTCTCCGTTACCCTTGCTTCTTACAGATGAAGACCGTTCGTTTTTCTCTGTAATTATTCCGATACACGAAGCGTTTGTGCATGAAAAAAATAATAACATTTCTGAAACAGGTGTTGACAAGGTGACCCCAAAACGTAAATCTAAAGAGCAGATAAAGGCATTGATTCTGGAAGTGTTGTCAACTGAAAGCATATCGACTAATGAGTTATACAAAAAACTCGGGTATTCCGGTAACGCTTCAAAGACATTTAGGAACTGCATTGAAGAGTTGATAGCTGAAGGGGAGATACGTTATGCAACGGAAAATAAGCAAGATTCGAATAATGTGTTGATGAAGAACTAGTATTTCGCGATGATGTTTTTGGATGGGTTTATACATTAAGTATTTCGTCATGTGCGTAACCTCATTCTTGTAAGCCATTTAGCAATAAGAAATACAACCCTGGTGTTTTGCGAACGCATACCAGGGTTGTTGAAAACGTTTTAATTTTGAGCCCTTATGCTTACAGACCCTAAAAACGTCAATTGGGGGTAGATCTTCTGTGGGAATTCACGCGAGTACCGTCCTTCTTGACATAGCTCTTAACCGGGACGATTTTTTTGTCCTGCTTTCCTCTTATACTTGATTTGGTCTTAGCCATAATTATCTGCCTCCTTATTGCAATATACTTGAGTAGTAACGCTATAACATGGCTGCTGAGTTATAGCGTTGCTACTTTCTACCCGCGAAAATGATTATTTGACACGGATTGTTCGTGTGACAGTACGAGTCTTGTTCCCAGAAGAAACAGTCGTCTTGACTTTGACTGTTCCGCTAGATGAAGGCTTCGATGTCAATCTGATTCGAACCGCTCTCATAGCTCCTCCTCTCTCAAGACAACCACTGTTGAAAAAATGCAAGACTACGGATAAAATAGCAATGCATACGCGATATGCAGGTTGCCTTGGCAATTTATTGGTGTTCCTGGCGGGGAGCACCATATTTAATTTATCACAGGTTTTGCAGATTCGCAACACATAGCATGTCCCATATTGTTTATTCCTTGTCCCTTTGCTATAATGATACTATCGTAGGAGGTAGTATATGAAGAAGAAGAATATAATTAACCTCATAAAATTTTATTCAGAACACAATGATGCTGGGTTTCGTCAAGAGGTTGCAGAGATTGCTAATGACTTTGACAAAAACGGAGATACTGATCTGTCATTCTATATAATGTCTCTCATATCATCCGCTGATTTATTTGTCCCACAAATGCAATCGGAAGACTTAAAGTATTGTACAAGAACACAAACTAGCTCATCAATGCTTCAACTACCCACACTAGTTGATAAAGAATTGAATGGCATTATAAATGCCATTCGCAACAAAACATGTGTAAATAAGTTCATTTTTCACGGAGATCCTGGAACTGGAAAAACCGAAACAGTGAAACATATAGCAAGAATCATGGGTAGAGAATTATATACAGTAGACTTTAATCTTCTAATCGATAGCCATATGGGACAGACTGCTAAGAATATTGCTTCGATGTTTGAGGAAATAAATTCATTCTTTCAACCTGATAAAATAATAATACTACTTGATGAAATTGATTCTCTTGCGATGGAGCGCGGCAATACAAACGATGTCCGAGAAATGGGTCGTGCCACATCTGCTCTTATGAAAGGACTTGATTGTCTAAATAATCATGTTGTTCTTTTTGCGACAACTAATCTCTTCAAGCACTTTGATAAAGCTCTGATTCGGCGTTTTGACTATTCTGTAAACTTTAATCGTTATTCGCAAGTTGATCTTATGGATATTGCTTGTGAACTACTAGACTACTATTTATCTGATTTTACGTTTTGTGAAAAGAATAAACGCCTATTTAAAAAAATAATAGAAGAGTATGAAACGATACCAAACCCGGGCGAACTTAAGAATGTAATTAAGACTGCATTTGCATTTTCTGAGAGTTCCAAACCATTTGATTATCTGAAAATTTTGTATTCTTTGGTAACAGGGAGCGAAGCAAATATTGCACAATTGCCTAATTATACCTTGAGAGAAAAAGAAATACTTACAGGGATACCCAAAAGCAATATAGCGAGAAAGATGCATTTAATAGAGGAAACGTAGTATGAATGATATTCTGCGAATCAAAGGACAATTTGGACATAATACTCGCAAATCACAAGTCGGTATGCCAAGTTTACCTGCTAATGGTACGGTGAAATCTGAACAAATCGGACAAATGATTTTACAATTGCAATACCTGCAGGTATATTGGAGCGACAAAAAAATAAATGATAATGCATTGATCAGCATTGAATATAATCGTGTTGTTGCAAAAAGCAATCGAGTTCGCAGGCTAATTGCTAGCAATACAACAAAAACCCGAATAGTAGGTGCCAAATTCAACAAAGGTGAGTCTTATATTCATCACATAATTACTTATTATGCTCCCTATGATTCGATTCAGGAATCTATTTATGAATTGATTACTGTAAAATCAATTGTCGATAAACAATTCAATGGCTCCGTAAACAAAAGCATTGTAGACAAAATAAATAAAAAAGAAATTCGCTTGAATAGTAACGCAATATCTAGAACCTCATTCGTAAATCTTATAGTTGATAGTTTTTATGTAGAAAAGATTTTCGTTCCTACTCCTGAGTCAACAGAAGCAGATACTCAAATCGTTACATTATACGATACAAAAGAGGATTATAGAAAGTGGCTTACCGTATTAGGTATTGAAATTGAGCTCAAGAATATAATTGACAAAAATACTTTTATTCTTGATAAAGCTAAGTATGAAATACTGGTTAATAAAGTTCCTTATTTAGTTTCGATGGCAGTAAAAGATTTCGCGAAATATGAACCAATCGAAAGTAACGAGTTGCCTTCGCACGAGGTTTTTACTCTACCGCCTCCGACAAATGAACCAATAATTGGTGTCATTGATTCATTTTTTGATGATAGTGTGTATTTTAGCGAGTGGGTTGATGTTTGCGATGAATTAAAAGGAATACCCGTTGACAATAAAGATAGAGAACACGGAACGGCGGTTGACTCAATAATAGTTGACGGTCATAGAATCAATCCCACATTTAATGACGGTTGCGGGAATTTTAGAGTAAGGCATTTTAGCCTGATTACATCGAATGGGTATAACTCAATAGAAATAATGAAAAAAGTGAGAAAGATCGTAACTCAAAATAGAGACATCAAAGTATGGAATTTCTCTATAGGATCAGCTTTGGAAATTAACGAAAATTTCATTTCTTATCAGGCTTTCGAATTGGATAAATTACAAAATGAATTTGACGATATCATTTTTGTGGTTGCTGGAACCAATGACAATTCACATAGCATGAAGAAACGGATTGGTGCCCCTGCAGATTCAATCAACTCAATAGTCGTTAATTCAATAAAG
Source organism: Oscillospiraceae bacterium (assembly GCA_900176545.1). Taxonomy (GTDB): domain Bacteria; phylum Bacillota; class Clostridia; order Saccharofermentanales; family Saccharofermentanaceae; genus Saccharofermentans. The sequence continues at coordinate 166,263 of FWXP01000005.1, forward strand.
AGAGGGGGGGAACCTGCTGCATATTCCAGAAAAGGTCCAGTGTTGTCCTTCTACAATAAACCGGATATTGCATATTATGGGGGCGATAAAAACGAACCAATAAGAGTATGCACAAGGAATGGTGCAATATCCACATGTGGGACCTCATTCGCAGCGCCTTTTATAGCACGTAAAATAGCTTTTCTCATTCATAGAGTAGGTTTGTCTCGTGAAATAGCAAAAGCACTTATTGTTGACTCGGCAATTGGATGGAAACCCAATCGAATAAACAATATTCATAGTTATATTGGAATGGGAGTCGTACCAATACGCATAGAAGACATATTGCATTCGAATGATGATGAGATACGATTTGTTATAACTAGTGAAGCTTCAACATACGATAACTATCTTTATAGGATTCCAGTGCCTATAAGCAATAATATGCAACCCTATATCGCTAAGGCTACATTATGCTATTTTAGCGAATGTGAACGAAACCAGGGGGTTGATTATACTAGCACAGAATTGGATATTCATTTTGGTCGAATCACAAATAAAGGAATAAAGACCATAAATGACAATTGTCAAAATACTCCAGATTCTAGAATTATTGAAGCATCAGCACGCAACTACTACAGGAAATGGGATAACATCAAGGTAATATGCGAGCGCCAAAAAGATAGAGGAAAAGCAAAATCGCTATATGAAAATGGATTCTGGGGGATTAGCATAAAAAAGACTGAACGAAACAGCAAACATAGCCCAAACTTGGTAAAATTCGGGTTGGTGATAACACTAAAAAATATATATGGAGAAAACCTAATTAATGAGTTTATCCAGAAGTGTGCAATAAACGAATTGTTGGTAAGTAGTATTAATGTAGAAGAACGAGTAAGGATTAATACAAAAATCGAAGAAGATATTGAGCTTGAGGACTGAGCAATCGCTGCAAATCTATATTCAAATTGTACTGCGTTTACGGATAGTGGTTGTTTCAGTATCATGATATATATATCAAGTATAGGCATTGTTCAGCATGGAGTTAGAATAATAATCACAAACCTTTTGAAAATGTATATCGCGCTTGATGAAATGACAGAATGAATTAACCTGTGAAATGTAACGTAGTACTTGCGTTATGCTTTTGTTCACAAATGAACCGGGGCCAGGTTCGCCATGGACCTGGAATGTTAACTATACAATAGAAAAGCAACTAGAATTATAGAAGAATACTCTCTTACTTATGGATATGTACATGCTAGGGAAAAGAGTGTAAGCATCTTCCTCTTATCGTCGATAGAAGTCAAGAGTAAAGTTTGCCGTAGATTTATATATGAGCAATGAATAACATGTTTCCAAAAGCGTAATGATGTTCTGAATTAAGTGTTGATTTTTAAATCATGTAGACGGATATTTGCATGATTCTTATCGTAAGGAGAACAATAGGCATATAACAGTGTATCTGGGGGAGGAACAACTAAGACGGGAAATTCAAAAGTGTTCGTGACAATGGATGAAGTGCATGGTGATAAATTTTGGTTTAAAAATCAAAAAGTTTGATAAAAATGATTGGATTTGGTCGTATATTGAGATATACTAATGATGAATTAATGGAGGTGTATTATGCTTATTGGTTTTAAATTCAAAAATTATAGATCGTTTCGCGACGAGACCGTACTGTCTATGGAGGCCACAGGTCTTGGAACTTTTCGAAACAGTCTGATATCTTATGGCTCCTTGAATATTTTGCCAAGCGTTGCGATTTATGGAAAAAACGGAGGCGGTAAGAGCAATGTGATTCGTGCTTTTTGGCTTGCTGTGCAGTTTATTAAAAATGCTCAGAGAACACAATATGAGAGTTCTAATATTCCAGTTATTCCATTTGCTCTTAATGATTATTCAAAATATGAAGCAACAGAATTTGAATTTGTGTATACATTATCAGGTATAAAGTACTGGTATTCGTTTGCTGCCACAAAAGAGAAAGTCTGCAAGGAATCGTTGTACCATGCTCCGAAAGGGCAGAAAGCATTAGTATTTAGCAGAGAGAATCAAACTTTTAAATTTACAGAAGAAAAGTCAAAAAGAAAGCTTATTAGCGAGACTGTTGCGCCAAATCAGTTATTCTTCTCTATAGCATGTACGATGAATGATACGGTATGTGTAAATGCAATGAAGTGGTTTCGTGAGCATTTATATTTTTCAAGGGACTATTCTGACATTCCTAGGCAGTTGCTTGACTATTCTAATGATGCAAATATGTTGCAAGCAATTTCTGATTATGCAAAAGCAGCAGATTTTGGTATTGAAAAAATACAGTTTGAAATAGATAGTAAGGAGATAAAGGATAATCTTAGTTTTCCGGAGAATATACCGGAAGGAATAAAGGCTGCATTAACGCAGTTTATGAATGTTTTATCAGAAACATCTAATAATTCAGAAACAAAGCTTAAGATGAATGAGATTAAAGCTACATCAGAACACTTTGGTGTGAATAAGGAGGGCAAAACAGATCGATATACCTTGGAATTGTCTGATGAGTCAGATGGTACACGAAGGCTGATGTCTTTTGCTCCTGCTATCGAGTCTGCCCTATCCAAAGGTGGTATTTTAGTTATTGATGAAATTGAAAGAGAATTACATCCCATGCTTGTGAACTTTGTTGTAGCTAAATTCCAAAGTAAACATACCAATCCTAATGGGGCGCAGCTTATATTTACAACTCATAATACTGAGCTTATGAATATGGAGATACTACGTAAGGATCAGTTGTATTTTGCTGATAAAAATAGAGAAGATGGTTCGTCAGAGTTGTATAGCATCAGCGAGTTTTCAACAAGAACAACTGAAAATATCAGAAAAGGATATTTGCATGGCAAATATGGCGCAACGCCAGACGTCGAAATAGAGGAGGTGGAATAATGCCTCGTAAGATTAAACCTACCAAGCCGTTTATATATGTATTTTGCGAAGGGGAAAGTGAACAAGCTTATACTGATTATTTGAAGAAAACATTCTCGGATGTTGCAGTTATAAAGCGTCCACATCAAACAGGTCTTTTTAGCGAGGCGAAAGCTAAATTTTCTAAATCTCCAACGTATAGGAATAGCATAGAAGTAACGGATGAAATTTGGTTTTTCTATGATATAGAAGAGAAAGACATTCATAAATGGAATGACCGATTGGTTATAATAAAATCGCTACGTAAGCTGAGAAAAAAAGAAGGAATACGTGTAAGGCTACTTATGACATCGGGTTGTATAGAATACTGGTTTATGCTCCATTATAAATATTTCACCCCTAAATTAATCACCGTCCCTGAAAAGGAGAAAGTAATTAATGAAGTGAAGAAAAGAGTTCCAACATACAAAAAAGGTGATTATGAATCTACTGCAAAAATAGCAGAAAAATATAAAGATGCGATAACCAACTCAAAGAAAACAGTTAAGGCCTTGGAGGTTGATGGATTGCCAGATTTAGCTGACACGGATGAGCGAAATCAGTGGCTCAATACAAAGAGTGTAACATTTTCAAATGTATATGAGGCGATCGAATACTTGCAGAGTCTAAAGGGTTAAGTTGAATGTGATCTTCGCGGATTTATGATTTCTATTGCTGACGACAGTTTTGACGACAATTAGCTTCATCAAGAATGGAATAAATGGACTGACCCGTTCAAAAATGCCTCGATTCATAGTCTGAAAGCTACGTATTTTATTGTTTTGGATAGGGTGGGACGAACAGTTTCTAATTCGAATCCCTCCTTCTCCGCCAAGAAGAAGCATCACGAACGTGGTGCTTCTTTTATTTTGTCTTTAAACTGCTCGTGGCATAGAACAGGGAGGATGCACATAAAAGAATTTTTATGTATAATCCCATTAATGGTTTGAAAAAGGAAGGTATGTAAGATGAAGAAAGATTCGACAGGCGTAGTTGTCGGCAGGGTGTTCATAACGATAATCCTTGTTATCACATTGGGACTTGCGAGTATCGGTGCAGCCCTCAGGGCAACATTCTTTAATACTAAGAGCTGGAGAGAATTGCTTACCAGTGATGACTTTATCGATATCCTCATGGAAGATGCGGACATCGAGGAGCTTACCGAGGATCCAATCCTTAAGGATGAGCTGGATGAGGACTTCTTTACGGACTATGCTCACTTCTGCGTAAATGAGCTGGTGGATGTCATAGAGAGCGGTGATACAGATATCGACGAGGATGCACTTGACGATCTCTACGATGAGTATCTTGAAGATCTTTTCTATGAATATGCTACTCCCGCAGAGCGTGCTGAATTCAAGGACGAATTCTACGATGCAGTATGCGACTCCGTAGAGGAAGCTGCTGACGATCTTGAGGAGAGCGGATTCTTTGAGTTCAAAGAGAACTTCAACAAGGGATTTATAGTCTATATGGGTATAACGGTCGTCATGAGTGCCGTTCTTATCGCTGTCATGCTCCTTATAAGCAAGGATAAGTTTGCTGCCATAAGGAACACGGGTATCGCACTTACGGTCTGCGAAGCCCTTAACGGTATCGGAATAGCAGGTATCGGCGGATTGTTGACCCTCGCCTTCAAGGAGGCTGACGAGAAAGATCTCGGTAAGCTCTTCTCGGATTTTGTCGCTAAGCAGACAGGTATAGCATTGTTCATACTCGGAGCATTACTTGCCCTCGGAATATTCCTTATCATATTCAGTGCGATATCAAAGAAGAATGCCGCTATGGTCAGTGATGAAAGTGACGGAGTGATAGTAGAAGAGGGCTGATGCCATCAGACTATCCCCGTAAGGTCATACCATTCGGAATATGAGGACAGCGATCCGTCAAGGAGGAAGCTGTCCTCTTCTGTTATGGCTCCGTCAGCATTGGTGTCCGACCATGTGACGGTGTGCCTTGTGACCTCTTCGTAGTCTGAAGATACCAGGATGAGTTCGTAGGAGAGGGATCCTTCATCAGCAGGGAGCTTTACGCGGAGCACGGGTCTGCTCTCGAATCCGCTCTCTTCGAAGAAGTAAGCGGAAGTCATGCGAAGAGAAGTGGATCCTACGGTAGCGATCTCCTCCTTGCTGCCTTCTGTTATCCTGTAGATAACTGCGGTCCCTTCGGATGTTCTCTCTATATATTCCTTTATCCCGTCCGAATTGATGTCCAGAAGGGAGGCACTTCCCGTAATGCCGTTGACGGTGGAGCCGCGGTAGGTCGTGCCTGACACGGAGTAGGCTTCCGTGTGGTATGCGGGACCTTCCGCCGATACTATGTCGGAGCAGAAGCATATCTCTCCCGAGTCGTTTATGAACATCGGCATCTCCGTATTCAAGGTAGTGTCGGAAAAGGTAGCGTCGTATGCATTTCGTACATCTTCGGAAGAATCCGCGGCACGTCCGAGAGTAGAATCGGGGTTCAGTCCCGTATCGGTAAACAGGGTCTCATCCGCGGGCGCTCTTGAGATAAGGACATTCCTTACGGCTCCTGCCGCGGTGCCGTATAAGGTATCCTCATCAAGTCCCGCGTATGCCATTATGTCTTCGTTTGTAAGGCAAAGGCTCTCCTCTGTATCGTAGGTAACGCACATATAAAGATCGTCGCCTGAATCCAGGTGAGCCGTTATGAGCACGGAAAAGATGTGACTGTTCGTCTCGAAATAGATAAAGTCCGAGCCTGTGCATCGCTCGTCGGACATACAGCCTGAGATGAAATCCGAGATACGCGCATTGCATGAATCCGCGTCCTCGCTGCCGTCACGGAGCTTGGGAACATAGAAGACATAAGGTTGTGACTCTCGTTCCACTGAAGATACGTCTACCCATATGTTGTCATTGGCGATAAAGCCGGAAGGGAGATCTTCTGAGGAGAACTGCACCTGCGGCAGATCGTTCACATAGGGGGTGTTGTCTTCGTCTATGGAAGGGATGACAGGGAGCAGGGGTTCAGTAACGGGAACTTCGGTGTCCGAAGGAACTTCCTCGCTTTCTGACGTGCTGATGGTTATATGGGGCTTCACTGCTGACGAACACCCCGATACGGTCGCTATAACGGCCAGTAATGCCACTGCTGCTGTCAGTGTCTTCTTCATCTGTCTATCCTCCATTAACAATAATATCACAAATAGGTCTCATCCCGTTTCAATCCCCGAGGCAAAGCTGTAGTAAAATGAGACTACCGACGATAACGTTCGGTAACTATGGTAAGAAGCAGGATAAGAGAAAGTACGGTACTGTAACTATTTTGCTATGGGTCCCGTAAAATGGGCATTAGATAGCATTTATTTGTTTGTTCAAATTGGGCAAAATCTGGGTATTTGCGCCATAAATAGTTGAATTGTGTCCTACCTGCCTTTAAGATTTATCTTGCTTTTATATCAGGGGGGAATTGAATGGAAAGGTTTAGTGTTAAAAAGCCTTTCACGGTGCTCGTTGCCGTGATAGCGATAATCGCATTGGGATTTGTTTCATTGTCGCATCTGACGATGGATCTTCTTCCCGAGATGAGCCTTCCATACCTTATAATCATCACTACATATCCCGGTGCCAGCCCCGATAAGGTCGAGGCTCAGGTCACCGTCCCCATCGAAAGTGCTCTCGGAACCATAAGCGGCGTAGAGAATATCTCTTCCTCGAGCTCCGAGAACTACTCCATGGTACAGCTGGAGTTTGCCGACGGTACGGATATGAACTCTGCGATCGTCAAGGTCTCCGGTGCTGTCAACCAGCTGGAAGGCGTACTGCCTGAAGGTGCAGGAACTCCCAGCATCATGGAGATAAGCCTCGATATGCTGGCTACCATGTATGTCGCAGTTGAGGTCGACGGTTACGATATCTACCAGCTCACGGACTTTGTCAATAACGATGTTATCCCTTATATATCCAGAGAAGACGGCGTTGCCAGCATCACTACGGTAGGACTTGTCGAGCAGAGCATCCAGGTGGAGCTCAATCAGGAGAAGATCGATGCGGTCAATGACCATATCCTGACGGAGACTAACGATATACTGGCTGATGCCCAGCAGCAACTTGACGATGCCAACGAACAACTGGAAGAAGCTCAGCAGCAGTTAGACGATGCTCAATCCAGCTTCGGTGATACCATGTCCTCTGCGATCTTCTCGCAGCTCGATGCGCAGGCTCCCGGTATCGCATCTAACCTTAGAACTAATATCAATGACTTAAGAAGCCGCTTGTCGGAGCTCTCCAACGGTCTTAATACATTACAGGCCAATGCAGATTCGACTATCGCAGGACTTCAGGCGACTGCTGATCAGGCATCGGCAGATCTTTCCGCAGCTGCTGACGCACAGGAACAGATGGCTGCCGCTCTCTCTGAGGCGCAGGCTGCTTACGACGAGCTCCAGAGTGCGATGGATGCCGCAAATAACGATCCTTCTACCGACTTCGGCTCTCCTGAATACCTGGCGCTGCTGTCAGACTATCAGGCTGCATCGGAGGCACGCGATCAAGCTCTTGCCGCCTACGGCGAGTCTTCCGAAGAATATGCGGCAGCACAGGCAAGGTACGACGAAGCACAGGCTAACCTTACCAACGCCACCATGCAGTACGCAGGCGTAGATGCTTCCCAGGTGGCACAGCTCCAGGCCGATATCGCCGCTGTCAACGCACTCCTTGATTCAGCTTCCAACGGAATAGACGGTTCTTCCTTTACGAACCTTATTACTTCCACCAGGAGCATCGCATCTGCGCTTTCCCAGGTTGGAAGTATCCTGGAAAGATTAAGAGCTGCTGATGTATTGGGCGAGATGTCTGCTAATATCAGCGATACGGATGCACAGCTTGCTTCCATAGGCAGTCTCGTCGATTCGATCCCCCAGATGCTCCAGGGGCTTGAGACTATGACGAGCGGCATCACACAGGGACAGATCGATGCAGCCGTAGGATTCTCCACTGCCGCCGTGCAGCTGTCGGATGCAAGGACGGCTCTTGACCAGGCTCAGGCACAGTATGACGAGGCCAGGGAACAGGCTCTTGCCAATGCCAATATCGATCAGCTCATATCGGCTTCGACATTGTCGCAGATAATATATGCCCAGAACTTCGCTATGCCCATCGGTTACATTGACGATGAGAACGATAACTCATGGCTCCTCAAGGTGGGCGAGGAATACGGCAGTTCCGAGGAGATCGCCTCCATGCTCCTTATCGATAACGATATAATCGGTACCGTAAGGCTCGAGGATATCGCAGATATTACAGTGATCGACAATGCGGGCGAGAGCTATACATGCCTTAACGGCTCAGACGGCATTATCCTTTGTATATACAAATCATCTTCCGCGGGTACCAACGCAGTATCAAGAGACTGCAATAAGGCTTTCGAGGAGCTTTGTAAGCAGTATCCCGGAATGCATACGGTAAACCTCGTAGATCAGGGCGTATACATCAACATGATCGTAGGAAGCGTATTCCAGAGTATGGCTCTCGGTGCGGTACTTGCTATCATCATCCTGGCTCTGTTCCTCAAGGACGTAAAGCCTACCATCGTCGTTGCCATCAGTATCCCTCTGTCGGTATTGCTGGCGCTGGTGCTTATGTATTTCACGAACCTTCAGCTCAATGTCATGACACTGTCGGGACTGTCGCTTGGTATAGGAATGCTGGTAGATAACTCGGTCGTTGTAATGGAGAACATATTCAGGCTCCGCAACAGGGGGCTTCCTGCTCCAAGAGCAGCCGTTCAGGGCGCAAAGCAGGTAAGAGGATCCATAATCGCATCTACTCTTACTACCATCTGTGTATTCTTCCCTGCGGTATTTGCCAGCGGTACGGTAAAGACACTTCTGTATCCTCTGGCATTATCCATCGGATACTGTCTTATCGCTTCACTTCTTATGGCCCTTACTGTAGTACCTGCTTCCTGCAGTACTCTTCTTCGTAAGGCTGAGCCTAAGTCCCATAAGCTCTTTGACAAGGTGCTCAAAGTGTACGGCAAGACCCTTCGCTGGTGCTTAAGGTTCAAGATAGTTCCTCTGTTCCTGGCGATATTGCTCCTGGGTATCTCCGTATATGCGGTATTTACTACAGGTATCGTATATATCCCCGAGATCACTTCCAATCAGATTAATATCGATATAACTACTCCCGAGGATATGACCCGTGAAGAGTCATATCAGGCTGTAGACGAGCTCGTGGACATGCTCCTTACGGTAGACGGCATCAACGACATCGGTATCCTTGATGCAGGAAGCTCATCGAGCCTTCTTACGGGAGGATTAGGATCCGATTCCTACGGTTCATATACCTGTTATGCACTTGCTGATGAAGGTATATCAAAGGAAGATCTTCATAAGATCGTAGATGACATAGAGAAGGCTACGGCCTCATCTGTCTGTGAAGTGGAGATCAGCCTTGATTCCATGGGCGGAATGTCTTCCATGATGGGTTCTTCCGGTTATTCCGTAAATATCTACGGTGACGACTATGAGACCCTTCGTTCCATCAGTTCCGATGTATCTGCGATCTTCGAGGGACAGGAAGGTGTCATCAACGTCACCGACAGCTTTACCGACGGAACACCGACCCTTCAGGTAATAATCGACAGGGATGAGGCAATGAAGTACGGTCTTACCGTAGCTCAGATCTATATGGAGATCGCATCTCACACATCTGATTCCGTGACAGCCGCTACCATTACCGTAGACGGTATCCAGATGGATGTAGCTATCGTAGACGATACCAATATCATCACCAGGGAATCACTTCTCGATATCGAGTTCGAGGTAGAAGATACAACGGGCACCCAGGATATGTCCATGACGGGCGGATTCGATATGTCTTCCGATGAAGATGAGGAAGATACCGAAGATATAGAGGCGGCAGAAGTCGAGGAGACGGAAGAAGAGGAGGATAACATCCACACATTATCCGAGTTCGCGGAAGTCATCGAGACCACATCTTCTGATTCCATCAACAGAGAGAATCTCGTACACTATGTCACCGTATCCGGTGAGACGGTAGAAGGATACAATACTACGCTTATCTCAAGAGAGCTTTCTCCCAAGATCGAGGAATACGCCAAGAGCCTTCCCGACGGATACTCCATCGAGGTAGGCGGTGAGTCCAGCCAGGTAATGGACATGGTCGTACAGATGGTTGAGATGGCGGCTCTCGCGCTCCTGTTCATCTACCTTGTAATGGTTGCGCAGTTCCAGAGCCTCCTGTCACCCTTCATAATCCTGTTCACGATCCCTCTTGCCTTCACGGGCGGTATGCTGGGTCTTGTCATCGCGGGAGAGCCTCTGTCCATGCTCTCATTGCTGGGCTTTGTTATCCTGATGGGTACTGTCGTTAATAACGGTATCGTATTCGTCGACTATACCAACCAGCTCCGTATAGGCGGACTTGAAAGGCACGATGCTCTTGTAGCTACCGGCATGACCAGGATGAGGCCCATCCTCATGACTGCTCTTACCACTATCCTTGCCATGTCCATGATGATCTTCGGATCAGGCATGGCGTCCCAGCTCGGAAGAGGTATGTCCATCGTTATCGCCGGCGGTCTTATGTATGCTACGCTCATGACACTTTATATCGTTCCCGTAATGTACGATATCCTCTTCAAGAAGAAGCCTTTGAACGTTGATGTCGGAAGCGACCTTGATGATGAGATCGACGATGCTGCCGAGTATCTCGCGACTCACGGCGCGCAGGCGTAAAAAAGTCAATTTTTTGTAACAGGTGCATAACCCTCCCTTTATGTCGTCGGTAGTATAATAACGCCAAGACACGAACGGACAGATACATACAGATCTTTGAGGGGATGATCAAATGGCATCTACGCTTGACGAATATAACAGAGCGTGTAAGCTCGGTAAGAAAACCGTACAGAAGGCATTGAGCGACGGTCGTTATCCGTATCTTCATGCCCTGGACAACATGATCGATTCCAGGACTTCCATGACCGAGATCAAGGTCGGCACCATGGAGATACCTCTGGATCTTGTTGCAGGTACAGTCACCAAGGGAAGACAGGAGTCCTTTGCCAGGAACTTCATGCCTATCTTAGGTCCCGAGACAGAATTCGGTACCAAGTGGATCCTCCTTTACAACTATCAGATGGAGAAGGGTATATCCGATGCCATCAAGGTCATCGAGTTCATGGGCAAGTTCTATGTAGTCGAGGGCAATAAGAGAGTATCCGTATTAAAGTACTTAGAGCAGCCTACGATCCTTGCAGACGTTACGAGGATCCTTCCTCCGGTATCTGACGACCCCGAAGTAAAGATCTATTTTGAGTTCCTTGAATTCTATAAGAGCACGCAGATATATAACATCAAGTTCTCTGAAGAGGGATCTTACGGCAAGCTCGCAGAAGAGATGGGTCTTACCTTGGGGGTGCAGTGGGACGAGGATACCATAATGGATCTTAAGTCTGCCTACCTCAACTTTTCCAAGGCATATGCCGCAGGCGGCGGTAATGCTTTCTCCATAACAGTAGGTGATGCATTCCTGGTATATATCGGCATGTACCGCTACGAGAGCCTTGTAGGTGCTCTTCCCGAAGAGATAAAGAAGAACCTGAGCAACATCTGGCAGGAGATCAGGATAAGAGCAAATGCCAATCAGATCACCTTCTCCGAGGAACCTCAGCTTCAGAAGAAGACTGTGATCCCCATCATCGATTCCATAAAAAAGAAGACTTACAGCGAGCAGCATCCGCTGAAGATATTCTTCCTTTATAACGGAGAGATAGCGAAGTCCAGGTGGATCAACGGACATGAGAAGGGACGACTGGAACTCGAGGCGAAGTACCCGGGAATAATCAGGACTTTGGCATCTGACTGCCTTCCGACGGAAGAGGAGTTTGATAAGGCAGTAGACGCTGCTGCCAATGACGGCGCGGATATGATCATAACCACGTCTCCCATACAGATGGAGCATGCCTTAAGAGCTGCGGTAAAGTATCCCAACATCAAGTTCCTGAACTGCTCGGTGCATCTTGCACACAGTGCGGTAAGGACTTATTACGGAAGGATGTATGAAGCTAAGTTCCTCCTGGGAGTGCTGGCGGCATCTCTTGCCAAGGACCACCGCATAGGCTATGTATCCACGTATCCCATCTGCGGCAACATCGCCAATATAAACGCATTTGCCATAGGTGCATCCATGGTAGACCCGGAGGCAAAGATCTACCTTACATGGTCCTGCCTTAAGGATGAGTACTGGAGAGAGTACATAAAGGAGAACGACCTTAAGATAGTATCCGGCCCGGATCTTATAAGACCCACCAACGCCGATAACGAGTATGGTCTTTATTCTCGAAATGAAGACGGAACCATAAGCAACATCGCTTTCCCCGTATGGAACTGGGGTAAGTACTATGACCTTATCGTGCAGACCGTACTGAACGACGCGTGGGACGCCGAGGTCGCAGATGCAAAGGACAAGGCGATCAATTACTGGTGGGGAATGACTTCGGGCGTGATAGATGTCTCACAATGTGATATCATACCTTACTGTACGGCTAAATTGATATCTGCCATGAAGAAGTCCATCACTTCAGATGTGTGTAATCCTTTTGACGGTGAACTTCGTTCCCAGTTCGGTATCATCAAGCCGGAAGACAGCCCCAGGCTCACGAACGAAGAGATCATCGATATGAACTGGCTCAATGACAATGTCGTAGGTTCGATCCCTAAGTTCGAAGAGCTTACCGAGTCGGCGCAGGAGACCGTAAAGGCCAACGGCATGCCGATCGTGGGCAGAGGAGAGACAGGTATAACATGAGAGTATTGGTAGTCGCCGACGAAGAAGATAAGCGTATCTACGACTATTTCAAGAAGGAAAGGGTTGAGGGCGTCGAGCTCATCATATCCTGCGGCGACTTAAAACCCGGTTACCTGGACTTCCTGGTATCGATGGTAAATGTTCCTCTTATCTATGTTCACGGCAACCACGACGATGCTCTTCTCAAGAATCCTCCTCCGGGCGACTGTATAGAGGATACAGTATATGAATTCAACGGATACAGATTCTTCGGCCTCGGAGGGAGCATGCGCTACAGGAAAGACAGCAAGTGCATGTATACCGAGACACAGATGAGACTTCGTGCCACCAAGGCGACTCCGAAGATCTATATGAAGAGGGGAATAGACGTTCTCGTGACGCACGCTCCCGCCAAGGGCTACGGTGATCTTGAGGATCTTCCTCATCACGGCTTCGAGACATTCAATTACATCATGAACAGATACAGACCTTCCTATATGTTCCACGGTCATGTCCATGCGAACTACGGAAGGAATATCAAGATATTCCAGGAACATGAATCGGGGACCAAGATCGTCAACGCATTCGGTTATCAGATATTAGATCTTCCCGACTTGAGCCACATCACTTGACTATATGGCGATACGGGGTTAAAACATAGTAGAACGTTGATAAGCGGGAGGTGATACGCATGGAAGCAGACAGTCATTACCGAAGTAGCAATACCGTCAGCCGTGCATATGAGGTCACCTTCGAAGTTCTCTTGGGATAACAGTCCCGGGAACCTGTTTTCTTGTGTGCATCGCTGCGGGCGGTGCTTTTTTATTTCCCAAAGAAACATAAAGGAGGCAGGTACTTATGGAGAACAATATCCTTAAGGAGCCTAATTTTGTAGAGGAGCTCCTCGCTATCTTCAGGAGCGATATCCCCGCAGGAGAACTTAACGAGAGGATATCCGATTACCACGATAACGATATAGCAGGAGCTCTCGAGCAGATGACATCTGAAGAGAGACTTAGGATCTATCCTATCCTGGGATCCGAGAAAGTCTCTGAGATCTTCACCTACATCGAAGACGTTGATAAATACATAGGCGAGCTCAATATCGAGAAGGCTGCCAAGGTCATCTCACACATGGACTCCGACGACGCCGTAGATGTATTGGAGGAGATGGATGATAGTACATCCGAGAAGATCGTCAGCATGCTCGAAGGCGACGCCGGTAAGGACGTCCGATTGATCCTGTCGTATGATGACGATGAGATCGGCAGTAAGATGACTACCAATCTCATCGTTATCAAGAACGATCTGTCGGTAAGGGCCGCCATGAGGGAACTGGTAAGGCAGGCAGGCGATAACGATAATATCTACACGATCTATGTAGTGGATAAGGATGAGAGGTTCTATGGAGCCATCGATCTTAAGGATCTTATCGTCGCCAGGTCTGATACGGATCTGGAGGATCTTATAATCACATCCTATCCTTATGTCGGTGACCACGAGGTCATAAGCGACTGTATCGACAGGATCAGGGAATATGCCGAGGATTCCATTCCCGTATTAAGTGAAGATAAGAAGATCGTGGGTATCTTAACGTCACAGGATATCGTCGAAGCAGTAGACGATGAGATGGGTGATGACTACGCTAAGCTGGCAGGTCTTACCGCAGAGGAGGATCTTAACGAGAGAACGGATGAGAGCATGAAGAAGAGGCTTCCGTGGCTCATCATCCTGCTGCTTCTGGGTATAGTCGTATCTACCGTAGTAGGTGTATTCGAGAAGGTAGTGGCGGCAGTTCCCATAGTCATATGCTTCCAGTCCCTGATACTTGATATGGCAGGCAATGCGGGCACACAGTCACTTGCCGTTACCATACGAGTCCTGATGGACGAGAACCTTACGGGCAAGCAGAAGGTCGGTCTTGCCTTCAAGGAGATGAAGGTTGGTCTTTGCAACGGACTCTTCTTAGGTGCTGCGGCTCTTGCGGTCATTGGCGTGTACCTGAAGTTCATAAAGCATGATGCTACGGGTCACGCGCTCCTTATCGCTCTTTGCGTAGGCGGAGCGCTCATCCTTTCGATGATAATAAGCAGTCTCCTGGGTACCCTTATCCCCATGTTCTTCCATAAGATCAAGGTAGACCCTGCGGTAGCATCGGGACCTCTCATCACAACAGTAAATGACCTGGTGGCAGTAGTAGCATACTACGGTCTCGTATGGATCGTGATAATCCCTCTCATCAGCTGAAGCAGAAAGGTTCTTAAGCAAATCTTAATAAGATACATCCTTTGGAATTAATAGACGGACTAGTACAATGATAGCGTGAATCGATTCGCTATAAGGAGATTGAAGTTATGGGTAAAATACTGGTCTGTGATGATGAGAAGGATATCGTTTCCGCGCTTAAGATCTATCTTAACTCGGACGGCTACGAGGTCGTGTGTGCATATAACGGCATGGAAGCCTGCGAGAAGGTAAAGGACGGCGATATAGACCTTGTCCTTCTTGATATCATGATGCCCGGTATGGACGGAGTGACCGCCCTTTCCCGTATAAGAGAGATGTCCAATGTCCCCGTTATCTTCCTTACCGCAAAGGGTGAAGATACCGACAAGGTATTGGGTCTTAATATCGGAGCGGACGATTATGTCACTAAGCCTTTCAATCCCGTAGAACTCCTGGCGAGAGTAAGATCCCAGCTTCGAAGATATAAGATGCTCGGAAGCGCCGTAAGCTCCTCCGAGGATTCCGGTATATACCGCCACGGCGGCATCGAGCTGGACGACAACATCAAGAAAGCTACGGTAGACGGCGAGGATGTTAATCTTACCAAGACGGAATACGAGATACTCCTGTGCTTCATCAAGAATAAGGGGAAAGTATTATCCCCTAAGCAGATCTATAAGGATGTCTGGCATGAAGATCCTTACGGTACGGAAAACACCGTGGCTGTTCATATCAGACATCTCAGGGAAAAGATAGAGATAGATCCTGCCAATCCCAGATATATCAAGGTCGTCTGGGGCTACGGATACATGATGGAGGAATAAGATGACTGATAAGAAGAATAATATATGGCTCAAGATCGTAGCCGCTATAGTGTTTACGGCGTCCGCGATGATGTTTGCCTTCTCCATGGTCGGAGTGGTAGCGGCATCGGAGAAGGGACTGTCGTCCCGCGATGTCACTTCCGTTCGCAAGGAGATCTACGATGAGAGAGCAATGTCGTGCAGCATCGATATCCTGTCGGATATTGCCGATAACGGATCCCTGGACAGGAGATACGACTGCGCACCCGCACTTTCCTATGCGATCTTGGAGAGTGATATAAAGCTGGATAAGGACGATCTTCTGGAGGGAAGATACGATGCTTCCATGGTCATAGAAGGATCTGTCGATAAGAATGCTATCGCAGGCGTAGTGTGCGGTATGGAGGGCTGGCGTTACTATAATTACACCCGTAATAATCCTCTGCTCATCAGCTACTGCTCTGTCGAGCTGCCCGATCAGACTACCGACTATGACTGTTCCCTGGTACTCATGAGCGATCGCGGTACACAGTATTACGTGGTCTACAGTATCGATTATAATGCTGCGGAAGGTACCGTCTTTGCAGCCTGTGACAAGGTCGCGAGATATATCTCCTGGTGCGATGCCAACGGTGCCGGCATGATGGTGATCTCGGGTATCCTCTCGATCGTCACGTTCGTCGCTCTCATGTACCTGGCAAAGAATACGATCTCCTTCGGTAACAAGATCCCTTATGCTATCCTCCTGACACTCCTCGGAGGAGTAGAAGCCGCATGCATCCTGTGCATAGTCGGTGCATTTGACGGATATGTGAGCTTCAACTCGATCCTGCTCATATCACTGGCAGCCGTAGGACTCGGTGCTTCCTTCTTCCTGTGGTTTTCCATGAATACCGTTACCAGGTTCAAGGCCCGTGCCTTTATGAGAAATACTCTCCTTTACTATATGTGCATACCCGCAAGGGCATTTCTCAAGAACCTTAACGAGAATACTTCTCTTGTGGTAAAGGCAGTGATCTTTTCTGCCGTAGTAGGTGTGATCCAGCTGCTGGGTCTGGCCGTAGTAGCATCTGAATTCAGTGCCGGTCTCTTCCTCTTTGTCATCTACAAGGCTATCGAGGTAGCGGTCATCATCTGGTTCGCATTACAGTTCAACCGCGTAAAGGAAGGCATGTCCCTTGTAGCATCAGGCAACACGGATGCGACCATAGATACCACTCATATGCTCCCTGCCTTCAAGTCACATGCACATGATATCGCTAACGTCAGCGAAGGCATCAACAAGGCAGTAGAGGAGAGGATGAAGTCCGAGCGCATGAAGACCGAGCTCATCACCAATGTCTCCCACGACATTAAGACTCCTCTTACATCTATAATCAACTATGTTGACCTTATGGAGAAGCATGGTACGGACGACCCCAAGATGCAGGAATACCTCGAGGTATTGGACAGGCAGTCAGAGAGATTGAAGAAGCTCATAGAGGATCTTATCGAAGCATCCAAGGCCTCTTCCGGAGCTATCGAGATGAACATCGAGCCGGTTAACGTCAGCGTACTGCTGTCCCAGGCTGCGGGCGAGTTCGAAGAGAAGCTTAAGAAGAAAGAACTTATCCCCGTAGTGACGGTACCCGAAGAAGAGCAGACGATAAAAGCAGACGGAAGATATCTCTGGAGAGTAATAGACAACTTAATGAGTAATATCTGTAAGTACACTATGCCTAATACGAGAGTATATATTGACCTTATAACAAAAGGCGACACTTCTGAGATATCCTTCAAGAACATCTCCGCATCTGAGCTTAATATCTCCGCAGAGGAGCTTACCGAGAGATTCGTAAGGGGAGATAAGTCCCGTAACACTGAAGGCAGCGGCCTCGGATTATCTATAGCAAAGAGCCTTACGGAGCACATGGGAGGCACCATGGATATCCACATAGACGGAGACCTTTTCAAGGTAACGCTTACTTTCCCGAAGGTGTAAACACAAAGTAACAAAAGAGACGGGAGCCGCGCCTATCAAGCGTGGCTCTTGCTTTTTCTGTAATTTGTCGGGTGTTTGAGCGTAATTATTTCGATTGCCAGAGCATTTCGTAATAAGTAAAATATCCTTATCATTTTGATGAGGGGTATAAAGTTATGAAGAGAACAAAGCTCATTGCTGTCCTTTTGGCGGCGGCAATGCTCGCATCCTGCGGTAAAGCGCCCGCAGAGGAGAAAGCAGAAGAAACTACAGAAGAGATAACGGAAGAAGAGGCGGCCGATGAGGAGGAAGAGACGACTTCGTCTGCTCCGGCAGAGGCTGTAACGGATATAAGCGAGTTCGCATCTCTCACACCCGGATCGCTCTTTGTCTTCGGAGAATACGAGGGTGAACCCATAGAGTGGATCGTTCTCGAGAACGAGGCGGATGAGATCTACTGCCTTTCCAAGGACATCGTATCACAGCAGCCTTACGAAGCAGACGGTAACGTACTGCTCTGGAACGATTCGACTTTATGCTATTGGCTCAACAGCACATTCTTCGAGGAAGCTTTTACTGATGAAGAGAAGGTCCGTATAGAACGTGCTTCCGATACGATTGCTCCAGAAGTATCTTCGGACTACAGGATCTATCTTCTGAACAGGCTCGACTTCAGTTCATACAGGGATATCTTCGAGCAGTATCCCGTAGGTCAGTACTGGTGGCTCAGATCAAGAGGTGACAATGCAACGGGTGTGGCCGATTGCTGTAATACATCAGGCGAGCTCTGCTTCGACTGCATATCCTGTTCTGCAGGCTCCGGTGTCAGACCCGTAATGACGATCTATATCGGAGATGACGAAGACAGGCTCGATCCGGAAGCGCTGATCCCGCTTCCCGAACCTACACCAGTCCCGACGCCTACATCCAGGCCTACGCCTTCTCCTACGCCTACTCCCATTCCTGATGACAGATCATACTTTGACGGCATTGTCACTACGGAATATACGGATCTGGGAACCGGTTACAGATTCCCTCATATCAATATCGATACGGATGAGATCAATGCTCTTAATCAGAAGATCAGGGACGATGTCTATGTCTGGGACGACGGAACCGTTATGGAAAACCCGGTATATACATCACTGAAGTTCAGTGTCTACCATTACTTTGACGGCATCTATTCTGTCGTTATCGACTACAACTATGACGGATGGGGTGGTTACTACGAGGCATATACATTCAATTCGGAAGGACATGTCCTCACACCGGATGAGGTGCTCGCTCTTGCAGGTCTTACGGCAGACGGATTCTATGAAGCAGCTGCAGATGCGACGCAGACATATATCAATGAGACTTTTACCGGTGAAGACGGCGTAGCTCCCGCAGTAGGTCATGCGCCCAATCCCGACTGGTCAGGATATGGTGAGTTCGGTTTTGCCATGGAGGAAGATTTCTCTCACGATGTCCTTAACGTAAACATGACCATGTTCTTCGATAACGACGGCAACTTCATCATCGTTCAGCCCATAATGGCTGTCGCCGATCCTCACGACTGCGAGCCTTTCATCACGGTTCCCGGCGGTCAGAGGGTTGATATATCAGTCGGACGTGACTAAAGGAGTGTATATGAAAAGGAAGGCTATCATCGCGCTGCTCCTGGCAGCATCAGTGCTCGTATCCTGCGGTAAGGTACCTGAGGAGACAGAGGAGGGAACAGAAGAAGAGACAACAACTACCGTAGAAGAGACAACGGAGGAGACTACTACAACTCCTACACATCGTCCTACATCCACGTCTACTCCTTCTCCCTCAATTTCATCAGGACCATCTGATTGCATCTACATAACTTCAAACGGGGAGCCTTATGAGGAGTATCTCGTAACGGATTTCACCTTTTCCGAAGACGGATCTTCGGGAACTTTCACTGTGGAGAGATATATCTCCATGACACCTGACGAGGTCGCTTCTCTTAGTGAAGGAGATATTATCTTGCAAGATTATAAGGTAATATCTGTAGATCCTCCTACGGACATCGGAGTATCGATAACAATAGAATCAATAGAAGGTTACGTAGACTACTGGTATCTTAATTTGCAGGAGAACGGTCTGTATTATTTGGCAAATGGTTGGGATTATTACTTTACGGAATCTGCAACGGTCTCAACGACGTTTGATATCGCATCTGATGTTATCATCATCGATCATTGCTATCCTTACAACTCTGACGGAATCATGGCATTTGAAGCTTACGCCGTATTTTACACTATATCCGAGTTTATCGACAGACTTGACGATGAGGATGTTTACTTCATCCCCAATCTTCATATACGCGTGGTAAACGGCGAGATCACGGTCATAGCCGTTAATCCGTATACTAATAGCGATATATGGTGCCCGTACTGATCTCAAAGGAGATTTAAAATGAAAAGGAAAAGTATAGTTGCATTGCTGTTGACACTATCGGTCCTTGTGTCCTGCAGTAAGGCTACGGAAGAGAGCGAGAGTACCGCGATAAGTATAAGGGAGCTTCCTTCGCAAGAGTCTACTGAAGTGACTTCAAGTGAGACTTCAGAAGAGGTGACAGGAGCTTCTTCTGAAGCGTCGGAGACTACTGTAGAGCCCACTTTCGCAGAGCCTGCCCCTATAGATGATCCTTTCGCTGCTAATGCCAGTCTTTACGATGTTAACGGCGAGCTTCCCTGCTTCGGTAATCTTACTCCCGAAGAGTACGAATACTTCAGCGGCATTTACTGCAAGAGCACATACGATTGCCTGTTCCTGACAGAAGAGCGCGAGCCCGTCGCATACTGCGGATTCCTGGTGTCTAATTTTGACGGACCTGAGAATGCGTACTTAAGGCATGTCTTACCTTATCCTATCAATCCTAATTCGGTGAGTCCCAATGAGCCCGTGGATATCATGTATAATCCGGTGTCAGATGTCAACGCCGCGTTCACGGATGTCCTTGGTATCGATATGGACGGGTTGAGCCTTAACCCGTATACGACAGAGGATCACGACGGCGTTCCCTGTGTATGCTACTCAACCGGTTCCGGAATGGGTCCCAATATCCATTTTGTACTCCTCGGAGGTAATGCCGTAGACAACGATTATTATCTCTGTTTTGAGGAGATTAACGACAGCAATTTTGCGGGCGTATCGATAGCGCATTTTGTCCGTGGAGAAGACGGATCTTTCACGCTGGTCGGATGCAGATATACAGACAGATGGACTACCGGAAGCCCCAGGGTCATTTCGGATGAGACGGAGATAGCAGCTTCTGATATCGAGATAGATGTATTGAGCTCATATCGTGAGGTCAACGGGATACGTCAGTTCTATACGTGGGGGCCCAACGCGGATCAGGCCATGGCTTCCGATGCTTTTGCGCTGGAGCTTCTGCGTGATACTTACTATGCGCATCACGGATGTATCTTCTCGGATCCTTATGTACAGACATATTTCGATTCAAGAGCATGGTATACGGGTACGACTCCCCAAGCTCAGTTCACACCGTATAACCTAAATGCCGTCGAAGATACTAATGTCGCTACCATCGAGAGCATGATGGGATGAAAGTGTGTATAATCGAAATTGTTCGGAAATTGTTCTTTGTGAGAGGTGCAGTTGATATGAGGTCAAGAACTGACAAGAATACGATGGTCAAGATAGCAGTCCTGCTGCTGGTGAGCTTTATCGTTTTTATCAATTTATTCTGGAGAATGGTAGTTTTATATCCCGGTCCAAGCGGTAACTATTTCTCGGACATTTATGAGCATTTGCTCTATGGTAAGACATACGGTATAAAAGGTGAATACAGCCTTACGCTTCTGATCAATGACGTGCTCCTGGGCTTAGGTTCCGCTGGCTCATGGCTGGTGGCGGCACATCTTGCATTGATCGTTATACTGGAGATAGTTTTCGGGTATCTTTTTATGAAGAAGATAGTTCCTCAGGGTAATGCCTTTGTTATGCACCTTTTGTCACTGGCCTCCCTTGTGGTGCTGCCTCCTTACATTCCTGCCATTAATCGATTCATGTACAGGAATTTCACGGGGAATTGCTGGCATAGTGAGAATTACCATGGGATGCGCGCGGTAGCCATACTGATCATGTTATTTTTGTTCGATCGAATAAACGATTATATTAAGAACTTCGATGTGAAGAGGATGATCATCTTTGCGCTTCTGCTGTCGCTTGTCAACGCAATAAAGCCGAATTTTATCCTGGGATTTGCTCCCTCGCTGCTCGTTGTGATGATCGCAGATATCACAAGATCAAAGGGGCGCGGATTCTCTCGTTGGGTAATGTTTGGAATGTCAGTGTTGATATCTCTCCCGGTCCTTTTGTGGCAGTATTTTGTTAATTTTGATCCATCGGTTGAGACATCAGAGAATACAAGCTTGATCTTTGTATTAGGAGATTTTATCCTGATGTCAGCCCATCCGTTCCTTGAGTTTTTGACCGGAATGGCATTCCCGCTTGCTATTCTGATCGCTTATCCTCGTGAATGTCGAGATAATAAGCTTTTCCGTCTTGCTGCGCTGGGATTTGTTATTTCTTTCTTGGAGATGTTCTTCATTGCGGAGAGCGGCGAAAGATTTTATGATGGCAACATGGGATGGGGATTACAGTGCTTTGTGTATATAATGTTTCTTATCGCTATATCCATATTCTATAAGAATAGTGTCATCTTTTTTTCCGACAGAAAGAGAGGACAGTCACTATTATCATATTGCAGTACAAAGGGAAGATCGTCCTTACGATTGATCGTTCCGGGGTTGTTGTTTATGTGGCATCTTGGTTCCGGGTTGATGTACTTTATCATTGTGTGTTTGGGAGTTACAGGATATCGTGTCTGATATCCTTGCTCTTTAGTTGTATTTCAGACAAACAAAAAGGCCGCTTCACTTCAGAAGCGGCCTTTTGATATTGCTTTATCAGAGACCGAAGAGCTCCTTGACCTTATCCTTGTCTACCTGTGCACCGATGACACAGAGCTTGCCCGTAACGTCTGCGGCGCCTGTTCTTACATCTGCCTCGCCGGGTACGAAGTCGAAGTGGATCCACTTGCCGTCCTCGCCTGCGACGATACCCTTAGCTCTTAAGATCATGCCGTAGTCGCCGTTGTCGAGCTTCTCGAGAGCAGCCTTGATGCCGTCCTCAGTGAAAGATCTTGAAGTCTCGAATCCGATGCTGTCGAATACTTCGTCTGCATGGTGGTGACCTTCGTGATCATGATCGTGACAACCGCATGTGCAGCCTTCGCCGTGATCGTGGTGATGGTGCTCGTGCTCATGATCATGGTCGTGGTGATGTTCATGCTCATGCTCGTCGTGGTCATGATGATGCTCATGATCGTGATCATGGTGATGGTGGTGATGTTCGTGCTCTTCGGCTTCGAGGAGAGCAGCTGCCATGTCAGCGGCAGTGAGGGGGCTCTCGATAGCCTTGAGGATCTGGACTCCGGAGAGGAGTTCCCAGGGAGTGGTGATGACCTGAGAGTGGTCATTGATGCCCTTGATGAGCTCTACTGCCTGATCGAGCTTCTCCTGGCGGATATTGCCTGTCCTGGAGAGGATGATGGTACCTGCATACTTGATCTGATTCTCGTAGAACTCAGCGAAGTTCTTGAGGTAGATCTTGCACTTGGATGCGTCGATAACTGTTACAGTACCGCAGATCTCCGTGCCTTCAACCTTCTTAACTGCTGCTACTACGTCGGAGAGCTTACCTACACCTGAGGGTTCGATAAGGATACGGTCGGGAGCGTACTTGTCTATTACTTCCTTGAGGGCTGTTCCGAAGTCACCTACAAGGGAGCAGCAGATGCAGCCGGAGTTCATCTCCGTGATCTCGATGCCTGACTCCTTAAGGAATCCGCCGTCTATACCGATCTGTCCGAACTCGTTCTCGATAAGGACGATCTTCTGACCGTTATATCCGTCAGCGATGAGCTTCTTGATGAGTGTTGTCTTGCCGGCTCCTAAGAACCCGGAAAAGATGTCTACCTTTGTTGCCATATATATTCCTTCTTTCTATATTATTAACTGAAGTATATGATCTCGTTCTCGGGCTTGCTTGTTATGGCGTAGTCTTCGACTTCGAGGCAGGGGACTGCGACGGGAGAACCGTCACGCTGCTTATCTTCGAAGTAGCGGATGCGGCCTGTGACCTTGAGCCACTGTCCCACGGGGAAGCCTGCTCCGTGCTCGTGGAAGCACAGGAGGTTGATCTGTCCTATGTCGTCAGCGCAGCATGTATATGCCTGACGCTGGAGTGCGAATGCACGTCCCTTGAACTCTCTGAAGACCACAGCCTGCCCTACTACGCTGACGACCTTGCCGTTATACCTTTCAACGTTATCGAGAGCATCCGTATAGAAGAGACCGAAGTCATCGGGTTCTATGACACAGGGGCTGCTCTTAAGATCGTAGGGAAGATGATCTCCGATATCGATCATCTGATTGTCCTCGCCTAAGAACGTGATGTTCATGCCGGGGTTCAGTGACTTGACGGAACCTCGAAGTTTGGGGATGTTATTTACCTCGGGATCAACGCGATTGAAGATCACGTTGTCGCAGTAGCGGTAGTAATCCGCGAATATCGTCTGCATGTTCCTGTAGTATTCGGAATATGTGGAAGCATCTACGATTACGAGTGCTGCGGCAAGAGCCCATCTTCTGGGAACATCTACCTTCTCGAAGAATTCTGCGGGTGATACGGAGCCGTTCCATTCCATGAAGAGGATGTCGGGCTTGTAGCGCTTCTCTATGTCGAACATCAGAGCCTTATCTACTTCGTCGGACTCTACGGTAAGGACCGTTATGTCGTCCCTTCCCATGCTCTCGGGAGTGTATTCCTCTTCACCTTCTTCAGTGGCGAGGATGACTATCTTCTTGTCCCTGAAGTTCTCTTCTGATGTCCAGGAACATATAAATGAGGTCTTTCCGCTGTCCAGAAAGCCCGTAAAGAAATATACCAAACAGTCTTTCATATGTATTACCTTTCTCTTTCGAATAGTATTTTCGTATTAGCAGGCGATATTTTCAATACATAATATGCATGAAAATTATAATTATTATAAAAAGAAGAGTGGGTAAGTAATGTATAAGTGGTAAAATGACTTCGTATGAGAAGGATGATAATAGATCAGCAGCAGATAGCAAAGCAGGGACAGCAGCTCGCTCAGCAGGCACAGAACGAGGTGGATAAGCACGTCGGCAAATACTGCCTGCTGGAACTTAAGAACTTGGACAGGCTTCATGACGCGCTGTATTCGCCCTTTATGGACAAGGCCATGGTGACCGTGACGTCTACGGGTAATCTGGGACTTATCTGGATCTTTACGGCGGTGATCCTTCTTGTATCCGGCAGGCAGGATGATGAGCGTTCAAGGATAGGCTACGGCATCCTTATCGCACTTTTGCTGTCGATCATGATAGGCAATCTCCTTATAAAGAACATCGCCAAGAGGAACAGGCCTTTCTTTCACAAGAACTATAAGCTGCTCATAAAGCAGCCCTGGGATTATTCCTTTCCGTCGGGTCATACCCTCGCTTCCTTCGCGGCGGCGACAGTCTTTTTCTATATGAATCCGAACGTGGGCATAGTTGCCCTCTTATATGCATTCCTGATAGCGCTCTCAAGGCTTTATCTTCGTGTGCATTTCTTTACTGACGTTTTCTTCTCCATGGCTCTGGGCGTGGGTCTCGGAGTACTGGCTATGACGCTTTATGACACCCGATTCTTCGGGTTGCTCTTCACATGAAGATAGGAAGCATCGAACTGGGGAATACCCCTGTATGCCTTGCGCCCATGGCGGGAACGAGCTCGGTTACCTACAGAGGTATCTGTGTGGAGCAGGGTGCATCTTACGGTCCTACCGAACTTGTAAGCGCCAGGTCCCTTGCTTACGGCAGCCTCGAAAGGAGCTTTCGCTACATGCAGATCTCTCCTTCAACGGAGAAGGTCACTGCGATACAGCTCTTCGGCTTCGAGCCGTCAGACTTTGAGGAAGCGGTGAAGATAATATGTAACGACGACCGCCTCAAGGACGTCGACATAATAGATATCAACATGGGATGTCCCGTGGCGAAAGTAGTGAAGACGGGTGCGGGAAGTGCACTCATGAATGAGCCTGACACAGCATTTCGCATAGTAGAGAGCACAGTTAGGACAGCCGAAGCCTACGGTAAGACCGTTACCGTAAAGACAAGGATAGGTTTTTGTGAATTCAGCCCTGCTTCCGTGGAGTTTGCGCGTGGCCTTGCGGCATCCGGTGCATCCATGGTGTGCGTTCACGGCAGGACCGCGAAGCAGATGTACGGCGGAGTGGCAGACTGGAATGCCATAAGGAAGATGAGGGATGCGGTCGTATCGGAAGGCGCGAAGTTCTTCTCTAACGGCGACGTAAAGGATGAGGACAGCGCGCGCAGGATCTTAGACATCACTGAAGCTGACGGCATCATGGTGGGAAGAGCCGCTATGGGAGATCCGTGGATATTTGCAAGGATAAGAGCAACACTCGACGGTAAGCCTGCTCCTTCCGATCCCTCAGTCAGGGAAAAATGTGATATGCTTATGCGAGAGCTTAAAGGAACCGTCTCCTGTATAGGAGAGACTACGGGGGTCAAGGAGATGAGGAGCGTTATGCCGCACTATCTCAAGGGCCTTCGAGGCGCCACCGGCGTCAAGGTCGAACTCTGCCGCGCGACTACGGTCAAAGAGGTGGAAGGTATTTTGAAAGGATTTTGTGATACATGGATCTGATGGGACTGTCGGGCTTTTTGCCTTCGATCCTGATGCTGATAGCGGGCATCCTCGTATGCGGTTACGGTTACAGATTCTTCAGGCTGAGCGTTACTCTTGTGGGAGCGGCTATCGGCTTTTCCCTGGGTGTGCTGACAGCTACTACGGTGCTGGCTGCCATGGCTCCCGTATTCTACTGGATAATAGTCGGAGTATTTACTATAGGTATAGGCTCGGTAGCTTTTGCGTTCTACCAGAAAGCCATAATAATCATATGCACCATAGGCATCGGCTACTGGTTCGTAAATGAATATGCCGAGCCTTCCTTAAGGAACTGGGCTATCGGTCTCGGTATAGGACTCGTGGTAGGCCTGGCTGCATACTTCCTTCAGAAGGCGGCCATAATGCTGGTGACATCCGTAGCAGGAGCCAAGATGATCACGACTGCAGCCCTTCCTTACATATTCATGTTCCCTATGCTGCCTGTGCTCTCAAAGCGAGCAGGCGAATTCGTATTCAGGGATGTATCCCTTCCTCCGGAGGTGTTTGTTCCCGGAATATTGACTATTATCATAGCGGCTTTCGGGTTTTCAAAGCAGCTGAAAGATGACAAGAAATAATGACAAGAAATGCGATATAAAAGTCTATTATCATAAACAGTTCATTAATTATTTATACAATTTTGGGTTGTTTTATTAGAAAACAGTCTTTATAATGAGGTCACAAGGATGAAAGTAACATCCTTATTGAATCAGACAATTTTCTATATCTATCCCTTATTCCATGTTGAGGGCATCCCGATTGCATAACATTCGGGATGCTTTCAATATTTTATGGGGATTTTTCAGTTCACCTTGTTGATCGGCTCTCCCTTGAGGAATGCTTCGATATTATCCGCACACATGTCTATGAGCCTTATCCTGGTCTCCCCGGGAGCCCAGGCCGTATGAGGGGTTATTATCGTATTTGGTGTCGTGAGGAGCGGGTTATCTGCCTTCATGGGCTCGACGCTCACTACATCTGCACCGTAGCCTGCTACCTTGCCGCTTCTTAAAGCTTCTGCAATATCGTTCTCGTTGACAAGAGGCCCTCTGGCGGCATTTATGATGATGACGCCGTCCTTGCATCCCTTGAGGGAATCCTTGTTGATAAGATCTTTTGTCTCGT
This sequence comes from Oscillospiraceae bacterium, assembly GCA_900176545.1. Lineage (GTDB taxonomy): Bacteria > Bacillota > Clostridia > Saccharofermentanales > Saccharofermentanaceae > Saccharofermentans. The sequence goes on from FWXP01000005.1 coordinate 193,871, forward strand.
TTGTAAGGGGACTGTGAAGGGAGATCACATCAGCATCGCGAAATGCTTCTTCCTTTGAAGCGAACCTGATGCCGCCCTCTTCCTTGACTTCCGGCATATGGTGGGGGACAGCAGTAACGTTCATGCCCAAAGCCTTGAATATCTGTGCTACGCGCCTTCCTATCTTTCCGTATCCGAATACGACCGCGTTCTTGTTCCAAAGCTCGGTCAGGGGCCTTTTCCAATAGCAGAACTGAGGGGATCTTACCCAATCTCCGTTCATGACGGAATCGCTGTGAAGGCCGGCGTTGTTGGTGAGCTCGAGAAGAAGTGCTGCGGTCATCTGAGCCGTGGCGAAGGTGCTGTACTCGGGAACGTTGGTGACCGTGATGCCGCGTCTTGTACAGGCTTCAAGATCTATGACGTTATAACCCGTGGCAAGGACTCCGATATACTTAAGATCAGGGAGCTGATCTATGACCTCCGCGGTAAAGGCGGTCTTGTTGGTGATGCAGATCTGCGCACCTTTTGCTCTTTCTATGAGCTGCTCCGGGGAAGTTACGTCGTAGACCGTAAGATCGCCGAACCTTTCTATCTTCTCCCAGGATATGTCTCCCGGATTTGCCGCGGAACCGTCAAGTATAACTATCTTCATGTCTCTGCCTCCCAAGGTTATTGATTGAATTAACGTACACTATGTTAAAATCAATTATAAAACAACACTCCGACCAAGGGAGGGCAGATATGTATCTTTATTGTTTCGCACGCTCGCAAAGGGCCAAGGATATCGGAAACCGTCTTCTTCAGAAGTCGGAGGGTGAGTGGATAATTGACTCCGAGAGCTTCGTAGTAGGATTAAGGGAGCAGGGAGACAGGGTAGACGGAGCAGTAGTACTGATCCTTCCCGCGGAAGCCGCGGTAAAGCTCCTTATAGACAGGCTCTATCCCGAAGACGTTAAATATCCCGTCATACAGCTGTCGCCCGACGGTACATACGCAGGAGTGCTTAAATCCGCAGGATACAATACATACGAGATACTTACGAAGATCTGTGCCATAACGGGTGCCAAGGCGATATCCTCCAACGAGGACAGAGGCGACTTTGCCCCGGACCTTCATAAGACCATCGAAGAATACAATATGTCCGTGAGCGATCCGGAGCTCCTCGAGGAGATCTGCTCCAAGATAAATGCAGGACTTTCCGTGAACATCTACAGTGATATCCCCCTTCATATGTCTGAGCCGGTCCTTGATACATTGAGCTATTCGTCTTATATATTCAGGAACAATCAGAAAGGACAGATGGAGAAGGCTTTTGTAAGTTCCTGCAGCGCAGAGGAGTATTCTGTCTTTATCACATGTTCTACGCTGCCTGAGGTGGAGAATAAGGGCAGGTGCCTTGTCCTTACCCCGAGGATAATCGTTGTCGGTATGGAGATAGCGGGAAGAGCAGATCCCGATTATGCTGTCGAGACCGTGATCAATACACTCAGGAATCACGAGATAGATCCCAAGGCCGTATGTACCGTAGCCGTATCTGCGGTAGCCAGGGAGAATCCTGCCATAGATGCCATAGCGGAGAAGCTGGGATGCTTCATAACATCCTTTGACGGCCGCCTCATAAAGGCAGTACACGTGCCTCTTAATGCCACCTATTCGGGAGAGAAGACAGGAGCGGATATGTGTACCGCAGCAGCATGCCTTGCTTCCGATAACGGGAGGATCCTGGTAAGAAGAGCAGGAGACAGGAATTCCATCATCCTTACCGCCATGGCAAAGAAGGGCAATCTCATTCTCACAAAATAAATGCAACAACTTTACTTATAAGTTCGTCATCAAGTAAGAGAACAGTCGGATCATTCGACTGTTCTTTGGATAGAGAAAAAACTCCGGGTTATATTGAAAGGAGACAGATATGAAAAACTTTAGGAAAGCGACGGCGTGCCTTATCATGGCATCCATGGTCTGCACGCTGGTCCCTTTGTCGGGATGCGGCAAGAAGAAGCCCATGGGAACCAACGAGGTCCTGACAGATGATTCACCGTGGTTCGATATCGAGAAGACGGTGCTCGAGAAGAGTTATGATCCGTCAGACTTCGATTACAGCTGGTCCGATTATGTAGGTATCGCTAATGATCACATCATAATGCACATGAGCGGAAGCTATCCGATCCCGGATAACGTGAACTGGTCATCCGTGAATTATTCGGATTATAACGCAGAGCTTCTCGATATCTACTCTATGGACGGAGAACTGGTAAATACCGTAGATCTGATCGAGATGGTAAACGGATCTGACGTATTCGACAACATCGATCCCGAAGAGCTCGTAGGCGGCAATAACTTCGGCATTAGCGCCGTCGGCAGCAGGATCAACGTAGCCTACAAGGGCGAAGGCGAAGAAGAGGAAGAGGAGGACGAAGCAGAGGACGAGGAAGAAGCTTCTTCTCCTGAAGAGGAGCAGGATATCACCGATGAGGATGATACCGAGTCGGATGAAGACGACGAGCTCATCGACCCCAGGGATTGCTGGTACTCCGGCAGGATCGATGTCGAAGGCGATTATATCACCGTCGATATCTACTGCTATGTAGGAGATGGACACGATTATGTATTTACGATCGATCCTTCCGACGGATCTGTTGTCTCTGCTGAGGAAGTGGAGCAGGAAGTGAGCGCTATCGATATCGAGGACGGATCCTCCGAGGGTACTGTTGTCGTTAACGGCTACTCGATAGAGAAGTTCTGGCTCTGGGGAGATGATACATCTTACATACTGGTCGTAACTGCCCCTGACGGAGAGCAGACAGTATTTGATCTTCGCGATGAGATCCCTGACCTTTCGATCTATGATATCCCCAGCTTTATTCCCATCAGCGACACGGAAGCGATATTCCCGATGAGTATCTCCGGCGGTGGTGGGGACAAGTTCGGCATCATCGATCTTGACGCTATGACGGTAAAGGAATACACAGAAGACACCGATTGGATCACGGTCGACCTCTGGGGACTTGGTTATCTTGAGGGTCTCGGAAGCTATACGATGGGTGACGACGGACTTACTCTCCTGGATTTTGATAATAAGGAGGAGACAGTCCTCTTCGATTACAATTGGTGTAACATCAACCGTTACGATGTACAGAGCCTTCAGCTCATCAGCTATTCGGAGGATGAACTCATATTCGCCGGTTCCGTATGGCAGGGTTCGGGATCTTACTATAGCTTCAACGATGACAGCGAGATACAGATCTTAAAGCTCACGAGAGCAGCGTCTAACCCCAATACCGGAAAGACTGTTCTCGTAGCAGCTACGACAGGATATCTTAATTATTCGATGTGTGAGGCTATCTGCAGCTTCAATGAACAGAACAGTGATTACTATGTTTCCATCTGTAATGACTATACGATGGATAAGTTCGTAGATTATTCGGATGATGATCAGGACTATACGGCAACATACCTGAATGCTTCGTCGCAGTTGACCGATCAGCTTGCTATCGACCTTATGGCCGGAGAGGGTCCGGATATCATACTTGATGCTACGTCTTTCTATCAGCTCAACAATGATGATTATCTTCTCGATATCTCTGACAGGATCCCCGCGGAAGGATACTTTAATAACGTATTCGAAGCGTCGAAGATAGACGGTAAGATGTATCAGGTGCCTCTTACCTTTGCCATGGAAGGTATCATCACACGTCAGAGCTATGTAGAAGACGGTCAGCAGGGATTTACTTTCGATCAGTATCAGGAATTCGTAAGTGACGTATGCAACGGTACTGATCCTATGAATAACGGTACTCAGCTCGACTTCTTCGTAGAGTGTCTCATGGCGATGAACGATCAGTTCATCAAGGACGGCAGGGTAGACTACGACAACGAGGCATTCAGGGCTATGGCCGAATATGTAAAGGATAATGTCGTTGATGTATATGAAGATGAGTATGCCATGTCGGGTGCCGTGATCGATTACGGTTATCCCGAAGATGAGGAGGAATGTCCTGCTTCATTTGATTCTTACGCATCATTCAAGTCGATGATCGAGAACTTCGCAAAGTACGACGATGTTACCATCCTCGGTATCCCTTCCTATGACGGAAGAGGCCCGCTCATCGCAGTCGGTTCATCCGCAGCTATATCCGCTCAGACTCCCGAGCCTGACGCGTGTTGGTCATTCATAGAGACATTGCTCTCAGAGGATATCCAGACGCTCTACGGAACGAGCGACTATTGTACTCCCGTCAACCTGGTCGCTTTTGAGAACACAGGCCATGATGCTATCGATGATTATAATGCATACGTAGCCGATGCCACGAGATGGGCTACTGAAGCGGATATCCGCGAGATGGGTCTTTATGAGATCGATGATTCATGTCTGGACGATTTCCAGGAAATGATCGAATCATGTTCTCAGGTCGCTTCACAGGATTCCGCGGTCATCACCATCGTAAGAGAGGAGATGCCTGCATACTTCTCCGGTCAGAAGGAGATCGATGATGTTATCGATGTCATGGAGGATCGCGTGCAGACATTCCTGGACGAGCGCGGATAGACAAAGAATATATAGCAATATAAAAAGGATCCCCCTTATCGTTTCTTACGGAAACCTTAAGGGGGATTTCTCTATCTTAATCGTTTTTTAACCTTTTCTTACAGAATTGTTAGACCACTTCGGAAATGACTTCTATATAATCGATAAATGTAAATACATGATTTGTATGCATGAAATAAGGAGGAAATACAAATGGTAAATCCCAAAAAGGTTGCAGCTTGTACGATGGCCTTCACTATGGCTATGAGTGCAGTGTTTGCAAGCGGATGCTCCAAGAAGGGCAAAGGGTCTAACGAGAAGATATCCGCTGACGACGAGTGGTATAACATCAACAAGATGGAACTTGCGTCCGATTATGACCCTTCAGAGTTCGATTATCTGAGCAATGAGTCTCTCGGTAAGGTCGGTGATTATTTCCTGGTAGAAACCAACGGTAGCTACAAATTGCCCGAAGGTGTAGATTACATGACGGCTGATCAGATGGAATACTACGCTGAGTTTATCGATGTATTCGATATCAACGGCGACAAGGTCAACACGATCGATGTAGTTGACACGATAAAGAATTCCGGTCTCGTTGAAGAACTTCAGGCTAATGCTGAGGCAGCCGCAGCGGCAATGGATGAGTTGCCTGCAGAAGAAGGCGAAGATGCCGATGACCAAGAAGAGACTTCTGATCTTGATGAGATCGAGGAAATCGAAGAGGAGCCTTCCGAAGAGGATGAAGAGGGCTCAGGTGACGAGGAAGCTTCCGAAGATGACGAAGAGATCCCCGGCGACGAGGAGATTTCCGATGAAGAGTTCTTCGAAGGAGATATGGAAGAGATCGGAGACATGGGAGAAATGGATCCCACTGCTCCTTCTTATTACATAAACGGTGTATCTGTTGCAGGTGATAAGGTAAAGGTTACCGTATCGGCATTCGATCTGGCAACTTTCTCGGATATCTCTTATGAGTTCATTATTGATCCCGCTACAGGTGATGCTACATATTCCTTAGCCGATAACGATACAGAGTACAGCGGAGGCAGTGAAGGTATCTCCGATCTGGGTGTTTACAAAGTAGACAGACAGTGGGTTACTGATCCGGAGACTGAGGAATCCTTCTATGATCTTGTTATCTCCGATGAAAGCGGTATCGTCAATGAGATCAACCTTGCGCAGGCTCTTCCCGACGAGGATATCTACTGGATCAATTCTATCTTCTACATCGGCGGCGAGGATATCCTCGTAACATATCAGGGTTCCGACTATAACGGTGTAAAGACACTTAAGATCAACGTTACGAGCGGTGATGTTACTGTTGATGAGAGCGGCGATTATGACTGGCTTTCCGATTATGATCTCACCAGTGCTTCTTATGTTGAAGGTTTCGGCAATGTCTTTATGGACGACGAGGGTATACAGGTCGTTGATTTTGACAACAAGACAGTTGAATCCATTTTCAGTTTTGATTCCTGCAACATCAACAGAGGCGATGTTACTTCAATGAAGCTCATCAGTTATTCTGAGGATGAGATCATCCTTATGGGTGGTGCTTACAGAGTCAGCATGAGCATGACGGATGTCGTGCCCCAGCAGCTCATCGTCCTTACAAAGGCCGATTCAAATCCTAACGCAGGTAAGACGATCCTCAAGGCTGCTACCATCGGTTATATCGATTATGCGATGAGTGAAGCAGTATGTATCTTCAATGAGACAAATCCCGATTACTTCATCAAGTTCGAGACTAAGTATCAGGCTGATAAGATGATTGATTCAACCGGTCTGGATACTGAAGAGGAGTGGCGTGAGGCTTCCGATAATGCAGCTATCGAGCTCAGCAATCAGTTGACGGTAGACCTTATGGCAGGTGAAGGTCCTGATATCATCTTCGATGCTTCAAGACTTTCTCAGCTCAACAACGACGAGTACCTTCTTGATGTTGCAGACAGGATCTCTACAGACGGACTCTTCGGAAGTGTAGTTGACGCTGCGAAGATCGACGGAAAGCTCTATCAGATCCCTCTGTCATTCTATGTAACAGGTCTTGCAGTTCTCGAGGAGAATGTAGCTGACGGTCAGACAGGATTTACTTTCGATCAGTATAGTGAATTTGTAAGTACAGTATGTAACGGTACCGATCCCCTTGCGATGGATCAGACGGAATTCTTCATCATGTGCCTTGAGGCTATGAATGAGCAGTTCGTTACTGAAGACGGAAAGGTAAATTATGATAACGAGGCTTTCAGGGCACTTGCAGAATATGCAAATGAGAATGTCATCGCTCCTGAAGAATCCGATGATGATGCGTTCGATATGGGCAGCATGGGTGATTCCCTTACCGAAGCAGGCGCTATCCAGTTCGATTACGGTTCTTTCCTCGGACTGATCAGCCTTATCGGTGACAAGGCTAATGAGACTAAGATCCTCGGTATACCTTCCATTGACGGAAGAGGCCCGATGCTCTCCGTAGACTGTTCCGTAGCTATCTCCGCTCAGACAAATGAGGCTGATGCATGCTGGAGCTTTGTAGAGACACTTATGTCTGCAGACGTTCAGAAGTACTATGCTTCATCTTCCGGCGGAACACCTATCAGCATTGAGGCATACGAAGAGTCTGCTACAGAAAGTATCGACTCATATAATGATATGATATCTACTTACACGAGCTATTTCTCTGCAGCAGAGATCGCCATGTACGGTATCCCTACAGAAACTATCGATTACGATGTTATCGATACATATAAGACGATGATCGATTCCTGCAGTGCCGTATCCACGACAGATCCTGCAGTAGAAGCCATCATCAGAGAAGAGATGCCCGCATACTTCGCAGGTCAGAAGACTCTCGACGACGTTATCTCCGTTATAGAAGACAGAGTTCAGACATTCCTCGACGAAAGAGACTAAGCATCACTTATAAAAAGTAACATTATCCCCCTTACGGTTTGCGGAAACTGTAAGGGGGTTTTACATTTTGAAAAGACTGTATCCATTCGGATAGAAGTGATGTAGAATACATTATATGTAAGTATTTTTCCTGCGTTGAATGATCCTGAAGGAGGAGCTGCAGATGAGAAACTATAAGAGATTTATTGCCGGTGCTGTGGCTGTTGCCGTGGCACTTGGTCCGTTCACTGTCGGTGGCTGTGGTAAGACATCGAGATCCAATCCCAAAATCGAAGCAGATTCCGTATGGTACAACATGGAGAAGCACGAGCTTATACTCGATTACGATCCCGCAGATTACGACTACATCTACAGCAAGACGCTGGGCAAGGCCGGTGATTACTATGCAGTAGAAACTACGGGTAATTTGGTTATGCCTTCCGATATTAACTGGGCTGATATCAACTATATGGATTACTATGTTGACTATATCGATCTTTTCGACGAGAGCGGTAATCAGGTTGATCAGATCGACGTTGTCGATGCAGTCAAGAATTCCGGCATAGTCGAAGATTATCAGGTATATATGGAGGAGGCTCATCCAAACCTTGCATTACCTGAAGAATTGCCTGAGGAGATCGTTGAGGAAGACGACGCTGATGCAGAGACCCCTGATGAAGATGCAGATGCTGAAGCTGATGCAGAGGCACCCGATGAAGATGCAGATACTGAAGACATCTCTGATGAAGAGATCTTAGACGAAGAAGATCTCTCCGACCTTGAAGATATTGATATGGCTGATTCATACAGCAATTTCAACTTCGGCAGCGTTGACATTGTCGGTGATCACATTGCTGTTGATGTATTCTTCATGGATTACGTATATTTTAGTGATATTCACTATCTGGTAACTATCGATCCTGCTACGGGAGCAACTTCTTTTGAGCAGAAAGAAAGTAATGGCGCATCCTCAACGATAGGAAGCAACGAAGGTATTGTTATCGTTGGTGATTACCAGGTAGAGAAGATCTGGAGGTCAGGTGGAGATATCTCTTCTTATGTGCTTAACATCTCCGATTCTACAGGCCTTGTAAATACGGTAGATCTTTCAACAAAGCTTCCTGATGAGAATATCTTTGCTATCCAGGGTATACTCGGTATTGACGATAACACACTTCTTATCATGTACTACAGCTCCGCTGCCGGCGGCCAGTCATATCTTACGTTGGATATCCGTAGCGGTGATGCAGTGAAGGACGAGAACGGTGATTATTCCTGGCTTAACAACTTAAACATTTTTAACTCAAGCTACTTTAGCGGTATCGGTAATGTAGTACTTAATGACGAAGGTATCCAGGTCCTCGATTTTGATAACTGTGAGCTTTCCGAGCTCTTCAGCTTTGATAACTGTAACGTTAACAGAAATGATGTATCCTACCTGAAGCTCATGAGCTATACAGAGGATGAGATCGTATTGGTAGGTATTTCATACAGCGGCTACAGCTTGAGCACGAATGACATCGTTAATCCCCAGATCATTGTCCTTACTAAGGCTGATTCCAACCCCAATGCAGGTAAGACAGTCCTTACTGCAGCAACTGTCGGTTATATCGATTATGCAATGAGTGAGGCTGTATGCCGCTTCAATGAGACAAACGCTGACTATTTCATCAAATTTGATAATAAGTACAAGGTCGATAAGTACGTAAGTGATGTGGACTATGATGATTCTGAGGAATACAGAAAGGCTTACGATGAAGCTTCCATCGAGCTCAGCAATCAGCTTACTGTAGATCTTATGGCCGGTGAAGGTCCTGATATCATCTTCGATACATCTTCTCTTTCTCAGCTTAACAACGACGATTATCTTCTTGATATCTCTGACAGGATCAGCACAGACGGTCTCTTTGCAAACGTACTAGATGCTGCTAAGACAGGCGACAAGCTCTACCAGATCCCTCTTACATTCGGTGTTACGGGTCTTGCAGTTCTTAACGAGAATGTTGATGCAGGTCAGACAGGTTTTACTTTCGAGCAGTATGCTGATTTTGTAAGCACAGTATGTAACGGTACAGATCCTCTTGCTATGGATCAGACAGAATTCTTCATCATGTGTATGGAGGCTATGGCTGATAAGTTCGTAACAGAAGACGGTAGGATCGATTACGATAATGAGGCTTTCAGAGCTTTGGCTGAATTCACAAACGAGAATATCATTCCTCCGATCGAGAGCGATGAAGACGATATGCTTTACATGGGCGGTACAGGTACTACTATCGAAGAGTCAGGTGCTGAACGCTTCGATTACGGTTCCTTCCCTATCTATATCGAGCTCATGGGCAAGCACGCTAATGACACAACTATCCTCGGACTTCCTTCTGTTGACGGAAGAGGCCCCATGCTTTCCGTAAGCGGCTCCGTAGCTATCTCCGCTCAGACAGCTGAGGCTGATGCTTGCTGGGCATTCGTTGAGACTCTTCTTTCCTTTGAGATTCAGGAGTACTATGCTCAGTCCGGAATGGGATGCCCTATCTGTATCGAAGCATATGAGACATCTGCTCAGGAGTTCATCGATGATTACAACGCATCTATGGCAAAATATTCTAACTACCTCACTGAGGCAGAGATGGCTATGTTCGGCATCGACCCTACACCTGTTGACGCAAGTGTTATCGACAGCTACGAGTCAATGATCAATTCCTGCTCTGCAGTATCTACAACAGACGCAGCCATCACGGCTATCATCAGAGAAGAGATGCCCGCATACTTCTCAGGTCAGAAGACACTTGACGATGTTATCTCCATAATGGAAGACAGAATTCAGACATTCCTTGATGAGCGTGACTGATAACAACTGTTGATCTTAATCTGAGATAATATATATCCCTCTTATGGTTCGCGGAAACTGTAAGAGGGATTTTGTATTTCGAAAAGACTGTATCCATTCGGATAGAAGTGATGTAGAATACATTATATGTAAGAAGTTTTCCTGCGTTGCATGATCCTGAAGGAGGAGCTGCAGATGAGAAACTCTAAGAGATTTATTGCCGGTGCTGTGGCTGTTGCCGTGGCACTTGGTTCGTTCACTGTCGGTGGCTGTGGTAAGACATCGAGATCCAATCCCAAAATCGAAGCAGATTCCGACTGGTACAACATCGATAAGGTCACGCTGGAGAGCGATGTAGACCTGAGCGGTACCCAGTATTCCCAAACTAAGGTCCTGGGGAGAGTGGGAGACTGTTATGCAGTATGGCGCAGAGGAACGTATCCTATCCCTTACGACGCAGACTGGGACAATATCGACTTTAAAGAATATTCATTGATGCAGCTCGATTCATATGATCTAAGCGGCGGAAATCTGCATTCCATTGATTATTTTGATGCGATCAGTTCATCCGGGTTGCTGGATGAAGCCGCAGCACTAATGTCTTCTGATGACGAAGAGGCGGAAGATGATGTTGTTTTAGGGAGCGATCTCATGTTTGACATCTGGGATCCGGAGATCCGCGATGACAAGGTTGCTGTCGCTATAGAAGTCTATGGCGGTCCTGATTCGGAATCTTTCGGTTATGAACTCTATATTGATCCTGCTACGGGTGATGTTACTTATGAACGACTGGAAGGCGCTGCTCATGCTCTTCCTTCCGGAGCTGAAGGCACCGTATTGATGTCGAAGCTCGGTGAATATCAGATAAATGAGTATTTAGCTCATGACGAAGACGGACAGGCCTATTCCATGATAGGTGTCACGGACAGCGACCATAATATGACCGTGATCGATCTTGCTCAGGAACTGGAAGAGTACTTTTTTGTGACGATCCTGGGATACCTTAATATGGGTTCCGGAAAGATCCTTTGCATCTCATTGGGAGAAAAGATATACGATCCGAATGTATACTATGTTATAGATGTTGATTCCGGGTCTATAACTAAGGCTGCGGAGGGGCAGTATTCCTGGCTTGAATCGATCGACTACAGATCGGTCTCCTATTTTGAAGGAATAGGTAATGTCATAATGGATAATTACGGCATCAAGCAGATCGATCTTGAGACCGGTACGATCTCCGAAGTATTTAGTTTTGACTGCTGTAATATCAACAGGAGCGATGTTCCGTATATGGAGCTTATATCCTATACGGAAGATGAGATCGTCCTGATGGGGTCAGGTTACATGATGTCCGATCAGGATGATTCCGGAACCGGCGAGCTGGTGATGATCAGACTTACCAGAGCCGATTCCAATCCAAATGCAGGTAAGACCATACTTACGGCAGCTGCGACCGGAAGTATAAGCTATGCGATGAGTGAAGCTGTATGTGCTTTCAATGAGACAAGCACCGATTACTTTATTACCTTCGATCCGAAGTACGAGATCGACAGTTACATGGAATCGAACTCCATGGAAGACATAACGCTTAATGAGTATATCTTACAGACTGATGATGCTTATGCTCAGCTCTCGGATCAGCTCGCAGTGGATCTTATGGCCGGAGAAGGACCGGATATCATATTTGACAGTTTCAGCCTGTCGCAGCTTAATGACGATGACTATCTCACTGATATGTCGGAATGGATCGATACGGACGGATTGTTCGGGAACATCGTTGAAGCAAGTAAGGTCAACGGTAAGCTCTACCAGATGCCTCTCGCATTCGGTGTTACCGGGATCGTGACTGAGACGGATAATGTCGCTTCGGGGCAGTCCGGATTTACATTTGACGAATATTTGGACTTCGTAAGTACCGTATGTAACGGTCAGGATCCTCTGGCTATGAATCAGACGGAATTCTTTATTCAATGCCTGGCGACAATGGATGATCTTTGCTATACGGAAGACGGTGAGCTCAGCTATGATAATGAAGCTTTCCGTACTCTTGCGGAGTTTACTTCCGATAATATCTTTCCGCTTTATGATCAGACCTATGAGGATGTCATGTCACTGGACAATGCAGGCGGCATCTATTTCAAGAGCTGCTCATTCATGACTCTTGTTGCAAACCTTCGAGGTCAAATGAACGACGTATCCATACTGGGTCTTCCTTCAATAGACGGAAGAGGCCCAATGGCTTCTATCGAATGTTCGGTCGCCATATCTGCACAGTCTCCCGAACAGGACGGCTGCAGGAGCTTTGTCGAGACTCTTCTGTCTCAGTCGATACAGGAATACTATGCGTTAGATACATATTATTCACCTATAAGCGTGGTTGCATTTGACTCTGTCGCGGCAGATCTCTTAGATGATTTCAATGAGGATATGTCTGCTTATGAGATCGAATTCTCGCCCGCTGAACTTGCGATGTATGGCATCGACACGACAAGGCTGGATATGGGTGTCATCGACACGTATAAAGAGATGATAGGAACAATATGTTCCGTTGAGAATTCCGATGTCGCCAGGGACATAATAATCAGGGAAGAGATCCCGGCGTATTTCGTACATCAGAAGGATCTCGAAGATGTGATCCCCGTTATAGAGAACAGGGTTCAGACCATGCTCGACGAGAGAGGATGAGACTGCTCGAAATGCTCATTACAAGGCACCCTTCCGGTCATTATCCGGGAGGGTGTTTTCTTTTGCCTTTCGGGGAATCTTTATCATTTTTTAAACGTTTCTTACTAAAGTGTTAGAACAGAAACCCATATAGAAGTATATAATCGTAAACGTAAAGAAATGACAGTAGATGGCAACATCTCTGACTGACGGTTCGTCTATTATGCGAATCAAAAAATCAATGGAAATAAGGTAACTATGAGTAAGTATACGGATTTTACAACTGTTTCTGCGTCTGAGACTTCCGTTAAGCCTGAGACGGAAAAGAAAGAGAAGAAGAATCAGATAACGCCGGTTACCGTCGATCCCTCGAGCAGAGCAAAGCTCCTTGAGCAGAAGAAGAAACTCCATAAGATCAGAAAGATCCAGGAGTGGGGTCTGTTCACGGGATATCTGACACCCAGCCTTGTCGGCGTTATGTTATTCTTTTTCCTTCCTCTCTTGATGCTCCTTAAGACATCTTTTCAGAAGTCTTCTACGAATACCGACTTTATCGGTTTTGCAAATTACGAGAGAGTATTGACCAATGAGGCCTTCAAGTCGGCTTCACTGAACACACTGACTTTCGCGGGCCTTGCAGTGCCTCTTGCGGTACTTCTTGCGCTTCTTCTGGCATTGCTCCTCAATTCCGGTCTTCCCGGAAAGAGCGTATTCCGAAGCATCATCCTGAATCCCATGATGGTTCCCGTTGCTTCCGTCGTTCTTATCTGGCAGGTATTCTTCAGCTACAACGGCGTAATGAACGGATGGGGCGTATCTCACATCTTCGGTTCGGATAAGCTCGACTGGTTCAAGTCGGAACATGCGCAGATAGTCATATTGGTACTTTTTATTTGGAAGAACTTAGGTTACAACATGGTCCTCTTCCTTGCGGCACTGAACAATATCCCCGGCGAGATACTCGAGTCCGCCATGATGGACGGTGCAGGTGCTTTCAAGAGATTCTTCGCGATCAAGATGCACTACTTAAGTCCTACGTTCTTCTTCGTAGCGATCATGTCGCTCATCAATTCCTTTAAGATATTCAGAGAGGTCTACCTCCTTACGGGTGACCATCCTACCGATAAGCTCTACATGCTTCAGCATTTCATGAACAATCAGTTCAAGAAGCTGGACTACTCTAAGCTCTCGGCGGGCGCCATCATAATGTGTGTAGTCATGATCATCATCGTAGGCGGCCTGTTCTTCGCAGAGAGCAAATTTGATGCGGATGTGGAGGAATAAGGAATGGATGCAGAGATAAGAGCACAAAGACGAAGGGCGGCGACTCTTGCCAGACGTCACGTATTTACGGAAGTACCTCCCATGACATCTTTCTTCGACTCGATGTCCAAGGAAGAGAGGGATGCATTCTTCAAGAAGGAGAAGGTCCGTTCCGTCAGAGTCCTTAAGAGACGTAAGGTAACGAAGACTATAAGAATAACGATCTGCATGATCCTGGCGATCGCTGTAGCGGTATTTGCCATCATCCCGATCTTCTTTACTTTCCTTAATTCCTTCATGTCATCACCGGAGATCAAGGATAACTACGGCATTATCTTCGAGAGCCTTTCGGGACATATGGCGGATAAGGGCGCGACGTACCTTACCAAGACCCCTACTCTTAAGCTGGTTCCACAGAAGGTAAGTATAGAGCAGTATAAGAACCTTCTTTTCATGAGTCCCACTTACCTTTTCAAGTTCTGGAACTCCATAATCCTGGTAGTACCCATAGTTGCGGGTCAGATGGCAGTAGCTTGCCTCGCATCCTTCAGCTTTGCAAGGTATCGAAGGAAGCGAAGAGAGGTATTGTTCTTCTCGTACATCATCCTGATGCTCATGCCCTTCCAGGTAACGCTGGTTCCCAACTACATGATCTCGGATAAGCTCGGTATCCTCAACACCAACTGGGCGATAATCCTTCCCGGAATATTCTCGACGTTCAGTATATTCCTTCTTACAAAGTATATGAGACAGATCCCGTCTGCTTATATAGAAGCCGCCAAGCTCGACGGTGCTACAGAGTGGCAGATCTTCACCAAGATCGCGCTTCCTACATGTAAGAGTGCTATATTCGCATTGACGATATTGCTCTTCATAGATTACTGGAACATGGTTGAGCAGCCGCTGGTACTCTTGACGGAAGTCGACAAGCAGCCCTTGTCCGTATTCCTGTCGCAGATCAACGAAGCTGAGATAGGTATCGCCTTCGCGGCATCTGCACTTTATATGATCCCACCGCTTCTGATATTCCTGTGGGGTGAAGAGTATCTCGTAGAGGGAATATCAAGATCAGGCGTTAAGTAAGAGAATGAGAGGAGATATACAAAATGGCTGACAGAAGAAAAAACAGGAGTTGGGTTGTAAGGGCGATAATATCGTTCGTAGCGATCCTCGCACTTCTAACATTTTTCTCAAATACTATCATGAATGCCACTATACCGAAGGTAATGGCACAGAATGCAACGAAGGGTAACCTTTCCTTCACCAACAGTGCTACCGGTGTCATAGAGGCCGATACCAAGACTGAGGTCAAGTCCATAAACGGACGTGAGATCGATCAGGTCCTGGTAAGAAACTACGTAAGCGTAGAGGAGGGCGATGTACTCCTTACATTGAAGCCCGCTGAGGATCTTGCGGAGCTCGATAAGGCCAGAGCGGATCTTGCCGACCTTGAAGCAGCGGCTCAGGCTGCAGCACTGACACCCAGTGACGATGACTTTTCCGTTCAGCAGGATGCGATAAGGTCTGCTCAGGATACCCTCAACGCGGCAAACGAGGCATTGAACGCAGCTAACAACAGAGACTCTCTTATCGCGACTGCCCAGGGTAACATTGATTACTACAGCTCCATCATCCCCGGTCTTGAGGCTACTGCAGATGCAGAGGCTGCGGTCGTAGCGGATTACAACGATCAGATAACAGCAGCAGAGACTGAACTGAACAACATCAACCTTCAGATAGCAAACCTTGAGAACATGGGCGTAACATTGCCCTCAGAGACAGCAGCACCTTCCGAGACTTCTTCCGAGGGTACTGAGGAGACCGCTCCTACAACGGCAGCTCTTACCACACAGCAGCAGAATCTTGTTGATCTTAATGCACGAAAGGCAGAGCTCGAGGCACAGATCGCAGATCTTAATACCATGAGGGACGCCGCACAGGGAAGACTTGATGAGGCTTCTGCTTCACTCGGAGCAGCACAGGCATCTCTTGCTTCCGCACAGGCTGATCTTCAGGCAGCACAGGCACTTCCTTCAGTAGCTGATGCTCAGGCAGATGTAAATGCTGCTCAGAGTTCTCTCAACAGAGCAAATACCGCTCTTTCCAATGCACAGGCTACGGCAGCTGCTACTGCAGTAACGACAGCCAGGACAAATGAGTCAAGAGAAGAGCAGATCGCAGCAGCAGAGGAGAAGATCGCCAAGCTCGAAGAATCCCTTACATGCACGGAGATCGTAGCTCCCTGCTCAGGTCTGGTATACGGCCTCGTAGTAAGCGACGGCAACGTGATGACGGAAAATCAGGTCATCCTTACGATCATCCCCGATGACAGCACATATTCCGTTAAGTTCAACTTCAAGACATCAGTAGCTCAGAACCTTTCCGAAGGTATGGAGCTTACCGTAAACGATGCATATATCGATCAGTGCAGGATCACGAACATCTATCCCGATGAGTCCGATCCCAGAGAGAAGCGTGTAGTAAAGTGCGCTCTTTCCAGCCTTGAGGATATCTTCCCCGGTACACAGATAACCGTTACCGCAGACAGATCCAATGCAAACTACGATCATGTTATCCCTGCAAGTGCGGTCATCCACGATAACTCCGGAGACTACGTATACATCATCATCGAATCCTCGAGCCCTCTCGGCGACAAGTATGTCGTAAAGCGTATCGACGTTACTGTCGAAGAGACAGACGGAGCTCTTTGTGCCATCAGTTCCAAGGACGGCAAGGACGATACCTTGAACCAGGGCATGATCGTTACGAGAAGTGAGAAGCCTCTCCATAACGGCGACAGAGTAAGGCTTGAAGACTACAGTAATCCCGGAAGCGGAAGCTGATGAAGCGTGAGGTCAAGTGAATGGGATTTATTGATGCAATCAAGAATTACTGGAAGGAAACCGGCCATATCTATGCGAAGAACTTCAAGCGTGTTGTCCTGACGGCACCTTTCTGGATCCTCGCAGGATCACTGGCTCTTACTTCCACAGGTATAATCAGATACTTCTACCTTACCGAAGCCAGACACGATCAGTACATGGCTTCATACTGGGGCGAGAGTTCGGACGTCGGTTTCCGTCAGCTCTCGGTATATGCCAGAGGTATGGAGAGCTCGGGAGATTATCCGATCCCTCTGTACATGAACAACGGATCTTCCCTCAGAAAGTCGGATATCAATACCATAAGGACTAATCTTCAGATCATCGTGGATTCTTCCAAGGGTAATGCCAAGGATAAGGGCCTTGCGGATGACGGTTCTCCCAGAGGCTGGACAGACTGTTATTCCTCCTACTTCGATACGACGGTAAGAGATGCCGGTATCCAGGGCGATGTCAAGGAATCCGATTGGAAGAATTGTGAGATAGTAGGTGTCGGCGGAGACTACAGGGCATTCCACCCTTTCGAATACATGTCCGGAGGATTCCTTCCCGCTACATGTGTCGACATGGATCAGATAGTCCTCAACGATTCCATCGCATGGACGCTCTTCGGTTCCTACGACGTAGTCGGCAACAGGGTCGTGATCGCAGACCGCGAGTTCATAGTTACGGGTGTCGTCAGAGAGCAGGATACGGCTATCGACCGTGAGGTCGGAACAGATGCTCCCAGAGCTTACATCTATTTCAATGCCATGGAGGCGATCGCAAAGGCCCACGGAGCCAGTGCGGATCCAGCAGCCGCAGCAGGCGGAGATCAGGCTTCCCAGAGCGGTACGGATGCCGCTGCTTCCACCGGAGATGTAACGGCTACCACTGACTGCGCTGTACTCTGCTATGAGGCGATGCTCCCCGAGCTCGTAAAGGGAGTTGCAAATTCCGATTTTAAGTCAGCCATCGGATATACGGAGAACGATCCCAAGTTCTTCGTTGTGAGCAATACCGGCAGGTTCAACGTATTGAAGGTATGGGACTTCGTGATGCCCTTAGGTGAGAATACTGAGAAGCTCAGGGCTTATGACTTCCCTTATTGGGAGAGAGCTTCCCAGATCACTACGACACATCTCTTTGTAGATATCATCTGTGTGTTGGCAGGAGCGGTCCTCCTTATCATCGGAATAGTCACATCCGTTCTCCGCTGGCATAAAAAGCCGCTGGTCATCGAGAGCAATACAGATGACGAAGATGACGAGGAAGAGAAGCTGCTATTGGAAGCGCAGACAAAATGACTCGTATTTGAAACATAAAATCAACAGACCGGAACGTATAATTAAGGTGTATGTTCCGGTCTTTGTTTATACAGAAGAAGGGGAAAGCGATATGAAGAGAATGAGTAACAGAGCATTAACAGCTATCGTAACTTTACTTATATGTTCCGTAATGGCAGCTTCCTGCAACATAAATACGGATAAGGCGGGAGAAGCATTCCAGCACTTAGGCGAGAATCTTGATAACGCCGTTAACGGTACGGAAGCGGAAACGGAAGCTCCCGCGGAAGAGACGGAGGTCACCGAGACTTCCGAGGCGGAAGAGACAGAAGCACCCGAAGAGGAAGCTGAGCCTGCGCCGATCCCCGAACCTACCGCTACACCTACACCCACACCTTCTCCGACTCCTACTCCCGAGCCCGAACCCGAGCGAGTGGATTTTTCCGAACTTACCGAAGACGAGCTCGCTGACGGAGTCACGGTCGAACTTGAGGACTTCGAAGAGAGCTATGTTAGTGAAGACGATATAACACTTATCACATTTACGGGTAACAGGATCCTCATAAGCGAAGAGGCTCTTCCCAATGTTCAGACATCCGTGAACCTCATACTGGACGGATTCTATCTTGAGGCAGAGGGTATCTATAACAGATATACTTCCGAGGCACTGGCGGAGATCGCGATGCCCATGGAGGAAGATGTCGAGTTTGCTCCTTATTCCGTGACGTGCGGATACGAGTACGGATATAACGGCAGGGTATTAAGCGTAGTCATGACATATGACGTCACCAGAGGTGACTTAGTCGTTGAAGAGCATACCGAGTATGCATCCTTCGATATGTATACCGGTCAGTATGTGACCACGGCATCCGTTGTCGAAGATCAGGAACTCTTCAGAACGACATGCGGCAATATCCTTGCTTTCGCTACCGAGAACGAAGAGGATAACCAGGACAGCTTCACTGATATATTCATCTTCGTAGAAGGTTCCGGCAACGGTGTATATGTAGTAGGAACTGCTCCGGACGGTACCATTGTACGTGCTCTTGCGGACATCGAGAACATCGCTCCGGCACTCAACAGATACGGTCAGCTCCTGTACACGAACAGATAAAAAGTTGCAAAAAATCAAGAAATGTTGTTTACTACCTAAAAATGTCTCAAAATGCATTGATGGGGGGAAAACATTTTGCAGATAAGAAAAGTCAACTCTATAGTGCTGATGCTGGCGATTGTAGCCTCGTCAACCTTAGGTTGCGGTAAGGACACGGACGTCTCGGTCACGACTACATCCGCGACGACCACTGCTACTACCTCGGCAACGACCGAAGCGACAACGACTACTACAGATCCGTCCGAGCTCAATGAGATGGACATCGAGGATGTCAATGACGATTCTGAGGATGAGAAGGTCCTTATATGGACTACTTCCAATGCGGTCAAGTCACTCTTGAACAACTATACCGATGTAGATTATGAGATCGTTGTCTTGGATGCGAACACTTACCAGACTCAGCTCGATCAGGCTCTGTCAACAGGTGAGGGTGCTCCCGATCTTTTCATATGCGACTATGACCTTGCGGATAAGTATATGTATTCCGACTATACGCTCTCTGTCAATGAGCTCGGCATCTCCTATGACGAACTGGACGATATGTACGACTATACGCTCTATTATGCCTGTGACGGAGACAATGTCATCAAGGGTCTTACCTGGGAGGCATATCCTTCCGCTGTCATCTATAACAGGGATGTAGCCGAAGAATATCTCGGTGTCAGGGAACCTGAGGACGTAGCTCCTTTCTTTGCGGATTGGGAATCATTCCAGACCATGGCTTACGATCTTTCGGTGGCATCCGAGGGAACTGTCAGAGCCGTCTCCGGAATAGATGATGTATGGCGTGCCTATACATACAACAGAACTGATCCCTGGAATGTGGAAGGCGCCGTAACGGTCGATGACGCGGCTCTGGATTTCCTTGATCTGGCGACGGGGCTTTATGAGAATAACTGTTCCTTCATGACAAGTCAGTTCGACGGAGCGTGGTTCGATAATATGTCCAACGATACGGTGCTCTCATATTGGGGACCTTTATGGCTCATCAATATGATGAAGGCTGAGTCTCCCTACGACAAGTTCGGCGTCGTAAGGGCACCTACGGATTTTGCATGGGGCGAGCACTGGATAATGGCTTCCTGCTACTGTGATATGAGAGCATCTGCCGCTCAGATCTTAAGGGATCTTACCCTTAATGAGGAGAATCTCCTTGATATGGCGGATGACGGTACGTTCGTCAACAGCGAGAGCATAATGGCGACATATGCTGCCGACGATACCCAGACGTTCAACTGTCTTGAGGGACAGAATCCCTACAGCGTATTCGACGAGTCCGCAAGGAGCATCGAGTCCACACACATCGTCTGCCACGAGCAGCTCTACAACGATGCCTTTATCGAACTGGCATACGGATATGTAGAAGCGGCAGAAGATGACAGGGACGGATTTACCGAGGACTACGAAGCGCGGCTTGCCGAGCTCGGACTCATTTAACAGACAGTTGATAATTGCCGATTTATATTTGCCTGCCGATAGTGTAAAATGGAAATGCTGTTTATAAATTACATCATCGGAGGCTTTCAATATGAAATTTGGTCATTTTGACGACGTCAGGAAAGAATACGTCATCAACACACCGAGAACTCCCTATCCCTGGATCAACTACCTGGGTAATCAGGGTTTCTTCTCGCTCATATCCAACACAGCAGGCGGATATTCCTTCTACAAGGACGCAAGACTTAGAAGGATCACGAGATACCGCTACAACAACGTTCCCCTCGATATGGGAGGAAGGTATTTCTACATCAATGACAACGGTACTATCTGGAATCCCGGATGGTCACCCGTCAAGACAGAGCTCGATTCTTATGAGTGCCGTCACGGTATGGGTTATACCGTTATCGAAGGTAAGAAGAACGGCCTTAAGGCTGAAGTAACATTCTTCGTTCCCCAGAACTACGACGGAGAGGTTCAGCAGGTAGTACTTACCAACGAGAGCTCCGAAGCAAAGGACTTCTCCATCTTCTCCATGGCAGAGTGGTGTCTTTGGGACGCTCAGGACGACTGCACTAACTTCCAGAGAAATTTCTCTACCGGTCGTGTCGAGATCGAAGGCTCTACCATCTATCACGTAACAGAGTACAGAGACAGACGTAATCATTACGCTTTCTATACTGTAAATGACGATATCGACGGTTACGATACAGACCGTGATTCCTTCCTCGGAAGCATCTATAACGGTTGGGAGAATCCCGAGACAGTCAAGGCAGGCAAGGCTTCCAACTCCTTCGCAGACGGTTGGTCTCCCATCGCTTCCCACTACAAGAAGGTAACTCTTGCACCCGGTGAGTCCAAGACTCTCATCTATATCCTCGGTTATGCTGAGAATCCCCAGGACAAGAAGTTCGCTTCTGAGAAGCCCGCTAACCTCCTTACAAGAGAGGCTTGGGTCCTCAATAAGGAGAAGGCTCATGCCATGATCGACAAGTTCAATACACCCGAGAAGGTTGCAGCAGGACTTGAGGATCTTAAGAATACATGGGACAAGCTCCTTTCCATCTTCAAGGTAGACACACCTGACGATAAGGTCAATAGGATGGTAAATATCTGGAACCAGTATCAGTGTATGGTAACGTTCAACCTTTCCAGATCCGCATCCTACTTCGAGTCCGGTATCGGTCGTGGAATGGGCTTCAGAGATTCCAATCAGGATATCCTCGGCTTCGTTCACCAGATCCCCGAGCGTGCAAGAGAGAGACTTATCGATATCGCTTCCACACAGCTTTCCGACGGCGGATGCTATCACCAGTATCAGCCTCTTACAAAGAAGGGTAATGCGGATATCGGCGGTGACTTCTCCGACGATCCCCTCTGGATGATCCTTTCCGTTGCTTCCTACATCAAGGAGACAGGCGACTGGGGTATCCTCGACGCCAATGTTCCTTTCGATGACGATCCGGAAGGCAAGCACACGATGCTCGAGCACCTCGATGTATCTTTCTACCACATCGTAAATAACCTCGGACCTCACGGACTTCCTCTTGCGATGAGAGCTGACTGGAACGACTGTATCAACCTTTCATGCTTCTCTGACACACCCGGTGAGTCCTTCCAGACATACACCAACCCTAAGTTCAAGGCTGAGGGCGGTTACTCCAAGGTAGCAGAGTCCGTATTCGTAGCAGCACTCTTCACATACACGGGTCCCGCTTATGTAGGTATCCTCGAGCACCTCGGCAAGAAGGATGAGGCAGCTAAGGCTCAGGCCGAGATCGATAAGATGAAGAAGAATACCATGGAGTCCGCATTCGACGGCGAGTGGTTCCTTCGTGCTTACGACGCTAACGGCGAGAAGATGGGTTCACACGAGTGCGAAGAGGGTAAGATCTTCATCGAGCCCCAGGGCTTCGCAGTAATGTCCGAGATCGGTAAGGATCAGGGTGCTGACATCAAGACTCTCGATTCCATCGATAAGTACCTCAACTGCGAGTACGGTCTCGTTCTCAACAACCCCGCTTTCACAAAGTACTATGTACAGTACGGTGAGATCTCCACATATCCCGGCGGATACAAGGAGAACGCAGGTATCTTCACACATAACAACGCATGGATCATCTGTGCTGAGGCTTATGCAGGAAGAGGAGAGAAGGCTTTCGAGTACTACTCCAAGATCGCTCCCGCATTCACTGAGGAGACATCCGATATCCACAAGACAGAGCCTTACGTATATGGTCAGATGATCGGCGGTAAGGATGCACAGAACTTCGGTCAGGGCAAGAACTCCTGGCTCACAGGTACTGCTGCATGGAACATGGTCGCTATCTCCCAGTACATCCTCGGCGTTAAGCCTGAGTTCGACGGTCTTCGCGTAGATCCTTCCATCCCTGCTGCTTGGGACGGCTTTACTGCTTCCCGTCAGTTCAGAGGTGACACATACGAGATCACCATCAAGAACCCCGATCACGTTTGCAAGGGCGTTAAGAGCCTCACAGTAGACGGTCAGGCTGTTGACGGATGTATCGTTCCCGTAGCAGGTGACGGCAAGACTCATAAGGTTGAAGTCGTACTCGGCTGATCTTTGAACAGAATTACATAATAAAAGCAATGAATCCGACAGGCGGTCGTCTTAACTGACGACCGCTTAGTTGTTATAATTTGAAGGAATATGCTTTTTGGAGGTATCGGCTATGGTACTTAGAGGAGAGAAGGCAAGAGAGCAGGCTCGTCCCGCATCGTGTGTCCTGAAGGAAAGATTCGAAGGAAAGATCAGCGGAGAGGTAAGTGCTCAGTATATACGCCTCGCGGGCAAGAGTGTCGTCGCAGGTGTATCGGGACTTAAGTTCGAGTCACCTTTCGTATCCGTACTGCTCCAGAAGGAGGAACTCGACGGTATACTTCGTGAGAGTTTTTCTGCAGGTAAGAGCATACTCTTCTCATACGATAACGATATCAAGGTATATACGGAAAAGGACGGCAGCGTAGAAGAGATCGCAGTCGACGCTTCCGTTAAGACAGCAGTCAGGGAAGAGATCGAAGCTTCCTTTAAGTGGGGAGGAGAATTGAACTCCAACGGTGAGCTCATCGCAGATCCCGCGACACCCGCTCCCGGACCTCATTACTATACAAATATGCTGATTGGTAACCGTATCGGCTTTGACCGTCCTCTTCAAAGTACCCCTAAGAGTGCAGTAGATGCATTGGGCGGCGGATGCTTCAGAGCACATGCCGATACACAGGTATTAGCTACCAAGTGGGACTACCTTCCAGAAGAGAACGGATTCCCCGCTAACCGCCAGTTCTATATAACAGAAGGAGGAAAGCAGATCTTCTGGTCAGGTACCGCAAGCGATGAGGGCCTCAAGAATGTCGAGACAAGACATTCACAGAACAGGACTACTATCTCATATGAGCTTAACGACGGTCTTAAGATCACAAGGACCATCTTTATCCTTCCCCAGGACGACAAGATGCCTCTTGCAATGGAAGCTCAGATGATCGACATCGAGAATACATCCTCCAAGGACAGGGATCTTCGTATCGTATATACGGGAATGTTCGGAACGAGCGAAGTACACGCGCTCAGGGAAGACGTTATCTTCTCTACCGTAGTAGCACAGTCCGAAGTATTCTTCGACGACAATAACGAGATAAAGGCAATAAGCTTCAATCCTAATCCCAAGTGGACTAAGGGCAACATCAGATACAATACGCTCCTCGTGCATACGGACGACGGCGTTAAGTTCCCTCAGGAATACTGCGCGAGATTTGCTGACCTTGTAGGAAGCGGCACCATCGCTAAGCCGCAGTTCATCTCATATCTCATGGACAGGCCTTCCAGGAAGGGCCCCGGATTCTTCGCTCTTGCTACTCCTTTCACGGTAAAGGCAGGCGGCAGCATAAGAGCAGATGACTTTACATGCCTTTCCTCTGATGCAGTCAACGACAAGTTCGAGGACGAAGTTACCATGAAGGAAGAACTCGCAGCACTTATCTCCAAGTTCAGCGATAAGGAAGCGCTTCCTAAGGAACTTACCAAGGTCATCGACTTTACGAAGAACTATGCAAAGTACTTAAAGATCAGTCACGACGACAAGAACTTCGAGTCTTATGTAAATAACAACCTTCCTTTCCAGGTCTTCTACCAGACATTCGTCTCAAGGTCCCTGGACTGGACGCAGAAGGGATACAGGGAGATCGGATTCAGGGAGATCCAGGATATCTTCGCGTCCATGTACTACTTCCGCGGTATGGGTCAGACAGAGTTCGTCAAGAAGCTCCTTCGCGAGTGGGCAGGCAATGTCTTCGAGGACGGTTATGCTAACCACAACTTCTACTGGACGGGTAAGGAGCCCGGCTGGTGGTCAGACGATGCGCTCTGGCTCCTTCAGGCTCTCGACAGATATGTTAAGCTCACGGGCGATTACGACTTTCTGAAAGAGCAGATCAATGTAGCAGTAGCAGAAGGTGAAGAGAAGAAGACAAGGACTCTTCTTGAGACCATCAAGGCGATCATCACATATAGCGCAAAGATCTCTGTCGGTAAGCACAACATCCCTCTTATCGACAGAGCAGACTGGAATGACTGCCTGAGAGTCGATCCCGACTGTATCGGCGGTGCCGTTAAGATCGAGAAGTATAAGGAGCAGCTCAAGGCCAAGGGCAAGAGCTTCGGAGAGGTTCCTTTCGAGTCCGAGTATTCAGAGTCCGTCATGAACGGCTTCCTTCTGAAGGTCGCTATCGATGCCGCTACGGGCATGTTCGAGACAGTAGGCGACAGCGCTTATGCAGAAGAGCTCAAGGCACTTTCCGCTAAGGTAAAGGAAGACCTTAGAGGCTCTGCTTGGAAGAACGATTTCTTCGCAAGGGTTCTCTTCAACAGGAAGGACAAGCCCGAGCTTGAATATCTTGGTGCAGCAGGTGATAACCTTCAGGTAGAGGATGCTCCCGGATCTTACTTCCTTAATGCATTCTCATGGTCCGTGCTCTCCGGCTGTGCCGATGAAGTGCAGATCAATACCATGCTCGATTCACTCGACAGTTACCTCAAGTCTCCTTACGGATTCCGTCTCTGCTCCACCGTAGACTACTCCAAGATCGCTCCTAAGATCGACGTAGCTCTCTACTATCCCGGTGACAGAGAGAACGGCGGCGTATTTAAGCATGCCAACATGATGGCTGCTGCTGCCATGCTCAAGGCTTCCAAGGAAGTCGAGGATAAGAAGCTCGCAGAGCGTCTTGCAGATACGGCTTACTGGGTAATCGACTGCATCCTGCCTTACAGGACATTGAAGTCACCCTTCACGGTATGCGGTAATCCCAGGTGGTGCACACAGTACAATAACAGTGACTCCGGTGAGAACATCGGACCTACGCTCTCCGGTACTTCCACATGGCTCCTTCTGTGCCTCTTCTCCTGCTTCGGCGTAGAGTTTACCGCAGAGAACCTTATCGTAGAGCCCCTTCTTCGAAAGGATGATACTTCGCTTACCGTTATGGTAAACAGCGGTGTTGCCGAGTACGAGATCGATATAACAAAGCCTCAGGGATTCTTCCGTGCCAAGGACGGCGTCAAGGTGTTCTGTGACGGTAACGAGCTTCCCGATACCAAGGTTCCCGTCTTCTCCGACGGCAAGGTACATAAAGTTGATATCAAGTTCTGAAGAGACCTGATATAGATGTGAAGAGAAAGGCCGCGATCTTATGACCGCGGCCTTTTGCTCGTCTTAGGATGATCTTTTGAAGATATCAGAGGATCTTCTTAAAATCGTGGAAGTGCATCTCGGGATCGTACTTCATGAGAACGGGTATGAAGCTGAGCTTCTTGATGTTCTTGGAAGAGATCTCTTCCTCCGTGACCTTTACGTTCCTGTCGAAGAACTCCGCATGCTCGGGAGCCCAGAAGATGAGACGCGCCTTGGACTTGTTGTTCTCTGTCTTAACGTCTGCCACGAGAGCATAGGAAGTATACATATTGTTGCCTTCCGTCTTCTCATAGGTGACATTCTTGAGCTGATCCTTACACTCGGCGGGGATGCCCTTTAAGAGCTCTTCTAAGTTGGCGCTTTCTCTCTTGGAGAGCTTAAGGACAACGAAAGCAAATATCGCGCAGACGATGACTCCGACGATAAGCCCTGTGACAGTTCCGGGGTTGTTGATGTTCATGATATGTGTTCCTTTCCTTTTAATGTCGTCTTATGCTACCACTTTTGGGGGCTTGGTGTTATGTCACTTTTGTCATAATTATTGGTAACCCTTATTCTTTATATGCTGTGTTACAATGGATACGTTAAGGAGGAATGATCCCTATGCCGTATTCCAGCGTATTTCTGTCAGATATAGTAAAAGCATTCGATCTCGAGGTCGTATATGACACGGGAGACATCGAGCAGAGAAGGATAAGCGTAGCGGACGTAACGCGTCCCGGATTGCAGCTTGCAGGTTACTACGACCATTTCGGTCCCGACCGTATCCAGATAGTAGGTAACATGGAGCATGCTTACCTTGAGCACTTAACGGCAGATGACAGGAAGACATCTCTTCTTAACCTGTTCGGGAAAGAGATCCCGGCACTTATCATAACGAGAAATCATGAAGCGCATAAGGAGATGATCGCGGCCGCAGCCGAGAAGAATACTCCCATATTCAGAACGGGAGAAGCTACGGCAAACTTCTCCAACGCCCTTGTTGAATATCTCAAGATGGAACTTGCACCCCGTGTCAGCATGCACGGCGTTCTCGTAGAGGTAAACGGTGAAGGTATCCTCATCTTAGGTGAGAGCGGCGTAGGTAAGTCCGAGACGGCTCTCGAGATCGTCAAGAGAGGTCACAGATTGATCGCCGACGACCAGGTAGAGATAAGGAAGGTATCGGAGGCAAGGCTGGTCGGAAGAGCTCCCGAAGTCATCCGCCACCTTATCGAGATCAGAGGTATCGGTATCCTGGATGTCAAGGAACTCTACGGTGTATCCTCCGTCAAGCCTTCCGAGGGCATCGACTTCGTAATCAACTTAGAGCTCTGGGATGAGAAGAAGACATATGACAGATTAGGTCTTAACGAAGAGACCACGGAGATCCTCGGAATAAAGATCCCTTCCATCACGATCCCCGTCGGACCCGGACGTAACCTGGCAGTCATCGTTGAAGCTGCTGCCATCAACTTCCGTGTCAAGAAGATGGGTTACAATGCTGCTGCGGATCTTGTATCAAGAGTATTCCCCGGAGGTAATATCAAGTGAACCTTGACGAGGGAGTAGTACTTAAGCCTTATACGACATTCAGGTGCGGAGGACCTGCGAAGTATTTCGCGGAGCCTTCGTCTTCAGAAGAGATAAGAGAGCTCCTTTCCTTTGCAAAGGAGAAAGGACTTCCCGTGCTCGTACTGGGTCTGGGATCCAATATGCTCATAGCAGATAACGGTTTTGACGGTCTTGTCATAAGGATCGGAAAGAACATGAGCAATATTTCTTTCGAGGATACGGGCGACGGATATGTGGAAATAACGGCACAGGCGGGCGCATCCCTTGCTTCATTCGGCACCAGATGTGCGGGAGAGGGCCTCGAGGGTGCCGAGTTCTGCTGCGGTATCCCGGGTACCGTAGGCGGCGCCGTCTTCATGAACGCAGGTGCATACGGTAGAGAGATAAAGGATATCGCCGTAAGTGCAGCTTATCTTCTTGACGGTGAGGTCAGGACGGTAAGTGCGGATGAATGTCATTTCGGATACAGGAAGAGCATCTTCGAGGAGATGGCGGGAGAAGGAAAGGATGTTGTGATACTTTCCCTTAAGGCGCGTCTCAAGAAGGGCGATAAGGATGCCATAAAGGCATATGTAGCGGAGCTGAAGGCAAAGAGATGCGCTTCCCAGCCCGTGGATGTGCCAAGTGCCGGCTCTACCTTCAAGCGTCCCGAGGGATATTACGCGGGAGCTCTTATAGAAGGAAGCGGCCTCAAGGGATTTGCCCTGGACGATTCGGGTGCGCAGGTATCTCCCAAGCATGCGGGATTTGTAGTAAATAACGAAGGCAAGGCATCTGCAGCCGACGTTATGAGACTTATAAGATATATACAGGATAAGGTCTACGAGGATTCGGGCGTAAGGCTCGAGACGGAAGTTCGCCTTATCGGAGGGGACGGCAGGTAATGGACGTAGTTATCCTTACGGGTATAAGCGGAGCAGGCAAGAGCCAGGCGGCAGCTTTCTTTGAAGATCAGGGGTACTTCTGTATAGATAACGTACCTCCCCGGTTCTTAACGGAGCTGACGGAAGTCTTCCTAAGAGACGACGAATACGCCATGGAGATAAATAAGCTCTGCTTCGTAGTGGACGTTCGAAGCCGTGATATGCTGGCCGGCTGGGGAATAGCCATGCAGAAGCTTGATGAAGTTCCCGGTGTCACATACAGGGTAGTATTCCTTGAAGCAAGTGACGATGTTCTCGTAAGCCGTTACCGCCAGACAAGAAGAAAGCACCCCCTTATGGATGAAGTACCTCTTACGGACGCCATCGCTTCCGAGAGAAAGATGCTCCGCAATATAAGAGGAAGGGCATCCTGCATAATAGACACGACAATGCTCACCAATGCGGGCTTAAAGAGAGCACTCCGCGACTTCTTAAAGTCTGAGGACAGTTCGGGATTTCCCATCTTCGTGGAGTCCTTCGGATTCATGTACTCACTTCCTTCCGACTGCGATCTCGTATTCGATATGAGATTTCTCCCTAACCCCTTCTGGGTAGAGGAACTTAAGATGTTTAGCGGCAAGGATCAGGAGATCGCTGATTACTTGAACGGCTTTGAGGATACACATACCTTCCTGGAGAAGATAGGTGATCTTTTTGACTTCACCATTCCTTTGTACGTCAAGGAAGGCAAGAGCAGGCTCTCCGTCGGAATAGGCTGTACAGGAGGAAGGCACAGGTCCGTATTCATCGCAGAGGCCATCGGCAAGCTTTTGCAGGAGAAGGGCTATAACGTCGTAGTCCACCACAGGGATATAGACAGGGATCCCAGATATATCAAGAAGGATACTTCTGATGCCTGATAACGAGATGAGCTTCAGCCGTGAGATAAAGGCTGAAATAATGAAGCACGTCCCCAAGCACACGGAGTCATGCCAGGGGATAATAGACGGTATCGTCATGTCCTCGGGCCTTGAGAGGGAGCAGGACGACGATGTCGTAGAGTATATCGAAAGGCTCCTTACAAAGGAGGATGTCTCCCTTTATTCCGATGCGGCTCTTTACAAGGACAATGGCATCAACAGGTATTTTCTCCGCGGAGTATACCTCTCATGCGGATATTGTTCCGATCCGTCCCTTGCCTACAGGATCGAGCTTCATATAAGAGAGTCCTGGGCCGTACCTATAGTCGAGGATATGTTGTCCGAAGCGGGGATCTCCTTCAGGACATCCCTTAGAGGCGACATACACGTGCTTTACATAACGAGCGGAGATCATGTCTCCGATTTCTTAGGGATAATCGGCGCGGATCTTAAGAGGCTCGACTTTGAGAACAAGAGAGCCGAGCGTGACATAATGGGCAATGTTACCAGGACCTTGAACTGCGATTCCGGCAATACGAAGCGCCAGGCTGAAGCGGGAGCGGTCCGCAATGAACTCATAAGCAAGCTCATGGCTTCTCCCGAAGCAGCATCACTTCCCGCAGAACTTCGCGAAGCGGCAAGGGTAAATCTCGAGAATCCCGGAGCATCCATAGCAGAGCTCGGGAAGCTCATGGATCCCCCCATAGGCAAATCCGGCATGAATCACCGCATACAAAAGCTTTTGGAAATCGCAAAGTCTCTTGATTGAGATATTGCGGTGGTCTGTGATATTATGTAGTTTGCTTTTCTATAAGCTGCTATGTGAGGGGAATTGAAAGAGGAATGAACCGTAAGGATCAGTATATAGAGCCTGATAACTCATACTATGAGCCTTCCACAGATACGTCGCACGGAACTACGATGCTTATCGTTGTGCTCACTTTTGTCTTCCTTATCCTGACGGCTGTACTCGCCATCGCGGTATACCAGAAAAGGGGAGAGGACAAGGCCAATGCGTCTGTCCTGGCAGTAAATTCCGATACGTATATCTCAGTCGCTACGGCGACCCCCACTCCCGTTCCGCCCATACAGGCATTTCAGAACCCGCTGCTTTATCCCGCTACGGCGGTCATCAATACCTCTACGGAGCAGGAGATACCTTCAGAGAATATCCCTTCCGCCAGAGGACTTACCCAGAATGTCATCAACGGTGCCGTTATAGTTACCGACTACCAGAGAGAGAATGAGATCTTCATGGGTGATCCCCTGGAATACAGTACGGTAGCGGGCATTACCACATACAGAGGCAATAACTTCAGGAATACCGCATCCTACGGTTATCTGTATCCTGACGGAGATTCCGTAGATACCATCACTCAGGTCTGGGAGTTCTCCGATACATCTTCACGTCTGGCATCTTCTCAGAACTTCGAGTGGTCGGGATTCCAGCTCACGGGTCAGCCTCTTGTCATCAGATGGGACCCTGCCGTGAAGGCATCCATGAACCTTTATTCCGATAAAAAGTCCAAGGCAGATCTTACAGAGGTCATCTGCGCCTGCCTTGACGGATATGTCTATTTCTTCGATATCGACGACGGTACCATGACAAGAGATCCCATCTATGTAGGTGCTTCCATCAAGGGTACTCCCGCGGTAGATCCCAGAGGATGGCCTCTTCTCTATGTAGGTCAGGCTGACGACAACGGCGATAACGAGAAGTTCGGAATGTACATCTTCTCCCTTATCGACGGATCCGAGCTCTACTTCCGTGATGTCATGGATGACGGAGCATACAGGATGAACTGGGGTGCATTCGACTCATCCCCTATCGTGGATATCGATTCCGATACGCTCATCTGGCCCTGCGAGAACGGTATCGTCTACACGTTCACATTGAATACGCAGTATGTATCAGGCGGCTCTTCCATAATGATCGATCCCGTCTGTACCGGCTACAAGTATATCTTCAACGATACACAGGGCAGATACCTGGGAGTCGAGAGTTCCATTGCCGTATACGGCAATCTCGGATATTTTATCGACAATAATTCCAACCTCATCTGCCTGGATCTTAATACTTTCGAGATGGTATGGGTATTCAGGACGGATGACGATTCCGATCTTTCTCCTGTCCTTGCAGAGGAGAACGGTATCCCGTATCTCTATATCGGTACTGAGGTAGACTATCAGGGCGGCCAGGGTTCTTATAACGGTGCCGCATATACATATAAGCTCAATGCCCTTACCGGTGCCGAGGTATGGCAGACATCACAGCCCTGCTATACATATAACGGTCAGACATCCGATACGGACCAGGTCGGCGGATGCGTAGGCAATCCCATCGTCGGTAAGAACTCCATCAATAATCTCGTTATCTTCTCCTACAGCTGTACGAACGACCTCGTCAGCGGTAACAGGCTCGTTGCATATAATCGCGATACCGGAAATGAAGTCTGGCATTACGATATGAATATCTATACATACAGCTCACCGATCGACTGTTACGACCAGAACGGCAATGCCTACATAGTCATCGCCGATAACATCGGACAGATCCATCTGATCAACGGTCAGACCGGTGAGAGGATCGCTTACATCCAGACATCCAGGTTCCTGGGAACGAGCAGTGAGACGACAGGCGGAGTGGAGTTTCAGGCTTCCCCCGTTATCTTCAATAACATGATGATCATCTCCACGACTTCCGGCTCCGTGTTCGGTATAAGGATCGACTAAGGGGAGTACCGCAAGATGGAGATCGAGAGAGAGATGTACGACAATATCGCATTGCTTGAAGTGGAGATCAGTTCGTTCTCCGGAGGCGGATACAAGGTTAAGTATGATTTTGAGCGCAATCTCATCTCGTGGAATGACGGGTATATGTGGAACAACAACTTCATGAAGTCCATGACGGGCGCTAAGCTCACAGCCATAAGAGAGCGCCTTCCCGATACTCACATGATCGAATGGATGCTGGGCTATAACGCGGGCAATCTGGAGAAGTACGGAAGATGTACCGCCAACCCCTCTTCCTGGAAGATCTACGTGAGGTTCAAGGACGATACTTCCATCGTCAGCAGCCACACCAAGAACTTCCCCAAGGATTGGGGCAAACTGAAGTCCATAATCGAGGACACGACGGAGTGCTGTTTCAGGCTCCATTAAAGGACAAAAATGTGATAAAATAACAAAAGGCTTTTGAACAAGGAGGGACAACGTGGATTATTTGGAGGGGCTTTTCCTGGGGAAACTCTGGAGCGATACCGATTTTGAGAACAGGCGCCACTTGGGTCTGTTTACTCTTTACGGCTTTCTCGTTGCCCTTATCTTCTCCTACAGATACCTGACCGGAAGGCCGTTATTCTTCCTCGGAGGATTCGGTACGATCCAGACGGTGCTGCTGGTCCTTCTCTTCCTCGGATGTCCGTTCATCTGCTTCAGATATTACCGAATGCCCTTCTGGGGCAAGCTTCTCGTGATATTTGAGAAGATCGCCAAGGCAGTACTCGTCATAGACCTTACGGTGGAGCTTGCGATCCCCAGGGTCAAGGTGCAGGTCGGCGGTCTTCAAGACTACCTTATAGGTTATCTCAACAGTACCCTTGAGACATATACGGAGAAATTCGCTTCCGAAGCAGGTTCCTTTGCTACGGTTATGGGTGTTCTCATGGGCGGTATACACACAGTCCTGGTATTTGTCGGCATCATCGCATTGGCGGTCATCGTTCCGGGGCTCGTATTCCTTCTGATCCGTTATGTCCAGTTCGGATATGACTGGGTCATCGACAAACTTATTCTTAAGAAATACTTTAGATTCAGACGATGAATCATCTTTGATACGGAGGTCAATATGGCTGAGCTTAGAGACAAGACTGATATCACGGTCGAAGAACTTGAGGAGAGCTTAGGCGCAAAGAAGCTTCCCGAATTCATTACCAGATGCGAGCAGACGTTCCTTGACAGGATCGATGCCATAGTAGAAGAGATCTGCTCCGATCCCGACAAGAAGGCTATATTCGTTTCAGGCCCTACATCTTCCGGCAAGACAACTTTCACGATGCGTCTTTCCGCAGGACTTACCGCTCACGGCAGACAGGCTAACTTCTTATCACTCGATGACTACTATAATACGAACGAGCTTAAGTTCGACAAGGACGGAAGGCCCGACTTTGAGACTATCGATGCATTGGATATCGATCTTGCCGCACAGCACATTAAGGACATTATAAGCGGCAAGAGGGTAGTGCCTCCTTTCTTTAACTTCAAGACAAGGAAGCGCGAGGAGAGGGATCCTTCCGAGTATATAGAGCTCCCCGATAACGGAGTGCTGGTAGTAGAAGGACTTCACGGATTATCGGAGAAGACAGCAGGATCCGTAGATCCCGATAAGTGCATCAAGGTTTTCATCATGCCTTACGGCAACGTATTCTGCGACACAAAGCTCATGGACAGCAACGAGCTTCGAATGCTTCGAAGGATCGTCAGGGACTATCGCCACAGAGGCGCTCATGCCCTGGCGACTGTAGATTACTGGCCCATGATCGCCAAGAGCGAAGAAGCATACTATACGGACTATTTAACGAGAGCCGATGTTCACGTAAATTCCTTCCTGCCTTATGAGAGCCTTATCATCGCTCCTTTGGCACTTCACGACATAAAGGAAGCATTGTCTCACGTGGAGGACGGCACCATAGAGCCTAATGTCTTTATGGAGAAGAGCAATACCGGTAAGGATTTTGCGGATTTCTCCACTGCGCTTGCCAAGTGCAGCAAGCTCGTGAAGCACCTGGAGAAGATCCCCGTGGTCAATCCCGCTCACGTTCCGGCGCAGTCCATATTGAACGAATTCATCTCAAAATAAGGAGGCAATAAATGCCTATCAGGATAGCAAATAATCTTCCCGCAAGAGCCGTTCTCGAGAATGAGAGGATCTTCGTTATGGAAGAGACAAGGGCACTGTCGCAGGAGATACGTCCCATAAGGATCGTGATCTTGAACCTGATGCCCAATAAGGCGGTAACGGAGACACAGATCCTCCGCGCCCTTTCCAATACTCCCCTTCAGGTGGATGTGGATCTTATGAGAGTCGCATCTCACGTATCCACGCATACCAGCGAGGAGCACCTTCTCAAGTACTACGAGACCTTCAAGGAGATGAGGGAGAGATATTACGACGGCATGATCATCACGGGTGCTCCCGTGGAGCAGATGCCTTTCGAGGAAGTGGATTACTGGGAGGAACTCTCGGAGATAATGGAGTGGAGCAAGACTCACGTTTACTCCACCATGCATATCTGCTGGGGTGCGATGGCAGGTCTTTACTACCACTACGGTATCCCTAAGTACGATCTTCCCAAGAAGGCTTTCGGAATATTCGAGCACAGCATGACATACAGTAAGCCCGTCAAGCTCTTCAGGGGCTTTGACGACGTATTCTATGTGCCTCACTCCAGGCATACCGAGATCCATAAGGACGACATCTTGAAGCGTCCCGAGCTTCGTATCCTTTCAGAATCCGACGAGTGCGGCGTATATGCTGTAGCAGACAGGCACGGAAGACAGTTCTTCATAACGGGTCATTCCGAATACGATACGAATACGCTGGACGATGAGTATAAAAGAGATCTCAGCAAGGGTCTTCCCATCGATATCCCCATCAACTACTACAAGGATAACGATCCTGATAAGGGTCCTGTTCTCAGATGGAGATCCTCGGCAACGCTGCTGTTCAACAACTGGCTCAATTTCTACGTATATCAGCAGACGCCCTTTGATCTGTCTCTTCTTGAGCCTATCGATCACAGCAAGAGCGGCACTCTTGATACGGAGATGGGAAATGACTGAGGATATCGACAGTAAGCTCGTATCTTCCTTCTGTCCCGCAAGAGACGATAAGGGACATAAAGGAACATTCGGTACGGCACTTATCTGCGCCGGATCGGAATTCATGACCGGAGCACAGACGCTTGCAGCCGAGAGCGCACTTAGAAGCGGAGCCGGCATGGTACGTGTATTTGCTCCCGTGAATTCCATGACAGGCACGAAGGTCAACTGTCCCTGTGCCATGTATACCCCATTCGAAGAGACTCCCGAAGCGACTGTCAGAGCTGCAAGAGAGATCCTTACTAAGGCAGATTCCGTACTCATAGGTCCCGGACTGGACGAGAAAGATAAGAGAGTAGCTCATCTTCTTCGTTTCTTTATGGAGACGGCAGAGCATCTCGTTATAGATGCGAGTGCCCTTAATGTGCTTGCCGCCAATAAAGCTATGCTCCTTCCGGCATTAAGGAAGAGACCCGAAAGGCACCTTGCCCCTGCAGTCTTAACGCCCCATATAGGAGAGTTCAGAAGACTTACCGGAAAGGATGACAGGGAAGCGGCAGCAGATTTCTCCAAGGAATATAACTGCATCACTGTCCTCAAAAGTGCCTCGACTTATATCAGCATTCTGGGAAAAGAGGACTATACTTTATGTAATCCCAACAGCGGCATGAGCAAGGGAGGAAGCGGCGATGTCCTGGCAGGGCTTCTTACGGGGCTTATCGCCCAGGGCATGAGCGAGGAAAAAGCCTCGGTAAGTGCCGTATATATCCATTCGGCCGCAGGATCTTATGCTGCCGAAGACTTAGGAAAGAGAGCGATGCTCCCCTCGGATCTTCCGTCATTCTTTACGGATGCATTTGAAGAAGTCATGTGGGAAGCAAAAGGAGAATAAAGATGATTTTTGACAGATCTTGTGTAGAGATCGATATCGCTGCACTTAAGAACAACATTAGCGAGATAAGAAGGGTCACAAGTAAGAATGCCGACATAATGGCAGTCGTAAAGGCTGATGCATACGGACACGGTGCATATGAAGTGGCAAAGACCTTACTTGATAACGGCGCATCCGGTCTTTGTATCGCCACCATAGACGAGGCTATACACCTTCGTCAGAGCGGAATTACCGCACGCCTTCTTATCTTGGGCGGTACTGATTCCGCCAGATATGCGGATGCCATCAGATACAACGTGGATCTGGCAGTTTACGATTACGAATCCGCCAAGTCATTGTCCGATGAGGCAGTCAGGCTTGGCGGCAAGTGCAATATCCACGTTAAGCTCGACACCGGAATGGGAAGGATCGGCTTTTTTGCCGACGGTTCTTCCACTGACGAGATTGAGCTGATATGTAAGCTGCCGGGGCTTGTTCCCTACGGTATCTTCTCTCACTTTGCGGTGGCAGATACGGACGATGACGAATATACAAAGCTTCAGTTCGACCGCTTCATGAGCCAGATAGAAGAACTTAAGAAGAAGGGTATCACCTTCGAGAAGAGACATATATGTAACAGTGCGGGAATAATGAGATTCCCCGAGATGCATCTTGATATGGTAAGAGCGGGCATAATCCTTTACGGTCTCATGCCCCCGGGATGCCCCGAGCCTTCTTGCGATATAAATCTCGTTCCCGTAATGAGCTGGTATGCGAAGGTCATCCATGTAAAGGAGATCCCTGAAGGAACATCTGTAAGCTACGGCAGACACTTCGTTGCCAAGAGAGCTACAAAGGTCATCACGGTATCAGTAGGTTATGCCGACGGGCTCTCAAGAAGATTTTCTAATGGCTTTGAACTCCTGGTGAACGGTCAGAGGCTTCCTATCATAGGTAATGTCTGCATGGATATGTGCATGCTCGATGCCACCGACCTCAAGGGTGAAGTAAAGAAGGGTGACATAGTGGAGATTTTCGGTAAGGAGAGATCCGCAGACGAGCTTGCAGACTACTTAGGCACCATCAACTATGAGATCACCTGCGATGTAGGTAAGAGAGTTCAGAGGATCTTTGTAGACTGATAAGTAATACCTTTCGCTCACATATTAAATAAAATGTTATTTGTACATTTTATGTGATATTATTGTGTTTGTTAAAGAAATCACAAATATGTGAGGGGAGTTTTATGAAGAAGATCATAGCAGTGGTCGCTGTCGCCGGAGTCATGCTACTGGGCGGATGCGACAAGGCAGCAAAGGCGAATGAGCCTAAGACGATCGATCTCAACGACTACATCGATTACACCATCGAAGGTTACAGCACAAAGGCTGAGCTTACCTATACCATTAGGTACGATGATATCATCGATGATTTCGAACTCGAGGATGTTGCAGCAAGCAGGCTCGAGAAGAAGATCACGGGAACATGGAGTGCCATGACCTATCTCTCCAACGGAGACGAGATCACATTCACATGGACTGTTGACGCCGACAACATCGAAGAGAAGTACAATGTCAAGTTCGAGGCAGAGGATCTTAAGGTAGAAGTAAAGGACTTGGACGAGATGCCCGAGTACGATCCTTTTGAGTATGTCGAAGTAACTTTCTCAGGTATGACCGGTGACGGAGATGCAACTGTCAATGCGCTTGATACCAATCCGCTTGAAGATGTAAGTTACAGGATCGAGGGATCAAGTTACTGGCTTAGCAACGGTGACGAAGTAACGGTAACGGCCTATACATATTCCGGAAGCCTTGAAGATTATTGTGAAGACAACAACTACATCCTCGTTCAGGATTCCATGACATTCACGGTAGAAGGACTTGATGACTATGTTTCTTCTTTGGATCAGCTCACACCCGAGATGATCGCCGAGCTCCAGGCTCAGGCAAATGATACGATCATAGCTTCCGCCGATCTTGATGACGGAATGTCCATAACATCTGTTGATTATGTCGGACTTTATCTCCTTGCCACTAAGGATTACAGCAATTCCTGGTATCACAACAGGGTATATCTCATCTATCAGGTCACTGTCTCTACACCTGCAGGAGACCTTGTTTACTTTACATATGTCGGATTCAATAATGTTATCTATCTTGCAGACGGAACAAATGAGATCTACGACATTACAAGCACCGATACACCGAGTTACTATGACAGCAGAGTAGGTATCGGAGAAGTAGACAGCTGGGGTGATTATGAATACGAGCAGACCGGATTTGCGACCGTGACCGATCTTTATAACAATGAACTGAGATCAGAGCTCGAGTACTATAACATCACCAATGATATCCCTGATTCCTACTTATCGGCTGAGCCTGTTGTTCCCGCTCCCGAAGAGACGGAAGCTGCTCCCGAGGAGACAGAGGAGACTGTAGAAGAGGGTTGATCCTTTAGATACTAACGAATAACCTGATGCCGCGATCCAATATGGGTCGCGGTATCTTTTTTGCACGAACAAGAGGCACACCATGGGAGAACAGTGTGCCTCTTGCCGACTTATGAGGAGTGTGTCCGTAAAGCAGAGCTTCTGCTAAGCGTGGTTAGTTAATGTGGTGATAACTTCTCCGTTTACGGTGAAGCTGCCTCCCGTACATGTAAGTTCTCCGTCCCAGTCAAAGGGGGATGCGGCTGTTATGTCAAAGCTTCCGCCTGATATCAGGAGGTCACCGTTGGAATCTATGCCGTCGGTATCTCCTTGTGCGATATCTATGGTAAATTCCCCGCCTGATATCTCGATCGTGGGGAAGAGGGCTTTTGTCTTTCTTCCCGCATTAATGCCGTCACCCGTGGCGTAGAAGAGGAAGGTTCCGCCTTCGATCTTTACATAAGTGCTCTCTATGCATTCCGAGCCCTGCATATCGAAGTCGCCTCCGGTTATCGTGACGCTTCTTGTTGCATGGATGCAGTCGTCCTGCGCCGTTATGTTGACGGTGCCTCCCGTGATAACGATAAATCCTTTATCGAGGTCTTCTTCGTTTTCGGCGTGGATGCCGTCGTAGCAGGAGGAGATATTGATATCAGCATTCGTTACCACGACGGATGTCTCTGTCTTGATGGCGCATTCGCCGCAGTCGATATGGTATGTTCCGCCCGTTATGACTACTTCGTCCTTGCAGGTTATTCCGTTTCCCGGTGACGTGATGTTGACGGTCCCGCTGCCGTTAAGAGTAAGATCGTCCTTGCTCCTTATGACTTCCGGAGTATAGCTGTCACTGTTTTCTGTAATCGATAAGGTATTGGTCATACCTTCGTCCAATGTTATGAAGACTTTGTCTGCATTTACTATATCGATGGCGGGATCTTCCGCGCTCTCTATGGTGCAGCCTCGTAATACCAGATGTATCTTGTCTTCGTCCTTGGCGTCGACTTCGATATTGCTCTCTGATGTTCCCTCGATTATGTATGTTCCTTCTTCGGTGATCTTATAAGGTTCGGTCCTTCCCGTGATGTCGATATGAACCGCCGTCTCTTCGTCGTAGGAAGGATCGTTATCCCTTCCCGATACGAGATCTTCCATAACGGGTTCGGGCAAAGTCTCTCTTGGGGCTTCATCCGTGTCGAAGAGGGAAGAGCTCAGGTCGCATGAAGCCCCGATAAGAAAGAAGGAAAAAACAATGAAGATTGAGTTCAGTCTTCTTCTCATGTTAAAGCTCCACGGGGGCTGCTTCTCCTATGGAGAGGGATATTTCCAGGTTGCCGTTTCTTTCGCGCAGTCTGTCGATAAATTCCTTCTCGTTGGTGCTGTCCTTTAAGATGACATCGTAGCGGAGCTTGAACATGCTTCCCATATTAGTTGTCTTAACGGTAGTAAGGATAGCCTTTGATGTGAAAAGGCCGAAGATCTCGTCGAAGACTCCCGTGTAGTCCAGGTCTTCGGGGATAGTTATCCTTAAGGTGCGTTCGTTGCCGACCTTCATGTTGCCGAAGCCCGAAGCCGTATAGATAACGAAGGCAACACACATAAGAACGGTATATATCGCCGCATAGGCTATGTAGCCCATACCCGTAATAAGGCCTGTGCTCATGGCAAGGAATATGGCCGCGATCTCTCTGGCGCTTCCGGCTGCTGACCTGAACTTAACGAGGGAGAATGCTCCTGCTACGGCAACACCTGCTCCCAGGTTGCCGTTTACCATCATGATGACTACCGTGACAAGGGCGGGAAGTATTGCCAGAGTCATGGTAAAGCTCCTGGTGGAATCGCACTTGAACCTGTATGCCGTTGCCGTTAAAAGTCCCAGGACAAGGGCTGTCGCGACACATATAAGGAAGTTCCTGACGGACAGGAAAGAGGGAAGAGCGGAGTCGAAAAGTCCGGTAAAGATAGAATCAAGCATAGAGCAGATATCCTTTCGTGTGTGTATTCTTATTGATCTCGTCAAAGAGATACTCTCGGTAATAAGTGCCGTACTTGGAGAAGGTATCCTTATAGATATTGTTCTCAGAGAAGAATTCCACGAGCCACAAAGGGAGTGCGCCGGAGGTCTTGACCTCCAGTACCGTAAGTCCCTGCGGGAGGATGCGGTTGCCTCCGACGGCATTTCGTAAGGACATATTTCTGTTCCTTGCCAGGATATTGCTGTCTGTAGTTATTCGAAGATCGCCGCCTTCGATGTCAAAGTAAGCTTCTCTCTCGTACGAAAGGAAACATGCGGGGGACAGACCTTCGTAGTAGGAGAGCATATAGTCGATCTCATTTGCTATCTGGGAAGAGACGGGCTTTGGTATCTGCCCTGAGAGCCAGGCCGAAGCTTCGCACTCGGGAAGAGCCAGCCTTCTCTTGTAGACTATGCCGTCGTATTTCTTCTTGATCTCTACAAAGACATCGTCGTGCTCTTTTACCTGGCGGTAGCTTCGTACCCGGAGCTTTTCCTTATAGTCGGGCTTGTCCAGAGAATTTCTTATGAGCCTCATGTCCTGCGTGTCGTAGTAGATATTCCTTATAGTTGTCTTGCCGTAGTCATCGAGCCTCATGTGCTCGTCCATGGCAAGAAGAAGCAGTTCCTTCTGCTTCGAGGTGAGGATGTATTTGAGCTCA
The DNA here is from genome assembly GCA_900176545.1 of Oscillospiraceae bacterium. Taxonomy (GTDB): domain Bacteria; phylum Bacillota; class Clostridia; order Saccharofermentanales; family Saccharofermentanaceae; genus Saccharofermentans. Next base: position 235,565 of record FWXP01000005.1, read on the forward strand.
TACCTTTTGAATACGTCAAGATAACTCATAATTATGACCCCTCCGTAACTATGCTGAACTAATGGTACAAGGGAAACTTAAAACGAAACTTAAAACTGTGGCAAAAATATGAAACCATGATAAAATCTATGCCATAATCTGGTCTGAAAGGAAAACCCGCCATGCGTATCCTGCTCGCAGAAGATGAGAGATCCATGTCTCGTGCAATAGAGAAGCTGCTCTTGAACAACAACTACTCTGTCGACACGGTATATGACGGAGAGAAGGCTCTCCTGTATCTTCGAAGCGGCGATTATGACGCGGCTATCCTCGATATCATGATGCCGAAGATAGACGGGATAAATGTGCTCAAGTTCCTTCGCAAGCACGGGAGCAGCCTTCCGGTATTGCTCCTTACTGCCAGGAACAAGATAGACGATAAGGTGGAGGGGTTAGACAGCGGAGCTAACGATTATCTTACCAAGCCCTTCAACTGCAAGGAACTCCTGGCGCGCATCCGTGCTCTGACAAGGATAGGCGCTGCATGTTCGGGCAAGTCGTTCAGGTTCGGCAATGTCACGTTGGACAGGGATTCATGTACTCTTGTAAGTCCATCCGGGTCGGTAAGGTTATCAGGGAAGGAATACCAGATGATGGAGCTCCTTATGAGGAGTCCGGACAGGGTAATATCCGTAGAGAAGTTTATGAATAAAGTATGGGGGATCGATTCGGAGGCGGAGATAAATGTAGTGTGGACTTTTATCTCCTATCTGAGGAAGAAGCTCCGGGATATAGGGGCAGATATAGTAATAAAGGCATCACGGGGGCAAGGATATCATCTGGAGGCCCGTGATAATGATAAATAACCTAAGACTTAGATTCGTTATTATCTCAACGCTCTCGATGGCGATAGTATTCGCGCTCGTTATAAGCGGTATAAACCTTATAAGGTACGATCGGATGCTGAGGACCATAGACGGCAGGCTCGAGACCATAGCATCACGTAACAGCGAAATGATAAGCGGCACCTGGCTGGAACAGATCACGGGAACAGACATGCAAACGATCGTCGCCTCCAGGTATTTCTCAGTATCGATTGATCCGCAGGGGGATATAAAGATCGCAGACATAAAGGATCTATATCCTCTCGATGAAGATACGGTCACAGGGTTCGTATCAGGGATCCTCCTGGGATCAAGATCGGGATTTGTCCGGGATTACAGGTATCTGGTCGTAAAGAGCGGCAGCGGGACGAAGGTATTTTTCTACGATTGTTCGGAGGCTCTGCACGAGTTCAGGAGCTGGCGCGATACAAGTATCCTTATCGCGGATTCCGCGCTGCTCCTTGCCTTTGTGGTGATCGAACTTCTGTCGGAACAGATAGTAAAGCCTGTCTCCAGGAGATACGAGGAGCATAAGAGCTTTATTGCCGACGCGGGTCACGAGATAAAGACGCCGCTTGCCATAATAGGGGCGGATACGGCTCTTCTTGAAGATGCCTTGGGAGAAGAGAGCGAGTGGGGAGATGACATCCGGCTTCAGATAAAGAACCTGACCGAGCTTACCGACTCCCTCGTACTATTGTCGGAGATAGAAGAGCGGCACAAAAGGAGCGAAAAGCAGGATTCGGATCTTACAGCGATCATAAAGGAAGCGTTCATCTCCTTCAGGTCCAGGGCCATCGCGGAAGATAAGAGATATGACTGCCGTCTGGAGGAAGATATAAGGATCGATACCGACGGGAGCCTGATAAGAAGGATCATGTCCATACTCCTGGATAATGCCATGAAGTATTCAGATAAGGAAGTAGAGGTCATCCTTAAGCGCTGCGAGAAGGATGTCAGTATAGTCGTAAGGAACGACAACGCCTCGGAAGTCTCCGGAAATGATATCCTGCACATGTTCGACAGGTTCTACAGGGCAGATATCTCAAGGAGCGAAGGAAAGTCCGGTCACGGTCTGGGGCTGTCCATAGCCAGGGCAGCCTGCGACAACATAGGAGGAAGGATCACTGCACGAAAGGACGGTGAGGATCACATCTGCCTTGAGGTCACTATCCCCGTAAGGTAGGGCTTTAGCGGCGTGTACAGACGTGATACCGCACATTTCTTGACATTTTCAAGGCCAGCACTTATAATCTTTAAGCTAATTATGTTCGACATATGCGCTCATTGCGTTTTGTAATAGACAAATAACGGAGGAAATAGACTATGAAGATGACATTTCAGCCTAAGAAGAGACAGAGGGCTACAGAGCACGGCTTCCGTGCAAGAATGGCTACACGCAGCGGCCGTGATGTTCTTAAGAGAAGAAGACTTAAGGGTAGAAAGAAGCTCGCTGCTTAAGGATCACCCCAGTGGTCCTTTTTCAATAGCGCGTAAGTGAGGCTCTTATCTTGAAGTCTTATCCTTTAAGGTTCAACTACGAATTCTCGAGAGTTTACCGCAGAGGCACTTATGCGAACGGACGTCATATCACGGTACATGTGTTCAGGCGCCCGAAGGGATTGAAGCACAATAATTCCGTTGTGCCGACCGGTATCATCAGGGTGGGCTTTTGTGCAAACAAGAGACAGCTCGGAGCCGTCGGCCGTAACCGTGCCAGAAGACTTATGAGGGAAGCCTACAGAAGGCTCGAACCGCGTATCTCGGATGGTGCGGATATTGTGATAACACTTAGAAGCGCAGAAGTTATGCCTGCCTATAGCGACATCTTTGAAGAGATGGAGAGGCTAATGGGCAAGCTACGGATCTATAAGCAGGAGAATAGTGATGGCGGCCAGGTTCCTGATTAGGATTGTAAGGTTCTATCAGAAGCATATCTCGCCCTCTTTGGGGAATAACTGCAAATATCTTCCCACATGCTCTGATTATATGATCGGCTGCCTGGAAAAATACGGGGTGATCAGAGGTCTGCCCCGTGGAATCTGGCGAATATTAAGATGTAATCCGTTCTCAAAGGGCGGCTATGATCCTGTTCGCTGACGGGAGATATAAATGAACTTGATCGTTTTGAAGTTTTCGCTCATGGAGCCGTTTTACCTTCTTTTCGGATTTCTCATAAGGCTGTTCTACGGCTTTTTCGGTAACTACGGTATCTCCATCATCGTCCTTACCATTCTTATAAGGCTCTGCCTTATCCCGCTCAACATAAAGAGCCAGAAGTCCATGCTCAAGATGCAGGCGATGTCAGGTAAGACTGCCGAGCTCCAGCGTAAGTATGGCGATAATAAGGAGAAGTACCAGGAGGAGCTCATGAAGCTCCAGAGGGAGAACGGTGTAGGCTTTTCCGGATGTCTCCTTCCTTTCCTTCAGATCTTCTTCCTGTTCCCTATGTTCAGGATGGCATCTGCTCCTCTCCGTTACATCTCTCAGGTATCCTCAGAGAATATCAATGCGATGATCGCTCTTGCTCAGAAGAAGGAGCTTGTTACGAGCGGCCGCGGTCTGATCGAGACTAACCATATCGGTCTCATCGAACTTTTGAATACAAACGAGAGCTTCCTTTCCGAGTGTATCTCCAAGGGATACATCGCCATGGGACAGATGCTCAATCTCGATTTCTTCGGTATCGATCTCACGAGTGTCCCTTCCTGGAAGCCTATGGTCATAATCTCCGATCCCGGACACTATGTTCCCCTTCTCGTATTCCCCGTTCTGGTACTTATCACAACGATCATGTCCAATCAGCTGATCAAGATATTGAAGCCTAACTACAAGGCAGAGAAGGAAGCTAAGGAAAGGGAGAAGGCTAATCCCGCGAGAAAGGGTCAGTCCCAGACTCCCGGAGCTAATGATTCCGCTGAAGCATCTATGAAGATGATGAACTACATGATGCCCGTCATCATGCTCGTTACATCATTTACTCTTCCCGCAGCCCTCGGTCTTTACTGGGTAGTCGGCGGTATCATGAGCATCATCACTCAGCTTATCGTTTATTTCATGTTCACGAAGCCCTATGAGCTCAAGAAGAAGGAGCTCGAGGAGAAGAAGGCTAACGCTTTTAAGAAGAAAAAGTACGATGATGCCGAATCTCTTGAGACGGGCAAGAAGAAAAAGAAGAAGAAATAATCTATTTACGGAGGCTATATATGGAAAAGACAGTCGTTAAGACAGGCAAGACGGTTGAAGAAGCTATCGAGAGTGCTCTTTCCGAGCTTGGAGTAGCAAAGGAAGACGCTAAGATCGAGATCGTGAACGAGCCTGCCGGCGGATTCCTCGGTATCGGTTCCAAGGAAGCAGAAGTCAAGGTTACTGCTGATGTTGCCGAAGAAGAAGAGGAAGTTGTTTACTACGGTGACGATGAGAGTTTTGAAGGTGACGCTGTTACAGAGGCAGAGGATGCTGCTGTAGGATTTGTCGCAGAGGTTCTTTCCGGCATCGGTATCCACGGCAATATGGATTCCTACAGAGAGGACGATGCAATCTACATCTCCGTATCCGGTGCAGACTGCGGTGCAGCTATCGGACGTCACGGTGAGACACTCGAGTCCATCTCTTATCTTACAAACCTTATCGCTAACAAGCACAGTGAGGATCGTGTACACGTTCACCTCGATGTAGGCGGATATAAGAGACACAGGGAGCAGGTTATCAAGAACCTTGCAGACCGTGCCGCTTCCAAGGTAAGAAGAACAGGCCGTAAGGTCGCTATGGAAGCAATGAACCCTGCCGAGAGACGTATCGTTCATTCCTATCTTCAGGACGTTAACGGCGTAACGACTCATTCCGAGGGCGAGGAGCCTTCAAGAAGAGTCATCGTTACTCCCGACAACTGATCCCCATGGATCTTTCCGAGCTTGATAACAGGCCTTTCTGTGCATGCTCGACGCCTTCAGGTACGGCGGGTATCGGTGTAATAAGACTGTCCGGTGACGGATCTTCTGTTATCGCCGATAAGTGCATCAAAGTCTTAAGGGCATACGATGAGAAGATCTCGTCATGTTCCGAGATGCCGGGATATACGGCATGCTATGCACAGTTCAAGGACCCCGCTGACGGAAGGATCATAGACAACGTAATAGTTACACATTTTGTCGCTCCGCATTCTTATACGGGGGACGAGATGTTCGAGATCTCCTGTCATGGCGGCTCTGCCGTTAAGCAGGAGATTCTGCGTGTATTGGAGAGGGCAGGTGCGCGTCCCGCTGGACGAGGCGAATTTACCAAGAGAGCTTTTATCAACGGTAAGCTGGACCTGGCTGAGGCCGAAGCGGTAATGGATATCATCAATGCAGATTCGGTAAGGGCGCTGGATGCCGCCAACTCCCAGATGCACGGTGAATTGTCGTCCAGGCTCGTATCTATCGAGCAGGATCTCTACGAAGCACTGGCTCTTATCGAGATGATCGTGGAGTTCCCCGAGCATGACGATACTCCGGAGAATACGGATAAGATAACGGATATCTGTAAGAAGGCCGTATCTGACCTTGACGGCCTCATCCGAAGCTATGCCAAGGGCAAGATGCTCACCGAGAGGATGAAGATAGTTCTCTGCGGTAAGCCCAACAGCGGCAAGAGCACGCTCCTTAATGCCATCGCGGGATTTGACAGGGCTATCGTCACAGATACTCCCGGAACCACAAGAGATACTCTTGAGCTTCAGGCGGATATCGCTTCCGTTCCCGTTACGGTAGTAGACACCGCAGGACTTAGGGATACAAGTGACGAGATAGAGGAAATGGGCATAAGAAGAGCGGTAACGGCCGTATCCGAAGCTGACCTTGTCTTTTACCTGATAGCACCCGATGAGGATATCTCTTCCGTTGAAGAGAATCTCGTAAACATGGATCCGAATAAGACCAAGGTAGTCTTTACCAAGTCCGATGAGGGAGATAATCCGCATAAGGATGAGATAGTAAAGCTCCTTTCCGAGCGCGGTATCTCCGATCGTATCGAGATCTCCGCCAAGAGCGGATTCAATATGGATCTGTTCGAGAAGGAAGTAGAGAAGACTTACGAAGCGGCAGGTGGGCTTCTGTCTGAAGATATAATGATCATAAGTAAGCGCCATTCCGATGCACTGGTATCTGCTTCAGATAAGCTTATAAGCGCCGAGAATGCCGTAGAGAGCGGACTTGGCGTAGATATAGCATCGTCAGTCATACGAAGCGCTCTCGACGATATAGGAGCGATAACGGGCAAGACCGTGTCCGCGGAACTTGCCGATACGATATTCTCACGTTTTTGTATAGGAAAGTAATATGAACATCAAGGAAGCACTATCTATCGAAAATGCATATATGGCGGGAGATTACGACGTTGCAGTCGTAGGCGCGGGCCACGCGGGCTGCGAGGCGGCTGCCGCATGTGCGAGCTTAGGTCTTAAGACGGTCCTTTTTACGCTGCACCTGGACAGCCTTGCAAATCTTCCTTGTAATCCCAGCATAGGAGGTACCGCCAAGGGACAGCTGGTACGTGAGATAGATGCGTTAGGCGGAGTCATGGGCAAGATCGCGGATAAGTGCTGTATCCAGATGAGGATGCTCAACAGATCCAAAGGTCACGCGGTATATTCACCCAGAGCCCAGATGGACAGGAGCAGATATTCCGCGACCATGAAGGCCTATCTTGAGACTTTGGAGAACCTGGATATAAGGCAGGCTCATATAACGGACCTTCTGACTGACGGTGAGGATAAGCTCTCCGTGACAGGTGTCCTCACAGAAAGCCGTGCTGTCTATTCCGCTTTAGCGGTAGTCATCTGCTCCGGAACATATATGGAATCCAGGACTATAAGGGGAGAGGTAGTATGCCTCACGGGCCCCGACGGACTTCCCAGGTCCATAGGCCTGTCGGCTTCCCTTGCATCAGCGGGTATACCGATCCTCAGGTTCAAGACAGGTACGCCCGTCAGGGTCAATTCCAATAAGATAGACTTCTCGGTCATGACAAGGCAGGACGGCGAGACGGATGTTCCTCCGTTCTCATTTGACAACGAGATGAACGGTATAGGGGTTCCGCAGGATCAGGTTCCCTGCTGGTCCGTCTGGACCACTCCCGATACGAAGGAGATAATAAGCTCCAATATGGACCGATCGCCTCTTTATAGCGGCGTTATCACTGGAATAGGTCCCAGATACTGTCCTTCCATAGAAGATAAGTTCATGCGCTTCAAGGATAAGGAGCGCCACCAGATATTCGTGGAACCCATGGGTAGGGAGACATCCGAGATGTACCTTCAGGGATTCTCCACATCTCTTCCCGAGGAAGTCCAGATCAAGATGGTAAGAAGTCTCCCGGGACTTGATAAGGCAGTCATCCAGAGAAGTGCCTACGCTATCGAGTACGATCTGGTAGATCCCGTATCGCTCCTTCCCACTCTGGAGTCCAAGATCGTAGGCGGTCTTTATACTGCAGGCCAGATCAACGGCTCGTCAGGATACGAGGAAGCTGCTGCCCAGGGTATCATCGCAGGTATCAATGCGGGTCTTAAGGTAAAGGGAGAAGAGCAGGTGGTACTGGACAGATCACAGGCCTATATCGGTGTCCTTATAGACGACCTGGTGACAAAGGGTACTTCCGAGCCTTACAGGATGATGACCTCAAGAGCCGAATACAGGCTCTTCCTCCGTCAGGATAACGCAGACATGAGACTTACTCCCATCGGAAGGAAGGTCGGCCTTATCTCCGAGGAGAGATACAGAAGATTTATAGCCAAGAAGGAGTCCGTAGAGAAGGAGACTCAAAGGCTTCGTGATACTTATATAGCTCCTACGGACGAACTCAAGGTGATACTTGAGAGTGTCGGAACGACGTTGCCGCCTTCCGGTATATCCTTAGCGGAGCTCCTGAAGAGACCTCAGGTCACCTATGAGCTCATAGCTCCTGTAGACAAGAAGAGGGAGCCTCTTCCCATGGCGGTTACAAAGGAAGTCGAGACCGACCTTAAGTACGAAGGTTACTTAAAGCTCGAGAAGGAGAAGATAGAGAAGTTCTCAGAGCTGGAAAGAAGGCTGCTTCCCGAGGATACCGACTACGAGAAGATAAGCGGCTTAAGGCTTGAAGCAAGACAGAAATTAAATGCCGTACGTCCTCTCAACATAGGACAGGCTTCCAGGATCTCAGGAGTATCCCCGGCCGATATATCCGTGCTCCTGGTATATACCGAGATGCTGAAGAGAAAAGATAAAGAGGAAGATAACGATAATGCCTGAGAACGAAGAACTGACCCCCGCCCTTACCGAGGGCGCATGCAGCATAGAAGTACCACTTAATGCGGAGGAGATATCGGCTTTTTGTAAGTATGCCGAAATGCTGCGCGAGCGAAATAAGGTAATGAACCTCACGAACATCGTGGACGATCAGGGTATCGCCATGAGGCATTTCGTTGATTCCCTTACGATCGTCCCCTACATAAGGGAAGAGCAGAAGAAGAAAGGGAAAGAGGACCTTACCATAATAGACGTAGGTACGGGTGCGGGATTCCCCGGCATTCCCGTTAAGGTTAAGCTTCCTAAGCTTCAGCTGATACTCATGGATTCCCTGCAAAAGAGGATAAACTTCCTGGAGGATGTCGCTTCAGAGATAGGTCTTTCCGGAGTTACTACCATCCACTCCAGAGCGGAGGATGCGGGACGCAATAAGAGATACAGGGAAAAGTACGATATCGCTACGGCAAGGGCAGTTGCAGCGCTTCCCGTCCTTTGCGAGTATTGCCTGCCTTTCGTTAAGGTGGGCGGTGTATTCCTCGCCATGAAGGGCAAGGTAGAAGAAGAGCTCAAGGATGCCACCAAGGCAATCGCCATGCTGGGCGGTACCATAGAGAAGACGGATACTTTCACGCTTCCCGGCACTGACATGAACAGAGCCGTCGTAGTAATAAGAAAGGTTCGCCCGACGCCGCCTCAGTATCCGAGACAGGCAGGCAAACCTTCAAAGTCACCTTTGGGTATGTAAGACCTTAAGTCAGAGGACTGTACAGTACATAGCGAAGGCGCAGGATAAGAGCACGAACGTAAGAAGCCCCATGAGCTTTGCTCTGATGCTGCCTCTCTTGTTAGCCAACGACTTCTCTTCTTCCTGATCCTTCTCGTCACGGGTCACAAGTCCTTCGGCCTGGAGCCTTCTTAAGGTCTCGGCGATAAGGTCGTCTGATGCATGTACGGAATTTAAGTTGTCGGTAACAGTCTTCTTGATCTCGTTGTCAAACGGAATATTCATAATTTGTCTCACCCTTTACAGTCTCGCGGTTCTCTTCGAATGCGGCAAGCTTCTTCCTTGCCCTGAAGAGACGGCTTCGTACTGAACTTTCCGTTATCTTGCATACGCGTGCTACGGCAGCATTATCCATCTGGCAGTAGTACTTGAGCAGGATAACATCTTTATAAACGGGATCTAACGCCTGTATGGCATCCCAGAGGGCGCCTGTAGGCTCCATTCTGTCAAGATACAGGTCTTCGATCTCGCGACCGTCTACTGACGGTCTCACATTGGGAGATGAACTCTTCTTGCACTCGAACTGTTCTCCTTCGGTCTCAGTTATCTGATCGTAGGAGCCGGTCCTCGTAGCCCATGATGACTTAAGGTAGTCCTTGCACACGTTGCGGGCGATGGCCATCAGCCAGTACTTAGGCGGACAGTCTCCCGAGAAAGTGTCGCGCTTACGGAGGACCTTCACGAATACATCCTGAAATGCATCCTCTGCAAGACATCTCTTCCCCAAGTAATAACTGCATACACGAAGAACGTCGTCTGCGTACAGGCGAACGAGATCTTCAGTATCGGGAAGCGCAAAACCTTTGCTCATACATATAGCCTTTCCTAATGTGATTCATATAGTGGACGATTAGATTCTAATCTTTGTTGCAACTTTTTCTTCATGTATTTTGGGTAAAAATGAATTAATCGGGCGGATATCCGCGGAAAAGCCTATATATTATAATATACACGCGCGTATATATTATTAATATTTTAGCATTTATGGTATACTTAGAAAGTATGATAAACCCGAAGTGTAAACGGAGGAAATATGGCAAACGATAAAGAGCTGCGCAAGCAGCAGGAACAAGAGATGGATTCTGTTTTCAGATCAGAACAGAATACGATCGTACCTGTCGACCTTGACAGAGAAATGAGAAAGTCGTTCATCGACTACGCCATGTCTGTTATCACGGACAGAGCGCTCCCTGATATAAGAGACGGCTTGAAGCCCGTTCAAAGAAGAATACTCTATTCGATGTTCTCACAGGGATTTACCCCTGATAAGCCCTACCGTAAGTGTGCTACCACGGTCGGTGACGTTCTCGGACGTTTTCACCCTCACGGAGACGCATCCGTTTACGATGCTCTCGTAAGACTCGCACAGGATTTCTCGCTGAGACATCCCCTTGTAGACGGTCACGGTAACTTCGGTTCCATCGACGGTGACCCGCCGGCTGCTTACCGTTATACGGAGGCAAGACTTGAGAAGGTAGCTCTCGAGATGATGAGCGATATCGGCAAGAATACCGTCGAGATGCGCCCCAACTTCGATGAGCACGAGATGGAGCCCGTGACGCTTCCTTCAAGATTCCCGAACCTCTTGATCAACGGTTCCGTAGGTATCGCAGTAGGTATGGCTACGAACATCCCTCCACATAACATGGGTGAGACCATAGACGGCGTCATCATGATGCTCGATAACCCCGACGTAACGGTCGAGGAGCTCATGGAAGTAGTAAAGGGTCCCGACTTCCCCACAGGAGGCCAGATCCTCGGTACTTCAGGTATCAGAGAGACATACAGGACAGGACGCGGACGTATCGTTGTCCGTGCTCATGCCGAGATAGAGGATGCTGCAGGCGGAAGACAGAGGATCATCATCCACGACCTTCCTTTCGCAGTCAATAAGGCAAGGCTCATCGAGCGTATGGCTGACCTCGTTAAGGATAAGAAGGTAGAAGGCATCTCCAATCTTCGAGACGAGTCCGACCGTAACGAGATGGTACGTATCGTCATCGAAGTCAAGAAGGATGCAAATCCCGATGTTGTCCTGAACCAGCTCTATAAGAACTGTGCTCTTCAGGATGCATGCTGTGCCAATATGATCGCGCTCGTGCCCGACAGCGAAGGCAAGCTCGAGCCCCGCATGATCACTCTTATCGATGCTCTCAAGTACTATATCGAGCACCAGGAGAACGTCGTAACGAGAAGAACAGAGTTCGACCTTGAGAAGGCTGAGGCTAAGCGCCATATCGATGAGGGTCTCCTTATCGCCATGGACCACATCGATGAGATCATCGCCATCATCAGATCCTCCAGGACAGAGGCTGAGGCTATGGAGAGGATGTGCCAGAAGTTCGGATTCTCCGATAAGCAGGCAAAGCACATCGTAGATATGCGTCTCGGTCGTCTTACGGGCCTTGAGAGAGAGAAGCTCGAAGCAGAGATCAAGGAGCTCGAGGAGAAGATCGAGTTCTACCATAAGATCTTAAGCGATAAGGAAGTCCTTCACGGAGTCATCAAGGATGAGCTCCTTGAAGTAAAGCGCAAGTTCGCTACTCCCCGTATCACCGAGATCGTACACGGTTCCTTCGAGGATATCGACGACGAGTCCCTTATCCAGGAAGAGGATATCGTAGTTACTCTTACTCACTTCGGTTATATCAAGAGACAGAGGATCGATACATATAAGAGCCAGCACAGAGGAGGAAGAGGAATCTCCGCTCAGAGCAGGAGAGAAGAGGACTACATCGAGAAGATCCTCACTACTACTACCCATAAGTTCCTTCTGTGCTTCACCAACACGGGACGTGTATTCAAGATCAAGGGTTACCAGATCCCCGAGACGGCATCTCGAAGTGCAAGAGGTACGGCTCTCGTTAATATCCTTAAGCTCCAGGAAGGCGAGAGGATCAGGAATATCATCCCTCTCGATAACTTCGACGACGAGGGTATCTACCTGACCGTAGCTACTAAGAGCGGTATCGTTAAGAGAACTCCCGTTAAGAGCTATGCAAACATCAACAAGAACGGTCTTATCGCCGTTAACATAAGAGATAACGATAAGGTCGTAGATGTAGCTGTTACCAATGAGAACCAGGAGATCATCCTCGTATCCCGAAGCGGTAAGGCTATAAGGTTCAATTCCGACGACGTACGCGAGACGGGAAGAAATACTTCCGGTGTACGCGGTATGAAGCTCGACGATGACGATGTTATCGTAGGAATGGTTCCCGTTACCGATAACGGCGAGCTCCTCGTAATCTCCGAGAAGGGTTACGGAAAGAGATCCGGCGTTGAGGAATACAGACAGCAGAACAGAGGCGGTAAGGGTCTTATCACATATAAGGTATCCGAGAAGACCGGTAACCTTGTAGGGTGTACTCTTGTATCCGATGAGGACGATCTTCTTATCATCACCGACAGCGGTGTCATCATAAGAGTATCCGCACAGGAGATCCCTACTTTATCCCGTGCTACATCGGGCGTAAGGCTCATGAAGGCTTCAGGCGCTTCCATCGTAGACTTCGCCATCACGTATCATGAGGAAGAGGAAGAAGAGCTTCCCGAAGGAGAGGAAGGCGATGAAGAGTCTTCCGAGGCAGCAGCTGACGGCGAGACAACACAGATAACGGAAGAGTCTTCCGATAAGAACGGAGAAGATAATGAATAATTCCTTGAGACGTATCCCGGGGAGAGTTACGGCTCTGATATTGGCCATAGGGATATCCGTGTCCTTCTTGAGCCCGTTGATGAGCAGGGAAGTGGCGGCTGTCGTAGATCAGCCCGTACTTACGCTTCCTACACTGGATGAAGTCAACTGTGCCGCTTATTGCGTATACGATAAGACCGCTGACCAGATAATCATGAGCAAGACTCCTCATAACAGAGTCTATCCCGCGTCCATGACCAAGATCATGACCGCACAGCTGGCTCTCGATTATCTCGATACCGACGCTTATCTCACGGTATCTCAGAACGCTCTGGATAATGTTACCAGCGACTCTACCTTGATGTACGTCACTTTGGGCGAAGAGCTTAAGGTGTCTGAGCTCCTTTACGGACTGATGCTCCCTTCCGGTAACGATGCTGCCAATGTACTGGCAGAAGGAGTTATCGACGCGATGCTGGATAACTACCCTGCAGGCGGAGAGGCAGTAGGTCCCGACGGGGTCAATTCCCAGTATCTCGTAGATACTCTGGGTGTCACCGAGCAGGAGATCAGGGACAGCTATAAGCTCTCTGCCTTTGCCGAGCTCATGAATCTTCGCGCCAACAATATCGGCTGCACGGGTACTCACTTCGTAAATGCCCACGGACTTCACAGTGACGAGCACTATACGACGGCGAGCGACCTTACGAAGATCATGGCAAGTGCGTGCCAGAATCCTGATTTCTGTACGGTCATCAGTTCTCCTACGCACATCTTCGCGGCTACTAATGCTCATCCCAACGATGCATGGTCTATCGTTACCAATTCCAATAAGATCTTAAGCGACCCCTGGCTGTGCGCTACTACTCCCGAGGGAGAGGATACACATATCACAGCCTTCATAGGCGGTAAGACAGGTACTACCTCCATTGCAGGTACGGGAATGACCACATATTCCGTCAATGAGAATGGACACGAGCTCTTTATCTCCGTTTGCGGTATCCCTTCCGAGGAATACAGCAACCAGACGATCTACGTTGCTTCTGTTGTAGCATACGGCAACCTTACCTGTTGGAATAACGATCCTACCAGCGTGCTTCCCGGTACGACGGGAGACTACAGAAGATCCAACTCTACTACGGCAGAGCTTCCTATGTACGATCCTCTTATAGTTCCCGGAGATACTATCGATGTGGACTATATGCCGGAAGGCTATACTCCTCCTCAGGCTACCGAGCCTTCAGAGGCGGCCGACCCTTCAACGGAAGAAACTGAAGCAACCGTCGGTGCCGTCACGAGCGACAATGGAAATGAAGATCGTGACAATGATAAAGACGAAGATAAGGAAGACGAGATCGACACTAATACCCTTAAGGGTAAGTTCCTTTCCACATCAGTAGGTAAGTTCGTTCACAAGAAGCCTTTTATCTCCGGTGTTGCAGTAGGACTCATGATACTGATCATAGTTATCGTAGCTATCCTTATCGTCAGGAGCGTTAATAACAACAAGAAGAGAAGGAGAAAGGCAAGACCTTATAACGGCAATGTCAATCTCTGACGTATCATATGAACAATAACAAAGAAGCAGCTTCCAAGGAGGCTGCTTCTTTTGTTTCAACAATACATGAAAGACTGATCACTCATAACCTTTCCTTACGCTGTCCTCGTCATCGTCGTGATCAGCTTCACAGTCATCGTGCTTCATCCACTCATAATCGAATCGGGGATCGTCCTTGGGAGAGATATAATCTCCGGTGTTTGTATTATTGTCAGGCTTATATATCTTTCTTTCCGTTATGGTCTTAGAGGAGAGCTTTAAGCCTCTCACCATAAAGATAACGATAAAAGCCAATATCACACACCAGATGATACCGAAGATCAAGGTAAAGGGGCCTGACGGTGATCCGGATGCTACCAGGCGAATACCTGATACAATCATTCCGATACCGATGCATATGAAGGGCAGCATGAAGACTACAGCTATGAATGGAATGAACTTAGCGTACCCGGGACCTTTATTGTTACCTTCAGACATGATCTGAACCTCCAGGCTTTATATATATTCAATTATACAACGAAGCAATATAAAAGACCTGCCCGGAAGGACAGGTCTTTGTAGTTCAGATCTGAAAAGCCGGTTATCAGAGATCCTTAACGCTCTCGATAGCAGCGCGGATATTCTCCTCAGACTTATTGAAGAGATCCATCTCAGTAGCATTGAGAGGAAGCTCAAGGATCTTCTCAACACCGCATCCGCCGAGTACGCAAGGAACGTTCATAGCGATGTCCTTCTTACCGTACTGACCGTCGAGCTTAGTACATACTGTACGTACTGTGTGCTCGTTGTTGAGGATGGACTCAGCAAGAGTTGTAGCGGAAACAGCGATACCGTTGAATGTAGCTCTCTTGAGCTTGATGATCTCTGCACCGGAAAGTCTTGTCTTGTCAGCGATCTCAGCCTTCTGCTCGTCGTTAAGCTCAACACCGATAAGCTTAGCATACTCATCAACAGGCATACCAGCGATGTGTGTACGGCTCCAGCAAGGGAACTGTGTCTCACCGTGCTCACCGAGAACATAACCGTGTACGTTACGTACGTCAACGTTGAGCTTCTGAGAAAGAAGATATCTGAAACGAGCGGAGTCGAGGTTTGTACCGGAACCGATGATCGTACCTGTAGGAAGTCCTGTCCACTCAGTAACCTTATAAGTAACAACATCACAAGGATTGGATACGAGCATGATGATACCACCGTTGTAGTGCTGCATGATGCTGTCTGTGATGATGTGAGCGAGCTTAACGTTCTTAACAGCGAGGTCGATTCTTGTCTCGCCTTCCTTTCTGGGGATACCAGCTGTTACGATGATGATATCGCAATCCTTAACGTCAGAATAATCACCTGCGTGAATGTTCATGTGACCAAGGAAAGGAAGTCCGTGGCTGATATCGAGAACCTCACCCTGTGCCTTATCTGTGTTAACGTCGATAAGAACGAGCTCGGAACATGTCTGCTTGATAGACATAACGAATGCTACAGCAGCACCAACTGAACCTGCGCCGATAATGGCGATCTTGGAACCTTCTTTTTTGTCCATAATAATGAACCCCCTAAAGATGTATTTTATTAAGGCTCAAGAAGAGCCTGAAAAAAGCTAAAGAAAGAATAACAGAATCTATCAAGGAAATAAACCCTATTATAAATAAAATATAAAACATATTTACTTTATATAGGGAACCGATCTTTTGTGTAATAGGAACACTTGTTATGGTAAGCGCATGATATACACCTAATTCAAACTGCGTTAACAGACTCTTATTATATGGACTATATAATAGAAAACAGGACTCACCCTCAGGGAAGCCGTGTAACCTCTTTGCAACAAAGCTCGAAATGCAGTGTTTGCAGGGGTTTCATGGATCCGGAGGCGGGTACTTCAAAAAAATATCGAAATATTTGAAAAAAGTACTTGCAAAAGGGTTGGTTGCACGATATACTATCGGAGCGCTTGAGGGAGAGCACAGAAGAGCTCAAACAAAAGCGCTGAGGAACTGAAAAAAGTGCTTGACAAAGCAAAACTGGTTTGGTATCCTTACTAAGCACTTCGCGAGAGGGAAACACCTCGGACGAGGGCGCGGATCTTGAAAATTGAATAGAATGCAGAACTTGAAAACAACGAGCCTTAAGTTAATTCATTGAAATGAGTTTAATTAAGTAATTAAGAGCCAAAAGGCTCTCAGATAATTTTATTTGAGAGTTTGATCCTGGCTCAGGATGAACGCTGGCGGCGTGCTTAACACATGCAAGTCGAACGGAGCTTAGAAGGAAGCTTGCTTTCATTTAAGCTTAGTGGCGGACGGGTGAGTAACGCGTGA
>FWXP01000017.1 GCA_900176545.1 Oscillospiraceae bacterium
GTATATGGTTCCGTTCATTTAGCTTGGCAGTATTAATCAGCAATATAAAGGACTAATATAGGATAGAAAACTACAAGACTATTTTCCACCTTATTTGCTACTACACAGGCTAAAGTCAATCATATAAAAGATGATTGTTGCAGCTGAGACCTGCAGATGTTACCGGAAAATACGACTTGGAAAGGTTCACGCAGAACGACTTGATTTTTGTACAACTTCTGTACAACTTTCTCTTTTTAGCGCCGTAAACCCTTTGATTTCAAGGGCTTTGATCAGATCGGCACCGCCATGCCGTGGCAGACTGTTAAGATATTGATCATGGTTATAAATCGCCCATATTTCAGGGGTAACCCTTTAGACAAGAAAATCACAGCAAGCAGAACTAAGGTTAAAAGTGTTTCGGACATCAACAATAACTTGTCATGAAACAAAATGACAAGAAAAAAGACAAGATAACTTCCAAACTTACCACACTTGATGATAGGATAGTCGAGGCTGTTAGGGGTAATAAATATATCACAATTCCGGAACTGGCAGCGTTAACTGATAAATCTGAAAGTACTATCCATAGGCACTTAGACGTGCTTGTGAAATCTGGGCGGATAACTCGTGTCGGCTCAAGAAAAACAGGATTTTGGGAAATTCAGTAGTTCGCAAGATAATCAGGAAAGGGTGCTGAGCTAAGCGTAATAATCCGGAGGATAGATTAAGAATAAGGGGAGATAAGATGAGACCCGGGAAAAGTAAGTGGAAAATTGTTTATCTGATCATAACGGTGTTGCTCATTATCGGACTTAATCTATGTCTGACGATGGCAAATAAATATATCAACGAATCGCGTGAACAGGATATTATTGCTGAATCTGAGGGAGCCGGCGAATCAGGGGATCTTGTGTTTTTCGGTGAAGTAATAAGTATCACTGCGCCTATCGACTCCGAATTTCCTCCCTACGAGGGTGCTATGGGGTCAATCAGGATCGGAGAGATCAGTGATACCGGATCCTATACGATGACGCTCGAAAATGACGAGGGAATAATGGGATTTGTCGTGGATAAATACACTTTTAGCACGGCGACTGACAGATTTGGAAATGCCGCTAATGAGATAAAGGTCGGAAGTAAAGTGGCGGTAAGCTATAACATTACATCCGATTCGACCTACGCCAAAGAAATAAAGTACAACAGCGGACACGGCTCCGCCATTAATGACGTGATGCCTTTTGTCATCTGGTTCGCTGTTCCTGATGTAATCCTTATAGTTGTATCGCTTGGCATCTTCGGCGGCATCTCGAAAGCGAAAGGCAAGACTAAAAAGACCGAGATAACAGAGGTTGAGTAAGGGCGACGCCGCCTTATCTTAAGTTGATTCACAGGAGCAACGGTAATAATGCCTTTTACGGCTTCGAACCAAATCGCAGGATCAAACTGACGAAGAGCGTGACGGAGGACAGAAATATCGTCATCAGTATGGCGGATTCGGAGAAGCCGATGTGGATTTAGTGGTTTTCTAACTAATAAACCTGCTAACAAAAATCAAGTACTTGTTGGTAGGTTTTCGCCTTGTTAATTCCGAGCATAGCAAACAGACCGGAATCTATTCC
>FWXP01000006.1 GCA_900176545.1 Oscillospiraceae bacterium
CTTATGAATCCGGGCAATTTGTAGGAAGTAATCGCAAAATCTCAAAGAAAGGTTCGGCTACATTACGTAAGACAGGCTATGAGGTTATGAGAGTCCTCAAGAGTCACCGAACCCCCGAAGACTGTACGGTATATAACTATATTCTGAAAAAAGAAGCTGAAGGTAAAAGTAAGAAACAGGCAAAAATAGCCGGCCTTAACAAATTCCTGCGCATATATTACGTAAGAGTGATGGAGGTATACCAATCAGTATAAAAATGTAGGCATTATCTATAACCGGAATAGATTCCGGTCTGTTTGCTATGCTCGGAATTAACAAGGCGAAAAACTACCAACAAGTACTTGATTTTTGTTAGCAGGTTTATTCGGATTGGAGTTATAGTTTCCTGAGAGAGAATTCAGATAGTAAGCGATAAAGAAGATCGGCGTATAAAGATAAGATGAGGAGAATATAGGGGAATAATATGGAGATCATTAAGGGACATATCTGCCCGACATGCGGCGGCGTACTGGATATAGATCTGGAGCGTCAGATATATGTCTGCTCTTATTGCGGAGTTACTTTCGATTATGAATACTTTCGCGAAGGGGAGATGATGGAGCACGCCTATAAGATGCTCAAGAGCTCTCAGTTCGTTGCTGCGGCAGATGAGTTTGATTTCCTTCTTACGAAGGATCCTCATGATATTAGTGCTATAAAGGGAGCAGTGATGGCTGCAGCATGTATCCCTGAGATCAGGAGCCTTTCGGATGAGAAGGCAGTCTTGGTTGTTGATCCCAAGGCAGGCCGAAAGGCGTGTACCGAGTATGGCGAGGATCTTGATTCGGAGGGGAAGACTTACTTTGTTAAATTTGAAAAGCTCCTTGAACTCATCCTTTCGTACCAGGAAGATGATGCATCCGTAAAGGATCTTACCGTGAAGAGAAAGCGTGATTATGTTCACCTCAACAGGATCTATAAGGATATGTATGAGATAGAAGATCGCACTATCAAAGCATATGATCCCGATGCCGTTAAGAAGTATGATATCGAGAAGGCGAAGATCGATAAGATGTCAGATGAGATCAGGAGACGGGAAGACAATATGGAAGCTGCCATTAAGGAGATCCGTCACCTGATCAGGGAGCTGTGATCCGTTTTTGTGCATAAAAAAGCCACCGCTACGCTAAGTAACGGTGGCAGTAAGATCGATCATCTGTCAGGCGACGACAGTGCATGTAGCTGATATGATCAGTCCTCTGTGGCTGTCATATACATTAAATGTATAATCTCCGGCCTCAAATTCGCTGACTCCGAGATCCTCGGGCTCGACATAGCAGTCAGCCTGATCGTAGATGCCGATATAATTAACGTCAGCTTGAAATACTACAACGCCGTCCTTAACTACTTCGAATGTAAGATCCTCTTCAACCTCTTCGATAAAGTACACATTGAATTTCATATGATTGGTATCTGTGTAATAAACATCATCATCATTCCAGGAGTCAAAGCAAATGTAGTCGATCTTTGATGCCAGAGGTGACTCGAATCCCCAGTCAACATCATAGAGTTCCCCGAATACATCCTCAGCGATATATTCAACATTATCGATAAGCCATTCATCCTTCTTGAGCTTGAACTCAAGGGTAACCTTTATCTCGATAGTATCCTCTGTATCTTCAAGAAGATCTTCGAGTTCATCCATATCTTCGGGATCCTCATCAAGGCAGGATTCGTAATCGGGGAGCGTGAGCGTATACTCGATCTCGCCCTTCTTATCCTTTGTCTTGCATTCGGGCTTTCCTGCTTCAAATGTAGCGTTGGAAAGTATGGCTTTGACTGCTTCCATGTCGCCGCAGTAAGGAATGAATATCTCTAATGCCTCATCTTCATCTGTACAAAGTTCTGCCATATCCTCGACGTTTCGATCGATGAGAGCCTCCATAAATTCATCACCGACCTCTGTGCACTGCTTGCCCGCATCGTCAAACATGGAACAGGATGTCATTCCCAATACCATGGACGTCACAAGGACAGATGATATTACAAACTTACTATTCTTCATTATTCTATCCTCCATTGATAAAGATGATCAGGGTCCGTAACCCCAACCGATCTTCGATGATAACAACAATGATCTGTAATGTAAACAAACTAAATTCCCTTGTCAGAATGCCGAAAACGCCCGTTCCTATGCCTATTTTCGGCGGTTTGTGGTATATTTTAAAAAATTTTTCTCGAACCACCCAATAATCCGCTTTGCTTATGCGTCTTATAAGTAGATGCGGAAATAAAGGAGGCAAAAATGGACAACAAGGAATTAGAAAAGATCTACAACGACACGTACCGTTCAGTGTACTGGACAGCGATGTCACTTCTCAAGGACGAGGAGGATGCACAGGACATTGTTCAGGAGACGTACGTAACTCTTATTGATTCCTACGACACCCTGAAGGACAAGGAAAAGGTAGCGGCATGGCTTAAGAAGATCGCTGCCAACAAGTGTCTTGACCGTTTAAGGAGGACAAAGACGGTCAATGCCGAGGATGAATTCTTCGAGAATGTAGAAGCACAGCCGGAGGACTTCCTTCCGGATTCGATACTGGAATCCGCCGAGAAGCGCAGGATAATCATGGATATCATCGATAATGCGCTGTCGGAAGATATCAGAAGGACCTTGATCCTGTACTACTACGATGAGATGACTACAAAGGAGATCGCTTCACTTCTAGGCATTCCTCAGGGTACTGTTCTCTGGCGTCTTAATTTTGCCAAGAAGAAGATCAAGAAGGAGGTCGAGAAGTATGAAGAAGAGAATAACGATAAGCTTTACGCGATGGCAGCAGTACCATTCCTGAGCAAGCTGTTTGCAAAAGAAGCCGAGCAGGTACCTTTGAAGCCTATAGCAGCTTCACTTTTAACATTATCCGCATCTGCAGATGTCCCTGCTAAGGCAGCAGCAGCAAAAGCAGCATCTTCTGCTGCGACAAAAGGATTTCTGGGTCTGACATTAAATAAGATCATTATCGCAGTCGTAGCTCTCATCCTGGCGGTAGTAGCCGCTGTGGTTGTGATACCTAAGATAATAAATGATACCGAAGAGACCACAGAGGAGACGACTATCGCCGAGACGGAGGAGACCGAGGCAGATGCTACGGAAGAGACTACGGATGCATCCGATACCGATACTTCGGCTGACATCACTGCCGCTCTTGTCGGAACATGGATGAGGACGAGCAGTTCTGATAATACAACCGAATATGTATTATTCGGCGATGACGGAACTCTGGAGATCCGGAAGATCGATGATAACGGTGCTGAGGTCGCTCGTACAGAGGGTACATATACCGTTGACGGTAACAATATGACCATGAGCCTTTCTGACGGTACTGTATTTGATACGATAACCGTTACAGTTGATGGTGATACGTTAACACTTGAGAGCCCCGACTATCCTGACGGAACATTAGTATATACAAGACAGGATGAGACTGTAGTCGATGAGTCCGCTTCGGCAACACCTGTATCGGCGGATCCTGCTTCCGCTCTTATCGGTACCTGGACGGGCATTGATGGCAGCAACATTACTTATCTGACGCTCAATGCGGATGGTACGATGGACGTCTTGCTGCTTGATCCTTCAGGTGTAGAGGTTAACCGTATGCATTACACATATACCGTAGAAGGTGATGAGATGGTATGGACGATGGACTCCCAATCCGCTCGTATCAGCTATACTCTCGACGGAGATACACTTACACTTATTGAACCGAATCACCCTGATCAACCATTAATTCTGACCAGGTCAGACGGTTACGTTGAGGCGGATTATACTGTTGCCGATGTTGCCGGTACATGGGTCTCTTACGACAACAGTTACCTTGGTGACTCTGCAGAGGGTTACATCCCCATTGATCTGTATTGGGTATTCAATGAGGACGGTACGGTTAGTTACTATGGAATCGACAGTAACGGCGAAGAACACGATGTAATGTCAGGTACGTATACTGTCGCCGGTAACGAATTGACCTTAACTACTTCTGCCGGCGAACCTACAATGCTCGTCATTCGTATCGACGGAGATACTATGACAATGGGAGGTCTGGGCCCCGCCGATACATATGTGACTTTAACAAGACAGGCGTGACCGCCATGTGTGAATGAACGATTTGTAACAATGTTAATTTGATTGGAGATTAATAAAATGGCAAAGAAGAAAGAAATATTCAGTGATATAGAAGAAGCGAGAGCATATCTTGAGGAAGCGCCCGTGCTTCTTGAGAAAGCTAAGAAGGGTAAGAAGATAGCTAAGGTACAGCTGTTCTTAATGTTCCTGGTACTTGCAGGCATCATCGGAGGCGCCGTACTCTTTACAAATATTGACGGAGATGACAGCACGATTGCATTATTAAAGACATCGCTCCTTACGCTGCCTACGCTCCTCAGCTATGTTGCTATCGTCATGAGTATAGTCGCTTACCACAAGGGCGGCGGATTCGGAAAGTACATGAAGACTTTTAAGGAGATCGCCAAGTGGGGATGGCTCCTTATCCCGATCTTCCCCGCAGATATCGGCGTAGCCATGATGGCGATCGCAATCGGTCTTATGCTGATGCTCTATTTCCCCCTGATCTTCATCTCAATGCACGAGAAGAGTATCCGCAAGAATTCTCTTGCAGCAGAAGACTACATAAGGAGATGCGGAACGGCAGTTGCTTTCGCGTAATACATAAGATATCTGCTGATGATATAAGTGGCGGTGAAGGGATCATCTTCGCCGCCTTTTATATACCTTTCTTTTGCGGAAACTTGATATAATTAACGGTAGAGATTCCTGCGGACATATAGTTCCGCGGCAAAGCCAAAAGGAGAACAGCATGCTTAGCAAATACGCTTCACAGATAGAGACGTTCATAGATCAGGCGGCAAAGGAAAGAGACGATGCCGTCATGCCTTCAAGAGAGCAGTTTACAAGGCTTTTGGCATCTCCTTCGGGAACCAGGAAAGTTCCGGGTATCCCCGGGAGGATGGATGAGAACGGTGAGTATATCTGTAATGAAGAAGAGGCAAAGATCGTCAGGGATTTCCTGAAGAAGATGTATAAGGTCGATTCCAAGGACAGCCTCATCCTGTGCCGGAAAGTTCAGTTCAGGAATAGTGTCGAGTATGAGCAGTATATGACATTCTGGAAGGAAGCGCCTCTTTTTGACATCAACTCCTTAAATCCCGCGGGACGTGCCGGATTCGAGAAGATGAAGTCGATGGCAGAAGCTTTCTATCCGCTCCTGGAGGAGAAGGGATTCTACGCCTGGGATATAAGCGAATATATAAATATCTGCAGGATCGCAAGAGCCTGCGGCATCGTTGATGCCAAGGAGTTCGATGAGATCACGGACCGCTTTGTGCGCAAGGCACAGGTCTTCTATCATTCTTTCAAGGAATATGCTCTGTCTTATCTTTGCGGAGCGATGTATTTCTCCTCCGGCTTCGGCAACGAGAAGAGCATGGATCAGTTCTTTGAGATACAGAAGCAGGTTATAAGCTTTCTCTTCAATGAGAATGGTGTCTGGAGCCGCTACGGCTGGTATGTTCCCGCCGAGCGCGAATGGGTCGACGTATATCCCGGCAATCCCGGCTGTTTCGTGAGCTTAAAGGCCTTAGAGATGGGAGTTGAATATATGTATCGCGATAACCCGTCTCCCGATCACCCCGACAGCGGCTGGAGGTTCTTCTACGGAGACGAGTCCGACGAATATGCTAATGACCCCAAGAACATCAAGCTCGAGAGCCTTAATACCATCTGTAATCTTCATCCGAGCATCCTGGCGTTCCTTGAGGCGCCTGCAGGCAGCGCATACGGCTGGAACGGCAAGGACTGGATAAAGGAGTAGGAGGTCTCTTATGGGCAGCTTTAAGGATCTGAGGATAGTAGATAATTTCTATCAGACGTCGCTCTTCTTCCCCATGCCGACGGTACTTATAAGTACGCTTACCGAAGACGGCAAGACGACAGTCGGTCCTTATAGTCTTGTGCAGCCCTACTATGTAGCGGGAAGAGACTACTACGCGATGCTCCTTAATGCGCGTAATTCCTCTAATACTGCGCAGAACATACTTCGTAACGGCAAGTGTGCGATTAATTTCGTAACGGATGACAGAAAGACATTCAAGGAAGTAGTAAGGCTCGGCTGGCCGGGTGATACTCCCGAAGAGAAGATGAAGGACTGCAAGTTCACTTTCGAGAAAGGCCTTGCCGAAGGCGAAGACAGACCTATGGTCGTAACGGAAGCTTTCCAGGTCATAGAGTGTACCTGGGTAAGAGAGCTCGACGGAGCTGATAAGGACCTTCCGGGGCAGCTCGACGGATACGAGCCTCCTTACCATGACTTCAACGGCATTACGTCCAAGTTCGGTGCTACATTTATCCTCAAGATAGATAAGATCCTCATGAAGGAAAAGTACTATAACGCTATCCTTAACGGAGTGAAGGCAAAGGATTTTCCTCACGTTCCCGTAGATTACGGATATCGTGACAGCAAGAATTTCTGGTACGCGAAGTTCAGGCGTGCTCTTCCTGAGCTTCTTCCCATAAGATCTACTACTGTCGAGAGCGTTAAGTATGCCGCGGACAGGATAGACGACAAGATCAAGTTCACGGACGAAGCCTGTGCCAAGCTCGTTAATGTTCCCAGGGTATTTCTTCCTACGGTCCTTAAAGGTTGCGTAGCATGGGCAAGAGAGAATAAAGTTGAACTCATCACGGCGGAACACATGGATGAGATAAACGATAAAAGATCCAAAGAGAAGAAGAACAGGAACAAGTGATCGAGATCTGAAGTAGAGGATATACGATATGGAAGAGATGCTCCAAAGGATACAGAAGATAAGTAAGCTCATTCAGGTGATGATGAATATCTGTCTGCTGATATTCGGCTTCTTTATCCCGGTCGGACTTTTTGTGGCATTCATGCCGGGCTTCACGGATAAAGATCTGTCCGAGGTTCATACAAAGATCGTAGACAGTGCAAATCTTCTTCCCATAAATATCGTGAATAACATCTTCGGTGAGACGCATCTTGAGCTTCAGATCACGCTGGCCGGTATATTCATCGTGATCCTGGCGGGGATATTCGTATACTGTGTCTTCGAAATGAAGAGGATCTTCAAGAAGATGAGTGCGTCCCGTACGCCGTTTACTATGGAGACTTCAGCGGCATTCAAGAAGCTTTCCATAAAGACCCTGCCGATCTGCCTGTTCAGCACTCTTCTGGGTGCAGCTGTCTTTCTCACGATAAGGCTCTTTGCGTATGTATTTGAATACGGATCCTACCTTCAGGGGAAGGCAGATGAGACTAACCGCATCCAGGAAGAGATGATCATGTCCTTTGCCGAGATAACAGAAAATAAATCGGAGCAGACAGGTAAGCATGTTCGCCGTGTAGCCGAATATTCCAGGATAATGGCAGAGGAGATGGGACTTGGGGAAGACAAGGCTAAGATCATACGCCTCGCATCCACCATGCACGATATAGGTAAGCTCCTTATCCCTTCCGAGATATTAGAGAAGCCTGCAAGGCTCACCGACGAGGAATTCGCGATAATAAAGAAGCATCCGGGCTACGGCGGAGACCTTCTGAAGAACGTAGAAGGCGAAGTCATGGGTCTTGCAAAAACTGTAGCTCTCGAGCATCACGAGCGTCCCGACGGAAGAGGATATCCCGAGGGGCTAAAGCAAGGTGACCTGAGCATAGAAGGTCAGATAGTAGCCGTCGCGGATGTCTACGACGCTCTTACCAGTAAGAGGAGCTACAAGCAGGCATGGGATGAGAAGGATGCATATAACGAGATCCTTAAGGGCAGAGGCACGCAGTTCAACGAAGCGGTCGTAGATGCCTTTGAGAAGGCATATGCTGAGATCAATAAGGTAAGACAGGAGCTGCAGGAATAAAGGAAATGAACGGTTTACGCAAATACTTAAGATGGTTCTTGATATCGCTTATCGTCTTCATGGTGAGTATATTTCTTCGCGAGTTCGGTCACGGCCTGGCCAATTCCCTTGCGGGGATCCCCTGCAGCACAGGATTTAACAGAGTAGGCGATATATATAAGTTCCCGTCGGCTGAAGACTTCAGGTCCTACTACAGTACGGCTCCTTCCGTACTCCTGGACTTCGGCGTTCCATGTACGTTGTTCCTGTCGGTATTCGGAGCTTATCTCTATTCAAGGACAAAGATCCGCCCGATCCGGTATCTGGGCGCTTCTCTTGCCGCAGGCAACAGCCTTCTCCGCCTTATACCGAGCCTTATGGTCCTCCTGGTCCCTCTCTTTACGGGAAATGTCCACGTAGAGGATGAATACGAGACAGGAGAACTCCTTGCGGCAAAGTTCGGGAGCAGCTTCTGGACCTATGTCCCTGCGATCGTATCCGTAGGCATCACCTTGTTCTCGATCGTATGGATACTGAGAAAGGCATCCGGACGCAAGGTCTCTAAGCCCGGTATATACGCAGTCATATCATTTATCGTATTCTGTGCCGGCATGGTCCTGGCATCGATCCTGGATAACTACATAAGGATCAACTGGCCTGCCAGGTAAGCATCCTTACAGACTGTTAGTTGCCCAAAGAGGGATATTCTTCATCCACTCCTGATCTATATAATCGGAGACAGATAACCTTATTGCTTCTGCGGGTGAGAACTTCTCGCAGAATACCTTGAGACTCTTTGATCTGAGATTAGTCTCGGCTTTGACCTCAATGGGTACGATGCCTTTACCCTTCTGGATCAGGAAATCGGTCTCATAGGTCGATTTATCTCCTGAATAATAGTATGGAGTATATGAGGTATCGGAGATCAGCTGCTGTAGAACAAATTGTTCTGTAAGAGCACCTTTGAACTCTACGAATATCTCGTTGCCTTCGATGATGCTGTTCATATCAAGCTCGCTCATCGCACCGAGTAACCCGATGTCCAACATGAATATCTTAAAAGCCGAGAGATCTACATACGATCTTAAGGGAACGGCCGGTTTGGTTACTTTGTTGACTTTATAGATGAGTCCCGCATCCGAGAGCCATTGTATAGCTGTCTCGAAATCTTTCTGTCTGGCGCCTTTCTTCATCTGTCCGAAAAAGAATTTCTTATTCTCTTTGGATAGTTGAACCGGGATCGACTGCCAGACCATCTTTATCCTGGGAAGTTCTGTCGGTCCTACATGCTTGCCGAAGTCTCCTTCGCATTGGGATACGATACTGTTCTGAAGGTCCCTGACCTCATTAAGATCCCTGTTCTCGATATATGCCGATACCACTTCGGGCATACCGCCGATGCACATGTAGAGCTTGAGATATTCCCTGTATTCGTTTGCGAAATCTTTTACCTTGGGATCCTTATGATCATCGAGATACTGTACAAGTTTTTCCTCACCTAATGCAGCCAGGAATTCTCTGTAGTTAAGAGGATACAGCCTAAGCTCATTTACCTTGCCGACAGGAAAAGATACACCTTCGTGAAGAGCTACTCCGAGAAGAGATCCTGCTGCGATGATGTGGTATTCGGGTGCCTCTTCACAGAAATACTTAAGTGATTCTACTACTTTAGGAGCTGACTGGATCTCGTCGAAGATCATAAGTGTATTCTCCGGGTCTATCCTGGTGTGATAGATGATCTCGATCGCTTCGATTATCCTCTTGGCGTCATAATCCTGTTCGAAGACATCTGCAAGTCTTTTATTGTTGTAGAAAGAGATGTATACCGTATCCTGATAATATCTTTTGCCAAACTCCTTCATGAGCCAGGTCTTTCCAACCTGTCTTGCGCCCCATAAGATAAGCGGTTTTCTGCGTTTTCCGGCCATCCAGTCGCAAAGCGATGTCATTAAAGATCGTTCCATAAATAGATCACCTCGCAGCTATAATACACGAAAAAGTGTGTTTTGACCACACTTTTTCGTCGGAAAAAATGTAATTTGGTCACACTTTTTCGTCGATAACTGATTTCGGACCATGCCGGGATCAGGTTGCTGATATCTGTTTGGTGTTATTCCCAGAGTAGTTTATTAGATCGCATATGTGAAGTAGAATATGGTGGAAAGGACAGGGGGATACATGGAAGATATCGGTACGACATATGAAGTTTATAAGACTTTGTCGGAAGTGCTCGATCCGGGAAGCGGTACCGTCGATGAATATAAGGAACCGCTTCAAAATGAGAGTTCCGTGATCTATAAGATCCGCCGGAATAAGAATATCGAGTTCGTTGTCGAAGGCTGGCCACGCCACATGTGGTGTTATGTTACCAGGGATAACGAGAAGATCTCCAATACAGTCTTGTGTCGCAAAATAGATGAGAATTCTCTTGGCATCATGCAGAACATGATCGACGAGGTCGAGTCAGGTAAGTATGACAACAAGAAGACCTTGAGCGAGAAGCGTCTTGATATCATCAGGGAGCGGGGTCTTACTTCGTACATGAATGATACAAAGTGGAACGAACTCATTGGTGACATCAGCCATATCGACAGTCTTCCCATAATGTACAGGTCTTTATTTGACGAGAAGGATCCCGACGGATATTGGACGATCCAAGGTGATGAATACATTCACTATATGAACAAGGCGATGATCGAATGGTTCAGGATCGGATGCGTGATAAGCAAGAAGAAAAATATCGGAAGATTGATAGAACCCAAGGTTATCGAGATGGATGTTACGGATGATATAGCAGATATCCTGGAGAAGCATTCTATCGCACATGAATACGATCGGGATGAGAAGGTATTTACGATATACGGGTACAGGTGAATCTATGAAGATAACTATAATGACATACGGTCATCCTCTCTGGGAGAAGACGGCTGCTTTTGCGCAGAAGTGTTCCTGGAGAGCGGGAGCATTTCTTGCAGGGAAGATGCGCGATAATGAGTTCTCGGATATAAAGCCGTGTACATCATGAGCGGAGAGGAAGGGCTTTATGAGAGATACGGATTCGAGAAGATAGGCGACTTTAAGACCATATATGGGGAAGTCGACCAGCTCTTTAGAAGATCTGTTTGACCTCATTCTTAATCTCTTGTTCACGGTTTGTTGATAAGTGAACTAAGGAAACTGTCATTATCCTTTGATATAATATGCATATTAGGGAAATTATCAGTATGACTCATCAGGAGCCTGTCGGAGGGTTTATGAGTATACAGGACAATGTGTTCAAGAAGATATCCGAAGCGTTGCTCATGGATTATTCCAGTGTGTATTACGTTAATGCGGTCACAAATGAGTATTACTGGTATTCCGTTAATCCCGAATTTCACTCTTTGAGCCTGGAACCGGGCGGAGACGACTTCTTCAAGAACATCGTACGTGACTGTAAGAAGGTCATATTTGAAGAGGATCAGCATATTTTCCTGGAGGATATGCAGAAGGAAAAGCTCCTGAATGCCATGAAGAAGGGCAGCATGCAGAGCATCGACTATCGTCTGATGATCGGCGGACAGCCTGTCTGGCATTCGCTTCGCATGATCCGAGGTCTGGACGATAAGTCCGATTACTTTATACTTGGTGTTATCAATATCGATGAGGAATATCACAGGAGAGAAGTCGAGAAGGAAACTGCTCGTCAGAAGGAAGTATATAACCAGATAACGGCGAGCCTCGCTGCTCAGTTCGATACCCTGTACTACATCGATCTTGCCACGAATACCTACATTGAGATCTCTTCCAATGACGAATATAAGAAGCTGAACGTACCTGCTACCGGTAAGGATTTCTTCGCCGAGAGCAGAAGGAGCATCAGGAAATACGTGCATCCCGAGGATCAGGAGATGGCCTTGAAGTACCATCACAAGGATGTCATGCTCAATAACCTGAAGCACAGAAATTCCTATTTTCTTGAAT
Organism: Oscillospiraceae bacterium; assembly: GCA_900176545.1. Lineage (GTDB taxonomy): Bacteria > Bacillota > Clostridia > Saccharofermentanales > Saccharofermentanaceae > Saccharofermentans. The sequence goes on from FWXP01000006.1 coordinate 11,870, forward strand.
ATCGTCTGGTAGTAGACGGTCAGGTCAAGAATATCAGGCATACCGAGATAATGGCCAATGACAAGAAGCACCTTATTGTGTGCATCGAGAATATAGATGATGAGGTCAGGGTACGCCGTGGACTCAAGGATGCGAGGCTTGACGGTGTTACCTATACGCAGATCGCCGAGAGCCTGGCAGCTCATTATGACATGATCTACTATGTGGATGTCGACAGCGATTACTATGCCGAGTATTCTACCCATAAGCTGTACGGAGAGCTGGAGATACAGGAGGAAGGCGAGGACTTCTTCGGTACCGCCGAGCAAAATGCAGACAGGATCATACATCCCGAAGACAGAGCCCGCATCAAGCTGTTCCTTGATAAAGATAAGTTCATTACCGGTCTTGAGAACAGCAGACAGCTGGTGGAGGATTACCGCATGGTCGTAGGCGGTAAGACTCACTATACGAGGATGACCATCAGATGGTCCTCTGACAGATCTCACTTTATCATCGCCATCGAGAATCGAGATGAGGATGTGAAGAAGGAGCAGGAGCGACTTCAGATGCTCAACAGGGCTAATGAGGCCGCACGTCGTGACAGCCTTACCGGTGCCGGCAATATCACTGCTTATCATGAAGCGGAGAGCGATATCCAGAAAGAAGTCGAAGATGGCAGAAGGGATGCTTATGCCATGGTCATCTGTGATATAAATGAGCTCAAATACATAAACGATACTCAGGGACATAAGGCAGGAGACGACTATATCAAGACTGCTTTTAAGATGATCTGCAGGATCTTCGCCCATAGTCCGGTCTTCAGGATAGGGGGAGACGAGTTCTGTGTGATACTCAAGGATGATGACTATGAGTCTCGCAATGTGCTGATGGAACGCCTGAAGACATTGTCCGAGGAGAATATGAGACTGGATCAGGGTCCTGTTATTGCAGCAGGACTTGCCGAGTATAGTGCGGAGGAAGGCGAGACAGCAGAAGACCTGTTCAGAAGAGCAGATGACCTTATGTATCAGGATAAAGCTCGCCTTAAGAGTCTTAAGTTCCAGCGTGAGAGTTATTCTTCCGATCCCGGCGGTATTGTCAAAGTGATCACCGAAGACAGGCGAAAGCTCCTTGATGCTCTCTTCAGGTCTTATGAAGTCGTTTCCGAGGGATCCTATGTATATGTCTGCGACATGAAGTTCGACTATTCCAAGTGGTCCAAGACCGCGGTGGATACATACGGATTGCCGTCGGAATATATGTATGGCGCGGGGGATATATGGGAGGACTATATCCATCCCGATGATCGTGATGCTTATCGTCAGGGCATACTCGATATCTTCTCGGGTAACACTTCAGGTCACGATATGCAGTATCGCGCCAGAAAGACTGACGGTGAATACGATGTATGTACCTGCAGGGGCATAGTATTAAGGGATAATTTCGGTGATCCCGATTACTTTGTCGGTACCATAAGGAGCCACAGTTCCCAGGGTCATGTGGATACGCTGACGGGACTTCGTAATCAGTACGGATTCTTCGAGGATCTTGAGGGTCTCATAAAGAGACAGGTATCCAGGTTCATATTCATCGTAGGAATAAGCAAGTTCTCCGAGATCAACGAAGTCTACGGATATCATTTCGGTAACCGCGTACTTCAGCTGTTTGCGAGAAAGACATACGAATATGCGGGAAACAGCGGCAGCTGTTACAGGCTGGACGGCACGAAGTTTGCTCTCATCTCTGCCGATTCTTCGTCTGAGGCGGCAGAAGCAGCTTATGAAAGCTTCAGGAACTTCTTCCGTGAATCCTTCCAGGTCGACGGCAGGAAGATCCTTCTCGAGGTCAATTGCGGTGCGCTCCATCTCGATCGCTTTGAGCTGGATTCCCAGACCGTATATGCCTGCTTGAACTTCGCATACGTAGAGTCCAAATCCCGCCATCAGGGCGATCTGGTTATATTTCATAATGACCTTAACGAGGACAACAGGGAGAGGATCGAGAAGCTTCACGCGATCCGTGCGTCCATCATGCACGGCTACAGAGGATTCTACCTTCTTTATCAGCCTGTCGTTGACGCCAAGACCGAGAAGCTCATAGGAGCCGAGGCGCTCCTTCGCTGGAAGAACGATAAGTACGGCATGGTGCCTCCGGATCAGTTCATTCCCCTTCTGGAGTCTGATCCCCTGTTCCCCGAGCTCGGTGAATGGATCATAAGGGAAGCACTTATCGTGGCAAAGAGGATCTTAAAGAAGAATCCTGACTTTGTCATCAATATCAATCTGTCCTATACGCAGCTCGAGAAGATCGATTTTGTCGATATGGTATTCCGTGTCCTTGACGATATCGGATATCCTCCCGAGCATATATGCTTCGAGGTCACGGAGAGGTGCAGGCTCCTTGATATCGACCTTCTGAAGAACGTTATCGCCAGCCTTAAGTCCAGGGGCATCCTTGTAGCACTGGATGATTTCGGTACGGGATTCTCCTCTATCGGTATCGTAAAGGAGCTTCCTTTTGACATCATCAAGATAGACAGGGGCTTTGTAATGCGCATAGAAGAGGACGAAGTGGAAAGAGAGCTCATAAAGTACTTCGCCGGATTTGCATCCCTCTTCGGAGCTAAGGTCTGCGTAGAAGGAATCGAGACGGAAGGCATGAGGGATATCCTTCAGAAGTACCATGTCGAGAGCTTCCAGGGATATTACTATGCTAAGCCTCTCCAGGCTGACGAGATAGTCAAATGGGAGAACAAGTCATCAAGATAATAAGGCTTCTTTTCCTAAGAATCGTCATTTTGTCAAATCTCACGGTCCCTCTGTATTTTTATATATAGAGGGACTATTTTTTTTGCCCGATTGGAGTTATAGTTTGCTATGGAAGATTTTTGACAGTATGTGATAAAGAAACTGGTTTATAAAGATAAGGGGTAACAACAGATGAAGAAGACCGGAAATGCCGGAAGCAGGAATACCGGCATTGCAAGGACCGGAGTGAGGTCGGTAGGGCCTTACTCAGATAATTACACGAGAAGTCAGGTTCAAGAGCCTGTGCCCGCGTATAGTGGAAGTTACACTTCTTACAGGACCAGAGTTAAGCAGAAGAGGCAGAAGAAGCTTAAAAAGCTCGCCGTTATCGCAGCGGCTGCAGTCCTGGTCGTTACCTTTATAGTCCTCCTTTGTGCAGGTGTGTTCCAGAAGCGTTATGAAGTCACTATGGCCGACGGAAGCGTGGCCAAGATGACACGTAAGGAACTGATCTCCGAGCTGACTGTGGATGTATTCCCGGAAGGCATAATAATCAACGGCATCAGCGTAAGCGGTATGACCAAGGAGGAGGCTCTGGCCGCCATCAAGGCCAATCAGCCCGAGCGTCCTCTTGAGATCAATGTCACTCTTACCCTTGACGGACACGAGTATCCCGTAGATCTGAGTTCCCTCCCTATCGAGGTCAACGATGTCGAGGTAGTAGATAAGGCTTTTAACAGCCTCATCCCCACAGGTGAGGAGACTCCCGAGGAGCTCGTCGCCATGTTCGATGCGAGGGAAGCCCTCAAGAAGACTCCCGCTACATATCAGACGGCATATACACCCAATACCGCAGATATATCCACACAGGTCCATGGCGTTCTCGATCCTCTCGACCGCGAGGCCGTAGATGCTGTCATCACTGGATTCAATGCTGCGACATGTCAGTTCGAATATACCGATTCCCAGTCTGGATACGATATCGATATCGATACTGCCGTAAATGACGTTAAGGCTCTTCTTGACGGCGGAACATATGTGGGAAGCGTAGCGGTCAATGCCGAGATCACAGAGCCTTCTCTTACCTCTACCATGATCCAGAACGAATTCGGCCTTATATCTTCCACGTCATCTTCGACAAGTTCATCCAATGCCAGCAGAGCCAATAATGTAGCAACCGCGGCTTCTTCCATCAACGGACTCATCATCCCTCCGGGAGGATCCTTCTCTTTCAACGGAACGGTCGGAGAGAGAACTGCCGCCAACGGATATCAGGAGGCAGGCGTCATCGTCGAAGGTGCTACGGAGCAGGGCTATGGCGGAGGTGTATGCCAGGTAAGTACAATGGTATACGAATCAGCAGTCAAGGCTGATCTTCAGATCAACGAGAGACATGCCCATCAGTGGCCTGCCAAGTATGCCGACGACGGCTGCGATGCTGCAGTCGACTGGGGTTCTCAGGACCTGAGGTTCACCAATACCAGTGGATATCCCATCGTCATCAGCGCATATCACGACAGTTCTGCCATGAGGATCACCGTTGCCATCTACGGCCATAAGCTCGATAACGGTGAGTACATAACTTTCTCCGGAGACAGCGTCGATACAGTGGAATATCAGACTACGTATGTCCAGAATCCCGAGATGCATGTCGGTGAGACCAATACGACCAGGACCGGTCATAATGCAAAGACAGCTACTTCCTATAAGATCAGATACGATGCAAACGGCAACGAGATCTCCAGAGAGACATTTACGACATATTACAATGTCATCAATGAGGAGATCGAGGTCGGTACTCTTCAGGATGACGGTACACAGGCTTCCTTCGATCCTACCACCGGAAGCGTGACGACTACGGAGACAACTCCGTCGTCGGAACCGTCTGAGGAGACGTATGAGGATTGGGAATGGGAAGATGACGAATACACCGACGATGAATGGGATGATTCCTGGGATTCAGAAGACGATACGTACGAGGATTACTGACATTAACAAATGTTAAGGCGCCTGCCCGGTCCTTGTGATATCATCCGATCAGGATAGGTATCATGGAATAAGGGGAGCGCAATATGAACGATTATCTCGATACAAAGGTCGCCGGACGCTTTCTTGTAAGAAGGTGTATATTTCTCGGTCTGATGGTAATAGGCTTTATCGCCGTTCAGATCTTTCTTTCAAATTGTAAATATCCAGAAGGTCATGTCGTAACGCAGGCATTTCTTCACAAGATCACTTTGATCAACGGACTTTCCCGGATCAAGGACGGCTTCTTCTGGGGAGGGCTCGCAGCTGTATTCTCACTGGCACTTTTCCTGATAGACATCTCTACCTTCAAGGAGATGCGTATGGCTATCGCGCACAGGGTGCTCTTTGTCATTGCCACATCCGTTTTTATATTCTTTGCGGTAGCAGGAGCAAGGAGCCTTCTGGGTAAGCCTTATCTTGCGAAGGATACTATAGTGTCCAGAGATTGTTATTCTTACCATAGGGATCGCCAGGGTGTTCCCAGGAGCACCAGGAGATGGTACAGGCTGGACTTCGAGGGCGGAATATCCCTGGACGTCACGGAAGATGAATTTAATATCGCCAAGGCCGGCGATATGGTCTACCTTGTCATGAGCGGCGGCAACTGTATCGGCGTATACGATATCGACGAGTATAGGCCGGGAGACGATGTGTTCGTCTTCGACCGGATCCGCAAGTAAAATAAGCACATCAAGTCAGCTCCCGCTTCCGGGAGCTGATATTTTCCGACAAATTTTCTCTAATAAGAAAAACAAGAAAAAGCGCCTGCTTGCTCAAGGAAACCATTTGCAAAAAAGTGCTTGCAATATGGTCTCGTCGTGCTACAATGACATCACGATGAAGGAAGTGCCTGTCCGACATCTGAACTTACGAATAGATTCGTCAGATCAGATCTCAGCGCGCTTCCTATTTTTGTGAAAGGAAAACGGTAAGACTATATGACTGCAACAGATGCACATGCACAATTGAATCTTAATGCAAACGCATATAATGCGCTCGTTCTGTCCTGCTGCCATTACTATCACTATCGCAAAGGACGATCACGATGTTGAGGCTTATCAACAGCCAGGCCGCTGTGGAAAGATACAACCTGACCGTCCGGAGAACAAGATAAGTTCCCGGACTTTTTTATTGCAACTTGATAATCGAATAACACTTACACATCCTTGTAGCTCAATCGGTAGAGCATTCGGCTGTTAACCGACAGGTTGAAGGTTCGAGTCCTTCCAAGGGTGCCACATAAGGGAGACGTAAAGAACCAGGCACTCTTTACGTTTATCCCTTAAGATCTCTTATCCGCATGCGGGTAAGAGGTCACCAATATCCCGGCGTAATCCGTTAAAGAGGCGGGACGGACTGTAAATCCGTTAGGCTTGGCCTTCTAGTGGGAGCGTTACCCTCAGCCGGGACCAATAATCTGTAATACTGTTCTTCCGTCTCAGGTCCTCGATGCTTCGAATCTGCGGAATGTCGTCGGAAGAGCATGTATTACTTCTACTTAACGGTCGTATGGTGTAAAGGCAGCACAACGGACTTTGACTCTGTAAGTACAGGTTCGAATCCTGTTGCGACTGCCACCAATATGCATCCGTGGCAGCGGCCTGTCGTGCGGTCTGCAAAACCGCATATCGTGAGTTCGACTCTCACCGGATGCTCCAGTTATGTTACCATCGAAAGTGCAGGAGGGCAGATATGAGATACTACAGAGTTCACACAGCTGATATTGCATACAGGACCAAGCAGCCCAGAGGCATCTTTACGGCTGTAGGAAAGCTCGTAGACAGCAAGACCTTAACGGAAGAAGAGGAAAAGGAATACTGGAAGAACAGGGAGCATTTCGAGGAGGTCCTTCCGGTGCCGCCTTTCTATGAGCAGGATAATCCCGATGGAGCCATAACGTGGTTCAAGGATACCGATGAAGGCAATGCCATCTGGAATGAAATGGATTTCTATCGCGATATGTGCAGCAAGTACGGTATCACTCTCGTTATGTCGGAATGCGATAAGATCCCCGGCGAAGTGATATACGAAGATGAGTTTCAGGTCGCCGTTAAGAACCTGTATGATGATATCAGTATAAAGACGAAGGAACTGGGTTTCTGATAAGAAGTCTTAGTGTAGAATCAAGATATGAAGCTCCATAGTCTGACAATAAAGATATTAGTCATACTTCTCCTGTTATCGACTGTCTGGATGTTCCTGATAAGATATCTGGAGACTCCCTATCCCAATATGGAAGGATATCTCTTCGTTCCGGTCTTTGTAGATGAAGTAGCGGCCGATCAGGATATCGTTGTATCCGTAACTCCGATCGGACCTCAGGCGAAGAACAGCGAGATCGTCACTGAGCTGAACCTGAATGAGATAGATAAAGGATGGGTCACGCATCAGTATTGGGGAAAGTGCAGGATCATATTCGATATCAATGATTCGAGCATAGGAGATACCATACCTTCGGACAGTTATGTCGCATATGAGTTCTACTACGCTGATCTCGTACCTCGCGATCGTCTGACCAAGGAGGACAGGTTCGATCTTATGATAGGGACCCTGACGGATCCTTTTGCTTCAGGTAAGGAACCGACGTTCTATTTTGATTCGATCAAGGGCGGTATATTTAATTACTATGAGATGAAGGAGCATCACTTCACCAGGAACTGGATCATCAGGAATGTAGTCCTGATAGGCGCGGCTGTTGCTATAGATATAGGGGTCACCCGTTGCAGGAAGGCTCGCAAGGATAAGAGGTAATATGTTAAAGACTTTAATGAACAGAAGAAGCTACAGGGGAAGATATAAGTCTGATCCTGTCCCCAGGGAGGACCTGGTGAAGATAATGGAGGCGGGGCTGGCGGCTCCTTCGGGATGCAATAAGCAGACTACGTCACTTATAGCAGTCGACGATCCCGAAGTATTATCACGGCTCAAGGCCACGATGGATCCTCCTGTCGCTCAGACTGCGCCTGCGGCTATATGCGTACTTACCCGAAGGATCAATGCATACCGCGATAAGTGCTTTGCGGTACAGGATTATTCGGCCGCTATAGAGAATATGCTGCTGGCGATAGTAGAACTGGGATACCAGAGCTGCTGGTACGAGGGGCACATTACCGACGATGACAGGATCTGCGATAAGATGGCAGAGATCTTAAATGTCCCGTCTGACTATGAGCTTGTTTGCTTCCTTCCGGTAGGTATCGCAGAGGGTGAACCGTCCCTTCCCAAGAAGAAGCCTTTCGAGGAAAGAGCGTGGTTCAATTCGTATCCTGCTTCACATTAATCGAATCTTAAGAAAATGTCTTTCTGAACTTCATATACTTCGTATTGCAAGGTGCTAACATTGCGTAGATCTCATATCGGGGAGCGTACCATGCAATATACAAATAAGTCTGTAAGAGTTTTCTTTGCTATCGTTATCGTAGCTTCGATAATAGTCGAAGGCTTGATCATATTGGGAGGACCTGACCGGCTCTATCTTCTCATGATGTGGATACCTGCAGTATCCGCGATCATCGCAGTTCCCAAGAACAAAGGAGTCTTAGGGCGTCTGGGTATAAGAAAGTGTAAGATCAGATATATCCTTCAGGGTATATTATTCCCCTTTATATATCTCCTGGTGCCTTATATTGTCTACTGGATCACGCATCCTTCGAACTTTGCTTATAACGGTGTATCTCCCTTAGTTATCGCCCGTGATCTTGCCCTGCCTCTTATAAGCGGTATATTCGTTAATCTTATCTCCGCAGCAGGAGAAGAGATCGGTTGGAGAGGCTTTATGTTCCCGTCCCTTCTTCAGAGGATAGGCCTTAGGAAGACTCTCTTTGCTTCGGGTCTTATCTGGGCTCTCTGGCATGTGCCCGTGTTAGTCGCAGGAGGCTATATGACCGGTGCTCCCGTATGGTATAAGATCCCTGCCTTTATCCTCTGTATCGTACCTGTCGGGATAATATCGGGTGTGCTCGCATATAGATCCAAGAGCATCTGGCCTTCGACGTTCCTGCATGCGGCGCACAATCATTTCGATCAGGGGATATTCGGTATCTTAACCGCAGGTGAAGACAAGATGTTCTATGTAAGTGAGACGGGACTTATTACCATAGTATGTGCGTGGATCATTGCCACCTTGCTGCTCGCTTCCGCTTCCGGAGAGACTGCCTGAGTTTTCTTCTCATTGCCCCCGTTGTTCGTGCTATAATCAGCCTGTCAGTACATACAGGGGATCGATGAAGATGAGAGAGCTTACGCCTGCTCAGAGGGGCATGGCCGAACTACAGGGATTCTATAGAGACACTGCCATAACTACGCTGTGCGGAGTGGTGCTCTTTGACGCTCTTCTGGAACGCAAAGCATTTCACGAGGCGTTCTTGTATGTGCTCTCAGATAACGAAGCTTTTTCCCTGGTATTTACCCAAAAGGACAGGAAGATATATCAGTATGTTAAGGACATGGAGGCGGAGGTTGCATTCAAGTCCTTTTCTTCTATAAAAGAGGCCAGGGACTACTGCGTGCAGGACGGTCAGATCCCCTTTGAGATAAACGGCGAGAGGATGTACAGGGCCTTGCATTTCGAAGCTGAAGGCAGGACCGGATTTCTTCTTTCCGCGAGCCACATGATAACAGATGCGTGGGGCTATACGCTCTTTGCAAGGCAGGTATACGAAGCATATGTGGCCATATCTTCCGGGGAAGAACCTGAGAGGAGCGAAGGAAGGTATACCGACTATATAACGAAGTCAGAAGAGTATATGTCTTCCTCTTCGTATGAGGCTGATCTTGAATTCTGGAAGGAGCGTTACGGTAAGGGGATAGAGAGCAGCACCATGGGAAGGGATACCGGCAAGGGAGCGTCATCCGTCAGGTATTCCAAGCTGCTGTCAGGAGAGCTCTCTTCTGCGATCAACAGGTTCGTGGAGGAGAACAGGATATCTCCGGCTACCGTCTTCGAGAGCCTGATGCTCCTCTATCTTGCCCGCACCAATAGGGATTCGGAACGTATAACCATTGGAGTCCCCATCTCGGGAAGAAGCCGCGCCATCGAGAAGAAGACGGCAGGCTGCTTTATGTCAACGCTGCCTCTTACTGTGGAAGTAGGAAGAGACGATACGCTTCGCTCGGTATGTGACCGTGTCTACAAAACTCACAGAGAGCTTTATCGTCACAGGAAACTTCCTTATTCCGACATAGCCCGTGTCATCCGCGATACCACAGGGTACTCGGGAAGGATCTACGATGTGATGGTGAATTGCCATAACTCCCGTACCATGATCCCGGCGGAGACCGAATGGCTCTCTAACGGTTCTTCGGAGGTACCGTTTGCCCTTATCGTAGACGACCGCGACGACAGCGCATATTACAGGCTTACAGTGGAATACCGTACGGGATGCTTTGACGGCGAAGAAGAGATAGAGCTCATCGTAAAGCGCCTGCAGTATATTCTTGAGCAGCTGGTATCCAGTCCCGATCTGCCCGTAAGGGAGCTGTCCCTTCTGCCGGAAGAAGAGAGGAAATTACTTGAAGGATTTAACGATACTTCAAGAGATCTAGAGGATATAAGAGTAGAGGAAGCATTCAGAAGATATGCTGCTTCTCACACGGACGATACCGCACTTGTCTTCCACGGCACGCCGTACACATACGGGATGCTGGATACCATGTCAGATGCTATGGCACTGTTCCTTCAGAAAGCAGGACTTAGAAGAGGTGATATCGTTCCTATAGTTTCCGTAAGAGATCCCCTTCTTATCGTCGCCATGCTGGCCGTAATGAAGGCCGGCGGTACGTATATGCCCGTATCTCCCGACTATCCCCTTCAAAGGATAGGACAGATGGTGTCTTCGGTATCTTCCAAGATCGCACTGACATTGGGATTTGACGATGACCTTGAAGCCTTCGGGGTGCATTCGTATGATATGAGGGATATAGACCTGACGCCTTCTTCGGAGGTTCCCTCATCCGGATCTTCGCCGGCAGATATCTGTTATATGGTATTTACGTCGGGATCTACGGGAAAGCCTAAGGCGACTGCCGTTACCCACCGAAATGTAATAAACTACTGCACCCGTAACGACCTTAACGTGGCAGGCGGGATAATAAAGGATAAGGGTACCATCGTGTCCGTTACCAATATAGTATTCGATATATTCGTGACAGAGAGCATATTGTCTCTTGTAAACGGTATAAGGATCGTCCTTGCAGACGATGACGAGGCTCTTTACGGAGGAAGGCTCGCTTCCCTTATCAGGGAGCAGGGCGTCGATATACTTCAGACTACTCCCACCAAGATGAGGAGCTTTCTTATCGGCGGCAACAGGGATCTTCTTCGAGGCATAAAGACTCTGATCCTGGGAGGCGAGGAGCTTGCTTCCTCGCTCCTGTCTGATCTTCGCGAGATAACAAATGCTGATATATACAACATCTACGGCCCTGCCGAGACTACGGTATGGTCTTCCTTCAAGCTCATGGGGGATACTGACATCACCATAGGCCGCCCCATCGCCAATACGGGGATAAGGATACTGGGAGAAGACATGACACCCATGCCCGTGGGGATAGAAGGGGAGATCGTGATATCAGGAGAAGGCGTCGGAGTCGGATATCCGGGTAATCCCGAGCTTACTTTCGAGAGGTTCATAGAGGATCTTCCCGGAGGAAGGATGTATCGCACGGGCGACATGGGATATATAAGACCTGACGGCGATATAGTCTTCTGCGGAAGGCGTGATAACCAGATAAAGCTCAGGGGCCTTCGTATAGAGATAGGTGAGATAGAGTGTAAGATGACGTCTCTTGACGGCGTTGACCTTTCTGCCGTTAAGTGCATAAAGGATAAGCTCGAGACACCCATGCTTCTGGCGTACTACACTTCTTCTTCGGTCACGGAAAAGGAGATGAGGACATATCTTCAGGAATCGCTTCCATCCTACATGGTCCCTCACAGGATAATAAAGATCGACAGAATGCCAATGACAGGCAGCGGAAAGATAGACCGCAAGGCACTGCCGGAAGTATCTCTTGACTGTGCATCTGACAGAGCCGTAACACCTCCTTCGAACGATGACGAAAGGATACTGTGTCAGGTTCTATCTTCCGTACTGAAGCTTCCGTTCGTGGGAATAGATGACGATTTCTTCGAGCTTGGAGGAGACAGCCTGAGCGCCATGGAATTTGTATCTCTTGCGGGTGATGCGGGTGTTGCCGTGGATGTCAGGGATATATATACACATAGGACCGTTAGGGCATTAGTTTCCGCGTCTTCTTCGCGTGAGGATCAGCCCTGTACATCGTATCCTCTTGAGAGGACTTCTTCAGATATCGCTTTTTGGAGAAGGATATCTTCACTTATCCTTAAGACATATGACGTAAGGATCGAAGGCCTGGAGAATATAAAGGAAGGCAGGAAGTATATCTTCTGTCCCAATCACGAGAGCATGGCAGATCCGCTCTTCGTCTGGACTGCTCTTTCCGATAAGATCGATATCAAGGATGCATGTACCATAGCTGCCAAGGAGTTCATGGAAGATCTTTCCGCCCGAAGGATATTCAAGGTCACGGGTGGTATTCCCGTGGACAGGAAAGGCGATGCCGCACCTGCCATAGATATGGCGATAAGAGCTCTCAAGGGAGATATGAGATATCTTCTTATACATCCGGAAGGTACCAGGACCAGGACCGGAAGGATGGGCGAGTTCAAGAAGGGCGCCTCCTATATCGCCCGGAAGACCGGCGTAGAGATCGTACCCGTATATATCGGCGGAGCGGGAGTGATATTCCCGGTCGGAAGCAGATATCCCAGAAGATATGACCATAAGAATATGAGAAAGTATCCTCTTACGGTCAAGTTCGGATCGCCTTTATCCTGTGACGGAAAGAGCGATGAAGAGATAACAAGGGCAATAAAAGAGCGCATCACTGACATGATGTGATGCGCCGCTTCTATCTTTTTACCCTTATTCTTATGCGAGGGTCGAATCGACCTGATGCTGGCTTCTTAGCCTCAGCTTGATAGTCAAAAGTGTTCCTGCCAGGAGCATTACCGATATGGCGATACATCCGTTAGCTACAGATCCTGCCGCAAACTCCACTGCCGCCGCGATAATGCAGAACAATGCCACGACGCCGGTGCTTATGAATGCCATCTTATTGTCTCTCATATTGTCTGCCTCCTTATTCCTTATGGTTCCATCTTACAGCGGCGGATTTAAATGGCGATAAACCGTGGTTTAAGAAACTTGTGAGAAGTTATAAAGATTTGATTAAGTTGGTCCCCGATTTATTGACGCCCCGATTCCCACGAGTATAATTGCATTTGTGTGATGATTGAAAGATCATATAAGGGAGATGAATATGAAGAATATGAAGTTTAAGCTTATGGTAGCGATCCTCTGCCTTGCAGTAGGATCCGCATTCACAGGTTGTAACGCTTCTTCTGTCGATAATACCGATGGAGCGTCGACAACGACCTCAGCTACAACTACAACGGAAGCAACTACTACTACTGAGGAAGAGACTACTACTACCGAAGAGGAGACTGAAGCTGACGAGTCCGAGACAGAAGAGGATTCCACATTCCAGTATCCTGAAGTATCTTCTGCTGACGACTTCGAGAACGAGGAAGTAGCCGCATTCGCGCAGGACTGTCTTGACCGTGACATAGCTGTCTATGCGGTAGATGCAGAGCAGTTCGATATAACCGTAGATCCCGATACTTATGTCGAGGGATTCTCGGGAATGGGCGGCAACATGGATCTGGAGTCTTCCGATGAGGATTCAGATTCTGAAGAGGTTAACTATGTGCTCGTACAGTGCGCACAGTTTACTTCTTACGAAGAGGCTCTCGCATATGTCGAGGAAATGATGGAACTGACATCTGACGATGAGATCATGTTCGACACTGAAGAGACAGAAGACGGTTTTACATTCTTTACCGAGATCAACGATGAGACCGGTTCAGAGACCATCGAGGGCTCCGTATCACCTGACGGAGTATTCTATGTAGAGGTTATCATCTCCGGATCTTAAGATACGGAGCGATAATATATATTTTATTCAGCGCTTTATAAAGCGCATCCACTAGGAAAAGGAGACAGGATATGAAAAACACAAAGTTAAAGATGATGGCAGTAGCTCTTTGCCTTACAGTAGGTTTTGCATTCGCAGGTTGTAGCTCTGAGACTTCCGAGACAACAAAGGAGAAGGAAGAGACAACAACAACAACTACTGAGGAGACAACGACCACAGAGGAAGAGACAACAACTACTGAGGAAGAGACTTTTGGTGACGAGTCCGAGGAGACATTGTCTTCTGAGGAGATCCAGGCTCAGATCGATGAGATCGTATCTTCCTTCGAGAATGAGACAGTTGCAGCTTATGCGCTTGATTGCTGCAACCGTGAGATCAGCGTCTTCCCCATCACACCCGATATGCTCTCTGACAGCGATCTTGATCCCGAAGACTTCGAGGAAGGTTTCTTCGGTATGGGCGGCAACATGAGCTTTACTGCTACTGCTGACGATGAGGGTAACTCTGATGCTGATGCATCCGGTTCTAACTTCACAGTTGTTGAGTGCATCGCTTTCTCATCTTACGATGTAGCTGTATCTTATATCGATCAGGCTCTTCCTGATCTTGTAGGTGAAGAGGGTGTAGAGCTCGATGTCGAGGAGACAGACGAGGGATATACATTCTCCGGTGAGGTAGAGGAGCACGGCGCTACATCTACTATCAGCGGCGTTGTTACACCTGACGGTGTTCTCTATCTTGAGGCTACAACAGTAGCTTGATCTTCGGATAAGAGCATAATATAAGTTAAGATCTTTACATATCCCGTTCCTGCTTCGGCCGGAGCGGGATATTGTTATGTGTTCGAAATGCTCCGGCACACAAAACGGAACAAAAAAAGAGCAATCTGTGTGCCATTTCGCGCACTATTTAACGAGTGTTAAGGCAACGTTAAGGTTCAGCGTTCTTGATGTTAAGGTCAGCACTTTATACTAAGCTCATAAAACAAGAACAAGTGAGGGACAGACACATGGCATCAATCATTATCAGCAGCGTAATTCAGGTAGCATTATTTACACTTATACCTTTTATCTGGTGGCTTATCACCGCAAGGAAGAAGATGAGCTTCTTCTCATGGATAGGACTTAAGAAGATAGAGGATGCCAAGGACAAGAAGACTGCTCTTTGGACAGCAGTCACAGCAGTACTCTTCCTTGCAGTATCCGTATTGATCCTTACATCCCTGAAGGGAGTTGAGATGGCAACATCGGAGTTTGCGGGATTGGGAGCCAAGGCTATTCCTTCTATCCTTATCTATGCAGCTTTCCAGACAGCTCTTGCAGAAGAGATCGTATTCAGGGGATTCCTTCTTAAGAGGATCTCAAATAAGTTCGGCTTTGCAGCAGGCAATACCATTCAGGCAGTGATCTTCGGACTCATGCACGGCATAATGTTCTTCTCAGCAGTAGATCCTCTTAAGGCAACACTTATCACAGCATTTACAGGAGCTATCGGATGGGCAATGGGCTTCATTAACGAGAAGAAGGCAGGCGGATCACTTATTCCTTCATGGACGATCCACACATGTGCAAATATCTTCTCCGGACTTTGCGCAGCATTTATGCTCTTTGCTTGAGAATATAAGGGATAACACATGAGAAAAGCCTGCGAAGCATTATCTTCGCAGGCTTTTCAAAGGTATTGGATAAGAAGTTATCGTTTACTTTAAGGACACCTTCATGTTGATGCCGCTGTCGGAAGTGATACTGTAATCACCCTTAAATCCTTCGAATTCGATATAGCCTTCGCTGTCGGTAATAAGGGTTATATCAGTCTCCCACTCGCCGTGGATGAGGCTCATGAGCTTCTCATAAGAAGGCTTGGTGGAATTATCTGCTCTGACGACACCTGAAGGAGCGTGGAGCCAGCAGTCATCCGTATAGTCCCAGGTGGTTATGGCCTGAACATTCTTATCTTCGAAGAGGATCGTATACATCTCAGCTATCTCTCTTGCCTGACGCTCTTCACCCTCGGGTGTAGAAGGCCACGTCTCTACCTGCCAGTCATTAAGGTCTTCGATATATGCCGGCATGATGTCACCGGAGATAAGAGTATTCTCTGTGAAGTGGATGGGAAGTCCGAACCTTCCGAATCTCTCCAGTACGTCGTAGAGCTTGTCCTTGCCCCAGTATCCCTGGTGCTGGTGAGACTGGATACCGATGGCGGAAGGGACTACTCCTGCATCCAGGATGCGGTCCAAGAGCTCTTCGTATGCCTTGCTCGTATTAAAGTCATTGATAAGAAGAGTGGCATCGGGGTTCATCTGACGGGCTTCGTCAAATACTGCCTTGACGAGGCCTACCTGTCCCTTCATGTTGCAGATCCTGGTGATCGCATTGTCGTACTTATCGAATACGGGCATTATGACTACTTCATTGATCACATCCCACATATCGATCTTGCCCTTGAAGGCGGTGACGTCCCTGTCGATACGCTGAAGCTGCTTCTTAAGGATCGTCTCGTTGTCGTATTCCATGAGCCAGTCAGCGCAGGCGGTATGCCAGCAGAGGGGGTGTCCCTTGACCTTCTTGCCGTTGGCGATCAGCCATTCGGCTGCCTGCATGAGGAGATCTTCGGAGGGTTGTCCCTCGACACGCTCGTAGTTGCCCCAGTAGAAGGGAAGAGTTCCGAAGTTAAAGAGCTTTGCCCACTTCTCCATACGCTCCCGGCACTTTGTCCTTATAGCTTCGTCAGGGGCTGCGAACATCCCTACCGAGTCAAAGGCACCGCATCCGAATAAGAATTCGGAGGAAGTCTGCTTGACTCGCACCTGTACTCCTGCGGCGATGCTTCCGTCAGGCTTTTTGATCTGCACGCGGGTCCCCGCTTTTCTGTGAGAAAGGTCGTTCATCTCTTGTCCCCCTTAACGTTCGATATGTGCTCATTGTAGCAGAGAAGAGGGAGCATTCATTGGACATATCATCCTATAAAAGTTATATTAATAGACAAATAGTTCTAACTTTGTCGGATGAAGAGGAGTATGGATAGATTAGGTGATTTTGTCACGGGGCGTAAGCAGGTCTATGAAGAAGGCAGAGTAAGGCTGTCTCCCGCTTATGTCGTCCCCTTGAGCTTTCTTTTTGTAATTATATTGGGAACGATACTTCTGATGCTTCCTTTCGCTTCGGCTTCAGGCGAGATGACGGATCCCGTTACGGCGCTTTTTACGGCGACTACGTCGACTTGCGTTACGGGTCTTGTTGTAGAGGATACATATGCTTACTGGTCTCTTGCGGGGCAGATAATAATACTTATCCTTATACAGCTTGGCGGTCTGGGTATCATTTCGTTCACGTCCATGGTGCTCTTAGCTTCTCATAAGAAGTTCTCTTTGCAGGATCGAAAGCTCCTTATAGACGCCATGAACCTTGATATGGGACACGGACTTTTGTCGTTCCTCGTAAAGGTATTTAAGTGGACTTTTATCGTAGAGGGTTTAGGCGCCTGTCTTTATTCGATAGAATTCATCCCGCGATACGGCATCATAAACGGCATCTGGTATTCTGTATTTACAGCCATATCCGCTTTCTGTAATGCCGGTATAGACATACTGGGTCCTGATTCGCTTATAAGCTTCAATAAGGATTCAGGCGTTCTTTTTATTACCATGTTCCTCATCATCATGGGCGGTCTCGGCTACGTCGTATGGTTCGATGTATCCCGCGCAGTAAAACTCGGAATAAAGAACCGTTATACTCCCATGCAGACCATAAAGAGGTTCGGAGTACATACGAAGCTCGTTCTTTTCCTTACATTTGTCCTTATCGCAGTCGGTATGCTTATAGTATTCCCGGCGGAATATAATAATCCCGGAACCATGGCGGATATGGGGCTTAAGGATAAGATCGTCAACAGCCTGTTCCAGTCAGTCACGTTCAGGACAGCAGGATTTGCCGCAGTCCCTCAGCAGGAATTGAATTCCGTATCAGTCCTTATAGGTTATGTCCTGATGCTTATCGGAGGATCCCCCATAGGTACTGCGGGCGGCGTTAAGACAGTTACGTTCTTTATCGTAGTTATGAATGTAGTAGTCTTCATGAGAGGTCAGAAGGAAGCTATAGTATTTAAGTCCAGGATCACCGAGGAGCTTATGCGTAAGGCGGCAGCTATCCTCACTGTAAGTATCGCGGTAGCATTTACGGGCACGCTCTTTATCCTTCTTACCAATAATGTCAACATGGAGGATTCGCTCTTTGAAGTCATAAGCGCGGTAGCTACGGTAGGATTATCGAGAGCCGTTACACCGACGCTTAACGTCTTCGGAAGGATAGTCATCATATGCGTGATGTACTTAGGAAGGATCGGTCCTATCTCGCTCGTTCTGTTCTTCGCGGGCAAGCAGTCCGGCAAGGACAGGATCGAATATGCTGAAGGCAAATTCTATGTAGGTTAAGGAGAGAAGATAAATGAGCATTTCAATCGCAGTTTTAGGACTTGGAAAGTACGGCAGAAGCCTTGCAGAGAGCATGTATGCATTAGGCGCGGACGTTATGGTGGTAGATGCCAACGAGAATCTTATAAACGACTTCTCGTCGAAGTCCACGGTAGCAATATGTGCAGACCTCGGTAACGAGGAGGAAGTAAAGGAGCTGGGCCTTGGCAACATGGATATCGTATGTACGGCCATGGGTTCCAACCTCGCGGCATCTATCCTCTCCGTATCCATCGCAAAGGATCAGGGGGTGCCTTTCGTTATAGCGAAGTCGGGCTCTCCCAGGATGGCGTCTATCCTCAAGAAGGTAGGCGTAGATAAGGTAGTAGACCCCGAGAACGAGAACGGACAGAGATCTGCAAGGATACTGGCTTCTTCCTCCGTTCTTGACTTCTTCGACGTAGACGGCAACCTTTGCATGGTAGAGATAAAACCCAAGAAGAAGTGGCTCAATAAGAGCCTTGCAGAGCTCAATATCCGTAAGGAAAACAACATCAACGTTGTAGGAATGAAGAGCAAGAGCGACAAGTGGTCCTTCGCGGATCCTCATCGTCCTATAACGGAATCAACGACTCTTCTTGTAGTAATGGAGAAGAAGGCTCTTAAGGACTTCCAGTAATGTCGAAGATCTTAGTAGTAGAAGACGAGAAGGAGATAAATAAGCTCGTATCAGATTTCCTTCAGGAGAACGGACATGAGGTCATATCTCTTTACGATGGCCTTAAGGCATGCGAGACTGTGGAGAAGGAAGGTATAGAGCTTGTCCTCCTCGACCTTATGCTACCTTACAGGAACGGCGATATGGTCCTTTCCGACATACGAAAGAAGTCTACCGTACCCGTCATCGTAGTCTCTGCCAAGGAGACCACGCAGAATAAGATCGATCTTCTTCGCCTGGGTGCCGACGACTACATAACGAAGCCTTTCGACATGGAGGAGATGCTTGCCAGGATCGAGAGCAACATAAGAAGGAACAGCTTCGGAAGCAAAGCGGAAGAGAAGCTGGAATATAACGGCCTTATACTGTCCTCGGAGGATCTCACGGCTTCCCTTGAAGGTCAGGAACTCTCGCTCACGGCAAAGGAATTCAAGATACTGGAACTTCTCCTTAAGTATCCCGAGAAAGTCTTCTCCAAGGCCAACCTCTTTGAGAGCGTATGGGGAGAGGAATACATAACGGAAGATAATGCCCTTAATGTGCATATCAGCAACCTTCGCGCCAAGCTCAAGAACATAAGCCCCGCCAAGGACTTCATAGATACGGTCTGGGGCATCGGTTTCCGCCTTCATAAAGAGGGATAAGGGTATTTCTTTAGGACTTTAAGCTCATCTTTAATCTTTCCTTAGACTTTTTGCTGCCTCGAAAAGCATTTCTTTAAAGTTGTTTTCTATACTGATATCGTAAACGAAAAGGGAAAAGGAGATAGACACATGGATTCGATAATACTTGAAGCTAAAGGGATAACAAAGAAGTATCGACAGACATTGGCCCTCGACAACGTGGAATTAAAGCTTCAAAAGGGAAAGATATACGGCTTCATAGGCCAGAACGGAGCAGGTAAGACCACCTTCCTTCGAATGGTAACGGGACTTGCATTCCCCACGGGCGGCGAGCTCGCCTTATGGGGCAAGACCGGTGAGAAGGAACTGCAGGAGCAGAGAAAGAGGATAGGCTGCATCATCGAAGGTCCTGCGCTCTATCCCTCAATGACGGCTTACCAGAATCTTGAAGTACAGCGCCTTCAAAGGGGGATCCCCGATAAGGGCATCATCGATAAGACCTTAAAGATGGTAGGACTTGCTGATACAGCCAGGAAGAAGGTAAGGAACTTCTCGCTGGGCATGAAGCAGAGACTCGGTATTGCTATCGCACTTCTTAATACCCCTGAGTTCCTTATATTGGATGAGCCTATAAACGGACTCGATCCCCAGGGTATCGTAGACGTAAGAAATCTCATCAAGAGCCTTAATAAGGAATACGGCATGACCATCATCATCTCAAGCCACATCCTGGAGGAGCTCTACAATACCGCTACGGACTTTATCCTTATAGATCACGGAAGGATCATCGAGGAACTCTCGGAGGCAGAGCTCAACGAGAAGTGCAAGCAGCACATCGCCATCAAGGCTACTGATACGAATAAGGCCATCATGGTCCTGGAGGAGAAGCTCCATACGGATAAGTTCAAGGTAATGCCCGACAACACCATTCAGCTCTATGACTTTCTGAACGATACCGAGAAGGTAGCGGTAGAACTGGCACAGAGCGGAGTCATCGTCACGGGCCTGACGGTAACGGGAGACACATTAGAGCAGTATTTCCTCGACAAGATCGGGGGTGGAAAACGTGACTAAGCTTATAAGAGCTGAGGTCTACAAGCTCACTCACAGTCTGTATCCGTGGGGGATATGGCTTGCATATCTGGCGTTTTCCGCCGTGCTGGTCAGGGATCATACAGGAGAGTTCACTTATCTGAGATCCGCACTCTATCCCATCACATTCCTGCAATTTCTTATAGTCGGTATTGCAGCCGTTTGCATTGGAAATGAGTTCAATAACAGAGTCATACAGGGATATGTCAGTTCGGGCCACAGCAGGGCAGCGGTCTTTTGTGCCAAGAGCCTCATCTACTCAGTAAGTGCTCTTATGATCAACGAACTGACACTTCTGTTCTTTGGTATTCAGGGGTGGATGGTAAGTGGTGAGAGCATCGATGCAGGACTGATGATCAGACTGGCTCCGTCACTTCTGGCAATGAACATGGTTCCGATGTTTGTCGCTTTCCTTACTAAGAGTTCCGGTAAGGCCATGGGATTCGGATTTCTTGCATATGCACTTCAGGTGGCATCGCTGAACACTCCCGGTATTACCGAGAGGGCTGTCTACCTGCCTTACGGCCATATGTTCATAGCTTTCAGGGACGGAGCATTCAGTCACTATCCGGTGATCCTTGCCGTAGATATCGTCTGGAGCCTGGTATTTCTTACCGGATCATATCTGGCATTCCGCCGCAGTGATCTGAAATGATGTGGAGGTAATAAAATGAGTAATCTTTTAAGGGCGGAGCGATATAAGCTCCTTCGTGATCCTATCTTTCTTATATGTACCGCAGTTATGTTTATACTCGGTTTTGTCATGGCTGACGGCTATAGGGAAGCAGCTAACGGTCTGGACTCGATGATACCCGTCAGTTCCATCTCGGGAATGTTCAACTCCGCTGTGTCAGACATATCCCTTTTGACCCTCTTTATCCCCGGTCTTCTGGCACTGGGTCTGGGCAACGAATTCTCGCAGCGCGTCTTAAGTTCCGAAGTAGCTTCAGGACACAGCAGAAGAGATATCTTCCTAAGTAAGGCGATAGTCAACTTTATCGGATATAACCTTGTGTGTCTTGTCTATCCTGTCGCAGGAGTTATCAAGGAGTTCGGATATTTCGGTGCCGGGGATATAGCGGATAACTGTCTCAATATCCTGAGGACCACCATCTATATGTTCCTTCTCACAGGTGCTCTGTTCTTTATCGCGATGGCAGCTTCATTTGTCATAAAGAACGGGATCGCGGCGGCCATAGTTACCACTGTTCTGAACTTCGGCTTGATGATGACTTTTGTATATGCAAAGGCCTATACCTGGGTAACATATATCCATCCGATGTACAACTTAAGGATCATAACAATGACAGGCGGATCGACGTTCAAGGGGGCAGGGATCTTCGATATACCTTCCATCATTACATGTCTTGTCTGGATAGGATCATGTAGTATCATTATCTGGACGACCTTTAAGAAGGCTGATCTTAAGTAAATCATAAGGGAGGTGTCCGGCATAATCTACGCTGTCATATTGCTCGCACTTGTAGCAGCATTCCTGCTATACAGGCTCATCAAGCTTCGAAGGGAGATAAGAAGTATCTCCTCACAGCTTGAAGCGCTCGTAGCAGGCGATACGGAGAAGATGCTGGACATTACCTTTGTAGATAAGGAGCTCGAGAGGCTGGCAGGCCTTTTTAATCAGTATAACGACAAGCAGCGCATGCTCGTAGCAGGAGCCATGAATGACGAACAGTTCCTGAAGGATTCGGTCGCAAATATCTCACATGACCTGAGGACTCCCCTTACGGTCATCCTGGGACATCTGCAGCTCATGGATCGCAAGGACCTCACTGACGATCAGAACGAGCGGATGGACATAGTCCTTAATAAGGCGATGCGAATGAAGGAACTGGTAGATGCATTCTACGAGTATTCTCTTATCACCACATCCAAGACGGAGCTCAAGATAGAGAGATTCAATGTATTGAATGTCCTGACGGAGCTTATTACCGAGAGTATTCCCGCCATGGAAGAGAAGGGGATAACACCCGATATAGACCTTCCCGAGCATTCCGTATATATGGAGTCGGACAGGATCATCACCGAGAGGATATTCCAGAATCTCATAACCAATGCAATACGCTATTCTGCAGGCGATATCGCCATCTGCATGAAGACAGCAAGCAAAAAGATGACTGTCACCATAAGTAATCCCATCCCGGAAGACAGCGAGCTCGATCCTGACAGGATGTTCGACAGGTTCTATACGGGAGATGCCTCCAGGAACAGCGGAGGAACGGGTCTCGGCCTTGCAGTAGTCAAGGAATTCACCAATAAGCTTCAAGGCACCGTAGAGGCTCAAAGAGAGGGCAATAAGCTCACTATAAGGTTGGAACTTCCCTGCGAAGGGTGAGACATGATCAGCTTACCTTAGGTTCACCATATTCGCGCCTCATTGCTTCGGTAGAGATGACCCATTGCTTGCCGTATTTGCAAGCGTCGATACCGTTTATCAGCTTTCCATAGGAGATCGCTTTGCGAAGCGTACTCTCATTCAATCCCCAAAGCTCTGTCGCATCTGTGAATGCCATAAGGCCGTCGAAGGGGGTCTTTATTGTCTTTCCGTTCTCGAACAGCTCATCGCATGAAAGATCCAGATCGTCATTCCAGATGATCCCGTAGCCGCCTACGTCGACTTCAACTTCAGAAAACAGCTCGGGTGATTCTTGCAGAGTCTTAAATGATGCCCATTTATTGAACAGGTGCTCTACTTCGTAGATCTTAGTTACTCCCTCTGCAAATTGGATGCTCAAACAGAAGTCAGGGAGAGGACTTACCGCTTTAATCTTGTGGAACATGTGATTACCTCCTTATTCAAGTGGGGATAATGGCTTGAATTCCTGTGTATCCCACATGTGGAAGAGTTCTTTCTGGTGTATTTGAACCCATTCTCGGATCATAGTCAGTATCTTTGGCGGCAATTGTCCCTCCATAACTTCATATGTCTGAATGTCTATGGCAGCTACCTCCTCACCGTATATCGCGTGGATATGGGGCGGATTGTGTTCGGCTTGTTGAAAGTACATTCGAATGATGATTCCGTAGAATCTGGATATTACCGGCATGCTATCTCCTCCATGGGCCATAAAGATTATATCACGATACCGTGATATAATCAACGTTGTATTGTCTTGTGGGAGTGATAGGCTATAGATGTTACCAAGACGATATTTCTCAATAAGTACACCTTAGATGGCGGTCTATGGATGAGGTTTTCATTTACGTCTATATCTGGAGTCCGGATACGTAAATAGTTTCAATAACAGTGCAACGACACCGATCAGTAAACTGAGGATATCGCGTAACAATGTTAAAGCCCCTGAAACCGTAAGGCTTCAAGGGCTTTTATTGTTTTAGTAGTGGAGAGGATCCTTACTTAACGATCCTGACTCTGAGTACGCCGTCGATCTTGCTGATCTCATCTACCATGGATGCGTCAGCCTTGCCGTCGATGTCGATGATGGTGTAAGCGTAGTCGCCTCTGGACTTGCTTACCATCTCGGGAACATTGATGGAGAGCTTAGCGAACAGTCCCGTGAACTGTGTGAGCATGTTGGGGATGTTCTTGTGGCATACGGTAACTCTGGACTCGTACTGGCAAAGACCAGCGTCACATCTGGGATAGTTAACGGAGTTGATAACGTTACCGTTCTCGATGAAGTCGCGGATCTGCTTAACTGCCATGATAGCGCAGTTGTCTTCGGACTCTGCTGTAGAAGCACCGAGGTGAGGAGTAACGATGATGTTCTCCTTGCCTACTACTGTGGGGTTAGCGAAGTCAGTAACGTACTTAGCTACGTGACCCTCTGCAACAGCCTTTACCATAGCCTCTTCGTCTACGAGGATGTCTCTTGCGAAGTTAAGGAAGATAACACCCTTCTTCATCTTGGAGATAGCCTCTGCATCTACCATACCCTTTGTAGAATCAAGAAGAGGTACGTGGATCGTGATGTAATCGCAATCTGTGTAGATGTCGTTTACGTTAGTGATGTGCTTAACAGCTCTTGAGATGTTCCATGCTGCGTCTACGGAAACATAAGGGTCGAAGCCGTATACTTCCATGCCGAGACCTACAGCTGCGTTAGCAACCTGAGCACCGATGGCACCGAGACCGATAACACCGAGCTTCTTGCCCTTGATCTCAGAACCTGCGAAAGCCTTCTTAGCCTTCTCTGCTGTCTTGCCGATAGCTTCGTCAGCCTTGTTCTCCTGGCACCAGTTAGCACCGCCGATGATGCCTCTTGAACCGTAGATAAGAGCTGCGATAACGAGCTCCTTAACGCCGTTAGCGTTAGCTCCGGGTGTATTGAATACTACGACACCCTCGGAAGCGTACTTATCAAGGGGGATGTTGTTGACACCTGCACCAGCTCTTGCAACAGCGATAGTATCCTTGGAGAGCTCAAGCTCGTGCATCTGAGCGCTTCTTACGAGGATAGCGTCAGCTTCGTTAGTATTCTCAGTGATCGTATAGTTATCGCCGAAGAGGTCTGTTCCGCACTTGGCGATGGGATTGAGGCAATTTACCTTATACATTAAGCGTTCTCCTCCTCATACTTCTTAAGGAAATCTACGAGAGCCTTAACACCCTCGATAGGCATTGCGTTGTAGATGGAAGCACGAAGACCGCCGACGCTCTTGTGACCCTTAAGGTTATCGAAGCCTGCTGCCTTAGTAGCTGCAACAACAGCTGCGTCCTTGTCAGCATCGCCTGTTACGAAAGGAACGTTCATGAGGGAACGGAACTCCTTCTCGACAGTACCGTGGAACATCTTGCTGTTGTCAAGGAAGTCATAAAGGATAGCTGCCTTCTCTTCGTTGATCTTATTCATAGCCTCGAGGCCGCCGATGGACTTAAGGTACTTAAATACCTTACCGCAAACGTAGATAGCCCAGCAGTTGGGTGTGTTGTACATGGAACCTGCATTTGCATGTGTGTCGTATCTCATGTATACGGGAGTATTCTCTGCGATATCCTCGCGGATGAGATCCTCACGGATGATAACGATAGAAAGACCTGCAGGACCGATATTCTTCTGAACGCCGCCGTAGATCATACCGTAGTCGGATACGTTGCAGGGCTTGCTCAAGAACATGGAAGACTGATCTGCAACAAGGATCTTACCCTTTGTGTTGGGAAGAGTCTGGAATGTCGTACCGTGGATAGTCTCGTTCTCACAGATATATACATAGTCGGCATCGTCATCAATGGCAAGATCAGAACAATCAGGGATATAACTGAAGTTCTTGTCTGCTGAAGTAGCTACGATGTTTACCTTACCGAACTTTTTAGCTTCTGTAGCAGCCTTCTTGGACCATGCACCCGTAACGATGTAATCTGCAACACCATTCTTCATAAGGTTCATAGGGATCATCGAGAACTGAAGTGTAGCACCACCCTGGATGAAGAGTACCTTGTAGTTATCAGGGATACCCATGAGCTCACGAAGATCTGCTTCAGCCTCATCAGCGATCTGCTGGAAGACCTTGGATCTGTGAGACATCTCCATTACACTCATTCCGCTTCCCTTATAATCGAGAAGCTCTGCCTGGATCTCCTCAAGTACGGGGAGCGGCATTGTAGCAGGACCTGCTGAAAAGTTGTAAACTCTAGCCATTTGACTGACCTCCATATCTTTAAATACATATTAAATGCATAAACTTCCCCAATTATACAGTCATAAAAACATGAGTTCAATGTGTTGCAGGCATAAGAAAAGCCGACAGAACGGGTCTGTCGGCTGTGAATGTTGATATATCAGACTAATGAAAATCAAATCATCTGCTCGGGGTGGAAAACCTTGTCGAATTCCTCGGCTGTCATGAAGCCGAGCTTGACGCAAGCCTCCTTGAGGGAGATGTTCTCCTCGAATGCAAGGTGAGATGTCTTAGCCGCATTCTCGTATCCGATGTAAGGATTAAGAGCGGTAACCAGCATAAGTGAGTTATGGAGGTTATCGTGCATCTTCTTCTTATCAGCCTTGATGCCTACTGCGCATCTGTCAGTGAAGGATACGATAGCTTCTGCGAGAAGTCTTGTGGACTGAAGGAAGTTATATGCGATAACGGGCATGAATACGTTGAGCTCGAAGTTACCCTGGGAAGCTGCCATTCCGATAGCGGTATCGTTACCGATGACCTGAACTGCTACCATCGTTACAGCCTCGCACTGAGTGGGGTTGACCTTACCGGGCATGATGGAGGATCCGGGCTCGTTAGCGGGGATCGTGATCTCGCCAAGGCCTACCCTGGGGCCGGAAGCGAGCCATCTTACGTCGTTTGCGATCTTCATCATGTCAGCAGCCATAGCCTTGACTGCGCCGTGAGCGAATACGATCTCGTCCTTACTGGTAAGAGCGTGGAACTTATTAGCCGCAGTAACGAACTTCTTACCGGAAAGAGCGGAGATCTCCTCTGCTACCTTGGTGTCGAAGCCCTTGGGAGCATTAAGTCCCGTACCTACTGCAGTACCGCCCAATGCAAGCTCTCTTAAGGGCTCCAATGCGATTCTAATAAGCTCGATATCTCTCTCAAGAGATGCTCTCCAGCCGGAGATCTCCTGTGAGAAGCTTATCGGTACGGCATCCTGAAGATGCGTACGTCCGCTCTTAACGATGCCCTCATTCTCTGCCTCGAGCTTCTTGAATGTCTCGATAAGATACTGAGCTGCGGGGATGAGCTTATCCTCGAGAGCGATAACTGCGGAGATGTGCATGGCAGTCGGGAAAGTATCGTTACTTGACTGGCTCATGTTGATATCGTCATTGGGATGGCAGATCTTGGAACCTGCGATCTCGTTAGCTCTGTTGGCGATTACTTCGTTGGCATTCATGTTGGACTGTGTGCCTGAACCTGTCTGCCATACTACAAGAGGGAAGTGATCGTTCAAAGATCCGCTTATGACCTCATCGCAAGCCTTTGAGATGGCATCGAGCTTCTCATTTGTCATCTTCTCGGGCTTAAGGGAGTTATTTGCCTTAGCCGCCGCCTTCTTCAAGATTCCGAAAGCGTGTGTGATCTCTCTGGGCATCGTCTCGATGCCTACGCCGATCTGGAAATTCTCGTGGCTTCTCTCGGTCTGGGCTGCCCAATACTTGTCAGCGGGTACCTTCACTTCACCGAGTGAATCGTGTTCTATACGGTATTCCATTGATGTATACCTCCATGTGGGAAAATGTCCCTATAATGATACCATATCGGGAACCGAATTACAGGACACATATAATTCATATACCCTTAATATCCTTCGCCCTAACGGATGCTATAATGACCGTAAATCAGCTGACCTATTGGAGATTAGACTATGATCGAAGCAGATAAGCTCACAATGATCTACGGAAACGGCCATAAGGCTACCGATGAGGTCTCTTTTAAGATCGATAAGGGAGAGATAGTGGGATTCGCAGGTCCTAACGGAGCAGGCAAGACAACGGTCATCAAGATGCTGACGGGCATATTAAAGCCTACATCCGGACGGGTGACCGTCAACGGTTACGATATCGTCAAGGACCCCTATGAAGCCAAGATGTCCTTTGCATACATAGCGGATAACCCGGATATCCTCATCCAGCTTACGGGTCTCGAGTACATCAATTTCATCGCAGATATGTATGAAGTGTCCGAGAAGGATCGTAAGAAGCGCATCGATACCATGGCGGAAAGATTCGGAATGACGGAAGTCCTTAATACCCAGATGAGGGAATACTCTCACGGTATGAGGCAGAAGCTGATGGTCATAGCAGCTCTGGTCCACGATCCCGGAGCGTGGATATTGGACGAACCCATGACTGGACTTGATCCGTCCGCAGCATATGAGCTCAAGCAGATGATGAGAGAGCATGCCCGTGCCGGCAATGCCGTATTATTCTCCACTCATGTCCTGGAAGTAGCTGAGCAGCTCTGTGACAGGATCCTCATCATAAACAAGGGCAAGATCGTAAGTTCGGGTACTCTCGATGAACTCAAGGAGAAGCATCCCGGGCGTACGCTTGAAGAGATCTTCGTAGATCTTACGGGGCGATCATGAGACGGTCTTATACTCTATATAAGGCATTCTCTTCCAATCTGGAGATGCCTAAGCCTGACGGCGATAAGAAGAAGCGGAAATATACCATATTCGGTATTATCGCTTTCTTCGGGATAATGGTGCCGGTATCTGTCCTCGTAGGATATATTACGTATGCGATGACGGAACTTCTCTTCAGGTTTGGCGGCAATACGTATGCTCTCCTGTCGGAGCTTCACATAATATCCGCTTTCGCCATGATCTTCGGCCTGCCTCTGATGTTCTCCGTGCTGTTCTTCGCATCGGATCTGTCTTTCCTGGGAGCGCTTCCCATAGAAGCTCACGAGCTTTATAATGCAAGGCTCTTTCATACGTTCAAGGCAGAGAATGTCATGACGTCGAATGTTCTCTGGGCCATGTATATAGGGTACTTTGTCTCATGTTATAAGCAAGCGGGGGCATCTGCATTTCACCCGGTGGGGATCCTGGGCGCATTGACGGGTCTTCTCGGTGCGCTCTTTATACCTCTCGTATACTGCTCGATGATGGCCATGATCCTTATGTTCCTTCTTAAGAAGGTCAACAGGACGGATCTTTATTACTTGTCTTCAGCGGTGCTCTTCGTATTCTTTACGGTGATGTTCCTTATGTCCTTTAAGGATTACGGAAGGATAAGTGCCGAGAATTATATAGAGTCCCTTGTAGAAGGGGATAATTCATTTATATCGCTCTGTAATGTGATCTTCCCGACAAATATGTTCTCGATAGAAGCTGTCGGTAAGCACCGTGTCCTGTCGCTAGTTTATACGTTGGTCTTTGAGCTCGTTACTTATATGCTTTCGGTAGTCCTTGCAAGAGCCGTATACAGGGAAGGTCTTTATGCGGCTGCCGCAAGTATAAGGGGAAGAGCAGGTTCGACTTCTTCGGGCAAGGTCAGGAAGACCGGGATCTTCAAAGCGCTCCTTGCCAAGGAATACAAGGTCCTCATGAGGACGTCTACATACAGGATGAACTGCGTATTCGCAAATCTGCTGTGGCCTGCGATCGCCGCTTCGCTCCTTATATCTTCCCGTGATAACGAGATAATAGGAAAGATAAGATCTATGTTGTCTTCCGGAGATAAGAAGAGCATAGTGATCGCTTTTATCTCCGTAGCCGGAATATCTTTCATTGCTTCGGGTATCAATTCCATCGCTTCGACTTCCTTTACGCGAGAAGGAGTACATATCGATCTTATGAAGTACCTTCCCGCGCCTCTTGATAAGCAGATAAGAGCCAAGGGTCTTATAGCGATATTATTTACTTATATACCTCTTGGCGTATCTCTTATTCCCGTTGCGGTAATGTTCGGGGTACCGCATCTTATTCATCCTATGCTTATAGCATCGCTTCTTTGTGTGGTAACGGCGACTGCCATAGGAGTTGCGATGGATTCCATATCGCCTTATACGGTATGGTCGGATGAGTTAAGTGCATTAAGAGGCAATCTCAACTGCTTTTTTAACCTTGCTGCGGAGCTTATTATCGCAGGCCTTACGGGACTTATCTCCTACGGCCTCTTCATTCTGACTTCAAGCGATGTCATTACTATTACGGTAAGTATGGTGGTGCTTATCCTTATGGCGGCAACAGGGGTTATCAAAGGCTTTAAGATCGCTCGAAAGAATATAGCGGAGTCGTGACCTTAGTAATATAAAGCGGCAGCTCCCTCGTCAGGGAACCGCCGCCACGGTAGGAACATTCTCAGCAAGTGCCGCGAACGACCTTTGACTGAGCTTTATTATTTGCCATGAGCACTGTCGCGATAATGATCACGATAAGATATGCTATGACTGCTACAAGAGATGCTTCTATTCCGAAGTCGCCTCCCGTAAGGAGCAGTGACTTTGACTTAAGTATATATGTAAATACACTGTCTTCACATGCTCTTGTATCCGTATGAAGGAGCCCCAGGATGACGATATTCCATGCGGCATGCACGAGAGCGTTATTCCAGAAGCTGCCGCTTTGGATCTCGATAAGGGAGAACATTACGCCTACGAGAGTTCCTGCTGCCATGAGAAGAGCGATGCTTATAAGATCTAAGGATCTTCCCATGATATGTACTGCTCCGAAAGCGATAGATGGGATAAGGACAGCGGCCTTGGTATTCCATTCCTTCTCGATGGTGCCCATGATAGCTCCCCTGAATACAAGTTCCTCGGAGATTCCTGCTGCAAGACCTCTGAAGAGGATGCCGTATGCGGCTACGGGGATGACGGACGAGTTGGCGCACATGGTCCAGGTTCCGTCAGAAAACTGGTAGAATGCCGTTACCGCCAAAGGAAGGATAAGGGCTGCCGCCAGCCAGTATAGTTTTATCCCGGGCTTAACGATCCTGAAGGTCTTAAGATCGTACTTAAAGGCCTTTTGACCTATAAGCTTTATTCCTATAAAGGATATAAGAGGGTAAAGAACTGACGCGACTGCCGTTCCTATGATCTCTGATACCCCAAGCCCTGAAAGGAGCTCTGAAGCGATCGTTCCAAGAAGATTTGCGGCTACTGCCACGGCCATTGCCGCCACACACATTCCTATTGTCTTTAATACTCTTTTAAACATTTATACTCATCTCTTTCTTATTTTGTGCAAAGTTAAGGCGGCACCGCCTACAAAGACCGTGCCGCCTCTATAGAAGGGTTATGAATTATGCGCCTCTTACCGTAAGGTCACCGCTTACCGTATTAACGGTAAATCTTGCGCCGTCGCTTACGTTATTGCAGCTTATGTTCTGATCTCCGCTTACGGAATCAAAGTTGATGTTGTAATCTCCGACTACGATCGCTTCTATGTCACCTGAAGTAGTGTCGATAGATGTATTGTCGGAAGCATAATTCACGAGGTTTATATCGCCGCTAATGGTATTGATGTCAGTTGCAGCAGCAGTAATGTCAGTAAGATCTACACCGCCGCTTGTGGTGTCGATGACAAGAGAACCGGTAAGTTCGCTGTCGCTTATATATACGTCACCGCTTACAGTATGGATGGTAGCGGAGATACCGTTGATGCTGATCTCGTTAAGGTTACCGCTTGTTGTATTGATCTTTACATTGCCTGTAGCTTCTGACTTACATGTGATCTCGCCGCTTACCGTATCGATCGAGATGTCTTCGAAGATATATCCTTCGGGGATAATGACATCGCTGCTGACACCGTTGATCTTAAGATTCTTATATTCATCTTCGGGAAGGTAGATAACAGTGTCGTGAGATACATTGTCAGTGGGTTCCGTGATACCGGGGATACCGATGTTGATCCAGTCCCACCAGTGCTTGGAATTCTGATATGTGAGAGTCAATGTATCGTTATCTACCTTAAGATCGTGGATAAGATTCTCGCTGTCCCAGTACTCTACCTTCACTGTATCGTCTTCGGAGATAACGAACTTTATGTCGTGTGATACCTCTTCGATATGAAGATTCTCGAAGCTGTCGGTAATGGTGACATCGATCTTCTCATAAGATCCCGCATCACCCATACCGTTCCTCTTTGCCATTCCGAATGCTATTCCGGTCACGATGATGCCTGCGCCGAGGCAGATGCCTCCTGCTATAAGAAATGCTTTGGTAAACTTGTTCATTTTATGTTCCTGCCTTTCGAATCAATATTTCCTTTTCACTTTATTTATTCTTTCTCTTAACAAACTGCTTCTTGATCCACTTGAAGAATCTGCCGCACAGCTCTATGAGCCAGAGCACCAGTGACTTGCAGGGAAGGAAGAGGAGTGCGCCTACGCCTATGAGGATAAGAGCTGCTCCGAGCTTTGCAAGAGCAATGATGCCGTCTCCTGCGATGATCCCTACAAGACCTGCGATAAGAGCTGCAATTCCGCCTACTATGAAGGAGAATACTACCGCGATGACCACCAGTATCAGTGAGAAGATCACACATACTACTGAAAAGGCGATCGAGAAGAGTGCGATCAGGAGCGGGATCCACAAGGGAGCTCCGAGGATGAGAAGTACGATCTCCCATGCCTTCATATCTCTTTTTGGCTTTACGGTGGCGGATACAAGCTTGGGAAGCGGTGTATCCATCAGGATCTGCTCTGCTACTTCGTCTGCCGTTCCTACTGCATTGATAGCCTGTTCTTCGGTAAGTCCGTCGTCTATCCTGTCGTCGAGGGCTTCCATATAGAATTCAAGGGCTTTATCGATATCTTCTTCAGATAAGCCCAGAAGCTTTTCCTTGATCTCGTCTAAATATTCCTGTCTGTTCATTACTGTTCCTCCCGCGCGACATATTCGTATATGTCCATAATCTCTTTCCATTCAGTCTTGAAATCTTCTATTCGCTGCTTACCGTTCTTGGTAATGCTGTAGTACTTTCTAAGTCTTCCGTTATACTCTTCCGACCTGACTGTGAGGCAACCGGCTTCCTCAAGTCTTTTAAGTATCGGGTACAAGGTGGACTCTGAAATGGAAAGATAAGGCTTGATGTCCTTGATTATCTTGTAGCCGTAAGAATCGTCATTCTTGATGGCTGCCAGTACCAGGATCTCAAGCAGTCCTCTTTTGAGCTGTACATCCATTTGTCATACCTCCTGTATGGATATACTATGCCACACGAGGTATATCGCGTCAAGGGGTATTTGTTAACAAAATATGTCAGTTGAAAGATGCGTGAAACCCCTATATTTATTAGGTCGCGCGCCATTAAGATAAATACATTCGAATCTTAATCTTTTCTTTAACCTGCTTTGACCGTTTTTTTAAGAACCGTGAGTAAGATATAGGTGTACAAGCGAATAAGAGATGTGAAGAGAACTGGAAAACAAAGGATAGATATTGAAGATTGGAAGGCTCCGCGGCTGTAAAGTCCCGGGGCCTTACTTATGCTATAATCCTCAAGAGCACTATGTTCAAGGAGGGATAGTAGTATGGAAAATACGGAGAAGACAACAAAGCCTGAGCGCGAGCTCATGGTAAAGAAGGAATCAGTCGCAAGGTGCAGGTATATGGGCAAGCGTCTTGGTCTGATGTTCTGGCTCACTATAGCTAACATCATCATGGTGATCGCGGCGATCGCAGTCCTTGCCCTGATATATCAGGATGCGATCGATTCTAATACCGATATCTCGCTTCAGCCGATCAACACCTGGGAGTTAACGGTATCTGCGCTGAGCCTTGTCATAGGACTGGTAAATGCCATTACGGTCATAACGATGAAGAAGGTCCATGACGGATTCATGGGAGCGGGGGTACTGCTCATATGTATGGCAGTGTTGAGCTTCATACAGGGAATGTGTGAGACCAGATTCGGATCGAATCTCTGCGAGATCATCTCCGCAGTCTGTGCGATCCCTTATATCGTCGGATTCACCAAGACGATGTCATCGTGTCTTGAACATACTGATGCGCAGCTCGCAGAGGAATGGGACAAGTTCAGAGGAAGCATCAAGTGGCTCCTGATCGTTCTGGGTGCATGTTTTATACTCATCTTTGTGCCGCTCATCAATTACCTTGCGCTCATTGCAGTCTGTGGGTGCGCTATCGCTGCATTCTTTATGTCGATCTGGCATATTATCCTCCTGAAGAAGTCTGCGTCTTCCATGAAGATCGTAGGTGACAGGCTCGAAATGGAATTAGCGGAAGCGGGGATCTGATCCTGTTATGGAAGAGAAGCTCTTAAGTCTCTATAAGCTCATCAGGCTCCAGGTGATCCTGGGGGTCCTCGGCATCGTACCTGTAAGGATCTTGAGCTTTATCTACCATGATCACGAGATCGGTCGCCGTATGTTGGAGATTACGATCCCTATAGCGATATTGATCGTGGATCTGGTCATATCTTATGTTATCCATTCCATGAGGGATAAGGATGACAACTTCAAGATGATAAGTGTCATGTGCTTCTTCGCAGGTGTGTTTTATATGATCAGGGCCCTGAGATCCTCCATAGGCATGGTAACGATACCGGGATGCATAGCGATGGCCTTTACCGCGGTATATGTCATCGGCTTTTCGACGCTCATGATAAAGCTCTTCATGACAAGAGATCCGCATATGGCAGAGAAGTGGACGAAGTACAGGAAAGCGTTTGTCATCATCTTATCCGTAGCTGTCATTTCCTTGCTCCTCATGCTGATCCCCGGGATCGATATTTTTGCTTTTGCGGTATTCGCATTGGTCATGCTGGCGGAGCTGGTATCGGGTGTTATCTTCATGTTGCTCATCCGGGATTCATCCCGAATTATGTGAGAAGCACAGAGGTCATTAGACTTCTGTGCCCTTTTATATTGTTGTGCACTTTGTATTGTGTCACATGCAAATATTGCACTTTGACTTGACGGCGAAGTGCAAATGTTGCACTATTATTGGTGAGAGGTGCAATATGAGCGAGATAAAGGATTTGAGGACCAGAAGAAAGCTTACACAACAACAGGTCGCTGACCTGGTGGGGATCTCGGTGCGCTCATACAAATCGTATGAGAACGATCCTTCTAAAGTCGGTTCCCTTAAATACAATTACATCTTGGATAAGCTAAATGAGCTCTACCCTGTTGATGAAGATCATGGGATACTTGATCACGAATATATAGTTCAAAGATGCACAGATGTATTATCTGATTATCCGGTCAAGTACTGTATCCTCTTTGGTTCCTATGCTAAAGGTGAGGCAAAAGAGACCAGTGATGTAGATCTTCTGGTTGTGTCTGATGTTAAGGGAATAAAGTTCTATGAGATGACAGAGAGGTTGAGGGAGACTCTCAACAAGAGAGTTGATGTTTTAGATCTAAATCAATTGAAGGATAATCTTGATCTTGTTAATGAGATATTGAGGGATGGTATACGGATATATGAACAACAGTAAGAACGATCAATACTATATTGAAAAGATCAGAACTGATCTGAAGTTTATTTCGAAACATATGAAAGATGTTGACCTTAACATTGTATTTCAGACATTGAAGGAAGATATCCCCGATCTTTTGGAACAATTATGATGAACAAGAGAAGCACAGAGGTCATTAGACTTCTGTGCTCTTTCTTTATTCGATGATGAAGCGAAGGATCATTAGTATCCACAGATGAAGAGGGTAGATCACATAGAACAGATACTTAGAGAACTTTGTATTCCTGCCTCTTTCTCCGTTATATAGCAGTATGAAGAAGATAACGGGGAACATTGCCCATTCATTATCAAAGCAGAGGTGGCTGTAGAGCGAGCATCCCGTATCTCCCCTGAGAAATGAGATCAGGGCGTGTATCAGAAGGATAGCGCTCCAGACTCCGATGCCGATACACTGCTGCGGCTTTCTTCCGTAGAAATACCAGGTGATAACAGCTATCGGAAGAAGGTAGAATCCGCCTTCAAGGGCAAGACTTAATATAGCGGAGAAGACAGCGACCAGGATGCTTACTCCAATACGCTTCTTTTGCTTAATGTTATCCAGACACCATATGAAGACAAAAAGGTCCGCAAGAGTCAGGAATATATCGTGACCTTCGATGAGAGACCTGAAACTGAACATTCCCGTGGAAGGGCTTACATTGTGGAAGATATAGTTGATGAGCATATTGCCGCCCATCACGATAAGCCCAGTAGTAAGAAGTCTTGTCAGGTACTTTCTGCGGCTCCTAGTGTGGTAGAAACCTTCTACCATCAGATAGAAGAATAGAGGCGATACGAATCTTGTAGTAAGGGAGATCCACTGCGGCCACATCTCATCTGTCCTGTACCCGTGAAGAGGTGCGTTCAGGTATGTATAGATATGGTCGATCACCATGAATATAAGTGCGGTCAACTTCAGTTTATATGAGTCGATGCGTTTGGTCGTTGTCATCCTGATATCCTCCGTCTTACGTGACAGATGATATATAAATATCACCAGTAAAGTTTGAAGAAACCATTAAGGTTCGCTTAATATCTGATTTTCTATTGCGAAGGAGTTAGTGTTAGTGTATCTTCTTATGGAAAATCAAATATACACACGGGAGCTTGCAGAAAGGCTGAGAGGAAGGTGTGCCCTTCGACCGTTAACCTGATTTGGGTAATGCCAACGTAGGGACGCTAGTATCATATAGTGTTTTGGTCGGAAGTTGCTTGATTCAGGCAGCTTCCTTTTTTGCGTGTGTACGAAAGGAGTCGTTTATGAAACGATACAACATCTTAAGGATGGTGGTAATGGCTATGCTTATTGCAGTCGGAGTCGTTATCTCACCTCTTCTTCGAGTCGAGGGAATGTGCCCCATGGCTCATCTTATCAACATCACGGCAGCGGTACTCTTAGGACCTCTTGATGCATTTATCGTGGCAGTACTTATCGGTATCATCAGGATGTGCGGGATGGGTATCCCGCCTCTTGCCCTTACGGGCGCCGTATTCGGAGCGACATTGTCAGGCATCCTCTACAAAGTATCCAAGGGCAAGATCTGGGCTGCGGTATTAGGGGAGATCATAGGTACGGGCATCATAGGCGCCATCGTATCTTATCCTGTCATGACATATATCTGCGGAAGAGAAGGTCTCTCGTGGCTCTTCTATGTTCCGTCATTTACCTGCGGAACTCTTATCGGAGGAAGTATCGCGGCTGTTCTTCTTTACAGACTTCAGCATATCGGAGTCCTCGGTAAGATGCAGATGAAGCTTAAGGAAGGCGGCAAAGTATGGCACAGAAAAGCACAGGAAAAGACCATCTGATCCACTGTATAACTAACCCCATCTCCATGAACCAGTGCGCCAATGCGATACTGGCATTGGGAGCAAAGCCTATAATGGCGGAACACCCCGAAGAAGTTGCTGAGATAACAAGGACGGCATCTGCACTTCTTCTTAATCTCGGCAACATATCCGATGTCAGGATGTCTTCCATGAAGATCTCTCTTAAGGAGGCGAACAGCAGAGGTATCCCTGTGGTATTGGACGCTGTCGGAGTATCCTGTTCAAGCTTAAGAAGAAAGTTCGTAAGAGAGCTCCTTAGCGAAGGAAAATTCTTCGTGATCAAAGGAAACTACTCGGAGATCCTCGCCATATATGACGATAACTATACAGGCATTGGAGTAGATGCAGAGGAAGGTCTTAAGGGCGATCTTATATCAAGAGCGGTCTTAAGTGTCGCAAAGGACAATGATGCCATCGCCGTGGCTACGGGAGAAGTCGATCTTATATCAGACGGTAACAGCATAAATAAAGTAACCGGAGGCTGTAAGCAGATGTCTGCGGTAACAGGTACCGGATGTATGGCGGGAGCTGTTATCGCGACTTATGCCGCTAAGGAAAGAAGCTTAGAAAGCGTAATTGACGCTTGCACTCTCTTTAAGAAGTGCGGCCTCAGATCTAAGACCGACAAAGGAAACGGAACATATATGGTAAATCTCATTGATAACTTAGGAGAACCAGATGAAATTTGATACCACACTATACTTTATTACCGACAGTACGACCTTCGAAGAAGACGAATTCTTAAGGAGAGTAAGGTCTGCATTGGAAGGCGGAGTAACGATACTTCAGCTTCGAGAAAAGAACAGGACTACAAGAGAATACATAGATCTTGCAGTTAAAGTCCATGAGATAACAAAAGAATATAATGTGCCTCTGATCATCGACGACAGAGTGGATGTAATGCTTGCCACAGACGCCGAAGGCGTGCATGTCGGAGCGGAAGATATGCCTGTGGCAACAGCCCGTAAGCTTATAGGAAAAGACAAGATCTTAGGGGCTACGGCAAAGACGGTAGAAGCTGCGAAGAAGGCATATGAAGACGGCGCGGATTATCTTGGTGTGGGTGCGATATATCCCACGACTACAAAGGTCAAGACGGTGCTCACTTCAACGGAAACCCTGGATGCTATAACAAAGGCTGTTCCTATTCCGGTCAATGCCATCGGAGGCCTTAATAAGGATAATCTTGATGTACTTAAAGGGATCGATATCGAAGGTGTATGTGCGGTATCCGCGATAATGAAGGCTGACTCTCCCAAGGAAGCTGCGATCTCCCTAAAGGAAGCCTTCGGGAGGATACGATCATGAGGAAAGTATTGACCATCGCCGGAAGCGACTGCTCGGGAGGTGCGGGCATCCAGGCAGATCTTAAGACGATGCTGGCAAACGGCGTATACGGAATGTCAGTCATCACTTCTCTTACTGCGCAGAATACGACGGGAGTAATGGCCATAAGTAATGTCGAACCGATATTTTTATTGCAGCAGTTAGATGCAGTGTTTAGTGATATAACTCCTGATGCCGTAAAGATCGGAATGGTACCGAGCGAAGAACTTATCGAAGTAATAGCGGACAGGCTTAAGTTCTACGGGATAAAGAATATAGTAGCCGACCCAGTTATGGTTGCAACAAGCGGCGCCGATCTCTCTAACCAAAAGAGCGTAAGAGCTCTTGTGCGAGAGATCCTTCCCGTATCGACCGTAGTTACTCCCAACATCCCCGAAGCGGAGGTTCTTGCGGATATAAAGATATTCTCCCGCGAGGATATGAGAGAAGCGGCAAAAAGGATATATGCGCAGTGCGGCTGTTCGGTCCTTATAAAGGGCGGTCACAGGGAGTCTGACAGCGACGATCTTCTGTACCACCAAGGCGAGTTCTATAACCTTGAAGAGAGACGCGTAGATAACCCTAATACACACGGAACGGGATGTACTTTATCAAGTGCTATCGCATGTAATCTTGCTAAGGGCATGACACTTCCCGAGAGCGTAAGAAGAGCAAAGAAATATATAACCGGAGCTATCGGTGCAGGCCTTGATGTAGGTAAGGGAAGAGGCCCGTTAGATCACGGATATGACATAAAGACAGAGTATAAGCATTAAGGAGAAAGACGATGGAAGGAACGTATAAGACACAGATGGAAGCGGCAAAAAGGGGAATAGTAACTCCCGAGATGAAGATCGTCGCCAAGAAGGAATACAGAACGGAAGAAGAGATAAGAGAATGGGTCGCTAAGGGACAGGTAGCGATATGCGCTAACAGGAACCATAAGTGCCTGGATCCCGAAGGCGTGGGATCTATGCTCAGGACCAAGATAAATGTCAACCTCGGAGTATCAAGAGACTGCAAGGATTACGATATCGAGATGAAGAAAGTACAAGCTGCGGTGGACATGGGTGCGGAAGCCATAATGGACCTCTCATCTCACGGAGATACCATCCCCTTCAGACGTAAGCTCACATCAGAGTGCAAGGCCATGATCGGCACGGTTCCCGTATACGATTCCGTTATCCACTACCAGAGAGACTTAGCTACATTAACAGCAAAAGATCTTATCGACGTAGTAAGACTTCATGCAGAAGACGGAGTTGATTTTGTAACTCTTCACTGCGGAATAACAAGACATACCATAGATCAGATAAAGAAGCATAAGAGGAAGATGAATATCGTCTCCAGAGGCGGCTCTCTTATCTTCGCCTGGATGTGCATGACAGGTAATGAGAATCCTTTCTACGAATATTACGATGAGATCCTTGATATCTGCAGAGAATACGACGTTACCATATCCCTTGGTGATGCATGCCGCCCCGGATGTCTTGCGGATGCTTCAGACGTATGTCAGATCGAGGAGCTTGTAAGGCTCGGAGAACTTACGAAGAGAGCATGGGAGAAGGATGTTCAGGTAATGGTAGAAGGCCCCGGACATATGCCCATGGATCAGATCGAAGCTAACATGAAGATCCAGCAGAGCATCTGCATGGGTGCGCCTTTCTATGTGCTTGGCCCGTTAGTTACCGATATCGCACCCGGATACGATCACATCACGTCTGCCATAGGAGGCGCCATCGCCGCTTCCGCAGGAGCAGCTTTCCTCTGCTACGTTACCCCCGCAGAGCATCTTGCTCTTCCGAATGTCGATGACGTTAAGCAGGGTATAATCGCATCCAAGATCGCGGCACATGCTGCCGATATCGCCAAGAAGATACCCCATGCCATGGATCAGGATAACAAGATGGCAGATGCCAGAAGGACTTTCGATTGGGATACGCAGTGGGAATGCTCCATCGACCCTGAGACAGCAAAAGCCATCCGTGATTCAAAAGCTCCCGAGCATGACGATACGTGTTCCATGTGCGGTAAGTTCTGCGCAGTAAGGAGCATGAACAAGGCGCTGGCAGGAGAGTATATAGATATCTTATAATCGGGATATGTATCTCTATCACTATTTCGACAAAAGATCGGGGCCTTTCAGGAGCCTTACGGCGCTGCCCGAGAAGGAAGCTTTATCTCTCTTTATTAAGATGAGAGATGAGCGTTCCGGATCTTTCGGTGCACGAAGATCTGACGATTATCTCTCCAAGAGAAGAAAGAGCGAGGAACTTGTTCGATCCGAGTTTATAAAGAAGGGCGGCAGGCCTGAGATATTGTCTCCCCATTACCTTACGGTGGAGCATTGTCCCTGGCTCTCTTCCTGGTACGAACAAAGCGACTTTATAAAGATCTCCACGGAGGATATAGATACATCTCTTATCTCCTTTACCTACGGAGATTCCATGCCTACGTTCAGCCCGCTGGTAACTGACGGCAAGGAATACAGAAGGAAGGTCTATACATATACCGAGATACTTAAGATCATCGATAAGTACGGTCTTCCTCAGGAGTGGAATCCCGACGGAGAATTCGGTCCTGAAAGATATATAGAAGCACACCTCTGGAGTGACGGACCTGTCAGTAAATACCTGACTTCAGTCATTTGATTGAACATCTCCTCTCGGGCTATAATCCGAATATGGGCAGTCTGTCTTCTCCGATAACACTTATAAAGTGGGTATATTCGGTAATATGTACCGTAGCTGTTGCAGTCGCGGCTTTTATCTTCGCGACTCATTCGGGTGCGGTGATCTGGTCTGCCCTGACACTGATACTTATCACATCCTATCTCCTTACGGACAATGAGGATGCTTCCCGTAATGTGCTCGCCTTGCTCCTTGCAGCTTCTGCCGTATGTGCGGCTCTCGTGACCGGATACTGGTGGAGCGCGTTCTTCTTTACGGTACCGGCGTTACTTGCAGATAAGCCTTCATTAGCCTTTCGAAATGCAGTTGCTTTCCTGTCGGCGGCGGTGACCTTTGTATGGGGTATATCCAGGGACAACATATCCAGGAAGTATGTCGTCCTCTATGCGACGTTGCTCATCCTCTTCTACGCAGCGTGGATGCTCATCGTGTTCTTCATGAAGAAGTACGAAGAGAGACTTACGGAGCTCGACCGCGTCGTTAAGATATCTACTCTGGACAGCCTCAATGAAAGGAACCTTCGAGAGGAGCTTGCAAAGCAAAAGGCACTCGACGAAGCTAACGCAAGGCTCATGGAGAGGGAGAGGATCAGCAGGGATATACATAATTCCGTGGGACATACGCTCTCTGCGGCTTCCGTTACCCTCGATGCGGCGCAGCTCCTCGTAGACAAGGATACTGAGCTTGCCTCAAGGAAGATGGAGCAGGCAAATGTAAGAGTACACGAGGCAATAGACTCCATAAGAGGCGTTGTACGTACCCTTGATTCCGAAGACGATACCGTCCTTATATCTGACTATGTTTCCTCTCTTTCCGAGTCCATATCCAATTTCAAGATGGATACGGATATAAAGGTACACCACAATTTCGAACAGATAGAAGATGAGGGCAAGATCTGTATAGGTACAGCGGCTTTCATTAGCGGCGCTTTGAACGAACTTCTTACCAACGGAATAAAGCACGGCGGTGCGGATGTTTTTGTGGTAGTCTTAAAGACGGACAGTAATAACATCTCCCTGAAGGTCCAGGATAACGGAACCGGATGGGGAGATATATCCTACGAAGAGAAGCAGATGAAGCTCGCGGAGGGATTCGGTCTTCGTAAGCTCCGCGATCATGCCAGGTCTATCGGCGGTAATATGGAGATAGACGGAAGCGACGGCTTTGTGGTAAGTATAAGCCTGCCGCGCTTAACGAGGGAGGAACAGGATGGCTAAGGTATTCATGGTAGATGACGAGCCTCTCCTTATGGAGAGCCTTGAGATAATACTTACATACTCAGGCGGCCATACTATCTGCGGTTCTTCCGGTAACGGTGTAGAAGCACTCAATATGCTGTCTGATATGAATGATTCTGATCTTCCTGATGTAATGCTCGTAGATCTTAACATGCCACAGATGGGCGGTATCGAGCTCATAAAGATAGTTCATGAGAAGTATCCCGGGATCAAGATGATCGTACTTACTACCTTCTATGATGATAAGAATATCTCCCAGGCTCTGGCGGGAGGCGCTACCGGTTACCTTCTCAAGGACTCCGGAAAGGATGCCATCTTAAATGCCATAGACAGAGCAGTTAACGGACAGAGTGTCCTTGACGGCAAGGTCATGGAGAAGCTGACCCGAATGATGGCGGGAGCGGCATCCGAAGGCGAGAAGAAG
Source organism: Oscillospiraceae bacterium (assembly GCA_900176545.1). Lineage (GTDB taxonomy): Bacteria > Bacillota > Clostridia > Saccharofermentanales > Saccharofermentanaceae > Saccharofermentans. The sequence goes on from FWXP01000006.1 coordinate 54,872, forward strand.
ACTTCTTCAGGCGATATCTTCGAGGGCAAGGATCTGACCGACCGTGAGAAAGAGATATGCCGTCTTATCGCAGAAGGATGCACCAATTCCCAGATAGCATCCATACTCTTTATCTCGGAGGGTACGGTCAAGAACTATATGTCATCTATCTACGATAAGTTCGATATACACGACAGAGCTAAGCTCGCCCTGATGCTACGGGGCTGATATTACCCCGGTCACATCCTATGTTGTGACCTCAGTCACTTATATATTCTTCCGCTAAAACGTATTATCGTGGCATAACTACGGAGGATAGCAAAGTGAAGAAGAGATATCTTATCTTGTGTATAGCTTTATGGATCGCGGTAATAGGGATAGTACCGCTTAACCTTTTTCTCATTTCAATGAGTGACATCGTTATATATGCTGCAGTAGCGGCAGTTATCGCAGCCCTTATTGCTTTTATCTTAAGAGCAAACTCCAAAAGATCCGGCAAGATAGTAATGTCGGTCATATCCCTTCTTGTTATCACCGCATTTGTTATGGGCGGATATGTATGTAATCCTTATTGGAATTCCACTTTCAGGCATCCTGACAGCGTACCTTATTCTCTATCCTACGATGAGGTTATGACATCGAAGGAAGCGATGCAGGATCTGGAGTATGCAATGAGATATCTTAAGAAGCTCCATCCCGCTTGTTACGGCGGACTTCCCGCTGATATCGAGCAGAGATATTCCGAAGTTAAGGCTAAGATCAGTTCTTCTGACGGCATTACGGTAAATGAACTCTCAAGAGATATCGAGAGCATTTTCGCGCTGCTTCACGACGCACATACTTGTGCAACGATAAACGATATCAACGACAGATATGTTAAGTACGCGTATGAGTGGGACGGAGAAGGTTTTTCCATCGCGGCGGTAAACGGTATCTCCATAGCGGATCTTCTTACAAACAACAGCGGTATCTACAGCTTTGAATGTGAGAGTTGGGAGCTTCTGGATCTGAAGAACGACATAATATCCGTGTCGGGTCTTGATTATCTGGGATTCGATGTAAGCGAAGGTATTACTTATACCCTTGAGAACGAAGAGGGCGAGACCCGGGAAGTTATCTGCCGCGATGAAGATTATCTGACGATTCCCGAGTATTATGCCTATAACGATATCGAACAGGATACAGAGGATGACGAACCCTTTGTCGATTACGAGATAGACGAAGAACACAGCGTAGCGATCTTGAACCTTTACTCATGTACATTCAACGACGAATATAAGCAGGTCGTGAACGATATGTTTACCGAGGTCAAAGAGAAGAATATCCAAAACGTGGCCGTAGACGTAAGGCATAACGGCGGCGGTAACGATACCGTAGTCACATGGTTCTTCAGGTATCTTGATATCGATGAGTTCAGAGTAAGTACATGCGACTGGAGACTTGGTCCCTTTATGTTGGACGGCGGTGACGGTATCTGCCGGAACGAGAGGATAGAAGATCTTACATTCAGAGGCAATCTCTATGTTCTGTCTACGGCCAATTCCTTCTCTTCGGCAATGGAATTTGCAGAGTTCGTAAGAGATAATGACCTGGGAACCATAATCGGAGAAGCTCCCGGCAACGATCCCAACAGCTACGGAGATGTAGCATACTTCTCGCTTCCTAATTCTCATATCTTTATGCAGATATCAACCAAGAATTGGGTAAGGGCGGATAGGAATGCCCCCGAAGGTCTTATAATCCCGGATATCGAGTGCGATATTACGCACTACGAAGATTCAAGAGAAGCACTTTATAATGCAATAAGTGAGGACAGATAATGAGTAGTAAGAAAGCAAAATTATCGCCGCTTCCTTATATCAGTCACAATAAGAGAAGAACAGGCGCACTGGTCATCAGCCTTTCGGTATTCGCGATGATGATCTATACCCTGGGGTATCTCCTGGGATGTGTAATAGAACCCTTTGAGACTAATATGTACGGGGCATTTGCGAAGAAAACGCTATTCTGTGAACGGGTGGATCCGGGAGAATATGAGACCACGGAAGAATGGAACGAATTGATCACGCCTCTTCTGGAAGAGCAAAGGGACAGAGCAAGAGAAGATCTTGGAACAGATGAGGTATATGTAGTAAGAGCCGGTAACGTTAAGATCAATACGATATTCGGAGAAGCATATACTCAGGTATTCTATTTTGATAACGAAGAGGATATGGAGCATTATGCCGAACATATGGGAGCACATCTTGTAAGCGGCAGGATGCCGGAGAATCCCGGTGAGATCGTCGTAGATACCATGGCTTATAAGAATGCGGGAGAAGATATCTTAAAAACTCTGGGAGACGGTCACACGATAGTAGGTCAGGTAGAGTGCCCATACTATATCCTGTTCGGTTATCCCTATGGGATCGAGAACAACCTGGATATTCTGGTCCTTCACGACGATCAGGACGCCGATATAGTAAAAAAGCTGGAAGACAAGGGCTGGGATCTGGCATTTTATAACGATTACGAGTCGGAATCAGAGATGTACCATGAGATGATCGAACAGCTGGAAGATATAAAGATGTTAGTAACCGCAATATCGGGATGCCTTCTCGGGATCTGTGTGCTTGTCGTATTGTCGATACATATAAGGGACAGACATGAGGAATGGTGCCTCTTTAATTCCATCGGATTCTCATCATTTGATATATATATCCTGGCAGTGAAGGAGATCCTGATATGCTTTGGAGCAGCGATCCTCCTGGGGGGTATACTGTCTGCTCTGGCAGTAACGGGACTTGATACATTCATGATAGATCCCATGGGACTTTATGTGCACATTATAAGGCCGGGGGATGCGCAGAAGGTCATACTGATGCTGATTGCCATATTCGGTCTTTGTCAGATACCTCTGTTCCTTCAGATAAGGACCATCAATACAGTAGATCAGATCGAATAAGAGGGGGAGATAAGATATATGTTTGAACTTAAGAATGCAACGATGATATACGATATGGATAAGGAAGAGAAGGCTTATGCCATGAAGGGCATAGATCTTACCTTCCCCGATAAGGGTCTTGTAGGAATAATAGGTCCTTCAGGTTCGGGAAAATCCACCATGATGTATACAATGTCCACGTTAAAAAAGCTTACCAAGGGAGATATCTTCTATAACGGCGAGTCTTTGAACGGAATTAGCGAGAAAAGGCGTCAGGAACTTCGAAGAAACGAGTTCGGATTCGTATTCCAGCGCCATTACCTTGTCTCTTACATGACTGCTACTGAGAATGCGATCCTTGCGGCATCCTGCTCTCCTTCGGAGGCGAGGAAGAAGGCTGAGAAGAACCTTATCGATATCGGTCTTAAGAAGAACGAACTCTCCAAGACACCGAGTAAGCTCTCGGGCGGACAGAGGCAGCGAGTAGCTATCGCCAGAGCCATGATGAACGATCCCAATGTCCTCTTCGCTGACGAGCCTACTGCTTCTCTTGACCATGAGAATGCCTTCCTCGTAATGGACAGATTGAAAGAATATTCCAAGGACAGACTTGTCATCGTAATAACTCACGACCACAGCATAATAAAAGATGCTGACATGACCGTAGAGATCTGGGACGGAAGCATCTCCAACGTGACAACAAAGGGAGGCGTGTCATGAGACCTTTTGCACCGCTCTCTTACATAAAGAGCAACAGAGCAAGATCCGCGGTCCTTGCCGTTATGCTGGGATTTACGGCGATCTGCTTTCTTGCGGGAATGTATATCGAACATCAGTTGACGGTATATGAACTGTCCTACGATAAGCCTTCCGATTACCTCATGGTATATGCAGGATCCAACAGCATGGAGATCCAGTATGAGCTTAGTGACTTTGGAGAAGTCTGCGAAGATTACGTTCCCGATAAGGCCGACACGGTAATGGGTATATGCAGGACCGGTATATCCTACAAGACCATAATGGGATACGATAACTCTACTAACACGATATTGTTCAGGAAGGTAGAGGATTTTGAAGAATTTAATCGCGTCATGAACGACATCCCTGACGATGTAGTCTTAAGTGACGGGGAGATCATGTTGTCACGAACCCTTGCGGATAACTGGGGAGTGAAGGAAGGAGATGTCCTTGAATATTCGGAGGACTGGGACAAGGCATATTTCGGCAGTCCCGTTACAATCAAGGCGATAGTCGATGTTCCGGGTATGGTCCTATACGGCGTATCAAGTGAAGTCGGCGGTGATACCATACTGATCCTTCGAAGCGAGCCTGATAACGTACCCGGATACGATAAGGAGACGATAAACGACGATCTCGAGAGTATTGTGGCTAAGATCAACGCTGACTTCCCTGATCTTAAGGTTCAGACCAACTATTCTTGGATGTCTGAGATAAGAAGTCAGCTTTCCATGTTCACGTATATCCTCATAGCTATCTCCGCGATAATAGGAATTGTACTGGCAGTTACGGTCAATGCGGCTTTCTCCGCGGCTTACGAGAAGCGTAAGTACGAATTCTCTATCTATAAGGCGATCGGCTTTTCCAGGGGGCAGATATTCGGTAAGGTGGCAGGAGAAGTCCTGCTCTTAGATCTTTTTGGTCTTATAGCAGGAGGGATCACATGTCTTATGGTGATCCTTATCACGAACTATATCTTAAGACCCGAAGGCATATATTTCTTCAAGGTTTCCGTTAACGGCATCCTTGCTACCATCGGCTGCAACCTTATGGTAGTTATTCCTACGATCCTTCTTAATATGAAAAGAGTACGAAGATACGACGTTACGGTTTACTGATATTTTACACACATACCCCTTTAGCGTGGTAAAATCTTTAATGTAGGATCAAGCGAAAGGAGTATGGCTGTTATGAAGGTTCCCAAGTCAAAGAAGAAATTTAATACTATCATGAGGGTGATGACCGTATGCATCATCGTCTGGCTGCTGGCATGGATCGTGGCAACAATACTCTATGCTTCCGTCATCCCCGCCATAGCAGGAGCGATAACATCGTGTCTGTTCGCGATCATATTGGCGGAGTTTTACTACTCGGGAGTCCAGTTCGTCTGCCCGGACTGTAATATCGGATTCGTTCCCAAGAGAGCGGATCTTATGAAGTCGATCCACTTTAAGAGAGGAAGGAAGTTCACCTGTCCCACATGCGGGAAGGAAGTAGTCGCCATAGAATCATTCAGAGGCGACGAAGAAGACTGATATAGATCTGATATGACGACAAAGAGCTTCAGGGAGATCCTGAAGCTCTTTTATCGTGGTTCATTCGATCTTAGTGTTAAGCATATATCTCCGAATAGAACTGGCAGCCGTTCCTTCCGTTCTCTTTGACCTGATAGAGGGCTGCATCTGCCTGGCGGAACATCTCTTCGGGATCAGTCGATTCACCGTTATAAGAAACGCCAACGCTTAATGTTATCGGAGGGACATCGTTGACCATCTCGCTTAATTCCTTGCCGATGAACTTCATCTTATTGGTTATAAGAGTCCTTGGATCGTCCATTATATTCACCATAAGGACAAGGAATTCGTCTCCGCCTATCCTGCAGACATAGTCATCCGAACGGAAATGTCTCTTAAGAGTATCTGCGACTCTCTTAAGGACCTTATCTCCGGTATCATGTCCGTAGTTATCGTTTATGTATTTGAACTTATCCGCGTCGATTATGAGCATAGCGGTAGTCGACATATCGAGCGTATTCTTGATGAATTCGTAGCCGGCTCTGTTATATACACCCGTAAGTTCGTCGTGGGAAGCCTTGAAGTTGAGGTGAGAGATACTGTTCTTATATGTGTTGTACATTCCGTTGTATGCAGTCGCCAGATAACGGAATTCCGAGGCGCCGATGATCGGGATGCTCTCGTCCTTACGGATGTGATCCACCGCCTTGAGGATGGGCTGAATACCGAGATTTGTATGCAGCCATATTATGGTGATCATGAGGATAGCCTGGACTACTATAAGGAACATTACGCTCATAAGCGCTCTTCTGGCATTGCTCTCTATTCCCTGCTGAGATGTGAAAGTAGTATTTTTCAGTGCCTTGAGACAGTCGTTCAGATTCCTTCTTATCTCATTTTTCTGGTAATAGTATTCGGCGTTATGGACCATTGACATGGCAAGCTCTATCTTCTCTTCGGAACTTAAAGCGGAGTCCTCTTCTGTAAGGACTACATCTGCCAGTACATCGGGGATATCCGTATCTTCGGTAGCATCAAGTACCAGCCTCATGGCATAGTATTCTCTGTCCATTAGATTAGCGGAATGTCGCATACTGTCCTGCAATTCATAAAGTGCGACCGAATCAGGCATTATCTCTTCAAGTGCACTTATGGCATTCTCACGTCTTTTTACTTCAAATGCCTCGTTGAAGTAATTGTCCATATAGACTCTGTCGTTTAATACGGCATAGCACTGTACCTGTTCGGTCAGATAATCCGAAGCGTCCATGAGGGACATGGCCTGATCTTCGAGTTCTATATAGACGTCGGTGGATCGTTCCAGTTTCTTGAAATTAACAAAGGTCTGGACCGATGAATAAATAAGCGCCAGCGTAAGAAGAACCGATGTCATGAGCATCAATCTCGAGGTTATCTTAAGCGACAGACCTTCTTCTCTTACTTTCCTTACAACAGACATGACTTAACCTTTCCGATATAGGTAGGATATGTTTATTCTAAAACGCAAGGACACATAATGAAGGCTAATTCAATGACGTAAATGTTAAAATTCAGCAAAAATCTTTTATCCTTTGGCTCCCGCGCTGTGTATTGACAATCATTTCATATTATTTTATCGTTCTCCCACAGGAGAAATGACGTATGGAAGAGAATAAGATGGGCGTAAGGCCCGTAAAGAAACTGTTGATCACAATGTCCGTGCCCATGATGATCTCGATGCTCGTACAGGCACTTTATAATATCGTTGACAGTGTATTTGTTGCGCAGGTATCAGAAGATGCCGTTACCGCGTTGGCGGCAGCATTCCCGATGCAGAATCTCTTGATCTCCCTGGGTATGGGAACCTGCGTAGGTGTTAATGCGCTTCTGTCCAAAGGACTCGGAGCAAAGGATCAGGAGGCAGCTGATAACGCTGCCAATATGGGATTGCTCTTGTCGGCTGTTCACTATGTCTTCTTTATGTGTGTAGGACTTTTGAGTGTCTCCGTATTCGTGCGTTCTCAGACGGATAATCCTTCTACGATCGCTTATGCCATCTCTTACCTCAGGATAATATGTGTATTATCATTCGGATGCTTCTTCCAGGTAATGATGGAGAGACTCCTGCAGTCCACGGGAAGAACACATCTGAGCATGATATCTCAGACGAGCGGTGCGCTGATAAATATACTCTTTGACTATATCCTGATATTCGGTCATTTCGGATTCCCCAGAATGGAAGTTGCAGGTGCTGCTGTCGCTACATGTATAGGTCAGATCTGTGCTGCATGTATCGGACTGTTCCTTAATCTTAAGTTCAATCCCGAAGTGCATCTTTCCATAAAACGTATCCTTAAGCCGCATGTAGAGACGGTAAAGAAGATCTATCTGATAGGTGTTCCTTCCATGCTCATGATGGCTATCGGAACCCCTATGACTTACTGCATGAATCGTATTACCGGCATGTTCTCGGAGGACGGCATGTGGGTGTTCGGATCATACTTTAAGCTTCAGAGCTTCTTCTTCATGCCCGTCTTCGGCCTCAATAACGGTCTTATTCCCATATTGGCGTACAACTACGGTGCCAAGAAGAAGGCCAGGATCAAGGAGGGACTTAAGTTCGCCGTTGTCCTCGGAGTATGCATCATGCTCGTGGGAACTCTTGTATTTAATGTGTTCCCTAAGAATCTTCTCTTGTTATTCAAAGCCAACAGCGTGCGTCTCAAGATCGGTATCCCGGCACTTCGTACCATTGGCCTGAGCTACCCCATGGCTGCCGTTGCCATTATGTTAGGTTCGGTCTTCCAGGCTTTTGCAAAGAGTAAGTATTCTTTCTTTATATCCATAGCAAGGCAGCTCGTTGTGCTTATCCCCGTAGCGTGGCTTCTTGCTCAGACAGGCAATATCAACAACGTATGGTGGGCTTTCCCGATAGCGGAGATCGTATCACTCTCGTTGACTGTGGTATTCTTTAGGAAAGTAAAAGCGCAGGTCATAGACTCTCTTCCCGACCTGCAGTAAACAGGAGAAGATCATGATAAATATCGGATGTCATTTGAGCAGTTCAGGCGGATTTCTTGCCATGGGCAAGCATGCGACGGAGCTTGGAGCAGATACTTTTGCTTTCTTTACGCGTAATCCCAGAGGAGGAAGCGCTAAGGAGATAGATCCCGAAGATGCCAAAGCTCTCGTGGAATATATGGAGAAGGAGCATTTCGGAAAGCTTGTTGCACATGCTCCCTATACCATGAATGTCTGTGCGGCAAAACCCGATATCAAGGAGTTCTCCCGTAATATGCTCAAGGAGGATATACTTCGCATGGAGTATGTTCCCGGCAACTACTATAATTTCCATCCCGGATCTCATGTAGGGCAGGGCGCGGAGGAAGCTATCCCCATGATCGCGGATGCTCTTAACGACGCGATGTTCGAAGAGCAGAAGACGATAGTGCTCCTTGAGACCATGGCCGGCAAGGGCTCTGAGGTAGGAAGGAACTTCGAAGAGCTTAAAGCGATAATCGACAGGGTAGAGCTTAAGGATAAGATCGGCGTATGCTTTGATACATGCCATACATGGGACGGCGGCTACGATGTCGTAGGTAATATCGATGCTGTCCTCGATGAGTTCGATAAGGTCATAGGCCTCGATAAGCTCTATGCACTGCACTTAAACGACAGCAAGAATCCCATGGATTCACATAAGGACAGGCACGAGAAGATCGGCGAAGGACTTCTTGGTGAAGAGGGTATAAGGAATGTGATCACGCATCCTCTCCTTCAGGGAAAGCCTTTTATACTCGAGACTCCTAATGAGGATGATGGTTATAAGGCCGAGATCGCTCTTATAAGATCCTGGATGGTCTAAACGAAGATAAAAGCCGTATCCCAGCCGGGTACGTGAGGCAGGTGGCGCATGTAGACCTTGTAGTCACTTCTTATCTTCAATACTTCCAAAGGAAGATCAAAGATATCTTCGCTCCTGTGGTAGCACGCCATGTGCATCACGGGGCGATATTTTTTTATGGACTCTCCGGCGCCTTCGATGGCCTTGTGCTCGTTGCCTTCTACGTCGAACTTGATAAAGTCGACCTTATCCCCCTTGAGGATGTCGTCTACAGTGACGCTCTCTATGTCTCCGCCGTCCTTTGCTTCGTGGACACCTCGGCCTTTACTTAAGTCTATATGGCTCATTCCGCTCTTATCAGAGATAAGTGCGTTGATGTACGAAATGCTTTCTATATGGGAAGTATTCTCCTTAAGCTTCCTGAAATTCCTCTTATCGGGTTCTACCGCATAGATCTTGTTTATGGTAGGGCAAAGAGAGGTGTATTTAAGTACCGTGTCGCCGTTATATGCACCGAGATCTACGAAAGTCGCCCCTTCCGGTAGCACTATAAGGGAGTTCTCCTCTTCGGGCGAGGTCTGACATGCCTTGAGCGGCTCGATGCTTCCCGTAAGCTTATTTGTAACAGTGTTAACCATGGTCCTTACCGACAGATCGTCCTCCAAAAGGGCGGTCACGCGGGTGATCTCGGACTTATGCTCCGCGTAGAAAGCCTTATCGAAGATATTCTTGCCGTAGACGGGTACATCGGGAGCATAGAACTCACATTGTGAGGCGATCCTGTCAACGTTCTCCAGGACCTCGGGACGAGAGGAACCGAAGCACATTAGGACGATCATGTCATTGCCGAGCCTTTCAAGACAGTCCTCGAAGCTCTCTACCTTGAATCCCTTGAAATATCTGTCACGTACAAAGCCTGAGCTGGCGAATATGCCCTGAATCTTGTCCAGGGTACCGTCCTTTTCCATCTTGGCCATGATCTTGTCGGCGCCGTCTCCTGTGCCGTAAAGTGCGACGGGCTTATCTGTCTCTTTGAGGTATTTCCAAAGGTCTTCCATATCTGTAGTTTATCACAGGTGTATAATAGTTCGTACGGAGGTAAGATATATGATCCAGATAAAGGATTTGTCGCATTCTTTCGGTAAGAATGTGGTTCTCGAAGATGTAAATATGGAAGCAAAGGACGCATCCATACTGGGATTGGTCGGAATAAACGGTGCGGGTAAATCCACTCTGTTAAGGCTCATTTCCGGTGTGTATGTTCCTCAGAAGGGTACCGTCACATACGATGACAAGAGCCCTCTTGAAGCGGAAACCAGAAGGGATATCTTCCTTCTGCCGGATGATCCGTACTATACGAATTCCACGACGTGCAATGAGCTCTTTTCCATGTATAAGAACTTTTATCCCGATATAAACAGGGAGACATTCGTGGAGATCACGAATCACTTCAGGCTCCCTAAGAACAAGCCCATCAAGAGTTTCTCCAAGGGTATGAGAAGACAGGTATTCGTAGCTCTCGCATTTGCGGTGTCGCCTAAGTATCTGCTCCTCGACGAGGCATTTGACGGCCTTGATCCTCTGGCACGTATGATGTTCAAGGAAAAGCTCAAGGAACTCATAAAGGAGAAGGGCAGCACGGTAATAATCTCCAGTCATGCATTGAAGGAGCTGGAAGACTTCTGTGATTCCTATGTCATGATCGACAGCAAGCATATCATGAGCTCCGGATCGATGCTGGAGAAGAGCATGGATCTTTGCAAGTTCCAGATGGCATTTACCAAGGAGATAAACGAGATGACGTTCTCGTCTCTTCCCGTAAAGTCCTTAAAGATCGTGGGAAGGTTCGCGACTATCGTTCTCGAAGGCGACGAATACGATATGAGAGCAAAGCTCGAGGCTCTCTCCCCTGCAGTCATAGACAGGCTCGAAGTCAATTTTGAGGAAGCTTTTATCGGCGATATCGACAAGAGGATAAGGGGAGGTGAGATAAATGGCTGAGTACTTTATCTACCATATGAAGAAGACTGTGGTGAGATTCATTGTCATGGCTCTCATGCTGGTAATGCTGGTCAACACCACGGTCGTTAATGTATACAACTACATGAGAGGGTCGCAGGTCAATGTATCGTTAGCTATCTTTACGATATTCGGTATCCTTGCGCCCGCGGTAGTAACCGCACTTGAATTCTCTCAGTTCATGAACAGACGTAATCTCGATACATGGTTCTCACTGCCTATAAGCAGAAAGGATCTGTTCATAGTTCATTTCGTAAACGGAGCGATCCAGCTCACGGCATCGGTGATCCTGGGCGCTATTCTTGCCGTCTTTAAGATCAGCAGGCATCCCGAGCTGGATCTTAAGCAGTCGATCCCTTTCTTTTTCCTTATGATCGGCGCGATGCTCCTTATCTACATGCTCTATACGTTCTTCTTCGTATCTGCGAACAATGTCTTTGACGGATGTGCATTTATGACGGGATCTATCCTTATCCCGTTCTCCGTTTTTTCCATATTCCGCAATTTCTATCTCGCTTTTAATAATAAGAGCGGCATATTCGGCGGTTACGATAAGCTCGCCAAGATCCCGTTCGACGGGGCCGGTATCTTCTCTGTTATCGCTCAGATCGGTTCCAGATATGAGAGCCTTATCGAGCCGGTAAAGAAGAGCGATGTATTCGATGATGTCTATTATGAGAGCTTCGCAACCTCGACTCCCGAGATAAGCATACCGCAGGCTTCCCTCTGGACCGCTATCTGTATAGCGGCTCTTGCAGGTGCAGTCTATATATTCATGACCAAGAAGACGGAATCTGTCAGCGGTATATCCGAGTCCTGGTTCGGATACAGGATCTTGATACCACTTTGCGCAGGCGCTGCACTTCAGACTACTGCTATGACTGCAAGTGCTCTCCGTAACAACGACGTCCTGAGTATCGGTCTGTCAGTGGCCGGATTGATCCCTGCCTTCATAGGAATATTCGTGGCTTATATCATCTTCAGGCGAGGCGTCAAGTTCAAGATCTCCGATCTTATATCTACGGGCGCGATCCTTGTATTCTATGTGATAAGCCTCCTGATCTTCAGGGCCGTATTGGGGTAACGATTTAGTTGATATAATCGCTTTATATGAATAAGACCGTACTGACCGAAAAGGGACCTTCATTAAGACAGATGCTGATCCTGCAAGTGATCGCAGGTGTCCTTATCTGCGCGATGATCTTCGTGGTCAGAGCATGCGGTTCTTCTGTGACCTTTGATCTGTCAGAGTCCGCGTCGGAATATATGGATGTTGTTGACGGCAGATTAGTGCTGGATCAGGATCTATCCGGAATATCCGGGACGGATGATCTGTTTGAGAGCGGAGTGATCGGACTTCGTACGGGAAGCTATACCGTTACGGTTCGATATACGTCCGATCAGCCATTGGAGTTTACGGTTTTCTCATACGGGAACGGGCGCTTCCTGAAGGCTAATCCGTTCAGGCTCAGCAGCAATAAGAATTCTGTCGAATACGATCTTTACTTAACCCGAAATGTCAATGATATAGCCGTAAGGGCCACGGATCTGTCAGATGGTGACCTTACGGATCTTACTATATCCGAGATCAGCATAAGAGAGAACGATCATGCGTTAAGGTGTCTGCTGGCAGTATATATCTGTGCTGCGGCAGCAGCGGATCTCTGGTTCTTCAATGACAGGATAAAGAAGAACAGGATGCTTATCCTGGAGCTCATAGGTATCGCATTGATACCTTCCCTGGAACTGTTCATGGAAGGTGTCAGTTACGGTCACGATTACGGCTTCCATCTGGCAAGGATCGAGGGAATATCACAGGGTCTTCTGCACGGGGACTTTCCCGTAAGGAATATGCTCTTCTTTAACGATGATTACGGTTATCCCGTAAGTGTATTCTACGGAGATCTCTTGCTGTATATCCCAGCCATAATGAGAGTCATAGGTTTTACGGTGAATACCGCTTATAAGTTGTATGTGATCCTCATCAATCTGTTGACGACAATAAGCTGTTATCTGTTATGTAAGGACCTGTTCAGGAACAAGATAGCCTTAGCGGCAACGGCCGTATATGTAACTGCCAATTATCGCCTCCTGGATGTATTTGTCAGAACTGCCGTCGGCGAATATACCGCAATGATATTTTTCCCCATAATAGCTCTTGCTGTTTTCAGGGAATATAGTGATGCTGACGGATCGGAATGGAAGAACAGCATCTTGCTTGCTGTCGGAATGACGGGACTTATATTCTCCCATACCCTGTCGGCGGAAATGACGGTCGTTATATTGGCGCTGACGGCTCTTTTCTTCTTTCGCAGGACATTTCGCAAGAAGACGATATTCATGTACATCAAAGCCGTATTGTTTACTCTCTTTGCGGGTGCGACATTCATTGTCCCATTTTTGGATTACTATCTTAATACGGATACGAACATCAAGGCGATAAACGAATACGGAAGAGAGCTCATCCAATATAGAGGAGCATACATTTCCGATTATTTTGCTTTCTTCAGAGACTATTTCGGAGGAGCTTCCGCCAACGTTACCGAGAGGATGCAGACTTCCCCGGGCCCAATCCTTATGCTCGCTCTGATCTTCGGTATATGCTTTGTCATAAGAGGCAAGTCTGACCTTAAGATGAGATATGCACTCGTAGGTTCAGCTGTAACTCTTTTCATATCCTCCGATCTCTTTCCCTGGGATCATATAGCCGCAGCCTCGGGACTCGGCAATTCACTGGCGCAGGTTCAGTTCCCCTGGAGATATCTTGTATTTGCCGTCTTATTCATGACCATTCTCTTCGGATCCGTGATCGAGAAGGGAATAGAGTATAAGGCGTGGGGGGACAAGATCATCGTGGCGGTGGTCGTATTCTGTCTGATAAATAACTGTTTTCTTATATCGCAATTGGATGAGAAGATCGCCCAGGATTGTTTTATGGATTCGGCAGAGCTGCCGCAGTATACGTATTATTCAACGGATCCTTCTGATGCGACCCTGTATTCAGTCGAATACATGATCCTGGGTGCGCAGGTCGAAGACCTCGAATGTGATCTCCACGTTAATGGTATGGAAGGACATATCATCCGACAGGACGGTCTTGATATTTCAGTCGAGGTAAATGGCGGTGCAGGGTCTTATCTTGAAGTGCCTCGATTCTGCTATCCGAACTATATTGCAAAGGACATGAGAGGTAAGACTTATCCGATCTCCATGGGAGAAAACGGAAGGGTAAGAGTTACGCTGGACAGTGACTACACCGGAGAGATAGATATCAGATATGTGGAGCCCTGGCATTGGAGAGTGTCTGAGATCGTAACAGTCATATCGGTCGCCGGCATGGTATACCTGTATATCTATGAGAGCCGCAAGCAGAAGGCTGCTCTATCTGAATGATAGGGTGTATAATCTTCTCTATATGGGGGCGTAGCTCACCTGGGAGAGCGTTGCATTCGCATTGCAGAGGTAGTGGGTTCAAGTCCCATCGTCTCCACCATGACATATTTTCGTAGCCACGGATCGTTTTGAGGAGGAAGCAAGATGTCGATCGGCGTGTATGAGCCATCGGAGCAAACGGATTTATGACAATTCTGAGTTATTTGTTTTTGTTATTCATAGAGCCGATAAAGCTCATGATAGAGGTTATATATTTCTATGCATATAAGATCACTGGCAATTGCGCTCTAGCTATCTTATTCTTGAGCCTGACAGTCAATATCCTTGTTCTGCCTCTGTATAACCGTGCAGATGATCTTCAGCTTAAAGCGAAGGCTAAAGAGGACGAGATCCGTCCGATGGCCGCCCATATCAAGAAGGTCTTTAAAGGTGATGAGAAGGTCATGATGCTTCAGACCTTTTATCGTGAGGCGGGATATAGCCCTGTCAATACATTGAAGAGTGCTGTGTCTTTACTTCTTCAGATACCGTTCTTCATGGCCGCGTACTATTTTCTATCCGAGCTCAAGATGCTTAGCGGCGTATCGCTTGGACCTATAGCTGATCTCAGTCAGCCGGATATGCTCATTAATGCCGGTTCGCTGAAGATCAATCTTCTTCCGATACTCATGACATTGATAAATATAGTATCGAGTTTTATCTATGCAGGAAAACAATCCCTGAAGGATAAGATCAAACTGACAGGTATGGCGCTCGTATTTCTTGTCCTTCTTTACGGATCTCCTTCCGGATTGGTCTTTTACTGGACGCTTAACAACACTTTCTCTCTCGTAAAGAATATCATCCTGTGTTTCAGAACACGTTCTGTCAAGCGTATTGACGATAAGACTTATAGAACGGACAAGCTTACGAATACTGTTTTCTTTGTTTCCTGCGGAGTCATGGCAGTGCTTACCGGTCTTATGATCCCTGCTGATGTGATCTCTCAGAATCCGGCGGAGCTGATCAATTCATATGGAACGGATCTTCACAGTCCGATGCTCTATCTTGTCAGCAGTGGTCTTATGGCAGCAGGTACATTTCTTATTTGGATACCTCTGTTCTATTACCTTACGGCTAATAAGACAGGAAAGTATGTATCGGCGCTAATGG
Organism: Oscillospiraceae bacterium; assembly: GCA_900176545.1. GTDB lineage: Bacteria > Bacillota > Clostridia > Saccharofermentanales > Saccharofermentanaceae > Saccharofermentans. The sequence goes on from FWXP01000006.1 coordinate 70,413, forward strand.
CAGTCTTTGCGACAGCCGGGGCGATCAACTATTATGTCTTCAATAAGAACTTCGGATTCCTTACAAAGAAGATCATTTATGAGCAGAAGATGGAGTTTACCGTCAAGGATATCCTGATCAATCTTTTGGCGGACTTGGCAGTAGCGGCAATAGTCGTATTTATTTACCTTCGCAAGAAGAAGTTTGTAAGGACAGGTGTGGCAATCCTTCTTGCTGCAGTTATCTTTCTTGCATCGCTTCCCTGTATTGCGACTGCTGTCTTCTCGGCAGGATATAATCATTCCTATAACAATACTGCTGATGATATAAAGATCCAAATGACTACTGAAGGACAGAATGTCGTTGTCATAATGATGGATCGCATGGTCGGTGCGTATATCCCGTATCTCTTTAATGAGAGACCTGATGTAGCCGCGAAGTTTGACGGCTTTACATTCTATCCCAATACGATATCATTCGGCCTTTATACCAATTTCGGTTCTCCGGCGCTGTTCGGCGGATATGAGTATACGCCTGCTGAGATGAATTCACGCAGTGACGAATTGCTCGTAGATAAGCATAATGAGGCGCTTTGTGTGATGCCACAGATCTTTGCGGATAACGGATGGAACGTCACGGTAGGAGACCCGTCATATGCCAACTATGCTTGGATCCCTGATGTCAGTATCTACGATTACAACAAAGATATCAAAGCATATCAGATGGCAGGAGTATTGAATTCCAGGAATGAGGTCCTCGTCGAATGCGGAGATGATTTTGAGACTCGCTTGAACAGGAATCTCTTCTGTTACGGAGTGATGAAGATCCTTCCATACATTTTTCAGCCATTGGCGTATTCGGACGGTTCATTTAATTACATGAACTTTGCTTATGACGGATATATCGATGCTTCCTATCAGGGTAATTCTATGCATACTCAAAACGGATATATGGAGAGTTTTCTTCAAGAGAAGACGGTCATCGATAATCTGGATGACATGATGGAGATCTCTTCTGATCCCACGAACTGTTTCTTTATGTTTGCTAACGGTATGACACATGAATTGTCGCTTCTTGCGGAGCCTGATTATACTCCCGCGATCTTTGTTGATAATACGGAGTATGACGCTGCTCATGAAGATCGTTTTGTCGTCGACGGTGTTACGATGCACATGGATACGAATTATCTTACATATGCCACTTATGAGAGCTATATGGCTACTTGCATAGCATTGGGAGAATGGTTCGATTATCTTAGGGCGAACGGACTTTATGACAATACAAGGATCATTATCGTGGCAGATCATGGTGATGTCAGGTTGAACCAGTTCGATGATATGGTGGTCGAAGATCCTGATTTTGATGCAGAAGCAGTAAATTCAGTGCTTCTGGTCAAGGATTTTGATAGCACGGGTTTTACCGTATCGGATGAGTTCATGACTAATGCGGATACTCCGTTTCTTGCTTTCGAAGGCGTTGTTGATGATCCCGTAAATCCTTTCACGGGTAATCCGATAGTAGAAGCGGATAAGACAGAGGAACAGCTTATATATGTCTCTGACAATCTGAATACGCTCCAGAACAGCGGAACACAATTCGAGGACCCTAATGCATACTGGATAACGGTACACGATAATATATGGGATGACGAGAATTGGGCTGTCTACGATGGAGTTCCTTACTGAAAAATGATGCTATGTGCGAATAGCCGGTGTTATAAAGACTCGACCCTTCTTTGATGCTCTGTCATAAGAACCGCATAACTGAATAGGCCGACGCCCCGTCTGGCGTTGGGGTGGAAATCGTTGTACATATACCGTTTCTGCCCCTTCTTTTCGATGACGGAGCCGATGATCGGATTGGGGTCTATGCAGATGTATCCTTCGTCTCTGCACCATACAGCGAGAGCGTCGGAATACTCTATCCTGCGTGCTTGTATATCCTCGGGAAATCCGAAGAAGATCCATGGGGTTATAAAGTAGAATCTTGCGTCGGGGGAGATATTCTTAAGATGATCGGCGAGGATCTCCAGAGTGTCGGTATATTCCTCTGCAGAAGGAGCGCCGTACCCCTGATCACAGAAGATCACATCGTTGATCCCTATGGCGATGACATATACGTCTGCTGCCGGGATATCTTCCATAACTTCGACAAGGGAATCCGATGTCCATCCGCTGCGTGAGATCTCGGATATACTGCCTTCTATGTACTGATCCAGATGGTGGTGCCAGGAGATTCCCTTTGTTTCGGTTCCGGCAGAGATACTGTCACCCAGGAAACAGAATGACTTACCGCTTGCCATGTCATCGAAAAGTTCACTGTCCTTGAGCTCATCGCTCATACGGCCGTAGAAAAAGCAGGGCGGAAATACGGTAAGATACAGTAGGACTATCGCCATAAGAAGGCCGACAATATATACAGGCAGTAACTTGCCGGATTTGGCCTTCCCGAGATTTTGAACTTTAGGATCCATCTTCTGTTCCTCATCGATCGATATAATTCCGTAAATATAATTACTTTATCGTATTTGTTGAACAAATTGTCAATTGTTATATCAAAAGTATAGTGATATTCATATTAGCATGAGTAAAACAAGTAAGAATATTGAGATGACCACGGGTAATCTCTGGATCAATATATTAAAGTTCGCACTTCCTCTGGCGCTTACGGGTATCCTTCAGCAGTTATTCAATGCCGCAGATACCGCTATAGTAGGAAATTTTACGGGCGATATGGGTTCTATGGCACAGGCTGCCGTAGGTGCCAATACATCCCTTGTATCTATAACCGTCAATCTCTTTATCGGATTTGCTCTGGGAGCCAATGTAGTCATCGCCAACTCCATAGGGCGTAAGGACAATAAGAGTGCATCCAAGGCTGTGCATACATCTATCGTATTTGCGATTCTTGCGGGTATCGTTATGGCGATCATCGCTCAGTTTGTCGCAGGTTCTGTCTTCAGGCTTATGGATGTTCCCGAAGACGTCATACCTCTTGCTACGGTATACTTCAGGATCTATATGGGCGGACTTCCCGTAATAATCCTCTATAACTTCGAAGCTGCGATCTTCAGAGGTACGGGTAATACCAGGACGCCTCTTGCGGCCCTTGCCGTATCGGGTGTTCTTAACGTTCTCCTCAATCTCTTCTTCGTTTGTGTTCTTCGCATGACCGTAGAAGGTGTCGCCATAGCAACTGTAGCTTCTAATGCCGTAAGTTCGGTCATCCTATTTATCCGTCTTATGAAGCAGGACGGAGTAGTTAAGGTGGAGCCCCAAAAGCTTGGTATCGATGTGCAGATATTAAAGAAGATAATGCGTATAGGTATCCCTGCGGGACTTCAGTCTACCGTATTCGGCGTAGCCAACATAATAATCCAGTCAGCTATCAACAGCCTCGGCACAACAGTCATGGCAGCGTCTGCCGCTGCATTTAATATCGAGCTCTTTGCTTATTCCGTACTTAACAGCTTCAGCCAGGCATGTACTACATTCGTCGGACAGAACTTCGGTGCAGGCAAGATAGACAGATGCAAGAAGTCTCTTCTTCTGTGCTTCGCGGAAGGTATAATCGCCATGGCTTTATCGATCGTAATTATCCTTGCATTCGGCCGCGATATCCTCTATCTCTTCAATAAGGATCCGGAGATAATAGAGACCGGATACATAAGGCTTATGGTCATCTTCTCGGCTTATACGTTTACACTGTCCTATGAGCTTATGTCGGGATACTTAAGAGGATTCGGAATATCTCTCGTTCCTTCGATCCTTACCATGATCGGAATATGCGGCACCAGGATCACATGGATCGCCACGGTCTTTCAGACTCATAAGTCATTGGGCTACATAATGGCGGCTTATCCCGTGAGCCTTTCTACTACTGCGTTCCTGATCCTTATCGCTCTTCTTATAATAAAGCCTTCGAAGAAATATCAGATCAAGCCGGAATCAGGCAAGTAAAGCGGCAGCTTCGAATCAGTAAATTATACCAATAGTATAAAAACTTCTGTCTTATTTGTATCGTTAGTGTATTCAAAGATCCCTTTCGATGTTCTACAATGATGTCATAAGAGCAAACACACGGGGAGGACATCTTATGAAGACAGATCTCGGTGATAATATCCGCAAACTGCGCAAGGAAAGAGGCCTTACTCAGGAGCAGCTGGCTGAAGTATTCGGCGTTACCGTAGGTGCCGTGCATAAGTGGGAAGCGGGGATGTCGAGTCCGGATATAACACTTATCATGGATATAGCGGATTTTTTCGACCTGTCAGTTGATGTCCTCCTGGGATTCGAGCTTCGTGATAACAGAATGACCGAGCTTTCCGGGCGATTAAAGCAGCTAAGGGCTTCTCAGGATCAGGAAGCCGTTCGCGAAGCCGAGAAGGCACTGAAGAAATATCCCAACTCCTTTGAAGTAGTACACGAGAGCGCCAATATCTACAGCGCCTTCGGAATGGTCGGCAAGGTAGATAAGAAGCTTTTATCAAGAGCCATGGAGCTGTACGATCAGGCAATAAAGCTCCTGCCGCAGAGCACGGACCATAAGGTGGATGAATCGGTGATCTATGGCGAGATAGCTACTATACATATGGCACTTGGACATATAGATAAGGCAATAGACCTTTTGAAGGAATATAACTCCGGCGGAAAATACGACAATAAGATCGGATATCTTCTTGCCATGCAGAACAGTAAGGAGGGTGATATATTTCTCTCTTATTCCATCCTTAACGAGATAGACAGGAAGTTCCATACTGTTATAGGTAAGGCGTTTCTTCTTATAAGAAATGGTGCTTACGAAGATGCGATAGACCTCTTAAGATGGGGCATCGAATCTGATCTTATATTCAGAAGTGACGATAAGATCAATTTCCTTGATAAACTTCACTGCTATTACTTAGTAGGTATCTCCCTGGCACAGTTAAAGCTCAAGGATAAAGATAGCGCAAGAAAGACACTTATCAGTGCCGTAGAGCTGGCAGAAAGATTCGATAAAGATCCGGACTACGACGGAAGTAACCTGAGGTTCGTATCCATAGATGCCAGCCGGAAAGCTATAGATGCCACGGGGCAGACTGCCGTGGAGTGCATAGATAATCTTCTGCTCCGGATAAAAGATCCCGAACTTACTAAGCTTAAAGAAAGTATATCTAAGTAAAGGAGAGTTCCCATGAGAAAGAATAATATCAAGGCGGAGCCGGTATCCCGGTTCTACCGTAGTAATCACTGCGCCTTTTTTACGGGCATTATCGCATCGATCCTCACTGCCGGAGTAGGTCTTATCGCTTCACTTCTGATCAAGGGATTTACCGATACGATGTCAGGTGTCAAGGATGCCATGACATGGGAGGAACTGATGGCCGCCTGCGGACTCTTCCTTATCTTCATATTCGTGGTATTCATCCTCCGCTATATATCGGAACCGGCCTTTATCAGAAAGGCTCTCATGCAGTATAAGGAGTTTGCTTTCGGAAAGCTTACGGGCAAAGGAATAGCATCCTTTAAGGATGAGAATACTTCTTCCTATCTCTCCGCTCTTACCAACGACTGCACATCGATAGAGAACGACTATCTCTCACAGGTCTTTGCCATAGTGACAAAGACGGTGACTTTCGTTGGAGCCCTTGTCCTCATGCTCGTATCCTCTCCGCTCCTTACCGGTGTAGTCATCCTTCTTATGCTCTTTCCCGTACTTGTATCGGCTCTTACGGGCAAGAAGATGCAGGAAGCACAGAAGACTGTATCTGACAGGAATGCTGATCTTACGTCATCTCTTACAGACTGTCTCGGAGGCTTTCAGGTAATAAAGAGCTTCAAGGCGGAAGAGGAAGCGCAGAAGATGTTCTCCGAGCAGAACCGTAAGCTCGAGGATTCCAAGTATACTTTCCGTAAGCTTGGTATCTTCGTAGGATCCCTCGGGATAGTATCCGGACTTGTAGCGCAGCTCGGCGTATTTGTAGTCGGTGCATACCTGGCTTCTACGGGAAAAGATCTTACCGCAGGCACGGTAATAATGTTCATAAACCTCATGAACTTCTTGATCCAGCCCATATCGGAGCTCCCCGGCCTCATCGCCAAGAAGAAGGCAGCGGATGTCCTTATAGATAAGCTCTCTTCCATGCTTACAAACGGAACCGGGAAAGAGGGCGGAGAAGAAGTAACATCCTTCTCGAAATGCATCTCTTTGGAGAACGTCTCTTTCTCTTACGACGGAGAAAGGGAAGTGCTGCACGATATTACCACTGACTTCGTTCCCGGAAAGTCCTATGCGATAGTAGGAGGAAGCGGAAGCGGCAAGTCTACCCTCTTAAGTCTTCTTATGGCTTCGAGTGATACTTATGATGGCGAGATAAATGTAGACGGAACCGAGATGAGAGATATATCTTCAGAGTCGCTCTACGACCTTCTTACAGTCATTCATCAGAACGTATTTGTATTCAATTCATCCGTAAGAGATAACGTCACGATGTTCCGTGAATTCGATGACGCCAAAGTAGCCGACGCACTTCACAGAGCACACCTGGATGAACTTATAAGAGAGCGCGGAGAGGACTATCTTTGCGGTGAGAACGGCAAGGGATTATCAGGAGGCGAGAAACAGCGTATATCCATCGCCAGGAGCCTTCTTAAGGATTCGTCCATACTTCTTGCAGATGAGGTTACATCGGCTCTCGATGCCAAGACTTCTCACGAGGTCATAAATGAGATATTGGAGCTCAAGGACATGACGAGGATAGTAGTAACCCACGATCTTGATGAGGATGTCCTCGGAAGATACGACGAGATCCTTGTCATGAAGGACGGACGCATAGAGGAGCAGGGAAGCTTCGAAGACCTCATGAAGGGTGACGGTTATTTTAAGGCATTGTTTACTGTAGGAAGCTGATATTATACCTTCGTGACAGTGCCGGAAGAACCGTCTACCGTGACCACATCACCGGTCCTTAAAACGGTCGTGGCATTACCGCATCCGACGACAGCGGGGATACCGAACTCTCTTGCTACGATGGCAGCATGAGATAAAGGTGCTCCGATGTCGGTGACGACAGCCGCGACCTTCGGGAAGACAAGAGTCCATCCGATGTTGGTGGCCGTAGTTACAAGGATATCGCCCTGCTGAACCTGATCTATCTCATCTATACTTGCGATCACTCTGACAGTACCAGTGACCTGTCCTGCGGCTCCGGGGAAGCCTTTGACATCGGATGCGGCAGAAGAGGTCTTCGTATCTTCGCAGTAGAAGTCCGATCTTCTGTTCGTATCTTCCGTCCATTTCTCGGGATCGAACCTTCCCAGGATGACGTTAGGGAAGGAAGGGTACTTAAGATACTCGGCATAGGTTGCCTTTCGCGCAGGGATGCCGGCAACAGCTTCGCCCTTCCCTTGAAGAAGATCGAACATCTCGAGATAACTTAAGTAGAAGATGTCATCTCCCAAGCCGCTGAGCTCTCCTGCCTTGCGTATATATTCGCGGAATACGCTGAATATGACGACGCCCTTGGATCTTATCTCTTCCCTGAAGTCGTTAGCGTGAGCAAAGCCCTTGAGCTGCTTGTCGATCCACTTTGACTTGGAAGGGTATTTCTCCTTGAATTCGGCAAGTGCTTCTTTGAACTTCCTGTGCTCATTTTCCTGCATCTCGTGAAGGTTTATCCCGCTCTTCCTGTGCTCCTCTATAAGGTTCTTGGGGAAGGTCGGATCTTCGTAGGGACGTGGAGCCATGAGCTCCATCTCGTCCGCCGATCTGTGGCCGCATATGCGGATATATTCTTCTTCGCTCAAAGTGCCGTCAATGACATCTTCGATGAGCAGCAGAGGCTTCATGGAATCAAGTATTCCGACACATCCTCCGCAGAGGCGGTTAGACATCTCTTCTCCGGCGATCTTAGTTATCTTTCCGCGGGTCATGAAGAGCGGTACCATAGCAGTTCCCGAGGCAGCCATTATCGAGGATAGTCCGTCGTTAAGGTACGGCTGCAGCTTGTTATTCCAGTAAGAATACAGATCCGAACTGCTTCCTATGAGCTTTATCTCTTCTATAAGACCTCTCGAGATATCCGCCAGGTCTTCTACCATCTGAAGCTTCTGCTTCTTGGTAAGCTTCGACTTCTCCTTGGGGAAGACAAGAGTCTTTACCTTACGAAGGAACGTCTTCTTGTCGAAAGGAGAGATCGGGATACGCGTTCCTTCAGGCACATTACCTACCAGATCCTTAAGGGACTCATATGCCTTTTCTTCCGTCCTGCCGAAAGCGACAAAAGCAGAGCACATAACGGATATGTTCATGTAGGGCTGACCGTATATGTTATCGAGCCAGTCGGGCAGACCCAATACGTCGTTTATCTTCTCCAGGACACTGAATGTCATGGGGGATACGGGCTTCATGAAGATCTCGCCTACGTTGGTCCTTGTAAGGAGCTTGTAGCCTGACATACTGCCGTTGACGCGATAAGTAGAAGAGTCGATCCTTCGAAGTGTCGTTATGGGGCGCGCCTGAAGGATATATACCTTGCCTTCCGATACTGCCCACTCGATATCCATAGGCATGCCGTAGGAGAGCCTTATCTTCCTGCAGGAAGACCACAAAGACTTCGCGAACTTTCTAAACTCTGCATTTCCCTCGTAGCGGTACTTAACGGAATCCATGCTGAATACTTCCGCATTTTCTGCGCCTGATACCAGCTTCTCGCCTTCTCCCTTTACGTAGTTGCCTACCATCTTATCGTCTCTTCCGGTAAGGGGATCGGAGGTGAATAAGACGCCTGCGAACGTGGGCCTTACGAACCTCTGGATAACAACGGCGATACCCTTATCCTCTTCGCCGAAGCTCTCCGTATATCCCTTTACTCTCTGAACGTCCTTGGAGGATATTACTTCCTCTACTGCCGACGGGATATCGTCAACTTTAACGTCGGTAATGGTCTCGTACTGACCTGCAAAGGATGCGTTCTCTCCGTCCTCGTTTATAGCAGAGGATCTGACTGCATATGTATATTCCGTGTTGAGGGCAGGGAGCAACTCGTGAAGCTCCCTGTCTGCATCTTCTTTGAGTTTTCCGTCGACGAAAGCCTCGCTAGTTATAACGTATCCTTCGGGGACATTGAGCTTAAGATCAGAGAGCATGTAAGCCAACGATCTTGCCTTGCCGCCCGTAAGAGGGAGCTTATCCTCCGGGATGTCCTTTAATCCGAATATGTACTTCATATTATTCACCGAGAAGAAGGTCTACGCGCATATCGATGACCTTACGAAGCTCCTCTTCGTTCTCCAGATCTATTCCAAAGTCTCTTTTTATATCTTCCTTCCTGAAGATCATCAGCTGCATCGTGGTGGAGAGCTCGTATGCGATGAGCCTGCACTCTTCTTCGGTCTTTCTTCCCGCATAGTGCTTCATGACATAAGGGGCACTGAAAGACTCCTTTCCGAGGTCGCGCTTGAAGAGAACAAATCCTGTTATTGCTTTAGTGAAATTAAAGTGCGTAACAAGGCATCTTGCCACGACGAAATGCATCCTCTTAAGAAGTTCCTTGGGAGGAAGATCCTCCTTCAGGATAGCTTCAACGTCTGCTTCCTTGAGGTAGTCCGAATAGATTTTCTGAAATGCGCCGTAGATAAGATCCTCTCTTGAGCCGAAGCAGTAGTTGATCATCGCGGGCTGTACTCCCGCTTCCTTCGCGATCTCCCTGGAAGTGACCTTCATGGGATCGTCCATACCTTCCATGAGACGGGCCGCCGCTTGCAGGAGCTTATCCTTGGTTATCTGTAATTTCTCTTCCTTGTTCATCTTATCCTCACATTATTGAACGCGTTCAACAATAGAGTAACACAGCTCTTCTCGGAGGGCAACCGTATTCTGTTGCTAAAGGGTGAGAGGAATGATAGAATCGATGCAAACAAATGTTTGAAGATGAGGGTAAATATGAGATACGGGATAATTGATTATGAGGTCACGGGAAGCGGAGAGCCCGTCCTTATCATTCACGGATGGGGTATAGACAGGACCACCATGATGGGGGCTTTTGAGCCTGTCTTCGGCAGGGTAGACGGTTACAAGCGCTACTATATCGATCTTCCGGGAATGGGCAGGTCCGAACACGGTGATGTGAAAAACTCGGATGACATGCTCGAGTTGCTCTATGATTTCGCAACGAAAGTCATCGGCGAAAGCTTCATGATCATCGGTCAGTCATACGGCGGACTGCTCGTCAGGGGATTTGTAAATAAGTATCCTGAGCTCATAAAGAAGATCATCCTCCTTTGTCCGTGCATCATCCCGGGTGACAGGAAGGGCAGGGTCGAACCTCTTACGGTACTTGAGCGTGACGAAGAACTGTTGGATTCTCTTACTCGTGAAGAATACGATAACTTTACTCTCATGAATGTCCTTCTTACCAAGGATGTATGGGAGCGCTATAAGGCACACCTGCTTCCTGCTCTTCAGAGGGCAGACTGGGATTTTCTTAGTAATGTTCTCGAAGGAAGCTTCTCGTTCGATGTCGATGAGCTTGATAAGCCATGTGAGATCCCGACATTGATCATCGCGGGCAAGCAGGATTCTATAGTCGGCTACAGAGATCAGTTTGACCTTATGGAGAAGTATATCAACTCGACTTATTGTGCAGTGGACAGAGCAGGACATAATCTTCAGATCGAACAGCCTGAGATCTTCGAGGATATAGTCGAGAGTTGGCTTAAGGAACATAAAGATCGGGGCTGAAGTCCCCCCCGACAAATTGCATATCGTGCCCCTGTAAATACTTGAATCTACTAATGGTTGATTGTCCGATAACTCCTGCATTGCTAGACTTTATGACATGAGACTTATCATTATTCTTTCGGACAAGAATCATGATCTTATGATGATTAGAATCTAAAGAAAAACTCGGGGGACAGATATGAAAGGTATCATCAGAAAGTCGGCTGCAGTATTGCTCACATCCGTATTTTTATTCTCGGCGGTGAGCTGCCATAAGGCGCCCGGCAAATATAAGATAGAAGATATCACTTTAGGTGATAACGGCAAGTGGATCAACGAGGATCCTTACTACGAAGAACTCATAAAGACATTAAACCTGGAAGGATATAACACATCATCCTGCAGAGGATGCTATCTTGTGGCAACGGATGAGGATGTTCTCTTCCTTTACTGCGAAGATGCATACGAGATCGACGGCTCGACTTCGGTCAGCCAGTATACGACATTCGATATAGCATCCAGCTCCAAGACATTTACCGCGGTAGCGACTCTGCAGCTTGTCGAGCAAGGTAAGCTCAGCCTTGATGATACTCTCGATAAATTCTTTCCCGAGTATTCGGCAGGAGCGAATGTCACCATCTATAACCTGCTTCATATGCAGTCGGGTATACCTGATTATCTGAACGATCCTGATGTATTCTGGGGATTTGAAGACAGCTGGGACGGTAAGGAGGATTTTTTCTGTGACCGTATCTCGGATGAGGAATTCCTTGATGCGCTCTATAACACGGAATTGATGTTCGAGCCCGGTTCCATGATGTTATATTGCAACACCAATTACCATCTCCTTGCCATGATCGTGGAGATCGCATCAGGTATGTCATTTGACGAATATCTTCAGGTGAATATCTTCGACCCCTGCGGCATGGCTCATACCACTTCTATGGTAGCGGGTAATGAGACAAGTGCACCCGTAAATTTCGGCACTGCACATGATGCGGGAATGACTGATGAATTCGGACATTCGATGCAGCCGAATCAGGAGAGAGGAGACGGCGGTATCCATACATGTGTTGCGGATATGCTGGCCTTTGACAGGGCTCTCTTCGGAGGACAGCTCCTTAATAAGAAGTCCCTTGAGACACTGACTGCATTCGATATGGGATATGCATGCGGACTGATGCCTTACGGAGGTAACGGATATCAGCACGACGGACACGGATTCGCATACAGTGCGAGCAATAAGATCGTGCCGACGGAAAACTACGGCTACGTATACGTGATCATCCTGGAGCATAACTGAGGGCAAAAACGATCCGACTATCATCAATGCTATAATCTTAGGAGGACTAAGGTTAGGAGCATGAGTTTATATGGAAGCATTTCCCGATTTCATGAAGGCGTCTTTGAACCACATAGACAGCTCTCAGCAGAATACGCCTGATATCGATGGATATTACTACGAAGGTAAGGACGGAAGTCAGATCTGTTTCTGGACCTATCTTGCCGACAGGGAGTCTAAGGAGAACGTTCACGGATTCGATGAATATGTTCTCTGTGTAGAAGGCGAGTATGTAGAGATTTTCAACGGCGTAGAGCATGTTCTTCATAAGGGCGATGAGCTTCTTGTTCCTAAGGGCGTCCCGCATCACGGAAGAGTTACCAAAGGCACCAGGACGATACATGCCTTCGGAGGAAAGAGGATAACTGCATGAGTAATCCCTGGGAAGAGATAAGATTAGACGACTATGAGAACCACATGAGCCTGGGATCCGTAGCGCAGCTTCAGGCCATGAATTCGATCATGAAGGATCAGTTCGAAGACTATCCCGTAACGTCCGCGATGGTCCTGGGAGTCGCAGGCGGCAACGGCCTGGAGCATGTAAGAAAAGATAAATACACTTCGGTCTACGGTGTTGATATCAACAGCGATTATCTGCGCGTTGCAGCTGAAAGATTCTCTGAACTTAAAGGTGTTCTTAAGTGTATCAAGGCAGACATAATAAATGAGACCGATAAGCTTCCCGAAGCACAGCTGGTCATAGCGAATCTCCTTATCGAATACATTGGTTACGATGCATTTGGGAAGGTCATAAGTCATGTATCTCCCGAGTATGTATCCTGTGTTATACAGATCAATACGGATGAAGCACAGTGGGTATCCGATTCACCTTATCTTCATGCTTTCGACAGGCTCGATGAAGTTCATTATCAGATGAGCAAAGAGGAGCTTACATCCGCCATGGAAGATATAGGATATACTCTTATATCGGAGGCGCTTACGCCACTGCCTAACGGTAAGGCACTTCAGAGATTAGACTATGAGAAGGGATCATGAGCAGACGTAAAGTTCAAGATAGAGAACGTAAGGCAAGAGAGAAGAAAAAGGCTGAAGCTAAGAAGAGAACTCCCGACGGTATTCTCATCTTTCTTGTTATCTGTCTTGCGATAGGAGGACTTATATACACGGAGAAAGATCCTCTTGTCGGTCTTGCCGTGTTCATGTCGGCCGGGATCCTGATGATCCCTAATGCTATCTTAAAGCTTCGCAAGGACAGCAAAGTCAAGAAGTATAACCGCACGGTAAATGATCTTATCAGGTGTGGAGATCTGACGAAGATAGAAGACGATACGCCGTACAGGAAGAAGATAATATGGGGAGTCTTCCGCGAAGGATTTCTTAATGTCGCCGCTTTTATGCTGATGTATGGTTTTGCCGTTACGATGTATTACCTTAAGGGTAACTATGCCCTTATGTCGAGAGACCGAGGTGTCGGGATGTTCTGTCTTGTCATCGCTATATTGCTGTTCTCTCCACTCCTTGCTTATAGCGGCGGATTCACTATTGCAAGGCTCATATGTGCTATCCGGAGAGACTATATCGTGTGTCGCGGGACCATTGCACGGGCAAGCGGAATGGATGAGAAATTGTATATCAAATGCAATCCCGTAAACTTCAAGTTCGACTATTGCAGAGGTGTAGGCGTGAATCCCAAGACTCTTACGAATAAGGAGGCGGTAATAGTCTTCTGTCACGACGAGATATACGTTATGGAGTGTGAGGAGTAAGATCCAGTCTCATGTCTGTATAGTGAAGATGCTTCTCTTTGAAGCCGACCTTCTCATACACATGGTAACCGTCTCCCGTAGCAAGAAGATCGATACGTGAGAGCTTAAGCTCCTTTCCGCAGGAGATAAGATCGTTCATGAGATGAGTACAGATGCCCTTGCCCCTATATGCCTCTTCCGTAAATACGCTCATGACTTCTCCGCACAGACCGTTAGGCATGGAGGGGTTGGCTGGTTTCTCAGTGATAAGAAGATAAGCCGTGGCTACGATCCTGCCTTCTGCTCTTGCAACGAATGCTATAAGGTGATCACCGAGCTCTCTCTTGTAATATCCCGGGAGATGCTCTCTCATTGCTCTCTCATCATCTTTCGACAGCTCGCCTAAGTCATCGTACATGTACGCTATACGAAGCCTTACGAGTTCGTCTATGTCGTTCTTATTTGCAGTATCGTAGATAACCTGTTCCATGCCACTATTGTAGCACAATTAAAGTTTCCTATAAAAGAACGAATGTTCTTGACTTGTGCATATCGAAATGCTTTAATGAGATAGTACGGATCCGATCGATATTTAGTATCTGTGGAGGCTTATATGAGTAACGTTTACGATAACTGTCCCGTATTAGAGAATGACAGGTTCCTTCTTAGATTTATCGAAGAAACCGATATGGAAGATCTTCTCAAGGTATACAGCGATAAGAATGCTCTTCCTTTCTTCAACAGCGATAACTGCGACGGAGATAATTTCTACTATCCTACGATCGAGAGGATGAAGTCTGCATACGATTTCTGGGTCTACTCATATCGCGAGAAATGGTTCGTCAGATGGTCGATAATCGACAAGGCAACGAACAATGTCATTGGTACCATAGAGCTCTTCAAGAGGATATCGGAAGATGAGACTAACGGTATGGGAACGCTTCGATTAGATGTTCGAAGTGACTACGAGAAAGAAGACAGCCTTAAGAGCATCCTCGGACTTATCGTGTCCAATGGTTACGAACTGTTCGATACCGATACGATCCTTACCAAGATCCCCAACTATGCCATTGAGCGTATGGCTGCTGCTGAGAGTCTCGGCTTTACGAAGAGAGACATAGTCCTGTATGGCGATAAGGGTGAAGGATATACCGGTTACTGGACTGTCAGTCGTGCGGAATAATGCCACATATGGATAGTAGCCGGATGTTATAATCCTTAGTATGAGATACGCTGTTATATCTGATATTCACGGCAATAAGCCCGCACTTGATGCGGTGCTCTCGGATGCAAGAAGTCAGGGGCTAGAGAGCTTTATAGTCGCAGGTGATTACTGCCTCAGCGGACCCTGGCCTGATCAGTGCCTGAGTACCCTTCGGGAGCTTGAGCGAGCCGTGATAATAAGAGGCAATGAGGAATACTATCTCGAATATCTGAAGGATAAGGACCAGAGTCAGTGGACTGACGGTCAGATGCAGATCTCCTATTGGAACTACAGGAATATAAGCGATGAGAACCTGGATTGGCTCTTGTCACTGGTACCTTCCCGAGAGTTCTCGTGTAACGAGATCTCTACACATGTTTCACATCAGCTGGATGACTATATAACGGGCCTTCCGAGGATCTTCTTTACTCACTCTTCCGGTATCGTTGAGAGATATAAAGATGAAGATGTTTCCCCGGAGCAGCTGCAGAGAGATATTGCTGAAGCTATAGATCAGGATGATTTTCTTAAGAGCCTTATATCGTCCCTTGAAGAAGGTATCTATATCTTCGGTCATTCCCATATCCAGTGGAGCTATAAGGTACCGGGTAAGAATGTTTATCTTATTAATCCCGGATCCTGCGGATTGCCGCTTGACGGAGTCAGGAATACGCTTCCGTATACGGTACTTGATATCGAAGATAACGGGAGTGTCAGTATAGAAGAAAGAAGGGTCCCCTTCGATCTTATGGGCTACGCGGAATCTATAAAGGCTACGACTCAGTATAGCGAGGCGCACGTGTGGTCTGAAGTGATAATGAGGGAGCTTAAGTCTTCCAGAGAACACCTGTCGTTCTTCCTGAAGTTTGTTGAAGAATATGCCCGCGGCATTGGCGATGAGGTGCGCCCCTTTACGGTAGAGACGTGGGAGAATGCATACAAGGAATGGAGCAGATCGCAAGATGATAAGAGTAACGCCTGAACAGTATCCTGAGTATATCCCGTGGGCAGAAAGGTGTACCTCTAACAGGGTATTTCCGATGTCTGTCGCACAAGTCTATCAGACAGGTGATATATTCACAGACGATATCTATTCGCCCAAGACTGTACTCTTCTGGCATTACTGCGGATTTGCTTATATAGTCGGAGAGATCACCGAGAGCATCCTTGAGGAACTGCTGATAGATATCGCTCCTCGGATCGATCGACGTATGGTATTGATCATCGATAACGAAGATGCCGTAAGGTATTTTACTCAGAGGTCTTTTGAAGCAGGTAGAAGGATCGAGTATGGCCATTCGGGATCAGTTCCGGAAATTTCTTCCGATCCCGATATAAAGATCACACCTGTTGGTGAGGATAACATCGATCTTATAACGGGAAATATAGTACCGTCGTTTTCCTGGGAACGTTCTGAATTTCTTCTGAAGGGATCCGGGTACGCGGCTTTTTGTGACGGTAAGTATTGCGGCGTGGCATTCTCATCTGCCGTAAGTTCTACGGAAGCTGATATCGGAGTGGAAGTTGATCCTTCTTACAGAGGAAGAGGTATCGCGACGTCGCTTTGTGCCCGCATGGTACAGGAGATATTATCGCAGGGAAGAAAACCCGTGTGGGCTCACGGAGAGGCGAATACGGGCTCGCGTAATACCGCTGTTAAGTGCGGATTTATCGAAGAGAAGATCAACTCATTTATTATAATTAAGCAGTGACAGATGCCGTTAGACAGCTCCGAATTTGTGATTGACAATCGAACTTCGGATGTTTAACCTTAAAGACAAATCACTACGGAGGAAACCACGTGAATAATCATATGTCTTACACAACATATATTATCGATTCAGGCGTCATTACAAGACGTTATGATAAGCACGTGGAAAATTAGTTCTCGGATAAATAGTGTTCTTGATATAGCAATACCGATACCGTTTATCCGAGCCCAAGGATAGACGGTATTTTTGTTAGGAGGAAAGAGAGTCATGGTTGAGCTTCTTAAGGCAACAGAAGAAGATCTTGAAGAATTACATTCGCTTCAGGTTGAAGCATTCATGCCCTTATATGAGAAGTATCACGACGATGAGATGTCGCCTGCCAAAGAGAGTATCGATCGCATCCGCGAGAAGCTTACCCGTCCCCACAGCTTTTTCTACTTCGTGATGAGCGAAGGCGAGAAGGTAGGAGTTATCAGGATAGTAAGAGACTACGAATGCGGCGACGATTCGATAATGCATATAAGCCCTCTGTTCATAAGACCGAAGTTCCAGGGAAAAGGATACGGAGGAGCAGCCATAGAAGAGGCATTTAAGCTCTGGGATAAGACCTCCACCTGGCGCCTTGGCACCATCAAGGAAGAGCCTAAGAACTGTTACCTCTACGAGAAATACGGCTTCGTAAGGACAGGGTGGGAAGAGAAGATAAATGACTTAATGACGATAGTAGGATACGAGCGAAAGGAGAACGGAAATGCTTGAGTACAGACGTATGGAAGAGAAGGATCTGGAAGTCTTCATGGACATAAGGATCGGACAGCTAAGAGAAGAAGGAGCAACGGAAGATATTGACCTTAAGCCATACCTTAGAGACTATTACGAGAGGCACATGAAGGACGGCACTTTCGTATCCTGGCTTGCAGTAGACGACGGAAAGATTGTCGGAACAAGCGGCATGTCCTTTGTCGAAAAGCCCCCGTACTTCAGTTGCCCTTCAGGTAAGATCGGTCTTCTCTCAAGCATGTTCACGGCACCTGATCACAGAAGGATGGGTATCGCCAAAGAACTTCTTAAGAGAGTTACGGACGACGCAAGAGATTACGGCTGCGGCTGTGTGCAGATAACAGCATCCGATATGGGAGTACTGCTCTACACAGACTTCGGCTTCAAGAAAAACGGCAACTTTATGCAATACAATTTGAGATAAGGAATAAGAAAGTGGAATACGAGAATCAACTGACATCCAAAGAAGCCGAGAAGGCCTTCAAGGTAATGTACAAGAGTGAATTTACGATTACCTCTCGCAGATTGGGTCGCCGCGGCTTCCGAGACGGCGGATACGATAAAGTCGTTTTACTGTGTCTGGGAGGTTGGATGTTGGTGTTCTCGGCAGTTTTTCCTGTGCTGTTGTTTCCCGGCTATTATTACTGGGTGTTTTACATACCGTATGATCTGGCAGCGATATTCGGTCTCGTATTATTTGCAGCTGCGATCCGTATCTTGGTAAAGATCGGTAAGAGCAGAAGGATATTCATAAAAGAATTCCTGGCTGACCCGGCAACCGCCGAATGCCATAACCGTAAGAAAGCGGCCAAATGGTTTTGGAAGTATGCAATGAGATATACATACACAAATTATAATCAGTACAAGTACGATCGCTATCTGTATGAGAGATTAGCACACATCCTTAAATGGCTGTGATAGGAGAAGCAATATGAATAACGTAAATGAACTTAAATCGGCGTTGCCGAACTACAATAATTGTCTTGTTAATCTTGCGAATTCAGTGCTTGATGAATTCGGAGCACAGACTTCCGCAGATACTTTGAAGCTGGCAGATAAGTATCTTGCCAAGGATCATAAGAATGTAGTCCTGCTCCTTCTGGATGCAATGGGTACGGCTAACCTGGAGAAGCACTTAAAGGCTGACGGATTCTTCCGTTCGCACTATGTGGATTCTTACTCTTCCGTGTTCCCTCCTACGACGGTAGCGGCAACTACTTCCATTATGTCGGGGCTGTATCCCAACGAGCACGGTTGGCTCGGATGGGATGTGTATTACCCGCAGCTTGATAAGAATGTGTCCGTGTTCCTTAATATGGAGCAGAAGACAGAGAAGGAAGGTGCTAAGCCCGTAGGTGTAGATGAGTCGGGTAAGGCAGTATGGGATGAGGATTCTCTTGCAGATCGCGAACCTGTTGCAAATTTCCACGCGGGTTATACTTTCTGCCCTTATGAGTCTGTTGTGGATAAGATCAATAAGGCGGGAGGAACGGCATACTTTTCCATGCCCTTCATGCCTCCTTTCCCTCAGACGTTAGATGAGATCCTGGGACGAATTACCAAGCTCTGTAAAGAGCCCGGAAAGAAATTTATATACGCTTATTGGAATGAACCCGATTCTACGATGCACAGGACAGGAACGTTAAGTCCTCAGACACACGAGATGTTTACTTCTCTTGAAGATATCGTAGAGAAGTTCGCATCGGAACTTGAAGATACGCTTCTTATAGTTACAGCAGACCACGGTCACGTAGACTGCGATAACATCTGTATCTTAGATCACCCCGAGTTCTTAAAGTGCTTGAAGAGGCTTCCGTCTATTGAACCTCGTACGCTGAATATGTTCGTGAAGGACGAATACAAAAAGGACTTCCCGAAGATATTCAAGGAGCATTTCGGAGAGGGCTTCCTTATCCTTACAAGGGAAGAGGTTATTGCCAATAAGGTATTCGGTATAGGTAAGGACCGTGAAGGCTTAGAGGAGATGATAGGCGACTACGTTGCTTTATCTACAAGCCCCAAAGCGATCTTTATGTCACACTACGAAGCGCAGATGATGCCGGGAGGACATGCGGGATTAACACCCGAAGAGTTGATTATCCCCTTCATTGCGATAGAGAAAGAATAAATACAATACTTACTAAGGAGATATTACATATGTTATTTGAGACACGAGAATTCACACTTAAGGACGGCCGCAAGGCTCTCCTTCTTAACCCCGAAGAGGAACATGCACAGGGACTTCTGGACTACCTTATAAAGTCAGCTGAGGAGACGGACTTTCTCCTTCGTTACCCGGAGGAGTGCGGACGATATACTCTTGAAGGCGAGAAGAAGCTTCTTGAGTCCATGAAGGGATCTCCCAACGATCTTTTTCTCACATGTACCGTTGACGGCAAGGTTGCCGGTAACTGCCATCTGATGATGAACGGTCAGATGAAGATAAAGCACAGAGCCAATGTTGCTATCGCACTCCTTAAGGAATACTGGGGACTTGGTATCGGTACTGCAATGTTCGAAGCGATGCTTGATGTTGCCAAGGCTAACCCTGACCTTATGCAAGTGGAGCTGGAGGTCGTGGAAGGCAACGATCGAGCCATCGGCCTTTATAAGAAGATGGGATTCGAAGTGTACGGAGTCCGCCCTCGTGCCATAAAGCTCAAGGACGGTACTTTACTGTCAGAGACACTGATGGTAAATAAGCTCAGATAAACCGAGCGTCCGCAGTCTTCATGCAATAAGACAATAATCTATTAGGAAAGATCAAGAAAAACTGCATGCGTTTCTGTGGTTGTCGCTAGAAATTCAATAAATGCAATGCATAGCGGTTTGACACATGGTAATTGGTGTGTTAGAGTTTCCAAGGTGCGCACAAATAAACATTGTGTGAAAGGATAGATTTTTAATGAAAAACATCACAAAAAAGTTAGCTGCTATTACGATGGCAGCGACCATGTTCTTCTCGCTTACCGCGTTTACGACAAACACCGGCGACAGTCAGGAATGTGTATGCTGCTGTCATGAGCAGATCGTTGATCTGAACTGCGCTGCAGGAACACATGAGTGTGGCAGGTACAGAGACTGGAATACCACCGATTGGACAACTACTGACTGGAAGTTCAGCGGTCTCGGTTGGGATATCCAGTACAGATATCGCGATACAACTGTCTCATGTGCTATTTGCGGAAGAGTATTCTCATCTTCAAGACAGCTTCAGAAGCGTGATCGTGTAGCATATTTGTGGGTAAACGATTGGTATGATATCGATCCCAGTACATGGTGGTAATACGATCTGCTGATCACATCGTAAGATAACGGTGAAGAACTATATCCCGTCTGTCTCATATGGGGCAGGCGGGATATTTGTTATCCGGGGGTAAAGGTGCTATCATCTGTAACCGACTTAAGATTCGGAGTATAAGAAATGGAAAAGAAAAGTATAAAGGAAAGGTTCGACCTTAAGAGGATCGGGCTGAGCTTCGCAGGCGTTACGGGTATGGGATTCTTTGTCTCTATCCTGATCAAGTGTAATCTTGGTACGGATCCCTGCACATTCATGAACAGGTCCATATGTGCGAGGATCGGCATGAGCTTCGGTAACTGGCAGCTCATTGCAAATATAATAATGTTTGCCATTGTACTGATCTTCAAGAGGAGCCTCATCGGATTCGGTACACTCTTTAATATGGTGCTCGTAGGATATTATGTAGATTTCTGGAGCTGGGTCTGGGGCAAGACCATCCCGGAATCCGTATTTACGCAGCCTTTATCCAGATGGATCATATTCCTGGTATCGCTTCTATTCTTCATGGTCTGCGCGGCCGTATATATCAATGCTGATACCGGGGTAGCGCCCTATGACGGTGTTCCCATAATCCTGGCTGAGAAGATAACAGGCAAATTCCCCAAGGTTCCCAAGACTCTTGTAAGGATCTGCTGGGACGGCGCTGCGATAGTTGCGGGTATAATATTCGGAGGGGTACCCGTAATAGGAATAGTTCTTATGGCACTTTTCTTAGGCCCCCTTATAACCATGGTAGGCAAGATGATAAAGCCTGCCTCGCGAGGAGAATAAAGTGATAAAGGCAGTCATCTTCGATCTTGACGGAACGATAACGGATACAGAGCAGTTCTACCGCCTGGCATGGCCTGAGGCGCTGGGCAGGTTCGGATATAAGTGCGATCCTGATGTGGCTCTGGAGCTCAGGTCACTGGGACGTCCTTTCGCTCCTTTAAAGTTCAAGGAGTGGTACGGCGAAGACTTCGACTACGATAAGGTAAGATCCGTCCGCAAGGAGATAATAGAGGAATATCTAAAGCCCGGGATCCCGTTAAAGCCCGGAGCGGAAGAGATATTATCCTGGCTAAGGGAGCAGGGCATTACCGTTGCTCTTGCCACAGCCAACGATCTTCCCAGGACCGAGCGGTATCTTGGCAGGATCGGTCTTCTTGATGCTTTTGACAAGATTATATGCGCGGATATGGTAAAGCAGGGAAAGCCTGCTCCTGATATCTACGCCTTCGCATGCGAAACCCTGGGTCTTTCTCCGAAGGAGACATTTGCCGTAGAGGATTCTCCCAACGGCGTAAGAAGCGCCTACGATGCAGGCTGCAACGTGATCATGATCCCGGATCTTACGGAACCCGACGAGGATCTTAAGAAACTCCTCTATGCGAGACTTGACTCTCTTGTGGATATAAAACGATTATTTTGAGACTTTGATATATTTTTTGTGCAATCTTGCTAAATTTTCTACCACAAATGCTGCTTACGCTGATATAATTGAAAGGTAAGTTTTTGAATTGGACCGGTCAGTATCATGCGTGGGCTTCCCAGAAGAGATCGCTTATCTGCAATAATCAACTTTTCTGTAGTCTTGATGGTGATAACGGGTGTCATCGTCCTCTTCCTGAGGAAGGTCGGAGACGGCAGGAGTCTCACGACGGTAGGCGCCAAGAACATCAAGTACTTTACGACGCAGTCCAATCTTTTGTGCGGTTTTGTATCCGCCTATTATCTCGTATTGAGATTCGGTAAGAAGAGGAAGCTCTCCGATATATTTGTCTTCCTGAAGCTCGCCTGCACGGCGACCATATCAATAACGTTTTTGGTAACGGCATTTGTCCTGGCCCCTCATTACGGCTATCTGAAGCTGTATCGAGGTCAGGGATTCCTATTCCATCTGGTAATTCCTTTGCTCGTCATACTGGATTTCTGTCTTCTCGATACCAAGGAAGTTCGTATGAAGATGAGATATACATGGATGTCGATATTCCCGACGCTTATCTATGGTATAGGTTATATCTGGAATCTCTGGAGGAACGGAATGGGTGATACCTTCCCCGATCCTCACGATTTCTATAAGTTCACTACATACGGATACAACATCGGAATGCTGGTCTTCGGCGGTATCCTTATAGCAGCTTTTGCAATGGCTTGCCTTTTCAGGCATCTTAACATTCGAAGCAATATCCGTAATCGTATCTGACGGCGGAAACTCTTGTAGCGACCCGACGGATTGATTGCTATACTCCTATCAGGGGCTGTAATAAACGTCAGTGAAGGGATAGAAGTATGAAAAAGATCATAAGTGTCGTCCTGGTCTTATCTATGACCATGGGACTTGTATCGTGTACCCCGGGATTAAAAGATCGCATCAAGGTAGAGGACCAGTTAGGTAAGCTTACTAACGTCGACGGCAATACCCTGATCAATGAAGATGAAGAATACGAAGCGATGGTCAATTCGCTCTTGTACATGATCAACGATACTGACCTTCAGGGAGTATGGCTAGTGGCTACCGATGACGATGTCATATTCGCGACGGGACAAGAGATCTTAGATAACGAAGGCAATGTAGTAGATCCATATACCACATTCGAGATAGGCTCCATGTCTAAGTCATTTGTTGCCGTATGTATCTTTAAGCTTATGGAAGAAGGCAAGATCTCACTTGACGATACACTGGGAGATCTGTTCCCCGAATATTCTTCATGCCCGTACTACGAAGCGACATCCAAGGTAACGATATCGGATATGCTCCATATGAGATCCGGTATCCCCGATTATCTGAATGCTCCCGATAAGTTCTGGGATGAAGAGGTGGTCTGTGAGATCATAGGAGCCGATTTTGAAGAGCTCAGGGAAGAGGCAGGACTTGAGACCTTCTACACATCGTTAGAAGAAGAGTATTTCCTGGAGCGTGTCTTTACCTGTGAGCCTAATAGTGAACCTGATACTGAGTTCGAGTACAGTAATACTAATTTCTATCTGCTCTCTGTCATCATTGAGCATATAACCGGTAAGGCTTATCAGGACTACGTCAGGGAAGTGATCTTTGATCCATGCAACATGACTGATACTTCGTCCATGGCATTTGGCGATGTAGAGGCTTCTCTTCCTGAGGATGCATTCTATTTCCGTCCCGAGTATTCCAAAGGCGCGGGAGATATCCATTCCACGGCAGTCGATATCTTGAAGTACGACAGAGCTCTGTTCGGCGGATACCTTCTTAAGGACGACTCTCTTGAGACGATGCTCACTCCTATAGGCTTCTATGCATGCGGACTTGAGGTCATGGAGGGTACTGTGCAACATGGCGGAGATACACCGGGCTTTACATGCGGACATTACATCATCGAGCGTAACGGTCAGCATCTGTATGTCACCGGTTGGTCACATCAGGGAGATCGCGGCGGCATAATTAATCTTCTCGATCGTCTGTTCGATCCGAAGCCGAAGAGCAACAAGAATATCTATATCGTGATAGGAGCATCTGCCGTCATTGTTGCAGCTGCGGTATGCGTTGTTGTCGGAACTAAGAAAAAGAAGAGCAAAAAGAGTGAGGCTTAACCCCACTCGTAGACCCTACCGTCCTTATATACCTGCCTGATGAATCTGTCTGCTTCCCCGCACAGTTCCTCTATAAGATCCGTGTCTATGTTGTGACCGCAGTTGGAGTAGATAACGAGCTTGCAGTGTGCGAGGGCCTTGGCTGTTCGAAGCATGAGCTCGGGTGTGCTTATGGGGTCGTCGATGCCTCCAAGTATCAGGGTAGGGGTCTTTATGGTACTGAGCATCTGAATAAGCTTCTCCTCTGTCTTGTACTTAAGAAGAGGTCTTCCGTAATCGATTGCTTTCTCTCTGGGGTCAGGCTCGGCATTATGCGAGATATGCTCTTCGCGTATGTCTCTTCTTTGCTGCCTTCTGTCATCGTTATCTATCGGAGGATCCATGGGAGGCGGTTCCTTGATGATCCCCGACAGCAGCATCTGACGTATGGACATGTCGCCTTCCTTCAAGCTGTGAGGACCCGGCACGCATGCCACAAATCCCGTGACGCGCTCGGGGTGATTCAGCACGAGATGCCAGCCGACACCGGCGCCGTGAGAAGCACCCATGTAGATGAACTTATCTATTCCGAGCTTATCTGCGACTCGTACTACATCGTCCGAGAAGACATCGTACCAATGCTCGCCACAGTCTTCCTCGATGTAGGAAGAAGGATAGAATCCTCTTAAGGTGATGCAGTATACGTGGTATCCCATGGAAGCAAGATGCTGCTGCATACCTTGCGGGTAGAATCCGACTTGCGCCGAAATGATATATCTGTCGCCGTTTCCGTATTCCTCTACGAAAAGATCGATATCGGGTGCGACGTTGATCTTATGCGTATTATTCATGTGTGTCCCTCATTACCGTTGATATGTTAATTGTAGCATTAGTTTCGGATTCGGCATTGCGTTAATTTCAGATGTATGTTTTAATCTCCTTGTGAAACCTTTCTTTGATATTTAATCATCAGCATTATTCTTTGTTGTGTTCGTCTGTAGTTGCGACGCATGTCTGTAAGGATAATGTTTTTCAATTAATTCATCTATAAAGTATTAATTTGACCGGGAATTACTTTGTCCCGGTAACGGAGTTTTGTATTTATGGAAATCAGACACGCATATAGAGATAACAAGGAACTTAGAGATTCCTTTAATGAACTTGCAGAGAAAGTATTCGGCTTGAACTTCGAAGGCTGGTACCAAAACGGCTTCTGGAAAGAAGCTTACGATCCCTATTCAGTCATAGAAGACGGTAAGGTCGTATCTAACATATCGGTAAACAGATGTGACATGAACTATAAGGGAAAAACAGTTCATCTTATTCAGCTCGGCACCGTCATGACCGACCCTGACTACAGAGGCAGAGGTTATGCCCGCCTTCTTATGGAAAGAGTCATGGAAGACATAAAAGATGCAGACGGAATATACCTTTACGGTAACGATTCGGTAGCGGAGTTCTATCCTAAGTTCGGCTTTACGGAGGGTAAGGAATACTGCTTCTCCAAGGGCGTTAAGATCGCAGGAGACAGATCTGCCCAAGCAGTTCCTATGTCGAACAAAGAAGACTGGGACAAGATGGTGAATATCCTTTCTGAGACTGCACAAAATGCAGATATGTATATGGTTAATAACACGGGACTTTATATGTTCTATCTCTCGCAGTTTATGAGGGAGAATACATTCTATATCCCTGACCTTGATACGTATGCTATAGCCGAGATCGAGGATGGTACGCTTATCCTTCATGCTGTTATCGGAACGGGTGATGTCGACAAGGTTATTGAGTCTTTCGGTAATGATATAACTCATGTCCTTCTTAACTTCACGCCAAAGGATACGGAGGGATATACCAAGAACGAAGTAACAGAAGAAGATTCTCATTTCTTTGTAAGGGGCAAGTTCTTCGAGGAGAATAAAGACTTTGCATTTATGTTCCAATCCATAACCCACGCGTAAAGGAGGAACTTACATGAACTATCTTGTCGAAGGATTACAGGGAAGCGGCAAGAGTACTCTCGTAGGAAAGCTTCAGGAGAAGTACCCGGGATACACTGTGTATCGTGAAGGCGACTACTCTCCTATCGAGCTTGCCTGGTGCGCTCTTGTCAGCAAAGAAAAGTACGAAGAGATCTTAGATAAGTACAGTGACTTGAAGCATCAGATAGAGGAAAAAAGTCACGAAGAAAACGGCAATGTTATCGTCTGCTATACCAAGGTTCAGACTGACAGACACGAGTTCTATCAGGAGCTTGAGGAGTATGAGATCTATAACGGAAGAAAGTCTTTGGATGAGTTTAGAAGCATTGTTCTTAACAGGTACAAAAGATGGGAAGGAGACGATTCGATCTTCGAATGTTCTCTCTTCCAAAACACCATCGAGGACATGATCTTATACCGCAACGCTACCGATGAAGAGATCTTCGAACTATATAAGGAAACAGCTAAGACTTTGGAAGGAAAGAAAATCCATATCGCATACATTAAAACTGAAGACATCAAGGCAAATATCGATGTGATCAGGAAGGAAAGATCTGACGATAAGGGCAACGAATTGTGGTTCCCTCTAATGCTTCAATTCTTCGATAATTCGCCCTTTGCAAAAGCGAATAATGTGTCCGGAGAACAAGCACTTATGGATCACTTAAAGCACAGGCAGGAGCTTGAGATAAGACTTTGCGAAGAGCTCTTTCCGGGTAAATATACGATCTTGATATCCAAAGGATACGATCAGACAGATTTCTGATAAGGAGAAAGACTTGAACACTATAGAACAGGCAAAGAGATTATACGGATTAGATGGATTCGATCTGAAGCCGATCGCCGAACACGAGGGCGGAAGAAATCGTGTCTTCGTGTGCAGCAAGGACGGCGAGAAGAAGTACGTTCTTCGTATTTCCGAACTTAACGACAGGACTATGGAAGACTATCTTGCGGAGGCGGAATATATCCGTTTCCTTGCGGATAACGGCGCTTCTGTAGCAGATGTAATACCGTCTCCAAGCGGAGCTCTTGTCGAAAGGATAGGAGATGCATATGTATGCCTTTTTGAATATGCAAAAGGCATGCTAATGTTCGATAACGGATACAGGTATAGGGAAGGTGCGCCTCTCGAAGAATACTTCTATAACGTAGGCAAGACCATAGGCAGGATACATAAGCTGTCGAAGGAGTACGAGCCTTCTCATAAACGTATGTCGTATTTCGATAAGTACAACATGGAATACATAGAACAGCTTATCCCGGATACTTGCGGCGAGCTTAAGAAAGCTATCGCAAAACGTATAGAAGAGTTTCGTAAGCTTCCTGTAAACGACAATGTGTTCGGCATGGTGCATTTCGATTACTGTGACGGCAATTACCATGTGGATATGAGTAGCGGCGACATAACTGTATTCGACTTCGATAACTGCATCTTCTGTTGGTATATGTTCGATCTGGCGCACACTTGGACGCACGGTATAGGGTGGTGTCAATTCGAGCCTGATCCGAAGAAAAGAGTCGCCTTTATGGAGCACTATTTCGATACTGTTCTTGAAGGCTACAGAAGCGAGACGGATGTGCTCGAAGATGAGCTTAATAAACTGCAGCTCTTTATCGACATGACGCTTATCGAGAGTATCGTAGACGAGTTTGAATGCGCATCTCGCGAAGGGGAAGAAGTAGACGAAGAAGACATCGGGCACGATGCTTTCTGCCTGATACATGATGTCCCGCTTTTGGGAATAGGAGAGACTTGGGAGTAAGTCAGCTCGGATTAGTATTGTATAATCTTTATATCGTTTTATCGGAGGGATAGCATGGCAGATTTTACAGTAGATCAGATGCAGGAGATGCAGCAAAAACTTCAGGAGAAGTATAAGGATAAGTGGGAGCAGATAGGTCCCGAGACTGGTAAGAATAAGCTTCTCTGGATGGTCAGCGAGATCGGTGAAGTCATCGATATAGTTAAGAAGAACGGCGGCACAAAAGCATCGGCTGACATCGATATAAGAAAAGATCTTATAGAGGAGATGGCAGACGTTCTTATGTACTACAACGATGTCATGCTCTGCTACGGTATTACATCCGATGAACTTAAGGATGCATACGAGAAGAAGTTCGAGAAGAATATGACGAGGTGGTGACTTATGATTATTACTGTAAATCTTTACTACACGGGAACAAACGGCAGTGCGAAGAAGTTTGCACAGGAGATGGAGAGCAGCGGTACGGCTGATAAGATCCGTGCGGAAAAAGGTAACCTCAGATATGAGTATTTCTTCCCCATGAACGATCCCGAGACAGTACTTCTTATAGATTCCTGGGAGAGTCAGGAGGCGATCGATATTCACCATGCATCCCCCATGATGCAGACTATCGCATCTCTTAGAGAGAAGTACGATCTACACATGAGAGTGGAAAGGTTCGTCTCTGACGAAGACTATTCCGAGGACAAGGACAGCGGCTTTATCAGGAACTGATCTCATCTCCTACAGACAGGAGAATATATATGCAGATCGCGAATAACATAATCAAAGAACACTTGAAGAATGTGTACTTCTTATGCGGAGGTGCATACGGCGGCAAGACCACTATGGCTAAGCTGCTTGAAGAAAGACACGGATTCATCAGATACCGACAGGGTGACCACGAGGACGAATATGCCTTGATCGCCAATCCCAAAGAGCAACCTGCTATGGGGCTCGACAGAAGTGCGGACTGGCACGGCTATTTTGCCCGGCCTCCTCGTGAGTATGCGGATTGGATGAGAGCCTCACTTTGGGAAGAAGCGGAATTTACGATAGCGGATCTTCTTTCTATCCCCAAGGATAAGAAGGTGATCGTAGACGGCATAATCCCCGTAGAACTTCTAAAGGAGATAAGTGACTACGACCATGTGTTCCTTCTTTTTGCTCCGGACGACATGAAGAGAAAGCATTATTTCGACCGCGCAGATAAGGATGAGGTCTATCGATTCATACTTTCTTTCTCTGACGGAGAGGAGCTTCTTAAGAACGTAAATGAAGCGCTTAATATCGACAACGAGCTCGAAAGGCAGACGTTTATAAACAGCGGCTTCAAGTATAAGGAGAGGTCGGAGGACGACACCGTGGAAGGCACTTTACACATTATCGAAGAGCATTTCAGGTTGGCCTTATAAGGAGAATTATATGATCACGATTAAAGAATCAACATACGAAGATATAAAGAATATCCAAAGCCTTTGGGCAGATCCTGATGTTATGAAATATATCTGGCTCGGAGGGCTAAAGGAAACGGAAGAAGGCATTCGCGAATGGTTGGACGGTTACATTAAGACAGGACCTGAGAGCGTTCACTATTCCATTTTCGAAGACGGTAAGTATTGCGGTGAGACTTGCTATCAGATTGATGAAGAAAGTCATTCCGCGGCGATGGATATAAAACTGTTCAGGTTTGCCAGAGGAAAAGGCATCGCTACAAAAGCTTTATCGTATGCTATAGAAGAAGCTTTCAGGAACGGTGCGGAGACTGTATGGGTAGATCCACGTCCTGCAAACAGCAAAGCGTTGGCACTGTACCGGCGGCTTGGATTCATTCGTAAAGAAATGCCGGAGCATGTTATAGCATTAGGTGAAGATCCGGATGAGTTTGTATATTTAGAATTAGCAAGAAAGAAGGAGGCATAAGATGAAAAGAGAACTTGGAATAGCACGATGCGGGCTTGCGTGTTGTCTTTGCTCTGAAAACGTTATCTGCAAAGGATGCAGAAGAGACGGATTTAAGGAATTATCCTGGTGCAAGGATGCTGATTTCTGCGAAGTACGAAGATGCGGAATAGATAAGAACGTGGCTGCTTGTTACGAATGTGCCCCTGCGGATTGCCGCAAGGGATTGTTCGCAGAGAAGATCAAGCCCCGCGCCTTCTCCGAATTTGCAAAAAGATACGGCGTAGAGGAACTTCTGGATTGTCTGGAACGCAACGAGAAAGCGGGTATCGTCTACCACCGAGAAGGTATTATGGGTGACTATGATGATTTCGATGATCTTGAAGAGCTGATCAGTTTTATCAAGACGGGAAAGAGATCATAATGAAAGGATTAATTAAACCCGTTCGCCTTAAGAAAGGCGATATGGTAGCGACGGTAAGTCCGTGTAACGGATGGGCCGGAGATCAGAAGATAAGGTGGAAATACGAACTTGGAGTATCAAGATTGGAAGAACTTGGTCTTCGGGTCATCGCTGCTCCGAATTCGATGAGAGGATCAGACTATCTGTCGAAAGATCCCAAGGCAAGAGCAGAAGATATCATGTGGGCATTCGAGAACAAAGATGTTCATGCGATCATCGCCAATGTAGGCGGTAATGACAGCATTAAGATCATCCCCTATATCGATCCCAAAGTGATATCGGATAACCCTAAGATCTTTATCGGTTGCTCGGACGTAATGAATCTTCATCTGTTGTGCTACCATAGCGGTCTGGCATCTTTCTACGGTGATAATCTTCTTACCGGTATCGCCGATCAATCGGGTTGGCATGAATACAGCAGAAAGTGGTTTGTGAAGACTCTTTTTGATCCTTCGCCGATCGGAAAGATAGAGTGTTCTAATGAGTGGACATATGAGCCGGTAGATTACTTTGATCCCGAGAAGAAGAGGACATTCTATCCCAATAGTGATCTTGAGATCGTCAGCGGATCCGGAAGTGTATCCGGAAGGTTGATCGGAGGCCATACCGGGCTCATGGAGCTCGAAGGGACAAAGATCGAACTTCACGCAGAGGATTATGACGAGGCTATACTTTTTGTTGAGGACATCCCGGAGTTCTTTGGTGAAAACTGCATCAGGAATTTCTTTGAATACTTGGGACAAAAGGGTATCCTTCTAAGGCTTAACGGTATCGTCATAGGAAAGTCCGACGAGAAGGGTTCATTTGATGCCAGATCAGAGATCATCAGGCAGATAGTCTCCGGTAAGTACTCGTGTTCTGTTCCGGTTCTTTACGGACTGAATTACGGACACTCCTCGCCGGCTTGTATGCTCCCTTATGGTGCACTGGCCGAGATGGACCTTGAGAAGAGATCCTTCTCTATCCTTGAAAGCGGTGTTCGGTAGATCGATATCTGCTGCGATAGAGTGTATGATATTGCAAGATGGTTAATAGGGTGAGGACATAAAATGAATATTCTTTTTGTTGCACTCGGCGGTGCGCTTGGAGCGGTAGCAAGATACGCGATAAGTCTTATTCCGGTGAAGACACAGTTCCCGGTATTGACTCTGGTAACGAACATCCTTGGTGCGATCCTGATAGGATTTATCGTAGGCCTGACGGATAAGAAAGGCAATGTATCGCCTAATACGGTCCTTTTCTGGAAGACCGGTGTATGCGGTGGATTTACGACCTTTTCCACGTTTTCACTTGAGGCATACAATCTGTTTGAGAAGAAGGCATATTTACTCGGCGGAGCATATGTGACGTTGAGTGTTACCTGTTGTATTTTCGGAATACTTTTGGGCAAAAGGCTGACAGCGGTTATCGGGTGATAGAAGATGCACGAGTTGTTGTGAGGAATTTTATGCAGGTGCATTTCGGGCAAAAAGAAGATATAGATCAGTGGATGAAGCCGGTAACAAAAGTCAGCGATAACTTCCCCGGACTTGAGACAGAAGAAGCTCTTGAAGAGCATAGGAAAACTGTTTTGAAGTTCATGGGAAAAGATCAGGCTTTATGTGTCAAAGAAGATGGTCGGATCATCGGAGTGATACTGTTCTCAAGAGGATACAATATGATATGCTGCCTGGCGGTGGATCCCGACTACAGAAGAGCAGGTATAGCATCGGCGATGTTGGATAAAGCCCTATCCGAACTGGATCGAACAAGAGACATCACGGTAACTACTTTCCGCGAAGACGATACGAAGGGGACGGCCCCCAGGGCACTTTACAAGAAGTTCGGATTTGTCGAAGGAGAGCTCGTAGAAGAATTCGGGTATCCGAATCAGGTGTTCGTCCTGAACAGAAGGTGAGAATGAGATGAACAGGAAGATAATATTACTTAACGGACCTTCCAGCAGCGGAAAGTCCTCTTTATCCCTTGCGCTCAAAGACTTGATCGCAAGAGAACGGTCAGAGAACTATGAGATCGTGTCCATAGATGATCACATGAAGGTATCGACTTCAGAGACTATCTACGAGGACGATGTGTATGAGATCTCAGGAGAGATGTGCGAGAAGATCCGTGAGCTCTATGAGGCGGGGAACGGAGTTATCATCGATCACGTTATCACGAGCGAGAGGATATACGAGCAGCTCATAGACAGCATGGCTCCCTGTAAGGTAGATACGGTACATATCGTATGCCCTCTTGAAGTACTCTTAAAAAGAGAAAAGGAGAGAGGGGACAGGTGCGTGGGTTCTGCAGAAGCGTCCTATACATATCTTTATCCTAAGGACGGATACGATGTGGCGGTCGATACCGGCACCCTTTCCTCTTCTGAGGCAGCAAGGAAGATCTTCGATGTTCTGTTTGTTGAATAAATAGGTTACTTGTCCTGAATTAAGAAAGAATTAAGAGATATCTAAAGGCACTTAAGGGTTCTGAGATTATCATGAGGTCAAGATAAAGATGAATGGAGAAGTGCCTTATGAAGAAGATATTGAAAAGATCCCTTATAGTTATCCTGTGCCTGGTATCAGCCGCGGTCATAGCAGCCTCTTGTGCGCTATTCGTTCTCGCCCAGAAGGAGAAGGCCATCGACAACGACTATTCTTATATCTATACCGATGAGAGGTTCATGACGCCTGTCAGTGCGGATGGTGTGGAGGTCATAACCCAGGATGTGTCCTGCGGATATGCCGTTATCGAGATGTTCTCTTCGTGGAGCGGTGGTGATATAACCGAAGAGTCGCTATACGATGAATACGGAAGGGTAGTGACTTCTACCGGAAGCAGTTTCTGCGACGAGATGAACAGGAGATTTCCCGGCAGGACTACTACCATGTACAGCTACCTTACCAACTCTGAACTTATCGAAAGAGTCTATGACAGCCTTCAAAGAGGCGTACCTGTACCTTTTGAATGGGCTGCTCTCTACGGCGATGAATGGACTCTCCATTATTCTCTGGTCATCGGTATGGATATCCCGAGTGACAGAGTCGCCGTGGCCAACCCATACGGTTATTATGAGGATCTGACCATTGAAGAGTTCCTAATGAGGACAAGATATGAAGCATATGAGGATATGCCGTTGTTCCTGAAGCTGGGATTTGCATTCGGTATCTTTGAGGAGAATACGGTCTTTATCGTTGAATGATCCGTATACAGGGCGATAAAGGGCATGTCGTTGATATCTGAAGCGGTGTTGTGTATATTTGAGGTGATCGTGATTTTTGGATAGATAAGGATCTGTTGATATATGGACAAGAAAAGAACGTTTGGCCTTTTGATGCGAAGATACACCGTGTGGTATCTGGTATTCTTCTGTGTTTGTATCGTTCCTTTTCTTTGTGCCAGAGGTTACAGCTTTTTCGGTCCCGGAGACGGCCTGAATCAGCGATTGAACTACTATGTTTATATCGGGACATGGGTAAAGAAGTTCGCGTCTAATATCTTTATCGACCATAATATGGAAATTCCGATGTGGGATATGAGCATCGGTATGGGTGATGATCCGCTTGGGGTTATCGTAATGGGAGGTGGTCATGACCTCCTCTCGTTGGTATCTGCATTTATACCGCTTCGATATGCTGAGATATCTTTTGATATCCTGCTGGCTATAAGGTTGTATCTGGCAGGATTGTCTTATTCTATATTCGCTTATCATAAAGGTAGGTCGATCGACAGTATCGCTGCCGGAGCCATGGTCTATTGCTTTTCCGCGGTCATATATATTGTTTTCATTCAATCCGGTTTTCTTCCGTTTTTTTGCTGTTTCCCGTTGTTGTTACTTGGTGTAGACAGACTTTGGCAGGGGAAGGGTCATTTGCTTTATGTGATCATGCTGGTCTACGCTATGACGATTGCCACCTACTTTACCTTTATTGCAGCGATATTGATCGTTGTTTATTGTGTCATAAGGTTTTTCTCGGAAGAGGAGAGATCGATCAAAAGATTCGTAACGCTGTTTATCAGGTTTATGGTATTTTCAGTTATAGCCGTATGCATCGGGTTGGTCTTTGAACTCCCCAGCATTATGACGACTGCCGGATTGGACAGGATAGACAGATCGTTCACCATACCGGTGTTCTCGGTGTATAACATGATATTGATGATATCTCATGCTTTCTCCTGTGCTTATATGGGAGGAGATGCTACATTCGGTATCTCGGCAGTCGCCGTTATCGGTCTTCTGTGCCTTTTTGACAGAAAAGATAATAGACGTCTCAAATGGTTATTCGTGATATACACGGTATCATTTGTATTCCCGGTGGTCGGGGCGGTCTTTCATCTGATGAAGTATCCTACTGCCAGATATGTTTTCGGATATGATCTTCTGATAGCTTATATTGTTACTTGCACATATGATGATCTTCCGACTCTTAGCAGGAAGAAGCGCTTTGGTCTGCTTTTGGGTGCACTTATCTATGTTCCGATCGCATTAGTTCTCGGAAGAAGAGCGGGAATGTTCTCTGCCGTTTCTCTTATTGTTACAGTGATATCTTATGTCATCATCGTATCTTTGTCAGAGAGGAAGACATTGAATTCAAACCGTTGGTATATGGTCCCGGTGATGATCTCCTGTATCCTGGTCAGTGCTTTCAGTTTTTACGACAGTAGCGTCTTTACGATGCTTGAAGCGGGCTCTGCGTATAATGAGAATTACGAACTGCTGGAGAGAGCTGATCTTGATAAGGATGAGATGAATAATGTAAGGTATTCCGTGCTCTATAGAGTAGTTTCAGATACTCCTACCAATGTATCGATGGTATACGGCACTAACGGATACGATTATTATAACAGCAACTGTAATCCCTATGTTTCCGATTATTATTCGGAGATGGGTGTAAATAGTTCGGCTACAGGCTTTATGTTTACCGGCTTCCGAGGAAGGTCATTCCTTGATATCACGGGTGCTACGCGCTATGTGCTCAGGAAGAATGATAAAGATACATGTATCGGTGCACCTTACGGGTATGAGCTGATATCTTCAAACGATGATCTTGAGACCTATCAGAGCGTCAATGATGTTTCAATGGTGTATTTCTGCGATGATGTTGTAAGCAGTGAATACTATCTGGAAAGTCAGCCGATAGATCGTGAGGAGATAGTAATGAGATCTATCGTACTGGATGGTGCTGCAGGAGGCGGAACGGAAGATATGACGCCCGGGCACAGTGTATGTGATCATTCAGTGATCACTTCAGGCGACATCTCTTATACAGGAAACGATATCACGGTTGGTCCCGAAGGCGGATATCTGGAATTATCTTTCGACGAGATAACGGATAGTGAACTGTCGATTTTTCTGGATGATCTGATCGGAGATCAAGTAAATTCTGATTACTATATCATCGCAGTCGCAAAGTGTTATCAGGATACTGTAGTCAGATCAGATTACTATACCGGACTTCCGACTCAGAACACTTATTACTGTGGTAAAGACGATCTCTTATTCAACCTGGGGTACACAGAGGAGCCCATAGATACCGTAAGGATCTATTTTATAACTCCGGGAAGATATACGATAAATGATATCAAGGTCTATACAAGATCCGAAGCGCAGCTCGATTCGGTAATATCTTCCTTCTACGAACATGCGGGCATGGATTCCGTGGAATATGCATACGATGGCAACCATATCAGTGCACAGGTGGTATCCGATAAGGATCAATATCTGTATTTTGCCGTTCCGTATTCCAAAGGGTGGCATGCGACAGTCGACGGTGAAGCTGTTGATATCCTGAGGGCTAATACGGCTTTCATGGCTATTCCCGTGCCGCAGGGCGCGCATACGGTCGAATTATCGTATACAACTCCGTATCTTATGCACGGAGCATGTATGTCTGCCGCATCGATCATCGTATATGCGGGTATCCTTGCAGTAGAGCATAGGAAAAAGCGTGCGGGAAAGATCTGACAGATCAATACTCAGTCGAAATAGAAGATCTCCTCGAACTTCTTATCAAGAGCGATACAAATTATAAGCGCCAGCTTGGCAGTGGGGTTGAACTGTCCCGTCTCTATGGAGCTTATGGTATTTCTGGACACGCCGATCAGGTCGGCGAGCTGCTGCTGTGACAGTCCCGCTTCATTACGGATCTCTTTGAGGTGATTTCTTAAGATGAGCTCGTTATCCATATGTGTGTGCCACCGCAAATGATACTCCGAATAATACCATAAGTAAGGAAGCTGTGAATCCTACTGCGAATACACAGGCTAAGGCCAGCGTCCAGAACCTCTTGTTGAGCTTATAGTCGTACAGGAACAATACGCTGATACCTGCGGCTATGGGACATATGACCTTGATAAGATCGTCTCCTGCCAGAAAGTAGTTGTAGAGGAGTATGAGGAAGTTGACTGACCCCATGGCAATGAGGCCTGCCTTAGCGGCCTTCATGCTGTTAAATCTCTTCATCTCATCTCCGTGCCTATTCTCCGATCTGCTGGCAGACAGTATCTTTTCCTTATCCATAGAGGGCTCCTTATCTCTTTATTCCGAACGTCTCCGGCGTTACCGAATACGGTTCATTATACGCAATATCAAAGCATACAGTAACTTCAAAATCATCAAGGTTATATACACAGGACCATTCTGTTCCCAGAACCC
Source organism: Oscillospiraceae bacterium (assembly GCA_900176545.1). GTDB lineage: Bacteria > Bacillota > Clostridia > Saccharofermentanales > Saccharofermentanaceae > Saccharofermentans. Next base: position 107,395 of record FWXP01000006.1, read on the forward strand.
CGGGGTTAGCATTCTCATCATCGGCGGCATCAGCCATGAAGCTCATAGTCTCCTCTGCGGAAGCAATGCCGGAACATCCGTTCCAGTCGGTCATCAGTGCGTCGTATCTCCTGCATTCTCCGCCCTGAAGATAATCGGTATTCTCCGGGTCTCCCATGACGAAGTTGGTAACGGCAGGGGTATTGGTAAGTACCATCTCTCCGTCCAGCCACTCTACGACGACGGATGCTCCCGTCCTGTCAGTGATATAGATGTGGAATGCGCTGTCTATCATGGAATGCATGTCATACGACTCCAGAAGCGCTATGGCTTCATCCGCGCTTCCGCATGTATCGAGTATCGCTCTGACGGCAACGGTCATCACGATGTCAGGCTTGCCGCCATTCTGGTGGATCTCGTTATGGTCCAGCATCAGCAGTGCTACGCCGACTCCTGCTTCGTTCATCCCATCCACCGTCATGTAGGGATATGCAAGTGTGGTAAGACGTCCCAAGGGCGATGTCATGGAGATATCGCCCCCGACATTTATGAACTGCGTATCGACCATTCCGATGGATGCATATCCGTCTTCGGGATCCGTGTAGATCATCACGCAGTCTGTCTCATAGAAGTCGTAGTTCCTGCCCATAAGGTGCTTGCCCTCGGGAGTCGTAGTACTGAGACCTGCGCATCCGAAGGAGTCAAGTCCCGACGATATTGGAAGTCCGCCGTAGAGATTGTCTTCGACCCATGAGAAGAGCTGCTTCTCACTCGAGATGTCTGCTGATAATATCTCGTCCAGCTTATAGTCGGCAGTGTATCTCAGGGTATATACACCATCCGTATATTCCTTGAGAGATGCCATGGTGGAGATGTTCTTCCTTTGCATTATCAGAAATACTCCGACGATGACAAGGACCAGAGCCAGGACTCTTATCAATATCTTTCCCGGTCTGAACTTGAAAGTAAGGAGAGCTATGGTCAGAGTCAATGCTCCGACTATTGTAAGTGCTATTCCTATTACCTTTATGAGCTGGTAGTTGCCTTTGGATACGACGATGCATTTATAGTGCGATGTAGTATCATCTATCTCCTGTTTGCCTTCGTCCGATACTGTCCATTCCATGTACTCGATAAAGGAAGGGTCGGCATCTTCGTAAGAGAGGGCGCTCTCATAAGACATCTCGTTAAGGTCGTATATTCCATGAAGGACTTCCTGCCTCTGCTCTTCGGGGCATTCGACGACCTCTACCATCACTCTGGTATTACCGTCCTTATCTTCATAAGAAAGACCTGCGACGGCGGAATAAGAGGATGAGAAGTCAAATCCTTCCAGCGGGATCTCCAGATTGTAATTATCCTCGTCATCTTCGTTATATACCCAGGCAACGGAAAGATCGCCGCTTATGGGCCAGATCGAATCGGGATCCAGGCTGACAGAACCGTATGTTCCGGGCTTAAAGGAATCGGGGTCAAAAAGATCGATGAGCATGTAGTCATTATTGAGCGTAAATATGCAGGAATCCCCGTAGATCCACATAAATATGCCTATTCCCGTCATTAGTACAGCCAGTACGAGGATGATCTTTTTTAACATTGTTACGTGCCCCTCTTGCCAAGTTTACTTTGCAATGCGATTATTACATATGCCAAGTTTACTTGTCAACACACTTGATAATGCGGCCGGATATGCTTAAAGTTATAACAAACGAATAAGGGGAAAGAACATGAACAGGAAGCAGAGACAACACAGAAGAGCCGTTGCTAACGGAGAGGTACATAAGGCCTCACGAAGACCTGCCATACCTTCTCCCAAGGTCTTTCGCATGAAGACTGACTATAAGCGAAATAAAAAGGTATCTCTCGATGACTACGAGTGATATAGAAGGAGCCTCACATGAAAGACACCGAAGAGCTTGAGATAGACGAGAGAAGCGTACTGCAGCTGGCTTTCGAAGATGAGTTCAATAAGATACCGCTCCTCTTCCGTTTTACTGCGCTCAAGAAGAAGATACTGAAGTGGTTTGCAATAATATGGCTGGCACTGGATGTCATCTTCGGCATTTACTTCTGCTTCATAAGAGAACGTGATCCTGCTAAGAACGTTACCCTTGATACCTACAGGTCGATCCCGATCAATACCGATCTTACGCATATCCTAGTGGCAACCATCTTTAACGTGATCCTCGCGGTAGTCCTTCTCTGGATAGTGATAGGTCTGGCCTTTGAGAGAAGAGCCTTCGTCAAGGCCGGTAAGATAGCCGCGAAGCACGAGGAGTGGGAGCGCGAGCGCAATGAGAGGGAAAGACAGAGGATCAGGGCGCAGTATAAGGATCTGATGTAGGATTTATTCCCCTCTTTGCTCCGATATGAGATAATAACATCGGAATAAGAGGGGGTAGAAAGTATGAGAAAAGGAACATTCAGGCGCATCTTATGCGGATTATTAGCGGTATTATGTGCCGTGATATTCTTTGTGCCGGAGGTAAAGGTCAATGCCGTATCGAATCCGCTTGATGAGATCGAGAGATATCAGATAACTATATCGGTAAACGACAAAGGAGAACTCCTGGCAGATTACCTTATTACATGGAAAGTATTGGACGACCAGCAGGAAGGACCTCTTACATGGGTCAAGGTACTGCTTCCGTCAAAGGATATTCACGATGTCAAACCAACTACGGATAATGTAGTATCAGCAAGCTATTACGTATCAAATAGAGAGCCTTTGGCAAGAGTTGACCTTGACAGGGCATACTATGCGGGAGAGACGGTAACCTTCGGATTCAGCTGTCGCGTATGTAATATGTTCTATACAAAGGAAAAAGTGAATTACGCTACCAATTTCAATTCCGGTTGGTTCAACGGCATCGCAGTTGACGAGTATGAGATCAGGTGGGATGCTGATCAGGTGTCCTATGCCTACCCCGAGTATGAGCAGGTCGACGGCTACTATGTATGGCGAGGAAGCCTTCGCTCAGGTGAGCAGGCAACGATACACGTTGAATATCCGAAGAGCGCATTCGCATTGAAATATCAAGGATACAAGTTATTTCGAATGGTTGCGTTCGCGATCCTCTTCCCGCTTGGAATGGTTTTGCCCATCTTGATCAGTTTCATGGTGGGTGACAAATACGGCGATTACAACGGAAGGTATCGCGGAGGACATTTCCACGGCAGAGGATTCGGAGGGGGATGTGCCTGTGCATGCGCGTGTGCGTGTGCCTGCGCAGGAGGAGGAAGAGCAGGATGCTCTGCTAAGGACTTCTATGGTACAAAAGTCAGTTCCGCAAGGGTCAGATCAAGGCTTCGCGCGAAGTGCTCTTCTGAGTCCTGAATCAATTCCTTTTTACATTTCTTTATGCGATAATGTCCTTGGAATAAAGGGGGGGACGAAAAATGACAAAGAGTATCCTGAAGCGTATCTTATGCGGGATATTGGCGGTCTTATGTGCCGTCGTATTTTTTATACCGCCTCGTAATGTAAAGGCGCTTTCTGATCCGATAGACGAGATCGAGTTATATTCCATATCGGTATCGATCACCGATACCGGTTCCATGAACGTTGACTATCTCATTACCTGGAAAGTACTTGATGACAAGAAGGAAGGACCGCTTACATGGGTGAAGATAGGTGTTCCTACTGGAGATGTGGACCACATAAGGGCTACAAGTGACAATATCAAGAAAGCAAAGTTCTATCGTGAAGAAAGCGATACCTTTATAAGAGTCGACTTCAAGGATGAATACCATGCGGGAGATGAGGTAACATTCAGCTTCTCGTGTGTCATGTATAACCAGTGGAGAAATAACGGAAATACGGCAACGTATTCTTTTACGCCCGGATGGTTCGACGAGATCGCAGTAGATAACTATGTCATAAAGTGGAAAGCTGATAAGGTCAATCTGGTCAGGCCTGCATGCCCTGCTTCCGGCGGTTTCTACGTCTGGACGGGCGCACTTGATCTCGGTGATAAGGTTACTGTTGATATAACCTATGACAGGTCGGATTTTAACTTTCAAAGGCACGACGTCTTAAGGTGGGATTCGGAAGTGCTGAGCGCTTTTGCCAGGCCGATAGCGATATTGGTGCTGTCAGTAGTGATGGTATTCGTCAGGATCAAGTTTGGCGATAAGTATGACGACGGCGATGGAGGATACTTCGGAGGCAGACATTTCCACGGTGGCGGCGGATGTGCCTGTGCATGCGCATATGCGTGTGCCTGCGCAGGAGGAGGCAGAGCAGGATGCTCGGCCAAGGACTTTTACGGTACCAAGCTCTCCTCCTCGAGAGTTAGAGCAAGACTTAAGAAGGAGCTGAAGGAAGATGCTTAATCAGAAGCTTTATGAACTCATGAACTGGAAGGGAGTCCTCCATACCACGTGGAATCCGGATGGCCCGGGAGTTATCAGGATACATCTCATCCCGCCTAAGTTCGTACCTTTCAAGACGGTAGAGACAATGGTTATAATTAACGGTCAGGATATATTTCCCGTGAATGAGTCCTGGGCGATACTGCTGTCAGAGTACATAAAGAACGTCAATGCATTCGGCGACAAGCCCATGAGCGATGAGGATCTTGACGGTATCCTCTCGTCTACCTTTGCAGGGGTCAAGAAGGTCTTCCCACGAGTAGCAGACGACGTCTTAAGAGATGATCTTGACTGCATGATAGGTATCTTTGAAGCTATCGCTAGAGGTGAGGTTGTCGAATCGGACAAGAAGCCCATAACCATAGGAGAATATGCGCCCTACATGACCGCTCCTCACAGGATGGACCTTATGGTGTCCGCCATGACAAGGGAAGGTAAGTGGCACTGTAACCAGAAGTGCCTTCACTGCTACGCGGCTGACCAGAAGCTTGCTGACGAGAAGGAGCTTTCTACGGAAGAGTGGAAGACGGTGATCAAGACTTTGCAGAAAGCTAAGATCTCCCAGCTCACCTTCACGGGCGGAGAGCCTACCATGAGGGAGGATCTTCCCGAACTCATAAAGAGCGCCAGATGGTTCGTTACGCGCCTTAATACCAATGGTGTCAAGATGACGCCCGAGCTGTGTTCTAAGCTCCGCGAAGCTGATCTCGACAGCGTTCAGATCACTTTCTATTCTTCCGATAAGGATATCCACAATAAGCTCGTGGGTGCCGATAATTACGACAAGACGGTAGAAGGTATCAGGAATACCATCGCGGCGGGACTTAACATGAGCATCAATACGCCGCTTTGCACATTGAATCGCGACTATAAGAAGACGCTTGAGTTCCTGCACGACATGGGTGTCATCTACGTTACCTGTTCCGGTCTTATCCTTACCGGAAATGCAACTGAAGACGCTTCCGTAAAGACGCAGCTTACCAACGAGGAACTGTACGATGTTCTCAAGGAAGCAGTGGACTATGCCTACGCCAACGACATGGAGATAAGCTTTACGTCTCCCGGCTGGATCGAGGAGGAGAAGCTTCAGAAGATGGGCCTTACCGTCCCTTCCTGCGGAGCGTGCCTGAGCAATATGGCAGTAACTCCTTCGGGCAATGTAGTACCCTGCCAGAGCTGGCTCTCCGAGGAGCCTCTCGGCAATGTATTAAAGGATGATTGGAAGTCGATCTGGAATTCTGACGCTTGCAAAAAGACAAGGGATATCTCAGCGAAGATGGATCAGAAGTGTCAGCTTCGCACTAAGGGTGAAGAGAAGAATTGCTACTGATCACTTTGTGATGGTATCGAGGTACTCCCTGATCTCGTCGAGACTGAATGAAGATATGAGGCGTCTGTCCTTGCTGTCCAGGATCCGATAGTGTGCTGAGATGATGTTCTGCTGGATGCGGTAACCGTCCTTATTGGTTATCTCCTTCCACCAGACGCGTCCCCCCATGGTAGAGGGATAGTTGATCTCTACATTTTCAAAAGCCAAAGCGGATACGACACCCTGAAGGTCGTCTCCGAAAGAGTTCTGGAGTATGGTGCTCTCAGAGAAGATGGTAACGAGAGCTACGGCTTCCGTCCAGCCGATGGAACGGCGGCCCTTCTCGCTCTCTACGAGAGTCTTCTTGGATATACCGAGTATTATGGCCATCTTATCCTGAGTAAGACCATATTCAGTCCTTACCAGCTTCAGGTCCTTGTTTACTATCGCGATAAATTCTTCTCTGTTCATCTTGTACTCCAAATCCGTTACTAGGTGTAATTTTACACCAGCATTCTTCTCTTTTCAATGTGATAAAATAATTTCCGACAATATCGGGCTTAAGGAGGATGACATATGAATATACCTAAGGATCCCGTAATGCTCTTAAGCTTCGTCAACACACAGCTTAGGGATAATTACCCGTCGCTTGACGATCTCTGTTCTTCACTGGGAGTATCCCGGGAGGAGATAGAAGGATCTTTGAAAAAGATCGACTATATGTACGATAAGGACAACAACCGCTTCGTTTGAGGCGGCTGTTTTTGTGTTGAACGATAGCCGACCCGCGTTATATAATCTTTAACGGCTAATAAATATATATTTATATAGGAGATTCACTATGAGACAGAAACCTGTAGTATTGATGGTATTGGACGGCTACGGTATTTCCGATAAGACAGAGGGAAATGCTATCGCCATGGCTAAGACCCCTGTTATGGATAAGCTCATGAAGGAGTGCCCTTACAAGCTCGGCGCTGCTTCAGGACTTGCAGTAGGTCTTCCCGACGGACAGATGGGTAACTCCGAGGTAGGTCACATGAATATCGGTTCCGGAAGGATCATCTATCAGGATCTGACTCTCATCACAAAGTATATCGAGGACGGCGTATTCTTCAAGAACGAGGAGCTCCTTCGTGCGATCGAGAACTGCAAGAAGAATAATTCCGACCTCCACATCTGGGGACTTCTCTCAGACGGCGGCGTTCACAGCCACATCACACATCTCTACGCTATCATCGAGATGTGCAAGAAGGAAGGCCTTGAGAACGTATATGTTCATCCCTTCTTCGACGGACGTGACACACCTCCTGCATCCGGTAAGGATTACCTCCAGCAGCTCGTTGACAAGATGAACGAGATCGGCTGCGGTAAGGTAGCTTCCATGTCCGGCCGTTACTATGCAATGGACAGAGACAATAACTGGGATCGTATCCAGAAGGCTTACGATGCACTCGTACTCGGTGAGGGCGTTAAGGCAACAGATCCCATCGAGGCTATGCAGGCTTCTTACGACAACGACGTAACAGACGAGTTCGTTCTTCCTACAGTCATCACTAACGAGGACGGCACACCCGTATCCGTTGTTAAGCCTAACGATTCCGTTATCTTCTTCAACTTCCGTCCCGACCGTGCTCGTGAGATAACAAAGGCATTCTGCTTCGCAGATTCCGATATCGAGGCAGCTGAGGGCGATGCAGCAGATCCCAAGTGCATCAAGTTCCTTAAGAGAGCTAACGGCTTCATGCCTCTTACATATGTATGCTTCAAGGATTACGATGAGACGATCCCCAACAAGTTCGTTGCATTCAAGAAGGAAGAGATCACTAACACATTCGGTGAGTATCTTGCAGCTAACGGATTGAAGCAGCTTCGTCTCGCTGAGACAGAGAAGTATGCACACGTTACATTCTTCTTCAACGGCGGTATCGAGGAGCCCAACAAAGACGAGGATCGTACACTTGTTAATTCTCCCAAGGTCGCTACATATGACCTTCAGCCTGAGATGAGCGCTCCCGAGGTATCCGAGAAGCTCGACGCAGCTATCACATCCAATGATTACGATGTCATCATCATCAACTTCGCTAACCCTGACATGGTAGGCCACACAGGCGTTATCGAGGCAGCTGTAGCAGCAGTTGAGAGGATCGACCAGTGCGTAGGCGCTGCAGTAGAGGCAGTAAAGAAGATGGACGGCGTTCTCTTCATCTGTGCCGACCACGGTAATGCAGAGCAGATGATCAACTATGAGACAAAGGCACCTCATACTGCTCATACTACAAATCCCGTTCCTTTCATCCTCTACAACTACGATGAGGCTTACACACTTAAGGAAGGCGGAAGACTTTGCGATATCGCACCTACGCTCCTTGAGATCATGGGTCTTCCCAAGCCCGCAGAGATGACAGGTGAGTCACTTCTTATCAAGAAGTAATATCTGTCCCTGATATAAGTAAGATATATAGGCGGCACGCTCATTACAGGGTGTGCCGCTTTTGTATGCCTTATATAAACTTCGAGCGATCAAAAGAAGGTGAAGGCGCTGGCGAGGCAGGGCAGATCAAGTGCTGCTTGCCGCTATTATTGCGCTCTCCCGGCGGATCTTTTTCCGGGGATATCCGGATGTCTCCACCTGCGTCTCCACATTTGGGAATTTGGAGGCAGTGGTGGAGAAATTTTCTTCATTTTGGCGAGATATTTCTCCACTGATGTCCCCCATTTTCAAAAACGGAGACGCGAGTGGAGAGCAGGATACTTCACCGGGGTCTTCATGGTGCTGTATACTTAACAGGTAATCAACCAATCGGAGGATAGACCATGAGCAAAGTAACAGCATTTATAACAGACGGTACTGAAGAGGCAGAGTGCCTTATCGCCGTAGATCTTCTAAGAAGAGCAGGTATTGATACGGAGCTCGTATCCTGCAACGGAACAAGAGAGGTCCTGTCTTCTCATCAGATCAGGATCGTGACAGATAAGACATTCGAAGAAGCTTCCTTTGAGGATTCGGATATGCTCTTTATCCCGGGAGGTATGCCCGGCGTGACCAACCTTACGGCTCACGAGGGACTGGCAAAGGCACTCAAGGCTCAGGCTGCTGCGGACAAGTATATCGCCGCTGTCTGCGCAGGACCTTCCGTATTGGGCGGGTTAGGCCTTCTTGAAGGTAAGAAGGCTACATGCTTCCCCGGGTGGGAAGATAAGCTCATCGGAGCGGAATGCACGGGCGCAGGCGTGACAGCAGACGGTAAGATCTTAACGGGCAGAGGCTTAGGCTTCTCCATAGATCTCGCACTCAAGATGATCGAAGTCCTGGAGGGCGAAGAGAAGGCTCTTGATATCAAGGGAAGGATCCAGCATCCCGAGACTATCTGAGTACATCTTTTGCCCGGAATAGCGTACAGGCGGTGTACATTGGATTCATAAGAAAAAATAACCCGTTCTGCGGTATGCGGAACGGGTTATCTGTTTACTCGGGCTTCATTCCTTCGGGAATGTTAGGAGGTCTCTTGGAATGGACATTAAGTCCTACTGCCTTGACGACAACGGGCGATATGAGAAGTGAGATCACATAGCCGATTATCGCCGTGGGAAGAAGGAGCTTCAGCCAAGACGACAAGAACATCGCCATAAGAGGCGGAGCGACTTCAGGCGGCATATGAGACCTGGCCTGGATGATGTTGATAAAGCATACAGGAGCGCTGACAAGTATCGCACATGCCATGGATACCGGCAGGCTGTTCAGCAGATGGAACTTAAGTGACGGAGGCACGGCACCTGCCTTGGAAGCTAAGGCGTGACCCCATTTGCCCATAGGAAGTATGAGCGTAAAGATTATGCCGAAGAATATAGATTCCAGGGCGTTGCTTATGTACATGACCGCTGCAGGCGGCGACGATGCCAGCTCCTGCGGGTTCATTCCGCGTCTTACGAGAAATGCAGCGATAAGTCCCATCGCCGCAGACATTATCGTCGCCATTATAAGGCCGACGGTGCGTTCCTTCTTCTTCATATTATATTCCCCCAAATACACCATAACGTACCATAAAGTTAACATATGCCGTTATTCCTCGACAATATGCTTTATAACCATTGTGTTAATCTATTGTGACTAATGGACTAAATAACCCTAATACCGCCCTTGTTCCTGATGCTCATGACGGAGCAGGAACCTTCGCCGAATATCTTATCCATGGCTAGTCGGTATCTCTCTACTTTTTCTTCTCTGACAAAAGCCTGAACTGTTCCCGCGAATCCTCCTCCGTGCACACGGGAAGCTTCGTCATCACCAAGGAGTATGTCGCTTACGGCAAGTGCTACCGCGATGCCCTGCGACTTAAGATCCGTCGTGCTGTATACATTCTGAAGATACTTGAAGGATGAGTTAGAAGAAGCCTTGAATATCTTAAGGAAAGAAGGGAAGTCTCCTCTTTGAAGTGCATCCGCTTCATCCTTGGCACGCTTTGTCTCCTGCTCGAAATGCAGTGCGCGGAGCACGGCCCTGTCTCCAAGTTCCGCCCTTAATCCCGGGATGGCGTTCATTACCTCTTCAAGTGATACGCCGCGAAGTTTGTCCTTGCCGAGGAAAGCTGCTACCGAGGTCATCTCGGAGGGGATAGCCGCATAGTCGGGAGTGAGGTCCGCGTGAGAGCCCTTTGTATCCGTTATGCAAAGGCGATATCCGAAGGATGACAGGTCGAACGGTATGGCCGTGACCTTGGGAGATCCCGGATCGTTAAAATCGATATAGACCGTGCCGCCTACCGAACAGGCCATCTGGTCCATAAGACCGCAGGGCTTGCCGAAGTAGACATTCTCAGCCTTCTGGGATGCGATGGCGGCCGTCTCCGGAGATATCTTCATGTCGTTATAAAGGCCTGACAGGATGGTAGCGATGAGTACCTCGAAGGATGCGGAAGATGACAGTCCCGCTCCGATCAGGACCTCACTGGTGGTATAGGCGTCAAATCCGCCGATAGCGTATCCCGCTTCCTTTACAGCCGCGGCGGTTCCTCTTATAAGGGCAGCCGATGATCCTTCTTCTTCCGCCTTCGGCGTCAGGTCATCAAGAGATATATCGATCTGTCCGAATCCGTCTGCCAGGAGATGTATCGTGTTGTCGTCGCGCTTTCTTACTATGGCTATGGAGTCTTTGCTGACGGAAGCCGCCAGTACTTCGCCTCGCTGGTGGTCCGTATGGTTGCCTCCGATCTCCGTTCTTCCGGGAGCACTGAAGATCTTAAAGTCCTTCGAACCCGTAAACTCGACAAATCGAGCTACGGCTTCCTCGTAGCGGATCTTTTGCTTTGCCGCTTCCTCTTCAGTACAGTAGATAGACTTAAGATCGATAGTGCCAAGATCGGGCATAAGGGCTGTCCTCCAACAAGTTAGGATGTTTTTATGGTAACACGTCAGCATGTCTTTAAGTAGTGCATTTCTGATCAAAATGCACAAGTTGGTATATAGATTTTTGTGTATATATTTTTGCCACTGTGGAAACCCAAGCTGATATGATGTAATTAAGGAAACTACAAGTATGTCGACGGTTCCCGGAGAAGAGGATTACAGACCATACCCCGTAATTGGATAAGAAGACGGGGAAGCACGTTGGGTTATGGAGGTGCATTATGGCAAAGGCGGCAGACAGAGAGAAATTGAGAAAAGACATTATTCTCAGTACTATCGAGGTTTTCAACGACAGGGGGGTCATATTTACTATGTCGGATGTAGCAACGAACATCCACATCAGTAAGAAGACGATCTACAAGGAGTTCGACAGCAAGGAAGAGCTGCTCGATACTGTTGTTGATTACATCTTCGACAACATCAAGGCAAAAGAAGACGAGATCATGCATGACAAGTCCCTGAGCACGATCGACAGGCTCCGTCTCATCCTGGGAGCTATGCCGGAGAACTACAGGGATATCGATTTCCAGAACGTTTATCCTTTCCTTGAGAAGTTCCCGGAAGTATCCAGGAAGATGCAGTATCGTCTCGCTACAGGTTGGGAGAACACGATCTCTCTTATCGAGCAGGGTAAGAAGGAAGGCGTTATCAGGAAGAACATCGACATCAGGTTCGTCAAGGTAATGCTGGAAGCTTCCATCGAGAAGGTACTTTCTGACGATATGCTCTCGAGGACAGGCATCAATTATGTGGATGCATTGAACCAGATCGTCGACATCCTGGTCGACGGAATGATCATAAAGTAATTCCACACTCGATTACCTCTTAAGACAAGGAGGCCCATATGGATAAGTCCAAAGTGATCTTTGGCAACGAGATCTCTCCTTCGGCGGCAGCAAAGGCCGAGAAGAGTAAGAGAAAGTACACTCAAAAATTCGGCGATGACAGCAACAGGAAGTACTCCGCAGTCATCAGGGAGAATGCCGTACTGGGAGATATACTCGGTGTCAGCGACATAAGGGTCGGAGAAGATGAAGACGGCAGATGTGAAGGCTTTGATGCGGATAAAGGCATCATCGTCGGCAACATAAGGATGGGGTTCGGTCATTACCGTATCTCCATGGCGATGGCATCTGCCGCCCACTTTATGGGCTATAAGCCCTACTGGATGGATCTTAATTCCTATAAGGATACTACGTGTACCAAGGTCATCTCAGCGCAGAATGACCTTTATTCCATGGGTTCCAGGATCTCGCAGACTGATCCCATATTCAATAAGTGTTACTGGGAGCCTTTGAACTACGAAGGCTTCAGAAAGCTTACTTATAACTCCTCGGACCAGAAGAATGCCGAGCTCATGGCTCCGGTATTCTCCTGCGTTCCCAAGGAGATACCTGTCATAGCGACTCACGTGTGGCCGGCTCAGGCTGCGCTTCATGCGGGCATGAAGAAAGTCGTTAACGCGATCCCCGATAACTGGCCTATGGCACTTCACTTAGCCGAGGGCAGTATCCATACGATACAGACGCATTACGCTTATCAGGGATACCGCATATTAAACGGCATGAACGGAAAGAAGGTATCAAGTCCCATGCCTTCTGATTCTCTCATATATACGGGACATTATATCGACCACGAGCTTGTGGCGAATATCGAAGAAGACTGCAGGCGCAGGATGGACAGGAAGCTGTCCGGAAAGCCCATGAGATTCCTTCTTACCATCGGAGGTGCCGGTGCCCAGAAGGAGATCTTCGCGGAGATAATAAATGAACTCCTGCCCCGGATAAAGAAGGGGAAGGCGGCGCTCTATGTGAATATAGGCGACTACTATAACGTATGGGATGACCTAAAGAAGCTCTGTCCCGGTGTGGAGGAAGTGACGACACTTCATATAAACGACTGGGCGGATACGATGCATTTCGCTAAGGAGAAGCTTGACGCAGACGTAGAGGGGATACACCTCTTCTGCCATAAGGATATCTACCAGGCTGTGTATGCCACGAATCTCTTGATGAGGTCCTGTGATGTGCTGGTGACAAAGCCGTCGGAGCTGTCTTTCTATCCCGTTCCCAAGATCTTTATAAAGAGGATCGGCGGCCACGAGATGTGGGGTGCGATACATTCGGCCCATATGGGAGACGGCACGCTGGAGTGCGAAGATATACCTCATACGATCCAGATGGTAAACCTCTTCCTGGAAGACGACGTGATGCTTATGGATATGTGCGGGAATATCATCAGAAATAAAGAATGCGGTATATATAACGGTGCCTACGAAGCGGTGAAGATCGCCACGGGCACTAAGTAAGGAGGGTCATGCGATGAGTACGAAGAAAGGTCTCACGGGCCGGGAGAAGTTCGCTTACGGTATAGGTGCCGTAGGTAAGGACATGGTATATATGCTGTCGGCTTCCTATGTCCTTTATTATTTCCAGGACATCATGGGAGTAAGTGCTATCGCCATGGGTATCATCCTCCTCATAGCGAGGGTGTTCGATGCATTTAACGATCCCATCATGGGCGTTATCGTAGCAAAGACCAAGACCCGCTGGGGTAAGTTCAGACCCTGGCTCCTCATAGGTACGGTCACCAATGCCGTAGTGCTCATACTGATGTTCGCGGCTCCGCCGACATTAGATGCTAAAGGCCTTGTTGCCTACGCGGCGATAACTTACATCCTCTGGGGCATCACATATACAATGATGGATATCCCCTACTGGTCCATGATCCCCGCTTTCACGGAAGGCGGCAAGGAGAGGGAAGGCTTATCCGCTCTGGCAAGATCCTGCGCAGGCGTAGGCTCCGCCATCGTGACCATCCTTACGGTCATGTGCGTAGCGGCCCTGGGTAATTCGCTCGCAGGGAAGAATGCCGATAATAAGACTTATACTTTTACGTCTCAGGACAAGTCCATGAGTTCCTGTGTGGTACTCCTGGACGTGGACGGCAATGCTACTTCCACCATGAAGTCATACGACAGCGAGCATACGGATATCGAAGTGACGGTCACGGGTACCGGCAAGATGTTCGACGGCGTGGACGTACAGGACGCAGATACCGTTATAAGTCACGTCCTTACCGTAAGTTCCGACAATGCCAAGGTGAGTGCCAAGGTAGGAAGTGACATATTCGGGGAGATCAAGGCGAAGTACGCGGATAACGGCAGAGCTTCCTCCGATGCTGTCGTAGTCTTCTATGTGGAGCAGGATGCTTACGACAGGCTCACTGCCGCCGATACCCTTACCGGAACGGTCAATATGGAATCAACGCTGGAAGTAGAAAGGGTCGGCTTTAAGTACTTTACGATCATAGTAGGCGTGCTCTTTGTAGTCTTCACGGCGATAACCTGCATCTTTATCAAGGAGAAGTCCTCCGTAGACATGCAGACCGCATCAGTAGGCCAGATGTTCAAGGCGCTGGTGCAAAACGATCAGGCCATGACCATAGTCATCACCATAGTCCTTATAAACACGGCTACATATATCACGTCGAACCTTCTTATCTACTTCTTTAAGTACGATCTCGCGGGATCCAACTGGCAGGGTAATTACACGCTCTTTAATACCTTCGCGGGCGGCATCCAGATCATCGCCATGATGCTCTTCTTCCCTCTGCTTCGCAAGGCATTCAATACCCTGAAGATCTTCTACATCGGAGTCTTCTCCGCAGTAGCCGGATATGTGATACTCCTTATAATGGCTCTTATGGGAACAAAGAACGTATTCCCCTTCTTCGTACCCGGATTCTTCATCATGGGTGCTGTGGGAATATTGAACGTCATAGTTACTATCTTCCTTGCAAATACGGTAGACTACGGCGAGCTCAAGAACAGGAGAAGAGATGAGTCGGTCATCTTCTCCATGCAGACCTTCGTAGTAAAGCTTGCGTCAGGTATCGCAGCTCTTGTAGCTTCCGTATGCCTCGCGGTATTTGACATCCAGGCTGATTCTTCGGGTGCGCAGACGGGTTCCATGCTCATAAGGAGCCTTAAGGATATAGCATCGGGTGCGGATACGGCGCTCGACAGCTCATCCGTCATCGGACTTCGCATGGTCATGACTCTTGCTCCCATGGTAGTCCTCATCATCGCATTGTTCATCTTCAGATCAAGGTATATCCTTACAGATAAGAAGCTCGAAGAGATAACAGCCGAGCTTAAGTCGAGGAGCTGACATGATACGGATCATCGAAGAAGATAAGCCTTTATTCGTCCTTGATACGGACAATACGACATATGCCTTCAAGGTGCTGCCGTCAGGGCATCTTGAGCATTTATACTACGGCAGGAAGATCCATATGGATACTTCCGACGGCCTTGCTGAGCCTAAGGGATTCCCCGCAGGCAATACCGCCGTTCCGGATAAGGATCATGGTGATATCACTTTGGAAGACCTTCGCCTGGAGATGAGTTCCTACGGCAAGGGAGACATAAGAGAAGCCTTTATAGAGCTTCGAAATGCAGACGGAAGCGCTACATCTAACTTCCTGTACGATTCATATGAGAAGAGCAAGGGCAGCGCTGAGCCTGACGATAAGGACAGCGACGAGGAAGTGCTTCCCAAGTCCTACGGAGAGGAAGCCGAGATCATTACCGTCAAGCTCATAGACAGCGACAACAGCCTGGAGTTAGATCTTGTATATACGGTATATCCTTCCTGTGATGTGATCACGCGCTATGCGGTCCTTAAGAATAACGGCGAGGGCGATATCAACATAGATAAGATCATGAGCTGCCAGATCGACTTCGATCCGGGCGACTATGTATTTACGACATTCACCGGAGCGTGGGCACGGGAGATGAAGAAGACCGATATGGCCGTCGGCGGCGCAAGGCTCATAAATTCCTCCGTCACGGGCTCTTCCTCCAACAGGGCTAATCCTTTCGTGATGGTATCGAAGAAAGGCTGTATGGAGGACTTCGGCGAAGTATATGCATTTAACCTCGTATACAGCGGCAACCACTATGAGTCTGTAGAAAAGAGTTCGCACGGCAAGGTAAGATTCCTTTCCGGCATCAACCCTACGGGGTTCACTTGGAGACTTCAGAAAGGAGAGTCCTTCGCCAGCCCCGAAGCGGTCATGACATATTCATGTTCGGGATATAACGGAATGAGCGGAAAGATGCACGACTTCGTGTCTGAGCATATACTGCGCGGCCCGTGGAAGGACAGACTTCGGCCCGTTCTTCTAAATTCCTGGGAAGCGGCGTACTTTAATATCAGTGAGAGCAAGCTCCTGCGCCTGGCTCGCAAGGCAAAGAGCGTCGGAATCGAGCTGTTCGTCATGGATGACGGCTGGTTCGGCCAAAGAGACGATGACTCAAGGTCATTAGGCGACTGGTACCCGGATAAGAAGAAGCTCCCGAACGGGATAAAGGGCCTGTGTGACAAGATAAGAGCCCTGGGTCTGGAGTTCGGTATCTGGGTGGAGCCCGAGATGGTAAACGAGGATTCTGATCTTTACAGAGCGCATCCTGACTGGGCCATAAGGATCCCCGGGAAGGCTCATTCGACGGGAAGGAACCAGATGATCCTGGATCTTACAAGAAGAGATGTCCAGGACTATATAACGGATGCCATGAGAAAAGTATTCTCTTCGGCTGATATCTCCTATGTTAAGTGGGACATGAACCGCATCTTCACTGACGTCTTCTCAGAGGGCCTGCCGTCTGACAGACAGGGCGAAGTATTCCACAGATATATCCTGGGCCTTTATCGCATAATGAGGACCCTTACAAGGGAATTCCCGGAGATACTCTTCGAGGGGTGTGCATCGGGAGGCAACAGGTTCGACTTAGGTATCCTCTCGTTCTTCTCTCAGATATGGGCAAGCGACGATACGGATGCGGCGGCCAGGGCAGAGATACAGACAGGCTACAGCTACGGCTATCCCATGAGATGCGTAACGGCTCATGTATCGGATGTACCTAATCATCAGACCCTCCGCAGGACTCCCATAGAGACGAGGTTCAATGTGGCTTCCTTCGGAGTCCTGGGCTACGAGTGCAATCTCTGCGACATGAAGAAGGAAGACGTGGCAGCCGTAAGAGAGCAGATCTCCTTCTACAAGGCTCATAGGGAGACCTTGCAGCACGGCAGGTTCTACAGACAGGATAAAGGTGACGGCGAAGGACACGGTATGGGACTTCTCGAACGTTCTCCCGAGGAAGATATCTCATGGACGACAGTATCCGAAGATAAGAAGAATGCGGTAGCCATGACCATGCAGATCAATGTCCGTCCCAACGCGAAGTGGAGGATCTTAAGGCCTAAGGGATTAAAGGAAGATCAGAAATATATCTTCAAGGGAAGAAAGACAGACTTCGACCTTAGAAACTTCGGAGGTCTTGTGAACTTCATAGCGCCCTTCCATGTGAAGCCTGACGGATTTATCCACGGCATCCTCTCTAAGTTCGTTAAGATGCATGCCGAGGAAGAGGAGCATGTGATGTACGGGGACGCCATGATGTATGCGGGCGTTCATCTGAAGAATGCTTTCGCGGGGTGTGGATATAACGACGAAGTGGCATATTATCCCGACTTCGGTTCTAGGATCTACACTATCGATCAGCAGTAGATATCAGCTCTTCTTCATCCTTGTCGTAATGCCCTTATATAGCTTGGGGTGGAAGAGGATAAGGATAGGGAACAGCTCGAGCCTTCCTGCCAGCATATCAAGCATAAGGACATACTTGGAGAAGTTGCTGAAGAAGCCGTAGTTGCATGTAGGTCCTACCATGGAAAGGCCGGGACCGATGTTATTAAGGGTCGCAAGTACTGCGGTAAATGTCGTTACCAGGTCGTGTCCGTCAAGGGCAAGAAGGAACATTGATCCCATGAGCACGGAGAAGAATGTGATGAGATAAACGTTGATGGAACGTACTACATCGTGCTCTACGGGCCTGCCGTCAATCGTGATCTTACGGACTACCTTGGGGTGGATATAGGAAGCGAATTCCTTGCGGATAGACTTAAGAAGTACCATAAAGCGGGATACCTTAACGCCGCCTCCGGTGCTTCCCGCGCAGGCGCCGACGGTCATAAGAAGGATAAGAGTGAGCTTACTTAATGTGGGCCACGTATCAAAGTCGGTGGAGCCGAATCCCGTAGAAGATACGAGGGATGCCACCTGGAAGAAGGAATGGGTAAGAGCTTCTCCCGCCGTATCATACATACGCATGACGTTAAGGAAGATCACCACCGTAGCAGTACCTATCAGGATCAGGTAGTGACGGACTTCCTCGAAGCCGAAGACCTTCTTGAACTCCTTAAGGAGCACATAGTAGTAAGCATTGAAGTTTACTCCGAAGAGCACCATGAAGATCGCCGCTACCCACTGTATATATGCGGAGTAGGAAGCAAAGCTGTCGTTCTTTATGCCGAATCCTCCCGTACCTGCAGTACCGAAGGAGAGGGTAGATGCCTCAAATAAGGTCATGCCGCCTGCCATGAGGAGGATGATCTCGATTACCGTCATCACAAGATAGATAAGATATAAGATCCTGGCCGTGTGCTTTATCTTGGGAACGAGCTTACCTACCGAAGGTCCGGGGCTCTCTGCTCTCATGAGGTTGATGTTGGAGCCGCCGCTCATGGGGATGACCGCAAGAAGGAATACGAGGACTCCCATGCCGCCTAACCAGTGAGTAAAGGATCTCCAGAACAATGCCGTGTGTGAGAGGGGTTCTACTTCCGAGAGGATACTTGCTCCCGTCGTGGTAAATCCCGATACAGTCTCAAAGAGAGCGTCCGTGAAGGAAGGTATCTCGCCCGTGATAAAGAAGGGGAGACATCCGCCGAGGCTCATGACGATCCATGAAAGGGATGTCGCTACACAGCCTTCCTTCAGGTAGATGATCGTATCCTTGGGCTTGAAGAGTGAACCTAAGGTGCCGATGACCATAAGGGCCAGGGCGATAAAGAGATAGATGATACCTACCTCTTCGCGATAGATGAGAGATACGATACACGGGAGCAGTAAAAATGCGCCTTCGATTCGAAGGACCTGTGCCAGTGTGTATCTTATCATCGGTATGTTCATCGTTGCTCTTCCGTATTCTTTACTTAAGTATATTGGTGATATCGGTAAATCCCAGGCGCGTTGTAACGACCATGACGCTGTCACCTACGGAGATCTTATCGTTACCTGTAGGGATGATGGTCTTGCCGTCGTGGATTATGAACGATATGAGGAGATTGTCCTTGAGCTTTAAGTCACGAAGCTCCTTGCCTGTAAGCTCGGATTCGTTGGTGACCTTGAACTCTATAGCCTCGGCCCTGGAGCCGAACATGTGGTAGAGAGTCTCGATATTGCTGTCCTTAGCCGCGGAACGTGCTCTTACATAAGCGATTATCGCCTCTGAAGTAACATATCTGGGATAGACGACGCTTCCTAAGTCCAGCTTGCTTATGACTTTTGAGAAGCCGGAGCGGTTGATCTTGGTGATGAGCTTGGCGTCCGAAATGCTCTTTACGTGCAAAGAGAGCATGACATTCTCTTCGTCGATACCCGTAAGGGGTACGAAGGATTCGCACCCCAGGATGCCTTCTTCCTTGAGAAGAGCGGGATCCGTTCCGTCGCCGTTTATTATGAGAGCCCTGGGGAGAAGTTCCACAAGTTCTTCGCATCTTGTCCTGGAGCGCTCGATGATCTTAACGTCGATACCGTTCCTTATGAGCTGGTCGGCCAGATAATATGCTGCGCGGCCGCCTCCGATGATCATAGTGTTCTTTACCTGCTTCGTGTCGAAACCGATAAGGTTCAGGAAGTAGGTGGCAGCCTTGTGGGTGGCTACAAAGGATATATTGTCTCCCGCCTTGAGGACGAAGTCGCCTCGGGGGATAGTAACGTCATTATCTCGCTCGACGGCGCAGATAAGGATATCGTTAGTAAGGTTCTTACCTAAATCGTAGATAGCCATGCCGTCCAGCTTATTGCCCTCGGGGATCTTGAGCTTTACTATCTCGGCCTGGCCGTGGGCAAATGAGTTGATCTCAAGGGCTGTAGGAAGATAGAGAAGTCTCGCCATCTCCTTGGCGGACTCGAGCTCGGGATTGATGATCATGGCAAGTCCGAGCTTCTCGCGAAGGTAATTGACCTCCTTGCTGTAGTCGGGAGTACGTACCCTGGCGATGGAGGCGCAGTTAGAAAACTGGCTGGCTATCGTACAGCAGAGGAGATTGAGCTCGTCGGATTCCGTTACGGCAATGATAAGATCGGCATCATTGATGCCGGCCTCGGCCTGCGTGGTGTAGCTGGCGCCGTTGCCTACGCATCCCATTATGTCGTAATTGCTGCTGATCTCCCTGACCTTATATGCGTCCTGGTCTACGATGGTGACATCGTGACCTTCGTTGCTGAGCTGTTCGACGAGTGTACGTCCGACCTTGCCGGCACCTACAATTATGATCCTCAATCCGGAAGAGGACTGACCTTTGAGCTTCATTATCCCTCCATGATCCGTGCTAAACGGGCGAATCTCTTTATTACGCGTGTGATTAATAATATACAACAGGAAACCCGATTATGCCACCGTTCCGGCCATCCGAGGATGTGTCAAAAATGGTATAGGATAGTTCAAAAAGCGTTCATAATTTAATCACAAGTGATTAACGGAATGATTTTTCCGAGTTCACATGACCACTTTATCCTATAGGTGTGAGTGAAGCATGATAGGAGGCGGACGATATGAAGAAGTACACTATTTACGAATCAGTCTCAGCGGGTCTACTTGTTGTTTCCATATTGATCTCCGGGGCAAAGATGTCCGGCAGAGAGTCCCTCCTGGACGTTCGTGAGCAGGCTTCTTCTACGGATGCCCCTGTCGCGCTTCACATCGATACACAATCATTGATCTCTTCTGAGACTAATGCATCGGTCGAAAATTCCAGTGCCGCTGAGCTCCTGGAAAAGAGTACCCCCGATGAGATACAGGCAGAAGAGACGGAACCTGAGATCGTCGAAATCGAGGAAGAGGCGCAGGATGAGGCCCAGCCCGCTGAGTACACGGTTCAGGAGACGGCAGCTGCGGAAGCAGAGCAGGTTATGGATGAGAGTGTTCGGGAGTCCGAGGAAACGACTTCTGAGGAGGGTAGTTCCCCCGCAGAGCCTTCAGAGACAACAGTCGTCGTTGAGACCGTTGCAGCTGAAGAGACTGTAGAGGAACAGGTCGTTCCCGAAGAGACACCGGCTCCCGAGCCCGCAGCTCCTTCTATCAATTATCCTCCCGCAGGAACAGTAGAGTATGAGCTCTTTATCCTCATCAACAATGAGAGAGCAGCTCACGGATTGGCTCCCTTGAGCTGGAGCGGTTCCCTTGCGGATTGTGCATATGTAAGAGCATCTGAGTGCGTGGATTGCTTTTCCCACACAAGACCTGACGGTTCTGACTGGTATACTGTCAATCCTTCCATAATGTACGGTGAGAACCTTGCAACAGGTCAGGAGACGGCACAGCAGGTATTTGATGACTGGATGGCTTCTCCGGGTCACAGGGACAACATCTTAGGTCCCTACACCACATACGGATCAGCAAGAGTAGGTAATACCTGGGCACAGGAATTCGGTTATTGATCGATTGTTCAAAAGATCGAAAGGTTTTGTCAATATAGGTATTTGTCACGGTGTGGCGGATACCTATATAATTTTGTCAGAATAAAAATCACGGAAGGTATGAGCCATGGAGACTTTAAGAAGAGGATTTTACACGGGAGAACGAGCTCTCTTTCACGAATCTGACAAGAGGATAGAGGAGGCGATCTTCGACGACGGCGAATCGCCCTTGAAGCACAGCAGCAATATCGAACTTGTAAATACGTCCTTCAAGTGGAAGTACCCCCTCTGGTATTCAAAGGATATAAGTCTCAAGGACTGCCGTATGTTCGAGATGGCCAGGGCAGGGATCTGGTATACGAACGACCTTAAGATGGAAGACGTGATCATCGAAGCGCCCAAGACTTTCAGGCGTTGTAACAATGTTACCCTCAAAAATGTCAACATGTATAACGCCGCAGAGACGCTCTGGTCCTGCAGCAACATGAAGATGAAGAACGTCACCGCCAAGGGCGATTACTTTGCCATGAACAGCTCCGATATGACTATCGATAACTTAGAGCTGGTGGGCAACTACGGCTTTGACGGCTGCAGCAATATAACGATCACGAACTCCAGGATGCTCACCAAGGATGCCTTCTGGAACTGCAGGAACATCACCGTGAAGGATTCGTACATATGCGGCGAGTACTTAGGCTGGAATTCAGAGAACCTGGTATTCGAGAACTGCACCATCGAGAGCCTTCAGGGCATGTGCTACATAAAGGGTCTTGTCATGAAGGACTGTAAGCTCATAAATACGACCCTGGCATTTGAATATTCCGATGCGGATGCTAAGATAGAGGGCCATATAGATAGCGTAAAGAACCCTTCTTCGGGTAAGATAGAGGCAGGCTCCATAGGAGAGCTCATAATGGAAGAGGAACGGGTCGATATAAAGGCGACGAAGATAATCACGAAAGGCTGATATGAAGTACGATTTCGATAAGGTAACTGACAGGAAGGGCACGGAGAGCCTTAAGTGGGAGAAGGCCAAGGGCATGCTCCCCATGTGGGTTGCCGATATGGATATAGAGACATTCCCGGGTATACAGAAGGCCATTGAGAAGCGCGCTTCACACGGCATCTACGGCTACAGCGATTATTCCGAAGAATGGAACGATGCTTATATCTACTGGTGGGAGACAAGGCATGACTTCAAGATACAGAAGGACTGGCTCATATTCGTGACGGGTGTGGTACCCGCCATATCTTCCGCGGTAAGAAAGCTCACTACCCCGGGGGAGAACGTACTTATCCAGACTCCCGTATATCCCGTATTCTTCAACTCCATCCTCAATAACGGCAGGAGAGTAGTGGAGAACAAGCTCATCTATAACAAGGACAAGCACGAATACAGTATCGACTGGGACGATCTTGTAGCAAAGCTTAGAGATCCCCAGACTACCCTCATGGTCTTCTGTAATCCCCAGAACCCTTCGGGCAATATCTGGGATAAGGATACACTTACGAGGATAGGCGAGCTCTGCAAGAAATTCCACGTGCGCGTAGTATCGGACGAGATCCACTGCGATATAACGGCTCCGGGGAAGGAATATATCCCTTTCGCTTCGGTGTCAGAGACCAACCGTGAGATAAGCGTTACATGCATAGCTCCTACGAAGACCTTTAATATCGCGGGTATCCAGACGGCAGCCATGGTGATCCCGGACCCGGACCTTCGCCACAAGATGTGGAGGGGCGTAAATACCGACGAAGTAGGAGAGGGCAACTGCTTTGCCTCCGTAGCGGTAAAGGCCGCATATACGAAGCAGGGCGGGGAGTGGCTCGACCAGCTCCGTAAGTATCTCTGGGAGAACAGGAAGATCGCCGAGCAGTATATAAAGGCCAATATCCATTCCCTGAAGACCATCTCGTCGGACGCATCCTATCTCATGTGGGTGGACTGCTCTGGGATAACAAACGACAGTGACAGATTCGTAGAACACCTGGAGAAGAATGCGGGCCTTATGCTCAATTCCGGCAAGCTCTTCGGAGGTAACGGCGATAAGTTCGTAAGGATCAACCTCGCATGCCCGAGGTCCCTTCTCGAGGAAGGCCTCAACAGGCTTTATAACGGAACAAAGATATATCATGAATAAGAACATCAGTAATAAAGACTTTTACGGTAAGCTCGTAAAGCTTATCCTTCCAATGACGCTCCAGAACTTTATGTTCGCACTGATCCCGGTGTCGGATACCCTGATGCTGGTCTCATTGGATCAGGATCAGATGAGCGCGGTATCACTTGCTTCCCAGGCGATGTTCGTCCTGAACATGTTCCTCTATGCCCTTATAAGCGGCATGAGCATGTTCGCCGCACAGTACTGGGGCAAGAAGGATATAAAGTCCATAGAGAAGATCCTGGGATATACCCTTAGGATAACGCTCCCCATGGTATTCATATTCTTTGCCATGGCACTCTTCTGTCCCCTGGGCATAATGCGGATCTTCACGAACGTTCCTTCCATAATCGAATACGGTATAGGATATCTGAGGTTTGTGGCACTGGCTTATATCCTGGACGGTCTTGCCCAGGTATTGGCGGCTATCTTAAAGAACGTGGAGCTCGTCAAGGAGAGCACGATAATAAGTGTCTTCATGGTAGTTACCAACATAGGCCTTAACGCGGTATTTATCTTCGGACTCCTGGGTGCTCCCGCCATGGGTGCCAGAGGTGCGGCTCTTGCTACTACGGCAGCTTCCGCCATCGGATTTGTCGGAGCCCTTATAGTGCTCAGGACCAAGAGTAAAGTGCAGATCGATATAAAACTCATATTCCGTACGGATAAGGAGCTTAGAAGCGACTTTTCCAAGTACTCCGGACCTCTTCTTGCAAATAATCTCTTCTGGGGATTGGGCTTTACCATGATCTCTGTCATCATCGGACACTTAGGAGGCGATGCAGTCGCAGCCAATGCGGTGGCGGCTCAGGTCAAGGATCTCGTATCCTGCTTCTGCTTCGCTCTTGCGGCAGGCGGTTCCATCGTCGTAGGCAACGAGCTCGGCGCGGGTAACCTGGAGAAGGCAAGGGATTACGGTGACAGGCTCTTTAAGATCTCGGTCGTGAGCGGCCTTATCTTAGGAGCCATAACGGCAGCTCTTACTCCCGTGATACTTGCCATGGTAGACCTTACACCCGCGGCAGAGAAATATCTTATGTGGATGCTCCTTATGTGCCTTTACTACATCATGGGAAGGTCCATTAATTCCGTTGTGATAAGCGGCATCTTCGCCGCAGGAGGAGATACCAAGTTCGGCATGATCTGCGACACCGTGACCATGTGGGGCTTTATCGTACCTATAGGTGCGCTCCTTGCTTTCATCATCAGGATCCCCGTAGTGTGGGTCTGCTTCTTCCTCTACCTCGACGAGATGGTAAAGATACCGGTAGTCTACAAGCACTATAAGAAATATAAATGGGTCAAGAACCTGGTAGATAAGACAGTACCGGCAGAAGCATAACATAATATTGCAACATACCCCCAGGGGGTATATAATCCTCTCGAAAGGCTTATGTTCGGGAGGATCTGGTATGTCCGGAGAAAATAAAGAAAAATGCCCCTGCTGCGACAGGAGTAAGCACAGGAGCGAAGACGAGAAGAAGGAGCTCATGAAGCGCCTTAACAGAGTCGAAGGACAGATCAGGGGCATCAAGAGGATGCTGGAAGAAGACGCATACTGCATCGACATCATAAATCAGGTGTCGGCGGCAGGATGCGCCCTGGACAGCTTTACCAAGGTGCTCCTTGCTACTCACATCAAGACCTGCGTCGCAGAGGATGTGAAGGACGGCAGGGAAGAGAAGCTGGACGAACTCGTTAAGACACTTCAGAAATTGATGAGATGAAACAGTACAACGTAACAGGAATGAGTTGCGCCGCATGTCAGGCGCGAGTAGAGAAGGCAGTCGGCGAAGTGCCTGGTGTCACGTCCTGCAGTGTAAGTCTTCTTACGAACTCCATGGGAGTCGAGGGAGATGCCGACGAGCAGGCGGTAATAAGCGCCGTCGAGAAGGCCGGATACGGCGCATCCGTAAAGGGAGAAAAGAATAAGAAGACTGACCTGAAGGCTGAGAAAGATGCCCTGGAAGATAAGGAGACACCGAGACTTAAGAAGAGGCTCATAACGTCCCTCATCTTCCTTCTTATCCTCATGTATTTCTCCATGGGCCACATGATGCTGAACTTCCCGCTCCCACCATTCTTCGAAGGCAATCACATTGCGATCGGTATGGTGCAGATGATCTTATCTGCCATCGTCATGTTCATTAATCGGAAGTTCTTTATTAGCGGCACGAGAAGCCTTATGCACGGGTCTCCCAATATGGATACTCTTATTGCCATGGGCTCAGGCGCGGCTTTTATATATTCCACGGTAATGCTCTTTGCAATGACCGCAGAAGGTGCAGATCAGCATGCGCTCATGAATGAATTCTACTTTGAATCCGCCGCCATGATCCTAACTCTTATAACTGTCGGCAAGATGCTGGAGTCCTACTCCAAGGGCAAGACTACCGATGCCTTAAAGAGCCTTATAAGCTTATCTCCCGACACGGCAACAGTCATAAGGGACGGCAAGGAGATAACGATCCCCACGGAGGATCTTGATAAGGACGATATCTTTGTCGTAAGACCCGGTGAGAGCATACCCGTAGACGGTATCGTAATAGAAGGAACAAGTGCAGTTAACGAGTCAGCATTAACAGGCGAGAGCATGCCCGTAGATAAGAGAGAAGGCGACACGGTATCTTCAGCTACCGTCAATATCGAAGGCTTTCTTAAGTGCAGGGCGACAAGAGTCGGCGAAGATACGACGCTTGCAAAGATAATAAAGACGGTATCGGATGCGGCCGCTACCAAAGCGCCCGTTGCTAAGCTCGCGGATAAGATATCCGCGGTATTCGTTCCCGCGGTTATTGCCATCGCAGCCGTCACTACACTTATCTGGCTCCTGGTGGGAAGAGATATAGGCTTTGCCCTGGCCAGAGGCATCTGTGTGCTTGTCGTATCCTGCCCCTGTGCATTAGGCCTTGCTACGCCCGTTGCCATAATGGTAGGAAGCGGCGTAGGAGCTAAGCACGGCATTCTCTTTAAGACCGCAGAAGCGCTCCAGGAGACAGGTAATATCAAGGTGATCGCCCTGGATAAGACAGGAACCATCACCAAAGGTGAACCTGCCCTTACGGACATCATCGGAGATGACGAAGAAGAGATCCTGAAGATAGCGGGAGCTCTGGAGAGCAAGTCCGAGCATCCTATCGCCAAGGCCATAATGAGATATGTCGAAGAGAAGGGTATCACATGTCCTGAGATCACTGATTTCGTGAACATGGTCGGCGAGGGCGTGAAAGGAAAGATCGAAGGACAGGAAGTATCAGCAGGAAAGACCAAGTATGGTGACGAAGATATATCTGATCTTTTGGGCAAGCTCTATAACGAAGGCAAGACTGTAATAGCAGTCCGTAAAGGTGAGGAACAGATCGGTCTTATAGCCGTAGCGGATACCATAAAGGACGACAGCAAAGAAGCGATAAAGGAGCTCAAGGACTTAGGGCTTTATACCGTCATGATCACGGGCGACTTTGCTGCGCCGGGGCATTATGTCGCGGACATCACGGGTGTTGACGAAGTATTCGCTAACGTACCGCCCATGAGCAAGGAAACGAGGATAAGAAACCTTCAAGGTAAGGGTAAGACGGCAATGGTAGGAGACGGTATAAACGATGCTCCCGCTCTTACAAGAGCAGATATCGGTATCGCCATAGGGGCAGGTACGGATGTTGCCATAGATGCGGCGGATGTGGTGCTTACAAAGAGCAGCCTTAGGGATGTCAGTGCAGCGATAAGGATAAGCAGAAAAACATATAAGAATATACTCGAGAACCTGTTCTGGGCCCTATTTTATAACGTACTTCTTATCCCCGTAGCGGCAGGTGCCTATGTGCATGCTTTCGGTCTTACCATGAGGCCTGAGTTCGGCGCTGCAGCTATGAGCATCTCCAGTTTCTTCGTAGTAATGAATGCACTAAGACTGAACCTGATAAAGCCTTACGACAGCTCGCGAGACAGTTTCAAAGGTGAGAGGGTCAAGGGACCTTTCGCGCGTCAGTTTCGTCCGCATAAGATCAGCGTCGAAGGCATGATGTGCCCTCATTGCGAAGCGACCGTTAAGAAGGCTCTGGAAGCACTGCCTGAAGTGACGACGGCGACGGCAAGTCACGAGAAGGGAACAGTGGATATCTTAGTTGAAGGCGAACTCGACCTTGATAAGGTCAAGGCGGTCATAGAAGAAAAGGGCTATAAATACATCGGAGTTAAGTGGTAAGATGTCTTCTATGGAAAGCAAGATAAATGTAGTATTGTTCGAGCCCGAGATACCTCAGAATACGGGCAACATAATGAGGACTTGTGTAGCCGCGAACTGTGAGCTTCACATAATAAAGCCGCTGGGATTTGATATCGATAATCCCAAGTTCAGACGCGCTACAACGAATCACATCACGTGGGCCGACTATGTGCTCTACGAGAGCTTCGACGACTTCGCGGACAAGAACCCGGGCGAATACTACTTCATGACAAGATACGGCAAGGTACCGCCATCTGATATCGATTTCAAGGCCGCAGAAGGTCCTATTTACCTCATCTTCGGCAAGGAGAGCACAGGTGTTCCCTACGATATCTTGAAGGCGCACATAGACCGCTGCTTCAGGATACCAATGGCGGGAGACTGCAGGAGCCTTAACTTAAGTAACGCGGCTGCCATCGCCATCTACGAATGCGAGAGGCAGCTGGGGTACCCGGGACTCTCACTTACTGAAGTTCAGAAGGGTGAGGATTTCTTAGAGTCTTACGACGCGACCCTCGGGAGATAAGATATGCCATTAGTTCGTATCGACATGGTAAAGGGCAAGAGCCCCGAGTATAAGAAAATTGTTCTCGATACAGTTCACGAAGGTCTTATGGAGGCTCTTGGTATAGAAGACCGGGACAGATTTCAAAGGATCGTGGAGATACCTAAGGAAGACTTCGAACGTCCCGAAGGCAAGACGGAAGACTTCATGATCATCGAGCTTACGATATTCCCCGGAAGGACAAGAGATCAGAAGAAAGAAGCTATCTCTATGATTACGGCGGACCTTAATACAAAGCTTGGTATCGCGCCTTCTGATGTCTTTATTATCTTCAACGAGCCTCCCCTGGAAAACTGGGGGATGGCAGGGATTCAGAAAGGCTGATAAAAAGAGGATCGGTATAAATATACCGATCCTCTGTCAGGATAACGTTATTACACCCAACCGGCGACAAAGAGAAGGCCGGCGTCGAAATCAATAGGATTCCATTCACTCATGCCCCAACCGTTTCTCAGGCTGCTCTGACTCTGACCCTCGTACCAGTGTCCCAGATCTGCACCACAGATCGCGCATCTGTTGGTGACTGTACGCACTCTGTAACGATTGCGGGAGTATAAACCTGTATTACGCCATTCTCCGGTCTGCCAAGGTCCTACGTACGTGCGGCAATTTGCGCCGCAGTTGTGGTAAGCGGCATGGTCAAGCTCTACTAAGTGAGTCTGAGCGATCGTGTCCGCCGTAACTGTGGTATCTGTTGTAAATGCCGTAAGAGAGCAGAACAACGATAAAGATACCGCAGCAACTGCGATCTTTTTGATAAATCTGTTCATGATAGTTCTTTCCTTTTTGTTTATTCCATGGCCACAGTGGGATTAGGTTAACATACGTTAACCTGCAGTGTCAATGGAAACCTTGCAAATAGCATGCGGTAAATTTGCGGCTAATACTGAATTCTTAAGAAACCAAATGCTGTGTTTAAGATCAGAGCCACTTCTTGATCTTAAAGAAGATAAGACAGCCGAAGAAGATCATTACAGACAGAGCAATTATTATCGGATATGCCAGAGGAGACTGAAGCTCGGGCATATGGACGAAGTTCATTCCGTACCATCCGGTGATGAGAGTCAATGGCATGAAGATACTTGTAACGACCGTAAGGATCGTCATTATCCTGTTCTGCTTGATGTCGATCTGTGCCTGGTTAAGGTCCCTTATCTGGGCTGTGTGATCCGCAAGGGAAGATGTCATGTCATGCAAGGTCTGAACCCTCTGGAAGACCAGGTGGAAATATCTCTCGTTATTCTCCCGGAAGAATTCATTCTCGTTCTCTTCAAGTTCCTGGCTTAAGTCCAGAAGCTGCGCATAGTGCATGCGAAGGTCGCGAAGTTCGCTCCTGATGTCTGCAAGCTCACGCATGGATGCGGTGGTCTCTTCGTCAAGGATATCCTGTTCTATTCTATCGAGCTTCACGTCATACTGCTCGACGATCTTATAGTCCCTGTGGATGATGCTCTCAAGGAAATCGTAGAGGAATCTCTCCAGGCAGGGATTGATATATTTCTTAGTCCTGGCGATATTTTCGACGATCCTCGCGGCGAATCCCTCGTCGTCAATGAAGACCACGCCCTTCTCATCAAGAGCGAAAGCGAAATTGTGCTTGGGACCTGATATGTTCTTGCGGCTGGGGATGGAGAATGTACCCGTAAGAGAGTCGATATTGACCTCGGCATGTGTATCGGTTATCTCATCCAGATTGATATCCCACTCGATACCCATATTGAATTTCTTGTTGGTCTTGATCCACTCATCCGATCCGATGACCGCAATGTACTGGAAATCTATCTTATCGAAATTCTTAGCTTCGAATTTCTCGATCCTCTCGCCGATCTTATAGTACATCTGAACATAACCTCCCTTGTTCGCTTCGAAAATATTTTACAATAAGAAAGCCGTGATCACGAAGACCACGGCTAAAGCTTACAGAACTTCTTCACAGATATACTTCAGGAGTGCTTCGCATCCTTCCGTGAGATCATCGTAGGTCCTGTCGAAGTTTCCCGTATACCAGGGGTCCGCTATGTCCCTTGGTGAGTCCGTATAATCCAGAAGAAGATGTATCTTATCTTCGGGATCCGAGGGCAATATCCTTGCGATATTTCGAAGGTTATACTGCTCCATGCAAAGGATTAGATCGAACTGATCGTAATCGGAGGGACGTACCTGCCTTGCCGCATGACGCGTATAAGGGATACCCTCCTTATCAAGCTTCCTCTTGGCAGGCGGATACATATCGTTGCCGATCTCCTCACGAGAGGTAGCAGCAGACTCGACATAGATCGAGTCAGACAGGCCTCTGTCGGCTACCATCTTCTTCAAGATGAATTCACACATTACTGACCTGCAGATGTTGCCGTGGCAAACCATTAACACTTTTATCATAGTCATTTTTGCCCCGTTTTACTGAGAAAAGCTACTATTTTCAAGGGTTTCGCGACTACTCTGAAAAAGAACATATTTTCTTTTCGTAGCTTATCAGAGCAAGATTTTTAGTGCTCTGGGTACAGTTCTGGGTACAGTTTTCAAAAACTGTACCTGAGCATTTTCAGGGCTTTGCAGACTTTTACCCGGTTGCCAACCTCGATACTACTGCTTTGGCTTCTTCAAGACCGACGTGAGTATAAGTATTCATGGTCACTCCAATCTCGGAATGTCCCATAAGGTACTGTAAGACCTTGGGTGGCATTCCCGACTTAGCCATATTGGTACAGTAGGTGTGGCGGCACATGTGAGGCGTGATCTTGGGAAGCTGTTCCTTGTAGATGCTGTTATGCTTATCTACGATGAACTTGAAATACTTCTCCCAATGCAGTGAATACATAGGATTGCCATTAATGTCCAGGTACAGAAATCCCATATGTCCGCCGATGACCGGTTCCTTGATCGGAGTCTTTCTTCTCTCGATAATCTTTCTGAAGCATTCCTCGACATCCGGTGTCATAGGTAAGACTCTTGTTCCGGAATCGGTCTTGGTCTTCTGGATATAGTATCCTTTGGATCCGTTCTTCATGAGCTGATGATCAATATTGATCACATGCTCTTCGAAGTTTATATCCTTGATCGTCAATCCACAGAACTCTGAGATCCTGAGACCGGTCTTAAGAAGAATATAGATTCCTTCGTAGTAACGGCGGTAATGAGAATCCTCTTTGATGAAATTCAGGAACCTCCGTTCATCATCACGGCTTATCGCTTCTCGTCTTATGCTGTCATTTATGATGACATCAACGAGCTGAAAGCCGAATGGATTCTTCCTTATGAGATCATCGTCTACTGCCATTTGGAACGCCGGACGAAGAACTCCCCGTATAGTATGGATCGAACTGTAACCGCGGCCTTCTTCCTTTTGCTGTTTGATGAACCACAGTTTTGCATCAGATATCCTGATCTTGTCGATCCTTGTGCTTCCGAGCGGGTCCTTCTTCAAGATGTTTACTACAGTCACATATCCTTTTGCGGTAGTAGGTCTGACATTGGTCTTGGTTGCGATATACTTCTGAACCAAATCCAGAACTGTCAGATTCCCGCCGTCTGCAGAGATATTATCAAAGAGATCAGCCTGGATCTTCTTTTCCAATTCTCTTAGTGACGGTCCTCTTTTTCTTCCTGAAAGGACAGGATCGTGCACGTCTAACCTGTAACTGTGAACGCATCTTTGTACACCGAAGTTATCTGTGTACTTATACCGGTAACGGCCATCTGTCAGTTGACACTCGCCTTCGCGTAAAACTCTGCCTTTGTTATCTCTCCTTTTTGTCATATATTTGAACTCCTTTCTGATGAAAGTCGTCCTGCGTGACACATAAAATATAGCATACGGGACGTATTCATACTACAGATGCGTCATTAAGATACTTCTCGAAAAGCTCCCTCTTGATCATGGCTCTGTTGCCGTTCATAACAATGAATTCAGCAAGAGGATCCGCTTCTACGATTGCTCTTATACGCTTCTCGCCAATGTGGAAATAATCAGCTGCTTCTCTTATGGTAAGCATGTATTTCTCCCAGAGAGGTACTTCATCACCATCTGCTGGTGTCTTGGAAGCTTGAGCCTTACCTGGTGCAAGGTTCTGCTTTGCCATTTCCACAAGGAAAGCTGCAGCTGCATCCTGCTTTATTACTGGTGTCTGTTCTGTCTCAAAATAGATATTCATATCGTTCATAATGATTTCTCCTTTTACATTCCGCCCATTCTTATACCAAGGGCTTCTTTCTTTTCAGCTATTTTCTGCCATTCTTTTCTGTCCATTCCAGCCGGCTTTGATGTCATATCAGGTACCGGAGCAGGATCAGGACTTACAATATCCTGTAGGTTGCCAACAAGACGAGCACTGCCGATAACAACATCATAAGCAGGCATGGGATTATTATTCGCTTGTAGAGCCTGTCTCCGTAACTGATCATCTGTTGTTCCAGATCCGTCTTGGCTTTGTCCAATTCCGTAGCATGTTGCTCGTTCAGCTTCCCAACCTGTGATTGGAATTCCTTCTCCATCGTCTTCGATCGGTTCTCCAGATCGTCCTGAATCTTCTCTGCTTCGAACGTCAATTGCTTCATCCATTTCTCTTCGTGACGGATGTGTATGTCCTCTACCTGATCGATATAATTCACCAACTGTCTGTCCGTCGGAAGATAACGGATCAATTCTCCGAGTCTGTTCTGAACTTCCAATTGTTGCTGCATCGTCTCGATTATCGCTTTCCAGTTCTCTTCCGAGATCATCACGCAGGGTGTCGGATCCTTCGCTTTGATAAGATTCTGCTGTGCTTGTCCTAATACGTTCATTAATCTTTCGTCTGATGTCGAACTCATTATCCATCGCCTCCTTCGTATATTTGCTCATATGTAGTTTGTTATCCCGGCACTTCATATTGTCAGGAGTGGTATAGGTTATGTACTTTCTGCTGTCTGTCCATGTGACCTGATAGCCGAGATCTTCCATAAACTTCAGATATTCGTCCTTAGTCTTAGCTTTGGTCATCGCCAGATTGATCGTTGCCATGAGGTTGATCTTCCAACTTTCTCCCTTGGTTGCTGCTCGGTATTCTCTTGTACCCATCTGTCTCAAGTTCTTTTCTTTATCTTCAATAACTGAAAGACCATACTTCATACAGATCTCATCTGACGCTTTGCGCAGCCTTGGAATGTTGTTCTTATCCGAGTGATACTTCTTTCCGTTCTCATGGTTCACGCTGTTAAGTACGATATGAGAATGAATGTGATCTCTATCGACATGAGTCGCTACTACAACTTCAAATCCCTTGAATTGCTTTTCTGCAAATTCCATAGCGATCTCATGTGCTTTCTCAGGTGAAATATCCTCGTCAGGAGAGAAGGATTGAAGTATGTGATAGTACTCGCGGCCTCCCATCTTGCCGTGATATTTCTTAGTAGCCGTCATCTCGGAGTAGGCTGTCTCGGGTAGACAGTCTATTCCGGAGACGAGCTTACGTCCGTCTTTCAGCGTCTTGGCTTCCTGCATACAGTAATCAAGTACATTCTTGAGAGGTTTATGTCCTTTGGTACTTCCGCTTGATAGGATGTTTACTACTGCCATCAGCGCCACCTCCCACGCTCCAGGATACCGTTAAGCAGCTCTGTGATCTTGGCATATTCTGCTTTGACTCCGCTTAGATCGATCACATTAACAGTGCCGCTGTTTGCAATCTTGGTGAGCTGATTCAAGTTGTTACCGGCATATTTTTGCTGTCTTAATACTTCGTCGAGTCCCTCGACGAGAAAGATCTGCTTGTCGAGACAGCATTTCGTGACGTAATCCGTGACCGTCAGATAGGATGACAATGCCTTGTATTTGATCTTCTCGAAGTCATCTTCCGACAGTCGGATATGCAGATCTTTCCTTTTGTTCTGGTTATTTTTCATGTATCATCACCCCTTAATTAGTGAAGTGGGTTCGGGCAACTGCCCGACATGCGGCGTCCTTGTGTACATGGACGCGACGCTTGCCTTAAACCCGTTGCATGTTGCTTAGTGTTATTCTTCGGATCCATAACTTAACCTCCGTTCCTGTTCAGGCGGAGCGGCTTCTTTTCAGTTTTATATAGATCGGCTTCGCCGTGTGTTATCAGCTGAAAGCGGAAAGACGATGTCTTTCCTAAACCGTCACAAGTGACGGTACTAGAACAAAAAGGAACAAGGAAGAAGGAAACATTGCAATAGTGGCAGGAGTCGTTTCTCTTAAAAGTATTACTCTGACACAGTTGCATTCATGCATCCTTCCTTGTTTGAATCGTCCGTTTCTTCAGTTAATTCCCATTCCCAATGGTTACCGTTCTTTATTGTTCGTAATCCAGGTATAAGTTTCTTAGCTTCATTAACAGTCCTTGCAGATATACCCATCTCCTTTGCTCTGGCGAAGATCTCATTAGCGGGTATTCTACGTGTGGTTAGTATGTCTTTAATAAGCTCAGCTGCTTGTCCGACTTTTGTGGTGCTGTTATTATTGGAAGAGGGAAGAGTAGAAAGAATATCATAGGCAGTAACATGCTCATAACCGTCTATGAATTCGAGTCCATTGTCATCATCCAATTTAAAAGCAATGGTTCTACCTTCTATGGCAAGTGAAGACTTATCATGAACGACGACTCTGACTTCAGGGTCGTCTTTCAATCTGCCGACAAGAAGAACGCTCCTGGCATTTGCTCTTATGTCCATGGATCCCATTCCTCTTTGTGCGCTGTTAGAAGTCTGACTCTTATTGAGATGTCCTATTAGAACGATGGCACAGTTGTATTTCTCAGCCAGTCTTCCGACTGCTGACAAAACTCCTCTTACTTCAACCGCACTGTTGATATCTACTTTCTCTCCGAGATAAGCCTGTATCGGATCGAAGATAACAAGTTTTGCTCCGGTTGCAATGATCGCTTGTTCAACTCTCGGATCCAGCATTGTTACCGGCTTTTCGTCTTCGTTGATATTAAAGATATGTTCCTCATCTGCTCCGCCTTTCATCAGTCTCGGCTTGATCGTATCTCCGAGTCCGTCTTCAGCCGTCTGATAGATGACATTGATCGGTTCAGATTCAGGTGCATCGGGAAGAGGTTCGCCCTTGGAACAGGCTGCAGCTATCTTCAAGAGGAAATGAGTCTTTCCTTGTCCCGGATCACCTTGGATGATCGTGATCTTTCCTAGTGCGATATACGGGTACCACAACCAATTAACTTCCTGAAGATCGACATTCGACATCTTCGTAAGTTTCAGTTCAGGTGCTTTAGTGTTTGTCATTAGCATCACCTTCTTTCTTGTGAGAACAAATAGTTTTGTTTTTCAGTGTTTTCATTTATCAGTCCTTTCTTTTAAATTTGGTGAGTTAGCTTTTCTCAGCGTTAACGGTGCATCCCCGTATTTATCGTCCACTCCCGGGGTAGAGGTCTTCCTATTAGGATTTCCTCGGATCTCCTTCTCCCAGATCTTCCGATCTTCCACTGTACTCATGGGGTGTGACGGCTCACGATCCTCGTCATCGCTTCAACGCTCGGCCTGTGACTATACAGTGATGCTCTTGTAAGAGAAGAAATTGCTATTCGGTTGTCAAAGTTCACGAGGGTCGAGATATCCCTCAGAGGAGAACCTAATGTGACCAACAAAAAAGACACCAACACCTTGAAACAGTCCTCCGGGGTAGAGTTATCCCTTACCCGGCGGATTACGCCTGTCTCAAACCTGTTGGTGTCCTACCGATTAACCAGAGTTTATTTATGCGCTTCTGTCTAGCTGCGCTGCTTTGATTCTCTCCCTAGTTCGTGTGGGTCACGTACATGTTTGTTAGATCATAGATCAAGGTTCACGCGAAACAAATGTTCGCATTAAGTGTTATATCATGCTGATGTCCAAACGGTCAAGAACTTATGTTTGTTTCTTGTGCACAAATAGTCCATTTAAAGTCTGTGCAAAAATAGAGGGGAACAAGGTTATTAAACCTTAATCACCTAGAAAAACACAATCTTATCCTTCGATATATGGACAGTCTAGTGATCGTTCAAACTCTTTAATATCGGAGCCGAGTTCGCACGGTATTCCGAGTTTAGATATACTCCTATATCTTTGAATGCATTCTCTCAACTTCGAAGTCACCTCGATGTGATTACCAGAGTTTTTCTTGAACTCTTTATGCAAATCTATAATATTCATATTGAGAATACGAGCAACGTCTACCATCTTCTGATTATCAGCTGGTTTGCTGATTATTATTGATGCGGGTCTATCGCTCCAACAGGCAGGGAAGAAGCTAGCACCGGCTACACCTTCTCCACAGTTAGTGCATTTCCAAACTGCCGTTAGTCCAATAACCTGACCAACATATGTCTCTTTGCCACAGCGTGGACAAGTCGTAGTATGAGGTTGGCGCATGTAATAGCATTCGTCACATGTATAATCCATGTTTAACAGCTCCTTTTCCCGTGCTCTTTCAAAAATATAGTGGGTAGAGAAATATCATTACTTATAACTTTGTTGTATGGCTTTCAATGAAGATTTGATCTCCAATCTGTTAACGGTCTTTCTCCTAAATAATTCCATTTTGAGAAAGCAATTCTTTTATACGATCATATTTTTTCATCCTATATGATATTTCAATAAGTTTTATATTTTGTTCCAATGCATACTGACGTTTTCTCTCGTCATTCTTTAATTGATTATTGTATGCTCTCTCTCCGCCAAACTCTGCTACGGGCTTGTAGTGCTGTTCACCTTGACATTCAATAAGACATTTTATTGTTCCGTCAATGTTGTATACAGCAAAATCGTATTGTAAAAGCTTCGTCTCTGAGACACCTAAAAGTCCAGGGAATGTTACTTCGACTCTGTAGGGTATTTCAGAATCAAATAGCAACTTATTGACCATCCACTGAAACGAGGATAATTTGTGACAGTCGCATTTAGCACCACTCCAATATCCGTTATAAGCGGTATATCCATACTCTGTAGGAGGTTCTATGTGAAAATCTGAACATTTGATATTCTGTTCTTTTCCGCACAAATAGCACCTGCAACGATATAATTTGTATACAGTAAACGTTCCTGAACCTTTTCGTCTCCTATCACCATAAGAGGTTAGTTTTTCGTAATGATCATCTACACATTCGATAATTTCCAGAGATTCAAAGGTTCTTCCGGAAAAATCAACATCATAATTCTTTGCCAATACTCTTTTATACGCGGCTGTTTTCTTGTTTTCTGCTTGAACAGCTAAGCCGCATAATTGGCTTAGTTGTTCCTGTCTTTCTGCTTCGGATAACGGCCATCCATAACGTAAATCTCTAAACCCACCAGTGCAATATTTGTGTCGAGACTTAAGGAAGCTTGATTGATTCATATAGAATCTCTTTCCACATTTGCACTGGCACTTATACATTTTAGAGAAATAGTCATCTTTCCCCCAATATTTTCGAATTGTATTATTGTGTTCTTCTTCTATTTTTACGATATCAGGACCGTTATTCTCTATTATGGTTAAGCAGCCGTATTTTGTACCAACGGGCAGAATCGAACGTTCGGGATAGCAGTAAGGGCAATCAAGGCCAAATAGAGTTCTTCCAACTATTTCGCATTGCCATTCGTGGCCTTTCTCACATCTCCAGTCAATGACATCTGAAGAATTGTATTCTTTCCTGTCAGGAATCGCTCCTCGTGCATAGTGCTGAGATATTTTCTCAATATTTAACTCTGACAACAATTTAGTCTGTTGCTTCTCCGTACACCACATCAAGAGGCTTTTTGTTTTCTTTGCCATATAAATACCTCTATTATCAAGAACTAAATTAATACAATAGGTGATAGTTCCTTAAGTGCATCACTGACAAATCTCTCGTCTGCAACACTATATGCAGCACAATAATCATTCAAAAGACCTTCTATATCATACGTTGATATGATTCTATTGTAATCATTAATGAATCGCTTATACTTTTTCTGTGCATATTTAATGAAACTTACTTGAAACTCACACGGCAAATCACCTTTTGTTTCATGACCAGTAAACGGATCAATAATCTTAGGCGTATAACAAACATTCCACGGAGCCTCAAAAAGGAACAGATTCTTAGTCTGTCCCCATATATGAGAAACCTGGTAATTGTATATATCTTTATTTCTTACCAATCCTGTCATTCGCCTAAGATTTGAAGTAGGTTTATTATTGTTTGTCGGATCCTTTAGTATGTGTTCATTTTCGAATACAAATTTATAAAAATCTATATAAAGCCTTGTACCATGAGCATCTCTTCCATATCCTCTTATATAAACTGCTTCATTATTGAATATGCGATGCTTGAGATCATTCCATTCGCGCTCAACAGTATCCAAAGGCGGGAAAATGCACGCATTCATTCCCCAATCGAACAGTTCTTTAGGCTTAATATCAAAGTGTTGCAAAAAATCATAATATGAATCTCGATAGTCCTTCAAAAAACGAATGTACCAGTTAAGCCCTGCCAAGCCAGCGGTTCCACCGACTGATAATCTCGTAAAAACAGATGATTCTCGTAATGCTTTAGTCGCGACAGGATCCTCTAATAAATCAGGATCAGTAATCTCATATATCGATCCATAGCCAATAACAGGAGCTTCAGAAAAACCTTTCTCTAAATCGGCTATATATCTGGGAGCACTCTTGACCTTATTCTTTATATACTTATCGAATTCTGTGCGCCTTTCCGCTACAGTCATTTTCGTAACACTTTTCAAATCACGCCTCCAAAGGATACCTCTTTAGAATCACTACAACGATAAAATATAATCCACAATGCCATCCTTGCTTATTTCTACTTCAGAATCATCCTTATCTTTTATAACAAAGTGGGGATTGCTGTCGTTAATATAACCGACTTTTTGGGATTTATATTCCAAAAATCTAATTGGGAAAGAGGAACCTCTTGATATATCACCCGTAGTTTGAACTATCCTCTTTAGTGCTTTAGGTGAAACACCTTTGTTAATCAAATCAATATACAATATAAGAGTATTGAGTTCCATGCTATATGATCGCACTGTAGTTCCACTCAAAACAAGAATCTCAGTATTATTCTTTCCGAGATGAACACAGTTATACGATTTTATATCATCGGCGATATTGACATCAAACAAATCGTATTGAATGAAAGCTTTTTTCCATTCATTCTCACCGGAAAGCGAGGATAGGTCTATAGAATCAACTATTTCACGTAGTTGTTTATCAATTGAATCGTTATTATTTATGCATCGCAAAAGATTAACGAAAATTGTTTGTTTCTTATCCTTTTCACTACCAGCTTCTGATTTATTAGACAGTAAT
This sequence comes from Oscillospiraceae bacterium, assembly GCA_900176545.1. Classification (GTDB taxonomy): domain Bacteria; phylum Bacillota; class Clostridia; order Saccharofermentanales; family Saccharofermentanaceae; genus Saccharofermentans. Next base: position 147,253 of record FWXP01000006.1, read on the forward strand.
TCTCTATAGTCTGTTCTGCAAAATCCCCATGTAGTCTTTGAATTGGATTGTTTAAGCAAATGTGCTGTTTTCTTTGTAGTAGGATCATTTAGGCATAGTAAGGCTTTTTCCAATAGTTTAGTGTCACAACGAACTTTTTTCTTAGCTGCCAATAACAGTTTCGATTTGGAAAAACCTTCACAAAACGAATCGAGCTTATACTCATCATTTGCCAATGAATAATCCAGAAGAAACTGTATTTGTCCATCTTCGTAGTAGTTTTCAGCTTCTATAATAGAATTAAACCACCCTGTATTTTTATTCATAAGACGAGCTTTTATCATTTCTTCTGTAACCTGATAACGTATACCCGTATCCCAAGTTTTAAGGTAAACGTCATTGTATCCCGATATCATATCGAGCACAGAACTAGGAGAATCACACTTAAGCTCATTAATCATCGATCTGATTACATAGGTTGTCTGACAGTAGTATTCTGTATGGCTAGCAACCAGCGTGTTGTTTACAATATTGTATAAGAATCTTTTCCATATATTATAGGCTGACCGCTTTTCTTTGGTATCAGGATATCCAAAGCGATATAAATATTCAAATAACGCATACCTTATCCACTCGTTTCTGACATTAGGCTTCGAATAATCAACAAAAAACAACTCATTGTCACTTGCATGCTGCGAAGAAAGCCTGCTATCATCAGCGCTTCTGATTTCGTCATCATGATTGCAGAATAAATCAAACACACTTACTGTCTTCTTTATTGCTCTGGCTAATACATTAAGAGAATCTTCACAATTATCATATTCATCGTTTTCGAAACGACCTTCTTCGATGAAACGGAACAACATACTACCATTCATCGTTGCGAATTTTTTAAAGTCTTCGCGATATATCTCTTGGCGAACACCTTTTTCACAAGCGTATGAAAAGAACTCATCCCTGAGAATAGTTTTTAGAAAACTAAACATTGAATCGTCATAACGCGTCTGGCAAAACGAATAGAATATTTCTGCGAATTGGTTGTTAAATTTGCTTATGAATTCTATTCTTTCAGTGTCAGAAGGTTCATCAAGTATAAGATTTATAATATGTGAGCTCTGAAGTTTAGCTTTAAAGATCTCAAAATTAGAAAGAACCTTTCCTCTTGCATTCATCTTAATATACAAGTCGTTAGTATCTTCAAAATCATCCAATTTAAGCCACAGAAATGATATTGGGCAGTCTTCAGATATTAGTTTTTCTTTTATAGAGTCAAAATCAGATTTCTTGAAAATCATATGCATATCATCTATTACTTGTAGCATAGAACGAACCGTAGGATCTGACGAAAAACTCCCAGCGAACCAAGAACAATCCTTTATCACTTTCGATATTATTTCACATGAATAATCAAGTTCAGTACCATTCTCCACAAGGTTTGCGCAAAAGCGCTTCGAGGTATCTCTGGTGCAGTAAGAAAAGCGATCACCTAATTTAGTTAATCCATCTTCAAAACCACATCTTGAGAATATATACCAGTGAAGTAAATACAGAGTTGTTAGTCTTTGTTGTCCGTCTATAGGAGTGAATATATTGCCATCCCTTGAACCATAAATAAAGTTCAAGGTTAACATCCGATTCTCAGTTAAGGCATCAAATATCTCTCCTAATAAAGACTTCCTTATTTGTTCGATTTCCGGTTCTTGTCTGCCCTGCGCATAATCTCTTTGTAAATCAGGGATTGTAATACTGTAGTATAAAATCAACTTCCAAAATGTTCTGATATTTTCTTCTTTTGACATAATCAGCCTCCCAGAACGATAAATAACTTTTCTACCATATCATCAACATATTCAGCCATATCATTTGGCCCCCAAACTTTTAAGTCAACCGCTTTCTCATATCCCTTTAAGAACACCCATTTAGTTCCTATTGGGATGTATTTCTTCTTAGTGAGATGGTTATCCTTCGAGACAATGCACTTTTGGCTATTAGCCCTTTCCTCATCAATAATAACTACTCTTTTATCGGAGAAGCACGCATTTTTGTAAGAGCTGTTTGTAGACTTATCCAGCAAAACAAGATTACCAATTGAATCTTTATCACCAAGATCAAACTCTTGTTCAATCAAGTCAACTATTTCATCAAAATCGCCCTCTTGAGTATCAATATACAACTCAATTGCTTCGAGTAATGAAGTAGAAGAAGTGGGAATAATCTTACGATAACTTGATAACCAAGCCAACTTCTCTTCCGGTGATGCATCTTTAGGGGTCTGAGGATTAATATGTTCTATATCCCAGATGTCAGCTTTATACAAATCAAATGGAAATCTTTCATATTCATTGTCTGCAATTACAAGAAGTGAAATATTGTACAGCAAAAGAATTTTCTTTATTTTATCCTTGTTCTTGCTGTCGTAATTCAATTCTTCCAGAGTTCTTCTCATTAGTTCTTTATCCCAAACTTTAAATGGAGACTCGCTTGTTTTGGGAGAAATATATATATCATGCAACTGCTTAGTAATATACGTTTTAAAAGCAGTTTTTGATGTATTGGTATATTCTTGAACTAACTGATTTATAACTTCTGAAGGTTTGGTCTTCGAAACGATTAATAGTAATCCAATCATGTGATAGAAGAAGTAATCATCATACCAATCCTGAAGTATGTCATATGTACGCTGTACTTCATTCCAAATGCTATCTGCCTCAGATTCTGAATTCAAATGATTAGCTACTGCCCTATAAATTCTATACCTACCTTCTTGATCATCAACATCAGCAGAAGTGAACCATTTGTTACGAACACATATGATTTCAAATAAATAGTCAATTCTTGTTGCCATGCCATTCGACCTGGACACAAAATTCCATAGAGAATCATTATTCAGTTTCTTCTCTATTTCTTCCCATTGTAATGCCCTGTTTTCCTTTTCATTATCAGAACTCTTTGTAAGCAGCACTGCTTTTATTAACTCGGAATTAGTCAGGTCGATTTTGTTTGCGTTTACATTGGTAAACGTTTGGATTGGATCCTCCTCATCATCCAAAACATACCAAATTACCACTACTCGCTTTATCGCTTCCATTATTCTATTAAGTACACCGCTTGAATAGAACTCTTCAATTTCAAAATCCATCACGTTTTCTATGCTTTCGATTAAGTATTTCGAGTCAATGCTTCGACTTTTTTCTTCGCGTAATCTATCGATCAAATCCCAGTATTCAACTTTATCAACTAAATCAGAAATAATAGTAAACAGTTGTGTAAAAGTGTCTTTTTCTTCATATACCAAATCAAACTTTTCATAAACAAGATTGCGTTTCTGGCGTTTGTTTCCAGAATAGTATAAAGTAAGAATAATCCATAAGGCTGTCAAACGCTGTTGTCCGTCTACCAGTTCCCAACACGAATCTGAATCTGAATCTTTGCGTTCCTTTACGATAATAGGTTGAAGACAATACTTACTTTCTGTTTTTCGCCCGGCAAAATAAAAAAGATCTTCTAAAAGCTCCTCCACCTGAGTTTTATCCCATCTATACCCACGCTGATATGCGGGTACATAAAACTTTTTGTTGTACAACTGATCAACAGTTCGAAAGTCGACACTTGCCATATTAACCTCCAATCAAACGAATCTTATTTGAAGATTCAAATTAATATAAAACTTCTCATTATCTTTAAATATCGATGCAAAACCATGACGAGAAGTAGATCCTCTCTCCAATTTTGTATTGTTCAGAAGATATGTCTCAAATGCGCCTCTATTGTATATGTGGTACGCCAAGACATCGCCATCTTCTTTTACAATAACGTATCCGCCATTAGCTTCATCCTGCCCATCCCATTCTTTTGAAGGCATCATTCCTAGGGCAACAGAACACAAGAATTTCTTCATCTTATACTCATAGAACCCTTTTCTCGGATATCCTAATGGATTCTTTTCTTCAAGCAGTGCAACTAAATCTCTGCATGTAGAAGCTTTGTCTTGATAGTAATCTAATAACATGACAGCAATAATGTCATCCATATAGCTGTCAATGAGCATAAGATTGGCAGCAAAAGTAGAATTGGCCGTGCGCACAAAATTCATGGATCCGATTTTTGAGATTTCCGCCATTCTATCCAGAATTTTGTTCCTGGTATCAATCGCGTTTATTCGATCCATATCTTTGTCAGTCACACCTTTAATTTCATATATGAAATTGGTGGCGCCAGAAGCATTTAGAAGTGTAGGGGCATTACCCAACTCGGATTTGATGCTAAAACCACATATAGGTTCATATCCGGTATGGATATCATGTATCTGCAAAATAATATCGGCCTTGTCTGTGGAAGAAGCTTTGATCTTATCTATATGCATTTCATCCATAGCTTCTGGGGCACCTTGTATTTCAAAGGATCTTTCAGCTCCGGAAGTGATACCGTTAAAGATAATGGATTTAATCTTTTTCAGATAACTCTTAGACAGGGAAGAGACTTTAGCTCCGTTCATAAGTACATCAACGTCATTGTCTCTGAGGATGTAATCAATCTGACTGTCAGCATCTTTTTGCCTTAATATCCTGAGGATAGGAAAGTAGATATCACTGATGCGGTCAGCGTTTTCATCTGCTGCGTACAGTTTACCTGTATACAACAAATCTATAAGTGCGTACAGCTCGCTCCATTCTCCTTTATTTCCGGATATTTTCATAAAGCTGCTCCTTATTCTAAAACATTATAAATCTGCCTTGCGATAGCCTCGATAACATTAACCGTAACACTATTTCCAAACTGCTTATAAAGATGAGTGTCCGACAGTTCTAATTTGTACGAGTCAGGAAATCCCTGAAGTCTTGCCCACTCTCTGGGGGTCATCTTACGAATATCTTCTTTATTAATCTCGCCCTTTATATGCGTAACGGGGGTCATGCTATGCTCACGATGGTCGACGATAAGATTTCTCTCTCGTCCCATGCCTCCACAAACTATAGTTCCAGCTATACCATCAAGATCTCTAATCTCATAACCGAAACCGTGACCTTTTGCCTCGTGTCTGGCTCTGTGCTGTCTTAAAGTCTCCATGTATACATCAGAAAGATAATACTTAGGGGAAATCGGTGCCTCATCCAAAATATCTCTGATGCAAACACTCTTTCCGCTTCCTTTAGGGAATGTAAAGTTCTTTGGAGCTATATCATTTCTGAAACAAACCAAGTATATTCTTTCTCTGTTTTGTGGTACTCCGAAATCCTTTGAATTAAGTATTTCAGAAAATACTGTATAGCCTATCTGTTCAAAAGCTTCCTTAATTACTTTAAAAGTTCTTCCCTTATCATGTATGGTCAGGCCCTTAACATTCTCGCAAAATATCACCTTAGGCTTGTGATGATCACAGATACGAACCACATCCAGGAACAGAGTTCCTCTACATCTTCCATGATAATCATCTTCAAAACCTCCATGCTTACCTGCCATTGAAAACGCCTGACAAGGGAAGCCTGCCAGACAAATATCAAAATCTGGGATGTCTTTCTCCTGTATCTGTGTTATATCACCGGCAATATCGAATTCATCATTAAAGTTTGTCTTGTATGTTTTTTGTGCAAACTCATCCCATTCGCTGACAAAAACCGTTTCAATATCTTTTCCAAAAGCATTATCAAAGCCTAATCTGATGCCGCCTATTCCTGCAAACAAATCGATTGATCTGTATTTAGCCATTACATTTAACCTCTTTTTCAATTATGTCAGCGCATCCGGCTGCATCTTTCTCTATTTGCTTTCCCCAAAATCTAAGGACTTTCCAACCTTGGTTAATCAGGTGCTCATTAACTTCTTTATCTCGAGCCATATTGCGCTCGATTTTTTGGATCCAAAAGTCTTTATTACTCTTGATATCACTTTTCCGTCTTTCCCAGTCATATCCATGCCAGAATTCACTGTCACAGAACACTGCCACTTTTTTACCAATGAAAGCTATATCCGGATGCCCGAAAACGGCCTTAGTGTTCTTTCGATACCTAAGACCACGCTTCCATAGTTCTTGGCGGAGCAGTAATTCGATTTTGGAGTCTTTACTCTTAACGGCTTGCATATTCTTATGCCTTTGTTCAGGAGTAAGTCGATCCATCCAAGAGCTCCTTTATGATTATACTGTATTGGCAGGGCCATTATTGGGACTCAAACTCAATAATGACGGGCTTTAAGTATTATACTATTTCTTATTTTATTTATAAATAAGTGTTGATTGATTAGCCTGGACAATACGCTGATTAAGGACGTTTGCTCGCCAGAGTGAATGATATTGTTAAAAATGTGTTAATACATTTGAAAAATATAGTAATACATTTTCAAAATGTATTGAATGATACGATATGCGTTGCTATCATCCGGTTATAAAATACATATGACAGGGGGCGAGTGCATATGCCGCGTAATTCAGAAAGTAAACGAGATCGATTTGTTCGCTTGGCTGAAGCGAGAACAAACAAAATATTAGACATGCTTCAATTGCTTGGTAATTGTTCCAGTAAGGCTAATTATGATTATACAGATGAAGATGTTAAGCAGATTTTTGGTGCAATTGAAAAAGAGTTAAAAAATACAAAGAACAAATTCTTGGGGATCGAACAGAAAAGCGAACGATTCACATTGAAGTGAGGTGCGTGTCATATGGCAGAAGTTGGTTGGCGTTTCCCCCCTCTTTCCGGAGGAACAAGACAAGGATATACAAATAACGATATAGAAGTGTTCAAAGGTCAGGAATTAATGGACAATCTTGCGCGAGAGATATGCCAGAATTCTTTGGATGCAAAAGATGATTCAGATGTTCCTGTAAAAGTTGTATTTGAATTAAAAAAGGTCAAGACATCAGATTATTCACTCTTTTCAGAATATCAAGAGTGTTTAGACGGCTGCAGACGGTATTGGGGAGATGAAATGGATGCCAGGTTGTCCAAATTTTTATCTGAAGCAGATAAAACGATATCCGCTGATGAAATCTCTTTATTAGTTGCAAGTGACTATAATACCAAGGGCCTTGATGGTTCATATAGTCAGAAGCTTAAGTCTCCTTGGGAAGCGCTTACCAGTTCTGATGGAATGTCTGTTAAAAATGAGGAGGACAGTGGCGGATCTTATGGCATTGGTAAAAATGCGCCTTTTGCTTGCTCTTCGTTAAGTATGGTTTTTTACAATACTTATGCCAACGATGGCGGTAATGCTTTTGTTGGTGTTGCACGTTTGGCGACATTGATGAATAAGGAAGATAAGCCGACGCAGAGAGTAGGCAAGTATCAAGTCAATAATGATGATGACGAGATATGGACTCCCATCTATACAGATACTGATAGTTCTTTCAGAGATTTATTTCGAAGAGAAAATGAGAAGGGTACAGATGTTATTGTAGCCGGCTTTAATCAAGAAACAGATTGGATGGAGAATGTAACGAAAGCCGTCTTAAAGAACTTCTTTGTCGCTATTTCTGAAGAAAAACTAATAGTTGAACTGAAAGATAAATACGAACACAAGATTATAGAAAAATCGAATATATCTCAATTGTTCGATGATTATGAGAATAATGGCGAGATGGTTCAGTCAACTCAGCTGTATAAAGCATTTACTAATCCCGATTCACATCAGTTATTAGAAGTGATTAATTCCGATGATGTTGAAGTGTATATCAAATCTGATAATTCATATAAGCGAGTTGTTGCTAATTTCAGATCTACCGGAATGCTTGTAGGTACATACAGTAAGCGTATTTTCCAACATTATGCTGCCGTTGTTATTGTCAGGGGCAAAGAGCTGGGTGAATTGCTGAAGGATACCGAACCTCCAAGACATAATCGTTGGGATTATAAGTTAATTAATGCCTCTGAAGTAGAACGAAGGAAAAAAGCTCGAACCGCTATTCGTAGCATTGAGGATCAAGTCTTGGAATTACTAAAGTCTCAGTTTGAGAGTTTTGGAACTGATACTATTGATGCTGCGGGCGTAGGAGAGTATCTCCCTGATACGGCTGATAATAGCGATGAATCTGTAGTCGGTGATGATCTCTTGAAGCCCAAGATTAAGCTTGGAAAAATAAGGAAGGCTCGAAGCAGGTCTGATTCAACGACGGTTGAAGCAGGGAAAGAAGTTGGTGGAGTCAAGGAAGGTGATGTTCACAATGATGCTGTAAATCCGACACCTCCGCCTCCTCAACCCTGGTCTCCGCCTAAGCCTGTAGATCCCGATAATACGGAATCAGAGCAGCGAGAAGGTGTAGTCAGACAGAAGGGCACCAAAACAATGAAAACTCCTGAAGTGAAGGCTCAGAGAGCTTATCCGATTAATGCTTCAGAGGGCCTTTATAAGATAATAATGGTTCCTTCAGAATCTTATGAGAATTTGTACCTGTCATGTGCTGCCGTTGGTGAAGACGGTAAAAGCGATTTATTGAATATCGAAAGTCTGACATGTAATGGATATAGCATTGCAGTCAATGGCGGCAAAGCAGGTCCCATTAGTGTAGAAGCTGATGAGACAATCGTTGTCTTTGCTAAATTTTCAAACAGGGAGAAAATGATCCTTAAACTTCAGTTGGAGGAGGTGCCTAAAGGATGAAATCGATAAAGAATGATTTTCCTAATCCTGTATTAGCCGAAGGAAGAGATGATTATATTCCCGGGTGCTATTTCTATACACATTTTGAAGAAGCTGAAATAAGTATTACGGATGATAGCATAGATATTCCATTAGATTATAAGTTGGTTTGTTATGGATTGGAGCAATTAATAGTAAACGATCAGGCTAAAGTTGTTGTAAATGTGAGAAGCAGTGCAGCATCATATAGCCGAATGGTTGTATTTGACAATGATAATCAGAAGATAACAATACGAATTCCCAAATACGGAGTAATACGAAACATTGAAATCCAAGGTTTCATAGTAGCGAATACTGTTATCGAAAACTTTGCCTGTCCTGATGAATTTAATCCCTTATATTTTGATCGAGAAACATTTGAAATCAGGAAGGGCGATATATTAGCTACAGAAGATATAAAGACAATCTTTGTAGACGATTCAGAATTGGAAAAGCCTATATCATCTATCTTCAATATATCCTGCAATGAAGAACTGAAGACTGAAATAGAGATTAATTATGAAAGTGAAAAAATCGAGATATATTTGAATCCCAATCTGAATTCTCTATATCGACATTTTATAAATTTCAATAAAACCGGTTCATTAAGACGATATGCAAATGCAATTATTGTGTATCCGGTTCTGGTTGAAATCATCGGTTTCATGCGTGCTTGTGAGCATGATACCAGTGCCGAATATGATCATTTTAAAGATCTTAGGTGGTACAGAGCTATCGTAAAAAAAGCCGAGAAGTATGATTATAGTTTTACCGAACCCAAAATGTCGGATGTGGCTTTTGCTGATACGCTTCTGAAGGATATTGCGTCTGATGCAATGCAAAGCTTTAAGAGTGTCCTTGATCAAGAAGCCAACAGTGGTGAAACTGAGTATCTGGGAGGTGCGGATTAATGTTATTGAGTTACTTTACTGAAGACGCATATGAACGCCTAGTGTCCGACGTTAAGGTGAATGCCTCGAAGTATTCATCTAAGGAAGAGTGGTTGGAAGAGTATTTTAATAATGCAACTGATTACTATTCGACTTCTAATTCCGTTGAAGTAAACAGTTATATTCCTGTATATACTCCCGGAAAAAAATCAGATGCGCAAAAGGCGCAGGAAGATTTTGAGAATACGCGATTATTATTCACTGCTTTTAAGAATTTGACTCCTATCCAGGCATCTAACAAGCTTATGTGGACATACCTGTGTCATGCGGTACCTGAGTACTCGGCGTACATAAGGGACAGGTTCCTTACGGAGGAGAGGGAAAACACAATTATCACAAGGTTTTTCGTTACATCGCAAAAGGACAGCTTATATAACGATAATGCTTTGTCTCGATTGTGGTGGTATGGTCATCTTACGTATGAGCCTGGAAATGATGATCCGTTTGAATTGACAAAGATTCTCTTAACGAATCAGACAATATGCACCGATGTTATGGATACATATAACAGGATGAATATGACCAGGATGCGCGGGGTTTTGTATGCTATTCGAGATTTTAAATCTCAAATAGGTGAGAAAGAAGGTTTCACAGATTATTTTAGAGAGTGTAAGAAGTACTTGAACCACTATGCGGCGGTTACTTCATTGGATTTTTTGAGCTCTGAAGAAATCAGAGAAATAGCATTTGGTTATATGATGGATCTTAGAACTAGAAAAAAGTCATATATTTAGCTGTTAGTAGTTGTTTGCTCCGTTAATTCTTTCTTCGAGGCTTAGTTTATATTACGTGAGGTTAATATGGGATTACTGGATAAATTCATAAAAAAGCAACCACCGGTAACTGAGAATGGGAGATTCATTCATACTACTGATAACCATAGTATGAATCCCCCTGCTTATGACAGTAACCCCTTATCCAACCGTTCTGCTTTTTATGATCTCTCTCATTTAATTGATGACAATACAAACGCATTCAGCTCAAGAGACTGGCTCCCTGACTTTCCGCCAATAGATCTGCTGCATAATGAATCAACATCCGAAGATATACGCGATAACGATACCTTGAAAGTATTAGCATTCAAATTGGAGGATGCATATGCATCTTTTGGCCTGGAGGTTAAGGTGGTAAATATTTTGCAAACACCTTCGCATATAAGATTCGAAATATCTATCGGTAAAGGAATCAGAATCAGTGAGATAAAAAACTTAAAAGACAATATCCAGCTATCTATGGCCGTAACATCACTAAGCATTGAAGCACCTATCCCTGGGAAAAGCCTTATAGGGATTGATATACCTAATTTGGAACAAAGTCCTGTATATCTCAGGAGAATCATTGAAGATATTGCTTTTATTCAGTCAAGTAATACAACTTTTGTATTGGGACAAGATGCAAGAATAATAATGTTTGATCTTAGAAAGTATAACCATCTCTTCATCACAGGAGCTAATCCCCGTGAATTTCAAGCGATAGAGCGTTCGATAATTTGCAGTATGCTTTACAAATCGACGCCGGATACTCTAAAACTTATAATCATAGATCCACTTAAAGAGCTATCAGTTAATTACAATCATATCCCTCATTTGGCGCTGCCTGTTGCACAAGACCCGGAGAAAATAGCAGCTGCTTTAAGATGGGCAAGTATCGAACTGGAGCGAAGATTCAGATATATGTCTGTTAATGCGATCAAAAACTATGGCGATGCATTCCCAGATGGCGAACATATAGTGGTTTTTGTCAATTCGTTGGAGAGTATCCCCAAAGAGTCTTACGATATAATTAAGCAGATCATAGCTAGTGGTGCATCAGCCGGAATTCATTTAATTGTATTATCTACGGTTTACTTCCGCATGCATATATATCAACTAGTAAATGACAGAATTAGTAACAAAGTAGTCTTTGCTGTAAACAGCAAAGATCAGAGTGAAAGCTTGATTCATCAAGAAGGCGCTGCAGCACTTACGGGATTTGGTAATTTCATCTTTTATAATGGAATCAATAATACGCGTAGTAACGGAACTTGTCCTATAGTCAGCTTGGAAGATATGCACTCTATCATATCATTTCTTGAAAAGAAATACGCTCAGAATGAATCGAATAATGATGCTCCGGAAGATAGTGATCTATTAGACCAAGCAGTTAAAACAATTATAGACGCAGGTAATGCCAGTGTATCAATTCTCCAAAGGAGATTAGGACTAGGCTATCCACGCGCCGCAAGGTTAATTGACTTCTTGGAACAAAATCACATCATCGGTCCTTTCGAGGGAAGTAAACCGAGGAAGGTTCTAATAACCCAAGAAGAATGGGAAAGAATGAAATACGCTCAAAATAAATCGAATATTGATGTTCTGGAAGATAGTGATCTATTAGACCAAGCAGTTAAAACAATTATAGACGCAGGTAATGCCAGTGTATCAATTCTCCAAAGGAGATTAGGAATAAGCTATCCACGCGCCGCAAGGTTAATTGACTTCTTGGAACAAAATCACATCATCGGTCCTTTCGAGGGGAGTAAACCGAGGAAAGTTCTAATAACCAAAGAAGAATGGCAAAGAATGAAGCAAACGTAGCAATGAATTGACTTATGACTACTACCACTAACATTTTGTATGCCATTCATTAAGGTATTTGAATATTGTTGATACGTGTTTTAGGAGGAAGGGTTATGTTGTACTTTTTCACGTTTCTTAGTACTGTGTTGGACGTCATGCTCGGACTGGCTGGTGTGATCTGTATAGCCTGCATTATTTCGCATATTGTAAGGAGACATGTTCTTGGTGATCGTCAGCAAGATCTGGTTTGCAAGATTAACTTAGCTATTCTGCAGGGTTCAGATGATAAGCAAATTGAAGCTATGAAGTATGAAGAACAATGTGTCTTTGCTACAATGCAATCTCACAAACGCATGATTATTTTGAATGTGGTCAATATATTGATCGTGGCCGCATTACTGGCTATTATCGCCGTTATAATAAGTGCGATAGGAAATACTATTTGAATTCAGATAATAACTTCCACTTCATCGGCACTGCATTCTGCGTATACCTTTTTCTCCCAGTATTCTATGAGCCATTTTGTGCTTATGCTTCTTGATGTGTCGGATTTTGCATCTGATGGGAAGATATATTCAAGATGACCTGCACAGTATCCTGAGACACAGTACAGGGCGAACGGAATATGGTTCTCGTTGCAATCGGGATAATCGCAGAGCATAAAGTCAACATGATCTTCAGTAAACGGATATGTTCCTTTGAATCGAAAAACAGTGCCTACATATAACTCAAGAACGTTACACTCTGTTAGTTTCATATTCACATAACTCCTCGATGTAAGCTCATTATAACGTGTCTGCGGTTTTTTCATAAAAAATCTGCCATTTCACAATGGCAGATGTCACGCAGTAACGACTTTCGGGCTGATTTTGTGGGTACAGTTTTGGTACAGTTTTCCTGTACAAACTCTCAAAAGCCTTTAGTTTCAATAGTTATGATAAAACCTGCAAAACAGTGCCGTGGCAGATCATTAAAACTCTTATTTTTTCTGGCATATATTGTCATAACCTCATATATTCTTGCAAACCACTGATTTTGTTGCCTTTGTAACACTCACGTTTAAACACCTACTTGGTATAACGCTTCCATAATGTTGCATATTTTATCTACCAAACGGTATAAAAACGGTATAAATTCAAATCTATTATACCGTATGAACAAAATATAGAAATCTACAAGTTCGGGAGTAATAATTCTACAAGTTTGGGAATTTATACTCTACAAGTTTGGGAATTTTATTGACTTATGCTTATTATCCATATAACATTACAATAAATATACGTACTCTTTGAAAGGCTGATAAACAGATGTATTTAGATCGTTCTGTAGAAAAGAAATTAGAAAAAAAGATAGCATCATCTTCTGTTGTTGTAGTTGTTGGGCCAAAATTCTGTGGCAAAACAACTACTGCACTAAGATATGCCAAGAGCAGTACAAGATTAAACACATCAACTGCAATTCAAATTGCTTCGATGAATCCATCAGCTGTTATAGCGGGAGAAAAACTCAGGGTAATCGACGAATGGCAGACTGTTCCTGAATTATGGGATGAGTTACGCGAATATGTTGATAATAATCCTGGCTTCGGTCAATTCTTGTTAACAGGAAGCTCAACTCCAGAAGATAAGAGTAAAATATTCCACTCTGGAGCTGGACGAATTGTGAAACTCATGATGAGATCTATGAGTTTATATGAATCAAATGAATCTAAAGGTATCGTATCGCTCGGAGAGTTATTCAACAACGATATTACGATCTACGACTTAAATAAAGAACAGACCTTAGAGAATATTGCATATTTAATATGTAGAGGCGGATGGCCAATGGCAGTAACCGCTCCAAATGAAGTTGCACTTGAAGTAACTAAGAACTATTATTCCGGGCTTTTTAATTTTGAATATAGCGATAACGAGAAGTTCAGAAACAAAAAGCCTGATGTAATGAAAATGGTTTTGAGAAGCTACGCACGTAATATATCAACAGAAGCCTCTATTCAAACAATCCGTAATGACGTTATAGAAAAGAATAATAGAACTATGGATACAAAGACGATAGATGACTATATTAGTGCACTTGAAGATTTATTCATCATCGAGGATATAGATGCATGGTGTCCAAAACTCAGAAGCAAAACAACAGTTAGATCAACACCAACTCGCCATTTTGTTGACACATCAATTGCAACAGCCGCTTTAGGAATATCACCTGCTGATTTGCTCAATGATTTGGAAAGCTTAGGACTATTTTTTGAAGATATGGCTGTACGTGATTTAAAAATATATTCTGATTTAATAGATGGCGAAGTAAAACACTATAGAGATAGTTCTGGTCTTGAATGTGATGCTGTAATTCATTTAGAAAATGGGAAATGGGGAGCTATAGAAATCAAACTTGGAGGCGAGAAGTTAATTGAAGATGGTGCTAAAAATCTTCTTAAACTTCAGTCAAACGTCGTTGGAACCAAACCAAAATTTTTAATGGTATTAACAGCAGTTGGATCAGCATATAGAAGAGAAGACGGTGTTTATGTTGTTCCGTTAAATTGTTTGAAAGGATAATTGTACAACAAAGGTTAACCACCTAACAGAATTGAAGTGAACCCCTGAAGTTGGATATTTTAAAATGAGTATACGGACTGATTCCTTGCCTGGCAAGGAGTAAGTCCTTTCAGTTTGACCTGAATTCTTTCGTTATTGTAGTATTCAATGTATTTTTCCATTGCATCTTGTAGCTGCTCCAACGTTTTAAATTCATATTCGTGACCATAGAACATCTCGTTCTTCATCTTTCCAAAGAAGTTCTCCATCGGACTGTTATCTAAGCAGTTTCCTTTGCGGGACATGGATTGAGTAATACCTCGTTCTTTTAAAGCTTTGTGGTATTGTGCCATTTGGTATTGCCAGCCTTGGTCTGAATGGAATATGAGATTACTGAGATCATCGAATCTGCCAATGCCTTGTTTAACATATCTTCCGTCTGAGCAAAATTTGGACTTGTTAAATCGTAAGAGCATGTTTTTGATGTTTTACGGGGATTCGAGTAGGAAATAAAGATATTTGAATGGGGATTTGCGCAGAAAATTGATTTACTCGAACGGGGATTTGAGCTATACTCCATTTGAAAGGTGGCTGTTTTCTATGAAAAAGAGTATTTTTAAAAGAAAAATATATGATGAAATCCTTGAATGGAAAAAGAATAAAAGTGACAAGTATGCACTTATGATAAAAGGTGCCAGACGTATCGGAAAGTCTACTATAGCCGAAGAATTCGCAAAAAGAGAGTTCAAGTCTTATATACTGATTGATTTCGCTCATACCAGCAAAGCAATCAAAGACTTATTTGATGATACCT
>FWXP01000008.1 GCA_900176545.1 Oscillospiraceae bacterium
ACTGTGCTCTTTTCTTTGGATACATCAATTCCTACGCTAATCATGTAACACCTCCTAGGTCTGAAATTAGTAATTGTTCCAAGCCGCACTTATTACCATTCAGTTTAGTTGGTTACACGGGAGCTAATCCCTACCTGCTTAAGCGAATGCTTATAATAAGGGGATTGGCTGACAGTTTATGTCACGGATGTAAGAATCCAAAAAACCGCATGTCAGGCCAATTACTTCCCCTCATTATAAGAAAAAAGTGCAACCGTCAGAGTTAATTACTCTCTAACAATTACACTTTTTATGGTACTAAAAAACAGCCCCCTTATATACAAAAATATGAGGAAAATCTGATAACGGGCAAAATACCGCGCTTCAGCTGTTGACGAAATTTATGTAACATGTTACATTGTTTGCGAAAGGTAATATGTTACACATTTTGATCAAAGGAGTCAGACGATGGATTACGACGAGAAGATGCATATGAGTAATGTCGAGTTTGGAGACATGCCTCCTCAGGCTTTCCTGCTCGGTCTGCTGAGCGCTTTCGATAACCGATATCAGGCCGCGGCGGATGCTTTCTTCAAGGAGATCACTTGGAAGCAGTTCTTCGCGATCATCTGTATCAACCTCTGTAAGGAGGCTCCGACACTGAATGAACTTTCGGATGTCATGGGCAGCTCGCACCAGAACGTAAAACAGATCCTTTTGAAACTCGAAAAGAAGGGCTTCGTGTCATTCATCACTGACCCGAATGACAAGCGAAAGCAGAGGATACTCGTTACCGACAGCTGCAGGGAATTCCTGGAGGAAAACGACAACAACGGAAAGCAGAGTCAGTACATCATCGGGCGCATATTCGACGGCGTGGACGAGAAGGACCTGATCACTACCATACAGACGATAATGAAGATGGAAAGGAATCTCAGCGAACTATGAAGACATTAGTAATCTATACATCGCAGACAGGCTTTACCAAGAAATATGCAGAGTGGATCGCAGAAAAGACATCCGGCGATATCCTTGAACTCAAGGAAGCGCAAAAGAAGAGCGACAGCTTCTTCGCCGACTATCAGGCGATCGTATACGGCGGATGGCTCATGGCAGGCAGCACCGTAAAGGTAAAGTGGTTCCTTAATAAGGCCGCCTCATGGCAGGACAAGAGACTTGCCGTCTTCTGCGTAGGCGGAAGCCCTAACGACAACCCCGATATCGAGGTCACACTAAAGAAGATGCTCACGGATGAACAGCGAAAGTATATAAGGCCATTTTACTGCCAGGGCGGATTTAACTACGAGAAGATGAACGGTCCTTCAAGGCTCGCCATGAAGATGTTCGTATCTGCTCTCAAGAAAAAGAAGGATCAGACTGAGGAAGAAAAGATCATGACGAAGATGATCGCTACTTCATACGATATCTCGGATATCAAATACACCGAGCCGATAGTTGAATATCTCGAGAAACCGTAAGATGATATAAGCATGGTATATGAGCTGAAAGACACATCAAGAGTTGAAGCACTTTTTGAGAGTTGGAACGAGACCCTGATCTACTCATGCCTTCAGAGAGTCATGGGGAAAGTATTTGTAACCGATAAGGACTCTCCGATATCAGCGATGGCTTTCGTCGGATGCTTTGCTTTTTATGCCGGAGAGCCGGACCGAGAACTGGTGATCAATAAGCCTGACGGTTTTGTGATCATGACCCCTAAGGATGACAGCTGGGCTTCACTTATCGAGGATTGTTTTCCCGATGCGCGAAAGATCACCCGATATGCCATCAGAAAAGATACGAGATTTGACAGGGATGAGCTGGCCAAAATGGCAGCAGGATTACCCGAAGGATATGAGCTCAAAAAGATAGACTCCGATATCTATGACCTGTGCATGACTGATCCCGTGACGGCTGACTTTGTATCCGTATACGTGATGATATAATGATAACGCATGACGAACACAGCAGCCATGCCGGGAGAAGATAAAAATGCATTCACGAATATTTCAGATCAGTTCAAAGCCTATCGATGAAAAGAATTATATCAACGAGGATCGTTACTATAGTCACGACACGGGTTTTGTAGGTTCTGTTGCCGATTACGCGGTCGCAAATAATGAACCGTCTGACTATGAATGGCTGAACTCACAGCCGGGAATATCAGTTGATCTCAGGAACAAGACCTTCAAGCTCGTTAGTAAGGAAGATTACTTCAGAGCATCTTATATGAAGTTTAAGGAATATCTGGCAGAAGCTGAACAGATGACCTTTGAAGACTTTATATGTTACAGGAGCCTCGAGACGTTTGTACCTCTCGCTAACAGTTATGAAAACATATATGCTATCTACGTCGACGATATAGATGAATGTAATGGCCTGATCACTTTGGATGATCTTGTTCGTAATTCTGAAGACGGCTCTGTATGGCACTTGGGTGCCACAATTAATTATCACTTTTAAGGATCGGAGGTGGTCTGATGATCCCTATTGTTCTTATAGTGATATTTGCGTTGATCATATTGGTGATCGTTGATCTGATACCTTTTGTGATGTCTGTATACAGCTATCGTACTTTTGCATCTTTCCCGGATACCTTTCCTCACAAAGAAGGGATCTTAAATTGGATCGCTATATCTCATATCTTATTCATAATGCTCGCGATCTCTTCTTTGATATTCTTCCCTAAGATCGTACGCAATATATATGACCCCGTTCCGGATGGTTTTTCTTCGCTATATGACGGTACACGTCTTGTGTATGAGGGTCACGATGACGGTTACCATAAGCTCTTTGCAGACGGCAGCGGATCAAGCTGTAATTATGTATTTTACATTCGAGATAATAACTGCGTCGCAGATGACATTGAGAAGGGCAAGGTCTGCTATGTGTATTATTCAGGCGATATGACTTGGGATCACGAAGAGTTAAAGGAACAGGTAGATCTCATTGTTGATTCAAATCTTCTTCAAGCTGATACGATCATAATCAAGAAAAAGACACATGTAGAAAATCTGCCGTTATATCTATCCTTGATATTGCACGCCATCAACAGCCTGATATTTACCATTCTTGCCATTATCTTCAAAAGAAGAACAAACCAAGGAAAAGAAGTTCAATGATACTGATATTTGACCTTTTTCAGACGCTCGCAGAAGTCCTGTCGATGGACTTTAACCGCGGACTAAAGCCTCTTTGGGAGGAGCACTATAAGGATAAGTGTTCTTTCGAAGAGATAAAGGCTTACGGCGAAGAGCTTTTCGTACATATGCAGTCTCTTCACGGACAGGGCCTGGAGTTCCCTTTCGTAAGAGATGAGCTTCCGCTGTATGCCAAGAAGTTCGGCGGCGATGTCGTAAACATGAGCATAGAAGAGGAAGCGGTATTTCTTGGCAGGTGCAACGAAGAGAAAGTATACGACGGCCTTCCCGCGATGCTTGAGCATTTCGAGAAAGAAGGAATACCCATGTTCGTACTGTCCAACAGCGGCTTCAGGGAAGGTGCACTTTGGTTGATGCTGGATTCCTTAGGTATAGGAAAGTACTTTGAGAAGGTCTGGTCGAGTGCTGACTTCGGCAAGGTAAAACCGTCTGCGGAGTTTTTCGATATGGCTGTAGAGGAGATACTCGAGCGATATCCGGAATGTACCAAAGAAGATATTCTCTTCACAGGCGACACATACGAGACGGACATCAAGGGCGCACATAATGCAGGTCTTAAGACAGCCTGGATCAATAGAAACGGCGCACCTGATATCAACAATATTGCCACATATCAGCTACGGGATATAACTGAACTTAGGAAGCACCATATTGTATAATGTTCCTTGATATCAGAAGGATCGAGGGCTAGGTAAAATGTCAACTATCAGGGATCGGGGAGTAATAGATATAACACTTGTTGAAGATGGTAAGTATATCCTTGTCATCCTCGACGATATGGAATGGGAATTCGGGACAAGACAGGATCACGGTCACATGCTTCAGGCTAAGATAAACGATTATCTGTCTTATATCGCCGGCGGTCAGGCAGAGGAAGCGAAGCCCGGTCTTCGTCCTGTGATACGTATCCTGGCACAGTATTCATATAGCCGTTACTGCCTGGATTTTCTTGAAAGGGTACGTGACTTCGTAAAGAACAAAGACGATATCTGTGATATAGAATGGACTCATTTTGACAATGACGGTCCCTTCGACGACGGGTTCAGCGATGACTATGTATTCGATATAAGGAAGATCTATCCGCGTATCAAGAAGAACTATTCCAAGGATCCTTTAAACGAAGTGTCCCTGATGGCGCCGTACGGACCGTCAGCTCACTATCCTGAAAATATGGTAATGGTACGCGTTATGGATAGTCTTATAGGCATGTTCGTTCAGGATGTTGGAAGCGCTTATACATATATCACCTATGACATGCTTCCCGAAGGCATGGATGTCCCAAAGCTTCAGAGAGCAGCATTCGATAACCTTGCCGCAGACGTCACATACAGGTCTGTAGGATCCAAGGAGGAAGGTATCTTCGGAATAGTGGCGGGCGGTAACTTCGAAGCCGAGAGTCTTTGCATAAACAGCATCTGGAAGGAAATCTCGGAAGATCTGAATGACGATGTCCTTATCTGCATTCCGACAAAGGATATAGTATTCTACACAAGAGCTAATAATAAGAAGCTTAGGAAAAAGCTTTTCAAGATGGCGGAGGATATGTTCGAAAAGAACAGAAAGGATACTCCGCAGCTTTTCTTCTCCAAAGATGTGTACGTATACAAAAGAGAGAACGACAGCATCAGGATAAGCGAGGAGTATAAATATTAAAAATATGACTAATGAACAGAGAGTGGAAGAACTGATAAATGAATTGGGCTTTGATCTTGGATCGATCGATAAGGATCGTATCGTCAGTTTGATCGAAGAAGATATCGCGGACCATCAGGACGGCAGCTCAGAATATATAAGGCTGTTGTGCGGTTATCTTTATTGTCTTGGTGATGAATCAGACGCGGAACTTTTGAAAAGAGCCAAGTACGGTATCAGCTTCGATGTGGGATGCATGATAGACGAAGAATGGATCGACAGTCTCTCAAATCGGAATGTCGATTATCCGATACGTTCAAGAGAAGAACTGATCCGCGATTTTGTAGAATATTACAGAGGGTATAAAGCAGATGTCATCGATACGGCCGAATAAAGAGATCCGCGCCGTCTATACCGACGAGACAATCAGGGTCTATCAGGCGTATAACAGGAACATAGCGGAAGAAGCTGTTAAGAACGGAACATTCGGTCCGCATTTTAAGATGGAACGAATGACCTGGATAAAGCCGTCTTTTCTCTGGATGATGTACAGATGCGGATGGGCGCAGAAAGAGGATCAGGAACACGTGTTGGCGATAGATATAAAGCGCACAGGATTTGACAGTGCCGTACGAAATGCTGTTGTCTCTACATATTCTGAAGATATGGGCATATCTCAAGAGGATTGGAAAAGAAATATCCGCTCTTCCGACATAAGGATACAGTGGGATCCGGAAAAGGACATAAACGGTAACGATCTTCCATACCGCTCCATACAGCTGGGGCTTCGAGGAAAAGCCGTTGATGATTATGTACATGACTGGATCGTCAGTATCACCGATATAACAGAGTATGTCAGCGAGCTGAATGCACTTCGAATCTTGAACAAGGACATCCGCGAAATGCTCCCCAAGGAAGATGTATACAAGATAGAAGGTATATAAGATATGGAACCGGACGTTAATCTTAATATCCATTATTCGGCACCCCAAAATATATGGGACAAGATCGGCAAGGTATATGAGAGCATGCCGTACTGGAAAGGCTGTGACAACGGTCCTCTCTGGGAGGAAGGAGAAGACATATCTTTGACAGCTTCCGTGGAACCCGGCGGGATCCAGATCTACGGTAAGATGCCGGATGAAATATGGGAAAAATGGTATAAGGAACTCAAAGAGAAACTCACGATCGCACTGGGATATCCCATAGGCGAACCTGAGGACGGATTCGAGTTCAAGTATTGGGATAAAGAATGAAACGACCAGATTTTGACAGCATAAAGACTTACGAAGAATTCAAGAAATACGATTGGCACAGAGTTGATCTCCAAGAGATCTGCAAAGATCACGGACTCCTATTTCTCGGCACCGAGAAGAAGCTCAACAAAGTGATCGAAGCTTACTTTAACGGAGTCAAGATCCCTCCGCGCCGCAACTGGTACACCAATAAAGTGCTCTGCTGTTGGGTCAACGAGAACGGCGCGATGATGGACATCAATGCAGGCATCTTACTCTTTAACCTCATACTCTGCGCGATCGGGTTCATCAACTATGTAAGAGGCGCAGATGAGGGTCACTATACACTTCCAATTGTATTCGGTATTACAGGTCTCATCGTCGCCGCGATATTCATCGCGCTCGATAAGGACATAGATGTGATCAGAAGCCACGGTCCCATATGCGGAGATAAGAAATTTACCAGAGAATATGTTGATGAACAGGCAAACTCCGAGGAGACCGAAAGATTAAGATACGCAGACATACTTCTGGCACCCGATATCCTGATCGGTGTGACCGCCGGAGTAGCCGCCGTCGCTTATGAAGATATATCCTCATTGCATGTAAAGAAGATATGGCATACAAAGCGTGACGGACCGCGCGGCAGTTACAGATACATAGAATACTATACGTATAAGATCATCGTAACGACCAACAAGGGCAAGAAAATCGCAATATCAGAAAGCATGCAAGACGGAGATTATGCGGCAAAAGCGATACACGAACACTGCCTGAAATATAATCCGGAAGTTAAGCTCCTTGATATGAAATACAGCTGCCTGACTCAGGAAGATAAAGAAAAGCCGGTAGTAGAGGGCCAGGGTGTAAAACACAGTGTAGATCTGGCCTTACAGGAACAATATCTGACAAGCATATCAGTAGATGGAGATCTCAAGAAGAGATTTGTCAGATACCATCGTCGTTTTGCATTTATCCTCATTCTGGAATCGCTGCCGGTGAGTGCGATCGCATCCGCTATACTTTTCTTTGCGGCAAGGTTCATTCGCAATATCACGGGTGCTGTCTTTTTGTTACCTGCAGCGTTGTTTCCTTTCTACGCGATATATAACCTCTTCTCTACCCTGAAGTCGATCAGTAAGGATGATATAGAGTTCTATTCAGGTGAGATCGCCGATAAGACCAAACAAGGTTACATTATAAAGGGAGTAAGCTACTATAAGTTCGGCTTCATCAAGACTATGAGACCGGAAGGCGAGCCAAACATAGGAGACAGGGTTATCCTGGCAAGATTAAAAGACGGGTACAGCCTGATAGCAGATAACCGCTGAACCTGACAAAAAGGAGATCCAAATGGAAGAAACGATAAAGCGCATTGCGGCAGAGATAGACAGAAAGAAGGTTCAGAGCCTCTGCAAGAAGATACTGAAGAAATGCAGCTTCAGATCCACAGGTGATCTTAGCAATGTAACCGAATTAGCCTCCTGGCTTTATATCTACGGGTATCTTGATGAAGCTATAGCCGTCTGCGATCTTCTTTCTCCCAAAACTATTGCTCTTTCTCCCAAATCAACATACAATTTGGGAGAAAACAGGAGATCCTGGCATTGTGTCCGAGTCTGGGCAGTTCATCCGTAGAATCAGCAATAAAAAAATTGGTTAATGAAGGATATCTCATCCGTATCGGATCAGGCCGTAAGACTATGTATGTAAGAGCTGATGCATTCACCTAATTTTCCGTATTAACAAGGAGGTCTGTATGCCTTATATTGATTCAAGATTTTCATTCAAGATGAGTGATCCCGAGAAGGAAGAGCTCAAGTCAGAATTCGGTAAGATGATCGCGCTTTTGGATAAGCCCGAATCATATCTTATGGTCTCGATCGCAGACGACAGCGATCTGTGGTTCGGCGGCAACAAGCTCGAGAAGGGTGCTTATATTGCCGTCAGCATCTACAGCAAATTTACGATAGATCCCGGTGAGAACGTTAAGAGAACTAATGCTTTCGAGAAGTTTACTGCCGCTTCCTGCAAGTATCTCGAAGAAAGGTTCGGTATACCTCAGTCCGCAGTCTATATCACATATTCGGTCGTCCCCTTTTGGGGCTGGAACGGCAGCAATTTCTGATACGATCCAAGGGATAAGTATGGCACAGCAAAATATATACGATAACGATAAGTTCTTTGAGTCCTTTAAGGGGCTCCGCGAAAATGAGATCAACTTTAATGACCTCATAGAGACACCTATCCTTCTTAAGATGATGCCTGAACTTAAAGGAAAGCGTATGCTCGATGTAGGCTGCGGTATGGGACAGCATGCAATGCAGTATATAGCGAAAGGCGCATCGTTTGTTCTCGGAACCGATATCTCCGAGAAGATGCTCTGCTACGCACGCGAGAATAATGCATCGAGTAATATAGAATACAGGAGACTCCCCTTTGAGGATCTCGATAAGCTCGAAGACAGTTTTGATGTTGTTACCAGTTCTCTTGCATTCGATTATGCAGAAGATCTTTGTGATGTCTTAAAGAAGATATACGCGCTTCTTGTGCCGGGAGGAAAACTCATCTTCTCTACATCTCATCCTGTATCAACAGCTTACGACGGCGTATACGACAGATACACCAGAACGGAAGACGGTATAAGGCTTTACGCAAATCTGCACAACTACAATATCGAAGGCTTAAGAAGATTTAAGTGGGTAGTAGATGATTACGAAGTATATCACCGCAGATTCTCTACGCTGATAAATGACATCGTATCCGCGGGCTTCATCATCGAAGAATGTCAGGAGTCACATCTCCCTGAGGAGATCATCAGTAAATATCCGGATAAGTTTGACGGAATATACCATCAGCCGGATTTCATATTCTTCCGGTGCAGCAAACACATCTGATCGTTACTACTTTAACGCACTAACTTGGATCCGCAGCTGCCGCAGAACTCGCCTGCTTCTCCGGTAGGCTTTCCGCATTCAGGACAGAACTTGGGACGTGACACACTCGGAGCAATCACAGCACTAGCAGGAGCCTTAGCGATCGCTGTTGCCTGCTTGCTTGTTTTGCGGCCTGCCACGGTAATGATCATTCCGGCAAGGGCCAGACAAAAACCTGCTACATTGACCTTCATGCTAAAGCCGTCACCATGAGAAGATGAATGAAGATATATCTTGATCAGATATAAGATCGCCAAGGCATAGCACAAAGCGCAAAGCCCGTGTGAGATCAGCTCTCGCTTCACATATAATTTGAGCCCCTTGGATCTGTATTTTGCCATGTTTATCGGCGCTCCAACAGTGGACACTACGAAGGCAAGACCAAAAGCTAATGCGACAGCCGGTACGTACAACAGCTCGAGACCATCAAGATAACCAAGACCCATCAGAGTATTTATTCCGATAAACACCAGATCGGGCAACATCACGATCGCAGTCAAAATATGCAAGATAAGGTTTATTACTCTCATAATACTATCCCCCACTTATCTTCAAATAGTGTATATTTACACTATATCATACAAAGGCGCGGGCGTCATGGTCAATACGCACTTAAAACAAGTAAGACATAATGACCTGACGTTTAAGCTCTAAATCATCTGTTCAAGAAAATAGGGAGACGTAGAACTTACGCCTCCCTAACTTACGTAAAATATTAGCTTTCTTTCGACGGAGCGGGATCCATATCCATGAACTCCTGTACAAGCTCCTTGTATCTTTTGATCGACTGCTTTGCCTCAGCATTCTTGGCTTCGTACTGTTCAGTCAGCTCAGCGAGTTCCTTTTTGTGGGGAGCCATGCTTGCAGTAAGATATCTTGCGGAAATGAACTTTGTCAGATGGTAAAGGGCAAAGACCGCCGCTGCTATTACAACAAAAGCGATAAGCTTCCTCATGTCCTGCTCCAAAAAGCAATAGATTATAAAACCCAAAGGAAGCAGGATCGTAATGGCAAGGAATGTCTCAAACGATCCGGGGTCCCCTTCCTCCTTGATACTATCGCAAATCTCCGTGAACATGTGAGTAGTTGAATAAAGATCATGCTCAATATCGCCCAGCTTCTTAATGGGTGTTTCTTTCTTCTTGTCGATGCTCTTTGCTTCGGCCGTAAGATCCCTGTAATGACTAAGTTCGTTTAGCGCCTCACGTACCTTCTCGAAGTAAGGTCTATGCTCGGGTTGGCATTTCTCGATCGCATCTTGCAAGGCGGGGTCGTCAGAACTGATCTGAACCTCACTGTCTTCATACATCCTGTCCATGCCCGTCCATTCATTCTCGCAAAGGAAGAGTCCGCGCAGAGCATCGAAGTCGTGCGGATCCTTAGCGAGCACAAAATCATAAGCGTCCTTTGCAGAACCGTACTCTTCTCTGTCGAGAGCTTTGGCAGCTACTTCCTTAACATTGTCCTCACGGAAATACTCATAGTCAAAAGAGACTCCGCAGAACGTGCAGACATACATCTGCTTATCAAGATCGATATCGAGAAGTCCGCCGCATGTCGGGCAGAGATTACTTTTCAAAACCCCCATATCCATCCTCCGATTCCATGTAACAACGCATGTACTTAAGATAAAAATATCAACAGCAAAATTCCCTGTCAATATTTTTTGAATTTCTGCAGTTTCGATGGATCTTCACCCTGATGATATAATCAAATCATTAAGGATAGAAAAGGAGACAATGACATGATCCCGACATTCAAATACCATCCTAATCCTATCGAGACAGGTGCATTCATTAAAGGTGATGCTCAGGAATGTAATTGCTGCGGAAAGCAGACTGATATCTGGTATGAATCTCCTTTTTATTCCAGAGAAGAAGTAGACTGCCTTTGCCCTGAATGTATAGCAAGCGGTCTGGCTGCAGAGAAATTCAATGGTGAATTCCAGGACTCATACAGTGTTGATGAGGTTTCCGATCCCGCAAAGCTTGAAGAGCTGACACGTCGCACGCCGGGATATCACGGATGGCAGCAGGAATACTGGGTTGCTCATTGTGATGATTACTGCGCATTTATCGGTTATGTCGGATGGGACGACCTGGTCAAAATGGGCATTGATAAACAGATTGAAGAATCATACGGAAGTAATATCAACGGCTGGGATATAGAGACGCTTAAGCAAGACATGAGCAACAACGGAGGCATACAAGGATATCTTTTCAAGTGCCTTCATTGCGGCGAATACAGACTTCATATTGACTGCGATTGACGTGATTAGGGAACATTTATCAATATAATTTATTGAAAAGTTCCCTAAAACGCGTTATGATTTAGGGAACAAACCAATACATTTTCTCGTAAAAAGTTCCCTAAAGGAGTTCCTGTGAGCGATTTTGAACGAATACAATCCCTGATCAAAGATAAAGCAGAGGCTGAAGCACGTCTCAGCCTCATTCCTTACGATGGTTCCCCTGAGATCAAGGAAAACCGCAGCGGTAAATATCTTTACATCAGAAAAAGGATTGCCGGTAAGTTAACATCCAAGTATGTTGATGTGTATTCGGATGATCTTTATCAGTTACTTCTTCGTAATGCCAGTGAATCAAGAGAACTGAATAAACAGATCCGAAAGATCAACAAGGAACTTGCAGCTTTAGGGTATGCTCCGGGTGAACTGTCAGCAGAAGTCAGGCTGAATCTCGATTTTGCTCGAGCAAATATGAAATCTAACATATATGATCAGGCAGTGCTGGAAGGAGTATCAACAACTTTCCCGCAGACAGAAGACATTATTGATAATGGCACAGTTAACGGAATGACCGCGAGTGATGTCCAAAAGATACTGAATCTGAAACATGCATGGGAGTTTATTCTCGATGAAGATGTACTCTGCGCTGATAGTGATTATTATCTTTTAAGCCATATTGCAAAGTTGGTTAATGAAGGTTTCTATTCTGACGGCGGACGTATCAGAGGAGTGCCGGTGTCTATAGGAGGTTGCAAATATATACCGCCAATTCCTGTTGAATCATTAGTAAAAGAATCAATTCAAAACATCATCATGACTAAAGAAAAACCAATAGACATTGCGGTAGACCTCTGCCTTTATGTAATGAAAACACAGGTGTTCATAGATGGTAACAAACGAGCTGCAGTTATCATCGCTAACCACTATATGATATCTAAAGGAGCAGGTCTTCTTGTAATACCTGAAAGCGAAGTTCCAGAATTCAAAAAACTGCTGGTTAAGTATTACGAAGATGATAATAAAAGCAAGATCCATTCATTCTTGAGAGAGAAGTGCTGGAGAAAGATGCAGTAAGTAAAACTCTTACTGTTCGACTATTACACGATCAAAATCTATGTTAAGCTCCTGGAGTTCTTCATCAGAAAGATGTCCCATTACTCTAACCAAATATGGATAAGCGAGCTGAGCTGGATATGTCTCTGCTACCATACCGTCAGTTTCGAATAGGATCTGATCCCCTACCTCACAATTGATTGCATTACCAAAGATGTCCTGAGTTGGCATAAAAGCAAGATACGATGAATCAGAAGAGTAATCATCCCAACCATAGGTACAATAGGTTACACCTGCTTCAACCCTTACTACAGTGATGAACATAGTTTTTGAAAGAGTCAGTGATATGATCTTGCCGTTTTCAACATATGCAACCATGTACTTTGTTTCACCTGTAAGCTCGACAGACCACAGCCTCTCATTATTAACGATATGTGGTTCACCCCAGTTCTTCATAAGCGTTTGTTCATCTGTCTCCTCAGACAGTTTCCGTAATTCTTCTTCGGAATAACGAGAAGCACTCTCGAGATCAGGAATGTTGTTATAACCACAAGCAGCAAAAGCAAAAGTAAGAATCATAACTACTGTAACGAATAATACTGATGCTCTTTTATTACTTATCATAACCAGACCTCCCCTCTTCTCGACACCTTGATTATATCATCCTCAATATCACGCATGAGTTCCTTAAGATACAAGATGAATATCTTCAGGAAGAAACAGCTCATAAGGGTATTACTTCTCTTTCTGATCTTAAGCCTATCCAAGACGGAATCTATCTTTGGCAGGGCGATATTACTACTCTTGAATGTGATGCGATAGTAAATGCGGCTAATTCAGGAATGACAGGCTGCTATGTTCCCTGTCACGCTTGTATCGATAACTGCATACATACCTATGCTGGAATTCAGCTCCGCTATGCATGTGCGGAGATAATGAGAAAGCAGGGGCATGAGGAAGCGACAGGTCAAGCTAAGATAACCCCAGCCTTCAATCTTCCTTGCAAATATGTACTGCATACGGTCGGTCCGATTATAACTGGAGTTCTGACAAAAGAAGATGAAGACATGCTTGCTTCATGTTACAAGTCGTGTCTGGAGCTTGCAGATAAGAATAATGTAAATAGCGTTGCATTTTGTTGTATATCCACGGGAGAATTCCATTTCCCGAATGAGGAAGCAGCAAAGATCGCGGTTGATACCGTAAAGGAATACAGGGAAAAGAATAATAGTAAGATCGAGGTGATATTCAATGTATGGAAAGATATCGATCACAGGATCTACAAGGGATTACTCGGATAACATAAAAAAACTTAAGAAAGCTATACATGAAGCTGAAGCAATAGTAATAGGCGCAGGTGCGGGGCTCTCGACTTCGGCAGGTTTTACATACAGCGGTGAGAGATTCGAGAAGTACTTCGCGGACTTTGGCAAGAAGTACGGTTTCAAAGATATGTATTCAGGCGGATTCTATCCTTTTAAGACACCGGAAGAGATGTGGGCATACTGGTCACGATATATCTATATCAACCGTTATACAGATGCACCCAAGCCGGTTTACGATAAGCTTCTGGAGCTGGTAAAAGACACGGATTACTTTGTCATCACTACAAATGTCGATCACTGTTTCCAGAAGGCAGGGTTTGATAAAGACCGTCTTTTCTATACGCAGGGCGATTATGGTCTTTTCCAGTGCAGTGAACCGTGTCAGGATGTGACATACGATAACGAGGCTGTTATTTGTGAGATGTACGAGAAACAAAAGGATATGAAGATCCCGTCAGAGCTTATACCGACATGTCCAAATTGCGGTAAGCCTCTTACCATGAATCTCAGATCTGATGACAAGTTTGTTGAAGATGAAGGTTGGCATAAGGCAGCTGCAAGATATGATGAGTTTATTCGTACACATAACGGCAAAGTGCTGTATCTCGAGCTCGGTGTCGGTTTTAATACTCCAGTCATTATCAAGTATTCTTTCTGGCAGATGACTGCAAAGAATCCTGACGCGACATACGCCTGTATCAATTACGATGATGCTGAATGTCCTGATCTTATCAAAGACAGAGCGATACTTATCGAAGGTGATATCGGAGATGTCCTGGATGACATAACAGGATAATAAGGTCAGATAAGAAGAAATGGCATGAAATAATACCTATGACAGAGGCTATGCCTTTGTTAGTAATATTGCGAAATGATCGACAAAGATATGAATCCTTGTCGACCATTATTATACATCACGAATTGAAGCTATATTGCGAGAAATTAATTATAAAAAAATGTGTAAACATCATATATGCCACTTTCCCATCCGTTACCAGAATAGAACTTCTGAGCAGTAAAGTTGTCTTTCCCGGTAAGAAGCACAAAACCTTTAGCGCTTTCTTTGAAGTGGTTCTTCACTGCTGTCATCAAAGCAGTGCCATACCCCTTGTTTCTATATTCTTCTTTGACATACAGGTCGTTTAATATCCACTGTCGTTTCAGCGAAACAGTAGAGAACGATGGATAAAGCTGTATGAAACCAACATAATTATCACCATCCATTGCGACAAAAATCTTACTTTCACAGTTTTCCATTCTTTGCATGATAAAACGTACTGCTTCGGTTCTCTCTTGTATTTTTACACCATAAAAATCACGGTATTCCATAAGCAGATCTACTACACCTTCAATGTCATTCTTTTCTGCTATTCTTACCATTTTTCTTCCTCCTTATGATTGACCATTTCTGTATTACAGGTAGAATTATAGTCGGAATTGGTGCTATAAACAGTTCCAATATTAAACTTTATAACAGAGCCAATTATACGAGAGGTTTTATGATTACAATAAATAAAAATACTGAAACACCGATATACAAGCAGATATACGAACAAATCAAGAGGGATATACTAAATGGCTCTCTGACAAGCGGCATGCGCCTACCGGCGTCCCGATCACTGGCAGCTGAGTATCATATCAGCCGTAATTCTGTTGTTGCCGCATACGATCAATTAGTAATAGAAGGGTTTATTACCTCTAAAACAGGTTCAGGTTATTATGTCGAGGAATTGCATTTTCTTCCGAAAAGAGATCATGACAAAGTCGATAGAACTCAATATAGTTCGAAGAAATCGACAGTTGAAGAACTGAAATATAATTTCAGATACGGGAATCTTGAATATAATTGTTATCAAGATTCCAACTGGAGAAAATGCATAAATGCAGCAATGGATGTACTTGCAAATTCACAGAGCACAAATTATCTTCCTGCTGAAGGACTCCAATCTCTTCGTGAAGAATTGGCTTTATTTCTCAGAAGGACACGCGGTGTTAACTGTATTCCGGAACAAGTGATCGTTACCAGTGGACATCAATACGCATTGGATATCATTTCGAAGCTTTTTATTTCTCGAGATCATTCATTCGCCATGGAAGATCCGGGATATGATGGCTGCAGAGAACTTTTTATCCGAAACGGTCACACACCGATAGCGATACCTGTTGAGACTGATGGTATAAACCTTGATGCCGTATATAAGATCAAGAAATCTCTTTTGTATATAACGCCTTCACATCAGTTTCCTACAGGCAGTATCTTACCAGTCAGCAAACGCCTATCCTTATTAGAATATGCAGCCAAAACCGGCAGTTTCATCATCGAGGATGACTATGACAGTGAACTTCGCTATAATGCGATGCCGATTCCATCGCTACAATCCATGGATGAGCATGATAGAACTATATATATTGGTACATTTTCCAAATCCCTATCACCTGATCTCAGAATAGCTTATATCATCCTGCCATTATGTTTACTTAATGAATATAGGAAAAAGTTTCGGATATCGAATTCGAGTGTCCCTACGATTCTACAGATTGCTTTATGTGAATATATAAAATCCGGCAACTATGAACGCTATGTAAATGCTATCAGAACCCATTATAAGCATAAAAATGCCAAGATCCTTTCCGGTCTTAATTTGGATTCATGTGATATTATTGGCTCTGCTGCAGGCTTGCATTTTCTGATAAACATTCATACTTCTTCAGATCAAGACGATATCGTGAATCATTTTTTGAAATATGACGTAGCTGTCTATCCGACCAAAAGATATTGGATTCGTAAGGAACTTTGTCCGGAACACCAGATACTTGTAGGTTACAGTTCCATCCCTTATCAAAAGCTTGACAAAGCAATAGAACAATTTAACAGAGCTTTAGAAACCCTATGCGTTTAGCATAGGGCATTAGAAGGGCAGATTGTTAATAGTGGAATCTTTAAAACATTATTTACGAATGGATTTGAGGCTGAAGTGTTAACAAATCCCAAAGAAAATGCCTCTGGAAATGAAAAACGATCGGAATATTCTTCCGATCGTTTGTTGGGCGCATTCTTCGCAATTCCTTCGCGATTTGTGGTAAGTTTGTGGTAAGCTACGATTTTTCGCTTTTCCACAAACCCGCAAACCCCTGGTATTATTGGGTTTCACGACACCCTCAAAATTTTTTGGCGGAGCCGGTGGGATTCGAACCCACGTGCCCTTGCGGACAAACGGTTTTCAAGACCGCCTCGTTATGACCACTTCGATACAGCTCCGTGTTGTGCCCGAGTATTTTACTGTATTTTCAGTGAATTTTCAACATTATTATCTTTTCGGTCCAGATAGAGGTTATATCTCCACCTGAATACTGCTACTCCGATTATTATCGCGTATCCTGCAATGCTCAGAAGTACAGGTACTTCGTGAAGGAATGAGACACCCAATAAGGCAGCAAATACTACCTGCGTGTAGTCGAATACGGATATCTCCTTTGCAGGTGCGAACTTATAAGCCGATGTGATGCCGAATTGGCCCATCGTAGCTGCCAGACCGGCTAGGATAAGGAACATGAGCTGCTTTGGCGTCAGAGGCACAAATACGGGGATAATAAAGGGTATGCAGACTGCACTTGAGAATAACGAGAAGCAAAGCACTATAACAGGTGTCTTCTCCCCTTTACTTCCAAGCCGACGTACGAACACATATGCTATACCCGCTCCAAAGCCTCCATATAGCCCTATAAGGGCCGGGAAGGTGTTAGATAACCCTGAACCCGGTCTGACTATCAGAAGGGCTCCTAAGAAGGCTACAACGGTCGTCAGGACGTCTACCTTCTTCGGTTTCTCATTAAGGATCGGAATAGACAACAAGATAGCGAAGAATGGAGACAGTTTATTGAGCATATTTGCATCCGCTATTCCTATCTTATCTATTGCATAGAAGTTAGCGATAAGACCTGATGTACCGAATAAACATCTGAAGAAGAGATCTTTTCTGTTCTCATGCTTTATGTGGAACTTCTCCCCTTTCCTCTTAAGAAGGATAAAGGATACCACAGCAGCAAAGGCATTCCTGAAGAATGCCTTTTCCATGGTTGGGACATCTCCCGATAATCTTACAAAGAAGGTCATGAGAGAGAATCCGAACGCTGCTATCAGTATGCAGATAATGCCTTTAGTCTTGTTATCGATCCTATTCTTATTATCAGCCACCAAGAACCTCTATAAGCCTGTCGAGATCCTCGTAGCTCTTATAGTCGATAACTATCTTACCCTTACCTGTCTGGGTATCAGATACCTTGAGCTTTACTCTGGATCCGAGTGATTTCTTGAGCTTTATCTCTACCTCTTTTGCACTGAGCTGGAACTGAGGGTCGATGACCTTCTTAGGACGCTTTACCTCTTCGGGATGCTCAAGATCGTATACATATCTCTTAACGTATTCTTCAGCCTGACGAACAGTCATATCCTTAGCGATAATAACATCTGCAGCCTTCCTCTGATCCTCGGGATCCTTAAGCGAGAGGAGGGCTTTTGCATGACCCGCAGAGAGGTCTCCGTTACGGATAAAATCCTGCAGTGATTCATCGATATTTATAAGCCTTACAGTATTAGCGATAGTTGCCCTCGGCTTACCCAATTTCTTAGCGAGCTGCTCCTGGCTCATCTTATGTGTCTTTAAGAGATTCTGCATAGCATACGCTTCTTCAAGAGGGTTAAGATCTTCTCTCTGAAGGTTCTCTATAAGAGCCTGCTCCATTGTCTGCTGATCAGTAAGTTCTCTTACGATAGCGGGAATGACCTTAAGACCTGCAAGGCGTGAAGCACGCCATCTTCTCTCACCTGCAACTATACGATATCCGGAACCCTTCTTCTGTACGATTATTGGTTGAATAACGCCATTTTCCTTAATAGAATCGGAGAGTTCCTTTAAAGCTTCTTCGTCGAAGTTCTTTCTGGGCTGTCCTTCATTAGGAGATATATCATTTATCTTAAGTTCTACAACTGAATCCTTTGTATCTTCAGGAATTCCTTCAGAAGATATAAGAGCATCCAGACCCTTACCTAAACCCTTGCCTAATCCTTTACCCGTACTCCTGCCGGCAGTCTTACTTGAACCTTTTGTATTTCTTGTAGCAGCCATACTGTTTTTCCTTTCTTAAATATAGATGTTCATCTATGTATTATATTGATCATTTAGTTCTCTTCAGTACTTCATTAGCCAGTGATTCGTATGCCTTACCACCCTTGGAATTAGCATCATAATCACATATTGCAAGGCCGTGGCTGGGAGCCTCTGCGAGCCTTACATTCCTGGGTATTACAGTCTTGAAGACCTTGTCTCCGAAGTAGTTCTCTACCTCTTCCTTGACCTGCTTTGTAAGCTGTGTTCTCTTATCGAACATGGTAAGAACAACACCAAGGATATTGAGATTCTTATTGAGTTTTCTCTTGATCTTATTGACTGTATCTACCAGCTGAGACAGACCCTCTAGAGCATAGTATTCACCCTGGATAGGAATAATGAGATTATTGGATGCAGTAAGTGCATTAATAGTTAGGATACCAAGTGAAGGAGGACAATCGATGATGATGTAATCGTAATCGTCTACCACTTCATCGATGGCATTTTTAAGGATCTGCTCCCTGGACATAGCACCTACCAATTCCACCTCAGCGCCGGCCAGATTGATATTCGTAGGACATATATCTACATTTTTAGCACTGGATTCGAAGATTGCCTCCTTGATAGGAAGTTCATTTACCATAACATCGTATGTAGAGTTCTCTATCTCACCCTTATCGATACCGAGTCCGCTGGTAGCATTGCCCTGAGGATCGAGGTCGATAAGCAGCACTTTCTTACGCTTTTTACCAATATATGCTGCAATACTGACTGTTGTAGTGGTCTTTCCTACTCCACCCTTTTGATTTACGACAGAGATTATCTGTGTCATTCGAATATCTCCTTAAATAATAATATATAACTATATTAGCATTCTTATTCTGATTCTATATTTCTATCAAATTACAATAGTGAGGCAATTGTTCCACGTGGAACAATATAAAAACACCGTTCAATAATCTTGAACGGTGTTTTGTATGTGAATCTCATGAGATTGAATTGTTCCACGTGGAACAATTCAGATCAAGTATCGATATTAGCCAACTTAGCGTTCTCCTGAATAAACTGCTTACGAGGATCTACCTGATCACCCATGAGAAGTGTAAATGTCTCATCAGCAGCCTGTGCATCCTCAAGAGTAACTCTGAGAAGCTTACGTGTAGAAGGATTCATCGTTGTATCCCAGAGCTGTTCGGAACTCATCTCACCGAGACCCTTGAATCGCTGGATAAGAGGATTGGTCCATCCTGTCTTTTCCTTGATCTCCTCTACTTCACTCTCATCGTATGCATAGTATTCTTCGTCACCCTTATAGACCTTGAACAAAGGAGGACAAGCAATATATACATATCCGCCGTCTACGAGAGGACGAAGATATCTGAAGAAGAATGTAAGAAGGAGAGTTCTGATATGAGAACCGTCGACATCGGCATCGGCCATGATGATGACCTTATGGTATCTGAGCTTAGTCTCATCGAATTCATCTCCGATACCGGCACCAAGAGCCATAACAACAGGCTGAAGCTTCTCATTTGTATAGACCTTATCTATTCTTGCCTTCTCTACGTTGAGCATCTTACCCCAAAGAGGAAGGATAGCCTGATACTTTCTCTCACGACCCTGCTTTGCAGATCCGCCGGCGGAATCTCCCTCAACTATAAAGATCTCACAGAATTCGGATTCATTGGACTGACAGTCAGCGAGCTTTCCGGGAAGGGAATTAGACTCGAATACTGTCTTTCTTCTTGTCATCTCACGAGCCTTCTTAGCTGCGTCCCTTGCGCGGCTCGCAGATAAGCACTTATCCATGATGAGCTTAGCCATATCAGGATTCTCTTCAAGATATACCATAAACTTCTCGGCTACTGCTGTCTCTACCATGGGTCTGATCTCGGCATTACCGAGCTTAGACTTGGTCTGTCCCTCGAACTGAGGATCAGGAAGCTTAACGGAGATGATAGCTGCAAGACCTTCTCTTGTATCGTCACCCTGAAGCTTAGGATCGTTATCCTTCAAGAACTTATACTTCTTGGCATAATCATTTACTACTCTTGTAAGAGCTGCTCTGAAGCCGGTAAGGTGAGTACCACCCTCAGGAGTAGCGATATTATTAGCGTAGCAGTATACAGTCTCCTGGTAAGAATCGTTATACTGCATTGCGATCTCTACGAAGCATTCCTTATCTTCGGACTTGGTAGCAAAATAGATAGGAGCAGGGTTAATAGGCTCCTTGTGCTTATTAAGGTACTCAACGAAGGAAATGATACCACCATCGTAATGAAGGTGCTTGGACTCGGGAACATCGCCTCTGTCGTCTGTAAGATCGATAGTAACTTCCTTATTAAGGAATGCCATCTCTCTGTATCTTGTGATCATGGACGCAAAATCGAATGTGATATCAGGGAAGATGGTATTGTCGGGAAGGAATGTTGTAGTCGTTCCCGTATCAGAAGGATCACATTCGCCTACAACCTTAAGAGGAGCTACTGTCTTACCCTTCTCAAAGGATATCTCATGTATCTTGCCTTCACGCCTTACCTGTACCGTCATTCGGTCAGAAAGGGCATTAACGACAGAAGCACCTACGCCGTGAAGACCACCTGATACACTGTATGCACCGCCGCCAAACTTACCGCCTGCGTGAAGTACGGTATGAACTACTTCTACTGTAGGGATACCCTGCTTGGGGTGGATACCTACGGGGATACCTGATCCGTTATCCTTGACTGTTACGGAACCGTCCTTATTGAGCTTTACATCGATAGTATCGCATCGGCCTGCAAGCGCCTCGTCGACTGAATTGGCTACGATCTCATATACGAGGTGGTGAAGACCTCGAAGTGTCGTATCACCGATATACATTCCGGGACGCTTACGAACGGCTTCAAGACCCTCAAGGACCTGAATATCGTCTTCGCTGTACTCACTGGCATTTGATGTATCAAACTCATCCTGACCTGCCGTAACGGCTTCGATATCCTTCAGGGAATCCTCGTTGAAGTCTTCGGTAAGAGCTCTGGGATTCTCAGCCAGGTTACGAAGCTCATCGCTGTCTTCGTTATCTACGGGCTGGAAGTAGATATCTACTTCGCCGGTAGCGTTGCCCTTGATCTCATTCTCATTGTCACTCATGGTCCGTCTTTACTCCTTATTCTGAATAATTATTAACACAACCGTATGATTATTCACATTTAACAATGTTAAATGCGTGTATCAGATATACTTACCGGACTCGGCTCTCTTCCTCAAAACGCCTGAAGATAAAGGGCTTATGTAAGTTCTGTCAAAGGTGACGACAACAGTTCTGGGTATCTCATCGGTAAGATACTGTAATCTGTTATTCTCATCTTCGGCATTGATAAAATCCGTCACGGTCTTCTGTGAAGGGGAGACCGTCTCAAGACTCAGCAATGCACAGATACTGTCAGCAGGGATAGTTACCTCTCCGCCGATATGAACATACATAAAATGACCTCCGTCATTCTGGTTCAGGGTATACCCACACCAACATATTATAGCATAATATGCTAATTTATAATAAATATATTATATATATAAGAAAACAATTACTCTTCCCTTACACAGGATCCTGATGTGACTTTGAAGAATACGGGGTCTATATCGGTCATAAGGAACTTTGCAAGCTCGTTCTCTATATATTCTCTGTCGGTACAGGTTATGAATATCTGGGCATCCTTCATGCCTGATAAGAGCGATACACGCCTTCCGCTGTCAAGCTCTGAGAATACGTCATCCAGAAGTAGGATAGGAGCAGAACGTGTAAAGTCCTTTATTATCTGCAGCTCAGCGAGCTTTAAGGATAATGCAGCGGACCTTTGCTGACCCTGTGAAGAATAATTCTTCATGGAAAGGCCGTCCAGCTTTATATCCAGATCGTCCCTGTGTATACCGGACATCGAAATGCCCTTTTCCACATCGTATCTGCGTGATGCCTTGAGCTTAGATAATATGTACTCGGATAATATACCCTTAATTCGCGCGTAAATAGCCTCAGAAAGCGTTCCGGCAATAAACATGTGTAGTTCTTCCTCAGACGAGAAAGAGCGTTCTAAGAGCTCTACAGCGCCTCCAATGGTGGAATATGCTATACGAAGTATTTCCTTGCCGTCAGATATGACGGAATGGTGGGAAGATGCCTTGCGGGATAAGAGCTCCGTAAACCTGTATCTGTACATGATCATCTCAGCTGACAGATCTGCAAGGGAGAAGTCCCAGAAGTCCAGGACATTATCGTCAGCTTTCTTTATATCACCCCTGAATGACTTAAGTGATGCATTTTTCTGATTGATGATCCTGTTGGTCCTGTTAAGGGCATCGTAGTAAGTAGGGGAGACCTTGCTTATGAGCATATTAAGGAACTTACGCCTTGATGCCGGGGCTCCTTTTACAAGGTTTAAGTCCTCAGGAGCGAATATAACAGTGTTACAGATGCCCATATATTCGGATATCTTATCGACAGCTATCCCATCGTGCTTTAATTCGCGTTTTGCGGTCGAATTAGGATTATCTTCAGACTCTTCTGTATAGAAAGAAGCTGATATTGACGTATCAGTATCGTATTCGTCATCGTGAAGGAGAAGCTCTGTTATATATTCCTTCTCTCCGAACTTTATGAGATCCCTGTCCTTTGATGTCCTGTGGGAAGAGATACATGCACATACATTGACTGCTTCTATGAGATTAGTCTTACCCTGTGCATTATTTCCGTAGATAATGTTAACGGAAGGACCGACATCTAATTCGATCCTTCCGTAATTTCTGAAATTTATAAGGCTTATCTTCTTTATGTACATTATCTTCTGATAGGAAGGATAAGGTATACGTAAGAATTGCCCTCTGTAGGTACGATGATGCAGGGACCCTGAGAACCGTTGAACTCGATCCTTACTGTCTCGTCTTCGATATTCTTGAGTGCATCGATAAGATATCTGGAATTGAAGTCGATATCTACGGTATCTCCCTCAACCGTTACATCTATATCCTCCTTATGGGTACCTGTCTCTGTATTAGCAGATACCATAAGTGTAGTATCGTCGGACATCGTAAGCTGTACGGGGCATCTTCTCTCGTCTGTCATGATGATGAGAGCTGCTCTGTCTACGGCATCGAGAAGATCCTTTCTGCTTACTGTCATGATGCTCTTGGGGTTCTTCTGGATAATAGAGTTGTAATTAACAAAAGGACCCTGGATAAGACGTGATACGATACGTACGTGTCCTACGTCGAAGAGAAGGTGATTAGAGGAAGAATATATGATTACTTCATTATCGTCATTCTCACCGTCGAATATCTTGGATGCCTCTGACAATGCCTTACCGGGGATGATGAAGTTCATGACAGGGAAGTCCGAACCTGCATCTTCTCTTCTAAGAGCCATTCTGAAGCCGTCGATAGCTACCATGGAGATAGTCTTACCGTCGCTCTCAAGGCAGCATCCTGTAAGGGATTGACGTGTATCGTCCTTGGATACAGCAAAGATCGTATGATTGATCATATTCTTAAGGAGCTTCTGGGATACAGTGATCCTGTCCTTATTATCGATTATAGGGATCTTGGGATATGACTCTGCGGAATTACCCTTGATAACGGAATTAGCGGAACCTGAAAGGATAGTAACCTGATTCCTGTCATCAGAAGATATAGTCGTCATCTCCTCGGGAAGTCTCTTAACGATCTCACCGAAGAATCTGGAATTTACTACTACGGATCCGTTCTCCTTAACATCAGATACGAGATCTGCTTCGATACCTGTCTCAAGGTCATATCCGGTGAGCTTTACACCGTTCTCATCTGCCTGGATCAGGATACCGTCAAGGATCTGAACTGTTGAATTGGTCTTTATTGCCTTCTGTACTATGGAAATAGCGTCTATAAGATCACTTTTATTGCAGTTGAACTTCATTTATATCTCTTCCTTTCCAGTAGATGTTTTTCCGAGAGATATTATACTACATTTTTAACTGTCTTCGTAGTATTTATATTACGGTATGCAGGTAGTGTTCAAAATAGGCACCAAGCCTTATGGCAAAACGTTTTGACAGTGTCCGTAACATGTCGATAACCGTTCATTAGGATGTTCGTAAGAAACAGGTAATGAACACCCGGATATTATCTACATCAAGTGAACATCCAACTTACAGCATCTTGTCTACAAATGAACAGAAATTGTTCATAAGTCAGTTATACGGTTCTTGATGTTGGATACGTCCTGCATTAGGGTATCATCAGCTTCTACATGGCTGCAGGCGTTCATTACGGTAGTATGCTTCCTGCCGCCGAAATTATTGCCTATCTTCTCATACTGCATATCAAGAAGATCCCTGCATATATACATCGCAACGCTCCTGGCATTGACTACTTCGGCATTACGAAGCTTTGACTTCATCTTGTCCGGAGTGATGTCATAGTACTTGGAGACAGCATCGATGATTATCTCTGTAGTAAGCATCTTCTTCTTGTTAGGAGATATTATGGATGCAAGACGGGACTGTACCGATTCAAGCGTAAGATTGCCGTTTTCCAAGGCATAGAAGGCCGATACGATGTTGTAGGCACCATTGAGCTCTCTTACGTTCTTTGTAACGTTCTCGCAGATGTAATCAACGATCTCATTGGATATATCAAGACCGTCATGTTCTATCTTGCTGAGTATTATGGCCTTTCTTGTCTCGAAGTCAGGTGGCTGGATATCCATCGTCATTCCGTTCTGGAACCTGGATGTGAGCCTTGAATCAAGCTCCGTTAAGTTCTTGGGAGCCTTATCGCTCGTTATTACGATCTGCTTTCCTGAGTTGATCAGAGACTCGAAAGTATTGAAGAACTCCAGCTGAGTTCCTTCCTTACCTATAAGGAACTGTATATCGTCTATAAGAAGTACGTCTACATTGCGGTATTTATTGCGAAATGATTCGTAATTCTTGTTGTTCATGCATGCTACATATGCGTTTGTAAAGTCTTCGCAGGTAGTATAGAGAACATTCTTGTCACTGTAGTTATTTATTATGCTGTAGCCTATAGCCTTCATGAGATGGGTCTTGCCGAGACCTGAATTACCCCAGAGATAGAGAGGGTTTCTCTGACGGCTTCCGGGATTGTTGGCAACCGATACTGCCGAAGCATGTGCAAAACGGTTACAGTCACCTACGATAAAGTTCTCGAAAGTATATTCTGACGTAATAGAAGAAGTATTGATATCCTCATTGTTCTTCTTCTGCTCCTTTATGGCACCTATCATGGTGGAATTAAGGGCATTGCTGTCACCTTCGATTATATATTTGACCGAGATATGGTCGTCAGCGATCATATAAACGGCATTTTCTATATAGCTGCCGAGATCCTTGCCTTTGACAAGTGACATGGAATATTCATCACGACATGAGAGGATAAGGATATTATTGGAGTCATCGTAATTGACTTGCTTCATCTTGCTCAGGATCTTGTCAAAATAGAGCTTATCGATCCTTGAATCAAGAGATAATATCTTCAGAGCATCAGACCACAGTTCAGCGGACACCGTTAATCCCTCCCATGTAAATAAGCGAAAATTACATACATAATATCACAGTTTTGCATTATAATAACGATGTATTTTTGCATGGAAGGGAAAAGTATACAGATGCGCGATTCTATTCAGAAGCAGAAAGTGAAGAAGCAGAGAAAGAAGACAAATAACGTTCTTCTTATCGTTGCTGTTGCTCTCTTTGTTGTAGGAATAGGCTTTCTGCTGGTAGATCCCATCAGAAATGCCATGAGGAAGAAGGCCGTAAATGAAGGCATCACGGCGCTCGAGTCCCAGATGTCCCAGATGACGGCCGAGACAAGCGAAGGAGAGACCTCCGTTCCTTCTGAGATGACCTTTGTAGTAGATCCTAATGCAAATGCGGTAGACGGAGAGGGATATGATTATTTCGGAGACGGAGAGATGTCCGTCGAAGATGAGCTCGCTACCTACGAGGGAAGCGTAACTTTGACAGGTATAGGTATCCTGGAGATAGATTCCATTGACCTTAGCAT
Source organism: Oscillospiraceae bacterium (assembly GCA_900176545.1). Classification (GTDB taxonomy): domain Bacteria; phylum Bacillota; class Clostridia; order Saccharofermentanales; family Saccharofermentanaceae; genus Saccharofermentans. The sequence continues at coordinate 26,712 of FWXP01000008.1, forward strand.
CCCCGTATGGGAAGGAGCTACAGTCGTAGCTTTAAGATACGGAGCAGGTCATTATGAGAGTTCCGTACTTCCGGGCCAGACAGGCAATTGTTCTATCTTGGGTCACCATATGAGAGATTACGGATCCATGTTCAACAGATTGGGAGAAGTACAGTCCGGCGATATCGTCAGGATATTATCTACTGACGGTAATACCTACGAATACTGCATAGATTCCATCGTAGTAGTAGCTCCTGAGGATCTTGAACCCAGGATCGCGGGCGAGTATTTTGATACTCCCAGGATCACGCTTGTTACCTGCACTTATTCAGGGGAGGCTACTATGAGACTTGTTGTCTCGGGTTATCTTATAGAAGAATGAGAAATAAGATCGCTGCGGCGTCAGCCGTGATAATCAGAAAGACTTTAAGGCTTATGGGTAAGGGTGCCACGACCCTTCCCGGCAAGATAGCACTTAAGATATCTCCCGATATCATAAGATCAAAGGCTTCGGGAAAGAACATAATAACCATCACGGGTACCAACGGCAAGACTACTACGTCCCACATGATATCCGATATGTTAAATACCCTGGGATATGACGTTATTAATAATATCTCCGGAGCAAATCTTGCTTCCGGAATAGCTACTACTCTTATCTGCGGCAGGGAAGAAGTAAAGAAGGCAAAGGGCGACAGCAAGGGTCTCGTGTATGTATTAGAGACCGATGAAGCTGCTTTCGCGAAGATAGCAAAGCCCTTATCTCCCAAGGTATGCGTAGTTACAAACCTCTTCAGGGATCAGCTTGACAGATACGGAGAGCTTACCCATACAAGAGACCTTATAGCAGGCGGTATAGACGGTACTTCGGCGACCCTGGTCATCAACAGTGACGATTCACTTGTGGCATCTCTTGGTATAGGAAGGGAAGATCGAAGCGTATTCTTCGGAATGGATAAGAAAGCGCTCATCTCATATGAGAAAGATCACCCTGCAAAGAAAGGCATAATACCGCCTTCTGCAGATGCGGTATTCTGTCCCGAATGCAAGGTAAGATACGAATATAAGGCAAGAACTTACGGACACTTGGGAGATTTCTACTGTCCTTCATGCGGCAGGAAAAGTCCCGATCCCAGGTTTGCGGCTATCTACGGCGAAGAGGGTAATCCCGCTTTTGAAGGATATAAGTTCAGTATTAAGGATACGAAGAACGGCCTTATGGAGGAAGTTCCTCTTAAGATCCCCGGAAGCCACAATATCTACAATACCTTAGGGTGCGTGGCGGCAGTCACGGTACTTACGGAGAAGATGGAAGGCGAGAAGGAAGATCATTTCGAGAAGGCATGCGATGCTTCTTCTGAAGTAAAGGCTGCCTTTGGAAGGATGGAGAAGTTCAAGGTAAAGGATAAGGAGGTATGTATCCTTCTTGTAAAGAATCCCGCGGGCCTGGACAGATCCTTGCAGTTCGTAGCAGACAGCAAGGATACCGGGTGTCTTTATCTTCTTCTCAACAGTAACTTTGCAGACGGTAAGGATGTCTCCTGGATATGGGATGTGGACTTTGAGAGCAAGGCGGAAGACCTTCCCGAGAATATCTATGTCAGCGGCCAGAGGTATGCAGACATGAACCTTCGCGTCAGATACTGCGGCAGAGATGTCAGGGAAAAGGGCGATGAGACTCATATGAAGGAGATATTCGATAAGGCTCTCTCTGAGTGTCCTTCGGGAAAATGCGTATATATCCTTCCGAACTACACATCGATGCTGGCCTTAAGAGCGATGCTCGTCAAGGAATTCGGCATCAAGGATTTCTGGAAGTAGGAGGGATAAGATGGAAAAGATAGTTATCGGACATTTCTATCCGGATCTTTTGAACCTCTACGGAGACAGGGGCAACGTTCTGGCGCTGGCAGTACGTTCGAGGCTTCGTGATATCGAAGTGGAGATCAGGAATATATCCGTAGGCGATGACCTCAAGGAAGGCGACATAGACATAGGATTCATAGGCGGCGGACAGGACAGCGAGCAGAACATAATGAGCGACGACCTGGTGAAGGTCAAAGGTCCCGTCATAAAGTCCATGATAGAGAGCGGTACCGTATTCTTCACGGTATGCGGCGGATATCAGATGCTCGGAAAATACTATAAGGAGCACGACGGCAAGGTCATAGAGTGCTTAGGTGCCATAGATCTTTACACGGAAGGCGAGAAGGAGAGGTTCATAAACGATACGGTCTATGAGTTCAGCCCTGACGGAAAGTCTTCCGTAACATGTGTGGGATTTGAGAACCACAGCGGCAGAACGTACTTAGGAGAAGGGGTAATGCCCTTCATGAAGGTCGTAAAAGGACACGGAAATAACGGAAAGGACGGTACGGAAGGCGTTCGTTACAAGAATACCTTCGGAACGTACTCTCACGGAAGCTTCCTTCCAAAGAACCCCGAAGTTACGGACCTTCTGCTGGAACTGGCTCTTAAGAGAAAGTACGGAGAAGACTATATTTTGAAGCCTATAGACGACCTCGGGGCAAAAGAAGCCCGTGAAGCGGCATTAAAATACATTGAAACAGGCAAAGAACAGATGATATAATGTCTTGTTGTAAATTTAGGAGGTATTCCAAATGGTAAAAGCAATCGTAGGAGCTAACTGGGGTGACGAAGGTAAGGGTAAGATCACAGACCTTCTCGCTAATGAATCAGATATCGTTATCCGTTTCCAGGGCGGAGCTAACGCAGGACATACGATCATCAACGAGCATGGAAGATTCGCACTTCACCTCATGCCGTCAGGTGTTTGCCATGAGAATATCGTAAATATCATCGGTAACGGTGTTGCCCTTGATATAAGGAAGTTTATTAAGGAATATAACGAGATGAAGGAGAGGGGATTGAACCCCAAGATCCTCGTATCTGACAGAGCTCAGATCATCATGCCATATCACGTTCTCTTCGATCAGCTCGAGGAGGAAAGACTCGGCGGTAAGGCTTTCGGATCCACAAAGTCCGGTATCGCTCCTTTCTATTCAGATAAGTACGCTAAGATCGGCTTCCAGGTATGCGAGCTCTTCGAGAAGGAAGCTCTCAGGGAGAAGATCGAGAGAGTACTTGAGATCAAGAATGCTCTTATCGTTCACCTTTACCATAAGGAAGCACTCGATGCAGATGCTCTCTACAACGAGCTTTGCGAATATGCCGAGATCATCAAGCCTTTCGTTGCTGATACACAGACATTCCTTCACGATGCCATCAAGGCAGGCAAGAAGATCCTCCTCGAGGGTCAGCTCGGTTCCATGAAGGATCCCGACCATGGTATCTATCCCATGGTTACTTCTTCTTCTACACTTGCAGGTTACGGTGCAGTAGGCGCAGGTATCCCTCCTTACGAGATCAAGGATATCGTTACAGTAGTTAAGGCTTATTCTTCTGCAGTAGGTGCAGGTGCTTTCGTAAGTGAGATCCTTGACGAAGAGAAGGCTAAGGAGCTTCGTGACAGAGGCGGAGACAAGGGTGAGTACGGTGCTACAACAGGCCGTCCCAGAAGAGTCGGCTGGTTCGATGCAGTTGCTACGAGATACGGCTGCCAGGTACAGGGTGCTACTGAAGTAGCTCTTACAAATATCGACTGCCTGGGCTACCTCGACGAGATCCCCGTATGTATCGGATATGAGATCGACGGCGAAGTTACAAAGGATTTTCCTAATCCTACAAAGCTCGACAGATCCAAGCCCGTATGGGTAACAGTTCCCGGCTGGAAGAGCGATATCAGAGGTATCACAGACTTCGATAAGCTTCCCAAGGAGGCTCAGGACTATGTTCTCTTCATCGAGAAGGAGATCGGTGTACATATCTCTATCGTATCCACAGGTCCCAAGAGAGAAGAGATCATCCACAGATAATAACAGGAGAAATCTACTTAAGGAGTAAAGTCAGGAATGAGAAACGGCGTCAGAGCTGTAAGTATATTATTAGTTGCGGCAATGGTGTCGGTACTCATGACAGGGTGCTCCTTATTCGGCGGTAAGACAAGGACTGCCATCACGGAAGTCGTTACCGCATATACAGACGCCGTTATGTCTTTCGACGTCGATACACAGACAAAGAACATGGAACCCGGCCACAATGCCGTAAGTTCTATTGAGATGCCGTCATTGCAGCGTGAGATATACGATGCCGTGATGGCATCTTCTACTTATGAGATCCGTAATATCGAAGGATCCGAGAAGGAAGGCACGGGTACATGTGACGTTGCTTTTCAGATGCCCGACCTTGCTGTGGTGACGGGTACTGATGCAGCAGGCGGATACAGCAAGGATGAGCTCGTAAGTGCCATCTCTTCCTCTACTTCAAGGAAGGAAGTGGTCCTTACCCTGGATCTGGTATTCGAATTCGATTCCTGGCTCATAAAGGCTACATCCACCATGGATACTGCTACATTTATCCTCAGTGTCGGCGAAGGTATCGAAGTAAAGGCGATATCAGATGCTGAAGCTACGACCATCACTGAAGAGTTCATAGGATATCTGAAGGATGCAGATCTTGAGTCCGCTTCATCTGTCTATACGGATCCTGCTGGTACGATCTTCGATCAGGATCTTCAGGATACTCTTCCCGAAGGATTTCCCGATTCCGTAGCAGATCTTTACAGCGCAGTATTCTCAGATTACGACTATGAGATAACTGTATGTGCGCTGGACGATACATCCGTACAGGTGACACTAAGCGGAACAGCTCCCGATGTCAGAGGTGCTTCTGAAGCGATGGCTTCTGATCCCGAGGCGATGGTAGCCATCTATTCCGACATAATACTGTCTGCTGTCAACGAGACCGTATTCGATCCTTCTATCCTTTACGACGAGCTTAAGGGCCATCTTGACGGCAGCGGTGAGTTCACTATAGGATTCATAGTAACGGTAGACGAAGACGGCAATAAGACGATCGCTTTCGATAACGAAAGTGACGGAGCAGCTCTTCTTAACCGCCCCGACAGTATCATCTACGAGACGGACGGAAGCGAGTATATAAGTGCAGCCGCACTGCATCTCCTGGAGGATGGCTCCATCACGGAAGCGCAGTACAGCGACGTTACGGGTATCTTCTCACAATCTACTGAAGACGGTATCGCGGTAACATACACGGGAAGCGACGATCTTTATGAATTCGCCTATGAGCGAAATGAGACGGGTATTCTCGTTAGAGTAAGCACATGGGGCTTCTACGAGGAAGGAACGGAATTCTCGTACGATCTTCTGAGGGAGCAGGAAGGAGCAGAACCCGAACTCGTGAACGGTACTGCAGGTATCCCGGAAGGAAGCAGCGATGACATGTTCTTCACCATAGAGCTTACTGAGGAACAGATCGCCGAAGGCGGCACATATACGGTCACAGTATACGAACAAGACGGAGAGACAGTGCTCGTTAATGCGGTATTTACCATACCGAGGACGATAGAAGAAGAGGAAGTCCCTGAAGAAGAAGCCGCTGAGGGTGAGACCGAAGGCGAGACTTCAGAAGAGACAGAAGTTACGGACGAAACAACAGAAGAGACAGCGGAAAGCACAGAAGGAGGAGTATAAATGCAAAAGGAAATGATCCTTGTACTTGATTTCGGAGGTCAGTACAACCAGCTCATCGCAAGAAGAGTAAGAGAATTGAACGTATATTGTGAGGTTCATCCCTACAATATGCCTATCGAGAAGATAAAGGAGATGAACCCTAAGGGAATCATCTTCACAGGCGGTCCCAGCACCGTAACTGACGAGGATGCTCCCAAGTGCGATAAGGAGATCTTCGAGCTCGGTATCCCCGTACTCGGTATCTGCTACGGAGCTCAGCTCATGAACTACCTCCTCGGCGGTAAGGTCGCTAAGGCTCCCGTAAGAGAATACGGCCATACCGAAGTAAATGTAGATAATAATACAACGCTCTTCAAGGGCGTATCCGATAAGACCGTATGCTGGATGAGCCACACCGTATATATCGCAGAGCCCGCTCCCGGATTTACTATCACCGGTACGACTCCCGTATGTCCCGTAGCTGCAGCAGAGAATGTAGAGAAGGGACTTTACTGCGTACAGTTCCATCCCGAGGTATCCCATACCGCTGAAGGCAACAAGATGCTGGAGAACTTCCTTAAGATCGCATGTAAGTGCGAGTGCGATTGGAAGATGGATTCCTTCGTAGAGACATCCATCAAGGAGATCCGCGAGAAGGTCGGCACCGGTAAGGTCCTCTGTGCTCTTTCCGGCGGCGTTGACTCTTCCGTAGCTGCAGTACTTCTTTCCAAGGCTGTAGGTAAGCAGCTCACATGCGTATTCGTAGATCACGGTCTTCTTAGAAAGAACGAGGGCGATGAGGTAGAGGCAGTATTCGGCCCCAACGGTCACTACGACCTTAACTTCATCAGAGTAAATGCTCAGCAGAGATTCTACGATAAGCTCGCAGGCGTAGAGGAGCCCGAGAGAAAGAGAAAGATCATCGGTGAGGAGTTCATCCGCGTATTCGAGGAAGAGGCTAAGAAGATCGGTGCCGTTGATTTCCTCGTACAGGGTACTATCTATCCCGACGTTATCGAGTCAGGCCTTGGTAAGAGCGCCGTTATCAAGTCTCACCACAACGTAGGCGGACTTCCCGACTGCGTAGACTTCAAGGAGATCATCGAGCCATTAAGACTTCTCTTCAAGGATGAGGTACGTAAGGCAGGACTCGAGCTCGGCATCCCCGAGAACCTCGTATTCCGTCAGCCTTTCCCCGGTCCCGGTCTTGCTATCAGGATCATCGGTGAAGTAACAGAGCAGAAGGTAAAGCTCGTACAGGATGCTGACGCTATCTTCAGAGAAGAGATGGCTAACGCAGGCTTCGACAAGACAGCTAATCAGTACTTTGCAGCTCTCTCCAACATGAGATCCGTAGGATGCATGGGTGACGAGAGAACATACGATTACGCTTGCGTACTTCGCGCAGTTACGACAACGGACTTCATGACGGCAGAAGCAGCAGAGCTTCCCTGGTCCCTTATAAACAAGGTTACGAGCAGGATCGTAAACGAGGTAAAGGGAATAAACAGAGTCATGTACGACTGCACGGGCAAGCCCCCGGCAACGATCGAACTCGAATAGTGTCCAGTGGCTTTCCACTACATTACTTAACATGTTGCAGCAGGTGAAAAATAGGCACATGCTGTATTGCACTAATAATTTTCGTTATCCTGCGGATAACAATTAGAATGCAAATTTGCACTTCGCTTTAAAGTGCAACACGTTATCAGAATAACGGAAAATGAGCAAACGCATCTGATTGAAAACAACCGCAATTTCAGTCGCAAAATTTTACGATTGGATAAATAACGCTTTTATGTTATAAAAACGTCCACTTTTTATTTTGTCACCGTGATATAATGATCTCACAAACTGACAAAATAAAGAGGTGTCTCAGGTGAAATATACTGAATCTGATACAAAAGAATTAAAAAGAGAATTAACAGATGCTGTAAAAGAGGTAATGATATCCTTCCTTAATACTAAGGGCGGAACCTTATATGTCGGAGTTAATGATGATGGTACACTTAACAACGCATTCCTGAACATAGATAGAGATGATATAGATCTTAAATTGGGAAACTGGATCCAGGATACTATTTATCCCGTACCTTTTAAGTGTGTCGACTATTCTTTTAATGCTGATGGAGTCTTAGTGATAAGAGTAAAAGAAGGCACAAAGAAGCCCTACTATCTGAAAAGCAAGGGACCTAAGCCTTCAGGGGTGTTTAAGAGAGTCGGAAGCAGCACGAGAAATGCCAGTGAAGATGAGATATTGATGATGATTATGCAGTCTCATAACTACATCTATGAGGATGAGATTGCTGAAGAGCAGGAATTAACATTTAAACAATTCGAACGCATTCTTTCAAATAATGAGATCAGTCTTAATGCTCGTTTGTATAAAACTTTAGGATTGAAGAATACCGGTGGGCAATTTACAAATCTTGGTTATATTATGTCTGATCAATCTCCGGTTGCCGTTAAGTTGGCTGAATATGATCCGCATATGAATTTTCTTTTTAAGAAGACTTATACCGGGTCGTTGATAAAGATATTATATGATGTTGAGGAACAGGCAGAGAAAGCAAATGTAACAACAGCTATCATTGATGGTTCTTCTTTTACCAGGAAGGAAACCAAATCATATCCTGGAGCTTCTCTAAGAGAAGTAATTCTCAATGCGTTTTGTCATGCCGATTATTTTATCAGGTCAGATATCAAAATCGAGTTCTTTGCAGATCACGCTAAAATTGTAAATCCCGGCGGTGTGTTTAATGCAACTATAGAAGATGTCATGAATGGCGTTCAGACATATAGGAACCCTAAACTTGTTCATATATTTGACAAGCTGGGCTTAATTGAAAACTTTGGAACCGGAATACCGAGAACGATAGATGCCTATCAGGGTTCTGCTCTTAATCCGACATTCGAATCCAGCGATAAGTACTTCTTTGTTACATTGCCGAATTTGAACTATAAGCAGCCTGACCAAATAAATGACCAAATAAATGACCAAATAAATGACCAAATAAACGATTTGGCATTGCTGATATTACGTGTGGTTAAGAGAAAGCCTGGTCTCAATGTTCCGCAGATCCTTGAGGAAATACGGCCAGAAATGGCAGATGTAAATCCTGACAGAATTCGAAATGAACTCAGGAGGAATTTGACCAAATATATTGAACATCGCGGATCAAATAAGACAGGCGGATATTATATTATGAAGTGAACCCCCGAAGTTTGTCCAACTTCAGGGGTTCACTTCAAATAGGGCATTTCAGTTTTTAAGCCAACATTAAGCCAACAAAAAACAGCGATATGCAATTTTGAGAAGTCCTCCCGTAGTCATAGGTGGACTAGATTTGCAGTACCAAAAAGTTATCAAGAGTTCTTTACCTAGATGGTATAATTACCTTGTCTGAGGGAGTGGTCCCTTAGTCGGGAAAATTAACAGTATAGTGGGATAAGGATAAATGGATAACAGCAGAATAGAGAGTTTTATCAGAAAACAAAATGTGGCATTTATATGCTCTGTTGATGAGACAGGGTATCCCAATGTAAAAGCGATGCTCAAGCCGAGAAAGATCGACGGGTTACATCAGTTCTATTTTTCGACAAACACTTCTTCTATGAGAGTAAAACAGTATATGAATAACCCGAATGCATGTATCTATTTCTATCATAAGGGACTGATCAAATACACGGGTGTAATGCTTAAGGGCACGATGGAAGTACTGACTGACCAAAAGACAAAAGACATGATCTGGCGCAAAGGCGACACGATGTTTTATAAGGGCGGCGTAACAGACCCTGATTACTGTGTTTTGAGATTTACTGCGGAAAGCGGAAGATACTACTGTGATCTTGAGACAGAAAGTTTTACGATAGAATAATAGCAGGATTAATCAGCAGTTTATTAGGCAGAGAAAGGAATGGGAGTATAAATGTTTTGCAAAATCGATTCGCTTTATATATGCGTTAATGATATGGAACGTGCAATTAAATTCTATGAAGAATTCTTTGAGCAAGAAGTATCGGAAAAAGGAGATGTTGGCAGCTGTTTCGAAGTAGATGGTTTTCGATTCAACCTGTTTGCTTATAAGGTTGTAAATGAAAAGCACATATTTGGCAGCAACTGTCTTCCGAGTTTGCATTTTGATACGCTCGAGAAGATGAAGGAAAAACTTGAAGGTAAAGAGATATGTTTTCCGTTGATGCAGATCGGTAAGAATTGGGTTGCGGAATTTGTCGATCCCGAGGGCAATCATATAGAGGTATACACCGCAGTTTCACAGTGAGTTTTGATCTGGTGAACGCTTGAAGTCCCTGAAAATTAGATGTACCCCTGAAGTTGAAAAACTTCGGGGGTTTTTATATGAAATATAGTTATGAGCTTAAGAATACGCGGTTTAAATGAATAAATTAACAAAATGGATACATAACAGTTTCGAATATTCACAAATAGTAAATCTTCTTTTATTTATGAAATGGTAATATGAGCTTACATTTATTAAATGTACCTGCTGGAATGATGTAAGAGTTTAGTACAAAGATGTGAGGGTATTATGTATTACGCTGCAATAGACCTGATCGCCATTCTGGTATTGATCATAGAGAATAGGAATATTCTCATTGATTACAATAAATCGTTTGATGTCGCTACCTGGAAGATATACAGGCGTTTTCTTTTCTCTGTGCTGGCTTATTACTTTGTCGATCTGTTCTGGGGGATCGTTGAATACTATAAGCAGCCGATGATCCTGTTTGCTGTTACTACCGTCTACTTTGTTGTTATGGCAATGGGCTTTATGTGGTGGACGGCAAGTGCTTTTTACTATCTCCGGGCAAAAGGAAGATTTGTCCTGATCCTAAAGTGGACAGGACGCATTGTTGCAACGGTCATCACGGCTGCGACCATAGCAAACATTGTAACGCCCATACTGTTTACGGTAGACGCCGACTGCGTATATAAGGCGCTGCCTCTTAGAAGTATCCTGCTTGTATTACAGATTGCTATCCTGGTCATTGTATCCGGTTACAGCTTCGTGGCGTATGCCAAGGTCCGGGGTCAGGATTCTGAAGGAAAGCTTCAATACCGTACTGTCAGCTTATTCGGGGTTATCATGGCATTGTTCCTTACGGTGCAGCTGTGGTTCCCGTATCTTCCGCTCTATGCCATGGCATATATGTTTGGAACCTGTCTGGTCAAGTCGTATGTGATAGATGACGAGAAGGAAAGATTCCGTCACGAACTTAATGAGAGTCTCAAGGTTGTAGAACTCAAGAATACGATCACATCTTTACTTGATAACATTCCGGCTATGTCTTTCACCAAAGAGCCGGAAACAGGTGTGTACCTTGCCTGCAATCAGGCTTTTGCCGAGTATGCAGGTAAGAAGAGTCCTGAAGAGGTCATCGGCCTGACCGATCTGGATCTGTTTGATGAAGAGCTGGCAAAGAGATTTGCTCAAGATGACCGCCTGGCTATGTCGATGGATGAACCGTATGACTTTATCGAAGATGTTTGTGATGCTGCCGGCAATAAGAGACAATTTCATACTACAAAGTTTAAGTACACTGATATATTCGGAAGGATCTGTGTGCTCGGAATGGCCCACGAAACAACGGATATAACGCATGTCAGGCGTGAGTTTGCATCAACTAAGGAAGAGTATGAGAAGGCCAAGGCAGATGCTGTTATCTTCAATCATATTGCTCAGGCTCTGTCATACGGATATGATGAACTCTTCTATGTGCGTCTCGATACTGAGGACTATATCAACTATCAGACAGATGACCACGGAAGATTCTTTGAGAAGCGCCGTGGCCCCAAGTTCTTTGATTCATGCCAGGTAGAAGTTGATACGCTTGTCTGTGAAGAGGATCGTGAGATGTTCAGAAAGGCAATGGTACGTGAGACTCTGCTCGAACAGATCAATATGAAAAGATCCTTCGAGATGACATACCGTGTACCCAAGGAAGGCGAACCTTTCTTCGTTCGAATGAGGGCAACCCGCGCATTGAATGACGATAACGTGCTCATTATCGGTGTCCACGATGTAGATGAAGAAATGAAGCTTGCACGCGCCGAGGAGCTGCTTAGAGAAGCAGACTTATCACGTCGTTTGTTTGCAGCACAGCAGCAGGCAAACATCGATTCGATGACCGGTGTCAGGAACAAGCGCGCTTACCTCGAAGCAGAGGCCCGTCTTGAGTATACCGTTAAAGAGACTGAGGATGCCAAGTTTGCCATAAGCATCATCGATATCAATGACTTGAAATATGTTAACGATAACCTCGGACACCAGGCAGGAGATCAATACATCAGGGAAGCTTGCCGTATAGTCTGCACGACCTTCAAGCGAAGTCCTGTTTTCCGCGTTGGCGGTGATGAATTCTGTGTTATCTCACAGGGTGAAGATTATGAGCACATAGATGAGCTCGTTCAGAAGATCGAGGATCATAACAAAGAGGCCCTTCTTAACGGTGGCGTAGTAATAGCCTGCGGATCTGCATCGTACAAAAAGGGAGAATCTGTGACCGACGTCTACAAGCGCGCTGACGAGTTGATGTATGCTGACAAAGTCAGACTTAAGAATGGACGTGAAGTGAGATGACACGATCCTGAGCAGCGTCCTGAATGCGATAGCTGCGAAATGAAGAGTTTACCGGCCTGAAGAGATGTCTCTTCAGGCCCTTATTGATCGTCGGCGGTATATTCTGGATCCTGGATCTGATCCTTACTTTGTTCTTTATGTACAGGATGAAGAGCATGCACAGTGATCATCCCGAATTTGACAGGCTTCGTCAGTCATTTGTAAACGGCAACCCGGCAGAAGAACTTGATAAGATGACGTATGAGTGGGCAGGAGACATATAAAGTAACGCTCGGCCTGGATAAGAAGTATTTTATGGATGGTGTGAAATACAGTGTCATATCGTTTGACCGTATGCGTATCATCGATGACGATGTTGAGTTGCGACCTGCTAGATATTCCGGTTGCCAGGACAAATATCGGAACGGATGAATAATATACCTGTAGTAAACGGATTCTGCCTTTTACCGTTATCATTATTGTGATAAAATTATGATAACAAAGCTGAAGGAGGTTGATTCACATGATCACGATAAGACCAGTATCAGACCTGAGAAATAAGTTTACTGATATCGAGAAGGTTGTTGATGGCGGTGAACCTGTCTTTCTTACCAAGAACGGATACGGCTCGATGGTCGTAATGAGTATCGAATCCTATTCGAGATTGACTCAAGGAGTTGAGGCTGCTCTGGACGAGGCCGATGAATATGCCAAAGCTAATGATGTCAGGATGTCCCACGATGAGGTGTTTGGTAAGCTCAGAGGTCAGTTGAATGGCTGATACAAAGTATGAGTTAAGATATCTGCCACTTTTTATGACGATCTGGAAGAGCATGTTATGTATATTGCTAATGTGCTTGGGAACTTGGATGCGGCGAATGATCTGCTGGACGCAGTCGAAAAGGCAATTCTTGAAAGGCTTCCCAATGCCGAGTCATTTGAACAATACCATTCTAAAAAAGAACGTCAATATCCATACTATCGTATATATGTAAAGAATTATGTGATCTACTATGTGGTCATTCCTAAGGGAAAGAATATGAAGATCATGGAAGTTCGACGTATCCTTCACGGATTTCAAGACAGAAACTTAAAAGTATAAACATAGGGATTATCTAACAGAACTCCACCTGACAGATCTTCGCAAACGGGGAAATGTTCCCTTTACGGATCTCATCCATAATGAACGTGTAAGCAGGAGGAAGAAAGCATGGAATGGATCGAAGCATTACAAAAGGCCATCACGTATATGGAAGAGCATCTTCTCGAGGAGATCAACTATGAAGACGTAGCGAAGCAGGTGCACACGTCGAGCTACGAATTTCATAGGGCTTTCAGCTTCGTGACGGGCTTAACGGCCAACACGTATATCAGGAACCGTCGTTTATCCCTGGCGGCAAGAGAGCTCGTGGAGACCGATGCGAAGATCACGGATCTGGCACTGAAGTACGGCTACGAGACACCTGAGAGCTTTACCAAGGCATTCACCAGGTTTCACGGAGTCGCACCGAGAACGGCCAGAGAAGAAGCCGGCAAGCTCGTGCTCTTTAATCCACTTACTATCACATTATCCGTGAAAGGTGGTAAGACTATGAATTATCGTATCGTTCAGACAGAAGAAAAGAAGTTTATCGCACTCGTAAGAGAGTTCAGCAACGCGATCATCAACGATGAAGCCAACCACGACGTGGCAGACTTCTGGGGAGAGGTCAACAGTAATCAGATGCTCTCTCCTATCTGGATGCTCAGGGAAGACGGAAAGCGTGACCTCTATGGTCTTTGCAGTCCCACGACAGAAGGAAAGGATACCTTCGAGTACGGTATCGGCATCATCATCGACGAGGATACCGCCAAGTTCGATCAGGAAGATCTTGAGAAGAAGGGCTTCCGCATCTGGGACGTTGCTCCCGGCACATATGTAGTCTTTGACTGTGTAGGAGAAGACGGCGACTGCATCGCGAAGACCTGGGTGAAGTTCTATAAGGAGTTCCTGCCTCAGATGGGCTACGAGGCGTCTGAAGCAACGGACTACGAGCTCTACTTCGACGGTACACGCCCTGACGTATTCTGCGAGCTGTGGATCCCTATCAGGAAGAAGTAAGCATAAAGATCAGAACGCATAAACTCTTAGATCCGGGAGCGATCCCGGATCTTTTTGCTGTGCGAAATGCAACTTGTTCATCTGAGATTGCAACTTGTGCGGATATCGCCTCATGCAGATCCCTGCTCTGTTATGGTAGAGCTACCAAAAGGAAAGAGGGATCATAAAGATGACAAAGACAAAAAGACGCACACTTACGGCAGAACAGAAAAAGCTCGATGCCAACCTGTGGATCATCGCACTTATCACAATGGCAGTATATTGCATATACGGCGTATTCGGCAGCGGTATCATGACATTCTGCAAGGACAGCAGCATTTCGGTATGGCCGAGGTTATTTGCTTCTGCAGCACTGGAATTCGGAATAGCAGGACTTGGTATCACGGTCGTATGCCTCATCAGGAAGTTATCCTTTGTAAGCTTCGGATTGAAGAAGGAAAACGCGATAAAGGCTATCGTCGGAACAGTTATATGCTTTATCCCTTATATCGCATATATCGTTCTCTCAGGTCAGTTCGAAGGATATGAGCCTTGTAGCGTAATCGTAACTTACGACCTTCATAAGGCAGGCCTTCTTACTACTATCGTAGGCACGCTTATCATCGCTGTAGTATGGGGATTCTTCGAAGGATTCAACTATGCCGTTATCGCAAAATTCATCTCAAAGAGATATCCCCTCAAGAGTAAGCTCTTCGATCTTGGTGCACTTGTCTGTACCCTCATGGGCATAATGTTCCATCCCATTCATTTTGATACATTAGGCATCATAGATCTCGTTACGACATTCGTTGCTCTCTACGGAATGCTCATGGTACGTAAGTACACGAAGAACTCATGGGGATGCGTATTTGCTTTCATCTTCATCTGGAATGCTATCTGATGGATTATAATCGTAGTATTGATTCGGATAAAAGGAAGTAATATGTCGGCTCACTATAGTAATTACTCGAATACAGACGGAAAGAGTGCATTTCTGTCAGGGGCGGTGTCCGCCTTAGCTGATGCATATCTGTGTAAGGCTCTGCCTAAGTACTGGGCACTGGAAACAGATGTCTTTGAAGCCGGTACATCCGATCTTTGCGGATGTATCCGTAAGAGACTTAAAGATTATCTCTCGGATCCCGATGCCGATATCGCCGATAAGACAGACGGATTGGACTTTAGCTTGCAGCTCTTATCCGAAGAGCCGGAACAGATAATACATGATCTGTTCGATCGTTATAAAGCCGGGCATGTTCCTGATGAATCAGATCTGATAAAGAGCTTCCTGTCTGACGTCAGATATCAGCTCGGAGAACCCAAGGGTATCTACAGGGTTGAAGGCGCACTGACTGAAGAGATAACTGACGTGCTCAGCGGGTTCTATACATACGTTATATTTGAGATCCTGTTTATCGAATACAATGGGTTTATCGTGATGCTGGTATTCGGATCGGACGAATGAAGGGAAGAATATGAGGATCATCTTGGCGGAATCAGAGCACTATATCGTAGTGAGTGAATATGAAGACTGCTATCTGATGTTCAAGGATAGGAGCAGAGGACCTGTATCTGTAGGTACCTTCTACGGGGATGCCGAGTTCGCGCTTATTGACAGGAACGAGAGATTTGTCGTAACGGGCGGCTGCGGGATAGTCATCTATTTCCTGCGTGACCCCTGGGAAGATTATTCTGTTGATAAGCAGACAGACCAGTGGATAGAACTCGGGATCGGTGATACGGATATCTATTATGATGCTGTCAGGCAGATAAGTGATACGGCGATTGAGATCACCGACGCTGACGGCAATATATCCACATATGATGTCTTTTCTCATTAATACCGTTTATCTTACGAATTAATCTGTTCTTAATGTTCTCCCCTCCTTTGCGGCTGTATAATGAGGGTGGATAAGGAGGATAGAAAAATGAGGATCATAGCTAATCTTTTGTGGTTCATCTTTGGCGGATTTATCTGCTGGCTGGAGTATATGGTACTGGGAATAATCCTTTGTATCACCATTGTAGGTATCCCTTTCGGTATACAGTGCTTTAAGCTTGCAGACCTGTGTGCGATGCCTTTCGGAAAGGAGCTTGCCGTAAGGCCGGGACCTACTTCCGTATTAGGCAATATCCTTTGGATCATGCTTGTAGGCTGGGAGACGGCTCTTACTGAGCTTGCTATCGGTGCCGTACTCTGCGTGACCATCGTAGGTATACCCTTTGGTATACAGTTCTTTAAGCTCGCCGGATTGTCCCTGATGCCCTTCGGCTCTCATGTCAGGATAGCGCATGTGATCTGATGATCACGAACTTCTTCCTGTTCAAATACTCCCCTGCGCAGTATCGTCGCTTATTTTTCTTTCGATTACATCTGTGCGTTTAGTCAAGATTTTTTATTAACCGGATGTTCACAGGATGGAAACTAGATCGGGCGTATAATGAAAGTGTTTAGTACTTTGGCGTTGTTTATGTGAAGGTTCTGAGGCAGGCACAATATGTACGCGACTGAATATGTGGCAGAAAACTGGATAATGATCCTTGTTCTGCTGGGTTTTACGATATCACTTATATCTACTGTCTTTATGGAGCAGAAGACCATAAGGCGTCTTTATGCCCTGATTGTTGAAGTATTTCTGTTATCAATCGTGGTGTTTGCCGAGTTCAAGATGGCGGAACATGGTGATCACAGGACCCTGAGGCTGATACTTATGGCTGTAAGGTACAGTGCTACACCGCTTCTTGTGGCACAGATCGTATACACGGTCGCCAAAGGACAGAGGTGGTATCTCTTCCTTCCGGCTGCACTCTTTACCGTATTGGACTTTATCTCGATCCCGACAGGGATAGTATTCGGTCTCGATGCAGGGGGCAAGCTTTTCAGAGGACCTCTTGGCATGCTACCTTATGTCGGAGCAGGACTGTATGGTTTCTACCTTGTATATAATCTCTGGCGGCATCATACCGGTCAAAGGACTGACACCGTACCGATAATATTCTTTGCATTTGCATTTACGTCCGGTCTTGTATTGCCTTTCGTTATCGGTAAGGAGTATGCACAGCTGTTCTGTTCTACCATCGCGACATCAATGTTCGTGTACTATGTCTTTACGCTCCTTCAGCTTACCAAGAGAGATCCCCTGACGGGACTTCTGAACCGTCAGGCATACTATGCGGACACGCGTAATGAACCTGAGACCATAAATGCGCTCTTGTCAGTCGATATGAACGGCCTTAAGGCTATAAACGATAACGAAGGCCACAAGGCAGGTGACCTGGCTCTTGCTACTCTTGCGAAATGCTTCATAGAAGCTGCCAAGCATAAGTATCGTATCTACAGAGTAGGAGGCGACGAGTTCGTTATAGTCTGCCGTAAATGCAAGGAAGACGACGTAAGAGCCCTGTCTTCTCGTATCCATGAGAACGTATCAAAGACAAGATACAGCTGTTCTGTCGGTTATTGCTATTCAAAGAACGGAAGCAGCTCCATAGATGAGATGCTTACCGCATCCGATGAGCATATGTATGCCGAGAAGATGAAGTATTACAAAGAAAAAGGCATCTCGAGATAGATCGCAACCTGCGGTTTACATACTTCCAGCCTCAGGTGGTGGAGATGCTACCGGTATCTTTCCTATGATTGAGTCATCAAACGAACGGAGGTCTTAACAGATGACTATCAGGGAACGGGTACTTAATAAGGAAAGATCATGGACGGATATAATGCCCCTCGTATTCTTACAGGCGATACTCTGGATGGAGGCGGGAGGGTTCCTCGGACAGGTCGTTCTTAAGATCGACAGATGGGGAAGCTTATTTACCGATAATATAAGCGTAGCAGAAGATATAAGTGAATATATGCTGTCCTTGGGGTTCTGTATAGCGATCGTGATCGCTCTTGTAGTATTCAAGAAGAACAGAAAGCTCCTGCCGGGGAAAACGGGGATACTTAAGGGAGCAGGAATTGGCCTTGCTTCAGGTATCGTACTTAATACCGCCATAGTAGCGGGAGCCGTAGCTACGGGAAATCTCGGACTCTCTTACGGTCACTTCGAAATGCTCACCGTCATTGGATATCTTCTTGCCATTCTTTGTCAGGCAGGAGGAGAGGAGCTCATATGCAGGCTCTTCATCATGGGTAAGCTTAGGAGAAGATATAAGAGCCCTGTAGTAGCGATCTTAGGCAACAGCATCTTCTTCACTATACTCCATCTGGGTAATCCCGGCATCACTGCAGTATCTGTGATCAGCATACTTATCGCGAGCATCCTGTTCTCACTCGTTGTCTTCTACACAGATAACATCTGGATGGCCATCAGCATGCATACTGCTTGGAACTTTATGCAGACCATAGTCTTCGGCCTTCCCAACAGCGGTATGCCGTCACCTTATTCCGTAATGAAGGTGGTAAAGGCAGCTGACGGCTTCTTCTACGATACGGGATTCGGTGTCGAAGGATCAGTGGCTGCAGTTATCTTAATGAGCATTGTAGCGGCATCTCTCATTGTTCTGAACAGAAAGAGAAAAGGGTAAAAAGAAACACGGGTCTCCGGCCCGAGACCCGTGTTCACCCAAAATACTACGAAGGGGGAAAGTGTTACTTCTTAATGTGGAATGCCTTCATCTGAGGATAAACGGCTGCATCGCCCAGCTGCTCTTCGATACGAAGAAGCTGATTATACTTGGCAACTCTCTCGGATCTTGAAGGTGCACCTGTCTTGATCTGGCATGTGTTGAGAGCTACTGCAAGGTCTGCGATAGTAGTATCTGCAGTCTCGCCGGAACGGTGAGAGGAGATAGCCGTGTAGCCTGCGGCGTGAGCCATCTTGATGGCTTCGAGTGTCTCGGATACGGAACCGATCTGGTTGAGCTTGATAAGGATGGAGTTACCTGCACCGAGCTCGATACCCTTGGAAAGTCTCTCTGTATTAGTAACGAAGAGATCGTCACCTACCAGCTGGACCTTGTTGCCGATCTTAGCAGTCATCTTCTGCCAGCCTTCCCAGTCCTCCTCGTCGAGACCGTCCTCGATGGAGATGATGGGATACTTATCAACAAGGGATTCCCAGTGTGCAATGAGCTCGTCGGATGTGAATTCCTTACCGGACTTGGGCTGCTTGTAGAAGCCCTTGCCCTTCTCGCTCTTCCATTCGGAGGAAGCTGCGTCCATGGCGATCATGAAGTCCTTGCCGGGCTCGAAGCCTGCAACCTTGATAGCCTCGAGGATCTTATCGATAGCTTCTTCGTCACTCTTAAGGTTATTGGGAGCAAATCCGCCCTCATCACCTACGGCCGTAACATCGCCCATATCCTTGATGAGCTTCTTCAATGTGTGGAATACTTCTGCGCACCAGCGAAGGCCTTCCTTGAAGGAGGGAGCGCCTACGGGCATGATCATGAACTCCTGTGTATCTACTGCGGAATCTGCATGTGCGCCGCCGTTTAGGATATTCATCATGGGAACGGGGAGCCTGTTGGCATTAGATCCGCCGAGGAATCTGTAAAGAGGGATATCCAGGGACTTAGCTGCTGCTCTTGCAACTGCGATGGATACTGCAAGGATAGCATTGGCACCGAGGTTGGACTTATCCTTTGTACCGTCTGCCTCGATCATTGCCTTATCTACTGCATATGTATCGAAAGCATCCATGCCTACGATAGCTTCGCTGATCACTGTATTTATATTGTTAACGGCCTTGGATACACCCTTGCCGAGGTATCTGGACTTATCTCCGTCTCGAAGCTCAAGGGCCTCGAATTCACCTGTAGATGCGCCTGAGGGAGCTGTTCCCGTAGCGACCGTGCCGTCCCAGAGGGTAACTTCAGCCTCGACTGTGGGATTGCCTCTGGAGTCCAATATCTCTCTTCCGATTACACTCTCGATAGTAAGTTCTGTCATTTTCTTTTTCCTTTCTGTAAGAATATCCTTCCGCCGTAAGGCATAGCTTGGTATTCAACGCATTATCAACGGAAGGATACGATTTCTCAGCTAGTTAGCATAAGCTAACCAAAAAGATTTATACCACATCGTATCGAAGCCTGTCAACAAGAGAAGACACAGGATAAGTGTTCAGCATAAAGCTGTTGACAAGCGGAGGATGTTAAAGTAATCTGTGTTAGCTATCAGCGATAACTAACGTTTATCCGAAGGAGTCATATGCCCAGAGATAAGACATTGAGCCATGAGAAGGTAAAGGCTGCCATAAGGGAAGAGTTCCTGGAGAAAGGGTACGAAGGTGCTTCCGTAAGAAGCATCGGTGCCAGAGCGGGAATGTCTTCTGCAGGCCTTTATCGTCATTATCCCGATAAGGCCGCTATGTTCGATGCCGTGCTCGAGCCTCTTATCAAGAGTATCGAGGGATGGCTCGAGCACCATAAGCAAAAGTCCCTGGAGAGGATGGACGGTCAGCTGTCCGGAGATATCTTAGGGGAGACGCTTTTTGACCTTATAAAGGATGTGATCCTTCCGAGACGTGAAGAGTTCAAGCTCCTTATCTCCTGTTCTGCCGGAAGCAGATATGAGAACTATATAAATGACTTTGTCCTTCAGAATCAGAAAGACATGATGCTGACGTTCGAACGGTTAAGAGGCGAAGGATACAAGGTCAGGGATATCACCGAGGAAGAGCTTCATATACTGCTGTCGGCATATCTGACGGCATGCTTTGAACCGATAATACACGGACATGATGACGAGGAAGTGTTAAGACAATTGGATACGATAAGAGATTTCTTCCTGCCGGGGTGGCAGAAGAATATGGGATTTACCTGAGAAGAGCCGCAAGGCTCTTTTTTATTGCTTAAGTTATCGCTGACAAGAGTTTGTTAGCTAACGAAGATACAAAAAGATCAACAAGGAGGAGAAAGAATTGGGTAAAACAGAAAAGTACGATCACATGAAGCTGATAAGGCAGTTCGCCGGAGGGCACAGGCACCTTATCACGATAGGAAGGATACTGGCGGGCATAAGTGCGGCGATAACTCTTGTCCCGTTCTATCTTCTCTGGAAGATAATAGGTATCGCGGTAGAAGGAACAGATCTTAACAGGATCAACGGATGTGCATGGGGAGCTGTCCTCCTTACGATAGGAGCACTTCTCGTATATATCCTGGCACTTCTTTGTACCCATATAGCAGCATTCAGGGTACAGGCCAACATGAGGAGCGATCTGATGAGAAAGATCATAAAGCTCCCCCTCGGTATATTCGACGAGGACGGTACGGGAAAGATCAGAAGGATCGTCAGTGAATCTACTGCAGCGACGGAGACTTATATAGCTCATAACCTTGCCGATAAGACTGTGGCGGCTGTAACACCGGTTGGACTTATCATCCTGATCCTCGCCTTTGACTGGAAGATGGGACTTATCTGCATGGTCCCCGCAGTCATCGGATTCATGTGCATGATGTCCATGATGGGCAAGAGCATGCAGGAGAAGATGAGAGAGTATCAGAATGCTCTTGATACCATGAGCAGTGAAGCTACGGAATATGTAAGAGGTATCCCGGTAGTAAAGACCTTTGGACAGACCGTTCATTCCTTCAAGAGATTCAAGGATTCCATCGACGGATACGGTAAGTGGACAACGGCTTATACACTGCAGCTGAGACTTCCCATGATCGGCTTCATGACATGCATCAATGCGGTATTCCTGGCAATCGTCCTGGGAGCATTCTTCCTTACGAGAAACGGCATCACCGATACGCATATCCTGAACATCATGTACTACATAATCGTAACTCCCCTCGTGACAGTCACTCTTACCAAGATCGCATATTCCGGCGAAGCAGAGATGACGCTTATCGATGCATTGAAGAGAGTTGATTCCGTACTTGATCTTAATGCTCTTCCCGAGGTATCCGAAGCGAAGGAACCTCAGGACAACAACATCGTTCTCAAGGACGTAAGCTACAGATATCAGGATGCCACGAGGGATGCGGTCTCAGGTATCAACATATCTATCGCATCAGGTGAGCATGTCGCATTCGTAGGACCTTCGGGATCCGGTAAGACGACTCTTGCAGAGCTCATGGTAAGGTTCTTCGATGTCACATCAGGCGAGATAAGTCTCGGCGGAGTGAACATCAAGGACATCCCTTCGGACAAGCTCATGAAGAAGGTATCCTTCGTATTCCAGGACAGCAGGCTCATCAAGACATCGATCCTGGAGAATGTTCGTATGGCAAGACCTGACGCCACAAGAGAAGAAGTGCTTGCGGCACTTAAGACGGCCCAGTGTGATGACATACTGGAGAAGCTCCCTGACGGTGTAGATACAGTAATTGGAGAGAAGGGAACATATCTCTCGGGCGGTGAGCAGCAGAGGATCACGATAGCAAGAGCGGTCCTTAAGGATGCTCCTATCCTGATCCTCGACGAGGCTACGGCCTTTGCAGATCCCGATAACGAGACGAAGGTACAGGCAGCCTTTGAGGAGCTGTCGCGCGGCAAGACACTCATAATGATCGCTCACAGATTAAGTACTGTCGTAAGTGCTGACAGGATCTATGTCCTTGATGACGGCAAGCTCTCACAGAGCGGAACCCACGATGAGCTCATGGCTTCAGGCGGACTTTATAAGAAGATGTTCGAGGAATACGGAAGATCCATCGAATGGAAGGTAGGTGCATGACATGGTAGAAAGATTAAAGCATAAATACGCACTCTCGACTCAGGGTGCAAAGGACATGATCAAGGCATGCATCAGCGTCACCGTAACGAACATCTCCCTCATGATGACCGCAGGTGTGCTCTATACGCTCATAAAGGATCTTCTTGGCGATAACCTTACATCAGACAGACTTCCTTTCTACATCATCTGGAGCATCGTGGTACTGATCCTTATCGCTGTCACGAACTTTATCCAGTACAACATGACTTTCCTTACAACATACAAGGAGAGCGGCGTAAGAAGAACAGCTATCGCCGAAAGGCTCAGAAGACTTCCGCTTTCTTATTTTGGCAAGAAGAACCTCTCCGATCTTACGCAGAATATACTCGGAGACTGTGCACAGATAGAGACTGCATCCAGCCACTGGATCCCCGAGATCATCGGTGCTCTTATCTCCACAACGATGGTAGGCCTGTCCCTCTTTATCTTCTTCGATTGGAGAATGGTACTGGCAAGCTTCTGGGTCATTCCCGTTGCCCTAGCTATCATCCTTTCCTGTTCCGGCCTTGAGAAGAAGGCAGTTAAGAAGAATGCGGCAGTAAAGCTCGACATGACAGACAGCGTTCAGGAATGCCTTGAATCCATAAGGGATCTTCGTGCCAACAATGCTGAAGACAGATATATGGATAAGCTGGAGGAGAAGATAAGAAGGGTCGAGAAGATGGCTCTATTTACCGAACTTAAGATGGCGGTATATGTTAATTCATCCGCTATCATCTTAAAGCTCGGTATCGGTACTACGGCTATCGTAGGAGGTATGCTCTTTGCCCGCGGCGAGATCGATCTTCTTACATTCTTTATGTTCCTTATGCTGGTAGCAAGGCTCTACGATCCCATGCAGATCACATTGCAGAACTTTGCAGCTGTCATCTCCGTTGAGCTTCAGTCAGAGAGACTCGATGAAGTATTATCCCACGAGATCCAGACAGGCTCGGAGCAGATGGATAACAATGGATACGATATCGTATTCGACCATGTAGGCTTCAAGTATTCTGACGATACAGACGTATTAAAGGATGTAAGCTTCACGGCAAAGCAGGGTGAAGTAACTGCACTTATCGGACCTTCAGGCGGCGGTAAGACGACTATCTCGAGACTTGCCGCAAGGTTCTGGGATGTAAACGAAGGCAAGATCACATTAGGCGGTGAGGATATCTCCAAGATCGATCCCGAGACCCTCCTTATGGATTATTCCATCGTCTTCCAGGATGTTACCCTCTTCAATAACAGTATCAGGGAGAATATCCGTATCGGCCGTGAAGGCGCGAGCGATGAGGACATCATGAGAGCGGCAAAGCTTGCCAACTGCGAAGAGTTTATAAATAAGCTCCCTGACGGATACGACACATTCATCGGTGAGAACGGAAGCGAGCTCTCAGGAGGTGAGAGACAGAGGATATCAATCGCGAGAGCTTTCCTTAAGGATGCTCCCATAATCCTCCTGGATGAAGCTACGGCATCACTCGATGCAGAGAACGAGACAGTCATCCAGGAAGCGCTCTCAAGGCTTATCAAGGATAAGACGGTCCTTATCATCGCACACAGGATGAGAACGATCGCCAATGCGGACCATATCGTAGTCCTGAAGGACGGTGTGGTAGCAGAAGAGGGAACTCCCGAAGAATTATCTTCGAGGGACAGTATCTACAGCAGGATGACACGTCAGCAGCTCATATCACAGAACTGGACTATGGCGTGATACATAACTACTCTCCATAAATGCAGCAGACGGTACTCATGCGGGTGCCGTCTGTTGTTTTTTGTGAAAGTTATCGCTGATAATAAGCACTATTCCCTCTCGCTGTTCTTATCTTCATGGAGATCCGGCAGATTGTTAATACTAACTTGTGCGAGAGTTCGTAGTTGCTTAACTGCCTGTTCTCTTATAAGTACAAGTCTTTCGGACATCTGCTTACCCTGTTCAATCAAAATTGCATTGTAGCTTTCCATATTAGCCAGTACTAAAAGTTGATTTAAATCTGCCTTGTCTCTCAAATTGCCTTTTTCTTTGGGGTTGTTCTCACGCCACTGTCTGGCAGTCAAACCGAATACAGCTACATTGAGCATATCAGCTTCGCTTGCATACTTAAATATGATCTGCGCCTGTGTAAGATCAGGAGGGAGCAAGTTCTCCTTGATCGCATCAGTGTGTACTCGATAATTGAGCTTGGCGATCTCGCGGTTGAGGTTCCAACTAAGTGACAGACGGCTGTTCTCATCTGACTTTAACCGCTGGTAATCCTTCATAATATAAAGTTTGAATTCAGCAGATATCCAAGATGCAAATTCCAGTGCAATGTCGGAATGAGCATAGGTACCGCCATATCGACCTGCTTTAGTGACGATGCCTATAGCATTCACATTTTCGATCCACTTTGTAGGGGACATGGTAAATGCATTAAGTCCGGCTTCTTTTCTAAACCCCTCGAATTCGAGGGGGTTAAAATCCGGGTTGTGCAACATTTCCCATAACCCCAAGAATTCAAGGGTTTCTCTGTTTCTCATCCAATTGCATATTGTAGCGTTTGGATTATCACTTTTGTATTTGGCAATATCGGTTAATGAGATAAACTCGTTTTCGTAATCCGTAGTATATATACCGATATCGAATCCTTTAGCATGAATGGTGTCTTTAATAGGCTTTTTATTCATAACGATACTTTCCTTTCAAACGTATCGAATTCGATACGTTTGCGTATTACTTAGTTATGAGACGATCATTCCTTTTTGTCTTCTTTTTCTGTTATGAGCTTTTCCATACGGATATAGTATTCCAGCAGACGAAGTACATAATCTGGCGCATGACGGTAATCACGTTCCCAGTCGGTAACCGTTCCATATGGAATCTGAAAGTATTCGCAGAACTCGGTCCTGTTCATCCCTGTCATCTCGCGTAGTTCCTTTATCTTTGTTTTGCAATCCATGATTCTACGCTCCTTTTGTGCATTGCATTAATTATATCTGTTTTCGCGAATTGGTGCAACGCATAAAATCAAAGGAAGGATACATCATATTGCGAAATGATCCATACTGTCTATTATGTGAATCTGTACAAATATAATTATAAAGATGGTTAGCTATTGCTAATCGAAATCATAAGGAGTACAATCCCGTTGTTTGGTTAGCGTTTGCTAATCGCTGTTTGGCGCTTGCATGTTCTTAAGAGCCTTGAGGGGGACAAAGTGGGAAATATCATCGTATATATCATCCTTATCGCTGTTATAGCTATGGCCGTATACGGGACCGTAAAGAGGATCCGCCATGGCTCATCCTGTTGCGGAGAGAGAGAAGCCGCACCTAAGAAGATAAGAGTATCGGACAGGAATAAGAAGAACTATCCGTACATATACGAACTGAAGATAGACGGAATGTATTGTTCCAACTGCGCCAGAAGGATAGAGAACGGATTTAATTGTAAAGAAGGCATGTGGGCTTTGGCGGATGTCGGGCAGAAGTCGGTAAGGCTTCTTACCAAGGAACCTGCCGATGAGAGTACATGCCGCAAGATCACATCAGATTCGGGTTATACATTGATCTCTTTTAAACAGATAAACAGTTAAGTGTAAGGAGGGACTATGAAGAGATTGTCGGAAATGGCTCCGGGTGAAGAAGGAGTCATAAGTTCAGTGAGCGGAGATAACCGCTATGTGGGAAGGATCATTTCCATCGGTATCACACCCGGCTGTATTCCCGACGGCGGCTTCAAGAACATGGGAGTCATGTGGGAGATCAATGAAGATAACGAAAAGTGATATTAAGGAGCTGCTTCGTATGAAGCGGCTCCTGTTCTTTTTGTGAATGATGTGAGATTAAGATAGAATATGTGAAGTAACGAAGAAGAAGGTAGGGTACATGGGTCTATTTGAATTATTGCTCTTATCAGTCGGTCTTGCTATGGATGCATTCGCAGTATCCATATGTAAGGGACTGGCAGTAAAGAAGGTAACGATAAAGGAATATCTTCTTTGCGGTATATGGTTCGGAACATTTCAGGGCTTGATGCCCTTTATCGGATATCTTGTAGGTTCAAGATTTGAGAATCTTATAACAGCGGTTGCTCCCTGGGTAGCATTTATCCTGCTGACTCTTATCGGCGGCAATATGATCAAGGAATCCTTCGGTCCGCCTGAGGAAGCTAAGCCGGGATTTGATGTAAAGACAATGTTTATGATGGCGATCGCCACCAGTATCGATGCTCTGGCTGTAGGTATCACCTTTGTAGCCGTTCCCGTTAAGGTCTTTGATTCAGGTAAGATGATCAATGTACTCTTTGCGGTCGCGATGATCGCGGTGATCACCTGCATCATCTCCATGATCGGTGTAAAGATAGGTAATCTGTTCGGTACACGCTATAAGTCCGGTTCCGAGATCATGGGCGGAACCATCCTTATATTCATAGGTCTTCGTTCCCTTATAACTCACCTGGACAGATCACAGGTCCTGTCTGACGGCGATACCATATTCGGAATGCTCATACCTCTTATAGGTACGCTCCTTGGAGCGGCGATAGTATATGCCAAGAGGAACAATATCTCTGATGACCTGAGGATGATATTTGTCGGAGGCGCTTCGGGTATCATGATATCCATTGCCGTATGGGGAATGCTGGAACCTTCGGTCGCAGGTCTTAAGGAAGCTCATACTAATGCCGTCGTTCCTGTCATATTATGTTTTGCCGCAGGTGTGATACTTCATCTTCTGCTTGATAATATCATTCCTCATACACATGCATATTCCGATATAACGGAAGGACCGAAGAGCGGACTTGATCCTGATATGAAGGTAATGCTCACGGAAGTTATACATCATATACCTGAAGGAGTTTCACTCGGCGTCATCTATGCGGGGCACTTCATGAAGACAGAATGGATATCCGTATCAGCTGCATTTGTATTGGCTGTTGCTATCGCTATCCAGAATATCCCAGAGGCGCTTTTTGTCTCACTTCCCATACGCGAGAAAGGATCTACGACGGGAAAGGCATTCTTTATGGGCATCGTATCGGGTGTTCCGATCCCTCTTCTAGGTATCATAACAGTTATCGTCGTATTGCTCTTTCCTGCGGCCCTTCCTTACATAATGGCAGCATCCGGTGGCGCTATGATATATGCGACTATAGAAGAGATTCCTCTGATAGCGAACAGGAAGGATAATGACAAGGGTGCACTGGCATTTGTCATAGGTTTTGCCATCGTTATGTTGATGTTCTTCTTCAGAAGAAGCTGACATGTAGATCCCCTGTAACTTAACAGACTATGTGGCATAATCCACCGCGGTTAGCGCAAACTAACTGATTGGAGGATCTTATATGGGATCAGTGTTAAGAATGAGGGATCGATCAGCTTGGTTTAGGATAACAGGGAGTGATCCCTGTTATCTTTTTTGTCGCATAAAGCAACCGTCCCCAGAAAGGAAGGGACGGTTGCTTCACTATGGCTTATGTTTTCCTGAAAAGCGGAACTTATCCAGGCATTCGCTGAGGCGTTAGTGCAGTGAAAGGAGGTTCACTTCCCGTATGATCAAGTACGGAACTGTCGGAGTTAGCCTCGGCTAACTAGTATTATACAGGTTAATTCCTATCTGTCAACTAAGAATTGTAGATTTTTCGCAAAGCCCCTTAAAATCTTGCTTTTGAGTATCAGGTCCATTGACATATCACTTTTGTGATGTTACAGTTAGCAGAGGCTAACTAAAGGAGATGCAGTCGTGTCATCTGAGCAACTTGTGAGAAATTGCGCGCCTACTTTGGCGGGTATAAAGACAGGAAGTCTCTATACGTATCATTTCCGTACCGATGAGGATATAAGGAAGGATATTGCGAGATTTAACCGGCTCATGAATAAGAAGGGTCTTAGGATGATCCCCGTCAAGTTGTGCGAGTCTTATGCGCTGATGTATCTGTATCGTCCCGATATGTTAAATGAAGATCTTAATGATCCGCTTGCCAGAGAGATATTAAGTCGTTACGGCTATTCTCTTAAGGGATCTGACAGATGTGTCGTTGATCTCGTTAACAGATTGAAGGGGAAC
Source organism: Oscillospiraceae bacterium (assembly GCA_900176545.1). Taxonomy (GTDB): domain Bacteria; phylum Bacillota; class Clostridia; order Saccharofermentanales; family Saccharofermentanaceae; genus Saccharofermentans. The sequence continues at coordinate 55,606 of FWXP01000008.1, forward strand.
TCTTTTCCTCATGAGATCGGATTATTCCTCGGTTATCCTCCGTCTGATGTTCTCGGATTCATCGAAGATCCCAACAGCGGTTTCTGCGATGTAGGTTACTGGAAAGTATATTCGAATGTCGAAGGCGCAAGAAGAGCATTTCGAAGATACAGGAGATGCACGGAAGAATACGGACGCATGCTAAGGTCGGGCAGAACACTCGAGCAACTTGTTGTGTGAGTGCTGTTAATAACATAAAGTGAGGTTATCTATATGAGTAAAGTAGCTGTTGTATATTGGAGCGGAACAGGTAATACCGAGGCTATGGCAAAGGCTGTAGAAGAAGGTATTAGGGAGAAGGGTGCAGAGGTATCCGTGTTCGGTCCTTCAGAGTTCGATGCTTCCAAGGTGGATGAATTCGATGCGATTGCTTTCGGCTGTCCTGCAATGGGTGCGGAAGTATTAGAGGAGACAGAGTTCGATCCCATGTTCACTGCTGTTGAATCTTCCCTTTCGGGTAAGAAGATCGCCATCTTCGGTTCCTACGGATGGGGCGACGGCGAGTGGATGAGAGAGTGGGAGACAAGATGCAATAATGCAGGTGCAGTATTTGCAGTTGAGCCTCTTATGGTAAATGAAGCTCCGGACGATGACGGAATAGCTTCCTGCAAGGCACTTGGTGCCTCGCTGGTATGAGGTGATACCCATGATGAAACTGGTACTTATAAGACACGGCGAGAGTGAGTGGAACAAGCTCAATCTCTTCACAGGCTGGATGGATGTAGACCTTAGCGATAAGGGCAGAGAAGAAGCAAAGAATGCAGGTCAGACATTAAAGGCTGAAGGCTATGATTTCGATGTCTGCTACACTTCTTACCTCAAGAGAGCCATCCATACCCTGAATATAACATTGGACGAGATGGACAGGGCATGGCTTCCCGTAATCAAGTCCTGGAAATTGAACGAACGCCACTACGGTGCGCTTCAGGGACTTAATAAGTCCGAGACAGCGGAGAAATACGGAGAGGATCAGGTCAAGGTCTGGAGAAGATCATTTGACGTCAAGCCCCCGGAGCTTTCCGATGACGATGACAGGAGTGCTACTAAGCAGGCTATGTACAGAGATGTAGACAGAAGCCTTCTTCCCAAGAACGAAAGCCTCGAGACTACTATTGAGCGAGTAGTACCTTTCTTTGAAGAGACGATCAAAGAAGATATGAAGGCCGGTAAGAGAGTCATCATCGCGGCTCACGGCAATTCCCTTCGAGCACTCGTTAAATACTTCGACAATATGTCTTCCGATGAGATCATCGGTGTCAATATCCCTACTGCCGTTCCTCTGGTATATGAATTCGACGATGACTTCAAGGTCATAAAGCACTATTACCTCGGTGATCAGGAAGCACTTAAGGCCAAGATGGAAGCCGTTGCCAACCAGGGCAAGGCTAAGTGATATCAAGGAGGTATCTGATATGGAAGAGATATTTAAGGGAATACCCGAGATAAAGTACGAAGGACCTTCAAGTAAGAATCCTTTCGCATTCAAGTACTACGACCCCGACAGGATCGTCATGGGTAAGAAGATGAGCGAGCATCTTCCTTTCTCCATGGCGTGGTGGCATAATCTCTGCGCTAACGGCGTGGATATGTTCGGAAGAGGTACTATCGATAAGAGATTCGGTGCAGCTTCTGAAGGTACGATGGAGCATGCCAAGGCTAAGGTAGACGCAGGTGTCGAGTTCATGAAGAAGCTCGGCATCAAGTACTACTGTTTACACGATGTAGATATCGTTCCTGAAGCTGATGATATCAATGAGACTAACAGAAGACTTGATGAGATCACCGACTATATTCTTGAGAAGACCAAGGGAACGGACATCAAGCTCCTCTGGGGTACAGCCAATATGTTCTCTAACCCCAGGTTCATGAACGGTGCGGGAAGCACTAACGATCTTGATGTATACTGCTTTGCCGCAGCTCAGGTCAAGAAAGCTCTGGAGCTTACTGTAAAGCTCGGCGGAAGAGGTTATGTCTTCTGGGGCGGAAGAGAAGGATACGAGACCCTTCTTAATACTAAGGTGAAGTTCGAGCAGGAGAATATCGCAAGCCTCATGAAGATGGCAAGGGACTACGGAAGGAAGATCGGATTTACCGGTACGTTCCTTATCGAGCCCAAGCCCAAGGAGCCCATGAAGCACCAGTATGATTACGATGCCGCTACGGCTATCGGTTTCCTTCGCGAGTATGGTCTTGATAAGGACTTCAAGATGAATATCGAAGCCAACCATGCTACTCTTGCAGGACATACATTCCAGCACGAGCTTCGTATCAGCCGCATCAACGGTATGCTCGGATCCATCGATGCCAACCAGGGTGACATCATGCTCGGCTGGGATACCGACTGCTTCCCCAGCAACGTCTACGATACGACACTTGCGATGTACGAGATCTTAAAGAACGACGGTCTTCCCGTAGGTATCAACTTCGATTCCAAGAACAGAAGACCCAGCAATACATATGAAGATATGTTCCACGCTTTCATATTGGGTATGGATTCCTTCGCATACGGCCTTCTTAAGGCAGCGGAGATGATCGAGGACGGAAGGCTCGAGAAGAATATCGAAGAGAGATATTCCTCATTCGAGTCCGAACTCGGCAAGAAGGTAAGAAGCGGCAACGCTACTCTTGAAGAACTTGCATCTAAGGCAGCAGAGCTCAAGGCTCCCGCCGTTCCCGTATCAGGTAAGCAGGAATACCTTGAAGGAGTCCTTAATAACATCATCCTATCGAATAACTGACCTCTGGTTTTGATGCTCATAGTGTTGGCGATATCCCTCGGATCCGTCCGGGGGATATCGTTTTGTCGTATTGTTAACAATAGTTAGCTGTTGATAACTACTATTTGGAACACATGCACAAACGCTCATGTGTTGTGAGTTATCGCATGCTAACCTATAATTACATATGAACAACAATTCATATGTTGAGGTGAGAGTATGTCTGAAGAAACATTTTTGACAGTAAGTAATGTGTGTAAGGCTTACGGTGAAGGTGACAGCCGCCAGGAAGTACTTCGCGGCATGGACTTTACCGTGGCAAAAGGTGAGTTCTGCGTTCTTCTCGGTCCGTCAGGATCCGGTAAGTCTACGCTCCTTAATATCATCGGCGGTATCGACAGTGCGGATGACGGCTATATTGCCATCGCGGGAGATAAGCTTCGCGATATGGATGAGAAGGCGCTTACCAGATACAGGAGAAAGCATCTGGGATATGTATTCCAGCTCTATAACCTTATCCCTAATCTTAATGTAAAAGAGAATATCGAAGTCGGTGCATACCTGTCCGATGATCCTCTGGATATAGATGAGCTCCTTAATACCTTAGGACTCTGGGATCACAGATATAAGCTTCCCAATCAGCTGTCCGGCGGTCAGCAGCAGAGGACTTCCATCGGAAGAGCCATCGTTAAGAATCCCGATATCCTTCTTTGTGACGAGCCTACGGGAGCACTTGATTACAACACTTCCAAGGAGATATTAAAGCTCATAGAAGATGTTAATCAGAAGTACGGCAATACGGTGATCATGGTAACTCATAACAATGCCATCCAGGATATGGCCGATCACACGATCAAGCTGCGTGACGGTAAGGTACGTAAGAATATCATCAATGAGAATAAGATAAGCGCAATGGAGCTTGACTGGTAAGGAGAAAGGATATGAGAAATCCTCTTGGTAAAAGGCTCCCCAGGGAGCTTAAGAAAGACTTTAAGAAGTATGCCGTTCTCCTTATCCTGATGATATTCATGATCGGTATCGCTTCCGGAATATATGTAGGTAATGACAGCATGATGGCTGCCATAGATGAATCATATGAACTCTATAACATAGAAGACGGACATTTTGAGCTTAAGGAGGAAGCTACGGAAGACTTACTCGCCAGTATGCCCGATAACATTGATATCTATGAGCAGTTCTATTATGACGTAGTAGAAGATATAGACCGTGACGGCAATGATGATGCGACGGTAAGATTATTCAGGATAAGGACGGATATCAACAGAGCATGCGTTAATGAGGGCAGGCTTCCCGAAGCTGAAGGCGAGATCGCCATCGACAGGATGCATGCTTCTAATAACGACATCAGGATAGGCGATATGATAAGCTGCGGCGGATCCGACTACGAAGTAGTAGGTCTTATCGCATTGTCCGACTACAGTACGCTCTTTAAGAAGAATTCCGACATGATGTTCAATGCGGTGGACTTCGATGTAGCTCTTGTAACTGATGAAGATTTTGATACGGTAGACGGCACATTGATCTATCAATATGCATATGATTTCAGAACGGCACCCGAGTCTGAAGCGCAGGAGAAAGAATGGTCCGATGATCTTGTGGAGCGTATTGCCGTGATAGCGGCTACGGGCGGATATACATCAGATAAGGATGAGGCAGAGGAGCTTGCGGATAATGTCGACGAGTGGACAGCCTATCTTGAAGATATAGAGGCACAAAGCGATGAACTTGAAGCAAGAGGCGAGGAGCTTGAAGGGAGGCAGGCGGCACTTGAGGAGCACTATGACCTTGTAATGGCAGGTGATCCCGAGTGGACGGCGGAAGCGCAGTCTCTGCAGGATGATGCGGAAGCTCTGCAGGCAGACGTTGACGCTCTTGCCGCCGAGCAGGATCAGATAGACAGCGTCATAGATTCTCTTGAAGCATTAGAAGAATACGATGACGATACTAACGAACTTACCGATTTTGTCCCGGAGTATGCCAACCAGGCTATTCACTTCGCACCTGACGACATGGGATCGGATAAGTCCATGATGAGCGTATTGTCATATGTCTTTATCGGCGTTCTCGCTTTCGTATTTGCGATAACAACTTCCAATACGATAGTCAATGAAGCAGCCGTTATCGGTACATTAAGATCCACGGGATATACCAGAGGGGAGCTTTTGCGTCACTATATGATGCTTCCCATAACCGTTACACTGCTCTCTGCGGTATTCGGCAATATCTTGGGATATACATGCTTTAAGAATGTCGCAGTCAGCATGTACTATAACTCCTACAGCCTTATGACATATAAGACTATCTGGAATGCAGATGCATTTATAGAGACTACGGTGATACCTCTTATCCTTATGACTGTCGTTAACTTTATAGTTATCTACAGTAAGCTTCGCTTATCGCCTTTGAAGTTCCTTCGAAGAGACTTAAGCACATCCAAGCGTAAGAAAGCCATGCGCCTTCCTTCAATAAGCTTCATGGGAAGATTCAGATTAAGGATCCTTCTTAATAATCTCGGAGGATATATCGTACTTCTGTTCGGCATCGCATTCGTAATGCTCCTTCTCGCATTCGCTATTGGTCTTCCCGAGACTTTGGATCACTATAAGTCACAGCTTTCAGATAATATGATCTCGCCATATCAGTATATCCTTAAGGACTATAAGGATGAGGATGATCAGTATATAACGACATCCGATGATTCCGCAGAGCGTTTCTCCGTGACGAACCTTGTGACGATCGACGGAGTATATGTAGGAGAAGATATATCGGTATACGGATTTATCGATGACAGTACTTATGTATCACTTCCTTCAGAGATGGCCGACGATGAGGTATATATCTCGAGACCTTATGCGGATAAGTTCTCCCTTGATGCGGGTGACACCATCACGTTAAAGGAGCGTTATACCGATAAGACCTATACATTTAAGATCACCGGTATCGATGAATATAACGGTGCCCTCACGGTGTTCATGAAGAATGATTCCTTCAATAAGACGTTCGGCAATGACGAGGATTCCTACAGCGGTTTCCTTGCCCGCAATACTATTGATGACCTGGATCAGGATCATGTATATACAGTCGTTACAAGAGAAGACGTAATGAGCCTTGCGACACAGCTCGATCACTCCATGGGAAGCATGGCGGATTACCTTGCAGGTGTCTGCATGATAATGGCGGTCCTTATAATGTATCTTCTTACGAAGATAATAATCGAGAAGAATGCCGGTTCCATATCCATGGTCAAGGTATTGGGCTACGAGAACCGTGAGATCAACAGCCTCTATATACTTCTGACATCGATAGTGGTCGTGGTATTTGCATTCCTTACTTCGTACTTAAGCGTCGCCGGCTTGAAGCTTGCCTTTGCCGTGATGATGTATTCCATGAGCGGATGGTTCGATGCTTATATAAGCCCCTTGGGTATGGTAAAGGGCGTAGCGATACTTCTTGCGGCATATGCCGTAGTCGCCTTCTTTGACATGATCAGGATCAAGAGGATACCTCTTACGGATGCCCTTAAGAATGTAGAGTGACATTTATTCCACATATATAAATGCATAGAAATGCTCCTTATCGCTTATAACGGTAAGGAGCATTTCAACGTTTATGCGGAGGGTGCTTACCAGGGCTCTACGGCGCCGATAAGCTCGTTGATGTCTTTTACACCGTGGTCGTCACACCACTGATCTATCTCGTTTATTATCTTTATGGGTGCGTAAGGATCCTTAAAGATCGCACATCCCACCTCTACGCAGGAAGCGCCTGCCATTATCATCTGAAGAGCGTCTTCACTGGAAGATATACCGCCTATTCCGAGGACCGGGATATCGACCGCATTTGCTGCTTCCCATACCATTCGAAGCGCGATAGGGAAGATGGCTGCACCCGAGAATCCGCCGTGGTTATTACGAAGGAAGGGACGTCTCGTGTTGATGTCTATCTTCATGCCGGAGATGGCATTTATGAGGGATACCGCATCCGCTCCGCCTGCCTCTGCAGCCTTGGCTATCTCGCCGATATTTCCTACATTAGGGGAGAGCTTAACCGTAAGAGGTTTCTTTGTTCTCTCGCGCACTGCTCTTGTGATCATCTCGGTCGAAGAACAGGAGACACCATAGGGTTCACCGCTTAAGTTAGGACATGAGATATTGAGCTCTATTATTGGAGCATCGGTCTGCTCGAGCTTGTCGATTATCTGAAGATATTCCTCCTTATCCGATGCAGCCACATTCGTTAAGATATTGGTATTCTTCGTAAGAAGGTTAGGAAGCTCGTTCTCTATATAGTAGTCGATACCGGGATTCTGAAGACCTACGGAGAATAAAAGTCCGCTGGGAGTCTCAGTGATCCTCTTGCCTTCGCTTCCGTTACGCTTATGTAAAGTGGTGCCCTTTGTTGCCATTCCGCCCAGGGCTTCCAGCGGGAAGAACTCCTCATATTCCCTTCCGTATCCGAATACGCCGGAAGACATTATGACGGGATTTTTAAAGTCATGTCCCAGTATATTTACATTAAGATCAGCCATTCCATTCCACCTCTCTTGCATCGAATACGGGACCGTTCTTGCAGACGTGCCTGAAGTCGATACCGTGTTCCGTCTTTATCTTGCAGGTGCATACGAGGCAGGCGCCTATACCGCATCCCATATGCTGTTCCATGGAGACTTCACAGGGAGTGTCGTAGCGCTCCGTTACCTGCGCTACCGCCTTTAACATCGGGATGGGACCGCAGGCATATACCATGTCGAAATGCTCTTTCTTAAGGAGTTCCTCCAAAGGCATCGTAACGAATCCTTTTATACCTTCGCTTCCGTCTTCGGTACAGACATAAGTATTCGGCGTGTATCTTTTGAATTCATCCTGAAGTATCACCATGGTCTTATCCCTGAAGCCCGATATCACATGCGCGTTCTCGCCGTAATATGAAGCCATTGCTGCCATGGGAGGGGTGCCGATACCGCCTCCTATGAGGATCACTTTCTTATCCTTACCAAGGAGCGTAAAGCCGTTGCCGAGAGGTCCTACGATATCTATCGTATTGCCCACATTAAGGCATGACAGATCCTTTGTGCCCGTGCCCTTTACGGCGAAGATGATCCTTATCGTATGAGCTTCCCTGTCGATGGAGCTGATGGATATGGGTCTTCTCAGTGAGTGCCCGGGAAGGGCGATGTGAACGAATTGTCCGGGAACGGCTAGTGAAGATATCTCGTGACAGCATATGGTCAGTGAGAATATATCCCTGGAGAGATTCTCCTTGCCGATTATCGGATAAAAACCTTGCGTGTATTTCATCTCTATTCTCTCTTTCATTTATCTCCACGGGTAATTATACCCAGCAAGACAGTGGGTTATGGCGGCCGGAGGTGAGCAAAAATACTACCTTTCGATCAAATCTGTTAACTTACGGCCGTTTTACGCGCACTTGATTTTCAATTCAGTTAGCATATGCTAACAAATGGTGTTATCATATCTGGGAAAAAGAAGCGGAGGATCGATATGAGAAGAACGGTAACATCTGAGACACTCGACGATTATATCAACGGCAGGGACGGTCTTCTGAAGGAGATCGGAGATCTGGATATCTCGGGACAGCGATCGGACAGTGATATCTCTTACTTCAGGTGGGAGATCGAATTCCATGAAGATACCGATGCTACCAGGATCAGGGAAGAGGGATTCGACGAGATACAGATCATGTTCAATCTCACCAGGGATATCGAATGGTCAGTCGAAGATCCCAAGGACGGGTCCTGCTGTCAGAAAGTCTTTATGCACAAAGGTGATCTGTGTATATACAGAAGTAATGACAGGATCTCTTCCATGAACTATAGAAGCGGAGTGAAGTTCAGGTTCAAGAGCATACAGATGAAGACAGAGAGGTTCATGGAACTTCTGGATACACATTTTACGCCGGAAGAAGCAGAGCTCATCAAGAAGGCTGTTCTTGATGACGTCAGGACAACGAAGATAACACCCGAGATGTATCGCGTGCTGTCGGAGATAGACAGTGCGGACCGATATAAGGAATTTAAGCGTGTCCTTATGGATTCCAAGATGATTGAACTTACGGCGCTGGTCCTCTATGCCATCATCCACGATGACAGCGGTAATAAGAAGAAAGGTGTAGTCGTGAGCCGCGAGGAGGCAAGAGCGCTGGATGAGCTTCGCGAGACGATCCAGCTCAAGCCCTATAAGGATTACGATGCCACTATGGTGGCGGAGAGCCTGAGGATGAGCGTAAGCAAGCTCAACAGGGCATTTCGCTCGGTATATGGTACCTCGCTCCACGCCTATGTGCAGGAGATGCGGCTCGAACATGCGGCAAGGCTCCTTCTTGACGGTTATAATGTGACGGAATCCGCCACAAGATCCGGATATAACAATATGAGCTACTTTGCCAGGGCTTTCAGGGAACGTTACAATGTCCGTCCTAAGAGATTTCGTGAGCGAAAAGTGTCAGAAAAAGAACTGTAAATGGTAGTTGCCGTATCCCATATATGTATAATCCATATGGTTAGCTGAGGCTAATCGGAGAGTATAAATACAGAAAGGAACGGCATATGTTCAAGAAAGTTGCTCCGTATATCGGAGAATATAAGAAATACACTTATGCGGCAGTGATACTTATGGTGCTGGGCATTATCTTCAGCGTCCTGCCGTATTATTTCCTCTATCAGATCCTGTCTCCCCTTACCGGAGGCGAGAGCCTGGACGCGAACTTCATAATGGTGAGAGTAGCGGCTTTCCTGGGGTGTGAGGTGCTCTATGCATTCTTATATACTCAGGGACTGGTCTTCTCTCATATAAGTGCGTACAGTACTCTGAAGAACCTTCGTGTATCACTTCAGAACAAGCTGGAGAAGCAGCCTCTGGGTAATATCAGGGAGATCGGTAACGGAAGGATCAAGAAGGTCTTTGTCGATGATATCGATACTGTTGAGCTCCTTCTGGCTCACGCAATCCCTGAAGGTATTGCGAATATCCTTATCCCGGTCATCATCCTCGTACTGATGTTCGTAACTGACTGGCGACTCGGACTCCTGTCGCTTGTGCCTATCGTATTAGGCGGTGCCGGTATGGGTATCATGGGATACCTCGGTATGTCGAAGATGGAAGCTTACTACAGCGCCGCTTCTACGATGAACAATACGATCATCGAGTATGTAAACGGAATGGAAGTAGTAAAGGTCTTCAACAAGGACGGAGATTCTTACAGGAGATTCGGAGAAGTAGTCAAGAACTATCGTGACTTTACACTTGACTGGTACAAGGCATGCTGGCCCTGGATGGCTGTTTATTCCGCTGTGCTGCCCTGCCTTGTCCTACTGATCGTCCCCGTAGGTTCTAACCTGATCTTAGGCGGAAGTCTTACACTTGATAAGCTCGTTCTCGTATGCTGCATGTCATTTGCCGTAGGCCCCTCTGTTCTTAAGGCTCTTAACTTCGCGGGTAAGTTCCCGGAGCTCAACTTCAAGATCACGGAGCTCGAGAAGCTCATGTCGCACCCTCCGCTCAAGGAAGGTACTTCCGAGTTTACGGGTAAGGACAGGAGCGTATCTTTTAGGGATGTGCACTTCGGATACGAAGATGATGAAGTCCTTCACGGAGTATCTCTCGATCTTAAGCAGGGCAGTACTACTGCGCTGGTAGGAGAATCCGGAAGCGGTAAGTCTACTCTTGCCAAGCTCCTTGTCCACTACTATGACATCGATCAGGGCTCTATCAGCATCGGCGGTCAGGATATCACCGACATGACGCTCGAAGCGCTGAATGATCAGGTGGCATATGTATCCCAGGAGCAGTTCCTGTTCAACACATCTCTATACGAGAATATCCTGATCGGTAATCCCTCCGCGACAAGAGAGCAGGTGCTCGATGCCGCCAGAAGAGCTCAGTGTGATGAGTTCCTTGCAAGACTCCCCGAGGGAATAGAGACTATGGCCGGTGACGGCGGTAAGCAGCTCTCCGGCGGTGAGAGACAGAGGATCTCTCTTGCAAGAGCTATCCTTAAGGATGCTCCGATCATCGTCCTGGATGAGGCGACAGCCTTCATGGATCCCGAGAATGAAGAGAAGATGAATAAGGCCATAGACGAGATCATCAAGGATAAGACAGTACTCGTTATAGCTCACAGATTAAGCACTATCAAGAATGCGGATAAGATCTGTGTCATGAAGGACGGCCTGTGTATCGCGGCTGACAGACATGATGCTCTTCTTGATTCCTGCGCTGAGTACAAAAAGCTCTGGGATGCTTCGGTAAGCGCCAGCACCTGGAAGATCAAGGAGGCATAAGATATGTTAAAGATACTTCACAGACTGATCTCGAAGACCGGTAAGTACAAGACAAGGATCAGGGCATCTTATGTCACATCCTTTATCAAGGGTTTCCTTATGAAGGTCCCGCTCATGATCTGCTTCTTTATGATCATGCTCTTTATGAGAGGCGAGATGGATAAGAGCAGATGCCTTTATCTGGGTCTTGCCATGGCGGGCGCAGTAATACTTCAGATGATCCTGGAGCATGCTACTAATGTACTGCAGTCAGCTACAGGCTATATGATCTTCGCCGATATGCGAATGAGGCTCGGAGATCACTTGAGAAAGCTTCCCATGGGATACTTTACAGAAGGCAATATCGGTAAGATCAGTTCCGTTCTTGCTACGGATATGGTATTCATCGAAGAGAACTGTATGGGTGTACTGGCGACGGTAGTCACGTTCATGATCTCTCAGTTCATCATGATCGTCATGATGTTCTTCATGGATATAAGGCTCGGTATCCTCTCTGCGGCCGTTACGGCAGCCTTCGTGATCGTAGGTAACCTGATGCTCAAGAGTACCTTGAGTCATTCTGAGGAAAAGCAGGAGAAGAGCGAGAAGCTCTCAAGCGAAGTCCTGGATTTTGCTGAAGGTATCGGCATCATCAAGTCCTATAATCTTCTCGGCGAGAAGTCCAAGAGGCTGACACATGAGTTCGAAGAGAGCTGCAAGGCGAGTATCGGATTCGAAGTGGACTATACTCCCTGGTCAAGGGCGCTGAACCTCACATTCGGTATCGGAACTTCTTTGGCTCTGGCACTGGCTGCATATCTTTATACTTCAGGCTCTCTGACTGCCGAATATATGGTAGGTATGGTATTGTTCATCTTTGACCTCTTTATCTCCATCAAGTCATACTATGGCGAGATGCCAAGGCTCACGGTAACATCTGCCGCTCTCGACAGGATAGAAGAGGTATTTGCCGCAGCGGAACTTGCGGATAACGGAACGCAGAGCATAGTTCTTGATGCTTCCAAGTCCGTTCCTGTCATAGAGTATAAGGACGTGACCTTCGGATATACGGATAAGGATGTACTCAAGAATGTATCCTTCAAGATGAACTACGGCGACATGACCGCTCTGGTAGGTCCTTCCGGCGGAGGTAAGTCCACCATTGCATCTCTCCTGGCAAGATTCTGGGATATAGATTCCGGAAGCATCCTCGTAGACGGCAAGGATATAAGAGATGTGTCCCTTGGAAGCCTTATGGATAGTATAAGTATGGTTTTCCAGCGCGTATATCTCTTCAAGGATACGATCTACAACAATATCGCTATATCAAGACCTGATGCTACGAAGGAAGAAGTATATGAAGCGGCAAGGAAAGCAAGATGCTACGACTTTATAAATATGCTCCCTGACGGATTCGATACGGTCATCGGCGAGGGCGGAGCATCCCTGTCGGGCGGCGAGCAGCAGAGGATATCCATCGCCAGATGTATCCTCAAGGATTCACCCATCGTAATACTCGATGAGGCTACGGCCAGTGTCGATGCCGATAATGAGAGAGCCATCCAGGAAGCAATATCGGAACTTTGTAAGGATAAGACACTTCTTGTCATAGCTCACAGGCTCAAGACCATAAGAGATGCGGATCAGATCCTTGTCGTATCAGGCGGTAAGATCATCGAGAGAGGTGATCACGATTCTCTGATGCAGGCCAAGGGTAAGTATTCGGATATGGTGACGCTTCAGGCAGGCTGATCAGAATTCTGTACAGAATATACTATTGACATGTTAGCGGACTCTAACTATTATTGTTAGCGTCCGCTAATTGTTATCACTGATAGCTTATCGGTTCATATGAAATATACGGGAGGTCCCCTTTATGGATAAAAGTAAGAAATTGACAGCAAAAGACTTTATTACCATCGGTATATTCACCGCGATAATCTTCGTGGTGGAGATGGCCGTAGGTATGACAGGTTATATACATCCTTATATCGTCGCAGGATATGTTGTCCTGCTCCCTCTGGTATGCGGTATCCCAATGATGCTCTATTACACCAAGATAGAGAAGTTCGGAATGCTTACGATAATGTCTGTTCTTATGGCGATCATCATGTTCGTCACTGGTATGGGTTACCTCGGTGCTCCTCTGATAATCCTCACGGGACTAATAGCTGACCTTATCGCTAAGTCGGGCGGATATAAGAGCTATAAGAAGACTGTTATAAGCAACGCATTCATGAGCCTTTGGGTATGTGCCAATTACTTCCCCATCCTCGTAACTGCCGATTCATACAGAAAGAGCCTTATCGAAGGCGGATTCTCGGAAGATTATGCGAACAGCCTCTTCCGCGCGGTCAACCCGAAGACCATCGGCATACTTGTCATAGTATGCTTTATCTTCGGGATCATAGGTGCAGTACTTGGCAAGAAGGTCGTAAGGAAGCATTTTGAGAAGGCGGGTATCGTATAAGATGGAGATGAAGCTCGATCCCAGAACCAAGCTCTTTATGGTGCTTATCGTGTCTACCATAGTCATGATGAGTGCCACGACACCTCTCCTGTGGGCAGTGAGGATACTTATAACTCTTATCCCGCTGGTGCTTCTGGTGGCAGAGAAGAAGTATTCGAGTGCTCTTAAGTTCTTCCTTCTTTATGTAACGGCTCTTGTCGTGAACTTTGTCGTGCTGGTAAATTCAGACGGAGGAATAGTCGTATCCCTTCTTACGGGATACTGCGGGATCGTAGTTCAGTTCATGCCGTCGGTCATTACCGCGTGGTACTTCATAAGGACAACGAAGACTGACGAGTTCATATCGGCTATGCAGAAGATGCATGTCCCGGACGGACTTACCATATCTCTTGCGGTGGTAATGAGATTCTTTCCTACCATCGCGGAAGAATACCGCCATATAAATGATGCCATGAAGATGAGAGGCATCGTGCTCGGCGGAGGAAATGTAGTAAAGATGGTGGAGTTCAGGATGATACCGCTCCTCTTCTCATGTGTAAATATAGGCGATGAACTGTCGGCTGCAGCTGTCACGAGAGGCCTTGGCGGAACGGTAAAGAGATCTTCGGTAGTCGACTTAAGGCTCACCGTAAAGGACATCTTTATGATGGCGCTCTTCCTGTCTGCAGCAATATTGTTCATAGCTGTGAAGTATATAAGATGAACGAAGATATCATTAATATCGACCATGTGTCATTCTGTTATAAAGGTGCCTCCAAGGGGCTCCTTAACGACGTCTCCCTTAAGATAAGAAAGGGCGAGACCGTGCTCCTGTGCGGAGCTTCCGGAAGCGGTAAGACTACGATCATAAGGCTTGTAAACGGTCTTATTCCTCATTACTACAGCGGGGATCTTCAAGGTGACGTGACGGTAGCCGGCAGAGATATCAGGAATACCGAACTCTATGATCTTGCAGGAGTGGTAGGGACTGTGTTCCAGAATCCCAGGAGCCAGTTCTTCTCTATAGATACCGATGGAGAGATAGTATTCGGTCCCGAGAATATAGGTCTTCCTCCCGAAGAGATAAAGAAGCGCTTTGCTGACGTAAAAGATGAGATGCAGCTTCAGGAACTTCTTGGAAGGAGCATATTCGGCCTGTCCGGCGGAGAGAAGCAGAGGATAGCATGTGCTTCCGTATCCGCGCTCCTTCCTGAGGTCATGCTCCTGGATGAACCTTCTTCCAATCTCGATATAAAGGCGATGAATGACTTGAGCAACGCCGTTGCAAGGTGGAAAGGGCAGGGCAAGACCGTCATCATATCGGAGCATCGCCTGTGGTATGTGGCGCCTCTGGTGGATCGCGTCATCTATATGGAGAACGGCAGGATAGCTCACGAGTGGACAGGAGAAGAATTCAGATCATTAGGGAAGCAGAAGATAAAAGAGCTCAAGCTCCGTCCGGTAGAGTTCGACCCCAATGAGACCGCGGATACGGCAGACGCCTCTGTATCTGAAGATGCGGTCGTTATAAGGGATATGTATTTTTCCTACAATGAGAAACCCCACGTTATAAGAAGGCGTAAGTTCAGCGACTACGATGAGAAGGATCTGGATCTGAATATCCCTGAGCTGAGGCTTCCCAAGGGCAAGGTCATCGCGGTAGTCGGTCATAACGGTACGGGTAAGTCCACCTTCTTCAGAGGGGTCTGCGGTCTTCTTAAGAGATGTACGGGAACGATAACAGCGGACGGTAAAGTATATAAGGGCAAGGAACGCCTTCGCCTGTGCTATATGGTCATGCAGGACGTGAACCACCAGCTCTTTACCGACAGCGTGGAAAATGAAGTCCTCTTGTCCATGGAGGAAGAAGATAAGGGCAGATGTGAGGAGATCTTAGACAGTCTGGGGATACTTGAATTCAAGGATAAGCATCCCATGGCACTGTCGGGCGGTCAGAAGCAGAGAGTAGCGGTAGCATCAGCCATCGCATCGGGGGCAAAGCTCCTCCTGTTCGACGAACCTACATCCGGCCTTGATTATTCGCATATGGAGAAGGTGGGATCGCTCCTGCGGAAGCTGGCGGATTCGGGGCATACCATACTCGTGTCGACCCACGATCCCGAGCTTATAGCAGAAAGCTGTGACTATATCCTGAAGATAGAAGACGGAAAGGTAGAGAGCCTTACGCGCAAATAAAAAACGGTGACTGTCAGTCACCGTTATATTTTTCTTATCCTTCCTGGCGTTCCTTATTGAACTTCTTCAAGGCCCTGAATGTCTTGGGGCTTATGACGTGTTCTATTCGGCAGGCGTCTTCTTCTGCCGTCTTCTTGTCTACGCCCAGGGATATAAGGAGTTCGCTTATAACGACGTGCCTCTCGTAGATCGTCTTGGCGATCTTCTTGCCTTCTGTCGTGAGGGTGATATATCCGCTCTCGTCGATCTCGATGTAGCCGTCATTCTTGAGGATACCCATGGCGCGGCTTATGCTGGGCTTGGAATAACCCATCTCATTGGCAACGTCGAGAGATCTTACGGGACCTCCCCTCTTGGTCAATACGAGTATAGTCTCGAGATACATCTCTCCGGATTCCTGAATAGGCATATCCATCCCTCCTTGCAATAAGATACATATGCATTATAACAGATTTATCCCAAAGCAACATCCAGAGCCATCATGACGGTAAAACCCAGTGAGAACATGAGAACTCCTATGTTGGAATGCTTGCCTTCGGACATCTCGGGGATCAGTTCTTCTACGACGACGTAGAGCATGGCTCCTGCCGCAAAGCTCAGAAGATACGGCATAAAGGGGACGAACAGCCCCGCAGCGAATATGGTGAGGAGAGCTCCTACAGGTTCTACGGCTCCCGATAGGACACCGTCTCCGAAAGCCTTCATGCGGCTCTTGCCTTCAGCGCGAAGAGGCATGGATATTATCGCGCCTTCGGGAAAGTTCTGTATTGCGATACCCAGAGCCAGGGCAAGTGCACCTCCTGCAGTGATGGTAGTATTCCCTGCGAGGAAACCTGCATATACGACACCTACTGCCATACCTTCGGGGATATTATGAAGTGTCACAGCCAGTACCATCATGGTGGTCCTCTGAAGCTTGGAATGAGGACCTTCCGCGTTCTCGGCATTCATGTGAAGGTGAGGTATCACTGAGTCCAGGAAGAGAAGGAACAGGATACCGAGCCAGAATCCGATGAAAGCGGGAAGGAAAGCGAGCTTACCCATATGTTCCGACTGATCCATGGCGGGGATCAGAAGGCTCCATATGGAAGCCGCCACCATGACTCCTGCCGCAAATCCGGTGAGGGCCCTCTGTACCAGAGGGTTAAGATCCTTCTTCATGAAGAATACGCATGCCGATCCCAGTGAAGTTCCAAGGAAAGGGATGAGCAATCCGAATGCTACATCTCTGTTCATATATGTATAACACCTCGTGTATAGTTAGTCTTCGCTAATAAAATTGCACAAAATTATCCATAACACAAGTTTTATGAGCGAAAAGTGTTGACAAGTTAGGCTCAACTAACTATATTGTTAGCGATCATTAGTTAGTTTATGCTAACGCGGAGGTGAGAGATGATGCCGCTATGTCTGGCTGAAAGAGGCGAAGAGAACATCATAAGGAAGATCGGAGGATCTCCCGAGGTCAAGAAACACCTGGAAGATCTGGGATTCGTGGTCGGTGCGGGTGTTACTGTGGTTAATGCCCTTGCAGGCAATGTGATCGTCAACATCAAGAACTCCAGAGTAGCCATTAGTGAAGAGATGGCACGAAAGATAATGATCTGAGAAGTGAGGAGGGAACCATGAAGACACTTAAAGAGGTCAAGGTAGGACAGACCGTCACTGTAAAGAAGATACACGGTGAAGGTCCCGTCAAGAGAAGGATCATGGATATGGGTATCACAAAGGGCGTAGAGATCTTCGTAAGAAAAGTCGCTCCCCTTGGAGATCCTATCGAGATCAACGTAAGAGACTACGAACTGTCCCTTAGGAAGATCGATGCGCAGATGATCGAAGTCGAGTAACAAGAGGGGAGAGAACATGGACATCAAGATTGCATTAGCGGGTAACCCTAACAGCGGTAAGACAACGCTCTTTAACGCTCTTACGGGTTCCAATCAGTTTGTAGGTAACTGGCCGGGAGTAACGGTCGAGAAGAAGGAAGGTAAGCTCAAGAAGCACGACGGTGTAGTTATCACTGACCTTCCCGGTATCTATTCGCTTTCCCCTTATACATTGGAGGAAGTAGTAGCGAGAAATTATCTTATCAAGGAAAGACCCGACGCGATCCTCAATATCGTAGACGGTACTAACCTCGAGCGTAATCTCTATCTTACAACCCAGCTGACTGAGCTCGGTATCCCCGTAGTCATCGCCGTCAACATGATGGATATCGTCGAGAAGAACGGTGACAAGATCGATATCGATGAGCTCTCAAGACAGCTCGGATGTAAGGTAGTAACGATATCCGCCCTCAAGGGAACAGGCATAATGGAGGCAGCTGATGCCGCTATCGATGCCGCAAAGAACAGCAGGACTATCCCTACGCATTCATTCTCCGGTCCGGTCGAGCATGCTATCGCTCATATCGAGGAAGCAGCAGTTCACGATATGCCCGAAGAGCAGCAGAGATGGTATGCCATCAAGATCTTCGAGAGAGATGATAAAGTCTTAGAACAGTTAGCTCTTTCCTCTGACAAGCTCTCTCATATCGAGAAAGATATCAAGGCAGCGGAAGAAGAGCTCGACGATGATGCAGAATCGATAATCACCAATGAGAGATATATCTATATCGCGGGTGTCATCAAGGCTTCCTACAGGAAGAAGAACAAGGACAAGATGACAAATTCCGATAAGATAGACAGGATCGTCACCAACAGGTGGCTCGGTCTTCCCATATTCGCAGCTATCATGTTCCTTGTGTACTATATTGCCATGGTAACGGTCGGTGCTTCCGCTACGGACTGGGCTAACGACGGTCTCTTCGGTGACGGTTATCACCTCTTCGGTATCGGTACGGGAGCTTATGAGGAAGCTGCAGAAGAGTACGGTGATACAGATGCCATCATCGCATCCGTAGTTGACGGATACGGTGACGACGCTGCCGCTGAAGCACTCGAGAGCGAAGACGGTCTCGATCAGGCACAGCTCGATACATTAAGAGCTGCCGTTCCTTCGGGATCATCTCTTATCTATGAAGTAGAAGACGAGGAGACACTTGAGATCTCCGAGGAAGAAGCATCCTATGACGATGTCATGGCTGCTATCGATAATTACGGCAATGAGCCCGATCCTGCTGAATACGGCGCATGGGTTCCCGGTGTTCCTGCTCTTATCGAGAGCGGACTTGATAAGGCAGGATGTGCAGACTGGCTCAAGGGTCTTATCCTTGACGGTATCGTAGCAGGTGTAGGTGCAGTACTGGGATTCGTTCCCCAGATGCTGGTACTCTTCTTCCTTCTTGCATTCCTTGAGTCCTGCGGCTACATGGCCCGTATCGCATTCGTCCTTGACAGGATCTTCAGAAAGTTCGGTCTTTCCGGTAAGTCCTTCATCCCCATGTTGGTAGGTACAGGATGCGGTATCCCCGGTATCATGGCATCAAGGACCATCGAGAATGAACGCGACAGAAGGATGACCATTATCACGACAACATTCATCCCCTGCGGAGCTAAGGTTCCTTTCATCGCCATGATCGCAGGTGCTATCTTCGGCGGTTCAGACCTTCAGAGATCCATCGTATCAGTATCTGCATACTTCATCGGTATGGCAGCGATCATCATCTCAGGTATCATGCTCAAGAAGACAAAGCCTTTCGCAGGTGAGCCCGCTCCCTTCGTTATGGAGCTTCCCGCATATCACCTTCCTACTATCGGAAATATCCTTCGTTCCACATGGGAGAGAGGCTGGTCCTTCATCAAGAAGGCAGGTACTGTCATCCTTATCTCACAGGTATTCATCTGGTTCACGACATACTTCGGTGTTGTCGGCGGCAAGCTCACCATGCTTGAAGAAGAGCAGATCGATCAGTCCTTCCTTGCTACTATCGGATCCGTATTCGCATGGATCTTCAAGCCTTTGGGCTGGGGTAACTGGCAGGCAGCAGTTGCTTCCATCACAGGTCTTATCGCTAAGGAGAATATCGTAGGTACCATGGGCGTCCTCTACGGCGGCGGTGACAGTACTCTCTATGAGACTCTTGCGAGCGTATTTAACGGCGTAACGGGATTCTCATTCCTGGTATTCAATCTCCTCTGCGCTCCCTGCTTCGCAGCTATGGGTGCCATCAAGCGTGAGATGAACAATCCTAAGTGGACAGCATTTGCCATCGCATATCAGTGCGGATTCGCTTATGTGATCGCACTCATGATCACACAGTTCGGCAATATCTTCACAGGAAATGTTAACGCATTCGGAGTCATCGTAGCCATCGCTCTTCTCGGAGTCATGATCTACATGCTCTTCAGACCTTATAAGGAAGCTACTAAGCTCGAGACTAAGGTGAAAGTGTGATCTTATGATCTCGTTCCTGTATGAGAACATGGGTACTATCCTCACAGGGGGCATTCTTCTTATAATCCTGATCCTTATCATAAGGAGCATGATAAACGATAAGAAGAAAGGCAAGTCCTCATGCGGATGCAACTGCGCACACTGCGCCATGGCAGGCCGTTGCCATACAAAGAGTAAATAACTCCCATATACACTGTTCATACATCAATGGACCGCTTCCTGAAGGAGGCGGTCTTTTGATATTTCCGCTCTTTGGAGATCTATAAATGATAAAATCCATATAGAAACTTTCTTCCCGGAGGCACAATGGATAAGACATTATATGTTACTGATCTTGATGGAACATTGCTGAACACGAAGGATCGTATAGATGACTTCAGCATAAGGACTATAAATGAACTTACATCCAAGGGGATGCTCTTTACATATGCTACTGCAAGGTCGCTGGTATCCGCATCCAAGGTGACGGAAGGATTATCCGTGGATATCCCTATCATCGCCTATAACGGAGCTTTTATAATGAAGCCTTCAACGGGAGAGATATTATCCGAGGAAGGATATACGGAAGAAGAGCGTTCGTATGCAAGAAGCGTCATCGAAGCGCATAAGATAAGTCCCATGGTCTATTCTTTTGTAGACGGTATCGAGAGAGTATCTTGGATCCCCGAATTTGAAAATGACGGAGTAAGAAGATATCTTTCCGTTCGTAAGGGAGACAGGAGGTTCAGGTCTGTATCAGATAACGACCATCTCTACGAAGGAGAAGTCTTCTACTATACATGTATAGGAGAGAAAGAGGAGCTGCAGCCCGTATACGATATCTTCTCCCTCGACCCGAGATACAGATGTACACTTCAGCAGGAACTCTACCGTCCCGAGTACTGGTGCGAGATAATGCCTGCAAGAGCTTCCAAGAAGAATGCCATAGGGAAACTTAAGGAGATGTGGGGATGCGACAGGGTAGTATCCTTCGGAGATTCTCTTAACGATATCCCCATGTTCGAGATATCGGATGAGTGTTATGCCGTGGCTAATGCCTGCCCTGAGCTCAAGGCCGTAGCCACGGGGATAATAGGAAGTAACGACGACAATGCAGTCGCCAAGTGGCTTCTTGAAGCTGACGTACTTAAGTAGGATAATGTCATTGAATAAGGAATAGAAAAGAGGAGATCTGAAATGAAACTTTATATCAAGCAGAAAGTATTCTCATTGGCATCCAGGTTCAATATAACCGATGAGGACGGCAATGAGAGGTATACGGTAGAAGGTGAGCTCTTATCTCTTACGAGAAGGCTTCACATATACGATTACAGGGGTGAGGAAGTATCTCTTATCCACAAGGAACTCTTCACTCTTATGCCCAGGTTCGTTGTGGAGAGGAACGGTCAGGTTACAGCGACCATCAAGAAGAGATTTACTTTCTTGAAGCCCGCCTACGATATCGAAGGCAAGGGATGGCATGTGGAAGGAGATTTCTTCTCTCACGATTACCAGATCGTAGATCAGAGCGGGGAGATCATAGCTTCCATACATAAGGTGTGGATGAGCTGGGGTGACAGCTTCGAGTTGGACCTTGTATCTTCCGAGGATGAGGTGGACCTTATCGCAGTGATCCTTGCTATCGACATAGTGATGGATTCGGAGTCCTCGAGCAGCAGTAATTGATCAATATTCAGGGCAAAGAAAAACTCCATGCACTTGAGGATGCATAGAGCGCTTTCTTATATGACCTGCCTGATTCGGAATAGGTACTCTATCCGTGAATTGGAACCGGATTTTCGCTACCGTCATCACAATGTTTTTTGATCACGCCTTGATTATAGCACCTGTCAAAAGAATTTATGAAAACGATTTGTGAACAAATACTTAAAATTTTCTGATAGCTTTGGAGGCTTTTTTGTATATATTTTTATGGAAACTCTATATATAGTGAACATAGTGTTGCGCAACACCATATACGGCAATAGTGTAAAATTACAATTGAAAACAATTTGTTAACGATAGTTATATCGTTGAGAATAGATCAAGGAAATTTCTTAACAAACGGTGTTGAAAATCTAACACTTTTAGACGGCTTTCGGGTTTCTTAGCGGGAGGTTTTGGATGCATTTCGTGAAGGCAAAAGGGATACTTACTACAAGTGGCGGCGGATGCGGTATGAACATATACCGCGGGTGCACACACGGGTGTATCTATTGCGATGCAAGAAGTACATGTTACCACATGGAGCATCCTTTCGAGGACATAGAAGTCAAGGAAAATGCTCCGGAGCTCCTGGAGAAGGCTCTGCGCTCCAAGAGGAAGAGGTGCATGGTGGGAACGGGATCCATGTGCGATCCTTATATGCACTGCGAGTCGAAGCTGCATCTCATGAGAAGCTGCCTTGAGGTGATACGCCGGCATGACTTCGGTGTGGCAGTGCAGACCAAGTCGGATCGTATCCTGGAAGACCTGGACCTTCTTAAAGCGATCAACGAGTCTGCCAAGACTGTAGTGCAGATAACGCTTACCACATATGACGACGATCTCTGCAAGATATTGGAGCCCCAAGTATGTAATACCAAAAGGCGCATAGAGGTCCTTGAGATAATGCAAAGAGAAGGCATCCCCACCGTAGTGTGGCTTACGCCGATACTTCCCTATATAAATGATACAGAAGAGAATATTACTTCTATCCTTAACGAATGCGTGAGAGTGGGAGTAAAGGGCATTATCGCTTTCGGAATGGGGCTTACACTTCGAGAAGGAGATCGGGAGTATTACTATGCAGCTCTTGATAAGCATTTCCCGGGACTCAAGGAAAAGTATATAAGAGAGTACGGCTATGCTTATGAGCTTCCAAGTCCCAACACGCCGGATCTTATAAAGATATTTAATAAGGTATGTAAGGAGAACGGCATACTTTATAAGCCTGACGATGTATTCTCCTATATAAATGATCTTCCGGAAAAGTACCCTCAGATAAGCATCTTCGACATGTAAAGTGCAACTTATGCATCCCCGGATGCAACTTGCGCAGAATTGCCGTCACGCTCCTTATGGCTTTGGTAAAGTGACATCATCAAAGCAAACCAAACGAATAAGGAGATATCAGAAATGAAAAAGAACAAGATCATTAAGGCAGCAACTATCACAATGAGCGTTATCGCATTTATCGCAGTAGCAGGTTCCGCAGCAATGGGCGGCTACGTAGCAGATAAGATCCTTCATCAGAACGAAGGTAAGGATACATGTGACAACAGCATAAAGCAGCTTGAAGTATGGGGCTACGACCTTGAGAGCTTCAATGCAAGATATCAGGGCACGGAAGTAAGCGCTACGGCAGAAGACGGTAATACGGTTCCCGGTACTTACTTCGATATGGGTTCGGATAAGTGCGTTATCCTCGTACACGGCGCAGGCGGAGATCGAGTAAGCACATACCCTCTGGCAGAAGGATACTTAGAGAGAGGATATGACGTTATCGCCATCGACCAGAGAGGATGCGGCGCAAACGCAAGCGATGAAGTTACATTCGGTATCAACGAAATGCTCGACGTAGAGGCTATGGTAGAGTTCGCAAGAGAGGATCTCGGAAGCAGCGAAGTCATCGTACACGGTCAGTCCATGGGTGCTCAGACAACTGCTCTTTATGCTTCTAACGTTACTCCGGGTACTGCGGGTGCGGCCGATGCGGTCATCTGCGACAGTCCTGTTCCCGGAATGGAGCTTGTCCTTAAGGAGATGTTCGGCGACGGCGATACGGACAGCTTTATCGCAAACTATCTTACAGGTACCAGCAAGATATATATGGGTCTTGTGGACGGTATAAACTACGATGACGGCGATACTATTGCAGCTGTAGCAAATGATAATATCCCTACGCTTGTAATCTGCTCCGACAGAGATGAAGTGTGCCTTCCTGACCAGGTTCAGCAGGTATATGATAATATTGCATGTGAGGATAAGGAGATCATCCACTTTGACAGCGCTCATATCGAAGGCATCATCGACGATCCCGATGCATATATGGACGGTGTTGAGGGATTCCTCAATAACCATGGATTGTGATAAGAAGAGGAAATGAAGTTAAACCTGTACGAGAACAAAGAAGATCTTAATGAACACGTGGACGTATATTATTCCAATATGCGTCCCGTTATCCGCCAGCTTATAGATACGGTCAATTCGGAGCGTCCCAAGCTTAAGGGACGTCCGGCTGACGAAGATCTGGATGACGGAGAAGAAGTGATATTAGATCCCAGGGAGGTCTACTACCTGGATCACATCGATCGTAAGCTCTTTGCTTATACCAAGGACGGCGTGTTCCGCCTTATGGATACGCTGACATCATGTGAGGAGATGCTCTGGAATTACGGCTTCGTAAGAGTATCCAAATCCAATCTTATAAATGTATATAAGATAAAGCAGTTAAAGCCCGATATGAACATGAAGGTATATGCATCCTTCGATAACGGAGAGAGGATCTGTGTTAACAGGAGCTACAAGAAGAGCTTTAACGATTACTTACAGAAGATGAGGAGGATGGGCTGATGCGCGAGAAGATAATAACTTTTCTTATCGAGCTTGGTTGCGTATATACGATAGTATCCGTAGGCGGAGCCATAGCCAATATGATAGTCGGCGGTCAGACTAATAATCTGAACGTGATCGTTATGTTTATGACGTGCTTCATAGGTACATTCGTCCTGAATCTCCATAAGCTCTTCGACAAGGTAAGTCCCCTTCTTATGATCGTCGTACAGTACTTGGCAGCATGTGCCCTTTGTGCCGTGATGATATTGATCGTAGGATGGATCGAAGGCGAGAGCGTATCTCCCAGAGGCTGGTATGAGTTCTACAGATCCTTCACGATCCCCTATGTCATCCTTGCGGGATATTACTACTACAGAGTATTCTCCGATACCAAGAAGCAGGAAGATCTCATCAAGGAGATCCAGGAGAACGCTTCCGAAGGAAAGTAATGTGATATCATTGTCTTATCAGCTTGCAGGAGGAAACTCTGATGGAAAGATGGGATGAATACGATATCAACAGAGTAAAGACCGGCAGGACCCGTCAGAGGGGTGAGCCCAGAGGAGACGGCGCCTACCAGATGGTCATTCATGTAGCTCTCTTTAATTCCGAAGGCAAGATGCTTATCCAGAGAAGGCAGAAGACCGCCAAGTCGTGGCCGGATCTCTGGGATATCTCATGCGGTGGCCATTCCATGGCAGGCGAGGATTGCAGGGATGCCGCCATGAGAGAACTTAAGGAAGAACTGGATATAGATATCGACCTTGAGGGAGTGTTGCCCAACTTTACCTTTACCTGGCAGGGCGGATTCGATGATTACTTTCTCATAGAAAAGGATATCGATATCAGATCTCTTTCTCTTCAGGAGTCGGAGGTTCAGGATATCTCCTGGGCAAGCCGTGATGAGATAAAGGAGATGATAAGAGACGGAAGGTTCATAACATACTATGAGCATCTTATCGATCTGATGTTCGATATGAGAGGGAACTACGGAGTACACTCGAGCATAGAAAACAAATAAAGAACAACAGAAAAGGCGCGATCAGTTCGCGCCTTCATTTATTAATACGACTCTGTTCCTTCCATTATTCTTGCCGAAGTAGAGCTTCTCGTCCGCATCGTTGACCCAGAGGTCTACGGAAGTATGGTCATTGGCAGAAGCTATACCTGCGGTTATCGTTACCTTGATATGCTGATCTTCAAAGAAGAAGTCTTCGCTTTCTATTGCCTTTCGAAGCTTTTCCAGGAGGGCGACGCCGTCTTTGTCCGCTTCTCCGTCTGACAGGATAACGAATTCCTCTCCGCCCCATCTTGAGATCTCGCAGTCCTTGCAGACTTCCTTCATTATCCTTGCTACATTCTCGAGAACGTAGTCTCCGGTATTGTGACCGTAGGTGTCATTTATCTTCTTGAAATGATCTATGTCTGCCATGGCGATAAACTGAGACTTATCTTCCTTAAGTGTAGTCTCGAGCTTGGTGATCATGAAGTGACGGTTATAAAGTCCCGTGAGCCTGTCGGTGTGAGCCATATCCGTGAGCTGATTCTCGGAAGCGGTTATCATCTTGAGCATAACGCCCGAATAGAAGATGAGGAAGAAGAGAACGACACCTGAATTGAATACCCAGAAGATGCCTGCGATCTTGCTGTCTATATCGTAGACAGGCTTTGCATAGGAGGCATAACCGGTGGATATCAGATAGCAGACGACGATGATACCGCTTACGAGTATCGTGTTGATGTTCTGTCTTCCGAGCTTCTTGGCCATATATTCTGTGTAGAAGATAATGGGGATCATCGAAAGGCAATAAAGATGGAATCCGAACCTGTAGCCGAGACAGATCGTGGTAATGCACATATAAAGTGTGATCCAGAAATATACTAATCTGACATAGAAAGCAAGCCGCTCTGTACGGATAAGATAGTAACCGACCAGATATACCATAGCGGTGGGGATGCTGAACCATATAAGGAATGTGGCATGACACAGCGCGAAGAAACTCGCCAGTCCGAATACCAGCAGCAAAATGACCGTATTGATAGAGTATGTCAGTTTTTTGATCTCTTCCAAAGTCAAACCTCCCTGACTTTACCTTTAGATTATATATTCCCCGATATGTTGCTGCATAGTGCTTTTGTGACCAGAGTGTTGCGGAAATAAAACGTTTCTGATATATATGCATGAGACTGCTTACTCATAATGATGCTATAATGCTGTAGATTCATCAAAGTATGTTGTGTGAGGGATGAGAAATATGAATAAAAGAACACGTAAAGCGATCTGTGTAGTGATCGCGACTTGCCTGACGGCATCGATGCTTGCAGGATGTAACATCTCCTTTGGGAAGACTAAGGCTCAAAAGGAACTGGTAGAGCGATACCTCAATGCATGCATAGAGTTTGAATACAGGGATGCGTCATCTTGCGTCAAGGGTTCCGGAGATGCATTCCAGGATGTGGATCTCGGACCTGTTCAGCAGGAGATCTGTGAACTTTGCCTGTCCGAAGCGCAGTTCGAAGTCGAAGAGATCAAGAACGACAGGGCACTGGTCAAGTTCTCCATGCCTGATATCGACAGGATATTGAAGCGTGAGAATGTAGCCGCGCTGGAAGTCGAGGATCTTGATGATCTTATTGCGGATTCGGACAAGTTGATAGAAGAGGAATTCGAGTTTGACTTTATAAAGGATAAGAGGGAGTGGCTCATCGATCCGGATTCTACGGAGGAATTCGCAGAGTTCATAAGTGAGTTCGGCCTGGATGTATCTTCCGAGATCGGTCTGGGATCACGCGCCGTAGCATTCTTCGATTCTTTTATGTCATGTCTTGCCCAGGGTAATATCGATGCCGCATATGCCTTTATCGACACCGGCAGCGGTTATTCCGTCGGAAGCATGAACTCTTTTTACAGTTCCGACGTTGTGGCGCAGCTCGAGGATTTCTATGCTGCTCTCTTCGGTACTGTCACATACGAAGCGGAGGTTTCCTCCTGTAACGGTTCTGCCGTCGTACTGGAAGTGACAGGTACCAGAGCCGCCTTCTATGATTCGATGCAATATGTAATTGCCAATAACGCAGATATGACCGTCCCGTATATGAAGGACATGATCCTCTATGAGATCAGGCTCATGGATTTTGATTATTCGAACGGTGACCTCACTTCGCTTATAGAAGAGAGCTTGGAGATCCAGATAGAATTCTACATACAGTGTCTTGAACTTGCGCAGACGGAAGACTTCGAGTGTACTGTAGAGGTAGATATCGACGAGAACGGTAATATGTCGCTTGATTCCAATATCATGACCGATATCCTGGGAGAGGATCAGAGTTTTGATTATCCGCAGGAATTCTATGAGCAGGCCCTGGATGAGCTTCTTGAAGAAGGACAGATCACTCAGGATCAGTACGACGAATTGATGATTATGGATCCGGATTACATCTTCTGATATCAGGAATATCTCTTCTTTGACTTCTTGTTGGCGTACATCTTACTGTCCGCTTGACGAATGAGTTCCTGAACGTCGGTATCCTTGGTTATCTTGCAGTCGATGGTACCGATACTTGCCGATACGTCGTAAGGCTTTCCGTGCCTGCCGTTGACTTCGGAGAGCTTGGCAGTGAGCCTCTCTTCGAAGGTAGGATCGTCATCTGTATCTTTCTTTCCGAAAGCGATGAACTCGTCTCCTCCGAACCTGGCGCAGATCATATCTCCCTTGCAGCAGCTGTTCATGGCTTCCGCCGCGAGCCTTAATGCATAGTCGCCTTCCTGATGACCGTAAGTATCGTTTATGAACTTAAGTCCGTCTAAGTCGACGAAAGCCAGCGTGATATCGGATCCGTCCGCAAGACAGTTGTGATAGATCTGTTCTGCATTGCGAAGGAATCCGTTGCGGTTATATATCTTGCAAAGAGGATCCAGCTCATTGAGCTTGGATACGTGCTCGATGGCATAGCTTATGCTGAGTGTCATGGTATGGCACAGAAGACTGTAGATAGGGAAATCACAGTTGGTCATTATGATGTATCCCAGACACCTGTCTCCGAAGTTTAAGGGGAGGTAGTAGCTTATATTGCCTCCGCTGCTTAAAGGCTCGGGCATAAGCTGGCTGCTGGGGAAGTTAGGCACTGAGCTCACCATCTCCTTGTCCCAGACAAGGGGTGCTGTCATGAACTCGGGATAGTAGGAATCGCCTTCGTATCCCAATGTATGGTATGTATTTTCCCAGTCGCTTATGAGGCAGAGGGCGAACTTCTCGCATCCTATGGTCTTCAGCATCTGCTCGAGAGAGCCGACGCATTCATCTACGGAGTTGGCTGACGACAGCGAAGCGATGAGCCTGTTCAGCATATGTACGCTCGTGTATGTACGCTCCATCCTCTGGTATGTATTGCGCTTGAACTCTATGATGTCCTCGGTCTCCTCGTAGATGCAGCCGCAGCTCTCGGCAAATACCGGTTCTGCATCAAGGAGCGTATGGTGAGGTCTCTGTTCGTTGTTCATAAGGTCTATAAGGAGCTCCAGGGCCCTTATGCCGGAATGATAAAGAGGCCTTCTTACCGTAGTAAGGACGGGAGATGAATTACGCGCATTGAACGTGTGGTCGAATCCCGTTACTATCACATCTTCGGGAACCCTGTAGCCCATCCTCTGAAGCATGCTCATAAGGGTCAGAGCCATACTGTCGTTGGCACATACAAAGGCGTCCGGCAAGGGAAGACCGGAGCTTAGGAAATCATCTACCGCCCTGATGCCGTCATAGCTCTTGAAGCCTGCGTAGAATATCCTTCGCTCATCGGGAGTGATGCCGTTCTCAGAGAGTGCGTCCTTGAAGGCATTGAGCCTGTCGCGTGCCTCGGGATTGGTAAGAGGACCCGATACGAAGTTAAAGACCTTCTTGTTGTGCTCATGTATGAGATGCTCTACAAGGAGCTTCATGACTGCGTAGTTATCTATGCTTATGTCGTAGAATTCCTCGTGATCCTTGTTCTCGAATATGACCGTAGGAACGCCTGCCTTCTTGACCTTCTTGACGATGGTCTCGCGAAGATCGGGGTCTGAGAAAGTGTTGGTGATGAGGATTACTCCGTCAAAAGTCGAATAATCGGGAAGATTATATATACCCAGCTCACCTATATCGGCTTTTTTGTTGCCTGCGATATTGCCGTATGCCGTAAAGTAGGAGATGTTGATAAAGTTGTCGGATGCAACCTTGTTGATACCGCGTATTATGTGATACGGGTATTCTTCATCCATGCCGGATACGATGACAGCTACATTACGAATAAGCATAGGCATCTCCCTTGATGTAGTCTCTACATTAGATTCTAACACGCGTCAGACGCTAATGTTTTAAGAGATTGTAAACCGACGGGAGATCTTCCGCATAAATACTAAATTATTTCAAGTTATTTAACATAAGTGAAAACGAATGTGATGTTATCATATAAGCAAAGCTTCTATAAGGGAGGTCATGTCATGGGTTTTTCCAAGGATTTTATCTGGGGTGCGGCTACTGCCTCATATCAGATAGAAGGTGCATATAACGAAGACGGTAAGGGTCTTAATGTCTGGGATGCATATGCATCTGACCGCGACTACGTAAAGTTCAGAGAAAACGGTAACGTTGCCTGTGACCATTACCATCGTTTTAAGGATGACATAGCACTCATGAAGGAGATCGGAATCAAGGCATACCGCTTCTCCGTAAGCTGGACAAGGATCTTCCCCGAAGGTATCGGCAAGATCAACGAGAAGGGCATTAAGTTCTACTCCGACTTGGTAGACGAGCTTATTAAGAATGACATAATCCCCATGATCACTCTCTATCACTGGGACTACCCTCTTGCACTTCACTATAAAGGCGGCTGGACGAATCCCGACAGCTCCGAGTGGTTCCTGGAGTACACAAAGGCGGTAGTAGACGCCCTCTCAGACAGAGTCTCCTACTGGATGACGCTAAATGAGCCTCAGGTGGACATCGGCTGCGGAAGGCAGGACGGCGTACATGCGCCTTTCGAGAAACGCAATGCAAGAGACCTTCTCATAATGGGAAGAAATGTGCTCCTCTCTCACGGTAAGGCAGCAGACTACATAAGGAACAATGCGAAGATAAAAGCCAAGATAGGATATGCTCCCATCGGCCCCTGCATGCTTCCCAAGGATGAGTCCCCCGTAGCTATAGAAGAAGCAAGGAAGAAGACCTTTAGCGGAGGAGGCGACCGCTTCCCGTACAGCCTTTCTTACTGGTCGGATCCCATCTTCCTCGGCAAGTATCCCGACGATGTCTTAGAGAGGTTCGGCGATCTTGTTCCCGAGTTTACGGCAGAAGAGTGGAAGCTTGTTACAACACCTCTTGATTTCTACGGCATGAATATCTATAACGCAAATGCGGGCGAGCAGCAGGGTGAGTACTCGGATATTTATTTCCAGGGCAAGATGGCTACCAATATCGGCTGGCCCGTTACTCCCGACGTACTCTACTGGTCTTCCAGATTCATGTACGACAGATATAAGACACCCATAATCATCACCGAGAACGGTATGGCTTCCCATGACTGGGTATGCGTAGACGGTAAGGTACACGATTCCTACAGGATCGACTATCTTACAAGATATCTTCGCGGTTATAAGAGAGCCGCAGACGAAGGTATCCCTCTTATCGGATACATCCAGTGGTCCCTTATGGATAACTACGAATGGTCTCAGGGATATACTCAGAGATTCGGCATGATCTACGTAGACTATCCTACACAGAAGAGAACGATCAAGGATTCCGGCTACTGGTACAGGAACGTGATCGAGACGAACGGAGAAGAACTCTAATGAATAAGAACATCAGGGCGGTCGCAGCATTGCTGTCGGCCGCTATGCTATTTACGTCATGTAATAAGACCCCCGAAGAGACGGACACATCGTCCGCCTCTTCTTACGAGAGCGCAAACGAAGGAAGCTCTTCTTCTTCATCGTCCTCGCCTTCGTCGAGCGCCCTGTCCGACGTGGATCTTTCCGCAGCGATCCCAGTCCCCGGCGGACATGTGATCCCCGACGGCATGAGCGAGACGGGAAGCGGCTACGAAGGTATCGACGGTACGGGAGACTTTAACTACGGCGAGGCTTTGCAGAAGTCTCTTATCTTCTACGAGCTTCAGCGAAGCGGTCCGCTTCCCGAGGTCGTAAGATGTAACTGGAGAGGCGATTCCGCTCTTACGGACGGAGCCGATGTGGGACTTGATCTTACGGGCGGCTGGTACGACGCCGGAGACCACGTTAAGTTCTCTCTTCCCATGGCATATACCGCATCCATGCTGGGCTGGTCTCTCTACGAAGACAGAGAGTCCTACGAGCAGAGCGGACAGCTGGAGTTCATGCTGGACGACATAAAGTGGGCTACGGATTACTTCATAAGATGTCACCCCGAAGATCAGGTCTTCTACTATCAGGTAGGTGACGGCGGTTCCGACCACTCCTGGTGGGGACCTTGCGAAGTCATGCCTATGGAAAGGCCTTCCTACTGTGTTACCGCTGATTCTCCGGGATCTGCTGTAACGGGAGAGGCGGCAGCGGCTCTTGCTGTGGCAGCCATCGTATTCGAGGACACGGATCCCGATTATGCGGCTCTTTGTCTGGAGCATGCCGTAAGTCTTTATGAATTCTCTGATTCTACAAGGAGCGATGCAGGCTATACCGCAGCTAACGGCTTTTACGATTCCTGGAGCGGCTTCTACGATGAGCTTGCCTGGGCAGGATGCTGGCTCTATCTGGCTACAGGCGAACAGGATTATCTGGATAATGCAAAAGACTGCTTCTCTCAGGCAGGTCATGACTACGACTGGTCCATGTGCTGGGACGATGTCCATATCGGAGCGGCAGTAATGCTTGCCAAGATAACGGAAGATCAGGACTACAAGGACGAAGTTCAGACACACCTGGATTACTGGAGCTGCGGAACATCCGACGGCTCGCGTATCACTTATACTCCCGGCGGACTTGCATGGCTCGATTCCTGGGGCTCCTTAAGATATGCCACAACAACAGCCTTTATCGCCTGCGTATACAGCAGATGGGACGGATGTCCTGCGGATAAGGCAGATACATATTGGGACTTTGCCGTATCTCAGGCTGACTACGCTTTGGGATCTACAGGCTTCTCCTATCAGATAGGCTTCGGTGAAGAATATCCCGAGCATCCTCACCACAGGACTTCTCAGGGTTCTTACTGCGACAACATGAATGAGCCCGGAGAGGCGAGACATACTCTCTACGGAGCTCTCGTAGGCGGTCCCGATGCCAGCGATAACTATACGGATACGGTCACGGATTACTGTGCCAACGAGGTAGCCTGCGACTACAATGCCGGCTTCACGGGCCTTCTGGCAGCCATGTATTCCGAGTACCATGGTCAGACGCTCATCAACTTTGGTGCGGTGGAAGCAGTAGGCGCCACGGAATATATGGCCGAGTGCTCATCTAATGTTGAAGGCGATGACTTTATCGAGATCAGGGCATTTATCTATAACGAGACCGCATGGCCCGCAAGAGCCGCTACGGATCTGGAGTACAGATACTATGTCGATCTCTCTGAAGTCTACGAGGCTGGCGGAGATGTTGACGGTATTACCATTACCACCAACTATATGCAGTCGGGAAGAGTAGACGGACTTAAAGTCTGGAACGAGGATCTTCATATCTACTACTTATCTGTTGTCTTCGATGACGGCGCTCTCTTTCCGGGCGGTCAGTCGCAGTATAAGTCTGAGATCCAGGTAAGAATGACCAGCCCCACGGGTTCCTGGGACAGCTCCAACGATTATTCCTACAACAACCCTGACGGCCAGATCCTGATGGAAGCGGGAGAGCTCGTATACGGAATCCTTCCTGACGACGAGGGATCTTCTTCGGGAACATCCGCAGGCGGCGGAGCAACAAGTGATCCCACAGCGACTACGACAAGTACCACATCCGGAGGAAGCTCTTCAGGAGGCGGTGCAGTCACAAGCGGAGATCTCAGCATAAGTGTCAGCTACGACGGCGGATCCAATGCCATCTCCGGAACTATCGATATAACAAATAACGGAAGCGGAGCATTAGACTTGTCCGACGTAACGGTAAATTACTACTTTACTTCCGACGGCGGTACCATGGAGTTCGACTGTTACCACTGCGCGACTAATTCGTCCTCAGGAGGATATACTGCCCTTACGGACAGTACGACAGGTACGATCTCGACATATTCGGGTACTGATTGCGACAGTGTTCTTGAGATAGGATTCTCATCCGGAAGCCTGGGAAGCGGAGATACTCTTACCATAAGCTTCAGCTGTCACAGAGGCGACTGGCAGAATATCGACACATCTAACGACTATTCCCACTCTTCTGCGGGTAATATCGTAGTTACATCAGGCGGAAGTGTGATCGCGGGAGAACAGCCCTGATCAGTAAAGGATCGCTCCGAGAAGGGAGCTCATGCCGTGGCCGAATCTTAAGGCCAGATATGCGGTAATGAGGATCGTTGCCGTTCCGATAAAGAAGCTGATCCACTGATGATCGTCTAAGAATGCGAAGATCTTATTTACTATCCCGTTGCTTTCCATGTTGCGGCATCCCCTTTCATCTTATGACTCTATCTTAAAGTCGCGAGATTAAGCCGTCGCCAATGTCGGTTTAAGAAAGATTGGAGAGTTGTTTAAGAAAGCTTAAAGCAAAAAGCCCCTCGGAAGAGGGACTTTTCAATGTAGTCAATTCTTGGTTGCTTGATCCAGGACTGCGGCGATGGCGCCGAAGATTATGCCTGCTATCGGCCATACGATCCACGTGGTGCCCCAGTTACCCGTAAGGAAGCTCCATATGAGATAACCTGCAGTTACGAGGAGCCAGTAAGCGGGAGCAACGGCATTCATGACCTTGTTCTCTTTCTTCGCCTTGGAGTAATCCTCTTCCTGCAATACCTTGCTGTAGCTGTCCTTTACCATGCCTGCTCTGATCAGTGTGTTAACGCCTGCTGAGATAAAGAGAAGAAGTCCGCCTGCTGCTGCGATGATCAGTGGTTCATTGTTCTCGTTGATGAAGGCGACTGCTACGAGCAGGATCACACCGAGAAGGATGGTTACGATACCCATGGTGATACCGCGTACGAAGCGGGGATCGAACTTCTCCGCCTTGGATCTTACGGCGCCGTCAACTAGGAGTATGTGTGCTATTGTGTCCGACGCGATAAATTGCACAATGATATTTGAGACTTCTAAATAATTGTTGTTTAGATGGCGATTAGCGTATTTGTGACGATGCTGATATATTCCTAATTGTTACATGCGATCGGTCCATTCTGATTGCGAAACGATCTAATAAGGAGAAAGATATGAAAAAGAACATTTTGAAACTCGCAGGTATCATCCTTGCTGTATCTGTTCTGTCCGGTTGTAATATTACCATTGATCCTGCAGCCGATCGTGATGAGAAGGATGAGGAGACTACTAAAGAGACCACATCTGCTGATGAAGAAGAGACAGAAGGATCCGAAGCTTCTGAAGAAACTTCTGGATCTGAGGAAACATCTGTTACGACAACCGCTGCGGAAAGTGATGCTGACAGCAACGATGATCAGGGTGCAGCCGGACTGGCAAGCTATGATTATGAGTGGCAGTATGACGTAATATTAGCTCAGACCGACAGGTTGACTGTCGATACTGCAGGTAATACTATTCTTCGCGGATATACGGTTACTGACCTTGATTACGACGGATATCTCGATTTTATCGCTGTATCATTGGGTGGAACTGCACATTTCTGCACTACAAGTATTTATGAAGTATCTCCTGAAAACGGAGGATCTCTTCAGGAGATCGATATCGACCGTGAGGAGGGAATGGATTCTCCGGATCTTTCGCTCAATTCCGAAGTATCTATCTACTATGATTCCAATACGGGCGTCTACCACTACTTTATCGTATCCTATCAGTCTACAGTAGATACTGTAGAGTCCACGGTATATGAAGAGTTCTATTACGATGTCAACACGGATATGTATACATCTACGCCTTATCTGAGAGTAGAACATGATACAGCTACCGGAGAAGATATTTATTATGAATATGCTTCCGGTGGTATCTGGAACGAGATCAGCTCCGAAGCGGCAGAGACGACGATCACGAGCGTTGATACTCTCGGGGAAGCTTACCATGATTTCATCTGGTTTGATGTGATAACACGCGATAACCTTGAAGGAGCATATCAGCCTGTCGGATAATGATTGCCTGTAAAAGCTGATAATAACTGATCGATAAAGCCCTCTGAAGCTGCTGAGTGAAGTGAACCCCTGAAGTTGGACAAACTTCGGGGGTTTTAATTATGTAATATGCGGATATATTCTGTCAGTCTTTCCTTGTTACCTGCTCTGCGACGGCTGATATCGCACCGAAGATAATACCGGCTATCGGCCATACGATCCAGGTGAAGCCCCAGTTGTTGGTCGTGAAGCTCCAAGCGAGATATCCTGCGGTTACAAGGAGCCAGTATGCGGGAGCAACGGCATTCATTACCTTGTTCTCCTTCTTGGCCTTGGAGTAATCTTCTTCCTGCAATACTCTGCTGTAGCTGTCTTTTATCATTCCGACTCTTACGATCGTGTTTACGCCCATGGAGATGAAGAGCAGGAGACCTGCAGCTGCGGCGATGATAAGGGGTTCATTCTCCTCTGCGATAAAGGCGACAGACACGATGAGCATCACGCCGAGAAGGATAGTTACTACTCCCATGGTGATGCCGCGTACGAAGCGGGGCTCGAACTTCTCGAGCTTGGATCTTACCGCGCCTTCAACACCGTATTCTGTCTCGAAGGATTCCTTCTCCAGCCATTCCCACTTGCTGAGAGCCATTGCTGCGGGGATTATGAATATCAGCGAGATCGCCACGATCATGAGGAGCAGTACTGTCCCGAGACCTCCTGCGACGCCTTCGGATACGCCCATACCTGCACTGAATGCTGCTTCCAGAAGGAGCGGGGGTACGGCGCAGCTGGTGCAAATCGCGACTCCCAGAGAGATCTTATCGGAGCTCTTCTTAACTGTATCAAGATAAGTATTGGCTTCCTCAAGGGAGAGCTTTCTCAGTGAAGTATCGGAATCCGACTTCTCAGATGGGATGACATCCTCTATATCGTCCTTAAGAAGATAATCGGTACTTACTCCGAATATCTTGCTCATCTCAAGGATCCTCTGAAGATCGGGTACCGACTGAGCGCCTTCCCACTTGCTTACTGACTGTCTGGATACGCCAAGCTTATCTGCCAGTTCCTCTTGTGACCAACCTAACTTCTTACGTTCATTTATTATCTTATCTGCAAGGATCATAACGTTCACCTCTTTCTGTTATTCTATCAGACATTTGTGCACTTGCCTTATGCCGTTAAGATACTAGAAGGTGCGATTGCACACCATAAAGTCGCCTTGGAAATCTGTCAACTGACAGTTGCAACCCTTGTAAACAGGGCTTTTACGCCTGTTCCTTGTCCTTGGTCGGCATCTTCTTGAAATAGGTGGTAGAGAAATACAAAGTAGGGAAGAATGACAGGGCGAAAGCAAGAGGTTGTGCCTCCTGGATGCCTGCCATGCCCCTTATATGCGCCAGGATCCAAAGGGCGGGTATGAATATGACTCCGCTTCGAAGGGCGGAGAGGATAGATGCGGAGAGTTTCTTTCCCGTGCTCTGAAGGAGCAGCTCCGTAGCCATGCAGTAGGGCATGACGAATCCTGCGATACACTGAAGCGTCAGCGCTCTTGCTCCGTATTCGACTACAAGGTCGTCGTCCCTGAAGAGGCGGACCACTTCGGGAGCCATCAAGAGGACGATGATCCCGGGAACGATGATTATCGCCGTAGCAAGAGTAGCCGTGAACTTATAAGCCTTACGGACCCTGCCGTACTTACCCGCACCGTAGTTGAAGCTGGCAACGGGCTGAAGTCCCTGACCTACGCCGAGAGCTATGGCGAATATGAAGAAATAGACTCTCGATACGATGCTCATGCCTGCTACAGCCGCATCTCCGTATGCTCCGGAGAGGGAGTTCAGAAGGATGGTGGCGATACTGTTAAGACCCTGCCTTATAAGGCTGGGAAGTCCCGTGGCGATGATATCTCCTATATGGCGTAAGTTGAAGTTGACCTTGCGGATGGATATGCGGCACTGTGTCCTGCCCGTAAGGAAAGGGTAGAGAAGGAAGAGAAAGCTTACGAGCTGTCCGATAGCCGTAGAAAGTCCTGCTCCTTCGATGCCCATATGAAGCTTGCGCATGAAGATGTAATCTCCGAGGATATTAAGAAGACACCCGGAGAGCATGCCGATCATGGCGTAGAAAGCCTTTCCCTCATAACGAAGGATATTGTTCAGGGTAAATCCCGCTGTCATTACGGGGGCGGTGATCAGGATAAATGAAATGTACGTCACTGCGTAAGGAGCTATTGTCTTGGTGCTTCCCAGGAACATTACCAGGGGCTCTATGAATATGAAGCAGAACAGGCACTCGAGGATACCTATCCCAAGTGACAGGAAGAATCCTGTGGAAGCAGTGCTCGATGCTCCCTTGATGTCCATATGTCCGAGCTTTCTTGCAAGGATGCTTCCGGCACCGTTACCGAACATGAAGCCTACGGCCTGGACTATCGCCATGAAGCCGAATACGATACCGACGGCGCCACTGGCACTGGTACCCAGCTTGCCTACAAACCAGGTATCTGCGAGATTATATATGTTCGTGACCAGCATACTCAGTATCGTAGGGATACAGAGTATCAGGATCAGTTTCTGGACCGGGGTCTCGGTCATCTTCTTATAATGTGCTTCCTGGCTTTCCTTACTCATATATAAGATGATACTCATCTTCTACCATAAAACAATTGACATATCGTATCGTAAAAAGGTGAAACAACATTCATTTTTATCTTGACGACAGCAATGACGGAGGATAAAATGAAACCACATTCATTTTTATTTCGGAGGGTCAAAGATGCCCAAGGTTACACAGGAATATATAGATAATAAGAAAAGATCTATCGTAGAAGCTGCCATGAGAGTATGTAAGAGAAAGCCCGTCGAGATGATCACCATGACTGACGTCATCGAGGAGACGGGACTGTCCCAGGGCGGTATCTACAGATTCTATAAGGACCTCGATGAGATCCTTCGCGACATGATACTCGAGATGCGCATCAGGTACAACATCATGGACGATACCGACAGAATCTTAAAGTATTCGACGGATCTTTCTCCTGCCGAGGTCATCAGGCAGATGTGCGATATGCTGGCATCTGCGCTCGAGGAGCATCTTATGGATCTGCAGAAATTGAATTTTGATCTTACGGTGCTTGCCATAAATGAACCAGAGAGAATAGAGAAGATCCTGGGAACCATCACGACGGAGA
The DNA here is from genome assembly GCA_900176545.1 of Oscillospiraceae bacterium. Lineage (GTDB taxonomy): Bacteria > Bacillota > Clostridia > Saccharofermentanales > Saccharofermentanaceae > Saccharofermentans. The sequence goes on from FWXP01000008.1 coordinate 94,568, forward strand.
GCAACATGAGCCACCTCATGAATGCCACAAGAGAAGGATTTATCAGGGCGCAGAAAGAGGGGAAGATCCATCCGGTAACGGATATCGACAGCATATTGAATTTTATGTCGGCTTCCTCGAACGGGATCCTCTTCAACTGCATAATATGCAGCTGCTACCCGCAGGGAATGCCGGGTATCAAGTCGGATCCGAAGGAATTATACGGCACATTGGCCGAAGCCATGATCAGATTATTGGGGGTGAACTGAAATGAAAGTAGAATATCCTGAATTTACAGGCAGATACAAGGTAGGCGTTACGGAATTTATCGTCGATACGGGAAGGGAAGAGACATTAAAGCTTCATGAAGGCGGTGTGCGAAAGCTTTCGTGCAGGATGTATTATCCTTCGACGGCCGAGGGTATAGAGGGTAAGGAAAGATCCGAATACATGTCCAGGCAGCTCTGCAAAGCCTACAAGATCGATTACGATAAGAAGATGGCAGAGGGCGAGAACAGGATCGACTGTTATGTTGATGCAGTCCCCGCTCCCGGCGAGAAGTTCCCTCTTATAATCTTCAGCCACGGCTACGGATCTTTCAGGGATTCCAATACTTATATGTGCGGTGAGATCTGCTCGCAGGGATATGTCGTTGTCGTTATAGGTCACCCTTATGAGACGATGGCTCTTAACTACGCTGACGGCACCTGTGTTGATATCGATAAGAAAGCTATGGAGACTGCTAAGCCGATAATTCCGGCACTTATCTCCAGTATAAAGCTCATATCCGCTAAGGGAACTGACGAAGAGATCAACGATAAGTTCAAGGACTTTGAGCACAAGTACTACTCAGGACTTGCCAAGAGGGTCGATGCATGGTGTATCGATACCGACGATGTCTGCGACTATGTTAAGGCAGCCTATAGTGACAGGATCGATACGGATGCCGGCGTAGGACTTACGGGTCACTCGATGGGCGGAGCTGTAGCTCATATGCTCCTTCGTAAGAGCGATAAGTATTCATGCGCGATCAATATCGACGGCGGACTCTTCGGAGAATATGAGGGCATGGATATCAGAAAGCCCTTCATGAACATCAACTGCGAGAGTAATAAGACTACGACTACAGGCGCATACGTAAACTGCAAAGTCCCTGTATTCTCCGCGATCTTCAAGGATATGCGTCATCTTGGATTTACGGATCTTATATTCTTCTTCCCCGTAAAGTCTCAGGTAGGTAAGCTTCCCGCCAAGAGCCTTCACGATAACCTTACAAAGCTTCATATCGCTTTCTTCGACAAGTACATTAAGGGCGTGGATATCGACCTTGATAAATGTCATAATGAGGATGTGACATTTACCCAAAAGGGTTAAGGGACGGATACATAATGAGTAAGAATAAGAGTACAGGCGCACTTCGGGTAATAAGGTTGCTTTATGTGATCAATACACTGCTCCTTATGCCGTGTGCCGTTATCGAGGTCGCGAAGCTCTTAAAGCTTGAGGTCAATTTCTGGACGCGCGGCTATCTGGGATTTCTCCTGCCGGTAGTATTTCTTAGGATAATCTTTATTCCCTATATCGCTACTCCGGTCCTTACTGTTCTCTACGGATATTTCCTGCGCAAGGCAAAGGGCTCTAAGCTCGAATATATTCTCTTTGCACTTATGCTTATAATATGCGTATTGGGGCTTCTCTCATTGGAGTTGGTCTTCAATGCGGCAATGGGCATATAAAGGGGTGATGACTATGAGTCTTTATTATTCTGACGAACATACGACCATATATAAGCAGGACAATCTGGAGCTCCTTCGGGATATGAAGTCCGAGTCTGTAGATCTTATCTACTGCGATATCCTGTACAACACAGGCAAGGTATTCGACGATTATTCGGATGATCTGGGATCTCCCGAGGAAGCCGTTAAGTGGTACAGACCCAGGATAGAGGAGATGAAGCGAGTACTCTCTTCTTCGGGCAGCATATTCATCCACTGTAACTGGAGGATGGATTCGTATATGCGTATCCTGATGGATGAGATATTCGGGACCAACTGCTTCAGGAACAGGATCTACCGTCAGCACAGCAAGGAGAGGGGATTCTTCTCCAACTTCGATTCCCAGATGGATATAATACTTTACTACGTTAAGGACCACAGGAACTTTGTCTTCCATGAGATAAGAGGCGAGAGTAAGAGGATCGTACCGCTCTTTGAGAACGGCGATCTTCCGGGAAGGGACGATATTCGATCATTCGATGGCGCTACCATAGACCTTAAGGCGCTAAACAAGCACTGGCTCATAAGTGCGCCTCAGTTCGACGACATGAAGAAGGCGGGAGAGGTCAAGCTCATAGAAGGTCTCCCTTATCGTTTCTCCGACGTTATCCCCGTAGGCAATCTCTGGAACGAGCCTGAGATGCTCGATACTTATACGAGGACGGGTGTCGCGGATGCTTACGATACCCCTAAGCCCGAAGCGGTTCTCGACAGGATAATAAGAGTGGCATCTGACCCCGGTGATACGGTGGCGGACTTCTTCCTCGGAGGCGGCACTACTGCCGTCGTTGCAAAGAAGCTTGGAAGAAAGTTCATCGGATGTGATATATCTTCCAAAGCTTGTGGTGTCACGGTCAGGAAGTTAGGCGTGAATGAATAAGAAGATAATCGCAGCTGTTGGGGCGGCCATATTCGGCGCAGGTATATGCGCCGGACTTTTCTTATACTTTGGAGTGATACATATCAATCACCCGAAGCTTCAGGGGTATACAGTAAAGGGCGTAGATATCTCCTCCTATCAGGGGGATATCAACTGGCAGGAGCTGGCTTCGCAGGATATAGATTTTGCATATATTAAGGCTACGGAAGGTTCTTCTTATGTAGATGAGCATTTCGAGGAGAACTGGACCGAAGCTGCTGATACCGATCTTCGTATCGGTGCATACCATTTCTTTAGTTTCGAATCTTCCGGTGCTACCCAGGCAGAGAACTTCTGCGATGCTGTAGAGCCCGTAGACGGTATGCTGCCTCCCGTTATCGACGTGGAGTATTACGGCGCGTTCGGCTTCGTCGATACCATAGATGTCGATTCTGTAAGAGCAGAACTTCGTGATATGGTAGATATCCTTACGGAATACTACGGCATAAAACCCGTTATCTATGTGAGTTCTGATACATACGATACGATCGTGAAGTCATATTTCGATGACTGCGATCTGTGGTACAGGAGCGTTTATTCTTCAGTTCCTTCCGATGTGGACTGGACCTTCTGGCAGTATTCCAACAGGCATGTCCTTCAGGGGTACGACGGCGAGGAAAGATATATCGATATGGATGTCTTTGCAGGGGATCCGGAAGAGTTCGCTTCCTATATTTAATGTTATAATCACGATGTTATCAGCGGAGGGGGATAAAGTATATGGTATTACTTGTAATAGATGTTCAGAAGGGTATCACGGATGAAAGGCTCTATGCCTTCGATGCATTCAGGAATAACGTAAAGAAGCTCATAGATACGGCGCGCATGACCGACGTAGAGGTCATTTTCGTAAGGCACGACGACGGTGTCGGTTCCGGATTCTCTATAGGAGACGAAGCCTTCGAGATATATGATGAGATCGCACCAAGAGATGGCGAGAAGATATTCGACAAGAAAGTAAACAGCGCCCTTAATGCCAATGTCGGTCTTCTTGAATATCTTCGCAATAAGCATGTAGAGACTCTTATCGTAACTGGACTTCAGACGGATTACTGTATAGACGCGACGGTGAAGAGCGCTTTTGAGAACGGATTCGAGGTATTGATCCCCGCAGGATGTAATTCCACCCGCGACAATGACTATATGGACGCGAAGACTACATATGAGTTCTATAACTGCTCTATGTGGCCCGGAAGGTATGCCGAGTGCATATCGGTAGAGGAGGCGGTCTCCCGTATGAGGGGATATATACCTTCTTCCAAGACAGGTATCGCTGCGTGCGGTCCGGAGAGGATAGAGACAGACAGGCTGATACTTCGTGCATTTCGCTATAGCGATGCAGATGATATGCTGCGCAACTGGGCTTCCGACGATGAGGTGCAGTGGATGTACGGCGAGCCTTCCTACAAGACGAAGGAAGAAGTACTTGAGCTCCTGGACAAGTATATAGGCAGAACTCAGAGCGGCTATTACTATCGCTGGGCCGTTATCTTAAAGGAGACGGATGAGTGCATAGGACAGGCAGCTTACTTCATGGCGGATGCCAATAACCGCTTCGCGGAGATAGAGTACTGTATCGGTTCCGCTTTCCAGGGAAGAGGTTATGCTACGGAAGCTACAAAGGCGATAATAGACTTCGGATTCGACAAGATAGGTCTTAACAAGGTGCAGATATGTGTAAGGCCTTCCAATACCGGTTCGAAGAGGGTAATAGAGAAATGCGGCTTTAATCAGGACGGTGTCCTCAGGGAATATTTCCTTCGTGACGGAGCTTATGAAGACAGGATGTATTTCTCCATTCTTCGCAGCGAGAGATCACGTGTATAATATATTTGATAATTATATCTAAGGTCAGGGGTTATGAAGAGAATACTTTGTTACGGCGATTCGCTCACATGGGGTTATGATCCCGAGAAGAGGGTCAGGATAGATCCCGAATACAGATGGACGGGAGTCCTGGCTGATAAGCTTCGGGGAGAAGCCGTTGTGATCGAGGAAGGCCAGAACGGCAGGACCATAGCTACGGATGATCCCGCAGAGGGTGAGAAGAACGGTATCAGGTATATCGTTCCGTGCCTCGAGAGCCAAAGTCCCCTCGATATCATGGTGCTGATGCTGGGAACTAACGATCTTAAGCGCAAGTTCAATTACTGTGCCTCTGATGTGGCATGCGAGATGGAACGCTTTTTGCAGAAAGTTACGGCACATAACATATTCAAGATGCAGGGTAACATGAAGATACTCCTGGTATCTCCTCCGCATGTGGGCGAGAATATCAGGGAGTCGTGGCTGGGTGACAGCTTCGGCTATGAGAGGGCAAGGGAAGTTTCCATGAAGCTGGCACCTTTGTATGCGGATCTGGCGGAAAGATACGGCGCAGCATTCCTGGATGCTTCAAAGTTCGTGACGGTAAGTCCTTCCGACAGCATCCATCTTGATGCCACAGAGCAGAAAAAGCTCGGGGAAGCCATATTCGGCAAGCTCAAGGAAGAAAGATACATTTGATCCCAAGGAGGGTAAAGATAAGCATGGGAAAAGAAAAAGGAAGATCAAAAAAGAGATTCGCACCGATAGTGGTAGTAGCGATAATACTGTCACTGGTGATAAGGATCGGATTGATCGGAGGTCTGGGATATGTCGCTTATGACGAGTTATCCTACAGCTCTTCTCATTCGTCATCACGTTCTTCCAAGAAGGACAAGGATAAAGACGAAGATGACGAGGATGACGACGATCAGGATGTCGACGACGACGAGGACGATGAGGACGACGATGAGGACGATAACGGCAACGGGAACAATAATAATGTTACTCCTGCCGGAGCTGCCAAGTGGACGGTGCTCGTATATATGTGCGGTACTGACCTCGAGTCCCAGAACGGATTCGCTTCCCTTGCATTCGACTGGATGGATGATGAAGCCATAACTGATGATGTAAATATCATCGTCGAGACGGGCGGTACCTTGCAGTGGAACAACGAAGATCCTTACTTCAACGGAGATGCAGTACAGGATGTAGAGATCCCCGAGGATATGCTCGGAAGGTTCAAGATAGAGCAGGGCGAGGTAATAGATCTCGGAGCAGTGGAGCTTCAGTCCATGGGTTCTGCCGATACGCTCTCTGACTTTATCTCCTGGGGTGTCGCATCCTATCCTGCAGAGAAGTACATGTTCGTCATGTGGAACCACGGATATGTCGAGCCTTACGGCAACATGGAACACGATGAGATCTTCTACGACGATAATGCGGGAGGTACCATCAATTCCCTGGAGACCAATGTAGACACGTCCGATTACTTCAATGACTGCCTTAACCTGGATGAGATAAGGCAGGGCTTTGAGGACGGCGGAGTTCACTTCGATATGATCGCTTTCAATACCTGTCTTTCAGGATCCATGGAGGTAGCATCTGCGGTTGCTCCCTACGGTGACTATATGGTCGCTTCCGAGGAGAGTATCCCTGCTATCATCGGTCTTCCCATCGAGTACATAACATACCTTGCCGAGAATCCCGACTGCACAGCGGAAGAGCTGGGAAACGAGATCCTCGCTCTTTATGAGGAGGAGATCAATGATTATGCGACTCAGTATTCTTCCGATCAGGATATTGCCATGATATTCTCCACCGGAACCATGTCCATGATCGATCTTTCCGCCATGGAAGAGATAGATGCTCTTATGGGTGATCTGTGGGAGAGGATCTATTACAGCACATATAACACATATGAGTTCTCTGCTGTCATCACTCAGGCTTCCAAGTGCGAGAACTACGGAGCTGACGGTAATGCTCCGGGAAATCTTATCGACTTCAGGACATTCCTGAGCCGACTGCTCCCGATCTTTACGGATACTACGGTAGATGATGAGCTCCTTGCTCTTATCGACGATAATGTAGTAAGCGTATCGGGTTCTTCCAGGACGGCATCCTGCGGAATGTCTATCTATTTTCCTTCCGCTATCTATCCTCAGGCTCTGAGAAACAGTTACGAGTCGATACTCAGCGCCAACAATATCTCCTATACGGAGGATGAGATGGATGAGATCATCTCACGCCATCTGGACTATTCGCTGACAGGCTATATCGATAATATCGATTTTATCGACGGATATTACTGGTATGCCGCTTACCTCGAAGTCAGGTTCTCGGAATACTGGACTACTTCTTCGGCAGTATGGTCCAATGTCGACAGCAATGCTGATCCTAACTATGCGAACCAGACTCAGATAAGTGCTACGGCATCTGCGGATATCGAATATGACATACTCTTCGATGACAACGGTAACGTCACTCTGGATATAACTTCCGGATCCGACATGGTGCTTTCCGTTGAAGCCAACGCATGTTATTACCTTGCTACCGATAATGCTTATTCTTATACGCTGTTCGGTTCCGAGATGGTATATCCGGATTCTGCGAACGGTACGTACAGCTTTAATCCCAACTGCGAATGGTTCACCTTCGACGGACATGTCGTTACCGTATACATCGTAGAGGATACTGATGACCATACGATCTATGCGACTCCCGCGGATGTCAATGAAGTGTGGTCCTTCATATATTTCTACTTCGATAAGACAACGGGTGAGTACTCACTGCTCCACTGTGCAGTCATTGATCCTACGACAGGCGTAGCGACCAACGATCTCTTCACCCTTCAGGACGGTGATTCAGTCGAGTTCATGTACTATTCCATCATGGCTACTCCGGGATTCAACCCCAGGCTCTTCATAAGAGGCCTGTTCGATCCCGTCGAGTTTGACGGCGACTTCGATATAAGGAAGGATGATATGTTCACAACGGGCTCCGGCGAGAAGATCCTTCTTGTCAACTTCCTTATCAGGGATTCCTTCGGTGAGATCATCGATACCGTATCAGTAGAGATCGTCTACGGCGATGACAACTCCATCGTGAGCGTACAGGAAGCACAGGGCTATCTTGATTACACGAACCTCTATGAGGTAACCACGGTCTGGGTCTGATCAGATGTGAGTAAGTATCGAATAAAGCGATAATAATATCGCGAGAAGTATCAGATTGATAACGGTAAAGGCGGGGATATATTTCCCGCCTTTTTCTTCGGCAGGAAGCTTGGCGTGATACTTATACGTGATAAGGCTGGCCATGCTGGCGATGAGGGTTCCCAGGCCCCCGAGGTTGGTACCGATGACAAGTGATCTTCCGTCTTCTGTAAAAGCGGAAAGGAGCATGGCGGCAGGTACGTTGCTTATGAACTGTGACGAGATGACTGCCGTAAGTACGGGTGATCTGTCGACGACGGAAGAGAGTGCTTCCTTTACCTCGGTTATCCTTCCTATGTTGCCTATGAGAACGAAGAAGAATATGAATGTCAGAAGGAGAGCGTAGTCAGCTCCCTTGAAGGCTTTGCGGTCGAAGATAAGGATGAAGACGGCCACGACGCCTATCATGATGCCCCAATGGACCTTGCCCGCTACCGTGAGCACGCAGAGGATAAAGAGAGCGATGTAGATAATGAGCCTTGATGCCTTCGGAGGGTCCACCTTCTTCATGTTGCTGCCGGGCTCTGCTTCCTTGTTCTTGCACATCAGGAATACCCCGAGGGATATGAGTGCCAGGGACAGTGCGGAATAGGGGAGCATCAGAAGGAGGAAGCTTCCAAGGTTCATATCGTAGTTGGTATACAGATAAAGGTTCTGCGGGTTGCCGATGGGCGTTAACATGGAACCTAAGTTGGTCGCTACCGTCATGAAGATCAGGGTGTACATAAGGCTTTTAAAGTCCTTGAAGGAGGATAGTACCATTATGGCAAAAGGAACCAGCGTTACGAGGGTAACGTCATTTGTCAGGAGCATACTGAGGAAGAAACTCATGACCACCAGAAGGATGCTTATATGACGCTGTCCCTTGATCTTTCTTAGGAGACAGTATGTCATATAGTCGAAGGTGCCTATCCTTACGCAGGCGCTCACTATGAGCATGAGGCCTAAGAGGATCGCCAGTACCTTGAAGTTGATGTAGCCTATATAGGCAGCGTCGGGTCTTACAAAGAACATCGACACGATGGCAAGGACCCCGGATATATAGAGTACGGGGTCTTTCTTAAGAGCGGTAATGATCTTATTCATTCTTTAATGCGTTTCTCCTGTATTGACCGGGTGTTATCCCTACTGATTTGCGAAATTGGCGGCAGAAGTGCTCTGTGCTGTTGTAGCCGCACAGCTCAGCTATTTCCGAGATGGTGTGTCCCGTGTAGATGAGCCTTTCCTGTGCGAGCCTTATCCTCGCATTTATGACTTCTTCCATACATGTGTTGCCGAAAGTATTCTTGTAGACTGTCTGGAACCTGGTCCTGCTCAGGTTGATCTTGGACGCCATTATGTCTATGGTCCAGTCCTTCTCCGGATGATGCATTATCTCTCTTCGAAGCTCCGTAAACTCGTGCCTGTAGGGAGTGGTCTCGATATCTTCCGCTTCCGTAGACAGCTTTGATATCAGCAGCTCGAAAAGATTCTGCAGAGCCTTGCGCTTCTCTTCTCCTTCGGAGGATTCGCTCTCCCATGTGATGAGCTTTATCAGGTCATGCACGAACTCCGCATCGGCAGGTGAGAAAGGTACGTTCTTCTTGGGGAAGTCTGCAATGAACTTCTCGTCTGACTTGAACCTGATCCAGTCGTTGGTATAGGGCTCATCGGGAAGTGACGTATAGTACTTCCTGTGCCCGGGGGTAAAGAAGACAACTGACTTGGCAGGGTACTTCCTAAGCTCCCCCTCTACCCAGAACATGGCAGGAGTATGTGTATATATCAGCTGATAGCAATCGTATCCGCCTCGGCCGTTACTCGTATCGTAGATAAGGCCGTCCTTGTGGGTGTAACTGTAACCTGCAAACAATACATCAATCATCTTTTACCTCTTGTTGCACAAAAAATATAGCAGAAGCAAGTTGTTTCTAGTACATAATACTAGTCGTTGAACAATAAATCAATTTAAGAGTTTTATAATTCATTGTTGGTATTTATCGCGAGTGATAATTTGAGCATAAGACGAACGAAAAGAAGAAAAATAGTAAAGATCAATCGGAATGGTCTTCAAGGGTATTGAGAGGAAGTAACTTAACATGAGTGCAATGGTCCGTGACATGACAAAGGGCAACACGACGAAGCTCCTTTTGGAGTTCTCCGTTCCCATGCTTATCGGTAACATCTTTCAGCAGATATATAACGTAGTCGACTCTGCCATCGTAGGTAAATACATAGGAGCCGATGCTCTGGCGGCAGTAGGTTCGACGGGATCCGTCAACTTCCTGTTCTTCTCCGTATGTATCGGAGTAGGAAGCGGTAGCGGTATCGTGGCATCCAGATACTTCGGAGGCAAGGAGCACGACAATGTTAAGAGAGTAGTTGCCAACAGCTGCTACATCATGATGATCGCATCGTTCTTCATGGCTCTTCTGGGATTCATCCTCTCGGGATCTGTCCTTCACCTTCTTAACACACCCGAGAACATCTTCGCTAACGCTTCTATGTATCTTCAGCTCATGTGCCTGGGTATTCCCCTCGTAGGACTTTTCAACTACGGTTCATCGATGCTCAGGGCTCTGGGAGATTCCAAGACTCCCCTTATATTCCTGCTGGTATCCTGCTTCGTTAACATCGGACTTGATTACCTCTTCGTAGTTCAGTTCGGCATGGGCATCAAGGGTGCTGCGGTAGCGACTCTCATCGCCCAGGCTATCGCAGGTATAGGATGCCTTATCTATTCTTACATAACCAATGAGTACTTCAGGATCGAGAAGAGGCTTAGAAACTTCAACGTAAGGATCATCAAGGAGTGCGTAAGGATGGGCTCCATGTTAGCTCTTCAGATGGGCATGATCGCCGTATCCTGCATCGCCCTTCAGAGATATGTAAATAACTTCGGTTCCACCGTAGTCGCTGCCTTCACCGCAACGGGAAGGATCGAGCAGATCATCCAGCAGCCCTATAACTCTCTTGGTATGGCAATCTCCACACATGCAGGCCAGAACCTGGGTGCAGGTAACCACAAGAGGATCAAGGAGGGATTCAATAAGGGCCTTCTTATCGCCTTTATCTTCTCCGTCCTCATGCTTCCCGTCATGCAGTTCTTCGGTGAGCAGATAATAAGCATCTTCGTAGACGAGCAGGAAGTAATTGCTCTCGGAGCAAAGGGCCTTCGTATCACAAGCGTATTCTATTTTGCACTCGGATCCATATATGTCAGCAGAGGTATCTTGAACGGTATCGGAGATGCTGCCTTCGCCTTCATCAACGGCTTCGTAGAGATGGTCGGAAGGATCCTTCTTCCCGCACTCCTTGCAGGTTCGCTCTTCGGAGTATGGGGCTTATGGCTCTCGGGTGGCCTTACATGGTTTATAAGCGGCCTGTTCGCCGTCATCAGATATCGCGGCAAGTTATGCCGTAAGGATAAGACGATAGTGAACAAGCTGCATAACAGCTTCCGTAAAGAAACCGCCTGACGTAAGTCAGACGGTTCTTTTAACGGGTGTATAAATGGTATTCCGTGATATCTCTTAAGCTGCTTCGATGACCAGGTCGTCAAGGTAGAACGCACTCATGTCGGAGCTTTCCCAGTAGACCTGAAGGTAAGACATTCCATCGGGCACGACATATTCGCCTTCGACATATACCCACTCACCGGAAGATGTATCGACTTCTTCGATGTGAGGCCATGTGCCTTCGATGTCTGCAGTGAAGCTTACTGTCTCTGCATCTGATCTTATGGCAAATGAATAATGGATAGTCGTACCGGAGAATCTCGTTACGTCGATGCAGTAACCGTCGTAGGAAGCATCTCCGCCTGAATTCTCAAGGCAGTAATCACCGCTGTAGGCATCTCCTACGATGGTCTGCGTAGCGCTGTAGCGAGGGCCGCCTATGAATTCCTGATCCTCGTAGTCTTCGGAGATGGATGAGAGGTCTGTCTCTACTTCAACATAGTCATCGGGGATAGTGATCTCATCGCCCGTGATCGCACATACAACGCCTTCGAAAGCGGGCTTGGGCTCGATGTTACCCGTGAAGAGCAACGGCTGGTTGGAAGATCTCCAGCTCATGTCATCCGTAAGGCCCCAGAATGTGACGCACTCGATGGGAGTTCCGTTGTCCTTTGCTTCGATTATCGCCTCGAAGAGCCTCTGCATATAGACGCCCTGATCGTAGAGGGGATTAGCGGAGAGGGGAGCGTTGACGTCGAGCTCTGTGATATGGACTATTACGCCGAGCTCATCAACATATCTGTTCATGGCATCGATATATGCGTCGGGAGTTACCATGTTGCTGATGTGGCTCTGCATTCCGATACCGTCGATATTGCCTGCTTCTGCGACAGGTCTTAACATATCGAGGATAACGTTCTGCTTGGAAGTGTAGTACTCGTTGTAGTCGTTATAGAAGAGGAGAACGCCCTCGGGAGCGTGAGCTCTTGCGAATTCGAAAGCCTTCTCTACATAGTCGTCGCCGATTATGTCTCTCCAGTAGCAGTCACGCATGTCGCCGCTGTTATCGTCTGCTGCTTCGTTTACAACGTCCCAGGCATAGATGACTCCGGGATAGTTCTCTTCGCAGTAGCTCATGACCGCGTCGATGTAGTTCTCCATCCTGGTGAGCATAAGATCTCTGTCGGCAAGCTCTCCGTCTACATCGTAGTTCTCATAGAAGAGCCAGGAAGGTGTCTGTGAATACCAGATAAGAGTATGTCCTCTCATGGCGATGCCGTTATCCATGCAGTACTGAAGGATGGGATCTGCCTTGGAGAAATCAAGTGCAGGGCACTCGTTATAAGTCTCAGGGTCAGCGAGAGTAGTTGCTGCATCGAGTACGTTCTCGGGCTTTAACTCATTCTCGGGAGTAACGGAATTGAACTCGGTGTTCAGAAGTGTCAGGAACTCAGGGTTGGGGTTGTCGATAACGGATACGGGAAGACATGTTCCGACCATGAAATAATCGGCATAGAGTTCCTTCAAGGAGTCATATCCGGAAGGATCTTGAAGCTCGGCGGGAGGAGTGTTCGTCAGATCGATGAACTCACCTTCTACGCTTACTGTCATTGTGTTGACGGTGATATCCCTTACGTCGGAGGCTTCGATGTAGACTGCGCAGTCCGAAGCGTTGGCGGGGATGGATACCGTACCGGAGATATTGCCGAATACGCCTGCGGATGTAGCACCTTCGGCTATGGTCACGTAGGAAGTATTACCGTAGATGTTATATCTTAAGGTAAGTCTGACCTGGCTGTTCGCACTGGCTACGTTGGCAGTCGCCTTGATCGTGTTGCCCCTGAAGTTCTCACAGGGGATCTCGATGCCGGCATTGCTGGCCTGTCTTGCAGTGATGTTAGCCATGTTGCCTTCAAGATCTACTTCGCAGTCACCGTTGATCTGCCAGAAATCCGTTGTTCCGTCGAAGTTCTCTTCGATGGAGAGAAGGATCTCGCCCGAATCATCGGCTTCTGTCGCGGAGATGTCGATGGCTGTCGTTGTAGCAGATGCCTGCGATACGTCAGTAGACTGACCGCACGCAGAAAAGAGCATTGAGCCCGTGAGCGCCAATGCTGCCACGTAAGGTTTTCTCTTCTTCATTTCGTAACCTCCAGTGAAGTATAGTATTTCACTCCTTGATTGTCGCATAGTTGTTATTCATAAAAAACCCGACAAAAAACAGTGATATAATCCTCAGTATGGGTGGAAATACGTTTTTTATCGGGTTTGAACCCGCCTTCATGGAATGGCTTCAATCGCACCTCGGATCATGGGGAGAAAAGGTCGCTGTCTTCTTTACCATGCTGTCCGAACCGATAGTCGTTATCGCCCTGATGTGTTTTCTTTACTGGTGCATAGATAAGGAGCGCGGAAAGAAGATCGCGGAGATGCTGGTGCTGGCTACAGTGGTCTGTCCTCTCCTGAAGAATACCTTCCTTCGAAGAAGGCCTTACATGGTGCATCAGGAGATAAGATGCATAAGACCTCCCGAGCCGGGGCAGCCCGTTAACGACATAGCGATACAGGGATATTCCTTCCCCAGTGCCCATTCGTCCAATGCGGCCGTCATGTTCACGTCCTTCTCTAAGTTCTACGACAAGAAGATCCTTAAGGTGCTGGCAATAGTTGCTCCCATACTCGTAGCCTTATCCAGAGTGGCTCTCGGAGTTCACTATCCTACGGATGTCCTTACAGGTCTTGCCGTAGGTTATATAAGCGTATTCCTCATTCTTCTCATGCACAGCAAGGCGAAGAACAAGACACTGCTTCGTATCCTTATCCTCGCCATATCCTCGGTAGGCTTTATCTACTGCAGGACGGAAGATTACTATACATGCATAGGAACGCTGGCGGGACTTTACGCTGCTATCCCATTTGAGGAGCATTTCGTAAAGTTCGAGAATACGAGAAAGCCTGTTCCCATGCTCCTTCGATATGCTATAGGCCTGGGTCTTTATGTAGGTCTCGGAGCTCTCTTCAAGATGCCTTTCGACAAGGCTTTCCTGGAGTCAGGTACCCTTGCGGCACTTTCCGTAAGAGCTGCCAGGTACTTCCTTATCGTGTTCCTTCTTATCGGCGTCTATCCCTTATCCTTTAAGCTCTGGGAGAAGAAGTCATGAGAAAGTTCGCAGCAGCTTTAAGTGTTGCATTTCTCTTTATAAGCGCATGTCAGGCAAAGCCGTCTGAGACGACTGTTACTTCCGCAACTACGCAGGCGACGGCCACTGCAACTACACTGCCGGTAACTCCCGTTCCGACGGAAGTGCCGTATGTATATATGCCGTACGATGGCAGTGAGGAAGCACAGGCTATCCTTCAGGGCATGACCTTGGAAGAGAAGGTCTACCAGTTGTTCATGGTATCCCCTGAGCAGCTCACCGGAACTGATATATACGAGTACGATACGGAGTTTAACGATGTTACAAGAAGCGCTATATCAGCGTATCCCGTGGGAGGAGTCATATTCTTCGGAGGTAATATAGTAGACCCCGATCAGATCACGAACTTTATCGCCGCCTATCAGGAAGCATCCGATATAGGCCTTTTTATCGGCATCGACGAAGAGGGAGGAGACATCACCAGGATCGCATCCAATCCCGCCTTCGATGTTCCCGTCTTCCCGCCCATGCTGGAAGTAGAGGGCGAAGATGCCGCATATATCATAGGCAATACCATCGGAGGCTACATAAGAGGCTACGGATTCAATCTGGACTTCGCTCCCGTAGCTGACGTCAACTCCAATCCCGACAATACCGTAATAGGAAACAGGGCTTTCTCGAGCGACCCGCAGGAGGCGGCAGTTATGGTATCGGGCGCAGTCAGGGGCTTTAACGACAGCGGAGTATTCTGCACGCTAAAGCACTTCCCGGGACACGGCGATACCATAGCGGATACACACTTCGAGGCAGCATCCATACCTAAGACTTATGCCGAAATGCAGGACTGCGAGCTCATCCCCTTCGCCGCAGGCATAGAAGCGGGGGCGGACTTCATAATGGCTGCTCACATCACGACGCCTAACGCGGATCCTGCGGGGCTTCCCGCATCCATGTCCTACTTCTGGCTTACCACGGTCTTAAGGTACGATATGGGCTTTACGGGGATCATCGTCACCGACTCCATGACCATGCAGGCCATCACGGATAACTTTACTCCGCAGGAGGCGGCAGTAGCGGCAGTATACGCGGGATGCGACATAATCCTGATGCCCGCGGACCTGGAAGCAGCGGCACAGGGTATAGTAGAAGCAGTAGAGAACGGCACTATCCCTGAGGAGCGCATAGATGCAAGTGTTCTTCGCATCCTGGACACGAAGATAGAAGGTGGCATCATCTGAAGTAATTTGTAAAAATACCTTTTCTGATACAAAAAATATGTTATAATCAATACTCGACAGCGGAATACCGCATATCAATATTCGGCATGGAGATGTACCCAAGAGGCCGAAGGGGAGGCTTTGCTAAAGCTTTAGGCGGGGCAACTCGCGCGAGGGTTCGACTCCCTCCATCTCCGCCATAATCCCGAAATGCCTGATATATAAGGCTTTCGGGATTTTTACTTGTCTGAAAACTTCGATTTGACCAACATTTTGACCACAATTAATATTGGTCAGATTTCTATTTATGTTATTATGCTTTTTTCTGTGTGTAGTTAGCATATATTTTCCTTTTAAAAACACTCTTTTCCATAGAAAACAGCCACCTTTCAAATGGAGTACAACGCAAATCTTGACACTGATATGTGCAGTAATGATAAAATGTCAAAGTATGTTGAGAGCTGTGTCGCAAGGCGAATAACAGGGGGAATATTATGAAGAAGTTAAAGGACGTTGTTGCAATATCGCTTGTATTTGCCATGGCTTTCTCGCTTATCGGATGCGGTAAGGCCCGGGAGAAGGCTGATGAAGATGATGAGACCGAAGTAGATGAAGAGGCTTCCGTTGACGGTATGAAGGATCTCATAAGGGATTTTCCCGGGATTGCCTCGGAAAGGCTCGGTATCTCAGAAAGCTACATCAATGAATATGATCCGAGTGAGATGAATAACGAACATGCCTTTGAAGGTGTTTATTATATTTGCGCTGGAAATGATATGCCGAGGATTGAGTGTGCAGTATACGATGATCCGGATGAGGCACGTGAGGTCTTTGAAGAGTATTACACGACGTTCAACGAGCAGTTCCGGGAAGAAAACTTCCATGGCGAATACTTGTGTTTCTACGAAGACATCCGTGGCTATATCGTTATAAACGGATCCGATTCAGGTACACATATCTTCGGCGACCGCTATGCATCTGGCAGCGAAGTATATGCCGGAGTGTACTACGAGGATAATGCCGTTATCTTAATCATGCCAAGGAACGACGTCGATAATTCCACGGTAGAGGATGTGATTTCAGATCTCGGATTACCTATGGCAAACGGAGATAACACCTGATCTTATCTATAAGACTCCCAGTTCTGCATTAGGACAGATGGGTCGAAGCGGCAGAGTAAAGCAAGATAATGGCCCGTAAACATTTCGTTTACAGGCCACAGTCTCGTTATTCTATTCTCATCTTTTCGATATTATCGATAATGCATTTCGTCATCTTTTTGTTTGTTTCATAGAGTTCTTGGTATCGATCTTTGTCAGCGAAGTAAGCGGTGGAGATAAACTGATTTGCAAGGATGATGTAAGGCACCGCCTGCTTTTCCTCTTCGGTGAGCCTTATTACGGAATCATATCCTGCGATCATCTCTTTCATAACGCTTATCCATTTCATGAACTTGTCGCTGTTACCGTTTTCGAAAGTCTCGGACAGTATGGCGGTAGCTGCATAACACGGATCGAAGATCCTGACGTTTCTCTCGCTCAATTCAAAGTCGATGAATCCCCATTTATCATCAGCTACGATGATGTTGCTTGGATTAGGATCTCTGTGGATCACCTGTCTCGGAAGCGACTTGTAGAGGTCCTCGAATTCCTCTAGAAACTTCTTCGTGAAGTCATCGCCTAACCCGAGTTCCGATGAGATCTTAGGCAATGCCCATAACTTGACTGCATCGCAGGTATCAACTTCGTCTGTTGTCGTATCTACCGTAGAGAGTGCTTTGTCGAGCCAGCCGATGATCTCGCCTGTATACCTAGCTTTCTTCTCATAATCATCCAGATACAGCTTGCCTGCCATTACTCTTTCTCCGTCGATCTTCCGGCTGAGGGTAAAGTAGAGTTCGCCTTCCTGTACGTATTCTCTTCCATCCTTAGTCGGAATGATCGTCGGTGCGGATAATCCGACGTTGTTAAGCGCTCCGGCTATCTCGATCGCTTTCTTCGTATTGCCGAGATTAGCTGTGTACTTGATCACATATTCATCACCGACAAACTTGGATGTATCGCTTATCTCTCCTGTCTCAGGGAATACGATATCAGAGACTTTCTGCTCCTGAAGGTCCCAGTTAGAGAGAACTTCCGTGATCAACTTATGATTTACCATAATGTGTTCCTCCTGTAAGATATTGATCTTGTAAGGCTTTTTGGCCTTGAACTTACGAAGGTACTCTGACGGTGTATAGCCGGTCTCCCGAACGAAGGATCTGTAGAACCCCGAATACGTGTCAAACCCGTACTCGAATGCAACGTCACCTTTCCTGCGTCCGGTTCCGATCTCGTATATCGCATTAAGAAGCTTTCTTCTCAGGATATACTGCATTACAGGAAAACCTACGGCATCCTGAAATATCCTGTAGAAATGGAACAGTGAATAACCCGCTTCCTGCGAAAGCATCTCAGCATCGATCTCATCCTTAAGATTCGCTTCGATCTTATCCAATGTTTTCTGGATACAGTCCTTATACACTTTGGTACCTCCTTTCTCAATTTCTTGCATCTGCAACAAGTTTATGATAGCTCATATGCCGCTCGAAAACATTTCCTGTTTTGCTGTGTTTTTGAAGAGACAGAACTCGTGAAGTCACAAATTGTGACTTCACCAAACGCGTGACCGTTCGTCCCCCTCTAAATACGCTATATATCGGATATAGAACTAATACACAAGACCCGTAGACTTAGTGTTTACGGGTTTTTTGTTGCCTGTTTTTGCGGTGGAGTCCCATTAATGGAATGGTGCATACGATATAATAAACATACATTCTGGTAACAGCAATATTTTGGGGAGGATACGCAGATGACAGAAGAAAATAGAATTGTTAGTTCGCATGATGTGTCAATAGATAATGAGTATGTTCAGTGGATGCAGGAGATAAAACAGCGATTTCGCAACGCGCAGATTAAAGCAGCCGTCAAAGTTAATTCTGAGCAATTACTGTTTAACTGGCAGTTAGGACGTGACCTTGTCGTGCTTAAAGCAGAGGAAAAATGGGGAAGTGGAATTGTTGAGCAGGTCAGTCTCGACTTGCAGGCTGCATTTCCCGGTGTAAAAGGTTTTTCAACACGTAATCTGTGGAATATGAAGAAATGGTATTCTTTTTATTCATCTTTTGATGGATTAAGTGATATTATGACTGCCTTGGAATCTCAACTGGATATAAATCGTACAAAACTGAATCAAGTTGCTTCAGAAATCAAAGAACAAAAACTGAACCAGGTTGGTTCAGAAATGATGTTTCCAGCGATTTTTGCATATGTACCATGGAGGCATCATGTTTTAATCACTCAGAAATGCAAAACTATAGAAGAGGCGCTTTTCTATATTAAGAAGACAGTGGAAAACGGCTTGAGTCGAAGCGCTCTTGAAAATAGTATCCGTGCAAATATGTATCAGGTATCGGGAACGGCCCAAACTAATTTTGTGAACAACCTTCCGATTCCGAATGCTAAGTTAGCTCAAGAACTAATAAAAGAAAACTATGATCTGAGTTTTATCAGTTTGCCTGAGGAATATGATGAAAACGCTTTGGAAGATGCAATCGAACGACGCATGACGAGATTCCTGTTGGAATTGGGAAATGGTTGGGCATTTGTTGGGAGGCAAAAAGAGATGATAATTTCGGGGAAGACCAGAAAGATAGATCTATTGTTTTATCACATATACTTACGATGCTATGTTGTTCTGGAATTAAAAGTAAAACCCTTTGATCCGGAATTTACAGGAAAACTCAACTTCTATGTGAATGCCGTAAATGAATTTGTAAAGAGAGAAAGCGATAATCCGACGATTGGTTTGCTGATATGTAAAGGTATGGATTCTACTGAGGTGCAGTTGGCTATTCAGGGTATAACAACTCCGATGGGTGTCGCAACGTACGATAACATAAAGATAAAGGAGATTCAGGATCATTTGCCTACAGCAGAACAGATTCAGCAACAAGTTGTAATTGCCGAAGAGGAATATAAGATGCTTCAACAGAAAAAGGTGGAAAAGTCTCAAGAGTAGGTTGACCAAGTTTTCATTTAGAATGTATAGTGTGGTTAGAATTCAGTTAAGATAATGATACGGGCTGGTCGTTAGACCCAGGTCCACCAAGAGGTGGGGGAATCCCCCGCCATTTTACTTGGAATTAATTTGTAAAAGAGAGTTATAGTTTGTAACTTCATGGGAGGAAGTATCACAGTGGACAGATACGAATACATTAAGTGGTATGTCAAAGACTTTCACGGTGAGTACGCTCCCTTGCTCTTTTATGAGGTAGATAAGGATCAGGAGAGATATGCCACAAGAATGGCAGAAGTATACGATGATTACTGTATAAAGCAGGTAATTGACAGTGGCAGTGCATTCGTGACAGAAGCACCCGTTCCAACAGTTAGTGATATTAATACAGATTCGGATTATTTTGCAGAACTAATCTCCAGAGAAGAGTTTGATGCTGTATACAACTCGAGCAGATATGATGGGAGTATATTATTCCCTCGTTGATTTTTTCTCGTTATCAGGTTATTTCATTAATTCAATATGTTTTGAAATGCCACTTTGGAATCTCAAAACAGTTATATCTTGCTTTGAACTTCCAAAATGGAATATCAAAAGAGCATTACTAACATCGATAACTTGAAGTCACAAATTGCGACCTCAAGTTTCCGAAAGGCTTCTAATTTCAGACAGTTTTGGAGTGGGCAGGAATACTATCGAGGTCAATGATTTTGACCTCGATGCAAACAGCAACAAGATGAGTTGAAGGTGATTTGAGCATCTATTATAGAAAAGTGTAGAATTCTACATTTTTGTTGAATAAAACCGCAATAAATGTTATTATCTACTCATAAAAAGTGTAGAATTCTACAGATTAGGAGATTAGAATGATCAGAAGAGATAAATACCTTAAGCAACTGATCGATGCCAAAGAGAACGGTTTTCCAAAAGTAATAACCGGGATCAGAAGATGTGGTAAATCCTATCTGCTGAAAGAAATATACAGGCAGTACCTGCTTTCTGAGAACGTAGTTGAAACGAATATACATGTTATCGAACTTGATGATGACAGAAATATTGAATACAGAGATCCGATCAAGCTGGGAAGTCATGTTCGTGAGATCTGCAGCAGTTCCGCCATGAATTATGTATTTCTCGATGAGATACAGAAAGTATATCCGATAATTAATCCAAATCTGACCGATGGAAAACATGTACCTGCCAAGAAGCATGACGCGGATATAGTAACTTTTGTTGATGTGATCCTGGGATTGTCTCGAGAAAAGAATATTGATCTGTATGTAACGGGATCCAATTCGAAGATGCTTTCTACCGACATAATTACTGAATTCAGAGATAAGGCAACCAATATCCATCTTTCACCGTTATCTTTCGAGGAGTTTTATACATATATCGGTGGATATGAAACGGAGGCAATATTCGAGTATATGCAGTATGGCGGAATGCCGCTGGCCGTCCTGAAACCTGATGAGGAAAAGAAAGAATATCTCAAGGGGCTATTTGAGACTACATATTTCAAGGACATAATAGAACATAACCGACTGCGTCGTGGCGAAGCACTTGATGAATTGTGCAATATCGTGAGCACTTCAACAGGAGAACTTTTGAATGCTGAGAAGATAGCCAATACATATAAAAGCGTTTGTAGATCAAATATTGATAAGATAACGATAGAAAACTACATAGGATATTTTAAAGATGCCTTTCTTCTCTCTGAAGCCAGACGATACGATATTAAAGGAAGAAGAGAGATAGGCGCCCTGCGAAAATACTATTTTACGGATACCGGACTTCGTAATGCCAGATTGAATTTTGCTTTTCCTGATGAAGGTCAGTTACTTGAGAATATCGTATATAATGAACTCTGTTATAACGGCTATTCTGTCAGTGTCGGGTCTTTTGAAAATGTGGAAAAGAATAAGCAAGGAAAATCCATAAGGAAAACCAACGAAGTTGATTTCTATGCAACAAAAGGAACAAGAGCCTATTATATCCAAGTGTCAGCAGACATAACAAATGATAAGACGAAGGAAAGAGAAATCCGACCGTATGCTTTGCTGCGTGATCAGGTTCAGAAGATAATTGTTATAAACAAACCGATAAAAGAAACACGGGACGAGAATGGCTATACTATCATCGGTATTACAGATTTTCTACTCAGATTTATAAAATAAAGCGCGTTACCGTTCGTCCCCTTTCTAATACGCTATATATCGAGGATTGACGGTTGACACAAGACCCGTAGACTTAGTGTTTACGGTTCTTTTGTTGCCGTAGATCAACTGCCGATGTATAAGAATTTGTAGATGTTCGTCAGTATTTGTGTTGAGCGATATCGAAAGTTCGTCCGTAAAAATGTAAAATCATAGTGCGGAGGCGAT
The DNA here is from genome assembly GCA_900176545.1 of Oscillospiraceae bacterium. GTDB lineage: Bacteria > Bacillota > Clostridia > Saccharofermentanales > Saccharofermentanaceae > Saccharofermentans. The sequence goes on from FWXP01000008.1 coordinate 116,490, forward strand.
ACTATGGCTGATTATAGAGAACAGGAATGGATGGTTAATGTTCCCTTGTATTTGGTCAGCGAATGGTTTGAATCAGCAGAGTAAAGCAAGATAATGGCCCGTAAACATTTCGTTTACAGGCCACAGTCTCGTTATTCTATTCTCATCTTCTCGCATCAACTTTTTGTCACACCGATACTTTATGCTTTATCGGATTGAGCATAAGACAGTTATTGTTGATGCGATTTTTCATGGATTGCAGGATTATGAAAACAAGATGATTTAACCGGCAGTTTTCGTGAAATCACACATTGTGATTTCACGAAAGCTCGAGAGTAATGTAAAGCCTGTGCGACATTATCTGTCTAAAAAGCACGTTCTGATCGGTGTACATGTAAATACCCGTATGACATAATGAATTCACGGTTATCCGTATACACTGTTTCGGCCGACAGAAGATCTTTAAAGACAAGGAGACAGCACTATGAGTCTAGGTAATAACATTCAATATCTGCGTAAGATCAACAAGCTGAAACAGGAACAGTTCGCGGAGAAGATGGGAGTCAGCAGACAGACCGTTTCACGTTGGGAGTCGGGTGAGGTCACACCGGAACTTCCCAAGCTGGTGGAGATGTGTTCACTGTTTTCCTGTACTATGGACGAACTGGTCAGAGGAGACCTGACTTCCAAAGGTGAGATCTATTCTGAAGTAACGATCCGGAAAGTTCCTGCTTTCCGAATGGCAAAGTATATCGTGATCTCTCAGGCTCCTGAAGATGATGCACAGACTCACATGAGGTCATGGGGAGAAAGGAGCGGTCTTCTCGCGACTGACCCGAATGCAAAACTGATCGGTTGGGATTTCCCTTTTGTATCACAGGAACAGGCCATGCGTTTCGGTATGCACGGATATGCTGCGGCATATGTTCTTCCTGAAGGATTTAGGACGGATCTTGAGGGTGTGCAATACTGCGATAACAGTGAAGCCGGTTATGCTGTTATTACTGTAAAGGATCCGATGGTACAGCCTTTCGAGCGTATCCCGCTCGGGTATAAGCACATCATGGATTACATGGAAGCAAACAGCATCAAGGGCAGACAGAGTGATGATGTTATCGGCTGTTTTGAGCATGAATATGAGAAAGACGGCACCTGTTACATGGATATCTACATCTGTGTAGATGTATAAGCTGTACGGTAATATTCAAATATGTTATTGACCCGGTCTTTGGGGCCGGGCTTATGATCCCTCCATGAAGAAAAACAGGAGACTAACTATTAAAAGTCAATAAGAAAAATGTAGCGTAAACGCTAGTTGCATTGAACCTTGATAATTGCATAACGAATCAAGCACCCACGAGGTGCTTGGGAAAACAAGTGGTATGGATCAGATGTGGTTTATGCTTGCGGAACGAACTCCTTGTTTGTTTTTACGAGATGGAACATAACCCTTGTTAACTTCTTGGCTGCATGCGATACGGCAACATTATACGGTTTGCCTTCTGCTCGTTTCTTAGCTAGATAGGATCTGAATGTTGGATCCCAATGACATACATACTTTGTTGCATTGAAGATAGCATAGCGAAGATATTTAGAACCGCGTTTAACCATCTTTGAATGCGTTGACGTCAGTTGTCCTGACTGGTATACAGACGGTTCCAATCCGGCGAATGCGAGGACTTGTTCCGCGCGTTCAAAATCTTGAAAGTTATTTGTCTCAGCAAGGATTACAGCAGCCATTCGATTGGCAATACCAGGAATGGAAGTGATTGGGCTATCAATTTCATCCATGAGATTATTAATCTGCTCCTCAACAGCCTCGATCTGTTGCTGGTAGATCTGAATAAGCTCGATGGTCTGCTGAAGTTCTAATTCCTTGACGACACTCTTGATGCCAATGGATGCTCTGGCAGCATCTCTTATCTCAATAGCTTTATCGCGACTATAGTGTCCCTTTGAAGCTGAAGATAGCAATGCTGTAAGGTGAGTAAGGTTACACTTAGCAATCTTATCTGCTGAGGGTAATTCAGAAAGCAGGGCATACACAGAAGCTACGTGCAATGCAGAAACAACAGTTTTCAGCTCAGGAAATAATATCTGACAGAGTCTGACGAGCGTTACCTTGTGACGGCTACAGTCAGAAACCAGGGCTGAACGATAACGAGTTAGTGATTTCAATTCCGCAAGATGGTAAGATTGTTGCGAGTAGGACTTGAGATCTTCAGTTCTCAGCATAGTCGCAATGGTATGCGCATCGACGTGATCCGTTTTCGTCTTTCTAAGGCTTAGACCTTTTCTGAAAAGATTAGTATGTAACGGATTGAACAACACGGGGGCGAAACCGATACTGTTCAAGAAAGCCAGAAGATTATCGCTGTAGTGACCGGTAGATTCCAGCCCTACTTTTATTTTCTTGGGATTTCTGGAACAAGATAGAAGAACTTTCTTAAGGGTCTTAAATCCGTCACGGTTGTTCTTGAAAGTAAAAACCTCAACGATACAATTACCGTCAGAATCAAGGACAACACAATCGTGTTTATCCATTGCCACATCAATTCCTGCGTAAAACATAGCAGAACCTCCAAATGAATATTTGACACTGCTTTCATCCACAGACTTGTTTGTTCCTACGTAACCTCGTGCTAAATGAAACGTCATGCGTTATCTAACTAATTACCGCTTAAACAAACGGCTGTGGTTATAGCCTCCTGTAAAACGTCAAAGCGTTAGGGATAGAATACTAATCCACAGCGTCTGTTAGAGATTATAAGACCTTGATGAGGGTCTATAAAAACTACAAATCTGATAATACGAGGGAT
>FWXP01000009.1 GCA_900176545.1 Oscillospiraceae bacterium
TCTCATGCAGGAGACTATACAGTCTATTACATGTTCGATGGCGTAGATGATAACCATGCGGATATCACTGATACTTCGTATCACTTCACATCCAATATCGTGGCAGCTGTACCTTCAAATTCCCAGAAGCCTGCGGCTAACAACGGTGCATATGTTGAAGGTGGAAGACCTCTCGTGACTGCACCTTCCACTTCGAATATACCTGCAGGATATCACATCGAGTACAGGACATCTGATTCAGGATCCTGGAGCTCTGATATCCCTCTGGGTGATGTCGGAACATATAATGTTCAGTACAGATATGTTGACGCAAACGGTAATGAGGATTATACGGGCGGTAGTATCTCTGTTGGTGTTACCCCTGCACCGGCACCCTCTGAAAGCACACTTAGATCCGATAACAGACCTACGGGTGCAGACGGACTTGCCTATAACGGTCAGGCGCAGGATCTTGTTAACGATCCTTCCGTAATGCCTTCTGGATATGATCAGGTTCAGTACAGCACTGACGGAGGTAATACCTGGAGCTCCGATAAGCCTAAGGGTACGGATGCGGGCGTATATAACGTAATGTATAAGTACGTTGATACAAATGGTAATCACGAAGATCTTGAGGTCAATGATGTATTACAGATCAAGATCCGTGATGCAGCTCCCGAACCTTCAACTCTCAGAGCTGATCAGAAGCCTTCAGCAGTGACAGGACTGGTATATGACGGTGATGAGCATACGCTTATCGGCGCTCCTTCCGCTCTTTCCGATCCTAACGGATATCCTGCTGATTACGAGAGGATCATGTACAGTACCAACGGCGGAAATACTTGGAGTGAAGATCTCCCTTCTGCAACAGAAGCCGGAGAATATGAAGTAACCTTCAAGTATGTAGATGATGACGATGTTTATGGAGACTTCGTGGGCGGCAGCGTTACTGTAGCTATCGCACCTGCACCTGCTCCTGTAGCTGATTCTCTTACTGATGATAACAAGCCTTCTGCAAATGACCTGGCTTATACAGGTTCCGCACAGGCGCTTGTTACTGCACCTTCTGTTCTTCCTTCAGGATATGAGCAGGTATGGTATAGCACAGACGGCGGCAATACATGGTCTCAGAGTATTCCTACGGGAACAGATGTGGGTGATTATACTGTTAGTGTTAAGTATGTAGATACAGACAGTAACTACGCAGATCTTACAGGTGTTACTGTTCCCGTAACTATATCTCAGGGTGCTGCTCCTGCTGCATCTTCACTGACAGCTGATCAGAAGCCTTCCGCAGTAAGCGGTCTTGTAGATAACGGTACCGCTCAGGCACTTGTTACCGCACCTTCTTCTCTTCCTTCCGGATATGAGCAGGTATGGTACAGCACAGACGGCGGTAATACATGGTCTCAGACTATCCCTACGGGAACTGACGCAGGAACCTACAACGTAAGTGTTAAGTATGTAGATACAGACGGCAATTATGCTGATCTTACAGGTGTGACTGTACCCGTTACGATCGCATCTGCAGCCGCAGCTGAATTAACAGCTGACCAGATCCCTACAGCCGCAAGCGGACTTACATACACAGGTTCTGCTCAGGCACTTGTAACAGCACCTTCCTCTCTTCCTGACGGATACGAGCAGGTATGGTACAGCATCGATGGCGGTAATACTTGGTCACAGACTATCCCTACGGGAACAGCTGCAGGTACATATACGGTAAATACAAGATATGTAGATACTGACGGTGTATTACCTGATATCTACGGTCCTGCGATCACAGTCGTTATCGCTGCAGCTACTGCTACCGTAACTATCGCAGGTGAGGAGCAGACAGTGACAGTAGGTCAGACTATCGCCCGTCCTGCTGATCCTTCCAGATACGGATACGACTTCACAGGTTGGTATGTAGACGAAGCTTGTACTATCCCTTACGACTTTAGTACTCCTGTCGGAGTCTTGGGTGTATCCCTCTATCCCGGATGGAATCAGATAGCATATACACTGGTATCCGGCGCAGGTTCTTCTTTTGATCCTGCAAGTACTCCGAATCTAGTATTCAGGGCAGTACGTAACAACAATGAGCCCTCTACCTTCAGCCACTTCACAGGCATAAAGGTAGACGGCAACATGGTAGGAGCAGAGAACTACACAGCAGTAAGCGGAAGCGTTATCGTTACACTCAATGCTGATTATCTGAAGACACTCAGCGCAGGAGAGCATACATTGGAGATCCTCTTCAACGATGGTCCTTCCGTAACTACAACATTCACGATAGTAGCATCTGTCGCAAGCACAGGTGAGACTCCCTGCAGTGTATTCATGATAATGGGAATGCTGTTCATTACAACCGCTGCGGCATTTGTAGTCAGGTCAAGAGAAGCGTAAGCATCTCTCTCCTTTCAACTTAATATCGCCCTCGCTCCTGCGGGGGCGATATTTTTGGGTACAGTGTTTTATATCCGTTTATAAGAATCGATCCGTGGTGTACAATACCTTCGGAAAAGATAAAAAGGAGCATATAGATTGAAGATCCTCATAGCAGAAGATGACTCAGCCTTGCGAAGGCTGCTTTATGACCAGTTGACAGGAGACGGGTATGAAGTAGTCCAGGCTTCAGACGGTAAGGAAGCATATGAACTATACAGGACCCTGTCTCCGGATATGGCTATCCTTGATGTGATGATGCCCGTCATGGATGGTTTGTCGCTCCTTACAAAGATACGTGAGACTTCCGATATGCCGGTCATCTTTCTGACTGCAAGGGGAGAAGAGATAGATAAGGTAAGCGGTCTTCGTATGGGTGCTGATGATTACCTTGTTAAGCCGTGGGGGATGAATGAGCTCCTGGCAAGGATAGAAGTACAGAAGCGTCATATAAAGTCCGCCGAGGGTAAGGCTCAGGGCAAAGAGAATGTTATCGTAGCAGGCAACCTTCGGATGGATTTTGCCAACGGCATAGTAGAGAAGGATGGCGAGGTCCTGACGCTTAATGCCAAGGAATACCATATCCTTAAGTTCCTGTCGGAGAATATGGGCAAGGTCGTTACCAAGAAACAGATCTATCAGGCTGTATGGCAGGACGACTACGTATATGATGACAACACGATAATGGTGCAGATATCTCATCTTCGTTCCAAGATAGACGATGATGACAATAAGCATATCGCCACTCTTGTCGGTATAGGTTACCGTTTCGGATGATGGCTAAGAGCAGTACACAAAGGCTCCTTACCAAGAGGTTTATAAGAGCCATGCTGATGACTATCGGGATCTCAATGCTCCCGATGTTGATCCTTATGGTCATTGCCAATCTTGCGCATTACGAGATATCAAAGGAGTATCCGGCCTCGAACAGGCTCTGCGAAGACATCCGGGATATCTATGTCGAGGATTATATAGAGTCGGGCGGAGGTGCCATAGTCATCGATAAGGACCTGAATGTCATTAACCTCGGCGGTGAATGTACAGTAGATAAAGAACAGTTGACTCCGACTGAACTTGCCGATCTGTTCAGTGAGCTGTCGGATGATTCGAGTTCCTTTTACGATATCGCATACTACGACGGAGAAGATCCATACTGGCTCATACTTCGTCAACCTGTATCCTTTCTCATTTCCATCAATATCGATTCTGACTCTGCATACTTCGGCAGGGACTTTGCTATCGTTCAGCTTGTATTTGTTCTCTACTTTATGGTGCTTATCGCTTTTGCCGTAGCGTATTCCGTTAAGACCGCGCGTGAAGTAAAGAAGATAGAGACAGAGGAAGAGAATAAGAGAATGCTCCTGGTATCGGAGATCTCCCATGACCTGAAGACTCCTCTTGCAAGCGTACAGGGATATAGCGAAATGCTTCTTGATAAGGATGTGGATGAAAAGGACAGGGAAGATTATCTTCGCATGATCTACGACAATTCCGTCCGTACAAACGAGATACTGCAAAGCCTCTTTATGTATTCAAAGCTCGGGAGCGCAGGTTATCAGATAAAGAAGGAGAGGACGGATATCTGCGAGCTCGTAAGGCTTATCGCCGCAGAATACATAAACCGTTTTGATCAGTCCGGATTCGAATATGCTTTCGATATCCCTGACGAAGAGATCTTCGCCGATATAGATAAGAGCCTTATGAGAAGGGTATTCGATAATCTTATCGGGAATTCCATGAAATATAACCACGAAGGGACTAAGGTCGAGATATCGGTAAAGGTTCCCAAGGACATAGAGATAACCGTAAGTGATAACGGCTGCGGTATCCCGGAGGATAAGAAGGACAAGATATGGATGCCTTTCTACCGCATCGACGGAACTGTCAAGGGAAGCGGTCTGGGACTTGCGATAGTAAAGCAGATCGTGGAGCTCCACGGCGGAAGGGCGGAACTTATCCCTTCCGATAAAGGCTGCTCCTGGAAGATATATTTAAGACGGATTTAAGGTGATATTCAGTCCGACTACAGACGGTGTTGTTAACATTTCAAGCGTAAACAAAAACGTCTATAGGAGTGTACTGAAATGGAAAAGAACAAAAAGAAACTTTTCGCGAGCATCGGCATATGTATGCTGCTAATGCTGCCATTTGTGATCAGCGGGATCATATCCGATCACATCGACAACGAGATCGTAGGGAAAGCCGTCGATCTGGCAGGCCGTGTCCTGTCCGCCGCAGGTATCCTGCTTTATATAAGGAAAGCCTATAAGATCGAGATAGGTATCAAGAAGGATAATCTGGCCAAAGGCATATTCAGATACGGTATACTTATCTTCTGTACGGTCATATTCAACATCATTTGTGAGTATCAGAAGCCTGAGATATCATTCATTCGAGCTCTTCCGACTCTGCTGTTCTACCTGATCGCCAACATGGGCGTAGGCCTTATGGAAGAGACTTTGTGCAGAGGTTTTCTCTTTAATGTCTTCAAAGGATACTGGGGCGATAACAAGAAAGGTGTATACCTTGCAACATTTGTATCAGCTTTCATCTTCGGATCTATCCACCTCTTTAACCTTAACGGGCATAACACCATAGCTACTATCACACAGGTAGCATATGCAACATTCTTCGGAGCTCTCTTCGCAGTAGTCTATTACCGTTCCGGCAATCTGCTGTCCTGCATCATCCTTCACGGACTAGTGGATTTCTCGGCGAATGTGTGGCCTTGCTTTCTTAAGGATAGAGCTGCTTATCTTGCACAGGAGGATGTTACGGATTATCCAATGTCGATCGTACTGGCGATCGCCGCTGTCACACTACCTCTGGTGATCTCTGCTCTTGTCCAGCTCCATAACGAGTTCAAGAACAGGAAGAACGATCTTGTAACGGCAGAAATGTAACCGTACAATAAAGAGAGCCGTCAGTATCCTCTGCAGAAGGTACGGGCGGCTCTTTATCTGTTCCGATGATCTGCCTGCTTTACTTGAGCACCTTATCCAGGAATATGCTTGCCATCTCGGGCCACATCTGGATGTCTTTATATGTAGCTGCGATCTTCCTGGCTTCGTCCTCGGGAACAGAGAGATCTTCTTCGTTGGCGAACTGCTCTATAAGCTCCTGACGTCTTTCTTCCGTAACATCGATGCAGGTTCCTGCCCTGACATGGTCTATGGCATTCTCGACCTGCTCCAACGTATATTTGCCTTCAAAATTACCTGCAAAGAAATCTACGTTGGGAAGAGATAATCCGTGGAAGCCGAAGGGGAAGACTAAGTGCTCGAACTTAACACCTGCCTTCTGCAGGGCCTGTGCCATAAGATAGGAATTCTCGACGGGTACTGCAGCATCTTCCTGTGTCTGCCAGATAAAGCAGGGAGGAGTATCTGATGTGACATTCTTCTCTGCGCTGAAGAAATCTATATCTTCCTGTGACTGCTCTGTTCCGAGAAGAGCCTGGATAGAATACTTATGCGTATATTCGCCTGCGGTTATGACAGGGTAGCAGAGGATAGCAGCAGAAGGCCTTGCAGAGATCTTATTAAGTTCTTCGTCAGGGTCTTCTATGTCATCGAAATGCACTGCGAGCATGGAGCAGAGGTGTGCGCCTGCGGAGAAGCCGCAGATGACGACAGTATCGTTTATACAGAAATCGTCGCTTCTTGACCTTAAGTATCTTACAGCCCTTGAGATATCCATAAGGGGCTGTGTGCGAAGAGGGATCGACATCGTGATGTCGGTAGTATAAGTAAGAACAAATGCATTATATCCTCTGAAGTAGAACTCCTTGGCGATATGTTCGCTCTCTGAAGGCGCGCACATGCAGTATCCGCCGCCCGGTACTACCAGGAATGCATCTCTCTTCTTGTTGTCCTTATGAAGGTAGGCCCTTATATTGGGAGTAAAGCCGTATGCTGCTCTGTAAGTATATTCATCGTCTTTCCATATGTTATGTCTTGTGTTTTCCATGTTGAGATATCTCCGAATATATTGATGTATGGTAATCTAATTTTGTCATTTAATGCCGTTCATAGCAATAGGCTGTTGGTGCCTTAAAGATAGTGTGATATGATATCGGCGGTCTATAAAGAAAAGAGGCGTCGGAGTATGAGTACGGCAGTAATTTTGCAGCAGATGGCGGTCATCTGCATCCTTGTATCCATAGGATTTTATCTGTGTAAGAAGGGTGTCATGGATAACATCGCTTCCAAGAAGATATCCGCGATAGTAATGGATATCTGTAATCCCGCGCTTATCTTAGCTTCCATCTTATCGGGCAACATTACCGCTGACAGGCACGATCTTCTTATATCCATAGTCCTCAGCATGGGCTTTTATATCTTCCTTGTAGGATTGGGCTTCGTGATTCCGCGTATACTTGGCGTAGCTCCTGACAAGAGAAGATTCTATAACCTAATGACGGTCTATACCAATGTAGGATTCATAGGCATCCCCGTAGCAAGGGCGATCCTTCCGGAGAATGCCATCCTTAACGTTATCGTATGTAATGTCATGTACAGCCTTCTTTTCTATACGCACGGCGTTACTATCCTAAGCGGCGGCAAGGAGAAGATGAATATCAAGAAGGTGTTCAGCCCCGGAACGATAATGGCAGTGCTGGCTCTCGTAGTATTCTGGTTCGATATATCTCTTCCGCCCGTGCTTGCCAACTCTATCTCATATGTCGGCAATGCGACCGTATTCCTGTCCATGACCCTCTTAGGCGCAGCTATCGCCAGGTCTAACTTCATGGCGGGTCTCAAGGATCTTAAGATATGGATATATATAGGAGTCAGGATGGTAACTGTGCCTTTCGCCATGTTCTTCCTGCTCCGTGCTCTTCATGTGGACTCCATAACCATCCTTGCACTGTGTCTCATGGCGTGTATGCCCGTAGGCAACCTGCCTCTTATCCAGGCGGAGAAGACGGGGGAGGATACGTCCATATTATCTTCCGCTATCGCTGTATCGACGGTGGTCTCCATACTTACAATAACACTCGCAATGTCTTTCTTTTCGGCTCTTATCGGCTGATAACGTAATATTTTGAACAAGTCATGGAGGATTAGTCTCGTGGCTTTTGATCCCGTCCTGGTGTAAGATAATACCGTGGGCCTTAGGGTCGGCAAGATATCTGTAAGTGGGGTCCTTCTGTGGAAAAGAGGCAAAAGAGGAACAAGGTGTTTCTGGGTGTGCTGTCGGCATTTACCCTGGTCATGTTTGCTCTGACCATCATAGGACTCGTCGTATTTACTCTTCAGGTGAACCGGTACGAAGCATCCGGTATAGATGATTACAATACTTATTCAAGGATATATGCATATATAGCAAGTAACCCCGACAGTACGGTGTCAGAATCTCTCTATCAGGACTTAAGGGAATACGGTCTTACTCAGGACTGCTATGTGGAGATGATCGGCAGTGACCTGGCTTCCAGCTACACCAAGGACCAGCTCCTGGATATAGCCATAAGGGCGAAGGTATCGGGCATCATATTGGAAGGCGACGATTCGGAGGAGACGGCGCGTCTCGTGGAAGAGGCTGATCTGGCGGGGATCCCGGTCGTAACGGTCATGACCGATGCGCCCGGAACTGCACGCTGCAGCTTCATTGGACTTAATAACTACAGCGCAGGTACCAACTATGGCAACCTGGTGCTCCAGGCAGCAAGTGAGAAGACGGACGATGCTATAGATGCGCTGGTCATCATGAGCTCCGGCGACAGCAATGAGAGCGTTCTTTGTTCGGCTATACAGGAGACGCTGTCGGGAAGCAACATCTCGCTTGATTCCGTTGTCATAGAAAGCGACTCGACCTTCAGTACGGAGGAGAAGGTCATAGATATCCTGGATGAATACGACGAACTTCCCGATATCATCGTGTGCCTGAGCGATCTTAATACAAGATGCGTATATCAGTGCGTCGTCGACATGAACGCCGTCGGCAACTGCACCATCATAGGCTATTACGATTCGGGTACGGTCCTTGAAGCTATCGAGAGAGGTGCCATCTATGCAACCTTGAACGTGAACAGCAGGCAGCTGGCGCAGTACTGCGTAGATGCCCTCAACGAGTATATCGATATGGGAAATGTAAGTGAGTACTACAGCACCGACTATATCCTGATAGACAGTTATAATGTGGCAGATTATATAGCGGAAGACGAGCAGGAGGAGACGGGTGAAGGGGTATAAGAATCATTTCCGTCATCTGAAGATAAGATACAAGCTCGTGGCCATCTTCCTGGTGACGTCCATGATCGCCTTCGGCGTAAACCTGTTCGTATACCTGAACCTTAACAGGATGCTCGGCAGGATCGATATGGTCTATTCCACCAACATAAGCCTCAATAAGCTGTCGGATGATCTCGATCAGATGCATACGGGTCTTACGGGATATCTGGAGACCAAGAGTACCGATGATCTTGAGCAGTACTATAAGTATTCCCAGGAGATATCCGTGGAGATCCAGGAGCTCAATAACATGCCTACGGACAACGTGAGCCTCCTGTCGGAACGTAATATCAGGAAGATTGCCGAGAGCTATCTTCTGTCGGCCGAGAGGGCGGTAAGGGCCAAGCGAGGAAGGAACATTCAGCAGTATACACAGTACTACAAGGAATGTTCCGATATGTACGATGTGCTGAATACGTATATATACAGTCTCAATAACGAGACATTCCGTACCAATTCGGAGAGCTTTAATACCCTTATAGGATCGCTTCGCTATTCGGAGATCTTGTGTCTGTCGATCTTTATCATCGCGTCACTCATGAACGTTCTTCTTATAATCATACTTACGGGAACCATAACAAGGCCTCTTACGAGTCTCTCGGAGAAAGCCAACGAGATATCGGTAAGGAATCCCGAGAATGTAGAACCGCTGGCAGTTCAGACCAACGATGAGGTAGGCAACGTGACCCGTGCCTTCAATCAGATGCTCTCGAGCATCAAGGAATATATCGCCAGGATCAAGGAGCAGATGGTCACGGAGAGCGCCATGAAGGAGAAGAGCCTTCTTATGGAAAATCACCTGAAGGATGCACAGCTCAAGTATCTTCAGGCTCAGATCAATCCTCACTTTCTCTTCAATACATTAAATGCCGGCGCACAGCTGGCCATGGTGGAGGGTGCCGACAGGACAGGTGAGTACATAAGCAATATGGCGGACTTTTTCCGTTATAATGTTAAGAAGGATAACGAGCAGGTAAAGATATCCGAGGAGATCGAACTGGTCGACAGCTATATCTATATCATGAACGTAAGGTATTCAGGTGAGATAGAGTTCAGGAAGGAACTGGACGAGAGCCTTCTTAACGTGGTCATCCCCAGTATGATAATCCAGCCCATAGTAGAGAACAGCCTCAAGTACGGTCTTATGACCCTTGAGGACAGGGATAAGGAGGTAGCGCTCCTTCTGTACAGAGAAGGGGATTTTGCCTGCATAGAGGTCAAGGACAACGGCGTAGGTATGGAAGATGACATCATCACCAAGATACTCGCACGCGAGTCCGTAGATACGACGGGAGAGAATCCCGATGAGAAGAGCGTAGGATTGAGGAACGTATTGTCCAGGCTCGATATCTTCTTCGACGGTAAGGAAGAGGTCGAGATCCTAAGTGAGATAGGCGAGGGTACGAGAGTTATCCTCAGGATACCGATGGAGATTGCATGATGTACAGGATAATGTTGGCTGATGACGAAGGTATCGTAATAGATTCCCTCAAGTACATAATCGAGAAGAACTTCGAAGGCAGCTTCGAGATCAAGTCCGCCAAGACCGGACGAAGCGTCATAGAGCTCGCCGAGACTTTCAGACCCGATATAGCATTCATGGATATACAGATGCCAGGCATCAACGGCATCGATGCCATGCGTGAGATAAGGAAGACCAATCCCAAGACCATATTCATCGTCTTGTCTGCATACGATAAGTTCGACTATGCCAAGGAGGCTATCAACCTGGGCGTACTGGAGTATGTCAACAAGCCCTTTGATAAGGACATGATCGTCGGCGTGCTCAACAAGGCTATGGCGGAAGTCGACAAGGAGAGGCTCAAGAGGAAGAAGGAACTCGATATCAAGGAGAGGTTCGAGACGATAATCCCGATCATCGAGAACGGTCTTATCCAGGATCTTCTCTTCCATGAGCATTTCAAGGAGAATATCGATAACTACGTGTCGCTCCTGGGTATCCATGACAAGTTCGGATATATGCTGGTCATCGTCAGCGGTAAGGAGCAGATCGGTAACTACATGAGAGGTGCCGTCCCTGCTTCCATTGAGACACAGAAGAACTTCACGGACATAAGACTTATAATTCAGGATTACTTTAAGTGCGTGGTGGGTTCCGTCATGGGTAACAAGATCCCCGTACTGGTCCCTTACGATAAGGATGAACTCTCCTATTCCAAGAGATCCGAGATAGTCGAGCAGGCAAGGCAGCTGGCACATAAGCTGGAGGACCGTCTGGGGATAAGCTTCAGGATAGGTATAGGCGGAGTCCGTGTCATAAGTGCCATGGCTGATTCCTACAGCGAGGCGCTGGCTTGCCTTGTCAATTCTACCGAGAGGGTAGCTCATACTGAAGATGTCATGGCAGGCTGCGAATACGAGGACAGTTATCCCGTCAAGGATGAGCAGGAACTCTTCGCCGCCATAAGCGCAGGCGATATAAGATCTGCGGAATCGGAGGCCAGCAGGTTCTTCGACTGGATGAAGAACAGTTCCGGCGGATCTTTGTCGGATATAAGGCTCAAGGTGCTGGAGTTCGTCCTTCGTGCCGAGCAGATCGCATACAGCAAGGGCGGACATATGTATAAGTTCAGGGGAAGGAGCGAATACCTTCCGGAAGTATGTTCCATCGAGAGCCTGGATGCATTAAGGCTTTGGTTCTTAAAGCATATAGAGAGCGCAGTCGTCATGATCAATTCAAGTAACTCCGATCCCAGGGCCGATGCAGTATCCAAGGCCAAGGAGTATATCGACTCGCATTACGATCAGGATCTGTCTCTCGAAGGCATATCCAGACAGACCGACATAAGCCCCTACTACTTCAGTAAGCTCTTCAAGAATCAGACGGGAGTAACGTTTATCGACTACTTGACTAACCTTCGTATAGAGAAGGCCAAGGAACTCCTGGCTGATCCTTCAAGTACCATGAAGACCATCTGCAGTGAGGTAGGATACAGTGACCCCAATTACTTCTCGAGGATATTCAAGAAGGTGACGGGAATGACTCCCACTGAATACAAGGACGGACTCAAATGATGAAGAACTTAAGAAAGATCATAGCGGCAACGACGGCAATGAGCTTTGCCCTTATGTCCGCATCCTGCGGCACGGATCAGCCAAGTCTCATATCCAATCCTTCTCACGACGAGGAAGCGGAACTTACAATAGGATTCAGCTTCGACTCTTATGTTATCGAGAGATGGACGAGGGACCGTGATGTCTTCTGTGCTACCGCAGGTGAGCTCGGAGCGGAAGTATACGTTCAGTCCGCTAACGGCGAGTTGGAAACCCAGATATCTCAGATAGAGTACTTCATCAACATGGAAGTAGATGCGATAGTAATAGTCACCATAGACGGCGACGGCCTTACGGACTCCATAAAGGCTGCAAAGGACGCAGGTATCCCCGTTATCTGCTACGACAGGATAGTGCGAAATGCAAATGCCGATCTGTATATATCTTTCGATAATAAGGTCGTAGGAAGCTTTATGGCTGAGGCCATATGCGAGGAGATAGGAGACGAGGGGAATATAGTGGAGATCACCGGCCCCGAGAGCGACTATAACGTCGCACAGGTAATGGAGGGATTTGAAGAAGTCTGCAGCGAACATGACGAGAATATCCTTCTTACGTATAACTGCGAGAACTGGAGATCCGAGCTCGCCTATGACTTTATAAATGACAATATAGATGAGGTCTCTGAGGCCGATATCATTATGTGCGGCAATGATGCCCTTGCAGGCGAGGCCGTTCATGCTCTGGCAGAGAGAGGTCTCGCGGGACAGATCCTGGTAGTAGGTCAGGATGCGGATCTGGAGGCATGCCAGAGGATAGTGGAAGGCACTCAGCTCATGACCGTATATAAGCCCGTTGAGAAACTCGCCAGGATGGCTGCAGAATATTCGGTAATGCTCGCCAGAGGTGAGGATATAGATGTAGATACGACCTTTAATGACGGTTCTAATGAGATCCCTTATGTAGCCATAGAATCCGTGGCGGTAGATAAGGATAATATAGACGAAGTGATAATAGCGAGCGGCTTCCATCAGAGGGAAGACGTATATCTAAATATGGATGAGACCGTAGAAGTTACAGAAATTTCGGAGAGCTCTGAGGAAACTGAGTAGCACAAATCTGACAGATCAATGACCTTTTTGCAAAGACGTGCTATCCTTCGGCTTGGTTGCTGAAGTCAGTTTAAAAATTTACAGAATCTCGATATGAAAGTCCAATATACCTAATGTTAGATTGTAGGTGGTGGTAGGACACCAGAATCAATCAATTAGGAGGTATTTCGGATGAAATTCACCAAATGGGTTGCAGCAGGTCTCTGCGTAGCAATGTCCCTCTTTATGTTCGCAGGTTGTGCCGGTGCAGGTGCCGGAGGAAAGCAGAAGGTAGGCGTATCGATGCCCACAAAGGATCTCCAGAGATGGAATCAGGACGGCGATTACATGAAGTCAGAGCTCGAGGCTGCAGGCTACGAAGTAGACCTTCAGTATGCTGCTAACGATGTAGCTACACAGCTCTCTCAGGTTGAGAACATGATCAACTCCGGTTGCGACGTTCTCGTTATCGCTGCTATCGAGGGTTCTTCACTCGGTGAGGCTCTTGACATGGCAGAGTCCAAGAACATCCCCGTAATCGCTTATGACCGTCTCCTCATGGAGTCTGACACAGTTGATTACTATGCAACATTCGACAACTACATGGTTGGTACTATCCAGGGTAACTTCATCAAGGATCAGCTCGACCTCGACAACGCTGCAGGTCCCTTCAACCTTGAGATCACAGCAGGTGACCCCGGTGACAACAACGCTCTCTTCTTCTATCAGGGTGCTATGGACGTTCTTAATCCTTACATCGACGAAGGTAAGCTCAATGTAGTTTCCGGTCAGACAGAGTTCTCCGATGTTGCTACAGCTTCCTGGAAGACAGAGACATCTCAGTCCAGAGCCGAGACGATCCTTTCTTCCTACTATGCTGACGGTACAAACGTAGACGTATGGCTTTGCTCCAACGACTCTACAGCTCTCGGCGTAGAGAACGCTCTTTCTTCCAACTACACAGGTTCTTATCCCATCATCACAGGTCAGGACTGTGATATCGCAAACGTTAAGAACATGCTCGAAGGCAAGCAGGCTATGTCCGTATTCAAGGATACACGTACACTTGCTAAGCAGGTTGTTAAGATGGTTGGCCAGATCCTTAAGGGTGAGACAGTTGACGTTAACGATACTGAGACATACGACAACGGTAAGAAGGTCGTTCCTTCCTACCTCTGTGAGCCCGTATTCGCTGATATCGACAACTATGAGACCATCCTCATCGAATCCGGTTATTATCAGGCATCAGATCTTTCATAATACTACAATACAACCCTTGGACAGGCGGGTTACGGCCCGCCTGTCTTTTTAGGGGGTATATCACGATACAAAAGAAAATTAATGAGGTGTACTATGGCAAAAGTTTTGCTTGAGATGAAAAACATAACCAAAACTTTTCCGGGCGTAAAAGCACTCGACAACGTCAACCTTAAGGTTGAAGAAGGCACGATACATGCGCTTGTCGGTGAAAATGGTGCGGGTAAGTCCACGTTAATGAATGTATTGAGCGGCGTTTATCCGTTTGGCACATACGAAGGCGACATTGTCTATAACGGAAATGTCTGCCAATTCCATAATATCAAGGATTCCGAGAAGGAAGGGATCGTAATAATCCATCAGGAGCTTGCCCTGATCCCTTATATGACTATCGGCGAGAACATGTTTCTCGGTAACGAAAGAGGCAAGAAATTTTGTATTGACTGGAATAAGACATATTCAGAGGCTGACAAGTATCTGAAGATCGTAGGTCTTTCAGATTCTTCCAAGACTCTTATTAAAGATATAGGTACAGGTAAGCAGCAGCTGGTCGAGATCGCAAAGGCACTTGCAAAGAATGCTAAGCTCTTGATCCTCGACGAGCCTACATCTTCACTTAATGAGACAGATTCCAAGGCTCTTCTCGATCTCATGCTCGAGTTCAAGAAGCAGGGAATGACGATGATCATCATCTCTCATAAGCTCAACGAAGTATCTTATGTAGCTGATCACATCACTATCGTTCGAGACGGTTCCACCATCGAGACACTTGACTGCAAGGAAGACGATATCTCTGAGGATCGTATCATCAAGGGAATGGTTAACCGTGATATGACAGACCGTTTCCCGAAGCGTCATGATGTTGAGATCGGCGATACACAGCTCGAGGTAAAGGACTGGACGGTATACCATCCTGAGTTTACCGAGAGAAAGGTTGTAGACGGCGTATCGATGAACGTCAAGAAGGGTGAGGTCGTAGGTATCTACGGACTCATGGGTGCAGGTCGTACCGAGCTTGCAATGAGCATCTTCGGAAGATCTTACGGTATCGGTATATCGGGTACCTTGAAGCTCGGCGGCAAGGAAGTCATCCTCAAGAGCCCCAAGCAGGCTATCGAGCATCACCTGGCGTACGTTACCGAGGACCGTAAGGGCAACGGACTTGTCCTTACCAATTCCATCAAGCATAATACGTCACTTGCTAATCTCAAGGGCCTTTCGAAGAACCTTGTCATCGATAAGGATAAGGAGTATGCGGTCGCTGCCGATTATGCGAGCAAGCTCAAGACCAAGACTCCTTCAGTAGAACAGTTGGTAGGTAATCTCTCCGGTGGTAACCAGCAGAAGGTACTTCTTGCAAAGTGGATGTTCGCGGATCCCGATGTACTGATCCTCGACGAGCCTACAAGAGGTATCGACGTAGGTGCCAAGTATGAGATCTACTGCATCATCAACGATCTCGTCGCAGCAGGCAAGTCCGTTATCATGATCTCCTCCGAGCTTCCGGAGGTCATCGGTATGAGCGACAGGATCTACATTATGAACGAAGCTAAGATAGTAGGAGAGATCAAAGCCTCCGAAGCAACACAGGAAAATATCATGTCATTCATAGTCAAGTCAGGGAAGGAGGACTGAGCATGGGAAGTAAAGTATCAGGATTTCTCAAAAAGTATATGATGCTTATTGCCCTTGTCGCAGTAGTTATCTTCTTTAACTTTGCAACAGGTGGTAAGGCACTTTACCCCCAGAACATAACAAATCTCATCGCACAGAACGCATATGTATTCGTTCTTGCAACAGGTATGCTCCTTTGCATACTTACAGGCGGTAACATCGACCTCGCTGTCGGTTCCGTTGTCTGCTTCGCAGGCGGTGTCGGAGCCATCATGATGGATAAGAACATCCCCTGGCCCGTAGCAGTAGTTACGATGCTGGTCATGGGTCTTCTGATCGGTATGTGGCAGGGATTCTGGATCGCCTTCGTAAAGGTACCTCCCTTCATAGCAACCCTCGCGGGAATGCTGGCATTCAGAGGACTTTCCAATGTAGTAATGGGCGGCTTCGCATATTCCGTTACGGATACTACTTACCTTAACGTATTCGGCGGCGGCGCTGACTGCTACATCCCCGACTTCCTCGCAGGCGTAGGTCCCGCAACATCCCTTAACAAGTTCTGTCTTGTAACGGGTATCGTATTTGCCATCGCTATCGTTGTATACACGATCTTCAACCGTTCTTACCTTCGTAAGCACGACTACAAGCTTCAGCCTCTGTTTACTGAGATCCTCAAGACCGTGATCATCTGCGCAGCTATCGTATGGCTCTTCTATAAGCTTTCTTGCTACAAGGGAATCCCTACAGCATTTATCTGGATCGGATTTATCCTCGGTATCTTCGCTTACATCACGACCAAGACAACACTCGGCCGTAACCTCTACGCAGTAGGCGGTAACGAGAAGGCTACAAGACTTTCCGGTATCAACACAAAGATGGTAATGTTCAAGGCATATACACTTATGGGTCTTCTCGCAGGATTCGCAGGTGTTCTCAATACGGCAAGGTTCGTAGGTGCACAGCCTACATACGGAACAGGTTATGAGATGGATGCCATCGCTGCCTGCTTCATCGGCGGCGCTTCCGCATACGGCGGAACCGGTTCCATCGGCGGTGTCATCATCGGAGCTCTCATGATGGGTGTCATCAACCAGGGCATGGATATCATGGGTACAAGTTCCAACTATAAGCTTATTGTAAAGGGTCTCGTATTGATGTTTGCAGTCTTCTTCGACGTTATCATGAAAGTACGTAGGAAGGGAGGCGCTAAGGCATGAACAACTACAGCGTAAAGAACGTTCTCAAGAAGAATACGATGATCATCGTAATGTTCATCGTCTATATCTTCTTCGCAGTCATGACCCACGGAAACATCTTCTATGCTTCCCAGTTCACGGCTCTCATTACACAGAATGCGTACGTATTCGTACTTGGTACAGGTATGCTGATGTGTATGCTCACAGGTGGTAACATCGACCTCTCAGTAGGTTCATTCGTTTGCTTTATCGGTGCCATTGCAGGTGTGTTCTCAGTCTTAAAGAACGTCAACACTCCTCTGTCGCTCCTTATCGTTCTCGGCGTAGGTATCCTCTATGGTGTACTCCTCGGCTACCTTATCGCTTACCTCAACATCCCCCCGTGGATCGCAACACTTGCAGGTTATCTTGCATTTCGTGGTGCAGGTACTGAGATCCTTACTAAGGTATCTACTACAAGTGCCATCTCCGACTTCCCCGAGCCTCTCCTTAAGATGTTCTCCGGAAGAGTATTCGAGACATCATCAGGCGTCCTCAATATCCCTTGCCTCGCAGTAGGCGTAGCGGCTATCGTTCTCGTAGTAGTCAATAACTACAGATCCAGAAATGCCAAGTTTAAGAAGGGCTATGAGACAGAGCCTATGGGATATGTACATGCCAAGAGTATCCTCGAGGCAGGTATCATCGGACTTCTTACATTTAAGTTCGCTATGGACGGCGGTATCCCCGTAGTTCTTATCTGGGTCGTTGCCATCATGCTCATCTACAACTTCATATGTGAGAAGACAGTCATCGGACGTCACTTCATGACTGTCGGCGGTAACGCTGAGACAGCAAGACTTTCCGGTATCAACAACAAGGTAGTAATGTTCGTAGCTTACCTTAACATGTCCATCCTTACGGTAATCGCTTCACTCATGGTTACGGCAAGGTTCAAGGCAGCTAACTCCTTTGCAGGTCAGAACTTCGAGATGGATGCTATCTCTGCTTGTATCGTCGGCGGTGTATCCGCATACGGCGGATCAGGTACAGTATTCGGTATGGCGATCGGTGCCGCACTTATCGGTATCATCAACCTCGGAATGTCCCTTATGGGAATCGACCAGAACTGGCAGAAGGTCGTCAAGGGCGGCGTTCTCCTGGCAGCTGTCGTATTCGATATCTGGACAAAGAAGAACAGCGGAAAGAAATAAGAGTTTTTCCATCCATAACCGTAAAGAGCCACGCGACATTTCCCGCCCCGCGTGGCTTTTTCATGTTTGTAAAAGACGTATAGAGACCGTTGTGCTATACTCTATCCGAATTTAGCAGTAGGGAAGGATATTTGAAGATGAAGAATAATATACGAAAGGCAACCTCAGTCTTATTAAGCGTAGCTATGCTCTCTTGTACATGCTCCTGTGCGGGTAAGACAAAGGATCGCGTTGTCTCTTCAGTGGAATCTTTTGCTGATCTGGTAATAAGCCGTAAATATGACGAGCTCGAGGAGCTTAGTACCAAAGGTGATGAAGACTTGAAGACTATGATGTCTCTGACATCCGAGTCTTCCGACCTGAATGAACAGGCACGAGTCGTCATCATGGATACGATGAAATACGAGATAGATGAGGACAGCTTTGAAGGCGGAGCGATGTATCGCGAGAACAGCATCGATGTGACCTTCGAATATGTGGATTTTGAGAAGCTTACCAATCCGGACTTCTATGCGAATATAGATGAATTCAAGGAAGATGTTCAGAATTGTACCGATACGGTAAAGAAGACGGTCACTCTCGTGTTCGTGTCAGACGATGACGGATACCTGTGCGATAATCTCGGGGACCTTACGAGCATCTTCCTTCCCATATACAGAGCGGAGTTCAACTTTCCTGATACATATGCTTCTTATATCGGAGGCATAAGCTTCACCGGTGAAGGATATGATGAAGCGACGAATACGTATACCGACGTAAGCACTATAGAATGTGTCTTGGACATAACCGGCGACGGAACGCTCATGGATTGGAATTACGGCTACAGGGTAAACAGGGACGGAGAACAGGTCTTCAATTACAGCGATAATTATTCTCATTGTCCGTCTGTGATAAGTGCTGATCACGATGCTTACATTGATGAGGATCTGCCTGAAGGATCCCTTCTTCCTGACGGAGAATATGAATTTGTATTCTATGACGAGAACGGCATTACCTTTGCAACTGCGACTACTACCGTGACACATACTGCCACTCCGTCGCCTACGCCGACCCCTGTCGCTACTCCCACACCGGTACCCGAGAATGATATGGAGCTTGGCGTATTCTTCTGTCCGGAAGGCGACAGTGTCGTCCTGCCGGGGACTGACATCGTATACACTTTACCTGAAGGCAGCGGTCTGCAGTTCAGGGATATTGATTATGCCTGGCTTCCGAGTACTGTATTAGACGGCAATCCGGATCACATGGTGGTATTTGCCGATGTTAATGAATTCACTATTGATGATTTCAGAGCTTACTATATTCCCGATGCGGGTGTGGACTCTCCCGAGGCTGCTGAAGCTCTTCAGGGTTTTGTAGATCGGAGTGCCTCTTATTATAATGAAGGTGAATATACCGTCACTGAGTCGACTGTAGACATGAACGGCCGTACGTTCAGAGTCGTTTACTTCGAGAACCTTCAAGAGGGCATGGACGGATATGACCATGTATATGTGCTCGTAGGAAATGATGAAGTCAGCTACGTTGTCGTCTTTTATGAAGACAATATGCAGGAACTTGAAGAAGATATAGGAGCATGGGCCGCTGAGAACTCAGGAGGCGGAGATTCCGTCAACCCGGGCGATCCTATCTTGTGATCAGAACTTAAGTCTCAAAGAAGTCACTTTCCTTTTAGCTTTTCGGAAATGGTTTGCTATAATCGAGTTATATCTATACCTACACAAAACGGAGGAAAAGGAATATGGCAGCACCATCAGGCAATTGGAGCTTTGCGGACGGCACTGGTATGACCAACACCATCTCGCTTTCCAAGAACAAGGTAAGTGTCAACGGCGGTGAAGAGATCAAGCTCACAAAGCTTCCCAGGGACAAGAAGAGCAACATGCTCGAGACCATCTATAACGTAGGTCTTAATTCCGGAGAAGTAGCTCAGATCCACATCAAGAACAAGAAGGCATTCGTTACCATGAACGGCAAGAATGTAGAGACAGGCGAGGATTATGAGCCTTCCATTATCCCTAAGTGGGCTATCGTATTCTTCATTCTCTACGGACTTAATTTCTTCCTGTTTATAGGCGGAGCGGTAGGAGGTGCCGTTGCAGGTATCGCAGTATTCGCTACAGCTTCCATCGCAGCCGACAAGAAGAAGAGTACCTTGGTGCGCGTGCTCCTTTGTACTGCGGTCTATATAGTGATCACACTCGTTGAGATCGCTCTCGCATATGCGATATTATCTTCAGGTGTATTCAGCTGATAAGGATAACAGAAGAAAACGCAAAGGGATGTCTCAAGATCTGAGGCATCCCTTTTTGTTTATATGAAAATACTGCACAGCACTCTGCACTTTGTGCTGAAATGTAGTATGGGATGTAGTATTTTGCGCGAAATGCAAAGGAGGCCGCTCCGCGGGGCAGCCTCCTTGTCATTACTCTTCTTTGCTGTATTCCAGGATGTCTCCCGGTTGGCAGTTCAAGGTCTCGCATATAGCTTCCAGAGTCGAGAACCTTATGGCACTTATCTTGCCGTTCTTCATCTTGGAGAGGTTCACGTTGGATATCCCAACCTTCTCGGCGAGTTCGTTGAGGGACATCTTCCTGTCTGCCATGACTCTGTCCAGTCTCAATATGATCTTTCCCATAAGCTATACCTCTTATCAGAGAGTCTCGTCGCTCTGTATCTGAAGGACTCGACCGTAATCCAGTATGGTATACATGACGTAAGTAAAGAAGCCCATAAGGATGCCGTATACGATGCCGTTGGTAAGACCGATCACTACACTTACTATGACCCAAAGCGCAGTAAGCCTGTTTATTACCTTTGTAGTGAAAGGATTGTCCTGCTTCTCTATGGTGATGAAGGTAGCTCGCAGCATGAAGAAAGCTATCGTAAGTGCGATGCAGGGGATGGTCCTTGCAAGTGTGAAGAGGGCGATAGACTTTGCCATGCTGTTAAAGAAAGTAGTCTCATTCAAAGCCATCTTCTCCATAAGAGCGGGATCGTCGCCAAAATACTCCTGATTCACTGCAGGGATATTGATAAGACCGCTCTGCTTCATGGTATTGGCGATAAGATCGCCCGAGCTGAAAGCGAATATCGTAAGACCCAGAAGGAGTACTGCTCCGATGGCGCAGATGACTCCCAATATGGTGCTCACTGTGCATACCGTGTGGCAGCTCTTCTTTACCTTGTTCAGCTTGATGTTCTCATTTGTCATTGTTCTATACCTCATTTCCGTGTCTATGGCATCATATTAGCAACGAGATTAATCTTTGTCAACAAGAATTTAATGATAAACGTTAAATATCATTCGTGTAACGTTAAATAGAATGCCGCGGGATTATATGTTAGAATATGCTCATGAGTACAGGCGTTATCACAAAGGAACTGTTGTCCTTAAGAGACGACAAAGTAGCGGATTTTACTTCCAGGACCATCCCTAACATAGGCAGGAATAAGATCCTGGGGTTAAAGACGCCGGAGCTCAAGGCCATTGCCAAGAAGTACTTCGGGACGAAGGATGGGGAGAAGTTCCTTAATGAGGTTCCGCATAAGTACTTTGAAGAAGATCAGGTCCATGTCTTTATGTTATCCCTTATAAAGGACTTCGATATATGTATCAAGGAGACGGAGAAGTTTCTTCCGCTTATAGACAACTGGGCAACATGCGATCAGTATAACCCCAAGGTCTTCTCCAAGCACAAGAACGAGATAATGGAATATTCACTTAAGTGGATGAAGTCCGATAAGACATACGAAGTCAGGTTCGGTATTCTGAATCTCATGCGTTATTTCCTTAAAGAGGATTTTGATATGAACCTTGTAGACAGAGTGGTAGAAGTAAAGTCGCAGGAGTATTATATCAACATGATGATCGCATGGTATCTGGCGACGGCGCTCGCGTACAGATACGACGATATCCTCCCCGTTTTGAAGGAGAAGCGTCTCGATACGTGGATCCACAACAAGACAATAAGGAAGGCATGCGAGAGTTTCCGCATAACGCCGGAACAGAAGAATGAGCTGAAGTTATTGGTAATAAAGACAAAGTGAGGTACATGAAACAATGGAAAAGACAGCAGCATTTCTCAAGGCGGCAGGAACTTACTATCTTGCAACAACAGACGGAGATCAGCCCAGAGTAAGACCTTTCGGCACAGTAAATATCTTCGACGGCAAGCTCTATATCCAGACAGGCAAGAGCAAGGATGTATCCAAGCAGCTCCATATCAACCCCAAGGCAGAGATCTGTGCCTTCAAGGACGGCAGCTGGATTCGAGTAGCCTGCGAGCTCATCGAGGACGACAGAAGGGAAGCAAGAGAGTCCATGCTGAATGCTTACCCTCAGCTCCGCGCTATGTACAGCGAGGATGACGGCAATACGGAAGTCTTCTACATGAAGAACGCTACAGCTACATTCAGTTCCTTTACTGCAGCCCCTGAAGTAGAGACATTCTGACAGCGTAACATTGTTACAAAGTAAACAAAGAGGCTATGTTCCGACGATGGAGCACAGCCTCTTATCTTTTGCCTCGAAATGCTTATCTTACGAGGTTAGTTTCCTTCAAAATAATCCGCTTCGTATTCGAAGACACCGTCTCCGTCAGGATCGAACGTATCGAGCACCGAGTTGCTCGCACCATCGGCGTACGGATTCTCCGTGATTTCCTCTGTAGTGGCATATCCTTCAGAGTTGGTTATATCAAGGCTGCAGGAGATGAACCTGCTGTCAGCTTCGTTGTCGATCATGGGGAAGATCCAGAGGCTTCCGATATCCATGCTGTCGGTAAGAGTACCTGTGGCTCTGCAGTCGAAGAATCTTACATCCTCGATATGGCCGGCGAAGACGCCCGATCCCATACCGCTAACGGATATATCTTCAAGATATAAGCCGCAGACAGTAGCATTGTAGATATCTCCGAAGAATCCGTTGTCCTCTCTGTCGTTATCGATGGTAAGTCCCGTTATGGTGTGACCGTTACCGATAAAGATACCTGCAAATGCCAGATCGTGATCGGGTGTCCCGGGAAGCCCCATGGGAGCCCAGGAATATCCTGACAGGTCGATATCAGCCATTAGGTCTACATTGATGAAGAAGTGATCATCGTCGGATGTCCTTGAGAGAGGATAGGTGTTGACGAAGTATGTAAGGGACGCCAGGTCCGATACATCTTCTATATAGAATACGTCCTCGCAGGAAGACTCGATATAGTCCATATCTACAAGAGATATTATGTCAGCGGCTTCGTCGCTCATGCCCCATTCGCTGAGCTCGGGAGCTATATCGAAGTAGTTATCGAGTGTAAGATCGACAGGACCCGTTAATTCCTCCGTGGTCTCGGAAGTCTCTTCGGTCTCTTCCGTGATCTCCTCTCGGGAAGCCTCGGTCTCGGCAGGCGTCAGAATGGTGGTAGGAGCTGTCTCCTTCGTATTGCCGCAAGCTCCAAGGAGCATTGTGGCTGCAACTAATGTGCACAGTACTTTCAGATCTTTCATAAGAACATTCCCTTTCCAAGATATAGATTGATCTTAAGATATTGGTTATCATGATAACAATATCCTGTCTGCGAATAAATAGTCGGACTGACAAGACAATGAAAAAACTGAAGGAATAAACAGGATCATGGAAAACAGATGTGAATATACGCCGGATGATATGCTCGATATGGGCAAGAGATACGCTGCTGTCTTTAAGCTGGGGATAGCAGCATTCTTCGCGGCGCTCATCGAGGGCATAATGTGCTTTTTCTTCCTGGCTTATATGCTGGTGGAATCTCCAAGCCCCGATATTGAGAAGATGACGGATATACTGCTTGTAGCGCTTATCGTAGTTGGGATAGTGATCCTTGTCCTTCTTATAGAGATTATGATCAATATCTTTAAGATGGCAAGATACAATAAAGGCTATAAGACATCGGGGATACTTCTTATCGTATCGATAATAATGCTCGCCTGTATCTTCAAGATGACTGATATGGGAGCAGGGATGATCAATTCGGTGCTTCTGATCGCATCAGCTTCGCTGTTCCTGATCTTCTTTGCACGAACATCAGAACGAACGATCGAGCCTGCCTATTCCAAGCTCAGAGAGATCTGGAAGGCTTACGGGGTAACTGTCATCGTCTGTGCCATACTCTTTGCCGCGATCAATGTCTTGTATCCGATCCTGACTCCTGATGTGGAGACTGTTACTTCCATGTCTCAGGCGATCATCGGACTTATAGTCACGCTGGTACGAGGCGCCTTGTCACTAGCGATATTAGGTGTCGTATTTATCTGGAACCCGGTGCTTCTCAAGATGTCATAGGAAGCCTTTATAAAGGCTTCCTATGACAAAGCAAGAAAGATCAAAGAGGCGTCTTCGGAAGAAGGATCTTAAATCTGTCAGGGGTGACTTAGAAAGTCCCTTGGATGTATAATCACTTAAAGAAGGAGGATCTGTACCATGAAGCAACCTTCAGATAAGCATAAAGTCAAGACGGCAGCCAAGATAATCGCAGGCGTTGTTGCTACTACGGCGCTGTGCCTTAATGTCAACGGATGCGTTTACGGTCCTCCGGAGCCTCGCGAGACAACAGGATCCGATACGGATGCTACTACAGCAAACGAGACGACATTTGATCCGGATGACAATCAGAATGCCGATGTATACGGACCT
This sequence comes from Oscillospiraceae bacterium, assembly GCA_900176545.1. Taxonomy (GTDB): domain Bacteria; phylum Bacillota; class Clostridia; order Saccharofermentanales; family Saccharofermentanaceae; genus Saccharofermentans. Next base: position 24,664 of record FWXP01000009.1, read on the forward strand.
CCCGAAGATATGGGATTCGACCCGTCTGCTAACGCTCCCGCAACAGTCTACGGACCTCCTTCCGATCTTATTGATACGGAAGAGACTGACGAGACAGAAGAAACTGAAGAGACCGAAGAGACGGAGATAGAAGAGTCCGAGACTTCAGTAGCGGAAGATCAGGAATAACAAGCGCAACTTCTGATGAGACTTTGCGTCTTCAGGATGTGTCGATCCTGCTTCCAACGAGACACCCGGAGTATACGGCCCGCCGCCGGATGAGACGACGGTAACAACGACAACCGAGGCTGTAACTGAGGAGACGTCCGAGGATATGAAGGAGTGATCTTAAGGCGGATAAGGATGATATGGACAAGATAAAAGAACTCAAGCTAAAGCACCTGGATCAGCTCGCAGATTATAAGGATAAGCTCTATAAGAAGCCCGAGCTTAGGAATCTCTTCTTCGAGCTCACGTCCGCCTGTAACGAGCACTGCTTCCACTGCGGCAGCAACTGTACCGTGCCAAAGCCCGATGAGCTTACGACGGACGAATTCAAGATGATACTGGATCAGGTGAAGGAAGACTTCGGCACTGATCGTGTGTATCTTTGTATCACCGGAGGCGAGCCTCTTATCCGCAAGGATTTCTTCGAGATAATGAACTATGCCAAGAGCCTCGGGTACCGCTGGGGCATGACATCTAATGCTACTCTCATAACAAAGGAAGTTGCCCATAAGCTGGCAGATGCCGGCATGAAGACCATCTCCGTATCTATAGACGGACTTCCCGAGACGCATGACCGATTAAGAGGGTATAAGCGCGGATACGAGCTGGCGATGCAGGGTGTACAGAACCTTATAGATGAGGGTGCATTTCAAGCAGTACAGATAACGACTGTAATAAATCACGAGAATATAAAGGAGCTTCCCGAACTCTTCGAAGTCATGAAGGGCATCGACATAGACTCCTGGCGTGTCATCAACATAGAGCCTATAGGAAGGGCTCTTACGCGTCCTGAGCTCATGTGTACCAAGGAAGACTTAAAGACGCTCTTCGACTTCATAAAGCAGGCCAGGAAGGACGGCTATCCCGTGGAGTACGGGTGCGAGCACTATCTGGGACTTGACTACGAGGTGGAGGTCAGGGAGTGGTACTGGCTCTGTAACGCGGGCCTTTATACCGCAAGTATCACCAGCACAGGTGATATCGGAGGGTGCCTTGATATAGAGCGCAATCCCAGGACCATTCAGGGCAATATCCGTACCGACAGGTTCAGTGATGTCTGGAAGGACCGCTTCGAGATATATAGGAGAGATAAGTCCGGCGACTGCGGCAAGTGCGGTGAGTGCGACCATAAGAAATACTGCAGAGGAGGCGCGTACCATTCCTGGGATTATGACAAGGATGAACCTCTCGTGTGCATGAAAGGCATACTGTTCGAGTAGGATTTTGTGCAACATCCCTCTTTTACTTTGAGATATCTGTATTACAATGGACTTGTTGAAAACTATATACAGTAAAGAGGGTTTTCTGTTATGAGAGAAAAATGGTCATCGAGGTCTGCCTTTATATTGGCAGCCATAGGTTCGGCGGTTGGTCTCGGTAATGCCTGGAGATTTCCGGGACTCGCTGCAAAATATGGAGGAGGAGCTTTCCTCTTCGTCTATCTTATCGCTATGCTCGTTATCGGTATCCCGCTCCTCATGATGGAGATCTCGATAGCAAGATATACGAGACAGGGTGCGGCAGGCTCCATGAGAGCCCTCAACAAGAAGGCCGAGTGGGTCGGCTGGCTGGCCGTATCTAACGGTGTGGGAATCTCCATCTACTATGCGGCAGTATTCGCGTGGGTAATACTCATGTTCTTCATGAGCTATAAGTTCATGGGAATGACAGGGGACACGGAAGCGGCAAGTTCTCTGTGGAGCCGGACAATAAAGACAACATGGGTACCTGAAGGATTCACGATCATCTCATGGCCTGTGCTCATATGTCTTCTTATCGCGTGGGCACTTTGCTATCTTTGCATCCGTAACGGTACGACTACGGTAGGTAAGGTCGTTAAGTATACCGTAACGCTTCCCGTTATCTGCCTTCTTATAATGGCTATAAGAGGCATCACGCTTCCCGGAGCCTTGGCAGGTCTTGCAAAGCTCTTTATCCCCGATTGGAGCGCTCTTGCTGATTCCAATCTCTGGGTAGATGCCATAGGTCAGGTATTCTATTCACTTTCTACTTCAATGGCCATAATGTTTGCCTACGGATCATTCCTTGACGAGAAGTCCAATATCGCGGTCGATACCATCATCATCGCATTCTCCGATATGCTGGTAAGCGTACTTTCAGGTATCGTTATGTTCACCACCATGGCAGGTGTAGGAATGCTCGATGATATGTCCACATCCGGTATCTCTACGGCATTTATCATCTATCCTCAGGCTATCGTAAAGCTGTCACCTAACGGCGTGGTCAACATGATCTTCGCATTCGTGTTCTACTTCTGCCTTATAACACTTGCCATCGATTCCCTTTTCTCCATCATCGAGGGTATCTCTACGGCACTGTCCGATAAGTTCTCTCTTAATAAGAAGAAGACTACACTCATCATATGTATCGTAGAGGGAGTGATCTCCCTTGTCTACGTAACGGGCGCAGGACTTGCTGTACTTGATATAGTCGATTACTTTATAAACAGCTATACACTCCTTTTCACTGGTATCTGCGAGATGATCGTAGCAGGATGGTTCTTCAATACCGTGAAGATATTAGAGCAGGCAAACCGCAACACGAGCGGCTTCAAGATGCCCGGCTGGTGGTTCCTGCCTTCCATCAAGTTCATATCTCCCGTTGTACTTTCGGGACTTTGCATCTGGAATCTGGTGAACCTGGTAAAAGGCGGCGGAGTATACGGTGCCAAGGACGGATATACTTTGAAGTCTAACATCATGTTCGGCTGGACCATGATCGCATTTATCCTTTTATCCGGCCTTGTCATCAAGATCATCGTTAAGGCTAAAGCCGTTAAGGAAGACGGCAGGACCTGGGAAGAATATCAGGCCAAGTGATCGATCGATATCTATATGATTAAGGGCGTAGCGTAGATGCTGCGCCCTTTCTTTTTGCCTTTTTATATGGTAACCTTTGCCTGTTACCTGATAAGAAGTTGATACGATACTGACGGCAAGGTAAGAGACAATAGATAAGTTGTTTTATTCCGCGCATACTATGCGTGTCGTTGCCGTATCTTCTTTTTGTTGGGGATATGGCTTTTTGTTTTATCGGAGGGAATATATGGAGACGCGTGTAGCGGTCATAAGCGTGATCGTCGGCAAGGACGGCGACGTGGAGCATCTGAATGCTCTTTTGCACGACTACAGGGATTACATTATCGGCAGGATGGGGATCCCCTACAGGGAGAAAGGCGTCAGCATTATAAGCGTTGTGTTGGACGCGCCTCAGGATGAGATCTCGACCCTTGCAGGCAGGATAGGAAGCCTCAAGGACGTCAACGTAAAGACGGCTTATTCCAATGTATAAGACAGGCGAACTGATAGAAAGGCTCTCTAATGAGCATTCACTTTCCTTAGAGGAATATGCGTTTCTTATAAAGGAACGTACGCCTGAAGCTGCAACTGAGCTCGCTTCTCTTGCTGATAAGAAAAGGCGCGAAGTATATGGCACGGACGTATATATAAGAGGACTTATCGAGATCTCCAACTATTGCGTAAACGACTGCCTTTACTGCGGTATACGAAGGAGCAACAAGGCCTGTGACAGATACCGCCTGACGCCCGAAGAGATACTTCTTTGCTGCAAGGAAGGTTATAAGCTGGGCTTTCGTACTTTCGTTATGCAGGGAGGAGAAGATCCATACTATACGGACGATCTTCTGTGCGAGCTGATATCGGAAGTCAAGTCACAGTACCCTGACTGCGCAGTTACCCTTTCGCTGGGCGAGAGGAGCCGTGAGAGCTACGAAATGCTCTTCAAAGCGGGTGCAGACAGATATCTCCTTCGACATGAGACTTATGACAAGGAGCATTACGAGAAGCTTCATCCTTCTTCTATGTCCTGGGACAACCGCATGAAGTGCCTCCGTGAACTTAGGCAGATCGGCTACCAGGTAGGATGCGGCTTTATGGTGGAGTCTCCGTTCCAAAGCGAGAAGGAGCTTGCAGAGGATCTTAAGTTCATCGAAGAGTTCAAGCCCGATATGTGCGGCATAGGTCCTTTTATCTCCCACAAGGATACGCCCTTTAAGGACGAGCCTTCAGGAGGGTGCGACCTGACGTGCTATCTTCTGAGCATTATAAGGCTCATATATCCCAATATCCTTCTTCCCTCTACGACGGCGCTTGGTACCATCGATCCGATGGGAAGAGAGAAGGGACTTAAGGCAGGAGCTAATGTCGTGATGCCGAATCTCTCGCCGGTTGGGGTAAGGAAGAAATACGAGCTTTACGACAACAAGATCTGTACCGGAGAAGAAGCGTCGGAGTGTATAGAATGCCTTCGCGGAAGGATCAACAGAGCAGGATACAAAATGGTCACCGACAGAGGCGACATAAAAAGATAAGAGGTGTAAAGAATGGCAAAGTACGACAAGAATTCACTCTGTGCAGACGAATTCATAAACGACGAGGAGATCAAGGCTACACTTGAGTATGCAGAAGCTAACAAGCATAATGTGGAGCTTATAGACAAGATCTTAGAGAAGGCAAGACCCGTCAAGAAGGACAAGGGCTATGTGTGCGCAGGACTTGACCACAGGGAGGCGTCGGTCCTTCTTGCATGCGATATCCCCGAGAAGATAGAGGAGATCTATAAGATCGCGGAAGAGATAAAGATGGCCTACTACGGCAACAGGATCGTTATCTTCGCTCCTTTGTATCTGTCCAACTACTGCGTCAACGGATGTCTCTACTGTCCTTACCACATGAAGAACAAGACGATCCCGAGAAAGAAGCTCACTCAGGAAGAGGTAAAGGCTGAGGTAATAGCTTTGCAGGATATGGGTCATAAGAGGCTTGCCATAGAGGCAGGAGAGGACCCCGTAAATAATCCTATCGAGTATATCCTCGACTGCATAAACACGATCTATTCCGTACACCATAAGAACGGTGACATAAGAAGAGTAAACGTAAATATCGCGGCTACTACCGTGGAGAACTACAAGAAGCTCAAGGACGCAGGAATAGGTACTTATATCCTCTTCCAGGAGACATACCACAAGGAGAGCTACTTAAGGCTTCATCCGACAGGACCCAAGCACGACTATAACTACCACACTGAAGCGCACGACCGCGCCATGGAGGCAGGTATCGACGATGTAGGACTTGGTGTATTATTCGGCCTTGAACTCTATAAGTACGAATTTGCGGGACTTCTTATGCACGCCGAGCACCTTGAAGCAGTACACGGAGTAGGACCTCATACCATTAGCGTACCCAGGGTCAAGAAGGCTGACGATATCGATCCCACACAGTTCGATAACGGTATCGACGATGAGACCTTCGCCAAGATTACGGCCTGCATAAGACTTGCGGTCCCTTATACCGGCATGATCATCTCCACCCGTGAGACACAGAGCGTAAGGCAGAAGCTTTTAAGGCTCGGCATCAGCCAGGTTAGCGGCGGCTCGCGTACATCCGTCGGAGGCTACACCGAAGAGGAGAGACCTCACGATACTGAGCAGTTCGACGTATCAGACCAGAGGACTCTCGACGAGGTAGTCAGGTGGCTCATGGAAAATAACCATATCCCTTCTTTCTGTACGGCCTGCTACAGAGAGGGAAGAACAGGCGACCGCTTCATGGCACTTTGCAAGAGCGGACAGATATTAAACTGCTGCCACCCTAATGCATTAATGACCCTTGCTGAGTACTTAGAGGACTACGCTTCCCCTGAGACCAAGAAGATCGGCTACGACATGATCGAGCGCGAGCTTACTAAGGTGCCCCGCGAGGAGAACAGGAAGAAGGCCGCAGAGAATATCGAGTATATTAAGAACTCCGACCGACGCGACTTCAGATTCTAAGGAGAGATAATATGGGCTTAACGGATACACCTTCTTCTGAGAGAGTACATATCGGCTTCTTCGGACTTCGAAATGCAGGCAAATCCAGTCTCGTAAATAAGATCACGGGACAGGAACTGTCCGTGGTATCTGACGTCAAGGGAACCACGACGGACCCCGTTCGTAAGACCATGGAGCTGCTGCCCATAGGTCCCGTCGTGATAATAGATACTCCCGGCCTGGACGACATAGGAGAGCTGGGGCAGAAAAGGATAGAGAAGACACGTGAGATCTTAGGTCTTACTGATATCGCTGTCCTCGTAACGGATGCATCTTCCTCCTTTACTTCCGAAGAGAAGGAACTGGTCGAGCTCTTCAAGTCTAAGGATATCCCGTATGTCGTTGTGTACAACAAGTCGGATCTTATCGAAGGCGATATAAAGCCAGTAGAAGGTAACAGCATCGTTGTAAGCTCCAAGACAGGGGAGAATATATACGAGCTCAAGGAACTGATCGGAAAGCTCGCAGCGGATTCCAAAGAAGAGAAATACCTTATATCGGATCTTCTTCACGAAGGAGACATGACCGTCCTCGTTATCCCCATAGATGAGTCGGCTCCCAAGGGGAGGCTTATACTTCCACAGCAGCTCGTGATGCGAGATCTGTTAGATCACGGATTTGCCTTTGCTTCCTGCCGTCCCGATGAGCTCGCGGATACGCTCTCATCATTTAAGAAAGCTCCTGCTCTTGTAGTAACGGATTCCCAGGCTTTCGCAGAAGTATCCAAGATCGTTCCTAATGATGTCGCTCTTACTTCATTCTCTATCCTTATGGCACGCTATAAGGGTGAGCTTACAAGGCTCGTAGAAGGCGCCAATAAGCTCTCTGAATTAAAGGACGGCTCCAGGGTCCTTATAAGCGAAGGCTGCACACACCACAGACAGTGTAATGACATAGGCACCGTAAAGCTTCCAAAGCTTATAAGAAAGTTCACGGGCAGGGAGATAGAGCTGGACTTCACATCGGGAAGGGAATTCCCTACGGATCTGTCCTCTTACGATCTTATCGTTCACTGCGGTGGCTGTATGCTGAACGATAAGGAGATGCAAAGAAGGGTAAGAGTTGCAGTCGAAGCAGGAGTTCCTATTGTTAATTACGGTGTAGCCATTGCCAAGATGAACGGCATCCTTGACCGAAGCCTCGAGCCTGTTAGGAAGAGCTTGTAGGGTGAAAATACTACACTTCATACTACAAAATGAGTCAAAGTGTAGGGTGTAGTGTAGAAAAACGAGCAGACGACAACGCCGGGGCTGTCAGGAGTCCAAAGGAAAGACCCATTAATGGTACTCCTTGTCGAAATTTGGCGGCAATTGTCGAAAATTGTCGCAACAAATAAGCTTGCAATCCTGCTAGTATCTGTTCATAAAGATCAGCGCTGATCCTCAATAAATCCAAGAAGGAGGATCAACATCTTGAACGAACAGGATTCAATAATGTACGACGAGAGCTTCAAGAGCATATTCGCCTATAAGGCTATGCTCGCGATAACCTTGAAGTCACTTATCCCGGAATACAAAGATTCGAGCCTTGAGGATATACGAGACAAGTATATCCAAGGCGATATCGGAATAGATTCGGATAAGATCGTAACATCAGGTCCCGGAGTAGAGGACGGACACGTCAGATACGACGTAAAGTTCGATGCACTGCTCCCCAATGCCACCGATAAGCACATGAAGATAATCATCAACATCGAAGGTCAGAAGAATACCACTTCACTTCCGTATAGAATAGTGACCAGAGGCATCTACTATGCCTGCAATATGGTCGCATCAGAATACGGGACATATTTCTCAAATTCCCACTACGAGAATATCGAGAAGGTATATTCCATCTGGATATCCATGTCGCCTAACGAGAAGGAGAAAGGCAGCATAATAAGATACAGAATGAGTGAGGAGAATCTGACCAACGATTTCCGCGAAGACAAAGAAAACTACGACAAGCTGGAAGTAGTAATATTCAACCTGGGAAGAATTGATGATTACTCTCACATAACCTATAATGAGAGAAAGATAATGAAGTCGTTAACAGAAATATTCTCTGAGCACAGCAATAAGAACGATGCGATAGCTCATATGGAACGGGAATATGAGACAGAATTCCCCGAGTCGATGAAGGAGGCGCTGGTAAACGTGTGTAATTGGAATGAAGTATTTGAAGAGAGAGGCATTATTAAAGGCACAGAGCAGACCAAGTTGGACACTGCTCTCCGCATGATCGCTGGCGGCAAGCTGTCATTTGAAGAGATCGCATCCTACACGGATCTTCCTCTTGAGAAAGTACAGGAGCTTGCAGAAGGTAAGTCTGCGTAAGACGCATACAACAAGCTATAAGATCGACAAGCGAGGTTTCAAACCTCGCTTGTTTGCTGTTTATAAGTGTTATACGAATAATACATTCACATATGGGTTACGTGGTTCCTCATCAAGACCTAAGTCTTCCGCGGTGGAAGGATCAGCCAGATCTCTCCACTGTCCGTTCATAAGAACGAAGGATTCACCTTCGGCGATCGATGTCACGTATCTGGATTGAACAGAGTAGTTCTCATCTGAGGGACCTTCTACTGCGCAGTAGTTGCCGTTATGGAATGTTATAACGACTGAGAAGGGACCTGATACTTCCACCGGTTCATCCAGCTCTACAACGTAGTACCCTGCCATATCGAAGGAGGCTTCCTGCGTATACAGGACTGTAGAGAAGTCAGCCGATCGTATCTCTATGGTAATGTCAGTCGGAGAGATCGCAAAGTCGTGACATCCCTCATCGTTATGGTAAAGTCCCACATAAGTTCCTACCCCGCCGATGGTCCCTGAGTGGTCATAGACATTCGCGATCGTGGTATCTTCGCCGGTTCCTATGCCCATTATCCAGCAGTCATCATTGAATCCGATGCCGGCGGCGTGGCTTATGACTTCGGTAAACTCATCTGACATCTGAAATGAATTTATGAGCTCCACATCTGATTCATAGGATATCCAGAAGTACCCGTTGTTGCCCCACTCGTCTCCGAAACTGTTCTGTGCCAGCCAGGCTCCGTCGGATTCGGCATGTCCGCCGAAGTTCTCTTTTTTATAGTTGTCGTCCCAGCCTATTATCAGGACTTCGTGGTCCCAATTGCCGTTATCGTTATAGTAGCTGAAGCTGCTCATGTATGTCGGTGACGATATGTTGAGATCCGCCATCACGCCTCCGTATTCTCTTATTGCCGACTTGATATCGTCAGCAGATACTTTCTGCTCGCAGCTCATGGAGATATAGAAGGGAGAAGATACCAGTGTATAACCTTCGTAGCCGTCAGCTAATGCCCACTGTATCTGGAATTCATTCGAGATCGCCCAGGTGGTGTAGCTCTCTGCAAGAAGGATGTATCCTTCCTCCTTATCTACGCCACACATGTCGGTTATGAGATCATAGGGCGGTACCTCGAAGGTCTGCCCCAGAGTGTGTCGAATATTGTATTCGACTGCCGTAGCGCCTGTGAAAGGAACGCATGCGCCGGGAGGACCCTGATCTCGAACGGGGATGGAATAACCCATATCGAGCATGGAAAAGGAAGAGTCATCCGAAGCCTTGCCCGAAGAACAGCCGAAGAGGCAGAAAGACAATGAAAACGCCAATAAAGAAGAGATGAATTTCTTCATATCTACCTCACACGAACAGCACGTTGATATAAGGATCTGTGCCGGGCTCACTCATTGCAGCCTGGACTTCGGGTGAATCGAGGTCATAGGGAAGGAGCCCTTCTTCTGCCATAGCAGTAAGTATGTATTCGGACGTAGCGGGATCAGCAAGATCTCTCCATTCTTCGTCATAGAAGATAAAGGAGTTGCCAAGCTCGCAGGATGTCACATAAGTCAGTTCAGATCCCATATTTTCCATCGATGAACCCTCAACAGGTATCGCCTGATCGCCGTGATATGTGATTACTACGGCGAACTCACCGTCAACCTCGACCGGTTCGTCGAACTCGACTACATAGTATCCGCCCATGGGAAATGTCGCGTCCTGGCTGTAGAGGACTTCCGAGAAGTCAGCTGAGCGTACTTCGACAGTAACGGAGCATTCCGATGTGGTGATCGTCATGTAGCCGTCGCCATAGCACCAGCCGAGGTAAGTTCCGACGCCTCCTATAGATCCCGTATGATCATATACGGAACCGACTGTCGGTTCACCTTCCGTAACGAGTTCACCATATGCTCCGGGAGCATGTGATATGACTTCGCTGTATTCATCGGATACCTGAAATGTATCCATGAACTGAATATGTGTCTCGTAAGATACCCAGCAGTAGCCGCCGTCACCCCAGTCTTCGCCGAAGCTGTTCTGTACCAGCCATGCGCCGTCAGAGGTAACGGAATCTCCGAAGAGCTCTGCAGGAAAGTTGTCGTCCCATCCTAATATATTGACGATATGGTTAAGGCTCTCGCTGTTATCGTACAGGGTGTAGTAGCCGCCGTGCCATCCGTTTATCGCGGGTGTCGTTATCTGAATATCTGCAGTAACGCCGCCGTATGTTCTTATGGCGGACTGTATCATCTGGCGGGTTACCTCAGTCTCAGGCATGCCGTAGTATGTCGGTGCTGCGGTAAGGACGTATCCTTCGTAGCCGTCAGCCATTCCCCACTCGATATTGTTTACGCTGGTGATCGCCGTAGCGTAGTGTTCGGTCGTGAGCATTGCGCCTTCGCCTTTATCCATTCCTACGTTATCTACGAGAAGGTAGTAGGGGTCTACTTCGAAGTCGTCTCCTGATGTATAGCGGATATTGCGCTCTATCGTAGCAGCACATGCATGTGCACAGCAAGATCCCGGAGGACCCTGATCACGTACGGCTACAGGATATCCTTCGTCAAGCATGGAGAAATATCCGTCCTCGCCGTGACTGTAGAAAGCACCCGACAGGTCGACTGCGGAAGGATCCGTATCCTTCTTGCAGGATGCCGCCCCCATAAGAAACGACAGCAAGAGTACTGAAGCTATTGATCTTTTCATATCTATCCCTCACATATGTTTTGCCATTATCCTATACTTTCACAGGGAATAAAACTTGTCCGTATCTTTAAGAATCTGTCCGCTTCATATTATAATATCCCCATGGAATGGCTCACAACGATAAAGGACGCTTTGCAGTATATAGAAGACCACCTTCTTGAAGTGGAGGGAGCAGACGAGCTCGCTTCGCATCTGGCGATATCTTCTTCGTATCTGCAGCAGGGCTTCCAGATAATGACCGAGCATACCATCTCAGAGTATATAAGGAACAGAAGGCTATATCAGGCAGCGCGCGACCTCATGACTTCCGACACCAAGATAACGGACATCGCGTTGAAGTACGGCTACGACAATTCGGCCAGCTTCTCCAAGGCTTTCACGAGATTTCACGAAGCGTCTCCTTCCGAAGTAAGGAAAGGCACAAAACGCCCCAGAGCATTCTTCCCCATACAGATAGCCATCACTATAAGGGGCGGACAGAGCCTTGACGTGGAGATAGTCGAGAAGGAAGCATTCCGGGCTGTGGGCTTTATGGGAGAATACACCCCCGAGAACAGCACCGATATCGCCAAGCGATGGAAAGATATAAACAGGCTCAGGGACGAGCTGAAGCTGAGATCCCCCGAGAACGATCTCGAAAGGGCGCTTCTTGCACATAACATCGGCTCATGCGGAGTGACGGAATACCCTGCGAACAAAGGTCCTTACCGCTATCTCTTCGGAGGTATCTACAGAGGCGGGGAAGTACCGAGCGAAATGCAGGTCTACGAGATAAGGAAAGGCACCTGGGCAGTCTTCAACTGCGTAGGCAAGCTCCCTGACGCCATGGAGGAGATAAATGACCTTATATGGAATCACTGGGTGCCGGATAATGCGGAATATGTTGTAGACGGTCAGTGCGAGTTTGAGCTCTACTACCAGGGAGATTACTACAACGATCCCGAGTACCTCTGTACCAAGTGGATCCCCGTGAAGAAGCGGGTGTGAGAAGGGAAATCACGGCAACTTTGCTTTGTCGTCTTTTGTCGAAAATTCAGTACTTTTGTCGAACAAATCCGGCCTTAAACCTGCTAGTATATGAACATAAGTTCTAAAGTGGCAGGAGGTTAAAGATTGGATAAGAATAAATACAGATACAACAATGCTGTTAAGAGGATACTGTCAAATAAAGCTATACTGGCGGTGATCCTTAAAGCCCTGGTACCTGAGTATAAGGATTCGAGTAATGAAGATATCAGGGATAAGTATATTCAGGGCGATGTCAGAAATAGCATCGATAACAGTGAAGTGCAGGACGAACTTGCTAGTTCCGGAAGCGGAGTGGAACAGGGTGCAGTTACTTACGATATCAGGTTCGATGCTCTTCTTCCTAAGAGGACAAAGAAACACTCTAAGATACTCATTAATCTTGAAGCTCAGAAGAATACTAAGAGTCTTTCGTATAAGCCGGCTACAAGAGGCATCTACTATGCATGTAATATGGTGACTTCCGAATACAGTACAGTCTTCTCGCATTCACACTATGAGAAGATCGAGAAAGTCTATTCTATCTGGATATGCATGTCTCCAAGTTCAAAGCAGGCAGGAAGTCTGAATATTTACGACATGAATGAGCGTCAGATCAGTAAGCACGAGTGCCTTAAGAAAGATGATTACGATAAGCTGGCTGTTGTCGTATACCATATAGGAGAGTTTGAAGAAGGCTCGAACGGAGATTATAATATGAGTGAGATGGCTGATCTTATCACCCATGCTCTTGGTAAGGATAGTAGTCCCGAAGAGGTAAAGGATTACCTTAGGACGAGACATAACATAGAAATAGATAAGAAATTGGAGGAGGATATCGATACGATGTGTAACTGGGCAGATGTTATAGAAGAAAGAGGACTTATAAAAGGTCGTGAGGAAGGTGTGGAGCAGAACAAGATCGAGAATGCTCTCCGTCTGATTGCTAACGGAAAGTTAACGCTGGAGGATATCGCTGAGTGCACCGATCTTCCGCTTGAGCGTGTGCAGGAACTTGCAGGTAAGAAGACTGCATAAGAACGATATAAACTATACGATCAATGCCCTGTTCTGACATGAAGAACAGGGCATTTTTGCGCCTTGGAAGTGTCCGTACAATGGGACAGCACCCGTGATAGAATCAAGACAAGAAAGTAAGACAGAAAGGACAGATTCAGTAATGAGGGAGGTGTTGACCATGAGATATCCCCGTACGATCAAGATTAGGAATACATTTAGATTCCATATCGGATATTTTCTCCTTGGCATCCTCATTGCGACTTTGCTCTTACCCTTATGGTTCCCGATCGCTCTTATCTTTGATTTGGCAAAGCCTACACCCCGTCGCAGAAGGTGACGGTCAACTTACGACAACATACTAAGTGTCCATATAAATTACCTCCTTTCTTCCAAAGCGCCGCGCTCCACATAAGCGGCGCTTTTGGTATGGAACTAATGCTATAATCACTACATGAGAATACTTATAACTAACGATGACGGAATAGGATCAGACGGATTAAGAAGACTTGCCGAGGCGGCAGTAAAGTACGGCGAAGTATGGATAGTAGCACCTGACGGCGAGAGGAGCTGTGCCTCCCACAGCCTTACCATAAGTGTGCCTTTGGATGTATATCCCGTGGACTACAAGATAGAAGGCGTACATGCATATAAGTGCACGGGTCTTCCTACGGACTGCGTGAGAATCGGTGCCAATAACATAATGCCGGAGCACCCTGATATCGTTTTCTCCGGAATCAACAACGGCTTTAACATGGGGATGGATATCCAGTATTCCGCGACAGTCGGAGCGGCTCTCGATGCTGCCATGTGCGGCTATCCCGTAGTCGCATTCTCTGAAGGCTTCAGGGGAGATAACAGGGAGAGCGCCTTCGGACATCAGGTGACTGATAAGTATCTTCCGATAGTATTAGAAGAACTCTTATGCAACAAGGAAAACAAAAAGATAAAGACCAAGAAGGGAAGCGTCCTCAATATCAATTTCCCTGACTGCAGCGTAGAAGAATGCAAGGGTATACTTTACGACAGGAAGGTTAATACCACACCTTATGTCGATTACTATACTGAAGAAGATATCAAGGACGGCGGCAAGAGATACACCATCCACTGGGTGGACAGACGACCTGCGCAGGAGGGTTCTGACGTAGAAGCGATCCTTAACGGCTTCGTCTCAATAGGGATAGTCAATAACATCTGTTGATATATCAATTTCAATTCCGATGCGGATGCTATACTTTAGGTATAGATGCTATTAACATCGGAGGATATTACATGAGCCACAAGACTTTCCATAAGAATCCCATTGTCACGGATATATATACTGCGGATCCCGCACCCATGGTATACGGAGATACACTTTATCTCTATACCACACACGACGAGGATCAGCTGATAAACGATTTCTATACCATGTTCGACTGGAGATGCTTCTCCACCAAGGATATGGTCAACTGGACAGACCACGGTAAGATCTTCTCACTTGACGATATCAGCTGGGCAGACGACAGAGCATGGGCTCCCCAGTGCATCGAGAGGAACGGCAAGTTCTATCTCTACTGCCCCGTACATAAGATCGACAGCGGCATGGCTATCGCAGTCGGCGTATCCGATAAGCCCGAGGGTCCTTATAAGGACATCGGACATCCCCTTGTAGACGAGGGCGACTGGAACGACATCGATCCTACTGTCTTTATCGACGAGGACGGACAGGCATATCTTTATTTCGGTAATCCCGAGCTTCGCTATGTAAAGCTCAACGAAGACATGGTCTCCTACGAGGGCGAAGTGCAGAAGATTCCCATGACAGTCGAAGCTTTCGGCAAGGGTAGCCACGAGACGGGTACTACATACGGCGAGGGCCCCTGGTTCTACAGGAGAGGCGATCTTTACTACATGGTATATGCCGCTTTCGCTGAGGGTGAGAGACGTAACGAGCATCTTGCTTATTCCACTTCTCCTTCTCCCACGGGTCCCTGGACCTACGGCGGAGTCCTTATGGAGGAAGGCCCCTGCTTCACGAACCATCCAGGTATCTGCGACTTCAAGGGACATTCCTATCTCTTCTACCACACGGACGAGCTTCCCGGAGGAAGCCTCTTCCACAGGAGCGTATGCGTTGCCGAGTTCAAGTATAACGAGAACGGCACTATAGACACGATCGATAAGGTTGACGGCGTAGGCAGAGCCTGAAGACCATATAAGATATCTTCATAGTTTTAAGAGATCCGGGTAATAAGCCCGGATCTTTTTATGTCTTGACCATCCCTTGACGTTCTTTCAACTTTTTCTTGAACTGCAGTTGACCCCCGATTAACTCTTCCTCCGTAAGATAGAGCCATAAGAACAAAACACAGGGAGGAACACTCACATGTCAAGAAAGCTCAACAAGAAGGTATCTATCGGAATATTAGCAGTAGCAGTTATAGTAGCCGTTGCGCTCCTGGTAAAGGGGATAACAACACATTCCATGGGAACAGTAAGCGGAAGTCTTCTTCTGTTGTTCATCAACTGTATGACACTGACGGACGATGTATTCGGCAAGAAGAAAGAAGAGATCAGCGCCTCTTAAGCCTTAAGGGAAGAAGATAAACGAGTCCTGCCACCAACGCCCATATCCCCGTATAGATAAGAGAAGGGATGACTTCGGCAAAGCGGGTAAGTATAAGGCTTAGAAGAAGCGAGAGGGCAACAAATGCGATGTAGATACACATCGTAGCCTCGAAAGCGACATTATGGGGCGCCACCTTCCTTACGAATACCAGCGTAAGGATAAGGGACGATATAAGGGAAGCGACGAATATGAGCGCACCGTATCCCACGGATGTTACGAAAGCCGTAGCGCCGCCCACGGAAGACTCTCCGAGCTCGGCAAGGGACGACATATCGGTACCGTCAACATAGGCGCTTGAGACGAACTGAGAAGGTGCGTGCTCCAGATTGTATAGCCCGACGCTGCTCGACACTGCGAGGTAAGAAAGAAATGCCAGTACAAGGCAGGTAACTATATGTCTGATCCTTATATCCATAGCAAGATAGTATCACTTTATCTTATCTTAAACAAAACTGACATTATCTTTACTTCATATTGACTTTATATTAATCCCGCATAGTTAACATAAGACCATAAACACATGAAGTGAGGAATAGTTATGGAACAGCTTACAATGAAGATCAGATCCCTCTGGGACAGGAGCGACGCCTTCAGGCTCGTATGCTGCATAGGAATGACCGCAGCCGTCTGCCTTACATTCTTCGGCCTGGGCACAAGGATAGGAGAGTACTTCTTCCACATTTTTAACTAAGACAACCACACAACTTCATACAACCCCTCTACAGAAGGCCGGGTGCTCCACAAAGCCCGGCTTTTTGTGTGCTCGAAAGGCGGATGACACGCATATGATTTCTATGTCGATACTAGGTTGCCACTATTTACACGCTCGTGTAATATGAACTCACGAGGTGATAACTATGTCAACGGACGAGCTTTATAAGGAGATAATCGAAGACTTTAAGAAGACAGGTTCTGTTAAGCAGACGGCTACTAATGTCGGTACGAGTCTTGTTCGTGCTCAGCGAGTCCTTATAACTGAAGGAATGTGGAGCAGTCCTACATCAGAAAAGGTAAGAGAACTATGGGATCAGGGAAAGAGTACCCAAGAGATCGCTGACGAACTGTTCTTATCCATAAAGACTGTTCAGGCATATCTTCCTTATACCAAAGGATACTACGGATCCGATGCATCACCTGAGGCCAAGAAGAGCAGATCCTATCGTGAACATAAGAAGAATGCATCAAGAAAACAGGTGCATCGAACCAATAGAGAGGAGCAGGATATGAGAGCTACAGTAACACCGCTTAATAAGGGGTTCGAAGAATACATGAAGCCGTCACCCGTATACAGACTAAGACTGGATCTGACCTTCAGCGAACTTGATGATGCAGAACGCTACATCCTCAACAGATTCGGTAAAGCAGAGAAGGGTATAACTAGAGACATCCTTATTCCGTCCAATCTTACATTTCATCAGCTTCACTATGCCATCCAGAGAGCCTTCGGATGGGAGAACAGCCATCTCCATCACTTTAAGCTTACTGACAAAGTCTTTAACAGATTGACCGGTGGCAGTGCTCCTCAAAAGGGCAATCCCGATTCCATACATGACGGCAACATAATGAACTGGGCGCCATACTGCGGAACATACTTCAGATTCCCGTCAGAAGAATGCGACGATCACTACTGGGACGACGATTACAACGGTTCCGTCAGCATCAGGACCTGGCTCAAGCGTAAATACAATACGCCCTGTATCTATAACGGAATGGAAGAGCATTTCATCATTGCCAGAAAACGCTGGGAAGATCTTTACAGTCAAGTTGACAAGGTTCCCGAGCCATGGAAGCCTTCCTTTGCAAGAGAAAAGACAAAGCCTGAGCTTATACCTTTTAAGGAAGCTGACATACATACTATAGAGTGCGCACTATCCGATTGTACCGAGATCCTTGAACGCTTGCCGGTAGACGGTGTCTTATCTCCCGTATTTGAGAAGCTTCCTGGTAAGAAGGAGATAAATTCTCTTCTTAAGAATAGAGAGCGAAGATACGAAGAAATGCTCGAGAAATACATGTTTACAGACGACATTGTCTATCTCCCAGATGGTTCGATGCCCTGGGAAGAAGATTACGATCCCATACTTCCGATCGCATACGAGATCATATATGAGTACGATTATGGTGACAGCTGGGAAGTTAAGATCACATGTGAGGAAGTATACGACATAAGGGATGCTTCCAAAGTATACGATCACGACAATAATGAGATAAAAGATGAACTTAAGGATAAGATCCTTGATGTAAGCACGACCAAGAAGCTTACCTGCATTGCAGCCGACGGACTTAATGTCATGGACGATGTCGGAGGCGTATATGGCTACCTCGAATTTCTTCTGGCATTTCACAGCGGTGAACCTGAAGAGATGGATGACAACAGAAACTGGGCCGCTTTTCAAGGCTGGACAGGCAGGAAGATAAAGCCTGAGAATATCCTGTAATGCGACAAGATTTTGTTGATTATGAGATGTATTTTGATGCAGAAAAACGTCCCACAAGTTGAGGGAAAAACATATGAACTGATATTCTGTATGCTATAGAGATAACAGCAGATATAGACGGTACAGTCGAATCTGCATATTTGGTGGGATAACAGATCGGAGATGAATATGACAAGAGAACAGCAACGCATGTTAAGAGAGCTTAAGGCGGCTCTCCCAAAGCTTATAAAGGAAGAAGCGTCCAAGTATAAGATCAAGAAAAAAGACTATATGCTCTACTTTGTTAAAGGCGAGCTGTTCTTCAATTGTCACATCACTGTTTCCGCTGCCGATAACACGTGCTATTGCTCAGTTAGTGAGCAGATCAAGCCCTTATGGCTTGATGATATTCACTGGAAGCTTCTCGGGATGGAGAGTAATTCCCAGCAACCTGTATCCTTAAGGGCAGTAGGTGCCTTTGCAATATTCGGTGTGAATCTCTATCAAGAACGAGCTGAGATCGAGACCTGGTCTATAGATGAGCTTAGAGAAGTCGTTGAAAGATACGTAGAGCATTTCCATAAGAGCATAGAAGAAGGAACGATAGATGATTTTGTTAACGGTCTAAACGACGGTAATTCTCTCAACCCTCTGCGAAAGGCAATCTACTACATTCACGAAGAGCGTTATCAGGAAGCACTTGATATTATCGGAGAGAAGCGCGGCAACTTCATTAACGGCAGCAACGATATCAATGAGTCGATAAGAAGATACTGCAAAGAACGATTGGGGTAATACGATCCATATCAATTTCTTGCTTTGTAATAACTGTTAACCAACCTACACATTAATGTTTATAGAATGGTAACACTCGTTACCGTTGTTTGTGGTAATTTGGACATATAGGAAACGACGACTCTGTTGTAGGGGGTGTTCATATGTTTAAGTCTTTTAAGAGTAAGGAAGAGTTACAGCAGCACGGTATGATGCGAGTGGAACTGCAGTATTGTAAGTTCGCCAGGTCGACACCTGTTAAGGAGTTCCTTGGCAAGGGATGCCAGCTGTGGCAGCTTGATTCGCTGTATGTGCCGGGTAATGCTCCCTTCGTTGACAGCTATAAGGATATCTTCAGAAAGGGCGTTAAGGCTGATATGTCTGAGGTAGATCTTGACTCCATGGTGATCAAGTACTATTCGCCCGATAAGATAGACGGGATTATCAATCGAGCTACACTTGTTAAGCCTGACGGATACGAGGAACTCGTAGAGTGGCTTAAGGAAGGTAAGCACTATAACGGATTCATAGTCATCTGACTTTTTGTTTTGTTGTGTTGCACTTAGCGCCTGTTCTTTAGAAGGGCGCTTTTGCATGCAACTTTTTCCTCTTTTGCTTCGTCCATATGGTGGGTTGAGATCTGATCGAAAGGGGAATCTTAAAAGTGCAAAAGTTTACTAAGTTAATGTGTGCGACGCTTGCTCTATGTATGCTCGCAGGTTGTAATGCGTCGGTGGAGGAAGAGACATCTTCGTCTTCTGCTATTTCCTCAGCTGCTACTACTGTAGTTGTGACTACGGTATCGGAGACTTCTTCGTCTTCTTCATCGTCGTCCTCAGCAGGGTTCACGAACGTGGCTGACTCTGAGCTTTACCAGGCGTACTATACGCTTCTTTATATGGTGAAGGAGGGCCATAGGCTTCCTGATGACTTCGGGGATCTGGAGTACGATGAGTGCTCTTCCGAGGAGAATCAGTTCGGCGTATGCGACGTGGACTCTGACGGAGTAGATGAGTTGGTGCTGGTATGGCGTTCGTGCTCGCCTGAATCCCAGTGCGCGTATGTATTCGAGTATGAGACAGATACGGATGAGTGGAATCTGGAACTTCAGACAGTAGCGTCTCCCGAGTTCTACGATAACGGTATATGTGAGGTCTACTATTCGGATCCTTCAGGGTTCTACTCTACATATAACCCGTATCTTATCTATTCTTATTCTGCTGAGTCTGATTCGTATGTTTCTGTTGGTTCAGTATCTGCTTTGGAGGAGACAGAGTGCGAGAACGGGGGAGTGGATTTCCCTTCTTCCTACGATACGGACTCTGCAGGAGTTGTATTTACAATCGATTACGAGGGATATTCTTCCGATTACTATAGCTTAAGCGAATATCTGGATTTTATTGGGGATCTGCAGGGCGAATATCTGCCTTGCCCCTGTATGGATCTTACAGATACAAATCTTCTAAATGAGTTTACGGGTCGATAAAGTATAGTTGCTGAATGAAATGGCCGACGGTTGATGCCGCCGGCCTTTTCTATCTATCCCATTTTTCGTATTGTTTTTATTGTTCTTTTTCTGTTTATCTATCTCTTTGTTGTTTGTGTCTATCCATGTCGGGGGCATCAGAGGAATTCTGCGTAGTCGAATTCGTCGAGAAAATATGTGGCGCCGTCGTCAGTGATCTGGATGAATACGACTCCGGTGTGGTTGTCGCTTACGGCCATATATACGTTGGAATCGGCGTTCTGTGCTGCGTGGAATACCTGGACGGGATACTGAAGGGAGCCGTACCACTCGTACTGTTCCATGTCGTCCTGGGTGAGGATATAGTCCTCGGGAAGATTTAATGTCTCTCCGTCGTCTGCTGTTCCTACCTGAACATCTACATATCTTACGGTGTTAAAGTATGCTTCGCCGTTGTCACTCCTGCCGATGACCTGGACTCTGTAGACATCCATGCCGCTATAGGAGAGGAAGCCTGCGTTATCTACGATAACGTATCTGCCGTCGTCTGCTGCTGCGATAAGAGCTACGGGTGTACCGGGAAGCTCGTCGATGTCCTCGAATGCTTCGTAGTAGAGTTCTTCTATCTCGGGGGTGATGGCGTGCTCGCCGCCTCTTATGGGATCGTAGGGTTCTCTGTCCTGCGAGGTTGTCTGTGTTGTGGTTGTTGCTGTTGTGGTCTGTGTAGTTGTCTCCCTTGATGTGGCAGATGTCCTTGAAGGCTCTGTCTTAGCTGTGCAGGATGCTATTACCGATGCCATAAGTGCTGCTGTTAAGATCGCTGTGACTGTCTTCTTCATTGGTTGTAAACTCCTTTTGTCTTTGTCTTACACAACAAAGGACGCAGCCTCGGTAAGGAGGTTGCGCCCCATAGGCGGTGTTTACAATTTGTTAATATCACATGGTGGCGAGCATGGTGGTCGTGGAAGCGTCGTCATCCTGGATCTGCCTGCAGAGGATATTAAGGATAACCTGCTTTGCAAAGAGCGTGATCTTGGGATCTTCGGTATTAGCTGCGATGACGATAGCTGCGGAGAGCATATTCCTGTTCTTGTCTCCGACTCCCCAGGAGCCCAGGCCCTTGGCCTTGCTAAGTTCTGCGCTTACTTCACGCATCTCGTTTATTATCTCTTCCATATTGCTGTCGAACAGACCTGCCATAAGGGCGATCATCTCAAGACCTGCTGAAGTGAAGTGGAACCTCTTTGCCTTGAGGTCCATGTGAAGCTCTTTGATCCTCTGTGCCTTTACCCCGGGATCTCCCTGGAAGAGTGCCATGGCAGCTGCTGCAAAGAGAGTATCCGAGCCCTTGCCGAAGAACTTGGTGAGTTCGCTGTAGCATTCTTCGTATTCGTCAGCGACGGACTGGGGATCCCTTCCGGTGCTTGCCAGGAGAGTACAGTTAAGAAGATCCTTGTCGCCGCCGATTATCTTATGGTTATTCTTGACTTCACCGAAGATCTCCAGCGTCTTGGTGGTTGCTGTCTCGTAGTGACCATCTTCGTTAGTGAGCCAGATGATAGTAGCCGCGATAGGGTAGGTGTAGGACGCCAGCAACCCGGGCTTAAGAAGAGACAGTATCTTCTTTATATCGTTGAAGGCTTGAGGCTGGTCGTCAGCTGTCGCGATCACCGCATGGATGATCTTCCTGGCGTATCCGCTTCTAAATTCCGAGAACATTCCCGAATTCTTCTTGATGGTATCTTCGGCTCTCTTAAATCTGTCCATGGTGGTAGGAAAATCGTTACCTATAAGGGTAGCAGCCATAGTGACAGTAAGCTTGTCGCCGTCCCATCTGCAGAGCTTTCTTGCAGTCTCGTAGTCTTCGTAGAAATTTCTTGTATATCTTCTTGTAGCTTCGTTCATGTTCGTATCCCTCCAATGAGCTTATAGTCTGATGATAAATGTCAGGTATTAAGTAAACGCTAAGAAAGGGATAAGTCATGTCAAAAAGAGGGCAAAGAAAAGAGCAGCGACGTTTGTGTCACTGCTCTTTGGTAGGTTAATGGATGGTTTATAACTTATCCTCTTCTTCTTGTGAGGCTGAAGCCCGTGATGCCAAGTCCTGCAACAAGAAGAACTGCACCAAGGATAGTAAGGCCTGTGCTGCCCTTGCTCGTCTCGGGAGTGATATAGAGCTTGTACTGGCTGTCGTCAACGAGATCGTCGGAAAGTTCAAGATCGTCCCTTAAGTACTCTTCGAAGAACTTGAGCTGCTCGGAAGGAAGCTCTCTTACAACACCGTCGATATGAACGGAGCTTCCGGAAGGAAGGGAAGTGTCAGCAGACTGCCACCAGTCCCAGGAATCCGATACGAGGCTGTCGTATGTGCCGAAGAGCGACTGATCCTTAACCTCTAAACCGATAAAGTTAGTGATAGAGAGCTGATCCTCTTCGTATCTGGGGATGCAGTAATATCTCTGTGTGTCCTTGCCGTCCTTCTCGTATCTTGCGAAGCAGTCAAGAAGGATAGGAAGATCCATCTCTACGTGGTCTCCTACTTCGATGTCGCTCCAGTCAACATCGGGATCGTTAAGGTCGATAGGATCCTTGCTCATGCTGCTGCTTGTCTTGATGCCGTAGACCATGAGGCATGCGCCGCCGATGATAAGTACGATCATCGTAAGATAAAACTTAAACTTGTTTAATGCGTACATGTGTGTGTTACCTCTCCTTTTTCTATACATTAAAACTCAAACGGAAGTTATAGTAACATAACTTCCGCTTGGATTCATTAAAGATATTTATTAATTTTTTGTCTTAAGTGACGTTTTTGTCACCCTCCGTTCTTCCTGCTCATCTGGCGGTCCCATTCGAGCTCGGGGTGACGTTTGTAGAACTCTTCCTTATTCTCGTACATCTTGCCGTCAGCTATCTGCATTGCCTTTCGTATATCCTTGCTGTCGCCGCAGTAGTATGCGCCGTAAGCATAGTTGGCATGCCCGGGACGCTCCGCCTTGCTTATGAGCTCTGCTTCCAGCTTCTCGAAATGCTCCTTGTCTACACCTATGGTCATGACCAGGAATTCGTCTCCGCCTACACGGTAGATCTCGTGTCCCTGGAAGATCTCCACTAGAGTCTTGGATACATCCTTAAGAAGCTCATCTCCTGCGATATGTCCCTTGGTGTCGTTTACTACCTTAAGGCCGTTGACGTCAACGAAGAATACGCCGAAGGGAAGACCTATGACTTCTTCACCGGTATCGTTGCTGCTGATACGGTTGTTCATGGCATTACGGTTAAGAACGCCGGTAAGAAGATCGGTAGAGCTCATGATCTTCATCTTCTCCACCATGAGGTGATTAGAGATCTCGGCAGTAAGAAGGAATGTTGTAAGTTCCATTACTTCCTTTATATGTAATGTCTTATCTCTGTCGAAGTCTACTGCCCAGATGTAGGCTATAGTCTCTTCGTTGGAGATAAGAGGATAGATAACGATATTAGTGACATCGGCATCCTCCAGGGACTTTACCCACTCTGGAGATACATCTCTTGCATGCTTCCACTCGTATTCGTTATTGATTATAAAGCAGTTGCTGCCGTCGATAAGACGGGGCCATGTCTCGATAATATCGAAGAAGTGATCGTCCAGGAATTCCTCCATGGGAGGTTCCTTGCCGTCTTTTACGTAGTCGTCGGCAAGTACCGAGCATGTCTTCTTCTCAAAGTCGGTAAGAAGGATCGTGCTGTGCCTTGCATTGCAGAATTCCCTGATGTCGGCCACGATCGCATTGACGGCCTGATCGAAGTCGGGAGTCTCACGAAGCTTGATGCAGGACTGAAGTACGAATGAGGCCGAATCGGGAGATACGTCGCTGAGTTTTGCTGCATCTGCCTTAGGCGTCATGTCGTAGGAGAAGAGTACACACGCCTTGTCTTCGAAAGGCGATATAAGAGGCATCATGTAGAGTTCCATCCAGGACTTGAAGTAAGCTGCATCAACATATGCATGCAGGGGCTTTCCGGTATCCACGGTCTCATAGACCATGCCCTCGAAGTTATGGTCTCTTCTTATCCAGTCGGTATAGGGAGTATCCTTTATGAACTTGGAAGGATCATCTGTTACAGTCTTTCTGTATCTCTCGTTGGCGTCGAGGATCCTTATCTCGCCGAAGCCTCCTTCGGGAAGAAGGTCTACGGATATCACGCATGCGATAGGTTTGATATTATGTATAAAATCACTGTATTCCATATAACATTCCCTTCCCGACAGAGTATAAAATATTTTTACAATTATCATTATAGCACCGTGATATGTACATGTAATCGTGAAGCGTAACTTAAATAAGAGCCTTCTGTTAACAATCTTTAAAGAATGATATTCACACATTATTCCCGTAATTTGGGTAGGAAATTGCTATATAATTCGAACATGAAGTTAGTTAACATTATAGAAAATACGATTGGTCATGACGGATGTACTCCGCTTCACGGCCTTTCGTTTTATATAGAGACTTTAGATCACAAGATCCTGATGGACGCAGGTCCTTCGGATCAGATCCTTGCAAATGCTTCCGTGCTGGGAGTAGATCTGTCCCAGGTAGACGTGTGTGTATTAAGCCACGGACACTACGACCATAGCGGAGGGCTGCTGCCTTTTTCCAGGATGAACGATTCCGCGAAGATATATATGCAGATAAAGGCGGCAGATGACTACTATGCATACGACGGTCCCGAGGAAGGCTACAGGTATATAGGTATAGATAAGCTCATCCCTCATCTTCCTTCCGTCTATCCTTTGAACGGCAGCTTTAACCTGGACGATGAGATCTCGCTTCTTACGGTATCCGAGAGGGAATATCCCGTACCTTCTACCAATAAGCGCCTCATGAGAAAGACCGGCGAAGACTATGTAGCTGACGACTTTTCCCACGAGCAGAGTCTGGTGATAACAGAAGGCGAGAAGAATGTTCTTATGTGCGGCTGCGCTCATAACGGGATCCTTAATATCCTGGAAGCTTTTGAAGAGAGATACGGCAAGATGCCTGATGTTGTTATCGGAGGCTTTCATCTGATGCGCCGAAGCGGAGAGACAGAGGAAGATCTTGAGACTGCCCGGGATATCGCGAGGAAACTTTCTTCTCTTGATACGGTATTCTATACATGTCACTGTACGGGCGAAGCCTGCTATGGCGTCATGAAGGAGATAATGGGGGATAAGCTCTCATATATCCACTGCGGGGAGAGCCTTACTATATAAGCCTTTCCTTGTGGTATACTATCTTCCATGGAATATAGTGTACTGATAATAGATGATGAGAAGGAACTGGCGGATTCTACCGCAGAGTACTTCGATATGTTCGACCTTAAGACCTGCTGCGCTTATACGGCGGCAGAGGCTCTTGATTTCTTCCGTGAGAATACGACTAAGCTCATCCTCCTTGATATCAATCTGGGGGATTCTTCAGGATTCTCACTTTGCAAGACGCTTCGTGAGACCATAGACGTTCCGATCCTCTTTATAAGTGCCAGATCCAGTGACGATGACATGGTGGTGGCACTTAATATCGGAGGCGACGACTATATAACAAAGCCTTATTCACTTAACGTATTATTTGCCAAGGTCAAGGCAGTCCTTAAGAGATATGAGAAGTCAACGCCTTCTGAAGGCAAGGCGCTCTCCTTCGGCGATATCGGCATTGACCTTGATGCGGGTATAGTCACCAAGAAGGGATCCGAGATAGAGCTTACCGCCATGGAGTATAAGCTCCTGGCTTATCTTGTGGAGAACAAGAACAAGGTCGTACCCAAGCAGGATATATTCGATAAGGTATGGGACGACAGCTTCGTTACCGACGGGACCCTTAATGTTCACGTAAGGCACCTTAGAGAGAAGCTGGAGGACGATCCCAATGAGCCGACCTTCATAAAGACTGCCAGGGGCAGAGGTTATATCTTCAAGGCGGAGTAAGTATGAAGGGGAGATTTGCCGTTCTCTGTATCCTGATGCTGGTGATCCTGATAGCTCCCGTAGCCATACTAAGGTTCAGGGAAGACTATAAGATCGCCTATCTTGACGCTACGAAGGTCAATGCACTCATCCATGACTGCGCCGACAGGTGGGATGACATAAATTCCAACGCTTCCGAAGGCAACGCAAGGACCGCGAGTATCTACGGCTTCGAATACGAGGTCATGGATAACGACGGCAATATCGTTCTTTATACCCAGCACGATATGCCTAAGGACTTGGGGCGCGCCACGACCCTTAGATATACCATAAGGGATATCATCAAGGACGGGGAAGTGGTAGGTAAGCTTCTTATCGCCAACGACTACGAACACATAAAGAGCGATGCATATGTCAGCTACAGGACGAGATATCTTGTCTGCGTCCTGGTAGAGGCCGTGATCATCGCATTGTTCCTGGTGTGGGTATATTTCTATATCGTGCGTCCCTTCGACCGCATGAAGGACTTTGCCGCGGACGTAGCTTCCGGAGATCTCGATGCCCCTCTTACCATGGACAGAGGTAATCTCTTCGGTGCCTTTACCGAGAGCTTTGACATAATGAGGATAGAGCTTGCAGACGCCAGGCAGAAGGAATACGAGGCCCAGCGAAGCAAGGTGGAGCTGGTAGCTCAGCTGTCTCACGACATAAAGACGCCTGTTGCTTCCATCAAGGCTATGGGAGAGCTCTTAGGAGCTGTCAATACAGATCCTAAGCAGAAGACAAAGCTCGATTCCATCGTAGGAAAGGCAGATCAGATAGATGTACTTGTATCTGATCTCTTCGCGACATCACTTACCGATCTTGATCAGCTGGAAGTCAACTGCTCGGAACAGGAGAGCCGTGTCCTCGATAAGATAATAAAGGAAGCCGACCACAACGAATACGTGGTAGGCGGCGAAGTTACCGAATGCCTTATCGTATGTGATCCCGTAAGGACCACGCAGGTCATAAATAACATAATCCACAATTCCTATAAATATGCGGATACGTCTATATATCTGGATTCCCGTACCGAGGGTGATTCTCTTATACTGTCGCTGACTGATCGAGGCGGCGGAGTAAGCGAAGAAGACCTTCCCATGGTCACAAAGAAGTTCAGAAGAGGCGCTAATGCCAAGGAGAAGCAGGGTGCGGGACTTGGCCTTGCCATAGCTTCCGAGCTCATGGAGAAGATGGGCGGAAGCCTGGAGTGCTCCAATGCCGACGGGGGATTCCGCGTGACATTGCAGTTCCGTCTGGCAGACTCTTCCGAAGAAGAGTGATAAAAATGTTGTATTTCTCGTGATATGCGGCGTGTGTTATAATCCAAGGGTTTAAATTAGCATATTGCCTTTAATAAAGGAGATCTTATCGCATGAAGATCATCGATATATTAAGCCGCAACGAGATGAGCCTGTCCTTTGAGGTATTCCCTCCCAAGGTGGAGACATCCTTCGAGAACGTGATGGCTGCAGCAGGCAAGATAGCTGAGCTTAAGCCCTCATTCATGTCAGTTACATACGGCGCAGGCGGCGGAACCAGCAAGTATACGCTGAAGATGAGCTCCGAGATCGAGCACAGATACGATGTTCCCATGCTGGCGCATCTTACTTGCATATCTTCCGATAAGGCTACCGTAAGAGAGAGGATCACCGAGCTCAAGGAAGCTGGTATCCATAACATAATGGCTCTTAGAGGCGATATCCCCGCTGACAGGATAAACGAGGATCGAAGTCACTGGGACTATAACTACGCAGTAGAGCTCATATCCGAGATCAAGTCCATATATCCCGACTGTTGCATAGGTGCCGCATGCTACCCTGAGGTACATCCCGAGAGCAGTAACCAGAGAGAGGATATAAGAAGGCTCAAGGAGAAGGTAGACGCAGGTGCGGACTTCCTTACTACCCAGATGGTCTTCGACAACAATCTCTTCTTCAACTTCATGTATAAGCTTAGAGAAGCGGGAGTTACCGTTCCCGTCCTTCCCGGCATAATGCCAATAACAAAGGCCAATCAAGTGGAAAGAGCCATCAAGCTCTCAGGATCCTTTATGCCCGAGAGGTTCAGGTCTATAGTAGACAGATTCGGCTCCGACGATGCTGCCATGACACAGGCAGGCATCATCTACGCCACGGATCAGATCATTGACCTTTATGCCAACGGCATTACCAACGTTCACGTATATTCCATGAACAAGCCCGAAGTAGCAGCAGGAATCAAGAACAGCCTGTCATCTATCCTCGGCAAAGAGTTCTGATGATCGAGAGTCATATACGAGTCCTGCCATACGAGCCGTCAGCGCTGCCTCCCGTTGATACGAACGAGGTGTGGAGATATAGCGGCTGCAGGGAGATCCCGACTGACGAAGCCATGCTTAAGCTGATGGACGAAGTCCTCGCTGAATGCAGCAGGTCCGCCAGAGGTCAGGTAGTATACGGAAGGTACAAAGAATTTCCTTTCGAGACTTCTTCCAAAGGCTTGTCCGAGCTACTGTCAGGCTGTTCGGAGGTCATCATCTTCGCGGCTACGGTAGGACTTGATTTTGACAGGCTGGTAGGAAGATACAAAAGAGTATCTCCTTCCAGGGCACTTCTTATAGGAGCTTTAGGCGCAGAGAGGGTAGAAGCATTGTGCGATACTTTCTGCTCGACATTTAAAGGCGCTACTACAAGATATTCACCCGGCTACGGAGATCTTGATATATCGGCTCAGAAGGAGATATTTAACCTCCTTCGTGTAGAAGAAAAGATAGGAATATCACTTAACGAGAGCCTTCTTATGACCCCTACAAAATCAGTTACCGCCATCTTCGGAATAAAGGAAGGAGCGGAACCTTTGAAGGGTCACGACTGCAGTAAATGCGGTCTTAAGGAGTGCGAGTTCAGGAGGCAGTCATGACAGTACTTGAATACATGAAGGATAACCTTCTATTTCTAGACGGAGGTATGGGTACGCTCTTACAGGAGAGAGGTCTTCAGCCCGGAGAGCTTCCCGAGAGATGGAATGTATCTCATCCTGACATAATAACGGACATCCACAAGGCCTACTACGATGCAGGCTCCAATGTGGTATCCACCAATACCTTCGGTGCCAACTGCCTGAAGTTCCCGGGAGAGGAATTAGAGACTCTTATTACCGCAGCAGTCAAGAACGTAAGGGCAGCGCAGGAGATAAGCTCCAATCCCCGTCCCAAGTTCGTGGCTCTTGATATTGGTCCTATAGGTAAGCTCCTTAAGCCCTACGGTGACTTCGATTTCGAAGAGGCTGTATCCGTGTACGCAGAGACAGTAAAGATCGGTGTTAAGTGCGGAGTAGATCTTATCTTCATCGAGACCATGAACGACTGCTACGATACCAAGGCGGCAGTTCTTGCAGCCAAGGAGAATTCCGATCTCCCCATATTCGTATCTAATGCCTACAGCGAAGACGGCAAGCTCATGACAGGTGCTTCGCCTTCTGCCATGACCGCCATGCTCGAAGGCCTGGGCGTAGATGCCATCGGTGCTAACTGCTCGCTGGGTCCTGCTCAGCTCAAGGGCGTAGTGGACGAATATCTGGAAGTATCTTCTCTCCCTGTCCTTCTTAAGCCGAATGCGGGACTTCCGAGAACCGAGAACGGCAAGACGGTATTCGACGTATATCCGGATGAGTTCTCAGACCTTATGGCTGACTACATAAGATCAGGTGTACGTATCGCAGGCGGATGCTGCGGAACGACACCCGACTATATCCGCGCTACATATGAGAAGACTACTGATATCACTCCCGTTCCCGTGACGGATAAGGGCAGGACTGTAATAAGTTCCTATGCTCGTACTGTCGTATTCGGAACGGCTCCCATCCTTATCGGTGAGAGGATCAACCCCACCGGTAAGAAGAAGTTCAAGGAAGCTCTTCGTGAGCACGATATCGAGCATATCTTAAGCGTAGGTTCCGCTCAGGTGGACAGGGGCGCAGATGTCCTTGACGTCAATGTAGGTATCCCCGAGATCGACGAGCCCGCGCTCCTTACTGAAGTAATGTATGAGCTGCAGGCAATAATCGATCTGCCCTTGCAGATAGATACAACAGATCCCATCGCCATGGAGAGGGCACTTCGCCGCTATAACGGCAAGCCCATGATCAACTCCGTCAATGGTAAGGATGAGGTCATGAAGGAGATATTCCCGTTAGTTAAAAAGTACGGCGGACTCCTTGTATGCCTGACTCTTGACGAAGCAGGTATCCCCGATACTGCCGAGGAGCGTATCGAGATCGCCAAGAAGATAATAAAGAGAGCAGAAGAGTACGGTATCCCCAGGAAGGATCTTATCTTCGATACTCTCGCCATGACGGTTAGTGCCGATGACCATGCGGCATTGGCTACTCTTGATTCATTAAGATATATCCGACATGAGCTCGGATGCAACACATCTCTTGGTGTATCCAACGTATCCTTCGGTCTTCCCCAGAGGGAGATAATCACATCCGGCTTCTTCATGATGGCTATGGCCTACGGTCTTAGTGCGGCTATCATGAACCCCAGCTCCAACGAGATGATGAAGGCTTACTATTCCTTCAAGACATTGAAGGGAATAGATGCTAACTGTACCGATTACATCACCAATATAGATAAGTTCGCGGTATCTACTCTTACTGCAGGTCCCGTGAGCAAGGAGCCTTCCGCAGACGACGGCCTGTCTGATCTTCAGAGAGCTATCGTCAAGGGCATGAAGGAGCAGGCTGCAAAGCTTACTACTGCGCTCCTTGGAACTACCGATGCTCTCGATATCGTATCGGAGCAGATCATCCCCGCTCTCGATGTAGTAGGTAAGGGATTCGAAGCAAAGACGATGTACCTCCCTCAGCTTCTCATGGCTGCGGAAGCATCGCAGTTTGCATTCGATCAGATCAAGGCGAAGATGGCAGAGTCCGGATCCTCAGGTCCTACCAGAGGTAAGTTCGTAATAGCTACCGTAAAGGGCGATATCCACGATATCGGAAAGAATATCGTTAAACTAATCCTGGAGAATTACGGCTTCGAGGTAATAGATCTCGGAAGAGACGTACCTCCCGAGACCGTCCTTGAAGCAGTCATAGAGCACCACGCTCCCTTATGCGGACTGTCTGCTCTAATGACCACAACGGTCCCTGCCATGGAAGATACCATCAAGCTCTTAAGAAAAGACGCACCCTGGTGCAAGGTCTGCGTAGGCGGAGCCGTCCTCACTCAGGAATATGCCGACATGATCGGCGCAGACTTCTACGGCAAGGATGCCATGGCCACCGTCAGGTTCGCCTGCAGCGTGAGCGAGGAGTAAGAAGAACATATGTTGGCGGATTACGGACTTCTCACGACTGACATGTCTGAGAAGAATGTCGTCAAGGTCCTGGATCAGAAGCTGGATACTTACTTCAGGAAAGTTGCCGATAAGAACTACGATATCTATAAGA
Organism: Oscillospiraceae bacterium; assembly: GCA_900176545.1. GTDB lineage: Bacteria > Bacillota > Clostridia > Saccharofermentanales > Saccharofermentanaceae > Saccharofermentans. Next base: position 56,413 of record FWXP01000009.1, read on the forward strand.
CTTATTCTCTCAAAAAGTCTAAGAACTTAGGAGGCATATCGAATAATCCCAAGCAGATCCCCTGGGACTACGAGTATATGTATTTCTTTCACCATAAGAAATACGGAATGAACATCACATTATATCCGAATATAAACGAAGCAGGAGAGCAGAAGTTCAAGACCACGGGAGTGGTATGGAATCTTCTTGTAAACGATGTGCCCATGTACTTCAACGGAATAACATTCTTGAAGAGAACAAATCCTGACCTTCCCAGGTTCGTAGAGTATCTTCTTAAAGATCTCCCTTTTGAAGTTGTAGTCAACTACCGATATGCCAAAGGTGAGGAGAGGGTATAACCATGTGCACTGATATCAGGAACGGTATCTTAAGACTCTCAGAAGATCTTATCCTGTCTCCCGAGTATACCTTCGAAGACTTTAAGAAGACTTCATGCTTTATGGGGCAGGATGGTATAAGAGTTATCACTTTGGATGATAGATACAATATTGATGGTAATACCTTCCTGGTATCTATTGTCTTTGTTGACGGCAGGCTCGATAACGTATCGCTTGTATGTACTGACGAAGAGTTCTCATGGGAGACTGAGCCTGAGAGGAAGAAGCTCCACGACAGGATATTGAATGATTGGGGACTGCATGAAGACAACAGTTTTAGCTGGGGCAACATAAGTTCCGTATTCGATGCTAAGAGCTGTGTCAGCAGTATCGTTATCAGGTACAGATGAGCTTCCGGTACACAGATTGGAACCAAAAATGCTCTTATGTGTACCGATTTGTGTGAAAATCTAATGATCCGCAAGTAGGATGATAGGGTATTTGTCCTGTATACTATGTTACAGAAAACAGGAGGAGCAGATTGTCATGGGAGCATGGAGCGCAAGCATCACAGGAAATGATACGGCACAGGATCTGATCGAAGAGTATAAGATTGCTTTCAGTCTCTATGATGTAGAGGCGGCGCTCGTCAAATTGGATGAGTGTATAAAGAAGGAAATGTTTGACGAGAGTGATGAGCCTGAGTGGGCTGACTATAAATACTCTCTTGCTGATTTCATGTGGAAGAAAGGGATACTTACCGATGAAGTAAGAGATTCAGTCATCGACATGATCGATTCTGGATTCGGGTTGGAGCTTTGGGAGGACGCCGGCAGTAAAGCGCTGGAAGAACGTAAAAAGGTCCTTGAAAAGTTCCGTGAAAAGATCACATCTGAGCAGTGTGCTCCCAAGAAGATCAAGTTCGATGTATATGATGATATCTTTGAAGATGGTGAGTACATAGCCGTCAAGTTGAAGACAATAGTAAAGAATAAAAGGGTCGGAACTCATGAGTGGATGCTTGAAAAGAGATTTGGTGAATACGACGGAAAGTATGTTGTGATGAGGAAGATATGCTCGTTTTCCAAGCGTGTTTCCTCACTTGTGCCTGATATGTATGATCACGAGGCGATATTTCAATTCTTCAAAGGTATCTACGATGATCCTCAGAGCATAGATATCGACAAACTTGAAGCAACCCCTCTCAGTGCGTTTGGGAGACCGTATATGTGTACTTACAGCAAGATGGCTGCTTTCAAGCGACGCGGGTGTGTTGTCATCGGCAGAAAGCCTGTCGGTGAGGCAGCGAAGAACATCGATATCAATGATTGTACCTGTTTCGGGTGGGGAACTTGGGATGACCCTGATTATCAATTGATACTTGCTGCGTTGGATTTAAATAGACATTAGAGACAAGATGTAATGAAAGAGTTTACAGCAGAAGACGCATATTATTACTACATGCTGATATTGACGGGTTATCGCAAGGAGCTTGAGACTCTTGTGATCGAAGCCGTTAATGCAGATGATTCCTTGGATCCGTATATCATGGATCTTTATAATGAACTTGATAACAAACGTGAGTTGATGTCTCTGCTTCATAAGAAGTTCGACATTTATCTGTCCGGTACTTACAAACAAGCAATGGCTAAGATATACGATGCGAATTACAGGTTGGTCGCCTTCTTTAGAGGACTATACTTCAACAAAGAATTGTCTGTTGAGATGATCGCGGAAAAACTCGGGCAGATAGCTTCTGAAGGCGGATGCTATGCATTTTCAGTTGTAGAAGAATGCTATTCCAGGGTAGAGGACGGAATACTTCCGTCATATGGATTCGTGGATGCCATGAGAAAATTTCTTGAGACAGGCAGGTTCGTATTCGGAGGCTTTAAGGTCGATCTTATTGAAGACAAGGAAGATCCCAATAAGGCTCTTGATGAAGGTCGTAGTCGCAAGCTTTCGATGGGTACGATACACGACAGGATGCTGAGTGAGTTCGGAGACGATATAAGGCTAACTTCATGCTGGGGTCCCGTTCAGATGTGCGTATTCGAGATAGGGTATAAGTATCTGCCTAAGGATTACAGCATAGTATGGGAGTGCGATCGAGGAATCATAACGGTTATTGTGAAGGATGCCGAGGGTAAGAGATTCTGGCCGTCAATGATATATCCGGAAGCACACTATTACCACTACGAAGATGTACAAAAGGATGTAGCACAGTTGCTTGAGCTTCTTATCAGAGCCATAAAGAATGATGAGATAGTATTTAAGTAAGAGGATTCATATATGGTTAGCGTATTAGAAGATACATCTAAGGTTGAAGCTTTATTTGAAGGGTGGGAAGAGACTCTTATCCGGTCCTGCCTTCAGAAGGTGATGGGTAAGGTCTTTGTTACAGACCTTTCATCGCCCGAGTCTGCCATGGCTTATGTAGGATGCTTTGCTTTCTACGCGGGTGAGCCTGACCGTGAACTGGTTCAGGAGATGCCGGGGCAGTTCGTGATAATGGTGCCTCAGGATGAGAGATGGGCTTCTCTTATCGAAGAATGCTTTCCTTCCGCGAAGAAGGTCATGCGCTATGCCATTAAGAAAGATACGGTGTTTGATAAGGAATACCTTGATAGTGTCATATCCGCTCTGCCTTCAGAGTATGAACTTCGTAGGATAGACGGTAATCTATACGATCTGTGCCTCAGTTCCAGGGTAACTATGGACTTCGTTTCTGCTTTCGGAAGTAAAGAATCGTATCTGGAACTTGGAAGAGGAGTCGTTATCCTTAAGGATGGTCAGATAGTATCCGGTGCTTCTTCCTATACAAGGTATAAGGAAGGAATAGAACTGGAAGTAGAGACTATCGTATCGGAAAGACGCAAGGGACTTGCTACTGTCGCATGTGCCGCACTGATTCGGATGTGTCTTGAAGAAGGATTGTACCCGAGCTGGGATGCACGCGATATGAATTCGGTTGCTCTGGCGCGAAGGTTCGGTTATGAACTGTCGCATGAATATGCTGCATACGAAGTGTTGAAGTGACGTTATGGCAAAGCTTACTCCCGAACAGAAAGCACAGATGGATTCCCTGGGATTTAAGTACCAGAGATCTGTCGCTGCGGTCTTCTTGTTGCTCTCAGTTCTTATCGTGGGGATCAATATCGGATGCAGATATTGGGGCAACAGTAAGCTCGAGAAGTATCCGCATGTACAAGGTGTCGTTACTAGTGATCAGGTCTATAAGGAGCATATCGGAAGAAGGGAGAGGACCAGAAATACACTAACGGTAGAGTACTATCCCGAAGATTCAGATACGAGCTTATCCTGGTATGACGATGACGGTCCTTATGAGTTTATGCATAAGGGAGATAAGCTTCGCGTCTACTACGATCCTGATGCTCCTTTGAATGCATATATAGCGAAGAAGGACTGGGTGACAGGTATATATATACGCGCGGATGTCTTCTACGATGCGGCTTTTATAGTTGCCGTATGGCCATTGCTTATCGGATGGTATCTTTTTGCAGACTATTCCCGTGCGAAGAAGCGTGCGCTCAAGGGAGAACTTAAGGCCGCCAAGAAGGTCAAGAGCAGCGTGGATCCCGACTACGATCCCAATCTTCACGATCTGACCCGTATGGCTAATGCAAAGCGCGGCTGGCTGCCTTTCTGGATATGCGGTATCTTCTTTTATATCTTTGCCCTTGTTATGGGTATTGGGATAATCGTATCTGTGATCAAGGATAAGCCGGATGATTCATTCTCGCCTGTTGCCGCGGCGATATTCATGATGATCCTAGGGCATGGCATGCTGGCGGGAGTCATATTCTCCATGCGTTATCTTGGCAGGAAGAAGAGGGCATTTATTAAGGGGTTCATGGCTGATGAGGCAACTGCCGTTTACGAGGACCGTATGACGGCAGCTGAAGTCTTGTGGAAGCTCGTTAAACACTATATGGAGAAGGAGTCTTTCTATAGCAGGTTCAAGCTGGAATATAACAGGGACTGGCTGGAGACATATGAAGAGAAGCTTATAGGATTCAAGCGTGAGGAGGCAGAAGAGGTGACTGTTCCCAAGAAGATGCCCGCCAATATGGAAGAACTGGCTTCGATGGCAGGTGAGATCGGATTTGAAGTTAGAACTGTAGATGACGGAAGACAGAAGCCTTATCTTGAAGTATCACGTCAGGAAGCGCCGTCTTCAGATATGGTAGTGGAACTTCTGGGACTTCTTACTTATGAATATGTTCTTGAATTCTTCGACTCTTTCTATTGGTCTCCGACTGATCCGGGCAGATATGTATCCGTATACATGACGGAAGGATCTCCCGTATATCACTTCGGCAATCACGGCTGGTCTTCCGACTATAAGTATATGTCATGTTCTGAGATGGCAGATCTTATCGTGAAGAACTGGGATAAGTCTGACGGCAGTAACTACAAGAATTATATTAAGATCAGCACTAATCTCTGGAGCTCGAGGGATAAGGATAAGTATTACAGGGTGCTCTCGAGGGTAAACGAAGCGTCTTAATTCAAGAAGCGTTAATAAACAGGTTACATCGTTTTTTATATTGCGGTTGTATAATATTCTTAGGTGTTGGAAGCAGGTGGCGTAATGTGCTGCCCGGAGGATAGGGTATGAACAAAAGGATAGCTGTATTCACTAACGGATTCAGCAATGAGTATATCGAGCATGTAGTTACGGGTCTTCAGAAGAAAGCCCGCTTGGACGGTGTCGATATCTTCGTGTTCGTAACATTCTGTTCTCCCAATGACCATGAGCTGCAGAATAAGTGCCAGCTTAATATCTTCCATCTTCCGGAGCCCGAGGATTTTGACGGAGCGATCATGCTCACCAATACATATAACTTTCCCGATGAGCAGGAGAGAGTATGTGCCAGGTTCCAGAGAGCAGGTATCCCCATGCTGTCGCTGGAAGTAGATGTTCCCAATATGTCCTGTATCAAGACGGAGAACTATAAGGGCGTCAAGGAACTTGCGACACACCTCGTTGAAGTACATAACTGTAAGAAGATCATTTACGTAAACGGAATAGAGGGTAATGTCGAGAATCAGATAAGGCGCCAGGCTTTAGTCGACGTGCTTGAAGCTCACGGACTCGAGCTTTTCAATGAGTTCAAGTGTGACTTCGGATTCTATACGGCATTCCTGGCTATGCATAAATATCTTGATGAAGGCAATGAGCTTCCCGATGCCATCGTTTGCGCCAATGACAATATGGCCATGGGAATCAATTCGGCTCTTACGGAGAAAGGATACAATGTCCCGGATGATGTACTCCTTACGGGTTTTGACATGATAAGGGACGGTCAGACCACGGTTCCTATCCTGGCGACGGTATCCAGGGGATGGGAGACATTCGGCGAGACGGCTTACGATAAGCTCAAGTACCAGATAGAGCATCCCGATGAGCGTTTCTCGGAGGAATACCATTCCTACTTTATGCCTTCAGAGAGCTGCGGATGTCCTGCATCGGAAGAGCAGCTCAAGAGACGCTTCGACGCACTTCGTGATTACTATTTTAACCATCTGCACCATAGCATAATGGATGTATTCTTCCAGAGGATACAGATACCGCTGTCCTTTGCCGTAAGGAAAGAAGATTACTACGACATGGGTATCGTAAATGCCAATGACGTGCCTCTCTTAGGCAAGAACTACTGCCTCTGCACTGAGCCTGATTTCTTCGAGGTGGAAGATGACCTCTATCCCGAGAGGATAAGAGGATACAGCAGGAATATGGATATTATCTACGAGCTTCGTGAGGGCGTAAGGCACCCCTTGCAGCATTTTGATTCCAGAGAACTGTATCCGGGGTATAAGCACGAGGAGGGTGAGTCCAACCTCTATATCTTTGCGCCTCTCAATTATCTGAACTACATAATCGGATATATCGCGATAAAGAATGCGCCGACGCTCCTTTATAACCTTAACCTTATAAAGTATGTAAAGAATACCAATGCGTTGCTGTTCAATATGAGACGCCATATCTTCGCTCAGCGCGCCAACGACGAGCTCAAGAAGATCTATATGACCGATGCTCTGACGGGTATGTATAACCGTACGGGATGTCAGAAGGTCTTATATGACTTTATCGCTTCCCGCAAGGCAGAGGGTGAGAAGTCCATTCTGGTATTCGCGGACATAGACAGGATGAAGACCATTAACGACCTCTATGGTCACCTTAACGGCGATCTTGCCATCAAGGCGACGGCTGAAGCATTCATGAAGTATTCTCCCGAAGGATGGCTCTTCGGAAGGTACGGCGGAGATGAGTTCATCGCCGTGGCTCCGTGTCCTGAGGAATCTACTATAGAGAAGATGATCGCATCTATCTCCAGATCCATGAGCGATGAGTTCAAGTCCATGAACCTGGCATTCATACTCCATGCGAGTATCGGCTATGTAGTGATAGAACCGGGGGACGAAGGTACTATTGACGATTATATCGACAGAGCCGATAAGTATATGTATGCCGAGAAGGAAAAGTACCATAAGTATATAGATTCCATCGATCACCCCAAGGATTAAGGTTCCTTTCTCGGTTTCTTAAGATTCCCTTAAGGTTGGCGCAAAGTCCGTTAATGTATTTGTTGGTAGACTTAGATCATCAACAAAACATGGAACGGAGATTTTCTTATGAAAAAGTATGTTGGAGGAGTAAGAAGGATCCTTGCATCTGTTCTTACTACAGTAGTATCGGCAGGAGCGATCATCAGCGCTCCCTTCATGGCATCTCAGGTAAATGCGGCTTATGTGACACCCAGGCTCATCGTAACGGGAAGTGAGATCACCACAGGTCCCGTCAATGCAGGCGATGACTTCGAGCTCGTAGTACACCTTAAGAACGAATCTACGGCAACACAGCTCAACAATATCCGTATCGAGTTCGAGACAGAAGATAATGAGATCACTCCTTCTAACGGTACGAATGTCGTATATATCGATTCTCTTGCAAAGGAAGCAGAGTACGATGTAACTGTTGCCATGAGCACAAGAGGAGATCTTCAGCAGAAGCCCTATACTCTTACTCTTAATTACGAATATGAAGATAAGGATCGTAATTCCTTTGCTGATTCTTCCGTCGTAACTATCCCGATCGTACAGACTCCCGAGCTGTCTTTGTCCGAGTTCAAGCTCTCCCGTAAGGAGATCGTATTGGACGGCAAGACAAATGTATCCTTCGACCTCAATAACATCGGTAAGGATACCGTATATAACGTATCCGTCGAGTTCTCAGGCGAGCAGATCGACGATATCTCAACATATGTAGGTAATATCGACGTTAGCGGAAGCAGCACGGTAGACCTGGCTCTCAAGGGCGTGGCAGTAGGTAACGGCAGCATCGTAGCTCATGTTACTTTCGAGGATGCTGACGGAAAGGCTTACTCATTCGACCAGAACTTCGATCTTGAAGTAGCAGCTAAGCCCGTTGTCGATACACAGGCGGAAGCAGGAAGCTCACTTCCCGTACCGGCTATCGCAGGTGTCGGCGCTGCTGTTATAATCGTAATCGCAGTCGTAAATATCATCCGCAAGAAGAAGGAAAGAGCATATGCCTAAGAAAAGCATCATCAGGACGGAGAAGCTCTGCAAGAGTTTCTCTACGGGCGGTGTCCAGCACCACGTAATAAAGAATCTCGATACAGAGATATACGAAGGCGACTTCACGGTAATAATGGGTGCCTCCGGTGCAGGTAAGTCCACTCTTATGTACGCGCTATCCGGTATGGATAAGGCTAGCCTTGGTAAGGTGCATTTCGCTGACAGGGATATAACGAAGTTCACCAGCGACCAGCTCGCTATCTTCAGGCGTAAGCACTGCGGCTTCGTATTCCAGCAGGTATATCTCATGGACTCCATGAGCGTCATGGATAATGTTCTTACTGCAGGTCTTCTTACAGGACAGAATAAAAGAGAGCTCAATAAGAGAGCACAGTCTCTCCTGGAGCAGGTAGGCGTCGGAAGAAAGCTCTGGAACAAGTTCCCGAACCAGCTGTCGGGCGGTGAGGCACAGCGAGTAGGTATCGTACGTGCGATCATCAATTCACCTGATATGGTATTCGCCGACGAGCCTACAGGTGCCCTTAACAGTTCTTCTTCTGATGCGGTGCTTAACGTACTTACGGAAGTAAATAAGCAGGGTCAGTCGATCCTTATGGTAACCCACGACATGAAGTCGGCAAGAAGAGGAAACAGGATCATATATTTCAAAGACGGAACGATAGGCGGCGAGTGCGACTTAGGTCCTTATGTATCAGGTGACCGCGCACGTCACGATAAGCTTCGTAACTTCCTGTCGGATATGGGATGGTAATCTTAGATGTTAGGTAAACTCATAAAGGCAAATTTCAGGAAAGACTTCTCTCAGATGATAAGCTTTCTTCTCATAGTCATCCTGTCATCGACGATGCTCGGATGCGGCCTTACGCTCCTTCTGGGATATAACGACGATTACGAGAGGACCCTTGAGACTAATAATGCTGCCGACATCGGTATGCATGTCTCGGGCTTGAAGGAATATAGCGGCGAACTTACCGAGATAGAGAGATATCTTGCTTCTTCTCCCTGTGTCGAGAATTATGTGGCAGTTGACGGTCTCGTGGCCGCGACTTCCATAGATCAGTCCGACAGCGATGAAGATGTCAAGGATATCGTGGCGGCAGCAGAGACTACGGCGATCTTCGCACCTCTTGACGAGGATCGTGATATCGAGAGGATGAACTTCATAGAGAAGTCTGACGAGGAATACGATAACCCTCTTTACATCTCCGGATACATTCTGAGGCAGAAGTATCAGAACAGGTTCAAGGTTGGAGACGATATCGAGCTTACTATCGGAGATCATATATATGTCTTCCAGCTCGCGGGAGTATACGAGACCATAATGGCCGAACAGTGCTTCTATGTGACAGAGTCTCAGTATAATGACATGGTGGAGACTCTTGATCCTGACTGGAAGAACTACTATACGTTATTTCTGATAACTACGGCTGACGGAGTCTCAGACAATGATGCAACTGACGAGATAACGGAAGATCTTATGAGAAGAGGCTATAACTCCGATATCTCCACTTATACGAAGTCGATGATGATAAGTGCGGATATGATCATGGTAAATGTCATCTCCGCTATCCTCTGCGCATTCTCGCTTCTTATCGCAGTAGTAGTACTGATCATCGTATTCTTCAGGATAAGTAACAGCATCGAGCAGAATATCGTTAATATCGGTGCTCTGAAGGCGCTCGGATGCACAAGTTCCCAGATAAGGAAAGCTCACATCATGGAATTCGTGATAACAGCGGTGGCGGCGTCTCTTGTGGGAATAGGAGCTATGTATCTTCTTCTGTCTCCCTTAGGAGATCTTGTAGGCACCATGACCATGATGAGATGGGATGCACATATGATCCCCGGAGTAGCGATTCTCATGCCTCTGATGTTCGGAGTGCTCACAGCAGTGATGTCATCTCTGTCTACTTCTAAGATAAAGAATCTTGATCCCGTTATAGCCTTAAGGTTCGGTCTTCAGAATCACAGCTTCAAGAAGAACTATCTTCCTCTTGCTACATCAGGCGGACCTCTTGTAGGACTTCTGGCTCTCAAGTCTTCTCTTCAGAGCAAGAAGCAGAACGTGATGACATTCGTTATCATGGGATCCGTAGGTCTTGTCACGGCATTTGTAATATTCTTCGGATACAACATCTGCTATAAGCCTATCAATCTCTATAATATCCTTCAGTCGACGTCTTACGATCTGATGATGGCTCTTACCGACGAAGAGGCTTACTACGAGATCGCGAATGTCGATCACGTCAAGGAGTGTTACTGGAGAGCTACTGAAGAGATGACCGTTGCAGGTCAGGCTGTAGACGTGACGATAGTAGAGGACTTAGGCTCCCTTACGACCATCAACTATACAGAGGGAAGAGCTCCTCTTTATTCCGATGAGATCATCATGAGTGCGACTGCCGCTTCCCAGGCGGACGTAATGGTCGGCGATATCGTAAAGGTCTCATATAAAGGCTGCGATAAGGAACTCACGGTCTGCGGCCTCGCGCAGGGTACCGATAATCTCGGTAAGTTCGCTCTTATGAACGACGACTGCGCAAGATCTCTCGGGTTTACCGCGAAGACCAATACCGTCTGCGTAACGCTGGATGAGTCGAATACAGATAATGCTCAGAAGGTCACAGATGAAGTGGAGAGTATGTACGGGGATAAGCTTCGCGCTTATATAAATATCCCGGCAGCACTTCCTCAAGAGCCGATCATCATCGGATCTACGGCTATCTGTATCCTTATCGTCGTAGTAACCGTTCTGGTAATACTGCTGTCGATGACTCTTCTTATAAAGACTGTCATCATAAGAAAGCAGCAGGAGTTCGGTATCAAGAAGTCACTTGGCTTTACGAGCTCTCAGCTTCGTAAGGAATTGGTCCTCTCCATGATGCCCTGCGTCATTATAGGTTCGGCGGTGGGATCTGCCATTGGAACTCTTAAGTCCAATTCCTTCCTTACGGCGCTTCTGGGGTCCCTGGGACTTGCAGAGAGCCGCCTGCCGGTATACGGATGGATGGGCGTCGCTTCAGTTATCTTCACGACACTTGTATCAGCGATCATAATATGGCTTTTGTCTTCGAAGATAAAGAAGATCTCAGCTTACTCTCTCATCAAAGAGTAAAACATATCATAACCCTTACTGCCGAAAAGGTCGTGCCTTTGTGCGCGGCCTTTTCATATTGCGGGTGCATTTCGCGAAATACTACACTGTAGTCTATATTTCCTCGGATATGTAGGGTAAGGTGTAGTATTTTGCCTTGCTGCGATCTTTCTGTTTTGCGCGGGCGGCATTAGCGGTATCATATAGGAAACATACTGCGTGTGGGGAGGATAATATGATCAAAGCAATACTTACTATAGACGATATGCCTCAGGAGAATACGATACCTATCATAGATTACCTTCTTGGGATAGGGATCAAGCCTTTGTTCTTTGCCATAGGCGAGTTCGTAGAGCAGAAGCCCGAGCCTGTCATATATGCTCTTCAGAAGGGCCTTATCGTAGGTAACCACACATATTCCCACGCTAATCTTGCAGAGTGTACTCTCGAGGAGGGGCTTTCTGAGATAAGGAAGTGCGATGAGGTATTGGACCGCATCTATGAGAAGGCGGGAGTAGAGCGTAAGGTCAAGGTATTCCGTTATCCGTACCTTGCATGCGGCGGAGAGAACAATAAGGCATATACAGACTGCCTGCGTGAGCTGGGATATAAGAAGCTCGATGACACGGGTGTCATAGCTCCGGGGTATATAGGTAACGGCTGGAAGTTCGAGAACGGTACCAACTGCAGCTTTGACTGTCAGGAGTATCTCCTTCGCGAAGGCTCCGACATGACCATGGAGAAGATCCTTTCTAATATAGATGCAGCCTTCGGAAAGGAAGAGCAGAGCAAGGGTCAGGAGCATATAATCCTTATCCATTCACATGATCTTACTGATGAGAGGGAGCCTTTGTACTACAAGACCATCGTAGAGAGGATGCTCAAGTATAAGACGGAGTTCAAGGAACCTTCCTTTATCGATTTCTGGAATCTTTCTTAAGGCGCTCAGCAGAGAATGATAATACAGGGCCGAAGCCGAACGCTGATGTGGTCGTGCCGAGGTCTTTTATTCTGTCCATAAGTCTCGTGCGTGTATTATAATCGATGCCGGAGGGTGAACATGGGCAGGTACACTTACGGACTGATAATAATATTGTCGCTGCTGTCGGGAACTTTGTCGGCTTCTCTTCTTCAGAGCCTTTATAAGGTGAAGCGGCAGACTATATTCTATACGGCTTTTCTTGACCTTTTTGCCACGGGTATGTGCTCGATGCTACTGGTATTCTTAAGGACTCTTGGCAAGGGCTACGGCTTCTCGGGTCTTGGTGCCGCATTCGGCCTTATGCTGGGTAACTGTATCTCCGTATATATCCATAATGATAAGCCGGGTGTCGTATTCTCGTCCTGGGTCGTGTCAGCGCCCCTGATGTATTCGATATCCAAGATGGCATGCTTCTCTTCGGGGTGCTGCGCAGGTGATGCATTCGGGCTTCCCGTGCAGCCCGTGATGTCCGCGGTATTCTTTATTGTCTACGTGATATCCCTTATCGCGTTCTTTATAGTGAAAGATAAGATGAAGGCCTGCGCTCTTTCTATGGTCTTATCCTTTATAGCAAGGTTCGGTATGGACTTCTTCCACTATTCCCATGCCGGAAAGATATTATCGACTGAGCAGATACTTGTCTTAGTCGCAGGGGGTATCGCCCTTGTCCTGTATGCTCTTCGAAGTAAGCTTCCGCTACCTCGGGAGTTGTAATTTGATGAATAGATGTTAATATGAATTAAGTTTTGTATGTAAGTGTGGTTATCGGAGGGGAATCATGAGCGAGAATAATAACGAATGGAAGTGCCCTAAGTGCGGGGTAATGAACTCATATGGTAATTTCTGCGGTGAATGCGGAGAGCCTAAGGTAATAGCGGCGTCATTCGCACCGAAGCCGGCAGCAGCTGCTGCACCTGAACCTTCACCTGCGCCCGTACCGGCACCTGTTGCTGCTCCCGCTCCTTCACAGCCTTCAGGCAATAATCCTTCTGCGAATAAGGAGACACCTGAAGATAAGAAGGCTGCAGAGAAGCTGTGCATAATATCACTTATCTGCATGTATGCGGGTCCCGCCGTGTTCGGAGCTATGTTCTACGGACTTGAATCCCTTGGTGAGTCACTCGGTTCCGAAGTAGTCCAGTACCTTGCACTTATCCCCGGTATCTTATATTGTGCCTCCTGGGTCGCTGCCATCGTGCTTATGATCATGGCAAGGGTAAAATATCCCAAGAATACATTTGCTAAGGTCCTTATGTGGATCTATATCGGTCAGGCTATCCTTTCTGTCATAGCTGTCATCCTGTTTGTAATACTTTGCGCTGCTTCAGTAAGCTACTGCGTAAATTCAGGCTGGTGATACGCTGATGAAGGAAGGACGAACATATCTTAAAGTAACGCTTACGGAGAGAGGCAGCAGGAGACAGGAGAGCCGCCACCCGTGGGTATACGATAATGAAGTAGGAAATGCCGACGAAGGCATAAAGGACGGCGATCTTGTCGATGTCATAACTGCAGGCGGCAAGTACGCGGGAACCGGCTTTTATAACAGTAGCTCCAAGATAAGGGTAAGGATCATCTCGCGAAATGCAAACGATACCTTCGATAAGGCCTTCTGGGAAAGAAGAGCCGGCTACGCCTTGGACTATAGAAAGACCGTAATGAAGTCCGAAGATGACCTGAAGTGTGCAAGGATAATCTTCGGTGAAGCGGACGAATTCCCGGGCCTTACCATCGACAGGTTCGACGATGTCTTAGTTGCCCAGGTGTTATCCCTCGGTATCGAAGTCCGTAAGGAGATGATCTTTGATGCCATCCTTGATGTATTCCGTCAAAGGGGAGAGGACATAATAGGTATATACGAGCGTAATGATGTCGCTATCCGTGAGCTCGAAGGACTTACGGAATATAAGGGCTACTATAAGGAGAAGGACAGGGGGATCCCCACAAAGACCATAGCCTCCATAACGGAGAACGGCGTCAAGTATAAGGTCGATGTGGTAAACGGTCAGAAGACCGGATTCTTCCTGGATCAGAAATATAACAGGGAAGCGGCAGGCCGCATCGCCAGAGGCAAGAATGTCCTCGACTGCTTTACACATACGGGCTCATTCGCACTTAATGCAGCCATGAGCGGAGCCAAGCACGTTCACGCGGTGGATGTATCCGAGACTGCCGTAGCGATGGCACAGGAGAATGCTAAGATCAACGGTCTTGAAGACATAATGAGCTTTGAGGCCGCAGATGTATTCGATCTTCTTCCCAATATAAAGAAGGGCGAATATGACATGATCATATTGGATCCTCCGGCATTTACCAAGTCCAGGAAGACAAAGGAGAATGCCAAGAGGGGATATAAGGAGATCAATTACAGGGCCATGAAGGCGCTCCCCAGAGGAGGGTATCTGGCCACATGTTCCTGCTCTCACTTCATGGATGAGGAGAGCTTTATCAAGATGCTGGATTCCGCCGCGAAGGATGCCGGTGTCCGCTTAAAGCAGATCGAGAAGAGACAGCAGTCTCCCGATCACCCCATCCTCCTTAACGTATCCGAGACGGACTATCTTAAATTTTTCATACTGCAGGTGTTCTGATATATATGGGATCTGATACTCTTCGTAAGCTTGAGCCGGGGCAGAGCGCTCTTATCACAAAGGTAGGAGGCGACGGTGCCTTAAGGCAGCATTTCCTTGATATGGGCCTTATCCCGGGTACCAAGGTAAAGGTCATAAAGTTCGCGCCCATGGGAGATCCCATGGAGGTCAAGGTTCGAGGCTACGGCCTTACCTTGAGGCTCGACGATGCCGCCAAGATAGAGGTGGATACTAAGGCTAAGCTCGAAGCTGACGTTGAAGAGCATTTCGAGATGAAGAAGTCGGAGCACCCGGGTCTTGGTGAGGGCGGTAAGTATCACGTGAAGGAAGAAGAGGATCCTATCCCCGACGGCACCGTGATGAAGCTGGCTCTCGTAGGTAACCAGAACTGCGGTAAGACTACGCTCTTTAATCAGCTGACAGGTTCCAATCAGCATGTAGGTAATTTCCCCGGTGTTACGGTGGACCGTAAGGACGGAGTCATCAAGGGGCATCCCGAGACGAGGCTTACGGACCTTCCCGGTATCTACTCCATGTCGCCTTATACAAGCGAGGAGATAGTGTCCCGTAACTTCGTTCTGGAGCAAAAGCCTCACGCCATAATAAATATCGTAGATGTTACCAATATAGAGCGTAATCTCTACCTTACCATGCAGCTTCTGGAGATGAACGTTCCCATGGTAGTAGCGCTCAACATGATGGATGAGCTCTCTTCCAACGGCGGCGGCGTAGATGTCAACGAGTTCGAGAGAAAGCTCGGCGTTCCCGTAGTTCCCATATCCGCATCCAAGAATCAGGGTGTAGACGAGCTCACGGATCACGTGCTTCACATCGCGTACTATCAGGAGAAGCCCCAGCGCCAGGATTACTGCGACGAGAATTATCTGGGCGGAGCCGTACACAGATGCATACACTCCATCGCGCATCTTATCGATGACCATGCCAAGGCTCACGATATCCCAGTAAGGTTCGCGGCGGCTAAGATAATAGAAGGAGACGAGCTCATCATCGATAAGCTCGGACTTGATGAGAATGAGAAGGAGACTATGGAGCATATTGTCTCCCAGATGGAGTCGGAGGGCGGCCTCGATCGAAGCGCAGCCATCGCCGGCATGAGATTCTCCTTCATAGAGAAAGTAGTAAAGACAGCAGTAAAGAAGCCTCGTAAGAGCAGGGAGAGGGAACGAAGCGAGAAGATCGACAGGTTCCTTACCGGTAAGTATACGGCTATCCCCGCATTCATCCTTATCATGGCGATGGTCTTCTTCCTGACATTTAACGTCATAGGTGCATTCCTTCAGGGGCTTCTTGAGTCCGGTATAGGAATTCTGGCAGGATATACGGAGAAGCTCCTTATAAGAGCTGACGTCAACGAAGGCTTAAAGGGTCTTTTTATGGACGGCATATTCGCGGGAGTAGGAAGTGTACTGAGCTTTCTTCCCATAATCGTGACATTGTTCTTCTTCCTGTCGCTGCTGGAAGATTCGGGTTATATCGCAAGAGTAGCATTTGTCATGGACCGGCTCCTTCGTAAGATAGGATTATCGGGCAGAAGTATCGTGCCGCTCCTTATAGGATTCGGCTGTACCGTTCCCGCGGTAATGTCAACGAGGACACTTCCTTCCGAGAGGGACAGGAAGATGACGATCCTCCTGACACCCTTTATGAGCTGTACGGCAAAGCTTCCTATATATGCTTTCTTCGTAAATGCATTCTTCCCGGGCCAGGGAGGTCTTGTGATGACAGGGCTCTATCTTCTTGGTATAGTCGTTGCCATATTGGTATCTCTTATATTCAGGAAGACCCTCTTCAGAGGTGAGGCAGTTCCTTTTGTAATGGAACTTCCCAACTACCGCCTTCCCGGTGCGGTCAACGTAATAAAGCTCCTCTGGGAGAAGGCAAAGGATTTCCTTCAGAGGGCATTCACGGTCATCCTCGTGGCTTCGATCCTTATCTGGGTCCTTCAGAGTTTCGATTTCTCTCTTAAGATGACAGACGATCCGTCCGCCAGCATCCTCGCTGCGATAGCGGGACTTCTTGTACCCGTTATGAAGCCCGCGGGACTTGGTGACTGGAAGATATGTACTTCTCTGATATCAGGCTTTATCGCCAAGGAGAGCGTCGTATCGACCTTGCAGGTCCTGTACCCCGGGGATATCACTTCCGCGATGACAACTGCTTGCGCCGTATCTCTTCTTGTATTCTCTTTGCTCTACACTCCGTGCGTAGCGGCTGTTGCTGCAGTCAGAAGAGAACTGGGGCGCAAGTGGGCAGCAGCTCTTGTCCTCTGGCAGTGCATGATCGCATGGCTGGCAGCGGCATTTGTTCATATTCTCACAATTTTCTTCTAAGTCGTTAACCGTTTATTAACTTATATTCCCTTGATTTGCATCTTGCGGTTGATGTACGATTGATGACGGAATGGAAAGGCGGTAGAAATAATGAAGAAGATCATTTCACGTATATTATCAACAGTTATCGCGGCTGCACTTGCTCTTACATTGATGCCTAAGGGCGTCGTTCATGCAGAGACGGCATATGAGATGAACAAGTGGACCATATTCTGCTATTTCTGCGGATCTAATCTCGAGGATGATTACAGTGCATCCGATGATATAGAAGAGATGATAGAGTCTACTTCCGGTACGGATCTTCGCTACGTCGTAATGTGCGGCGGAAGTAATGTAGATCATGATTACTTCAAGCACTGGGCAACATACAGGATCCTTATCGAAGACGGTAAGGTGTATAAGGTAGGTAATCCCGCTCTCCTTGATATGGGCGATGCAGGTACATTGTCCGATTTCCTTCAGTGGGGACTTTCCGAATTCCCTGCGGAGCACAGCGGACTCGTTATCTGGGATCATGGTGCAGGTGCCATCGGCGGCTGCTGCTACGACGATCTCTTTGACTTCGATAACCTTACTCTTCCCGAGATGTCCCAGGCCTTCGATAAGGCTGCTAACGTATCTGACAGAAAGTTCGACTTTGTAGCATATGACTGCTGTGAGATGGCTGCTTTGGAGCTTGCATGCATCCTTGAGGACCATGCGGATTACTTTGCCGCATCCCAGGAAGTTATGCCTGCCGAAGGATTCGACTACACGAGCATCACGGATTATATCGTCAGCAATCCCGATTGTGACGGATTCGCGGCATGCGAAGCTCTTGCTAACGGTTACTGGGATTCACTGGGTTCTCCCATTCCTTACTACGGCACGATATCCATTATGGATCTTAGCAAGCTCGATACCCTCATGACTACGCTCGGAAGGTATCTGTCATCAGTCGATACATATATCGAGAGCGATACTTCAGCACGTTCGGCTCTCCAGAGCGCTCTTCGATCCGAATGTTCTTTGGATGATTGCAACATGGTGGATCTTAATGATCTTATCGATTGCTGCTCCGTATATTCAGATCCCGCGAGCTTCGCGCTTAACGAGGCCGTAGTTGACTTTATCCCTTATGTAAGGAACAGCAACGAGCATGCGGGCTTCAGCGGTGTTACGGTATATGTACCTGTCAACAGACCCTATCCCGATGAGCTCGAGATCTTTGAGGAGATCGTTCCCGATGTTCCGGGCTATGAAGACTTCATCTACGATCTTACCGGCTGCTGATATACAAATATCCGAACTGTTATTTGGGTGACCCCTGTCTGTAACATAGTTACTTTACAATAAAATCAACGATTTTAGGTAAAGTGAGGTAATTGTCTTATGGCAGACGAAGAACTGATCTCGAAGAAGCAGCTCTTGAGGATAGCTCAGATCTCATACGGTACTCTATACAGATGGAAGAGGATGAACCTTATTCCGGAGTCCTGGTTCATCCATAAGGCTACGGAAATAGGTCAGGCTACCTACTTCCCCAGAACAAAGATCCTCACAAGGATCGACCGCATCAAGGAGCTCAAGAACGAGCTCACTGCTGAGCAGATGCAGGAACTCTTTTCAGCTAACGTAAAGAGCTTCAAGATCCCTCTCAAGGACTTCAAGAGCCTTGAGATCGTAAGCAAGCTCTCTATCACGGCTTTCTGTGCCGATTACCCCGAGAAGGAACTTCTGGACTTCAACGATGTATTCTCCATGTATGTTGTAGATCATCTGATGAAGCTCAACGGCTTCTATCTCGAAGATGCAAAGCAGGTATTAAAGCTTCTCGTTAAGTATCTGGCAGTAGAGGCAAGCAAGGACTATCAGCTCCTTCTGCTCCGTAAGATGGGTGTTCCCATGACCGTTCTCGTACATGGTGAGGATGAGATCCTCCTTGAGGACAATACGGAGATAATCGCATGTGCGAACCTCGTGGAATTCGAAGAAGCACTTAAGGATCGCCTTATCGCATAAAGGTAACGGAGACAGAAGATGACTGAAGAAAGAGATGAAGAACAGTTAAGAAGACTGTCCATGCTCGCCGAGCCCATGAGGATGAGGATATTAAGGCTCCTTGCCGCAAACGGCAGTATGCGCGCCAAGGATATCCTGGAGGATTTCTCTGTGACACAGCCTACATTGTCCCATCACATGAACATCCTTATAGATGCGGATCTTGTCAGGGCGCAAAAGGACGGCAGATGCATCTGGTACAGCATCAATAATGCTACGGTAAGATCTCTTACCGATATGCTCGGCGAATTGACTGACGGAAGCCTTGCTGCATCCGCTAAGGCCGCTCCTTCCAAGACCAAGAATAAGGCAGCTGCCGCAAGTGACAAGAAGAAGGCTTCCAAGGTAAAGCCCGCTCTCAAGGTCGATCCTTCCGTTCCCAAGCCCAAGACGGTGGTGGAGGTTCCCGATATAGAGGAACTCAAGAAGAAGAAGGATAAGAAAAAGAAGAGCGACAAGAAGAAAAAAGACAAAGAAAAAGACAAGAAGAAGAAAAAGTGACCGCTATGAAGAAGATCCGCCCTCGTTATGAGAGCGGATCTTCTTTGTTCAAAAGGAAGCATTGTATCAGATCTCGGAGCCACCCCATTCAACAAGGGTGAATCCGGTTCTTTCAGGTGTCTGCGGCAGCTGGAGCTGCTGGTCCTCAGGGATCTCTGCTTCTGCATCAAGGGGTGAAAATACCATATATACCCTGATAACCGAGTCGGGAGCGGGAGATACATTGAGCTCGGCGAGCTCTGAATAGCTCTCGGTAGGGAATGCGATGAGGTTATAAGGATTATTCTCCATCCTGGGAAGCCAGTATGTAATAAAGTCGTTGATCTCGCTGTAGTTAAGGCCTGCTGCCTCCAGGTACTGCTCGAGGAAAGCTGCTGTATCTTCTCCTCTGACACATACGGACTGTGCGAAAGGATCAGGGATATCACATCTGCACTCGTAGAAGAGATAGTCGTAATTCCTTCCCGTACTAAGATCCGTGATCACACTGTCAGGTGTAGCACTTACGTTCCAGCCGAAGTCAGGATCGTATACGGGGTATGTGCATGTAAGGTCTCCTTGTATATCAAGTCCTACCGTGATATTCATCTCCTCTTCGGGATAGAGATAGATGACCGGCTTATCTACCGCATAGTAGGCATTTGACTGGGAAGGGTCTCCGACGATAGTCTGTACGAATACGCTGTCGATATTAAAATCCTCGTCAGCTACGACCAGTCTGTAGTCATCGGTGTCCATGTCGGCAGGAAGATAGCCGTGGAAGGTCAGGGAATCCGAACCGTCGCTGTAGATCGTCCGGCTGAGCGTAGCTATGGCATTATCCTCGTTCCAGAAGAAGCTTACCTTGTCCTTAAAAATATAGAGCTTAAGATCCACGGGATCGTTTATGTATTCGTCGGATACATCGAAGTGCACATAGAGCTCTGATCCTGCGATCGGAGGATCGTATTCAGCTGCTCCTTCTACGCTGCAGATATAGGAAAGGTTCGTCATATAAGGATCGGCGTTTCCGTAGGATGACTTATGGTCTGATCTTACCTTATTAGAGGAATGAACGGAATTGCCGCATGCCGTAAGGGGCATTAAAAGTGTTGATGCTATAAGTGTTGTCGCTAATATATTTCTGAGTTTCATGGCTGTTCTCCTTTCGCTTTCATAACTAAAGACGGAGAAGGGAGAAGCAGGTTGCATGTACTGCCACAATTTTTCACTTTTCAAGAAAAAGATGTATTGATATAATTTATAGTAATTCTAAATTGTGGAGTTCAAATGTCGATCGAATTAAGTGCTACTGACAGATTGAGAGAAGCCGGTATCAGAGTTACGGTCCCCAGGCTTCTTATCTTTCAATACCTAATAGATAACAGGACACATCCTACATGCGATCGTATATATAACGATCTTAAGGATTCTAATCCGTCCCTTTCACTGGCGACGGTATATAACGTTACGGAAAAACTTGCCGAGGAGAAGCTGGTGGCAGTTATCGTATCTCCAGACGGAGAGCGTCACTACGACAGCATCACGGATTTTCACGGACATTTCTACTGCGACCAGTGCAGCAGTATCTATGACTTTAAGTGCCGTCCCGATAAGATGCCAGAGTGCCTTAAGGGCGCTGTGGTAAAGAGCGTATCTTATATCGCCAGGGGATACTGCCCGGAGTGTGCCGGCAATCATATATAAGTATTTAAATCTAAGGAGGTTCAATATATGGATTTAAAGGGTACTAAGACAGAGGCTAACCTTCAGGCTGCTTTTGCAGGTGAGTCTATGGCTACCAACAAGTATGCATACTATGCATCCAAGGCTAAGAAGGAAGGATATGTTCAGATCAGTAACATCTTCACTGAGACTTCCGGCAATGAGCGTGAGCACGCTAAGATGTGGTTCAAGAAGCTTCACGGTGATACTGTTCCCGACACTCTTACCAACCTTCTCGATGCAGCAGCAGGCGAGAACGGTGAGTGGACTGACATGTACAAGAGATTTGCCGAAGAGGCAAGAGAAGAAGGCTTCAACGATATCGCCGAGCTCTTTGAGATGGTAGGCGGCATCGAGAAGGAGCACGAGGAGAGATACAGGAAGATAGCTGAGCATCTTGAGAAGGGCATGACCTTCGAGCGTGACGGCGTTACTATCTGGAAGTGCCTCAACTGCGGATATATCCACTACGGTGACAAGGCTCCTGAGGTCTGCCCCGTTTGTGCTCATCCACAGGCTTACTTCGAGGAGCAGAGCAAGAATTACTGATAACCGGATCAGTTTATATGAACAAAAGAAAGGACCGCTTAACGGCGGTCCTTTCGTATTGCAAATTGACTATAAGGTCAGTTAGATCACTTGTTTGCGAGTGCGTCCCTGATCTCTGTAAGGAGCTTGACTTCCTCTGAAGGCTCTGCGGGAGCAGCTTCTTCTTCGGCTTCCTTCTTCTTGGCGAGCTTAGCTGCCTTCTCAGTAGCAGTATTGATAGCCTTGATAACGCAGAAGAGGATAAGAGCGAGGATAAGGAAGTTGATTATTGCGGAGATAAATGCACCGTATGTGAATGCAGCACCGCGGATAACGAACTGTCCGCCGACCTCTACTTCGTCGTTACCTGTGATAACCTGAATAAGAGGTGTGATGAAGCTGTCTGTAAGTGCTGTTACGATATTTCCGAAAGCACCACCGATGATAACACCGACAGCCATATCCATTACGTTGCCCTTAAGTGCGAAATCTTTGAACTCTTTTAAGAAACCCATATTGCCCTCCTATATAAACTTGATAGATATAAGATAGGTTTATTCTATATTTATAGGAAGGGAATAGTGTTTCCTTAAGTTTACAATAGTATGTTAGTTAGGAAACGCAAAAGAGGGTACGACCTTCGTCGTACCCTCCGATGATTTGCTTAGTTCAGGTGTCAGCAGAAAGACTTTACTGACTCAGGTAATTCGTCAACCTTACAGCTCAAGATGATGCTGGCCGTGATGGGAGAATCTTTAAGGAATGAATCAAGATTTGTGATGAACTTCTCAAGATCTGCCACGTCAGAGTCCTCGGCCACTTTGTAGATACTATCGATATAGATGTGTGTCAGATCATAATCCTTGGAGCATATTCCGCATATAAATGCGAGGAGCTGGTCATAACCGGATACCGGATATTCCTTCATATTTACGAGTCTTACATTCGGCTTCAGGAGCTGGTCCAATCTGTTGCCTCTCTCGATGCAGACCACATTATTGTCCTGAGCCGCTACGGTATTGATGTCGTCAACAAGACGCGCTGTCTTACCTGTTCCTTTCTCGCCTGCGATGATCTTAATCATAAGCTGTTCTCCTTTGATTCTGGACTCTCCCTATCGGGATAGTCTTATTGTACTTTATCCTGCCGTTATTTTGAATAGTAAATTAATGAAAAATGTGGAAACTTTTGTGGATAATACACATATTCGAAATAGGTTTGCGGTACCTGCTCTATATATGGTATTATAGTGATGTTGTTGATTTACTTTTTTGAGTAAACGGGCTTCGTTGAGGCTCGTTTTTTGTTTTATTTATGGGGAGGAACGTCAGTTAATGGCAGGAAGAAGCAAGATAGCTCAGGCTGCATTTGACATCGCGCTCCCGCTCGCTGAACAGATGGGTCTCGAGCTTGTCGACGCAGAGTACAAGAAGGAAGGTCAGAGCACATTCTTAAGGCTCTTTATCGACAAGAAGGGCGGTCTCGACATAGATGACTGCGAGAACTTCAGCAGGGCGGTGGATCCTATATTGGATGAGAAGCTCACGCACGATGCGGACTATTTCGAAGTATCGTCTCCGGGTCTTACGAGACCCTTAACGACTATGGCCGACTACAGGAGATATGAAGGAGAGAAGATAGATATCTCTTTGTTCTCCGCTTACGAAGGCAGTAAAGAATATACGGGAACCATATCCGGAAGCGACGAGTCTTCTGTGACGGTAACGCTAGATGACGACAGCAGTGTTACTTTCGGATATAAGGATATATCCAAGGCCGTAAGGCACATTGAATTCTGATAATAAAAGGGAGGAACATATAATGGCAAAGAAGATTCAGAACGAGGAACCTAAGGATAACGTACTTGACGCGATCAAGATGTTAGCCAAGGAGAGAGGTATCGAAGAGGAAGAGCTCATCACTGCAGTAGAGGAAGGTATCGTTACTGCATTCAGACGTGAGTTCTCCGGTTCACAGTCCATCGAGCACGTAGAGGCCGAGATCGACAGAACAACAGGTGAGATCTTCGTTTACAAGCTCGTTGAGGTAGTAGAAGAAGTAGAGGACGACGCTAACCAGATCTCAATCGAGGACGCTAAGGCACTTGATCCCGATATCGAGCTCGGTGATGAGGTCGAGGTAGGTATCGAGGTTGAAAAGCTCGGTCGTCTCGCAGCAACAGCTGCAAAGAGTGCCATCTCCCAGAAGGTAAGAGATGCAGAGTACAGAAGGATCAACAATGAGTTCTCCGGCAGGATCGGCGAGCTCGCTACAGGTATCATCCTTCGTAAGGACGCAAGAAACGTATATGTAGACATCGACCGTGCCGAGGCTGTTCTTCCCAGAGAGGGACAGATCAGGAACGAGATCTACGAGACAAACAGACAGATGAAGTTCCTTGTCCTTTGTGTTGAAGAGCACAACGGCAGGCCTTCCATCACAGTATCCAGAACATCCAATGAACTCGTAAGAAAGCTCTTCGAGCTCGAGATCCCCGAGATCAAGTCCGGTGAGGTCATCATCCAGGCTGTATCCAGAGAGCCCGGTTCAAGATCCAAGGTTGCCGTATATTCCAGAGACGAGAATATCGACGCTAAGGGTTCCTGCGTAGGTCAGAGAGGCCAGAGAGTACAGGAGATCATGAATGAGTTAGGCGGAGAGAAGATCGACATCGTCGATTGGAACGAGGATCCCGCACTCTTCATCTCCGAAGCACTTCAGCCCGCTAAGGTACTTCGCGTAGATACAGAGATCACTACTAATGAGGACGGTTCTCAGGACAGAAGAGCTAAGGTCATCGTACCTGATTCCCAGTTCACGCTTGCTATCGGCAGAAGCGGACAGAATGTTCGTCTTGCAGCAAGACTTACCGGATTCAAGATCGATATCAAGAGAGAGTCCGAGGAGATCATCGAGGCTACACAGCTCATGGGTGATGCGTTCCAGGTAGTCGAGAGCGAAGGAGAGAACTGATCCTGATGAAGAAAAAGCCGCAGAGAATGTGCGTATCCTGTCGTGAGAGACGCGATAAGAAAGACCTTATGAGAGTCGTTCTCGACAGCGAAGGCAACATAAGCTACGATCCCACGGGCAAGCTCCCGGGCAGAGGTTCATACCTTTGCAGGAAGGAAGAGTGCATCATGGCTGAGCTCAAGGCTCACCGCCTCTCCAAGGGATTAAGGCACGGAGTCGACGAAGCTCAGCTTCGGGCTGTGGCTAAGGAGATCCTGGATCTTTGTGAGAACAGTAGCGAGGAACAGGATGATCAGTGAAGATAAGATCCTGAGGTTCATAGGACTTGCCATGAGGGCGGGTAAAGTGGCTTCGGGTTATGACATGACAGTATCGACGATAGCAAACGGTCAGGCCAAGCTCCTGATAATATCGAAGGACATATCCAAGAATACCTTGGGAAAGCTCCTTCACAGGATAGAGACTGACGGAACAGATGCTCCGGATGCATACAGCTTCTCGGAAGCAAGAAAGCTCGGAGATGCTATCGGAAAGCCGGACAGGGCGATACTTGCGATAACCGATGAGGGGTTCGCGGGCAAGCTGTCCACAATGTTAGAAGAATATGATGATACAAAGGAGACTGACTGATGAGTGAAGACAACGAGAAGAATAAGCCGCAGATAACCCTCGGAGGAGTATCGGGCAACAAGGAACTCAAAGTTAGAAGAGTTCATAAGAAAAAGACAGAACAGCCTTCTGAAGCTGCAGCCCCCGTTAAGGAAGAGGCTGCCGTAGCAGCACCTAAGAAGGAGGCTCCCGTTAAGGAAGCGCCTGCACCTAAGGCTGAAGCACCTAAGGCAGCTCCTGCCGAGAAGAAGGCAGAGGCACCCGCTAAACCTGCTCCTGAGAAGAAGCCTGCGGCAAAGGCTGCTCCCGCTGCTAAGGAAGAGGCTCCCAAGGCTGCTCCCGCACCTGAGAAGAAGGCTGAAGCTCCTGCTCCCGAGAAGAAGGAGCCTGCTATCGACAGAAGGAAGATATCTTCTGCCGTTGTAGCTATGCCTGAGACAGTAAGGTCATCTACGGTGATCTCCGATAACAGAGGCGGAAGATATAACCGTGACGGTAACCGTCAGGGAGGCTATCAGGGCGGTAATCGCCAGGGTGGCGGATATAACAGGGATAACAACCGTCAGGGCGGCGGCAACAGAGGCGGCTATCAGGGCGGCGGATTCGCCAAGGATAAGGACGATGATTCCAATAACCGTCCCGCACCCAGAAAGCCCAGTAAGCCCAAGGCTGAGTCTCCTCTTGACGATATGAAGAAGAGCCGTGCGAACTTTGCGGAGAAGAGCGCTATCGAGAAGAAGCATAACGATAACGATCAGCAGAGAAGAGAGAACGGCAGGAGCCAGAACACTAACGACCGCCGCATGAAGAACAACAATTCCAAGTTCAACGGCAGGATCAGCGAAGATGGTGAGTATGATGATTATTCATACGGAAGAAAGAAAAAGAAGAAGAGCACATATATCGCTCAGCCTGTTGTTGAGCAGGTCATCACCGATATCCAGATCCCTCCTTTCATCACTGTAAAGGATTTTGCAGAGGGTATCGGCAAGAAGAGCTCCGACGTGATCAAGGAACTCATGAAGCTCGGTGTTCTCGCTACCATCAACCAGGAGCTCGATTTCGATACAGCCTGTCTTCTTGCTGATGCATTCGGCATCAACGCTACTCTCCTTGAGGAGGTAACGGAGGAAGATATCCTCTTCGACGACGATGCAGATGATGCACCTTCCGATAATCTCGAGCCCAGACCTCCCGTTGTTGTTGTCATGGGTCACGTTGACCACGGTAAGACATCACTCCTCGACAGGATCAGGTCCGCATCTGTTGTATCCGGTGAGGCCGGCGGTATCACACAGCATATCGGTGCTTACACAGTAAGAGTAAAGGGTCGTCAGATCACGTTCCTTGATACTCCCGGTCACGAAGCTTTCACAACGATGAGAGCAAGAGGTGCAAACTTCACGGATATCGCTATCCTGGTAGTTGCAGCCGATGACGGTGTAATGCCTCAGACTATCGAGTCCATCAACCACGCTAAGGCAGCTAATACGGAGATCGTAGTAGCTATCAACAAGATCGATAAGCCCGGCGCTAACCCCGAGAAGGTTAAGCAGGAGCTCACTCAGTACGAATTGATCCCCGAGGAGTGGGGCGGTTCCACGATCATGGTTCCCGTATCCGCTAAGAAGGGCGAAGGTATCGATGACCTCCTTGAGAACGTTCTCCTCGTAGCAGATGTTCTTGAGCTCAAGGCAGATCCTACAAGACAGGCTAAGGGTGCCGTTATCGAGGCTAAGCTCGATAAGAACAGAGGTCCTGTTGCTACAGTCCTCGTTCAGAGAGGTACATTGAAGCAGGGCGATACCGTTGTCTGCGGCGCTATGATCGGTAACGTCAGAGCCATGTACGACGATAAGGGTAAGGACATCAAGAAGGCAGGTCCTTCTACACCCGTTGAGATCTTAGGTCTTCCCGAAGTACCTGAGGCAGGTGAGATGCTCTATGCCGTAACAGACGATAAGATGGCAAGACAGCTCGTTGAGAAGAGAAGGATCAAGCAGCGTGAGGAGCACATCAGAAAGAGCTCCAAGATGAGCCTTGAGAATCTCGCTGCAGCAATGGCTGAGGGTGACGTTAAGGATCTTAACCTCATCATCAAGGCAGACGTTCAGGGTTCCGTCGAGGCTGTTACACAGTCCGTCGAGAAGCTCTCTAACGAGGAAGTACACGTTAAGGTCGTACACGGTGCAGTCGGTGCAATCAATGAGTCCGATATCATGCTCGCTGACGTATCCAACGCCATAATCATCGGCTTCAATGTTCGTCCTAATGCGGCTATCTCCGAGAAGGCAAAGGATGCAGGCGTAGACATCAGGCTCTACAGCGTCATCTATAATGCTATCGAGGATATCGAGTCCGCTATGAAGGGAATGCTCGCACCTAAGTTCGAGGAAGTAGTTCTCGGACATGTTGAGATCAGAGAGATCTTCAAGGTCAGCGGCGTTGGTACTATCGGAGGTGCTTATGTAACCGACGGTAAGATCACAAGAAATTGCGGCGTAAGAGTACTTCGTGATGATATCGTTATCTACACCGGTCAGCTCGGTTCCCTCCAGAGGATGAAGGATGCCGTTAAGGAGGTCAACTACGGTTACGAGTGCGGTCTTTCCATCGCTAACTATAACGATATCAAGATCGGCGATACCATCGAGGCGTTCGAGGAGCGTGAAGTCGCTCGCGACTAATATTAGGAGTTTATAAATGCGAAGAAACAGAGCTGCTATTGTCGGCGACGAGATGCAGAAGGTGATCTCGGACATCCTGGCCACCAAGGTCAAGGATCCGAGGATCCCTCTCCTTACTTCGGTCACCAGGGTCAAGATGTCATCAGACCTGACCCATGCCATGATCGATATCTCCGTCTTCGGCGACGACAAGGCAAAGAAGGACTGCATGGATGCCATAGAACATGCGAAGGGATTCATCAGGTTCGAGATGTGTAAGCATATCAACCTGAGAGTGGCTCCCGAATTGCATTTCAAGCTCGACGAGACTCTTGAGGAAGCTGCCCGTATGGAGGCACTTATCGACAAGACTCTCGCAGATGACGAGAAGAAGCGTCGCGAGCTCGGGATCGAAGAAGATAATAGTGAAGAGGAATAAACTTTATGCAGGTTAAGGAATTATATGCTGATGAAGCATTAAGGATCGGAAGCGTTATGCTCGAGATGAGCGAAGAGGTCAAGGAAGCTGACGGCTCCATCCTCGTGTTCCTACATAAAAGTGTTGACGGCGACTGTGTGGGCTCTGCCTGCGCAGCCGTTTCAATGTTGAAGAACATGGGCGTGCCCGCCAAGGTTGCTATGCCTGAGAAGCTTCCCGACAACATGGCTTTCCTGGGAGTAGATGATCTCCTGGAATATATCGCCGACCCTTCGGCCGAGGAGATTACGATCGACGGCAAGAAGGTCGTCAAGGTAATGTCCGTTGACTGTACCGAAGGCAGCAGGATGGGCGATATGGGTCAGATCTACGACAGGTTCGAAGATGCCGTTACCGTGGATCACCACGAAGTGACAGAACTAAGAAACGACAGGAAGTGGATCGAGCCCCAGGCTTCTTCCGCTTGCGAGATGATGTTCTATGTTGCTAAGCAGACTGCAGAGATGCTGGCTTGCGACATAAGGGAAGTTCTCGACAAGAGAGCTGCAATGTGCCTTATCGCAGGTATCGTTACGGATACCGGAAGGTTTACATATACCAACACAAGATCAGAGACGCTGGAAGCTGCAGGAGAGCTCATGGACTTGGGCGGAGATATAATGGCTGTCTGTCATAACCTCTTCGACAAGAAGACTCCCCAGGAGTTCAGGATCTCGAGCCAGGCTTGCCTCAATACGGAATTCTTCGCTGACGGCAAGCTTGCCATCACGACAGTATCCGAGCAGATGTTTTCTGACTTCGGTGCTACCAAGGACGATATCGGAGATGTTGTATCCAGGCTTCGCGACGTAGAGGGCGTAGAGCTCGCAGTAGTACTTCGCGAGACGGGAGAAGGTTCCGTAAGGGCTAACTTAAGATCCAAGACGTCCTTTGATTGTTCCGAGTTCGCAGGAAGGTTCGACGGCGGCGGACATAAGAGAGCCGCAGGCTTTACCGTATCAGGCAAGGCTATGGCCGACCTTAAGGATCAGGTTGTAAAAGAGGCATCCGAGCTTTTATGAGCGACGGCATAATACTCCTGGATAAGAAGCCCGGTATCACTTCCATGGCATCGGACAACTTTATCAAGAAGCAGCTGGGTACCAAGAAGGTAGGTCATTCCGGTACCCTGGATCCTTTTGCTACGGGTCTGCTCCCCATATTTACGGGAAAGGCCCTGAAGGTCATGCGCTATACAGATGATTACGACAAGGGTTATTCCTGTACGTGTTTCCTGGGCAAGGCTACGGAGACTTTGGATATTGAAGGCGAAGCTGTCGGAGGTAGGCTCCCTACGGAAGAAGAGCTCATCTCTCTTCGCGCTAATGACTATAAAGCGGTGCGGGATGCTTTCGAGCAGGTGGCAAAGACTACTTCCCAGATCCCTCCCAAGTATTCTGCCAAGAAGATTGACGGAAAGAAAGCATACGAGCTTGCCAGGGAAGGCGTTGAAGTCAAGATGAAGCCTCACGCCATAAAGATCTACTCTCTTGATATCAAGGATATCCGCGAAGGTGACGGCGGTATCTACGTATCCTTTGACGTATTCTGCTCCAAGGGTACATACATAAGGACCATCTGCGGTGACGTAGGAGACATAACGGGATTCGGAGCACATGCAGTGAGTCTTCGAAGGATCAAGTGCGGTCCTTTCTCTTTAGAGGATGCAGTTACCGAAGAGGAGATAGCAAAAAAGAGGGAAGAAGGCAACATGAGCTTTATCCTCCCTTACGAAATGGCGCTCTCCTCCATGCCCCGCGTGGACGTTACTTCACGTGAATACGAGGATATAAGGGTAGGAAAGAAGATACGTGCCAAGGAAGGCACAAAGGAAGATATAAGATATGCCGCATACTACGACGGCAAGCTTGTCGCTGTTATCTACAGGGCAACGGAGAACGGCCGTGAAATTATGCGCATAGAGAGGATGCTTGCAACAGATGATCGATAAGACGGTTAAGGTCTATCTTGATACGATGCCTTTTAAGATAGAGGGCAGAGCAGTGGCCCTCGGTCTCTTTGACGGCATCCACGAAGGTCACGCTCAGATAATAAGAAAGACGGTAAAGGCAGCCAAGCAGAACGGGATGCTATCTTCCGTCATGACCTTCTCAGGCAATATCAAGGGATCTTCCAAGTCCGTAACGACTCTCGAGGAGAGGCTCGACATATTATCGGAGTTCGGCGTTGACGAGATGGTCGTACTGGACTTTGCAAAGATAAAGGATATGGAGCCGCAGGATTTCTGCATGAATATCTTAAAGCTCGGCATGAATGCCAAGGCGCTATTCTGCGGCGATGACTTCAGATACGGTAAGGGCGCCGCAGGGACAACGGAGGACTTAAAGGCTTTCGGCAGGGAATACGACGTAGCTGTAAAGGTCTTCGATGCCAAGCTTCTTGACGGCACCGACAGAAGGATATCTTCTTCCTGGATCCGCGAGGCTCTCGAGGAAGGAGACGTGGAACTTGCTTCAGATCTTATGGGCGGTCGACCTTTCTCCTATTCGGGAGTAGTCATCAAGGGAAGACAGCTTGGAAGGACACTGGGATTTCCTACGGCCAACATAGAGATCCCCGAGGATAAGATAACGGTAAGAAGAGGAGTATATGCTTCTCTGGCTCATATCGGAAGCAAAGTCTACCCCTCGATCACAAATGTAGGCAAGAGGCCTACTTTTGACGATGGAGACTTTGATAATGCCGAGACCCACATATTCGATTTTGACGAGGATATCTACGGCGCCAGGATCAAGGTTGACCTTCTGTCCTTTGTACGCCCCGAGATGAAGTTTGACGACATTGAGGCATTATCGAAGCAAGTGGAGTCTGACAAGATAATGGCAAAGACATATCATGCCAAAAGTGGTATCATGTCGGAGTAATAAATCTAAGGAGTTTATCTATGGATACCGTTGAAGTAAGTTTCCCGGGGCTCGGATGGATATTCCACGTAAGTCCCGTAGCGTTCAAGATCGGCAGCTTTGAAGTATATTGGTATGGACTTATCATATCTCTCGGTATGGTCCTCTGTGTCGCTCTGGCTCTTCGCCATGCGCAGGCCAATAAGTTCTCGAAGGATCTTGTATATGACATACTTCTCGTATCACTTCCTTCCGCACTTATCGGAGCAAGGCTATACTATGTTATCTGCGAATGGGATTACTACTCCAAGGACTTTTCCAAGATCTTTGATACAAGGGGAGGCGGACTTGCGGTATACGGCGGTATAGCAGGTGCTTTTATCGGAGCTTTCATAATGCTTAGAATAAGAAAGATCCCTTATTCCACATGTGCTGATTACTGCATCCCTTATATCCCTTTGGGACAGGCTATCGGAAGATGGGGCAATTTCTTCAATCAGGAAGCATTCGGTACGACTACTAATCTTCCCTGGGGAATGACAAGTGCTACGGTTCAGAGATATCTGAGCTCCAATTGCCCTAACCTTGATCCCAATATGCCCGTTCATCCCACATTCCTTTATGAATCCATCTGGGACCTTGTCATGTTCTTCATCCTTCTCAAGGTAAGAAAGCACAGCAAGCGTCCTTTCGAGACATTATGCGTATACATGATCGGTTACGGCTTCGTAAGATTTCTTATCGAGGGCCTTCGTACAGATTCGCTCTATATCGGTCATACGAATATCAGGACCTCTCAGGCTCTTTCCATGATCCTCGTGTTCTTCGGTCTTATCTATATAATCTATGTACATTATAAGGAGACAAAGCGTCTTCCTCTTCCTGCCAAGTGCTTTGCGGCAGAGGAGAGCAGGGCTGCCGCTTCAGCTGCTTCCACAGAGAAGAAAACTGATGCAGAGACTGAAGCCGTATCTGAGGCATCTTCTGAGGAGGATCCTTCCAAAGAGGCTAAGACGGAGTAATTCCTATGGCAGGGCAGAAGTCCGGTATAGAGAAGCTTCGCGGAAGCGCATATATCAGGTCGATCGACTACTATCTCGTAGTGCCGATCCTTCTTCTGACGATCATCGGACTGTTCGTTCTTCAGAAGGTATTGTCAGTCGGCTTCGAGGCATATCCCGGTAACTTCTACAGACAGATCGCGGCTGCCGTCATGGGCATCTGCATCACTTTGTTCATCTGCGCCCTTGATACCCAGTTCCTTCGAATGATCGGCTGGTTCATATATGCGGTGGCGCTGTTCCTGTTGATTCTTGTCCCGATAGACGGCTTTGACCTGACCTGGAAATGGGGTGCCGACTCCTGGCTGAACCTGCCCGTTATCGGTATGTTCCAGCCTTCGGAGCTTGCCAAGATCGGTCTTGTCATGGTTGCTTCGGATATATTCGAGAGGATGGGCGAGAAGGAATATTCCATCTTCAAAGGCTTCGGTCTTCTGGCTCTCGTATACGGTCCGCCGATGCTCCTGATCCTTACACAGCCCGACTTCGGTACTGCAATGGTAATCATCTTCTCCTTCGTATGCGTATTGTTCGTATGGGGAGTTAAGTACAGATACTTCGTTCTGGCTATATCTTCCGTTATCGTTATCGCGGTGCCTTTTGTATGGAGGTTCTATCTTAAGGACTATCAGCGTAAGAGGATATTGTCCCTGGTGTTCGAAGGATCAGATCCCAAGTCCGAGTATAACCTGGTCCAGTCCAAGGCGGCCATAGCTTCAGGCGGACTTGCAGGCAACCACACAGGAGTTCTTGTAAAGGTTCCCGTTAAGGAGAGTGACTTCATCTACTCGGCTGTGTCCGAGCACCTGGGCTTTATCGGTACGACTGCAGTCGTGATACTGGCCTTCTTCTTCCTTTGCAGATGCATGTATGTCGCCAATAAGGCTTCACGAAAGGCATTCTCTTACATAATCGTCGGACTTGCGGCGTCCTTTGCCTTCCACTTCATTGAGAATATGGGAATGTCGGTAGGACTTCTTCCCGTAACGGGAATACCGCTTCCTTTCTTAAGCCTCGGAGGAACGGCGATGCTCGTTAACTACATATCCTTCGGTATAATACTTAATATATCTATGGAAAACAGATTACGATGAGACCCGTCGACCTGACCGGGTCTTTTCAAGGAGACACTATTGAACATTGTATAGTAGTATGCTATATTCACTAGTAAAGAATACAAAATCCGAAAGGAGGGATCCTATGAACAGCCAATATAAGAAAGGCGTTCTCGATATGTGCGTTCTCGCCATCCTGGAAAAGGGTGACAGCTATGGATATGACGTAGCGGACGCATTGTCGGAAAGCATAGAACTGGCGGACGGAACGGTCTATCCGATACTTCGTAAGCTCGCCGCAGACGGCAGTGTTACGACTTATCTTCAGGAATCACAGAACGGACCGCCTCGCAAGTACTACCACCTTACACCGATAGGTAAGCAAAGACTTGAAGCGGACAAGAAGGAGTGGAAAGGATTCTCCGGGGCCGTAGATAAGATCATAGGAGAGGAGGGACATTATGAACAGACAAGAATATCTGAAGAAACTTGAGACTAGTCTTGGTTCGATGTCTTACAAGGAAGTAAAAGATATACTGGCTGAGATAGATTCGCATTTTGAAGCAGGCAAGGCCAGAGGTAAGAATGAAGAAGAACTTGCAAATGAGCTCGGTTCTCCCGAGTATCTTGCAAGAGCATATATGGAAGGCACTGAGCTTCCCAAGGCTTTAAGGAAGCAGCCTGAGGTCAAGGCGGCAAAGAACGTTACGGATGATCACGTAGCAGAGAAGATCTTTGTTATCTTCTTTAACCTCCTTGTGGCAGTTCCTTTGTGGATCGCTCTCCTGGCGGCTCTTTTCTCGGCAGTCGTCCTTGAGCTTTCCGTTATCGCAGGTCTTGTGGCACTCGTACTCGCATTGCCCGCATTCGGATCCTTCCTTGCAGCAGGTATCGCATTTGCTCTGGCTATGTTCTTCGCCATCGTCGTTATAGGAGTGCTCCTCTACTTCGGCATCAAGTATTTCGCAGTAGGCACGAAGCTCTATGTCAGATGGAATAAGAAGATCTGGAACAGCGGATTCTGAGGAGGTGACCGATATGAAAAAAGGCGAGATCAGATTATTGATTATTGGACTTGTGTCATTCTTCCTCACCATCATCTGCTCGGTAGTGGCGGTATGCCTCATGATAGGTGCCGTTGCCAAGGAGGCAGGTGAGAAGGATCTCGGAGGCAAGATTTCACAAGGTATCGAGAGTATATCGGAGAAGGTCTTCACCGATGAAGATATCGATGTGGACGTTGATGTTTGACATTAAGGGAATAGATATAGGAGTTAGGATGCATCAAGTGTAAAAGTAGTACGTTACCGGCATCCGGAACCCGTCTCTCTGTGGAAGGAGAGGCGGGTTTTTCTATGCCCGGAAAAGAATTTGAGGCAATCGTCGAAAATAGTTCGAAAAATCCTAAAAAGCTCTTGATTAACGTATATGTTACAGATAAAATACAAATGTGTGGTGAAAAGTGGAGTTATTTATCACTTGTGTGGAGCAAAGTGGAATGATTCCCGGCACACGAGTTTACAAGGGAGCAGCTGAAGTTGGCTAGGGACACTAAGAAGATCGACGCTAAGGGAAGATTTTTCATTCCCTCAAAGCAGAAGGATGAGCTGGGATCAGAGCTGGTCGTAACGAACAGCCTTGATGTCGGCTATCTGTGTGTCTACTCAAAAGAGCATTTCGCGGGTATCCGTGAGCAGCTCGGGAAGCTCAACTCCATGGACCCCAAGGTCAGAAGGATCAAGCGTGCCATCATAGGTGAGGCCCTTGATGTCAACGTGGATTCCCAGGGAAGGATCAGCGTTACCGCCGAGCTCTGGGAGAAGATCGGAGCCAATCCCGGCGACGAGATCTGCGTCTTCAATGACGAAGGTAAGCTCGATATCTGCACAAAGAACTTCTATGAGAACGAAGACCACGATATCGGTTCTATCGAGGGTCTTGAGACTAACTATTACGTGGAGGGACTGTAATTTGTCAGACAAGGATTTCGAACATGTTCCGGTCCTGTTCAATGAGTGCATGGATCAGCTGGCTATAAAGCCTGACGGTATATATGTAGACTGCACGGCAGGAGGCGGAGGCCACAGCAGAGGCATCCTCGAGAGACTTTCTCCTAAGGGAACTCTCATATCCCTGGATAAGGATGACAGCGCGCTTCGTACCTGCCTTAAGAGTTCGAGAGAGTATGAAGGCAAGAACTGGATCATAGTAAAGTCCGATTTTTCAGAGATCGACTATGTTATAGGCAGCATGAAGATCGGACCCGTTGACGGTATTCTTGCAGACCTCGGAGTATCTTCACACCAGATCGATACTCCCGAGAGAGGTTTTTCTTATGTAAATGACGGTCCTCTCGACATGAGGATGGACGAACAGCAGATACTTACTGCAGCAACCGTAGTCAATTCCTACTCGGAACAGGAACTGGAGAGGATCTTCAGGGATTACGGCGAGGAGCGCTTCTCTGGAAGGATCGCATCCTGCATCGTAAGGGATCGTAAGACTAAGCCTTTTACAAGGACCAAGGAATTGGCCGATAAGATCACGGAATATATGCCTGCACAGGGCAGGAACGAGGACCAGCATCCCGCAAGGAGATGCTTCCAGGCACTTCGTATAGAGGTCAACCACGAGCTGAGCTCTGTCGAGAAGCTGCTGACGGACGGCCCGAGATGCTTAAAGCCCGGCGGCAGGATGGCGGTCATCTCTTTCCATTCTCTGGAGGACAGGATCGTCAAGGAGGCATTCAGGAAGCTCGAGTCTCCCTGTACATGCCCCAGGGACTTCCCCGTATGCGTATGCGGTAAAAAGTCACTCGGTACCGTGATCACCAAGAAGCCTATCACGGCTAGCGAAGATGAGATAAAGACCAACTCAAGGGCACACTGCTGTAAGCTCCGTGTCTTTGAGAGAAATAATGTATATGAGAGATAAGTTAGAAGATTCACGCGGGGGGACAGTAAGATGGCTATCAATGACAATGCGGTATTGAAAGGAACCGGAACTTATTACACGGTGGTGGAAGATCCGACCGCACAGGATGCTGTCCTTAATCTGTCAGACCATCACTTTGATACTTCCGATGATTCGGACCTCGAGTTCGAGATGGCGAAGAAGAGGATCAGGAAGAACACGAGACACATCTTTTTTGAGACTGTCGTATGTATCGGTCTTATCATCCTGGTCGGCTGCTTCGTATGGCTCCTTATCTTCCCTCAGATGGAACTTTCCGAGATGGCAAGGGATAATTCCGATTTAAAGGATGAGATCTCTACCCTTCGTAAGGATATCCTTGATTCCGAAGAGGACATCAACGGTATCACGGACATGGATACCATAAGAGCCCAGGCACTTGCCCTCGGTATGCAGGATCCCAATGCCAATCAGGTAGTAACGATCCCTATGCCTAAGGATGATAATCTTACTACGGTAATGACATATGACGAGTACGGAGTAAGTGAAGAGGCTTACAATCACGCCATTACTAATCTGGAAGATTACTATATAGGAAATCCAAGCTAATGCGATATAATTATCATTATGAGCATTAAAGATTGGTATTCAAAGAACAGACAGAACATTCCGATGTGGCTTACCATCGGAGTTTTTGCTGTCTGTGGCTTATTTTGTTTCTACCTTATAGGTAACCTTTACCTTACTACGGTCATACATTATGAGGAGTATGCCAGAGCCGCTTCCTCGGATCAGTGGAAGCTGATGTCATACGCCTCCAGTCGAGGCATGATCTACGACATCAACGGTAATGCGCTGGCATCTAATACTTACGACTATACTGTCGTATGTTCTCCCAATTCAGTCGCAAGATCCAAGGATTTCAACAGAGAGCTGGTGCTCCAGGGAGTATCTCAGATCCTGGAGATCGACTGGGAGGATCTGGACAGCATGATCCCCGTAGATCCCAACGATACGACAGATCCCCGTAATGCGGTCATGGGATGTGACGTCAAGAAGAACGTATCAGTTGAGGTCAAGGAGCAGTTAGAGCTCTTCCTCAGCGATAACAATATCGACGGTATCGGATTCGTCGCAGTGCCTCAGAGATACTATAACTACGGTTCTCTCTGTCCCCAGGTCATAGGATATGCTACCAACGACGGCGTGAACCTGGTAGGACGTGACGGCCTTGAGTATTACTACAACGACCTTCTGTCCGGTTATAACGGATACAGATATTCAGAGGTCGACTCCAGGACCGACGGCGTGCTTCCTTATTCCGAAGCTACTACCATAGATGCCGTTGACGGCAATAACATAGTCCTTAATATCGATGTTAATATCCAGAGGATCGCAGAGGAGGCCTGCAGGCAGGCATATGATCAGTACCAGCCCAGAGGCGGTGTATCCTGTATCGTCATGCAGCCTTATACCGGTGCTGTTCTTGCCATGGTATCGCTTCCCGATTATGACCTCAACGATCCTTACGGTGTTCCTTACGGCGTGGATCCCGTCGTATGGGCAGGGATGTCGGAGGACGATCAGGTAACATACCTCTGGAGTGACGTCTGGAGAAACAGATGTATCCAGGATACATACGAGCCCGGTTCTACCTTCAAGGCTCTTACTACCGCTATCGCATTTGAAGAGAACTTATATAATGAGGATTCCGTATTCTCGGATGATCCTATAGAAGCCGGTGATTATGAGATCTCCTGCTGGCTGCAGAAGCAGAACGGCGGCAACCACGGTCAGGAGACATTGCTCCAGGCTTTCGAGAATTCATGTAACCCTGTCTTTGCAACTGTTGCTAAGCAGATCGGTATCGACAGGTACTACGAATATGTTCATACCTTCGGATTCTATGAGATAACGGGTATCGACCTTCCAGGTGAGGCAGTAGGTATCTTCCATGAGGATCCGACCATCGTCGACCTTGCGTGTCTCTCATTCGGTGAGTCAGCTACGGTCACACCTATCCAGCTCATTAACTCATACTGTGCCATCATCAACGGAGGCAACCTCATGGTTCCTCACCTCGTAAGATATATCACCGATTCCAACGGCAATATCGTCGATGAGATCGAGCCCGAGGTAATAAGAACGGTATTCTCCGAGAGCACATCCGAGCGAGTACGCCGCCTTATGGCTGCCGTTGTCGAGTCAGGTACTGGTTCCGCAGGTAGGGTTCCCGGTTATTCGGTTGCAGGTAAGACATCAACATCTACCATCGATGTAGGTGAGGAGAAAGGTATGCACGTTCTCTCGTTCTCCTGCTTTGCTCCTACGGACAATCCCGAGATCGCGGTACTCGTAGTTCTTAACAGACCTGAGGACAGGTCAGTCGGATCATCTGCTACTGCTGCCATCGCCGCTAAGATAGTAGAGGGCACGCTCTCATATATGGGTATTCCCAGGATCCTTACGGAAGAGGATTACCATAACCTCAGGATCACGAACTGGGTACAGCCCGTAGCAGGAATGACGGCAGGTGAGGCCAGCCGTACGCTTAGCGGATTCGGTATCACCACTGTTTACGGAGCTCCCGGAATGACTGCAGACAGCATCGTCGGTTATACATATCCCGGAACGGATGCCCAGCTGCCCGATACGGGAATAGTAATGCTCTATCCCGAGACAAATGCCGACGGCACCGAGGTTCAGCCTTTGAGCAGCACCGTTCCCGATCTTCGAGGAAAGAGCGGCATCGAGTGTATTGAAGCTCTGAGGGATGCTAATCTTAACTGCCGATTGGAAGGTGAAGACATCGATTGTACCGGTATCTGCACCGGTCAGAGCGATCCCGCAGGATCTGTAGTATTCGCCGGAACTATCGTATATGTCACCATGGAGAGAACTGATGAGGCTCCCGAGGAGACGGATCCCGAGGAGGATCTGACGGGTGAGGACGGTGTAGTAATGACCGAGCCCGAGGACTCGGAAGTACCTGAGGATTATGACAGCACTACAACTTCGGAAGGCTGATGGGGGTTACCATCCGAAGTGTGCTATTATATATAATCAAAATATAGAAGCGGAAGATGAACGGTTATGTCGATAATTTTGTCAACTTTGCTGCAGGGACTTCAGTACTCCCTGCTTTCCGGGGATCTTAAGGGCAGGATCACATCTGTCGAATACGATTCCCGTAAGATCACGGACGGAAGCCTTTTTGTAGCTATTAGGGGGTTTACGTCAGACGGTCACGGATTTATCAAGACTGCACTGGAGAACGGTGCTCTTTGCATAGTAGCGGATAGGGATCGCGATATCCTTCCTGACGATGAGCTCATAGCGCTTGCCCAAGAGCATAGTGCCGCAGTTGTCGTTACGGAAGATACACGTAAGGCCATCGCCGTGCTGTCGGCTAATTTCTACGAGCATCCCGAAGACAGGCTCGATCTTGTAGGAGTCACGGGTACCAAGGGCAAGACCACGGTTACCTTTATGCTCCACGATATCCTGCTACGAGACGATCACGGTACCGGTCTTATGGGCACGGTATGTAATCTCGTAGGAGACGAGAAGCGCAAGGCTTCACATACGACACCCGAATCCCATGAGATATACGAATTCCTGGAGGAACTTGCCAGGAAGAACTTCGACAGCTGTGTCATGGAGGTATCCTCACAGGGATTAAAGCTCGACAGGGTACACGGATTGAAGTTCGATGTCGGTTGCTTTACCAATCTCTACGAGGACCATATCGCTCCCAATGAGCATCCCGATATGGAGGATTATCTGAACTGTAAGCTCAAGAT
Source organism: Oscillospiraceae bacterium (assembly GCA_900176545.1). Taxonomy (GTDB): domain Bacteria; phylum Bacillota; class Clostridia; order Saccharofermentanales; family Saccharofermentanaceae; genus Saccharofermentans. The sequence continues at coordinate 96,530 of FWXP01000009.1, forward strand.
ATTCGATTCTTCTGCTATTGGTGTCGTCAACAGGGACTGCGCTGTAGCCGACAAGGTCCTGGAGTATGCAACATCCAGATGCAGGGTCTATACATTCGGCCTTACGCCTGACAGTGATTGCTATGCGACCGATATCAAGACGGTAAGGAAGGGTTCCGTAACGGGTTCTGAGTTTAATGTGGTCAGTCCCTGGTACGAAGGCCCCATGTTCGTATCTCTTCCCGGTAAGTTCAATGTATATAATGCCCTCTGCGCCATCTGTGTGGCAGGTATCCTGAAGGTAAGCTATTCCAAGGTCAAGACGGCTCTTAGCAGGGTCAAGGTCCCGGGAAGGCTCCAGGCGGTAGATAACGAGCTCGGTGTTAACGTGCTCGTAGATTATGCACACAATGCCGCAAGCCTCGAGAATGTCCTTCAGACCTTAAGAGAATGTACTCCCGGAAGGATAATCACAGTATTCGGCTGCGGCGGCAACCGTTCCACCACCAGAAGGTTCGAGATGGGCGAAGTCTCCGGCAACATGTCCGACTATACGATAATCACATCCGATAATCCCAGACAGGAAGAGCCTTCCGGGATCATCGCCAATATCGTTACCGGTATGGAGAGGACATCCGGTAAGTATGAGACAGAGATCGACAGAAAGACCGCTATCTTCAAGGCCGTAGATATGGCATGTGAGGGCGATACCGTCCTTATCGCCGGCAAGGGACATGAGGATTATCAGATCTTCGCGGACAGGACGATACATTTCGATGATTCCGAAGTCGCATTCGAGGCCGTAAGAGCAGCGGAGGCAAAGAGGCGATGAGAAACATGATGACGTTGGAAGAGGTATCTTCCGCAGTTAACGGAAAAGTAGTGAACAGGAGTGTCAACGGTTACACTCCCATACATATAACAGGTGTTTCCAAGGACACCAGGACCATAGAGGAAGGCAATATCTACGTCGCTATCGACGGTGAGAGGTTCAAGGGTCACGACTTCACTTCTCAGGCTATAGAGAGCGGTGCTTCATGCGTTCTCGTCAACGATGCGGATAAGATCCCCGCAGGCGCGGTGGGCATCGTCGTAGAAGATACCGTGAAGGCTTTAGGTGACCTGGCAAGAGCATACCGCTTTAAGCTGGGAGCTAAGGTCATCTGCGTTACGGGATCCGTAGGCAAGACTTCCACCAGGGAGATGATCGCCTGCGCTTTGTCCTCTTCCTTTAAGGTCTTTTCTACGAAGAGAAATGAGAATAATGAGATCGGACTTCCCATGACCATCCTGACGGCCCCTGAGGATACTGAGGTGCTGGTCCTGGAGCTGGGAATGAGGCTTCGCGGTGAGATATCCTATCTTACGAACGTAGCTTGTCCCGACATAGCAGTTATCACTAATATCGGATACTCCCATATCGAGAGGCTCGGATCGCAGAAGGAGATACTCCTTGCAAAGAGCGAGATCACTGAAGGACTGACAGAAGGCGGTATACTTGCCGTCAATGCTGACGATGAACTCCTCTTCAACTACTCGAGGGATAATGTTCCCATAGGTAACGGCCTTGCAGGTATAAGAGTCACTACGGATACGGTATGCCCGACGGGTGACGTTATGAACTGCCCTCTTATGGTCACGGGATACGATGTTGATTTTGAAGACGGATGCAGATTCAAGGTGAATATCTCATCCTGCGATAAGGATATGGATGTAAGGCTTGGCCTTAACGGCATACATAATGTGCGAAATGCACTCTTCGCGCTCCTTTGTGCGCACCTTACGGGAGCTGATATGACTAAGGCTTCCGATGCTCTTTCCTCCTACGAGCAGATGAACGGAAGGGGAAAGGTAAGCGACAATAACGGCATAAGGATAATAAACGATGCTTATAACGCATCCCCTGAGTCCATGAAGGCTGCGTTCTTCAACCTCGACATAATGGGAAGAGGAAGAAGGAAGGTAGCCGTATTAGGCGGGATGCTGGAGCTCGGTGACTATGCGCCCATGCTCCACGAGCAGGTCGGTAAGGATTGCGGTGCATACGATATCGATAAGATATTCGTAACGGGTGATAACAAGGATGATTTCCTTAAGGGTCTTCTTGCAGCAAGACCCGATGCTGACTGTGTCCTTTGTGAGGATACGGCAGATATCAAGGAGAAGATAGGAAGCTTCGCATCCGAAGGGGACTGCATCCTCTTCAAGGCATCCAATGCCTTCGGATTCGAGAAGCTCGCCAAGGAAATGGCTGAGGAGACCGGTGCCTGATGAGCGACAGGGATAACAGACAGCGTCACGAGGGGCAAAGACCCGGGAGAAGACCTGACGGACAAAGGCCTCAGCAAAGGCCTGTCAATAAGAACGCGGGAAGAAAGCCCGATGAGATGAGAAGGGAAGCTCCTTCTCATAAGCGCCCTACAGAGCCTCCCAGGCAGACCGTAAGGCTCGAGCCTACCCATCCCGAGAAGAAGACGAATGAAGTCATAAAGCAGCTTCTCGATACCGAGATCACGGAGATACAGTACGATACAGATTACTTATCCTCCATAATCAACGAGGAGCCCATCAATACTCCCAGGAAGAAGCATAACTATCCCGAGGTCAGAAGGAGCAATATCCCGATGATACTTATGCTCTTTATCATCGTGGTATTCGGTCTCGTCGTACTCTATTCCGTATCGGGACCTCAGGGCTATGCGATGCCTAACGACAAGAGTTCCACTTATTATCTTAAAAGGCAGCTTATGTTCACGGGCTTAGGCCTTGTCATGTGCTTTACGGCATCCTTTATTCCCGTAAAGTTCTTTAACAGACCTATCGTATGGAGCATGCTCTATACCTTAAGCCTTGTATCCCTGATACTTACCAAGGTAGCAGGATACAGCCTTAACGGTGCCAAGAGATGGATTAAGATAGGCGGATTTACGTTCCAGACATCAGAGATGGTCAAGGTCACCCTGGTAATCGCTCTTGCAGGTTACAGGTCATGGGTACTGGATCAGAGAGCCAAGGGCAGGCTCAAGGCTAAGAATCCGAAGTCCCAGAGGATGACTGATGCGTTCTTCGACTTCATTCTGCCCGTAGGCGGTGCTATCTTGTGTGATATCTTCATAGCCATACAGCCGCACATGTCATGTACCTTGATCGTAGCATTCGTCGTATTTATGTGTACGCTCAATTCGGGAATCGGTATCCGTTCATGGTTCTGGGGCGGTATCGTCATATCTTTATTTGCGCTGGCGGGACTTGTCCTGCTCTTTACGTTCAATCCTACATACGTAAGGAAGAACTTTGCGCACGTTTTCCAGAGGTTCGCGATATATGAAGCCACTCACGGCGATGATACGGCTGATGTCTCGTCTGATGATACCAGACAGGTTGATAATGCCCATAACGCACTGGGTTCAGGCGGAATGTGGGGTGTTGGCCTCGGTAATTCCCGTGCTAAGTACGACTATGTTTCCGAGCCTCAGAATGACTACATCTTCTCCATTTACGTCGAAGAGACGGGATTCGTGGGAGGAATGCTTCTGATCCTGATGTATATGGTCATGTTCGCCATGTGCTTTATGGTAATAATGAGGGCTGACTCTGTCTTCTCCAGGATGATAGCGACAGGCTGTACTTCGATAATAATGATACAGGTAATACTTAATATCGCCGTTGAGCTCCAGGTCATCCCTTCGACGGGAGTTACTCTGCCTTTCGTAAGTTACGGCGGTACGGCTCAGCTTTTCCTTCTTACCGCTTATGGTATGATACTCAGTGTGTCCAGGAGCGGTACTGCTCCTTCACGCAAGAAGGAGGTTGCCGATGGAACGTAGGTTCATCGTGACGGGCGGAGGAACATCCGGCCATATAAATCCCGCGATCACTATCGCGGACGCGCTCTGTGCTCACTATATGTCAAAGGGCGATATCTGTAAGATCATCTTTACCGGACGTAAGGAGGGTCTCGAAGCTGAGCTGGTACCCAAGGCGGGATACGAGATGCGCTATATCGAGGCAAAGCCTTTCCCCATGCGTCCTACTCCCCAAATGGTAAAGGCATTTAAAGCCCTTAGCATCGGCAGGAAGCAGTGCTCGGCGATCATAGATGAGTTCAAGCCCGATGCCGTCATAGGTACCGGAGGGTATGTGTGTGCCCCGCTTCTTCTGGAAGCGCAGAGGAAGGGTATACCTTCTATCGTGCATGAATCCAACGCCTTCCCCGGAAGAGCCAACAGGATGCTGGGAAAGAAAGCAGACCTCGTGCTTACGGGATTTCCTGACCAGGAAGAAGTCTTCAAGGGTGCAGGTAAGGTAGTCTGTACCGGTAATCCCATAAGGAGCCGCATGATCGGCGTTACTTATGAGGACGGCAGGAGAGAGCTGGGGGTGTCGGATGATAAGAAGGTGGTATTTGCCATGGGCGGTAGCCTGGGAGCTAAGACCATCAATGATTTCATGATCGATTGTGCAAGAGATCCGTCGTTCTCGGATACCCTTTTTATCTTAAGCAGCGGCAAGCAGCAGTCTGCTCATATGGAGACCGGGGATCTGCCCGATAACCTTAAGATAATGACTTATATAGACAGACCCGAGTTCTACCTGGCTGGTGCCGATGTGTCCGTCACGAGGGCGGGCGCCGTCACATGCGCCGAGGCAGCGGCCATAGGATCGTGTTCCGTATTCGTGCCCTATCCCCATGCGGCCCATGACCATCAGACTTATAATGCATCGGCATTTAAGAAGATCGGCGGATGCCTTCTGATGTCTGACTCGGATGTGGCTTCCGGACTTTTAAAGCCCGAGCTTCGTAAGCTCTTGGACGATAAGACCAGAAGAGATGAGATGAGGCAGAATGCCAAGAAGCTGGCAGTCCTGGACTGCGACAAGAGAATATGCGAATGCATCGATTCGGTGATCAGTAGATGAATGATGACGAGCTCGACAAGCTCTTCGATATAGAAGACGACAAAGCTAAGGAAGATGCCCCTTCCGATAAGGAGGAGGCAGAGCTTAAGGAGCCCGCAGAAAAGAAAGTGGAAGAAGTCATAACGGAAGATGACTTCAAGGAAGATCCCGAGGAAGAGAAGAAGAAAGAAAGGCAAGAGCAGAAGCGCCTCAAGGCAAAGCAGAGAGCCCAAGCGATAATCGCCGCAGAGAGATACCTCGAAGATGCCAGGAAGAAAAAACTTGAGGAGAGAGCCAAGAAGAGAGAAGAAAGGCTTCTTAAGAAGCAGGATCTTCCTCCTTTTAAGGACAGGACTTTCCTGGACGATTTTCCTCTGACCTTCAGACAGACGATGGCGGCACTTATCGGCATCACGGTCCTTACCATATTGCTGATGCTCGCATTCCATCCTATGTTCAGGATAGAATTCTTCAACGTGGAGGGCAATTATGCACTGACCACAGAAGAAGTCATAGAACAGACGGGACTTGACTACCATGACCATATCCTGAAGGTCCTGACCGTCAATCCTTCCAAGATCTATGCAGAAAATCCTTATATAAGCAAGATCACGGTCTCCGTGAACTTCCCCTCAGGCGTTCATATAAAGGTAGAAGAGAGAAAGAAGATCGCATATATAAAGTATGCCGACGGATACTTCGCCATAGACAGTGAAGGAACCATACTGGAGTTCTCATCCTCGGATTCACCTGATGCACATCCGCTCCTTTGCGGTCTTGATGTCAACAACGTCGTATTGGGCGGTCACATCGACCTTGAAGGCAATACAAGGTATCAGAAGCTCATAATCATCCTGGGAGCTGTACTCGAGGCTGACCAGAACAGCGATAACGACGAATACAGTTTCTTCGAGAATGTCCAGGAGATAAGGATACTTCCAAGCGGCATGATCTTTATGACCATAACGCTTCCCAACGGTTCTACATTGCAGGTAAAGCTTGCCGATGTAGAGACCATTTCAGATGATATGCACTGGCTTATCTTTGCCATAGAAGAGGGTGTTCTGAACGATCTTCCCGACGGTTCTCTTGACATGACGGATGACAACAGGATATACAGACAATACGGTTATTGACGAGGTGACCTTCAAATAGTCGTAAAACAGTAATATAACGGCAACTTAGGGATTTGCATTAATTAGAAAAAAAGTTTAACATCATTACGGACAACTGTAACTTTTGTATTGAAGCCATACAATATTTAGGTTAAAATTCTATTGTTGTACTATATATAGCTACTAATTGACTGGAGGATTCTGAAATGTCTGATAATAAACGAGGTTTTGTTTTGGACGAAGAACATTTTGCAACCATAAAGGTTATCGGTTGCGGCGGCGGAGGCTGTAATGCAGTTGACCGTATGCTTGACAGCGGAGTCCAGGGTATCGACTTTATCTCCATCAACAGTGATAATCAGGCGTTGGCAAGATCCAAGGCACCTATTCGTATACAGATCGGTGAGAAGGTTACAAGAGGCCTCGGCTGCGGTGCGGATCCCAGTGTAGGCGAGAAGGCTGCAGAAGAGTCCAAGGACGAGATTGCTGAGGCCATATCCAATACGGATATGCTCTTCATCACAGCCGGCATGGGTGGCGGTACCGGTACAGGTGCAGCTCCCGTAGTGGCACAGATCGCTCAGGAACTCGGTATCCTTACGGTAGCAGTAGTTACAAGACCTTTCGGCTTTGAGGGTGCAAGAAGAGCACAGAACGCAGAGCGCGGAATCAGAGAGCTTGAGAAGTATGTTGACTCACTCGTTGTAGTTTCCAACGACAAGCTCCTTGAAGTAGTTGACGAAGACACATCCTTCGAGGATGCATTCAATATGGCAGATCAGGTGTTGAAGTTCGGTGTAGCAGGTATCTCTGACCTTGTTGCTATCCCCGGTCTTATCAACCTCGACCTTGCAGATGTAAGAAGAGTAATGACAAAGGCGGGCGTATGCCATATGGGTATCGGCCGTGCCAGCGGTGAGGGAAGAGCAACAGCAGCAGTTAAGCAGGCTATCAACTCTCCTCTCCTTGATACGACTATCGAAGGCGCTAACGGTGTTATCGTTAACTTCACCGGCGGCAGGAACATGAAGCTCCAGGAGATCGATATGGCTGCTAAGCTCGTAAGAGAGGCAGTTGCTCCCGAGGCTGAAATCATCGTCGGTGCCGTTATCGACACATCCCTCGAGGATGAGATCATGATCACTGTAATCGCTTCCGGATTCGATAATTCCGTAAATGCAAGCGCAGGTCACAGAGCAAGTACTTCAGTACTTTCCAGGAACAATCCTCAGCTTATTACTGAGCAGCCCGCGAGAAATCCCGCTCCTGTTCAGTCCAGAAATACTTATGCCGCAAGGAACGTTCAGGCAGAACCCGAACCTCAGCCCGCAAGGCATCAGGCTTCCCAGGGATTCCTCTTTGGCGATGATTCCGTGAATCAGGTACATGCAAGAGCAGCTGCTCCGGTAACTCCGGCACCCGCTCCCGCACCTGCTCCGGCTCCTCAGCCTATTCCCCAGGCAGCTCCTATCCCTCAGCCGGCTCCTGCACCGGTTCCTCCTTATCAGGCACCTCAGCAGGCTCCCGCGGCTCCTGCTCCTCAGAATCAGATGGGTGGCAGACCTCAGGCTAATATCCAGCCTCAGGCAGCACCTGCATCAGAGCAGCCTAAGTCAGCTAAGCCCTGGTTTATGTTCGGCAGAGATAACGAGAACTGATTTATTGAATATATCTTGGATTAACGGGTAATTGCAGCTATGAGATGTCCCAAGTGCGGGAAGACCGATGATAAAGTAATCGATACGAGGCCCAATGATGAGGGCAGGTCTATCCGAAGAAGGCGTGAATGCATAGCATGCGGTTACCGTTATTCAACTTTGGAAAGAGTCGAAGGCCTGAGTCTTAAAGTAATTAAGAAGGACGGCACAAGACAGGATTTCTCACGCGAGAAGCTTCTTGAAGGACTTAATTCAGCATGTTCCAAGAGACCGGTCTCAAATGAGAATCTTATAAAGATCGTGAATGAAGTCGAGACAAGGCTTCAGGAACAAAGAAGCGGCGAGATATCGACCACCGAGATAGGAGAGCTTGTTATGGCAAGGCTTCGTGCTCTCGATAAGGTCGCATATGTCAGGTTCGCTTCCGTTTACAGGGATTTTACGGACGTATCTTCGTTCGCAAAAGAGATAGAAGAGATCGGTAAAGATCAATAATAACAGAGGCGGGGTGACATTTTGAAAAAGGTACTTTTAGTCGACGACGACGCAAGCATTATCGAAGTATTAAAGCTTTATTTTGAGAAGGAAGGTTTCTCGGTATCCGCGTGCATGCAGGGTGACAAGGCTATCGCTTCATTCAATGTCGCAAGCCCTGATATTGTTATCCTTGATCTCATGCTTCCCGGTATGGACGGTAATGATATCTGCAGAGAGCTTCGTAAGATCTCCGATGTACCGATCATCATGCTCACAGCTAAGACAGAGACCATCGATAAGGTCGTAGGACTTGAGATGGGCGCTGATGACTACGTAGCTAAGCCTTTCGAGCCTAAGGAACTCCTCGCGAGAGTCAAGGCCGTAATGAGAAGATATGACAGGACTGAAGGTTCTGAGAAGAAGAGTACTTCCGATGCACCCGAGAGCAATGAGTCCGATGAGGTTATCACATATCCCGGATTCAGCGTTGATAAGGTTAAGTATGTTGTCATGGTAGACGGTAAGGAGATCTATATGCCTCCCAAGGAACTCGAGCTTCTCTTCTTCCTGGCAAGCAATCCCAACAGGGTATTTACCAGAGAGCAGCTTCTCGAGAACGTATGGGGTTATGACTTCTACGGAGAATCAAGAACAGTAGACGTTCACGTTAAGAGGATCAGAGAGAAGATCGAGAATCCTAACCGTGAGCAGAACTGGTGTATCAAGACTGTATGGAGCAAGGGCTATAAGTTCGAGACCAAATGATCGACAAGAATAGAAGCGTAAATACAAGTTTTGGTTTATTCCTTACATCGTTTCTGATAATAGGCACAGTAATGATCTTTGCTGTGCTTGTTTTTCTTTCTTATCAAAACAACATAACTAAGGTCCAGAACGAGAATATCCTTTTTACAGATAAGGTCTGCGGTGCCGTCGGTTCAGATATAAGTGCCTACGACTACACCAGGACTAACGGTGAGCTTACAGATGAGTCTTTTGACCTTTTGGTCAAATTTATGCTCAAGTCCTCCAAGTATAAGGATGTTGACTGGATCTTTGTTACTGACCAGGAAGGCAATATCCTCTACAGCAACGTAGAAGCTGAAGGCATACTGGACAGCGATTTTCTCGCGTGTCTTGAGAATGCCGCCGCTAAGGGTCCCGAGCATGAGGGTACGGTGTCTACGGTCGTATCTGAAGACAGGCTCGTGTCGAGCAGTGCCGTTCTGATACCCGACACGGATTATTGCGTTATCGTATCTAATGTAGCAGACCCATCAGCAGCTATAGAAGAGTTCAAGACTCTGACACTCCTTCCCGCCGCAGTAGCGCTTCTTGCAGCTATCGCGCTCTTCGTAGGATTCACACAGCTGATGATCCGACCGATGCGCGACATCACCAAGGTGTTGGACAGGGCAGGTGAAGGAGATTTCTCCGCCAGGGTCGACAAGAGATATACCAATTATGATGATATGAATTCCATCGTCATCTCAGCTGACCTTCAGGATATGGCCAGAAACGTCAACGATATGATCGAGAAGCTGGAGAATCAGGAGAACGACAGAAATATCTTCATAAGCAGCGTTGCTCACGACATCAGAACTCCTCTTACATCTATCAATGGTTTTATAACCGCGATGATGGACGGAACCATTCCTTCCGATCAGTATGAGAAGTACATGACTCTCATCAAGCAGGAAGTGGACAGGATAAGAAAGCTAATAGTGTCCATGACGGAAGCTTCATCTTTGTCACACATTGATCCCGAGCTTATGGAATCATTTGACTTAAGAGACGTAGTTACCGATGTCATCCAGAACCTGGAACCGCAGCTTCATGAGAAGAATATCACTGCGACAGCCGTACTTCCCGAGGGCGATCTTATGGTTTACGGTGAGGCTCAGCAGCTCTGCCGAGTTATCGTAAATATCATAAGTAATGCTATCAAGTTCACTCCCGTTGACGGTCAGATCAGGGTATCTGCCTCAAGGAATGATAAGGACAGGAAGATGATGATCTCAATCGAGGATTCAGGTCCCGGTGTTGAGAAGGAGAAGAGGAGCAGAGTATTCGAGAGCTTCTATAAGACTGATCCTTCCAGAAAGCAGGAGGGATTCGGACTCGGTCTTTATATCTGTAAGCAGATCCTTCAGGGTCATGGCCAGACTATAGTCTTAGGCGAGAGTGCAGATCTCGGCGGTGCCGACTTCGTATTCTCATTCCCTTATCCTCCCGAGCAGGAGTGAATAATGCCGGCAGTCTCCAAGAAGCAGCTTGCATACGACATATTAAAGGCTCTGTACGAAGCATTTCCCGATTCTTCATGTACGCTCGACAACGACACGCCCGAACGCATGGTCATAAGGGGTATACTGTCGGCGCAGTGCACCGATGTCAGAGTAAATCTCACGTGTAATGAGCTTTTCGGAAAGTATCCTGAGATGGATGATATCCTGAAGGCAGGGCAAGATAAGATAAGTGACATCATAAAACCCTGCGGTCTTCATAAGATGAAGTCCAAGTCGGTCATGGCAGTTGCCGATAACTTCTGTAATAACTGGGGCAGGAAAGTCCCCGAGGATATAGAGGAACTCATGAAGCTTCCGGGTATCGGCAAGAAGATCGCAAATCTCATCGTAGGTGAAGTCTACGGCAGGCCCGCGCTCGTCGTGGATACACACTGCAAGCGCGTCATGAAGAGAATGGGTATTACCGTAAGTGATGATCCTTTGAAGGTAGAAGAAGATTGCTGCAAGGTGTTCCCCGAGGAGTCCTGGATCAAGCTGGGGCATATGGCCGTGGATCTTGGCAGGAACTACTGTACCGCAAGAAATCCCAAGTGCGATATTTGCCCCTTGAACAAGGTGTGCAGGAGGTGCCTTGGATGAGCGAGACGAAGGTGACTTTATCTTCGCCGGTAAATCTTATATACGGTATCGGCCCTGAAGCACAGAAGAGACTTAATAAGCTCGATATCTATACTGTTTACGACCTTATAAGCTATATCCCCAGAAGATATAATGACTGGAGCCGCGTGGGAAAGATATGCGACTATAAAGAGGGCGAAGAACTCTCCTTTAAGGCGCAGGTTACTACTAATCCCGCGCGTAAAGGTTATAAGAGGACTTCTCCTATTGCATTCTACGTAAGTGACGGAGAGGGCAGGATGGAGCTGTCTTTCTTCAATTCTCCCTACTACATGAATAAGTTCAGCCGAGGCGACGAAGTATTCGTACACGGCGTCGTATCCATGTATTCGGGAAGACCTCAGATGGTCAATCCCTATGTAGAAAAGGACGACGGCAGCAAGGATCTGAACCTTGTAAGGCCCGTCTACCACCTTACGGCGGGAATAACATCAGCAACCATAGCGAAATGGGAAGGCACTGCACTTAAGCTGGTTGAAGACCAGTTAAGGGACGTGATCCCGGAAGAACTCTCTAAGGCTCAAGGTATCATGTCCGTAAAGGATGCATACAGAGCAGTGCATTTCCCTAAGAGCCTTGAAGAGGCACAGGAAGGCAGGAGAAGGATAGCTTATGAGGAGCTGATCCTCCTTGGTATGGGTATGAAGTATTTTATGCATGCCGAGGATGAGGAAGAGAGAGCGCCTCTGATAATACCTCCTGAGAAGGGTCTTGATCCCGTTCAGCAGAAGAGGTGGAAAGCCGTTATATCTAATCTCGGATTCGAGCTTACGGATGACCAGAAGAAGGCACTGAGGGATATCCAGAGGGACCTTATGAGCGAGAAACCCATGAACAGGCTGGTACAGGGAGATGTCGGTGCAGGTAAGACCGCAGTCGCAGTGCTTGCTATGGCTATGACGGCGATAATGGGAAAGCAGGCGGTCCTTCTGGCTCCTACGTCAGTATTAGCAAAGCAGCATTACGATTCGGCCATGTCACTACTCAAGGGATCGGATATAAATATTGCCCTTCTTATGGGTAAGACCAAGGCATCCCTCAAGAGAGAGATAAAAGCTAATCTCAGGGACAATACCGCGTCGGTCATAATAGGAACCCATGCCGTATTATCTGACGATGTGGAGTTCAATGACTTAGGTCTTGTGATCGCAGACGAGCAGCACCGCTTCGGAGTAAAGCAGAGGGAAAAGCTTCTTATAAGCCGCAAGGATAAGGACGATGACGGTATAAATGCCGTACATAACCTTGTCATGACCGCAACTCCCATCCCAAGGACCCTTGCGATGGTGGTATACGGAGATACGGATACAAGTGTCATAAAACAGAAGCCTGCAGGAAGAAAGGAGATAAAGACCAACTTCCTGCCTTCAACGGACAACAGTGATCTTCTGAAGGCTATAAAGGTAAAGCTCGTACAAGGTGAGCAGGCATATATCGTATGCTCCAAGATAGATGAGAATGATACGTCCCTTGCAGATGACGATATCTTCATGGAGGAAGGTGATGATACCATCCCCGCCGTAAGCATTATGGAGATGAAGAAGAGGCTTGATGAGTCGGGACTCTTCGATGAATATCCTTCCGAGGTGCTCTACGGTTCCATGAAGGAGGACGAGAAGCTCGCCGTTATGGAGAGATTCCTTCAGGGACAGACTAAGGTGCTTATATCAACGACGGTCATCGAGGTAGGTGTCAATAATCCCAATGCGAACCTTATGATCATCATGAATGCTGACAGGTTCGGTCTGTCTACACTCCATCAGCTTCGAGGCAGGATAGGTCGAGGAGACCGGCAGGCGTACTGTATCCTCGCATCTGATTCCAGGTCGGAACTGGCACTTACGAGAATGAAGATGATGTGCGAATCAACTGACGGATTTGTTCTGGCCCAGAAGGATCTTGAACTTCGAGGTCCGGGTGACTTCTTTGGTACCAGGCAGCACGGTATACCTCAGCTTCGTGCAGCCAACCTCTTTACTGATGCGCATATCGCTAAGGAAGGAACAGAAGCTGTCATGAAGGTCCTTGACAGGGGCGGCAGAGATGCGGAAATATTAATGGACAATATAAAGGTCATGTTCGACCTGAGATTTGAGAGCAAGATGGGGATCTTATAATGCCTAGAGTAGTAACGGGAGAATTCAGGGGAGCAGTTCTTCAGGCTCCGAAGGGAGATAATACGCGTCCTACCACCGACAAGGTAAAGGAGGCGCTCTTCTCCATGATCCAGACAAGAGTTCCGGGGGCGAAGTTCCTGGATATATTCTCCGGAACGGGTCAGATAGCTATAGAAGCGGTAAGCAGAGGCGCTGACAGGACCGTAATGGTAGAACGAGCAGGAGCTGCCTGCGGGATAATAAAAAAGAACCTGGAGAAGATAAGAGCCGAGAAGGATACGAGGTTCGAGCTGATGAGGATGCCGTTCAATGCGGCTCTTACAAAGCTCGGTGAAGCGGGTGAGAAGTTCGATATCATCTTCATGGATCCGCCGTATAAGGATGCACAGACATATTGTATGCAGATAGCAGATCTCATAGTCAAGTACGATCTGCTTCGTGAAGACGGCATATTGATATGCGAACATGCTTCGGATACTGACTTTGAAACATCTGTAATAAACTTGCAATCCACCCGTTCTTGTAGTTACGGATTGTCAGTGTTAACATTCTTCTGTAAGGAAAATGGCGAGGGGGATGTCAATTGACTACATATCTATTCCCGGGTAGTTTCGATCCTTTTACAAGAGGTCATCGAGATATTGCGAGACGTGCATCGAAGGTGTGTGATAAACTGTATGTAACGGTTATGCACAACGATGCGAAGAGCCATGTCTTTACATCCGAAGAAAGAGTCTACATGGCCAGGGAATCCCTTAAGGATTATCCTAACATAGAAGTCCTGTGTTCAGACGGACTGCTGGTAGACGTTTTCAGGGAAAAGGGCTGCGATGCCGTTGTAAGAGGGATAAGGTCCGAGACGGATTTCAGATACGAAGCGGAGATGGCACTTGCCAACAGGCTTCTTTATTCCGATTACGAAGTTGTGCTCTTACCGTGCAGGGACGATCTGTCGCTTATAAGTTCGAGCATCGTCAAGGAAGTAGGTTACTACGGCGGAGATATCTCCAAGATGGTACCTTCCGAGATCGTTGACTTCGTATCGGAGAAACTAAAGAAAGGCAGGAATTAACAATGGACAACGTTAATTATTCACCTAATCAGGGTGCTCCCGCAGCACAGCCGAGAAGCGCCGAGAGATATGATCCCATAAGACATATCGATGAGCTCATCGAGATCTTGAGAGAAGCGAGCGGTGTTCCGTTTTCCGATAAGTGTTCTGTCGACAGAGGTGAGATGATCGCATCTCTCGAGGAACTCAAGAACAGACTTCCTGCTTCAGTTGCACAGTCTAACGATATAGTAATGAGAGCTCAGGAGATCATCGGTACTGCAAGAGAGAAGAATAAGAAGATCGTTGATGACGCAAACCGTATGTATGCTTCCAAGGTCAATGATCACGAGATAACAAGAGGAGCAAGAGACGAAGCCGAGAATATCATCATGGCTGCTGAAGCGCAGGCAGATGAACTCAGGAAGCAGGCTCACATCTACGTAAAGCAGCTCCTTCAGAGTGCGAACATCACACTTAGTGAGAGCATCGCAAAGATCCAGACTAATCTGTCAGAGATAGATACGACCATCGATTCGATGTGATCGAGACATTTTACTGACATAACCGCGTGAACGCCCCGGCTGCCCCATCGGCCGGGGTGATTTTTATGCATAAAAACTGTCCCTTCCGGGATTGGGAAGGGACAGAAAGGAAAGGCCAGTCCATGTCTGTGTGTGTTAGTTGATTGATCTGTTAGATGAGTTTGAGTTTGTGTGTGTATGATCAACGAGTCTCACAATGTTGATGATGATATCATAAGACTCCATAGACTGGTGGTTAGGAATAAGGATAGGTATATTTGTGATCGGTTCCTCCGCTAATTAACTAACTATCGTTAAGTTATTACATTTATTTCTATTTGTCATTGACATATTCTCTTGAATAATCGTGGAAAACAGGTCAGTTGTGTTCGGTTTCTATATGTAATCGGAGTAAAAATGCGAGTTAACGGACGTTACGTGGAAACTCGTTGGATTGACAAAAGATCAATAAATAATCCGGTATCCGATGTAAAAAGACCTGTCCCGACGCATAAACAGGTCAAGACAGGCCTTATTGGACACTGGTGTATTATTGTCTGTCAGTTATCTGAGACGATACTCTTCTTATTACGAGTTATGAATACAACTGCTGCGCCTGCTATGAGCAGGATGCCTGCAAGGAAAGATCCGTTTCCTGTCTCACCTGTAGAAGGTGTAGAGTTTGCCGCAGCTGGGGTGGGTGTAGGCGTAGTGGCATTATCCTGAGAAACAGGAGATGAAGTATTTGCCGGAGCAGCTACGGTATTTGCCTCAGAGCGCGATGCTTCTGTAGTAACAGCAGCGGTACTTGCCGTTGTAGCGGCAGTTGTCTCTCTAGTCTCGCCTAAAACTGCCACAGATGTTGCTGCTGTCGTAGCTTCGGCAGCTGCAGTTGTCGTTACAGTTGATGATGTAGTTGTATTATTTGTAACGTTTGTTGTTGCTGCAGGTACTGTTGTTACTTCGTTATCGGAAGATACATTGGTCGTGAAATGTGTTACTTCGGATATACCGTCAACATATACGAATACAAGGTTATGTTCGCCTGAAGAAAGTGTTGTAAGGAGCTCCTCGGAAAGCACACAGTATGTAGAACCTTCGTAAGTAGTGTAGGAGGAAGGATCTACTTCAACACCGTCGATAAGGATACCCCTGAAAGAATCGATGGCACCCTCGCATCTGAATGTAAGACCTTCAGATGCATCGCTGCTGTCTTCGTTCCATACGCTGTCCTCACCGTCAAGGAAAGTATATGTAGGAAGATTTATCGGTTCGAAGATTCCGTTGACGTCGTCGATATCTCCGGAGATGTCGATCTGAGCAACAGCTGCAGCAAGGGCAGTATTGAACCTGCTGACATTATCCTCGTAGGACATATTTGTTATGTAAGGAAAATCACGAAGTTCGTTTGCCACGTTCTGGTATGCGATCCAGGCTTCGTCTGTAACGAAAGTATCGGGCGTCGCACTTCCGAGAATCTCTGTCTTGTATGTCTCGAAGTTGTAGATATTCTGCTGCATACCTATATTGCTGTAGATACGATCAACTTCATCGTCAAATGCAGAGAGATTAGCTTCCAGTGGAAGGCTCGTATTGTAAGGATATTCCATGAGGGCGTTGCCGATACTGCTAAGATAGTTGTCAACTGCCGGAATGTTCAGTGATCTTGCATGTTCGTCGATAAGTGAGATACAGTCGTGCTTATAGGAATCAAAGTAATCCATATCTTGGATAAGAAAGATCTCACCCCATACCTCAGAGACAAAGTTGTCGAAAGCAGTAGCATTCATATCATATGACACGGAAGTCTCATATGTGTAGCTCATGAAGTCAACGGTCTGAAGATAAGAATTAAGCCTGACTGAAGTTCTTCCCTGAGCATATTCATTAATCTCATTGATGGCATCCTGTCTGTGAGCATCGAACCTGTCCATATCTTCGATAAGGAAGATATCCCTCCATACCGTAGAAACATAGTTGTCGAAGGCGGTAACATTCTGATCGTAGGTCACGGAAGTCTCATAAGTGTAGCTCATGAAGTCAACGGTCTGAAGGTAGGAAGTGAGCCTTGCAGATGTCCTTCCCTGAGCATACTCGTCAATCGCATTGATAGCATCCTGCCTGTGAGCTTCGAATCTGTCGATATCTTCTCCGATACCGATATTTGCCCAGACATCCGATACGTAGCTGTCGAGAGCTGCGACATTGTTGTAGTAAGACATTGAAGTCTCGTAAGGGAATCCCATGATGTCTACATTCTGAAGGTAAGCAGATGCTTCCTGAGAAGGATTGGCGGCAAGATAAGAGTCGATATCGGAGATGATATCTTGCTTGTATGCATCGAATCTGTCCATATCATCGATAAGGTAGATCTCCTCCCATACCTCAGAGACAAAGCCGTCGAAAGCCATAGCATTCGAATCGTATGACATGGAAGGTTCATAAGTGTAGCTCATGAAGTCAACGGTCTGAAGATAAGAAGTAAGCCTTGCGGAAGTTCTTCCCTGAGCGTACTCGTCTATCGCACTGACTGCATCCTGTCTGTGAGCATCGAATCTGTCCATATCATCGATAAGGCTGATCTCATCCCAGATATGATCCATGTACGTGTCGAATGAGTTGATGTTGTCACGGTAGGTTACGGTAGTGTTGTACTGAATACCCATCGGATCGATCGTTCCCAGATAGCTCATAAGTCTTGCTGACTGATGGCTTGCGACGTAGGAGTCGATACCGGATATTGCTTCTTCCTTGTAAGCTTCGAAGTCTGCTATAGCCGCTTCGATGTCGCTTTGATCGATCAGTACTGATCCGGAATCATATGCCAATACATCCTTGTGAAGGCAAGGATCAAAGGCACCAAATGTGATGCTTGCGCTCAGCACAAAAACGAGCGCAGCAATGCCTGCGTTTTTGAATCTTTTCATATTCAATTGTCCCCCTTATTCCAATTAACGGATAACTGATGTTAACACACGTTAACCCCTCGTGTAAATACAAATCGTTAGGATATTTTTGTTGCGCTAAAGACACAGAAAAGCCGCCTTCCCGAAGCGGGAAGACGGCTGCTATTCAGGTTAGGTAACGTATGCTGTGTGTCAGATGCCGTTGGTAACTACGATGTTCCTGTTCATTGATCTGACGATAGTATAGATCTTCTGGATATTCTCAGAGGAAGAAAGTGAGTAATCGTACTGAAGGTTAGCTACAGCCTGTCGTACACGTCTTACTTCTCTCTTAGCTGCATAAGTTCTCTGCTGGCGCTCGAGCCTGTTGAGAACAGTGATCATATAATCCTTCTCAGCATTGAATTCCTCAGTTACGTTTGCTTCCTCGATGAGGGGAAGGAAATAATCCATTACTTCATCGATGTTGGACTTATTCTCCTGCAGGGAGCGATCGCTCAGGTAAGGGATAGAATAGACTATCGATATAGCCTGGTTTACGAGCTGTGAAGCTCCGGGATTGCCGGCTCCTGCCTGCTGAAGGTTATAGACAGCATACTCCTGATAATCGTAGAACTGGTCCTGCTCGGAGATCTGGGATGCATCTATTCCGAAGTCGGAATAGGGAACCTCTCCGTCATATGCCAGAACGTTAGCGGGAACAGCAAATGCTGCAAATGCGAGAGCTGCACTCATTGTTGCAGCTGCTGTCTTCAATGTAAATCTTTTCATAAAATCCTCCTTATTCATTCACGTTTCTCTAACCCTAACGGAAATATTATCATTTCCGAATGTCGTTGTGATTGTGTCAATAATCTTTCGCAAAATGCTCGGCCAGCCATCGGTTAAATGTCAGTTAGCTATCTCATCAAGTGTTGTATATTCCAGATAGTTCAGATGTGCCATATTAAGATATTTCTTCATTCCCCAACTGGAGGATGCTACATGTCTCAGTCTGGCACATACAAGCATTAATGCTGACTGTCCGTCAGGAAATGCTCCTATCGCTCTCGTTCTTCGTTTTATCTCTCGATTGACTCGTTCCATAGTATTGTTCGTTCTGATCCTGGTCCAGTGCTGTGTCGGGAAGTCCATGTAGGTCAATGTTTCATCTATGCCTTCTTCAATCTTCTTGGCCGCTGCCTGCAGCTTC
>FWXP01000015.1 GCA_900176545.1 Oscillospiraceae bacterium
TGCAGCTCAAATGGCTTACAAACTACTTCTCCGTAGGGTTTGAGAATGCAAACTGTGCTCTTTTCTTTGGATACATCAATTCCTACGCTGATCATGTAACACCTCCTAGGTCTGAAATTAGTAATTGTTCCAAGCCGCACTTATTACCATTCAGTTTAGTTGGTTACACGGGAGCTAATCCCTACCTGCTTAAGCGAATGCTTATAATAAGGGGATTGGCTGACAGTTTATGTCACGGATGTAAGAATCCAAAAAACCGCATGTCAGGCCAATTACTTCCCCTCATTATAAGAAAAAAGTGCAACCGTCAGAGTTAATTACTCTCTAACAATTACACTTTTTATGGTACTAAAAACCGCCTCCCTTAGGAAGCGGCTGCATAGTGCTCGTCGAGCTTATTCTGCATTATATCTTTTATCTTGTCTGCGATCTCGTTTGTCTTAAGATCCTTGATGGATTCGTAAGAAAGCACATCTACTACCTCCAGCGTGACATAAGTTCTTCTTCGAAGCCAGTTCTTATCTATATCGTGAGTACCCGTCATGACGACAACTGCGATGGGGCACTTAGCCCAGAGAGCGGCCTTTAATGAGCCGTCGTGGAACTTCTTGAGCGTACCCTGGTTAAAGTTCCTGGTACCTTCGGGATATACCGCTACGCAGGAGTCACCCGAAGCGATGGTATCTGCAGCCTGCCTTATGACCATTATGCCCTGACGGTTATTCTTGCGGTCGATGGCCATATAGCGAAGTCTCCACATATATCTTCCTGCGAAAGGCACCTTGAATATGGAAGGCTTGGAGATAAAGGCAAGAGGATACTGTCCGAGCCATCCTCCCATGACGAAAGGATCCAAGTTCGAGCAGTGATTACCTACTACAAGGAACCTCTCCCCGTCAGGAGCAGGGAGCTTCTCAAGACCTATAGTCTTTACCCTGGCGCCTGCAAAGAAAGCGCAGATCCTGTATCCGAAGGCGAAGATCTTACCGTAAAATGCCGATGTCTTCTCGTATACTTTCTTCTTACTTACCGTACCTGATACGATAAAGAGAAAGAGCCAGATGGGGATAGATAATATTCCCAGGATAAGCGTATATAGAAAATAAAATACAGTAGCGATGTATCTCATATTAACCTCCGTACGGACCCTTACAAAAGTCCGCCGTCAGTTATGCTACCACATATGCCCCCTATAAGTCCAAGAGCTACGCTTCGAACTTAGATCTTATATCAAGATTCGCGTCCCACTTGACTTCCTCCCTGTATTCTTCGGGAAATACACCCTTCTCCAGCATATCTTCAACGATATACTCGCGGCAGCAGGAACACCATGAGGATTCATATGCCCACTTCAATATGGGCAACGATATATCGCCGTGCCTCTTAGAGATGGCACTTACTATCCCGTGCCACTCACCTTCGTTATCGGAAGTTATGGGAATACCGGAAAGATACCCCAGAACAAGTTCTTCGTCTTCTTCCCGGAAGTTCTCGATAACGAGCTTTAATGCTTCATTATCGTAGCCGCCTTCTAATATCTCCAACCCACGCTCACGATTACGATCGGAGCGGAAGAAAGATAACGCCTGACAGGCATTTGTCCTGAGCCTCTCGTGCTCGGAATAAGAAAGATCTATAAGTATCGATATATCAAGAGGCCACTTGAATCGTTCTGTTAAGAACACAGCGAGGATACCGGCCTTGACTTCAATATCTGATTCCGCCATAAGAGTTTCAGCAACCTTGGTAAGCTCATCGGAAGAGAGCCTTACTAATCCTTTGCACCGAAGGTCTATATGCTCTATCTTGGGATCTTCCCTGATCCAGGATAAAACCTCATCTGCGGCAACAGGCTCTTCCTTGGATCTCGAATAGACCATCTCATGAGACATGATGCGGCGATATTCGTCTACGAGTTCAGGATATTTGGTATTTTGGCGCGCTATATCGAATCTGTCCGAACCGTATCGCTTCTCAGCGCAGCTGTCGAACCACATAAAGTATGACTTAAGCTTCTGAACGGATCTGCCTTCTTCATTCGCGAACCATCTTCCTATCTTACCGATAAGGATCCCCAGGTCCCTCTCATCGCCGCTCTGCATAAGATCTATTGCCAGGTATTCAAAGGCCTGCAGGAGCTCATGGCGCATATCAGAAGAGGCATCAGAATAGATCTCCTTCTCGATAGCCACCAGCTTATGTATAAGAGCATCTCTTTGTCCGAACTCCAGGAGAAGATCAGACAGATGATTCATCTCTCGCCACTCAAGACCGGAAGCAGTCTTGAAGCTCTCTACCGCCGCTTCGATAAAGGGAGTCTTATCAGGAAATAAAGATACAAGATCAGATGTCAGGAATGCACGAGATCCTTCGCACTGCATATCGAAGGCATAGTCCTTCCTGCATGCTTCAAGGATCTTCTCCCTGTACTTCTCGGGGTCACCCTTCGCGATAAGATAAGCACGGCCGTGCCCGGCCTTAAGATAATGTTCAAATCCGTATTCCATGTGATAAGTATAACACCCTTACGCCAGCGGGATCATGAGCGTTACTTCAAAGCCGTCTTTATAGCTGCTGCAGATAAGGCTTCCGCCCATCCTGGACATGAGCTGATCGGAGATATAAAGGCCCAGTCCCGAGCCGTCCTTATCCTTTGTATTGGACTTACCTCTGTAGAACTTACTTGTCAGATGATCGATCTCATCTTCAGGAACGCCGCTTCCAAAGTCACGTATATCCATACGAAGGAACTTACCGTCGAACTTATAGCTGACAGCGATATCCGTATCTGCGTATTTATAAGAGTTGCTGATGATATTTCCTATCACCTGCGACAGGCGGTTCCTGTCGACACGGATGATACAATCAGGCACATCGTTCGATGTCACCTTACGATTGACGTCGTGCTCCATGACGATCTTACGAAGTATATCTGACGTATGCTCACAGGGATTGACGTTAAGTTCACCCAGGTCATCGAGAGACGAAGACAAGAGGTCACTTACAAGGACATCTATCTCCTTTGTCTTCTGCTCGATATTACTTATCTTGGCCTTCACATATTCGTCCTCTACCTTGACCTCGAGAAGCTCGCATATGACCCTTATTCCCGTGACGGGAGTCTTCAGGTCGTGGCTTAGTGATGCTACCAGTTCTTTCTCCTTCATCTTGAGAGCTATCTCGCGGCTCCTGGAAGCCTTGAGCTCTTCTCTCATTATGTCGAAGCTCTCGGTAAATATACCGAACATGTTATTCTTCTCCATCTTGAGGGGCTCGTCCAGATTGCCCTGAGCGATCGCTGCGGCGAATTCCTTCATGCGCCTGAAGGGACGCGCGATGTTATGGTCGACATAGTAGATAAAGGAAGCATATACCGCCGCCATTACTATCACTATGGCACCTGTTACCGCGATAAGCTTATGCATCAGGGAGTTATACTGTATCGTTCCGGGATCCGGGATGATCACCGTTCCCATAAAGAGGTCACCGTCAGTTACGGCTATGCTCACCATATCGTGCTGTATGGCATCTAAGGGTGAATTGATACCTTCGAAGACACCATCGTCAGTTACCAGGAGCCTGGTATCGTATGCATCCAGGATCAGGATATCGGTATCGGGAAACTTCTCATGAATACCTTGGAAGTCTCCCCAATCCTGCCTTGCAGTCTGAGCAATGTCATTTATATTAAGGGCATCTACCCTGTTGTTCTTATAGCAGGCTGCTGTAATGAAGATCACGGCAATAGACGCGATCAGAAGAAATGTCGATATGAGAAAGAACTTCTTGAAACCGCTCATTATTCGATGATGTATCCTACGCCCCAGATGGTCTTTAGTATCTGAGGATCCTTCGGATCGACTTCTAATTTCTCCCTTAAGTGTCTGGCATGGACAGCGAGGGTTCCTTCACCGATGAATTCGTCTTCCCAGACATCCTTAAGGAGCTCGTCCTTGGTTATTACCCTGCCCTTATTTTCCAGAAGATAAAGGAGCATCTTATATTCCATGACCTTGAGATTGATATTCTCGCCACCTCTTACGATCTTATGCGTAGAAGTATCCAGGTGAATACCTGATGCTATCTCCAGGATGCCGGAAGTATCTTCCACCCCGGAAGAAGGTGCGGAAGATGCATCACGAGCTGCCTGAGCCGCCTTCTCGTAGCGGGCAAGGACGGTCTTGACCTTGGCCAGCAATATATTCAGGGTAAAGGGCTTACTTATGTAGTCGTCTCCGCCGATATTAAGAGCGGTAAGGACATCGTCGTCGCTGCTTCTCGCACTTATAAAGAGGATCGGCATATCGAAGTCCTGACGTATCTTCTTACAGAGCTCAAATCCTGACTTCTCACCCAGATTTATATCCAGCAGCACCAGGGATGTCTCGTGTTCTCCCAGGAACGACAAAGCCTCGTCGTAGCTCGTGACAAAAGCCGTACTTATGTCGAACATATTAAAGTATTCGGCGGTGTTCTCGGCTATCGTTATGTCATCGTCTACAACAAGGCACTTATATGTCATGTTCTTACCTTCTTATTCCAACTTCGGAGCCTGTGTCTCCTATAAATACAATCATACCACATTCGGGGAGCGGGACCGTATTACCATAGTCCACCATGAAGCTCGTATAGACCACATTGCCGTTCTCATCGTATACATAGCATGATGTATCCTCGGGAAGATCCAAAGTTATAGATACGTCATGCATATCTTCGAGCCTGTACCAGGATGCTTCACCGGAAGTCAAAGCCACGGATGTGATATCCGACGTAAAGAGCGGGATCGCATCCTCGCGGATATATGTAAAGCCCTGATCCACAGAAGTCAGATACTCATGGCCGTCGACAGTAGTGATCTCTATATCGGAGATATCCCTGGAAGCCATGCCGGGGATGCCTACCATGTTCATGGCAGTATCCGAATCTATGATCGTATAACCGTTAACGTACCCCGGAGCATCCGCTGATGTCGTAAGAGTAGTCCTGTATCCTACGGCATAGAAGATATCGTTATAAGGAGAGCTCACAAGATAGTAAGAGCTGCCGCTGCGAGCATCCCATGCACTCTGAATATCAGAAGATACGATATTCTCATCCACCTTACGAAGAGCATAAGAGCTTCCATCCTGAACTACCAATACATCGTCCCCGGACTCTTCGAAGGATAATGTGAACAGCGGACTTGCCACTATTGCATTACCTGAATCGACATCACCTGACATGGCAACAAAGTTACCTTCCGTCGTATACATGAGCTGACCTTCGAAGCCGCCCTCAGATGTGACGGACTCGTAGAGCATATATCTTCCTTCAGGGAAAGAGATCCTTATGATCCCTTCCGAATTACAGTAGAGACCTTCGTACTGAAGATACTCCGAAGGGATCTGATCAACGACATCAGGGATCTCCTCTTCGGGATGCTCTACGACTAAGCCTCTCTCCTCGAGAGCTATATCCAATATCTCCAGTGCCATATCCTGATCGATGGTGCTGCTTCCGCCTGAGCTTAATACAGCAACGCTTATATCCTCCTCGGGCGCTACCACCAGGGATGCATGCTGAAGGAAAGTATCTCCGCCCTTTATCCAGACCGTGACACCTGCATCCTCATAGTCTTCTAAGGATACGATATCCCAGCCAAGCCCCGAGCCCTCAAGACCCCCGTAGTATCTTCCCATCTCAGCCTTAGCTTCGTCTGACAGGAGGATCTCATTACCGAAGTAGAATGAAGATCCGAAGATCGCTACCTCCTCTGACGTCGAGAGTATACCGCCGGAGCCCAGGATCCTGCAGCAC
Source organism: Oscillospiraceae bacterium (assembly GCA_900176545.1). Classification (GTDB taxonomy): domain Bacteria; phylum Bacillota; class Clostridia; order Saccharofermentanales; family Saccharofermentanaceae; genus Saccharofermentans. Next base: position 5,797 of record FWXP01000015.1, read on the forward strand.
TCTGGAGCAAGCCTTGCACCGTTCATATAGACGGGGATCTGTCTTCCCATATCGTCTACGCTGTACATAGTACCTGTAGAAGTAAGTCCCAACGGCTCACATATATTGGTAAGGACATAGTCAGTATAGGACATGCCGCTTACTCTCTCGATAATGATCTCAAGAAGGGTAAATCCGTCATTACAATAGCAGTAATAAGAACCGGGATCCGCCTTGAGCCTTGAGGTCTTCAAGATCTCAAATACTCTGTCGTTATATCCGGGAGAAGAGTAACCGAAGCTGAAGGATTCACTATATACAGAACCCATAAGACCTGAAGTATGGTTCATGAGCATTCGTACCGTGATATCGTGATACCTCTCATCTGCCATGGTAAATTCGGGGATGTAATCAGTCACGGGAGAATCAAGATCGATAAGACCTTGATCCACCAGCTGCATTGCTGCAGTTGTCACATACACCTTGCTTACGGAACCTATATCAAGGAAGTAACCTTCAGAATTCTCTGATGCCAGTACCTCAACCGAAGGAAGATAAGCTCCTGCTACCATAAGGGATGCCATGACTGCCGCTGCCATTTTAAATACTTTTCTATTCATAGATCTATCCTCATCTTTATTCCGTCATCAATTCATAGACGGATATCTTCTTTATCTTTCTTGCGCCCGTATAAGCACAGAAGAAGCAGAACAGGAGTACGCATATGACTACCACTGCTACCGCAGGTACCGATACGGAGAGCTTACCTAATACCATCTCGATAAGCCCCATCGATACGAAGCTCAGGAAAGTTCCCACAAGAGCCGCGATAACTGCCACCGGTACTATCCTGAATGACATCTGGAACATGAGCTCACGGGACGTATAGCCCAGGCCTTTCATGATGCCAAGCTCCCTGTACTGCTTCCTGATGGTATTCTCCATAAGGATCGACAGTATTATCATCACTACCACTGCCGCTACTATCGTAAGGGACGTCGTTACGGTCCCGATTACGCTTCCGAACTGATCCATGATCTCCGCATAATCAGCTCTCTGGAAAGTAAGCTTATCTATCCTCATGGTATTGGTGCTTCCGGATATTATCTGTCCGTCTACTTCTATGGAATACTCCATGTAGCTGACACCATTTTCCACCATAGCCTCTGCCATCTTGATATCAGCAGCGCTCCTTATCCTCTCCTCCATAGTATCTCCGGTAACTTCGCCACTGCTTATATCCGCGATATCCTTGCCGTATCTGGACTCAAGGACTGATGCGAACGAAGATGCATCAACGGAGGGATCAAGATATATATCCAGGATATCCGGAGTATACAAAGGATCTAATCTCCTAAAGCCCGAAGAAGTCATATACCCCGCCGACGCATTAACTACCGAATTGACAAAACCCGTTACGACATATTCCTTCCTGATCTTACCGTATTCGACCATAACGGTATCTCCGACTTCCATGTTCTGAATGAACTTGCCCTGGACCGTAAATGCGATCTCGTTATCGTGCTCCGGAAGACGTCCCTCAGAGACTATTATGTTCGTCGTAGAAGAGAAGTCATCGTAGATATCAAGGAGCATCGGAATATCGGCATCTGCGATCTTTATATATTCGGAATCGGAAGTCATAAGGACCTTTGAGACTTCAGGCATGGCAAGAAGCTCATTAGCAAAATCTTCCGTAGATATAAGTCCCGTTGTCTCTATCCTGATATCTGCCAGCTCATGGCCGCAGATGTTATTAAGAAGATTATCCTTGTTGCCCAGGGTATTCGCCATCATGAAGCTTATTACCACCGTCAGGGTAACAGCCGCGATACATACACCAAGACCTATATTCTGCTTAGCATTCTCGAAGAATCCTTTAAGGGCCAGGCTTATGTGGATATTAGATCTGCTCTTCTCCAGAGGAAGTATGGTCTTTTTGAAGTGATGTGTCTCGATGCCCTTGCGAAATGCTTTCACCGGAGGATACTTACGTACTGCTCTTGCCCTCGTATGAGATATAAGAAGGACAAAGAGAAGTATACCCAGAACCGACAAAAACGCGGGCAATAAAGGAGCCTTAATATCGCCGCCGTAATGCGCCGTAGTTGCCGCATTGGTCATAAGAAAAGACGAGAACATAACTCCCGGTACGATACCAAGAACAGCACCGACACCTGCTACGATCAGGTACTCTACAACATAAGACAGAGAGATCTCAGCAGACTTATAACCTAATGCCTCCAGGACACCTATGGATACGATCTGCTCCCTGATATCGCCAACGATCCTGTATCTTATCATCACCAGGATAGCAAGGATGGTAACACCTGCCATACAGGCTACGATACCGCTTAAGAGCGACATATTGAACGTATAAGTATCTATAAGATCCTTATATGCATACGACATATATTCGGAAGACACATCGTTAAGTGTAGTCCCTTTACAATATTCTTCATAAGACTTGAAGAACTTATTTGCATCAACGCCGGGAGCAAAGTCCATACCTACGATCTCATACCTGTCCATATGCTGCTCGAGGTAAGAATAATCCTCATCGGATACTACCGCCTTGCTGCCGAGGGGCCAGAGACCCTGATCGAAGAATCCCGCGACAGTAAAGGAATATTCTCTCTTACCGGAAGTATATGTGACCTCATCACCTAAGGAGAGTCCCATAGACCTCTTGCAGGAGCTGTCCAGATAAATAGGATGCTCTAGAGAAGATGCGCCTTCCACCACCTCGGGCTCGAATATCTCTGAACGCTCTTCGTCCGAAGAACGCAGGAAGCATAAGCTTACGGTCATATCGCCGTCCTTACTCTTAAGAAGAGGATCCATTATCACGCTGAAGTGATCGTAGGACGATACGGAAGAGTTCTCAGACAGGTACCCCAAGCACTCATCGGAATATATGTCCTGCCCCATTATCACGAAATTCCTGTAGCACCCTGTCTCTTCGGTTATAGAGGGCATCATCTTACCGATACCAACAAGAGAAGATACGGAAGAAGACAGAAGTATCGTACATATCATCACGAGGATACAAAGAAGGAAGGACTCCTTTTTTGCTCTCTTTATCTTAGCTAACGAAAGTCTTGTTATCTTATCCATCTTTACCATCCCATCTCATTCAGGAAAGCCTGAAGAGAATCCCTTCGAGAAGTTACATCATCTGTCCCATACAGTGGCATCTTATATTCACCTACGACGCTTCCGTCACGAAGATAAATGACCCTGTTGCCTCGAAGTGCGGTCTTTATGTCGTGAGTTACCATCACGATGCTCTGACCGTCCTTATGAAGAGACGTAAATACATCAAGTACCGCCTGACCTGAAGAAGAATCAAGAGCTCCCGTAGGCTCATCTGCGAACAGCACTCTGGGCTCATTAACAACGGCACGAACGATACCTACTCTCTGACACTCACCGCCCGATAACTGATTGGGATATTTCTTCCACAATTCTTCGCCTATGCCTACGTGGCCAAGAAGCGATTTAACTCGAGATATTAGAGCAGGAGTATTCTTCTGCAATACAAGCGCTCCCGTTAAGATGTTATCTATTACATTCATGTTCTCCAGAAGATATATACTCTGGAATACGAATCCGCAGTTTCGACGGCGGAACATAGCAAGCTGGTCGTTACTATAAGAAGATATATCCTCCTCACCGAAGAAGACCTTGCCCATAGAAGGCTTATCCATTCCTGACAGTGCATAGAGCAATGTGGATTTACCTGACCCCGATGCACCCATTATCACCGTGAAATCCCCGGAATCGATCGACAGGTCCAGGTTCTTTATCACATGCTGCTGCATTCCGTCATTTGAAAATGTCTTACACAGTTTTTCTGTTCGAAGTATAGCTGTCATAGTTATCTCTCCCATATGTCTTGATCTTATGAATCAACTATACCCGAACAACAAACAACCTTCTTTACGGAAGTACTATCTAATTCTTATCAAATTCTTATCTGCAGAGAAAAAGGAGATGCATCGCATCTCCTTCATCCCTTCCTTCTTCTTACCCTACTTAAACGACCGGCGCCGGTATTATAAAATAATGTGGCTTGTTACCTTCTCCTCTGTTGCCCTTAACGATATAGAGCGGTGTATCTGTATAAAGATGAGTTATCGACAGGAAGCGGAGCTTGGGGATATATACTTCGTCAGCCTCGCACCATACAGATGCATACTTACGCTTCTGTGTCGTCTTGATTATCACCGTCTTGCCCTCTGCGATCTCGAATGTCTCACTTGTCTTATAGTCGCAGATCCTGAAGATAAGACCGCCTATCGCGATAACCACGAACAGGCCTGCTATGGCGATATACAAGAGCTCACCTATATTAACGATGACATATCCCAGAAAGCCGATACATATAAGAAGTGCAATCGCTGCTCCGGGGATTGAAAGTGCCTTGAGCTTCTCAGCCTTACGGCAACGATCAGTCTCCGCCTCAGTTGCTCTCCTGAACCTGATATCGTCAGGTGTTCCCTTATGCTTTCTATACTCTAATACGTCTGTTATCATCTCTTATTCCCTCCTTCAATGTAACAACAGCACCGATTATAGCATTAGAAAACGGCCAAATAAGAACCACCTGTTTGGTATCTGTAAACAGGAGATTAATAACCTTGAAGAAGTTGTTACGAACAATTGTCAGATTACTTGATCATCAGGAGCCGGTATCAGAATTCCTCTGATCGATAAACTCATCTATCACTTCCTGATCGATATACCAGTGAGGATATACGTACATAAGCGAATCGCCTATTTCCACCTCATAGAAGGAAAGCATATAATCCGTCTCAGAGATAAAACCTCCGTCATATCCCGGGAAGTTAACGATATAAGCTACTCCCTGGCTGGCAAACTCAGCAGGGAACTCACCTTCATATTGATTGACTTCCTTTTTACTGAAACTTCACATTTCACCTCCAATATCCTCCCTTCGCCCTCGCGTTCCCCTGCCTTTCGAGCAATATCTCAGCCCTCCTTCTCTTTTGCCGCAAATATTATTTTGACAATCAAAGTATTGTAGCGTAGTATGCGGGTATAGTCACTTCACGGAGGTGCGTTATGGGTAAGAGGATATTGGGTGATTCTTTGAACGGCTTAAGGATAGTACTGTTCTGGATCCTTATGGGATTTGTGGCGATCGGTGTCTCTTCTGCTTATAAGGAGATGCATGTTGATGTTACTGTTGCTGACGGCATTGTTGGAGAATCCATAGTTGTCGGCAGTTATTCTACGGAATATTCCTGCATCGTTAACGGTTCTGAGGTAAAGCTTTACGATACTGCTTCTCATGTTCCGGGGGATAGGGTTTTGGTCGTAGTCCGAGACGGTTATCCTTATGCCATCGTTTCTTCTGATAAAGTGGATTCATATACATCCATGCCTTCCAGGATAATGCGCGCCATTAATTACGATCTTAAGGGAGATCATGTATTTGTACTTATCCCCTATATACTTCTGCTTCTTGTAACTCTTAGAAGCCGCAGGGAGTTCAGGAAAACATATCCGGTACTGATCGTCGTGACGCATATCTTCGGACTGATATTTGCATGGCTATTCTACATAACGGCATTCTGGGTCTATGTAGCTGTTCCCGTTGTCTACGGTGTGATCTTCTCAGTCGTGTGGATCGTTCGGATATTGATGCGTGCTAAGAAATCGTGATCAGTCTTCCTTATTCTCTTCTTCGTATGGAATATAGAGCTGCGCATGGTCGTATGTGGTGTGGTATTGGTAGGGGTTTAAGAGCTTGAAGAAGGTCCTTTTGACTTCCTCCGAGACGTCCTTGCGGTTGATCATGACAAAGCCTCTAAAGGGCGGCATGTAAGTAACGATGTCGTTGATATCTGTAAAGTTCCAGCACTCGGTGCAGACTGTATCGAGGTATTTCTTAAGTCGCTCCCTGTCGGCTCTTGTACCCTTAAAAGGTCTTACCGTGCCATATGTGTAGAGGTGGGGCTTGACACCGTAGTTGAAGTTTAAGTCCTGACAGCAAAGGATAGCCTGACCTGAACCTAATGACCAGCCGAGGACTTCCGTCTCGGCATCGGGATGTGCTTCGTGAAGCTTCAGCCATTTACTTCTAACTTCCCTCTTGATGCTCTTATACATGATGCCCCAGCCGTGGTGGACACGAAGCTGCAGGAGCTTATCTTCGAATTCGATGGCATCGTAGTATTTGCTGGAGAATTCGACTATGTTGGTGACCCAGTCCATAAGGCCGGAACTCTTCTCGAAGTTCAGCTGGATGACATCTCTATCTTCCTCGTAGTGGATCTCGTAGTCCACTTCGTGTTCTATGTGAAGTTTCTTCTCCAGCTTGCTGTGGGAGTACTTGACTGTCGTGTACTTGACTTCGTATGTCGCACGGCCCGTATTGTTAACGTCTTCGCTGGTGTTGATGAAATACTGTTCGAACGGAAGATGGCGATATTGCATAGGGTACACCTCACTTTTTCTTGACTTTATTATACCCTTAAGTTTCCGTTAATGAACAGGTAATGAATATGACCTTACTCCAGATAATCGGGATTATATCTTCTTAGGACAGCGCGATATGAGAACAGATCTACAATACTCACAACTAATCAGGCATTTAATCGCCGGGGTGAAGTCTTTGGTGACCCAGTTATTGCTAATGCAATTATCGACAGGCTTGTTTACCACTGTGAGATTGTAAAAATATATGGTATGTCTTACAGAATCAAGGACAAAAATATCTTCGATGAAGAAAGCTAAAACCTACATTTTGAAGTTGACTTTTACATACAACATCATCACGCCTTCAACTTCGGAATCCATTCCTCACTATAACCGTTCACCTTAGCCCAATCATAGATATTGAGCAGTTTCTTAGCCTGATAGTTATGCATCTCTGTTTTGTAGATATCTATCAGCAATGTCTGATTACGATCTACGATCCTTGTAAGGAAGTCTATATTAGGAAGTTTATCTTTCTTGTTGAGATTACACTTGGGGCAGGATAATACAAGATTCCAGAGTTTATCATCCTTGATAAACGACCAAGGAATAAAGTGATCAACATGGATATCGTCTGCCTTAAGCTGCTTCCCACAATAGAAACATGTTCTGCTTTCGAATTCGTCGTAAAGGATCTTTCTGTAGACAGAGAGGTTATTCCGCTTAGAACTTTCATCAATCTTGTTGAGGATCTTGGTGGTTACGTTTTCTTCGTTAACCTTCTCCAGGAACTTAGCCCACTCGTAATAGTTGAGCTTCTCTATCAGGACTTTATGCTTACATATGAACGTATACATTTCCGGATTGATCTGTATCCATTCTTCTTTCTTGTTGAACGAATAGAAGAGCTTTCTGGTATCAGCAAAGAGTGCACCGACTACGTTCTCTTTACACTTCACTTTTATCCTGTGAGAGATGTCGATCATCATGGGTGGCGTAAGACTCTCATATGGAATTGGTTCAGTTATCTGATACTTTTCTACAGCTGCATAAAGTATCGATAACGTACAATAAGTTTCGCAAAAACTGAAAGGAGGCATAAAAATAGACAAGGCATAAAGCCATCGGTAAAATGTTAATCGCTAAACAAACT
>FWXP01000013.1 GCA_900176545.1 Oscillospiraceae bacterium
ACAGGAGACTAACTATTAAAAGTCAATAAGAAAAATGTAGCGTAAACGCTAGTTGCATTGAACCTTGATAATTGCATAACGAATCAAGCACCCACGAGGTGCTTGGGAAAACAAGTGGTATGGATCAGATGTGGTTTATGCTTGCGGAACGAACTCCTTGTTTGTTTTTACGAGATGGAACATAACCCTTGTTAACTTCTTGGCTGCATGCGATACGGCAACATTATACGGTTTGCCTTCTGCTCGTTTCTTAGCTAGATAGGATCTGAATGTTGGATCCCAATGACATACATACTTTGTTGCATTGAAGATAGCATAGCGAAGATATTTAGAACCGCGTTTAACCATCTTTGAATGCGTTGACGTCAGTTGTCCTGACTGGTATACAGACGGTTCCAATCCGGCGAATGCGAGGACTTGTTCCGCGCGTTCAAAATCTTGAAAGTTATTTGTCTCAGCAAGGATTACAGCAGCCATTCGATTGGCAATACCAGGAATGGAAGTGATTGGGCTATCAATTTCATCCATGAGATTATTAATCTGCTCCTCAACAGCCTCGATCTGTTGCTGGTAGATCTGAATAAGCTCGATGGTCTGCTGAAGTTCTAATTCCTTGACGACACTCTTGATGCCAATGGATGCTCTGGCAGCATCTCTTATCTCAATAGCTTTATCGCGACTATAGTGTCCCTTTGAAGCTGAAGATAGCAATGCTGTAAGGTGAGTAAGGTTACACTTAGCAATCTTATCTGCTGAGGGTAATTCAGAAAGCAGGGCATACACAGAAGCTACGTGCAATGCAGAAACAACAGTTTTCAGCTCAGGAAATAATATCTGACAGAGTCTGACGAGCGTTACCTTGTGACGGCTACAGTCAGAAACCAGGGCTGAACGATAACGAGTTAGTGATTTCAATTCCGCAAGATGGTAAGATTGTTGCGAGTAGGACTTGAGATCTTCAGTTCTCAGCATAGTCGCAATGGTATGCGCATCGACGTGATCCGTTTTCGTCTTTCTAAGGCTTAGACCTTTTCTGAAAAGATTAGTATGTAACGGATTGAACAACACGGGGGCGAAACCGATACTGTTCAAGAAAGCCAGAAGATTATCGCTGTAGTGACCGGTAGATTCCAGCCCTACTTTTATTTTCTTGGGATTTCTGGAACAAGATAGAAGAACTTTCTTAAGGGTCTTAAATCCGTCACGGTTGTTCTTGAAAGTAAAAACCTCAACGATACAATTACCGTCAGAATCAAGGACAACACAATCGTGTTTATCCATTGCCACATCAATTCCTGCGTAAAACATAGCAGAACCTCCAAATGAATATTTGACACTGCTTTCATCCACAGACTTGTTTGTTCCTACGTAACCTCGTGCTAAATGAAACGTCATGCGTTATCTAACTAATTACCGCTTAAACAAACGGCTGTGGTTATAGCCTCCTGTAAAACGTCAAAGCGTTAGGGATAGAATACTAATCCACAGCGTCTGTTAGAGATTATAAGACCTTGATGAGGGTCTATAAAAACTACAAATCTGATAATACGAGGGATATTTAATGAAGAATATTAAATTACTGACTATCCTTATGGCAGCTTCTATGCTCGCATCTTGCGCTAAGTCCTCTGATACGACAAAGAAGACTAAGGCTGAAAGGGAGACAACAACTACGACCACTACTGCTGAGGAGACTACATCCTCTGAGACGACGGAGGCTACTACGACAACAGCAGCAACGACGACAGCTACAACAAATGTTATTTCTACCTGGGAAGGAACCCATGTTGACGGCTTCGAAGGTGAATGGCACAGGACTAATACGCATTCTTCCATAAACGGAACTATTACTATCGATGAGGTAAATGAGGATAATCTGCATTTCGTAGGAGAGTTTCAGTTTTTCTATCACTCGGGTGATGCTGAAGGTGAGGCTTACTTTATCTCGGAAAATGAAGCTGTATATGAGGATGAGAGAGGAACTATCACGTTCACTCTCGAGGATGGTGAGCTTAGCCTGGTATCCGAAGGCAATCCCGGATATATGGGTAACAGGGTAACGACAGACGGAACGTATGTTATAGGCGAGCCCGCTTATACTAATCGAAATGTCATCGCAGAGACATTTCCTAACGGTGAGAATGAGGAGATAAGCGAAATGCTCGGCGAGATATCCGACGAGGTCTTCCTTACTCCTACTTATATAGGTATTGTTACGGAAGAGGATGTTACCTTGAGTGACGGAACTTCCGCACGTCATATCGAATGCTATGTTCCTACGGATACGGCAGGTTATGACATCATCATCACAGAAGACGGCATGATCTACTTCCTGTCTTATGGCAGTGCATTCGTAACGAACGACACTGATTATACTTCCAGAGAGCTTCCTGCATACACAGCATAAATAGGAGGGGTGTTATGAAGAAGACAAAGATATTAGCTATCCTTATGGCAGCGACTATGCTCGCATCCTGCGGCAAGGCTCCCGTAGAGGAGACGACGGAAGAGACAACAACTACTGAAGAAACGACTACTGCCTCTGAGACGACAGAAGCAGCAACGCCTACACCCAGGCCGACGATGACACCTACTCCGAGACCGACTGCGACTCCTACGCCGACACCCGATCCCACAGGCGATCCTATCACTTCAGAGAATGATCAGTATCCGATAATAATGGGATTTGTCGATGAACTGGAGGCATCAGCGCCGGGAGAGTATAGATATATCATCTTTTCCAGGAGCAGCGACAATGATGATTATTGGGTCTTGGCAGTATTTGGCGACAACACTTCTGAAGCTTATATTGTTGTTGACGGAGAAATGGTTGAAACAGCTATGCCGGCTAATTATCACTATTCAGCTGATGAGGCACTCACATATGATGAGTTAAAGAGTTTTCCTTGTCTGATTTCTGAGTCCTATCGGCCGAGCACAGATGCAGAATATCCTGACAGCCTTGCTGATGGTACATATGTTGGAAGTATCATTGCGATGTCAGAGGACGGAACAAGATTGTATATGTATGTAAGCGAGGTTGTAGCATTTGACAGATCCTTTGCCGAATCGCTACAGGTAGGTGATAGTATCGGATGTTCGGTGAATGGTCAAGAACTGACTGTTACCGATATCGGGACTGAGACAGATGAGAATGGAGAGGAACAGTTATTGTATGTCAGTTTGTCCAATTCCTGTCATCTTAATCCCTACCCTGGAATAGGGGATGATGATACCTTCGTATTGTGGCAGGACTCGTGCCCTTACTTTGAAGAAAGATATGTCGTTGAATTACCTGTATCTCCTTCATGCGAGGTAACGGATACTTTTGATGTCTTAGTCGAGCTCCCTGAATACGCAGATCAGGTCCCGACCGGTAATCCTCTTCTGGATTCATATTGGTGGTATATACAATCCGGTGAAGCGTACACCTCCGCCCTTTATTCCAACGGATGGTATCAGTGCAATGGATTACTGTTCCCCGTTGAAGTCAGGAATGGCGAGATCGTAAGAGTTAATATCGAATGGAGATGATCTGATGAAGAATAAAAAAGTATTAGCGATCCTCATGGCAGCAACTATGCTCGCATCCTGCGGCAAGACGCCTGTAGAGGAGAGTTCCTCATCCGCTTCCGATACGACAACGTCAAGTGAACCTTCAGTATCGATAATGGATGTTGGAGAAGGAACATATACGGATCTTGAAGTAGGTTCGGTGTTCTCCTTCGGAACATATAACGGTCAGGCTATCAACTGGATTGTCGTGTCCAAGGAATTCAATTCCTGTGAGATACTGGCGCTTGACTGCATAGATGTCCTCCCGTTTGCCGAAGAAGAATGCAGATCCTGGAGAGAGTCGGATCTGAGGGACTGGCTCGTGAATGATCTCTATGTCAACGCATTCTCTTCCGAAGAGAGGATGAGAATAGACATTCCTGATATAGAGACAATCCCTGAACTTCATGAAGATGATGTAATATATCTTCCGAGTATCGACGATCTTAGCAGGTATTCCGATCTGTTAGAGGAGTATCCTGCCTCGGAGGACTGGTGGCTCAGATCGGGCGTAGCATATCTTCGTGATCTCGGAGATATCTGCACCGCGGAAGGTGAAGCACTGGAGAATGAGACTGACGTTACTGAAACTCACGGAGTGAGACCTGCAATGCATTTCTATGCAGGTGACGATCAGGGAAATCTGGAACATAACGGCGAGAGATATTTTGAGAATTACCGGTTATGGCCTTCAGATGATATCGCAAATATACCGGCAGGTGCGCTCCTCAGATTCGGTACCTATAATGGTGAACCCGTCGACTGGATCGTATTGTCAAAGGACGGGATCTATATTGAGATCGTCACAATGGATGTGATCGCTGAACTTCCTCTGGACGAAGACGGTGAATACGGTTCGTGGGATGATGCGACTCTTAACAGCTGGCTCAATTCCGACTTCTATGAAGATGCATTCGATGAGGATGAGAAGGCAAGGATAGAGGCAGCACATTACTATGCTACCGAGGAGGAAGCTAATGTATATCTTCTGTCAGAAGAAGACCTTGCTTCCAATTCATACATGCTCGCGAATAACCCTGCTTCGGGAGAATTCTGGCTCATGTCAGATACTGACGGAGTCGACGGTACTTCCGATGTATCTTCAGAGGGCGGAACCCTTCTTCCTGACGGAAGGGCAGTCGATGAGACCTGCGGAGTACGTCCCGTTATGAAGGTATACTGCGGTGCTGATCGCGTTATGCTGGGAGAGATCACGCCTACCCCTGTTCCCACAGAGGCTCCCACACCGACTCCTACCACGGCGCCTACGCCTACACCTGTGCCGGTGGTATTCGAGAATGAGTACGTGACAGATCTTTATGCGGACTATGAGTATATGGCTTCCGACAGACCATACCATGTTCCTCATATAAATATAGACAGTGAAGATGCAGCTTCTATCAATGCCGAGATACTTGAGATCATGCAGCGGCCGATCAGCGGATATGAGACCAACGGATACCCTCATATGTATTGTTCGACGTATTCAATGTTCCTCACGGATAACGGACTTCTCACCATCGTCTTCCGACTTTGCGGTGAATGGGATGATGACGATTATTATGTATGGACCATCGATGTGAATACAGGAGCTCGCCTGAGCAACAGCGAGATCGCATCGGCAGCCGGAGTAACTGACATAAGGGCTGCGGCCGTTACCGCATTAAGTGAATTCTGTAACCGCAGATATAATTATGCCGACAATCCCGAATTTATACCTGTATTTATAAACGGCGAGCTCAATTCCGAGAGCCCTCGCTATGAGTCTATGTCTGATCCCGAGTATTACGCCTACGATGAGATGCAGGCATCTTTCTCGGAAGAGAGACTTAATGCCGATATGTGCATCGGCCTGGACTCGGATTCACATCTGATCTTTATATCGCGAGTGTATTCCGAGGCCGGATCATCTTCGTACAACTATTGCTACGCAAGTGACGGACAGCAGATCTCTCCGTCGTTCTGATCCTTGATCCTATCAACAGTCGATCGCATCCCGGACTCCATGTGAGTTCGGGATGTTTTTATCTTATAATGTTCCTTGATAAGAGAGCAAAAATAGTCGAGAGGCTTGCTGCCCTTATAGAGTATCCTTGACTTAAAGGAGTAAAGGCATGGACGAACAAAGAGCGGCGGTGCGCCGTATGCAGGACTATATAGCCGGGCATATCACCGAGGAGATAGATATGGCTGATCTGTCAGAGGCAGCCTGTTTCTCGCCCTGGTATGCCAGGAAGATATTCCTGAAGCATACGGGACTGACTCCGGCAGTTTATATCAGGCGCCTTAAGCTGTCTAAGTCTGCGCTTCGCCTTCGCGATGAGTCCTGCACCATACTGGAAGTGGCGACGGATATGGGCTTTGGCAGCGTAGACGGATATCAGCGTGCATTTCGCCGCGAATTCGGATGCAACCCCAAGGAGTACTCGCAAAGTCACGTTCCTGTCTGGCTCTTTACACCTACTCTTATAAAAGATACTTCAGGGAGGACTTCTATGAGCGATACTCGAAATGTTTTTATCCAGGTCGTCTCCAAGCCCGCGCGCCGCGTTATCGTAAAGCGTGGCATAAAGGCTGACGAATACATGAGTTACTGCAGGGAAGTGGGATGCGATGTGTGGGGACTTCTGCTGTCCATTAAATCCATAAGCGGCGAGCCCGTATGTCTGTGGCTGCCGGAGCATCTGCGCTGCCCCTCGTCCAATATCTACGTGCAGGGAGTCGAGGTGGAATCCTCGTATGACGGCGTGATCCCCGAGGGCTTTGACATTATCGATCTGCCGGCATCTACATACCTCCTGTTCAGGGGAGAGCCTTTCCCGGAATCCGAGTATGAGTCGGCCATCGCCGAGATCTGGGAGGCTGAGAAGAAATACGATCCCTCATTCATCGGCTACGCATGGGACGACACGAATCCCAGGATCCAGCTGGAACCCATAGGCGAGCGAGGCTACATCGAGCTGGTGCCCGTTAAGAAGATCTGATGTGGTATCATCTTATTATTCTGTTATAAGGAGCACACGGTATGGCGATAGATATAGTAAAGGCAGACGGTTCGTCTGATAAGATCGGAGAGTTCATAGGAGAAGCGTTCGAGACTTATGCCGCTTCGCGTTCGGTGGTATGTGACTATAAGGATTTCTGCTTCGCGGCTATGTCGGGGTCATCGGTCGTCGGCGTCATCACGGGGCACGCGTACTATAAGGAAGTTCACATAGGTGATCTGATCGTATCACCCGAGTGCCGAGGACTTGATATCGGAACGGCGCTGGTACGCCAAGTGGAATCAGAGTTCGAAGGTCAGGGTTATGAGAATATAAATCTCACCACATACGGCTTCCAGGCTCCCGAGTTCTATAAGAAGCTCGGCTACGAGGTGGAGTATACGCGTCCTTCGTCTGACCCCAAGCTGGTCAAGTATTTCCTCATTAAGAGATTGGCGCAGTAGTATAGAGTCGCTTGCATGATAAGTCAAGGAAAAACCTTGATTTGTCGAGAATTGTCGAAATTTGTCGACTTTTTTGTCCCAATTTTCTTGTATGGTCCTCTAGAGTATCTGTTATAGATACGAAAGGGGATCTTCTTTATGGATAAGATCGCGCTGCTGCCGCCTGAAGTCTTGCAGGCGAGACTTGGATTGATCAACAAAGAATTGAACAGTATTCCCAGATTGACCATGGGGAAACACAGAGGCGTCTCGATAGTGAGAGAAAACAGATACGAGGATGGAATGAGGATCAAGAGCGAGTATTCCATCAGTAGTCCGCATGGCAGAGAATTATTGGCGCTTTCCAAGAGACGAAGTGACTTGCTGTCGCTTAAGAAAGTGCTCGATCAATTGGTCGTGCCATCATCTTCCTTTATAGATCCCGGAATGATCGATACGTATTTTGACAAGTCTTTCTGGGAACATCTAAGATCCGGTGGTGTGGATGGTTATGAAGAAGGCAGGTATGAGCATAATGGAATGAAACTGAGATCCAGAGGAGAAGTCGTTATTGCGCAAGTGCTTGATTCTCTCGGACTGGAATATAAATATGAGCCTTCGATCATTATCGGAGACTACAGATATAATCCTGATTTTGCAGTTTATCTTCCAGAGTTTGAGAGGTGCTTCTTCATAGAGTTTCTCGGTATGCTGGATAAGTACGACTATGCCGCGAAGAATAGCTCTAAGATATATAGTTATATGAGCTCGGGAATGGTCATCAACAGAGATCTGTTATTGTTCTATGGAACTCAAAACAGTATGCCTTCAGTTGAGGATATAGTTGAAGATATCGTTGCATTGATAAGTAAATGGTGCAGGATGTATTCAGTTTGTGATACTTAAGTGGTTGATGTCTCCGGTGCTGTCTCCATTTTTTGAAATTGGAGACACAGGTGGAGAATAATTTCTATTTTTCTCGGATTTTTTCTCCAGTGGTGTCTCCGTTTTTTGAAAAGGGAGACACTGTTGGAGACATGCATGCAGTCTCACTCTTCCGGCGCGGCGGTCTCGACGCAGAAACTTACGGTCTTGCACTCGGTGCATGTTAATCTCCTGGCCGTGGGAGTGTGATTGGCAAAGAGCATCTCTTTATAGTTCGGCTTGAAGATCTTATGGCAGTGAGGGCAGATGTATAAAGTGTGCTTGTGATAGTACCTGGTGGTAATGAAAGCCAGAGGGATCGAGAGGATCATCTGTATGGCGAAGAGCCACCACCAGCCCTTGGTGATCCATAAAGCGATGGCTGTCCACTGGAAGATCGTATTGGGGATCCCCGCCAGGATGATATTGCGTCTTAGCTTCTTGAGCTTTTTCTTGCCTGAGATGCTATAGGCTACGTCGCCTATTGAATCTACTGAGATGGTCTGAGTCGAGGAAAGACCTCGCTTTAAGTCCTCGAGCTTAGTGAGCTTTTCCTGGCGCTCCGATATCTCAGTCTTAAGGTCTTCCTCCTGCTGCCTAAGAAGCAGGGATATGACGGAAGAAGGATCCTCTTCCGAGAGGATCTGTGAGATGGCGTCGATAGGAAGACCCAGGTCTCTAAGGAAGCAGATGATCTTCATCTTGTGAAGGTCGTCATCAGAATAAAGGCGCCTGCCGCCCTCCGTGAGTTCGGAGGGCTCCAGGATGCCCCTTGTATCGTAATATTGTACTGTCCTGACGGTGACGTCGCAGAGCTTGGCGATCTCACCTGTGGTGTATTTAGGCACTTGTAGTTACCTCTTCGTCTGTAGTGTATCCATTATACAGTTTCTTATATACGATCACGAAGAAGATCACTGAGTATACTGCCATAAAGCATTCGATCACAGGCAGGCTGATAAGACCTTTCTGGTAGATGGCAGCAGGTACGTCGAATAATGCGTGAAGAGCGATGGCGAGGAAGAAGAATCCGATCTTGGATTTCTTGACGGCATAGAATACGAGGATCGACATGCCGATATGTATGAGCATGGCAAAACTTCTTTCAAGGAAGCCCAGGCCGATGCTCATGGGACCGATGGCAGCGATCTGCTCGGGAAGTGCTTCAAGAGAAGATGTGTCGACTCCTGCCTTAGCTACTTCGTCGATCATAGCCTGAAGCTTGCCCTGGTCGATCATGATTGCGTAGACCAGGTACTGGATCCCGCTGTAAGCCATTATGAATAATGCCTCGAAGCCGCCGTGGCCGATGCCGTGCGAGATGGCGGTCTCTTTGTTGTTGCGCTTCTTAAGGAGGAATTTGATGACCAGGAACCTTCCTGTCTCTTCGAAGATACCTGCCATCAGCGCAGCATAGATCACGTAGGTCACCGTGTTCTCGAATATCGAAGGGAACAGAAGATAGACGATACTGTGGATGGTGGATTCTAACATGATGGCGAATGCGAGCCAGGTGGCGGCGCCGAGAAGTACCGTGGTCAGCCTTTCGTGCTTTCTGATAAGCCACCATACGGTAAGTGATACGGGAAGTATTATTCCCAAGGCGATCATTATCCCTATACAGATATACACAGATGAACCGAACATATCAGAGTCCCTCCTTTGCTACTTCCGTGCACCAGCCCCGTGAACCGCAATCGGTGCAGGTGAGCCGGCGCCTCGTAGGCGTATGTGCCGCAAATATCATCTCCTTGAAGGTCGGAGAGAATACCTTATTACAGTGCGGACACATATAACTTACATTATCATAGTAATACTTTGACAGCCATATTCCATAGGGAACCGCAATAAAGAGATATATGAGAAAGGGCCACCATATACCATGGGTGAAGATCAGTATGACGGATATGATCTCAGCTGTTGCTACGGGAACGGCAGTAGCGGCCATGGTCATGCGGATCTTTCTAAGCCTTAGTCTGTTAGTGGTCATATATGTCACCTCCCTTGTCCGTTATGACGTGAATATAGCTCATTACGCAGCGTCATGAGCAATATATGACGCAGGGGGATTTTCTGTTCTTATAGTTAAATCGGAATTTTGCCGCAATCTCTGATTGGTAATAAGAGTGAAGAGGGGTACAATCGGTCGCGGAGTTTAAGTTCCAGAGTTTAGAGTTTGGAAAATAAAAAGGAGAGAGAAAAATGAAGAACAAGAAAATTATCAGTGTGTTACTTGCTGCTTCAATGATGTTCGGCCTCGCTGCGTGCGGATCCGATTCATCAAGCGGAAATGACGCTGACAACGAGAGGGTAACAACTGAAGCTGAGACAGAGGATTCGGAAGAGACTACTTCCGAGACGACTACTGAGTCAGAGGAGCCTACCGAGTCAACATTAAGAGAGCCCGAAGGTCCCGTAGAGTCAGAATTCTTTACTGACTTTGAGAATATGAGCTTTACCTATAACGGTAATACTTATACGTTGGGTGTATCCACACTTCAGGATCTTATCGATGACGGTGTAGAGTTAAGCGGTCTGGATGCTGCTTCCGATATCGTAGATTCCCAGTCTACATACTATGCAGGATTCAGTATCGAGCTCATCCCTTACAGGAGCGCTACAATGACTGTTGCCAATTACACTGATGAGGAGCTTCCCGCTTCTGATTGTGTTATCACATCCCTTAGTGTAGAAAGCATCAGAGAGATTCCCGAGGGGACTATCGAGTTCAACTTCCCTGATCTTTTTACTGCTGAGGATCTTGTTAACAGTGCAGGTGAGCCTGATAACCTCAACGAGTTTGAGATCAGTGACGGAACGCCTTTTGCCATCTATACTTATGAGCAGTCTTCCGAGATCTACTACGGATACAGACGTTACGAGTATACTTTTGAGAACGGCGTTATCGATGATATCTCCATGAGCTATATCCCGTAATTACTTCATAACAGATAAAGCTTTATAAGGTCCTGTCGCCATGATGGCGGCGGGACCTTTTTATATGAAGCGTGAAAAACACAAAGGTATTGATTCAAGAACGATAAAACCGCCGGTCTATGGCTTACCGGCGGCTTTGGGTGTTATAAAAAGTAGAGGTTTACTTTATCAGAAGCTTGTAACCTTGTCCTCAAGCTCAGGTCTTACTCTCTGAAGGTCCTCGGAGAGATATCTCTCACCATTGTCGGGAAGAAGTGCTACGATCACCTTGCCCTCATTCTCAGCCTTCTTTGCTTCCTTGATCGCAACTGCAAGGGATGCACCTGCGGATGCTCCGAGGAAGACACCTTCGTACTTTCCTGCGAGGTGAATAGCCTTAAGTGTCTCCGCATAAGTGATGTCTTCGAATCTGTCGGAGTACTCGGCGCTGAAGTTCTCGGGAGTCATTGCGTTGAAGCCGTTCGCGTCGTGTACGGGGTGGATGCCGTGGAATCCGCCGTCAGAAGCGCCTTCTACTGCGGAGTTAGCGATGGACTCGGGGTGAGGCTGTGTGATGATCGTCTCAACCTTGGGATTCTGTTCCTTAAGGTACTTGCTGACACCGTGTGTGGATCCGCCTGTACCGACACCGCCTACGAAGATGTCTACCTTACCGTCTGTATCTTCCCAGATCTCAGGGCCTGTATGCTTATAGTGAGCATTGATATTGTCGGGATTTGAGAGCTGAAGTGTAGGGTAGCCGTTAGGCGTCTGTGCTACGAACTTATCGATGACAGCACCGAATGCTGCGATACCCTGCTCGAATACTACTGCGAGGTCTTCGGGATCGACGGGGATGATGTCAGCGTTATAAGCTTCAAGAAGCTTCAATCTCTCGACTGATACGCCGGGCTGAAGACCGATCCTGAACTTATATCCCTTAGCTGCAGCAAAAGCAGCAAGAGCGATACCGGTATTACCTGATGTGAATTCTACAAGTGTTGTTGTGTCGGGGCTGATCTCGCCTCTCTTCTCAGCTGCCTCGATGATCTCAAGTGCGATACGATCCTTATGAGATCCTGCGGGGTTGAAGTACTCAAGCTTACCGATGATCCTGCCCTTGAGGCCGAGCTCTTTCTCAAGACGCTTGAATTCTACGAGAGGTGTGTGTCCTACGAGTTCTGTAATTGAATTGTATATCTTTGCCATAATGTTCATCCTTTCTTTTGTGGCGTGGATTTGTTCTGTTTTCATGTTAAGTCTTGGTCGTCGACTTGTATAATTCATGTAATTTTTCGCTGGTTATAGGTTTTACTTATCGTGGGAGAAGTACGATGAATTCACGGACACGGTAATTGCCAAGTGTTTACGATTCAACCTACCTTCGTGATAGGAAATGCTTATTACCGATAATAAGTTCCATGTCTTAGACGTTTCTTGTAATAGGGAATAAAGTTTAACTATAAAGCTAAAGCAAGGAGTACAAGACAATGGCAATAAACAACATAATCCCCGGAATATTTAAAACTACTGATACCGAAGATTATCTGGAAGCAGCTAAGCAGACTGCTTCCTGGATCTCATCGCATAAGGTTACCGATAAGTACGGAACCTCCTGGGAAGTCTCATGCAGAGAGGGTAAGTCACGAGATGAAGTGGAGACGACATACTTAAGTAACAGGACATTATATTCGGGCGCATCGGGTATCGGATTTTTCTTCATAAGGCTTTATGAGGCTACGGGAGATAAGAAGTATCTTGATGAAGCTGAAGAAGGCGCAAAGTATCTTATCGCTTCCTACGATCCGTCTTTGAGCATCAAGCCCGGACTTCATACGGGAACGTCAGGCGAAGGATTCTTCCTTATTAATCTTTATCATAAGACAGAGAAAAAGGAATATCTTGATCACGCCATAAGGATCGCTGACGACATCTATGACAAAGCGACCAAGGAGAACGGTAAGATCAGCTGGAACGGCCTTTATGATTATATGGGCAATGGAAGT
Source organism: Oscillospiraceae bacterium (assembly GCA_900176545.1). Classification (GTDB taxonomy): domain Bacteria; phylum Bacillota; class Clostridia; order Saccharofermentanales; family Saccharofermentanaceae; genus Saccharofermentans. The sequence continues at coordinate 12,829 of FWXP01000013.1, forward strand.
GCCGTCACTTACTGGATCTATGTATATAACGAGACTTCGGAAGGCAGGTTCCTTGATTATGCCAAGCTTAGCATCGACTCGATACTTGACCTTAAGATCGAAGACTCTGAAGATACGATCCACTGGCATCTTCTTAATGTACATGATTACTTTAAGGAAGTTCCCGATAACGGTATCGTAGCAAATTTTGCACACGGTACGTCAGGCATCGTATATCTTCTGGCTCAGTACTATGAGGCATCGGGTGATAAGACTTATCTCGATCTTGCCGTGAAGGGCGTAAACTTCCTTGAGAAGATCGCAGTCAGGGACGATGACTCATCCATCATCCCTTATATATACCTTCCTGACAGTGATAAGCCCTACGATGTTTACTACTTGAGCCTCTGCCACGGTCCCGTAGGATCTGCGGTGGTATTCAGAAAGCTCTTCAAGCTTACGGGTGACGAGAGATACCTTGACTGGATCAGAAGGCTTAATAATGCGCTTATCAAGGCGGGCGTTCCTGAGAGACGTTCTTCCGGTTACTGGAATAACTGCATCTGCTGCGGTGCATCGGGTATCCTTCTTCACTTTATAAGTACTGATGAGCTTTTGCCCGGTAATGCCAGTATCACGCTTGCCAGAAGAACCGGCAACAAGCTTATAAATGACGCTTATAAAGATGAGCAGGGAAGACGCTGGTATGATGCATGGACGAGAGTCAAGCCCTGGGATGTCGATTCCAACCTGGGCCTTTATATAGGAGATGCGGGCAATGCATCGGCTTTACTGTCCTTATATGCTTCAATCAAGGAGATAAAGTTGACAGAGCTTCCCGAGTTCGCATGAGTGCAACAGCAGTAAGCCTATCTGCAGCTTATGGCCTGAAAAACAGAGGTTTGTAACAATGTTACACGTCTCGCACATAGAAAGAACACAGAGAGTACGCAGAGAGTACGCAGAGAGTACATAGAGAGCACATATAAAAACCTATGCAAAACTTACGGTCTTGCATAGGTTTTTTGAATCTGAAAGATAAGAGGCTTTTATACTTCGCAGATGATGCCGCCGAAGTATTCGGGCTCGCCGTTGCTGTCCGTCAGGATAAAGCCTCTGGTGTACAGGAAGACATATGTGCCGTCCTTTCTTCTGGCGCGATACTTGATAGGCTCCAGCTCACCGTTCTCGTTGAGGATGTGGGTGATGGAATTGTTGATGATCTCCAGGTCATCCGGATGGATGTAGTTCTTCCATATCCTGTCTGCGTGATACATATATTCGGATTCAAGGCCGAAGTCATCTATCAGGCTCATTGCCCAGCGCGAGAAGTCGTATCTCATGTCGTCAAGGAAGATATAACCTCCTCCTGCTATCGTCACAAGTGCACCGAATAAGCCGTCTAATAATCTCTTGCGCTCAGCGGGGATAGGTGTATCAATAAGATCCATGTTTCTGAAACCGTCGAGCTTGCGTGCGGCTTTAAAATCTTTCTTGTTCTCGTACATGAGTCGGTCGGCGCGTCTTAAGATATCGGAGAATCTTTTATCCGAGTCGTCTAAGATCGCAAGGCCTGATGCTACGACCGGGCCGGATCTTGCTCTTCGATTACCTTCTGACTCCTGACGCAGCTTGTTAAGGAGAGTGTCCTTCTGCTCGTAGTCTCTGCCGGTCAATACGGCTACGAACTCGTCTCCGCCGATCCTGAACACGGGGCTGTGCTCGAATATCTCGCAGATAAGGCGGCTCGTGGCGCGAATTGCTTCGTCGCCGTATGCGTGCCCTCTTGTATCGTTGATTAACTTAAGATCATTGACATCACACATTACTACGCCGAGGTGGTCGATCTCGCCGTTATCGATCTTACCTTCTATCGCATCTGTGTATTCCTTGAAGGCATTGCTGTTCTTGATGCCGGTCAATTCGTCGCGCCTTGCCATACGCTCGGCGGATTGAAGATCCTTCTTCTGCTTATCTTTCTCCTGAAACTCCTCTTCGATATTCTCAAGACAGCAAAGGATGTGATCATTATCCTTGCACCTTATCACGATATGCCGCATGTGCGTTATCTTGCCGTTTGCCGTTGATCTGAAAGTAACTATACAGGTGCCTTTGGAGGAGACGCTCTTTAAGATGCGCTCCTTATCGTATGCTTTGTACATCATATTGAGATCATCGGGGTGGATGAACTTATCCGCATTCTTGACGGCATCGGCGAAGAAGTCTTCCCCTTCGTTCGGGAATTCTTCCGATGCGGCGGGATCAGTCTCTGCGAATACGATATAGTGACCGGTTTTTATGTCAACATAGTATACGCACTCAAAATGTGCTGATAAGGTATTGGCTATCTGATCGTAGATCTCACTATACAAATCCATTTATCCTTCCCCTGAGATTAATGAGATGTTATTTATAGTAATTTATAATTAGTGGAGCTGACAACCAAACAAATTGTAAACATAGTTTGACGATTGCGATCTGTGCTCTCACAACCTTTCGCGAAATGCACCCTCTTTCTTATTGCAATAATACGAACTTAAGTTTAAAGTTTTGAAGAACAAGTACAGATAAGGAGAGAGGGTATTATGTTCAGACCCATGAGAAGATTTAAGCAGCAGGTGTCGCAGGAAGAGTGCATACGGGTCCTTCGAACCGTGCCCCGCGGCGTGTTGTCTGTAATTGGCGACGACGGCTATCCTTACGGGGTGCCTCTTGATCATCTCTACTGTGAAGAAGAAGGGAAGATATACTTTCATTGCTCTAAGGAAGGACATAAGCTGGACGCCATAACAAAGTGCGATAAAGTAAGCTACTGCGTAATGGATGAAGGCTTTCGCCGCGAAGGCGAGTGGGCTCTTAACATCACGAGCGTCATCTCTTTCGGCAGGATAAGTGTCGTTACGGATGAAGACAAAAAGCTTAAGATCTGCACCAACCTCTGCCGCAAGTTCACCGACGACGAAGCATATCTTGAAAGAGAGATAAAGAATGCTTTCCCCAGGGTATGCTGTCTGGAACTTACCGTAGAGCACATGACGGGCAAGCTCGTTAATGAGTCATGACAATGATAATACAGAGGAGGTAATACATGGCAACTATTCACAAGATCACTACATACAGTATCAGCTATGAACTGGAAAATGACATCCGCAAGAAGGCTCTCTCGGAAGAAGAGATAGCGAACATCTATGAGCAGTTAAAGAGCGAAAAGCAGAAATTAGCACAGAGGGTAAAGATCCTCCTTATTACCGGAGCCGTTCTCGCATTGGTCTTCGGGATCTCGACATATGTTAAGAGCGAAGAGATACTTCTCGCGCTGGTAACAGCTGTTGTTCTTATGGCTGTCGTCGGTGCTGCCGCATTGGGAGCGATGTATGCCAATATCGGTAAGATCGCAAAGCAGTGGAATAAGCTGATCGGATCGTATTATTCGCAGATCGGCGATAAGTATATCCTGTGATGGTGATATGAACAGTTCGAGGAAACTTCCGCCTATAGGCGCCAGGATAGTCAAGTCTGCGGTCGCAGTCGCGCTTTGCATGCTTATCTGGTATCTTCGCACGTTGTCTCCTATAGGCGACGGACTTCCTTTCTACAGTGCCATCTCCGCACTGTGGTGCATGCAGCCTAATCACGAGACTACAAGGAACAATGCCGGCCAGAGGACTATCGGTACTTTTGTGGGAGCTCTATTCGGATTCCTGTTCATGGTGATAATAAGAGCCGCAGGGCTTGATATTCCGGTAGTCGTTTATTTCCTCGCCGCACTGATGATCGTCCCGGTCATCTATTCGACGGTGGTGCTTAACAAGAGGGAAGCGACTTTCTTCTCTTGCTCCGTGTTCTTAAGTATCGTGCTGACTAATACTTTCGATGCGGATCCCTCCGTAGCGGTAGTAAATCGTATCCTTGATACGCTTATAGGTATAGGAGTGGGAGTTGTCGTTAACAGCATCCGTCTTCCGGGGAAGTATGATACGGATACGCTCTATGTCTGCGGTATCGATGATGTTCTTATAAATGATGATGAATCCGCTTCGCAGTATAGCGTGGTGGAACTTAACAGGCTTATCGACAGCGGCATGAAGTTCACTGTCTCCACGGTCCACACTCCCGCGGGAGTAGCTTCTCTTATGAGGGGCGTTAAGCTTCGATATCCGATAATAGTCATGGACGGCGCTGCTTTATATGATCTTCGCCGCAAGGATTATATCGACGTCGAGTACCTTCCCGCATATGCATGTAATACCTGCGAAAGGATGATCGCTCAAAGGGGCATGAACTGTTTTGTTAATATAATGTATGACGAGACGGTACTTATCTTCTACGGTGATCTCGAGAATCCGGCGGAGAGGGATCACTTCAACAGGCACAGGGAGGCTCCTTACCGTAACTATATCCACAACCGATTCAGAAGATATGATGACTACGAGCTTGTCATCTCGATAACCGTCCTTGATACGGCAGAGAAGATCAGGGGGCTGTCGGAGGCTCTCTATGCAAGATTTGCGGATACGATCCGCGTTAATATCACTGAGTCTGAATATGACGGATATCTGTTCCTGACGATCTTTTCTCCCGAGGCCACGAGGTCCAAGATGCTTCAAAAGCTCAAGGAGACTTCAGGTATACGTAATGCCATCACCATAGGAAGCGTTAAGGGTGAATGTGATGTCCTGATAACTGACGGCGGCGGTAATGCTACTGTTAAGAAGATCAAGAAGATCTATAGGGGCGACCGTTCCTGATCTGAAGTCTGTCCCAAGACCGATCTTTCCCGCAAAAATGCCTGATTTCGCAACATGGATATAGCTTGACAGAATATATTGTGCAAAATATAATGTTGCAAAAGGTAATTGTTGAGGTGATCTTATGGCACAGCAATACGAACAGCTCCTCTTGAAGAATCAGATATGTTTCCCTTTATATGCATGCGGCAGGAAGATAGTCGGAGCATACACTCCGTACTTGAAGCCTCTGGGACTTACATATACTCAGTATATCGTCCTGATGGTCCTGTGGGAGCACAGAAGTGTTAACGTCGGACAGCTGGGGGCAACTCTCCTTCTGGATGCGGGAACATTGACTCCGCTCCTTAAGAGGATGGAGCAGGCGGGTCTTGTGACAAGAGCCAGATCCGCTGAAGATGAGAGAGTCACTATAGTGACGATCACCAAGAAAGGCGATGCTCTCAAGGAGAAGTGTAAGGATATACCCCTGGCGATGTCACAGGAGAATGATTGCCTGACCGATAAGGAGCAGGCGGAACTTTACAGGATACTTTATAAGTTGCTGGGTGAAGGAGGCAAGTCATGACAGATCTTGAAGCGATATACGAGAGACATTCGGTCAGGCAGTATAAGCCCGATCGTATAGAAGAAGATAAAGTTAAAGAGCTTAAGTCGAAGATAGATGAGTTGAACTTAGAAGGAGATCTTCACCTGCAGCTGATCGAAGATGCCGGTAAGACCTACAACAGACTGATCAACAGAGCATCCGGATTGGGATCTGCGCCAAGCGTCATCGCATGTGTAGGTAAGGACAGTGAAGATCTTGACAGAAGGGTCGGATATTACGGCGAGAAGCTTGTCCTCTTCGCTCAGACGCTGGGACTTAATACGTGTTGGACAGGTACGTTCAACCGCAAGAATACAGAAGCTGATATCCCTGAAGGCTACAGACTTGTTATATGTATCGCCATCGGATACGGCAAGGACGGAGGAAGAGTCAGAAAGTCCAAGAACGCATCCCAGGTAAGCGAAGCTGCGGGAGAAAGACCCGAGTGGTTCGACAAGGGAGTAGAGGCTGCTCTTCTTGCTCCTACCGCCATCAATCAGCAGAAGTTCATGATACGTCTCGGAGTAGACGATAAGGTGGAATTCATAGACAAAGGCGGTGTCTTAAGTCAGGTGGATATCGGAATAGTTAAGTGCCATTACGAGATAGGCTCGGGCAGGCTGGTATAAGGAGGATACGCACATGACATACCAGGTAAGATACTATACAAAGACAGGTAATACGAGAAAGCTTGCCGAGGCAGTTGCCAAGGAGCTCGGAGTAGAGGCACTTCCCATAAGTACTCCCGTTACGGAGAAGACGGATATCCTCTTCCTCGGCAATTCTTACTATGCTTTCAGCATCGATCCGGAGGTAAGGGATTTTGTTGCTTCCCTTGATAAGAATAAGGTTGGAAGGATCGTTAACTTCGGATCCGCTGCTCTTCTTAATTCGACATATAAGAAGGTCAAGGCAGAAGCGGATAAAGTCGGTATCCCCATGGATCCCAAGGAGTTCCACTGCAAGGGCGAATTTAAGGGTGTTCATAAGGGTAAGCCTGATGCCGAGGACTTAAGAGCCGCAGCGGCATTTGCAAGACAGTTTAAGTAAGGTGAATATATGGACGGCAGCTTTGATATACAGACATATATGACAAAGGGCGTAGAGAGGATCGTAGCGGATGCTTTAAGAGCTACGATCAAAAAACCCCGTGAGAGCGCGTATATGGTAAGATTTGCGGCAGCAAGCAAGGCGGCCTCCAAGAGAAGAGCCGCAGCAAAGAAGCAGGGTGAACATATACCGCCGTTTCTTATCGCGAGCATAACTTCAGGCTGCAATCTTCACTGTGCAGGTTGCTATTCAAGATGTAATAATGCTACGACTGATATAAAGCCCGTGGATCAGCTGTCAGACGAAGACTGGAAGGATATCTTCGATGAAGCGCTAGATCTCGGTATAAGCTTTATCCTTCTTGCGGGAGGCGAGCCGCTCCTTCGCGCCGACGTCATGAGGGAGGCCGCTAAGAAGCCGGATATATTATTCCCCGTATTTACCAACGGTACTTATATCAATAAGAATTATCTTAAGCTTTTTGACGAGCACAGAAATATCGTTCCTGTAATAAGTATAGAAGGCGATAAGGAGAAGACGGATTCAAGGCGCGGAGACGGCGTATACGATAAGCTTATAACCGCCATGGATGAGCTTTTGAAGAAGGATATCATATTCGGAGCATCAGTCACTGTCACTTCAGAAAATATAGATGAAGTTACATCTTACAGCTTTATAAATGATCTGTCTTCGAGAGGCTGTAAGCTCGTTATATATGTAGAATATGTTCCCGTATCTGACGAGAGTACGGATCTTGCTCTTACAGACGAACAAAGAGATATGCTCCTTGATTCCGTTAACACAATTCGCGAGAAGCATCAGGAGATGGTATTCGTATCTTTCCCGGGAGACGAGAAGAGCTCGGGAGGATGTATAGCGGCAGGAAGAGGATTCTTCCATATAAACTCACACGGAGGAGCAGAGCCTTGTCCCTTCTCGCCGTACTCTGATATCAATGTAAAAGATACTTCTTTAAAAGAAGCCATGCATTCAAAGCTTTTCACCATGCTCCAAGATCAGGATGTCCTTAAGGACGACCATAAGGGCGGATGCGTATTATTCGAGAAAAGAGATCTTGTCCCAAGCCTTTTATCCGGCAAAAATATCTAACGTTAAGGTTACGTTAAGGTTCACCGTGTTTACGGTTAAGACTGCCCACGTAGAATGAGACCATAAAACAAAACACAAGAGCAAACGCTCAAGGAGGTAAATACTATGTGGAATAGGAAAGATGTAAAGGCAAAAGGACTTAAGGCATTCAAGGCAAACTTCTGGAAGTGCGTAGCAACGCTCATCCTGGTAGGAGCCATTGCAGGCGGAACGGCAGCATACACAGGCGGATACAATACGAGCCGCACGGTCTTCGGTAATCACAGGATAGTCGAGACGACAGATATGGATCAGGAAGAGATCGATGAGCTGATGGGTGAGACCGAGGAAGAGCTCGATCAGGATACAGGCTTTGACGCTTCCATCGAGAATGACTTCGAGGCAATGACAGAGCAGTTGGACGAAGAGGAAGTTCCCGCATTTGTTATAGTAGCAGCAAGCATCATAGTATCCATCGTAATGCTCGCAGTAGCAGCAATAGCTATCGTATTCAACGCACTTATCGTTAATCCCGTTAAGCTCGGCTGCGCAAGATTCTTCAGAAGAAACCTCGAGGATCCCGCTTCCATGGACAATCTTATGTTCGGCTTCAGAAATCACTACAAGAACGTTGCTAAGACGATGTTCCTCAAGGATCTGTATATCTCCCTCTGGACACTTCTCTTCATCGTTCCCGGTATCGTTAAGTCTTATGAGTACAGACTCGTAGACTATATCCTTTCGGAGAATCCCGAGATGAATACAGACGAAGCTCTTAAGCTCAGCGCATCCCTCATGAAGGGCAACAAGTGGAAGACATTCGTACTCGACCTTTCCTTCATCGGATGGAATATCCTCTCTGCAGCAACATGCGGTATCCTTGGTGTCTTCTATGTAGAGCCTTACAAGAAGTCAACAGACGCAGCTCTCTACGAGGCTATCAAGTATGGTACAGCTAAGGCTTGATGAACACAGGATGTGATATATTAGTTAGGAAGACTGGCGGGAAACTTCTCCCGCCGGTTATTCCTGTTTATGGGAGAAGCTTATGAAGAATACGATATTGATCGCAGACGACGAGAAGGAGATAAGAGACCTTCTTCGTCTTTACCTCGAGAATGAGGACTATAGCATCGTGGAAGCTGCTGACGGCATGGAGACTATGGCGGTCGTCAGGGAGAAGAAGCCCGACCTTTGCCTTCTTGACATAATGATGCCCGGCAAGGACGGTCTGTCCGTCTTAAAGGAGATACGAAAGGAGAGCAACATCCCCGTTATCATGATCTCCGCAAGGACAGCCGATGCCGAAAGGATCCTTGGCCTGGACCTGGGAGCTGACGACTACATACCTAAGCCCTTCAACCCTCTGGAGGTAGTAGCAAGGGTAAAGTCCAACCTTCGCCGTTACACCAGCCTCGGCGCAGCACAGGGCATATCCGAGACACTTACGGTAAAGGACCTTGTACTGGACACGGACTCCTGCCTCTTAACGAAAGGCGGAGTTCCCATCGATCTTACCTCCGTGGAATATAAGATCATGGAGATGTTCATGAGATATCCCGGTAAGGTCTTCACCAAGCAGCAGATATACGAGAATGCCTGGGACGAGGAATACGTAGTAGCCGACAACAATATCATGGTATCTATAAGCAAGTTAAGGACCAAGCTCGATGAGGACCCTTCCAAGTATATAAAGACTTTAAGGGGTCTCGGGTACAGGATGGATAAGGCATGACAGAGGAAGTAAGGCTTCGTAAGTTCATAACAAAGAGGTTCATCGTGACTCTGGTGATCGTAGGTATTGCAGAGTTCTTTATCTCGTCATTTATAAATCACGTGGTGCTGCCGTCTATCGTTCCGGCTATATTTCCGGAACTTTCAGATCCCGGTACGATCTCCGCGGGAACCGTCATCTTCTTCCTGATGATACTTATCTTAAATGTGATAGCAAGTCTTGTAGGCAAGCTTATCCCCGCGGGCGGGCAGGTACTGACTTCGTATGTTACGGGCCAGCTGGGAAAGATGGGATTTGTTGCTCCCGATTCTGCCATCGCGAACATGTCTATAGGAGATACGATATTTCTTGTCCTTACGTTCATCGCGATAGTAGTGGTAATGCTGACTCCGATAATCGTGGGATCATGGCTCTTCACCGGTAAGGTATCCCGCGAGTTCAGGGATCTCGACCGCAAGAGAGCTGAGGAGCAGAAGGCAGAGGATCGCAAGAGATATCTGATGATCTCCGACATCGCCCACGATCTTAAGACTCCCATGACCACCGTATCGGGATACGCGAGAGCACTGTCCGAGGGCATGATCAAGCCCGAGAAGCAGCAGGAATATCTGGATACCATAACGGCCAAGACCGAGCGCATGAACGACATCATTCAGATGCTCTTCAATTATTCAAGGCTCGACAGCGACGGCTTCGAACTGGTCAAGGCTCCTCTGGATGTATGCGAACTGGTAAGGGAATGCGTGGCCGCTTCCTATACCGATATCGAAGAGGCGGGGGACGAGCTCGATGTGGATATCCCCGAGACGGTCCTCAAGGGACAGATAGATAAGGTGCAGCTTACAAGGAGCATCAATAACCTTCTGACTAATGCCGTGAAGCATAATCCCGAGGGAACAAAGATCTTCATAGGCGTGAAGGATGAGAGCGACTGCGCCAGGATATTCGTGGCGGACTCCGGTGATGTGATACCGGATAAATTGGCGGAGGATCTCTTCGAGCCCTTCGTCATGGGCGATGAGTCAAGGTCCACCAAGGGCGGATCGGGCCTGGGATTGTCGGTATCCAAGAAGATATGCGAGCTTCATGACGGAAGACTCAAGCTGGTCCAGGGATCCGAGATGGCAAGATACGAACTCGGCAGTGACTATAAGAAGGTCTTCGTCATAACGCTTCCCATAGATGAATAACTTTAGAAATTCTTAACTTCATGTTGACGCCCGCTTTAATAGCGGGCGTTATCATTTGAAGCATAGGAATGTTAGTTGTAAACAGCAAAAGGGGGAATATGATATGCATTTATGCGATTATCTCATGACACTTAAGGATAAGTGGATCCAGGTACAGGTAGATTCAGGATCTATGGTGATCTATCAGGGCGTGCTCCAGGAGATCGGCGACGATTATATCATCATCAAGGATAATACGGCCGAGAATCCTCAGCTTCTCACGTTAAGACACATCATCGGCATCAAGGAGATGAGGGTGAAGGAGAACGGCAAGCCCAGGATATTCGGCTGATAAGTTTAGATTTGTCGCTTCAAAGCGGATATCGAGCGACATCCGCGGTGGTTGGCCGATCATCTGACGGCTGCGAATACCATATAAACGATATAACAGATGATCATAAGAGCTCCGGAAGATCTTCCGAGGCTCTTCTTTGTTGCCAGGAGAAGTGTGATTAGATTGATGAATATAAGGATCAGGAAGTCTGTCACAGATGCGAAGTTTACGACTATGGGGTGGATAGTTCCTGATACACCCATGATGAAGAGAATGTTGAAGATATTAGATCCGATAACGTTACCGACTGCAAGACCGTTCTCGTTCTTCCTGGATGCCACGATGGATGTGACCAGCTCGGGAAGGGAAGTTCCGAGAGCTACGACCGTAAGACCGATAAGTGTCTCGCTCATGCCGAATGCAGCTGCCAGATACTTGGCGCTTATTACTACAAACTGACCGCCTGCGATGATAAGGATCATGCCTACAAGTATAAGGGCGAAGCAGCGTCTTAAGGTAAATGTCTTGATCTCATCATCGTCCGATCCGTCCTTGCGGGCAGTTAACACCAGCATCAGGATATAAGAAACGAAGATCACCAGAAGGATGATCGAGAATGTCCTGGTGATCATGGATACGTTATCAGACATTGAAAGACCTTCGATGGTACCTCTCTTAAAGATCGGATAGCCTATGAAGCCGAAGGTCAGGGCAGTAAGGCATATGGAGATGGGGAAGTCCCTCTTCAGGATGTTCTTGTCGATGGGGAGGGGATTAATGAGTGCGCATATACCGAGGACCATAAGGAGGTTGAAGGTATTAGATCCTACAACGTTACTTACCGCGATCTCGTTGGCGCCCTTAAGAGCAGCGGATGTGCTGACTGCAAGCTCGGGAGCACTTGTTCCCATGGCTACGATGGTAAGTCCGATGATGACGCCCGGAACCTTGAAGTATCTGGCAAGAGCGCTGCTTCCGTCGACAAATAAGTCGGCTCCCTTTATAAGGCCGAAGAATCCTGCGACTAATATCAATATGTTAATCAATATCCCCATAAATAACCTTCTTTTCTTATCTTTCTTAGATCACATCGATTAATATACTACAAATTATCCTTATGATAAAATGTTCGTACTTATTTTCTGAGGTGACAATTTATATGAATCTTGAGCAGAAGACATACAGAAATATATTCAAGGAAACAGGCAAGACAGACGAGCAGATAAGAAGAAAGCTCGAAGAAGCGTGGAATACTTTCTTTGTTGACGATGAAGAGAGGATCTATCACGAAGCCGGCGATGATATGGGTTACCTCTGCGATACGGGTAATAACGATGCCAGGACCGAAGGCATGTCCTACGGCATGATGATGTGTGTACAGCTCGATAAGAAGGATGAGTTCGACCGCATCTGGAAGTGGGCCAAGACTTATATGTATATGGAAGACGGCGAGAACGAAGGATATTTTGCATGGTCATGCGAGACGAGCGGCAAGAAGAATGCCGAAGGTCCCGCTCCCGACGGAGAGGAATTCTTTGCCATGGCATTATTCTTCGCATCCCACAGATGGGGCGACGGCGAAGGTATCTTCAACTACAGCGCTCAGGCAAGAGAGATCTTAAGAGCCTGCCTTCATAAGGGCGAGAACGGAAGACTCGGTCATGCCATGTGGAACCGCGACAATAAGCAGATCTTATTTGTTCCCGGATGTCCTTTCACGGATCCTTCCTACCATCTTCCTCATTTCTACGAGCTCTTCGCTCTCTGGGCTGACGAAGAGGACAGGCAGTTCTGGAAGGAAGCAGCTGATGCAAGCCGCGAGTATCTGAAGAATGCCTGCCACGAGAAGACGGGCCTTTGCTCAGAATATGCCAACTTCGACGGTTCTCCTCTTGATAAGGAGCTTCCCTGGGGATATTTCGGGAACTACTTCTCCGATGCCTACAGGACTGCAGCCAATATCGCCATCGACGCAGAGTGGTTCGGCGAGGATAAGGGACACCTCGATGTACCCTTAAGGCAGATGAAGTTCTTCGGTACGGATATCGAAGCCATCAGGTGCGTATATGCTGTTGACGGCACGCCCGTAGATAAGACGGTGCTTCACCCTCTGGGACTTCTCGCGACTATCGCTCAGGGCGCCCTCGCAGTCCCTTACAGCGAAGAGAAGGGAAGCGACTTCGAAGTCGCTAAGCAGTGGGTAGAGTGGTTCTGGAACCAGCCTATGAGAAAGGGCGAGAGAAGATATTACGACAACTGTCTTTATATGTTCGCTCTTCTGGCACTCTCCGGAAACTACAGAATATGGTAAAAATCACGGGTTGCATTTAAGTAATACGCAGATATAATAAAAGTGCATTTCGAGCAGAAGTGCCAAGCAGTTCGGGTCCGATATCCTGCTTGTAAAACCTAAAACCAAAGGAGTTACAAATGAATACTTTAAGAAAGATCAGGGAGGACTACGAACTCCTCCTTAGGAGCGTGCCCGCCATGGTCACGACTTCTTTTATCCTTTCAGTCATCTTCATGAATATCTTCGCGAGCAAGGAGATCCTTAGAACGGAGTATTTCTGCTGCAACGGCGGACTTCTCCTGTCATGGATATCGTTCCTTTGCATGGACTGCATCTGTAAGAGGTTCGGCCCTAAGGCAGCAACCAAGATATCCGTTCTCGCAATGGCGGTAAATGTCATCTGCTCCATAATCTTCTGGCTCATGAGCATCATCCCCGGAACATGGGCTGCTTCCTATGCGGCACCTGATTCTATGACGGCAGTAAACGCAGGTCTCGACAGCACTTTCGCAGGAGCATGGTACGTAGTGCTCGGTTCATGCACTGCGATGTTCCTTTCTACGCTCGTTAATGCCGCACTTAATTCCGCTATCGGCAAGAAGGCAGATAACGGCAAGTTCTTAGGCTTTGCAGCAAGGAGCCTTCCTTCCACATGTATCGCACAGTTCGTGGACAACCTCGTATTCTCCACGATGGTATCTCACGTATTCTTCGGATGGAACTGGAAGCAGGTACTCGTATGTTCCTTCACGGCAATGGTATTCGAACTTGTCCTCGAGGCAGTATTCTCACCCTTCGGCTATAAGGTATCTCAGAACTGGGAGAAGAAGGGCATAGGCAAGCAGTATATCGAAAGACTCGCTAAGGCATAAGAGGAGGCTCGTATGAAGCTCGAAATGCTCTCCGGAGTACAGCTCGGTAAGCTCGTAAATAAGAGGGAAGTATCCCCCGTTGAAGTCATAGACTATTTTGCAGAGAGGATCTCGAAGAGAGATCCTTCTTTGCATGCTTTTACTTACCTGAAGATAGACGAAGCACGGGAAGAAGCCAAGGCTCTCGAGGGGCGCCTGGCATCAGGGGAAGATGTTGGCCCCTTTGCAGGCGTTCCTACAGCGCTCAAGGATTTTCTTCCTTCCAAGAAGGGCTGGCCTAACTCCCACGGAGGTGTGAAGAGCCTTATCGCCATTGACCCCGAGGATTCCGCATTCTACTCCTCCGTAGCAAGGGCGGGAGCCATCGCCATAGGTAAGACAAATGCACCTGCGTTCGGCTTCAGGGGAACCTGCGACAACAAGATGTACGGTCCTACTTCCACGCCCTTTGATATACGCTATAACTCAGGCGGATCCTCAGGCGGATCGGCAGCTGCGGTAGCTGACGGAATGCTCCCCTTTGCTGAGGGCGGAGACGGCGGCGGATCTATCCGTATACCCGCATCCTGGTGCGGCTGCTTCGGCTTCAAGGCATCTGTCGGTACGGTCCCCAGCGTATGCCGCCCCGATGCCTGGACAGCGACACATCCTTATTGTTGTAACGGTGCCATAACAAGGACCGTAGAGGACAGTGCCACGATAATGGAATATATGGCTAAGTACGATCCCAGGGATCCTTTGAGCCTTAACCACGGCTTCAGGAAGTTCACCGAACTCATGAAGAAGCCCCTCAAGGGATGTCGCATCGCTTATACTCCCGACTTCGATATCTTCGGTGTAGACAGTGAAGTAGAGGAGATCGTGCGCAAGGCTGCCTTCGCATTCGAAGAAGCAGGTGCGGAAGTGGTGCCCGTTCATTTCAGCTTCAAGCATACGGCGAATGAGTATGCGAAGATGTGGTTTCACAGCATCAGCATAGATACCGCTATCGATATCGAGCTGTGGAAGAGAGACGGATTCGACCTTATAGGGGATCACGCCGACGAGCTTCCTGAAGAGTTTATCTACTGGAACGATATAGCAAGGAATTCCACGGTCATGGACTTCAGGCTCTTTAATGAGATGAGGACCGAGATCTTAGATGCCCAGGAAGATAAGTTTGAGACATTCGACTATATCTTATCTCCCGTTACTATCTGCGCGCCTGTCTTAAATACTGATGACTTCGATACCAAGGGACCTTCAGAAGTTGCAGGCGTTAAGTGCGATCCTCTTATCGGCTTCTGTGAGACATTCTTCGAGAACTATACCGGTAATCCCGTATGTACCGTCCCTGCAGGACTTACATCAAAGGGACTTCCCGTAGGCCTTCAGATAATAGGTAAGAAGTTCCGTGACGAGGATGTGTTCGCAGCTGCATATACATATGAGCAGCTTCGTCCCTGGAACTACGATATCCCGTATAACAGACCGCTCTGACAGTTTCCTCAAAAACTTACCTCTTTCTTAATGTTTATTTAATGTTAGCAATCCTATAATGTAACTATAACAAGTGCATTAAGGGAAGGACGGTAAGATCCATGAGAAGCCGTTGTCGTAAGTTATCTGCAGCAGCATTATCCGCAAGTTTCTTGTTGTGCTCTCTGCCTTTGTCAGGGTGCAACCTCTTTAAGAAACAATCTGTTGACCAGTCTCTTGAAGTCATAAAGGACAGTACTCCCTGGTACGGCCTGGAGAAGACCATGGTGGATCTTAACTATGAAGATTCCGAGTACGAGACCGTGGAACAGGAGTATATCGGATCCATCGGTGGTGAAGCGATATTCTATGTAAGAGAATACTCGAACCTGCCCGAAGGCGTCTTCTACGAAAGTGCGGATCTGTCTTTATATAACGATAACCATCTGGACTTTTATTCCTTCTCAGGTGAGATGACCAGATCCTTAGATCTCGATACGATCCTAAGTCCTGTCATGGAGCGTGACGGTGCCCGTGATGTGTCGGAACTCGGATGCAGCTTTACCGTCGTCGGCGACAAGATAATGCTGGAATCGCATCCTTTCGACGAGAACTACAACAGGGGCGAAGTTATCGATATATTAGATCCCGCGAATGGTGAGATAACAGAAGGTGAACCCTACTTTCCCGAAGATCCCGGAAAGCTCGTCTATGGAACTGATATATACAGTTTCGACGATACGGAGATAGACGTATTCGTTTTGTTGGGAGGCTATATCTATTCTCCTTCTGACTGCATCATCACGGTAAAGAACGGCGGAACTACTGTAGGGAGCACAACTCTTGGCGATATTACCGATGTGGATAATTACGAGACCATAAAGTGGATCATGAAGGCTTCTGACGATACAGTGCTCTTTGCCGTCGAAGATCCTTTCGGAGTTGAGCACGGAGTATTTGCCGTAGATACGAATAGCGGCGTCGTATCTTCCTATAACGATGATCTTACCTGGCTCGAGGAAGTTCCTAACATCGCTAACTCTTCTTATGTGAGCGGCGTAGGTAACCTTGTCTGCGACGACTACGGCATCAGACTGATCGACTTCGAGAACAAGACCTCTGATTACATATTCAGATTCGATTACTGTAATATCAACAGGTTCGATGTCAGCAGCTTAAAGCTCGTAGATTATTCGGAGGATCAGATCCTCTTCGCGGGAGATGTCATAAGATCTGACGGCCCCGTATATAACTACACTGAGAACGATTCATATCTTTACAGACTTACAAGAGCGGAGAGCAATCCTCACGCAGGTAAGGATGTTATCAGGATAGCCTCAATAGGAGATATATCCTACGCTGCGGCAGAAGCGGTCTGTGCCTATAACGAAGGAGATCATTCCTGCTTCGCGATAATAGATGACAGATATTTATCTTCGACGGATCCTCTGGATACCGACGCTTACATGACCGAGCTGGCGGATATCGAGAACAGACTCTCTGTCGACCTTATCGCAGGTGACGGACCCGACATCCTTCTTAATACTTTGAATCTCAAGCAGTTCAATTCGCCGGATGTACTAGTGGATCTGTCTTCTTATATTCCCGAGGGCAATTATTTCTCTAATGTCTTCGATGCAGCAAAGACCGACGGAGTCTTGTACCAGATGCCTCTTACATGCGGCATCTGCGGTATAAGTACCGACAGGGAAAATGCAGGATCGACAGTAGGTATGTCTTACGACGAATATACCGCTTTCGTAAGCGATAAATGTAACGGCGACGATCCTGTTGACATGACTCAGCTGGACTTCTTCTGCCTTTGTATCGATAACATGAGCGATCTCTTCATGACAGAAGACGGCATATGCTTCGATAACGATGTCTTCAGGGAGCTGGCTGCATACACCAATGACAATATCTTTGACCCGATCGTTATCGAGTATTCCGATCCTTTTGAAGAGTGGAGTGCGGAGTTGGATGCACAAGACGAAGAGCATCCTGCGCAGCTTATGACCATCGAGTCCTTTAACCACTTTGCCCGTGAGTATAAGTTCGATGACAAAGATCCTGTCTTCCTGGGATTGCCTTCTTCAGACGGAAGAGGACCTTCCATATCCTGCAACGATTCGGTAGCAGTATCTGCCAAGTCCGACAATGTGGACGGATGTATCGAGTTCGTGGGTGTGCTCTTAAGCGATGAGATCCAGACGAGCTTTGCAGATTCCGGAGCAACTCCGGTCAATGTGGATGCTTTTGAGATCAGCGCAGCAAGGTCTGTTCAGATCTTCAACGATACGATGGCTGAGATAGAAGCTCGTTCCTACGATGCATCCATGTTCAATATCGTCTATCTGGACGATGAAGATATAGAAGAGTACGAGGATCTTATCCGTTCCTGTGATCATATGCCAACTACCGACAATGCGGTAATGCTTATCGTAAGAGAAGAGATACAGGCATACTTTGCGGGGCAGAAGTCCATAGACGAAGTACTGGATACCATAACCAACAGAGTGGATCTGTTCGTCAGCGAACGAGGCTGATAATTCTCCTCCCTTTTCATATGCTTACGATATAGCGCGGATGTAAAATATTGTGTTGACGTTTGCGACATAACGAGCATGCAATAGAGAAAAGGAGGCAGATGTTATGGCTACTGAAAATAATAATGTGCGCGTTGATGCTGAACTTACGAAAGCAGCAGAAGAGCTGTTCGATGATCGTTTTATCAAATTAATTTGCTAAATCTGCTCCATATCTCTGTCGGTTTCCATTAAACGTGTTATAATAGGCGTTGAGTGACTTTATAGCATAAGGAGACTGACCATGGATAACAGCAGACCTTCCGTTATAGACGACAAGAGACTTAGATTCGACAGTTTCGGCGGTTCTTCCACCGAGATCTTTGAGAAGAAAGAACGTCTTCCTGCCATGGGATGGAACAGCTGGAATGCCTTCGGAAGCGGTAATAACGAAGAACTTACCGAGGCAATGGTCGCTAAGATCAAGGAACTTGGCTTAGATAAGCTCGGCTATAAGTATATCGTGCTCGACGACGGCTGCTATAAGCCTGAAAGAGTTAATGGCAGGCTTCAGGCAGACGAAGTTAAGTTTCCTTCAGGATTCAGAGCTCTGGCAGATCATGTGCACTCGCAGGGATTGAAGTTCGGTATGTATAACGATATCGGTACGAAGCTTTGTTCCGGTGCAGAAGTCGGTATCTACGGCTACGAGAAGGTAGACTGCGAAGACTATATCAACTGGGATATCGATTTTATCAAGGTAGATAATTGTTATTACATGTGGGATAATGCGACTTTCGCAGAGCCTTCTAATGCAAAGTTTTCCTATGCTCCCAACATTAAGAGCATCACGGTTGACGGCAGGAATTTAAGCGCAGTCAAGGACGGAACTTTAACGGGAACAAGAGCAGAAGTTAAGGACAATTATGTAACTTTCCTCGGTACATACGACGGTACGGCGCCCGATCATACTCCCGTAGGGGTAAGAAGCAGCGAGCTGCATTTCGAGATCGATTCCGACAGGGATAAAGAAGCTGAACTTAAAGTTGCATATGCTACAGGCGAGGAAGAAGGTGTCGGAAGGTGGCTTCAGGTCGCAGTAGGAGATAGGATCTTCTTTGACGATATGCTTCCCGTAACTCCTGACAGCGAGACATTTTCGGATTCTCAGATAATAAAGATAGATCTTAAGGCAGGATCTAATACTGTCCGCATAATGAACCACAGAAGGCAGGAGAATACACTTCATTCCTACTGTGAGATCAAGAAGGAACTTATAAATGCAGGCGGAGACAAGGATATAGTCTTCTCTATCTGTGAGTGGGGTAAGACTCAGCCTCAGGACTGGGGCCATAAGGTAGGCGATTCCTGGAGGATACTAAATGACATCACGTTCCAGGTAGGTGCCGACGGCAATAACGGTAATGCCGCTTGGGAGAGCGATTATACGACTTCCATAACATCCCAGTACAATAAGTGCGTAATAATGGACGAGTTCGCAAGTCCTCTTAAGGGATGGAACGATCCCGATATGCTGGTTATAGGTATGGACAGATTGAACTTCGAGATGAATAAGTCTCATATGGCGATGTGGTGCATGATGAATTCGCCCCTGATGCTCGGTATGGACTTACGAAGAGTAGATAAAGGTGATGATATATATAAGATAATCGCAAACGAGGATCTTATCGCATTAGATCAGGACCCTCTCGGAGTTCAGGCTAAGAGGATATATACCACATACGAGTGTGACGCTCCCGATAAGACATATATTAGAGATAACGACAGGATAGATGTTCTTGCCAAGCCCTTAGCTGACGGCAGTATCGCTATCGGATTCTTCAACTTAAGTACAGAAGACAAGGCTGAGCCCGTAAGTGTTACCAAGGACAGGATCATCGATGCTATCGGTTCCAAGATGACAGATGCCGGTAAGTTCAAGGCGGCGACTGTCTATCACATAAAGGACCTTATCAGCAAGGAAGAGAAGGACTGCGATGCAGGATGCTTCGGTATTGTATCCTTAGGCCTTTGCGACTGTAAGGTCATTAAGGTAACGCCCCTCAGATGAGGACGGATGACTTTATCCGTGAGCTTTGTAAGGCTACGGGAGAAGAATATCAGGATGTATACATAAGAGGAAGAAGGGCAGGTTGGCTCGAAGCTGAAGATGAGCTTTATCCCAATCGTGATATCTCAAGGAAGAATGTTGCCAGAATACTTCATATGTACCTCCTTAAGGTCAGGATGGTCCCTGATCTTCCGGATATCTCTCGGGCATCAGCACTTAAAGATCTATACGATTGCAGGATATGTGCCAATCATGTGGCGCAGGTATATCTTCGCGGCCTTATGGATGCCAAGAACCTCATGAAGGAAGGGGAATTTCTCTGGTTTGACTTAGACGGAGTCGACGAAGATGCTGTTGTTCTCTCTCAGATAGCCGAAATGAAGGATGTATCCTGCAAAGCCATCTGAATACTACGTTTGTAACAATGTTACACAATTAAATGAAACGTTTTTGTTCCTTCGATATAAGAATATTGCTCAGAATATGACTGAACTGTTAATGCTCGTTAACATGCCGGGATGAATTAGTAAAGCGAAATGCTGTAAACAAACTATGACGTGACATATTGACACATCTCGTTGTTTGCGTGGTTTTAGGTTCCCTACAATGCAAATAAGTTGATTTAGGAGGGAGGCTATGCGTATGAAGACACGTAAACTATTGGCACTGATGGTGTCAGCCTCTATGACTTTTAATCTGTTGGGATATGCTGCCGGAGATATAGTATCGGCAGACGAGACTGAAGAAGTCATAACAGAAGAGGCCCCCGAGAACACAGAAGAAACGGATTCGATCCCCGAAGGATCTGATATCGCAGAAGATGATATCAAACCTGACGAAGAAGTCGAATTAACAGAAGAGACCACCGAAGAAGTGGTCGAAGAGATCCCTGAAGAGATAGCGGAAGCTATAGTATCAGCTCCCTTTAACCAGGAAGCGGAAGTTGACGGCGTGATCGTATCGGTCATCGCCGATGAAGGCGTGTTCCCGGAAGGCGCATACATGAGTGTCGAGCGTGTTGAAAACACGGAGAATTCAGATGTCCTTATCGAAGAGACACTTGATGATGATGTCAACATCATATGCACAATGACTTTTGATATCACTATCTATGATAGCGAAGGCAATGAGATCGAACCCGATACAGAGGCAGGAAGTGTCTATGTTTCTTTCACTGATTCCCTTGTAGCGGATTCCAATCTCGATGTAGATATCTATCACATCACTGACGAGGATGAAGCAATCGCTCTCGATGTCAATGTTGAGGATGAGTTGGTCGTAGCTGAGACTGACGGATTCTCTTATTACACATTGGTATTTTCTCGTAATAGTCTTTCGTATGAACTCGAAGGCGATACAACAGTTCCGCTTAGTAATATCCTTGATGCTGTCGGTCTTTCCGGCACAGTATCTTCCGTTACATCAAGTAATACTACATTAGTAAGTGCTGAACAGACTAACGGAGTTTGGTATGTTACGTCTCATAGAACTTTTACTAATAACAGTACTACATTAACGGTAACAATTGGATCAACTGATTATCCGATCTCTATTACTCCTCAAAACACTTTTTCGCAGAATAGTCGAAATGATTATATTGCATATGGAATTTCATTAGTATCGTATTCGAATGCTCCTACCGATTATCCCGGGTTTAACGTTTATGGATTAACATCGAGTGGAAGTCAGATTCTGACTACATATAATAGTCGTGGTTATAGAACTGTAATGCAAGTCGGTGATGGAAACCTAGTCAATTTTGAGAATTTTGCTTATGGTAAACCATATTCTTCTGATGGAGTTGAATCTTATATTACTGCAGAGATACAAGGTCAGGCTGTATATGTTACCTATCATATAACAAATAACAATACAACAGATTCGCAAGTTCAGATCGGTACTTATGGAGATGTTAAAATAGGTACTGATGATCATGCTATCATGACCCCCAATGGAAATGGTCTGACAATGGTTAGTGGAAAACCAGCGGATAATGGAGCTCGTTTCTACTTGCTTCCGGGTGGTGCTTCATTTGATGCCTTGTGGGTTGGTTGTTCAGGTACCGGTGGCATCACTAATAGTTACATGCAAGCTCATGTATTTGATAATAGTATAGCCACAAACGATGGTACGCAAGATAGTGCAGTTGCATGGTCTTGGAATGTTAATGTTCCTGCAGGTCAGACTGTTACCAGAGTAGCTATACTGGCTGTAACTCCTGATGTTCAGACAAAGACTGTTACGTTGAACCTGAACGATGAATCCGGCAGTACTCAGTCGGTTATTACTATCGGTGATATGGGATTGATCCTTCCCGTAAATGAAGAAGAACGTGATGGTTATGAATTCAGCGGATGGTCAACTGATCCCGATTCCACTGTAGCAGAATATGCAGATGGAGCTACAGTACCTATCGAAGATATTACTGATGATTTCCAGCTATACGGGGTATGGACTCCTGAAGGGGCAACTCTTAATGCGGATTCTTATCCTACGGCAGTAGTTGATGCTGAATTTACAGGCAATAATATCGCTCTTGCGAATGCACCTTCTTCGGTTAATGTACCTGCCGGTTATACGGTAAAGTACAGCCTTAGCGAGAATGGTCCCTGGAGTGATACTCCTCCTATGGCTTCTCATGCAGGAGACTATACAGTCTATTACATGTTCGATGGCGTAGATGATAACCATGCGGATATCACTGATACTTCGTATCACTTCACATCCAATATCGTGGCAACTGCACCTTCAAATTCCCAGAAGCCTGCGGCTAACAACGGTGCATATGTTGAAGGTGGAAGACCTCTCGTGACTGCACCTTCCACTTCGAATA
>FWXP01000011.1 GCA_900176545.1 Oscillospiraceae bacterium
CCGTAGGGTTTGAGAATGCAAACTGTGCTCTTTTCTTTGGATACATCAATTCCTACGCTGATCATGTAACACCTCCTAGGTCTGAAATTAGTAATTGTTCCAAGCCGCACTTATTACCATTCAGTTTAGTTGGTTACACGGGAGCTAATCCCTACCTGCTTAAGCGAATGCTTATAATAAGGGGATTGGCTGACAGTTTATGTCACGGATGTAAGAATCCAAAAAACCGCATGTCAGGCCAATTACTACCCCTCATTATAAGAAAAAAGTGCAACCGTCAGAGTTAATTACTCTCTAACAATTACACTTTTTATGGTACTAAAGATACCGTCTCCGAAGAGACGGTATCAGTGATCGTTTATTCGTTTGTACGAAGATCCTCGACGATACTTTTTCCCTTTACCTTTCCGTAGATCACGTAAGGTATCAATGCTCCTATGAGCGCAAGCACAGGCAGCAGCAACAGGATCGGTACCACAGTGATATGAGCAGTCGCCGACGACCAGAAGAAGTCTAACTTCAAGAAGAGCAGATTGATCAACGCGGCAAACGGCATCGAGAATATGACAGACATCAGGGCATAGAACAGACCTTCTGTCATGAGCATCCTCTTGAGCTGCTTTCCTGTCATACCGACAGCCTTGAGAAGCGCAAGTTCTCTCTTCCTGGAAAGTATCCCGGTGAAGATTGCATTTATAAAGTTAAGGACTGCTATAAGGCCGACGATGGCGCTCAAGAATCCGCCGATATACTTTACGGCTCCCGTAAACTGCTCAAATTCCTTTCTTACGGTCTCCAGGCTGCTGTACTCATAACGGCCGGGATCATTCTCGCAAAGCTCCTGAAGATAAGCTTCAGCTTTATCTGCGGCCTCGCTGCTGACGGCATCTGCACAGTAGCACATGACTTCGTAGTTATCATCCGTGATATCAGCGATCTGTTCAGCAGTCATGATGAGCTCGACCGAATTGCCTACGAATGCGTAGTTAGGGGCATAGGATGTGGGGTACTGATCCATAACGGCACAGACCGTATATTCCCTGTCGGTACCGACGACGATGTATTCGATGTTGTTGAAATCCACATTTTCCGGAACGTCGTATGGAGTCTCGTAAACAGTACCAGTAGCAGGATCCTTATAGTTGAATGTTTCCGCGAAGGTGATCGTTACCTTGTCACCTACATTGAGACCTGAAGCCTCCGTTACGACAATATCGTTACTACCCTCTTCGTACATCGGATAGATATCACCTTCTACTACATTCACCTCATCCAACAGTCCGCCATCTACGCCTACTACCAGCGCCGGATGATCGATATCGGCATTTACGAATGTCATATCGCCCAAAGTCGAATAAGCACAGCCACAGTGATCGCTGTCGATATGAGATGCTATCTCATCGATCTCGGATGCTGTCAGGAATTCGTTGTGATCGCCCGTAAAGAACTCAGGCGTAGATACGATGAAATCCATAGAAGGCGCCGTACTCTGTATATATGAATTCATGTCCATATTATCAACAAAGATACAGAGAGTATCGAAGAGCACCATAGCAAGCGAGATAGAGAGTACTACAAGAGCTGTACGGACCTTATTGCGTCCGAGATTGGCCATAGCCATCGAGCGGATGCCGGCATCTACCTTCTTTTTCTTTCGAAGGGACACCTTGACCTCGTTATAACGGAGAGCTTCGATGGGCGATACCTTGGAAGCCTTGCGGCCGGGGATCGAACTTGAGACAAATACCGTGATCAAAGATATAACCGCAGCTCCGATGAACACTAAGATATTAAAGCCGCTGACGATCTCCATATTCTTGTATATCGTCTGAGCAAGCACCATGGGAAGCATGGATACTCCGATCAGATATCCGGCAATAAGTCCTATAGGGATACCTATCAGACATAGGATAAGAGACTGCTTCCTGACGATCTTCCTTATCTGTCTTGATGTGACACCAATGGTCTTAAGAAGACCGTAGTCCCTGACCTTATTGGCCACAGTGATCTGGAAGATATTATAGATTATGAGAAATCCCGTGAAGAATATAAGGAGCATCAGCACTACTATGGCAGCATATCCTTCTGCTCCCAACGGATCAGACTCGGAAGCATATGCGGGATTTACGACAACCGAGTCACCGTTCACCCCGATCTCTTCAGCAACACTGAATGCTCTCATCTCGGAAGGAGCTTTAAGATCGAATACGACTGATGAGAACACCAGAGGATCTTCTCCTATCGCATTAAGCACATCAGATGCATATTCCTCGGATACGAGGATACAGTGGGAATCGTTGCCGCTGATGCCGCATATCGTGAATGTCTCACTAATTTCACAAGATGAAGCAAGTCCCGACACTTTGTAATCTATGGTGATCTCAGAGCCGATATCACCGCCTCCGATGCTCGTCAGATAAGCTCTGCTGACTGCCACTTCATCCGCAGCCTCGGGAAGTCTTCCTGACTCAAGGGTTGAGAAGGACATCTCGGCGCACGTAGCATCCATCCAGGCGACGCTCTGTCGGTCATCAGTACCTCCGATCGCTATCGTCCTTCCGACATTCTCCACATCGGGGACACCTCTAAGCTTATCGGCGATATCTTCATCCGCATTATATACACAAGCATATGATCTGTTACCTAACTCCTTGCACTGCTGAAGCTGTAAAGTACTCCTGAATGAAAAGAATACGGTAAAGAGTGTCGTAAAGAGTACAGTCGTCAACATGATCGCAAGGATCGTTATTATATTCTGCTTTTTTGACGCACGAAGAGATCTTAAGCTTAATCTCGATAAAGCTTTTCTGCTGTTTACTTTCATAAGATCACCCCTTTATCAGCGATTGACGATGAGACCGTCTTCGATCCTTATGATGCGATCTGCAGTCTGCGCTATCTCTGTATTGTGAGTGATCATGACTATCGTCTGATTAAATCTGTCGGCGGTGACCCTGAAAAGACTCATTACATCCTGTGAAGTCTTACTGTCCAGATTACCCGTAGGTTCATCTGCAAGGATGACCGAGGGTCTTCCGGCAAGAGCTCTCGCGATCGCTACTCTCTGCTGCTGTCCTCCCGACAACTGCGTAGGCAGCTTGTGGAGCTGTTCTTTGATCCCCAACATGGAGATGATATTGTCTATATGCTCCTTGTCGATCTTGGCTCCGTCAAGTTCCTGCGGAAGAAGGATATTCTCCATTACGTTTAATACGGGAACGAGGTTAAAGGACTGGAATACGAATCCGATCTTACGTCTTCTTAATATCGTAAGAGCTTCATCCTTAAGCTTGAATATATCCTTGTCATCTATGAACACCTTACCTTCGGTAGGTCTGTCCAAGCCTCCGAGCATATGAAGCAGAGTTGACTTGCCGCTTCCCGACGTTCCTACTATAGCTACGAACTCGCCCTTATTTACTTCAAGGTTCACGCCTCTTAATGCGTTGACCTTACTGTCGCCTTTTCCATATGTCTTCTTAAGACCTTCTGCTCTTAATATTGTCATGTCTTTCTCCTTTTTCCTTTGATCTTATGCTACGATCCTACAGATAAAATCTTTCTCAATTCTTTCGACAGGAGAAAAGATTATGACACTTCCGACAGATTCTGCCCTTTGGGGATATATACAGAGAACTTAGATCCATTACCCGGAGTCGACTCGAGCCTTATATAGCCTCCGACTCCCGTTATTATCTCTCTTGCAAGGCACAGGCCTATTCCTACGCCCTCTTCTTCGCTGACATCACGACTTCTATAGAATCTGGAGAAGACCTTTGTGCTGTCTTCCTCGCTTATACCTATACCCGTATCTTCTATATCTATCCTTACGAACATCTCGTATTCCGTCGCACTCATCTTAACGCCGCCTTCCTTGGTATACTTAACGGCATTGTCGGCGATGTTGAAGATCGCTTCGTAGGTCCACTTGGGATCCGCGTTGATGTAGAGAGTCGTAGGCTCATATTCGATAGAGATGCCTTTCGCGCAGGCCTTGGAAGACAAGCTGTCCGTTATGCTCTCGAGAAGTTCGTCTACGGAAGATATTACGGGGACGTAAGACATAAGACCGCTTTCAAGACGTGACATCTTCACAAGGGAATCTATGAGGAACTTGAGCTTCTCCGCCTGGGAATCAATGGCTGCTACCTTCTCCCTAGCAATCGGGGAAAGATCTTCTTCTGCCAGGAGTTCGCTATAGAGAATAAGATTAGCAATAGGAGTCTTGGTCTGGTGCGATATATCCGAGATCAGGGTCTTTATCTTATCTTTCTCTTCTTCTACTTTCTTTGCCGACAGTGAAGAAGAAGACAGATACTCACCGAGCTTCGACTCCAGAAAAGACTCGACACTCTCATCGTAGGTACTCTCGGTAAACTCTCCTTTGATAGCAAAGTCTAGCATATCACCGAGCCTGTCGGTAAGTCGTCTTGCCTTGATGTGTTCCGTTACGGCGACAGCTATGGCTACAAGTGCAGCTGCGATCGAAATGATAAGTAAGAACTTCATCCTACTTCTCCGTCTTCCAGCTATAGCCGAGGCCGTATACCGTCTTTATGTTCTCCTTGGCCCCGAGCTTGTCGCGAAGCCTCTTTATGGATACGGAGAGCGCATTCTCATCAACATATTCCGCACCGTCAGTCCAGACCTTATCTATAAGGTCATTGCGCTTTACGGTCATGCCTCTGTTCGCTACAAGGATGCGAAGTATCTTCTGTTCTGTCTTACTGAGCTCGAAGGTCTCCTCGCCTTTCTTGAAGATCATATTTGCAAAATCAAATGTATATCCGTCACCTTCGAAGAATTCCTCAGATGCCCTGGATGCATTTCGCCTAAGCTGGGTATTTACTCTCGCACGAAGCACCGACAAAGAGAAAGGCTTTGTTATATAATCGTCGGCCCCAAGATCCAATCCCCTTACGATATCGCTGTCGGTATCGTTGGCCGTTAGCATTATCACGGGTATCTCAGGGTGATCATTCTTAACGACCTTCAGGAAGTCAAATCCGTTGCCGTCGGGAAGATTTACGTCCATCAGGATCAGTGCAGGCCTGAACACAAGGAGCTGATCCGCGGCGCCCTTCAGCGTATTTACGCATATAACGGTCTTGCCGTCATTCTTGAGCGCGGTAGTAAGTCCTCGTCCGAGCTCACTGTCATCCTCTATTATCATTATCTGTTCGTTGACCATCAGACATCATCTCCCAAAATCTTTCGAATAGATTTTAACACAAGGAATGTATGTCAGACGCTCATTAATCCGTCGATCATATTGGCAAACAAAAGCTCCATAACAACATATCCCACTATGCTCAGGACAAGGAGCACCACGAACAATATGACCGTCCCTGAAGATCTGTCCCACTTACGAAGGCCGTGTATATAAAAGCCCGTAAGAACAGCTCCGACGATATACGGGATAAAGAGGAATCTTCCCAGGAGCACGGGCAGCGCAGCTAAAATGCACAGAACCCTAAGAGCTTCCGGCAGATCATCGGATACGCAAGATACGATCCAGGCAACGCCTGCCGCCAACATCAGCAAGACATGAAGCACATAGAGTATCTTTACGACCTTAAATCCTTTATTGCCCTTAGCCATCAAGCTCAGCCTCTTACAAATATAGGCATATGCAGGTGATCTCGGGTCTCCTTGAAGACCTTACCTGAAGAAAGCGTTATAGTCTCATCAGTATAGACATCCTTCCACGTACCTGCAGGAAGGTAATATTCTACATAACCGGTCTCATCGAAGACAGGAGCTACGAGGATATCGCTTCCAAGCATATACTGCCTGTCAAGGAACGCACACACGGGATCTTCCTGGAACTCCAGCACCATGGGACGCATAACCGGAACGCCTGTCTCATGTGCTACCGAAGATGCCTCAAGTATCTTAGGCAGGAACTTCTTCTTGAGCTCGGTATAGAAGCGTACGACCTCTACAGCCTCATCATCATAGTTCCACGGTACCCTGTAGGATGTAGAACCGTGAAGGCGGCTGTGAGAAGACATAAGACCGAATGCAGCCCATCTCTTATATACATCAGCCGTAGACTTATCCTCGAAGCCTCCGATATCGTGGCTCCAATAAGAAAAGCCGGACAGCATAAGGGATAATCCGCCTCGTATGGTCTGCTCCATGGATACATAGTCCGACTTACAGTCACCGCCCCAGTGAACAGGGAACTTCTGACCGCCTGCGGTAGCGGATCTTGCAAAGAGGATAGCTTCGCCCTCACCCTTTTCCTTCAAAATGAGAGAATATACCGCTTCGTTATAAAGATATGTATAGAAGTTATGCATCCTCTCGGGATCCTGTCCGCCGAAGTAGACAACATCTTCCATAGGAATCCTCTCACCGAAGTCCGTCTTAAAGCAATCAACACCCATGTCAAGTAGAGACTTGAGCTTGGAAAGATACCATGCCTTAGCGGAAGGATTAGTAAAGTCCACGATACCCATACCGGGCTGCCACATATCAGTCTGCCATGTGCTACCGTCAGTCTTCTTTATGAGATAACCGTTAGCATCAGCTTCGTCGAAGAGCTCTGACTGCTGTGCGATATATGAATTGATCCAGACGCACACCTTTATGCCGCGCTGGTGTATCTTCTCGATAAGTGCCTTTGCATCGGGAAACATATCCTCATCCCAGATAAAGTTGCACCAGTGGGAATCCTTCATCCAAAGGCAGTCGAAATGAAATACCTTAAGGTCTATCCCTCTTTCCAGCATTCCATCTACGAAGGACAATACCGTCTTCTCGTCATAATCAGTAAGGAAAGATGTGGACAGCCAGAGTCCGTAAGACCACTCGGGAAGAAGCGGCGCCCTTCCCGTGATCGCCGTATAGGAAGTAAGGACATCCTTCATTGAAGAACCTGCGATAAGATAGTAATCTAGGCACTCGCCCTTGACCGAGAACTGAACCTTGGATACATTCTCGCTTGCAACCTCGAAGGATACGGTCTCAGAATGGTTGACGAAGACTCCCAGGTCATTATCGGTAATATAGAAAGGAATATTCTTATAAGACTGCTCGGAGAAAGTACCTCCGTCCTTATTAACGATATCTACGCTCTGACCGTTCCTTATGAACGCGCCGAACCTCTCACCTAAGCCGTATACATGTTCGCCTACGCGAAGAGAAAGCTGCTCTCTCATATAGCTGCCGTTAGAACCGTCGATATATGCCAGGGAACCGCCTTCGGAAGCTGTTATGAGCTTGCCGCCTCTATAGAGCTTCATGGAGAAGTTCTCCTTATCTATAGCAAGAGAACTGTCACCGCTTACGGCAGTTATCGTACTTCCTTCTTCACTGATATCAAGAGGCCTTACTGACGAGATTATGTCAAAGTAAGAAGGCTCAAGGCTCTTATCTCCCTTATGGTGATAAGTCCTTACCCTGAATACGTTCTCTATGGGAGATGTTATCTCGATAGTCAGGAACACGCCGCCTAACGTCATGCCCTTACCGTATATCTTATATGTAGGAACAGTCAGTACGAGCTTATCCTCTTCCTTCTTAATGAACCTGATCTCACATGCCTTATGCATGTCAAAGCCGTCTCTTACCATCCATGCGCCATCAGTAAATCTCACAGGAAATACCTCCGTATAAGTCTCTCTATATAATCGACATTATAAAGGATGACAGGCAGGATTCAATATCAGTATCGTGGTCTTTATTGTGTTATCTTTGCTTCCTCAGAGCGGAAACGTTCCTTGTCCTCATAAAGGTTCTTATCGGCTTCCTCTATTACTTCCTTGAGAGGCTGTCTTGCCTTTACTTTAGAGTATCCCATGCTGACTGAGAGTTCATACGGAGCCTTATCGGTCTCATTAAGCTCCTTAAGACATGAAGATATCCTCGCCTTGAGCTGTTCCATTGCCTCAGGATCAGCTCCGCATACGAACACCGCGAATTCATCGCCGCCATATCTTGCGATATGAGATCTCTTACCTGCAAAACGGCAGGATCTGTTCAGTGCCTCCGCGATCCTTACCAGTGCCATGTCACCTGCAGCATGACCGTATGTATCGTTGATGCTCTTGAACTTATTGGCATCGATCATCATGAGATACAGATCTTCCTTCTCATCATGAGTCACCTGCCACTGATCGTAGAAGTAAACAAAACGCTTTCTGTTATTGAGCTTTGTAAGAGGATCAAGAGAGATGACCTGATCTATCCACTCCAGATAGAGGATCAAAGTAGCAAGAGACAACGATACGCATGCCAGAGGTATCTCGGGCTTTACGAACTGTATGATACCTGCGATGGCAGGCACTACCGGAAATAACGCAAGTTCGATAAGGAGTCTTCTCTTGGCAAACTTTTTCCTGTCGAATATTCCTATGAAAGCTCTTGTACAGGTAAAGATGACATATGCATAAGAGAGTATGTACTGAAGTATGAACCACGGTCCTCTTTGATATATACCGTCACCGTCAATATAGAAGAAGAATCCTGCCTTGATATTGATCACCAGCATTATCGCCATGATCCACACAAGGATCGAAGCGACCCTGACCCTGGATCTGCTCTTAACGAAATCAGATTCCTGCATATATTCAAAGTAGACAAACCAGAAGTAGCACATCAAGGCCGTCGAGAAGAAATATACACTCTTAAGGAATATGACCATAAAAGGCACAGACGGCAGGAATCCGTAATACATCATCCTCGCGAGGGTATCTGATGCAAAGAATGCAACCTGAGCATCGATCGCCATGACAAAATTACGCTGAGCGACCATACGCGACAGACCGTTGGATTTGTGGCGGATCATCGCGACCAACAGCACTGACACGATATTCAGTTCGAGATACATTATTGCATAAGTACTAAGATCCATCCTGCACCTCGTTAACGACAGACACCTATTGTGATTCTATCAAATACGATGAATAGGAATATTCCAGTACTGATAAACTATCTGTTAATTAACCTTGACAGCTTCGAACCTGTACTTCTGCTTGATATCGGGATATTTCTCGTGATCGACCTCGCTCATGAACATCTCGAGCGGTCTCGCACACATCTTACCTTCACCATACAGAGCCTTATATACCATAAGAGTCTCATCTGTCTCCGAATGGTGAGCAAGGCCTACTATCTCATAAAGATACATATTGCCTTCGTGCTCTATCTCACGCTTAAAATGCTGAACCTTAGCACCGGGAGCAAATACTTCTCTTCCGTTAACTATCATATATACCTCACTTTAGTAATCGGCATCCTCGATGCCGTCCTCTTCGTCGTATTCCTCTTCGAGAGCCTCTTCGGCTTCCTGCCTGTCCCATTCATCGATCTGCCTCTGATAGCGCTTTGTACGCTCTTCAGGGGATTCACCAAAACTTCGAAGCAATCTGCCTAAAAATCCCATAACGATCACTCTTCCTTATTAAGATCATCGAACATTGCTCTGACGGAGGGAGCGTTCTTTGTAAGCTTCTTGATAGACAGATCCTCAGCCTTATTATTCGCAAGCCTCAGATTGTTATCAGAAGAAAGGAGAGCTTCCTTCGTCTTGATGAGATGGTCGATAGTCTTATCGATCTCCTCGATAGCCTTCTTGAACTTATCGCTGGCAATACGGTAATTACGGCCGAACGCATCCTTGAAATCATTCATGTTCGATTCAAAATTAACGATATCGAGCTGCTGATTCCTGACAACGGCAAGTTCACGCTGATACTTAAGCGAATTAAGAGCCGCATTACGAAGGAGCGTGATCATGGGAATAAAGAATTGAGGTCTTATAACATACATCTTCTCGTATCTGTAGGAAACATCCACGATACCGTTATTGTAGAGCTCATTATCAGCTTCGAGCATGGATACGAGAACAGCATACTCACATCCCTTCTCCTTCCTATCCTTATCGAGCTCCTTGAAGAAATCCTCATTCTTATGCTTTGTAGCGGTCGTCTCCATCTCATTCTTCATCTCGAACATTATGGATATGAACTCGGTCCCGTCTTCTGACGCTTCACGGAAGATGAAGTCTCCCTTACTTCCGGTCCTCGCATCGTTATCCTTCTCAAAATATGCGTTGGGGAATGCGCTCATCCTTATGGAATTGAATTCATTCTGACAATGCTGCTCCAGACTCTCTCCGATCATCTTGGTGGACTGCTTAGCCTTAAAGTCCTTTATACGTTCGATCTCTTCATCCTTGAACTTGAGCTGCTGATCGTAACTCTCCTTAAGGGAAGTCTCCTTGAGCTTCATCTCGGCATCCTTATTCTGAAGCTGTCCTTGAAGCTTTATGAGCTCATTATTCTTAGCTGCGATCTCCTCGTCCTTCTTGCTCTGAGCCTGCGCAACGGCAAGCTTCATCTCTGTGTCACCTGCCTTGAGCTTAGCCTCAAGTTCCTTGATCTGGGAATCGCTCTTAGACTTAAGATCGGATATACGGAGCTCTGCCTCCTTAAGAGCCAGTTCCTTCCTGGAAAGTTCATCCTGCTGGGCCTGCTGCTGCTTGATGAGCTTGACCTGAAGCTCCTGCTCCTTCTTCTCTTCTATCTCACGGATGCGCCTGCTCAGCTCATCTTCGAATTCATGATCTCTGATCTGACGCGCTATAGAAGCATAATCCGATTCATCTACTTGAAATACATTACCGCACTTAGGACACTTGATCTCAGGCATCGTAAATACCTCCGCAATATTCTTATGAGATGATTATCTCATATATCGCAGTAAAGGTGTGACCCATTAATGTCTCAGGAAAGACGTATCAGATCTTGCCGATGATATCCCCGGCGTCTAATCCTCCTGTAACATCCAATATCAACCAGGCCTCGGTATCAAAGGATGCCTTTGTCTTATGGATATTTGCATTAAGCTCAGTGTCAAAGCTGAGGCCGTCCTCATAAGGGATAAGGTCAAGGAGTCTTGTGTGAGCGCTTACCGTACCGTTCTTAACGATGACAACGGCATCACCTTTAGCAAAGTCTCCTCCCTTTATCCTTCCGAGAGTCACGACCCTTCCCTTAAGCGCCTTGGATCTTGGTATACCCACGTCCAGCGGCTTGGGTTCGATGCTAAAAACATCAGCGCATGAGAACTGTGATGAAAGTTCGACACCGGTTGCACCTACGGGAGCCTTGGAAGCGAGCTCTGCCGCTTTCTCCTCACTATTGCCTTTTGCCTTCGAGAACATATCGAATAATCCCATGATCGAACCCTCCTCATATATTACATATTGAGATTATACGCGGGTCTTTCGGCATAAGGAAAGGGCCCCCGCGGACAAAGCACGGGGACCCCTCTGTGTATGTTGGGGAGAGATTGTCAAAGATTAATCATTCACCAGCAGCTGTACGGTCGAAGAAGCATAATAGCTGAAACCGTGATCGTCACAGTAACCGTCGATCTGACCTATAAGGTTAGTGTCTGTTGTGTATTCAAGAAGATATACATCAAGACCCTGTGATGCTACAAGCTGAACATACTCCATGTACCAGGAATGATCGCCACTGCTCTGTGTACCGAAAACATTACGGTCATAGTCCCTGATAGTACTGAATACGGATTCCTGATTAACAGCATCCATAACATCAGAGAGATTGCCGCCGTTCTCATAATAAGCAGTAACGAATGTATCACCGCCGTTGATGCATACATATGCATCCATAGCCTGAAGTCCGCTAAGGATAGTTGCAACACCGTCAAAAACAGCATTGGCATCTACATTCCTGTAGAAATCGAACTCATGATCTTCGTTAAGAGCGACATAGTAAACGTCAACGTTATCTACGAAGAAGCCGTCTGCACCCTTAGCAAGGATAGAAGGTGCAACCTCACCGAGGATGAAGTCCTGCCATGAGTCTTCGGATACATCTACCCAATACTCACCGGGCCAGTTATCATACTCTGCGAATGTGATGCCGGCATAATCACCGTAGTAATCACGGAAATCCTCAAGCGAACCGATATTGATGTAGCTCAATACTGTTCTGCCGCCCTCCTTGAGAGCTGCGATCTGATCTGCTGTATAGTACTGAGCATCGATAACGATAGTCCTGTAGCCTCTCATATATGCAATCAAGGAAGGGTCGATATAATGAGTCTCCTCGTCGGGAGTAACACCAAGGAACACACCGTAGTCCTGAAGACCATCAAGCTCATCTGCATCTGACTCAAGCTCTGCGATATCGGAGTCATCAACTACTACCTCAACAGGCTCGTCATTATCATCTGCGGGATCGAGCTCGATCACTTCGGGTTCAGTCTCAACATCAGCATAGAAATCAAAATCACCGTAGTCGTCATCAAGGACAACGTCATCATAATCGTTGAGGTTGATCTCTTCATCATCCTCGTCATCCTCATCGTCTTCTGTAAAGACGTTTACTTCGTCAGGATCTGAAACAGCTATGAGCCTGATAGAGGAGGATACATAGTATGAGTATCCGTGAGCGTCACAATATGCGTCGATCTGATCGATGACTGCGCTGTCTGTGGTGTACTCGAGAAGGTGTACACCAAGACCTGCATCGCCTACCATCTCAACATATTCCGTATAGGAATCGTGATCAGCGTCATCCTGGGTACCGAAGATATCATTATCGTAATCGATGATATTGCTGAATACAGACTCCTGATTCACACCGTCCATTATCTTGGAGATATCACCGGTCTCTTCGTATGCCCATACGAATGTATCACCTCCGTTGATCATGATATAAGTATCATCTGTGTTGATCTCATCAAGGATATTAACAATACCGTCGTAGATGGCATCGGGATCAACTGCAAAATCGAATACGAATTCGTTATCCTCATTAAGAGCGACCCAGTATACATCAAGATTATCGATGTAGAATCCTTCTACGCCCTTAGCCTTAAGATCGTTAGCAAGAGAGATGATGTGATCCTGCCAAGCTGTCTCGCTGACATCGATCCATCTTTCCTCAGGCCAGTTGTCATAGTCCATGAAAGTATAAGGAAGGAATTCCTCGTATCCTTCACGGAAATCCTCGAGGGATCCGACGTTCAGGTAGCTCCATACGGTGTGGCCGCCTTCCTTAAGAGCAGCGATCTCCTCTTCAGAGCAGTACATAGCATCGATAACGATAACATCAAAGTTTCTCATGTACTCGATATCTTCAGCCGTAAGATGGTGAGTATCGGAAGCTGCACCGAGGAAAACACCGTATGTCTCAGGCTCTTCAACGGGCTCAGAGACCTCTGTGCTCTCAGGAGCATATACTTCTGTATTCTCGGGTACGACTACCCCTGTACCCGCAGACTCTGCTTCACCTGCGATGAGCTTAACGGAAGGAGATGCATAGTAAGCGAACTCCATATCACGGCAGTATGCATCGATCTCAGAGATAAGATCAGCATCTGTTGTGTACTCGAGAAGATATACATCTATGCACTCATCAGCACACATCTCCACATACTCAGTGAAGTACTCGTGATCCCCTTCATCAGCTGTACCGAAGATATCATTATCGTAATCTTCGATAGCGCTGAACACTGACTCCTGGTTAACGGCATCCATGATATCCTCAAGGTCACCATCTCTGTCTTTATACTCCCAGACAAATGTATCACCGCCGTTGATGCATACATATGT
The DNA here is from genome assembly GCA_900176545.1 of Oscillospiraceae bacterium. Lineage (GTDB taxonomy): Bacteria > Bacillota > Clostridia > Saccharofermentanales > Saccharofermentanaceae > Saccharofermentans. The sequence goes on from FWXP01000011.1 coordinate 13,598, forward strand.
GTCCATTGAGGCAAGATTCTCAAGGATATTCTCCAACCCATAATAGATATCCTCGGGATCACCGTCATAGAGACCTTCTTCAGCTGCGACATAATATACGTCTGCGTTATCTACGAAGAGTCCGTCTACACCCTTATCAAGGATGGAGGGAGCAAGGTCATCAAGGATGAACTCCTGCCACTCGTCCTCAGATACGTCGACCCATCTTTCCTCGGGCCAGTTATCGTAGTCAGCAAACGTAAGATCTTCGTACTCGCTGTAGTAAGGACGGAAATTCTCAACCGAACCAACGTTGATGTAACTGAATACAGTATGTCCGCCTTCCTTGAGCTGTGCGATCTGATCTGCCGAGAAGTTCTGGGCATCGATAACGATAGTGTCGTATTCTTTCATGTAGTCGATGTCTGCCGGAGAAGCTCCAAGGAATACACCGTAATCATGAGAGATGTCCACATCTGTTGCTACAGGTGCGAAGGGAGGAAAACAGAGCGTTCCTACCAACGCACATGCGATTGCACTTTTCATTTTTACATAACTCCTTTTTTCTTTCGTCGACAACAAGCTTATTGCTCCAACATACTACACAACGCAAGTTTCCTTGATTTTGTGATTATTTAAGTTGTTCTGTGTGAATTTTTATACCAAAAGTTGGGTTTTTATGCTCAAAACCGCCCTGAAACGCCCTATTTTCAGCGTTTACAATTAGTTCACATTCTGTACAAATTGTTAAAGATGGTATCGCAAATATCCTACGGGTTTCTTTCTTAATGTAATATTTTTGCTCACAAAAACAAGACCGCACCCCCTTAGGAGCGCGGCCTTTCGTATCATATTCCGGTAAGATCAGAAGAAGCAACCGGTATAGAGGAAACCGATTCCGGTGTCTCTGTTGTATTCAGCTACATAACCCTCTGCCGTATAACGGATGACCGAACCGTCATCAGAACATTCAACGCCTTCGTATGAATAAGGAGCAACCAAGAAGTATTCGAACAGATCTTCATTCATCTCATATGCATATATAAACTCCGATGCATCATCTGTGAGGTGTTCTCCGGAAAAACCGTTCGTGAACATATACTCCCCGTCACCTTTTGCAAGGCCGTATTCCTGATCCTGAGAAGGATCTATTATACTGAAGCCTTCTGCCTGGTATTCCTCTGCGACGGCGCGAAGATCGTCGTTCGCGATAACGGAAAGATCAGAGATGTAACTTATCTCATAAGAATCCCAGTCGATACTGTCACAAGGGGGTACAAGTGTCATATAGTCAAGCTGTCCCGGAAGTTCTCCGTTAGTGCTGTCCATATCAGCCACAGGAACACAACAGGAATAAGAACTTGAATAATCATCATCCCCTGACGAGTAACAACCTCCTGAATAATCCTCTTCGTCATCTGCTTCACAGCAGATCTCCTCTTCGTTGTCGGATTTCTTGTCATCATCATTTTCGACCCTGATATTACATCCGGTGATACCCACCGATGCGAGAAGGACCGCCGTTCCTAATGTCTTTATTATCATATTTCTTTTCATGCTTTATAAGCCTCCTGTTCTTCGGTCGGTTATATCGATCGACGGTGACAGAATAACTTAGACAATCAAACTATTTGCAACAAGGTTGTGTAGAAGTTGTCAACAATCTGCGGCAAAAACAAAAAAGAGGCCCTCGACCGGATGATCGGGGGTCTCTCCTATTCTGATTCACTTCCTTTATCCTTCTATTGCTATGGTATTGTTGGCAGGCAGTGCCTTAAGTTCTTTCTTTGGGATACAAAGCTTTAAGACACCGTCTTCGAACTTAGCCTTAACATCTTCCGTCTTGACCTGATCACCTACAAAGAAGCTTCTCTGCATGGCACCCTGGTATCTCTCCTGACGGATGATCTTTCCATGCCTGTCTTTCTTCTCCTGCTCATGTCCCTTGGCGGCACTTATGGTCAGATAGCCGTCCTCCAGCTTCACATTGATCTGATCTTTCTTAAATCCCGGGAGATCCATCTCCAATTCGTAATCAGACTCGGTCTCATTGACATCGGTCTTCATCATATGGGAAGCATTCTTACCGTAGATCCTCTTATCGAGGTTAGCGAGCTCTTGTGAAGGGAATCCCCACAACTCATCAAACAGATTCTCTCCAAAAATACCGGACATCAACATAATATCATCTCCTTTGACAGTTGTTATCCGAGCATTCGAAGCGGAGGTCTCATCATTTGATCTTCGTTTCTTTTGTTCTGCCTACATTATAGTCCCTTGATTAGCACTTTCAATAACAGAGTGCTAATCAGTTTGAACTGTTTTTACATGCGATATTTGTGCAGATTTTGTCTGTCCGCCACTTCTTAACGGAACTATAATATGGAGGGGATCAATTCTCAAAAGCCTTTGTTTACGATGTTTGTAACATTGTTACACAAAAATGCCGCTGACAAAGGCCCGAGCGCGATGCCCGGGCCGGAGGGTTATGTATGAAGAAGGATTGAATTGTCTGTGTTTCTTTATTCGTCTTATCTTTATGGTCTTATCTTAACGCCACGGGATTAATTCAGGGTTAATAGCAGGTAAAGAAAAGCAACGTATTTTATAAAGAAACACTAAAGGGATTTATTCACAGCCTATTTACAGAATCTATAAGATTTCATAATCATAGATGTTTAAAGTATAAGTATAAGTTGTACACCCCGTTACAAGTACAACCAAGACCCGACAGATCTTCGGATCATCGGGTCTTTTCTTATTCTTCGAATATAAAGGAACAGGCTTTTTCTACTCCGTACGCGATCGCTCTGTGGTAATCGTCGTTGTCCTGATACCTGGGGTTCAATACGATAACTTCAATGAACTTCAGCGTCTTGTTAAAAGAAGCGATATCCGGTTTCTTCCGGACACCTTTGAGCTGCTCGGTAAGAGCCATTGCCTCCGCATCGGTCATCTGCAGCAGATCCTTCTTAGGAGCATCTATGCCCTTAGCGAGGCTATAAAAGAAAAAGCTCATTCTGGCAAGTTCCTGGAGATAATCCTGAAGGGCATTTCTGTCCAGGAGCCCGTCGGAGCCTTTGTATTCTGATATCTTTTCCTTGTAGATACCGTCTATATACTGCAGGAGCTGAAGAGTATAGTCATCCTTATCCTTGAATACGGAATAAAAGGAACTCTTATTAAGACGGCTCTTCTTGATCACTTCATTGATATTAAAGAGCGATCCGTCCTTAAAGATCTTGTAGCCGTGCACAAGAGCAGAACGCCTGATGTCTTCTTCTTTCATAATCAATCACCCATACAAAAACAAACACACACGTATAGGATTATACACTATCAGGAAGAGTACTTCTTGTTATACTGCTTCTCGGTCTCCTTGGAATAACCTATGAGAGCATGAGGAAGCACCTCATGCACCTTAGGCTCAAGTTCTGCCTTAAGTGATAATATCGCGGTCTTACCTGAATGGAACTGTCCTTTCTTATCGGCAACACATATAAGGTTAGCAGCGCCCTCAGGCAAAACATAGAACCATGCTACGTCTGAAGTCTCAATAAGAAAGCTTCCTGCAAGGAATGTATATCTGTCGGTAATAAAGAACGCAGTATCGTCCTTGACCTTGCTCAGGAGACAGTTATTATTGACCTGCTCGAGCAATACATCCTCGCCTAACTGTGAGATCTTCTTCTTGTATTCCTTCTGATTGCCCTTACCGCTCTTGAACCACGATATGACGGCAATAACGCACGCGACACAGGCAGCACCGTTAGTGATCATCATAAAACCTCTTCCGATGATCAGTGCAACGATAAATCCTATCAGGAATAACGCACTCAGAACATAAGCCCAGTAAGGCGGTTTGGAATTCTTATATAATATCTTGCGATCGTATGTCATATATCAGTATCCTAATTCTTCTCCCACAAGAATGACCTTGATCCTTCCGGGAACCATGGATACGCGTGTTATGACAGTCTGACAGCAGATAGTATCGTCTACGCAGTTACCGCACCTTCCGAGCTTGGCACAAGGAGTCTCCTTCTTGAGCCTTACCGTGTTAGGCGGAGATGCGAAATTCTTGACTCTGTTTATACCTTCCTCGATATCGGTAACGACTTTATTCATTCCGCACACTACGATGACCTGCTCGGGGCCATAGATAAGATAGCAGACCCTGTTACCTCTTCCGTCAACATTGATGAGCTCGCCGCTCAGTGTTATGGCATTGGTACTCATGAGGAATGTATCGGAATTGATCACTCTTGTTTTAAGTTCCTTGATCTCTTCCTTCGTATGGGCGTTTTCTCTTACTATGAGGTCGTGTCCTCTCTTAACGATAAGGTCCTTAACACCCATATCGTCGATCGTCATGGAGCCTCCGTAAGCAACGGTCTTCTTACCTTCACCGATGAGCTCTAGTATCTTCTCTTTTGCCTGGGCAGAGGTATCACAGTAATACCCCTTCATCTTGTGAAGTTCGAGCTTCTTGATCAGGCCTTCTGCCTGATTCCTGTAAAAGACCTTCTTATTGTCGTCCATAACGTACACCCCCTCATATAGACGTTAACCTATAAGACCGTTCATGGACGCCATAAATGTCAACATTACTGCCAGCATTCCCGTAACTAATACTGCAAAAGCCACGAGCCATCCTGCGGCCGCTTTCTGTCTTTTCTTCTCTTCTGTCTTTCTCTGGGCATATGAACCGGTCATATCGTTTCCTCCTGGAGCTATCCGTTGTCCCTGTGCCTTTACCCTTTGTTTCCAATATCGATTATATCATTACGGTCCGGAAGTCAAGATTAAGAAATGGTTAAGCAAATGAGGAAATGATACAGACAGATGTCAGGAATAGACCTTTGTGTCAAAAGCGGCCCCGTTTCGCCATTTTATATCCACTTTTTTGCCATAATATGTCACGAGTCCTTTCACAGAACCGCTGTGCCACTTAGCCGGAAGAGCCGGAAGGAAGACAGGATCTCCGTTTTTATCCTCCTGTAAGAGCATCCTCGCAACACCGCTCACAACACCGAAGTTTCCATCGATCTGGAACGGCGGATGGTTATCGAAGAGGTTAGGCAAAAGAGATTTCTCCATCAGAAGATCGATGTGCTTCAATGCTTCGTCGCCGTCACATAGACGAGCATACATGTTTATTATCCAGGCTCTGCTCCATCCTGTGTGACCGCCTCCTCCGGACAGTCTGACTTCGAGAGTCTTACGCGCAGCATCGCAGAGCAACTTATCGTCACTCGTGATCGTATGTCCCGGGAACAATCCGAAGAGGTGGGATATATGCCTGTGGCCCTTATCCTTCTCCTCGTATTCCGCTCTCCACTCCTTGATCCTGCCGTCAGATGCGATCTCTACTGGAATAATGTGTTCTATCGCAGAGCTCGTTCTCTTGACGACATCATCCTCATCTTCCATGACTTCGGCTGTTCTTATAAAGCATGAGAAGAGCTCATACATTATCTGGTCATCCATCTTAGCCCCCGAACATACGGTATGAGTCCTGCCGTCCGGGCCGTAGTATTCATTCTCAGGTGAGATGGAAGGTGTTATCTCTTCTTTTCCGTCATCAGTCATATCGAGCAGGAAGAGAACCGCCTCCTTCATCGTATCGTAATGTTCCTTAAGGAAATCCTTATCTTCCGTGTAGAGATAATGCTCCCATATGTGAAGGCATAGCCATGCGGCGCCCATTACCCAGTATGTGGAACTGAGGCAGGTATCCTGAGGAGCACAGTCACCGTAAAGATCAGTATTATGGTGCGCCATGAAACCATTGCAGCCGTACATCTCCTTGGCTGCTCTGATACCTTCAGGCTTCATTCTCTCTATAAGATCGAAAAGAGGCATGTGGCATTCGGAGAGGTTGCAGATCTCCGCCGGCCAGTAGTTCATCTGCGCATTGATATTGATCGTATACTTAGAGCCCCACATGGGATCGAAGTCCTTATTCCAGATGCCCTGGAGGTTCAGGGGCTGACTGCCGATCCTGCTTCCTGCTATCATGAGATATCTGCCGAAGTTAAAGAGCCTTACTACCGCCTCCTGGTCCTCGGGAAGCTCCAGCTCCACTCTGTCATAAAGCTCACGATGGTCCTGTATATGTTCTTCTCTAAGTACATCGGGTGCCTTTCGAGAGGCATCCTCTACAATATCCTTCGCACTGCCAATATAGTCCTCACTATAGAAGGACGTGTCGGAGCTTATATAGATCGTTACTTCATCCGCATCTTCGGCGATAAGAGTATTGCCGACGGAGCGAAAGGATCCGCCCTTATTCACCACCTTGATACAGCAGGCAAAGCCTACTCCCGTATCACCGGTCATGAGGGTCATATCATTGCCTTCGTTACGGCAGCTTCCTACTCTGGAATTATAACCGGGATTCCTGTATATCTGCTCTCTATAGGATCTTGTATCCCATGTGATATTGCCCCTGGAAAGGGATGTTCTCAAGGATACCTTTCCTTTCTTATCCGAAGAGACCTTATACACAGTCACGTTATCGGGATAGGAAGCATATACCTCCCTCACGTAAGTAGTATCTCCTGCAGTAAACCTCGCAGTACACAGCGCATTCTTGAGATCAAGCTCCCTTTGATAGCAAGAGATCTCGGTATCGGGGGCTATGTCGTGAAGGATATAGAGATTACCCAAAGGCTCATAATGGCTCATTGTATCGGGGATACCTGACAGTGCCAGTGCGCAAAGGTCTTCCGCCTCCGATATCCTGCCTTCCCGTAAGAGCTCCCTTATCTTAGGAAGATTCTCCTTGGCGTCGGGATTGAGCCTGTCCTTGGGCGTTCCGTACCATATGCTGTCATTATTGAGCTGGAGTATATCGGTATATACTCCTCCATATACCATCGCGCCTGTCCTTCCGTTACCTACGGGGAGAGCTTCATTCCAATCCTTTGCGGGGCTGTCAAATCTTATCGCGTCAGTACTCATGCCTTAAACTGTTCAAAATACTTCCTGTTCTCTTCCGTGTTGCCGACTACGGCATTAGGGAGCAAAGATCCGATGACAGCTTCTTCCGCCTCCCAGTCATGGCAATAGTTGCGCACGGAGATATTGTAGCGTATTCCGTCCTTATCGCCTACGCATATATTCTCATTACTCTTATGAGTATACGTATAGAAGAAGACAACATCTTCTCTTCTTAAAAGGCACTCACCGATAAGTATCAGATACTTCGAAGTAACGAATACGCCTCTTTTGCTCCTTATATCCGGAGCATATACGAGCCTGTCATTTATCTCGGCTATCACCTCTTCGGTGTCACCGCCTATCTGCTCCTTGAAACGTTTCTTACGCTTGATGCCCATTACGATGAAGGTTATGGCGAACCCGAAGAAAAAGCAGCAGACTAAGATTATCGCGACTACCTGCGAAACTTTCTCTGCATCGATCAGCCTCGCAAGATACAGAAATCCACACACAGTCATTAATATAGTAGGATAAATGAATCTGTTATGCTGAAGAGAACTGCTCTTATATCGCGGTACCGTCCTGCCGCTCATGAGCTCACGCGCATTCTGAAGCACCTCTTCCGCGTGACGTTTCTTATAATCTATCTGGTTCTCCGGGGAATAATCCTTGATCGTATATACGGCTCTGGCGGATACCGCAGACAAGATATTCTTCTGAGCCTGAGCATTTATAAGGACCCTTACCCTGTATATCGAACCTTTATTATCAGCTGCAGTTACTATAGGAAATGCATACATACCGACCGGCGTGATATCGAACATCTCGAGTTCATCAAGAGCGATGATGAACTTGGATACACATATGACGTACTTCTCGGTCACGAGCATAGGATACTTACCCATCGCACCGTGTTCCTCTGCTAAGGTATGTGACTTGACCTGATCTATAACATCTTCCCGTCCGTAGGAAGCTATTGCCTGCATATAGCGCTTGCTGCCACGAAGGAGCTTATCTGTACTTACCATGAATGCACCTCTTTTCTTCTTATCCGAATATCAGTATAACACTAAGGCTTATGAAGCTGTCTGTTTCCTCTCCTTGTGTACTATCCCGTCAATGAAAGCAACTACTGCAGATGCCGCTGCTGTTAAGATACCCGCTATAGGGAATACAAAAAGGATCGGCAGATTATCATCATCCCCCCAGTTCATATAACTTACGAGAAGCACAACAAGGACCAGGAGCCCTATAAGGCACAAGATAGCTACGGCATTTGATGCTATCTGACGTATGGTGTACTTCTTACTGCTAAGCTTCTTTCTGTTGACAAAAGTAACTATGCTCAGGATAAGAAAACCGATCGCCAAGATGCAGAGGACCAGAAGTACGATGCTGTAGATAAAAGAATACTGCAATACTGACGTATCACCGTCGACTCCGCCTAATTCCAGAAGACCGAGAAAACCGAATGCAAACAGTGACACCATGAGAGGGAATGCCGCTCCCAGGAGCATGTTTAACGAAGATAAGATATTAAGTATAAGATTCGTGACCTTCATAGTACCCTCCCTTGATCCCATGACTTCATCAAGGTAAGTGTACCATATCCTTAAGGAACCGGCATATTCCCTTAAGTCTCGCCCATGACAATACCGAAGAGCACATTTCCCAGAGCCACATATATACATATGGCGGCCATATACTTGGTCGTCCTTCTTGTCTTTCCTGCGATCAGGTATACACCGGCCGCGGCGATGACTAGCGCATTGATAAGCGCGGAAGCTTTATAGAATCCTGCCAGATCCATCCTGCATCCCACTGCCTGTGCTATAGGGTATGCAGCGATCATGCAGAGGTGTCCGTACCAGTTACCGAGAAATGCCAACATGTACGAAGCAATAGGAAAGCTCACTTTCCTGAAGCAGACAGCAAACGTCAGACAGCCTAATATAAAGAAAGGAACGCCGTGGATGCTCTCTATCCTCGGAAAGCTCGCGAACATCTTCGTACCCTCGTCACTTACTACATCGAGTCCGAAGTGCCATGAGCATTCTCCGACTGATGTCCAGAGGAGAGTTCCGCCTAATACCGCGAGAGTCCAGTTCAGGAGGAGCTTATCAGTATCTTTCTTCCACCTTCTGTCGGCAACGGTTACAAGTACTAGCGATGAGACAAAATAAGTAAGACAGACGATCAGACGCCCCATAGTGGGATCAGTCTCCTCGCCCGCCACATCGGTGATCCTGCAAACAAGGTTGTTGTCCACCGATTTGATCAGGCAAAAACCTGCAAAAACAAAAGCAGTTATGAATATGATGATGATACTCGGAAGGAATATGTCCTTATTATCCTTCCTTATCGAGACAGAATCTGACATCAAAGACCTCCGATAATATGAGAATGATTCTCATTTTACTCAAAGATCATCTGTTGTCAACAGATTTGAGAATAATTCTCAAATCTGCATTGAGGTTAATGCTTTCGCCCTGTCCCTCTTAGTCCTTTGTTATCCTGATATCGGATATTGCGCATTGATCGCCCGTCAGCGCCACGTAGACATTCTCCACGGAATCAAAGACAGTCGTACTGATCCTCATGACGATGCCAAGGTTCTCTGTCGCGATCGTATATACATTCGAATCACGGCTTACGGTAACTTCACAGTCCAAGCCTTCCCTGAACTTCTCCTTCCAGTCATCCCAGCCCTTGAAGTCTGCAGTCCTGTTTATAAAGACATCGTTCTGCGCATGTCTGTCGGATTCAAGGTTCTCACCGTCAAATCTTATGAGCGCGAACTCACGGAATCCGGGACCCATGACCCTGCCGTCGTAAGATGTATAAAGAGAGATAAAAGGACAATGCCATATGAGCCTTGACGTCGGAAGGCTCATAGCGTGGAACCTGATCTTCATATCACCATCCACCCTGATACCGTCAGATGCGGCAGAGCGCCATCTGTCGACCTGGACATTAGGTATGTCACCCTGAGGCAGGTCCTTGATGAAGCTGACCTCATCTGCGATACGGGGGATATGGTTCTCATCGATCGCCAGCTCATCCCTGGTATAGTGGATATTCCTGATATGACAATTCTCACCCGTTACAGAGATATAGACATATCTGGAACTGTCAGGGAGAGCTATGACCGATTCCATGGTCCTGTGACGATCGGATATCCTCAAGAGCATATGGTCATTATGTCTTACGCTCTCGATCTCGTATCTTGTATATCCGTCCTCTATACCGCTCTCGGGATCGGTTTCGTTAAGGATCGTCTTGGTCTCTATCTTTCTGGCCTCGACTACATCCGTATATCCGTCAAAACGCATCCTGGCGTATTCCAGATAGAGGAAATTTCTCTTCCCGTCATCCGTCTTATGTATCCTTCCGTCCAATGCATCGAAGAGTATGATCGAAGGCATGGAATCAGGTCCTGCGTGACCGTCAGAATCAGATAACATATGGATACGTGTATATCTGTTGGTAACAGGGATACCTACCGTGTATTCGCTTAGAAGATCCGTACAGTTGAGATTTGACTTGAACAGGGGATCGCTTCCTCCATCCTGCTCCTTCATGCTGTAGTCAGTATCATGATCTACAAGATCCAGCATTATCTGCGCGAACTTAGGATCGAACTGCGTACCTATACCCTTTACCAGCTCCTCCCTTACCTTATCCTGAGGGATGGGATCCCTGTAGCTTCTCTTAGAAGTCATGGCATCGTATGCATCAGCCACCGATATGATCCTTGCGACTTCCGGGATATCCTCACCCTTGAGCCCGTCAGGATAGCCGTGTCCGTCATATCTCTCATGGTGATGGTGAGCACCAATGCTCAGGTATGGAGATCGGTTGATACTGCAGAGTATCTGATTGCCGTACACGGGATGAAGCTTGATCTGAGCGAACTCTTCGGGAGTGAGCTTTCCTTCCTTGTTGATTATCTGATCAGGAACACCTATCTTACCTACATCGTGCAGGAGCCCCGCAAAGTAGATATTCTCACACTCTTCATCAGTCTTTCCCGCCTTGCGGGCGATCTTCTCGGAATACATGGCGACTCGGCTGGAATGGCCGTGAGTATACTTATCCTTGGCATCGATCGCATTGGCAAGCGCCTCTGCTGTCTGCTCGAACATTGTATGTTCATTGAGCTGAGCCAGCATATAGGCTTCAACTTCCCTCTTACCCGCTTTCTCCACTGCTTCATTGAGGTCGATCAAGACAAAGATATAGAGAACTATAGCCATTCCTACAGTAGACATATTTATGAGTGACACACCGTAGAACATTATCTGTAGTACGGTAGCCAGCATCGGCACAATACTGCACAGTATGAGAGACATCGATATGAGCCTGCTCAAGCGCTTGCGATACTGGATGACAGCAGACAACTGCAGGACCAGTATCAGGAACGGGAACAAATAGCACAGATAATTTCCGGGAGATCTCTGATAGAGATTATTCTCATCGAATGTATAGTAGAGTCCCGTAAACTGAGAATACACGAGAAGAAAGATCGCTACAAAGAAAGCTGTCTCGCAGACAATGAGCCTTCGGGGAATCTTCTCCAGATGACCTTCATTGGCAAAAAGGTCCTTAAGATAAAGCGTCAGCCAGAATTCAAGGAACATCGTAAGGAAGTACACGAGGAAGTTACTTATCCTTACCATCCAGAATCCCAGTAGGCTCACGTCTCCCCTGTAGATATAAGCATACCTGTCAAAGATGAGGAGCAACATGGCGGATACTTCCAGCATAGCCAAATAACGTCTTCTCTTCTCTGAAAGATTACCGGTGAGCATGGCAAGGACCGCCAACACTCCGCATATGCCGCTCATGTATGCCATTATGGTGAGCTGATGTAACCTGATGAATTCGATGGGAATGCCTCCTTTTCAGAAGATCGATACCGGTATGTTATCTGTACTTCCTTTCGGGATGCTTCTCGTAATACGCCTTCTTGTCGAGATACATCCTTTCGTCAGCCAGGCGCATGGCATCTCGTATGTCATCACCGTCATTTAGTATGCATCGTCCTATTGCAAAGTGAACTATACGCGAAGCCTCCGACTGCTCCATTAGCTTAGAGATCCTGGTCTCAAGTTCTTCCTCTCCGATACCTGGTGCTATGACAAGGAATTCGTCGCCGCCTGCGCGGTACACATCAGAGTCGAAGAATACACCTCTTAATATAGCAGCAGCCGTCTTAAGGAGATTATCCCCCGAGCTGTGACCCTGTTCGTCGTTCATACGCTTAAGTCCGTTCAAGTCTGCAAACAGGACCGAAGAAGGATGCGGTATCTTGACCGTTCCGTCTACTATCTCATCTACTCTCGTATTCATGGCATTACGATTCATGACTCCGGTAAGAACATCCATGGTACTTAATACCTGAAGCCTTTGGAGCAGATGGTAGTTAGAGATCTCGGAAGCAATGAAGAACGTAGTAAGTTCCAGCGTTTCCTTTATCTTTACGGTGTTGTCGACATTGAAATTGATGGACCACATATAACCCAAAGTCTCTCCGTTATGGTTCAGAGGGAACAGGACTACATTCCTTACCATCGCTCCGCGAAGCGACTCGTACCACACGGGGTTAGTCTCCTTGAGCCACTCCATGTCGTTCTCATCCTTGATGATAACGCAGGTACTGTCACCTATGGTCTTATCCCAGGTCATGGCTACATCGTAGAAACCCTTATCGAGATACGTATCCATGGGAAGCAGGCCGCAGTCAGGCTTTAAGGACTCAGCCAGATTGATGCACTTTTGAGATTCCTTATCCGTTACGAGGATGCAGCAATGCTCTGAGTCGCATATCTTCCTTATGTCATCTACTACTTCTGCAAAAGTCGCAGGGATATCATCAGATCCGCGAAGCTTTATACATGTCTCAAGGACCGTAGCAGAAGTGTCCGCAGACAAAGACGCTCTCTGCTGTGTATCCACCTCCGGCGTGACGTCGTAGATATATATGCAGTATCCGATATCCTCCCTGTCAGACTCCAGAGGGAGAAGGAACATATTGAGCCATAATCCCATCTGAGGGAGACTTACATATGTATGCAAAGGCTGTCCCATAAAAGAGCAGCGATAGCAATAGTCCTCGAAATTCCTATTCTGGGGAAAATACTTTTCATAGGGCGAGTCCGGCACGAAAGGATTATGCATCACATTAGCCATGTCATCGCAATGCGCCTTGTTGCCTGCAACTATACGGATATTTCCGTACTTACCGTCGGGAAAACGCTCCACCGACATTATGCAGGTCTTGCTCCTGTACCCTGATAAAAGCCTCTCAAAATCCATATTAGTGTCTCCTTTACAGGTCACTTAATGATCGGACGGACGAAATAATCAATAATATCTTATCACGGACAAAAGGATATCCCGCCTCATAAAAGGCGGGATATTGTAAACTAATTATGAAAGATGATAGAAGTTCTGTTAACAGTTTGAGTACACTGACGTGATAGTGATAAAACCTGTCTCCCTGTCATAGCAGAACGTAGTAGGCTGTTCTTCCACCGTTTCCCCGACGACAGTCGTAACATATGTTATGGTGATCAGCGTACCGTCATCCTGTCTGTCGGTCTCTGTTCCGAATAAAAACGGAATATCTACTCTTTCAAACAGATCCTCATCACCTTCAAAATACCAGACTTCGATAAAGCCTGTGCTGTCCTGATACATACCGCTGAATCCGCCTCTATATCCGTAATCGTACATATAGAACGTGGAATACGGATCGAAGGTAGACAGGACATATCCCTCATCCATATACGACTCGGCAACCGCTCTTATATCTTCGTCTTCTATAGTATCAAGATCAGTGATCTCCATACTATAGACATCATCATACGGAGAAGATAAGTCGTCCTCAAAAGATACCGTCATCACACCAGTATCCGTATCAAGCTCATAATGGGTATTCCTGGTGATCATCTGACCTTCTACCCAATTCGATTCGTGGCACATGCACTTATCGACCTCTATGATGCTCCCTGATTCATCATCAGCAACGGAGACCAGTGTTCCGCCGTATATATCCGTCTCACAATGAGCGATCTTATCGAATATCTCCTCGTCAGCTTCGAATATCAACGTTACAGATTGAGAAGAATACCCGTAAAGCTCGGCATATACACCGTTATCGTACGGATACTCCATATCGCCGAGCTCATATTTCAGATAGTATCCCACATTAAGCTCATAGATCGCGTATTCCTGGTCAAACAAAGACGCTGCGGCCTCTTTGACATCGTCATTATCAAGAAAGTCCAGCTCCGAAGGATATTGAGGAGCAGTCTCCTCTGTAGTGTTCGTGGTCTCCTCTGCCGAAGTGGTCTCGGAAGCTTGTGAGGATGTTGTCTCTTTTGTCTCACCCGCCTTATCGCATGCACCGAGCATGCAAGATCCCAATACGAAGGCAGCAGTAAAAACTGCAGCAGCTCTTTTCTTTTTCATCTCTTCATATCCTTATTCTCATTTCTATCTATCCATCGTTGAGGGCATTTTTCTTTTTGTTCGTCAGCAGTTGTGGATCTCATCAAGACCTTCGACGATCATATCAGGGTCTACGTCATCTCCCACGTTGTCGAACCAAGGGTTATAGATTATCGCGACACCTGTATCCCTGTTGTACTCATAGACATATCCTCCGCCGTACTCAACATCGATATATCTTATTACCGTACCGTCATCCACGACTTCGAAGTCCGGAGAACCAATGCTGAACCTTCCTACCACGGCATTCTCGAAGCAATCTTCATCCATCTTAAATACTCGTATGGTAATGCATACACCATCATCCACATAGAGAGCTTCGAATCCGACCATGAGCTGATATTCTTCACCTTCCCACTCATAATCTATCCATTCGTCATCTCCGATATCTCTGGGCATTATCTGGTAACCGAGCACATAGCATGCTGCCAATACGGCATTGATATCCTCATCACCATGTATAGTCTCATTGACAAAGAGAAGCTGCCAGTTATCTTCATTGGTATCTTCACAATAGAAGGTCATGATACCGGTATCCCTGTTGAACTCAAAGCAGGCATAATTATGATTCTCGGCAGATTCAAACTCCCTATATCGCTTGATAACGGTTCCGTCATCAGAATAAGATCCTTCGTCGTCATTCCACCAGACTCCGCGTCCCAGCACGAAGTAATTGAACAACGTCTCGTTCATCTTCCATACTGAGATCTCCTTCATAGTGCCGTCATCTATCATTTGACCCGAGAAACCGCGGCAGAATGTATACTCATAATCTCCGTAGTTCTGAGGAGACAATCTGTCGATTATCGTATATCCTTCATCCTCGTATGACTGAGCGAGTTCTCTTAAGTCCTCATCTTCGATGTCATTAAGGTCAGTTATCATGGAAGGACGGCTCCAGTCATCCTCTGAACAAAGGATCATATACTCGTCCATTCCTTCAAGTTCACCGTTCGTGCTTACAAAATCAGGACCGAGGTCGAAAGCATTTTCCTCCGGCTCCTCATCGGATAAAGTATCCTCCTCGGAAGATGAAGTCTCTTCAGTTTCCTCCGTCTCAGTTGTCGTTACCTCAACAGTCACTTCGGACGTAGTCGTCCCGGAAGAAGTCTCAGTCTTCGAAGATCCGTCACATGCAGCCAGCGAACCTGTCAGTATCATCATGCAGATCAATACCGCTACGGACTTGGTTATCTTATTATTGATCATCGTCTCACCTCCGTTATCATATAAACTCATATGACTCGTCTGTTATCGTCATCAGATTCGTATTCCTGTCAAAGGAAAGAGTACATGTATATGTTACGGAATAATCCTCGTCTTCGACTTCGTAGGTATCAGCCATAGTAAGTGTTATTACTGTTCCGTCATCATCTCTGGATGACTCTTCGCCCCAATAACCGCAAGCAGCCAAAGATTCAAAAAGCTCCTCATCGGCTTCGAACACGGTGAATGAAGAACCGGCCCGGTAACTGCCGTCTATAGGATCAGGATCGGAATAATCAGAATACTGTATACCGTATCCGTACGGATATTCCTCTTCATAGAACAGATCATAGTAATACCAGTCATCCGGATCGAACGTCCAGACTTCGGCTCCGTTTTCTTGACGATCAAGCGCTATGTCCCTGATATCATCATTATCCACCTGAGTCATCTGGCCGGCTTGATTAACGCTATTCTGCTGAAGATATACTGTACAGATACCGCTCTCACGATCAAATTCAGCTACAGATCCGCCATACGAATCCGTATACCTTATGACAGTTCCGTCATCTTCCACAGTATCCCTGGGCTTATCATAAGATCCGCACATACTTGCAGGACCTACTATGAAATATTCGAACAGTTCCTCATTCATCTTATATACCCATACAGTGCGTGTCTCGTCATACCAGATATCACCGTCCTGTACGTCGTTAAAATAGAACGCGTTGAAACCATACTTGAACATGTATTCACCGTCACCAAGAGACTCATGCCTGGAGAGCTGATTCTGCTGATCGAATATCTGGTATCCCTGATCCATGTAATCCTGAGCGATCTCCCTGATGTCAGCATCCTCAAATACGCTGACATCAGATACATCACGGACAAGTTCTTCCCTTTCACTGTCAGGATAATCAGATACGGGCACCATATACACCAACTGATCTTCAAGCTCTCCGTTGGTACTTACGAACTCTTCTTCGGCATAAGGATCATATTCTTCACCGGTGAGTTCCACCGTAGTCTCTTCCGGCGAAGAGGCTGTTGTCGCTTCCGAGGAAGCCTTTGTCGTAGTTACTTCAGTCTTATCACTTACGGTACATGCATTCAGGACACATGTTGCGAGCACCGAGCAGACTATAAGGACGGTTGCTACCGCCATCGCTTTGCTGCTCTTCTTAAAGCTCAATATATTCTTAATTCTCATCTTGACCTCCGTCTTGCCGACAGCACTCTTACTGAAGGAAGTCGGCATGACCACATACGCGTGATCGGTATTCTTACTGGCGAGGGTAACGAGCGAAATGCTGTACTTCTTTCTTATGTCTTCGCCCATCTTCTCCAAAACGATCTCATCGCAGCTCATCTCCATATCCCTGCAGAAGAGAACAAACGAGATCCACACAAGAGGATTGAACCAATGTATCGCCACAGCCACTACCGCAAGAGCCTTGAAGATCAGATCGCCGCGCCTAACATGAGCGCGCTCGTGCGCGATAAGATAATCTCTCTCGCCGTTATCAAGTTCAGTGGGCAAAAAGATACGCGGATAAAATATGCCTATGGCAAACGGAGAATCCACGAGAGGAGATTCAAATAATCCCCTTCCGATCTTCCTTGCACCGCGAAGCCTTAGGTGCAGGCGGATCAAATGGAACAGCGCATATCCCAGTATCAGAGCAGCAACTATCAGCCAGACGGCAGCGATCACCATATGCGGATCGATACTCGTCTTATGCGAAGCAGCTTCTACTGCAGCTTGAGCATGCGATACTTCAGTTACCCGGGACGGATGACCTTCAGAAGCAATCAATCTCTCGGCAGCCGAACTTCTTACATACTGAGCATACACCCTTGAATTCTGAACTCTGGATGTTGCTTCAGAAGCAGGCTTTAGATTGAAAAGGCTCAGCTTGGATTCTATGGATACGGGACAAAGGAGCCTGAACCAGACCGCTGCCCATAACATATAAACGTACTTCCTGGGAAACCTCTTCATCAGAGCCCTTATGACAAGGACTACCCCGATGACTATACATGCCGTAAGGCTCATCTTAGTTACGATCTCGATCAAACCGCTCATGACGATACCTCCGTTATCACTTGTCATCCATATGACTGTCAATAAGGTCTATAAGTTCCTGCGCTTCACTCTTTGTAAGCTTCTTGTCACCGAGGAAAGCCGTAACAAAGGAAGGCAATGACCCTCCGAATGTCTTCTTGACTACCCTGGAACTCTCGAAACGCTGTACTCGCTCCCTGGGAACCAGCACTCTTACAGTCGCATCTTCATTAGATACCATCCCCTTGGCTGACACTCTTCTTAAGATGGTGTATGTCGTCGACTTCTTCCAATCGAGATTCTCTTCCGCCAGCTTGACAAGTCTTCCGGATTCCAGCGGTGCATAATCCCAGATTATATCCATCAAACGGTATTCACTGTCACTTAAGAAAAGGTCTTCCATATAGTTCCTCCATTCAAGTTTACACTTGTAAACCTGAATACAGTTTACATTTGTAAACCGCATTTTGTCAACCTTATATATATGGTAAATTCAAATAAAACTTTCCGTATAACAAAGGAAACTTCCCGCCGCTGCGAGAAGTTCCCTTCGATACTTTATTTTGGTGGACAACTTATTGTCAGATATCAACTTCGATCTCGTCACCCAAAGAAGGATCGCACTGGAAATCGTAGTAGTAGATACCGATACCGGTATCCCTGTTGAACTCTACATAGAATCCTTCTTCAGACACCCTGATGACCGTACCGTCATCTTCCGTTACCGCATCGGCATCCCAGGGATAGAGCTCAACGAAGAAATAATTGAATAATGTCTCGTTCATCTTATAGGCGTATACGACCTTATACCACTCACCGTCGTCATACTCGGCGCTGAATCCGTTATTGAACATATACTCGCCGTCGCCCATTGCCCATCCCTGAGCCAGATCGACACGAGGATCGCAGATCCTGAATCCGTCATCCATATAAGACTGAGCAAGAGCTCTGACATCCTCATCTTCAATGACTGTCAGATCGTTGATGTAATAGTCATCTCCGATCTCATCGTAACTGTTGTCAACATGAGTAGGACAAAGTTCCATATATTCATCCTGGCCTTCAAGCTCACCGTTGGTGCTCTGGAAGGAATAACTGCTGTAGTACTCCTCATCGTCTTCATCAATGTAGCATCCGGAGCCGCAGTAGTCCTCGTCCTCAGTCTCTTCCGTAGTTTCTCTTGTCGTCTCCTTGGAAGTCTTCTCGGTGGTCTCCTCAGCTGCCTTCACGGAACAACCCGTGATACCAATTGTAGCTGCAAGAGCAGCACTTCCTAATACCTTAATGATCTTTTTGTTATTCATGTTCGTTTTCTCCTTTTTTCTCGGTCGTCATTCCCATCGACCTTGATACCAGGATAAATCAGGAAGTCAACACACTTGCAACGGAGCTGTGTGACACATGTCACAAAAGTGAGGCAAAACTATGGCAGAGATGAGACACAAAACGGACGACCCGATAATAGGGTCGTCCGTCATCAAGATCAACTCAGATTCTGTGCCGCGCACAAGCTGTAGTAGATACCTTTCTTTGCCAGGAGTTCGGCATGGGTACCGATCTCGGCTATCTTATGATCATCTATTACCATGATCCTGTCTGCATTCTTTAATGTAGACAGTCTGTGAGCGATAGCAAATGTCGTCTTGTTGCTCGTCAGTCTGTCAAGAGCCTTCTGGATCATGAACTCACTCTCCGTATCGAGGCTTGCGGTTGCTTCATCGAGGATCAGGATCTTCGGATCCGTAAGTATCGCTCTGGCTATGGCAATACGCTGTCGTTCACCGCCCGATAATGTATGTCCCTTCTCACCCACGTATGTGTTATATCCGTCAGGAAGCTTACTTATGAAGGTGTGTGCATTAGCAAGCTTTGCCGCATGTATTATCTCATCGACAGAAGCATCGGGCTTAGAGAACCTGATGTTATCGATGATGGTACCCGAGAACAGGAAAGTCTCCTGAAGTACTACACCGAGCTGCGAGTGATAAGACTTCCTGCTTATATCCTTCATATCGACGCCGTCTACCAGGATGCTTCCGTCATCTGTCTCATAAAGCCTCATCAGAAGATTGATGAGAGTGGACTTACCGGCACCCGAAGCTCCGACTATGCCGATCATCTCTCCGGGCTTTATCACCGCATTGATATCCTCGATGACAGGCTGATAGGACTTATAGCCGAATGTAGCATGGTCGAAGGTGATCTCTCCCTTTATATTGATGTCACGCACCTTACCGGGGTCTTCCTCAGGCGCCTCCTGGGAAAGCACATCATATATTCTTTCGAGGCTGCTCTTGAGCTTGGAGAGCTCTCGGGGAAGTCTTCCGAGCCAGCCGACATACTGAAACAGAAGGAGCGTATATGCGATGAACTGGTAGAGCTCACCGTAGCTCATCTTCTCGGCGATGACCTCGCTTCCGCCGAAGTATACGACAATGACTACACCAAGTCCCATGCAGAAGGAAAGAACAAAGTCGAACATACCCCAGAAGCGTTCATTTCTCTTCTGGATATCGGCGAACTGTCCCGATAAGACCTTGAACCTCTCGGCCTCCTGCTCCTCCTTGCCGTAGCTCTTTACTATACGCATACCGGAGATAACATCCTGAAGATCCGATGCAACGTCGTCATTCTTCTTGTTCTGTACACGGAATACCCTGCTTATGGTCTTCCTTAAGTAGAGCATGAAGAAAGTGACGGGCGGCACTACCGTGAAGGTAAGGAGCGCCAGCTTCCAGTCCAGCACCAGCATATAGAAGACATCCCATATGAAGATGAAGAATACCGCGAAGAGATTACAGAATACGTCAGAAGTAAATTCGGCTACGAATCTCGTATCGTCCGTGATCCTGTTAAGGAGTTCGCCGGGTCTTCTCTCATTTATGAAGCTCAAGGGAAGTCTCTGACACTTCTCAAAGAGATCTCTTCTTAAGTCAGCCGACAGCTTGGAACCGAGCTTTGCCGTCGCGATACTCTTACCTATGTTGATAAGAACGATAGCAACGCTCAAGGTAAACATCAGTATAAGGAATACGAGCGCCGTCCTGAGGCTGCCATTCTTCTCCAGTACATCGTTTATGAGCCTCTTTTGCACCTCGGGATTTAGAAGCGTCGTGACTGCTACCATGACCATAAGGAATGATATCCATGCAAGATCCTTTTTATAAGGTCTTATGGTCTTGCCGAGTATCTTGAAGAATCCGCCGTTGCCGGAGCAGTGAGGACAGGTCTTCGTTCCGGGTATGACCCTGCCGCAATGAGGGCACATCTTCTCATACTCCGGGCTTTCTACCTTCTCGTATCTGCCCGAGATAAGGATATTGATACCTCTTGCTATGTAGGCATATCTGCTCATGTGTGCTGAGGAATAGTGTGCAACAAGAACGTCCTCGCCGCCTTTCTTCACTACCAGCATGCCTCCGCCTACACCTGCTTCGGCAGTTGCCTTCGTAAGTTCATTTATCTCATGGGATATCTTCTCCCCATCGATGAAGGTATAGAGCTTATCTGTTGTTACGACACAGAAGGAGTCAGTCGACCAGTTTCCGCCGGCGCCTATATCGATCGGGACAGCGTAATAGATGCTCTCGCCGCCTGTAAGCTCGATCTCATCTCTTATCTTCTGTGGAAGTTCAAAAACAAGATTCATATATTCTTTCCCGATTTACAGAAACAGATCGAGCATCCTCCTCTCCTTCTTTGTAAGCTGATCAACATCCTTGATCTCAAATCTGTTCTCATCTACATCCTGTATGATGAGTCTTGTATCAGAGAGCTTTGCTACCGCGGAAGCACCCATGTTAATGGCGAACCTGCACTCACCCTTATCCGTCATAACATGGAAATATGCATATCCGTATTCATCCTTGATGCTCATTATCCTGCTTATGACGGGAGTAAAGTAATAAAGCTCCAGCTGCTCTCTTATGAGTTTCTGCGACTCCTCGCTCATTGAAGCCAGATCCTCGATGATACCTATCTCCTTATCGCCGTTGCCGTATTCTCTTATAGAAAGATATCTGTCGGCATCGGAGAAAGGAAAGAGCCTCGAGACCCTTACCCTGTCATAGTGAGTTCCCTTGCAGTCAAGGCTTAAGAACCCGCCCTTGGTCTTCGCGAAAGTATCCTCTCTCGTGATCATATTGGTAGCAGTCATCTCTGCTGCTTTCTTCTCATATATGTTAAGTGTATCTTCTGCCATATTCCGTGTATCCTCCTGTATCAGAAACTCGAATTAAGTGCCATGGACTTATTCTGGAGATCTAATAGTGTTCTGTAGATCCCGCCTTCTATCTTGGAAAGTTCTTCTTCCGTTCCTTCCTCTACGATCCTTCCGCCGTCTATTACGATCAGCCTGTCGGCATTCTTCAGCGTCGAGAGCCTGTGCGCAATGGAAAGCGTAGTCCTTCCCTGTACCAGATACTCAAGAGAATGCTGGATAGCTTTCTCCGTCTGTGTATCTACGCTGGCGGTAGCCTCATCCAGGATAAGTATCTTGGGATCTGCAAGTATCGCACGGGCGATGGATATCCTCTGCTTCTCACCGCCGGAGAGATCCTTGCCGGCAGCACCAATGATGGTATCGTAGCCGTCAGGGAGCCTTGAGATGAACTCATGAGCGCTGGCAAGTTTTGCCGCGCGGATGATATCTGCCCTGGTGGCATTCTCATTGCCGTAAGCGATATTCTTGGCTACAGAACCCATAAAGATATATGTATCCTGAGATACCATAGCTACATTGCGGCGAAGATCTTTCAACGCAAGATCCTTGACGTCGGTACCGTCGATCTTTATCGATCCCTCATTAACGTCGTAGAGCCTTGATATCAGATTAACGAGTGTAGACTTACCTGCACCGGATCTTCCTACGATACCGAGCATCTCGCCTTCTCTGATCTTGATATTGATATCCTTCAAGACAGGTCTTCCCACCTGATAGCCGAATGTAACATTGTTAAGCTCTATCTCGCCCTTGGGAGAAGTAAGTTCGACAGGGTTCTTTGCCTCCTGTATCTCGGGGATGGCATCCATGATCTCGAATAGTCTCTCAGCGGAATTGATGCTGTCGGACCACATCCTGAAGATCCAGGAGAAGAAGTTCATGGGACCGTTGAGCTGCATAACATATCCTACGAATGTGATGAGCACGCCAAGTTCGATCTCTTGAGTCTTCAGAACGAAGATAACACCTGCGATCCATATCCAGATACTGGATATCTCCTGTACGAGATTGTAGAGAACAGAGAACTTATTACGAAGCTTGGCTATATCGATCTCGGTATCCCTCAGGTTGCCGCTGGGGCGGGCAAACTTCTCTATCTGCTTATCCTGCTGCCCGAAAGCCTTTACGACTCTTGCTCCCGTAAGATTATCATTGGCAAGACCCGATACAGCCTTCTCGGCACGATGTCTCTTACCTGACAGGATCCAAAGACCCGGACGAAGCTTCACGGTCATGAAGACCAGAAGAGGCAAGAGTATACAAGCGAGAAGTGCCATCTTCCAGTTCAATCTGAACATGATCACGAACGTAACTATGATCGTGATGCCGTGAACGAATATCATGGGAAGTCCGTCGATAAAGAAGTTCCTTACTCGATCCGAATCACTTAAGACCCTTGTCATCAATCCGCCCGTCTGCTTATTGACGTAAAAGCTCAATGAGAGCCTGCTCATGGCATTGAATACATCGTTCTTTATATCCCTGATGGCAGTACTCGAGAGCTTAGCCATTACATATATCTGAAGATAGTTGGACAGAGCCTGCAGAAGTCGTACCAGGAGCATGGCAACGGCAACTACAAGGAGCGCCAGACCGAACTTACCTGCGAGGCCATACCGTGCAAGATATGAATCGTCAAACTTAAGCACCTTATCGAAGAGCACTGTACCCGTTAAGTAAGGCCATGCAATATTCATGCATCCGTTTACTACATAAGTGATCACGAGAACGACTATAAGGATCTTATACTTAAGGAAATACTTTAATGTCCTTCCGAAGATAGACCTCTTGCTCTTGGGGGCATCGGAAGAAGACTCGGTCTCTTCCTCCTGCTCTTCATCAGCCGCCAGCTGTCCTCCGTGGATATAATTACGAAGCTTTCTTACCAGCACGTTCATCTGCTGCTGATACCTGTTGGTAAAAGCAGCGATACTTATATACTCACCTTTGTACTCACCGGACAAAACATTCGAACCTACGAAAGTATCTATACGAAGGTGCAAAACAGAATCCAGATCATATACGGTTACCCCGTATTCACCGGGCTCTTCATCTATATATTCATCCCCCGTCTTTGCGTTTCTGAAAAGGTGTACGGAAGAAGAAGGGAGCGTCATGGTACACACGGCGATCTTCTCAGAGGTCACCGCGATATATCCCTTGATGTATTCTCCTTCAAATGACAAGTCTATCGGACTATGTAAAAGGATATCCTTTTCTTCGATCTGATAGTTCTTGAGTATAGTTAAGACCTTCGCTGTCAACATCAAATCCGACATCGTTCTCGTTTCCTTTTTCAATACTGGTTTTTGGGGTAATGAGAGCGATTGTAGCACTCATATATATCAAAAACAAGAGCAAAAGTTTCGAATCTGAGTATAAGAACACATTTCTTACATTTGTCAGGTCTACAAGTGTAAACTATCAGTATTTTTACACGGATTATCAGATAATATTGCGCTTAAAGTATTCTACGTTCTCCCTGTACTGCTTGGCCTCACCTGAAAGCTTATTCCTGCTTGACTTTCCTCCTAGCGGTACATACTCTTCTTCAATAGAACGATTGAACACTTCTACTCCTCTGGTAGAGTATGTGAATGATACCTTCTCTCCCTTGGACACACTATTCTTTTTTTCCAACATCGAAGAGACGAGGTACATACCCAGAGGGATACCCGAAGCGATACCATAGAAGACTCCGAGAACTATGATTATTATCAACAGACCATTCATCACCTTTCCCTCCTTGAAGTAAACTTTATAAGTCTCTTGGATGAAGACAGATCTATCATCTCGCGGACCTGTCCCCGCTTCTTATCCAGCATGGCAGCTATCGAAGATGCGAGCGTGATCAGTGCACCCCATATGCCTAAACCCGCGTACGGATTTCTGCCCACCATCGCAAGACCGAGACCGATGCCTACGGCGCCCACGGCGGACAGTGCTATTATCGGTAATATCGAGGCTCCGAGAGAAGCAGAGGCAAACATAGCATTGCTGTACTCGGGTCCTCCGAATACCTTTCCCGTCTGGCCATTGACCAGCATGATGACTTGCTTGCCCTTATATTCTCCTACCACAAACCACACCGGGAACAGAGCATAGAAAGCCTTTCCTTTATACTTGACGGTATTGTCATAAGCTATATTGACATAACCGGAAGGAACGATATCAGAATCCTTGAGCTCATACAGCTCATATTCGCGTATCTTCTTCTCTGCCTGTGACAACAATCCTTCCGGATCCTCATCCGCCATATCGGAGCAGAATCCCTGAAGATATCCTTCGTTGAATTCCTTCATAGCGGTGAGATCGTAAGGTTCTATCATCAGGCTCGCGGTATTGGCAAGGGAAGCGGATGCTTCAAGAGTCAGCTGGTCATAAAAGCATCGCATACCTCTGCCTATCTGATCCTGTCTGATGATATTACCGTGCTTATCTCTCTGAGTCATCTCGTAGATAAGATTGCCCTTGCTCTCCGCATGAACGATATAGTACGGAATATATATGCCCACAGTCCTTACGAAAGGCATATTCTTCGCTTTCTTATCCAGGAAGACGCTTCCCTTGAGATGGGATCTTACATTCTCTTCTGCCTTCTTGGCTCCAAAAGCAAACGGGATCATTCCGTTAGGTCTTCTCTTATTTGCTACCCTGTCAAAGATGACTCCGTTATTACCGCAGAACGGACAGGAAGATGTCATCTCAGAATCCCCCGCTACTATGCTTCCACCGCACGTAGAACAGGTATATACATTTACATCCTCTCTGGCGAGTTCATCATTGTCATCAACAAAACTACTGATATCCAAAGGACCGTTATCACTGTCGTGACCGACATCGAACTCACCGCCGCAATTGCCGCAGACGAGCTTGCCCTTATCAGGATCAAAGCGGAGTTTACCCGCACAATTTACACACTGCATGTTATCTATACCCCCTCAAGTATTCCGATAACATTATAGCAGTATAATTTTCTTTACGGAGGATAATCGTTACTTACCGATATTCCTGTGCCTGTATCTACCGAATAAGATCCCGTCATCTATAAATTGTCCCGATTCTGATACCCACATAGGGAACTGCCCCTTCCGGTCATAGGTCTTGTCGTTCAGCATACCCGTATGGAAGGATATATGCCTATACTGACGAAGTACCAGTTCCATCCTGGTATAGGGACAACCTTCAGGCTTGGTATAGAGCATGGCGTCATCAAGAGTATCCAGATAGTCCATGGTCTTCTTCTCCACCGCTTCAAGATAATCAAGGAGCTGCTCGTCGGTAAGTACCACTGACGTATCATTATCAGGGTTATCCATACCTTCTTCGTGGAAGTCGGGTTCTTCGTAATCATAAGGATTAATGAACCACTTATCTGCCGAATGTATGGCATGGTATGCCCATCTCCAGCAGGGGCTTCCGCAGCACAGGGCATCACGGTCATAGGCTCTTATCGACGTACGTATATTAAGAAAGTTCGGCTTTATCGTATCCTTTATCACATTTATGAGTTCATTCATGGCAACTGTCTCCCGATATATTGAAAGTGATCGATCCTGACCGTATAATAGCACCACAGGACACATCAGTAAAATTGAAATATCGGATAATTAGCTTCAAATATTTTGAACGAGGTATACTATGACCCTTACTCAGTTACGTACATTTCTGGAGATAGCAGAATCAGGAAGCTTCACATCAGCGGCAGATAAGATGGGATATGCCCAGTCAACTGTCACCATGCAGATAAGATCCCTGGAAGAGGAACTCGGAACTCCGCTCTTCGACAGACTCGGCAAGACAGTTGTCCCTACAGATCAAGGCATAAGGCTCATGGCCTATGCAGAGAAGATGCTTCAGATGGAGCGCGAGATCAAGTCAGATATCACAAGCAGCGAGAAGCCCTCCGGTCTTCTTAAGATAGGCGTATCCGAGACTTTATGCTATAAGCGTTTTCCTGAGATGCTCCTTTGGTACAGGAACAGTTTTCCCGAGGTAGAGATACAGCTTACGTTCGTAACTCACGATACATTTCCCGGAATGCTTCGAAGCGGAGCCGTAGATATGGTATATACCCTTAATCCCCTTATAGAAAGAGATGACCTCAAGCTCCTTTCAAAGAAGGAAGAGAGCCTGGGATTCTATGTATCTCCCGATCACAAACTGGCAAAGAAAAGAAGGGTAACAGAGAGCGACCTTAACGACATTCCTCTCCTTCTAACATCACACGGCTGCAACTTCAGAAAGATGCTTATTGAAGCCCTTAATGAAGAAGGTATAATTCCGAATATCGCCATAGAGACGAGCAGTAAGGAGATCTTAAAGCAGTTCGCGATAAACGGCGCCGGTGCAGCATTCATACCCGATATGTCTGCCCAAGACGAGGTAATAGAAGGTAAGCTCACACGGCTCAACTGGAAAGGCGCAAAGTTCCCCATATATTCTCAGGTCTTCGTACATAAGGATAAGCATATTACGGGTGCCATACGTGAGATGGCAGACCTTATCACAGGATATCGATGAGTTCGCTAAGATCTCTTATCTTCATATCCTGACCATAGTCTTTATCTTCCTCTGTCCTATTGATAAGTATTGCCTTAGATCCCGCGTTATGTGCGCAGATCATGTCCTTGATCTCATCTCCTACGAAAGCCATCTCGGAAGGATCGATACCAAGCTTATCGGCGATCATGATAAGACCTTCCTTACATGGCTTTCTGTAGCCTGTATCGTTAGATGTCAATGGCAGGTCTATATACTTGATAAGAGGTCCTATATCCCCTAATGCATATTCATTATCCATGCCGTAAGGAACATCTGAAAGAGTCGCAGTCAGGATGCCCATATCCTTTATCTTCTTAAGTGTCTCTTCGGCTTCCGGATAGACCTTGGTATCTACCCTGAAGAAAGAATAGAACTCTCTTTTAATATCCTGCATAAGAGAAGGATCGACAGATGCACCTTCGAGCATTTCGGAGAAGATAGTATCAGAAGAGTATTCCTTCTCCCTTGGATTGATCCTCGTATTGTACTTAGTGAGCACTTCACCGAAATGAGTATATTCTTCCTCGGTAAATGTAAGTGAGAGCTTCTCTGCCACGGACTCAAAAGCAGGTCTATAAAGCTTAGACCAGTTGAGCGGGATCGGATAATAAGTAAGAGTCTGACCGATATCAAATACTATAGCTTTCAAGACATCAACCTCTTTCACATCACGAGAATCCGTATACTATGCTCAATGTAGCAAGAATAAATCCCGCTATACTTCCCACCATAGCTGTTATCGGCAGCCAGAGCTTACGAGGACCGGACTTTACCAACATCTTGATCAAGGATACTATGCCCATTATCCCTCCGACAGGAGACAAACATACCGAAGCGCCTGCACCGATAAACAGCAGCACTGCCCTCCTTACATCTTCAGATTGTATGCTCGCACTGCTGCTATTGGATCCCGGAAGCAAGGCTGATACGAGGACAAGGATACCTCCTAAGAAACCGAGAACGGAAAATACCAGCGATACATATCCTAATGTGACAGCGCCGCTTTTTACCTTCTTCCTATTACCGTCAGACATACAGGTCACCTCGCTTCCTTTAATACCAGCTCTCGAACTCTCCGCCTATAACATCCTTTACATCCGGGTCCGACATTATCGCATACCTGTCGGGACGCCTGTACTTATCTCCCATTATGTCACCTTTTCTGTGAGCACGAAGCGCATCGAGATCAAGTTCTGCGACATACACTCCGGGTGTTCTCGGTGCTTCGAAGACGCACATATCCCTGGCTCCGGGTTCATCCTTCTTCCACGGTACACCATCAAAGAGGGTAGAACGACCGTTGCAGTCGGGATGTCCTTCCGGGTAGTTGCATGTGGCTACTGCCACCATATTCTCATATGCTCTCGTCCTTAATGCTGACAGACGGTTGATCTCCATGGGACATGCGTTAGGAGCCAGGATGAGTTCCGCGCCCTTGAGCATCAGGATACGCGCACTCTCAGGGAACTCCCTGTCAAAGCAGATCATGGAACCTATCTTCACCTTTCCTCTTCCGAAGTCAAGGTCAGCTACGTAGAAATCATCTCCGCCCGATAAGACCTTCTCCAGATCGAATGCGCAGGGATGCACCTTGCTGTAGTGAAGTATCTCCTTACCTGTCCTGTCGAAGAAGATAACGGAGTTAAGAGGCTTAGGATCGTGCTTCTCAAGGAAAGTTATTCCGATAGCCATCTGAAGCTCTGCTGCGAGTTTTCTAAACTCTTCTATAAACTCACTATCCTTCTCTATGGCAAGATCATCTATCTCACCTTCACCCTGAGGAAGATAATATCCGTCACTGTACATCTCCGGAAAGAGTGCCACATCAGCGCCCTTCTCCTTTGCTTCGATGCAGGCCTTCCTGCCCGCTTCGAGATTCTCATTAAGATCCTTACCGGGAAGGATCTGCATAAATGCTATCTTTATGTTCATTCTGTTTTCTCCCTTATAGTGTCTTAAGATAGGTCTGCATCCTGTGGCTTAAGAGCTCATCTTCACTCATGCTCAAGATAGTATCCTTATCTGCCCATTTATAGGCAACAGTCTCTCCTTCCTGAAGGAGGATGCTGTCCTTATCGCAGTCTGTCGTACAGAAATATTCCACGTATACGCAGTGCGTCTCATCGCTTATCGTTCTTCCTATCTCATAAAGCTCGTCTGCTTCTATTCCCGTCTCTTCCCTAAGCTCTCGCTCTGCTGCCTCCATATCCGCTTCACCCTTAAGGGCAGAACCGCCAGCCGTCGCCTCCCACATGGAAGGATAGGGCTTACGGGGGTCTCTTTGCATAAGAAGATAAGTGCCGTCAGCATGCCTTACCAGGATATGGCAGACAAGGTGGTAGACGCCTTCAGGGATATCCTTTTCCTGTCCTCTTATAAGCATCATGCCTTCGATGATATTAAAGTCCTTGTCGTATGCATCCCAAAGTTCCATATCAGCTTATCCTCACCGATACGCCGTTATCGCAGATCTTACTCATCTTTCCGTCAAGTATCCTGTATGCCTCACCGAACAGTTCTTCAGATCCGTCTTCTATAACGATATAGCTTCCGTCGTTAAGAGCTAATATCTCGTGACCAATACTGTCGGGAAGTGTTATATCCTCTATAAGCCTCAAGCCGTCTAACATATCGTATCTAAGGCTCTGAAAATGCGGGAAGATATTTACCTTAGTGATACCTAATCCCTTTATCCATCTTCTATAGTTCGGGTCAATAGCCTCGCCTTCAAGTTCAGGTCCCGCGTATACGTCTTCCGCGCAGTTCATGGAACCTGCACTCCATGCGATAAGAAGCCCGTCAAAGCTCCCCGAATACCTTCTTAATCCTATCTTTTCAAAGAAAGCATTCTGGGTAGGGACATGACCGCCTGTAAGTATCAGTACATCAGCTTCCCGGAGCTCCTCATTTCTGCTGTCGATCATGTCTATATCAGTTATCTTAAGTCCGCTCATGGGAAGAGATTCCCTGTAGCATTCAAGTACCGAATCGTTCTTCTCGTGATCTTCAGGATCTGCGCAGACCATCATGACACGTGCACCGCAGGGCCAGTATTCCCTTATCTTATCAAGGCATCCGTTGATATTACTAAGAGGCACCGGGAGGCGCTTGCCATCTTCCTTCAACACACCTCCGAGCCAGCTTGTAAGTATAGCTCTCATTGTGCCTCATACTCCTCTCTTGTAAGTTCCATCTCGATAACATTGTATGGCTCTAGGGTGACTGTCTCCTTATCCTTGAAGCCAACCGCCTTATAACAGTAATGTGCCGGATCGTTATTCTCGAATACGCCTATCGTTATCTTCTTTGCACCGTATACTTCGAAAGCATACTTAAGGCCCGCCGTGAGCATCTTCTTGCCGTAGCCCTTACCTCTTACTTTGGTATCTACTATTACCCAGCCGAAGCGGATGACATCAGGATCACCGCCGGGATATCTCATTATGAAATGACCTACGACATTGCCGTCGTCATCTACAGCCGTCCACGGATAGAAATTATCGTCTTCGGTGCATCCGCCGTTATCCTTCGTGTACTTATCGTCTAAGACGCAGGCATCTATCGGATACTTTCCTATATGCTCTCCGCCCCACATAGTAAACACTTCTTCATCCTGTACCCACTTCTCTATGGTCTTGGAATCGATACTCTTATACTGTCTTAATCTCATGTTATTACCTCTCATCCGTAGTAAAGAACCTGACTTCATGGGAAGGTTCCTTCAATTCCGTCCTGAAGAATTCCGGGTAGAATCTCCTGTCTTCTTCTGGATCTATCCATATGAGCTTTTCCTCAGAATCACCTTCCATAAATGTCATGGAATCGGGAGCGAAATCAGCGGGTACCTTCATGTAGAAATAGAAGTCATATTCATATATGAGCTTACCCTTATTAGAAGGCGCATCACCGTAGAAAAAGTTCTCGTGAACAAAGCCTAACCTGTCCACTTCCATGTGAACGCCCGTCTCTTCAAAGACCTCTCGTTCCACGGCTTCCTTAGCCGTCTCGCCGAACCGGATCCTGCCTCCGACGGTGTAAAGATAATCCTCTCTGTCATTTCCTGCCATAAGTAGCTTACCGTCCTTCAAGATGATAGCTCCCACTCGGATATTCACAAACCCGTCTCCTACGGGCAATGTAAGATCGTTACTCATGTTATCTCCTTATACCTTATATTCCCTGTTGAGCGACGGATCGAAGAAGCAGCACCTTATTATCTTTCCTGTTCCCAGTTCATCGATGATATATTCCTCGTTGACGTCTTCTCTTCTTGCCAGCATGGCTGTTCCTGCATTTTGAGGTTCTACGCTTCCGATATATGCGCCCAGAGCACAAAGCTCATTATCGAATATGCCGTTAAGCGTACTTACGAACTCATCCCATTCGTTCTCAGGGTCATAGTGACCATGCCAGTCTTCCAGGAAGATGGTACATTCCCGGCAGATATCTATTCCCATTCTCCTGTCCCTGACACTAAGATCCAGAAAATGCCAATCACACTGCTCTTTCTCATCGAATCCCATTACATACTCGGATACGATATTCCTCTCTCTCAGGATCCGATCTATCTCTTCCAGGATATCCATATGATCCCCCTTAAATCTCCGTTTATAGATTGTACCATTATTCTTTGCTTATAAGCAAAAGCCGGACCGTGTTTCCACGATCCGGCTCATTCACATCTTTATACTCTTTTTCTTATCTGATCAATCTAAACTGTTATCAGCCTACACCTTGTGAAGAATCAAATGAGCCGAAGTATACGCCGATTCCAGTATCTCTGTTGAACTCTACATAATTCTCGTCATCTCCATATCTGATAACTGTTCCGTCATCTGTACAGGGTTCGTTTTCAAGGCAATTCCACTCAACAAAGTAGTAATCAAAAAGCTCCTCATTCATCTTATATATATAGAAATAGCAGTATGTATTACCGTCGTCTTTATATCCGCTTAAACCGTTACAGAATATATACTCGCCGTCACCGAATGCAGTTCCGTATTCAACTTCAAGAGCAGGATCCGAGATAGTATATCCGTCATCAAGATATGTCTGAGCTATTGCTCTTAGATCTTCATCTTCAATGGAATTTATATCAGCAAGATTCCACGCATCAGGATCTTCAGGCATCGAATCCCAGTCAGCATCAGCGGGATAAGGGATCATGTAATCCATCTGACCCTCGATCTCACCATGCGTGCTCTGGAAAGAACTGCTGTAATACAACTCATCATCTTCGTCTTCCACAGGACAGGAACATCCGTAATCTTCGCAAGGATCCTCGGTTGTCTCAGTTGTTGTAGTCTCCTCCTCGGCTGCCTTCGAAGTTTCCTTTTCTGCCGTTATGGAACAACCCGTGATACAAAGGGATGCCGTGAGCACCGTACTTCCTAAAGCCTTGATAATCTTTCTATTCTTCATAATAGATTCTCCTTTTCTTTGGATCGACAGTTTCCGTTCATCGATCGCAATACAAAGTTAACCTAAGGATTCAACTAACCTGCAACAAAGATGTGTAAGAGTTGTCAACAAATTGGGGTAAAAAAGCGGAGCCGTGTAAACGACTCCGCTTAGACAACTTTATGTAATATCTCTGTAAGATTTATCTGAAGAAACCCTTGAGCTTACTGAAGAATGAATTCCTGTTCTGATAGTTCTTATCACTTAAGGATTCATCGAAGGCACGCAGCTTGGCCTTCTGATCTTCCGTGAGCCTTGTGGGGATCTCGATGGTGAACCTCACCTGATGATCGCCCCTGTAGGAAGGAGACTGCTTATCGGGGATACCCTTGCCCTTGAAGGATGCAGTATCGCCGTTCTGTGTTCCCTCCTTGATCTGGTACTCTACGGGACCGTCGATGGTAGGGATGCTGACCTTTGCACCGAGCGCTGCCTGAGCCAATGTGATAGGTACTTCACAGAATGTATTCTTACCGTTCCTGGTAAATACATCGTGCTTCTTGACCTTGAACTCTACATAGAGATCACCGTAGGATCCGCCGTTCCTTCCGGGCTCACCCTCTCCTCTTATGGGGAGCATGTCGCCTGTATCGACACCTGCGGGAACCTTGACATGAAGCTGCTTCTTGCCGACTCTTCTTCCCTTACCGCCGCATGCTGTACAGGGAGTACGGATGACTGTTCCCCTGCCTCCGCAGGTAGGACAGTCCTTGGTCACCATGGTCATACCGAAGAGAGTCTGTGTCTGCTGCTGTACGCGACCTGCACCCTTACATGTGGGACATGTCTCGGGTACTGTTCCCGGCTGTGCACCGGAACCCTTACAGCTTGTGCAGAGCTCTTCCTTGGTAACGGTTATATCCTTCTCGCATCCGAATGCTGCTTCCATGAATTCCAGGGTCATGCCGTACTTAAGGTTTGCACCCTTCATGGGACCCGTTCTTCTGGAGCGTGTTGCTCCTCCGAAGCCGCCTCCGAAGAAGGAATTGAAGATATCGCCGAGGTCTACGTCGTAAGCTCCTCCGAATCCGCCGCCGCCTCCGCCGAATCCGTTGGGATCGACGCCTGCATGACCGAACTGGTCATACTTTCTCTTCTTGTCTGCATCAGAAAGAACGGCATAAGCTTCGTTTACTTCCTTGAACTTCTGCTCAGCAACGGCATCACCCGGATTTAAGTCCGGATGATACTGTTTTGCCATCTTTCTGTATGCTTTCTTGATCTCGTCATCCGAAGCGCCTCGGCCTACGCCGAGGACTTCGTAAAAATCACGTTTTGAGTCAGCCATCAGAAGTCTCCGCCTGCATTCTTGAAGCCGTCGTCACCATTGTTGCCGTCGTCTGTCGTGAAAGGATTAGCTCCGCCTGTGAAAGGGTTGCCGCCTGCTGCACCTGCATCAGCACCTGCAGCGCCGTAGCCTGCGAAGTCCTCAGGGTTGGGAGCACCGGAAGCAGCACCGCCAGCAGCAGAATAGAGCTTCTCGGAAACCTTGTAGAGAGCCTGTGTAACAGCCTCTGTCTCAGTCTTCATTGCAGCTGTGTCATCCTTAGCGATAGCATCCTTAAGTCTTGCGATAGCCTCGTTAACGGGAGCCTTATCCTCATCGGAGAGCTTGTCGCCCATATCTGTCAAAGTCTTCTCTGTCTGGTATACGGTGGACTCAGCCTGGTTCTTTGTCTCGACCTTCTCCTTACGCTCCTTATCCTCGGCAGCGTGGAGCTCAGCTTCCTTGATAGCCTTCTCGATATCCTCGTCGCTCATGTTGGAAGAAGCTGTGATAGTGATCTTCTGCTCACGGCCTGTTCCCTTATCCTTAGCGGATACGTTAACGATACCGTTGGCATCGATATCAAATGTTACTTCGATCTGAGGTACACCGCGGGGTGCGGGTGCAATACCGTCGAGGATGAAGTTACCGAGGCTCTTGTTGTAAGCGGCCATCTCACGCTCACCCTGAAGGACATGTACGTCAACCTGTGTCTGTCCGTCAGCAGCTGTGGAGAATACCATGCTCTTCTTTGTAGGGATAGTCGTATTTCTCTCGATCATCTTTGTGAATACACCACCCATTGTCTCGATACCGAGGGAAAGAGGTGTAACGTCGAGAAGAAGAAGTCCCTTAACGTCACCTGTAAGAACTGCAGCCTGGATAGCAGCACCGATAGCAACGCACTCATCGGGGTTGATGCCCTTGAAAGGCTCCTTACCGAAGTAATTCTTAACAGCTTCCTGAACTGCAGGGATCCTTGTGGAACCGCCTACGAGGAGGATCTTATCAATATCGGAAGGAGTTACGGAAGCATCGCTCATAGCTCTCTTAACGGGATCCATCGTCTTCTGTACGAGGTCTGCTGTAAGCTCATCGAACTTAGCTCTCGTAAGAGTGATATCCATGTGCTTGGGGCCTGTTGCATCAGCTGTGATATAAGCGAGGTTGATATTGGAAGACATCGTACCGGAAAGTTCGATCTTAGCCTTCTCAGCTGCCTCACGAAGTCTCTGCATAGCCATCCTGTCGCCTCTGAGGTCAACTCCGTCAGAGGACTTGAATGTATCTACGAGGTAGTCAACGATCTTGTTATCGAAGTCGTCACCGCCGAGTCTGTTGTTACCTGCTGTAGCAAGAACCTCGAATACTCCGTCGGAGATATCAAGGATGGATACATCGAACGTACCGCCGCCAAGGTCGAATACAAGGATCTTCTGATCAGCTTCCTTATCGAGGCCGTATGCAAGAGATGCTGCAGTAGGCTCGTTTACGATACGAAGGACCTCAAGGCCTGCGATCTTACCTGCATCCTTTGTAGCCTGACGCTGTGCGTCCGTGAAGTATGCGGGAACCGTGATTACTGCCTGGGATACGGGCTGTCCGAGATAAGCCTCAGCGTCGCTCTTGAGCTTTGTGAGGATCATTGCGGAGATCTCCTGGGGAGTGAACTTCTTGTCGTCGATCTCTACCTTATAGTCGGAACCCATCTCTCTCTTGATGGACTGGATCGTTCTGTCGGGGTTAGTAACAGCCTGACGCTTTGCTACCTGACCGATAAGTCTCTCGCCGTCCTTAGCGAAAGCTACGACTGAAGGAGTTGTCCTGTTACCTTCGGGATTGGGGATTACGACTGTCTCGGAACCCTCCATAACTGCTACACATGAATTTGTTGTACCTAAGTCGATACCGATTACCTTTGCCATATTATTATTCCTCCAATTACTTATTCTTACTTCTTGCTCTCAAGGATCTTGTCTACGATACCGTATTCAAGTGCTTCCTGAGCTGTCATCCAATGATCTCTGTCCGTATCTCTCATAAGATCCTCAAGAGGTCTTCCGCATGCATCCGCAAGGATCTGATTGAGTCTTGTCCTTGTATCCTTGATATGCTCTGCGGCAATAAGGATCTCCGTTGCCTGACCCTGTGCGCCGCCGAGAGGCTGGTGGATCATTACTTCCGCATTGGGAAGGATGCATCTCTTACCCTTTGTACCTGCTGCGAGGAGTACGGAACCCATAGAAGCTGCCATACCCATGCAGATCGTCTGAACGTCGGGCTTTATGAGCTTCATGGTGTCGTAGATCATAAGGCCGTCAGTAACGGATCCTCCGGGGCTGTTGATATAGAACTGGATATCCTTATCGGGATCTTCTGCTTCAAGGAAGAGAAGCTGTGCCGTGATAAGGCTTGCCGTTACGTGATTTACTTCCTCGGAGAGGATTACGATACGCTCCTTGAGAAGTCTTGAGTAGATATCGTAAGCGCGCTCGCCGCGGCTGCTTGATTCAATAACCGTAGGGACTAAGCTTGATCTGATGATGCTTTCCATGTTGTTTTCTCCTTTATCCTTTATATTCGTTATCAGTTTGCTACCTGAACGACCGCATGTCTTACTACGCGATCCTTGTAAATGTATCCCTTCTGGAATACTGCTGCGACTTCCTGCTCGCCTAACTCTTCATCATCTACATGCATTACTGCTTCATGAAGGTTGGGATCGAACTTTGTGCCTCTGCCGCACTCTATCTCTGTCACACCGAGCTTGGAAAGAACGTCGGAAGCCTGCTTGCCGATAAGCTCTATACCCTGGATGACCTTCTCGACCGAATTCTCGTCGGCATTCTTGCCCGCATCGAGAGCTCTGTCGATATTATCAAGTACTCCGAGCCAATCCTTTGTAACGTTAGCTACGGCACTTGCGTAGAGGTCTTCCTTCTCCTTGGCACTTCTCTTCCTGAAGTTCTCATACTCTGCAAAGAGAGCCATATATCGCTTCTCGAGTTCAGCTGACTTATCGTCTGCCGCCGCAGCTTCATCAGCTGCCTGCTCCTCATTCTTATCCTCTTCTTCCGTCTTCTCCTCTTCAGCCTGATCCATAGTCTCTTCGCCGAAGACGATCTCCTCGATATCCTCCGTATCTTCGGAGTTAGGGAACTCAAGTTCCTCTTTGTCTGACATTCCTGATGTCCTCCTTCTATAATCGTTATTCTTATTCGCTCAATCTCTTTATCTCGTCATTCAGCTTCTTCCTTACGAAGTTGACCTGCGAGATGACCTTTGAGTAATCCATCCTCTTGGGACCTATGACTCCGATATTACCTGACAATGTATCACCTATATTGTAGGTAGTAGTAATGAAGCTGCAGTCCTCAAGTCCTTCCAGTGCGATCTCCTGTCCTATCCTTATCATGTAAGTATCGTCGCCGCTTCTTACAACTTCGGAAGACTTCTCGATCTCATTTACATATCCTGCCACCATTCCGTCGTGAGAGAGGGTCCCAAGAAGATCCCTTGCTCTTCCAAGCTCGGAGAAATCCGGAAGAGATAACATCTTATGCTCACCTTCAAGATATACATCCAGCTTGTCGGCCTGCTTGATAGCAACATATGCTTCGTAGATGACCTGGTTCATGAGAGCTTCGGGGATCTCGGCTTCCTTGACGGAAGAAGCCAGCGTGATAAGAGTAATCTCATCTAAGGGCTTACCGTAAAGGTTCTTCTCCACCGCGCTGCTGATCTGCATGATCTGCTCGTTGGTAAGGAAATTAGGTATGCGCACTACCTTGTCCTTGACAACGCCCGCGGAAAGGACGACTACGACAAGTGCCTTGCCGGGCTCGATCATGAGCATCTTAAGCTGAGTAAGGAAAGATCCCGTGAGCCTGGGAGTCATCGCCAGAGATACAAATCCCGTGGACTCGGAAAGGGCATTGGTAGCGTTCTTCAGAAGGTCAGTTACTTCGTGCACGCTGTCCGTGATCCTGTCCGATATCTCCTGCTGCTCGGAAGCCGTGAGGATATCGGGATGCATAAGTGAATCAACATACTCCCTGTAACCCTTATCAGAAGGTATACGGCCTGCGGATGTATGGGGCTTCTCGATAAGACCCAGCCTCTCAAGTTCAGCCATCTCATTACGAAGGGTAGCGGAACTGACGGTAAAGTTATGCCGCTCTATAAGAGCCTTTGAACCTACGGGCTCGTATGTGGATACATAGTCATCGACTATAGCCTGAAGAACTTGCTTTTTCCTGTCATCAAGACCCATCTGACGTTCGCTCCCTTCTATCGATTTAGCACTCATCAACTTCGAGTGCCAAATACAATATACTATCAACGTCAAAGAAAGTCAATTTGGTTTTGACCTATACCACAAGTTTGCCTCAGACGGGTCTTAGAGGAACTCCATAAAGGCTTCGTTGGCAAGGTCCAGGCCCCTGCGGCTCAGGCGTATTCCGCCCGTTATCTCTTCGCAGAGTCCCTTCTTCACAAGGCTTTCCATCTTGGCTCTTATGTCGACCGGGATCGTCTTGCCGAACCTGCCCTTAAAGCCCTCTTCCGTGATGCCGTCAGATGTCCTTAACATCAGCATGGCATATTCTGCCATCTTATCTTCTTCGGTAAGTTCTTCTTCTACTATCCTGTGTGCAGGATCATTAATATATATATCTATATCGTCTTCGTGACCGTATCTCTTACCTCTTATATATCCGTGGGAACCCGCGCCGAATCCGTAGTACTCCACGCCTCTCCAGTAAGAGCCGTTATGGCGGCTCCTGAAGCCTTCCTTAGCGCTGTTGCTTATCTCATAGGGAGTAAAGCCCCTGTCTTCAAGGAATGCCCTTAAAGTGTGATACATCTGCCTTTCGTACAGCTCGATATCAGGGTCCTCCAGGGAAGTTCCGTATCTCTTTTCAAAAGGCGTACCTTCTTCTATAGAAAGAGAATATGTACTTATATGAGTAACGCCGGACTCTGCCAGGATCTTCGCATCTTCCAGTACATCCTCTATAGTCTGCCCCGGGACGCCCGTAATAAGATCTGCGGAGATATTGGTAAATCCTGCTTCCTTAATAAGCTCTATCGCCTCTAAGGCGGTCTTCCTGTCGTGGAGCCTGCCCAAAGTCCTTAGCGTATCATCGTGAAGGGATTGTACTCCCAGCGAAATGCGGTTAAATCCCGCTTTCTTATACGCCTTTGCCTTCTGCGCCGTAAGAGAATGCGGATTGGCTTCTATGGTTATCTCTGCTTCGCTTATCTTAAAAGCTTCAAGTATCTCCCTTAGAACTGAAGTAATGTATTCGGCATCGGGAACTGAAGGCGTACCTCCTCCGAAATAGATCGTATCCTTCTCCAAAGGGTCGTCGGAAGCTTCCTTCTTTGTCTCTCTTATCTCCTTTAGGAGCGCCTCGAAATATTCCTTCTGCCTCTTACTTCCCGCAACGGAATAGAAACTGCAGTAAGGACACTTTGCCTCGCAGAAAGGGATATGCACGTAGATATGTCTTCCCATCAGAATGACCTGTAGTTATGTCCCTTGATAGGTTCGGGCTTCTTAAGAGCCGTCAGAAGAGCCATCTTGAAGTTCATGAAGGAAGGCGAGATATTCCTGTCAGGGTCCATATGCACGGAGATCTCGTCAGCCCACCTTGCCTTATAGTGACCTATGGCAGGATAGCCGATATCGATAAGATCCTCGTATGTATCGGGGCATACCACCCTGCAGAGAACCTCCCATGTACCGCACACGCTGTCCTGATCGTAATCGTCCAGCGCGTCTTCGTTGCACTCGGGATATGCACTTACGATGGCGTCCTTATCTCCCAGGAGCCATGCCTCTATCTCCTCAGTACAAAGACCTATCACAGACCTTATGTCAGGAGCATACTTCTTACAACATGCATACAGCATCTGTCTTAATTCATCCGGATCGTGATCGTCCGAATCCATGACAACTGCAAGGATGGTATCAGTTCCCCTATATACTTCATTGTAGGCTCTGCACTTGGCAGGAAGAAGATCCAAAAGAGCACTGGCGAACTTCGGCGGCTTAGCATCGGGTTCCTTCGGGATACTTCCGCATCCCCTATGAGGTCTTACCGAGATCTGAACCTCGGCATTTTCTTTATCACATATCTTCTGTGCAAGTCTTTGGACTACTACTGCACCTGATTTATCTTCTGTAAGTATCTCCAGATGCATGCTTACTCCTCGTACTCGAAGCCGTTGTCGTTATCGAGATGTCCGCCGTACCAGATGGCTCCCATACCTACGCCTTCCCTGAACAGAGCTTCGACAACAGGGTCGGAGCCCGCACACCTGATGCTGACACCGTCGCCGTCGATCTCCGCTGCTTCGAAGTCTCTCTCGAATACCCATATCTCCCGCGGAGACATACTCTCGATTATGTAAGGATTATGCGTGGAGAATATTATCTGCGAGAAAGGATTCCTCAATGTAAACTCTCTCATCTCGTCTGCCAATACATCAACCATATCGTGGTAGAGATCCTTATCGGGAGTCTCGATAAAGATCGTGGAGTGAGGATTGGGATCCCTTAAAAGAAGCAGATACAGGAAGAGCTTATCGGGACTCTCCTCCAATTCCTTGGGAAGGTTCTTCTTCTTTCTCATGGAAGGGATCTTGGACTTGATCTCATCTATCACTCTTATGTAATTGTCCTCATCAGTCTGCTTCATGTAGGAGAGGACATTACTTATATTGGAGCCTGTACTCGAGAGATGCTTATGGCCTCCGGGAGCATTGCCGTCCGTGTAGTAGCTGTTGATCCCGTCAGAAGAGAACTGGCAGAAGAACCATCTGCTTATCTCCCTGTAGATACAGCTCATCTCACCATACTCGCCAATGATGCCGTATACGCCAAGTGCTGTTACATGCTCATTGGCGATAGAAGTCTCTTTTATATTACCTTCACTGTCACGGATCTTGCCCTTGCCGTGATCTAAGTCCAGTATCGTTACGAGCTCGATCTTATCGCCGTCCTTAATGGAGCGGATTATCTTCTCGGAGCACACTATGGGGCTTCCGAACCTGGAAGGTTCAATGGTGATCTCATATTGGATGTAGATCGACTCCACCTTCTGACATCCTCTGATCCTGAAGAAGAGCTTGAAGCTGGCCGGCTGATCCTTCCTGATAAGGAGGTTGGAGAATCCCGGTCTCTGATCCATGGTAGCCGCGGACGCTACATCGTGCATTATGCACCTCTTTACAAATGAGAGTGCCATAAGGAAACTTGTCTTACCGGTATTATTCCTTCCGATAAGAGCATTGAGGTTACGAAGCCTGATGACTTCATCCTTTGACTTCTCTCCACCTGCAATGGCGACGGAATCCTCGATCAGCATACCGCATCTGTCATAATCGAATACATCAAAGTTAGTGATCTCAAATCCGAGTATCATAGGACCGTCCGCCTTTTCTATATGATAAATAGATTTTATAACTTTTTATTACGATTGTCTCGATACGTTTTTACCTCATAGAATAGAATAAAAGGCACTATTGAACAATGTATAGTAGTGTGCTATATTCACTATTGTTGAACAATGAGTAGTTGAAGGAACGTAAACTGATCATTTTCCTTCACGGGATATCATCCGTATCCCGAACATTACTCTGAACAATTAGTCATAACGGGTTTCTCTGATCCCTGTTATGTTCATATCGGTTAGTCTTATAATGGGGGTAAACAAATGAAAAACATCACAAAAAAGATCTTTACTTCAGCAATCAGTGCTGTCATTTCCCTGACAGCCGTAGCCGCATTCACGGCTCCTGCTACGCCGGTACTCGCTGCCACACGTCCTTACAGTTATAATTACAGCTATGACATTCAGCAGTACGAACGTTTAAAGGACGAAGGTATCAGATTCCTGGAGAACTGCGTTACCGATCCGAGTCCTGCAGCAAGATCACTTATAAATAATTACGCATCGGTGATCAGCAGTCATGCATATGATATCAGCAAGACATATGATCAGAATGCAAATGAGCTCATCAGATACGTCAATAATGTCTATAAGAACGTTCAGAGGGTAGATAATACATATAAGCTTGAAGCGTATAAGGCAGCTAAGTTAGATTATCTCTGGCATCTCAGCAGCTGCGAAGAAGATGATATAGTTGTTGAATATACAGCTTACGCATTCTCTTACATTGTCTATACGCCCGGTGCATCTATCGAGGAGCTCTATAGCGAGATAGATCAGCTCACAGCTATCGCAGAGTCCGGAATCAACGGATAACAACATACAAACAACTCAACAAACAAAAGCTAATATATAAGACTGACCATTCTATGAGTTTCCCCTGAGATCTTCTGATCTCAGGGGGATTTTTATACCAAACAGATGTCAAATATTACATCGGTTCATCAGGATACGATTTACCGCACCGGGAGCCTCTGCATACCGTGCAGATAACGCGCGTTACGATTTACCTTTAAACCTGTTGGTGTTATCATCATGCACAGGGATGGATAATTGAATATAGAACATTGTAAAGGTTACGAACGACAATTCTCACTTGCGCTCATATCCATGCGTTTGTGAACATTCTTTATGGTTTTCTTTTTAGAATTACTATATCCCGATCATCAATACTATCTTTGTTCATAACGGATCTTTCGGATCCTGTTATGGTCGTAGTGGTTAGCTTATAACGGGGGTAAAAATGAAAAACATCACAAAAAAGATCTTCACTTCAGCAATCAGTGCTGTCATCTCTCTGACAGCAGTATCAGCTTTCACTGCACCTGCTGCACCTGTACTCGCAGCTTCTAATAATCCGGGACAGACTAACGGATATAGTTACAGCTATGAGTTGGAACAGTACGAACTCAAAAAGCAGGAAGGCATCAGATTTCTTGAGAACTGTGTTACCGATCCCAGTTATGCCGGACAGTATTATATAAGCCGCTATTCAGCGGAGATTCGCAAGCATCAATACGACATCAGGAAGTCATATGAGCAGAATTTGAACGAACTCGTCAGATATGTAAATAATGTCTATAAGTATATTATTTACTTTGATCAACAAAGCAAGTTTCAAAATTTAAAGGATTCCAAGATACTTTACCTTATCTCACTCTCAGACAGTCCCGAGGATGAGGCCATTATTGATTCTGTATTTCATACAATATCCGGAATTAACATTAATTTTCCGGGTTCTTGCGGTAATACTTATGAAGAATCTGTAGCTTTGGTAGATCAGCTCACTGAGGATGCAGCGAGAGAAATCATCAGCAACAACAATACAAACAACTAAACACACTAAAAACTTAAGATGTAAGACTAACCATTCTACGATATTTCCCCTGAGATCTTCTGATCACAGGGGGATTTTTATACCAAACAGATGTCAAATATAACATCGGTCCATCAGGATACGATTTGTATATACAACGACGATAACGTACAATAAGTTTCGCAAAAACTGAAAGGAGGCATAAAAATAGACAAGGCATAAAGCCATCGGTAAAATGTTAATCGCTAAACAAACT
>FWXP01000010.1 GCA_900176545.1 Oscillospiraceae bacterium
GTTGTACCTTGAAAACTGCATAAGAAGACTAATAACAAGACAAAGAGAGAAGAAAACCAAGATTTTTTTAAGAAGGTCTTGCAATCTGAACTTTAAGTACTAAACACACTGAAAAGGTAAAGAC
Source organism: Oscillospiraceae bacterium (assembly GCA_900176545.1). Lineage (GTDB taxonomy): Bacteria > Bacillota > Clostridia > Saccharofermentanales > Saccharofermentanaceae > Saccharofermentans. The sequence goes on from FWXP01000010.1 coordinate 125, forward strand.
TGCAAGTCTTAGAGATCAAAGTAAACTTCGAATCTGAATGTGTTTTGGATTATTAGACGAAGAAGAACCATAGCGATCTGATCAGAGATGGTCAGGTTTATAGGTCAAGTTACTAAGAGCGCAGGGCGAATGCCTTGGCACCAATCGCCGATGAAGGACGTGACAAGCTGCGATAAGCTGCGGTGAGGAGCAAATATCCATCGACCCGCAGATTTCCGAATGGGGAAACCTATATATGGGTAAATGCCTATATATCGTTAACTGAATCCATAGGTTAACGAAGGGAGACGGGGTGAACTGAAACATCTAAGTAGCCCCAGGAAGAGAAATCAAACGAGATTCCGTAAGTAGTGGCGAGCGAAAGCGGAAGAGGCCAAACCGTGAAACTTCGGTTTTGCGGGGTTGTGGACTGTATAAGTGACTTGGAATCTAGCAGAAGAGTGTATGGAAAGACACCGCCATAGCGCGTAAGAGCCGCGTATGCGAAAGAGGAAGAGAGCGACAGTATCCAGAGTACCACGAGACACGAGAAACCTTGTGGGAAGCCGGGGGGACCACCCTCCAAGCCTAAATACGAATTGGTGACCGATAGTGTAGAAGTACTGTGAAGGAAAGGTGAAAAGAACCCCTGGCGGGGAGTGAAATAGAACCTGAAACCCTGTGTTTACAAGCAGTCGAAGAGCGTTAAGGCTCGACGGCGTACTTTTTGTAGAACGGTCCGACGAGTTATGGCAGTAAGCGAGGTTAAGTACTTAAGGTACGGAGCCGAAGGGAAACCGAGTCTGAATAGGGCGTTAAGTTTGCTGTTATAGACCCGAAACCGGGTGACCTATCCATGAGCAGGTTGAAGGTGAGGTAAAACTCACTGGAGGACCGAACCGGTGTAAGTTGAAAATTGCTCGGATGACTTGTGGATAGCGGAGAAATTCCAATCGAACTCGGAGATAGCTGGTTCTCCTCGAAATAGCTTTAGGGCTAGCCTCGTATATGTAGCGTGGAGGTAGAGCACTGAATTGTCTAGGGGCCTACACAGGTTACCGAAACTTATCAAACTCCGAATGCCGCGTGATTTAAGTACGGGAGTCAGACAGCGACAGATAAGTGCCGTTGTCAAAAGGGAAACAGCCCAGATCGCCAGCTAAGGTCCCAAAATCATAGTTAAGTGGTAAAGGATGTGGATTTGCTAAGACAGCTAGGATGTTGGCTTAGAAGCAGCCACTCATTTAAAGAGTGCGTAATAGCTCACTAGTCGAGTGAGTCTGCGCCGAAGATAACCGGGGCTAAACTATGTACCGAAGCTGCGGATCCTAATAGGATGGTAGAGGAGCTTACTGTAGGCAGTTGAAGCACGATCGTGAGGACGTGTGGATGTATCAGTAGTGAGAATGTCGGAATAAGTAACGAGAGACAAGTGAGAATCTTGTCCGTCGAAAATCCAAGGTTTCCTGGGGAAGGGTCGTCCTCCCAGGGTTAGTCGGGACCTAAGACGAGGCTGACAAGCGTAGCCGATGGACAACAGGTTGATATTCCTGTACTGCCGATACTCGCTATTAGAGAGGCAGGGACGCAGAAGGATAGTCGATGCACACTGCAGGAAATGTGTGTTCAAGCGTTGAGGATAGAGTGGTAGTCAAGTACGCCACTTGTTTCTGGGGCGTGACGAGGAGGTAATTATTCCGAAGTCGACGATTTCACACTGACGAGAAAAGCTGCTATCGAGAGTAGAGGTACCCGTACCGCAAACCGACACAGGTGGATGAGGAGAGAATCCTAAGACGAGCGGGAGAAGCGTTGTTAAGGAACTCGGCAAATTAACCCCGTAAGTTCGCAATAAGGGGAGCCTCGCAGCAATGCAGGCCGCAGAGAATAGGCCCAATCAACTGTTTACCAAAAACACAGGTCTCCGCTAAATCGTAAGATGAAGTATGGGGGCTGACGCCTGCCCGGTGCTGGAAGGTCACGGGAATCTGTTAGAGCAATCGAAGCAGTGAACTTAAGCCCCAGTAAACGGCGGCCGTAACTATAACGGTCCTAAGGTAGCGAAATTCCTTGTCAGGTAAGTTCTGACCCGCACGAATGGCGTAATGAGTTGGGCACTGTCTCGACAACGTACCCGGTGAAATTGTAGTACTTGTGAAGATGCAAGTTACCCGCGACTAGACGAAAAGACCCCATGGAGCTTCACTGTAGATTGTTACTGGGATTCGATATTGTCTGTACAGGATAGGTGGGAGACTTTGAAGTAGTGGCGTCAGTTGCTATGGAGTCGCCGTTGGGATACCACTCTGACAGTATTGGGTCTCTAACCAGAACCCGTGATCCGGGTTTGGGACAATGGCAGTCGGACAGTTTGACTGGGGCGGTCGCCTCCTAAAAGGTAACGGAGGCGTCCAAAGGTCACCTCAGTACGGTTGGAAACCGTGCGTCGAGTGCAAAGGCATAAGGTGGCTTAACTGCGAGACAGACAGGTCGAGCAGGTACGAAAGTAGGGCTTAGTGATCCGGCGGTAGAAAGTGGAATTGCCGTCGCTCAACGGATAAAAGTTACCCTGGGGATAACAGGCTGATCTCCCCCAAGAGTTCACATCGACGGGGAGGTTTGGCACCTCGATGTCGGCTCATCACATCCTGGGGCTGAATTAGGTCCCAAGGGTTCGGCTGTTCGCCGATTAAAGTGGTACGCGAGCTGGGTTCAGAACGTCGTGAGACAGTTCGGTCTCTATCTATCGTGGGCGTAGGAAATTTGAGGAGTGCTGTCCTTAGTACGAGAGGACCGGGATGGACAAACCTCTGGTGTACCAGTTGTCACGCCAGTGGCACAGCTGGGTAGCTATGTTTGGATTGGATAAACGCTGAAGGCATCTAAGTGTGAAGCCAGCTTCAAGATGAGATTTCCCTCTTTTTGGTAAGGGCACTGGAAGACTACCAGTTGATAGGCCGGGTGTGTAAGCATAGAAATATGTTCAGCTGACCGGTACTAACGCCCGAGGACTTGACCACAAGTTATGTTCAATTGTCTAAACATTCAAAACACAGTTTTGTTTTATCTTCCTTATGCAGTCCTGAGGGTACAAACTCTCAACCATACCGGTGGTGATTACTGTGAGGCCACACCTGTTCCCATCCCGAACACAGAAGTTAAGCTCACTTGTGCCGAAAATACTTGACTGGAGACGGTCCGGAAAGATAGGTTGCTGCCGGTTTATACAAACCCTTTCACGCTAAACGTGGAAGGGTTTTTTATTTGTCATGTTTTGTAACATTTCTCATTGCCTCAAAAATGCTCTTTTGCTAACATATTAAGTGTGAATTAAATGAACCGGAGGATATTTTGGAGATGCCTAAGATTTTAATCGTTGATGACGAGCCTGAAATAGTAGCATCAGTATCGGATGTTCTCAGCAGTTTCGGTTTTGATACGGTATGTGCTACGGACGGTAGGACAGGTCTTTCAATAGCTGAAGCAGAGAAGCCTGATCTTATCATCCTCGACTGGATGATGCCCGAATACAGCGGTCTTGATTTTACAAATGATTTCAGAGCAAAGGGTAAGACAACGCCCATCCTTTTCCTTACGGCAAGGGGCGATCTTCCCGTTTATGAGATAGAAGTATTGAGAAGGGGTGCTGATGACTATATGAGCAAGCCCTTCGATCCTACGCTCCTTGTAGAACGTGTTAAGAACCTCCTTAAGAGGTCTAAGTCCGCTACAGCAGCTCCTGCTGAAGAGGATCAGTCCAGCAAGCATGTCTACTGTGACGGCGAGCTCGTTATCGATACTGATGCAATGCAGGTATATGTCAACGGTGTCAGCTGTGACCTTACTTCTAACGAATTCAAGCTCGTTCAGTATCTTGAGACTAATGCCGGACGCGTATGCTCAAGAGATGAGCTCCTTTCCAAGGTTTGGAACTACGCTTTCTCAGGTGATGTCAGAACTGTTGATGTTACCGTAAGAAGGACAAGAAAGAAGATCGAGCCTAATCAGCCTAAGTATAAGTACATTCTTACAAGAAGAGGCTCAGGCTATTATTTCCCTAAGGATCTGATCTGATCTTATGTTACAGCGGTTAGGAGAACTTGCAGGGAATAACCCTGCATTGTTCCTTGTACTATTTCTCATAGTAATGGTTGCTTCCCTGTTTATCGGATACCTTGTCGGAAGCAATAAGTTCAACAAGCAGGCAGATACGGCAGTCAATGATGTCATTGAAGATCTTAAATATAAAGGTGCCGTAAGTAATTCAATAATCGAGAACGTAGGCCTCGGAGTCATCGCATACGATAAGAACGGCTGCGTCTACTGCAATCACGCACTTTCATCGTTGATCGGATTTCTTGACAACAGCAAGGTTCCGCCTAAGACGATAGAGGATTTCCTTAACAGATACGATAATAAGAATCACTTGAAGTCGAATTATATCCTGAACCTTGAGAATCAGGACAGTGTCGTTCGTGCTAATTATGTGACTGACACCAGGATATATGAGATAAAGATCATCCACAGGTACTACGAAGAGAACAGGATCGATATCGTTATCGTAGACGATATCACCCAGATCAAGGATGATGAGAGAAGACAGAAGGATCTTGCTGCTAATGTATCCCATGAGCTCAAGACTCCTCTTACAGTTATCCGCGCATCGGAGTTCTTCGTAAACAGCATTACTCCCGAGAAGATGCCCAGCTATGAAGAGATAACAAAGTGGGGCAACAGGATAGTGGCAAATGCCGTCAGGATGCAGGATATCGTACAGGATTTCCTTATCCTCTCCATGTGCTCTCAGGTAGTACCCATGACCATAATAGATCTTGGAGAAGTCATAACGAAGGCGGTAGGCAATCTCTCGGATTATCCCGGAAGAGACAAGGTAAAGATAGTAACGCCCGAGGAGATGTACTACCCACTTATCTTCGGTAACGCTAACCTTATAATGAGGATCGTAATTAATCTCCTTACGAATGCCGTTAAATACATAAATTACGACGGAAAGACAGAAGAGAATATCATAAGGGTCAGCGTAGAGAATATCGGTGACCGCATAGGAATACAGATAAGCGATAACGGCAGAGGAATACCCCAAAAGGATATCGACCATCTCTTCGAGAGGTTCTACAGAGTAGATAATTCCGGCTCTCACGATGTGGGCGGATCCGGCATAGGTCTTGCTATCGCAAAGGATGTAGCGGATATGCATGACGGCACCATAAATGTCATCTCCAACCAGGGGGACGGCGCGGGTTCTACTTTTACTCTCGTACTTCCTCAGGCTGCGGGTGTTTTTCGAAATGTATATGATGATGCGACAACGGGCATCGTAAGCGAGGAACAGTACTACAGGAATGCCGCAGACTTCATGGCGATACAGGCAGTGGAGGCTATCCGCTCCATGGGTTACGACGATGCAGAGGCGGAGGCAGAAGCTTACGAGAACCTGAAGGAAGGCGAGAAGTCTTCTCACGATAAGGTGCTGGCGGCGCTTTTCGTAAAGCTCGGCGAAGAAAGATATACGGAGCTCGTTGATGAGCTTACCTATATAGAGCCCGAGATGGACGAGGAATTTGACGAAGATATCGAGGATGATCTTGAAGAAGAGACTGATGAGATCTTTGTGGAAGATGTAGAAGAAGACGTCGAGGAAGAGACGGATGAAGTCTACGCCGAAGAAGAGGAGATAGTCGAGAATGAGGCCGTCTCAGAGGAAGAAGAGCTAAGAAGACAAAAGGAAGAAGCAAGAAAGCTCCTTACTCAGCCTATCCTGCCGAGAGCAAATATGGTTAATACTTCTGCCGCAGAAGATATACGGGTGAAGCCTGAAATTTCTACAAAATCGGAAAATCTGAAAGAAAAAGTCATGATACACCCAAATATCGAAGGAAAAATGTATAATAGTAATGGCAAAAAAGCGAGTAAGAAAAAGGCCGGTCTTTTTGATAACCTTACAAGAGCCTCCAAGGCAGAGGCTGAAGGCGAGGAGAGGCAATCGGCCGTGAGGCGTGTCCTTGACAGTGTACCCGTTATGCCCGGCACAAAGAACAAAGACCAAGAGGAACAAAATTGAGTCAATATTCTTATAAGATCACCGGAGGCAACAGTCTTCGCGGAGATATAAATATAAGCGGAAGCAAGAATGCCGTATTGGGTGTACTTGCAGCCGCTATGATGATAGACGGAAAGTGTACTCTGGAGAATGTCCCCGACATCTCTGATGTACATGTCATGATCGAACTGTGTAATACTCTGGGTGCTACCATCTCTACGGAGAAGTCCGAAGACGGTTCCCTTACACTTGAGATCGATCCCAGAACCATCAATACATATAAGGCAACGGGCCCTGCCGTATCCAAGATCAGGGCATCCTATTATCTTCTGGGTGCACTCCTTGCAAGATGCGGTAAGGCATCTCTTCGTATGCCCGGAGGCTGCAACTTCGGTCAGCGTCCCATCGATCTTCATCTGAAGGCTTTTGCTGATATGGGAGCAACAGGTGCAAGACCCGAGGATATAAACGGCGGTATCATCACGCTCGAGGCATCGCCCCTTAGAGGAGCAAGGATATTCCTCGATATCGTAAGCGTAGGCGCTACCATCAATGTAATGCTGGCTGCTACAAAGGCAGAGGGCATGACCATAATCACAAATGCGGCCAAGGAGCCCCATATCGTTGATGTAGCCAACTTCCTTAATGCCATGGGTGCCAAGATAAAGGGCGCAGGTACAGACACCATAAGGATCACCGGTGTTCCCGTGCTTCCCGGTAATTTCTCGTACTCCATAATTCCCGACCAGATCGAGGCAGGTACATATATGATCGCCGCAGCAGTAACTGACGGTGACGTTACTATCCACAACATGATCCCTACCCATATGGAGCCTTTGTCCTCCAAGATGCGCGAGATGGGATATACGGTCGAAGAGAATGAGGATAATGACAGTATCAGGGTCTACAGGAAGGAAGGCGCCGTTATAAGAGGCACCAACATCAAGACTTCCCCTTATCCCGGATTCCCCACTGATCTTCAGCCTCAGGCTGTTGTACTGCAGTGTCTTTCCAAGGGCGTCAGCAAGATGCACGAGAATGTATGGCAGAACAGGTTCCAATATATCCCCGAGCTTACTAGGATGGGTGCATGCATCAACGTATTCGACAGGATCGCACTCATCGAAGGCATAGAGAAGTTCAAGGGAGCTACGGTCGTAGCAACAGATCTTCGTGCAGGTGCGGCTCTTGTATGCGCAGCTCTTGCAGCTGACGGAACGAGCTATATAACACAGGCAAGAAAGATCGACAGGGGTTACGAGAATATAGTTCAGAAGCTCAAGTCCCTCGGCGCAGATATAGAGCGTACCGAGAGCGCCGAGTTCGAACCCGACGCGGAGGCCTGATGAGCGCTCTGGAACTGGTACCGCTCTTCAGTGGCAGCAGCGGTAATTCCACTTTGATAAGAGCAGGAAAGAAGAATATCCTCATCGACGCAGGAAGGAACTGCAAGCAGGTCTGCTGTGCCCTCGATGCGGTAGGTACTTCTCCCGAAAGTATAGACGCTATCTTTATCACCCATGCACATCATGATCATCTTGATGCGCTGGATGTATTTGTACGTAAATATCCCGCCGACATATATGCTACGGCGTCGACCCATAAGTATCTCGCAAAGAAGTTCAAGAAGCCCCACCCCGGCGCAGAGGATATAGTTATCGTCCCGGGCAGGGAGATCGACCTCGGAGACGGAGTCAGGGTCTTATCCTGCGATACTCCTCACGATGCCGCAGGTTCCGTATGCTATAAGGTAATGTATGAAGGCAGATCCCTTATGGTTATGACGGACTTAGGGTATGTCACCGACGATATAAGAGCTATGTCCGAAGGCGTTGACGGTGTCCTTATAGAAGCTAACTACGACAAGATGATGTTGGTATATGGTCCCTATCCCGAAGACCTCAAGGCAAGGATCGCGGGAGACCGCGGCCATTTGAGCAACGATGCCTGCGCCGAGATGGTAAGGGACATGATCGATAAGGGAACTACCAATTTTATCCTGGGACACTTAAGCGAGAACAACAATACCCACGAGAAGGCATACATGACCGTAACGCAGTACCTGGAAAGGTACAAGCTGGTGCAGAATGTTCACTATAACATCGCAGTAGCAAACAGATATGAACCCACGAAAGGCATAGAGATTTGAAGCTTAAAGTAGTTGCTCCCGGAAAGATAAAGGAAAAGTGGCTCCTGTCAGGTATAGACGAGTACAAAAAGCGCCTGTCCAGATACTGCTGCGTGGAAGTGATCGAAGTGGCTGACAGTCCCGACTCTCTTCCGGTAGAGGCGGCTCTTGCCAAAGAAGGCGAGCTGATCCTTTCGAAGATTAAGGACGGCGACGTAGTGTGGGTAATGGATCTTCACGGCAAGCTACTGACCTCGGAAGAGATCTCAAAGGCTCTTACGGATGATATGGAAAGAGGCGGGTCTTCGATAACGGTAGTCATCGGCGGCAGCAACGGTCTTGATCCCAGGGTAGTAAAAAGAGCCGACAGAAGGATCTGCTTCGGCAACATAACTCTCACACATCAGATGACGAGACTTATACTCCTTGAACAGATTTACAGGGGTTTTAAGATAGCAAGTGGTGAGAAATACCATAAATAAGGCGTTTGACATTTATCCTGCCTATATATATAATCTGATAGTCGGTACTTTAGTTGACTAAAGAACGGTGAAGAAAACGATATTATCAGGAGGTAAGAGAAAATGAGCAACAAGTTCTATACGCCCGACGGCTTCAACGATACATTGCCGAGCGTATGCGCATTCAAGAAAGATGCCGAAAGTAAATTAAGAAGGTTGTTCTCCCTCCATGGATACGAAGAGATAGAGACACCCGGATACGAATATTGCGATATCTATACAAAGCCCGATTTTGTTAAGGAAGAAGATCTTTATAAGCTTACGGATTCCAAGGGAAGGTTACTCTGTGCCAGATATGACGGCACTATCCCCGCTGCAAGATATGCGGCAACACTTGCCAAGGACAGGCTTCCCTTAAGGCTTTCCTACATAGAGAACATGTACCGCTTCAATCAGACGGGCGGCGGAAAGCAGAGTGAGTTCACACAGGCAGGCGCTGAGCTCATGGGTATCACGGGATCCGATTCCGATGCAGAGATCATCGCTATGGCTATAAGGTCAGCTCTTGAAGTAGGAGTCGAAGACCTTCAGGTAAGCATCGGTCAGGTAGGGCTTTTCGAAGGTGCGGTAAAGCAGATGGGTCTTGATGAGGAGACTGCTCTTTCCGTACGAAATGCTATCATCGCCAAGGATTCCGTTACTATCGACAGGACTGCCAAGGAGAAGGGACTGTCGGATTCCGACAGGAATATCCTCCTTATGTTCGCAGAGTCTTCCGGAGACACGAATATACTCGCGAGCATCAAGGACAGCTTCACGGAGAAGATGGCTCTTGATGCCATCAAGAACCTGGAGGAGATCCTGGAAGCTCTTGAGGACTACGGTTATACAAAGTATGTTTCCGTTGACCTGGGACTTCTCGGCAGCGAAGGCTACTACACGGGTGTTATCTTCAAGGGTTACACATATGAAGTAGGATTCCCCATCATCGGAGGAGGAAGATACGACAGGACAGTTGGTGTCTTCGGAAGAGATATGGAGTGCGTAGGATTCTCTCTCGGTCTCTCTCTTGCCATCACGGCTCTCATGAGACAGGGTCTGGAGCTCGAGAATCCCGCAGCGGAAGCTATCGTCGGATACGAGAAGGGCAATAAGGATGCAAGAAGCTCTGCTATCTCCCTTGCTGACCAGATGAGACTCGGGAGTACATCCGTCATCCTTGATACATCGGGAATGAGCGAGGAGGATCTCAATGCATTTGCCGATGAGAATGATATCCAGACAGTATTCTGGATCAACGGAGGTAAGGACTGATCATGTTGACTATAGCTTTATCTAAAGGAAGACTTGCGGAGCAGGCTATCGAGCTCCTGGAAAGAGCCGGATATGACTGTAATGCAGCTAAGGAAAAATCAAGAAAGCTCATCCTCGAGGATGAGAAGACAGGCCTTCGTTTCATCATGGCTAAGCCTGCTGACGTTCCCACATATGTTGAGTACGGTGCTGCAGACTTAGGCGTAGTAGGTAAGGATACGCTCCTCGAGGAAGGAAGACAGCTCTATGAGGTCATCGACCTGGGATTCGGCAAGTGCAGGATGTGCGTTGCAGGTCCCAAGGAGCTTAAGGACGGCAAGCTCGATTCCATACCCAACAAGAGAGTAGGTACTAAGTATCCCAATATCACCAGAGCTTACTTCGAGGGCGTTAAGAAAGAGAGCGTAGAGATAATCAAGCTCAACGGTTCCGTAGAGCTCGCTCCCCTTATAGGATTGTCGGAGGTTATCGTCGATATCGTTGAATCCGGACGTACTTTATATGAGAACGGACTTGATGTAATAGAGACGGTCGCTGATATCTCGGCACGAGTAGTAGTCAACAGGGTATCGATGAAGATGAAGGCGGACGAGATCCGCCCCATGATCGATAAGCTCAAGGTCCAGGTCGACCTCATGAACCAGGAAAAGGAAGGTTGACGGGAATGAAGTGCAAAGTAGTAAAAGGCAATAAGGAAAACTTAAAAGAGCTCTGCGATCTTCTCGGAGCAAGGTCAAAGATGGACTTAGGTCCTATCATAGAAACCGTAAGCGGCGTTATCGACGATATCAAGGAGAACGGAGATAATGCCGTTCTTAAGTATACGGAGAAGTTCGATAAGGCTGTCCTTACTTCAGATACGATGAAAGTTACAAAGGAAGAGATCGATGAAGCGATAAAGAGCATCGATCCCGAGCTCCTGACGGTCATCAGGAAGGCGGCGGCCAACATAAGAACATTCCACGAGAAGCAGAGAGAAGAAGGCTTCATGATGGATACCGCAAAGGGTTCCAAGATCGGAGTAAGGGTAAGACCTATCTCCGTTGCGGGTATATATGTACCCGGAGGTACTGCGCCTCTTCCTTCAACTGTACTTATGGACGTCATCCCTGCATCCGTTGCAGGTGTTCCCAGGATCGTATTCTGTACTCCCCCGAGAGCTGACGGAACTATCGCTCCCGTTATCCTGGCAGCTGCTTCCATCGCAGGTGCTACCGAGATCTACAAGGTCGGAGGCGCACAGGCTATCGCAGCAATGGCATACGGCACAGAGACGATCCCCAGGGTCGACAAGATCTGCGGCCCCGGCAACATCTATGTGAATACTGCCAAGAGACTCGTATTCGGTCAGGTGGATATCGATATGTTTGCAGGACCTTCCGAGATCCTTATAATCGCTGACGATTCCGCTATCCCGGAGTTCGTGGCAGCTGATATGCTCTCGCAGGCAGAGCACGACAAGATCGCTTCGGCAATCGTTCTTACCACATCACAGGATCTGGCAGATAAGGTCCTCGAGGCAGTGGACAGAAGATCTGATGAAGCAGCACGTAATGAGATCCTTAAGGCATCCCTTGAGAACTATTGCTCCATAATCGTTTGCGATGACTTAGATACCGCAATAGCTTTCTCTGAAGAGATCGCACCAGAGCACTTAGAGCTCTGTGTCAAGGATCCCGAAGAGACCCTTAACAAGATAAATAACGCAGGCGCGGTATTCATGGGTAACTGGTCCCCCGAGCCCCTGGGCGATTACTTTGCAGGTCCTAACCACACTCTTCCCACTTCGGGAACGGCAAGGTTCTTCTCGCCTCTTAACACAGGTGACTTCTACAAGAAGATGAGCATCATCAACTATAACGAGGAGTCATTGAAGGCAGTAGGAGAGGACGTAGCAAAGTTTGCAGACAGCGAGGGACTTACATGTCACGCAGCATCTGTTCGTGTGAGGTTTGAAAGATGAGTATCTATTGGAACAAGCTTATCAATTCAATAGAGCCCTATGTAGCAGGCGAACAGCCTAAGGAAGGACAGAGGATAATAAAGCTCAATACAAATGAGAATCCCTATCCGCCGTCACCCAAGTGCAAAGAGGCTCTGATAGATCTTGATATATCCAAGCTGAGGCTCTATCCCAATACGGATTCCACTGTCGTTTGCGAGGCAGTAGCTTCCGTGGATAACGTGAGTCCCGAGAATGTATTCGTAGGAAACGGCTCCGACGAGGTCCTGGCTCTGTGCTGGCAGACTTTCTTCGAGAAGGATATGAATACCGATAAGGCGGTCCTTATCCCTTCTATCTCATACAGCTTCTACCCCGTATATGCGGACTTCTATTCCATAAGGGCAGAGAAGATCCCTTTGAAGGATGACCTTACCATCGATCCGGAAGATTACTGCGGCAAGCCTAACTGCGGTATCTCCATCGCAAATCCCAATGCTCCTACGAGCGTAGCCATGTCACTTGATGACATCCGCAAGATCTTAGATGCCAACAAGGAGAGCGTAGTACTTATCGATGAGGCTTATGCGGCCTTTGCCGAAGGTTATACTTCCGCCGCTACGCTCATTAATGAGTATAAGAATCTTATTGTAGTAAGGACGCTTTCCAAGTCCTACGGTCTTGCAGGCTTAAGGCTCGGATATGCGATCGGAGACAAGGAGCTCATCGAAGGTCTTAAGAGAGCCAGGGATTCCTTTAATTCCTATCCTGCCGACTATATCGCTCAGACTCTTGCGGCAGCAGCTCTTCGTGACCGCGAGAACTTTAAGAAGAACAGGGATGCTCTTATCGCTACGAGAAACAGAGTGACCAAAGAGCTGCGGTCAATGGGATTCGATCTTCCGGATTCCTCTTCGAACTTTGTGTTCGCAAGACCTCCCATGCCCCTTACCGCCGAAACACTCTACAAAAATCTTAAGGCAAAAGGTATACTTGTAAGGTATTTCAATAAGCCGCTCATCAATGACAGGCTCAGGATCTCCATCGGTACCGACGAGGAGATGGACGAATTCCTGAAGGCCGTAAGAGAGGAGATCAGTAATGGCAAGAACAGCTGAGATCAAGAGAACTACAGGCGAGACCGACATCTCTGTCAGGATCGATATCGACGGTACGGGCAAGAGCAATATCTCTACCGGCATCGGATTCTTCGATCACATGTTGACGGCTTTGTCCAAGCATTCCGGAATGGATATCGACATCTCCTGCAAGGGTGACCTCTATGTAGATGCACATCATTCGGTAGAGGATGTGGGTATTGCACTGGGAGAAGCTTTCTCTAAGGCTATCGGTGACAAGAAGGGTATCGTCAGATACGGCAGCGCAAGATGTCCTCTTGATGAAGCGTTGGGAGATGCCGTTATAGACATCTCGGGAAGACCTTTCATCGTATTTGACTGCAAGTTCACGGCAGATAAGTGCGGCGAGATGGACACTCAGCTCTTCGAGGAGTTTTTCAGGTCGTTTGCATTTAACGCAGGCATAACGCTTCACATCAGCTCCCCCTACGGTATCAACGATCACCACAAGGCGGAGGCTATGTTCAAGTCCCTGGCAAGAGCTATCAGACAGGCGGCTTCTATAGATGAAAGATTTAAGGACCAGGTCATCTCGACCAAAGGCGTCCTTTGATATAACGGAGGTATAAAGAAATGATGATCAAAGACACAGATTTTATCGATCTTCCCGTGTTCATCAAGGGTAAGGTAAGAAACGTTTACGACTTGGGAGATTCTCTCCTCATGATCGTAACTGACAGGATCTCGGCATTCGACGTAGTATTCGATGAGCTGATCCCCGATAAGGGCAAGGTATTGTCCTCTATCTCGGCTTTCTGGTTCGATTTTACAAAGGACATCATCCCTAACCACGTTATATCAACTGATCCTAAGGATTATCCCATGGGTCTTGATAAGTATGAGAAGGAACTCAAGGGCAGATCCATGCTCGTCAAGAAGGTCGATATGCTTCCCGCAGAGTGCATCGTAAGAGGCTATCTCGAGGGATCGGCTCTTAAGGAGTACAAGGCTAACGGAACAGTAGGCGGCATCAAGATGCCCGAGGGCATGGTACAGGGCGATAAGCTCCCCGAGCCTTTGTTCACACCTTCCACCAAGGAGGAGACAGGCCACGACATCAACATCACATACGATCAGCTTAAGGAACTTCTCGGTGAAGAGGATGCTACTGCACTTCACGATGCAGCTATCGCTCTTTACAACAAGGTATCCGAGTTCGCACTTACAAAGGGTCTCATCCTTGCAGATACTAAGTTTGAGTTCGGTAAGATCGACGGCAAGCTCGTTGTAGCTGACGAGATGTTCACACCTGACTCTTCAAGATTCTGGGATGTAAATGATTACGAGCCCGGTCATGCTCAGAAGAGCTTCGACAAGCAGTATCTCCGTGAGTGGCTCGAGACTCTCGACTGGGATAAGACATATCCCGCTCCCACACTTCCCGAGGAAGTCATCAAGAAGACGTCCGAGAAGTATAAGGAGTGCTACTCCAGGATCACAGGTAAGGAAATCGAATAAGTGATCGCGATAATCGACTATGGAATGGGCAACCTGGCTTCTGTCAGGAAAGCCCTCACTTATATACATTACGAATCGGTGATAACATCAGATCCGGAAGTCATCTCAAAGGCGGACGGAGTCATCCTTCCGGGTGTAGGCGCATATGGTCCTGCCATGGAAGCGCTCCGCAAGTCCGGTCTTGATGCGGCCGTAAAGGAAGCTGCCGCTTCCGGCAAGCCCCTTCTGGGCATCTGCCTGGGAATGCAGCTCATGCTGTCAGGCTCCGAGGAAGGCGCCCCCGCAGGTGAGCTCATTGAAGGTCTTGGGATAATCCCCGGCAAGGTATTGAAGTTCCCTGCCAAGGAGACAGTCGAGAAGGGTCTTAAGGTCCCTCAGATAGGATGGAACAGGTTATCTGATGTTACCGGAGAGATGATGAGAGAAGGAGACTTTGTCTACTTCGTTCATTCATTCTATTGCCTTCCCGATGACGACAAGGACAGTGCGGCGAAGACCGAGTACGGTATCAAGTATACGGTCGCCCTTCAAAGAGGCAATATCTTCGCTACACAGTTCCATCCGGAGAAGAGCGGTGAGGCAGGTCTTCAGATGCTCATTCGATTCGCAAGGAGAACAAGAAAATGATAATACTTCCCGCAGTCGACCTCTTAGGAGGCAAGTGCGTAAGGCTCAAGCAGGGCAGATACGATCAGGTAACTGTCTACAGTGACGATCCCATAGCTCAGGCATTTTCTTTCAAGGAAGCAGGCGCCGAGTGGATCCACGTAGTAGACCTCGATGCCGCTAAGTCCGGTATTCCCACCAATCACGAGATCATAAGACAGATCAGTGAGAAGACGGGGCTTAAGGTAGATACCGGCGGAGGAATAAGAAATCTCGACACTTTGAAGAGATGGATCGAGGACTACGGCGTATCAAGATGCGTCATCGGAACTTCCGCCATCAAGGACCGTAAGTTTACCGAAGAGGCGTTGAAGCTCTATGCAGACAAGATCGCCATCGGCATCGACGCAAAGGATGGAGACGTAGCAGTAGACGGCTGGACATCTGGTTCAGGCGTAAGTGCTCTTGAATTTGCACTTACGATGAAGTCTATTGGTGCAAAGACAGTAGTATTTACGGATATCTCGAGAGACGGTATGCTCACCGGTCCCGCTTTTGATTCCACAAAGGAACTCGTGGACAAGACAGGCCTTGATGTCATCGCATCAGGCGGTATCGGATCAGATGAGGATATCATGTATATAAAGGGCAGCGGCTGCGCGGGCGTTATCGTCGGCAAGGCTATCTACGAGGGAAAGGTGGATCTTAAGAAATGCTTACAAAGCGTATAATCCCCTGCCTCGATGTAAAGGATGGAAGAGTCGTAAAAGGGGTCAACTTCGTATCCTTAAGGGATGCGGGCGACCCTGTCGAGTGTGCTAAGCAGTACAATCTCTCCGGCGCCGACGAACTCGTATTCCTTGATATCACCGCTACTTTGGAAGCAAGAGATACAGTTATAGATATGGTAGGAAGGGTTGCAGACGAGGTCTTCATCCCCTTTACCGTAGGCGGCGGCATAAGGACAGTCGACGATATAAGAGCTATCCTTAACGCAGGTGCAGATAAGGTCTCACTTAATTCCGCAGCTGTAAAGAATCCCGATTTTGTCAGGGAGGCTTCCGAAAAGTTCGGCGCACAGTGTATCGTCGTTGCTATCGACGTAAAGAGCAGGGAGGGACAGGAAGATAAGTTCCCTTCAGGCTACGAAGTAGTAATAGCAGGCGGAACGAAGCCTACGGGTATCGATGCACTGGAGTGGGCAAAGAAGGTCGTGGACTTAGGATGCGGAGAGATCCTTCTTACTTCCATGGACAAGGACGGTACAAAGTCCGGCTACGATAATAAGATCACTTCCATGATCGCCGATGCGGTCGATGTTCCTGTCATAGCTTCCGGCGGAGCGGGAACTATGGAGGATTTCTATGACGGTGTCGTAGAAGGAAAGGCAGATGCGGTACTCGCGGCGAGCCTCTTCCATTTCGGAGAGATCAAGATCTCCGATCTCAAGGAATATCTTGAAGGCAGGGGCATCCCTGTTAGAAAGATAGGAAGAGAGCTCGATATGTGGGCTCATATGAAGAAGAATTCCGACGGTATGGTCCCTGCCATCACGACGGATGCCGCTACCGGCGAAGTCCTCATGATGGCCTACATGAACTACGAGGCTTTCGAGCTTACGTGCAAGACAGGCTATATGCACTACTATTCAAGGTCCAGGGAGACTTTGTGGAAGAAGGGTGAGACCTCGGGTCATCTTCAGAAGGTAGTAGAAGGCAGGATCGACTGCGATAAGGATACGCTCCTTTACAAGGTCGATCAGACGGGAGCCGCTTGCCATACCGGCAATAAGAGTTGTTTCTATACCACGATAGATGAGTGGGATACAGATATAAAGGAGTAATACTATGGATATCATCAAGGAACTTTACAGCGTAATACTGGACAGGCAGAAGAATCCCGAAGAGGGTTCTTATACCAACTACCTTCTCGGCAAGGGAACAGAGAAGATCTGCAAGAAGGTAGGAGAAGAGGCAGTAGAGACAGCCATCGCCGCAGCTAAGGGCAGCAAGAGCGAAGTCATTGCAGAGATCGCAGACCTCGAGTACCACGTTCTCGTTCTCATGGCTGACATGGGCATCACATTAGAGGATGTAGAGAAGGAGCTTAGAAGCCGCAGATGATGACAGATATGAAGTCCGTTCGAAGAAAGATTGATAAGGTTGCGGGAGACTACAGCCTCAACACCGTATTTTTACTCGGCGGACTTCTTGCATTTGTTTTTTTTATCCTTGTATACGGAGTGAGGGTACTTGATCCTCAGTATGATGCCTGGCTCTTTAACGGGCTCAATCATGAAGATCTTATGCAGCATTATTCCGGCTGGTTATTCTACAGGAAGAGCAGCTGGCATTTTCCTCTGTTTACCCTCATGGACGATATCAATTATCCGAATCTGCTTCCTGTAGTATTTACGGATTCGATCCCGCTCTTTGCGGTGACTTTTAAGATCTTATCACCACTGCTTCCTGCTACTTTTCAGTATTTTGGAATATATGGTGCTTTATCATATTACCTTTTGGGAGGTTTCTCTGCAGTCATCATCTACAGATTGACCGGGAGCAAGGTGTATTCGGCCATAACTTCTCTGTTCTGCTCAGCATCAATCCTGATGCTCATAAGAGTTTTCTGGCATACATCTCTTTCCGCACACTGGATAGTAGTAGCCTGCATCTACATGATGCTCTTCAAGGAGAAGGAGTGGAAAGTCGGTAAGAGTGCATTCTACTGGGGACTCATGATCTTCTTTGCAGTCAGCATACACCCTTACTTCGTGCCTTTTGTCGCAGCATCGCTTGTATTCTCGCTCATTATCTTATCAGTGGAGGATGATAAGCCCTGCTATAAGAAAATCTTTATCGATATCCTCGTTTTTGCTGCGGTGCTCTTTTCACTTTATGTTCTTCTCGGATATAACTATGGTGCAGTCAAGAACCATGGTCTGTATCTCGGCATCTACTCGTTTAATTACAACGGTTTTTTCAATACATTCGGATATTCAATGCTTTTCAACGGGCTTCCGGCAATACATTGGGGTCAATATGAAGGATACTGTTATCTCGGATTCCCGATATATGTGATACTGGCAGTTACGGTCATTCTTCACCTTCGCGCTCGTGATACGGAAGCTTTGTTCCCTAAGAAGAAAAGAATAGTACTGATCGTATATTCCATAGCATTTATCGTATTTGCCGGGAGTAATGTACTATCCTTCGGTGATCACTATATCAAAGTACCGCTTCCTCGATTCATCCTGAGCCTGTGGTCTCTCTTTAGAGCAACCGGGCGAATGATCTGGCCGGTGTTCTATCTCCTGATCATGGTGATAATGAGCTCTTTCTATAAGCACATCAAGAAGAAGAGAATTGCGATCCTTGCGTGCATACTCTGTCTTTCTCTGCAGATGATGGAATATCTTCCTGAGATCATGACGGTACATAACTGCTATTCGGTGCACCACGAGGAATATGCCCCCTTTGAGGACAACAGATGGGAAAAGATATCTTCAGAGTATGAGCATATCTGTATCTGCTCGGGTTTCCTGGATATCTATTCCGATTATGACGTCAAGGATCATTGTTTGGATCTGGAGCTGTTTGCCTACAGAAACGATATGACGATAAATGTCTCTTTCTACGCAAGAGACAACTATTCCGAGAACGTAGAGGCGGACGTTGAGGCAATGTTCGCTTCGGGAGAGCTTCCGGAAGACACTCTGTTTGTCTTCTTAGACGGAGAGGAAAGACCTGATACGGATCTGAATTATTATGAATTGGACGGCATACTCATAGGTTTAAAAGAGACGCTTTGAGCGTAATTTGCAAAGTATCCGAACATCACGTTGACATGATCTATACCCCGTGATAAAATATCTCAGCTAAAACCCTTAGAGGTCTTTTTTTATTGTGTGAAAAAATAGGGAAGATCTCAGATCATGGAGGAGTCGAACAATGGCTAAGACAAGTGCACGTGACAAGCTCACACTCGCATGCGAAGAGTGCAAGCAGAGAAATTATCAGACATATAAGAATAAGAAGAACGATTCCGAGAGACTCGAGCTTAAGAAGTATTGTCCTTTCTGCCGTAAGCACACGGTTCATAAGGAAACAAAGTAATACGATACTTACTTAACGAGGTAACAAGATGGCTGACAAGAATAAGAAGAAGAATATCTTCCAGCGTATCGCTCAGCAGTTCTTGGACGTAAAGGCAGAGCTCAAGAGAGTTGTATGGCCTTCCAAGGAGAAGCTCAAGAATACGTCTGCAGTTGTTCTCGTTGTAATCGTTTTCTTTGCAATATTCCTTTCCATTATCAATAATGGCGGACACTGGGTGCTCGAGAAGATCGGATTCTACGACAACGTAACTACGACTACTACAGTACCAGTTGATACTTCTGTTCCCGCAGATACTACAGTAGCTGCAGAGACATCCGAGGAGACCTCGGAGGAGACTTCAGAAGATACCGAGGCTACGACCGAGGAGTCTGAAGAGGAGGAGACAGAAGAGTCTGAGGAAGGTTCCGAAGAGACTGACGACACAGAGGAGACTGAATCATCCGAGGAGGAGAACTGATGTCTGACGTAAATGAAGCTAAGTGGTATGTCGTTCATACATACTCAGGCTATGAGAACAAGGTAAAGACTATCCTCGAGAAGACAGTCGAGAAGCGTGGAATGCAGGATATCATTCAGGAGATCAACGTTCCCACGGAAGATGTCTTTGAGATTAAGGACGGAAAGAAGAAGGCCGTAAAGCGCAAGAAGTATCCCGGATACGTGTTCATCAAGCTCGTAAGTAACTTCGAGAACTTGAAGGACAGCGAAGAGCCTTCCGCAGCAGATAAGGAACTCTGGTATCTTATCCGCAATACAAGAGGCGTTACGGGCTTTGTAAGCACAAACCCCAACAAGCCTCTTCCGATCACTGACAGCGACCTCGCTGCAATGGGTATCGCAACTGATTGGGTACCTGATGTCGATTACGATATCGGAGATACCATCAGGGTTATCACAGGACCTTTTGCAGACAGCATCTGCGTAGTTGAAGAGATGAACTACGAGAAGCAGCAGGTCAAGGTCAAGATCGCTATGTTCGGACGTGAGACGCCCGTATATCTCGACTTCACACAGGTCGAGAGGATCTAAAGCAAGCTAATGCACTTCGGTGCAAGCTAATATAATTGGGAGGTGGCCAAGTATGGCTAAGAAGATCACAGGCTATATCAAACTTCAGATAGAAGCCGCTAAAGCAACACCCGCGCCGCCGGTAGGACCAGCTCTTGGACAGTACGGTGTTAACATCGCACAGTTCGTAAAAGAGTTCAATGAGAGAACAGCTAAGGATGCAGGTCTCGTTATCCCCGTAGTTATTACGGTTTACGCTGACCGCACATACTCTTTCATTACAAAGACTCCTCCGGTACCTGTATTACTCAAGAAGGAATGCAAGATCGAGAGCGGATCCGGAAGACCTAACACACAGAAGGTTGCAACTGTTACATTTGAGCAGTGCAAGAAGATCGCAGAGATCAAGATGCCCGATACAAACGCAGCATCCGTTGAGGCTTGTGCCGAGATGGTTGCAGGTACTGCAAGAAGCATGGGTATCGTTGTAACAAGAGACTGATAGAGAGAGGAGATAGCTATGAAAGCTGGTAAGAGATATACAGAAATCAGTAAGCTCGTAGACAGAAGCGTAGCCTATGATCCTTCCGAGGCAGTTCGTCTTGTACAGGAGACAGGTAAGGCTAAGTTCGATGAGACTGTCGAGCTTCACGTTCGTCTTGGTGTTGACTCCCGTCACGCTGATCAGCAGGTCAGAGGTGCGGTAGTTCTTCCTCACGGAACAGGACGTACAAAGAAGGTACTCGTATTTGCTAAGGGTCCCAAGGCTGATGAGGCTAAGGAAGCCGGTGCAGATTACGTTGGTGCTGAGGATATGGTCGAGAAGATCACAAAGGAAAACTGGTTCGACTTCGACGTTGTTGTTGCTACACCTGACATGATGGGTGTTGTAGGACGTCTCGGTAAGGTTCTTGGTCCTAAGGGACTCATGCCTAACCCCAAGTCCGGAACAGTATCCATGGATGTTACTAAGGCAGTTAACGACATCAAGGCAGGTAAGATCGAGTACAGACTCGACAAGACAAACATCATCCACTGCCCTATCGGAAAGGTATCTTTCGGACAGGAGAAGCTTGAGGAGAACCTTAAGACTATCATGGATGCTATCGTTAAGGCTAAGCCTGCAGCTGCTAAGGGTCAGTACCTGAAGAATGTTTCCATTTCTTCTACAATGGGCCCCGGCATCAGGATCAATTCTACTAAGTTCACTGCTTAATAGAAGATCCGCTATTAACTTAAAAACAATTCATACCGAAGACAGCCGGGAATCCATACGGATCCCCCGCCGAGGTTGAAACTCTTATCTATTTAGGATTACGAGATTTTCAAAACCCTCATGTCATTCGGCGTGAGGGTTTTAAAATCTATAAAGGAGGAAACCTAAATGCCAAGTGAGAAAATTCTGGCTGCTAAGAAGCAGGTCGTTGCAGACCTCGTTGAATCTTTCAAGGGTGCAGCTACATTCGTATTCGCTTCCTCACGCGGACTTACTGTTGCTCAGGATACAGAACTTCGTAATGAGCTTCGTAAGAACGGCGTAAAGTTCCAGGTAGTAAAGAATACGACTCTTCGCCTTGTATTCAAGGAGCTCGGTATCGAAGGTCTTGACGAGATGTTCAAGGGCCCCACTACTGTTGCTTATTCCGAAGATGTAATCGCACCTGCAAAAGTTCTTAGCAAGTTCGCAGAGGAGTTTGAGCCCCTTGAGATCAAGGGCGGTATCGTAGAGGGAAGGTTCGCCGACAAGGCAGAGATCGACGCTCTTGCAAAGGTACCCGACAAGGAGACTCTTTACAGCCAGGTCGTATATGGTTTGCTTTTCCCGTTTACAAAGCTTGCCATGCTCGTTAAGGCTGTAGCCGAGAAGGCACAGGAAGAGAGCGGCGCTCCTGCAGAAGCTCCCGTAGCTGAAGAGGCACCCGCAGAAGCAGCACCTGCTGAAGAAGCAGCTGCTGAAGTAACAGCTGAAGCACCCGCTGAAGCGTAATCAACAATCTATCTAATTCTTAAATGGAGGAAAATTAAAATGGCTAGTGAGAATATCACAAAGATCCTCGACGAGATTAAGGCTCTTTCCGTTACAGAGCTTTTCGACCTCGAGAAGGCAATTGAAGAAGAGTTTGGCGTATCTGCTGCAGCTGTTGTTGCTGCTGCTCCCGCTGCTGGCGGTGAGGCAGGCGGTGCTGCTGAGAAGACAGAGTTCACTGTAATGCTCAAGAGCTTCGGTGATTCCAAGATGAACGTTATCAAGGCTGTTAAGGATGTTCTTGGTCTTGGTCTTAAGGACGCTAAGGAGCTCGTTGAGAAGGCTCCCGTTGCTCTTAAGGAGAACGTTGCTAAGGACGAGGCTGAGGAGCTTGTTAAGAAGCTTTCCGAGACAGGCGCTGAGCTCGAGCTCAAGTAATCTGACTCTCGTATTAGTCTGATCTAAATGAACGGTGCGGAATCTTCCGCACCGTTTTTTATCTGACTAAAATATTCTCTTGACATATCACTTTACCGTTGCTAAAATTGATGAGCACGTCAAAAGTGCACTTTTACATGGCGGCATAGCTCAGTTGGCCAGAGCGTCCGGTTCATACCCGGCAGGTCGTAGGTTCGAATCCCACTGCCGCTACCATATATTCGGCCCGTTGGTCAAGCGGTTAAGACGTCGCCCTTTCACGGCGGAGTGACGGGTTCGATTCCCGTACGGGTCACCATATTATGGATCAGAAGTCCTTTCCTGTTAAGGAAGGGGCTTGTTTTTTGTGATAAAATCTCATCGGAATAAAAAAGGGGGGGATTATCATGGCGATTTGGGATGATGTAGCCAAGGCTTCGCTCTGCCCGACTTGCGGGGCACCGATAACTTATGATCCTGCTACAGGTAAGATAAGATGTTCTTCATGCGGCGGCTCCTTCGCGCCCGGAACGATAAGACTCATAAGTCAGCTGGATATAAAGGATTCAGGAGAGGCCGACGAGAATGACAGCGCCAGAAGAGAGATCGTATGCGATTCCTGCGGTGCAATACTGGTAACAGATGAGAATACATCTGCGACTTTCTGCGCATTCTGCGGTTCACATTCACTTATAACAAGACGTCTGACACGTGAGTTCAGGCCTGATATGGTATTGCCTTTTAAGGTAACTAAGGAGCAGGCAAAGGCTAAGTTCCTGGAATGGGCCAAGGGTTGCAGATACGCTCCCAATGACTTTACTTCGGCCAAGAACGTAGAAAAGCTTACGGGGCTTTATGTTCCGTTCTGGCTCATCGATGCCAAGTGCCACGCGGTAGGTGTAGGCACGGGCTATAAGGTTGAGAAAAAGGGATATGAGATGATGAGGGCGCAGTACAGCGTAGAGAGGGATACGACCTTCTACGTAAAGCGTGTTCCTTTCGACGGCTCAAAGGCGATAAGCGACAGACTGATGGAAGCGATAGAACCTTTCGACATGTCGGAACTCAAGACATATAGTGATGACTATATCCCGGGATTCTACGCAGAGCGGTTCGATCTGACGGCTATGGATATGGCTGACAGGATAGAGTCGAGGCTAAGCGGCTATGCCAGAAATGTTGCCGAGACTGTAAATGCTCCGTATGAAGATCTAAGGCTTCGCGTCGGCTCTTCCTATGTAGAGGACTACAGGCAGCTCTATGCGCTGCTTCCCATTTGGTTCCTGAACTATAGGTATGAAGGGTTAAATTACAGCTTCGCGATTAACGGACAGACGGGAGAAGCGGCAGGAGACATACCGTACAGCAAATACAAGAAGATATTCGCTGTCTTAAGAAGTTCTATAGGCGGCAGTTTAGGCGCGATTGCTTCTGTTGCAGTGTTTATCCTGTCTGTTGCAGCTTTTGTGATGCAGCTTAGTAAGGAGAACGGAACTTTCGGGCCTTTCATCTTTACGGCACTTTGCTCTATCGTCGGCGCGTTTCTTTCGGTAAGGCATATTATGAGCAAAGGGAGAGATGCGGCATTTACGGCTACCAACCCTATAGATACGGCACCGACCGCGGAAGCTTATTACGATACGGCTAAGTCCGCCACGGTCGAAGAGAAGGATAAGTTCATAGGAATGGAAGTCTTTGATGTTGCCAACGGCAAATGGAAGCCTGTGTGTTAAAATAACATCCGAGATCGCATAAAGGGGGTATCCTTAAGTGAGCCACAGGATACTTATTGTAGAAGATGATATGACCATAGCTTCTCAGATGAAGATAGCTTTGGAGAACTGGGGTTACGAAGTCAAGCTCACGGAGGATTTTAATGATCCTCTGGCTGAGTTTACCGCATATAACCCCCACCTTGTGCTCATGGATATAACGCTCCCGTTCAATAACGGATTCTTCAGATGCTCCAAGATAAGGGAAGTGTCCAACGTCCCGGTTATCTTCGTATCTTCCGCCAGCGATAATCTCAACATGATAACAGCCATCAATATGGGCGGCGATGACTTCATAACGAAGCCTTTCGACTTTAACGTGATGCTGGCAAAGATAAAGGCTGTCCTTAGAAGGACATATGATTTTGCAGGCAGCAGCTCACAGTACTTAGAGCACAGGGGCGCAGTATATAATCCCGCAGATTCAACCCTTACTTACAACGGAGAGAAGATCGACCTTACCAAGAACGAGAGCAGGATAATAAACACGCTCATCTCTAAAAAGGGGAGCATAGTCTCCAGGAACCGCCTTATGGAGCAGCTCTGGAACGACGATCTGTTCGTAGACGAGAATACACTGAGCGTTAATGTTAACCGCCTGAGGAAGAAGCTCGATGAAGCAGGTCTTACCGATTTTATAAAGACAAAGAAGGGGCAGGGATACATAATTGAGTGATCTGCTATCCTACATAAGGTATCGTCTCCCAATAGCCGGTGCCTACGCTATATTCCTGGTATGCGCGTGGGTACTGCGCTTCCTTTACGATCTGCCGGTGAGTGCTGTAGTGCATCTTACTTACCTGTCGGTAGCTCTGTGCCTCATATGTGCGGCCGTCGACTTTATGAGATACAGGGAAAAGCTGCGCGAGATAAGACGAGGTGTCGGAGAGAGCGCGGATATATCGGAAGATAATGCTATCGAAGCGGAGTATGTAAGGCAGATAAAGGATCTTCGAAGAGAGCTTAGGGACTCAGGTGACAGATCAGCCGGAAGATATAACGAGATGGTGGACTACTATACCATATGGGCCCATCAGATAAAGACTCCCATAAGCGCACTGTCGCTTACTGCGCAGAACATAGATGACGACGATCTTCGAGAGTCCCTGATGACGCAGATAGTAAGGATCGAAGATTATGCCGACATGGTAATGGGATATATAAGGCTCGACAGCGACAGCAACGACCTTGTCTTCGCAAAGCAGTCTGTAGAGGATATCGTAAGGCAGGAAGTAAAGAAGCAAAGGCCGGCTATAGTAGCGAAAGGCCTGAGCCTTGACTTTGCAGGGGGTGAGCACGAAACCCTCACTGACTCAAGGTGGCTGGGATTTGCCGTAGGGCAGGTGCTGAGCAACAGCATAAAGTATACGAGCAAGGGCAAGATCTCGATAATATGCGACAGTGACAGGATTGCAATAGAAGACGAAGGCATGGGAATAGCTGCGGAAGACCTGCCGAGAGTATATGAGAAAGGCTATACGGGCTATAACGGGCGAGGGGATAAGAAATCCACCGGCATCGGACTATATCTCGTGAAAAGGACTATGGAAATGCTTCAGGGAGATATCGATATCGAGTCTGAAGTAGGCAAAGGAACTAAAGTTACGCTGTATCTTACAAAAAGGTAAGATACAGTTTATTTTTGTAAGGAAGATAAATGGTACGGGAAATGCACAAGAACTAAGATAGTACCGTAAAGAAATATCGGAGGTAGTAAATACATGTCAATGCTCGAAGTAAAGAACCTTAAGAAGGTGTATACCACGAGGTTCGGAGGGAATAAGGTAACGGCATTATCCAATGTTAATTTTACGGTGGAAAGAGGCGAGTACGTAGCGATAATGGGTGAGTCCGGTTCAGGTAAGACCACTCTTCTCAATATCCTTGCGGCTCTCGATAAGCCGACGGAAGGAGAGGTCATCCTCGAAGGCGACAGCCTGAACAAGGTAAACGATAAGGCTCTTGCGGCCTTCAGAAGAGAGAGGCTCGGATTCGTATTCCAGGAATTCAATCTCCTGGATAACTTCTCCGTAAGGGACAACATCTATCTTCCTCTTGTCCTTGCGGGGCAGAAGCACGGCGAGATGGCAAAGAAGATAGACCCGATAGCAAAGAAGCTTGGCATCTTCGAACTTCTCGAGAAGTACCCGTACGAGATCTCGGGCGGACAGAAGCAGAGAGTAGCGGTAGCAAGAGCCATCATAACAAAGCCTGATATCCTTCTGGCTGATGAGCCCACGGGTGCCCTTGACTCGGGTTCCACGGATGAGCTCCTTCGCCTGTTCAGGAGCATAAATGAAGAAGGACAATCCATCCTAATGGTAACCCACTCCGTTAAGGCAGCGAGTACGGCGGGAAGAGTCCTCTTCATAAAGGACGGTGTCGTGTACCATCAGCTCTACAGGGCTAATATGGGTACTGAGGAGTTCTATAAGAAGATATCGGACTCTCTTACGGCTCTCGTAGGATCGGGGGAGCAGTGATATGGGGAATCTCTATACAAAGCTCGCCTTTACTTCCATAAGGAAGAACAAGGAATTCTATGCGCCGTATATGATCTCGGCGGCGATAATGATCGCACTCTTCTTTATCGTGACATCACTGGCATTTGATCCTTATATACAGTCAGTCCACGGAGGAACCACCCTGGCGACACTGCTGGTATTGGGTATACCCGTACTGGGAGTGCTCTCGATCTTCTTCCTGTTCTACTTAAGCTCATTTATCATGAAGAGAAGAAAGAAGGAACTGGGACTTTACAGTATCCTGGGAATGGAAAAGAAGCACATCATAGCAGTGGTATCCAGGGAGAACTTCATAGTAGCGGTATCTTCCATAGTCCTCGGCAATGTCTTAGGTCTTGTCTTCTATAAGGTGAGCCAGCTGATCCTCCTCAAGATCATTCACTGCGACATTGATCTCAGTATGAGGCTGTCATGGCCGGCGATGGCGATCACAACCGTCCTTTACGCAGCTCTCTTCGGTCTGATATTTATCTTTGCTTCCGCTGAGATACGCCTGAGGTCCACTCTCGGATATTTAAAGAGCGGAAGCGTTGGTGAGAAGAAGCCCAAGGCTAACTGGTTTCTCGGAATTCTCGGTATCCTGCTCCTCGTAGCAGCATATTTTATGGCTTCCGCGGTGCAGGAGACGGTGCAGGCGTTTACTCTTTTCTTTCCTGCGGTGATCCTGGTCATCATCGGAACATATATGGTTTTCGTCGCGGGAAGCGTATTCGTACTTAATATCCTTAAGAAGAACAAGGACTACTACTATCAGACGAAGCACATGATCTCCGTCTCGGGCATGCTCTACAGGATGAAGAGGAACGGCATGGGCCTTGCTACCATCTGTATCCTTTCGACGATGGTCCTTGTCATGATGTCTACGGTAACTACTATCATCCTTCTTAACCAGAAGAATATGGACAGGATATTTTCTCATGATTTCTGCATAAATATCTCTCCTGAGAAGCACGGGGTAGAAGATACGCTCGATCTTGATCCTGAGGTAGTCAGGGAAAAGCTGGAATATACCGCCGGTCGTACCGGATGCGAGATCGAGAACTTCGAATATTACTATTGCCTGAATCTCATCGCTGATATCCAAGGTGACGATATCCGGTTCTGGAGGGATTATGAGGACTACTATCAGGTCTATATAACAGATCTTGAAAGCTACAACAGGATAACCGGTCAGGATGTGAACTTAAGTGAAGGACAGATCGGATACATCTGCGAGCAGGATCCCGATGCTGTCGGAGATAAGCTGTCTGTCCATGGTGACGGACCGTACGATACGGTACTCCTTCCCGAAGTTCCGGATATCATGATAGGAGATGTCATGACTTATTCCAGGGGCGATATCTACCTTGTAGTAGGTTCAGAGGAGAAGCTCGTCGCACTCAACAAACTCCTTACGGATTCCTGGTATGAGGAATTCTCCGAGACCGGAGGTCCTTCGTACGGCGACCTTACATATAAGTTCATTACTTTTGATGTTACGGGAGATGACAGGCAGTTCTTCCAAGATTACAGCGCAGATCACATGAGCGCATTGTCCCGGGAAGAGCTCGAGTATATGAATACCAACTGGGGAACGTGGGAAGACGGAACAAATGAGTATATATTCTCCAAGGGCATGTTCACCGATTATTTCTATTCGCTCTACGGCGGCATATTCTTCCTCGGTATCATCCTGAGTCTTGCCTGCATAACCATAGCGGTACTTGTCATGTACTTTAAGCAGATACTCGAAGGATACGAGGATGCGGGAAAGTTCTCCATAATGAAGAAGGTGGGACTTACCAATGAAGATATAAAGGGAACGATATACTCGCAGATAGTCATGGTATTCTTCATGCCGCTCCTGGTCGCAGGTATCCATACGGCTTTCGCATATCATATGGTTAAGCTCATGCTCACGCTCTTTGCCATAACGGATGCAACATTCTACTTTGTAGTCCTTCTTATATGCGTACTCGTATTTGCTATCTTCTACGGACTGGTATTCATGATCACGAGCAAGAACTACTTTAAGCTCGTAGGCAATGCCGACAAGGCAGTAAGCTCTTATTAAGCAACACATTCACACGATAATGCAGAGAGCATCCGACGATAGTGTGGGTGCTTTTTGCATATGCTCATAAAAAACCGAAGAATATGGAACGGTCATGTATTATAATAGGCAGGTATGACAAAAAGACTTCGCAACATATGTATGATATTACTTGCACTATGTGTCCTCGCTTCCTGGGGATACGTCTGCTATCTCGTAAGGGATACCGTACTTGCGTGTCACGATTCCGTCATGGAGTATATCAATGCGAGAGTAAACGGATGGACTAACGGATACGCATACGGCATGGAGTATTCGCTGGCCAGGGGCAAGGTGGGATTTATCTTCCCTGCGGTCATCATGTTCCGCTTCATGGTCAACGGCAGCGGCAACTATATAGCCATCTGGCTCCTTCAATATGTACCTGTATTTGCAAATGTAGCTCTGATTGGAGCTTTGTTCTATAAGAAGATCAACAAGGTCGCAGGGCTTTTCTTCCCTTTGTTCTTCTTCTCATTTCTTCAGCTGGATATCTGGCACTGCCTCATAACATGCTATCCTTTGGATTTCATGTATGGCCTGTTCCTTATGATCTCAGGTCTCTGGCTCTATTCCGATTACCTTGAGAACAGAGGGAAGAGACGAAATGTTGTAAGGCTCTTTATCAGCGGAGTTTGCTTCTACGAATCCATGCAGGTATACGAAGCATTCATAGTCGCTTCGCTGGGGTATGCAGTCATCGCACTGTACTACACGGTAAAGAACAAGAAAGGCATAAAGGGATTTGCCGAGGTGCTCGTAACGCATTTCCTTATCGCCGTTGCATATGTAGGTATACTTTCCTATCTGAGAACGCATCCGGTAGTGGATACCGCAGTTCCTTCTATCGATCCTCATATAGACATAAAGAGGGTGGCAAAGACTTGCTATGAATTCTCGACAGGTATGTTCCCTCTCAAGGACAGAAGGATCGTTCCTTCCGTAAAGGACTTCTTCCTTGCCCCTGTCATGACCAAAAAGAAGATGTGGGTATTCGCGCTCGCAGGAGGATTCGGTACGCTCCTGGCATCTGTCCTTTCCTTCGGCGAATTCAAGGAACTCAGCAAAGAGGAGAGAAAGGCTATATGTATCAGGCTGTCGGCCGTTGCAGTTATCGGATGCCTTATCGCAATGACGTATCCTCTTCCGCATTCTCTCGTTCCTTCATATCAG
This sequence comes from Oscillospiraceae bacterium, assembly GCA_900176545.1. GTDB lineage: Bacteria > Bacillota > Clostridia > Saccharofermentanales > Saccharofermentanaceae > Saccharofermentans. The sequence goes on from FWXP01000010.1 coordinate 30,263, forward strand.
GGATGGGTAATGGAAGGCGGTGCCGGCGGATATCTTCCCACGACGATATCGTATTTCGGCTGGAGCACGGCTATAGTATCTGTGATACTTATTGCATCCTGCCTTCTGTCATCCGTAAAGAAGATCTATATGCCCGCCGCCGCACTGATGGCGCTCTTCGTAGTAGCAGGCGCGTTCATCACGGCAAACGTCAACAACGTCTTCCGCGACATTGAATCTTTTGCAGGCGGATATATGGCAGTAAAGTACAGGACTTTGTACGATATATTCAGGGATGAGCCCGTAAATGAATTAGGGACGACGTATTTTTATGTCCCTGCCTATCCCGGAGTACACAGCAACATAGAGACTGACGAATCCCTCGTTGAATTCGAGGCAGGAGAGGACGTGGAGCTCGTAAACAGCCTTGAGGGCAACGAAATGCTCCTTCAGGATAACGACGCCGTATATGTACTCTATGACGCAGACGCACACTGCGCGTTCATAATGAGGATAGATGACTTCGGCAAGTCCCCCGAGGAGTGGACTACGTCAGAAGTTTATATATTCTCCTGTGAAGATCGTAACTACGAGATCACCCTCACGGATGAGGACGGGGAAGAATCATATGTCAGGGTACGTACCGAGGGAGGACAGATCGCTTCCGTAGAGACAGATGATACGGTCCTGGTACCTGCCATGGATGCCTGTTATTGCTGAATTCCGGGCATATTATATTTTTGTGAAATTCACTATTGCTATTTAAGGATATGCGAAGTATAATAGCTCCTGCGCGACTTCGAAAGGCGAAGTATGCGCACGCGAAGAAATCGGAGATTGCCGCATTTATATGAGCTGCATGTGAAGGCGGGTAACTTCGACGGAGCAGGTCGGGACATCAGATCCCCGGCGTTTCGGCTAAAGCCGGCAGCGTTATTTACTTGAGCGTCTGCCCAGAAGCCAAAGTGCCGACTGTTGATCAGGTCGGTAACTGGATATCTGGGTTTTTGAATGGGACAAGAAGAAACGCCCGGAAAGGTTGAAAGAAAATACAGCATTTTGGAGGAAAAAGAAATGGCAACACAGAAGCTCAGAATCAAGATCAAGGCTTATGATCACAGACTTCTCGACGAGAGCGCAGCAAGCATCATCGCAGCAGTAGAACGCACAGGTGCAAGCTTCAGCGGACCTATCCCGCTCCCTACAGAGAAGGAGATCGTTACGATCCTTCGTTCCCCTCACAAGTACAAGGATTCTCGTGAGCAGTTCGAGCAGAGAACACATAAGCGTTTGATCGACGTATACGCACCTACTGCTAAGACAGTTGATGCACTTCAGAAGCTTGACATGCCTGCAGGCGTTTCTATCGAGATCAAGGTCTGATAGAGATACCCGAAGGCTTTAATCGGTCGATAAGAACGCCAAATCTGTCGGCCGAGGTCACGTTCGCGAGAGCGAACCAATAACCTAAATAGGAGGAAAGAAGAATGACAAAGTTCATTATTGGCAAGAAGTCCGGTATGACACAGCTCTTCGATGAGAGCGGCAATGTTATTCCGGCAACCGTTATCGAAGTAGAGCCTATGTACGTACTTCAGAACAAGACGGTTGAGAATGACGGCTACAAGGCTGTCAAGGTCGGCAGCGGTGCTGTTCGTGAGAAGCTTGTTAACAAGCCTGACAAGGGACAGTTCAAGAAGGCTGACGTTGAGGTTAAGCGCTATATCCGCGAGTTCCAGACTGAGGAAGAGTATTCTCTCGGCCAGGAGATCAAGGTCTCTGACATGTTCGCGGTTGGTGACCACGTAGACGTAAGTGGTGTTTCCAAGGGTAAGGGTTACGCTGGTAACATCAAGCGTCACGGACAGAAGGGTGGTCCTTCCGGTCACGGTTCCATGTACCACAGAAGAGTAGGTTCCATGGGTGCCAACTCTACACCTGCACGTGTTCTTCCCGGCAAGAAGATGCCCGGACATATGGGTGCAGTTAATTGCACAGTTCAGAATTTGAGCGTCGTTATGGTTGACGGCGACAGGGGAATCCTCGTCCTTAGAGGCGCAGTTCCCGGTCCTAAGGGTGGTCTCGTAACAGTTGAGTCCTCCGTTAAGGCTAAGTAATACGGCGGGAGGAAGAAGATAATGGCTAAATTAGATATCTACAATCTTAGCGGTGCTGTTACCGGTTCGATTGAGCTTAAGGATGAGATCTTCGGTATTGAGCCCAATGCCAATGCTATCGCAGTCGTAATCCGTAATCAGCTTGCTAATCGTCGTCAGGGTACATCATGCACTAAGACAAGAAGTGAAGTTAGAGGCGGCGGTAAGCGCCCCTGGAGACAGAAGGGAACAGGTCGTGCACGTCACGGTTCCACACGTTCCGCTCAGTATGTAGGCGGCGGAATCATCTTTGGACCCAAGCCCAGGGATTACAGCTACACAGTTCCCAAGAAGATCAAGAGACTTGCTATCAAGTCTGCTCTTTCTTCTAAGCTCCTTGATAAGAAGATCATCGTTGTTGACGATATGAACCTCGATGAGATCAAGACAGCTAACGTTGTTAAGGCTCTCAAGGCTCTTAACGCAGATAAGGGTGCTCTTATCGTAACTGAAGAGAAGAACGAGAAGGTTATCCTTTCCGCTAGGAACATCCCCGATGTTAAGACTTCTCTTGTAAATACGATCAATGTATTTGACATCCTTAAGTATGACAGCTTCCTCGTAACAAAGGCTGCTGTAGAGAAGATTCAGGAGGTATACGTATGAGTAAGGCACCTCAGGACATCATCAAGGCTCCCGTTATCACAGAGAAGTCCGTAAACGAGATCTCTGACGGAAAGTACACATTCAAGGTTGCAGTTGATGCAAAGAAGCCCGAGATCAAGTCTGCAGTTGAGCAGCTCTTCGGTGTTAAGGTTACAAGCGTTAATACTTCCAACTTTGACGGTAAGCTCAAGAGACAGCGTTATCAGCTCGGCAGAACACCCGCCTTCAAGAAGGCAGTTGTATCCATCGATACAGAGGGTAAGGATATTTCCTATCTTGCTAAGGGCGGTAAGGACACAAAGGCTGGCAAGAAGTTCAAGACATCCATCGAAGAGTTTGGATTCGGCCAGTAATAGTCAGATAAGGAGTGAATAAAAATGGCAGTAAAAACATTTAATCCTACTTCTCCGGCAGTTCGACAGATGACAGTCGCTGACTATTCTGTCCTTACTAAGAAGGCACCTGAGAAGGCCCTTCTTAAGACCGGCAAGAAGAATGCAGGCCGTAATTCTTACGGTCGTATCACAGTACGTCACCAGGGTGGCGGAAACAGAAAGAAGATCCGTATCATCGACTGGAAGAGAACAAGAGACGGTATCCCCGCAACTGTTACAGCGATCGAGTATGATCCCAACAGAACATCTTTCATCGCTCTTATCCAGTATGTTGACGGTGTTAAGTCTTATATCCTTGCTCCCAACGGACTCAAGGTTGGCGATAAGGTAGTAAGCGGAACAGATTGCGATATCATCGCAGGTAACGTTCTTCCCATCGCTAACATCCCCGTCGGTACAGTTATCTGCTGCGTAGAGCTCAAGCCCGGCAAGGGTGCTCAGATGGTAAGAACTGCAGGTTCTTCTGCACAGCTCATGGCTAAGGAGGGTGATTACGCTCAGGTAAGACTTCCTTCCGGTGAGGTTAGAATGGTTTCCGTTAAGTGCCGCGCAATGGTCGGTGAGATCGGTAACGCAGAGCACGAGAACGTTAACATCGGTAAGGCTGGACGTAAGCGTCACATGGGTGTAAGACCTTCTGTTCGAGGCGTTGTAATGAACCCTAACGATCACCCTCACGGTGGTGGTGAAGGTAAGTCTCCCATCGGTCTTCCCGGCCCTGTTACACCTTGGGGTGTTGCTACTCTCGGTAAGAAGACGAGAAACAAGAAGAAGCAGTCTAACAAGTATATTGTTAAGAGCAGAAAGGGTTAAGGAGGAGTCGAGATGAGTAGATCTACTAAGAAGGGCTATTTTGTACAAGACGCTCTTATGAAGAAAATTACGGCTTTGAACGAAGCTAACGACAAGAAGATCGTTCAGACATGGTCTCGTTCTTCTACAATCTATCCTGAGTTCGTAGGCCACACAATCGCAGTATATGACGGACGTAAGCATGTTCCTGTATATGTTACAGAGGATATGATCGGTCACAAGCTTGGTGAGTTCGCTCCTACACGTAAGTTCGGCGGACACGTTGGCGAGAAGTCCGCAGGCGCACGCTGATCGTAAGGAGGAACTATTGTGGAAAAGATTATTTTAAGCAAAGAGAATATCGAGAAGAACCGCGAGGCTATTCTCGAGGCTTATGCGGCTCCTGCTAAGAAGAGCAATAAGCTTCCCGTTCCTACAAAGAAGCAGAGAAAGCTTCTCGGCTTCGGTAAGGATCAGGGCATCGCTACTGCTAAGTATGTCCGCATCACACCCAGAAAGGTTAAGATCGTTGCAGATCTTATCAAGGGTCAGTCCATTGATGACGCATATGCGATCCTTATGTACACACAGAAGGCTGCATCTCCCGTCCTCACAAAGGTACTTAAGTCCGCAGAGGCAAATGCTGTAAACAACAACGGACTCAACAGAGGCGACCTTTATGTTGCTGATGCATTTGCTAATCCCGGCCCCATCCTCAAGAGGATCATGCCCAGAGCAAGAGGTTCAGCTAACAGAATCAACAAGAGAACAAGTCACGTAACTGTAGTTCTCAAGGAAAGAGTATAAGGAGGATATCGCATGGGTCAGAAAGTTAACCCCCATGGTTTAAGGGTAGGCGTTATCAAGGATTGGGATACACGTTGGTATGCCGATAAGAAGACATTCAGTGATTTCCTTGTCGAGGACAAGCAGATCCGTGATTTCATCTCTAAGCAGTCTGATGTGATCATCAAGAATGCTTCCAAGAATTCCAAGAAGCCCATTGATGAGAGCCGTAAGAATGTTGCAGGTATCTCTTCGATCGGTATCGAGCGTAAGGGCGCTGATAAGACAACTGTTGTTCTTAACGTTGCAAGACCCGGTCTTGTTATCGGTTCCAAGGGTGCAGGTATCGAGGCTCTTACAAAGGCTCTCTCCAAGAAGTTCGGTAAGGATTTCAAGGTTGAGGTTAAGGAAGTTAAGAACGTTGATTCCAACGCTAAGCTCGTTGCAGAGAACATCGCTTCTCAGCTCGAGAATCGTATCAGCTTCAGAAGAGCTATGAAGAAGGCCATGACATCCGCTATGAAGCAGGGTATCAAGGGCATCAAGACAACATGTTCCGGTCGTCTCGGCGGTGCCGAGATCGCAAGATCTGAGTCTTACCACGAGGGTACGATCCCTCTTCAGACACTTCGTGCAGACATCGACTATGGCTTCGCAGAGGCTAACACAACTTACGGTGTTATCGGTGTAAAGGTTTGGATCTACAATGGTGAGGTCCTTCCTGAGAAGAAGGCTGTCGCAACAACTGAAGGAGGTGAAAACTGATGTTACTTCCTAAGAGAGTAAAGCACAGAAAGCAGCACCGTGGTAATCTTCGCGGTAAGGCTATGCGCGGTAACAAGGTTGTATACGGTGATTACGGTATCATGGCTATGGAGCCCTGCTGGATCAGATCCAATCAGATAGAGGCTGCCCGTATCGCGATCAACAGATACGTTAAGAGAGGCGGTAAGGTCTGGATCAAGATCTTCCCCGATAAGCCCATCACAAAGCACCCCGCTGAGGCTCGAATGGGTTCCGGTAAGGGTTCCGTAGAGTATTGGGTATCAGTAGTTAAGCCCGGAAGAGTACTCTTCGAGATCGCAGGTGTTACTGAAGAGCAGGCTAGAGAGGCTATGAGACTTGCAGGTCACAAGCTTCCTTGTAAGGTAAAGTTCGTTAAGAAGGAGGACCAGGTAAATGAAGGCTGATGATATCCGTAAGAAGACAACTGAAGAACTTCAGAAGGAACTTGTTTCTCTTAAAGAAGAACTTTTCAAGCTTCGTTTCCAGCACGCTACAAACCAGCTTGAGAATCCTCAGCAGATCGTAAACTGCAAGAGAGATATCGCTAGAGTAAAGACAATCATCCGCGAGCAAGAGCTCAAGGCGGCTAACTAAGGGGGACACACGCAAATGGCTGAAAGAAACCTCAGAAAGAACAGAGTCGGTATTGTTACATCCGATAAGATGGACAAGACTATAACAGTTTCTGTAGTAGAGCATGTTAAGCACCCTCTGTACGGAAAGATCATGAAGAGAACCTACAAGCTTAAGGCTCACGACGAGAACAACGAGGCTAAAGCAGGCGATAAGGTTCAGGTTATGGAGACACGCCCTATCTCTAAGGATAAGAGATGGAGACTTGTCGAAGTAATCGAGAAGGCTAAGTAATGCAGGCTAAAGGAGGATATATCAGATGATTCAGGTTGAATCCAGACTTAGATCTGCCGACAACACAGGAGCTAAAGAGCTTGCCTGCATCAAGGTACTCGGCGGTTCATGGCGTAAGTACGCCAACATTGGCGATGTTATCGTTTGCTCCGTAAAGACAGCTGCTCCCGGCGGCATGGTCAAGAAGGGTGATGTTGTTCGTGCAGTAGTAGTACGTACAAAGAGAGGCGTCAGGAGAGCTGACGGTTCTTATATCAAGTTCGATGAGAACGCAGCAGTTATCATCAAGGAAGACAAGAACCCTCGTGGAACTCGTATCTTTGGACCAATTGCAAGAGAGCTTAGAGACAAGGACTACATGAAGATCCTTTCTCTCGCTCCGGAAGTATTGTAAGGAGGGCTCTGAAGATATGGCTAATAAGATTCACGTAAAGAAGGACGATCAGGTTATCGTCATTTCCGGTAAGGACAAGGGCACTACAGGTAAGGTCCTCAAGACTGAGCCCGCAACAGGTCGTGTTTATGTTGAAGGCGTAAACATCATCAAGAAGCACCAGAAGGCTAGGACACAGGCTGAGGTAGGCGGAATCATCGAGCGCGAAGGCTCTGTTGACGCTTCCAACGTTATGATCGTTTGCCCTAAGTGCGGCAAGGCAACAAGAGTATCCGCGGTTGTAAACGCAGACGGATCCAAGGATCGTGTATGCAAGAAGTGCGGTGCTGTAATCGACACTGTTAAGAAGGCTAAGTAAGGGGGAGTAAGTAGATGTCCAGATTAAAAGAAAAGTATACATCTGAAGTAGCTCCTGCACTTAAGGAGACTTTCAAGTACGAGTCTGTTATGCAGATTCCCAAGATCGAGAAGATCGTTCTCAACATGGGTGTCGGTGAGGTTAAGGATAACCCTAAGGCTCTCGACAACGCTATGCGCGATATGGGTATCATCGCAGGTCAGAAGCCCATCGCTACAGTAGCATCCAAGTCTGTTGCAGCTTTCAAGCTCAGAGACGGAATGAAGATCGGTTGTAAGGTAACTCTTAGAGGAGAGAACATGTACTATTTCCTCGACAAGCTTATCAGCATCGCTCTTCCCCGTGTTCGTGACTTCCGTGGTATCAACCCTAACTCTTTCGACGGTCACGGTAACTACGCTATGGGTATCAAGGAGCAGCTTATGTTCCCTGAGATCGATTACGATAAGATCGATAAGATCCGTGGTATGGATATCATTATTGTTACAACAGCTAAGTCCGATGAGGAAGCCAAGACTCTCTTGGAGCTCATGGGCATGCCGTTCCGTAAGTGATTGGGAGGAGAATAATACATGGCAAAGAAGTCAATGATTCTTAAAGCACAGAAGACTCCGAAGTTTTCTACACAGCAGCACAATCGTTGCAAGCTCTGTGGCAGACCTCATTCATACATCCGTAAGTATGGTATCTGCCGTCTTTGCTTCCGTGATCTGGCTTATAAGGGACAGATCCCCGGTGTTAAGAAGGCTAGCTGGTAATCACAGCAGAATTTAGGAGGAAATTATAATGCAGATCACAGATGCTATTGCAGATATGCTTACGAGAATTCGTAACGCAGGTAACGCCGGTCACGCGACTGTTACTATCCCTGCTTCCAACCTTAAGAAGGCTATCGCTCAGATTCTGTTGGACGAAGGATATATTGCTAAGTTCGAGTGCACTGATGACAACAAGCAGGGTACTATCACAGTTACACTTAAGTACTCCGGCAAGAAGCATGTCATCTCCGGTATCAAGAGAATAAGTAAGCCCGGTCTTCGTACATACGCTGATAAGGAGAACCTTCCTTATGTATTGGGCGGCCTCGGAATTGCTATCATCTCCACATCTAAGGGAGTTATGACAGACAAGTCCGCTAGAAAGCTCGGCGTTGGCGGCGAAGTTCTCGCATACGTATGGTAATTGCTTCGTAAGAAGTTTTTATACATCTCTGAAAAGTTCCCGTCCGTCAGACATATCCGGACAGGGAACATAATCTAAAGAGCAGGAGGAAAGAAATATGTCAAGAATCGGTAGAATGCCGATAACAGTACCTGCAGGCGTTGAGGTTAAGCTTGACGGCCAGCACATCACTGTCAAGGGCGCTAAGTCCACACTTGAGATGGATATCCATCCCGACATGACAGTTAAGGTTGACGGTGCTGTTATCACAGTAGAGAGACCCTCTGATGATAAGGCTCACAGAGCTCTTCACGGTCTTACACGCTCTCTCATCAACAACATGGTAATCGGTGTATCCGAGGGCTTCTCCAAGGAACTCGAGATCAACGGTGTTGGTTACAGAGCAACAAAGCAGGGTAACAAGGTTACATTCAACCTCGGTTATTCTCACCCTATCGAAGTAGTAGAACCCGAAGGAATCACTATCGAAGTTCCTTCCCAGACACAGGTTATCGTTAAGGGCGCTGACAAGCAGCTCGTTGGCGAGACCGCAGCAAAGATCCGTAAGCTCAGAGTTCCTGACGTTTATAAGGGCAAGGGTATCAAGTATGCTAACGAGCACCTTAGAGTCAAGGAAGGTAAGACCGGAGCTAAGAAGTAATCGGGGAGGCATTTGATATGATTAATAAGATTGATAAGAACGAAATTCGTAAAAGAAAGCATCTCCGTGTACGTAAGAAGGTTTCCGGTACACCCGAGTGCCCTCGTTTGTGCGTATTCAGGAGTAACAGCCACATCTACGCTCAGGTTATCGACGATACAAATGCCGTAACACTTGTAAGTGCTTCTTCACTTGACAAGGACGTTAAGTCCGCAACAAGCAACGGCAGCAACATCGATGCTGCAACTCAGGTAGGTAAGCTCGTAGCAGAGCGTGCTCTCGCTAAGGATATCAAGGAAGTAGTCTTTGATCGTGGCGGATATATCTACCACGGAAGAGTAGCAGCTCTTGCAGAGGCGGCTCGTGAAGCCGGACTCTCATTCTAATCAGGAGGAGAATTTTAAATGGCTTTAGATCCTAACGTAGAATTGAAGGAAAAGGTAATCCACATCGGTCGTGTATCCAAGACTGTTAAGGGTGGACGTAACTTCCGTTTCGCTGCACTCGTAATCGTCGGTGACGAGAACGGACACGTAGGTAAGGGAATCGGTAAGGCTGCTGAGGTACCCGACGCTATCCGCAAGGGTATCGAGGAAGCTAAGAAGAACATCATCGAGGTTCCTGTACTTAACGGTACTATCCCTCATGAGACATTGGCTGAATTCAGCGCAGCTAAGATCGTTATGAAGCCCGCTGCAAGCGGTACCGGTGTTATCGCCGGCGGTCCTGTTCGTGCTGTATGCGAGCTCGCCGGTATCACAGATATCCGTACGAAGTCTCTGGGTTCCAACAACCCCAACAACATGGTTAACGCTACTCTCGAAGGTCTTAAGAACCTTAAGTCCATCGAGGAAGTTGCAAGACTTCGCGGAAAGTCCGTTGAAGAAATCCGTTAATAGCGATTTGGAGGTATAGATTAATGAAGCTCAATGAATTGACTTCGGGCGGAAGCGTTAAGGCTTACCGCAAGGGACGCGGCGCAGGATCCGGTAACGGAAAGACATCCGGTCGTGGTCATAAGGGCCAGAAGGCTCGTTCCGGCGGCGGAGTTCGTCCCGGATTTGAAGGTGGTCAGATGCCTCTTTACAGACGTCTGCCCAAGAGAGGTTTCAACAATAAGCGTTTCGCTCTCGATTATATCGAAGTAAACGTTTCTGACCTTGAGAAGCTCGCTGACGGTACAGAGGTAACAGCAGCTACACTTGCTGAGGCTGGTATCATCACACTTCCTAAGGTAAACGATGGTGTTAAGATCCTCGGTAACGGAGAGCTTTCCAAGAAGCTCAACGTCAAGGCTGCTAAGTTCACTGCTTCTGCAAAGGAGAAGATCGAAAAGGCTGGTGGAACGGCTGAGGAGGTCTGATAAATGAGAGGTTTATTTGACACTCTGATCAAGGCTTTCCGCTTACCTGACCTTCGCAAGAAGATCCTCTACACATTGATGATCCTTGCGCTTTATCAGGTTGGCGGCCTGATCCCCGTTCCGGGACTCGACAGAGAGACATTTACAGAACTCGTTAGAGGCTGGGGTCAGCTCGGCTCGATGATGGATATCATCTCGGGCGGCGGCCTCTACGCCGCAACGATCTTCGCAATGGGTATCTCCCCCTATATCAATGCGTCGATCATCATCCAGTTGTTGACTGTTGTCATTCCTGCACTTGAGAACCTTGCTAAGGAAGGCGAGGCAGGAAGAAAGAAGATGACTAAGATCAACCGTTACGGTGCTATCGGTCTTGCTCTTCTTCAGGCCAGCCTCTTCTGTTACTCAACACGTTCTGCTATGATCACTTCGATCCCTAAGTGGCTTTGCGCCATCCTCGTAATCATCTCTTTCACAGCCGGTACATGTTTTGTTATCTGGCTCGGTGAGAGGATCAACGAGAAGGGTATCGGTAACGGTATATCATTGCTCATCTTCTCAGGTATCGTAACAAGACTCCCGAACATGGCAATGAACCTTATGAACAAGTCAACAGAGGTTAACGGTAGGATCGGAAATCCCGTCCTCGGTACCCTCGCCGCTATTGCAGTATTCGTAGTTGTAGCTATCGCTGCTGTCGGTATCATCGTATTTGTTGTCTATGTTCAGAACGCTGAGAGAAGGATCCCCGTACAGTATTCCAAGAAGACTGTCGGAAGAAAGGTATACGGAGGCCAGAACTCCTACATACCTCTCAAGGTAAATCAGTCCGGTGTTATGCCTGTTATCTTCGCTATGTCGCTCCTTGCGATGCCTTCGATGATAATCACCATGTTCTTCTCTGCAAGCACAAACCCTGTAGTAAAGTGGTTTAGAGACTTCAACACAAGTCCCTATTACTACATTTCCTACTTCATCCTGATCATACTGTTCACATTCTTCTATTCGTTGATCCAGTTCAACCCGATTGAGATCAGTAACAGTATTCAGAAGAACGGCGGTTTCATTCCCGGTCAGAGACCCGGTAAGCCGACTACGAACTACATCCTTAAGGTAGCCAACAACCTCAACTGGGCTGACGGTCTTTTCCTTTCTGCTGTATGTCTCGTACCTACGCTCATCAGCCTCTTCACCGGTCTTGAGAACGTTTGGTTCGCAGGAACATCCGTATTGATCCTTACGGGCGTAGCAAATGATCTTGTTGTACAGATCGAGAGCCAGCTCGTAACGAAAAATTACAGGGGATTCCTTGATTAAACACAAATATTAAAGTATATTGAATGACGGTTCACGTAATTAGCGCGGACCGTCATTTGATTTATGTGAATTAATAAAGAAAAGAGGATTATATATGAATCTTATTATCTTAGGTGCACCCGGATCAGGCAAGGGAACATCTGCAACAGTACTTCGTGAGAAGTATTCTCTTGCACACATCTCTACAGGAGATATCTTCAGAAGCAACATCAAGAACGGAACACCTCTCGGAGTAGAGGCTAAGAGCTATATCGATAAGGGTGCTCTCGTACCCGACAGTCTTACAGTATCGATGGTTGAGGACAGACTTTCCCAGGATGACTGCAAGAAGGGTTATATCCTTGACGGATTCCCCAGAACACTTGCGCAGGCAGAGGCTCTTGACGAGATGCTCGCTAAGAACGGTGATAAGATCGACGCTGTGCTCTCTATCGTAGTTGACGATGAGATCATCAAGGACAGAGTATCCGGAAGAAGAGTATGCGAGAAGTGCGGCGCAAGCTTCAACGTAAAGTTCAAGCCTACTAAGGTCGAGGGTGTTTGCGACCTTTGCGGTGGCAAGGTAGTTCAGCGCGCTGACGATAATGAAGAGACAGTAGCTAACCGTCTTAAGACATATTATGAAAATACAAAGCCCCTCATCGATTTCTATGAGAAGAAGGGTCTTATCGTTGAAGGTGATAACGGTAAGGATTCCGACACATGCATCTCTCAGATCGAAGACGGACTTAAGGCTAAGAGCCTTATCTGATCAGAGGTAAGTCAAAATGGTTGAGATCTTGAGCGCCGAAGAACTTGATAAGATGAGAGCAGCGGGCAAGCTCGTTGCGAAGATCTTGATAGAGCTGAAGAAAGCGGCTGTTCCCGGAGTCTCTACTCAGGAACTGGATGATATTGCTCAGAGGATCATAAAAGAGGCCGGCGGAAGCGCACCTTGCGTAGGTTATGGAGATCCTCCGTTCCCCGCAGCAATCTGTACTTCCATTAACGATGAGGTCGTACATGGAATTCCTTCCAAGAACATTATATTAAAGGACGGCGATATCGTTACTTGCGATGTTGTTGCCGAGCTTGGCGGCTTTTGCGCTGATGCTGCAAGAACATATCTCGTAGGTAATGTCAGCGAAGAGAAGAAGCTCCTTGTCGAGAGAACTAAGGAATGTTTCTTTGAAGGATTAAAGCAGGCGCAGATCGGCAACAGGATCGGCGATATCAGTCACGCGGTCCAGGAGAAGGCCGAATCTTACGGATACGGCGTAGTAAGAGTACTTACGGGTCACGGCATCGGAAGGACGATGCACCAGGAGCCCGATGTTCCCAATTTCGGTAAGCCCGGAAGAGGTCACAGGATCATGAAGGGAATGGCTTTCTGCATTGAGCCGATGATCAACATGGGAACAGAGAGAGTATTACTTTGTGATGATGAGTGGACGGTAGTAACGGCAGACGAGAAGCCGGCTGCTCACTATGAGAATACCGTGATAATCACGGAGAACGGCCCCGAGATGACAACATTTGAGGAGGATATGTAATGTCAAAAGAGGATGTAATCGAAGTAGAGGGAATCGTATCGGATGCACTTCCGAACGCAATGTTCAAGGTAAAGCTTGATAACGGACACGAAGTCCTGGCTCATATTTCAGGAAAGCTTCGCCAGAACTACATCAAGATCCTTCCCGGAGATAAGGTAACAATGGAATTGTCTCCCTATGATCTTTCAAGAGGCAGGATCACATGGAGAGGTAAGAACTGAAAATAGTCCTTGCAAATCAGAAGAATTCTGATAAAATGTATTAGCGTGCGCGAAAAGGCGCCTAATTTGTGTTGAAAAAATCAGCAGGAGGTTCACGATGAAGGTTAGACCGTCAGTCAAGCCTATGTGCGAGAAGTGCAAAGTCATTCGTCGCCATGGTAAAGTCATGATCATTTGTTCCGATCCTAAGCACAAGCAGAAGCAGGGCTAAGGAACGAACAACCGACTGCGGACAGATTTAGCCCTGTCCACGGGAAAGAGCGACACTGCTTCCGTCGCTTATTGGAAACAACTAAACAAAAGAAATTCAGCATATTACACGTGTTCTAGGGGCGGCTGCCCTTCCTAACACGAAGGGAATCCTTACAGGCGTGTCGTATATAGATTTCAATTAATTACTCAAAAACGGAGGAAAACTAAATGGCTCGTATTGCCGGTGTTGATTTGCCGAACGATAAGAGGATCGAGATCGCTCTTACCTACATTTACGGCATTGGTACGACAAGCGCATCCGCTATCATCAAAGATACCGGATTGAACCCTGACACGAGGGTAAAGGATCTTACAGAGGACGAAGTCGCTAAGATCCGTGACGTAATCGAAAATAACTACACTGTAGAGGGTGATCTTAAGAGAGAGATCGCCGGAAACATCAAGCGTCTCTCTGATATCGGTTGCTACCGCGGCCGTCGTCATAGGATGGGACTCCCTGTAAGAGGCCAGCGTACAAAGACAAATGCTCGTACACGTAAGGGCCCTAAGCACACTGTTGCTGGTAAGAAGAAGTAAGGGAGGATAATGCAAAATGGCAAAAGCAGTTAAGAAAACGGCTACAAAGCCCAAGAAGCGTGAGCGTAAGAACGTAGTTGCCGGACATGCACACATCCACGCTACATTCAACAATACAATCGTAACAATCAGTGATACAGCAGGTAATGCTATCTCTTGGTCTTCTGCTGGACAGCAGAACATGAAGGGTTCCCGTAAGGGTACAGCTTTCGCTGCTCAGCTTGCAGCTGAGGATGCAGCAAGAAAGGCTGTTGACCACGGAATGAAGACTGTTGAGGTTTTCGTTAAGGGTCCCGGTGCAGGTCGTGAGTCTGCAGTACGTGCACTTGCAACAGCAGGTCTCGAGATCACAATGATCAAGGACGTTACACCCGTTCCTCATAACGGTTGCCGTCCTCCTAAGCGTCGTAGAGTTTAATCCTTAGGATAACTTGCGAACATTGAATAAAGCATTAGAAAAGAGGATATAGCAATGGCAAGAGATATGACACCTGTCCTTAAGAGATGCAGAGCTCTTGATATTGAGCCGGCATTTCTTGGAATAGATAAGAAATCCAACAGACATAGGAACGCCAGACCCAGGAAGCAGTCCGAGTACGGAATGCAGCTCAAGGAAAAGCAGAAGGCTAAGTTCATCTACGGCGTTCTTGAGAAGCCTTTCAGAAATTACTTCGACAAGGCACAGAAGCTTAAGTACGGCACAACCGGTGAGAATCTTATGATCCTCCTCGAGACAAGACTTGACAATGTCATCTTCAGACTCGGTTTTGCTCGTACAAGAGACGAAGCAAAGCAGATCGTAAGCCACAGACATGTAAATGTTAACGGCAAGACTGTAAATATTCCTTCTTACCGTGTTAAGCCCGGTGATGTAGTTGAGATCAAGGAGAACGCTAGAGGTTCTCAGAGATACAAGGATATCATCGAGACAACAAACGGCAGAATCATCCCTGAGTGGCTCACTGCAGATGCTGATAAGCTCAGCGGTAAGGTAAATGCAATCCCGAGAGCAGATCAGATCGATGTACCTGTTAACGCAGTCGCTATCGTCGAGTTGTACAGCAAGTAATAATTGACTTGATCTATAAAGCAATCACCAACAGGAGGAAAAAATGAACGATATATTAGAGCCTACCATTGAATGTAAAGAATTAAGTGAAGATGGTTCCTACGGCAAATACGTCGTATCTCCGCTTGAGCGCGGCTACGGTACGACACTCGGAAATTCTCTTCGTCGTGTTCTGCTTTCTTCTCTTACGGGTGCTGCAGTTACTGCTATAAAGATCGATAACATCTATCACGAGTTCTCCACTGTCCCCGGCATCATCGAGGACATGACGGAGATCATCCTTAATATCAAGGGTATCCGCGCTAAGCTTCACACTGATTCTCCCAAGACTGTTTGCATCAGCGTAACAGAGGGGAAGACAGGTGAGCTCACAGCCGGTGATATCGTACATGATGACGAGGTCGAGATCATGAATCCCGATCACGTTATCGCTCATCTGAACGGCGAGTCCAAGGTATTCATGGAGCTCACTATCAGCGCTGGTCGCGGATATAACACAGCCGAGCAGAACAAGGTTGAGGGCCAGGCTATCGGTATCATCGCTATCGATTCCATCTTCACACCTATCAAGCGAGCTAACTATGTTATCGAGAATACCCGTGTAGGCGAGCGTACAGACTACGACAGCCTTACACTTGAGGTTTGGACAGACGGTACTGTTGCCGTTGATGAGGCACTTTCATCTGCTGCAGATATCCTTATCCAGCACTTGAATCTCTTCACAGTTCTCACTGAGACAGAGAGCTCCATCAGCTTCAAGAGCATCGAGACAAAGAGCGAGAAGAATTCTGAGCTCGGTAAGCTTATCGAGGATCTCGACTTCTCAGTTCGTACATACAACTGCCTTAAGAGAGCAGCCATCAACACAGTCGGCGATCTTATCTCCCGTTCCGAGGATGAGATGATCAAGGTTAGAAACCTTGGTAAGAAGTCACTTGACGAAGTTATCGCCAAGCTCGCTGAGATGGATCTTCACTTGGCAGACAAACAAGATTGATTTAGGAGGATATAAAGATGCCAGTTAACAGAAAACTCGGTCGTGCAGCGGATCAGCGTACAGCTATCCTCAGAAACATGACAACGGCATTTGTTATCAACGGTAAGGTTGAGACAACCACAGCTCGTGCTAAGGAGATCAGCGCTATCGTTGAGAAGCTTATTACAGAAGCTATCAAGGAGAAGGACAACTTCACAACAAAGGAGATCACAGTATCTGCTGCTAAGCTTGATGGTAAGGGCAACAAGGTTCTTGTTTCCAAGACATCCAAGAAGGGCAACACATACGATGTAGTTGATCGTGAAGTTAAGACAAAGACTGTTCAGGTCGATGCTCCTTCCAGACTTGCTGCAAGAAAGAGGATGGCTTATTGGCTCCTTAAGAGCCACGATTCCGAGGGTAACGTAATCAACCCCGTTAACAAGATGTTCGACGAGATCGCACCTAAGTACGAGGGAAGAACAGGCGGTTACACAAGGATCATCAAGATCGGCACAAGAAGAGGTGACGGATCTGAGATGGCTATTCTTGAGTTCGTTTGATCATCGGACAAAAATAGATAAGATTTAAAGTCAAAGGTCGGTTTACACCGACCTTTGTTCTTTTTATAATTAATCGATGCAACAAGGTAATAACACAAGATCGATAGAGATACAGGCTCGTAATGTGTCCTATACGTATAAGAATGATTACGAGGGCTCCGATATCAAGCTCGAGCCTGCGGTAAAGGATATCTCGCTTCAGGTGGAAGCAGGTTCATACACGGCTATCCTGGGACCTAACGGCTCGGGAAAGTCGACTTTTGCTAAGCTCGTAGATATCCTTGAGACTGCTGACAGCGGCGAACTTGAAGTGTTTGGTGTAAATACCAAGGATGAAGACGGCTTCTGGGATATAAGAGAGAACTGCTCCTATATCTTCCAGAATCCCGATAACCAGATAGTAGGTACCATTGTAGAGGAAGATGTTGCATTCGGTCCCGAGAATATCGGTGTAAAGCTCCCTGAGCTTCGTGAGAGAGTAGATAAGGCATTGGAATACGTTGGCCTAAAAGATAAAGCTAAGATGCAGGCTGCGCAGTTATCCGGTGGTCAGAAGCAGAAGCTGGCAATCGCAGGCGCATTAGCCATGAAGCCTAAGCTTCTTATTATGGATGAATCCACCGCCATGCTCGATCCCAAGAGCCGCGATGAGTTCCTGGCGATAATAGATAAGATGCAGAAGGAACAGGGTCTTACCGTACTGACCATAACCCATGACATGACTGAGGCATCAGCCTGCGAGAAGATCTTCGTAATAGAAAAAGGAAGGATCGTGGCGGAAGGAAAGCCGGAAGAGATCTTCCTTGATCCGGAGAAGGTCAGAAGAGCAGGTCTTGAACTGCCTGAACATATAAGCCTTATTACGGAACTTGCAAGACTTCAGCGCGTAAAGCTCACAAAGGAAGATCTTGTGAGCAGGAGCTCCTGCCTTATAAAGGCGGCTGAGATCGCATGCAGTCCTGTCAAGGCGACAGCAAAAGAACTCACGGCTGCACGTCGCGAGGAAGTAGATCCTGACGATATCATTCTCCGCATAAAGGATCTGACATATCGTTATGAGAAAGGTGCTCCTACGATCCTTGAAGGAATCGATCTTGATGTAAGAAGAGGTGAGATCCTTGCCATAGCAGGAAGGAGCGGTTGCGGCAAGACAACGCTCATAAGCCACTTGAACGGTCTTATAGCCCCCGTGGAGGGAAGTGTAGAGATATATCCCGAAGAGGGAGTTACCATTTCGAGCAAAGTAAAGAAAGACAAGAGCCTGTTCCGCAAGAACGTGGGTCTTGTCTTCCAGTATCCCGAGTATCAGCTTTTCGAGGAGACTGTCTACAAGGATATCGAATACGGTCTTAAGATGAACAAGACTCCTGAAGATAAGCGCAAGGAGCTCGTACTTAAGGCTGCCAAGAGCGTAGGCCTTGACGAGGATAAGCTGGAGTCAAATCCTTTCGAGTTGTCCGGAGGCCAGAAGAGAAGAGCCGCTATAGCAGGAGTAATAGCCATGGATCCCAAGATACTGGTCCTTGATGAGCCTGCGTCCGGTCTGGACCCCAGAGGAAGACGCGAGATGTTCTCTCTTATCAAGAATCTCAAAAAGCAGGGAACCACGGTAATACTCGTATCACACAACATGGATGAAGTTGCCAGATATGCGGACAGGGTCTGCTATATGGAAGGCGGAAAGCTCATAAGGGTCGGAACTCCGGAAGAGGTCTTTGGAGAGGATAACAACATCCCTAAGCCGCTTCTTTACGACTTTGCATATGATGTAAGGTCAGAGATCGAGAAGCGAAAGGGATATAAAATGGACTTCGGTCCCGTAGGCAGGAATGCCGTAGAGGAAGCTGTCAATATACTGACTGCTGTACTGGACCACGAGGAGGCTTCTGTCGATGCTTAAGGATATCAGTCTCGGAAAGTTCATAGATACGGGTTCGGTGCTCCACAGAACGGATCCCAGGGTAAAGATAGTGATGTATATCGTCTACCTGGTCGTCCTTTTCATGGTAAAGTCTCCCGCGGCGATAATAGCGGCTGCGGTCGTTACTCTCATACAGGCTGTAAGCGCGAAGATACCTCCCAAGGTGCTCTGGACGTCTATACTTCCCATATTGCCCCTGGCACTCTTTATCTTCATATTGAACCTGTTTGCAGCCAAGGACGGGGATGTTGTATTTAAGTGGTCAAAGATAGTCGTAACGAGCCGGGGCCTCTGGCAGGGTACCATAATGGCATCAAGACTCATATTCCTGATCATATCGACAAGTGTTCTGCTGACACTTACTACAACGCCGCTCAAGATATCGGATGCGCTGGAGTCGCTCTGCGGCTGGATGAAGGTAATAAAGGTCCCCGTGCACGAGATGGCGATGATGATGTCCATCGCGTTAAGGTTCATACCCACTCTTATCGAAGAAACGGATAAGATAATGAAGGCGCAGATCTCAAGAGGCGCTGACTACGACACAGGTACCGTCATCAGCAGGGTCAAGGGCTATATCACGGTCCTGATACCGTTGTTCGTAGCAAGCTTTAAGCATGCCGAGGAACTTGCTGTCGCAATGGATGCCAGATGCTATAGGGGCGGCGAAGGAAGGACTAAGCTTAATCCTCTCAAGATGACCGGAAGGGACCTGGTGGCAGGAGGCATACTCCTGGCGGGCGCTGCGGTAATTCTCGTAATAGAATTCGTAATTCATTAAACAGACAAATGAATTTGCGTGTGTTAAAATACTAACGTTTTGACAACGTCAGACACTATGGATAAGTAAAATAACACACGGAAGGACGGTCAATCCTATGGCATATTATGTAGGCATCGACTTAGGCGGAACAAACATCAAGGCCGGTATCGTCAACGAGAACGGCGAGCTTCTTAACAAGCAGAGCATCAAGACACATGCTGAGCGTCCCATGGAAGAGATCATCAAGGATATGGGTGAGCTCGCTCTCAAGGTGATCGAAGAGGCTAACCTCAAGGTAGCAGACGTAACTGCTATCGGTATCGGATCCCCCGGAACTCCTGACAATAAGGCCGGTATCCTTGTTTATTCCAACAACCTTCCTTTCAATATGGCTCCCATGAGAAAGCTCATAAGAGAGGTCGTTGACCTTCCCGTATATATCGATAATGACGCTAACTGCGCAGGTATGGCCGAGGCGGTAGCAGGTGCAGCCAAGGGTACTGAGGATTCCGTTACTATTACTCTCGGAACAGGTGTAGGCGCAGGTGTTATCGTCAACGGCAGGATCTATTCCGGATTCAATCAGGCAGGCTCCGAGTTCGGTCACACCGTTCTCGTATCAGGCGGCCAGCAGTGTTCCTGCGGACGTAAGGGCTGCTTCGAGGCATATAGTTCTGCAAGTGCTCTTATCAGGATGACAAAGGAAGCTGCAGACGCCAATCCCGATTCCGTTCTTAACGAGCTCATCGAGCAGAACGGCAAGGTAAGCGGAAAGACAGCATTTGAAGCAATGCGCAAGGGTGATGCCGCAGGTAAGGCTGTAGTAGATATGTATATCGATTACTTAGCTGACGGTCTTGCAAATGCCATCAACACATTCATGCCCGAAGTACTTGTAATCGGCGGCGGTGTATGTAATGAGGGTGATCCTCTTCTTATACCTCTTCAGGAGAAGACCCTCTCCAGACCTTACTTCGGTCCCGGAGTCAAGAAGACACAGATCAAGCTCGCTCAGATGGGTAATGACGCCGGTATCGTAGGTGCTGCCATGATGGGTAAGGCATGCGCTGACGACGGACTCGACGGAACGGCGAGCATTGCATAAGAATGCCCACGATCGCCATTGTAAGTGAATACGACGGTACGGATTTTGTCGGATACCAGATCCAGGATAACGGCAGATCCGTTCAGCAGGTATTAAACGAGGCGGTCTCAGAAGTATATAAGACAAAGATAAACGTTACGGGATGTTCCAGGACGGATGCAGGGGTCCACGCAAGAGGCCATGTATCCTCCCTGGAAGTCCCGTTTTATATTCCCGAAGATAAGATCCCGTTAGCACTTAACTGCCTCCTTCCGGATGATTGCTCCGTAAAGAAAGCTATATACGTCAAGGCCGGGTTCAATGCCAGGTTCGAGAGCCTCGGCAAGAGATATATCTACAGGATACAGCCGGGCCGTACCAGAAGTCCGCTCCTGGACCGCTATGCGCATTACGTAAAGGCGGAGCCTGATATTGCACTTATGCAGAAGGCGGCGTCCCTCATGGTGGGCGAGCACGACTTCGCATCCTTCTGTGCCGCAGGCGGAAGTCAGAAGACTACCGTAAGGCGTATGTTCGCGGTCAATGTAAGGAAGATACCGTCTACGGGGATAATAGAGATAGAAGTCCAGGGTGAGGCATTCCTATACAATATGGTAAGGATCATGAGCGGCACCATCCTCTACGCCGGACTCGGCAAGCTCACGGAAGATGACATAAGGGATCTTTTCGAGCATCCCGACAGGAAGAATGCGGGCAAGACACTGCCGCCCGAAGGTCTTACTTTGGAAGAAGTCTACTACGATTGGAGCAAGTGGCGTATAGCCGATTAAAGTCCGATAAGGGTCCTCACGCCGGTGATCCTTTTTATTACCTCGCAGGCAAGGACAGTGAGCACGATGCTCATAAGGGCAACTACCGGGATCATCCAGAGCTGATGCTCTGTAAGCTTAGTAAGGATGCTGTAGAGAACCGTCCTGAAGATGCTGTCAAAGAAGAGTATCTGAAGCGATCTTTTTCCTACGAGCTCGAGCCACTTTATGTTTTCGGGAAGAAGCTTTGATACCCCATATATGATGTAGATGAGGGGGAGTGCGATAAGAAGCCTCTTGTGGAAAGGAAGCTCCCAGATAACGCGAACCTCATCACCTGCGGGAAGACCTCTTACCAGCATATATCCGAAGAAGACGGTAAGGAGCCCGCATACTGTAAGCCTTGCGGGGATATGCTTCGAAAGGAAGCTCTCGAGGCGATCCCCCTTCAAATGACCGAAGATCGTTCCCATAAGGAAATAGGGCATATATTTAAATACATTATTGAGCTGCAGAAGGAGGATCGAATTCTCCTTGCCGGTAAGGGAGAGATATTCATCCCATCCGGCAAATGCCAGCATGGCAAGAGCTGCCAGGAAGAGCCTTTTATCGTCGCGCTTGGTATCGTGCCAGAATAGGGGCGATACAAGGAATATAACAAAGAGAGTATACGGGAACCAGTAGAGTCTTCCGTAGACGAAAGCGTCCTTTATCATGCCCCAGAGGGAATCCGAGTGAGCGAATCTCTCCGAAAGGAACATGGTGTAGAAGATCTTAAGGAGCGAGAAAGAAATGAGCGGAACAAGTATCTTCGTTTCTTTCTTGTGGTAGAAGCCGGGTATATCCTGCTTATGACAAAGGTATCCTGCGATAACGAAGAAGATAGTTGCATTTACCGCATAACACAGATTAGAGACGATGCCCCAGGGGCGCGGTACGAGCTTAAATGATTCGGAATAAGTCGAGATCGAATGCGCCAATATAACAAGGAGCGCGCCTATCGCCTTCATGTAATCTATATAGGTTTTTCGCATGTGTCTACAATAGCCCAACGGTGATATATTGTCAAAACATAAAGCAAAGTTTAAGACTTATATAAGTTGGTTTCTGAAATATGGATTCGGGATTTGGGGGAGGGTATAATCAGTACAAGTATGAATAAGGGAGGTAGTGTATATGGATTTTGCATTCAGCATGTGGATCGTATGGCTTATACTGATGGTCGTATTCCTCATCGTAGAAGCCGTTACACTCGGGATCACCACGGTATGGTGTGCAGCAGGATGTCTTGTCGCAGCGATAATGGATCTCTTGGGAGCTCCGGTAGCCGCACAGGTCATCACCATGATCGTTGTATCTGTTGTTTGCTTCGTAGCATGTCTCATATGGATAAGACCCGCTATAGATGCAAAGCATTCCAGGAAGGCGGATCCGACTAATGCGGATCGCGTCATCGGCAAGGAAGGTATCGTCATCAAGACGATCGATCCTATGGTCGGTCAGGGACAGATCAAGGTCTTGGGCCAAGTCTGGAGTGCGAAGGCCGATAAAGCCATCGAAGAAGGTGCGAAGGTTGAAGTCCTTTCTATGGAAGGCGTCAAGCTCATCGTAAAAGAAGTATAATAGAAATATCATTGGTATTGGGAGGGTAAGAAAATGCCAGCAGCAGTAGTTCCGGTAGTAGTAATCGCAATCATCTTGATCATTGTAGTATGCTCATGTGTCAAGATCGTTCCCCAGGCAACGACATTCATCGTTGAGAGACTGGGTGCGTACAAGACGACATGGGAGACGGGTATCCACTTCAAGGTTCCCGTAATCGATAAGGTAGCAAAGAAGATATCCCTGAAGGAGAAGGTAGCAGACTTCCAGCCTCAGGCCGTTATCACAAAGGATAACGTAACCATGATGATCGATACTGTCCTCTTCTATCAGATCGTTGATCCTAAGCTCTATACATACGGTATCGAGCGTCCCATCAGCGCTATCGAGAATCTTTCCGCTACAACACTTCGTAACATCATCGGTGACCTCGAGCTCGACCAGACTCTTACGAGCCGTGACATCATCAACACAAAGATGAGAGAGCTCCTCGATGAGGCAACTGATCCCTGGGGCATCAAGGTAAACAGAGTTGAGCTTAAGAACATCATGCCTCCTAAGGAGATCCAGGTAGCCATGGAGAAGCAGATGAAAGCCGAGAGAGAGAAGAGAGAGGCTATCCTCGTTGCAGAAGGTAAGAAGGAAGCAGCTATCCGTGAGGCAGAAGGTGAGAAGGAGTCAGCTATCCTTCGTGCCGAGGCTAAGAAGGAAGCAGCTATCAGAGAGGCTGAAGGTCAGGCTCAGGCTATCCTCGCAGTACAGGAAGCTACAGCTAAGGGTCTTCAGATGATCAAGGACGTAGGCGCAGATCAGGGCCTTGTAGCTATCAAGAGCCTCGAGGCATTCGAGAAGGCAGCTGACGGTAAGGCTACAAAGATCATCATCCCTTCGGAGATCCAAGGTCTTGCAGGACTTGCAACATCCTTGAAGGAGATAGTAAAAGACTAAATAATAAGTTATAATCAAGGCTCCGGATACCTTTGTATCCGGGGCCTTTTTTATTATTCAGAGACACGAGGTGACAAGTCATGAACAGTATGTGGAATGACCGCACGAACATGAGTATGCTCACTGATTTCTATGAGCTTACTATGGGCAAAGGCTACCTTGACGGAGGTAACGAAGATAAGATCGTGTATTTTGACATGTTCTTCAGGGACGTTCCCGAACACGGCGGTTTTGCCGTTATGGCAGGTCTCGAGCAGGTCATAGATTATCTTAATAATCTGCACTTTACGGGAGAAGACCTCGAATTCCTGAGTAATTACGGTTTTGACGATAAGTTCATCTCCTATCTTCGTGACTTTAAGTTCAGCTGCGATGTGTGGGCTATACCCGAGGGAACAGTTGTATTCCCAAGAGAGCCCCTGGTCAAGGTAAGAGGACCTGTCCTTCAGGCACAGCTCCTTGAGACAGCACTTCTTTGTACCATAAATCACCAGAGCCTTATCGCTACCAAGACAGCAAGGATAGTAAGAGCCGCGGAAGGAAGGCCCATAATGGAGTTCGGTGCCAGGAGAGCACAGGGCTTTGACGCTTCCGTACTCGGCGCACGTGCAGCTTATATCGCAGGCGTAGCGGGAACATCCTGTACTATCTGCGGACAGCAGTTCGATATCCCTCTGTCAGGTACCATGGCTCATTCCTGGGTAATGCTCTATGACGATGAGTTCGAGGCATTCAAGGCTTACGCAGAGTCTTATCCCGACAAGACGCTCCTTCTCGTAGATACATACGATGTCTTAAAGAGCGGTATACCCAATGCCATAAGATGCGCAAAGGAAGTATTGGAGCCCATGGGCAAGAGGCTCCTGGGAATTAGGATCGACAGCGGTGATCTTACATATATG
Source organism: Oscillospiraceae bacterium (assembly GCA_900176545.1). Taxonomy (GTDB): domain Bacteria; phylum Bacillota; class Clostridia; order Saccharofermentanales; family Saccharofermentanaceae; genus Saccharofermentans. The sequence goes on from FWXP01000010.1 coordinate 55,024, forward strand.
ACCCAGAAGGCAAGGCAGATGCTTGATGATGCAGGACTTACGGACTGTAAGATCACCGTATCCAATGCCCTTGATGAATATATAATCAGGGATCTTATCAGGCAGGGCGCCTGCATCGATTCCTTCGGCGTAGGTGAGAGGCTCATAACTTCCAAGGCTGAGCCGGTATTCGGAGGCGTATATAAGATCTGTGCAGTCGAGGACACTGACGGCAAAGTTATTCCAAAGATGAAGATATCCGAGAATGCAGGAAAGGTAACTACTCCCTGCGACAAGGAGATCGTAAGATTCTACGATAAGGCAACGGGCAAAGCTATGGCTGATGTCCTCTTCGTAGAAGGCGAGGAGATCCCGGGCGGTGAGCCTTACGAGATCTTCGACCCCGTAGAGACATGGAAGTCCAAGACCCTGGAGAACTATGAGACGAGAAAGCTTCTGGTGAAGATCTTCGATAAGGGTCAGCCCTGCTATGAATCTCCTTCCATTACGGATATAAGGAACTACTGCACCAAGGAGATCGATTCTCTCTGGGATGCGGTAAAGAGATTTGAGAATCCGCATAACTATTATGTAGATCTTTCACCCAAGCTTTGGAAGATCAAGGATGATATACTTAGAAGCTATAAGAATAAAGACAAGAGAGGTAACAACTAATGGCAAACCCCATCGTAACCATCACCATCAGGGACTTAGGCGACATCAAGTGCGAGCTCTATCCCGAGATCGCTCCCATCACGGTAGAGAACTTTGTAAAGCTCGCAGGTCAGGGCTTCTATAACGGACTTACATTCCACCGCGTTATCCCGGGCTTCATGATCCAGGGCGGCTGCCCCGACGGAACCGGAATGGGCGGTCCCGGATACCATATCAAGGGTGAGTTCTCCAGGAACGGCGTACCTAACGATCTTCGCCATACAAGAGGCGTTCTCTCTATGGCTCGTGCCATGGATCCCGATTCCGCAGGTTCCCAGTTCTTCATCATGCACGAGGATGCACCTCACCTGGACGGTTCTTATGCAGCTTTCGGTAAGGTCATCGAAGGTATCGAGATCGTAGACAGGATCGCTGAGACGAGAACAGACTACAACGACAAGCCCCTGGAGCCCCAGGTCATCGAGGTAATGACAGTTCAGCTGTAAGCATTGCCTTTCGTAAAGCATTTTTAAACCCCGACTTCTTCCTGAAGCCGGGGTTTTGTGTTGTTGTATATATTGAGTGTCAGATATCAATCGAGAGCCTGCTTGATGTCGGCAAGGATATCGTCGATGTGCTCGATACCGATGGAGAGACGAACTGTGCTCTGCTTGATGCCCTGGATAGCGAGCTCCTCTTCGGAATCCTCTGAGTGAGTAGTTGATGCAGGGTGGATAGCAAGTGACTTAACGTCTGCTACGTTTGCAAGAAGTGAGAAGATCTTGAGCTTATCGATGAACTCCTGAGCTTCCTTAGCGCCGCCCTTGATCTCGAATGTGAAGATAACTCCGCCGCCGTTAGGATAGTACTTCTTGTAGAGAGCCTGCTGGGAAGGATCCGTTGATACAGAAGGGTGGTTTACCTTTGCTACCTTGGGGTGATTATTAAGGAACTCCACTACCTTAAGTGCATTCTCTACGTGGCGCTCTACTCTGAGGGAAAGTGTCTCAAGTCCCTGAAGGAATACGAATGCGTGTACGGGAGATAAAGTAGAACCCGTATCTCTTAAGAGGATAGTTCTTATATAGACTACGAAAGCGGCAGCTCCTACGTCCTTAGCAAAGCTCAGACCGTGATAGGAAGGGTTGGGATCAACAAGCCAGGGGAACTTGCCTGATGCCGCCCAGTCGAACTTACCGGAATCAACGATAACACCGCCGATGGAAGTACCGTGGCCGCCGATAAACTTAGTAGCGGAATGAACTACGATATCAGCACCGTACTCGATAGGTCTTACGAGGTAGGGTGTAGCGAAAGTATTATCTACAACAAGGGGTACACCGTGCTTATGTGCGATCTTGGCGATAGCCTCGATATCTACGACCTCGGAGTTGGGGTTACCGAGAGTCTCGATATGTACTGCCTTTGTATTCTCCTGGAAAGCCGCGTCGATGGCATCGAGATCAAGAGGATCTACGAAAGTAGTAGTGATGCCGTAAGCGGGAAGAGTATGTCTTAAGAGATTGAATGTACCGCCGTAGATGTTGTTAGCGGCTACGATGTGATCACCGGAATGAGCAAGAGCCTGAAGTGTATTGGCGATAGCTGCTGCGCCGGAAGATACGCCCAATGCTGCGACACCGCCCTCGAGAGCTGCTACTCTCTGCTCGAATACATCCTGTGTGGGATTTGTGATCCTGCTGTATACGTTACCTGCATCCTTAAGGCCGAATCTGTCGGCTGCGTGCTGTGAATTATGGAAAACGTAAGAAGATGTAAGGTAGATCGGTACTGCTCTTGCGTCTGTTACGGGATCGGGATTTTCCTGTCCTGCGTGAAGCTGAATCGTCTCGAACTTGTAGTTGTTGTCGTATGTATATGCCATGGTTATTTACCTCTCTTTATGTAAGTTTATTGAAATTGTTTTGGTGTTTTTTGTTTAAGAAAACTCCCCAAAGACGGTCAGGACTTCGGGGAGTTGATCGGCTTATGTAATTAAAATACTATGAGATTATCTTGTACACATACAGAGACACATTCGTCCGTTTCTGTAATTTCTTCTGAGCATTGCGAATATGATGTTCATCGATGTGTCTCCTTTTATTAATCCCTACAAAGGTTATAGGATTTGTATGTGTTGGATTGTAACGTATCAGAAGTGACGTGTCAATAACTTTTTACCGATCTTTCAAAAAAGTCCCCGTAATATACAACTATATACAGGACAAGGGTTTTGCGGATATTCCTGTTGACAAAGGAACATTTGCGTCATACAATAAACCTACAATACCGATAGGAATTAAAGGTATATCCATACGCGGTAATATCCATTGCATGAAGGAGGCTACAATAATGGCTTTATATGAGAAGATCACAGACCTTATCGGAGGCACACCGCTTCTTAGACTTAATAACTATGTAAAGAATAACGGACTTGACGCTAACGTATTCGTTAAGCTCGAGTATTTTAATCCCGCAGGAAGCGTCAAGGACAGAGTTGCACTTGCAATGATCGACGATGCCGAGAAGTCCGGTAAGCTCAAGTCCGGCTCCACGATCATCGAGCCCACAAGCGGTAACACCGGTATAGGACTTGCGGCCGTTGCTGCAGCAAGAGGATACAAGATAATCATAACGATGCCCGAGACCATGAGCGTCGAGAGAAGGAACCTTCTTAAGGCTTACGGCGCTGAGCTTGTTCTTACTGAAGGCGCGAAAGGCATGAAGGGTGCTATCGCAAAGGCGGAAGAGTTAAACGCTTCGATCCCCGGAAGCTTCATCCCCGGTCAGTTCGTTAACCCTGCTAACCCTGCTGCACATAAGGCTACAACAGGTCCCGAGATCTGGGCTGACCTTGACGGCAAGGTAGACGCATTTATCGCAGGTGTAGGTACAGGCGGTACTATCACGGGCGTAGGTGAATTCCTTAAGAGCAAGAATCCCGATGTCAAGATCATCGCAGTAGAGCCTGCTTCCTCTCCCGTTCTCTCCGAAGGTAAGGCAGGTCCTCATAAGATCCAGGGTATCGGCGCGGGATTCGTTCCCGATACTCTCAATACTTCCGTATATGATGAGATCATCAAGGTAGAGAACGAAGATGCTTTCGCCAAGGGTAAGGAATTTGCACAGACAGAGGGTATCCTCGTAGGTATCTCTTCCGGTGCGGCTTTGTGGGCTGCAGCTGAGGTTGCAAAGAGGCCCGAGTTCAAGGGCAAGAACATCGTTGCTCTTCTTCCTGATACAGGTGACAGATATCTATCTACTCCCATGTTCGCAGACTGATCAGTCAGAAGAATATCCAAGACATAAAGAAGGGGATGTCCAAAAATCGGAAATCCCCTTTGATATTTATATAAGAACGAACCTCGGATCAGATCATGTAGTCTCCCGAGAAGTGCTCGTTGGACTGGACTATGATGTCCTCAAGGGAGATGCTGTCCAGGTATTCATTTATGACCTTATTAAGACCCAGCCAGATAGGGAGGGTGGGACAATCGATCTTTCTGTCACAGTTGATATCGCCTCCGGGAGTCATGCAGGATACTGGAAAAAGATCGCCCTCTGTAAGAGTAAGGATCTCGCGCACCGTTATCTTATCGGCATCCCTGCCGAGCTGATATCCGCCCTGGAAACCTCTGTTGGTAAGAAGTATTCCTGCACGGTTTAATATAGGGACGATCTGCTCAAGATATTTCTTGGAGATATCCTGTCTGTCTGCGATGGTCTTAAGAGCGATAAAGCCGTCATTCTTGTGCTCTGCAAGATCTATGAGCATGCGAAGAGCGTATCGGCCCTTGGTGGAAATCTTCATGTGATCACCTCAAAAAACTGATATCACAATAATACTACTGAATAAGTAGGTATTCAAGCAGGCATAAATGACAGGAGTAAGTGTAACGGCTTTTTGATATAATCCATAATCATGGGAAAAAAGATAAGATCAAAGACAGAGAGCAGCAAAAGGATCTGCGGCGATTATTCGCTTTGTTTTGCGCTGTTTGCGCTTATCATGATCCTGCCTTTTTATATCTTCAGAGGAAGGCATTTCTATGGCGGAGATGACGGTGTATATCAGCAGTATATATACTTCCTCTACGTAGGAAAGTGGATAAGGGAGCTTATGAGGAACATCTTCGTTCTTCATACTTTTTCCGTACCTATGTGGGATATGTCCATCGGCATGGGTGCCGACCCTATAGTAACCATCGCATCTTCCGTTAATCCGCTTACTGACGTTATGTGCTGGATAGCGGCTCTGATACCTGTACGATATGCTGAATATGCTTTTGATCTGGTATTTATCGCAAAGCTCTATCTGTCGGGGCTGGCCTTCGTGTTCTTCGGGACCAAAAGAGGGATCGGCAGGGAAGGCGCAGTTGCAGGTGCACTGGTATACACATTCTCGTCTTTTATCTATATAGGGTTCTATCAGGTATTCTTCCTGAATGCCTTTATCCTCTTTCCGCTTCTCATGCACGGTGCGTGCCGACTCTGGGAGGAGAAAGAGCACAGGGGGTACGTCATCGTTCTGGCGCTCTGTACCATGTATTCTTTCTACTTTACGTATATGATGATGCTCCTTTTGGTCATTTACTGCATAGTAAGATACATAGGAGAAGCAAAGAAAAAAGAGGCTCCGAGGCTTCTGCCTCTACTGGCGTCGTATATCATCTGGTCTGTGACGGGCATCCTTGCAGGCATATGGGTGCAGATCCCTGCCATGCTGAATATAGCGGGACTTGGAAGGCTCAGTTCGGATAAGCATCTGGAGCTCTTCTCCCTTTCAAGGTTCATGATGTTCACGAATCTTTTCTCGTTTATAAATACCAATACCGATGCATTCTGGGGATTCTCATCGATCATCGTCATCGCGCTGATACTCCTGTTTACAAAAAAGGAAAGATCAAGGCTCAAGATATTGTTCGTGTTGTACGCGGCTTCCTTTGCATTCCCGGTGATAGGTTCGCTCTTTAACGGTATGAACACTTCGAGCCTTCGATATATATTCGGCTTTGACCTGCTGCTCTCATATATCATCGCAGTAGAATACAAAAGGCTTCCTGAGTTCAAGGAACGTAAGGAACTTCTCGTATCCCTTTCGTTGGCAGGCATCCTCCTTCTGTCGGTAGTGATAACACGTGATCTCGGTTCGCTGGTATCGGGAGTATCCCTTATCGTATCCGTCCTCGGAGTTATCATGATAAACAGATCATCAAGGAAGAAGGAGATCATGTACAGAGCAGTAGTCTTTGTGTCGTGCCTTATCCTGAGCGTATATGCATTCGGAATGAAGATCTCTGATTCTGCTACACCTTTCAATGGCGCCAACGGAAAGATGTTCGAAGATGAGATGGATTTTTTCATTTCGGAGGTCAGGGAAAGCGATAACAGGTATGACAGACTGCCTTTGGCCTATACGGCGGTTCCCGTAAATTCATCCATGATAACGGACGTCAACAGTTTTGATTTCTATAACAGTAACTGTAATAACTACATAGACAGATATTATCTTGATATGGGGATTGTCAGCAATTCTCTCGGAGTATACCAGTGCGGTCTTCGAGGCAGGGATTATCTTGAACTGCTGTGCGGTACTGAATCTATCAGTGTATATGAAGCAAGCCCCAAGGCCGTAAGTGCCCCGTATGCATATGAGGCCGTATCACAAAGCGGTGATTATACATTGTACAGAGCAAAGAGAGGTGCTTCGATCGCGTTCTTCTATGAAGATGCTGCTCCGCTTACACAGTTTGAGTCTCTCGATCCCATGGGAAGGGAGGAGCTAATGATGCACGCTCTTGTTGTAGACCGTGATGTACCTTCCTATGACCTGTCCGAAGGATATCGGGAGATCTCTTATTCTATGGGGGAGACATCGGGAATCACTTTTAATGACGACGGTACCTTCACTGTAACCGAAGAAGGTTCCATGATACTTGATATAGAGCCTGTGAGCGGAATAGAGATGAACCTTCTCCTGTCTGATGTTCACGGCGACTCGATGTACATGATAGTGCCGGAGCTCCATAACGGGGAAGATGTGGTAAAGATCGATTTCTATGTGGGTACTTCCGACCGCGATATCTATTATCACTGGAAGGATCAACTCCTGTTTACCTTCGGGATGACGGAGGATACGGTGGATTCCGTCTCGTTGAGGTTCACCATGCCCGGAACGTACAGATTAGGCGATATAAAGTTATATGCAAGGACGCCTGAACAGATAGAAGCTACCCTTGATGATTTCTACTCTACTGCGGGTATGGAAGATATCTCTTACTCCTTCGAGGGTTCTAATGAGCTTCTTCTCAATGTCTCTTCGAATAAGGATAAGTATCTTTATATCGCGATCCCTTATTCCGAGGGCTGGTCTGCCACTGACAACGGAGAGGAGATCCCCGTCTACAGGGCAGGACTTGCATTCATGGCGGTTGACGTAAGCTCGGGTGAACATGAGATACGCCTGCAATATAAAACGCCCGGACTTGCTGCCGGGGCGTTGGTATCACTTATCGTGACGATATCTTTTGTCACATATGAGATCATCAGTAAGAGAAGATCAGGAAGAGTACATCAGTCCTCGGACTCCTCATCTGCAACGATATAAAGCGGTCTTCTCTTGACCTCGATGAATATCCTTCCTATGTATTCTCCTACCAGGCCTAATGCCATAAGGATAAGACCTCCGATGAAGAGCATGAAGCAGAGAAGTGAAGGATAACCGGGAACCCGATCGTAGATCCTTAGGATGATAGCCCTGATAAAGTAGTAGATGATATAGAGGAATGCGGCTGCCGCAAAGAAAAATCCGGTGTATGTCGCAAGCCTCAAGGGCGCTGTCGTAAATGCTACGATCCCGTCTATCGCGTAAGCGAAGAGCTTCCAGAAGTTCCACTTCGTCTCTCCCGCTACTCTCTCGACATTCTCGTGTTCTACCCACTTTGTCCTGAATCCTACCCAGGCGAAGATACCCTTGGAGAATCTCTGTCTCTCGTCGAGTTCAAGTATCGCGTCAACTACGCATCTCTTCATGAGCCTGAAGTCCCTGGCACCGTCAGCGATCTCAACGTCGACCATCTTATTTATGAGCTTGTAAAAAGTCCTGGCGAAGAAACTCCTGATGGGAGGCTCGCCCTTACGGGTAACACGTCTTGCGGCTACTATGTCCGCTTCGTCCTTATCCAACGTCTCGATCATGGAGGGGATAAGTGCGGGGGGATCCTGCATGTCGGCATCCATTATGGCTACGTAGTCTCCCTTGGCTTTATGAAGACCTGCGAACATGGCAGCCTCCTTACCGAAGTTTCTGGAGAATATTGTATAGCGAACGCCTTTGTCCTTAGCGGCTATATCCTTTATAACTGAGCTCGTCTTATCACGGCTTCCGTCATTTACGAAGATGAACTCGAACTCCTTATCCTTGACCTGCTCTCTGACATCGCAGAGAGCACTGTAGAGTATAGGTAGTGATTCTTCTTCGTTGTAGCAGGGAACAATAAGACTTACGAGCATTTATCTGCCTCCGAACAGGTTCCGTCCAAGATTGGAACATTATTTACTTTGTATTATAATCTAAAAGTATCTTGGCATACAATTCATATTTGGAGCGTGTACATGAAAGAAGTAGCCTCTTTGAATGCCTCTAAGGAGCGCCGCGGCAAGACTGTTAAGGGAAGCGTGAGATGCAAGCCTCTGATCGCATTCATATATGCGGCGATCTGCTATGTGCTGCTACTCGTGATGAGCAGGGTATACCCGTTAGGTATCCACTCGATACTCTTATCGGACCTTGAAGCACAGTACGCACCGTTTCTCTTCATGTACAGGAATATGCTCTTGTCGGCATCGTCCGTTAAGGAGATGCTCTACTCCTTCTCCATGGGTATGGGTAAGAATATGGCCGGTACTTTCGGCTATTATATGGCGAGCCCGTTAAACCTCCTGATACTCCTTTTCAGACCCGAGCAGACCAGCGAGTTCATCGCATTTATCATAGGTCTTAAGATCTCTCTTGCATCGGCCTTTATGTGCCTTTTCATAAACAAGAGAAGTGAGAAGGGTGACTCCAAGTGGTCGATACTTTTCGGCCTTATGTATGCCTTCTCATCCTACTTCATGCTCTATATGTTCAACATTATGTGGCTGGACGGATATGCGCTCCTGCCGCTGGCTTTGTACTTTACTGAGAAGTTCATAGAGGAAGATAAGAAAGCGGGACTTATGGCGACGCTGCTCCTCATGTTCCTGAGCAATTACTACATAGCTTATATGGCAGGCATCTACATGTTCTTCTACCTGCTGGTAAGGCTTTCTTCCAAAGGTCTTTATTCTGACAGGAAAACGGCAGCCAAGAAGATCATAAGGTTCATCGTAGCTGCAGTACTTTGTGCGCTCATCATGTGCGTCATACTGCTTCCCGTAGGAATAGATACCATCGCCAATGCAGATCCCGTTATCGTAGAGAAGTCGGAGGATTATGTGGGATTTACCTTCACGGGCTTCCTGGATCAGATATTCCTCGGTACCGACGAGGAGTTCTTGAGCGATAATCTCCCTTATATCTTCATAAGCGTATTCGTTACATACCTCTGTACGCTCTTCTTCGTGTCGGCAAGTACAGAGAAGAAGGAGAAGAAGACTTACGGATTTGTCTTTGCCGGAGTATATCTGGTATTTCTCATAAACGTATTCGACGTTGCATGGCAGGCCTTTGATACTCCCAACTGGTTCTTCCACAGGGAATCTTTCGTATTTTATCCGCTGTTCCTTGTTGTCGCGCATAAGATGCTCGAAAGGATAAAGCAGGCTACTGTCAAGGAATTTCTTAAGACGGGAGGGATACTGCTCGTACTTCTCTTTGCAGCCCAGAGCTTCGGACTCATGAAGGACCGTGAGAGGATATTCCTCTGTAATCTCTGCCTTATAGCAGCATTTACGGGTCTGGCATTCCTTCTTCAAAACGACAAGTGGCACGAGCAGCTGAAGGATATGCCCAAGATCGTTCCGGCGCTCGTATATATCCTGGTTACTACCGAAGTCGTATTCTTCGCGCCCATCATGTCTACGGGACGTGCGGTACTCTCCCTTAACACAAGGGACGGCGCAAAATATGCAGATTCCATAAGAGCGATCGAAGAGCTCTCTTCCGTCGGCAATGACGGATCTTCCTTCAGGCTGGAGCTCGAACAGGCTTCTCCTGAACTCAAACCTTACGAGATAGACGATGTCGGTGCTTTCTATGCAGGTTATAACGGAATATCCTTCTTCAATTCCAGTTCCACCAAGGGACTTCACAGGTTCTTAAAGCAGTTCGGATATACCGTTAACTATAACTACTTCACTGCAGGCTATACATTCGCTTCGCCTGATACCGATGCGTTCCTGTCTATAGGACATACCATGACCAGGAGTACTTATACTGCTGCAGATCCTATCGTATCCGATTCATACGGAAACGACCTGACGCTCTACAGCAACAGGAATGTCCTGCCCCTTGCATTCCCGGTTGATCAGGATGCATTCGGATTTGACTTCTATTCTTTGGAGGCGGCATCAGGACAGAAGGATTATCTTTCCTTCAGGAACAGCTTCTATGCATCATTGTTCCCTGATTCATTTACTGAGGATTTCTATATTCCGTTAGAGAATATCGAACCTTCCTATATCAATTGCGAGAATATCGATGTCACGGATTATATCGTCTCCGAGGAAGACGAGGATGAGGAAGATTCTTCGTCCGATACCGCATATGCTGCCGATCTTCTCGGTACCGAGGCTGAATATGACCAGAGGGACGATGTCACATCCCTCTACAAGATAAATGAGGAGCTTCCGATCATCATCGATTACGAGATCCCCGTAGAGTCGGATAAGGAGCTGTATCTCAATGTATCTACCGCACGCTGTCTGTCGGATTGTACAGTATATGTTGACGGCAGATACTTTATGCGCTGGGATTCCCGCTCCTTCTATTCGGGCGTGCTCCGTCTGGGAAGCTTTGAGCCGGGTTCGACCATACACGTATCAATAGTCTCGGAGGACAGTGTATTCAGGTTCATAGACATAAACTTTGCATATCTGGACAACGATATCTTCGAAGAGCAGTTTACGGGCATCGACATATCCGGAGTTACGGTAAACGAAGTCGTTAACGGTCATGTGGAGATCACATCAGATCTTTCGGACGACAGGGTGATCCTCACGACGATCCCTTACGAGAAGGGCTGGACTCTTACCGTAGACGGACAGCCTGCCGATATCAAGGTCTACCAGGATGCATTGATAGGTATCGATTGCGGTCCCGGTCATCACGATATAGTGCTGGATTTTACTCCTCCGGGAACAAAGACGGGAGCTATGCTCTCCGTTATCGGCATAGTCGGAACGCTGCTCTTTGCATTTGCAGACAAGAAGAAAAAATCGCCTCAAAAGAAGGCATGATTATGATATAGTCAGCATAGGATAAAAGAAGATCAAGAGGAGGATCATATGGATTACAAGGAATTGTATAACATCTGGAGCACAGATACGTATTTTGACGAGGCTACGAGAGAAGAGCTTAAGGCGATCTCTTCGGACGAGAAGGAGATCGAGGACAGGTTCTATAAGGATCTCGAGTTCGGTACGGGCGGCCTTAGAGGCGTACTCGGTGCAGGAACCAACAGGATGAACATCTATACTGTAGCGAAGGCTTCCGCAGGACTTGCGAAGTATATCGTCAGCAAGGGCGAAGAGGCAATGAACAGAGGCGTAGCCATTGCTTTCGACTCCAGGCATTTCTCTCCCGAGTTCGCACAGATCGCAGCTACTACATTTGCAGCTTACGGCGTTAAGTCATATCTCTCGGACGAGCTTCGTCCCGTTCCCATGTGCAGCTATGCGGTAAGATATTTCAATGCATTCTGCGGTGTTATGGTAACAGCTTCTCACAACCCTCCCAAGTACAACGGGTACAAAGTGTACGGAGAGGACGGCGGCCAGGTCACCAACGAGGCTGCAGCAGAGATCCTCGCGAACATGAGTGAGTTCGCAGACGTAAGGAAGGTCAAGACATCAGACTTTAACGAAGGCCTTGCTTCAGGCCTTATCAAGAGATTCGGTCCCGAGGTTGATATCGCATATACCGAGATGCTTACAAAGCTCATCATCGATAAGGATGCCATCGCACGTCAGGCGGACATGAGCATCGTATATACTCCTCTTCACGGATCCGGCAACAAGCCCGTAAGACGTATCCTCAAGAGAGCAGGCTTTAATAACGTATATATCGTTCCCCAGCAGGAAGTACCCGACGGAGCTTTCCCTACTGTAAAGAGCCCCAATCCCGAGGATCCCGCTGCACTTACCATGGGCATCGAACTCGCAAAGAAGGTAGGAGCATCTCTTGTATTCGGTACTGACCCCGATTCCGACAGGCTCGGTATCGCAGCAAGATGTGAGGAGAACGGCGAAGTCACATATAAGTGCTTCACGGGTAACCAGGTAGGACTTATGCTCCTGGACTATATCCTCGATTCCAAGAAGAGACTTGGAACGCTCGAGGACAATTCCTTCGCATGTACTACTATCGTTTCCACCAAGCTTTGCGCAAGCGTATGTAAGGAATACGGCGTTGAGCTCCAGGAGACTCTTACAGGCTTTAAGTACATAGGTGAGAGGATCAAGTTCGACGACGAGTTCGGCAACAAGCACTTCCAGTTCGGATTTGAGGAGAGCTACGGCTACCTCTCCGGTACTGACGTAAGAGACAAGGACGCAGTCGTAGCGGCTATGCTCGTATGCGGTATGGCAGCACAGTCATTCGATAAGGGCGAGACTCTCTTTGACCGTCTCGAAAGGATATACAAGAAGCACGGATACGGCTTCGAGCAGGCTGTAAGCTTTACCCTTGAGGGTAAGGAAGGTATCGCTAAGATCGGCGAGTGCATGGCCTCCCTGAGAAACGACGTGGAGAAGGTAACCGATATCGAAGGTGCAAAGGCACTTATCGGCGGACCTGCGGTCAAGGCCGTAAGAGACTACCAGAAGTCCGTAAGATATGAGTTCACCGAGGAAGGTATCAAGACATCCGTACTTGATCTTCCCAAGTCCAACGTTCTGCTTTATGAACTTGGCGGTGACAAGGGTCTTGACTGGGCATGCGCAAGACCTTCCGGTACAGAGCCCAAGCTCAAGATCTATTTCGGCGTATACGGTGATACCGAAGACGGCGCAAAGACGACTCTCGAGAAGGTCAAGGAAGAGATGTCCGCATTCGTGAAAGGACGCCTTTGATGTACGAAGCCGAATTTAACGGCAGGAAGATAAACATAGGAACCGAAGTCTCTCTGTTCTCCCCGCAAGGGGCGGACAGAGGGACTGTTGCTATGTTAAGGCATGCCGATTTTACCCCTGAGGACAAGGTCCTGGACCTAGGTTGCGGAACGGGGATAGTAAGCCTCGCGGCGTGCTGCTTCGGAGTTTCTCCTTCGAACATAACCATGACGGATATAGATCCTGCGGCATGCGAGTGCTCGAGGAAGAACATGGAAGCCAACGGCTTTGAAGGTGCCCTGGTCGTATGCGGCGACGCACTTGAAGCCGTAACGGATAAGGGATATACTGTCATCCTGTCCAACCCGCCGTATCACACGGATTTTAAGGTGGCCAAGACCTTTATCGAGAAGGGGTTCAACAGGCTCTCCGTCGGCGGCAGGATGTTATTGGTAACAAAGCGTAAGGATTGGTATAAGAACAAGATGATCTCCGTCTTCGGAGGCGTCAGGATCTTTGAAGAGGACGGCTACTTCGTATTCTTAAGCAGCAAGAGATCCGATTCCTATGCCAAAAAGGGAAACAAAAAGAGATGATCGCATATAACGTGCAGCCGCTGGCTCAAAAGAACCTGACGGGAATAGGGTTTTATGCCGCCAATACGCTTAGGGGACTTCTGACAGGTCCCGACGATTTTGAGATGCACGTATTTGATTTTCTTGGAAGAAACGATGCTCCTTCCAATGTTAAGAATAACCTGGAGATCCCCTTTGACGAAGAAAGACTTCACGTTGTCAAGGATATGCCGCTCGGAGCTTATATCAGGCTCGGAGGCATGGGTAAGATATGGCCCTATGAGAAGCTTACCAAGTCTTCCGCCGACCTGACGGTATTCTTCAATTATCTGGTACCGGGCGGTCTTAAGGGGAAGAGCATCATAACGATATATGACATGGTATCGATGCGATATCCCGAGACCATGGATGACAGGAACAGGCGCCTTTTGCAAAATCACCTCAAGGCATCTTCTGACAAGGCGGATGCCATAGTGACCATATCCGAGTTCTCCAAGAGGGAGATAACGGAACTCCTGGGTGTGCCCGACGAGCGGATATTCGTAGCTCCCTGCGGAACGGATGTGTCGTATTATCGTCCTTTCGCTGACCTTAAGGAGGAAGAAGCCGCCAGAAGGTCCCTCGAAGAGAAGTACAAGGCTGAGGACTATCTTTTATATGTCGGTACTTTGGAACCCAGAAAGAATATAAAGACCATAGTAAAGGCTTTTGAGAAAGCCTGTGATGATATGCCGGGAGTAAAGCTCATCCTGGCAGGCGGCGTTGGCTGGCATGCGCAGGAGACCCTCGCTGCCATCGAGAACAGCCCCGTAAGCGACAGGATAATAAGGACAGGCTACATCTCTCAGGAAGAGAAGAGAGATCTTTACCGTTGTGCGAAAGCTTTTGTGTTCCCCAGCATCTACGAGGGCTTCGGAATGCCCGTTACTGAGGCGATGGCATGCGGCACGCCCTGTATAATATCTGATACTTCCAGCCTCCCTGAAGTGGCAGGCAATCTGGCCATGAAGGCGGCGCCTTATGACGAAGGTGCTTTTGCCGAGGCGTTTGTAGCAAGTGTCCGCAGGAACCCTTCGGACGAGGAGCGCAAGAAGATGATAGACAAGGCGTCGTCCTATACTTGGGCAAATGCCTCAAACGTATACAGGCAGGCATTCTCATTTGTGATATAATCTCAATGTTTACTCTTAGGAGGATATTATGAAGAAAGCACTCATTACAGGAATTACCGGACAGGACGGATCGTATCTTGCGGAACTTCTCCTTGAGAAGGGCTACGAGGTATACGGCATCTGGAGAAGAAAGGCTACCGTTGATTACGGTAATATCGAGCACTTAAAGGATAAGGTGCATCTTATCTATGCAGATATGACGGATGCGGTATCACTTATCACCGCAATGAAGATATCTCAGGCAGACGAGGTCTATAATCTCGCAGCGCAGTCATTCGTTAAGACCAGCTGGGATACACCCATCGGAACGGCAGATATCGATGCCATCGGCGTAACGAACATGCTCGAGGCAATAAAGATAGTTAAGCCCGAGGCAAGATTCTATCAGGCATCCACATCCGAGATGTTCGGTAAGGTACAGGCCATCCCTCAGAACGAGGAGACACCTTTCTATCCCAGATCACCTTACGGAGTAGCTAAGCTCTATGGTCACTGGATCACAAAGAATTACAGAGAGAGCTACGACATGTTTGCATGTTCCGGTATCCTCTTTAACCACGAGTCCGAGAGAAGAGGACTTGAGTTCGTAACAAGGAAGATCACTCATGCTGCAGTAATGATCTCACTCGGCCTTCAGGATCATCTTGAGCTCGGTAATCTCGACGCTAAGAGAGACTGGGGACATTCACAGGATTATGTAAGGGCAATGTGGCTCATGCTCCAGGCAGATACGCCTGACGATTATGTCATTGCCACGAACGAGACAAGGACCGTAAGAGAGTTCGCAGATACTGCTTTCAAGCATGTCGGCATCGAGCTTAAGTGGGAAGGCGAAGGCGTTGACGAGAAGGGTATCGATACAAAGACAGGTAAGGTGCTCGTATCCGTTAACCCCGAGTTCTTCAGACCCGCAGAGGTAGAGCTCCTCCTTGGAGATCCCGCTAAGGCCGAGAAGAAGCTCGGATGGAGAAGAGAGATCGATTTCTCTTCTCTCGTTAAGAGAATGGTCGAGAACGATCTCAAGATCGTCAAGGAAGAGAACGGACTCTGATATATGAAGAAAGCTCTTGTCATAGGTGCAATGGGATTCGCAGGTTCTGCCCTTATGGCGGAACTTAAGTCCTGCGGATACGAGACGGTCGGAGTAGATATCGTCTCTGACGGCAAGGAGGTCATCAAGGCCGATATGCTGGATAAGGATGAGGCTTCAAGGCTCATCTCCGACATAAAGCCCGACGTTATCTTCAATCTTGCAGGTCAGGCATCTCCCATCATATCCTGGAAGGATATCAATCTGACGATGCACCTTAATGTGGATCTTTCCGTCAACATCGCAGAGGCGGTCATCGCTTCCTGCCCCGATACGACGATCCTCTTTATAGGGTCTGCCAATCAGTATGATATGTCTGCTTCGGAAAGTCCGATGGTCGACGAATCCTGCCCGCTTGTACAGAATTCTCCTTATGCCGTATCCAAGAATACGCAGGAGGATATCTTAAGGCTCCTTATCAACAAGAAGGGCTTAAAAGCAGTATTCACAAGATCTTTCAACCATATAGGACCTAACCAGAAGGAAGGCTTCGTAGTAACTGATTACTGTAAGAGGATCGCACTTCTGGAGAAGGGCGAACTTGATACATTTGAGTACGGTAACCTTGATTCCTGGAGAGATTTCTCTGATGTCAGGGACGTTGTAAGGGCATACCGCCTCTTGGGCGAGACAGGCCGTATCGGCGAGGTGTATAATGTCGGTTCGGGAAAGAGCTCGTATATAAGAGACATGATCGGAATCCTTGTGGAAAAGAGTCCTGAAGCTGCAGCTAAGACTACTCTTCCCAAGAGGCTTCCGGATGAAGACCTCGTTCACTACAGTGCGGATATCACCAAGCTTCGTGACGATACCGGCTTTGAACCCGAATACGATATTAAGGATACGCTCATAAGCGTTCTTGAAGCTTACAGAAACAGATATGTTTAAGGAATTATACAAATACAGGGAGATGATCGTCAGCATGGTCAGGCGTGACCTGAGGAGCCGTTATAAGGGCTCCATACTTGGTTTTGCCTGGACTTTCATCAATCCTCTCCTGCAGCTCATAGTCTATTATTTTGTCTTTAAGATACTGATGAAGGCAGGGATCCCTAAGTTCCACCTTTATCTCTTTGTAGGTCTTATCCCGTGGATATTCTTCTCCACGTGTCTGGTAGGCGGTTCGGTCTCGATAATCGTTCAAAAGGACCTTATCAAGAAGATCTATTTCCCGAGAGAGGTAATACCGATCTCATATGTTATCGGCGCATTCGTCAACATGGCACTGAGCTTTATCGTCGTAATAGCGGTAGCGCTCGTATCAGGTGTCGTGCCTTCCGTAGGGGGACTTTTATGCCTTCCGGTCATAATGATCGTTGAGTTCATATTCGCTCTTGGATTGGCACTTATAGCGTCCGCACTTACGGTATATCTTCGCGACCTGGAGCATATCCTCGGTATCATTACCATGGCATGGCAGTTCGCGACCCCTATATGTTACGGGGAGTTTCTGATCCCCGAGAGGTTCAAGGCAATTTATTCCCTTAACCCCATGACACCGATCATCAGGGCATACAGGGCAATACTCTATGAGGGAGGCGTTCCGGATCTTTCCACGCTCATCGAGTCTTTGGTCATCGGCCTGTTCTTCCTGGTAGTGGGCGCCATCGTCTTCAGGAAACTCCAGGTGCGTTTTGCGGAGGAACTTTGATATGGCAGATAATGAATTGGCGATCAAGATCCGCGGCCTTAAGAAATCATTCAAGGTATATTACGACAAATCCAACAGCCTTAAGGAGCGCATGATCTTCTGGCAGAGGAACCGTCATGAGAACAGAGTCGTTCTCGACGGTGTAGATCTGGATATAAAAAAGGGTGAGTCGGTAGGACTTATCGGTCATAACGGTTGCGGTAAGAGCACACTTTTAAAGCTCATGACCAAGATCCTATATCCGGATGAGGGTACCATAGAAGTCAACGGCAGGGTATCGAGCCTTCTCGAGCTCGGTGCAGGATTCCATCCCGATCTCTCCGGTCGAGAGAATATCTATAACAATGCTTCCATCTTCGGTCTCTCGAAGAAGGAGATAGATGACAGGCTTGGTGAGATAGTCGCATTCTCAGAGCTCGGTACATTCATAGATAACCCGGTAAGGACATATTCATCCGGTATGTACATGAGGCTCGCATTCTCCGTAGCCATCAACGTAAATGCCGATATCCTTCTTATTGATGAGATCCTTGCAGTCGGCGATGCAAACTTCCAGGCGAAGTGCTTCAACAAGCTCAAGGAGATCAGGAATAACGGCACTACTATCGTTATCGTCTCGCATTCCCTGGATCAGATCGAGCAGTTCTGCGATAAGTCCGTATGGGTCCATGAAGGCAAGGTGATGGCTCAGGGCAAGCCTGAGGATATCCATATGCAGTATCTGGAGTATATGGGCGAGGTAAGAAGGAAGAAGGAAGTCCTCTTATCCGGCATGACCCCCGTTCAGATAGTAGAGTCCCAGCAGAATGAGAGCACGCTTCGTTGGGGAAGCGGAGAGGTAAAGATCTCGAGCGTAAAAGCATATAATTGCAACAAAGAAGAGCAGTCGATCTTCTATACAGGGGAGGACATCAGATTTGTCATTGACTTCAAGGTCAGGGACAAGGTCGAGAATGCCGTCTTCGGTATAGGTATCTATAGAGACGACGGCCTAAATATCTTCGGCACTAACACGAAGATCGAGAAGTTCAAGGACTTCGAGATCAAGGAAGACGGAAGCTATGAGATAACACTCAAGAACAACAGGCTGCTTCCCGGTAAGTTCATAGTAGGTTTCTCCATCGAACAGGGAGATGTACCGGTGGATTACTGGAAGACCGCGTTGGAGATAGAGATCGTATCACACTCGGGCAGAGTCGGTACGTTTGACCTGGAACACGACTGGAGTTTCTCTGACAAGAATATCGTAAAGTAAAAAGAAAAACGTAAAAGAACAATGGAGAATAAGGAGTAAGTATGTCGGAAAGCATTGATGTTACAAAGATAATGGAGGAGATAAGGGATAACATCAAGACCAGCGGAGCGGATCAGATACCGTTATCATTTGCTGATCAGAAGATCGTCGAGAAGGTAAGATCCGACGATAAGATCGAAGAAGCCGTAAGGTATATCTCTTATAACTTTGAAGTCCAGCCCTATCAGATGCTGGAGGGCAATCCCGCCAAGGTATTCGTAAAGAAGTGCATACGTAAGCTCGCGAGCTTTTTCTTCCTGCCTATCGTAGGCCAGCAGAATGCACTTAACCAGCAGTATCTCTATGTTGCAGAGACAGTGCTCGAGCAAAGGGAGCAGATCGCGCTCCTTAAGGAAGAACTTGCAAGACTCGAGCGCGTAGTAGATTCCAGGGAGGGCAAGTAATGTCTTCGGCAAGGGAAGATCTTCAGAAGATACTGGCAGATCGCGATGTCCCCGAAGTTGATTTCCCCATGACGTTTGACGATATAAGCCTCATATCGGCTTCAAGTTCCGATAACACGGCAGCCGACGGATTTATCGGCAATACCATCCCTAAGATGCATGAGATCGAACAGGTCGTCCCTCAGTACAGGAGCCTGCCCGAGAAGATCGGCGGACTGCTCTTCGGCTTTTATATCAACCAGACCGTATATAAGCAGAACGATCTTAACAAGAATCTCGGTATCGTCTTTGATGAAGTTGAGAATAACCGCAAGGAGATCGCGGAATTAAGATCTCGGATCTTGAAGCTCAACAGAAAATTAAGCAGTGACAGAGAGAATAAATAATGACGGTTTATCAGATATTGACTACAGTCTCATACGGTGATGCGGTAAGTAACGATTGCCTGGCGATAAGTGAGCTCCTGACGGCTAACGGCTTTAAGAATGCCATCTATGCCGAGAATGTGAGCAAGAGCGCAAAGGCCCGCGGAGTCAAGAGGATAGAGAAGCTCCCCAGGATACGCCAGGACGACATCATACTCTATCACCTTTCTACGGGTACCGATCTTAACGTAAAGATCAAGTCGTTTAAGTGCAGAAAGTATGTTATCTACCACAACACTACTCCGCCGGACTTCTTCGTCAAGTACAGCGGAAGGCTCGCAAGGCTCTGCAGCAAGGGCTTGTACGAGACTATGGAACTCAGGGATACTTTTGACGGCGGCTTCTGTGTATCGGATTTCAACAGACAGCAGCTCATTTCTTACGGATATAAATGCGACCTTAAGGTAAGGCCCATACTCATTCCTTTCGAGGACTATGAGAAGGAACCTGAGCCTTGCACCTTGAAGAAGATGGGGGGAGATTCCCTTACTAACGAGCACGAGGTAAAGAATATCGTCTTTGTCGGAAGGATAGCGCCCAATAAGAAGCAGGAAGACCTGATCTCACTTCTTTATGCCTATCGTCAGATCTACAAGGACTCTCCCGTAAGGCTCATCCTGGCGGGAAATCCCTCCGGTATGGAGAAATACATGTCCAGGCTCGGCATCTATGCCCTGAAGCTGGGACTCAAGGATGTAGTCTTCGGAGGCCATCTGTCCTTCGACAAGATCCTTGCTTACTACAGAAGTGCCGATGCCTTTGTCTGCATGAGCGAGCACGAAGGCTTCTGTGTTCCTCTCGTAGAGGCTATGTATTTTAAGATCCCAATCATTGCGTACGATTCCAGTGCCATCGCAGAGACATTAGGCGGAACCGGTATACTCCTCAAGGATAAGGATATGGGCAAGGCCGCTATGTGTCTTCACGAAGTGCTGCACAATAAGGACTTGAGAGCGAAGATGATCGCTGAGCAGAACGAGAGGCTCAAGGACTTTACATACGAGAATATATCAGAGTTGTTCATGAAGCAGTTTAGGGAGTTTACGGGACTATGAAGATCTGTTTTGTCGTACAGAGATATGGTGAGGAAGTAAACGGCGGTGCGGAGGTCCTTACAAGGCAGCTTGCCGAGCATCTTGTCGCTCTTACCGACCACGAAGTCGAGGTAGCTACTACAAAGGCTATCGACTACGTAACGTGGAAGGACGAATATGAGGCTGACGAAGAGATCTTAAACGGCGTAAAGGTCAGAAGGTTCTCCGTCGCACATGAGAGAGTTCAGGAGAAGTTCGCCAAGGTATGCGACAAGGTAGCTTCCGGTCAGGCTTCCCCTGAAGAGCAGGAGCAGTGGATGACGCTGCAGGGCCCCGAGTGTCCTGCTCTTATAAACTGGCTCAGAGATAACAAGGATAACTACGACAGATTCGTCTTCATGACGTATCTTTACTATACGACTTACTATGGACTTCAGGCCGTAGGCAAGAAGGGAATGCTCATCTCCACGGCTCACGAGGAATGGACGATCCATATCCCGATGTTCAAGAAGATGTTCGAGATCCCTTCCGCATTTTTCTTCCTGACTCCCGAAGAGAAGGCTCTTGTAAATAAGCTCTTCCCGGCTACTGCCGATGTTCCCGATAATGACGGTATCGGAGGTTCCGGCGTTGAACTGCCCGAAGGCGTATCTGCGCAGGCTTTCAGGGATAAGTTCGATATCAGGGATAAGTTCATGATCTATGTGGGCAGGATCGATGAGAATAAGTGCTGCCCAGAGCTCTTTAAGTATTTCAGGGAGTATAAGGACAGACATAAGGATTCGACCTTAAAGCTCGTGATGGTAGGTAAGGAGATAATAGAAGTTCCCAAGGCTGATGACATAATCTCTCTGGGATTCGTATCAGAGGAAGATAAGTACGGCGCCATCGCGGCATCCGAATTCCTTGTGCTCCCCTCAAAGTATGAGAGCCTTTCCATAGTAGTCCTGGAGGCAATGAAGCTGGGACGCCCCGCTCTCGTCACCGCAGCGTGCGACGTTCTCGTGGGACACTGCCTCAGGAGCAACGGTGCTCTCTACTATAACGGATTTTATGAGTTCGAAGGTTGTACCGATTACCTCCTGACTCACCCTAAGGAATGTGAGCTCATGGGCAGGAACGGTATCGATTACGTAGATAATAACTTCAGCTGGAAGAGTATCGTAGAACGCTTCGACAGGCTCCTCAACGCCTGACAAGAGGCAGGATATAATCAAAGACAGCCTTTGCAAAGCCGTCTTCCTCGCACGTTCCCGTGATGTAGGAGGCGGCTTTTAATAACCTCGGATCAGAGTTCTTCATGGCGATGCCGTACTCGGCATCCGTTATCATGGAAAGATCATTCTCGCTGTCGCCTATAGCGAAAGTCATATCGTGCGGGATCCCCAGATAGTCCGCTACGCGAAGAAGTCCGTCGCCCTTGGAGTTGCCTTCCTTCATTATGTCGTAGAATCCTCCCGCGGAAGATACTATCTCCAGTCCCTTTACCGCTCTTACGAGATCCAGTGTCTCTTCGTCGGGGTCGATAAGAAGGAACTTATTAATGGGTGGAAGACCTTCCGTGAGCATATCGGCTGTCAGCTCACCGACCGGTGCCTTCTTATCTTCGGGAAGACCTTTGTTGTAGTTAGAGATGAATTCGCGCCGCAGGCTTCCGGGGGCATAGAAGATACCTTCGGGGCTGTAGCTTGTAGCATTCGAATCGTGCTCTATGAATAACGAAAGGAGCTTCTTACATGTATCCTCGGGAATAAGGGAAGAGTAGATCTCCTTACGGGATACGGGATCAAAGACAGAAGCTCCGTTACTGGTGATTATAGGTACAGTCGTCTCAAGGACGTCAGTATATATGTTAGTCAAGAATGAAGACCTGCCGGTGGAGATCGTCAGAGCCCCGCCCGCGGCGATCAGGGCGCGCGCGGCACGAAGGTTAACGTCAGATATCGGTTGACCCGGCATCAAAAGCGTGAAGTCCATATCGGACCCCAGCAGAAAACTATACTCCATGTGGATTATTCTACATGATGTGCGTTATAATTCACATTAGCAAAAATGCGTAATTTTGGAGGATTTTTAGCATGTTGAGTTGTGCTGTTATCATGGCAGGAGGCGGCGGGACGCGTTTCTGGCCTTTATCGAGGATGTCTGCGCCCAAGCAGCTCGTTAAGATCACGGGCGATGACGTCATGATCAATGAAACTATCAAGCATTACGATCACGTAATAGACAGAAAGAATACATTTATCGTTACTAACGCCGTACAGGCCGAGCTTACGGGCAAGGTCCTCTTTGACGAGGTCGACAGGAACAATATCCTTATCGAGCCCATGCAGAGAAATACCGCTCCCTGTATCATCTATGCGGCTATGACATTAAAAAAGCTCTACGGCGATGCCGTGATGGCAGTTCTTGCCGCAGATCACCATATCGGCAACGTTAAGGAATACGAGAGAGTCTTAAAGCTCGCTATAGATACCGCTGAGAAGACAGACCGCCTTGTTACCATCGGTCTTCGTCCCACATTCCCTTCTACGGGTTACGGCTATCTCAAGTTCGAGAAGGACAGCCCCGTATCAGAGGAAGTATATGCTCTCGACAGATTCGTCGAGAAGCCTTGCCTAGAGGATGCAAAGGCATATCTGGAGTCAGGTAAGTACCTGTGGAATTCCGGAATGTTCGTATGGAAGGCATCCGTTATACTTGAGTACTTTAAGAAGCTCCTTCCCGATATGTACGAGAAGATGGAGAGCATCTACGACAGCCTGAGAACAGATGACGAGAAGTCAGCAGTGGAAAGAGTTTATCCTACACTCGAGAACGTATCCGTAGACTACGGTATCATGGAGAAGGCTGACGGCGTATATGTTATCCCCGCTGACTTCGACTGGAACGATATCGGATCCTGGGACACGCTCGAGAATGTATTCGATCTCGATGACAGAAGGAATGTCTGCATAGGTGATACGGAGCTCATCGACTGCGACGGCAACGTATTCTTCGACCGTTCCTCAAAGACCAGGACAGTTGCAGGTATAGGTCTCAAGGACACCGTAGTAGTCCAGACGGATGACGCTATCCTCGTATGTAACAAGTCCAGGCTTCAGGATGTCAAGAAGATGGTAGAGAAGTTGAAGGAAGAGGGCAGGAAGGAACTTCTGTAAATGAAGATCGCCATCGACCTTACCTCTACACAAAAGAACAAGACAGGTATCGGAAGATATATGCTCGGTATCCTTATCGGTCTTCAGAAGATCGATAAGGAAAATGAGTATTATCTCTTTGCCCAGGATGATGACCTTGACGGGTTCGGTATATATGCGCCGAACTTTCACATGGTCCCCGTTAAGAGCAGTATCCTTCGAAAGACTTACGTAAGGATCCTCTGGGAGCAGTTCGTCTTTCCGTTCAGGGTAAAGAAGCTTGGTGCAGACGTTCTTCACTGCCCCAACTATACGATGCCCTATCTCTCACGTCTTATAGACAGGAAGCTCGCCGTCGTATCTACTTTTCACGATATGGCTTACTTTCTGCACCCTGAATATCTTATCGGGTGGAAGAGGCGCATGTTCTGCGGATACATAAAGCAGACAGCAAGGAATTGCGATAAGATAGTCGCCGTATCACATAATACGGCAGAGGATTCCCTGTCCTGCAGCAAGCCCAAGAATAAGGACATAGAGGTCACTTATCTTGGCGTTGACGAAGCATTCTTCGATACACCTGCTGCATCCCCGGAGATCAGGGCGAAATACAAGATCCCCGGTAAGTATATCCTCTATGTAGGAACGCTTGAGCCCAGGAAGAACGTAGCGGGGCTTATAAGAGGATACAGGGAACTTCCCGAAGAGATAAGAAATGAATATAAGCTGGTAATAACAGGCAAGAAGGGCTGGTATTACGATGAGACGTTCAGTATCGTCAATTCCGATCCGCTTCTTGAAGAGAATGTTATCTTTACGGGATTTGTTGATGATCAGGATATGATCCCACTTATGAAGGCGGCTTCAGCAGTCGGATATGTATCCTTCTTCGAAGGCTTCGGACTTCCGGTATTAGAGGCCATGGCTTCAGGCGTTCCCATCGTAACTACATCAGGTTCTTCCTTAAGTGAAGTAGCAGGAGACTGCGGATATCTTTGCGATCCTCATGATCCTTCTGATATAGCGAAGGCACTTCAAAGAAGCCTTAACGATTCTGAAGATAAGACTGCAAGAGCGCTTGAACGCGCCAAGACCTTTACCTGGCAAAGATGCGGTGAGCATACACTTAAGGCCTATGATGATGCCTTGAAGTTCAGACGCGGTCAGTGAAGCTTTGAGTAGATAAATCCCCTTATGACGTTAGGCATGACGCATATGATCGCATGGGGAACTGCGCCTGTGATATAGTCCGTGGCAGAAGACCATCCTGATCTACGAAGATACTTATGGAAGCGGAGCATATCGGAAGCATATTTCCTTCCGCCTCTTCTCAGGTATGTCTTATCGTCGACCCTCATGTATACGAGAGGATCGGATGTATTTGCCGCTATGGCTCCGTTTTGGAGCATCCTTACCCACAGATAGTAATCTTCAAACAGAGGATAATCCTCACTGTATCCGCCTGCGGCCATAACGGCGCTCTTTTTAAACATCACGGCAGGGTGGTTCATGGGATTGCGCTTGCGTGAGAATGCCCTGATATCAGCGTTCGTAAGAGGTACTTCTCTCTTGCCGGTTACGGCTGAGACCGTATCTTTGAATTCCGTTATGGTGCCGCTCATGAGTGCCAGATCAGGATCTTCGGAGAATGCCTTGAGCTGCTTTTCCATCCTGTCAGGGTACGCGATATCGTCGCTGTCCATACGGGCGACCAGTTCATGGCGGCATTCCTTAAGGCCTGCGTCCAGAGCCTTTCCAAGGCCCCGGTTCTCAGGCAGTCTTATAAGTCTGATGCTGTCTTCAAAATCCCTGAGTACAGATTCCAGTCCTTCAGTCAGGGGACCATCACACACTATAACGAAGTCGTCCGTGGGGACGGTCTGATCGAGGATGCTCCTGATACTCGAAGTCAGGTACGAGGGATCCTCCTTGGCATATACCGACATAAGGACGGAATATCCTTCAGCTCCTGCGTTCACCGGATTCCTCTCCAATCAGATTGTCACTGGATACGAATGTCTGTTTATTGTCTTCGAATGTCCTGTTATAAAGGTGAGGCGAGAATATCGCCCTTACCGTAAGGAACATTATCTTCAGGTCCTGAAGGACGGAATAGTTCTTGATGTAGAGAAGGTCGTAGCGGAGCTTATCCTGGGGTGTGGTATCGTAGTTGCCTGCAACCTGTGCAAGACCGGTGATACCTGCCTTGACCGCGAATCTCTGGGAGTAGCCGGGGATCTCCTTCTCGAAGTTTGCAACGAACTCGGGACGCTCAGACCTTGGACCTACTACGCTCATATCGCCCTTGAGCACATTATAGAACTGAGGCACTTCGTCGAGCTTGGACCTTCTGAGGAACCTTCCGAAAGGCGTGACCCTGGGATCGTCCTTGCCGGATATTACGGCTCCCGTAGCTGCTTCCGCGTCTATCCTCATGGTGCGGAGCTTATAGATCCTGTAAGGCTTGTTGTTCATGGTGAGCCTTTCCTGTCTGTAGAAGACAGGTCCGCCGTCGCTTATCTTGATGATGATGGCACAGATGAGCATTATGGGAGCAGATAAGATGATCGCGAGAAGGGAGAGGATTATATCCATGAACCGTTTTACGATCCTCTGCTCGAAGGTAAGTCCCATCCTGTCGACGAGCATGACCATGAGATCGTTAAGGTTGATGATCCTGGACTTGTAAAGGCTTATCTCGTAGAACTGGGGGACGATATAGACTACCGTCTTGTGCTTGGCACAGGACAGGATGATGTCGGATTTGACATCCTCGGGAACGTCGGGACACAGGAATATCTCGGCATTGCTCCTTATGGCCGATCTTACAGCCGTCTTATCGGAATATCTTATGGATCTGCTGAGGTCCAGGTCCATGCCCTTGAGGGAAGGGTTGATCTTATCCCTGACCTGGTTCATTGTAGACTTATTGGAACCGATGATTATGAGTTCGCCGTTGTCGTACATCCTGTGGCTTATAAAGCTGCAAAGGAGCTCCCAGCCGAATACGTACATCAAGAGGAACGCGTAGCTTAATACGATAACGCTTCGGGGGAAGGCACGCTGCTCGGTAAGGTCCTTGGCGGACAGTGTGGTGAGCGTAAGGATAGTACAGAAATAGATGGTCTGGGAGACGATATCGATATTCTTCTTCCTGAAGAAACGGGGCATCTGAAGGAAATCGCCCAGGAATATCGTCGCCAAAGTGATTATGGGAGCGAGGGCCTGATAAGCTTCGTAGTTGTTGCCGGTCTGGGTATTCTCCATCGCCTTTCCGAAGATAGCGAAGAAACTGGTGATGTATGCGAAATGAACCACCAATACGAGTCCCAGAAGGAACAGGAGCTTAAACAGATGAGGGATTGTAAAGATCTTGTTTCTCATTTTTCTCCTCGTCAAAGCATAATCCAACTAATTATATCATTTGAAAAGTGCAAAGTGAGCAGGAAATAAAAATATACAATCCCTTTGATAAAAAATCAGTATTTTTTATATAATTATTAGGTTGAAGTTTTGGTCGACCTTATTTATATTTTTAAATAGTGAATTTGAGTTTATAGAGGGAATGAGATAAATGAAGAAAACAGGAAATGGAAGCAAGAAGAATACTCCTGTACGCCCCGGAGTAAGGAATACTTCACAAGCTGCGTCAGGCAAGCAGCTTGCGGTTCGCTCTAAGGAAACCGCGCCTTCAAGGGTTGAGAAGAGTACAAGCTCCAAGAAGAGTTCTGCAAGCTCTTCCAAGAAGACTTCTTCCAAGAAGAAGTCCGGCAAGAAGGCTCCCGTATTCGCTATCGTGATGGCGACCGTTGTCGTACTCGCAGTAGCAGGCGGTGCTTGCTATAAGTTCGGTCTTTTCGAGAAGCGCTACGATATCACTAATTCCGACGGAACCGTAGTCAAGCTGACTCAGGAGGAACTCCTCGCAGAGATGGCTGTCGATGTCTTCCCTCAGGGCATCATCATCAACGGCGTTGACGTCAGCGGAATGACAAAGGATCAGGCTACACAGGCCGTTATCGCAAACCAGCCCGAGAGACCTATCGAGATAGATATCAGCCTCTCCCTTGACGGTATATCCTATCCTCTTGATCTCACGAGCCTTCCTATCGAATCCAATGTGACGGAAGTAGTAGATAATGCATTCAATTACTTAAGACCTACCGGTCAGGAGACAGCCGAGCAGCTTATCGAGCTCCATAATGCAAGAGAAGCGCTCAAGACTGCTCCCGCAGAGTATCAGACAGCATATACGCTCAATACCGATTCCATCTCTCCTCTGGTCCACGATGTATTGGATCCCATGAACTGTGAGCCCGTAGAGGCTGAGATAACAGGATTTGATACAGAGACATGTACATTCCAGCATACTGATTCGCAGATCGGTTATGTGGTAGATATCGATACTGCAGTAAACGACGTCAAGGCACTCCTTGATGCCGGAACATATACCGGTTCCGTTGAAGTAAATGCTGAAGTTACAGAACCCGCTCTTACAGGTGAGATGATCGATAATGAGTTCGGTCTCATCTCTGAATCTTCTTCGCAGACTACGGCTAATTCAAACCGTAACCATAACATCTCCATCACTG
Organism: Oscillospiraceae bacterium; assembly: GCA_900176545.1. Classification (GTDB taxonomy): domain Bacteria; phylum Bacillota; class Clostridia; order Saccharofermentanales; family Saccharofermentanaceae; genus Saccharofermentans. Next base: position 83,286 of record FWXP01000010.1, read on the forward strand.
CAGAGAAGATCAACGGACTGGTGCTTCAGGATGGCGAGTCTTTCTCCTTCAACGGTTTCATCGGACAGCGTACCGCAGCCAGCGGATACCTCGAGGCAGGTGTTATCGTAAACGGAACTACAGAGCAGGACTTCGGCGGCGGTGTCTGTCAGGTAAGCTCCATGATCTATCAGTCATGCATCAAGGCTGATCTTCAGATCGATGAGAGACATCCCCACCAGTGGCCTTCCTCTTATGCCGAAGTCGGTACGGATGCCGCAGTTGACTGGGGTAATCAGGACTACGCTTTCACCAATAACAGCGGATATCCCATTGCCATGTATGCTTACTGGGACCCCAATACGAGCTATATCACCGTAGCTATCTACGGCCATATGTTCGAGGACGGAGTATATATCGATTTCCAGGGTGAGCAGATCTCTTCTTCTGCCGCAGGCACTACATACGTTGCCAACGGTTCTCTTCCCGTAGGAACGAGAAATCAGACAAGAGGCGCTCACAACGGAGTTACTGCACGTTCCTATCAGATCTGGTATGACGCTGAGGGCAACGAGATCAACAGAGTCCAGCTGGACGATACGCGTTACGCTACCATCAATGCCATCGTTGAAGTAGGTACGCTCCAGCCCGACGGTACACAGGCAGCTTTCGATGCTGCTACGGGAACCGTTACTCCGACAGTGACCGAGACTACACCTCCTTCGGATACCGCACCTTCCGATGTGCAGCCTTCTGATACGGCAGCTCCTACAGATACGACTCCCGCACCTACGGATACGGCTCCTGTTGAGACTACGGCGGCACCGACAACGCCTCCCGAGACGACTCCCGCCGCTGCTCCCGAGGACACGGGTGCTCCACAATAAAAACGATTCGGAGATCTTTAATGAAGCAATCTGAGAGCAGTCATGAACTGTTGTTGTCTGATACTCTCGTTCCTGATATCTTTGTAACCCAATATGCACAGGAACTTTCCAAGGAAGCCATCTGCGTTTATCTCTGGCTCCTGATGAATTGCGGATATAATGAGCTTTCAAGAGAAGAAGTATATTCATACGGCGTCCTTTCCAAGGCAGATGCCGATAAAGCAGTAGCAGACCTTATCGAGAACGGTCTGCTATTGACGTCCAAGGAAGAAAAGCTGGTCCTTGCCGATATCAAGCGGGCAGAAGTTGATTCCTATATAAAGACCATGGTATCCAGAGAAGGCGAGATGAGCGATCCCGTTCTCTCTGCTGATGAAGAGTCCCGTAATATCCTTGCGGGAAGTATCAACAAGACATTCTACATGGGTAATATGTCCTATCTTTTCTATCGCTTGGTAGATAAGTGCCTCTATGAGTATAAGTTCCATTCGTCCGTAGTCTACAGCCTCTTCGAAGAGGGAAGGGACATGAAGATCCATTTCAAGGTCAACAGCATGTATGACCTTGCAGAGTCATGGCGCAAGAACGGCTACACTACTCCCGACAAGCTCAAGGCTTATTACGATAAGAAGAGCAGGAGAGAGCAGCTGGTATCGCTTATGGGCCGTCTTACCAGAAGAAGGCTGAACGGTATGGATATCGAGAGGATCGACAGATGGATCAACGAATTCAATGCTTCGCCCAGGCTGGTAGAGTATGCTTTCAGGGTCAATGACTACAGGGGAAATATTACTTCAAAGCACGTAGATGATAAGCTGCGCGAATGGTATGCCGCAGGAATAGAGGATATCGACGCTGCTGCAGTATATGAGAACCTTAAGAAGCAGGAGAACAAGTCCAAGGCTTCCAGGAAAAAGGTTAAGAACAATCCCAACAAGACTTATGCCGAACTCGAAGTGAAGGCGGAGCCTAAAGCGGAAGTGACCGAGAAGAAAGAAGATAAGGACACTCCTGAGGAAGCCGCTCCCGAGCCGGAGAAGGATGACATCCTGAATCTTTTCGGAGGTATCGATGAAGACGATAAATGAGCTGATCGCTGAGCGTGTCGCCAATACGGCATTGAGACGAAGGATAGCCTGCGAGGATAATATCCTGGCTGTCTACGCGGCTCATCCCAAGCTCGCTTCCATAGATAATGACCTTCTGGAGATAAGGAAGTCCAAGCTCATTGCCGCCGTAGACCATGACGACAAGCCGGTGCCGGCCCTCGAAGTACGCGAGAAGGAATTGTTCGCCGAAAGGCAGTCTTATATAAAGGATAATAATATAGATCCCGACTTCGAGGAGGAGAAGCATAAGTGTGCCTCCTGTAAAGATACGGGATATTCCGTGACAAAGAACGGGAAGAGGATAGTATGCCCTTCCTGCATGTCCGATCTTTTGGAAGAAGCTTACGAGCAGGCGGGAATGGGAGATTATTCCTCTTATGCTCTCAAGGCATTCTCCTTTGACTATACAGGCGATGCGAAGGCCAGAAAGGCTAAGTTCGACGCGGTAAAGGCCTTGTTCGAAGATGAGGACCGCAAGGGCGTAGCGGTATATTCGGACAGATCCCAGTCCGGCAAGACATATCTTACGATAGTAGCCGTAAAATACGCGATAATCGAAGCAAAGAGCGCTTATTATGCCAAGGCTGAGCAGTTCGAGGATATGTCCTATGAGAAGCTCGAGGCGTTGAAGTCATACTCCTTTGTAGCGATAGATGATTATTCCGCGGAGTCCACATACAGCAGAAAGGTGGCATCTTCTCTTAACAGCCTCCTGGAGGCAAGGTGTGCCAACGGACTTCCTACTCTTATCGTATCCACATCTCCCTATGAGGATCTGGTGGCAGGATCCGATGCCAGGATCTCCGGCAAGCTCATCAAGGCGGAGAAGATCTGATCATGATAAGAAATCACGTCGGAATAGATCTTGTGAAGATCTCACGTATGGAAGATATCCTTTCCAAGGAAAAGGACTCATTTATCGATCGCGTACTTACTCCGGGCGAGCGTGAATACGTCTTTGCGTCTTCAAGTGAATCCAGAAGGGCCGAGCACCTGGCAGGACGCTTTGCTGCCAAGGAGGCTGCGTCCAAGGCCTTAGGAACAGGCGTAATGAGCGACGGCGTCGCATTTACTGACTTTGAGATAATCCCGGGCATAAGCGGTGCTCCGACGCTCCATTTAAGGGGCAGAGCCAGAGAGGTCGCCGATTCCATGGGAGTCATAAGTACTTCCGTCAGTATAACTCACGAAGGAGAATACGCTGCGGCTTTCTGCAGCTTCCTTACAGATGAAGAAGACAGTTGATAACAAGGGTCAGGGCAAGTCCTTCGGCGGATTCTGGAATAAGAAGCCGAAGAACGGTCTTGAGTTCGAGATGAAGGAGAAGGGAATAAGGCACGTCGAAGATGCTGCTTCCTTTCTTAATGAAGTAGATACATCCTACGGTGAATATGGTAAGGCCGAGGATATGCTGGATATGTGGGGCCTCGGGGAGAAGGATGCTTCTGTAATAAGAAAGCGTAAGTCCTTCTTTATAGGATTCGGCATCGCCGTAGCTGTGACCGTCCTTATCATCGCATCGGTATTCTATATCCTTCCTGCAGTCCTTCCCGAATTCTTCAAGGGCACCAATATCGAGCTGTTCGTAGAGAAGCCCGTAGACCTCATCTATAACGATTCGTTCAGGGTAGTCGGAAAGGATGTGTGTGACATCATGTCGGCGCCGACTCCGTCTTCTGACCGTGTGACCCAGGTGCTCTATAATGAGCCCATCCAATGCCTGGCTATAGCCGACAACGATTATCTCCTGGTAAAGACCATGGACGGCGTTACGGGATACATAAAGGAAAAGGATCTTATAGAGGGCACGGAGAGTGTAGAGCCCGACCTTCATGAATATAAGCTCATAGTATCTGATACATCCAAGAATATAATGACCCACGCGAGCCAGGGAACGCTCATCACCCAGGTCATGATGAATACCGTCCTCTATGCTGACGTAAAGCGTGACGGTGTATATCAGGTGGCTCTTCCCGGCGGCGGAACGGGATGGATCGGTTCTTCCGGAGTCATAGAGATATCTCCCCGAGCAGATATCGAGGAAGTATCCTGCAGGTATTTTGTCAGTTCTGCGCTGTCTTTTGTAAACAGTATGTATAAGGACGACGGTGTCACAATGCGCGGTATGTCCGTTAACGGGCTCGTATATGTTTGTTCCTGCGTAAACGGTATCCCTGCGCCCAGGACCGTCGAGGAGCAGATGAACATGGGCGTAGAGGTCGAGCTTCAGTATGACGTTGTTACGGGCAAGCTCATAACGGATCTTATAATCCCGGGTGATATAATCTTCCTGGAGTCGGACAGGGAAGGGGTGCCTTACGACATGGCCGTATGTACCGATACAGGTACGTTGCTCATGGTATCTTCCTCCGGAACGACCATCAAGCTCACGAGCTTTGACCCCGACAGTGAACTGTGTGACAGGATAGTAAGCGTAAGACGAGTTTTTTCTCAATAAAACTGTTGCATGTTCGAAGATCTTGTGGTATCATTTCACTTGCGTTTTAAAGATTGATAGGAGGTGTTTCCCATGGCTAAGTGTGAAATTTGTCAGAAGGATACATTTTTTGGCAGAAAGATAAGCATTACGCGTTCGCAGATTTCACGTCGTGCTCTGACAACTCAGAAGCCTAACGTTCATAGCGTTAAGGTAATCGTTGACGGCACCCCTAAGACAATGCATGTTTGCACAAGATGTCTGCGTTCCGGCCTCGTTAAGAGAGCTTGATAGCGACGCATTAACGATTGCTTATTATCCCGATCCTATATGGATCGGGTTTTTATTTGTCCAATTTTATAGGCAAGAAGAAAGGCTGTCCGAAGACAGCCTTTCGTTATGGCTTGAATTGTATTACTTCTTCTCGGGTACTTCGATAAGGCTCTTGCCGCCCATGTACATACGAAGGGGAAGGGGGATCCTTATGGTTCCGTCTTCGTTGAGGTTGTTCTCAAGGAACGCGATGAGCATTCTCGGGGGAGCAACTACAGTGTTGTTCAATGTATGTGCAAGGTAGTTGCCATTCTCGCCTCTGATCCTGATGCCGAGCCTTCTTGCCTGAGCATCGCCGAGGTTAGAGCAGGAACCTACTTCGAAATACTTCTTCTGACGGGGAGACCATGCCTCTACGTCGCAGGACTTTACCTTAAGGTCAGCCAGGTCGCCGGAGCAGCACTCGAGTGTTCTTACGGGGATATCAAGGCTCCTGAAGAAGTCTACGGAGTTCTGCCAGAGCTTGTCGTACCATGCCTTGCTCTCTTCGGGCTTACATACGACGATCATCTCCTGCTTCTCGAACTGGTGGATACGATATACGCCCCTCTCCTCGATGCCGTGTGCACCGACTTCCTTACGGAAGCAGGGAGAGTAGGAAGTAAGTGTCTGAGGAAGCTGATCCTCGTCCGTTATAGTATTGATGAACTTACCGATCATGGAGTGCTCGGAGGTACCGATAAGGTAGAGATCCTCGCCTTCGATCTTATACATCATGTTCTCCATCTCAGAGAAGCTCATAACGCCTGTAACGACGCTGGACCTGATCATGAAGGGAGGGATGTAGTATGTGAATCCGCGGTCGATCATGAAGTCTCTTGCATAAGAGAGGATAGCGGAATGAAGTCTTGCGATGTCGCCTCTTAAGTAATAGAAGCCGTTACCGCTGGTATCTCTTGCGGGATCGAGCTCGATACCGTTCAAGTTCTCCATGATATCAACATGGTAGGGGATCTCAAAATCGGGAACGACGGGCTCACCGAACTTCTCGATCTCGACATTCTCGGAATCATCCTTACCGATAGGTACGGAAGGATCGATGATATTGGGGATGATCCTCATGATCTTGTCGATCTTCTCGGACAGTTCGTTCTCCTTGACCGTAAGAGCCTCGAGCTCCTCAGCCATATCGGTTACCTGCTTCTTGGTAGCCTCTGCCTCTTCCTTCTTGCCCTGAGCCATGAGGGCACCGATCTGCTTACTTATCTTATTGCGCTGAGACCTTAAGTACTCTGCTCTTGTCTTGCTTTCTCTGAATTCCTTGTCGAGCTCTATTACCTCGTCTACAAGGGGAAGCTTCTCATCCTGGAACTTCTTCTTTATGTTTTCCTTTACCAAGTCGGGCTCGGTACGTAAGAACTTAATATCGATCATCTTACAATCCTCCGTTTAAACATCTTTCCTATTGTATCACCAATCAGTCGTTGTTGCCCCCATAATTTCCGTCGGGGTATACGGCCTCGGCATTCCATAAGATCCATTCATTAAGACCTGCATCCTGCAGGGCTCGTATCTGATCATTTATAGCATCGTAATCGTAGACCATGTAATTGCCTTCGCCTATATAGGAGGCGGTAAAGGCCTGAAGATACGGACGTACGGTGCAGTATCCCGGCTGGTCATGGTACTGGCTTCCTATAAGAAGGGCGTTGAGCATGACCTCATAAGGATAGAGGTCAGGAGAGTCGAACGTGATGCCGTTCATCATGGTGCCGGAAGCGTAGTGGGAAGGATATATCATGGGGCAGAGGGAATCTATTCCCGTAAAGCCTACACTGCTCCAGTCCTGTCCCAATATCTCACCGTCGAGGGAGCTTGTTACCGCGATACCGAAGATATCTGCCGACACCGGTACCCCGTATGTATCCTGTATCCTTATCCTTGCCGTCTGAAGGAATCTGTTGATGGCATCTGCCTTGGAAGGCACCTCTCCGTCGACTCCGAAGTAAGGCGCTTCGCCTGAAGTCGTATTCCCGGTAGGGAATCTCACGTAGTCGAACTGGATCTCGTCGACTCCCATGGCGATGGCTTCTTCGGCAAGCTCTATAAGGTAGTCCCAGTTACGCTGATCGTAGGGATTTGCGAAGGCCTCGCTTCCCTCCGTTGAGAAGAAGAGAGGGTTGCCGGATGCGTCGCAGATAGCCCTGTCGGGGTAGGTGGAAGCCAGGCGCGGATCCTTGAAGCATACGATACGACCTATCACGTAGATATCATTGTCGTGGCAGGTCTGACAGACTTCCTCGAGGTTGTAGTAGTTATAAAGATAGCCGATCTCCTGCGCCGTTTCGTTAGAGGTGTTGTAGTAGATGCCCTCGGCTTCCTTTAAGTCTATGACAAAGGCATTTACCTCGGAATTATTGGCAAGCTCTATACAATCTTCGAGATTGACCACACGGTGAAGATAGAGGCCGTGCACTTCGAAATGCTCGTAAGGAACAGGCTCTTCGGCGGGAGTAAGCTCTCCCCAGAAAGCGTCTGCCACGGGGTTGGCGGGAAGACTTTCAGTCACCTCGAAAGGCACTGTCGGCGTGGGGGTAGCAATGGTACCTATCGTTCCGGAGGGAGTAGCGTGGCTGCTCTCGTCTATCTCCAGGAGCTTCTTTCCTGAAGCTTTCTTTCCTATCACACCGCCTATCAAGGCGATAGTTAATATCACTACCAGTCCCAGCAGGCCTACGAATGTGTTCTGCAGCGCACGAAGCTTCTTTTTGGAACGGTCCGTGCCTTTTCTTTCATTTCGCTTATAGTCATTAAAGTCGTATTTCTTGTTATCGTTGATCATAGATGCATTATATAAGGTTATTTATTGGAAATGAAGCAAAAAACGATATTTGCCGTCGTTCATGTGATAAAATAACAGGTAACGTATCAGTTTTGCGGCGACGCGGAAGAGAGGACATTTATGATAGTTCGTAATTGCGCTGGCGGGATCGTTTTTTGCGGTGACAAGGTGCTGATGCTCCTTAATGACAAGCATGAATGGGCATTTCCCAAGGGCGTTGTAAGAGCAGGACAGAAGCTCACGGATATCGCCATAAAGAGGATAAAGATCGAAGCCGGGGTAGATGCCTCCATAGTAGCTCCCTGCGGCAAGACCAAGTATGAATTTTTTTCCGTCACCAGAAAGAAGCCGGTACATAATAACGTTTCGTGGTTCGTCATGCGTGCCGACAGTGAAGCGACAAAGGCATCAGAAGCGGACGGTTTTTCCGATGCGAAGTTCTTTACCATGGAGGAAGCTCTCGACACCATCACATACAGTCAGGATAAATCTTTGCTTATGATGGCATATCAAAGATACAGGGAACTTTCTTGAGCGACGCATCACATATCACCTTAAAGAAGGCCGGAAGTTCCAGGATAGAGATAAAGCAGTCGGTATTCATCGGCAATGCCGCCCCCGTATCCTCCAGGGAGGAAGCGGATGCTTTTGTAGCCGATATAAGGCGGAAGTACCCCGATGCCAGACACAGTTGTTATGCTTGGAAGATCGACAGCACGATGCATATGCAAAAGTACAGTGATGACGGTGAACCGTCCGGTACTGCCGGCATGCCGATCCTGAATATCCTGGAGCATAACGATATAACTGATTCCATAATAGTAGTGACACGATACTTCGGAGGCATACTCTTGGGCAAGGGTGGGCTCGTAAGAGCCTACACCGAAGCCGCTTCTGAAGCCGTGAAGGATGCAGGTCTTGTCAGGATAACCGAGGGCGAGGCTTATAAGATCCGATTGGGCTATGACCTGTCGGATAAGATAATAAGGGAGCTCTCGAATGCGGGTCTTACCGCCGAAGACATAAGCTATACCACGGATGTCGAGATCACCGCGGTATGCTCTTCTTCTGATTCGGAGCGCATGATCGAGCTGGTGACCAACGCGTCAGCCGGCCGCGCGGTCATCACTAAGGACGGCAAGAGGGATCTTAAGACTGACATCGACAGGGGTGATATCTCATGACGGAAGATAAGAAGAGACAAGGAAAGAACGGTGCGCTGCCTTTTGCCGTGGCGGGCCTTGTGCTGTTCTTTCTCTTCTCTGTAATGCAGTCCATATACATCTTTGCGCTTACTGCCGGAAGGACAGGCAATATGAACTATGTCGCAGGTAAGGAGACAAAGCCCTCTTCGGAGGTGACAGAGGCATCCTATCCCGAGGATCTGCCCGAGCCCTTCTTCTCTCTTGAGGAGGCCGCGAGCGTGACAGATCCGGACAAGCAGACCCTAAGCGTCGCGGATATCGCAGCATCTGTAGGACCTGCCACCGTATCCGTATATATCTACGCACCTTCAGAAGGTACCGGCGCAGAGACTCCCGTATCTTCAGGTTCCGGATTTCTTATAACAGAAGACGGATATATAGTTACCAACTGCCATGTAGTGGACAGCGCCAAGGAAGATCCCGATATGTCGGTCAAGGTCAATGTTCCGGGATACGAAGATCTTATAGAGGCCGAGATCACAGGCACCGATGTACAGACTGATATCGCAGTCATCAAGATATCCGGTGATACATATCCCTGTGTGACATTAGGAGATTCAGACCTTCTTCGTCCGGGCGAACTGGCAGTAGCCATCGGCAATCCCCTCGGAACTCTGGAAGGCACGGTGACCGCAGGCGTCATCTCCGCCATCGGAAGACAGATGAACAATAACGGATATCTGATGGAGCTCATACAGACGGATGCATCCATCAACAGCGGCAATAGCGGAGGTCCTCTCATCAATTCCTTCGGGGAGGTCATAGGAGTCACCAATGCCAAGATGGGATCCGCGGAAGGCCTGGGATTTGCCATACCGATAAATGTTGCCAAGCCCATCATAGAATCACTCATCAACTACGGAAGGGTAGTAGGAAGGCCGTATCTGGGCATAACGGTGGATCAGGTCAGTGAAGGTGCATATAACGGAGCAGTTCCGGGCGTATACATATCCGATCTTCCCGCAGGCGGCCCCGGAGAGGCGGCAGGACTTATGGAAGGTGATATGATCATCTCCATGGACGGAGTTGCAATTGAGTCCTCAGATGTTATCATTGGAGTACGTGATTCCCATGAAGTAGGTGACGAGATCGAGATAGTCGTACTTCGTGACGGTGAGGAACTTACATTTATTCTTACGATAGGAGACGGTAATTAAGCATGAGACCGGATAAGCATTCAACGGGAGTAAAGATAGTAGCGGGAATACTGGCTTTTGCCATGATCCTTACCTTTGTATCCGTAATAGTACTTATAATGGCGGGGATCTGATCAGTCCTCACTTATCGTATAGATCTTAGCCTGCTCTATGGGCTCATATTCTCTTAAGTGAGATACATCTTTGCCCTCTGTTATGCAAAGAGCAGCCTGGACCAATATCATATGAGATACAAGAAGAACGGTACCGTCGTATCGTTCTTTTACTTTGCCTATTACCTTTTGGGCTCTGTCATATACGTCAAAGAATGTTTCTCCAACGCCGCTTAGCGGAACGAATTCGTGAGGGCGAGTCCTGAACTTTATAAAATCCTCAGGGAACATCTCTGCCACATCCGGTGCACGAAGTCCTTCCCAAGTGCCCAGATCCATCTCGGCGAGCAGAGGTTCGACCTCTATCCTGTATTTTAGACCCGATGCCCTGCGTATCAGATGAGCGGTATTTAATGCTCTTTGCATGGGGCTCACAAGGCAGATGTCGGGTGAGATATCAAGGGCAGGCAATGATCGTCCCAGAGCCAGGGCAGAGTCTATTCCCTTACAAGTCAGGGGCGAATCCTGTCGCCCCTGCATCCTGTATTCGGTATTCCAGATAGTCTCTCCGTGCCTGGTGATCAATATCCTCGTCATGGTACATCCTGGATGGCATCAAGGCCGGACTGGATGAATTCATACTTGTATTCTGATTCCATCTCGGTAAGGAAGGCCTGATAGTTCCTCATCCTGATGAAGCTGTTGACCCTGTCGTACCACTCGGGATTCTCGGAGATGGATACCATATAGACGATATAGTAGCCGTCCTCGGTCTCGATAAGTGTCTTGTCGCCCGCGGATCTCTCATCGGAGAAGATCCAGTCATTGAGGGCGCCGTCGTACTTGCCGGGATATGTGTCGTTGCTGTGTGTTACCGTGATATCGCCGCTCAAGATCTCATCTGTGTAGATGTTCTCGATACTCTGCATATCACCTTCTGTAGCTACCTGATCATAGATCTCCTGAGCCGTGCTCTGAGCCTCGGAAACGGAGAAGCCTGCGGCCTCGGGATCATATGTAACGTTTACCTTGACGAATCTTACGTCTCTCAAAGGAACTGACTGTCTGTCTCTTGATACGAAGCAGAGGATGATGGGGAAGCCGTCGTTATCGGTGAAGATCACGGCATCTCCGGGAGTTCTTTCCAGGTCAAAGAGCCAGTCCCTGAACTCATCGTGGGTAAAGTCTGAATACCTGGAGTCAGCGATAAGGGTGGAATCGGTCTGGAGGAGCCTGTCTCTTGCTTCTCCGGAGAAGTATTCTGCTGCTACGGACTCAAAGTTGTTACTGTCGTGACCGATGCCTTCGACGATCTCGTTGGCGTGGAGCATGGCTGTGTCGATGAATGCCTGATCTCTCTGCTCGTAAGTGATCCTTAAGATCTTGTAGCTTACTACGTCGTAAGCATTCCTGTTCTCTTCGTAAGCCTGGTTAGCCTGCTCCTCGGTTGCCTGGAGCTCAACGAGCTTGGCGCCGGAAGCATAGTCTTCGGTGAAATACTTCTTTGCAAGTGTATTGACTACTACCTGCTCTGATACCTGATTGCCGAATACACCTCTGATGTAAGTATCAAGAGGAACACCGAGCTCTGCTGCCTTGCCGGAGAGCCAGTCTACATAAGCTCTTGCCAGTGCGTAGTGCTCTTCGCCGATATCGTATCCGTGGAGCTTGGCATCGTCGTAGAGGAGCTGTGTCGTCCTCATCTCTGATGCGGTAAGGTTCAGGAAATAGTCTCTCTGCGTAGCATAGTTGGGGTCTTCGGAAGCGGATGCCAGCATCTCGGGTGTATCCGAAGCGAATATATCTACGCCGTTATCTATGAGGATATAGTGGTACATGAAGCTGAACTCTGCACTGTCCACCATCTGTCCGTTGATCATGAGGGGACTTTGGAGCTTTTCCTTGAGACCTGCCTCGTAGAAAAGGGATACGGCTACTACGATCAATACGGCAGCTACTGCCATTATCACGAAAGGAAGCCCCTTGCGCTTGTTCTTTACAGGGAGTACTTCCTGCTCTTCCTTCTTTGTATTCTTGCCTGATATATCGAGCTTTATGGGATCGACGTCATTCTTCTTGACGTTCTTATCCTTCTTTCTGCTGTTCTTTGCCTTCTTTACGGCGGATTCCTCACCGGTGAGCAGATCGGGGTCGATCTGCTCCAGATCCTTAAGGACCGTAGGCTCCTTCTTCTCTTCTGCAATCACTGCTGCCGACAGGGAAGTCTCTTCTACGGAGAAGGCTACCTGCTCTTCGCTTAAGTCTTCGGCTTCTACGGTTATGCCCGCGTCCTCGCCGCCGTCGTATCTTGTCTCTTCTACGGGCTCGGGAGCTATCTCCGGAGCTCTTACTTTATTCTTGTTGTCCTTCTTTTTCAAAGTGACTCCTCCTCACCGGGAACGATCAAGGTGATCGCTTCGTGTATGCATTCTACGTTGACGGGAAGGGAAGGACCCTGTTCTCCGTCTATATCCAGTATCACCTTCTCATCGGAAGGTGTAGAGAGCTTGAGCTTATCTGTCTGAAGATAAAGAACGTTATCATTATAAATGTGTTCGCCGATCATGAGCTTTCCCAAAAGAGGCATTATTTCGGTAGGTTCCATCTTCTTCAAAACGAGGACATCCAGAAGTCCGTCGGACAAGTCCGCCATGGTCATGAGCTTTCTAAAGCCTCCTACACTCTTGGTGTTGGAGATAAGGAACATTATCGCCTGCTCTTCGTAGGATTCTGTCTCGGTCTCGATATTCAGATGTATCGCATTGTTTATAGTGGACGGAATGTCCTTCATGGCGCTCATCCAGTATGCTGCGGGACCGAAGGCGGTCTTCAAGTCGGAAGGCACCTTATATGCAACGTCCGCCATAAGGCCTCCTGCCAAAACGTTCAGGAAATACTTGTCATTTACCTTGCCGCAGTCGACCTTGTTGAACGCGGGATTCATAAGCATCCTCGCGAAGTCGGAGGGAAGGGAGGGCAGTCCGTTGATGGTGGCAAAATCATTTACCGTACCGGAGGTATAGATAGCCAGCGGCAGGTCTATACCGCCTTCCATCATGCCGGTGATGACTTCATTTACCGTGCCGTCACCGCCTACTGCGATCATGTAATCGTACTGCGAGACGTCTGTCTCCTTGGCGAACCTTACGGCATCGAACCTTGCGGAAGTATAATATGCATCTGCTCTCTCCAGTGCTCCGAAGGATACCAGATATGCGAGCATGTCATCGACGTTGACCCTGGCGGTCTCTCTTCCCGATGAAGGATTCATTATGATCTTCAGCTTAAGTCCCATCGACACTTCTCCTTTTTATCATTCACTATACTTTACCACAAAAAGAATTTCCCTATTATTACCGCATTACTACAAAATAATACTTATTGTGATATTATCTTCTTTGTATGATCTATTTTCGGAATAAGGAGATCAGATGAGACGCGTTCTTGGTAAGATTTTTTCAAAGATAATATCGGTTCTGGGAGATGCAAGGATCCTTTCCTTCCTTTTCCCTTTCCTTACGATGATACTCGTATTCTCGTTCCTTCAGGTATATCCTGTAGGCGACAGGACAATGCTGACGGTAGACCTCTACCACCAGTACATGCCGTTCATATACGAGCTCCGTCACAAGATCCTGGAAGGAAGATCCCTTTTCTATACATGGAATACGGGTCTTGGTACAGAGTACTATGCGGCTTTCTCCAACTATGCGGCAAGCCCTCTGAACATACTTTGCATCTTTTTCCCTTATAAGACGCTTCCCGTCTTCGTTGCTTTCGTAACGTCACTTCGTGCGGGTCTCGCGTCTCTTTTTATGGGCATGTTCCTTTCGAAGAGCGACGAGAAGAGATATGATTTCGTCACGGTGGTCTTCGGCTGTTCCTACGCTCTTTGCGGGTGGTTCCTCTCGGATTTCTGGAACATCATGTGGTGCGATGCCTATGTGCTCCTGCCTCTTATCGCTCTGGGTCTTCGAAAGCTCATGCTGGAGAGAAAGTACTTACTTTATGTGCTCTCCCTCGGTATCTGCATAGCCTCCAACTTCTATTCGGGCTACTTTATCTGCCTGTTCCTCGTGATGTATTCGGTAGTCCTGTTCCTTACGATAAACGAAAGGCAGGCGATAACGATCAAGTCCTTCTTTGCAGCTGCAGGAAGGTTCGTTCTGGGAAGCGCCATCGCCGGCATGATATCCGCAGTGACAGTGCTTCCTACCTATCTTATACTTCAGCATTCCTCTGCTACGGGAGATGAATTCCCCGTGGACTTCTCCCTTACGGGCAACCTCTTCGATTTCTTGGGAAGGCTCATGGTAAGCGCCAACCCCAACATAAGGGACGGTATGGCAAATGTTGCATGCAGCGTCATAGTAGTCCTTCTTATCCCGCTGTTCTTTATGGCGCCTGCAGAAACTGGCATCAGGCTCCGCCATAAGATCGGATACGGATTCCTTATCTTCTTCATGTATCTGAGCTTTACCAACAGGACTTTAAATTTCATCTGGCACGGATTTCATTTCCCGAACCAGATCCCTTACAGGCAGTCCTTCATCATGTGCTTCCTTCTGGTATCCATGGCATTCTCCGTGATAAGGGTTCTCAAGAGCTATACGGTGAACCAGATAGTGGGAGTAGCGGCAGGTGCCGGAATATTCCTGGTCCTCTATGAGAAGTTCGGAACCGGCAACGAAGGATATCAGCAGATATCCCTGACGCTCCTTTTTGTCATCATCCAGGGCAGCGTGCTCCACGCCATCAAGGCTGCTAAGCGCAAGAGCACTCTCTTCTACGAAGTACTGATCACCATAACGTTCATGGCAGAGCTCTTCACGGCTGCCATGTTCACCGTATCAAGGGTCGCTGAGCACGAAGGCTTCCCGGGCTACGATTACTACGGTAAGAACAGGGATGTGATCCATAATTATGCACTTCAGGTGGAAGGCGACGAGGGCCACAATACATTTGAAAGAACTGAGCTCTTCCCCAACAACATCTGCTGTATACAGTCCGTATACGACGTCAAGGGAATGTCTACATTCTCTTCCACGGCAAGAGAGAGCTTCGTTAAGTATATGAGGAACTTCGGCTTCCACAATAACGGTATCAACGGACTTCGTAATGCAGGTATAACAAGGGTCACGGCTACCTTATTGGGAGTTCGTAACTTCGCCCTTATCGAGAATACATATACCGTTCCCAGGATATTCGAGGAGGAATATGCGGTGGAGTCCGTCTCATTCCTCGGCAACCCCGATGCACTGCCCGTAGGCTATATGGTATCCCCGGATGTACTGGATTATGTGCCTGACGACAACATACACGATGTGTTCTATAAGACCAACATGCTCGTCAGGTCCATGGGAATAGAAGACGATGTCTATCTTCCCGTAGATGCCACCTGCGAGTTTACGAACAATCTCCAGGCTCCTGAGATCTTCGGCTGCCTCTTCAACTTCAATGTCATGAATCCCGGAACCGCCGCATCCTTTAAGGTCACGGTAAGCGACGCCACCATAGGAAGCGACGTATATGTCTATATCTATTCGCCCAAGCCCGGTACGGCTACTATCAACGAAGGCGATCTGCAGATCTGTTCTTTCGAGACCAGGAGCTACCAGACAGTCTGTCTTGGCACTTACACGGGTGAGCCCTTGTCACTTACCATGAATTACAGCGACACGAATTCGGGTGTGATGAACTGCTATGTCTACGAGCTCAACCGTCCCGGATACGACAGGATGGTGGAGGAGTTATCCGATGAAGGACTTCAGGTCACAAGTTACGACGATACGTCCATAGAAGGCACGGTAACTGCAAAGGAAGACGGACTTCTCTTCCTTACGATCCCTTATGCCGAAGGATTCAAGCTCACGGTAGACGGCAGTGAGGCTGAGCTCTTACCTGTCCAGGATGCGCTCTGCGCGGTGAAGCTGGATAAGGGTACCCACGAGATAAAGCTTCAGTATGTACCCGCAGGCTTCAAGGAGGCGGTCATCATATCATTTGCCGGGTTAGCTTCACTTGCAGTCGTATCGGCCGTATCCCTGATGCTGGAGAAGAAGCGCAAGGCAAAAGCCGAGCTTGCAGTTGTACCGGCTCAGG
Organism: Oscillospiraceae bacterium; assembly: GCA_900176545.1. GTDB lineage: Bacteria > Bacillota > Clostridia > Saccharofermentanales > Saccharofermentanaceae > Saccharofermentans. The sequence continues at coordinate 99,369 of FWXP01000010.1, forward strand.
AAGTACCCGAGAAGGAAATAACAGATGGCAAATCCTGATACGTCACGTTCATCGCGCCTGTCGTGGCTTCTTGTCGCATTTATAGTTCCGGCGCTCATAGTGTTTGCCGTCTATACGTATCTTGGGGAGAGCAAGCTTCCCGATGCGAAGTATTCCGCCATCACCATACGTACGGAGGAATTCGACCGATCTTTCCTCTTCAGGGGCGTCGATAAGGATCTTCACGATCTCTCCTACATAAAGGCTTCTCTCGGAGGTGCGGATAAGATAAGCTCCACTGCGGCATGCAGGACTCTTCTTACGGAGCATATGTCGATAGTATTCCTGCTGGGCCTTGTACTGGGTCCTTCCATTGCTTCAGAGCTCTTCAAGGCGTTCTTCTATTTCAGGTTCGGTCTTGCAGGAGCGGCTTTCTTCCATCTGGCTAACGATAACCTTAAGGTAAAGGAGGATCCGTCCCTTCTTCTGGGTACGGTCTATTCGCTGTCTTCGATAGTCCTGTTCTCGGCTTCTCTTAATACAGCCATGATGAACATGGTGATACTTCTTCCTATAGCCGTATCGTTCATAGATAAGCTCAACCGTCAAAAAAGCGTAAAAAGAGCTTTCGCGACAATCGTGATCTGTGCTCTCATGGCATTGTCGGGTGCTCCCGGACTTATATGCGGAATACCTTTCTGCCTCATCGCAGGTGTGTTCCTTCTCCTGTCGGACAAGGATCTTGACACACCCAAGTTCATAAGAGGCATTGCAAGGATACTTATAGTGGCGGTGTCTGGTGTACTCTGTGCATCTGCGGCAGTATTCCCGATCCTTAAGAACCTTACCTCGCATGCTGAGCTTAATGATATCTTCGAGAATGGTAAGATCAGATTCTACCTTATAGACTTTATCTATAAGCTCCTTGACGGTAATATAAGCGGAATCCCTTCCGACAGCAGTTCTCCCGTAATGGGCATATATGTCTTTACCGTGATGCTGCTGATCCTTTTCTTTGCCAACGGACAGATCCCTTTAAGGACAAAGACATTTACGGGGATAGTAATGCTTTTTATCTACGTCTCGGTATCCTATTCCCCCGTGGATATGATCCTTAGCTTTGGCAACCCTTCGTCGGCGTTTCTTTATTCGAGGCTCGTATGTCTCCTGTTCCTGGTGATGCTCGCAGCTGCATTGTCCCTTCGCAATGTAAGAGAGGTAACGGCCGGCGCAGTATATGTCGGAGCTTTCCTTCTTCTGGGACTTATCGTGGTGGAATCCTCCGCCGCATCGGAGGTATCGATCTCAATAGTATCCAAGTTCCTTTCCGCAGGAAGTGTCATCTTCTGGGCAGCCGTATTCATCCATATGGTAAAGGAGTATAAGGAACTTCCTTCATCTGCCATAACGACTGCCATTATAGGAATAGCATTTGATGTATGTTTCTGTATGGGTCCGTCATTTTCCGCCAGAGACGATATCCTTCATTCCTTTATCGGCGAGAGTCAGGAAGAGTCCGTTGCCGTATTCGATACTAACGAAGGCATCGTACCTCTCTTCGGAGATGACGGTGACACGTACCTTGTGCTGTCATCTGATATAGCGCAGCAGATCTCAGGCGAGAATTACTGTGACACGATCAATACCGTGATGAGAGGAGCTCTCCTGGATGAGATCTTTATGCAGCTTCCCTCTGACAATATGTTCGCTCAGGATATGCTGGATATGGGAGGAGGAAGATATACGATCTCTCCTGATGCTCCTCGCAACGAAGCTACGATCAGGGTCTACCTTAATGACCTTTCCCAGCCTTACTATGTGGTGTCCTCGTTTGACTGCAATTCCTATGTTACCGAGTCTTACGGCGACCGCGACAGGACCAATCAGTTCACGGGGCCTTTCATGCTTCGATTAGATCCGTCGACGGCGGAAGCATACATCAAGATATCTCTGTCACATCCGTCCGATCTTACGGGGGATTTCAGGGTCTATTGTCTCGACAGGAGCAGATGCGAAGGCATTCGAAGCGCCCTGGGAAACATAGAGGACAGCAGGATCGACCTTACCGGAGATCCGCGCCTTCAAGCATCCGGCACCAAGACCGTAGTAACGTCCGTGCCTTATTCATCCAATATCGAGGTCACCTATACCGATCACGGCAAGAGGATCCACGCTGATACGTTCGAGATATGCGGAAAGCTGGCATTCTCTTTTGAGAACGACGGATTTGTCAATTATGTAATGGATATCGGATGCGATTCGGGCGACATCAAGCTCGGAGGAGTATTTACGGCGATAACCGTATGTGGTGCTATATTTATATATCTAATGTATAATAATAAGACCGCACGACGTATTGATAAGGAGACTAACCTTGCTGAGCAGAAAGATTGAAGACAAGACGGTTTTTATAGTATTTGATATGGAATGGAATCAGCCTTTTCCCGGGCGTGATTATAAGTTTGACGTCTCCTCGCTTAGCGGAGAGATCATCGAGATCGGTGCGGTCAAGTATGTATACGACAGCGGGATCCTGACAGAGAAGGGGATCTTCTCCTGCGATGTACGTCCCTGTAAGTACACGACCCTTCACTACCACGTGAAGAAGGTAACTCATAAGACAAATGACGATCTTAAGACAGGTATCCCTTTCGAGGAGGCATATAAGAAGTTCAGAGCATTCTGCGGTGATGATTTTATCCTCGCAGGCTGGGGCAATTCCGATCCCGATATGCTGAAGATGAACCTTAAGTTTTTTGATATGGACGATAAGCTCAACTGCTTCTTCCTGGATATCCAGCCGATCTTCTCCATGTTTGCAGGGGAGAGAGGCAAGCAGAGGAGCGTGGAATTCGCCGTTGACCATTACGGTATACCTAAGAACGACTCCTTCCACAGCGCTACTTCAGACGCGAGATATACAGGCGAGATCTTCAAGAGGATCTTTGACTGCAACAAGACAAGTGAGGTCTTAAGCGTCATTTCTTCTTCTTCCATAGATCCCGATCTTAAGCGTGAATATGTAAATGTTGGAAGTGAGACCGAGAATCCTCTTGATTCCCTCACCATGACGGAAGGGTGGACAAAGATGTGCCCCATCTGCTCGTCGACCTTTAGGGAAGAGATCTCAAGGTTCAGGATCAGAAAGTCAGTCTATGCTCTCTATGCCTGTGACGAACACGGCGAGTTCTTCAGCAGGACCAGGATCAAGAAGAACAAGAGCGGCAAGTATTATGCAGCTTCAGTCCTCAGGTTCGCGACGCAGACCGACTATTATCTCGTAGCCGCTAAGAGGGAGGAATACGAGCGTTTTGGAAGCAAAGGCGCTCCCGCTCCCATAGAGGAGAATACCGAAGAAACACAGGAAGTTAAAACTCCTTAACAATGTCTTAAATCTACTTAAGGATTATTGAATTCGCCTTATACGTGCCCTATAATGACCGTAATTACATAGCTACAAATATGTGAAAACAGTAATTATATAAAGGAGAGGCGATTATGCTTAAGAGATTTACCAAGTCCGGTAAAAAGCAGAATAAGAGCGGCGTAATTCTCGTTACGATCCTCTTTATTCTCGCAGTTGCGTTTATCTTGATCGGCGCTGCACTTATCATGACAGCTAACACAAGAAAGCGCTTGTATTCTTTTGCAGAAGGCGGACAGGCAAGAATTACTTGTACTGCTGCAGCTCAGTTATTCCAGACTGCTCTTGAGGAGCAGCAGGTCAGGGACAGTGATTTCAAGAAGTTGTGCGACGCAGGTACGGTCGTATACTTCACAGACAGTTCAACTAATCCGGTTCCCGGTATGGGCGGTACGCCTACCTCGTCTCCTAATAACTATACACAGGCTAAGTTCGGTAAGAGCGGAACTCTCTACACTGTAAGGATTACAACAAGGATCGGCGACGAAGTCGAGAATATCCTCCTTACATACAAGGGACAGATCCCTACTGTACAGCCCAGCCCCTTCGCATTCCAGGTAGAGCTTGGTGAAGGTGGTCGTATGGATAATGTTAAGATCGGCGGCAGTGTTGACGGTTCCGGCAGAGTAAACCAAGAGGACAATATCATCGTTACCAGAGGTGACGGTTCAGCTCCCATCGGTAGTTGCGACTTCTACTCTACATTCGTTACTACAACTCACATGCGTTCCGCATCCGGTACACATTACTACAGTGACATTGTCTATGCTGGTGATAATGCAGGTATAATCGCAGCCAGCGGCGGCGGCGGAACCGGTTCCGGTGCTATTATGTGTGATCGAGGAGACGGTGCAGGTGCTGGTACAGCTTACTTTATCGATTGTGATACTCCTATATCCGGAAGTGGCAGCACACACGAGATGTTTACTGGTTCTACCGGCGCACAGGTAATCTTTATGGATGTTGGAAACTCTACCTTTGAGCAGGCTTTCACAGGCTTTACCGGTCCGTCCATCTATCAGGTTCATCGTGATCCGTCTAACGGTAATATATCAGCTCAGCCCAATCAGGTAACTATTACCTCAACAGATGTAGCTTTGTGGAACGGTACAGGAACATCCTTCCATGCATCTAATGCTACAGGTAAGGATCTTTCTTATTATGTCGGTAACCTTAATCAGTATCTGGATCCTAACTACGTAGATCCTGATACCGGTGATTCAAGACCTTCCTGCTTTGAGGACTTTGCAGCCGCTTATGGCGTTATCAACAGCTCAGCAGCTCCTACTGACGCTTCCACTCCTGCGCTTCAGGTCGGAACTAACAACGGTACTGAGTACAGGCTTTCGGGTCCTATCGATGGTGTGTACAATGTAGAACTTGATGGTACGAATGATTGCGTTATCTATATAACAGGTGATGTTACATTCCATGCAGGTGGCTTTATCAGGGTATCAGGCGGTAACGGAACTAATACGGGTTCAAGATGCTATATCGTCATCGGTAGAGGTTGTAAGATTACTTTTGATTCTAACGGAGCTGATTGTGGCATCATATCTGAAAATGTACACAGCGGAACTTCTATTAATCAGACCCAGGCACCTTGTACATATATCATTGGTTCCGGTCTCAACGGAAGAACAGGTTTGGATGCACGTGCTAACAGCCATGGACAGATCGAGTTCCAGCCTAACAGCACCAGTGGTGAGGGAACCATAGAAGCAATGGTAGCTTTGTATCCCTATTCTGACACTTCCAATGACGCAGGTGACATTTATGCATATGAGGGCGTTAAGGTTCATTTCTACGGAAGGGTCATCGCCCATACTATCTATGCTAAGACAGGTGGTCATATCGTTATGCCTTACTGCCCTCAGTTCTCAGGTTCTGAGGATCCTGATGGATTGTATAGGGTAACAACGAACTTCAAGCTTCAGGACTTCGACTATTACTATGACGATGGAAGCACACATGTATTGACTACAGCTCCCAGTTCGACCTGATAGTTGATCATTAAACAAACATCAACACCCTGTGAATCTTCACAGGGTGTTTTCTTTGCAATAAAAGAGCAGTGATATTGTCACTGCTCCTCTGATGATTATAGATCCTTACTTCTTTATCTTGATATAAGCCAGACGGGCATACATGCGAAGACGGATCGCCATCTTGAACATGATCTCCCTGAATACTGAAAGTCCGAGGCGTTCCTTGTACTTAGTAAACATCTTCTCGGTATCTTCGAGCATGATCCGATGCTTCTTCTTGTAGAGCTGACTTGTCTCAGAATCATTGGAGATCCTGAAGGACATTATGGTATCAGCTACATAGTATACATTTCCGAGAAGTGAGAGCTCTATACCGTAATCCCAATCAGGTACATATACGAATTCACTGTTATAGGGACCGGCCTTTTGTGCCGCATCTTTTCTGTAGAGTGCGTTGGCAGGTTCGCAATATATGTTCCTGCTGCGAAGCGCTTTCAATGCGAACTTCTTACCATCAAAGCACTTATCTGTTCGTGACAGGCTTCTGGTCATAAGGACTTCGCTCTTTTGGTTGATGACCTTTGCATCTCCGATGGAGATAGTGGCATCAGGATGTGATTCCAGCGCCTTGACCTGCTTCTCGATGGACTCGGGAGCAAGTATATCATCCTGACCGATAAGCTTTATATAATCACCGGAGGCTTTGGAGACGGCCCGGTTCCAGTTGCCGACCAGCCCCTGCCTTTCTTCGTTATGGAATATCTTTACAAAGTCGTACGCTTCACAGATCTTTAAGGTCTCATCCTTAGAGCAGTCGTCAGTGACGATGACTTCGATATTCTTATATGTCTGAGCCTTTATTGACTCTAATGTCTCTTTGATGAACCTGCCTCCGTTATATGTGGGGATGCAGATGCTTACCAGCTTATCACTCATAATATGTCTCCGTTTTTGAATGGATAGTATATTCAATATAATATTATAAGACAATAAAAGGGAATATGAAGGCGATTTGTGATATCATCCATTACACACGATATTAAACTTACATAAAAGCCTCAAAGGAGAAACTCATATGCATTATACTTATAAGACATCAGGTGTTTGTGCCGTATCGATCGACCTTGATATCGAGAACGAGGTTGTTACGAACGTTAAGTTTACAGGCGGCTGCAACGGCAACTTGAAGGCAATATCCAAGCTGGTGGACGGTATGAGTGCAGACAGGATCAATGAGATCCTTGAAGGCAATACATGCGGCATGAAGGGTACTTCCTGCGCTGACCAGCTTGCTAAGGCTGTAATGGAAGCAAAGAAGCTGACTGCCTGATGTAACAGCCCGCATCGAAAGGGATAAGATGATAAGTTTGGTAATACCTTCCTACAATGAAGGGGAGCACATTTACGATAACCTCATGACTATTGTTCGGGTCCTCGATGACGCGGGGATCTCATATGAGCTCGTCCCGGTAAATGACGGAAGTCCGGATAACACCCGTGATGAGATCATGAGAGCGGCAGAGACCTGCTCCAAGATACATCCAGTATCTTATGATGTTAACAGGGGCAAGGGCGGAGCCATAAAGGAAGGCGTTCTTAATGCCTCAGGTGATATCATAGGATTCCTGGATGCCGATCTGGATCTTTCTCCCGATCATATCCCGGAATTTCTTTCCGAGATGGATAAGTCGGGCTGCGAAGTCGTCATCGGCTCTAAGATGCACAAGGACTCTAAGCTTGAATATCCCGTTGCAAGAAAGATATTCTCCATTTGCTATTATCTGATGCTCAAAGTGCTCTTCGGTCTGAAGACCAAGGATACACAGACGGGAGTCAAGATCTATAAGGCTGACCTTATCAAGAGCATCGTTCCCAAGATGAGAGTCAAGGGATACGCATTTGATATCGAGATGCTGGCTCTGGCTGTCAGAAAAGGTGCTCGTATATCCGAGATGCCTGTCCGCGTAAACTATACCCGCGATCAGTCCTTCGGAAGGATCAGGGTAGGGGATATATTAAAGATGTTTACCGATACATGGTCGCTGTGGTGGAACATGCGCATCATGAAAAAGTACGACGATTAACGTATAATCTTTTTATAGAAGAGAAGAATAGAAAGGGATCGAGAGATTGAAGTGTTTGATACTTGCCGGAGGTAAGGGCGAGAAGCTCTGGCCGCTCTCCAGGACAGATTATCCTAAGCAGTTTATTCAGGTACAGAAGAATCATTCCGCATTCCAGGATGCTGTCGCAAGGAACATGCCTTTCTGTGATGAGTTCATAGTAGTAACTAATTACGAATACAGATTTATAGTAGCCGACCAGATGCGGGCTTTTCAGGGGATCTCGTACAGATGCGTGTATGAGACGGTCCCTATGGGAACGAATGCTTCTGTAGTACTCTCATCGATGGTGCTCCAGGATTCCGACCTGGTATTCGTTATCTCATCCGACCTCCTTGTCGATGTCGACTACAATTACAGGGAATGTATCCTTGAAGGCAAGAAGAAGGCCTTGGAGGGGGATGTCTGCATCTTTGTTAAGAGTGAGAAAGAGGAAGATTTTGACCGCAGATACGGATATGTCTCTGATATTGCTTCGGACGGTTCCTGCGGCAGATATATCGAGAAACCTTCTTCCAGAGATGCGCTTGGAAAGGATATCTACAGAAATCTCGGCATGATAATGTTCCGTGCAGGCGATTTTCTTAATGATATAAAGAATATAGATGAAGCTTCGTACGCTGACTATAAGAATGCTTATGCCGGGAGGAAGAACGAAGGCGGTAATCTTCTCTTCAGCGAAGAGGTCCTTTGTCGTCTGCCTAAGGTGTCGGTAGAGCATTTCGCTCTGGAGAAGACATCAAAGCTTTATTGTGTGCAGGCGGGTTTTGCCTGGGATGAGCTTACTGACCTTGAAGATCTTGCATACCTTTCCGACAAGGATCCCGGAGTATGCGTTATCAACGAGAGTTACGACAGTGTCGTTATAAATAATGAAGAGAATAAAGCCGTCGTAGTAAACGGCATCGACGACGTGATCGTAGTTAATACCGACGATGCCGTCTATGTAGGAAAGAGGGGCGGCAACTCCTCTGTAAAGGGTATGCTCTACGACAACCCCGTGCTGACGCCTTTCGTAAAGAACAGCACTACAGTCTTCAGGCAGTGGGGCAACTACACTGTCCTCGAACAGGACAGGACACATTATGTTCGCAAGGTTACCGTAAGGCCCGGAAGGACGATATATGCTCACAGCCACGAGGCCAGGACAGAGAACTGGGTGGTACTGGAAGGCGAGTGCCGTCTTACCCTCGAAGAAGAGATGACCGTTCGCAAGGCGCCTTTTTCCGTGCACATCCCCGAGAAGACATCTCACCAGATATCAAATATCGGAGACAGTAACCTTATCTTTATAGAAGTAGCTTACGGCGAGTGCATTGCCGATGAAGAGGTCCTTCCTCGAAATGCAGCCGATATAGGCGAGTCGGAGCTTGGCGTAGATTCCGATAAGGTCATTAAGTTAAGACCTGCATTCAAGGATTACCTCTGGGGCGGCACCAGGCTCAGGACCGACTACAACATGAAGTGTGAGTACGATAAGATCGCGGAGGCATGGCTTTTGTCGGCGCATCCCGACGGACCTTCCGCAGTAGCGACGGGAAGGCATACGGGACTTCTCTTTGATCAGTATATAAGCAGAGTGGGTAAGGATATCCTCGGGTGGAAGTGTTCTCACCTTCAGGATTTTCCTCTGCTCATAAAGATGATAGATGCTCAGGACGATCTTTCCGTACAGGTACATCCTGACGATGATTATGCCATGGCCAATGAGTCTCAGTACGGCAAGAACGAGATGTGGTACGTTATAGATTCCAAGGAAGGATCAGGCCTTTATGTAGGCTTTAACAGGGACGTGTCCGAGGATGAGGTCCGCTCTGCTATCGAAGACGGTACCGTAACGGATCTTCTGAACTTCGTACCTACACATAAGGGGGATGTGTTCTTCATTCCCGCGGGCACGGTACACGCCATCGGCAAGGGTAACCTGATCCTTGAAGTACAGCAGAGCAGTAACTGTACATACAGGCTCTACGACTTCGATCGTAAGGATAGATTCGGCAATAAGAGGGAGCTTCATCTGGATAAGGCTCTCGCCGTTCTTGACTATAAGAGATATGCTCCGCAGAAGGCAGAGGCTGACAGCCATGTCGTATGCAGATGCAAATACTTTGAGAGCATGGTCTACGAGGTAAGAAGCGGAAGTGATATAACGATCCCGGGCGACGACAGCAGGTTCGAGTCTGTTGTATGTATTGAAGGCAATGCGGTCATAACGGTTGACGACAAGAACGTGGCTCTGGGGGCAGGTGAGTGTGCCTTTGTGACAGCTTCAGGGTCACCGCTGACCATCGAAGGCAATGCAAGCATAATGGTCTGCAGAGTCTGATGATATTCAAGGTGTAATTTTATACTTTTTGTCATATTGAACATTGGCAGATCCGTTGTATCATGAGATGTAGATGAGCGTTTATGATTTGTTTTTCTTGAGATGAGAAGAGGAGACGGCTTTGGGAGATCCTATCAGAGAATACAGATTGGCCAAGGAGATCTTCCGTCACGGAAGAGACCTTATTCTTTCAGATGAAGCACAGAAAATGAAGTCCTTTACGCAGCATGGTATGACGTCTGTCTTTGAGCATACCGTTTCTGTTGCAAAGTACAGTCTTAAGATGGCAAATGTCCTGGAGAAGATCGGCGCCAAGATCGACAGGAGAAGTCTTGTTCGAGGTGCGATCCTCCACGACTATTTCCTCTATGACTGGCATGAGAAGAATGAATTTCACAGACTCCACGGCTTTACACATCCCAAGCGTGCCCTTAATAACGCGACAAGGGACTTTGAGCTCAATGAAGTTGAGAGCGATATCATAAGAAAGCACATGTTTCCGCTGACACCCGTTCCTCCCAAGCATATCGAGAGCAGCATCGTGTGTATTGCGGACAAGTGGTGTGCGATCTGCGAGACATTTAAGATCGATATATCTTCTTATATTATATACAGGATCAATCTTCACCATGATATTGCCAGAGGCCGGGTAAGGCTCGGTCACTTACATAAACATAAGGAGAATGTTATCTGATAACCATGGAAGGTTTTAATATAACAACAGAATGCTACATCAGAAGAGATTCTGATGTACTTTTTATTCATAAGGGAAGAAATGATATGAATACCGGTAAGTACCTGGGGATAGGAGGGCACCTGGAGGAGGGTGAATCTCCTGATGACTGTATGGTAAGAGAGATCTACGAAGAGACCGGTATACGCCCCGAGGAATTAAAGGGTCTTAAGATGAGAGGCATGGTCACATTTATCAACAGTAAATATGAAGACGAATATATATGCCTCTTCGAAGCTGAATATACAGGGAAGGAAGATCCTTCTCAAAGATCCTGCGACGAAGGAAAGCTCGAGTGGGTAAATAAGGATAAGATATATGACCTTCCTTTGTGGGAAGGAGACCGGGAATTCTTCAAGCCTCTCTTTGGAAGTGACCGTTTCTTCTCCATGAAACTCATATATGACGGGGATCTTCTGAAGGAGACAAAAATTTATTGAAGAATTTCAAAAAAGTACTTGCCAAAGTATCGGTTGCACGATATACTATCGGAGCGCTTGAGGGAGAGCACAGAAGAGCTTAAACAAAAGCGCTAAGGAACTGAAAAAAGTGCTTGACAAAGCAAAACTGGTTTGGTATCCTTACTAAGCACTTCGCGAGAGGGAAACACCTCGGACGAGGGCGCGGATCTTGAAAATTGAATAGAATGCAGAACTTGAAAACAACGAGCCTTAAGTTAATTCATTGAAATGAGTTTAATTAAGTAATTAAGAGCCAAAAGGCTCTCAGATATTTTATTTGAGAGTTTGATCCTGGCTCAGGATGAACGCTGGCGGCGTGCTTAACACATGCAAGTCGAACGGAGCTTAGAAGGAAGCTTGCTTTCATTTAAGCTT